>NZ_CP137345.1:0-3560000 GCF_033261025.1 Bacillus sp. KICET-3 | reverse complement strand
TGGGTAGCTATGTGCGGACGGGATAAGTGCTGAAAGCATCTAAGCATGAAGCCCCCCTCAAGATGAGATTTCCCATTCCTATAAGGAAGTAAGATCCCTGAAAGATGATCAGGTTGATAGGTCTGAGGTGGAAGTGTGGCGACACATGGAGCTGACAGATACTAATCGATCGAGGACTTAACCTAAATATTTGTGAATGGTCTTTACCCGTTATCTAGTTTTGAGAGAACACCTCTCAAATGGTTTGGTGGCGATAGCGAAGAGGTCACACCCGTTCCCATGCCGAACACGGAAGTTAAGCTCTTCAGCGCCGATGGTAGTTGGGGGTCTCCCCCTGTGAGAGTAGGACGCCGCCAAGCAAGCGAAAGACCAGCTTAGATAAGCTGGTCTTTTTTTGTTTGAAAAAAATTGAAGCGATTGTTGAGGCAATAGAATCAATATTGTCTCTTTTTTTAATGCAAATAAACAAGAGATATACACTGCATTCATATTGACAATATTAATATGAACAATTAGCATATTAAATAACCCGATGAAACTCAACAGAAATAAAAAATTGCTGATTATTTCCAAAAGAATCTCAAATGTAAAATAACGGATAAGGATGGTTGAAATGAAAGGCAGACATGTCATATTAGGATTGCTGATGAAAAAGAAGCGTTCAGGATACGATATAAACGAAATGTTGAAAACCGTTTTTTCTCATTTCTATGATGGCAGCTTCGGGATGATCTATCCGACGTTAAGGAAGCTTGAAAAAGAAGGGAAGATCGAGAAGGAAGTCATTATTCAAGAAGGAAAACCGAATAAGAATGTCTTTTCTATCACTCAAAAAGGCGTTCAAGAATTTAATGAATTTTTACGATCTCCTGTGAAGGAAGACAGTTTTCAGTCTGATTTTCTCGCCAGAATGTATTTTGGAGAATATGCTGAACATGACCAAATGATTGATTGGATTCGCGATGAAATCGAACGAAAAACGGCATTCATCAGCCAACTGGAAAAAGACTTTGTTGAATGGAAACCTGAGTTAACTGCCACACAAAAAATTTCGTTGGATGTAGGGCTGGCGATCTATAAAGCCCAAGTAAAAGTATTAAACGAAAAATTAGACAGCTTGGACGGAGAGAGAGAGCGGTAAATGAGGGGAATGAAGCTTCAAAGCAGCTTAAATAATGGGAACGGCTTTCACATTGTAGTGATCATGTGTATGGGCATCTTTTTATGCATGCTTGATACGACAATCATGAATATAACCATTCCGTCTATACAATCAGATTTACATCTATCATTAGAGCAAATCTCATGGGCGCTCAATATCTATACGATTATTTTTGCGGTGTTTTCAATATCTTTCGGCAGAATTGCAGATATTCTCGGCCGTCATAAAGTGTATATATTCGGTATCATTTTGTTTGCTTTTGGCTCCCTGTTCTGTGCTCTTTCCAAAGATGCAAATTGTTTAATCACAGGAAGGGGGATTCAAAGCATCGGTGCTGCGATCGTTTTTCCGACGAGTATGGTAATAGGTGTTGACGCTGTTCCTCTAGAAAAAAGAAACAGCGCCTTAGCCATATTGGGTGTTACGCAAGGGCTTGCTGCAGCTTTGGGACCGGCAATCGGAGGCATGATTACACAGTACGCCAGTTGGAGGTGGGTTTTTCTTATCAATCTTCCAATATGTATAATTAGCATTTTATTATGCTGTATATATCTTAATATTAAAAATGAACAAAAATTAACGGTTTCAATCGATTGGTTGGGGCTGATTTTCAGCGGTGTGTCTATATTCAGCCTTACACTTGTGCTTGTGAAGGGAAATGAGTGGGGCTGGATATCTTTAACAGCTGTTTTGTGTTATGCCATAAGCTTGGTGTTTCTACTATTATTTTTGCTCACAGAGAAATATTGCAAAAATCCAATGGTGAATTTACATCTGTTCAAGGATAGACAGTTTAAGGGAGCTGCCGTTACAGTCGTTTTAAGCAATCTGTTTTTAATTGGAGTTACGGTGATCCTGCCTACATATTTAACGAAAGTTCAAAATGAGTCAGAGCTGAGGGCGGCACTGTTGATGACTCCGGTATCGGCAATGATTTTTATATGTTCTCCAATAGCAGCTTTTGTTATAAAAAAACTCGGAAGTTTTATAACCGTTTTTACCGGATTCATTTTAATGTTTATTGCTTATTTTGTTTTATATCATGTAGATATGGGCGCAAGCTATACCGGATTGGTGATAAGCTGTTTCATACTGGGCGCAGGTTATGGGATCATTGTCGGGCCTATTACAGTGCTGGCTGCATCTTCTTTTAAGGGTGAAATGTTAACTGCTTCCCAGAGCGTAGTTGCCGCGCTTCGTCAAATAGGCATTGTGTTGGCGGTAGCCATTTATGTGAGCAGCTTGGATGTGAACATTAACAATAGTAAAGAACACATTTTTAATCATGCGAAAACCGTGGTGAAGAATTTTTCCCTGACAGAAGAACAGAAAACAGCTTTATTAGAAACGACAAAAAAGAATTTAGATAAAGAAAACATCAATGCCGTGGAAAATCAAGAGAGACAGGTTGTTTCTTCAAAGGAGAGAGAACAACTAATCAATCATAAGATCGACAAGAAACTCAGGGATATTTCTGAGAATGGAAGAAAATATGTAAGGAATTCGATAAAACAGGAAGTGACTGCAGAGGTTGATAAGCATTTGGCGCAAATCAACAAAACAGTGAGTGATTATCAACATGAAATAACTCGATTTCGTGACCAAGAGGTAAATTCCGCTTTTTTGACTTTATACAAAGTTTCATTGCCTTTTATTTTATTCAGCAGTCTTGTATCTTTCCTGTTTTTGAAAAGAAGGGTTAATCTTAGGAAGATCAATAAAAGCAAGGCCGATGCAACAAGGTGAACATGATCCATACAGTTGGCCTTCCTGAGAAAGTCGGCAAAACCGTATATCTCTTAATAAAATGGCATTTCTCCTTAATAAAAAAAGAAGAATCACCGATATAAGTATGGTGAAAAATATTAATGGAGGAAATGAAATGCAATCTGAAAAACATGAAGATCTGATTATGGAAGTTCCGGCAAATTTATTTAGAGGTATTGAATCGGTAGGAGGCAGACTGAAATTAACAAGTAAAGGTTTATCTTTTGCAACGCACCGTGTCAATTTTCAAAACAAACCGCTCGACATTAGCATTCAAGATATAGCAGAGGTTGAAAAGCGGAATACATTTCTGATTGTACCAAACGGGCTTAAAGTCGTCTTGAAAAATCAGCAGGAATACAAATTTGTTGTTGCAAAACGACAGGAATTCTACAACCATTTGAAGAACCTATTATAAGCATGGACATAAAAAGGCATTGCGGCAAAATGGTCTGCTGCTTTGCTTTTTGACTTAAAAACAGGATATTGCGCCCGAAAAAACTGAAAATAAAATTTTTTTAATATAACCTTTACAAATGGGTATGTTCCTGTATATAATAGTCCTTGTCAGATCGAGAGTTGATCGAATAACTGATGCGGAGGATTAGCTCAGCTGGGAGAGCATCTGCCTTACAAGCAGAGGGTCGGCGGTTCGATCCCGTCATCCTCCACCATCCATTTCCGAATGGGCCGGTGTAGCTCAATTGGTAGAGCAACTGAATCGTAATCAGTAGGTTGGGGGTTCAAGTCCTCTTGCCGGCACCACTTTTCTATGATATAATATAAAAGTTGCTGGAAAGAGAGAACCAACGGCTTTTATCTAAGATTTTCTTAGAGCCATTAGCTCAGTTGGTAGAGCATCTGACTTTTAATCAGAGGGTCGAAGGTTCGAGTCCTTCATGGCTCACCATTTTCATGCGGATGTGGCGGAATTGGCAGACGCGCTAGAATCAGGCTCTAGTGTCTTTTAAAGACGTGGGGGTTCAAGTCCCTTCATCCGCATTGCCAATCTTTTTCGCGGAAGTAGTTCAGTGGTAGAACACCACCTTGCCAAGGTGGGGGTCGCGGGTTCGAATCCCGTCTTCCGCTCCAACCATCCAAGCCGGGGTGGTGGAATTGGCAGACACACAGGACTTAAAATCCTGCGGTAGGTGACTACCGTGCCGGTTCAAGTCCGGCCCTCGGCATTGATAGATGCGCCCGTAGCTCAATTGGATAGAGCGTTTGACTACGGATCAAAAGGTTAGGGGTTCGACTCCTCTCGGGCGCGCCATTATAATAACGGGAAGTAGCTCAGCTTGGTAGAGCACATGGTTTGGGACCATGGGGTCGCAGGTTCGAATCCTGTCTTCCCGATTCTTTAAGGGGCCTTAGCTCAGCTGGGAGAGCGCCTGCTTTGCACGCAGGAGGTCAGCGGTTCGATCCCGCTAGGCTCCACTTTGTTATCTTTATAGTGATCATGGCGGCGTAGCTCAGCTGGCTAGAGCGTACGGTTCATACCCGTGAGGTCGGGGGTTCGATCCCCTCCGCCGCTATTAAAGGACCTTTAGCTCAGTTGGTTAGAGCAGACGGCTCATAACCGTCCGGTCGTAGGTTCGAGTCCTACAAGGTCCACCATTATTACGGAGGAATACCCAAGTCTGGCTGAAGGGATCGGTCTTGAAAACCGACAGGGGTGTCAAAGCCCGCGGGGGTTCGAATCCCTCTTCCTCCGCCATACATATTTTATCATCGCGGGGTGGAGCAGTTCGGTAGCTCGTCGGGCTCATAACCCGAAGGTCGCAGGTTCAAATCCTGCCCCCGCAACCAAAATATTTACTCATTAAATAAGGAGTGCCCGAAGGGTACAGCCAAAACATTGGTCCGGTAGTTCAGTTGGTTAGAATGCCTGCCTGTCACGCAGGAGGTCGCGGGTTCGAGTCCCGTCCGGACCGCCATTTTTAAAAAGGCTCGGTAGCTCAGTTGGTAGAGCAACGGACTGAAAATCCGTGTGTCGGCGGTTCGATTCCGTCCCGAGCCACCATTGTAGAAAATTTCATATGAATTGTGGCGGTTGTGGCGAAGTGGTTAACGCACCAGATTGTGGCTCTGGCATTCGTGGGTTCGATTCCCATCAACCGCCCCATGCGAAATGCGGGTGTAGTTTAGTGGTAAAACCTCAGCCTTCCAAGCTGATGTCGTGGGTTCGATTCCCATCACCCGCTCCATTTGTATATCATGGGCCTGTAGCTCAGCTGGTTAGAGCGCACGCCTGATAAGCGTGAGGTCGATGGTTCAAGTCCATTCAGGCCCACCATGATATTCCACAGTAGCTCAGTGGTAGAGCTATCGGCTGTTAACCGATCGGTCGCAGGTTCGAATCCTGCCTGTGGAGCCATCTGGAGAAGTACTCAAGTGGCTGAAGAGGCGCCCCTGCTAAGGGTGTAGGTCGCGTAAGCGGCGCGAGGGTTCAAATCCCTCCTTCTCCGCCATGATCATCATAAACGGCCCGTTGGTCAAGTGGTTAAGACACCGCCCTTTCACGGCGGTAACACGGGTTCGAATCCCGTACGGGTCATCTTTTTTAGTTTCCCTGTGTTTAAAGGCACAGGGGTTTTTTGTATTGTTTCGCTTCTTTTCGCATCAAGACTCCGGTCAATTTTTCTCAACAAAAAAATAATGTCGTTTGTCAAAACAGCTTTCGTCACTGACGATCAAGTAAGCAGCCAAGTTTTGCTTCTGGCACCGGAATAGCGTACGAACAATAAAACCAAAAGAAGCCGACTTACGTGTTTGTTAAAGTCCGAAAAACACCGGCGGCACAGCATTGAACCAGCCTCTAAATCAGGATAAGCCCCGCAAATCCGGGGCTTAGTCATCCTCTGTATAAGGTTCTTTTTCAGCCGGCGGAAGATCTCCAAATGAGGTCATAATGCCTTCTTCATCAAGAAGCTCCTCATATTTTTCATGCTCGATCGTCGGATAGACGGTGACCTCTTTGCCTGTGATATCTGTTGCAGCGTAGTTTTCGTAATCTTCGACATACCCCAAAGGTTCTTCATATTCCATGTACATCTGGCTGTATGACAGCGGCGGGACTGCTAAATCCTGCGGTGTTTCAGAGTTGCCGTAGCGTTCGACATCCTGATAGGCGTCTTCTGAATCATATGCAACATTTTCATCATTTTCATCGAGTTCAAAGCGCCCGAACGGAGGGGTTAATACCTCTTCTTCAATTGGACGATCCTTTGATACGGATACTGTTGAAGAATGTTCACTGCACGTCGTCGCCGTAGGAAGCACAGACAGCCTTTCATAAGGAATCTCTTTTCCGCATACCTCACAGCGCCCGTATGTCCCTTTTTCAATGAGGGAAAGGGCATGTTCGATATCGTGCAAATGCTCCCTTTCATGCTCATAAAGGGCGAGATCCTTTTCACGTTCATAAAGCTCTGTTCCTTCATCTCCGGGGTGATTGTCATAAGAGGACAGCTCTCCCGTTGAGTTGAAAGGATATGTGACATCCATGCCAAAATGGCCGCTGTCTTTAAAACGGCTGACAATTTGTTCTTTGCCTGCTTTAAGCTCTTTTTCGAGTTTTGACAACTGTTCTCTTGTTAGCACATGCATCGCCTCGTTTCTAAAAAGTGCTGCCTTTTTAGTATGAACGATTTTAAACAGAACTTTCATTGTAAAAAAAGCAAAAAAAAAGAGCCTTAAAGGCTCTTTTTAAACAAAATAATGAATCACGAGGGCAAGCGCCAAAAGCAGGCCGAAAAATGTGTTCGTCTGGGCCGTTGATTTCATGGCGACCATCAGATCAGCCGGCTTTTCTTTTGCCTTGAATTCTTTAATCGCTTTTATCGGCTTCGGGAGGCTTAACAGAACAAGGAAGCTCCATACCGTGAGGATCCCTAACGCGACATAGAGCCCGATTAGCACATAGGAAACAATAAACACCCAGCTTAAAATCTGGACGGCGTTTTTTCTTCCCGCCAAAATAGGAAGCGTTTTTCTCCCGTTTTCTTTATCTCCGACCAGATCGCGAATGTTATTGGACAGGTTGATTCCCCCGACCAAAATTGTAATCGGAAGGGAGACCAGAAAGACGCTCCACGTCAGTTCTCCGGTCTGGAGAAAATAGGAGATGAGGATAATGATCATTCCCATAAAAACGCCTGACATGATTTCGCCAAACGGTGTATATGAGATCGGAAGCGGACCTCCAGTGTAAAGGTAGCCGACGGCCATGCAAATTAACCCGATGAGCGCCAGCCACCAGCTAGAAGATATGCAAATATAAATTCCGAGCAGCACGGCGGCCGCGAACAATCCGTATGCCAGGTACAATACCGTTTTCGGCTTCATTCCGTAGCGGACAATGGCGCCTCCGATGCCGACCGAGTTCTCATTATCAAGCCCGCGGACGAAATCGAAATATTCATTGAACAAATTCGTTCCGATTTGAATCAGTATGGAGGCGACAAGCATGGCTAAAAACAGCCAAATGTCGATCCGGCCTGTTTCAAGTGCCAGAACCGTCCCGAGTGTAACAGGGACAAATGCGGCTGTCAGTGTATGCGGTCTTGTTAACATCCACCATACGCGCCAGCTTTTATCCGGCTTTATTCCAGAAACACTCCCTGAAAGTGATTGATGCTGCATAAGTTTGACTCCTTTAGTTTTAATACGTACACGTCCATACTAAGTTTAGAAAAAGTTAAAAAAGGTGTCAATATAATGGGTGATATTGTTATAAAAAAAGCGGTGACACAACAAGTGAAAAATAATAAACCACCTTGTCTTTTTCAATCGGCTGATTACGTTTATAATAGAAAGGAGTCTGTTTACAAAGTGTCGTTTTGTTGACACATATCGTTCACAGGTGTATGGTTATAAAAGCATTTTACGGACTTTGGAGGAGTGTAATCATGGTGGCAACAGTGCAGCGCACTTTCCTGCGGGAAGCGCCTGAAGCATTAAATATCATCAAAAAAGTCAACCATGCTGTTTTAATAAGTTATTCCATAAAAATAAAAAACATAGATGCCCTTTCCTTTTTTAAAAGCGGTGACAAAACGTTTGCCGGGAAACGGTTTTTTTGGTCTGATCCCGACGGCGAACTGACGCTTGTCGGTCTGGGAAAGGAATTATCGATTTCGACAAGCCAAAAGGATGCCGGCCGTTATCGGGACATATATGAACAATGGGAGCGTTTAAAAGAAAGAGCCTATCACTTCCATGAAGGCGACAGCCTTCATCAAACGGCAGTGGGGCCTTTGCTGTTCGGCGGCTTTTCTTTTGATCCATTGGAAGAAAGAGAACAGCATTGGAGCTATTATCCGGAAGGCGCTTTTTTTGTTCCTTCCGTTATGCTGACGAAAGCCGAAGATGAAGCATTTATCACGGTGAACAAATGGACATCTTCTGATGAGGATGGACGAAAGGTCCTGGAAGATCTAAAGGCTTCTGTTCCAGAGCTGGCAAACGTCAACGCTTTCAGGGAAGATGAAAAGCAGCACGTACAGATAGAAGCGAAAGAAGAATTGCATGTTTCGGAGTGGCTTGATGCGATTCGCCATGCGACTGGCGAAATCAAAAAAGGAAAATATGATAAAATCGTCCTGGCCAGAGAAATCCTCCTGAGGTTTCATGAGCCTGTCCGGCTTCATAACGTATTATCCAAGCTCATGTCTGAGCAAAAGACGAGCTATATTTTCGCCATCGAAGAAAACGGTACAAGCTTTGTCGGCGCTTCCCCAGAACGGCTGATTAAAAAAGACGGGAACAAGGTGCTGTCCACATGCCTGGCGGGTTCGATCAAAAGAGGCCGGACCGAGCAGGAAGACAGAATGCTTGGGCTTGAACTGTTAAATGATGAGAAAAACCTCATTGAGCACGACATCGTGGTCAACATGATAAACCAGGCGTTTCTGGCAAATTGCAGCCACGTCAAAAAGCCGGCGAAGCCGAGCCTGTACAAAACAAAAAATGTCCAGCATCTATATACCCCTGTCGTCGGCCAAATGAATGATGATGCGTCGCTCTTTGATTTAATTGAGGAACTGCATCCAACTCCGGCTCTTGGAGGTGCTCCGCAGCAAAAAGCGGTCGAGGTTATCAGAAACATTGAACCGATGTCTAGAGGATGGTATGCGGCTCCGGCTGGATGGGTCGACTTCGGCGGCAACGGGGAATTTGCCGTTGCGATACGCTCCGGGTTGATCGATTCAAATGAGGCGAGACTTTTTGCAGGCTGCGGAATTGTCGCTGATTCTGATCCAATGCTGGAATACGAGGAAACGCAAATAAAACTGAAGCCTATGCTGTCCGCACTTGGAGGCGATACCCTTTGACAGAAAATCCGATTACAAAATATATAGGCAACTTTATTGATGAGCTTTCACTTGCAGGCGTGACCGAAGCTGTCATCTGCCCGGGGTCAAGATCGACGCCCCTTGCGATTCTGGCGGCAGCCCATCCGGATATGAACATTCATGTCCATGTTGATGAAAGATCGGCAGGATATTTTGCATTGGGGATGGCAAAAGCGAAACGAAATCCCGTTGCATTGATCTGTACGTCGGGAACGGCAGCCGCGAATTTTTACCCGGCGGTTGTTGAAGCTCATTATTCCAGAATACCGCTGATTGTCTTAACGGCTGATCGGCCGCATGAGCTTCGGGAAGTAGGAGCACCTCAGGCGATTGATCAGCAATTCTTATTCGGCAACTTTGTTAAGTATTTCACAGACTCGGCTCTGCCTGATGCGCATCCTGATATGCTGGCATACATCCGCACGGTGGCCAGCCGTGCCGTCGGAGAAGCGTCAAAAGCGCCGAACGGGCCGGTGCACATTAATTTTCCGTTAAGAGAGCCGCTCATGCCTAACCTTGATGATGAGCCTTTTCAAAGAACGGAAACAAGCCGCCATGTGTCGGTGGCAAACGGCCGTGCCGCAGCTGATCAACAAGCTCTTGAATCATTGATGGCTCTGATCAGGAACACGGAAGAAGGCGTGATTGTTTGCGGAGAGCTTCTGAATGAAGATGTGAAGCGCCATATTTTATCGCTTTCAGAAACAACGGGATATCCGATTTTGGCTGATCCGCTGTCAAATCTGAGAAATGGCGGGCATTCAAAGGAATCGGTGATTGATTCTTATGATTCGTTGTTAAAAGATGAAGAGCTGAAAGGTTTGCTCATGCCAAAGCTTGTTATCCGGTTTGGCCCGATGCCGGTTTCAAAACCGCTGTTCCAGCTATTAAAACAACATCCGGCAATCGAACAAATCATCGTCGATCCCGATGGCGGCTGGCGCGACCCGACACATCGCGGCAGCTATATGCTCCACTGTACAGAGCAGGAATTCGCAGAAGCCGCGGCTGTTTCAATTTCTGAAAAAAGATCGGAACAATGGCTTGAAAAATGGAGGTTTGCAGGCAGCCGATTTCGTCATCTTTTAAGAAATCTTGAAGTTGAGGATCTTACATTTGAAGGAAATGTGTACCGCAACCTGCAGCATTTCATTCCGGACAACAGCTCCCTTTTCGTCGGAAACAGCATGCCGATTCGCGATGTTGACACTTTTTTTGAAAATCAGGACCGGTCTTTCCGGATCTTGGCCAACAGGGGGGCAAACGGAATTGACGGGGTCGTTTCCACAGCGCTTGGCATATATGCAGCCACAAAGAAGCCGGTGACGCTCGTGATTGGGGATTTATCATTTTATCATGATTTAAACGGCTTATTGGTTACTAAGACGCTGGACATTCCGTTGACGGTCATCCTCGTCAATAATGACGGGGGAGGGATTTTCTCATTTCTTCCCCAGTCTGCTGAAGAACGGTATTTTGAACAATTGTTCGGGACGCCGACCGGGCTGGAATTTGAACATGCTGCAAAATTGTATGGAGGACGCTACATCTGTCCAGAGTCTTCCGCACATTTCGCAGATGCCTACCTGTCTGCTGTCAACCGCAGCGGGCTTGATATCATCGAAGTGAAAACAAAACGCAAGAGCCGTGTTCAGCTCCATCGCCGGCTGCTTGACAAGGTGCTCGATGACTTGAAAAGGGAGTGGCCGTTTTGCGACTGACATTGCGTGACGGTGTTCAATATGAGGTGGAAGACAGCGGAACAGCTGCTGAAAAAACGGCTGTTTTTCTGCACGGATTTACTGGGAGCGCCAACACATGGGACGGCATTGACGAACATTTGCAAGGCGTCCGTGTCATCAAATTGAATTTGCTGGGACACGGTCAAACCGATTCGCCCCCTGATAAACGTCGTTATACGACAGAAGAACAAATCGCCGATCTTGTGGAGATTTTTGAGCAATTGAAGCTGAAAACCGTTTACTTGGTCGGATATTCAATGGGAGGAAGGCTTGCTCTCTCATTTGGGATGACACATCCGGGCCGCGTGGCGGGTCTTGTGCTGGAAAGCAGCTCCCCGGGGCTTCAGACGCAGGAAGAAAGAAAAAGCCGCATCATTCATGATTGCCGGCTCGGCGAGAGGATTATAAATGAAGGGGTCGAATCGTTCGTCGATTATTGGGAGGCTATACCGCTGTTTGCTTCCCAGCTGTCGCTTGACGAACCGGTAAGAAAGAAAATCCGTGAAGAGCGTCTGAGCAATAATCCGCTCGGCCTTGCGGGCAGTCTGGCCGGGATGGGGACCGGTTCACAGCCGTCATGGTGGGACAAGCTGGATGAGATCACATATCCCGTCCTTCTCATCGCCGGCGGCCTTGACCAGAAATTTGTCGCGATCAATCAGAGCATGTACCGGAAAATTCCGGGCAGCCGCCTTGTCATCGCTGAACAAACGGGACATGCGGTTCATGTGGAAGCGCCCGATTTTTTTGGTAAAATAGTAAGTGAATTTATTTTAATGTAGGAGGTCACGTACATGACTGTAGAATGGAAAAGCGAACGTCAATATGAAGACATTTTATATGAAACATACAACGGTATTGCAAAAATTACGATCAATCGTCCCGAAGTACATAACGCGTTTCGACCGAAAACCGTTACTGAGCTTATCGATGCATTTGCCTATGCAAGGGATGATGCGGATATCGGCGTGATTATCCTGGCCGGCGCCGGAGACAAGGCGTTTTGTTCAGGCGGGGACCAAAAGGTTAGAGGACACGGCGGATATGTGGGAGAAGACCAAATTCCGCGTTTGAACGTTCTTGATTTGCAGCGTTTAATTCGCGTGATTCCGAAGCCTGTCGTTGCGATGGTTTCAGGATATGCGATCGGCGGAGGCCATGTGCTGCATATCGTATGCGACTTGACAATTGCCGCGGACAATGCGATTTTCGGACAAACCGGGCCGAAAGTGGGCAGCTTTGATGCAGGATACGGTTCAGGCTATTTAGCGCGGATCGTCGGACATAAAAAAGCCCGCGAAATCTGGTATCTGTGCCGTCAATACAACGCTCAGGATGCGCTGGAAATGGGCCTTGTCAACACGGTTGTTCCGCTTGAGAAGCTTGAAGAAGAAACGATTAAGTGGTGTGAGGAAATGCTTGAGAAAAGTCCGACTGCGCTTAGGTTCCTTAAAGCGGCATTCAACGCCGATACGGACGGACTTGCGGGCATCCAGCAATTTGCCGGAGATGCGACGCTCCTTTACTACACGACAGATGAGGCGAAAGAGGGCCGTGACGCGTTTAAAGAAAAACGCCGTCCTGACTTTGGACAGTTCCCTCGTTTTCCTTAAGAAAGATAAAAGAAACAGCTTGGTGCTACTGAGCTGTTTTCTTTTATCACCCGAGACATTTTCTGTGGAGATGATGACATGTTAATGGACCAGCCGAACTGGCTTGCACAGCGTGCAGAACTGACACCCGACAGGCTGGCTGTGATTCAGGAAAAACAGCAGCTGACCTTTCTGGATTTGTATGAAAAAACGAAAAAAATGGCCGCACAGCTGAACAGCTGTTCCATCGGAAAAGGGGATACTGCTGCATTACTGTTAACAAACCGGATGGAGATGGTCATTGCGGTCCACGCTTGCATATTTCTCGGTGTCAGGATCGTTTTACTGAATACGAAGCTGTCAACTGCGGAAAGAATGTATCAAATTGAACATTCGGAGGCCAAGCTGTTGATTACGGAACAGCCCTTTGCCGAAGATCATAAGGAAAGCCCTTCTGTCCGGACGATTGAAATAGAAGAAGTCCTGAACATAAAGGCCGATCCGCTTTTAAAACCGGCGGACATCCATTTGGATGATACAGCCACCATCATGTATACATCGGGTACGACCGGGCGGCCGAAAGGGGTTATGCAAACATTTGCCAACCATTATTTCAGCGCGGTTTCCTCAGCTTTGAATTTGGGGCTTGCGGAGAATGAACGGTGGCTGATCGCTCTGCCGCTCTTTCATATCAGCGGGCTGTCAGCCTTATTTAAATCCGTCATTTATGGAATGACCGTTGTGCTTCACCAAAAATTTGACGCAGACGATGTTCTTCGTTCGATCGATGATCATCAGGTCACGATTATATCTGTCGTCCAGACGACGCTTTCCCGGCTGGCCGCACGTGTGAAAAGCTGCCCAGAATCGTTGAGATGCCTTTTGCTTGGGGGTGGGCCCGCCCCTTACGCGTTGCTTGAAGAGTGCAAACGGAAGCGGCTGCCTGTCGTCCAGTCGTACGGGATGACTGAAACATGCTCGCAAATTGCGACGCTAGCACCTGAACACAGCATCCAAAAGCTTGGATCAGCCGGAAAGCCGCTTTTCGCTTCAAGCATCAGAATTGAAAAAAACGGAGCGGCTGCTAAAGCAGGCGAGCATGGTGAAATCACCGTGAAAGGGCCGACTGTCATGAAAGGCTATTTAAAGAATAAAGCGGCAAACAAAAAGTCGTTCAATGATGGCTGGTTTAGAACCGGCGATATCGGGTATTTTGACGATGACGGGTTTTTATATGTGCTGGACAGACGGTCTGACTTAATTATCTCAGGCGGGGAAAATATCTATCCGGCCGAAGTTGAAGCGGTGCTCATGGCGCACCCGTCCATAGATGAAGCGGGTGTGAAGGGAGCTGATGACGAGACATGGGGAAAGGTTCCCCACGCCTATCTTGTCGTCCATGAGCCTGTTGATGAACAGGAATTGATCCGCTACTGCAGAGAACGGCTCGCTGCATATAAAGTTCCGAAAGCTTTTCATTTTGTCGGGCAGTTGCCGCGCAATGCCTCGAATAAATTGATGAGACACAAACTGTAGAAGGAGATCGCCATGATTCAAATCAGACAGCTGACATTGTACCACCTCAGCATGTGGTTGAAAAAGCCCTTTACATCAAGTTTGGAAACCTTTCAGGAACGAAAATTTATCATTATAGAAGCCGAAGACAAAAACGGTGTGACAGGCTGGGGGGAAGTTTCAGCTTTTTCATCTCCCTGGTACACGGAAGAGACAACTGAGACATGCTACCACATGCTCAAAGATTTTTTTATCCCGGCTGTGCTTCGCGAATCATTCGCACATCCATCGCAAATTCCTGAAACACTTCGCGGTTATAAGGGCAACAGGATGGCCAAAGCAGGGCTTGAAGCCGCGTTTTGGGACATTTACGCTCAGATCAACGGCATTTCTTTAAGCAAAGCCCTCGGGGGAGTCAAACAGGAGGTTCCCGCCGGGGTTGTCGTCGGGCTTGCGCCGTTAGATGACATGCTCCAGGAAATAGATCAATATGTAAAAGAAGGATATCAAAGAATAAAACTTAAAATTCAGCCTGGACAGGATATCGAACTGTTAAAAGAAATCCGCAGGCATTTTCCGAGGGTGCCGCTGATGGCTGATGCAAATTCTTCCTATGAACTAAAAGATATCAGCCGGATCAAGGAACTTGACGAATTCAAGCTCATGATGATTGAACAGCCGCTTGATGATGATGATATTGTTGATCACCGCCATTTGCAAAAGCATATTAAAACCTCAATTTGCCTTGATGAAAGCATACGCTCCGCTGATGATGCGAGAAAAGCAATTGAGCTCGGCAGCTGCAAAATCATCAATATCAAACCGTCAAGGGTCGGCGGTTTGACAGAAGCGCTGAAAATTCATGATCTTTGCAAAAAGCATAACATGCCTGTCTGGTGCGGCGGCATGTTTGAAACAGGCATTTCCAGAGCGCATAATATCGCGCTCAGCTCTCTGCCCCAATTTTTGATCCCAGGGGACATTTCGTCGTCTTCCCGCTACTGGGAAGAGGATATCGTGAAACCGGAAATCCGGATTAACAACGGGTTTATCAAAGTGCCGGACAGGCCCGGCATGGGGTTTGAAGTTGATGGGAATATTTTAAGAAAACATTCAGTCAAAATGGATGTTTTTAAAAATTGAAATAAATAAGGGGGATTTTTGATTTTCGAGATTTGTTTTCCCCGCCCCCTTCCTGTATATTGAAGCTGTACATTATCCCTTCTCGTTTGGACCGGCTCTGACAAAGCCGGTTTTTTATATGCAGAGGATGTCCCTCAGGGCCCCCTTTGAAAAATAGCCCGTTTTTTATCAACCAGACAACGATAAAGACGGGCTATTGGCGCCATCTTTTTTATTAATTTACATCGATAGATACCGCTGTTTCATCCATCAGACCATTCTTCAATCCACATCATTTTTTCATTTTAAAATAAAAAAATAGTCTAAATTTATTGACAAACTTTCGACACAAATGTAAATTTTGATTTATTCATATTAAATATCTAGGAATAAAGAGATTAATTTTTTCGGATATTTGCAGCCCAAAATGATGATAAAAGGAGAAAACGTCATGACAAACGAAAAAAAACAAATCAAATTAGGCGTGTTCCTTGCGGGAACAGGACATCATGTGGCATCTTGGCGGCATCCGGATGCTCCCGCAGATGCAAGCATGAATCTGGATTATTTCAAAGAGCTGGCCAAAACAGCAGAGCGGGGCAAACTGGATATGCTGTTTCTAGCTGACAGCCTGTCGATAGACAGCAAATCGCATCCCAATGTGTTAACAAGATTCGAGCCGTTCACTTTGCTTGCCGCATTGGCGCAGGTGACATCTAGCATCGGACTGGCAGCGACTGCTTCGACAACTTACAGTGAACCGTTTCATATTGCCAGACAGTTTGCTTCACTGGATCACATTTCGGGCGGACGCGCCGGCTGGAATGTAGTGACCTCCTCCATTGAATCCACTGCGCTGAATTTCAGCGGGGAGAAGCACCTTGAACACCATCTGCGCTATCAGCGGGCCGAGGAATTTGTAGAGGTTGTAAAAGGCCTATGGGATTCCTGGGAAGAAGATGCCTTTATCCGGGATAAGGAAACAGGCGAGTTTTTTGATCAAGAAAAAATGCACGAGCTCAACCATAAAGGGGAGTACTTTTCAGTCCGCGGACCTCTAAATGTCGCAAGAACCCCGCAAGGCCGGCCGGTTATCATTCAAGCGGGCTCATCAGGGGACGGAAAAGCGCTCGCCGCTAAAACAGCTGAAGTGATATTTACGGCGCAAAACCATTTAGAGTCGGCTCAGGAATTTTATCAATCAATCAAACAACAGGCTGCCGGGTTCGGCCGGGACCCTGAGAAGATCGCGATTATGCCGGGCATTTTCCCAGTGATCGCCGATACCGAAGAAGAAGCGAAGGCTAAATATCAAGAACTTCAGGATTTAATCATTCCAGCTGTCGGCCTGCAAATTCTCCAAAATTATCTGGGCGGAATCGACTTGTCTGCATATCCGCTCGACGGTCCTCTGCCCGAATTGGATCCGGAGGCTTCAAATGCGGTAAAAAGCCGCTTTAAGCTTGTTCAAGAAATGGCCAAGCGAGATAACATGACAATACGCGAGCTTTATCAATACGTTGCTGGCTCCAGAGGCCACCACATCTTTGTCGGCACCCCGGAGCAGCTGGCCGACAAGATGCAGGAATGGGTGGATCATAAAGCATGTGACGGGTTTAATATCATGCCGCCGCTTCTTCCGGAGGGACTTGAGCTGTTCGTTGACAAGGTCGTTCCGATCTTGCAGGAACGCGGAGTATTCAGAACAGAATATGAAGGCGCAACATTAAGGGGTCATTTCGGTTTGGAACAACCGGCAAACCGCTATTCAAAAAAATAAAAGGAGGAGGTACGTACGATGAAACGACAGTACCGGCTGGCAAATGAACATGATGCCAAAGAGCTTTTGGCGTTGACGAGGCGGGCCTATGAGCCGATTCGAAAGCTTGGCATTCATTTTGCAGCAGCACATGCCGATCTGGATTTGGTATTGAACAATATCCGGAAAAATGCGTGCTATGTCATGGAAGAAGATGGGCGGATTATCGCGACCATTTCATTAAGAATGCCGTGGGGACAGCAGCCGGGGCCATACGGAGTTCCACATATCTGGTGGTTTGCTGTTGATCCTGCTTCCGGAAAAAAAGGTGTAGGTTCAGAGCTGCTTCAATGGCTCGAACAAACGGTCCTCCGAGACACGCTAAAAGTTCCGTTCGTATCGCTTGGTACGGCGGATAAGCATCCGTGGCTGATCGACATGTATGAAAGAAAAGGATATGTCCGGACAGGGGAACAAGACCTTGGCAAAGGACACATGACGGTTTATATGAAAAAAGAAATACGGACTGATCTATCACATAAAAAGGCGGGGAAATCATGATGAAAATGAAAAAATGGACTGTTCTGCTGGTTGCCGCATTAATCGCAATACTATCGGCTTGCGGAAATGGCAACAGCAGCGCTGATCAAGATGATAAGGTACTTCATGTCGGCGCGACCGGACAGAGCTATCCGTTCGCATATAAAGAAAACGGAAAGCTGACAGGTTTTGATGTTGAAGTGATGACGGCCGTAGCGAAAAAGCTTGATATGAAACTGGAATGGAAGCTCCTTGAATTCAGCGGACTGATGGGAGAGCTTCAAACCGGAAAGCTTGATACCATTTCGAATCAGGTAGCGGTCACTGACGAGCGCAAGCAAATGTACAATTTCACAAAGCCGTACTCTTATGCCGGAACACAGATTGTTGTAAAAAAAGACAACGATGACATCCAATCAGTAGACGATCTTAAAGGTAAGACTGTGGCGGCTGTTCTCGGTTCAAATCATGCGAAAAACCTTGAAAGCAAAGACCCTGATAAAAAAATCAACATCAAAACATACGAAACGCAGGAAGGTACGCTGAAGGACGTGGCTTACGGACGCGTGGACGCCTATGTCAACAGCAGAAGCGTGCTGATCGCACAAATTAAGAAAACGGGTCTGCCGCTGAAGCTTGCCGGAGATCCAATTGTTTATGAGCAAGTCGCATTCCCGTTTCCAAAGGATGATGCGCACGACAAACTCCGCCAAAAGGTGGATAAAGCACTGGATGAACTGCGTAAGGACGGAACGCTGAAAAAGCTTTCAGAAAAATATTTTAAAGAAGATATAACAGTGGAGAAGAAGTATTGAGAACGGCGGTGAAACACAAAAATGAATACGATTGATTGGGGATTTATGATTTCTGCATTCCCGGCCTTGATTCAAGCCCTGCCGATCACCTTGTTCATGGCTGTGGCCGCTATGATCTTTGCGATCATCGGGGGACTTGTTCTTGCACTTATTACAAAAAACCATATTCCTGTGCTTCATCAGCTGTCGAAGGTCTATATTTCATTCTTTCGCGGCGTGCCGACGCTTGTGCAGCTTTTCTTAATTTACTACGGCTTGCCGCAGCTGTTTCCGGAGATGAGCAAAATGACGGCTTTAACAGCCGCCATCATCGGTTTAAGCCTAAAAAACGCCGCCTATTTAGCGGAAATTTTCCGCGCCGCCCTAAACTCGGTTGATGAAGGGCAGCTTGAGGCGTGCTTGTCAGTCGGGATGACAAAGCTGCAGGCGTACAGACGGATCATCCTTCCGCAAGCGGCCAGAAACGCGATACCGGCAACCGGCAACACGTTTATCGGGCTCCTAAAAGAAACCTCATTAGCATTTACTTTAGGAGTGATGGAGATGTTTGCCCAGGGGAAGATGTATGCATCAGGCAATTTGAAATACTTTGAAACCTATATGGCGGTTGCGATTGTTTACTGGGCTCTGACGATTATCTACAGCATCTTGCAGGATCTGTTTGAACGCGCCATCAGCAAGCCATACCGGACTTAGAGGTGAAATCAGTTGATAAAAGTGAAAAATATCCGCAAAGCGTTTAAAGATCTCGTCGTACTGGATGGGATAGACCTTGAAGTCAAGCGAGGAGAAGTAGTGGCGATCATCGGCCCGTCCGGATCCGGAAAATCGACGCTGCTCCGCTGTCTGAATCTTTTGGAACGTCCGGATCAAGGCATTATCGAAATTGGAGAAACCAAATTGAACGCCGAAAATTATACACGTAAAGAAGCTTACCGGCTTCGCCAGCAAACCGCCATGGTGTTCCAAAATTACAACTTGTTTAAAAATAAAACCGCTATACAAAACATTACAGAAGCTTTGATCGTCGCACAAAAAAAGCCGCGTGAAGAAGCGAACCGGATCGGTATGGAGATTTTGAAGCAAGTCGGCTTGGAACATAAGGCAGACAGCTATCCGGTTACGATGTCCGGCGGGCAGCAGCAGAGAATCGGCATTGCCCGGGCGCTTGCTGTCGATCCGCACGCGATTTTGCTTGATGAGCCGACTTCGGCGCTGGACCCGGAGCTTGTTACGGGTGTGCTTCAAGTCATCAAATCCATTGCGGAAAAACAAACGACAATGATCATCGTCACTCATGAAATGGCGTTTGCCAAAGAAGTCGCAGATAAGGTGATATTTATGGCAGACGGCCATATCATCGAGAAGGGAACGCCGGAAGAACTGTTTGATCATCCGCAAAACGAACGGACGAAAAAGTTTATCAAGCAGGTGGGAGAACCTGCTGAACTGATATAGAAGGGATGAGAGGAATGTCCGAGGAGTATAATAAAGCGCTGCATACACGTTTAGTGAGCATGCGACGTGAACTTCATGAACATCCTGAGCTGTCGTTCCAGGAATTTGAAACGACGAAAAAAATCCGCCGCTGGCTGGAAGAAGAAAACATTGCAATACTGGACACTCCGAAGCTTGAAACAGGTGTAGTTGCAGAAATCAAAGGGCGGGAGGAAGGCCCGGTTATTGCGTTGAGGGCCGATATAGACGCTCTTCCGATTCAGGAGCAGACGGGTCTTCCGTTTGCTTCTAAAACCGAGGGAACGATGCATGCGTGCGGGCACGATTTTCATACAGCATCAATCATTGGCACAGCCATTTTGCTGAACAGAAGAAAAAAAGAATTAAAAGGTACGGTCCGCTTCATTTTTCAGCCTGCGGAGGAAATTGCCGCAGGAGCGCGGATGGTTATTGAAGCGGGTGGATTGGACGGCGTTTCTGCTATTTTTGGCATGCACAATAAACCTGATTTGCCGGTCGGCACAATCGGCCTGAAGGAGGGCGCCTTAATGGCGAGCGTCGACCGTTTTGAGATCCTTGTTAGAGGAAAAGGCGGACACGCCGGCATTCCGAACAACAGCATCGACCCGATCGCTGCCGCAGGGCAAATCGTCAGCGGCTTGCAATCAGTCGTCAGCCGCAATATCAGCTCGCTGCAAAACGCGGTTGTCAGCATTACAAGAATACAGGGAGGAAGCTCGTGGAACGTGATCCCCGATCAGGTGGGAATGGAAGGCACCGTCCGCACGTTTCAAAAAGAAGCAAGAGAGGCCGTTCCGAAGCATATGGAACGAATGGCAGAAGGAATAGCTGCGGGCTTCGGAGCACAGGCTGAATTCCGCTGGTTTCCCTATTTGCCTTCCGTTCAAAATGACGGACGATTTTTGCGTGCGGCTTCAGAAGCTGCGACCCGCCTCGGCTATCAAACGGTTCCGGCTGAACAGTCTCCCGGGGGAGAAGACTTCGCTCTTTACCAGGAAAACATTCCGGGCTTTTTTGTATGGATGGGAACCAGCGGGACGGAGGAATGGCACCATCCGGCATTCACATTGGATGAAGAGGCTTTGATAGTGGCCGCCCGCTATTTTGCCGAGCTGGCTGTTATTGCGCTGGAGACGGTCAAATGATTGGACTGGAGCTGACAAAAGGTCTCGCCCGCGCCATCGTATCGTCGCGTCCCGAGGATTCAGCCGAAGCGATGCATGAAGCGAAAAAAGGACTTCTCGATTTTACGGCCGCATCATTTGCGGGAAGACATGACGGCGGTATTCAAAAACTGCTGCAGCTGATCGAGACAGAAGGCGGAGAGCCGATCGTTCCCCTTATCGGCCAGGGAAAAAAAGCATCTCCCTTACAAGCTGCGCTGCTCAATGGGTTTATGGCACATGCGCTTGATTTTGACGATGTCCATTCCGATGTAAGAGGGCACCCAAGCGCGGTCATTTTGCCCGCGCTTATTTCTTCTGCGGCGGCCCGCCGGGAGGATGATCGTTTTTTCGGCGCATATATTTTGGGTGTAGAAGTCATGGCAAGGCTGGGTGAGTCGATTGGCAGCCGTCACTATGAAAAAGGATGGCACAACACGGGGACGCTGGGGGCCATTGCCGCGGCCTGCGCGGCAGGCTATGCAGAGAACCTGTCTGAGGAAGAGCTTGAAAAGGCGATCGGTTTTGCCGCCTCTCAATCGGCGGGAATGCGGGTGCAGTTTGGTACAGAGATGAAACCGCTGCACGCCGGCTTAGCCGCTCAATCCGGATTATTCGCCGTCAAACTGGCTCAGGCCGGCTTCGGCGGCTCTAACGCCGCTCTTGATGGCGAACTTGGTTTCTTCAGTCTTTACGGCGATTTGGAAAAGGCGGAAAAAGTACTGTTAAGAGAGTGGGGCACATCATGGAGAATCGTTCATCCGGGACTGTGGTTTAAAGTGTATCCATTCTGCTCTGCCGCACACCACGCGGCAGATGCGATTCTCAAGCTTATCGACGAGCATGGCGTTCGAGCCGGCAATACGGAACGAATTGAAGTCGTCTTTCCTCCGGAGGGAGACGCAGCTTTAACGGAAAGGCGGCCGGCAACAGGAGAAGAAGGGCGCTTCAGCGTGGAATACGTGATCGCCCTTGCCTTGAATGGACAGGAACTGACGGCAGACCGCTTCACCCATAAGCCGATCCCAAGCAGCATCCGCGATGTTCTGCCGCGGATTCATCGTGTATATGACGCTGGGATTCGCCCGGCTCCGGAAGCTGTGCCGAAAGGCCGGTTCACCATTGTCCGCGCATTTCTTACAGACGGGCGTGTATGTGAAGCCCGTGTCGATTGCCCGAGGGGAGCCCCGGGCAATGAATTATCGGAAAAAGAAATTAGAGAAAAGCTGAAACTTGCGCTTTATGCTGATGAACGAAAAGCGGACCACTTGCTTTTTGCGATTGAACAAATCGGCATTCAGCAATTTTTATCGCAGCTATGAAGTTTTACCCTCTGGCATACGCCGTTCCTGAAGTCATAGGCACTAAACTGGCAGCAAGAACGCTGTTTGTTTCGTGTTTTTTTCTTAAAAAAAGCTTGCCGGCAAGCCGGTTTTCCCCGGCTTGATCGACAAGCTTTCAGGCCGTCTTTATGACAGCTTGACCTTCAGTCCCGCAAAAGCAGGTTCTCGTGCACAGTCTGTCCGATCAGCCGGTCGGCCTGCTCAGGCAAATCGTCGAGACACCCGTATTCATAATCCCATAAGTTCATGAAGGAGCGGGCGGCCTTTTGAAAAGAGGTTTCATCGGCTCCTTGTATTTCCTGATAAAAAGCCTTTAGCAGCGACTCTCTGTTCATGACCTGTTCCTCCTTCAAAACTTTTGTCTAGTGGTGTTCAGGTTTGAATGTTTTACAGTCTGTTTCTTCGCTTTTTGAAGCTTTTTCACCTTCGGCATGGCTTACGACATAAATGGCATCAGCCGTACATTTGTTTCCTTTATCCCAGTACGTGCAGTTGCTGACTTCACACAGTATTTTTTGTTCCATTTATGATTGGCCCCCCTTAAAAATATTGTACGACTTTAGCTTAACCGATCCGGCCCGATTCATACTTATTCAGGCTGTTTAATGTACCGCTTGTCCTTCATGAATAATTTCCAGAAGTAATAGAACCCGGGAAATAAAATAATAAAACCGACGATGTACGAGATGAACAGCGCCCGAAACGTTTCCGGGGCGGTAAAGCCGGATTGAATCGTCACATCGGGGTAGATCATGAAAGGAAGATGAGCTCTTCCATACACATAGCTTGCCGTGAAATATTGGAGGGTAATCGCGATGACGGCGAGACGCGGCTTTCCTAGACGGTCTTGATTATAAGTATTTGGCAGAAACAAAGCGCCGAAGGCGACAAGAAACAGCAGGAACGATAAAATCAGCCATGGGAGCCCGTTCATCATTTTGGTGTAAAGCCAGCTTGCTTCGGCTCTCATCGTCATCATTATGCTAAAGGACATGATCAAGGCAAGAGGCCCGGTGATTAAAGCGTTCCGTCGATAGACCTGGTAGGCGTCTTTCTCGTCTGCCACATTTGAAAAATCGGCAAGCAGCAGGGATGATAAAAACAAGGTGCTGAAAATGGCAAAACCCATAAATGAGTAGGCATGCGGGCTTAAAAATAAATCGGTGAAATTCAGCTGATAGCTGCCGTTCCGCTGGGAGACGAAAGGTCCGTGAGTAACGGGCAAAACAAGAATTAACACGGCGGGAATAATGAATCCGCTGATCCCTGAAACATATGTCAGCGCTCTTTCATAGCCTTTGGCAGCGTGGGAAAAGACCAAGAATCCGCTGCGAATGGCCAGCAGCAATAGAATGATGCTGCCCGGAATCAAAAGCACGGTTCCCAATACAAACGTTCCGCCGGGGAAAAAGCTGAAAAGGGCCACAACAATTCCGACAATAAAGACATTCGTGACTTCCCATGTCGGAGAAAGGTAGCGGTTTGCGATATTCGTCGCTTTCAGCTGCTGCTTATTCATATAGACCATCGACCAAAAGCCGGCACCAAAATCCATGCTCGCCATGACGGCGTAGATAAATATAAATCCCCACACGATCGAAATAGCCAGCAGGGCATCTGTTGTTCCATCCATTTGCATCATACGACTCCCTTCTTAAGCATCAGATGTTTTGAGATCCTCTTCGACTGGGTGGCGCTTGAAGTAGTACTGCAAAACAAAGACCACAGCCGCCCCCAAAATAATGTAGACGATAAAAAACAATACGAATAATAATCCGATTGATCCCGAAGCTGTCACCACTTCAGATGTCTTTTGCATGTGGTAAATGACCCAAGGCTGCCTCCCGGTACATGCAAAAACCCAGCCGAATTCAATCGCAAGCAGGCTGAGCGGCCCCGCCGTCGTAAATAAGATCAGCAGCCAGCGGGGAAAGCGGTCTTTTTTCAAAACCTTTCTCCATATAAAGCCGGCGGCGGCATAAACGATCAAGAGCCCGCCGATTAATACCATCCCGTTAAATAACGTATGAATGTACAAAGGCGGCCATTCATCTCTCGGAAACTCATTCAAGCCTTTTACAACAGTGTCAAACCGGTTGTCAGCCAAAAAGCTTAATGCCCATGGAATTTCAATCGCCCCTTTAATCGATTGCGTCTCTTCATCGGGAAATCCTCCGATCGCAAGCGGGGCATAGGACTGGGTTTTAAATAAACCTTCCGCTCCGGCCAGTTTTTCCGGCTGATAGCGGTGAAGAAACTGAGCTGATTCATGCCCGGAGAGCGCAGTCACGAGAGAAAACACACCGCCGACGAGCAGGCCGAGCAAAAGCGCCTTTCTGTGGAGGACATACACTTTTTCATCACCCCGATTGCGAAGCATTTTATATGCCGCGATTGTCGCAATAATGAAGGCGCCTGTCATAAACGCCGAGACGACGACATGGCTGGCCGTGATGAAAAAGCTTTTGTTGAAAAAGGCTTTCCATGGCTGAACATCCGTAATTTCACCGTTTACAATCTTGAAGCCCTCAGGTGTTCCTTGAAAAGCGTGGACATTTGTAATTAAAATGGCGGAAGACGCCGCACCGATGACAATGGAGACGACGGCGATGATTCTCATCAGAGGAGTCAGGCGGTCCGCCGCATAAACATAAATCGACATAAATAAAGCCTCGACAAAAAAGGCGTATATTTCGATTTGAAATGGAAGGGACATCACTTTTCCGATGACTTCCATGAATCCCGGCCAAAGCAGGGCGAGCTGGGTTCCGGCAATCGTTCCGGTCGGAATGGCGACTCCAAGCAAAACCGCTTGGGCCTTTGTCCATCTCTTCGCCATAATGGAGTAGTGGGGGTCTTTTGTTTTTTGATAGATCAGCTCAGCCAGCAAAATCATTAAAGGAATTCCGACACCGAGCGAAGCAAAAATAATATGGAATCCCATTGTTGTTCCGAATAGGCTCCTTGCGAACATCAAATCATTCATCCGGAAAACCACCTTTCATTCACACCATTTTGCTTTTATTGTTCACCTCCTTATTTAGATTATTCTTCCTCTTTGATGGGAAAATTGTTATTATGCTTAAAAAATGTAAACGCGAATTTTTGACAAGAGGAAATTGATGGTTTATAATAAAACGTAATTGTTACGTTTTGAAAAAGGAGGAATAGGAATGAAGCCGAATATTCACCCGAAAACATATCAAGTGATTTTTCAGGATGTAAACAGCGGATACCGTTTTCTAAGCCGTTCAACAAGAACATCTTCTGAAACGGCGGAATGGGAAGACGGCAAAACATATCCCGTGATTAAAGTCGAAGTGAGTTCCGACACCCATCCGTTTTATACCGGCAGACAGAAATTCAATGAAAAAGGCGGACGGGTCGAACAGTTTAAGAAAAGATTTAATATGGATTAATCAAAAAAACACGCGCTGCAATGCGCGTGTTTTACGTTTGATTAATTTGACAATGCTTTTTTCAATACAGACAGGTTTTCTTTCATAATGGTGAGATAGTCTTTGCCGCTTTCTTTATCCTCTTTAGAGATGGATTCAAGGTTTTTCATGGTCAGGCTCTCCGCTCCGATTTCATTTTTAATGATCTCTGAGATTTTGCTGCTGACGTTGCTTTCAAAAATGACATATTTGATATTGTGTTCTTTCGCGGTTTTTACGATATTTTCAAGTTCTTTTTGGGAAGGCTCCTCTGTCGGTGAGAGGCCGAGCACGCTCATTTGTTTGATTCCATAGCGCTTTTCCCAGTAGCCGTACGCTGCGTGCGAGACAAGGATCTCTTTTTTATCAGCGCGGTCGACAGTTTGTTTGAAGTCTTGGTCCAGCTGTTTCAAATCCTTTTTTAGAGATTCATAGTTTTTCGTAAATGTTTTTTTATGCTCGGGTTCCAGTTTGACCAGTTCATCTTTGATGTTTTCCGCCAGTTTTTCTGCAAGAACAGGGTCAAGCCAAACGTGCGGGTCTTTATCTCCATGGTCGTGATCATGTTCTTCGGCTTCACCATGGTCATGGGCATGATCATGTTCTTCGTGAGCGGACTCCTCTTCGTGCCCGTGCTCTTCGTGCTCTTCTTCCTGTGACAGAAGATCAATGCCTTCGCCCGCTTTAACGATTTTGACGTCGCTGCCTTTTAATGTGTTCACGGCTTTATCTGCGAACCCCTCAACGCCTACGCCGGAATAAATGAAGGCATCTGCCTCTGAAATCTCTGCCATCGTTTTGGAGCTTGGCTCATAAGTGTGAGCTTCAACGTTGGGAGGGTAAACGCTTTTGACGTTTACATATTCCCCGCCGATTTTTTTAGTGAAATCCTCAAGCGGATAAATAGTCGTGTAAATGTCCAATTTTCCGTTGTCTTTTTGATCGCCGGAAGCTCCCGTGCTTGAGCAGCCCGCGGCTAATCCGGCAGCAAGAATGAATGCAGATGCTAATCCGAATGTCTTTTTCATTGTATTTCTCCTCTCAACATAAAAACTGAAATCGTTCCGATTTAATAATCCTGTATCATTGTATCGTAATAATTACGATTTGAAAAGAGGGAAATTTTTTGATGCATTCATAGAAACGCCTTACATCAGAGCTTGACGCTATAGAGAGCGCCGTTAAAACGTAAATATTACGATTTAATGGCGGGATTTTTGTTGGCGAGTAAAAAAAAAATGAAGTTATATGTTATATTTAGATATAAAAAATTGTATAGAAAGGAATTCGAGCATGAAACTTTTGGATAATATTCTAAAATTCAACCAGCAGTTTGTTGAACGGCAGGATTATAAAAAGTATGAGACGAGCAAATACCCGGATAAAAAAGTGGTTATTCTATCCTGTATGGATACGAGGCTTGTTGAGCTACTGCCGCACGCCATGAATATGCGGAACGGCGACGTTAAAATCGTCAAAAGCGCAGGCGCTCTTGTTGCCCATCCTTTTGGGAGCATCATGAGAAGCATTCTTGTCGCTGTTTATGAGCTGAACGCCGATGAAGTATGCGTTATCGGCCATTATGACTGCGGAATGAGCAAGCTGAAAAGCAAAAGCTTTTTGGAAAAAGCGGTCAAACGCGGAATTCCTAAGGAGCGGATTGAAACGCTGGAGTATTCGGGCGTCGATTTTGAACAATGGCTGAAAAGCTTTGACTCTGTCGAGGATAGTGTCAGAGACAGCGTCAGTGTCATCAAAAACCATCCGCTGCTGCCCCAGGACGTCCCTGTTCACGGACTTGTCATTGATCCTGAAACAGGCCGACTTGATCTTGTCGTCAACGGCTATCCGGAAGAGCATTAATCCTTTTGCTTTTTTTCAGGCACGGGATCGACGCCGCCGGGGTGAAACGGATGACATTTCAGAATCCGTTTGATGGTCAGCCAGCCTCCTTTGAGAGCGCCGTGTTTTTCGATCGCTTCAAGGCCGTAATTCGAGCAAGTCGGATAAAAGCGGCAGGACGGCGGCAAAACGGGCGATATCCATTTTTGATACGTACGGATGATCAGAAGGAAAAGAGTTTTCATGTGTTCAGCACCTTTTTTTCTTCATATTATAATATAAGAGAAAATCATACAAAATGAAAAAGCATTTACCTAAAAACATACCGGCAAAGTATGATATAATACAAAAAGAGTAGAAAGAGGGGAGAGATGGAAATGCCTTCAGTTGAAAGTTTTGAACTAGATCATAATGCAGTAAAAGCGCCTTATGTTAGACATTGCGGGGTTCATAAAGTGGGAACGGACGGCGTTGTTAACAAGTTCGATATCCGTTTTTGCCAGCCGAATAAACAGGCGATGAAACCCGATACGATTCATACATTGGAGCACCTGCTTGCCTTTACGATCCGCACTCACGCTGAAAAATACGACCATTTTGACATTATCGACGTTTCACCGATGGGCTGCCAGACAGGCTATTATCTTGTGGTGAGCGGTGAGCCGACAGCGGAGGAAATCGTTGATTTGCTTGAAGATACGTTTAAGGAAGCCGTTGAAGTGACGGAAATTCCTGCCGCCAATGAAAAGCAATGCGGCCAGGCTAAGCTTCATGATCTTGAAGGTGCAAAACGCATGATGCGTTTTTGGCTTTCACAAAGCAAGGAAGATTTATTAAAAGTATTTGGATAAAGGTTTTCAAACAGCCGGCTCCATCTTTTGAAGATGGGAGCCGGTTTTTGATTTGTTCACAAAGAAAATAATGCCATAAATGCCGGAACTTTGCTACACTAAGTATGTGTATATCATATGAAAAAGGGTGATAGGATGCGTTTGGGAAAATGGCTTATATTCTTGGTGTTACTGGGCGGCCTATCCGCCTGCAGCCAGGCGGACAAGCCGGCAACGTCGGCAGAGGAGCCCAAGGTGCTGACCGCAAAGCTTTCGGCGCCTAAGCAGGCGGCGAAAAATGAAAGGGCTGTCATTAAAGCGTCCGTGCTTTACGGGGACGAGCCTGTAACAGATGCAGATGAAGTCGAGTTTGAAGTTTGGAAGTCGGGAAGCAAAGAGAAAAGCGAACTTCAAAAAGCAAAGCATGATGGAAAAGGGATCTACAGTATGGAAAAAGCATTCCCTGAAGATGGAGTTTATAAAATTCAGGTCCATGTCACGGCAAAGAAGCAGCATACAATGCCTGTTACGGAAATGAAAGTAGGATCACCGAAGAATGATCCGGAAACAGATGATAAGGAAGAAGCCCACCATCATTGACCGGTCTCTTCTTCCTCCATCCTGCGGCCCTGTGGAAGGGGATCGATTTTGTGCCGATAATCATATGCTTTGGCTGTTGTTACCAGTGATAATACGAGAACCGCGCCTGTAATCAGAATGCCTGCGACAATCCAGAAGACCATAAAGAAACCTCCAAGTCCTTTTTCTATAGTTTACCATATAAGGGGATGAATTAGGAGTAAAAGAAATGTTTCCTGTACAAGCTAAACGGGTAAACCAAAAGTAAACCAAAAGGAGGACGATCGAGTATGTCGGAAAAATTGAAAACAACGGTGAATCAACAAGTCGCAAACTGGACTGTACTTTACGTAAAGCTACATAATTATCATTGGTATGTGAAAGGCAAAGACTTTTTTACACTGCATGAAAAATTTGAAGAGCTTTATACAGAAGCCGCTCAATACATTGACGATTTGGCTGAACGTCTGCTGGCCATGCAAGGTTCTCCGGTGGGAACGATGAAAGAGTGCCTTGAAATCTCGACGATTAAAGAAGCGGACGGCAGCGAGACGGCGGAACAGATGGTAGAGGCGATTTACAACGACTTTTTAAAGGTGGCCGAAGAGCTGAAAAGCGGGATGGAGCTTGCTGATGAAGTGAATGATGAAACGACGGGAGACATGCTTCTCGCCATTCATCAAACGATTGAAAAGCACAACTGGATGCTGAAATCATATTTGGGATGAAGGAAAGACCCGGGTGATGCCGGGTCTTTTTTGTTTTCTCCATGAAGTTTCGTTCTTTTTAAAGCCTTTTTTATGAATTGTCAAACAATTCATCCAAGCCTTTCAAAGCATCTTTTCATAGGATAAGCTATGAAACGTTTTGTTTGAAAGGATGTTGAAGCGCATGAACAAAGACTTAGGCATCTTTTCGCTATTTTCAATCGGTTTTTCGGCTTTCGGATTTTTGTTTGGTGCAATTGAATATTTGTTTTTAATTTTAATTACGTTAATGGGGATTGAGTTTGTCAGCAAAAGTTTGAGCGAATGTGTGAAAGATCAATTTACGATCAAGAGCTTGTTTACAAGATTGGCGAAAAAATTTGTGACGCTTTTTCTCATATCAGTCGCGCACTTTTTTGATCAACTGTTGCAGACGGATAATTCGATCCGCGATTTTTCGATCGTGTTTTATATTTTGTATGAAACATTTTTGATTGTGAGCACTGCTCACGCACTGGGCATACCTGTCCCGCAAATCTTTTTGGATATTCAGGAATTCGTTAAAAATAAACTGCAAAGAGGACCGTAACATTTTAAAACAACAGGCAATACTAACGGGAAAAAGGGATGATCACTTTGGAAAAGAGGACATACTATATTTCAGTTCAAGATGGAATGATTTCGCAGCACTCCGGCGCTTCTCCCTGGGAATTCGAGATTTCGGCGGACGATGACGATATCATCATATTAAGAGAATATTTTGACCAGCTGCATTCCCAGGATTGGATCAACTTTTTCCGTGCGCATGTGCCGGCTGTCGAATACCATTATGACAGCTCAAATGATAAAATGGATGAGCTTCGCAGGAATATTTACGGGATGCTCTACCGTCTCGGCAATGAAGAAACAAGATCGTTTATCAGCGAGAACGGTCTTTGTGATATCAAATCCGCTGATTGAGATATGGCGCAAAAAACCTCTTCTTTTATGAAGAGGTTTTAGCGCGCCGACAAACCCTCGCATTCGTTGTCAGGCCTGCGCGTCGGTGCTCACGAATTCCAACATTCGCTCCGCTCCGATGCGCAGGCCTTCCTAGACTGCAAGGGTTTTCAATCACGCTGAGAGGTTTTAAACATGCTATCTTCTATTGTTTAAAAGGTTTCCGATGATATCGCCGATTCCGCCGCCCTGCTCTTGGCGGTGCGGCCCCTGGTCGTGCTGGTGCACCGGCTGATTCGTCATGCCTTGGCGCGTGTTCTGCCAGGCGCTGCCCTGGGTTTGCGCCTGGTAGCGCTGATCGTCAAGCCCTACTCTTAAGCCCGCCTGTCTTTCAAACGGCTGGACAATGACGATCTGTCCTGGTTCTTGAAATTCAAACATATATGATTCACCGGAAGTTTGTCCGATGATTGTTTTCCAGTTCACATCTAATTTTACTTTTGGAGCCGGACCCGTCCAGGCTACGATTGCATCGGGGTCGACCCGGCACGGGCTTTCCAGGATGAGCGGGTTGCCGGCCGTTTTAACGGCGACTTGGGCACCCGCCCCGTTAAATGAAAGCTTTGAAGTAAAAAGCCCTTTTTGGGATAAAACGCCGACACCGACAGGCGTGACACCGTAATGGCAGCTTTCTGTAAAAGCGAGCAGGTCTTCGCTTTCGACACAGACGCTCTGCCAAATCCCGTTAGGCTCAAGGTTAATGACTGTGACGTGATCGCTTTGGTCAGCTAGATAACAGACTCCGTGGCCGGTTACTTCCATCATTTCGAGATTTTCTCCCGTTATTTTTCTGCTTATGTGGTTGAATACTTGTTTGACTATGCTTCCCTGGTTAGTCCCGAGCAGCCGTTTGCTGTATTTCAATTGACCCTGATCTGCGATCATGGCCCCTTTCTTTGCAAAAAAACGCCCGCTCCCTTCAGCTTTTAATGTTAGTTCTTGTACTGTATCCAAGTAGAAACCCAATGGTGACATCTCCTTCAAACATGATAGTGGGTAAATGTTTCGTTCGGCCGGTCTGCCGGTAAATGTCCGGCTTGTCCTTTCATCAGACGATTTGATCGTATATTCAAGTTATCAAACGATGGGATCAATATAATTACGCGGGAGGTGCGCGAAAGGTTTCTTTTCTATCCGACTTTTTGATGTTTAAAAAAGACGGATGTTTGCGAAAGTGTTTTAAGCCGCGCCATTTTGTGAAACAATAAAATGAAAATTTACAGTGATTTCGTTTGGCAAATGTACAAAAAGACTACCGAAAAAACGGATATGTGATATGATGAGTGGAAGAAGCGAGGAAACGGATTAGAGGGATTAAGATGTACGAATTTAAAGACTTTTACCGTAATACAGTTCAGCTCTCCTTTGATGACCATCCCTTTTCACAGGCTCCAAAGCATGTTTGGGTGATCTGCCGATATCAAAACCAGTGGCTTTTAACAAATCACCAGGATAGGGGATACGAATTTCCCGGAGGTAAAGTAGAGCCCTTTGAAAACGCCGAGGAAGCCGCTTTGCGGGAAGTGAAGGAAGAGACGGGGGCTGCTGTAAAGAAGCTGACATATATCGGCCAATATAAAGTCCTTGGCAGGGAAAAAGTAATTATTAAGAATATATATTTTGCTGAGATTGATAAGATTGAAAAACAGGAGACGTATTATGAGACGAAAGGTCCTGTTTTGCTGAACAGCCTGCCCGGGGATATTGCAAAGAACAGAAAATACAGTTTTATCATGAAAGACTCCGTTCTCCAAATCAGCCTTGAGAAGCTGAAAAAAGACGGTATGATCGAATAGAAGGCCCTGCCAATCAGCAGGGCCTTTTCTAATTACGTTCTCCCTTTCATCCATTTTCTTTCCAAAAGCTCGACACATTGGTACATGATCGTTGCAAATACGGCGATGATCAGGAGACTCAGCATCACAAGGGTGAAGTTAAAGACTTGAAATCCGTATATGATCATATAGCCGAGGCCCTGGGCGGATACTAAAAATTCCCCCACGATCACGCCGACCCAGCTCAGCCCGACATTCACTTTCAACGCGGAAATGATCGTCGGAATTGAAGCGGGAAGAATCACTTCTTTAAAAATCTCGCTTTTTTTCGCACCGAATGTTTTCATAACCTTGATGTAATTTTCATCAATTTCCTGAAAGGACGTATAGACGACGATTGTGGTAATAATGACGCTGATAATGGCGCCCATGGCAATGATGCTTGTTAGACTCGGACCGATGGCGACGATCAGGATGGGGCCCAGTGCGACCTTTGGCATCGCATTAAGGACGACGAGATAGGGATCCAATATGTTGGAAAGCCGCGGAAACCACCATAAAAGAGCAGCCAGAAAAGTTCCGAGCAAGGTTCCAAAGAGGAAGCCGAGTATCGTTTCAAATACGGTTACACCGATGTGCCCGGGCAATGAACCGTCGCCCATTTTCTCCAGGAAAAGCGCCCAGACGGCTGAAGGGGAGCTGAAAATAAGCGGATCGATCCATGCCATGCGGCTGGCCGTTTCCCACAGGGCGAAAAAAACGATGAAAATCGCAGCCTGATAAAAACGGACCCGCCTTTTTTCCGCCTGCTGCTGCTTTAAAAATTCCTGATGAAGGAAATCAACTTTTTGTCTGATGTTGTTCAAGGTGATTGAGCTCCTTCCATATGGTCTGAAACAGGACCTGGAATTCCGGTTCCTGCCTGGCATCAAAAGGTGTCATCCCTTTAAGAGATTCAGGGACTGTAAAGGTTTTATGGATCGTTCCGGGCTGTTTTGAAAACAGTAAAATCCGGTCGCTCATCGCAATCGCCTCGCCGATATCATGGGTGACGAGAACGGCTGTTTTTTGATACGTTTTTAATGTGTTGAAAACCAAATCTTCAAGGTTCAGTTTTGTCTGATAGTCAAGGGCTGAAAAGGGTTCATCCAGCAGCAGAATGTCGGGGTCGACGGCAAGTGTGCGGGCGAGAGAAGCTCTCTGCCTCATCCCGCCGGAAAGCTCCTTCGGATACTTTGTTTCAACTTGATACAGTCCGAGCTTTGCCAATAGATCCAAAGCGGATTTTTTCGATTCGGGCGTCAGTTTTTTCGAAATCTGCAAACCAATCAAGACGTTTTCTTCAATCGTTTTCCAGGGAAATAAATAGTCCTGCTGCAGCATATAGCCAATATGCAGATCTTTTTCATCAGGCGTGCGGCTGTCGATCAAGACGCGTCCCGCTGTGGGGGAAATGATCCCGGCGATGATCGAAAGCAGCGTCGTTTTGCCGCATCCGCTCGGACCGAGAAATGACACAAATTCGCCTTTTTCCGCTTCAAAGCTGATATTCTCAAGCGCTGCTGTTTTTTCTTTCAGAGAGAAATAAGTATGCGTGATATCCTGAACTTGCAAAAAAGACAATGCGGCCACCTCCTAGTGATTTTTTGTGACCTTTTCGGCAATCTTTGTATTGACCAGTTTCTGATGGGAGGTGTATTTCGGCAGCTCACCGGCTTCATCCATAATGGTTTGAAGCTGATTCCATTCCTTTTCATCCAAAATCGGATTTTGCGCAAAGGATTTTTGCTGTTTATACCGTTCGATTGAGGATTCAAGAATCGAAGGCTCCGTATCTTTAAACTGGTCCTGGATGCTGAGAGCGGCTTCTTTTGAGGAGTGCGACTCGATCCATTGCTGTGCTTTATAGATCGCACGGGTGAATTTTTCAGCGGTAGCCTCGTTTTTCTTTAAATAGCTTGCTTTTGCCATAAATGTCGTATAGGGAATCCGTCCGGATTCTTTGCCGAAGGAGGCGACAATGCGGCCGATGCCTTCTTTTTCAAAAATTGAGGCCTGCGGTTCGAAAAGCTGAACATAATCGCCGGTTCCGGAAGCAAAGCTGTTTGGGATATTTGCAAAATCGATCGTTTGAATCAAATCGATGTCTTTTTTCGGATCAATGCCTTTCTGTTTTAAGACAAACTCTCCGGCCATCTGAGGCATTCCGCCTTTCCGCTGTCCGAGGAAGGTTTTGCCCTTCAGCTGTTCCCAGCTGAAGTGATCCGTTTTTTCGCGGGCGACGAGGAACGTTCCATCCGTTTGGGTGAGCTGCGCGAAATTGATGATTGGGTCGCTTGCGCCTTGGGCATTGACGTAGATCGAAGTTTCAGAACCGACAAGCGCGATATCCGCGCCGTTCGATAGCAGGGCCGTCATGGTTTTATCGCCGCCCCACGTTGTTTTCAGCTCGACATCCAAGCCTTCTTTCTTAAAGAAATCTTCAGATATGGCGATATATAATGGCGTATAGAAAACAGAACGGGTCACTTCTGCCAGCCGGACCTTCTCTGCTTTTTGTCCGCCGCATGCAACGAGGATAAACAGCATCAGGGTGAAGGATACTATCATAAAAAAGAAACGCTTCAAACCGATTTCCCTCCTTTGATTTCGGTTGCTTTCGGCATAAAATAGTTTATGTTAAATACAAAACAGGTGTGAGGGACGACTGCGGATTAAGAGGTGAACAAACAATGTTGTTAGAAAAAACCAGGTTCCCGTCACCGAATAAACAGATTCGCCTGTTTACCGTCACATATTTGTCACAGGGGCTTAAAGTCAAGGGCCTGTTGGCTGAACCGGCCGCGCCCGGCCGCTATGACGGATTTCTGTATTTGCGGGGCGGGATCAAAAGCGTCGGGATGGTCAGACCCGGCAGAATCGTTCAATTCGCCGTACAAGGATTTGTCGTCTTTGCTCCGTATTACAGGGGCAACCAGGGCGGTGAAGGCAATGAAGACTTTGCCGGGGATGACCGGGAAGACGCATTTGCCGCTTTCCGATTCCTTCAGAATCACGAGCTTGTGAAGGATCGGCGGGTTCATATATTCGGATTCTCAAGAGGCGGAATCATGGGCATTTTGACGGCCATCCAAATGAAATCGGCGGCCGCTTCATTTGTGTCATGGGGAGGAGTCAGCGATATGGTTCTGACCTATCGGGAGCGTAAAGATTTGCGGCGGATGATGAAACGGGTCATAGGCGGCACGCCTGAAAAAGTTCCGCAAGCATATGCGCGAAGGACGCCGTTTGACAAAATCGCAAGGATAGAAGCGCCGATATTGCTGATCCATGGTGCAAAGGACCAAAATGTATCGATCGAGCACGCCAGACGCTTTGAACGGGAATTGATCAAAAGAAACAAACCGGTTGAAACGTGGTATTTTCATTCATTCACACACTACTTTCCTCCAAAAGAAAACAGACGGATTGTGAGGAAGCTTGCGCAGTGGATGAAAAGCAGGTAATGGACAAGCTATGGTAAACTAAAGTGAACAGAGTAAAAAGGAGGGGGATTTCAGGTGGGAATGCCAGTAGAATTTAATACGATGATCGTAACAAAAGGACAAGAAACGCGGGTCGAGGAAAATTTGTTTACGCTTGAAAAAGAAGGCTATCGGGTTTACCCTCTTCATGTGCCGATAGAAGTGAGAAAGACGAAGAGCGGTGATGTGACAGGGACAGCCCGTGCGGAGCGTCTGGAATGGTCGGAAGGACGCACTCATTTAACATATAGACTCGTTTCTTTAAATTCCACGAACTAAGCAAAAAAGCCAAGGTCGTATAGGACGTCCTTGGCTTTTCTGTATGATTATGCAGGTGCATCCTCTTCTTTTCCAACCCCATTTTTTGAAGTCAGTCTGTGAATGAGCATCGTGAGAGCGCCGTCCCCGGTGACATTCGTGGCCGTTCCCAGGCTGTCCTGTGCCAGATATAACAATTGTCTGAAATTCATTAAATGCATTTTTAAGCGTTTTGCCTGGCAGATAGGTAATTCCAATCCCCATAATGAAAGCGAAAATGAGCGCGCTCATGATGCTCATAAAGGGCGTCATTTCAATTGTAAAAAATCCGCTTTGCAGGACTTCTTCCGGATTTTTAAACTCTTGCAGCTGCTGACCGGAAATAATGGCGGGAAGCAGGTTTGATCCAGCCAGATACGCCAAGAGGCCCGCAATAATGGTTGAGGCATAGGCGATGCCCGCGGTAATCCCGAGAATTTTCCCCGCGCCGCGGCCGATCTGCCCAATTCCTGGAATGATAAAAGGAATGACAAATTGAATAAAGTTCCCAAACATGTCATTAAACGTGGCGGCGGTTTTGACAAACCAGAGCGGTGCAAAGCTTCCAATGATAACACCAAGAACAATTGCCGTGATAATCCTCGGCAGCAATCCAAATTCCATAGAAGTGTCCTCCTGAAATATACAAATGTTTTTTAAAAATATTATCATATGAAAGCGTTATTTTATTGAAAATTCAAAAAATTCCAGTTTGAAATAACAGCAGCGTATGATTACGCTGCTGCGGGTGTTCCATTAAACAAACGGGCCTCCTGTTCTTTCGAGGTCTCCTGTATTGGAAAACTTTTTGAAGTTCTTTTTAAACTCGTTTGCCAGGTGTATCGCTTTTTCTGCGTATTCTTTTTCATTCGCCCACGTTTTGGCAGGCTCAAGCACCTGGTCAGGGACGCCTGGTACGTGTACTGGGGTATGCAGGCCGAAAATCCGGTCTGTTCTCATCTCCGCATTGTCCAAATCCCCCTCGATCGCGGCCCGCACCATAGCCCTCGTATAGGCCAGGCTCATTCTTTCCCCGACGCCGTAGCCACCGCCGGTCCATCCTGTATTGACAAGGAACACGCTGACGCCGTGTTCGTCAATTTTCTTTCCGAGCATTTCCGCATATACATGAGCCGGAAGCGGAAGGAACGGTGAACCGAAGCAGGTTGAGAAGGTTGCTTCAGGAGAGGTGATTCCGCGCTCCGTCCCGGCAAGCTTGCTCGTATACCCGCTTAAGAAGTGGTACATCGCCTGTTCTTTCGTCAGCTTGCTGATCGGAGGCAGGACTCCGAAGGCATCTGCCGTTAAAAATACAATCGTTGTCGGATGTCCGGCAATGCTCGGTTTGACGATGTTATCGATCGCATCGATCGGATAAGCGGCTCTCGTGTTTTCTGTGTAAAATGCGTCATCATAGTCCGGCTCCCCTGTATCGCTGTCCACCACGACATTTTCCAGAACGGAGCCGAAGCGGATCGCCCGGTAAATTTGGGGCTCTTTTTCTTCGCTTAAATGAATGCATTTTGCATAGCAGCCGCCCTCAATATTAAAAATCCCCGTACTTGACCAGCCGTGCTCATCATCTCCGATCAGCCTTCTGTTCGGATCTGCGGAAAGCGTCGTTTTCCCCGTGCCCGACAAGCCGAAGAAGAGAGCTGTGCCGCCTTCCTCGCCAATGTTGGCAGAACAGTGCATCGGCAATATGTTTCGTTCGGGAAGAAGATAGTTCATAATCGAAAAAATCGATTTTTTCATTTCTCCGGCGTATTCTGTCCCCCCGATTAAAATGGTCCGTTTTTCAAACGATACGATGATGAATGTTTCCGATCTTGTGCCGTCAAGCAGGGGATCGGCTTTGAAGTTTGGCGCGGAAAGAATCGTAAAAGGCTGCTCAGCCGTCATTTGGCGGGCTCCGTCGGGTCTGATGAACAGCTGTCTTGCGAACAGGTTGTGCCAGGCGAATTCATTGACCACTGTAATCGGAAGCCGATACTTTTCGTCTGCGCCTGCAAAACCCTCAAATACAAATAATTCATCGCGTTCCTTTAAATAGTTGACGACTTTTGTGTAGAGCCGGTCGAACGCTTCTGCCGAAATCGGCTGGTTGACAGCGCCCCAGTCGATTTTCCCTTTTACGCTTTCTTCTTCTACGATGAATTTGTCTTTCGGTGAGCGGCCGGTATATGTACCGGTCGTCGCCCGCACGGCTCCTGAAGATGTTAAAATCCCCTCTTTGCGCTCGAGAACTTTTTCAACCAAATGGGGAACGGATAAATTAATTTGAACGTTTTTGCCTGACAATAACGATTGTAAATCGGCAGTTGCATCTACAGAGTTCATAAAAAACCTTCCTTTGCGTGTTTTTTAATGTGTATAACATTAATGTAGAAATAGTATAACACATTTCATCTTATAGTCTATACCGTTTATCAAAATTCGTTCGGGTTTTTTCTTTACATTCAGTGTGCAAATTTATTTCAACTAATATTGACATGACAAGTCATTTTAAGATAAGATATTTCATTGAACGGATACTCTTATCCCGAGCTGGCGGAGGGACAGGCCCAATGAAGCCCAGCAACCGGTTTCTCTTCATCATAAAAGATGTAACACAGTATTGAGACAACTACGGTGCTAACCTGATGCAAGGTTTTAAAATACCTTGAGCGATAAGAGTGAAAGGTACGCACTACCAGACCCTTTCCTCAGTGAACAGGAAAAGGTTTTTTTATTGCATAAATCAGCATACAAAAATTGCTAAAAAAATCATGCCTTTAAGAGGAAGGTACTGGGCGTTTTTCACATATAAGTGAAGGGTTTTAGCCGAGTATCTGGGCGAAAGGAGATGCTACAGCCGCTCCCGCGAAACGGGAGGTCCGGCTTAGGGTCCCGCAACGACAATGAAAAATTCTTTCAGGATGAGAGAGTATGAAGCCCGAGTATCGTCATATAATTAAGAGAGACGAGTTCCGTATCATACTTTAAGATCACGGCTGATCTTCATATACAGGAGGAAACATACATGAGCAAAAATCGTCGGTTATTTACATCAGAGTCAGTTACGGAGGGACATCCGGACAAAATTTGCGATCAGATTTCGGATAGTATATTAGACGAAATTTTAAAGAAAGATCCGAATGCCCGCGTTGCATGCGAAACATCTGTGACAACCGGATTGGTGCTGGTAAGCGGTGAAATTACAACATCCACATATGTGGATATCCCGAAAACGGTTCGTGAAACGATTAAAGAAATTGGCTACACGCGCGCAAAGTACGGCTTTGATGCTGAAACATGCGCGGTGTTAACGTCGATAGATGAGCAGTCTCCCGATATTGCGATGGGGGTTGACCAGGCGCTTGAAGCTCGCGAGGGAGCGATGAGCGACGCTGAAATCGAAGCGATCGGAGCCGGAGACCAAGGCTTGATGTTCGGTTTTGCTTGTAATGAAACAAATGAGCTCATGCCTCTTCCGATTTCCCTTGCTCATAAATTATCCCGCCGTTTGACTGAAGTGCGCAAAGAGGAAATTCTTCCATACTTGCGTCCGGACGGAAAAACACAGGTGACAGTCGAGTATGATGAGAATAATAAACCGGTGCGCATCGACACAATCGTCATTTCAACACAGCACCATCCGGAAATTTCACTTGAGCAGATTCAGCGCAATTTAAAAGAATATGTGATTAATCCGGTTGTTCCGAAAGACCTGATCGATGAAAATACAAAATATTTTATTAACCCGACAGGCCGTTTTGTCATCGGAGGACCGCAAGGCGATGCAGGCTTGACAGGACGAAAAATCATTGTCGACACTTACGGCGGATATGCTCGCCACGGAGGCGGAGCGTTTTCCGGTAAAGACGCGACAAAAGTTGACAGATCAGCCGCTTATGCAGCGAGATATGTAGCGAAAAACATCGTGGCAGCAGGCCTTGCCGATAAATGTGAAGTGCAGCTTGCCTATGCGATCGGCGTCGCACAGCCGGTGTCCATTTCAATCGATACGTTCGGCACTGGAAAAGCGAGCGAAGAGACATTGATCGAAGTTGTCCGTAAAAACTTTGATTTAAGACCTGCCGGCATCATCAAAATGCTTGATTTGCGCCGTCCGATCTACAAACAGACGGCAGCTTACGGTCATTTCGGACGCCTTGATCTTGATCTGCCTTGGGAGCGTACAGACAAAGCAGACCAGCTGCGCAAAGAGGCATTAGGGGAATAATCGCATAGCCGCTTACTTATAAGCGGCTTTATTTTTCGATGGCATAAACACGCGGATTTTTTGAAACTTGAAAAATATCCAGATTTAATATTGTTGTTTGATTGTAGAAAGCAAGTATTCTAATGTGAACATTTTTCAAGTTTTTTGAAACGTTTTCTTTAAATACATGTCTAATAATGCAGCAGAACGATCTGCATGAAATCTTAAAAAATCGGAGGCAATACTATGTGTGGATTTGTAGGGGTATTCAATCATCGCCCATCATCCGAGACAGCAGGCCAGGAAGAATTAATTAAGCAAATGAATGAAATGATTGTACACCGCGGTCCCGACGATGATGGGTACTATCATGATGAACATGTAGGCTTCGGATTTAGAAGGCTGAGCATCATTGACGTTGAAAACGGAGGACAGCCTCTGTCATATGAAGATGATTCATACTGGATTATTTTTAATGGAGAAATTTATAATTATATAGAATTAAAAGACGAGCTTCTCTCAAAAGGTTACGAATTTAATACCGATTCAGATACGGAAGTTCTCCTTGCGACATACCGTCACTATAAACAAGAGGCGGCATCAAAGCTGCGGGGAATGTTTGCATTTTTGATCTGGGATAAAAAAGAGCAGCTTTTATACGGCGCGCGCGATCCGTTTGGGATCAAACCGCTTTATTTTACAAAAACGGACGGACACGTTTACTTCGCATCAGAAAGAAAAAGCCTGATGCCTGTCGGCGCTGATTTGGAGTTCAATGAAAAGGCGCTTCAGCAGTATACATCATTCCAATTTGTACCTGAGCCTGAAACGCTTGATAAAAAGGTGCAAAAAGTGGGACCGGGCCAGCAGTTTACGCTTCGCCCAAATGAAGATATTCAATTTAAAACATATTGGAAAGTTCAATTTAAGCCTGTGCAGTCGGAAGAGGACAAGCTTGTCCAGGAAGTAAGAGATGCCATCTTTGATTCCGTCAAGGTTCACATGAGAAGCGACGTGCCTGTCGGCTCATTCCTTTCAGGCGGTATTGATTCTTCCTTTATCGTGTCCGTTGCCAAACAATTTCATCCGAATTTAAAAACATTCTCCGTCGGTTTTGAGCACGAGGGCTTCAGTGAAGTTGACGTGGCGAAAGAAACTGCCGAGAAGGTCGGCGTAGAAAACTACAGCGCGATCATTTCACCTGAAGAATACATGAAAGAGCTTCCGAAGATCGTCTGGCACTTGGATGATCCCCTAGCAGATCCTGCCGCGATTCCTTTGTATTTTGTCGCGAAGGAAGCGAAAAAACAAGTGACGGTCGTCTTATCCGGAGAAGGGGCGGATGAGCTTTTCGGCGGCTATAATATTTACCGCGAGCCGCTGTCATTGAAACCGTTCGAACGGATTCCGTCTCCTTTGAAAAAGATGCTTCTGCGTGTCGCTTCCGCGATGCCTGAGGGCATGAAAGGAAAAAGCTTTTTAATGAGGGGCTGCACGCCTCTTGAAGAGAGATATATCGGCAATGCGAAGATCTTTGAAGAAGGCATGAAATCGAAGCTTCTTCGTCAATATGACAAAAACCTCACATATTGTGATGTGACAAAGCCGTATTTTGAAGAAAGCAAGTCATATAGCGAGATCAACAAAATGCAGTATGTTGACATTCACACATGGCTCCGCGGCGACATCCTGTTGAAAGCAGATAAAATGACGATGGCTAATTCGCTCGAGCTTCGCGTTCCATTTTTGGACAAAGTCGTGTTTGAAGCGGCTTCAAAAATTCCGGAAGAACTGAAAACAAAAAACGGCACAACAAAGTATCTGCTTAGAAAAGCGGCCGAAGGCATCGTTCCTGATCATGTACTAAACCGCAAAAAGCTGGGCTTCCCTGTGCCGATCCGCCACTGGCTGAAAAATGAAATGCATGATTGGGCTGTGGGCATTATTAAAGAAAGCCAAACAGATGCATATATTCATAAAGATTATGTGCTTCAGCTTCTTGAAGACCATTGCGCCAACAAAGCGGATAACAGCAGAAAAATCTGGACGGTTCTCATCTTTATGATCTGGCACAGCATTTTCGTTGAAAAACGCTACGTACCGGAAGAATTAAATCACCAGCCTAAGGAAGTCATTATCGTGTAAGCAGATGAAAAAGGTTTTCGAGCAATCGAAAACCTTTTTTCTATTTTTAAGCAGGCTTTTCTCTTGGATAGTCGGCCAGCACCTCTTCACACCCGGCGAGAAGATTGTCAAAAATGGCATCCCACGATTGGGTGAGGGCATAGCTTCGCGCTTCGTGTTCCATCCGCTGCTTCAAAGAAGCATTGGAGAGGACATGCAAAACATGTGAGGCAAATGCTTCCGGATTTTTTGGCTCCGCAAGGAAACCGGTCCTTCCGTTTTGAATAAAGTCTTTCAGGCCGCCGGCGTCCGCTCCGATTACAGGCGTTCCGCAGGCGAGCGCTTCAAGGCCGGCGTTCCCGAAGGTTTCTGTCGGAGAAGGAAATACAAACAAATCCGAGCTCGCATAAATGCTTGATAGCTCTTTGCCTTTTACATAGCCGGCAAATGTCATATTGACGGGAGCGCGTTTCTCAAGTTCTTTTTTTAATGGTCCGTCTCCTGCGATGAGCCAGTGAACATCTTTTTGCAATGCTGGGTGGTCCGCGATCTTTAACAGCGTTTCCAGGTCTTTTTCAGGCGCGAGCCTGCCGACATAGCTCAAAAGATATTTTTCTTTTATTCCATATTGCTCCCGCACTTTTCCGGAGCGAAAATCTGGATGGAATAAAGAGCAGTCCACTCCGCGTTTCCAAATGGATAGATTTTTGAACTGTTTTGCCTTTAACTGCCGCAATGTTTCATTTGAAGGAACAAAGATTTTTTGAAAAGGTTTATAAAACCAATGCATATACTTCCATAAAAGTTTGGAAAACATGTGCAGGTCATAATAGGCAAGATACTGGTCAAAATCGGTATGATACGAGCCTACGATGGGGATGTTCTGTTTTTTTGCATATTTCAGCCCCGCAAGGCCGATATTGAAAGGTGTCGCGATATGAATAAGATCAGGATGGAAGGTATGAAGCTCTGATTTCATTTTCAAGAGGTTGGGGAGAGCGAGTCTGCACTCGGGGTATAAGAAGAACGGCAAACTGGTGAAACGGCGGATACTGCTTGAAAATTGTGTTTCATGCGTGCTTTCGGGTGCAAACACTTTAAATGGGATACCTCTCGCCTCCAGGTAGTCCGTGTACTTTTTTAAAGTCCTGGCGCAGCCGTTGACATCGGGCGTAAATGTGTCGGTGAAAATCGCGATTTTCATCGTTTCCCCTCCTGGTGGTTGTTTTTTTGTCAATCTGGAAGAAACGTTTTATATGACCATACATGACAGCAGTCCGACTGAAATGCCGAGCACCATGCCGGCCAGCACATCTGACGGATAATGCAGACCGAGATAGATTCTGGAGAGTCCGACTGTGATTCCGACAGGGATTAATAAAAGTGCAAGTAACGGAAAGAATACGATTAGCGGTGTAATCACGGAAAATACAGCAGTCGTATGCCCGGATGGAAACGAATGATCCTTTAACGGATTGTGTAATACCTTGGTTTGTTTCAGCGTCATATACGGACGTTTTCTCGGGAAGAGCTTTTTCATAAGCACAACCTGCAGATGGCTGACAAGGAGGGCCAGGGCTCCAGCGGCTCCGGCGAGACGAATGTTTCCTTTGCCGAAAACGATCAGCGCCAGTGAAGTGAAAATCGTGCAAAAAGCTCCCCCTAAATGGGTCGAAGAGCGGAAGTATCGATTTAATGCTTTTTGCTCAAATAAGCTGTTCATACCGAGGAACATTTTGCATTCAAAGTTGTACATGCGTGTCAGTTTATTCAGCGTTAAAACCTCCTTAGACGAATGGTAGCTCACTTTTATTGTAAAAAATCAATGTTTAGAAAATGATAAGTATTTGTAAAGAATTCGGAAATGAAAAAAAGCCGTAAGCACTGGGCTTAAGACGGCCAAAAAAGGTTTTCGCTTAATTTATGGCGAAAAAAATGGTAAAGTTGTAGCAAAGCTAGTCTTTCTTTTGAAGGGACTTATAGTATTGTCCTTTTTCAATATATTCTTTGCGAATTCTTTCCATATCCTGTTTGTCATTGTCGGTTAACGGACGAATGACTTTGGCGGGTCTCCCGAAAGCGAGATGAAACGGCGGTATTTTTTTGCCGGGCGGGACAAGGCTGCCAGCACCGATAAAGGCGCCTTCGCCGATTTCGGCTTCGTCGAGGATAATCGACCCCATTCCGATAAGGGCATGCTTTCGAATCACAGCGCTATGCAGTGTGACCTGATGGCCGACCGTTACGCCATCCTCGATCAAGAGGGGGCGGTTCGGACTTTGATGCAGACAAGAAAGGTCTTGTATATTGACGCCTTTTCCGATCCGGACAGGCGCGACATCCCCGCGGATAACGGAGGAGAACCAGATGGATGAGTACTCCCCGATCGTGACATCTCCGGTGATGCACGCGTTGTCGGCAACAAATGCTGTTTCATGTATCATTGGTTCAGTATGTTTATAAGGGTAGATCATAAGTTCCATCCTTTCATTCCCTGTTTTTTAAAAAATAGCGTGAGGTGGTCAAAGCATGTGGTGCATGGAAGCGGAAAGACCTGTCGCTTCAATTGTGATCGTCCATGGGGCCTGTGAACATCATGGACGGTATAAATGGTTATCCGAAATGTGGCGTTCAGCCGGATATCATGTCGTAATGGGCGATCTGCCTGGACAGGGCACATCGACAAGAGCAAGAGGACATATACGCTCGTTTCAAGAATATATTGATGAAGTAGACAAGTGGGTTGACAAGGCAAAAGCGTTTCAGCTGCCGGTGTTGCTTCTCGGACACAGCATGGGCGGACTCGTTGCGATTGAGTGGTTCAAGCAGCATGGGAAAGCCGTTGCCGGTATCATTTTATCATCCCCTTGTCTTGGGCTGCAATTAAAGCCGAATAAATTCATGGACGTAATCGCCAAAGGGCTCAATGTCGTAGCTCCGTCCATAATGTTTGAATCCGGAATTACCCCGGATAAAGCAACGAGAAATAAAGAAGTCATCGAAATGGACATCAATGATTCATTATACATCACAAAAGTTTCCGTCAGATGGTACCAAGAGATTTTAAAAGCTGTGAAAAGCGCGATGGAGCCGACGGACGCGTTTCTCGACATCCCTTTGCTTGTCATGCAGGCTGGAACAGACTTTCTTGTAGACAAAAAAATGGTGGTCAAATGGTTTGATCAGCTGGCATCTTATAATAAGACGTACAGAGAGTGGGAGGGCTTGTATCACGAAATCTTCAACGAGCCGGAACGGGAGGACGTGTTTAAAGCGGCAAAAGCGTTTGCAGATCAATACATCACTTAATGGAGGTGCATTCTTTGTCAGTACCGGAGCATCCGTTGGGATTAATGGCAAAAGTATACAGAGAGGTTTTTCCACTGGTCCATCAGGAATTAGACAAATGGCGGACCAAGGCAGAAAACATTAAAAATTCCGAGCTGAAGCTGCAGGCGACGGCAAGCATCAGACAGAAGACCTTCCACTGTGAAGGAGGCGGCATATTGGCGCTATTGTCCGGAGATCAGATCGAGCAGTCGATCCGGTTTATTACCGCATATCAGACGATAAGCGACTATCTTGATAATTTATGCGACCGCAGCACCTCACTTGACCCGGACGATTTCGCCATGCTTCACCAGTCAATGAAAGACGCTCTAACTGTGGGAGCGGACCTGAAAAACTATTACCAGTTCAGAGAGGATCAAGAAGATGGCGGCTACTTGCACGAATTAGTCAAAACCTGCCAGAATGTTCTGGCTGATATTGAAAACTACGGCTTGATCAAGGAACATCTGCTTGAGCTTTGCAGCTACTACTGCGATCTCCAAGTTCATAAACATGTCATTGAGCACGAACGGGTGCCGCGCCTTGAAGCCTGGTTTAACAAATATAAATCCGCTTTGCCTGAAATGGAATGGTATGAATTTTCAGCGTGTGCAGGTTCGACGCTCGGTATTTTTTGTTTGGTATCTTATTCGGTTCGGCCGGATTTTACCGAATCGATGGCCGGAAAAATCCGTGACAGCTATTTTCCGTACATACAGGGACTGCACATCCTGCTTGATTATCTGATTGATCAAGAGGAAGATTTAATCGGAGGCGATTTGAATTTTTGCACCTATTATTCATCACATTCAGAAATGATGGAAAGGCTTGAATATTTTATTGAAATGGCGGATGAGCATTTGCACGGCATTCCGCATGAAAATTTTCACCGCCTGATCAACAGGGGCCTGTTGGGCGTTTATTTGTCTGATGATAAAGTAGCAGGCCAGAAGGAAATCGGCAGGCTTGCGAAAAAACTGATCAAAGCGAGCGGCAAAACGTCTTTCTTTTTCTATATTAACGGCAGGGCATACCGCAAAATTCAAAAAATGCCATGGATGAAAAGCTCGTAAAGAAAAGCTCAAACCGATGATCGGTTTGAGCCTTTGTCGTTTATAAGCTTTCCGTCCGGTATTGTTTTTCAAGCACAAAGCGCTCATTATACCGGAAGCTTTTTTCCCATTTTGAAACAACGATGCAGGCGACAGCATGACCCGGGACGTTAACGCCGGTTCGCGCCATGTCCATGACGCGGTCCACACCTGCGATAATCGCGACTCCTTCGGCGGGAAGGCCGACTGCGTTGGCGGTAGCCAGAAGGACGACGAGCGATCCCGATGGCACGGCGGCGATCCCTTTGCTTGTCATCACAAGCACGAGCATCATGAGCAATTGCTGCGAAATGCTCATGTCTATATTGAAAGCCTGCGCCAAAAAGATACAGGCGACCGACAAATACAGGCTGGAGCCGTCGCAATTCAGCGATAAGCCTGATGGAACAACGAAGGAAACGACCCGTTTCGGACAGCCGTATTTCTCCATGCGGTCCATCAGCTGCGGCAGCACCGTTTCCGTGCTCGTCGTGGAAAACGCGATCAGGAACAAATCCCAAATCATTTTCAGAACTTCGAAATATTTAATTTTAAAAATAAGACCGACGAGCGGAAACAACACAAAAAGAACGATAAACAGTCCGAGAAAGACGGTGCCGACCAATTTTAACATAGGAAGCAGAAGCTCGATGCCGTATTGGCCGACAGATGCGGCCATAAGGGCAAGCACGCCGATAGGGGCTGTGACCATTACCATCTGCGTCAGCTTGAACATGATATTGGCAACAGATTCAAAAAATTTCATGACAGGTTCTGAGGCTTTGCCGATCCCGGCAGCTGCGACGCCGAACAATATCGCAAAGAAGATCACGGCAAGCAAATCGTTTCTGGCCATGACGTCAACGATGTTGGTAGGTATAATATCGAGGATCATTTGTTTAAGGTCGACTACTTTTTCCGTATAGCCCGAGAGCTCGTCGATATCTTTTTTGGCCAAATGGGAGAGGTCAAGGCCGATGCCTGGCTTTAACACATTGGCCAACAGCAGCCCGAGTCCGAGCACGATGGTCGTAATCACTTCAAACCAAATAATCGTCTTGATGCCGAGGTTGCCCATTTTTTTCATGCTTCCGCTTCCGGCCGCTCCGATGACGATTGTAGAAAAAACGATCGGAACGACGATCATTTTGATCAAACGGATAAATCCGTCTCCGACGGGGCGCAGCGCCATTCCGAAATCAGGGAAAAAGTGTCCGATAACTGCTCCAATGGCGAGTGCGATCAAAATTTGATAAGCGATAAATTTTTTCAAGCGAATCCCTCCGTATTTTTACATGTGATTTCAACAATTTCGTGACAAAGAGCAAAACCACCTCCATTTTTTTGAGGTTTTTTTGGAAAATTCCGAAATAAAAAGTGTTTCATATTTTATTTTGATATCGCCTACATTATGTTTGAATGAAAAAAATCCTCCAAACGGAGGATTTTCAGGCTGTCACTTTTGGGCCGCTTCTTTCTTTTCGATCGCAATGATAAACGGCGGATCGTTTCGCTGGTTCAAATATTGGTAACAGAGGACCCGGGCCGTCTCCTGGTCGAGCGATGCGCAAAATTCGAGAAGGGCGTCCTTTTCCCGTTTTCCTTCGGGATGGCCGTGGTAGACGACCAGCACGATCAATCCCTCATCTTTCAGGATGTTGAGCAGCTGCTTGATGCTGGCGATGGTGGACTCGCTTTTTGTCGTCACCGATTTGTCTCCTCCCGGAAGATACCCGAGGTTAAACACGGCTGCCGCCACCTTGCCTGAGACGCCTTCAGGAAGCGAAGCGATGAGCTCAACATGGCTTTTTTGAATCAATGTCACCCGGTCTTTATACTCGTTTCCAAGCCTTTCGGCCGTATTTAAAAGAGCCGTTTCCTGAATGTCAAAAGCATAGACGTGGCCGCTCTCTCCGACCAGCTCGGCCAAAAAGAATGTGTCATGCCCGTTTCCCATTGTCGCATCGATGACGATGTCGCCTTCCCCAGCAGCCGTTTTCAGCAGTTCTTTTGCATATGGAAGGATTTTTTTCAGCTTCATGACAGGGCTTCCTCTTTCGTGTTTTTAAACCATTTTCCCTGATAGCTGCCGCGCATTTCAAGCTCGCCGTTAATGGCGTTTAACACTTCCCATTTATTGACGCTCCACATCGGTCCGACCATTAACTCGATGGGTCCGTCGCCGGTGATTCTATGGATGATCATCTCAGGCGGCAAAATTTCAAGCTGGTCGCAGACGAGCTTGACATACTCATCCTGGGAAAGAAACGCCAGCTTGCCTTTTTCATACTGCTTGACCATCGGCGTTCCCTTTAAAAGGTGCAGCAAGTGGATTTTGATTCCCTGTACATCTAAATCGGCAACGGCTTTAGCCGTTTCCATCATCATGTCGTAGTCTTCCAGCGGCAGACCGTTAATGATATGGGAGCAGACCCGGATGCCATGCTTTCTCAGCTTGTTTACACCTTCGACATAGCAGTCATAATCATGCGCACGGTTGATTAGGGCGGCCGTCCGTTCATGAACCGTTTGCAGGCCGAGCTCCACCCAAAGGTATGTCCGCTCATTCAGCTCGGCAAGGTATTCGACGACATCATCGGGCAGACAATCAGGCCGTGTCGCGATCGAGAGTCCGACAACCCCGTCAAGGCCGAGGACGGTTTCATATTTTTCGCGGAGAACGTCTACAGGTGCGTGTGTATTCGTGAAAGCCTGGAAATAGGCCATATATTTGCCGTCTTTCCATTTTTCATGCATCCGGTCGCGCACTTCATGAAATTGGGTAATCAGATCATCGGCGCGGTTTCCGGCAAAATCGCCGCTTCCGGCCGCGCTGCAAAATGTGCATCCCCCGTGCGCGACTGTTCCGTCGCGGTTCGGGCAGTCAAAGCCGCCGTCAAGGGCAACCTTGAAGACTTTGTGTCCGAAATGTTGTCTTAAATGATAATTCCATGTATGATAACGTTTTTCACTGTTCGTATATGGAAAAGGGTTGTTCTGATGCAAATCAGGCTCCTCCTTGTAGTAGATGGCATCCTAAAATTGTAGCAAATAATGCGGATGAGAACAAATCCATTTCTCCATTATTTTCTTTATTGATCATGGGCGGATAGGGCAAAACTAAACACGATGGAATATTTCCATTAAGGAGGGGTTTTCTTTGGCTACAAGACAATCCGTCGGAGAACACATCCAAAGAAGCGAAGATGCTTATGAATTTGCTTTATCTCAATTTGAAACTGCAAGCAGGCAGGAACATTACAATGAGACAGAGTTCAGCAACGCGCAGCTGATGCTTGAAAATGCGGTCAATGATTTGAATAAGCTCTCATTGTTTGCCAATCCGCAGCAAAGAGAGGAAATTTACCGCAAAAGACTTCAGCTGCAAGCCCTTCAAAATAATATGATTCTGCAGAGATCGTATGAAAGGCCCTTTTAAAGGGTCTTTTTTTTGAAAAAATTGTTGACAAATCGCTTGTGTGTAATTATTGTATTAAGTGTACTACATCAAGTAATACAATTCATACACAAGTTGAAAGGATCTTTCTTTCATGAGTGATAAATATAAAAAAGCAAAGAAGCCAATGGTTGTACTGGCGTTTGTCATCGCCTGCTCTTTCTTGTTTGCTCTTGCAACGCTTGGTTTTATGCTTCAGGAAAATATGGGGAGCGCGTTTTTTCTGAAGATTTAAAGATGCCCCATTAATTGAAGAGATTGAATGAGAAAGAAGGGAGATAGATGATCCAAATCGATCCGAGAAGCTCGACACCGATCTATGAGCAGATCATTCAGCAGATGAAAGAGCTTTGCTTAAAAGGAATAATGAAACCCGGTGATAAGCTTCCTTCTGTCCGAGAGCTTGCAACCATTATCATTGCAAACCCGAATACAGTCAGCAAAGCCTATAAGGAGCTTGAACGCGAAGGGATTATCGAAACTTTGCGGGGAAGAGGAACCTACATTTCAGAAAATGCAAAAGTCACGCTTGATGAAGGGAAGATCACGATGATTAAAGAGCAGTTGAAGCAGCTGATCATCGATGCGCATTACGCCGGAATTGACATCAAAAAGCTGCAGGAATGGATGGCGGAAATCAGCGACGAGGTGAAAGGAGGAGATGCGGATGATTGAGCTGAAGCATGTGTCCAAAACGATTGATGGAAAAGAAGTGCTCAAGGATGTTTCGTTAAAACTGGAAGAAGGAGAAATTTTCGGACTGCTCGGCAGAAACGGTTCCGGGAAAACGACGCTCCTGCGCCTCATCCAGCAGATTCTTCTGCCTGATCATGGAGAGATTTTATTTGACAATGTCAATATTAAGGACCATCCGCTGGTGAAGCGCAATATTGTGTATATGCCGGTCCAAAATCCTTATTTTGAAAAATACAATTATAAGCAGCTCGTTTCCATTTTGCACAACATATATCCAGACTTTGATGTGACATATGCGAACGAACTAATGAACCGCTACGGGATTTCAGAAACAAAAAAATACCGCGAGCTGTCGACAGGATTGAAAAAGCAACTGTCACTCATTCTTTCGTTCGCCATCCGTCCGGCCGTCATATTGCTTGATGAACCGACAGACGGCATCGATGCGGTCACAAGGCATGACGTTTTGCAGCTGATGGTCGATGAAGTGGCTGAACACAATACGACCATTCTAATCACATCCCACAGGCTCGAAGATATTGAGCGGATGTGCAACCGGATCGGTTTTCTCGAAGACAATACATTGTCGAATGTCATGGATCTTGACGATCTGAAAGAAGACTTTATGAAAATTCAAATGGTGTTTGAAGAAGATGTCAATTTGAAAATCAGGGAGAGAGAAATACCTGTTTTAGATCATTCAGGCGTGTTTTACACCGTGCTGATTCCGAAACAAGACGATGTCAGCAGGCAGTTTCTTAAAAGTTTGTCTCCCAAGGTATGGAACGAGCTTCCTGTCAGCCTTGAGGAAGTATTCATCGCGAAGTTTGGAGGGAAGCGAAGATGGTAGACCGCGGGCTGATTTATAAAGAATGGAAACAGCATCAAGCTTTGTTACTGGCGATTTTTTTTCTTTTGTTTTTAAGCACTCCTCTTTCAATTATAAGTGAATACTTTTCCTATCAGGGATGTTTGAATAATGACAATTGGAATCCTAGAGATTGCCAATTTTATCTGAATTATCAATCTGGCGGCTCGCTTCAGTTTTTCTGGGCGCCCGGCGTTTTTTTGGCCGTAGCCCAGCTGGGGCTTGAGCGAAGCAGAGGGCTGCTGGATTTTACATTAAGCTTGCCGTATTCCAGAGGCCAGGTGTTTCATACGAAATTTTGGATGGGCGGAACGGTTTTAGTAGGCGCCCAGCTGCTTGGCTACCTGTTGTCAAAACTGTTGATCATCCTTCTCAAGCCCGGCAGCGTCGAGTTTTTCGACCACTTTATGATTGGTTCAATGATCATCAGTTTGATGGCGTATTCTCTTGTCATGGCCGCAGGAGCGCTGACAGGCAATCTGTTTGCGCAGCTTTTAACATCTTTTACGGTTACGATTTTGCCTTTTTTAATTGTGGTTATACCTGCTCTAAATCTCAGAGTCATTATAGGAAGGGAGCTGTTTTGGGATCAATTGCCAATTATTGATTCTCAAATTTTTCAGTATATGATTCCGATTATTTATGTCAATCCGGTGTGGGTCACGGATTCAAAATATATTTTGCTGATTCCGGCTGCTATGGGCATTTTGTTTTATGTTATCGGATATATCAGCTTTGTGAAACATCCGAGCGAGCGAAGCGGCAGCTTTTTCTTATGGAAACAGCTTGATCGGCCGATTCACATATTTGTCATTATCGCCAGTATTCTCTCATTTGGATATTTTGGATACGGCGCCAGCGAGTCAATGATAGGATATGTGCTCGGCATGATTCTGGGCGCGGTAATCGGCTTTTTCATCAGCTATTTTGCCATTTATAAAAAAATGAAGCATTAGTAAAGGAGAGAGAACATGATCGACATTCAACATATTCACCATTCATTCAAAATCGGAAAAAAGGGGAGGGAAAATGAAATCAAGGTATTGAAGGATGTCTCACTTACCGTCGAGAAAGGGGAAATCGCCTGCATCGTCGGGCGGAGCGGCTCGGGGAAATCGACGCTGTTAAATTTGATTTCCGGCTATATCGCGCCGACGAAAGGAAAGATCGTTATCGGCGGTACGGATGTGACGGGATTCAGCGAAAAGGAGTGGGCGAAATTCCGGCTTGAGAATTTCGGCTTTATCTTTCAAAGCTTTCAGCTGATTCCGAGCTTGACGACATTTGAAAATATTGAGCTGCCCCTGACATTAAAAGGCGTCCATCCGTCAGAGCGGAAACAAAAAGTCACAGAAATGCTGCACAGGGTCGGTCTTGAAAACCACGCCGGCCATTTTCCGAACGAGCTTTCCGGCGGACAGCAGCAGCGGGTCAGCATCGCGCGGGCGCTGATTTTAAACCCGTCGATCATTTTGGCGGACGAGCCGACAGGAAGTCTTGACTCTGAAACAGAGCAGGAAATCCTTGAATTCATCAAGCAGCTCAACAGAGAAAGAGGCATCACGTTTATCATCATCACCCACGATGATGAGGTGGCGTCCATCGCAGATACGAAATTCCATTTATTTGACGGCGTTTTGGAGAAAGGGGAAGAGACTGTTGAAGTTTAAGGACCAGTTGAAATTTATTAGAAGAAATATGAAGAAAAACCGCCTTCGGGTGTTTATGACGATACTTGCCACTACAGTAGCCTGCGCGTTTTTAATCGTGCTCGCCTCCGTCGGCTTCGGGCTGCAAAAGTCGATGACCGATCAGCTGATGAGAGAGCAGATTGTCACGAAAATCGATGTCATGGGCAAGGATGGGCAAGGCGACAAGCCTGTTCAGAAGAAAGACTTACAAGAATTTGAGAAACGCGGCGATGTAGCAGCCGTTATCGAACGTACAAAAGTGATGGTGCCTGTAGAAGCCAAGTTTGGCAATCGGACCAATGGGCAAATTGGTTATATTACACTTACTGATATGGCTGCAGAGCAGAAAGCAAACATTAAATTGGACCGCGGCCGCGTGGCGAAATCGCCGAATGAAATCGTCGTCGGCTATCATTTTGGCAATCAGCTGTGGACGAAAAAAGAAGCGAAAGACTTTGAGAAGCAGCAAGAAAACAATCCAGATGATGTAAAACAACCTAAAGGATATGAAAAAGACATTCTCGGTAAGACGATAGAATTAAAGATTGCAAAGTTAGATGAAAAGACAGGAGAAAAAGGTAAGGAAAAAACGTATGACTTTAAGATTGTCGGGGTAATGGAAAAACCTTCTTATGATTGGGTGAGGGATTCCAGCGTCTATGTCAGCAATGACATGCAAAAAGGGATTACCGATTTTCTGAAAGCGGATAAAGACAGCGGTGATATAGAAAAAGAACTGACAGTCTATGCGGACAACTTTGAACATGTCGATCAGCTTACGAAAGATTTGGAAGACAAAGGCTTCTACGTCGATTCAGTGACCAAAAGACTTGACAGCATCAATCTGTTTTTTACGGCTTTTAAAATCGGACTGATTTTCGTCGGGGTGATTGCCATATTGATTTCTGCGATCGGCATTTTCAACACGATGACAATGGCCGTCACGGAGCGGACCCAGGAGATCGGAATCATGAAAGCGATCGGCGCAAGCCCGAACGTCATCCGCAAAATGTTTTTAATGGAAAGCGCCTATATCGGCTTTATCGGATCTGTAGTCGGCATCATCATTTCATACGGCGTCAGCTTTTTGGTGAACAAGATTCTCCCGGTTATTTTGTCATCCGTTTCCCAAGGGGAAGGAACCGCACAGGAGTTCAGCATCACGTTCTCCTATATTCCGGTGAGCCTTGTCATCATCGCGAGCGTTATCAGTATGGGAGTAGCGATTCTGTCAGGCTTGAATCCGGCCGTCAAAGCGACGAGAACGAACGTGCTGACAGCATTAAGAAGAGAGCTGTAGTTTGAAAGCCGGCGGATTGCCGGCTTTTTATTTTTTTAAAAAACTGACTATATAAATTCATTTTTTGTAAACACGGGTATTGGCGTTTTGATGAATGGGGAAGAAATTGTTGCAGCCTTTTACCATTATAAATCAATTTCTTCCAAAAAAATGCCCGTTAGAGAATAGGCAATTACCGTTGAAAAGAAGACAGTCATATGAAACAGGGAATAAATAAACATTAATTTTGCCCATTTCTCCGATTCCATCTTTTTGTAACCAAAAATGCTTAAAATAATCCACAGAACATTTAAAAGAAGTGCTGATAACATAAGACCATGGCTTAATGGCCCGAGAAGAAAACTTGTTGCGGTTAAAACAATTAAATAAATATTGGTTTGTATATATGTCCTTTTAACGCCTTTGACAACGGGAAGCATTGGAACCTTAGCAGCTTTATATTCATCGTGTTTACGAATGGCGATTGAATAAAAATGCGGCATTTGCCAAATAACCGCAATCATAAATAAACCGAGAACAGCAGGATGTGTAATGTCTGGATGAATAGCCGACCAACCAATTAAAAGCGGCATTGCTCCAGAGATGCTTCCCACTTCTGTATTATAGATTGTTCTTCTCTTGCTCCACATCGTATATGGGACAATATAAAAAAATAAACCTAAAAACCCTAGAAATGCTGCAAGAGGAGTTGTTAATAAAAGACATGACATTCCGGTTGCTGCCATGGAGATCCCGAGCCATAATACTGTTTTAGGTTTTATTTCTCCTGTTACAGTAGGTCTTTTTTTGGTTCTCTCCATGATACAGTCGATATCCCGGTCATATAAGTTATTAAAAGCGCCTGCCGCTCCCATTACTAATATTGAGCCAATTAGAGCAAAGGTTATTTCCGAAAGTTTCTCAACAGGGCCGATTTTGTATGTATATAATGACAAAGTTAGTCCGGCAAACATCGGGATCAAATTTGACTTAATAATCCCTGATTTAATAGTTTGAGCCAAAATGGTTGATAAAGCCCTTTTCTGTGTAAGGTTTTTTTCTGTCTGCATTGCGCCCCCTCTTCCCCTTTTTGATCGTCATTCAATTGCAGTTTTTATACTGGTTGGAATTTAAATACTATATGGTATATTAATTCTGCGTGGTATGCTTGTCAAGTGAAAAAGGAGGAAGACAAATGGTCAGAAGAAGATTAACCCAAGAGGAGCGAAAAAAAGAAACACGGAAGCTGCTTTTAGAAGCAGCGGTAGAAATCTTTGCCCAAATGGGCTTTTACGGAGCCACTGTTGACAAAATTGCAGAACATGCTGGATTTAGCAAGGGTGCGTTCTATGCTCATTTTCATTCCAAAGAAGAGCTATTTCTTACCATTTTGGAACAACAAATGGAAGCGCATGTGGACAATATTCGCAACGTAATTAAGCAACATCAATCGCTTTCACATTTTATCGAAACAATAGATAAATATTTCCTTTCAGTCGCTCAGAAAAATCGAACATTGAGCATGCTTAATATGGAATTTCTTCTTTATGCGATGCGTGAAGAATCTGTGCGTCATAAATGGTCCGGCATGATAACTGAATCTGTAAAACAAATATCAAAAGCTATTAATGAATTGATGTTAAGTGAGAATTACGAATCTGATCTATCAACGGACGAAATAGCATGGACCATTCTTTCGTTAGAAAATGGCATGGCGATATTCTATTATATAAATCAAGATCTTATGCCTCTAAATTTATATGGGAAATCATTGCGGAATATGTTACTGCCCCATATTAAGGAAGAGAATTAAAAAAACGAAAAAAACCTTACATAAGATGCCGGAATTTGAGCGGTTTTTTAAAAGAGATAAGCTATTCAATCACTTTTCGGAGTATGCTTTTAATCCTTACAGCGCTGTGACGTTGAAAAGCAACAAGCAAAAGCTGAAGAGAAAAAGCAAAAAACTTCTTGCAAATCTTAATATTCATACGTAAAATAAAAGGAATTCAAAAATCAAATAGGTAGCTTATGAAGAGAGATGGAGGGACTGGCCCTGTGAAATCTCAGCAACCTGCATATATGCAAGGTGCTAAATCCAGCAGAATGTCAGACGCATTCTGAAAGATAAGTGAGGAACTCTTTCAGATGGGCTGAAAGAGTTTTTTTTATGTTAAGGGGGAGAACGGAATGAAGAAATGGACAAAGCTATGGTCTTCACTTGTATTGGCGGGAATGATCGGACTTCTGGCCGCATGCGGAAACAGCGCGGCAAATGGAGGCAAGACGATCAAAATCGGCGCCACCGCAGGGCCGTACTACGATATGGTCACAAAGGCGATCAAGCCTGAGCTCGAGAAAAAAGGCTATCAAGTGGAAGCGATTGAGTTTACGGACTATGTACAGCCGAACACGGCGTTAAGCGAAGGCGACCTTGACGCCAATCTGTTTCAGCATGAAGTTTTTATGAAAGCTTACAATAAAGAAAACAACAAAAATCTGGCGGCGCTGATTTCAGTGCCGACCGCGCCGATGGGACTCTATTCTTCCAAGTACAAACATCTGCAAGACATCAAGCCGGGTGCGGAAGTGGCGATTCCAAATGATCCGGCCAATGCGGCCAGAGCGTTTTTAACCTTAAAGGATCAAGGGCTGATTCAACTGAAAGACGGCATCGATACATTAAAGGCGTCTGAACGCGATATCACGGACAATCCGAAAAAGCTGACATTTAAACAGCTTGAATCCGCCAATTTGCCAAGGGCGGTGGAGGATCTTGACATCGCAGCCGTGCCGGGCAATTTCGCACTTTCCGCCAATATGAAATTGCAGGATGCCCTGGCGCTGGAAAACATGCCTGACCGCTATCGCAACCAAGTCGTTGTGGACGGAAAAAACAAGGATAAACAATTCGCCAAAGATTTAAAAGAAGCGGTCGAATCCAAGGCTTTCGAAGAAACGATCGACAAAGAATTTGCCGGGTTTGGAAAGCCGAAATGGATGACTGAATAACCGAATGCGAAATCCCCTTTTCTAAAAAGGGGATTTTTTATGCCAAAACCGAAAATCAATCAATTGAAAAAAACGGCCAAAACGAATAGAATCTAGAAGGAATGAAAATGAGAAAGAAGGAACAAACAATGCCGCGTACTCTATGGCTGCTGGTCATCGGGATGTTTATCAATGTAACGGGGGCTTCTTTTTTGTGGCCGCTGAACACCATCTATATTCATCAGCATTTGGGCAAATCCTTAACTGCAGCCGGGTTTGTGCTGATGCTGAACTCCGGCGCAAATGTCATCGGAAATTTGTGCGGCGGTTTTCTGTTCGATAAAATCGGCGGGTTTAAATCGGTTATTCTCGGAATTGTCATTACGTTTGCCAGTCTTTCGGGCCTAGTGTTTTTTCATGACTGGTTCGCTTATATTGTCCTGCTGGCAATCGCTGGCTTCGGATCAGGGGTTGTGTTTCCGGCGTGTTATGCAATGGCCGGATCGGTTTGGCCTGAGGGCGGAAGAAAGGCTTTTAATGCCGTATATGTAGCGCAAAATGCCGGAGTTGCGGTCGGCTCTGCGCTGGGAGGAATCGTCGCATCCTTTTCCTTTGCCTACGTCTTTTTCGCCAATGCGATGCTTTACGCCGTTTTTTTCGCAATCGCGTTTTTCGGTTTCAGACACATCCGCACAGAACCCGCAGTGCAGTCAACTGTTTTAGACCATGCTGCCGCAGGAAGCGGAAAATCAAGATTTTCAGCTCTTATGCTTGTATGTACGGGCTATCTTCTCGGATGGGTCGCTTATTCCCAATGGTCTTCAACAATCGCTTCACATACCCAGGAGCTTGGCATATCCCTCGGCAAGTACAGCCTGCTGTGGACTGTAAACGGCGCCCTCATCGTGTTGGGACAGCCTGTCATCGGCTTATTTGTGAAACGGTTCGCCAAATCTCTAAAAAAACAAATCGTTATCGGTTTTGTCATCTTTATATTCGCTTACGGCATTCTCTTCGCCGCCGAATCGTTCCAGGCGTTCCTTGGAGCGATGATTGTGCTGACGCTCGGGGAAATGCTTGTCTGGCCGGCTGTTCCGACCATTGCCAACCGCCTCGCTCCGCGGGGGAAAGAGGGATTTTACCAAGGATTTGTCAACAGTATGGCAACAGGCGGCAGGATGATCGGGCCTCTGTTTGGCGGAATGCTTGTTGATGCCTTCAGCATGCAGGTATTGTTGGCCGTGCTGATCGTTTTATTGCTGGTCAGCATTGGAACAGCGTTTTTATATGAACGAAAAGAAAAGCAGCTCTCCGTTCACCAGGACTGATATAGAAAAAATAGGTAAATGTAATTATGTGAAAATGAATCGAAGGAATCAAGATTATCATTGCGTTCTTCACATATAATGGAAGAAACAAGCTTTTTTTCTTCAGAGACAGAACACATTTTCTGTGGTAGTATCGAAAATCATCGCAAAGGGTCTAGGGGGGCTGCTTGATGGCCTGAAGTCGCTTGACTAAACTAAGGGCTTTAGGAAGGTGATGAAGATGCTGCATCAAGTGTTGGTTGCTTGTTTGATTGGAGGGATTATGGGGGTTCTCGGGCACATTAAAAAAAGAGGCCGCCTTGAGAAACCCAGAACAACGAAACGATTTATCTATCTTGGCTTTTTTGAAGATATCCTTGTCGGCATGGTCGCCTCTATTTTGCTTGTTTTATCTGCGGAACCTGACTCCGGAATTCAGCTCGTGATTTTATCCATTATCGCAGGCTATGGCGGTGAAGCTGTATTAAGAAGCTTTGACTTTGTCAGAGAACAGCAGGCAAATGTACAGAACTCCGGACGGCAAAATGATTCTCCACACGATTAAAGATCCTCACTCTTACCCTTTTTTTCAGCACATTCCCATTGTATACAAACCTGCTTGCACTTATGAACAGAATTCTATAAAATACAGATAAGATTACGGTTACGGCAAGAACAGTGAAGAGGAGCAGTAGGAAGCCCAATTTGTCTCAGAGAGTTGACGGCTGGTGTAAGTCAATCAAATGCGCTTCTGAACTCGCCTCAGAGTTGCAGCAGTGACGAGCTGCTGCCGCATATCTGCGTTAAAGATATCAAGTGAGTGTATGAATGTACACTAACAAGGGTGGTACCGCGGGAATCTCTCGTCCCTTTTCTGGGATGGGAGAGTTTTTTTGATTTTAGAATAATCTGAATATAAGGATGCCAGTCCCGTCCATACTTGAATGCAAGCAGCCGTACATATTAAAGGAGGTTTTTACAATTGAGTTTTGATCATCAAAAAATCGAAAAAAAGTGGCAGGACTATTGGCTTGAAAACAAAACATTTGCCACGCTTGAAGATAAATCCAAACCGAAATTTTATGCTTTGGATATGTTTCCGTATCCTTCCGGCGCGGGGCTGCATGTCGGCCATCCCGAAGGCTACACGGCGACAGACATTCTCTCACGCATGAAGCGCATGCAGGGGTATGACGTCCTCCATCCGATGGGCTGGGATGCATTCGGGCTTCCGGCAGAGCAATACGCGCTTGATACCGGGAATGATCCTGCCGTCTTTACAAAGCAGAATATCGAGAATTTCCGCCGCCAGATCAGGGCGCTCGGCTTTTCGTACGACTGGGACAGGGAAGTCAATACGACAGATCCTGACTACTACAAATGGACGCAGTGGATTTTCTTAAAGCTTTATGAAAAAGGCCTCGCTTATGTAGATGAAGTGCCTGTGAACTGGTGCCCGGCGCTCGGAACCGTTCTTGCCAATGAAGAAGTCATCGACGGAAAAAGCGAACGCGGCGGCCATCCTGTAGAAAGGCGTCCGATGAAGCAATGGATGCTGAAAATTACGGCATATGCCGACCGTTTGTTGGAAGATCTTGAAGAGCTCGACTGGCCGGAAAGCATTAAAGAAATGCAGCGCAATTGGATCGGCCGTTCCGAAGGTGCGCACGTTCATTTTGCAATCGACGGCAGCGAAGAAACATTCACTGTTTTCACGACGCGCCCTGATACGCTGTTTGGCGCGACATACGCCGTACTCGCCCCTGAGCATGAGCTGGTTCAAAAAATCACGACTCCTGAACAGCAGGATGCGGTCAATGCCTATATTGCAGAAGTGCAATCAAAGAGCGACTTGGAGCGCACTGATTTAGCGAAAACAAAGACTGGCGTATTCACCGGCGCTTATGCCATCAATCCGGCAAGCGGAGAAAAGATTCCAGTCTGGATCGCGGATTATGTCCTCGCTACATATGGAACAGGAGCGGTGATGGCGGTTCCCGCCCATGATGAGCGCGACCACGAATTCGCAAAGGTTTTCGGTCTCCCGATCAAAGAAGTCGTCAAAGGCGGACATGTTGAGAAAGAAGCGTATGCAGGCGACGGCGAGCATATGAATTCCGATTTTCTGAACGGCCTTGACAAAGCGGCTGCGATCGCAAAAATGATCGAGTGGCTTGAAGAGAACGGAAAAGGCGAGAAAAAAGTGACATACCGTCTCCGCGATTGGCTGTTCAGCCGCCAGCGCTATTGGGGCGAACCGATTCCGATCATCCATTGGGAAGACGGCACATCCACTCCGGTTCCTGAAGAGGAGCTGCCGCTTATTTTGCCGAAAACGTCTGAAATCAAACCGAGCGGCACTGGTGAGTCACCGCTTGCCAACATTAAAGAATGGGTGGAAGTCACCGATCCTGTAACAGGCAAAAAAGGAAGACGGGAAACGAATACAATGCCGCAGTGGGCCGGCAGCTGCTGGTACTTCCTGCGCTACATCGACCCGAAAAACCCGAATGAACTGGCTTCACCTGAAAAATTAAAAGAATGGCTCCCTGTCGATATGTATATCGGAGGCGCTGAACACGCCGTTCTTCACTTATTGTATGCGCGCTTCTGGCATAAATTCCTTTATGATATCGGAGTGGTGCCGACAAAAGAGCCATTTAAACAGCTTTATAACCAAGGAATGATTCTTGGCGAAAACAACGAAAAAATGAGTAAATCAAAAGGCAATGTCGTCAACCCGGATGAAATCGTCGAAACGCATGGCGCTGACACGCTTCGTTTGTATGAAATGTTCATGGGGCCGCTTGATGCTTCGATCGCCTGGTCTACGAAAGGGCTTGACGGAGCCCGCCGTTTCCTTGACCGCGTATGGCGCCTGTTTATCGATGACAATGGCGAGTTGAACAGCAAGATAACAGAAGGAGCAGGCGAAACGCTTGAGCGCGTCTACCATGAAACGGTCATGAAAGTGACAGATCATTTCGAGGGGCTGCGTTTCAATACGGGGATTTCCCAGCTGATGGTCTTCATCAACGAAGCCTATAAAGCAGAACAGCTTCCGAAAGAATATATGGAAGGCTTTGTGAAATTGCTTTCGCCTGTCGCTCCGCATCTGGCTGAAGAGCTTTGGAACCGTCTCGGCCATGAGGGCACAATCGCGTATGAAGCATGGCCTGTCTATGACGAAGAAAAGCTTGTCGATGATGAAGTTGAAATCGTCGTTCAGGTAAACGGGAAAGTGAAAGCCAAATTAAACGTTCCGGCTGACGCGGGCAAGGAGCAGCTTGAAGAGCTGGCTAAAAACAATGAAAAAGTAAAAGAACAAATTGAAGGAAAGACGATCAGAAAAGTAATCGCCGTTCCAGGCAAGCTTGTCAATATTGTTGCCAACTAAAAACAAACCCCTTCCTTGTTGAAGGGGTTTTTGCTGTTTTATTTCCATCATAAGCCCCGGATCTTTTCAAACATTGGTGAGATTTCGGGCCGCTTTAACAAGTGTTAAAATATGGTTGAAGGAGCTGATGAAAATGAACTTTGCCGATTTTTCCGCTGTTCAGGTCAGAATCGCCAGACCAACAGACCGGTTTGAAGAGGTTACAGCCTTTTATGAAAAAGGCCTGGGCTTAAAAAAGCTTGGTGAGTTCTCCGGACATGCTGGCTACAAAGGCGTGATGCTCGGCCTGCCGAATGCCCTGTATCATCTTGAATTCACGTCACACGAAGACGGGAGCCCGTGTCCCGCCCCGACGAAAGACAACCTTCTCGTTTTTTACATCCCAGATCTTCATCAAATCAAAACGATTGCAAACAGGCTGACTGATATGGGCTATCAAGAGGTGCCTCCGGAAAACCCGTATTGGGAAGAAAAAGGCGTAACGATCGAAGATCCCGACGGCTGGCGGATCGTGCTGATGAATACTGAAGGAATTTAAAAGGCAAGCCTGGCCTCTTTTACGGACGCCTCCCATTTTTCAGCCTGGCTGCGGACGATTTCTGTAAAAGCCGTCATCGCCGGAGACAGCCATTTGTTTTTATGATAAACCATCTGCGTGGAAAAGAGGGCGTCCTTAACCATGATGCCCTCAAGCTTTTGTTCATTGATTTCAGAGCGGGTCGTGATCATCGGGAGAAGCGAAACGCCAAGACCGCACATCACGCATTGTTTAATCGCTTCCACGCTCCAAAACTCCATCGTGTGGTCTGCGAGCACACCTTGTTTATGTAAATATTCTTCGAAAAAATCTCTGTAGCTGCAGCCATGTTCTGTGTATAAAAACGTTTCATTTGCACTGAATGTAAGGTGGTCAAAGTCGGTGTTCCCTGCCGGATGACCATTTGGAAAGATGAAAACGATCGGCTCATCAACCAGTTTTTCAATATGAAGATCCTCTTCTTTTCGTTCCTCATCCAACAGAAAGGCGATATCAATTTTGCCCTGCCGCAATTCATCCCTCAGCTGCCAGCATGTCGAAGATTTTAACGTCACTGTCACCTGAGGATACTTGCTCTTATATTCATGAAGAATCGAAGGCAATCTGTAGACGGTTAATGATTCGGAAGCACCGATCATCAGATTTCCGGAAGGTTCCTGATCATTTTCGGGAATGTGCCTAGCTTTGTCATACAGCTCTATCATCTCTGTTGCATAAGGAAGCAGGTGCTTTCCGGCTTCAGTCAGCATCATCTTTTTTCCTAAACGATAGAATAATGGTTTTCTTATTTCTTGTTCAATCGCCTGGATGTGTGAAGTCACCGTCGATTGCGCATATCCCAAATAATCGGCGGCCCTCGTAAAGCCCCCTATTTCCACAATGGTTTTGAATGTTTTCAGGTGCCGGATCTCCATCTCAATCATCTCCTTTTTTTCTCTATATCGAAAAATGCGAAGTTTCAGTTCGATAATATCTATTTTACTGATGAAACAAACAAGTTTACAATCATTTTAAATGGTTTCCTGAAAGGATTGTACTGTAATGAGAGAAAAAAAGCTTGGACCTTTATTGTTATCCGGTTTAATGACAGGGCCTATTTTAGGATCGGGCATCATCCTGCTGCCTCCCATGGTCCATGACATAGCAGGGGATTATGCGATTTTTGCGTGGCTGCTGATGATGGGGACCGGATTTTTGTTTGCCTGGATCTTCGCAAAATTAAGCATTGAATATCCGAATGATGCGGGTGTGGCCTATGCAGCTGAAAAAGCGTTCGGCCCTTACATCAGAAATCTTGCAGTCTTCTATTTTATTATGGCTGCAAGCTTCGGCCCGGCAGCGGTGTTAATGACGGCCGGTGAGTATATTCAGTCGCTTGCACCGGATGCTCCATTTTCAGCCGAAGCCTATGGACTGGCGCTTTTCATCATTTGCCTGATTGTGTTATGTTTTGACATTTCTTTTGTAGGGAAGGTTTCATTCGTTTGTTCAAGTGCAGCGGCCGTCGTTCTGCTCGGGGGCAGCCTGACATCCATTCCTTATTTCCGGGAGGGGCCGCTTGTGGATGGTTCATTTCAGATTGGAGATTTTGGCCGGGGCATGCTTTTGCTATTCTGGGCGCTGGTCGGCTGGGAAATGATCGGCAATTACAGCATGGAGGTGAAAGACAGAAAGAAAACCATTACCCGCGCCGTCATACTCAGCAGCCTGATGGTAACGGTGATTTACCTTGCCACAGCGGGCGCAGCCCAATGGATTGATCCGGGGCGCTTTGAAAGCGGCCGATTAAAGCTGGCGATGATGTTGACGCCGCTGTTCGGGCCGTTTGCATTACCTGTGATTGCCGCCCTGACCTCTGTATTGTGCCTCAGCACTTATTTGCTTGTTGTCGGGGGCGCATCCAGGCTGATATCGTCGCAAGCCAGGGGAATTCTTGCATGCAGAACTAAGGACAATAAACCATTAGCGGCTTTATGCCTGATTTTTATCATACATGCTATTGTGTTCGGGTGTTTATTTTATCAATTGATTAATGTTGAGACGCTCGTTGCCATCGCCAACGCCTTTTTCATCTGCAATTCGCTGTGCGGTCTTGCCGCTGCTTACAGGCTGTTGCCCGGCCTTGTTTATAGAGTGGTTTGTGTGTTATTAATTTGCTGTTTTGCGCTGCTTCTATTGTTTTCATCGCCATGGATATTATGTTTTATGGTGCTCATGACGGCATGTTTTATATGTCGAAACGGCCATGCTGTCAAACAGGGCCATGGACAGCTTTAATTTCATACAAAAAAAGGTAATCGCTCCTTTCAGATCGTATTCATGAGTGTAGCGTAAAAGAAAGGAGCATAAAATGCGTAAACAACTTTTCAAGCTGTTTGGCGATTTGCCGGAAAAAACAGACATTCAGGCGACAACTCTTAAAATTGAAGAGAAAGACTCATTCATTCTTGAAACACTTCTGCTCGAATTAAACGGGATTGAACCTGTGCCGGCTTATTTTGCGAAGCCGAAACAGACAAAAGGCAAAATCCCGGCCGTGCTTTATTGCCATTCCCATGGCGGGCGATATGAAAGAGGAAAAAAAGAGCTGATCGAAGGAGCGGAATATTTAGAAGCGCCCCCATTTGCCGCTGAGCTGGCCTCTCTCGGCTTTGCTTCCCTTGCCATTGATCATTGGGCTTTCGGCGACAGGCGGGGAAAAACGGAAAGCGAAATCTTTAAAGAGATGCTTTGGACCGGACGGGTGATGTGGGGGATGATGGTGTATGACAGCATTCGGGCCCTTGATTATCTTGAAACCCGGCAAGACGCGGATACAAGCCGCCTGGCCGCACTCGGGATGTCAATGGGAGGTTTAATGGCATGGTGGACCGCGGCATTGGACATGCGGATCAGCGTATGTGTCGATATATGCAGCCAGGTTGACAGCGAAACACTCATCAAAACGCAGAATTTGGACCGGCACAATCTGTATTCGTATGTACCGGGACTCGTCAAGCATTTTTCAACCGCCGAGATTCAAAGCCTGATTGCGCCAAGGCCCCATCTAAGTCTTGTCGGAACGGCGGATAAGCTGACCCCCGTTATGGGGATTGATATCATTGAGAAAAAGCTGGCTTGCGTGTATAAAGAAAAAAATGCAGGCGAACGCTATGAAATGTTTCGCTCTCATTCCGGGCATATTGAAACGGCAGTCATGAGACATAAAGCCATTGAATTTTTGCAGGCATGGCTATGAACAGGAGGTCGAAAAAAGCGGTGAAAAAGGTCATGATCATCGGGGGAAACGGAACGGTCGGGCGCATTTTAGTCCGGGGGCTTTCTGATGAAGGATACGATCTGTCGGTGATGGATGTAAAACAGCCGGATCAAGAGCTGCCTGTCAGGTTTGTGCAGGCGGACGCAACAAACTATGAGGAAACCGTCAAGGGCATTGATGAACATACCGATGTGCTGATTAACCTTCTTGCCGTAAAGCCGAGCGGCAACCTGCTTGACCAGCGTGAATTTGAAAAGATGACAGACATCTTTTTTAAAGCGACCTATACAATTTTGCGCGCCGCAGCAGAGCTCGGCGTGCCCAAGGTCATCTTTGCCAGCAGCAATCATGTCACAGATATTTATGAAAAAGACGGGGTTTCTTTACTGATGAGGCGGATTCATACGGATGACTATCCGCAATCAAAAAGCTTGTACGGCTTGCTGAAATTGGCCTCTGAAAACTTGGGATATTTATTTTCACATCATTCGGGTGCGCCGATTTCCGTCATCAATTTACGCATCGGCACGGCAGTCGAAAATGAAAGGGAAGCGCTTTTGACAAAGCCGAGAACGAAAAAGACGCTATTATCCGGCGAAGATCTCACCGGCATTTTTAAAGCGGCGATTGAAACTGACAACACATATGGGACATATTATGCCGTAAGCGACAATCCCGGCAGGCCTTGGTCGATTGCGTCAGCCATCAAGGAATTGGGCTACATGCCGAAAGTGAATTCAGCAGACCTTTTGAAAGACATTTGACATATCATCTTCTAAGATGATGGTCTTTTCCTTTGTTTCCCGGCCCCTGCTTACAAAATGATTATAGACGCTTCTCCTTTCCCTTTGCTACATTTTAGACACGATATCGTAATTTTTTGACAGCGCTTACAAAAAAGGAGGGGGGAAATGGCAATCAGACATTCCGCGGGAAGCCGCATGTTTGATGTGTTCAATTATGCTTTTTTAGCCGGATTCGGCCTGGTTTGCGTGCTGCCGTTTATCCATGTAATCGCCGCCTCTTTTGCAACGGTGGAAGAGGTCATTTCAAAGAAGTTTATTTTGTTTCCGACCACGTTTTCATTAGATGCTTACAGATACATTTTTTCAACCGACATCGTCTATAGAAGCTTGATCATCTCAGTTCTTGTGACAGCCGTGGGAACGGCCGTCAGCATGTTCCTTTCCTCACTGATGGCCTACGGATTGTCGAGGAGGGAACTGATGGGCAGACGGGTGCTGATGTTTTTGGTCGTCTTTACGATGCTCTTCAGCGGCGGGATGATCCCGACGTTTCTCGTTGTTAAATCTCTCGGATTGCTTGATTCCTATTGGTCTTTGATTCTTCCGACCGCCATCAACGCATTTAATCTGATCATTTTAAAAAATTTTTTTCAAAACATTCCGGCCAGTTTGGAGGAATCCGCGAAAATTGACGGGTGCAATGATTTAGGGATCTTTTTCCGCATTATTCTGCCTTTATCCCTGCCGGCGATTGCGACGATTTCGCTGTTTTACGCCGTCACCTATTGGAACACGTACATGCAGGCGATCCTGTATTTAAACGATGCGACGAAATGGCCGATACAGGTTCTGCTTCGGCAGATTGTCATTGTGTCAAGCGGCATGCAGGGAGATATGACGGAAATGGGAGCAGCCTCGGCTCCGCCGGAACAAACGATTAAAATGGCGGTCATTGTCGTTGCCACCATACCGGTGCTGCTCGTCTATCCGTTTATTCAAAAACATTTTGCAAAAGGTGCGTTGTTAGGGTCTATTAAAGGATAAAAAACGGAGGGGGACAAAGTATGGGGAAAAAATGGCTGATCCCGATGTTTGCGTTCGCGCTTTTGGCGGGCGGATTGCTGGGATGTTCGAACAATGGAGCGGAGCAGGCTTCTTCGAAAGAGGAGCAGGCTGATCCAGACTCGCCTTTGGACTTAAGCTGGATGGTGATTCTCTACCATCAGCAGCCGCCGAAGGATACGGCGATCAAAAAAATCGAAGAACTCACAAATACAAAGCTTGATTTAATGTGGGTGCCTGATGCGGTAAAAGAAGACCGTCTGAATTCGGCGCTTGCCGCCGGAAATCTGCCTAAAGTCGTCACCATCCAGGACATCAAAAATTCATCTGTCATGAATGCTTTCAGATCGGGGATGTTTTGGGAAGTGGGGCCCTATTTGAAGGATTATCCAAATCTGAGCAAAATGAATAAGCTGATCAACAAAAATGCTTCCATTGACGGCAAACTGTACGGCATTTACAGGGAGCGCCCGCTATCAAGGCAAGGGATCGTCATCCGCAAAGACTGGCTTGACAACCTCGGCTTGAAAACGCCGCAAACGCTTGATGAATTATATGAAACGGCAAAGGCATTTACAGAAAAAGATCCTGATCAAAACGGAAAACGGGATACGATCGGGTTTGCCGACAGAAACGATTTAATCTACGGAGCATTTAAAACATTGGGCTCGTACATGGGGATGCCGACGGATTGGAAAGAGGAAAACGGCACATTCACACCCGATTTCATGACAACAGAATATATGGACACGATGAAATATATGAAAAAACTATATGATGAAGGACTGATTAATAAAGATTTTCCTGTGACAAGCAAAACCCAGCAGCAGGAGATGTTTTCACAGGGGAAAGCAGGCATTTACGTCGGGAATATGGTTGATGCCGTCAATTTAAGAGACCAGTCGGTCGACGACAAGATGGAGCTTGATATCATCAACCGCATCAAAGGACCGGATGGAAAAGAACGCGTCTGGGCATCAGGCGGGCATAACGGAATTTTTGCCATTCCGAAAACGAGTGTAAAGACCGAAAAAGAGCTGAAACGGATTTTGGCCTTTTTTGACCGGATTGCGGAAGAGGATGTCTACAGCCTGATGACTTACGGAATCGAAGGGGTTCATTATAAAAAAGAAGGGAAGAACCATTTCAAACGGATTGATGACAATCTGAAAGATTGGCAGGCGGAAATTCAGCCGCTCGTCTCACTTGTCGGGATTGATAAAACCTATTTGAAAAATACCGGAGATACATTGCGGACCAAATATGAAGAGCTGACAGAGGATAACGAACACATCATCGTCTCCAACCCTGCTGAGAGCCTGTACTCTCCGGCAGCTTCTGAAAGGGGAGATGAGCTGCAAAAGATCATCGATGATGCGACATATCAATTTATTCTCGGAAAAATAAATGAAAGCCAGTTTGAACAAGCTGTTGAAAAATGGCGGACAAATGGCGGAAATCAAGTGATAGAAGAATATGAAGAAGCTTTTAAGAAGGCGGAGAAATAAAAACGACAATCCCGGGTGCTGCCGGGGTTGTCGTTTTTTATGCCGAATGATTTTTCAGTTCGCGGTATTTCCCGGGGGTGATCCCTTCGAGCTTTTTGAATGAACGAATAAAATTTTGCGGATTTTTGTATTTTAGTTTTTCAGAGATTTCTTTTACTGATAAAGTCGTTTCCGTCAGCCAGCTTTTGGCGATATGATGGCGGTAAGAGGTCAAATATTCACTGAATGATATCTTCATTTCTTTTCGAAAAATGCTGCTTAAATAATTGGGATTGTAATGCAGTCTTCCGGCAATCGATTCCAGGGTCAAATCGGTGTCAAATTCCTGCTGGATAATATGCACGATTTTTTCTGAGATGTTTTTATACTGCGATCCTTCCCTTATGCTGAGGGTTTCGATCATTTTACTGATGATTTGCGATTTCATCCAGCTTTCGATTTCATCCAAGGTCGTCAGTTCAAAAATATCGTCATACAGCATTTTACTGCCATTCGGTTCAAACAGCTCGATTCCGAGAAGGTGCATGAATTCGATTAAGTTATTGAGCAGTCTTGCGATTGCGATTTGGCAGTGATGAGGATTCGAGTTTTCAGAACAAACGGTTTCGAGCAAAAGATGAAGCCGTTCCCCGGCTTTTTCCCGGTCGCATGTTTTAATCGCTTCGAACAGTTCATTTTGGATTTGCTTCGGAAACTGTGTCAAAAATGCTTTGTTCCGGTCAAGCTGTTCGAAGAAAATGATCGCGTGTTTGCCGGACTTCAGCCGGTATGTCAAGGCTTCAAGCCCTTCCAGATAAGCGTGCTTGGACATGGCGAGATTTGTAAAGGGCTGGCTGATTCCGATGCTGACAAACAGTCCGAGCTCCTCTTTGATCTTCTGCTGAATCGATGAGGCGGTTGTCTCAAGATGCTGATGGAATCTCTCAAGGGACTTGCCCCTGTTTAGCATCACGGTTGTCTGCGTTTTATCAATGACAATGGGAGACAGGCGGCTTTCTCTTGGGACCGTCCGGTCGACCAGGCTGTTGACGGCAAACAGCAGGACATCAAGGTCCTTTTTTTCATATGGCGTGTTTCGCAAGGTGTCAATTTGCAATGTAAAAACGGAAAGGTGGCTCCAATTGTCCGCAAAGCCGAGCCCAGCAAAGCGCTCTTTCGTCTCTTCTTCGCTTAATTTGCCGAGCAAAAGCCTTGTTAAAAAATATTGCTTCAACTGGGTGACCTGCTGTTCAACCCGTTTTTCGAGGTCGTGGTTTTTGTTTTTCATTTCTTTAATATTCCGTTCAATCAGCTCAAATTCACTTTTGAGATGCCCTTTCGCCGGGTCTGATCCAGCCGCGAAGCCGGAGACGGACTCGTATAATACCTTGATCGGCTTGTAAAAATGGCGTGATCCAAACCAGGAAAACAACAATGAAAGCGCTAACAAAATGCCGCAAATCGTAAACGTAAACCAGCCGATTGACGTCGTCTGCCGGTAAAGATCGGGCATTGTCGTTAATGAAACGTATATCCAGTTGTTATAGTCCGACTTCTGGTATGTAATCTTATAATCGGTATCACCGATCGAGGCATCAAACTGACCGTTTTTCGCGGCAAGCCTCCGGATGTTTTTGAAGTATCCTTCATTCCGGATCGATTGGCCGATCAGCGATTGTCTTTGATGAAGGATGATGCGGCCGTTGTCATCAAGCGCCATCATGCTGTTTGTTTTCGATTTCAGGGGCATGCGTTTGACAAGCGAGCAAGATGGAATGCTCGCGATAGCAAGGCCTTTATGTCTCATGCTGTTTAAGGGAAGCTGTTTGACGAGATTGACGTTGTACCGGCAGTTTTCCGCCGTTCCTTCTTTTGTGGCGACAAGGGCGTTGTTTTGTTCAAGCACCCAGCTCGATCGGCTTTTTAGCGAGTTGTAGAGCGAGACCATCAGAGCCTGTTTGCCTTCATCCAAAGGGTACAGGCCGGAATTGTTGATATACCACTTTTTTTCCTGGCTGATGACTGTAATATCGGATAGATCGGTGTCAAATGTTTGCAGTTCATTTAATTCTCGATTGATTTGGTTGTAGAGCTGGAAGCGTTCGGGTGTGATGCTGCGGCTGAGCGTCTGGATTAAGGGATAGGAACGAACATAATTGGTGAAGGAGTGATCAACCGTTTTTAAAATATGTTCAATATTCAGCTGCATCTGTCCAACGGTTTGGAGTTTTTCATTTGTGACGTTTTGTTCAATGGTTTCAGCCGATCTTTGGTAGGAAAAAAAGCCGACGATGATGACAGGGATCGTGCTGAGAATAAAAAAGAATGTCACCAGCTTATAGTAAAACCTGTATTGTTTCCTTTTCATAAATTCCCCCCCAGCCGAGTCTGAAAATGAGATGCTTATATATAATTAATCCGACTTTTGTGTGAATTTGTCAATAATCATTTTCTAATATACGGTTCATTTCATCAGGTGTTAAAGGCCGGCGTACTGCGGGCGGGCTATATGATGATATGATTGTAGACGGATTTTTCCATATTGATATACAGTAAAAGCAAACATCATGAAGGGAGGCCGTTTATGAAAGCTGTCGAGGTTCAGACGGGGCGGGATCCGGGCGTGATTGCCGGAAAAGAACGAAGGACGCGTTTTTTCGCGAAATTGCTTCAGCAAAAATATTTGTATTTGATGATTCTGCCGGGGCTTGTTTATTTTCTCCTTTTTAAGTATGTGCCGATGTGGGGGATCATCATTGCGTTTCAGGACTACCAGCCTTTTCTCGGGATCACGGGAAGCGAATGGGTCGGGTTCAAGCACTTTGAAAGGCTGTTTACCGAGCCGACTTTCTTTATGCTGCTCAAAAATACGCTGATCTTGTTTTTCTTGAATCTGGTCGTATTTTTTCCAATTCCGATTATTTTGGCCATTTTATTAAACGAAGTCAGAATCGCGCTGTTTAAAAAGTTTGTCCAGACGATGATCTATATTCCGCATTTTATGTCATGGGTGATCGTCGTGTCGCTTTCATTTGTTCTTTTAACGGTAGACGGCGGTTTGATCAATGAAATCATCGCATATTTCGGCGGGGAAAAAATCAATTTTCTGCTGAATGAAAACTGGTTCAGGCCGCTCTACATCCTTCAGGTGATCTGGAGGGAAGCCGGCTGGTCAACGATCATTTACCTGGCGGCCATCACCGCGGTTGACCCGCAGCTTTATGAGGCGGCGAAAATGGACGGGGCCAACCGTCTGCGGAGAATGTGGCATGTGACGCTGCCCGCGATCAGAAGCGTCATTGTCGTTCTGCTCATCCTTAAAATCGGTGATACGCTTGAACTCGGATTTGAGCATGTGTACCTGCTTCTAAATGCAACAAACCGCGAAGTCGCTGAAATTTTCGATACGTACGTGTATACGGCAGGTTTAAAGCAGGGGCAGTTCAGCTACAGCACGGCCGTCGGTTTGTTCAAAGCCGCTGTCGGCCTCATTTTGGTCATATTTGCAAACAGGATGGCAAAGAAATTTGGAGAAGAAGGTATATATTAACTTTTTTGATGAAAGGATTTGAATGTCATGAATCAATCTCTCATCACAAAATCGCCTCTTCATGTTGCCGAAGAAGCAGCCAACACGGTAATGAAAGCGTATACAAAGGATAAGCTGCCTCCGTCCGGCCGCTGGCACTATCACCAGGGAGTGTTTTTATCCGGACTGATTCATCTCTGGAAAGAAACAGGGAAAGAGTCGTATTTTGCTTATGTGAAGGACTATGTCGATTATCTCATTGATGAACACGGAAATTTTTATTTCAGCAGGGATGAGCTGGACGCCATCCAAGCGGGGCTTCTTCTGTATCCTTTGTATGAAGAGACTGGAGATGAACGCTACAGGAAAGCGGCGGGAAAGCTGAGGGGTCTTTTCAAAACGCTGAACCGGACATCTGAAGGCGGCTTTTGGCATAAAGATAAATATCCTTATCAAATGTGGCTCGACGGGCTGTATATGGGAGGACCCTTCGCGCTCAAATATGCGAGGGCTTTCAATGACCCTGAACTGTACGATTTGGTCGTCCTTGAAGAAACCTTAATGCGAAAACATACAAAAGACCAGCATACAGGCTTGTATTACCATGCCTGGGACGAACAGCGGAAAATGCCTTGGGCCGATCCTGAATCAGGCTGCTCTCCAGAGTTTTGGGGAAGGTCGATCGGCTGGTATGCGCTGGCGCTGAGCGACATGATCGAGCTGCTTCCGGAGGGACACGGCATGAGAGAGGAATGGATCAAAACGCTCCGGGATATGGTAAAAAGCCTCACCGATTTTCAGGATGAGGAAACCGGATTATGGTATCAGGTCGTTGATAAAGGGGACCGGCCGGATAACTGGCTGGAAAGCTCTTGCTCATGCTTGTATCTATACGCGCTGGCGAAAGGCGTCCGCATGGGCTACATCGATCCATCGTATACAGAAAAAGCCTTGAAAGCATACAGCGGGCTCTTGAAGGAGAAGATCGAGGTGAAGCCGGGAGAAGGTTTGTTTTTGAAAGATATTTGCGTCGGGACATCCGCCGGCGAGTACGCGTATTACGTCGGCCGTGAAAGAAGCGTCAATGATCTGCACGGAGTCGGCGCTCTTATTATGGCGCTTTGTGAGCTTGGAAAAACCGGAGGCTGTAAAGATGGGGGAGACAGGTGAAAAAGACGGTTTTTCTCACCGCTGTGATGATGCTCCTTACCTCATGCGGCAAAGCTGATTCTGCGCGTACAGACGTTTTTATTTTTTCAGATGCATCTGCAGAAATCAGCGGGAACATTGAAAAGGCAGCCGGGAAACAGCATCTCAGCGCCAAGTTTTTCCCGGCATCTCCCGAAAAACTGCTTGTTGAAATCGCGGCGAAGGAAGGAGATTTATATATCGTTCCAGAAGAAATGTTTAAGCCGTTTTTTGATCCGGAAGGGCTGCGGCCGCTGGGCTCTCATCCCGGGGACGGAGAGCCGTATACGGCGGCCGGGTCGGATGGAGAAAAACGGGTGTATGCGGCTGTTCTTAACAAAGGAGAAAAACGGCTGAACGGCTATACGTTTCAGCTGAATACAGACATGGCCGCGTTTATCCCGATTTATGCGAAGAAAACCGATGAAGCGATGGATCTGATAGAGGCGCTTCGAGGTCAATGAACAGAGGTGTGCAATGCCGATGAAAAAGTATGTCGTATGCGGGTTGAGCGGGCGCGCGCTCAACATGTTCATCGAGCCGCTGACAGGGGAACACCGCCGCGGACACCGGATCGCGGCGCTCCTTGATGACGATCCGCTCAGGGAAGCCGTCTGCAAAAAGCGATTCCCCGAGCTTCGTTCGGTTCCGTTTTTCAAAGCGGATGCGTTTCATGAGATGATCGAAAAGGTCAATCCCGACACCGTTATTGTGGCAGGCCGCGATGACACGCATGTCCGCTACATTTTGGGCGCTTTGGAATTGAATAAAGATGTGGTGACTGAAAAGCCGATGGTGACTACGGTGAGAGACGCTAAAGCCGTTCTGGCAGCCGAAGCGGAGAGCCGGGGCTCTGTGACGGTGACCTTTAATTACCGCTACAATCCGTACCATCGCAAAATTAAAGAGATGATATTGGAAGGGAAGCTTGGCAGAATCACCTCAGTTGATCTCAACTGGTACATCGATACGTACCACGGGGCAAGCTATTTTAAACGCTGGAACAGAATGAGAAAGTATTCCGGAGGGCTTTCCGTCCATAAGTCGACACACCACTTCGATCTTGTCAATTGGTGGCTTGACCAAATGCCGCAAGAGGTCTTTGCTTACGGCGGATTATACTATTACGGGCCGGACGGCGAAATGAATCCTGAAAAAGGGGAAAAACGCTATTGCGGCACGTGCCATGTCAAACAGAAATGCCGCTACTTTGTGAGATGGCAAGCGGGCGATCCGGAGGATGATCACATTCAGGCGAACGAACATCAGCATCTGCTCTACACCAATTACAGGCCTGATGCTTGTATTTTTGATGAGGAAATTGATATTGAAGACACCTATGCGGCCGTTTTGAAATACGACGGCGGCGCATTGCTGAACTATTCCGTCCACTTTTCCGCACCTTATGAAGGATACCGGCTTGCGATAAACGGCACGAAGGGGAGACTGGAAACGAAAGAATACCATGCCCCCGGAAGAATTCCTTTTGAGATACCCGAGCAGACGATCGAGTATTTTCCTCTGTTTGAGTCGAAGGAGACGATCCGCGTCGTCCGCCAGCCTGGCGGACACGGCGGAGGGGACCCGCTGCTGTTGCGGGAGCTGTTTTCAGGGAAAGACCCTTTAAGGGAGTATGATATTCTGGCCGGTGCCGAAGCCGGCGCCTATTCGATCGCGGCAGGCGAAGGAATGTGGCGTTCGATCAAGGAAAAAAGGCCGATCGGGATCGAAGAGCTGCTTCATTCCCGGCAATACTCGTAAGGAGGACGGAAATCGTGGAACAAGATGTCTCCATGGAAAGGGTGCTCAGCTTTTGTGAATGGGTGATGAGATTTGCTTATACCAATTTGCTATGGTTCCTGTTTACGATTCTCGGCCTCGGTGTGTTCGGTTTTATGCCGGCGACAACCGCTTTATTTGCCGTGATGAGAAAGTGGATTATGGGCCGTTCGGACATTCCGGTTTTCAAAACGTTTTGGATGGCGTACCGGGAAGAGTTTTTCCGCTCAAATGCGCTTGGATGTATCATGGCTGCGGCCGGCATCATCCTATATATTGATCTGGCCTTTATTTATCCGGAGAATGTTTTTCTGTATATCCTCCGCTTTGTCATCATGGTGTTCGGCTTTTTGTTCCTCATTATGTTTTTTTATATGTTTCCGCTGCTCGCCCATTTTGATTGGAAAAAGCGGATGTATCTTAAGTTTTCGCTGATTCTCGGGGTGTCGTATTTGCAGTATACGCTGACAATGATAGCGCTTGTGATTCTGCTTTTGGCCGCTTTTGCCTATCTGCCGGGAATCATTCCTTTTTTCAGCGTCAGCCTTGTAAGCTATTTGATAATGTGGCTTGCGTACCAGGTTTTCAAGAGAGCGGGAGCAGCAGAGCCGAAAAACGGCCACATCCCGCGGACATATAATGCACGCTGGTCCCGCCTCTGGTGTGTTTTTTATCATGAAAGGAGATGATGCTGTTTGGGCAAAGAAAACGATGGGCAGTATCTTCATTGGATTGATCAAGCCGTGAAAGACAGCTTGGGAAAGGAGGGAATACGGTCTTTGCCGGGGTTCGGAAAACCGCTTAAAAAAGATGCGCTTCAAGGAGACGCCCTTTCCAGCACCCTGAAAAACGCCCGCTATCTTCCCCGCTGGCTCGAGCTGCAAAAAGAAATCAAAGAAGAGATCGAGAAAGCGATTGCATCCAAGCACCCCGAAGAGCGGATCGACATGATCAACCGAAAAATCAAAACATACAACCTCTCCTGTCCAAGCCAATTCCAGAAAGGTCTTGTAACAGAACAAAACCTCGAAAGCCAGCTGAACGTTTGGAGCTGATTTCAATCACTTATAACGTAAATTGAATATTTATAAAGTAATTGCCAATATTAATCATTTTCTGTAAAATAAAAGAAACATATCTACTGTTTTTGAAAATGAGAAAGGATGAAAAAAGAAGTGGAGACGAAAACGGCATACGAAAAGGCGGCCGGGCTCATGAATCAATGGTATACCATGATCAAACGCCATGAAGCGCTGCAAGCAGCTTCGTTAAAACAAGAAATTAAGGAGCTGCTTGCAAACATGGAAAAAAACGGAGATCTGCAGCTTTATTTTCATCTTCTGGATTACCGCCACAAACTGATGACAGAGCAGTTCGCTGAATCCGCGGAAGTTTTCAGGGAGATACAAAAGCAAAAAGAAGCGGTCAGGAATGTCGATGACATCATCCAGTACTACTTTTTCTTTTTTTCGGGCATGTACGAATTCTATGAAAAAAATTATTTTGAAGCGATCAACTGCTACAAAAAAGCCGAACATAAATTATACAAAATAACCGATGAAGTAGAAAAAGGGGAGTTTCACTATAAAATCGCGATCGCATACTATCAGGTAGACGATCATTTTCGTTCAATGAACCATGCCGAGAAAGCCCTCGCCGTTTTCAATCGACATGATGAATACATAGATAAAGCGATAGGATGCGACATGATTCTCGGCTCCATCCAGTTTGACCTGTTCCGCATCAAAGAAGCAGAAGAGCATTACAGCCGGGCGTTGGATCGGGCCGCTTCTTTTCATAATCTGAGGGTAGTCGGGCTTATCTATCATAATATGGGGGTGAACTATGCCAACCGAAACATGCCGCTTTTGGCCGAGGAACATTTTAGAAAAGCCCTCTCCATCAAGATACATGAGCAGTCCATTTTTGGGATCAATACCATCTTCGAACTGGCTCACATCCTGTATAAGCACGGTTATGCCGAAGAAGAGCGACAGCTTTGCAAGGAAGGCTTCTCCCGGGCGGCTGAACAGGGAGAGGAAGAATATACGGCGAAATTCAGGCTGATCTTTGCCTTATATGACGGGGGGCATCCGCTTGATATCGATTTTTCCCTGGAGTATTTGACGAATAAAAAGCTCTGGGCGCATGTTGCCGAATTGGCGAAAGACATTGCCGACTACTACATGGGGCAGGGCGATGAGAAAAAAAGCGCTCATTATCTTGAAAAATCACGATATGCCGAGAATCAAATATGCAAGGTAAAGGAGGAATTAATATGAAAAAAGCCGCTCGTTTTTCAGCAGTCATGTTCGCCTGCCTGATTGCTGGGAGCTCCTTTGCATGGGCTTCCGAGCAGAATGAGCCGCTGCAAACAGCGGGAAAATCCGTATTCCCAGATAACGGGCTGACGCAACCGAAGTCTTAAATACCCATCGCTCCCCGACTTTTGCTATAATATTCTCACCTTAAACAATAAAGGGAGCTGGAAGTATGACAGTAAAAGAGATCACACCGGATGAGTTAAAAGAAAAGCTTTCAAAAGGCGAAACACTTAACATCGTTGACGTCAGAGAGGACGATGAAGTGGCCGAAGGCATGATACCGGAAGCCGTTCATATTAAGATGGGCGATATCCCGGATCAGCTCGGCTACTTTCAAGAAGACGAGCCTTATATTTTTGTCTGCCGGTCCGGGAAGCGCAGTGAAAATGTTTGTCTCTATTTGCAGGATAAAGGATTTGATGTGACAAATATGGTGGGCGGCATGCTCAAATGGACCGGCGATACGAAACCGAAAACAAAATAAGCTGCAAAAACTTCTTATCTTAAAAGGTAAGAAGTTTTTTTCTTTTTTATTCAAACAATTGATAGAATTTAGTCAAAAATAAGCCGTAAATAGCTTAAATTTTACATATTTTGATATGTATTTATAAAAAAATTTATTGTAAAGTAGCTTTTGTAAGGATTGGAAAACCGATCATTGAAACCAGTGATATTCTAATGAAAAAGGGGGTGGGTATCCAAAAATTCAGATGTTCGCAAGCAATCATGTGAAATAGTGAGCAAACTTACAAAACGGAGTGATAAATAATGGCAGTAAATGAGCAGGCACACGATTCACAAACACATGATTCATCTGCACCGTCCGACATCAGATGGACTCCGCTTTTGTTGACGCTGATCGTCGGTGTTGTCATTTGGTTGATTGGGCCGCCGGCGGGTATCGAGCCAAAGGCATGGCATTTATTGGCGATATTCGTTGCGACAATTGTGGGATTTATCTGCAAACCGCTTCCGATGGGATCGCTGTCGGTCATCAGCATGACGCTTCTGATCATAACAGGGACGCTGACGACACAGGAGACGCTTGCCGGATTCAGCAATACGACGATTTGGCTGATTGTCGCCGCATTTTTTATTTCCCGGGGATTTATTAAAACAGGCCTTGGAACGCGGATTGCCTATTTATTTGTCAGGCTGTTCGGAAAGAAAACACTCGGCCTTTCGTATTCATTAATATTATGTGATTTCATTTTAGCTCCAGCTACACCGAGCAACACGGCCCGGGCAGGCGGAATTATTTTTCCGATCGTCCGCTCATTGGCTGAAGCTTTCGGTTCCCGCCCCGGCGACGGAACGGAAAGAAAAGTGGGTTCTTTTTTAACGCTGACCTGTTTCCAGGGAAACATGATTACATCCGCCATGTTTATGACGGCGATGGCAGCGAACCCTCTGGCCGTTTCTTTCGCAAAAGCGGCGGGGATCGAGATTACGTGGGGCGGCTGGCTTTTGGCTGCTTTGCTTCCGGGGATAATCAGCTTAATTGTCATTCCGCTGTTTATCTATAAAGTGTATGGACCGGAGATCAAGGAAACACCCGGAGCCAGACAGATGGCTATTGACAAATTAAAGGAACTGGGTCCTGTAAAACGCTCTGAAAAAAATATGATTTTCGTATTTTTTATCATTTTGTTATTGTGGATTTTCGGTGAGAAGATCGGAATTGATGCAACCGCAACGGCGTTGATCGGCCTTTCTCTACTGCTGGCCACCAACGTATTGAACTGGGAAGATATTAAAAATGAAAAGGCGGCATGGGACACATTGATTTGGTTTGCTGCGCTTGTGATGATGGCGACGCAGCTCAATACATTAGGGCTGATTCCCTGGGTCTCTCAGCAGATCAGCCAGTCTGTCAGCGGTATGTCCTGGTTGACGGCTTTGATCGTGCTGGGCGCCGGCTATTACTATGTTCATTATTTATTCGCCAGTTCAACGGCGCATGTCAGCGCGATGTACCCGGCATTTTTGGCTGTAGCGATTCATGCGGGTGCACCAGGCATGCTGGCGGCACTTCTTTTCGGCTTTTTCGGCAATTTATTTGGTTCAACAACGCATTATGGAGCAGGTCCGGCGCCGGTGCTGTTCGGTTCCGGCTATGTCTCCCAAGGAAAATGGTGGTCCATCGGCTTTTGCATTTCCGTTTTGCATATGATCATCTGGTTCGGGGCAGGCATGATCTGGTGGAAGCTGCTCGGTTTCTATTAAGATAAGCAAGGATTGGGGGACAACATGATGAATGGAATAAGTGAATGCGCCATGCTGACATATGATATCGTTGTTGTCGGCTCCGGCGGTGCGGGAATGAGGGCCGCACTCGCAGCCGGGGAAGGAAGCGGGCTGAGAGTCGCCGTCATCAGCAAAACATATCCGACACGCTCGCATACCGGAGCGGCCCAAGGCGGCATCAATGCGGTGCTTAAAAACCGGGATGCTAATGATACGACCGATTCGCATGCATATGACACGATAAAAGGCAGTGATTTTTTAGCGGATCAGGATGCGGTTCATTATTTTACTGAAGGGATGCCCGGCATGATTAAGGAGCTTGACTATATGGGAGTTCCGTTTTCCCGGGATGAAAACGGGAAAGTCGCCCAGCGTCCGTTTGGCGGAGCTTCTCATCCGCGCGCCTGCTATTCGGCTGATAAAACCGGCCATGTGATTTTGCATGCTTTATTTGAACAATGCTTAAAACATCAGGTCGAATTTTTATATGAATGGTTTTTGTTATCTGTTGTCACAGATGGAAACGAATGCGAAGGAGTCACGGCGATGAATATTCGGACAGGCGAGATTCATCCTGTTCAGGCGAAATGCGTCGTGATCGCAACGGGCGGATTCGGGCGCGTCTACTGGAACCGGACGACGAACGCATTCAATATGACGGGCGACGGAGCGGCCGCTTGTCTGGAAGCAGGCATTCCTTTGAAAGACCCCGAGTTTATCCAATACCATCCGACAGGCATGTCTAAAACGGGTGTATTATTGTCTGAAGCATGCCGAGGTGAAGGCGGCTATCTGATCAACAAAAACGGTGAACGCTTTATGGCCCGCTATGCACCGGAAAAAATGGAGCTCGGGCCGCGGGATCTTGTGGCTCGTTCAATCGAACAGGAAATTAAAGAGGGCCGCGGCTGGGGGGAGGGAATCAACGCATATGTATGCCTTGATCTTCGCCATTTGGGCAAGGAGAAGATATTGGAGCGGCTTCCTCAAGTCCGCCAATTGGCCATCGAATTTGAAGGCGTCGATATCATCGAAGAGCCGGTTCCGATTCGTCCAAGCTGCCATTATGTCATGGGGGGCATCCATGTCAAAGATTATAAAACGGCGATGACGCCTGTAAACGGCATATTTGCGGCCGGCGAGTGTGCATGTGTATCGATACACGGGGCAAATCGTCTAGGCGCCAATTCAGTCGCCGATGCCGTGTTTTATGGAAAAGTAGCCGGTGAAGGGGCAAGAGAACTGGCAAAAACACGAACTTTCGGCTCTGGCAAATGTCTGAGCGAAGATGCCGGGCGGTGGAGAGAAACTTTTGAAACGATGCGAAAAAAAGAAACAGGCACCGACTTAATCAACATTCGCCAGCGGATGGCGGAAACGATGTGGAACAATGTCGGAATTTTCCGTAATGAACAAGATATGCTCCAGGCCTTAAAGGATATTGATCAGCTTCTTCTTGAATACGAGGATGCCTGTTTTCACGATCCATCTGCACGCTATAACACCGCATTCATTCATTATGTGGAAGTCGGAAATTTACTCAAGCTGACCAAAGCGGTAACAATCGGAGCGCTGAACCGGAAAGAAAGCAGGGGCGCCCATACGCGCGAGGATTATCCTGACCGGGACGACCGCCGCTTCCTAAAGCATACGCTGGTGTATAAAAACGGAGATGAATACAGGCTTGAGTATGCTCCAGTGTCGATTACCAAGTATCAGCCGGAGGAGAGGAAATACTGATGAGGAATATTACGTATCGGATTAAACGGTTTGACGGAGAGCATATGTGGCATCAAACGTATACACTCCCTTATGAAAAAGGCAGCACCATTTTATCTGTGCTGATCAAGATCCGCGAGGAATATGATCCAACGTTAAATTTTACATCAGCCTGCCGGTCCGCGATTTGCGGAAGCTGTGCAATCCGCATCAACGGCCAGGCCTTCCTCGTTTGTAAAACGCCGTTAGATGACATACTCGATATGTTTAAGACGGATGAGCTTCTGTTTGAACCGCTTGGACATTTCGAAGTTGTCCGCGATCTCGTTGTCGACTGGGAGCCTAAATTTGAAAAAATGAAACGTGTGAAGCCCTGGCTCATTCCGAAAGAAGAAGGCTCAAAGGAAGAAGGATTTGTCCAGTCAGAACAGGATTTCCACCGGATCTCGTCTTCAGCCGACTGCATTTTATGCGGTGTCTGCGCATCTGAATGCTCACAGCTGGATATTCATGAAGATGGCTATCTTGACCCGTTTATTTTAAATCGGGCGTACCGTTTTGCAAAAGATACGCGTGACGCCGACTCAAAAGGACGGATTCGCGCAGCACTGGACCACAGTTTGTGGAAATGCGTGCACTGCCACGAATGCGTCACGAAATGTCCAAAAGACATCAACCTTGCCGGTGAAATCGCCGAGCTGCGGCAAATGACGATGAAAATGGGCGAAACGAAAAACCTCGGCGCCCGCCATGCGTATGCTTTTCATGATGACGTCAAGCGCAAAGGCCGCTTAAACGAAACGATGCTTCCCGTCAAAACGGAAGGCGTGCTGAATACGGTGAAAAAACGTGTGCCATTTGCGATGCGCATGGTTCTGAAAGGAAAGATGAATCCCCTTCATATGCCAAAAGAAGTCGAAGGGATCGAGGACGTCAGGAAAATCTATGAATATGTCAAGGCGGGTGACAAATCATGAGATATGCTTTTTTTCCGGGCTGTACGCTGGAGTCTGCTGCAGAGGAGCTGATGATTGCGACCAAAAAAGTAGCCGCTGCCCTCGAAATCGAACTGGTTGAAATCAGCGGCTGGACGTGCTGCGGGGCAAGCCACATCCAAGACATCGATGAATTGTTATCGACATCGATCAACGCGCGCAATATCGCGTTAGGCGAAAAAGTCGCCGATAAAATTTTAACGGTATGCAACACATGTACATTAATGCTTCGGACAGCCAAGCAGCGGATTGATGAAGATGAAGAAATGAAAGAAAACGTGCAAAAAGGACTTAGAGAGGCAAACCTTGAATATAGCGGGAGCGCGGAGGTGACGCACCTGCTGTGGACGCTGATCCAGGATTACGGATTGGAAAATTTGAAGAAAAAAGTCAAGCGTCCGCTAACAGGCTTGAAGGTGGCGAATTTTTACGGATGCCACATCATTCGCCCTCCTAAAATCATGGGGTTTGAAAATCCGGCCAATCCAAGGTCAATGGAGATGGTCATGGAGGCCTTAGGAGCGGAAAGCGTCGATTTTGACAGGCGTTTGTCATGCTGCGGCTTTCATGCGGTATTCCCCGCTGAACGCGAAGTCTTGAAAATGACGGAAAACAACTGTCTGTCTTCTAAAGATGCCGGAGCGCATGTAATGGTGACGCCGTGTCCGCTGTGTCATATGCAGCTTGATATGTATCAGCCTGACGCCCAAAAACGCGCCGCCCGCAAGATTGAAACGCCTATCCTTCATCTGCCGCAAGTCATCGGCTTGGCATTGGGCTTCAGCCCGGAAGAATTGGCGATTAACCGGCATATCATTGATGCGCTTCCGATTTTGCAGGAGCAGCTCGCATAAGAAGGAATGGGGATGGAAGAATTTGATGGCATATATGAGAAAAAAGCAAAGCTTGTCGGTTTAAAGGGCGGCGACAAGCTGTGTTTGATTAATTTTTGCGATGACTGGATACACGATCATTATGAAGAAAGCTATATATATTACGGCAGGATGTATTCGCCGTTTGAAAGCTTTCATCCAAATGCCGTTCATATTAGCGGCTATTTTAGAGATGATGATTCAAATGCGTGGATCAAAGTAGAAAATGGCATTGCAAGACTGGCAAAAGAAAAATATGACGGCTGGTGGGATTCACTCGAAGCTTTGCTGAAACAAGAGCTGAATCCGTAAAGCGAATATATGAAATCTCCTTTCGATCAGCTTGCAGGGAGATTTCTTTTTTGTTCATAACTTCGGATGTTCGCGAATACCTTTCAAATAGAAAGGAGAGAGCGTATGCTGAAGGTTGCCGTATTTGATGAAGAACACGAAAAAGATCTGCAGCACGAAATCAACGAGTTTTTAAAAAAGCTGTCCGAAGACCAGCTGGTCGACATAAAATACAACGTCTCCGCCGCATGCGATCCCCAGGGCGAACAGCTTTACTGTTTTTCAGCGTTGATATTATACAGAAAATAAGCAAACAACTCTTCTTAATAAACAAAGAGCCGACTCGCAGAAAAAACATCGTTTTATTCCACAAGCCGCGCTTTACCGGTTGTTGTTGATTCAGATGAATAGATCCAACATCATCGTAAAGACAAGCCCTGATACAGCTACAATGGTGGAAAGCACCGTATACGTTCCGAACGCTTCCTTCAGTGTCAGGCCGAGTGATTCTTTTACCATCCAGAAGCCTGCGTCATTGACATGGGAAGCGATGGCGCTTCCTGCTCCTGTGGCCAGTGCGACAAGCTCGAGATTCACATCGGGCATGGAGGCAAGTGATGGGATGACAAGGCCCGCTGTCGTCAGGGTGGCGACAGTTCCAGAACCCAGGCAGATACGCAGGATTGCTGCGACCATCCAGGCGAAGAATACCGGTGACATGGATGTTCCGGAAAAGATGGATGCCACATAGTCTCCCACTCCGCCATCGATGAGCACCTGTTTCAAGGCACCGCCGCCGCCAATAATCAGAAGCAGCATTCCAAGTGCATTGATCGCGGAACCGCAGGAATCCATCAGCTTTTGAATAGGCACGTTTCTTCTGATTCCCATCGTGTACATCGCGACTAAAAGCGAGATGACCATTGCGGTTGATGAGTTGCCTATAAAGCGAATGATTGCAATCAACAGACTGTCTTTAAAGTGCAGTTCTGCCTGCAAAATATCTACGGCGGCACCGGCCGCCATAAGGATAACCGGGAATAATGCGGTAAAGACGCTGACACCGAAGCCGGGCATTTCTTCTTCCTTGAATGTTTTCCTGGCGCCGAAAGATTCGCTGCCTTCCCGCGTCCAGGCAGAAGGCACGATTCGTTTTGCGAGCTTCGGATACAGAATCCCTGACAGGATAACCGTCGGAATGGCTACGATGATACCATAAACAAGGACAAGACCAATGTTCGCTCCGTACTCCGCAGCCACTGCTGTCGGACCTGGGTGGGGCGGAAGGAAGGCATGCGTCGCGAGTGCCGCCGCAACCATCGGCAGTCCAAGATGGACGATGGAGACCCTCAGCTCCTTTGCGATCGAGAAGATGATGGGAATCAATAAGACAATGGTTACTTCAAGGAATAGCGCAATTCCTACAATGAACGTTGCGAATAAGACGGCCCATTGGATGCGCTTTTCTCCGAAACGGTCAATCAGCGTGGTCGCAATGCGGTTTGCACCGCCGGCGTCAGCAATGAGACGGCCCAGCATCGCACCCATTCCGAAGATGAGCGCGATATGGCCCAGCGTTCCGCCTAAACCGCTTTCAATGGAACCTACCACTTTTGATAGCGGCATGCCAAGCAGCAATGCCACGATAAAAGAGACAATGATCAAGGAAACGAATGTATTGAGCTTGAATCTCATAATAAAAAGAAGTAATAAAAGCACACCAAAAGCGATGATGAGTAATGGCATAAGTTTCTCCTCCCGAAGTCTATTTTCTTGTAAGCGGTTTCATTATTGTTTTCTAGAAAGGAAGGATGCTGGACCCTTCCTTTTAGATGTATTATTTACAGGCTATTTGGCGAGAAGTTCGGTGCATACTGTGCGGCAACCTTGATGCATTCTTCCATACTGGTGCTTTCTGCGATGTTCTTGCCTGCAATATCGAAGGCGGTGCCGTGATCGACTGACGTGCGCAAGAACGGGAGACCGTTCGTGATCGAAATGGTACGGTGGAAGTCTGTCATTTTCGCAGCGATATGTCCTTGGTCATGGTACAAGGATAGCACTGCATCATACTTGCCATTTAGCGCCTGAAAGAAGACCGAATCGGCCGGCACCGGGCCTGCAGCATTTATTCCATCCTTCACGGCGAGTGCAATGCCAGGCTTAATTTGATCAATTTCCTCCCGGCCAAACAAGCCGCCTTCTCCGCTATGCGGGTTCAAGCCTGCCACCGCGAATCTGCCGTTTTGAACCCCGAGCCGCTGCAATGCCCGGTGACAACGAATCAAGTAATCATGGACTCTTTCTTTTGTGATCTGGCCGATGGCATCCCGCAAAGACAGGTGGCGGGTGAGGAAGAAGATCCGCATGCCGTTCACCTCGAACATCGTAAGCGGATCGTCTGAACCGGCCAGATCCTCCAGCATTTCGGTATGACCGATATATGGGACTTCAGCTGCTTTCAAGGATTCCTTATTGATTGGCGTCGTCGCCAGGGCTTTGACTTCTCCGGCCATGGCAAGCTCCACGGATTTTTTAATGTATTCGAATGCGCCCTGGCCGCCTTGTGCCGAAACTTGTCCGTATTCAAGCTTATCGATATCGATATTCGCCAGATTGATCACATCGACGGTACCGAATTTATATTTTCCTTCTGCTGGCGCTGTAATTTCGTTCACTTGCAGATCCGCTTCCACGATCTTGATCGCTTTTTTGATGACTCCGGTATCACCGATCACCAGCGGCTTACACACATCATAGATTTCTTTCTTCGCTAAAGATTTCATCGTGATTTCAGGCCCGATACCAGCCGGGTCTCCCATTGGAATTGCAATAATTGATCTTTCTGCCATGATATATTCCTCCTTAAAATGTCGCTTCCAGATATTTCACGCTTGTGTAGATCGCTTTCACATCACCTGCTGTACCGCCTTTGGTGACAATCGGAATACCGTCCAGGTACCCCCCGATAAACTTCCCATAGGCGACCAACGGCAGGATTTCATCAATCAGCCGGATGCCTTCTACTCTGCAGACCGAGCTGAGGGAAGCGGTTACATCCCCGCCGCTGGTAAAGCAGCCTCCAATTTCAAAGCGGCTGTTCTGTATCACAACTCTGGCAATCTTGCCAAGACCGTCCGCGATGCGCTTTGCCAATGCATCCTGGCTTACATGCTGCTTTGCCGCCAGTGTTTTCAAATCCAGGATTTCCGATCCCAGAGCATCAGTCGTGATCAGGAGAATATCCTGCTTCTCTAACTCTTCGATCGCTTTTTTGATGACGCGTTCTACTTCTGTATCCCAGGCTCCGTCCATAGTCGCAAGCTTTTTGCAATCGACATAGATGGGGTGGAGATTCGTCTTATCGATCAAATATTGCAGCTGCTTGGAGCTGTTCGATGTGACGCTGCCGACTGTGACGATGATTTTTTTATCCTTCATCCGCTTTCTGCTGAATGCCTGAGCGAAAGCGGCAGTAAGCGGACCGGGATCAGCCGGAATCATTTGATACATGTCCAGCTCTGCCATTGCACCGGCAACAGCATCAATGTCCTCATTTGAGATGGCATCAGGAACAATGATTCGTGCACCTTCCTGTATCTTCTTCCGCATTTCTGCCTTGATCGCTTCCTTGCCGGCGAGGATGGTCTGTAATCCGATGCTTTCAACCTGATGATCGCTCTGCTTCTGTACAAGCTTTGGGATATGTGATTCTGTCACAGGCTTAACCGGATCCTTTCCGACATCGGAAAGCTGTACCGGTATTCCGTGGACAAGGAGATAGCCGCCTGACACGATACGGCCGGAGTCTGGATAAGCCGGAACCACGACTGCGATGGACCGATCACCCCATTCATTAAGAAAAGCATCCAGTTCTATCCCGATATTGCCCCGTACCGTACTGTCAATGCGTTTACAGACAATATCCGTTCCCCACTTTTTCAGGTTCGCCGCCGCTGTCTTCACCCTGCGGTGTGCGACTTCTGCTTTCGCATAGCGGCTATCGGTATCAATGATCACCCCATTGATCTCTTCCGATGATGGCAAGTGGTCGTAAAAAACCATTGTTGCCACGTTATAACCAAGCTTCGTCAGTTTGACGCCTGTACCATTGCCTCCAGTAAGATCATCTGCGACGACGCCAATTTTCATGGAGATTCCTCCTCTGCTGTCATGACATCTAAAAGCTCCTGCAATTCATAAGGATGATAATCGACGATGCCGGAATCTGAGATGATACCGGATAATTCCTTCAAGTCGCACACCTTTACGAGCGATTTTTGATCCAGCTTGCTGGAATCGGCGACAAGCCAGGTTGCCTGAGCGGACTGGATCATCAGTTTTTTAATAGATGCTTTTTCGAATGTCGGAACAGTGACCCCGACATGCAGATGCACGGCGTGCGCTCCGAGAAAGCACAAGTCGACATGCAGATTGCGCAATGTCTGTTCTGTCAGCGGGCCAAAAAGTGCGCCAATATTGTTCTGCACCTCCCCGCCTGTGAGAATCAGCTTGACCTCGCTGTCCATCAGCTCCGCTGCGATCTTGATGTCATTGGTTACGACCGTCAAATTGCTTTTGGACTTCAGCAGCTTTGCAATCTCGAGTGTAGTCGTTCCAGAATCAAGGAGAATAGTATAATTCTCTTTTACGAGTTCTGCCGCTTTTTCGGCGATGCGCTTTTTCTCAGCTGCATATTTTCCTTCCTTTGTCTGAAAGGAAGATTCCATCACAAGCGGCTTGTTGAGAACTGCACCGCCAAGCGTGCGGATGATCTGCTCCTTCTCCTCCAGGTAGGTCAAATCTCGCCGAATTGTCATAGCGGAAACATTCAATTCGGCCGCCAATGCTTCGATGTCTATTTTTTTGTGCTTTTTCAATTGTTCCAAAATCACATCTCTGCGTTCGTTAGGTTGCATTTTTATCACCTTTTGTTAATTATGAACATCCTATATGGTTAGCATAGTCATTATTTTGTGAAAAGTCAACAATTTATTGTGAAAAAATATCATATTCCTGGTGATTAATGTTGAAAATGAACAGAATATCGTTGATTCTCCGCTTTCTTTTCCTGTTTGACTATTTCATGTTCATTCATCACATAAAGGGGAAAAGTCCAATGGGGATTAATGCGCACTGAAGTAAAGGAATGCCGTCCGTATATCAACCGGCCATTATAAACGGTGCTCAAAACAATGCCATAGCTTATTCACAGTGGGGCGTCTTACACGCTTAATGATCTCGAAGCAGGGGGGAGGTGCGCCGCTATTCATATAGGAAAGCATAAAAAAGCCGGCTGCTGCCGGCTACATGAAAGGATACTGCTGATTTGCTGTTTATGCCTTTTTCACCCGGGGGCTTCTAGGCTTTTGATATGCATCGGTTTTTTTAAGCTCACGCCGCTCTTTTGAGAGCGATTTGTACAGAGAGACGATCATGAAAATTATGACGATCGAAAATGGCAGCGCGGCAAGGATGGCGGTGTTTTGCAAAGCGGTCAATCCGCCTGAATACAAGAGAGCCGCGGCCATCGCCGACTGAATGATCCCCCAAGAGACTTTCACCGAATTGGCCGGATTCAGAGAACCGTATGTCGTCTGCATTCCGAGCACAAATGTCGCCGAATCGGCAGATGTGATAAAGAACACCGCGATCAGAATCAAGGCAACAATCGATGTAATCATCTGCAAAGGATAATGATTCAGCGTTCCAAACAGCATGGTTTCAGTAGACAGTTTGGCCACATTGAAAATATCATTTTGCTGCAGATTCATGGCTGAAACGCCAAAGATGGAGAACCACAGAAACGCTAGGAGGGACGGCGCAAACAATACGGCGCCGAGGAATTCCCGGATTGTCCGGCCCCTTGACACGCGGGCGATGAAAATTCCGACAAACGGAGACCAGGAAATCCACCATGCCCAGTAAAAAATCGTCCATGAGTTGATCCACTGCCGGCCTTCTTCATTAATTGGCGATAGCCTGAAGCTCATCTGCACCAAATTTGAAAAATAGGTTCCGATAGTATCTGTGAACGAATTCATGATCAGCACCGTCGGGCCGGCAAACAGCATAAAGAGCATGAGAATACCGGCAAGCCCCATGTTAATGTTGCTTAAATATTTAATTCCCTTGCTGATGCCGCTCCAGGCCGATGCCAGGAAGAGAACCGTCACAATGGCGATGATGATCAGCTGAACCTGAAAATTATTTGGAATGTTGAATAAATAGTTCAGCCCGCCGTTGATTTGCGTTGCACCGATTCCAAGGCTTGTCGCAACACCCACTACAGTCGCAAATACTGCGATGCAGTCAATCAACTTGCCGAGAGGTCCTTTGACCCTGTCCCCAAAGACAGGGTACAACGTAGCGCTGATAAGGCCTGGCGCATCCTTTCTAAACTTAAAATAGGCGATGCAAAGCGCAACGATCGCATATATTGCCCAGGCATGCAAACCCCAGTGAAAAAAGGTAAACCGGAGAGAGTCTCTAAAGGCCTGAGCGGTTTCTGTTTCACCTGATGGAGAGCTAATCGCGAAATGGCTGATGGGTTCAGCTGCACCGTAGAATACGAGGCCGATCCCCATTCCAGCGCTGAACAGCATGGCAAACCATGATAAAAGAGAAAATTCCGGTTTTTCATCCGGCTTTCCTAATTTAATTTTTCCGATCGGACTAAACATCAGGAAAATTCCAAAAGCGACAAAAAGGGACACCACTAATAAATAATACCAGCCAAACGTGTTGGTTAAATACTCCTGTATCGAACTTGACAGCGCCTGAAGATTGTCGGGAGCTATGATTCCCCATAAGACTGCTGCGGCTGTGATGACGATTACAATCCAAAAAACACTTGAAATATTCTTCAAAATCATCCTCACCCTCTATTCATTTTTCATCTTGCTCCTGTCCTACAATTTAGTATGAGTTACACTGTGAAAATTCATTCTCGCAGATAACGTTTAGTCCGGTTGTCGCATTACCCACAATCAGGTGAAACAAAACGATTCTACCGTAACATATTTTTAAAAAAAGAGACAAGTCACAAAACTTGTCCAAAGTTGCTGCTATGCTTGATGGTTAAGGGGTCGACACGTTTTTAATTTTTTCTGACGGAAACCGAAAATTCCCCTGCATTGAGGCCGGCAAGCCGCCCGGTGACAAGGGCGGAGGTGATGTTGTATCCGCCGGTGTACCCGTGGATATCAAGGATTTCCCCGCAAAAATATAAACCTTCCTTCTTTTTGGACGCCATTTTTTTCGGATCGATTTCTTTTACGGAAACGCCGCCTCCGGTCACAAAGGCTTTTTCAAGCGAAAGCGTTCCATTCACTCTGACCGTAAACTCTTTGCAGTCTTTTACAAAAGCTCTTAAGCGGTCTTTGGAAAGGGTGGAAAAGGTCTCAGCGGGATCAATCATGCTTCGCTCGAACAGAAACAGCAAATACCTTTCCTGCATCCATGGTTTGAGCACATTTTTGACCGATTTTTTCGGAGCTTCTTTCAGCTCTCTTTGCATCCGCTGAAAAAGCTGTTCTTCGTGAATGTCGGGAAATAAATCAATCTTCAGCCTTACATCTTCCTGCTTTTTCAATTCTTTCACGACAAATTGGCTGCATCTGAGCACTGCCGGGCCGGAAAGGCCGAAATGTGTAAAAATCATATCCATCTGATGAGTGATGACGGGTTTTCCTCTTTTGTTCAGGACGCTGAGCGCCACATTTCTCAATGATAAGCCCTGCAAAGTTTTTTGCTTGATAAACGGCTCGGCCGAGGTGACGGGAACCTCTGTCGGGAAAAGCTCGGTGATGGTATGTCCCGCTTTTTCCGCCCATTCATAGCCGTCTCCCGTTGATCCAGTGTGCGGGACGCTTTTTCCGCCGACCGCCACAACGACCGCTCCGCACAATATCTTTTCGCCGTTGTTTGTTACAATGCCGTACGCCTTTTGGTCATCGTATAAAACAGATATCACTTTTTCGTTCGTGCTGATGGCGACATGCAGCTGTTCAAGTCTTCCCAAAAGTGCGTCCACGACGCTTTGCGCTTTATCGGAAACGGGAAACATCCGCCCGTGGTCCTCTTCTTTCAGCTTGACGCCGAGGCGTTCAAAAAACTCAATGATATCTTCATTGTTAAACTCGGAAAACGCGCTGTATAAAAAACGGCCGTTTCCGGGAATATGCCTGATGATTTCCTCAATTGGAAGGCGGTTGGTGACATTGCAGCGCCCCCCTCCTGAGATGGCCAGCTTCCGGCCAAGCTTGTTTCCTTTGTCGATCAGCAAAACATTTGCGCCCCGTTCACCGGCCGCAATGGCGGCCATCAGCCCGGACGGTCCTCCGCCGATGACGATTACATCAAAATGCTTCATTTAAAAATCCTCAACTTTCCTGCAGTCTAAAGCCTGTGCGTAAGATGTTCGCAGATGCTGTCACAGAATGTGGCTTTGGATCATCTGCGCTTTATTTTATATTATAACGAAAGAACGGCATCTTTAGAAAAACTTTCAAAAGATCTAATTTAGCCAAGTTATTATTACCTAGGTGAAGCACCTGTGTGGTAAAATGGAAAAGTTGAATCTATTGAAGAAAAATGGTGATTAGGAACATGTCAAGCAAACTGTTAAGAGGCACGTTTATATTAACGCTTGGTACCTACATTTCAAGGATCCTCGGAATGATTTATTTAATTCCGTTCGGAGCCATGGTCGGTGCCACCGGAGGTGCCCTGTTCCAGTACGGTTATAATCAATATACGATTTTTTTGAGCATTGCCACGATGGGTTTTCCGGCGGCCGTGTCCAAGTTTGTTTCAAAGTATAATTCCATCGGTGATTATGAGACAACGAGAAAGATGCTGCGCGCCGGAATGTCGATGATGCTTGTTACGGGAATCATTGCGTTCTCACTTCTATATTGCACTGCACCGTTTTTTGCGAAGACGGCCCTCGGCGGTGCAGAAAACAATGGACTGACGATTGAGCATGTCGTATACGTCATCCGCATGGTCAGCCTGGCCCTGTTGGTTGTGCCGGTATTAGCCCTTGTGAGGGGATTTTTCCAAGGCCACCAAATGATGGGGCCGACAGCCGTTTCCCAGGTTGTTGAACAACTTGCCAGAATCGTTTTTCTCCTCACGGCGACATATTTGGTCATGAAGGTATTGAACGGCGGACTTGTGGTCGCCGTCGGCTATGCGACTTTTGCGGCATTGATCGGCGCGTTTGCAGGGCTTTTCACTCTCTATTTTTCCTGGCAGAAAAGGAAAGGTGATCTGCTGGCGCTGAAGCCGAACCTTGTCCCGCCGTCAAATATTACGTATAAGCAAATGTTTAAGGAACTGTTCAGCTATGCGGCTCCATATGTGTTTGTCGGGCTGGCGATTCCGCTTTTTCAGTATATTGATACGAATACGTTCAATAAAGCGATGATTGAAGCCGGCTTTCAAGACATCAGCCAGGACTTGCTGGCGATCGTGACGCTGTATGTTCCCAAGCTTGTCATGATACCTGTTTCTCTTGCGACGGCTTTTGGTCTGACATTGATTCCGGTGATTACGGAAAACTTCACCAGCCGGAATTTTGCCGCTTTAAATAAACAGATTGATCAGGCGATGCAGATTATCCTGTTTATCGTGCTTCCCGTTTCAGTCGGGATGTCGCTTCTTGCAGGGCCGTTCTACACGTTCTTTTACGGCTCGGAAAGCCTGCGCCCTGAAATGGGACAAGACATTTTATTCTGGTATTCTCCAGTAGCGCTTTTATTTTCATTGTTCACGGTCAACGCCGCAATTTTGCAAGGGATTAACAAGCAAAAATTTGCGGTTGTCAGCCTTTTACTTGGGATTATCATCAAAATCGTGCTGAACGTGCCGCTGATCAAGCTGCTTCAGGGAGAAGGGTCGATTTTGGCCACGGCTCTCGGATATTCGGCATCTATATTGTATGGCTTCATTATGATCAGACGCCATGCCGGCTATTCTTATAAAAAACTGTTGAAAAGGTTTTTGCTGATGGTGATTTTGACAGCGGTAATGGGAATCGTCACATTGATTGTCAAAGCCATTTTCGGCATCTTTATTTCATATGAGGGAAGACAAATTCTGTCCGCCTTGATTATCGTCATGACATCAGCGATCAGCGGCTTTGTCTACCTGTATATGGCTTACCGCTTGAAACTGCTTGAAAAAATATTCGGACAGCGGTTGAGCCGCTTCTTCAAAAGAAAGGCCTCATAAGCGGGCTTTTCTTTTTATTTAGAAAAAGGAGGATTGCACGATGAGATTGGATAAGCTGCTTGCCCATAGCGGCTATGGGTCGAGAAAAGACGTCAAAAAAATGCTGAAAAACGGTGCGGTTCGCGTGGGGGGCAGGATTGCCAAGGACGCGAAGGAACAGATTGATCCGGCGGCTGATGAGGTAACCGTATTCGGCGAGCCTGTCATCTATCGGGAATTCATTTATTTGATGATGAACAAGCCGCAGGGGGTGCTGTCGGCTACAGAGGACAGCCGCCAGGAGACGATCATCGATTTGCTTGATCCGGAATATTTGCGCTTTGAGCCGTTTCCTGTCGGACGGCTTGATAAAGATACGGAAGGCCTGCTTCTTTTAACAAATGACGGTCAGCTTGCCCACCAGCTTTTATCGCCCAAAAAGCATGTTCCTAAAACGTATGAGGTGCATGTTGAAAAGCCGGTCACAAAGGCTGCCGCCGATCAGCTCGAAAGCGGCGTCGATATTGGAGAGGGGTATGTGACAAAACCCGCAAAAGCGGTGATCCTCGAAAATGAAAGCGGCAGGCACAAGCTGCTTTTGACGATTACGGAAGGAAAATTCCATCAGGTCAAACGGATGCTGAAGGCCGTCGGCAATGAAGTGGTCTATTTAAAACGGCTGAAAATGGGGGATGTGGCGCTTGATGCAGAACTTGCGGCAGGGGGGTACAGAGAACTGACCGAATCTGAGCTTGCGGCATTAAAAAATAAAAAACACTCAGATTGATCTGAGTGTCTGGGGAAGAACCGGCGGCTGCCGGTTCTTTATTCAGCAGTTTCAAAGACCGCAAAGTTGCCGGTTATGTGATATATATGATCGTTTGTTAATATTCTATTTTTCGGAACATTTTCTATGAAGAAATTCTCACTTTTTTTCTTGTTGTTTCCCATTTACCTCTGCTTGGGCTGCGAACTAAATCGTTGTATGCCAACACATTCAGATCACGCTGGATTGTTCTAGGTGTAGTGCCAAATTCATCAACCAGTTCCTGGGTTGTAACGAGTCCCTTTTCTTGAATAAACATGTAGACTGATTTGATCCTGGTTAGCATTCGGTTTGTTGAAGGTTTCAAACAACCACTCCCTATCATATGATCGAATGGACTTGACTACCACAACTTACGTCTCCAAAATGCAGCATGGACGATGAACAAACAATTCTTAAAATGATCAATAAATATTATACACGATGTGTTCGAGAAATATCCAGAAAAAAACCCGGACCAAATTTATGAAAAAATGAAACCCCTTTGATGAACCGTTTTAAAAAAGAGGCTCAGGCTGTCATCTAAGCCTCTTTTTCTACTTAATGCCCCTCTAAAAAAACATATGGATGAAAAACAGGATCGCGAATATCAGGACAAGCGGATGGATTTCCCGCCATTTTCTTTTCGCGGCTTTCACGATCGGATATGCAATAAATCCGAGCGAGATTCCTGTTGCAATGCTGGATGTTAAAGGCATTGCAAGGATGACGAGAAAAGCCGGAAACGCCTCATCAAGCTCTTTCCAGCGGATGTTTGAGACAGATCCGATCATCATGCTCCCTACTATGATCAAGGCGGGAGATGTAATCGCTGAAATGCCCGAAACCGCCCCCACAAGCGGACTGAAAAACAATGCGGCTCCAAAGAGCACGGCGACTGTCAAAGAAGTCAGTCCGGTTCTTCCTCCGGCGGCAACTCCGGCGGAGGACTCGATATAGGCGGTTGTCGGGCTTGTCCCGAACATTGCGCCGATCGTAGTCGCCGTTGAATCGGCAAGAAGCGCCTTTCTCGCATTTGGGAGCTTGTTGTTTTTCATAAGCCCCGCTTGTTCGGCAACTCCGATCATCGTACCGGTTGTATCAAAAATCGTAACCAGCAGGAAAGAAAAGACGACCGAGTAAAGCCCGTAATGGATGACATCCCCAAAGGCTGTCAAAGGATTGGTGATGATCAGCTTTTCAGGCAGGTGAGGCATTGACATCACGCCATGCTCAAAGCTGAGCTGACCGGTGAAAAATGCGATCAGACCAGTGAAAAGCATCCCGAAAAAGAGGGCGCCGTTCACGTTCATGACCATGAGAACGACGGAAAAAGCCAGCCCGATTAATGTTAAGATCACTTCCGGCGAACGGAGGTTGCCGAGGCCGACCAAATTGGCTTCATTAGCCGTAATGATTCCGGCTCCCCTTAAACCGACAAATGCGATAAACAATCCGATTCCGGCGGTAATGCCGTACTTCAAATTGGCCGGAATGGCTTCGATCAGTTGTTTTCTAAGCGGTGTTAAGGATAAGATAATAAAGAGAATTCCAGCCGTAAAGACAGCGCTGAAAGCCGTATGATACGATACCGCGCCATTTGACGAACCGACGACGGAAACCGCAAAATATGCATTAAGCCCCATCCCCGGTGCAATCGCGATCGGGAAATTGGCTGACAGCGCCATCCAGAGCGTTCCGATGACGGCGGCGATGATCGTGGCCGTGAACACTTGATCAAAAGGAACGCCGGTGCCTGAAAGAATGCTCGGATTGACGACGACGATGTAAACCATCGTAAAGAAAGTCGTCATTCCCGCAAGAATTTCTTTTTTGACTGTTGTTTGGTTTTCTTTTATGTTAAACATAATTCCTCCAATAACGAACATTGCAGCGAAACAATATCTATAATATTCGTTATCAGTCGGTTTTGCAAGTGTTTTTAGCGAATCTAACAAAAGAAAGGGTGGAAATATGAACTGGGAACAAGAGGTAGCGAAGAGAAAGGACGAAATTGTTCGGGATATACAAGACTTCTTAACAATCAACAGCGTTCTCGATGAGGAGACCGCCGGGCCTGATAAGCCGTTTGGCGAAGGGATTCACAAATGTTTGACGGCTTTGCTGAAAAAAGGAGAGGCCAACGGTTTCACTGTCAAAAATCTCGACGGCTATGCAGGCCATATTGAATGGGGGAAAGGCGACGAGATCATCGGTGTTCTCTGCCATATTGACGTCGTCCCGCCCGGAGACGGCTGGACCAGCGACCCGTTTGCTGCCGACATTAGAGACGGCCGGATATATGCCCGGGGCGCGCTCGATGATAAAGGACCGACGATGGCCGCATTTCACGCTCTGAAAATTGTGAAAGAGCTGTATCTGCCATTGTCAAAACGGATCAGGCTGATCATTGGAACTGATGAAGAAAGCGATTGGCGGTGTGTGGAGCATTATTTTAAACATGAAGAAATGCCTTCGGCTGGATTTGCGCCTGATGCCGATTTTCCGATCATTTATGCAGAAAAGGGACTGATTGACGCCGCTTTACAAATTGAATGCCCGCATGATGGAAAGGATGCGGAAATGGTTTTGGAAACCCTTCACGCGGGGCGGCGCCTCAATATGGTTCCCGACGATGCAGAAGCGGTTCTTTCCGGAGCAGTCACAGCCGATTTTGAATCATCCTTTGCCGACTTTGTGAAAGGCAAACGGGCGGAGGGCAGGATCACCAAGAACGGAGATAAGTGGAGCGTCAAAGTATTCGGGAAATCGGCCCATGCGATGGAGCCTGACAACGGCATCAATGCCGGGCTTGTCCTGACACAGTTTTTACATACACAAGCGCTTGATGCAGCTGGCCTTCACTTTGTCAAAGCGGTAACAGATGCGTTTAGCGGTGATACAAGAGGGAAAAAGCTTGGAATCGCCTGCAGCGACGAGATCAGCGGCGATCTGACCTTAAATGTCGGCCGCATCGCTTATGTGAGAGATAAAGAGAGTGCTGTCGGCATCAATATCCGCTATCCCGTAACAGAAAAGAGCGGCCGGATCAAAGATGCGCTTGAACGCGCGCACGGCGTAAAGCTTGTAAGCTTTAAAGACAGCAAGCCCCATCATGTGCCAAAAGACCATGAGCTGATTCAGACGCTTCAGCGTGTATATGAGGAACAGACTGGGGAAAAAGCAGAGCTGATTTCAATCGGTGGAGCGACCTATGCGAGATCTCTGCAAGCGGGAGTGGCGTTTGGTCCGCTCTTTCCGGGACGTCCAGACATCGCTCATCAAAAAGATGAATATATGGAGATTGACGACCTTTTGCGGGCGGCATCCCTTTACGCGCAAGCTATTTATGAACTGGCGAAGTAATAACAGGTGATGGGATAAGGGAGAAATTTGAAGTTTTCCTTTACAGTTGGCTGCTGGATGCAGGTGAATGCTGTATTATTCAAATGAACAGTTGACATGTGAAGCGCTCACGTCTTGTTAAAAGCGGTACACCGTAGATGGCCTAAAAAAACCACTTGATTTCAATCATGGAAATCAAGTGGTTTTTCTTTAAAATTGAAATAAGTCGCTGGATAAATAGCGTTCTCCAGTATCCGCGGTCATACAGACGACGATTTGATCTGCCGGCAGTTTTTTTGCGGTTTCAATGGCGGCGAAGCAGGCCGCTCCGGAAGAAGGGCCGACGAGAATGCCTTCCTCCCGCGCCAATCTGCGGGCCATCTCGTACGCTTCCTCATCTTTAATTTTCAAGATTTCATCATAGACATCTTCATTTAAAATATTCGGAATGAAGCCCGGGCTTGTCCCGACGAGTTTATGTTTTCCAGGCTTCCCGCCTGACAAGACGGGCGATCCGGCCGGTTCTGCCACATGGACGGTTATTCCCGGAAACAGCTCCTTCAGCTTTTCACCCGTGCCGGTAATCGTTCCGCCTGTTCCTGCCGTTGCGACAAATGCGGCAAGCGGTTTTCCGATTTCTTCTATTGCCCGGGCAATTTCCAAGGCGGTTGTTTTTCGATGGGCATCCGGATTGGCTTCATTGTCAAACTGCATCGGAATGAAGCTTCCGGGAATTTGTTCTGCGAGTTCCCGCGCTTTTTTGATGCTTCCCGGCATTCTTTCGTCTCCGGGTGTAAGAACGACTTCTGCTCCGTATGCCTTTAAAAGGTTGATCCGTTCTTTCGTCATCGTATCAGGCATAACAAGAATCGCCCTGTAGCCTCTTGCGGCCGCATTCATGGCGAGTCCGATTCCGGTATTACCGCTTGTCGGTTCGATGATTGTCGCCCCTGGTATAAGGAGGCCTTTTTCTTCCGCGTCTATAATCATTTGGTATGCCGCCCGGTCTTTGACACTGCCGCTCGGATTGAAAAATTCAAGCTTAACGTAGACTTGCGCCGCATTCTCCGGCTGAACCCGGTTCAATTTGACAAGGGGTGTATCCCCGATTAATTCGGCTATATTTTGAACCGCTCTCACATTTGTGCACCCTTTCTGACAAAACATGTTCTTTCAATATCGTATCATAAGCCCCGGAAAAGTGAAAAATAGAGAGGTTATAAGCCCTTGATTTTTGTTAAAATGTAAAGAAGATAAATGGAAGGAAGTCATACATATGTCTGTAAAACCGCATTATTTCATTGGAATTCCTTTTCCGGCTGAGCTTGCAGAGCCGCTTTATCATTCAATCAGCAGCCGTCCGGATTTTTCTTTTCATAAATGGGTCCATCCTTTGGATTACCACTTCACGCTTGTCTTTCTCGGATCAGCTGATCAGGATCAGCTGTCGTTTCTTGAGGACAAGCTCGGTCTGATCGCTTCTGACACATCTTGTTTTGAACTTCACCTGAGACAAACAGGGACGTTCGGCAAACCGTCTGAGCCGAGAATCCTCTATGTTGAACCGGAGCATTCCGCAGCTCTTTTTCAAGTACGGGAGCAGGTGAAACAGGCTGCGGCCGGGGCGGGCTTTAAGATTGAAAAACGGCCGTTTCACCCCCATATGACAGTCGCCAGAAAATGGAGCGGAGCCGTTTCTTTTCATGGACGCTTAGACCCGCTTGAGGACGATGTTTCCTTCACAGCGAGCCGGCTTACCATTTTTCAGACGCATGTAGACCAGATTCCAAAATACGAACATAAAGCTGTCTTTCCTTTCGGCGGATAGCATGAAGCAGCAGAAATGTAAGATTCGGAGATGAAAAACGATGGCACAAATTATTAAAATACAGGATTGCATCTCAAGATATGAGCAAGACCCTTATCACTACACCAATCAATTCATCCGTTTAAAAAAACAGCGCTGGCAGACGCTGGAGGATATTTCGAAAGCAAAACAAGCGGGCCGTTTTCCGGCAGTCGAAGAAGCCGCTATAGAGGAGCCTGGCGGCGGGAGAAAGAAAAAATTTTCATTAAAAAGAAAAAAAGAAGTATCCGATATTAATAGTGGAAAAGAAGCCGATGATCAATGGTTTAACGGTTTGGAAGCTGAAACGGACAGACATTTTATGGCGAGAATACCCGCAGATAAAAAAGAGCTTGCTTCATTTTTTAAAGAATATCTCTATCAATTCCAATTAAAATGGGCAAGCTCGACGATTTCGGACATCTCCAGCCTTTCCCGGGAAATAAATAATGATAAAATTCTGCAAATTTTGGCGCAGCAGCTTCCAGATTCCTATTTTCTGATGTACAGGCCTGTCTTACAAGTGAATCAGGCGGATGTCGAATTAAGCATCATCATTTTCACGCCGCTTGAAATTTATTGCGCGGCTTTTCTCGAAGGAGACAAGGAAAGCACCTATCTCGGTTCCAAGCACCGTTTTTGGAAGGAAAAAACCGTAAGAGGAAGGGAAACATCTGTTTTAAATCCGTTGACAGAACTATTCAGAACCGGTTCGGTCCTTTCCGGACTATTAAAGGGGTCAGGTGTTGAACTGCCCGTGCGCAAAGCCATCATCAGCAGGACGTCGTATATCGATTATCCAGAACCTCCGTATGGAATCGAAATATATGACCGCAGACAATGGAGCGAATGGCTGGCGAGACAGCAAAAAAACACCGCCCCGATTAAAAGCAGACAGCTGAAAGCGGCCAGCCTTTTGTTATCTTACGGTGTATCGAACGCAAAACGCAGAAAAGAATGGCTTGATTAACCGTCAGATCGTTATCCCGGCTTTTTCATACTATAAAATGGAGAAATGAATCATGAGTGAATGGTATATCATCATTAATCCGAAAGCAGGAAGATCGTCGGCTCTCAGAGTATGGAAGTCATTGCAAAAAGAACTGCAAAAAACAAATATTTCGTACCGGTCGTTCATGACTCAGCACCCGGGGCATGCCGAAGTGTTGGCAAGGCAGATATCGACGATCCAGGATGACAGGCTGAAGCGCCTGCTGATCATTGGCGGAGACGGCACAATCCATGAAGTCCTAAACGGGTTGATCAGCCTCCAGGACATTCAGCTCAGCGTCATTCCGGCAGGTTCTGCAAATGATTTTAAAAGGGGCTTCTCCATTAAAAAATCAGATGTCGTTAAGGGGCTCAAAAAAGCCGGGAAATCTCTGACCCGGACGTACGCGCTCGGCAGCTTTCAACCAAAAGACAGTGGAAGTGAGCTTTATTTTGCCAACCATCTCAGCATCGGGTTTGACGCCTGCATCGCGAAAAAAATATCAGAGCTGCCGAAATGGACGGGCATTCTTAAGCTGAATCATCTCATCCAGCCGTTTTTGTTTTTGGCCGTCGCTTTTACATTCAAACCGTTTGTCCTTTCATATGAAACCGAAGGAGAAAAGCATACGTTTAAAAAAATTTGGTTTGCGTCCGTTTCAAATCACCCATACTATGGCGGAGGCATGAAAATCGCCCCACACGCAAATCCCCGCGAGGAGCTGTTAGACGTGACGATCATTGAAGACCGCCCGATGCTGAAAAAGGCGGCGCTTTTATTTGCGATGTCTTTCGGCAAACATCTTGGAGCAGACGGGGTCACTTCGTTTAAAACGAAAGATATTTACCTTCATACAAATGAACGCGTTCTTTTCCAGGCCGACGGGGAAGTCATTGGTTCAACGCCTGTTTTTGTCAAGACGGGAGAGGAACATCTCCGTTTAAAAGCATAAAGGAGAGACGGTGATCCGGTCCTGAAGAACAGCTGGGACGAGAAAAAACGGTTGTTCACCGGCCGGCTCCTATAGCCTTTGATTCCCGGGCAATCCCGTTTTAGAGTAAAATGAACGGATGACTAAACGGTTCAGACAAAATGGGTTGCCCTGTTCATTTTCCTTTCGAAAGGTTTTTTTACAGCAGATTTGAGACATGAGCGTTATCGGCTAAAATGCCATAAGTGCGTATCATCTGTACGAGCCGAAGGGATTTTCTAGTTTTGCTTGACGAAGTTTGGCGTCTAGCGCTAAAATTTAAAAAGACGGCTATTGTTTAGCACAAATGACTCTCAATAGCCGTCTTTTTATTTTAATATAGAGAGACGATCAATACAGGCATCTTGTTTTCTTAGATACGGGAGGCAAAATGCTTTTAAAATCTTTTAATGAAATGATGGGTTGAAAATCGATGAACTGGTTGGGACAATTACTAGGTAGCGAATGGGAGATTTCCCCCGCAGGAGGAGCTACAGGAGACGCATATTATGCAAAACATAATGGGCAGCAGCTTTTTTTGAAGCGGAACAGCTCTCCTTTTTTGGCTGTCCTGTCCGCGGAAGGAATTGTTCCTAAGCTCGTTTGGACAAAACGAATGGAAAATGGAGATGTGATTACGGCGCAGCACTGGCTGAGCGGCAGAGAGCTGAAGCCGAAGGACATGAACAGTCAGGCAGTGGCTGAAATGCTCCGGAAAATCCACACCTCCAAAGAGCTTTTAGATATGCTGAAACGATTAGGAAAACAGCCTTTTCAGCCAAGCTCTGTCATCACTCAATTAAAGCAATTTATCCAAGCCCGACAATATCCGATTCCGCAGCTGGATCAAGCGCTCTTTTACCTTGAACATCATCTTGGCGAGGTTCAATCAGGGGAAAAAGTCGTCTGCCACTGCGATGTCAATCATAATAATTGGCTTCTTACAGATCAGAATCAGCTTTATTTAATCGATTGGGATGGTCCGATGATTGCAGATCCTGCCATCGATCTCGGGCCTCTTCTTTACCATTACGTAGAGGAGCAGGAGTGGGAAAGCTGGTTTGAACGATACGGCGCCCCCTTAACGGACAACCTCAAGCAGCGAATGGCATGGTACGTATTGGCCGAGACGGCAATGACAATACTTAGGCAAAAGGCGAAACGAAATGATGAGGGCTTTAAGCAGGGGCTTGAACAGCTGCACACGCTGATGGAGCGCCTTGCCCGCCCTTTATGAAAAGGAATCAATTTCTTCCACCCATTGTGTGAGACGGTCCTGATGCGCCAATATGTGGTCGTTTATTGAAGAAGAAGCTCTCCCTCTTTGACTGTAGAGGTAAATGTCTTCAAGGACGCCTTTCAGATTTACATCGAGATTTGTGTTGGCCATCAGAGACTTGATGATCCGTTCCACCTGTTCGCATTCTGCGACGGTGCCTGAGCAGTCTGTTTGATGGTCAGAGAGAATGTCTTTTAATAGATCAATCTGATTTTCTTGATTTAATCCCATGGTAGTAGCACTTCCCTTCATTCGCATATATGGATTAAATTGTTCAGAAAGCTGGTTTTTATACATGAAGGACCAGGGGACGGCGCCCCGGTCCTTTTTCGTCTTTCTAAGAGGCCTTGCGGGGCGGCAAATTTCATGGTATGTTGTTAAACGATACAACAGATAGAGGTGTAAGGTACATGCGTATGCGTCACAAGCCTTGGGCGGATGATTACTTGGCTGAAAACTCTCATATTGTGATCAGCGATCCGTCCCAATATAAAGGGAAATGGCATTCCGTTTTTGGAAATGACAACCCGATTCATATCGAAGTAGGAACCGGAAAAGGCCAGTTTATTTCAGGAATGGCCCTGCAGCATCCGGATGTAAACTATATCGGCATTGAATTGTTCAAAAGCGTCATCGTCACGGCGGTTGATAAGGTAAAGCAGTCGGAGGCGCCGAATGTAAAGCTGCTGAACATCAATGCAGACATGCTTTCCGATGTATTTGCGGAAGGGGAAATCGAGCGGGTGTATTTGAATTTTTCCGACCCTTGGCCCAAAAAGCGCCATGAAAAACGCCGCCTGACCAATCATGCGTTTTTGCAAAAATATGAGCAGGTTTTGGGAGGCAAGGGGGCGATTCACTTTAAGACAGATAATCGCGGTTTATTTGAATATTCCCTGACAAGCTTTTCTGAATACGGACTCGTTTTGACGTTCGTCAGCCTTGATTTGCATCAGAGCGATTTTGAAGGAAACGTCATGACTGAATATGAAGAAAAATTCGCCGCCAAAGGCCAGCCGATCTACAGGGTTGAAGCCGAATGGAGGAATTAAAAAAACAGACAATCAAAAGGTCTGTTTTTTTTTGTTTTTATGAAGCTGATGCCGCTTCATTTTTTTGCTACGATAAGGTGGGAGGGATCATAATGGAAACTTTACACATCGGAAGCATAAAGCTGACGTGGTTAAACGGCGGTGTGACGCATATGGACGGAGGCGCCATGTTTGGCGTTGTCCCAAAGCCGCTGTGGTCAAAAAAATATCATGTGAATGAAAAAAATCAGATTGAACTTAGAACAGACCCTATTCTTGTGCAAAAAGACGGAGTCAATCTGCTGATCGATTCAGGAATCGGGCGCGGCAAACTGACGGACAAACAAAAAAGAAACTACGGTGTTACGGAAGAATCCGCGCTTGATGAGTCTTTAAAAACGCTTGGGCTGACGACCGGCGATATTGACGGCGTCCTCATGACCCATCTTCATTTCGACCATGCGTGCGGTTTGACGCATGATGACGGGGATAAACTCGCATCCGTATTTCCCAATGCCGTCATCTATACGTCTTCCATAGAATGGGAGGAAATGAAGAACCCGAATATCCGCTCAAAAAATACATACTGGAAGGAGAATTGGGAACCTGTTCAGCAGCAAGTGAAAACATTTGAACAAAAGCTTGAGGTGTTGCCCGGTATTACAATGCACCACACAGGCGGCCACAGCGACGGTCACTCTGTGATCATGCTGGAAGATTCGGGTGAAACGGCTCTTCATATGGCTGATATCATGCCGACGCATGCCCACCGGAATCCATTATGGGTGCTCGCTTATGACGATTATCCGATGACATCGATTTCCGCCAAACAGCAATGGCAGGCAAAAGCGGCCGAAACAAATGCATGGTACATTTTTTATCATGATGCATGCTACAGAGCATTAAAATGGGATGAAAACGGCGATATTGCGCTTTCAGTGAAAAGGGAAAGGAGGTAGCTTGCGCAAGCGGCCGGGCTTTTTCGTGAATGGTTTACCCGAATCTTATCCATGCTATAGGTATCAACACGTGAAAGGAAGACGACGGGTGAGCTACGAACATCTCAATGAACAAGTGATTGAAACCCATTTAAGAGGATTTGAGGTCCTATCAACCCCTTTGCTGAACAAAGGAGTGGCGTTTCCTTTGGAAGAAAGAAAAGCCCTCGGTTTAACCGGGCTTCTCCCGCCAAAAGTACTGACTCTGGAGGAGCAGGCAAAGCGGGCTTACAAGCAGTTTCTCTCACAGCCTGATGACTTAAGCAAAAATGTATATTTGACCGCTCTTCATGACCGAAATGAAGTACTTTTTTACAGGCTGCTGAATGATCATATGACAGAGATGCTGCCGATTGTCTATACGCCGACCGTTGGTACGGCGATCCAGCGGTACAGCCATGAATATAGAAAACCGCGCGGCTTGTTTTTGTCTGTCGATGATCCTGAAGGGATGAAAACGGCTTTTGAAAATTTGGCTGCGGAAAAAGACCAGATTGATTTGATCGTTGCTACTGATGCCGAGGGGATTCTCGGTATCGGAGACTGGGGAGTCGGAGGGATCGCCATCTCTATCGGGAAGCTTGCCGTGTACACGGCAGCAGCCGGAATCGATCCAAACAGAGTGCTTCCTGTCGTCATTGATGCGGGCACGAATCAGGAGCGGCTTCTGAATGATCCGCTTTATGTCGGAAACCAGCATTCGAGAATCAGGGGCGAACGCTATGATTCATTTATCGATCAGTACGTGGACATCGCGACAAAAACCTTCCCGGGTGTATTGCTGCACTGGGAGGATTTCGGAACGCAGAATGCCCGCCGGATTTTGAAAAAATATAAAGACAAGGTATGCACCTTTAATGATGATATACAAGGCACCGGAGCCGTAACGCTTGCCGCGGTGCTGGCGGCTGTGAAAATTTCAAAAATGCCGCTGAAAGAGCATAAAGTCGTCATATTTGGAGCGGGTACTGCCGGCATCGGCAACGCTGAACAAATCCGCGCCGCGCTGATCAAACAAGGGATATCGGAGGAAGAAGCGTACCGCCGTTTCTGGTGCGTCGACCGTAACGGTCTGCTGACGGACGATATGGCCGATTTGCAGGACATTCAAAAGCCGTATGCAAGGCCGGCTGATGAAGTGAAAGATTTTGCACGGAACGGGCCGGGAGAGTCGATTGATTTGGCAGAGGTTGTCAAGCAAGTTCAGCCTACGATTTTAATCGGTACCTCGACCGTTGCAGGCGCATTTACCGAAAAAATTGTCAAAGACATGGCGGCTCATGTCGAACGTCCGGCGATATTCCCAATGTCGAACCCTACGACATTATCAGAGGCAAAGCCGGAGGATTTAATCAAATGGACGGAAGGAAGAGCGCTCGTTGCCATAGGGAGTCCTTTTGAGCCGGTTTCCTATAATGGCACGGAATATGTGATCGGCCAGGCGAACAATGCGTTTGTCTTCCCGGGCCTCGGACTTGGAACACTCGTCTCAAAAGCGAGACTGATCACCGATAATATGTTTTTCGCAAGTGCTGAAGCGATTGCCAATATGGTTGACGTCGGCAAGCCGGGGGCAGCCCTGCTTCCTCAAGTTGAAGATTTGCGGACAGTGTCGGCGACCGTTGCGACCGCTGTCATTCAAGCAGCCGTCAAGGACGGGGTTGCCGAATCAGAGCCCGAAGACATCATCCAGGCGGTCCAGGATGCCATGTGGCACCCGGTTTATCGGCCGATCCGCGCTATATAAAAAAAGATGCGGCAGACATAAGCCGCATCTTTTTTCATTATGCCGCTGTGTCAATGACATCAACGATCATTCCGGTTTTTGCGTCAACCATGACTTCATATTGTTCAAGCTCTCCGAAAACCGACCGGGTGATCCCCGTTTTATAGACAGTGACGGTTTCGCCATTCACCGTATAAGGCTCTGGGACGGTATAGATCCAGGACCCGTCGATTGGTCCTCTCTGCTTAAAAGCCGATTTGACGATCCGCAGCGCTTTCTCTGATGAAATATAAGGCGTCATGACATACCGTTTGACAGCGACGGCTGCGGCGATGCCGATTCCGGCTCCGAGCAGAAAATGGCGCAATTTCATAATCTTTGGCACCTCCAAGGCTTCTTTTTTCCATTATACAGAACATGTCCTTTTCTGTTAAGGATTCGGTCTGCTGTGGAAACCTATTGCGCACTTATGTAAAATGTGATTGAGATACATATGAAAAGAGGGAAACAGATGAATCAGGAAACGAGAACGCTTTTTCAAACGCTGACCGAACTTCCAGGCGCCCCCGGCAATGAACATCTTGTCAGAGCTTTTATGAAAAAAGAACTTGCAAAATATGCCGACGAGGTCATACAAGACAGGCTTGGAAGCGTGTTTGGCGTGAGAAAGGGACGTGAAGGCAGCCCGAAAATCATGGTGGCCGGCCATATGGATGAAGTGGGATTTATGGTTACTTCCATCACCGACAATGGAATGCTCCGATTTCAAACGCTTGGTGGATGGTGGAGCCAGGTTCTTCTGGCCCAGCGTGTTGAAATTCATACGGAGAACGGACCGATTCCGGGCGTTATCGCCAGCACGCCGCCGCATCTTTTGACAGATGAACAGCGGAAGCGTCCGATGGACATCAAAAACATGATGATCGACATCGGTGCGGATGACCGCGAAGATGCCGAAAAAATCGGCGTCAGGCCGGGACAGCAGGTCGTACCGATCTGTCCGTTTACACCGATGGCGAATGAAAAGAAAATTATGGCGAAAGCGTGGGATAATCGCTATGGCTGCGGGCTGAGCATTGAATTGCTGAAAGAGCTGCACGGCACAGAGCTTCCGAATACGCTGTATTCCGGGGCGACCGTTCAGGAAGAAGTCGGCACAAGAGGCGCCCAGACGGCGGCAAACATGATTCAGCCCGATTTGTTTTTTGCGCTTGATGCCAGTCCGGCAAATGATGCAGGCGGAGACAAAAGCCAATTCGGTCAGCTCGGAAAAGGCGTCCTCTTGAGAATTTTTGACCGCACCATGGTGATGCACAGTGAAATGAGAAACTTTGTGCTGGATACAGCTGAATCGAATGACATTCCGTATCAATATTTTGTCTCGCCGGGCGGAACCGATGCGGGCCGCGTTCATATTTCAAACGAAGGAATCCCTTCAGCTGTGATCGGAATCTGTTCACGGTATATCCACACATCGGCCTCCATCATTCATGTTGACGATTACCTGGCCGCCAAAGAATTGATCATTAAATTGGTAAAAGCGTGCGACAGTTCCTTGGTGAAATCGATTATAGCAAATGACTGAACAAATCAGCGTGATTGAAAACCCTTGCAGTCTAGGAAGGCCGGGCATCGGAGCGGAGCGAATGTTGGAATTCGTGAGCACCGACGCGCAGGCCTGACAACGAATGCGGGGGTTTGTCGACACGCTGAAACCTGTGCACATGCACAGGTTTTTTTCTTAGCGGGTTATTCGCTTTCAAAGACGTATGACAGCGATTTAATCGCCTGGTTCACGGTTTCGACAGTGATATTGGCCTTGTTTGACAGCTCTTTCAGCGGATGATGCAGCGATTTCGGGCGGATAATGATCAGCGGTTTTCCCTTTGCAATGGCGTAAGAAGCATCCATGGCCGTGTTCCACTGCTTGTATTTTTCTCCGAAAAGGGCGATGACGATATCTGCTTTGTTCATCAAAACCTGGGTTCTGAAGTTGTTTACATCTGAGGCTGCATCATCTGTTGCGACCGGATCCGCCTGTTTGCCCAAAATTTCTTCTCCGATGTTGTCAGATCGTTCATGGTTTTCCATCGGTCCGACAAATGTGACAGGCAGTTTAAGGGATTTTGCTTTTTCTTTCACTTCTTCGCGCCAGTTACTATGTATTTCTCCGGCAAGATAAACGGTAAATTCCATGCGGATTCTTCCTTCCTTGTTTTGAGATTTGTGTACCTCATCGGATATTTTTACCCGTTCAGCTTCCATGTTAAACGACAATGGGTTGATAAAGCAAAAAAATTATGCTAATGATAGGAAGAAGGTTTCAAGCAGGCGTCATATCAGATTTTCCCCGCTGAAAAGGGGTATGATACATAAAAGAAAAGTCATCCTTGGTCAGCCCGGCGGCAAAAATCTGGCTATGCGGCCCGTTGTCTGGTATGATCCGAATGGATGATAAGAACATATAAACTGGAGGCGTTGATCATGAAAAAAATCGAATCAAATGAAGAACTTGCAAAAGCTGTAAATGATGATTTATCCCTGCTGATGTTTTCCGCCGACTGGTGCCCGGACTGCCGCTTTGTCGAACCGTTTTTGCCAGAGCTGGAAGCGAATTATCCCGAGTTTACATTCTACTATGTAGACCGCGACAAATTTATCGATACATGTGCTGAGTGGGATATTTTCGGGATTCCAAGTTTTCTCGTATTTAAAAGCGGAAAAGAAATCAGCCGTTTTGTCAGCAAAGACCGGAAAACGAAAGAGGAAATTGAACAATTTTTGACCGATTCTTTGAAAAAGTAGCAGAAAGGAAGTTCCCTCAATGAAAATGACGTCAAGGAAACTTTCCGATATCCTGAAAAAACGTTTGCAAAATGAAAGCTGGACCTTTTATTTTGACAGAGAAAAAGATACCTTGAGGATTGAAGACAAGGCCACTGAAAAAGGCATTACCCTCGAGCTTCCCGGAATCATCGCCAAATGGGAGCAAAAAAAAGACGAGGCTATTGACGAGGTCGTCTATTATACTGAAGAAGCGCTAAAGGCAATGAAGGGGCAGTCTCAAGAAATGGAAGGGCGGGAAAGCATGATTTATCCCGTTATCCGTTCGACGTCATTTCCTGAAAAGTCCAGTGCGGGAATTCCCCTGATTTTCGACGAGCATACAGCCGAGACGAGAATTTATTATGCTCTGGATCTCGGCAAATCCTACCGGCTGATCGACGAGAACATGCTTGAGAAAGAAGGGTGGACGAAGGAACGGATCAGGGAAACGTCCTCCTTCAATCTCCGTTCGCTCCGGACCGTTGTCAAGGAAGACGTTGTGGCTGATAACCGGTTTTATTTTTTCCGGGCAAACGACGGTTATGATGCCAGCCGTGTGTTAAACGAATCGATCCTTACGGAGTATGAAAAAAAAGCCCAAGGAGCCCTCGCGGTTTCTATCCCCCATCAGGATGTGCTGATCATTGCTGACATTCGCAACCAGGCAGGATATGATATTCTTGGGCAAATGTCGATGAGCTTTTTTGCAAACGGAACGGTACCGATCACGGCGCTTTCTTTTTTGTATGAGGAAGGAAAGCTTGAGCCGATTTTTATTCTGGCTCAAAACCGCCCAAAAAAGAAATGACAGAAAGGAATTTTTTGATGAACGCATTTTATAATTTAGAAGGAGTAGGCGATACGCTTCTCATCTCTCTCAACGATGTCCCGCGCGAGAATATTGATTTTGAACGTTTCGGCGATGTCGTGAAAATTTTCGATAAAGAAACAAAGGAAACATCAGGCTATAATATTTTTCATGCTTCATCTTATTTGAACGTGACGGAAAACGGACCGATCGCGCTTTCTGAAAGCTTTGTCCAGGATGTTAATGAAATTCTCGTCCGCAACGGATTGAAAGATCAGCTGACCGTTGATCTTTCTCCGAAATTTGTCGTCGGTTATATCGAAGAAAAAGAAAAGCACCCGAATGCCGACAAATTGAGCGTCTGCAAAGTCAATGTCGGTGACGAAACATTGCAAATCGTCTGCGGAGCCCCTAATGTTGATGCAGGGCAAAAAGTCGTCGTTGCCAAGGTCGGAGCCGTGATGCCAAGCGGCATCATCATCAAAGACGCCGAGCTTCGCGGAGTGGCGTCAAGCGGCATGATCTGCTCGGCAAAAGAATTGAACCTGCCGGACGCCCCTAAAGAAAAAGGGATCCTCGTCCTTGACGACAGCCGTGAAGCAGGAGAAGCCTTTACATTTTAGAACGGCATAAAATGAACCAAACTTTCGAATACATGTGAAAGAAGCCGCTGGGTCAAAAACTTGGCGGCTCTTTTATTCGGCGGACGGGATGGACCTTGTCCTTTTCTGGCGGATGAAGCAGTGGTATACTAAAAACCGTCCCCGAAAAATTTAAGGGAGTTAGAGAGTGATGATTCATGAGCTGGATTAATAAAATGTTCGGCCTGTTTTTAGGCGATGATGAACATAACGAAAAGAAAACGAAAAACATGTCAGAAGAGCCGCAATATGGGTCGTCTTTTGAAGAAAATGAAGAAATGCCGCAAATATCAGACGCAAAAGTCGTTTATGAATATCCAAAGGGAAAATTCCGCTTTCCGGTGATTCCTGATCAAAAGGTGCAGCAAAGGGAAAACAGCAGGGAACGCCAGCAAAGGAACCGCCAATCCTACAGCAATCCTTCAGTCCGGCAGCGTCCTTCCGATTTTTCAAGAAAGGAAACCGAAAAACCGGCAAAAAGGCCGTTTAAACCGTCTGTCATTCCTTCGCCAGTTTACGGCTTCCACGAACAAAAAAGGGTCAAGCCAAATGATTTGCAGAAAAACAAAACAAGCAATAAACAAAAAGAACAGCGCGTGACGCTTTTCACAGAGGAAATTGAAAAGGAGCAGCGCTTTTTTGAAGAAAGACAGCCATTCCCGCTTCCAGAAGCCGAAGCTGTGAAAACGCCCGCAAAAATGACACAAAACAGCGATCAAATTCCTGTGCATGAAGCTGTACAAACGTTAGAACCCGAATCCCTGGCTGTCGGCGAATCAGCAAGCGAAGCGCCGCTGGCGGAAACACATGAAGAACAAAACGGTCCAGAGGAAAAAGAGGCGCCGGCGGAACAGTCGCAGGCCTATGAAGCTGTACAGGAATCCGCAGAACCCGAATCCCTGGCTGTCGGCGAATCAGCAAGCGAAGCGCCGCTGGCGGAAACACATGAAGAACAAAAAGGTCCAGAGGAAAAAGAAGCGCCGGCGGAACAGTCGCAGGCCCATGAAGCTGTACAGGAATCCGCAGAACCCGAATCCCTGGCTGTCGGCGAATCAGCAAGCGAAGCGCCGTTGGCGGAAACACATGAAGAACAAAAAGGTCCAGAGGAAAAAGAAGCGCCGGCGGAACAGTCGCAGGCCTATGAAGCTGTACAGGAATCCGCAGAACCCGAATCCCTGGCTGTCGGCGAATCAGCAAGCGAAGCGCCGCTGGCGGAAACACATGAAGAACAAAACGGTCCAGAGGAAAAAGAAGCGCCGGCGGAACAGTCGCAGGCCCATGAAACTGTACAAGAGCCCGCAGACAGCGGCAAAGAACAAAGCTTTTTTGAAGAGAAAGAGACAGCAGCATTTGAGTCTCTGCCGCATAAAAGCACGCAAGAGGAACCTTTGATAGCATCAATCAGTACCCCTGATGAACCAAAGATGCCGTATGAACAGGAGGCTGTTCTTGAGAACGAAGCGATTTCAGAAGCTGATGTTCAACATGAAGACGATTCTGACAAGGACGCGGCAGCCGGCGAAGCGCCGGAACGGGCAGAAACAAATGCAGATGAGCCGGAGTTGTTTGCGAAAGAAAGAGCAGAGGACGCCGGACAGGAAGCTGATGAAAATCAAAAGCAGCGGTTCTTTTCTGATTCGAAGACGGGCCGTGAAAAGAACGGATCTTCCGCCGAATCAAAACCGCAGCGCGGATCTTCCGCCGTACCGTTTAATGTCATGATGCTGGCTTCTGACAAACAAAAAGGAACACCTTCAAACGCTTCCGGCGGGTATGAGTTCCCCAACTTGGCGCTCCTAGATGTTCCTCCCGCCCAAAAACAGGGCGATCAAGCATGGGTAAACGAGCAGCGGGAGCTTTTGGATGTGACGCTTGAAAACTTTAATGTCAAAGCACATGTCGTCCATGTCACACAAGGTCCTTCGGTGACTAGATTTGAAGTGCATCCGGAGCCGGGAGTGAAAGTCAATAAAATTACGAATCTTTCAGATGATATCAAACTCAGCTTATCGGCAAAAGACATTCGCATTGAAGCGCCGATACCCGGAAAAAACACAATCGGCATCGAAGTGCCGAACCTACATAGCAAGATGGTGTACTTGCGTGAAATGATCAGGAGCCCGGAATTTAGAACGAATCCGTCTCCTTTAACAGCAGCTCTCGGGCTCGACATTTCCGGAAAACCCGTCGTGGCCGATCTGAAAAAAATGCCTCATGGTTTAATTGCGGGCGCCACAGGGTCCGGAAAAAGCGTATGTCTCAACACGATTTTAGTGAGCCTGCTGTTTAAAGCGGCCCCTTCAGAGGTGAAGCTGCTGCTCATTGATCCTAAAATGGTGGAACTTGCGCCTTATAATGAAATTCCGCATCTTGTCAGCCCGGTTATTACGGATGCCAAAGCGGCAACGGCGGCATTGAAATGGGTTGTAGAAGAAATGGAGCGGCGCTATGAATTGTTCGCCCATTCCGGAGTTCGCGGCATCGAGAGATTCAATGAAAAGGTTTATGAAGAGAAAATGGGTGAAAAACTGCCATACCTTGTCGTCGTCATCGATGAGCTGGCCGATCTCATGATGGTCGCTCCAAATGAAGTCGAAGAAAGCATTTGCCGAATCGCTCAAAAAGCGAGAGCGTGCGGCATTCACCTGCTGATTGCGACACAGCGTCCTTCGGTCGATGTCATTACCGGCTTGATCAAAGCGAATATCCCGACCAGAATCGCATTTTCCGTTTCAAGCGGCGTCGATTCCAGAACGATTATCGACATGGCCGGGGCGGAAAAGCTGCTTGGAAAAGGGGATATGCTCTTTTTGGAGAATGGATCAGGCAAACCGGTGCGCCTTCAGGGCAACTTTGTATCAGATCAAGAAATCGACCGGGTCGTCTCTCACGTCAGAAAGCAGCAGAAACCGTCTTATTTATTTGAGCAGGAAGAATTGATCAGACAGAATCCGGCTGGCTTTGATCATGACGAACTGTTTCTGGAGGCGTGTGAATTTGCCGTTGAGCAAAACAGCGCCAGCACGTCAAGCCTGCAGAGACGGTTCCGCATCGGCTACAACAGAGCTGCCAGATTAATCGATATGATGGAGAGAGAAGGCATGATATCGGAAGCAAAAGGAAGCAAGCCGAGAGAAGTGCTGATCACACGCGCCGATTTGGAACAGCTGATAGAAAGTAGTTCACTTTTCAGCTAAACATGGTATGATAGCAGATGGGTGCGTTTTTCCCGTTTTTTATGCGCGCCGCAAATTAAAGCGCCGTCAGCGGCGTTTTCAATTATTTTTTTAGATGTTTATTGAAGGGTGCAGAAAATCCTTCATTTAAGGTTTAATCAAACTTAAAAATGTCTGATACTAAAATATCGAGCTGATGCTCAAACAATGAGAAGAAAATGGATGCGGCCGTGCTTTAGGTTGCAAATTGAAATAAGCGTCATATACTGGGAAGCAGATAGACGTTTGTTGGAGGTACAATTATGACTGTTTATCATTTTGTCGGAATAAAGGGGACAGGTATGAGTCCTCTTGCCCAAATTCTCCATGATAATGGATATACTGTCCAAGGATCGGATATCGAAAAGTATATTTTTACACAGAATGCGTTAGAAGAAAGAAACATTCCCATTTACCCTTTTGATCCCGACAACATTAAGCCGGGAATGACCGTTATTGCGGGGAACGCCTTTGCCGATACACATCCGGAAATTGAAAAAGCCCATGCAGAAGGGCTTCCTGTTGTCCGGTATCATAAATTTCTCGGTGACTATCTGAAAAAGTTCACAAGCATCGCTGTAACCGGTGCGCACGGAAAAACATCAACGACAGGACTGCTTTCACATGTCATTCAAAAAGCAAAGCCGACATCTTATTTAATCGGAGACGGCACAGGAAAAGGCAGCACAAACAGCGAATATTTTGTGCTTGAAGCTTGTGAGTACCGCAGGCATTTTCTCAGCTATCAACCGGATTATGCAATCATGACAAATATCGATTTTGACCATCCTGACTATTTTGCAAATATCGATGATGTGTTCGATGCCTTCCAAACGATGGCCCTCCAGGTGAATAAAGGGATCATCGCGTGCGGAGATGATGAATACTTGATGAAGATTCACGCCAACGTTCCTGTCGTATACTACGGCTTTGCGGAGGAAAACGATTTTCAGGCGAGAAATGTCATCAAAAATACGGAAGGCACCACCTTCGATGTTTTTGTCAGAAATACATTCTATGACACGTTCTATATACCTGCTTACGGAAGCCATAACGTCCTGAACGCTTTGGCCGTTATTGCGCTTTGCCATTATGAGCAGGTGGATGTCGATATTATTAAAGAAGGGCTGAAAACATTCCGGGGCGTAAAGCGGAGATTTAATGAAAAAATTGTCGGCAATCAAGTACTGATTGATGACTATGCCCATCATCCGACTGAAATCAAGGTAACGATTGAAGCGGCAAGGCAGAAGTACCCGGACCGGGAGATCGTTGCGGTGTTTCAGCCGCACACGTTTACGCGGACGCAGTCTTTCCTGAATGAATTTGCGGAAAGTCTGAAAAAAGCCGATTATATTTATCTTTGCGACATCTTCGGTTCAGCCCGCGAAAACGCAGGAAAGCTGACAATCGGCGATCTGCAGGAAAAAATCGGCGAGGCGAAGCTTATCGATGAACATGACACATCCGTTTTAAAGAAGCATGAAAACGGAGTTCTGATTTTCATGGGAGCCGGAGACATTCAAAAATATTTAAGAGCATATGAAAATGTATTAGCATAGCATAAAAAAGGCAGTGTGAGTCCAATCCGCTGCTTTTTTGTACATATAAGGCGGGCATTCGGCGAAAGGAATTCATTTGTCCGCGTAGAAAAAATATATAGGAATGAGGTTTACAATTCTGCCTATTGGGTAAACAGATCATTGTAAGCCCGAATGTAAGGAGGATTAGATGATTATTATTCTTTATTTAAGCGCTGCACTCATTGCTGTTGCTTTTCTTATTTTAGTAATCTACTTATCAAAAACGTTAAAATCGCTTCAAATGACGCTTACGAACGTGGCATCGACATTAGAGGGGCTTGAAGGCCAGATGAAAAGCGTGACCGCTGAAACGGCGGAGCTCCTTCATAAGACAAATCGTCTGGCGGATGACATTCAGGAAAAATCGCTGAAGCTGAACACGGTGGTAGATGCGGTTCAGGAGGTCGGAACATCAGTCCGGCAATTTAACGCTTCGATTCAGCAGGTGTCTGACTCTGTTACGTCAGCAGCGGAACAAAACCGGGAAAAAATTTCTCAAGTTGTGAGCTGGAGCAATGCAGCTTTGGAAATTTGGAATAAATGGAAGAGAAAGAAGATGGAGGAGGAATAAAAAATGAGCAAAGAAGGAATGAATACTAAAGATTTTCTCATCGGCACATTCGTAGGCGGAATCATCGGAGCAGCGGCGGCATTGCTTATGGCGCCGAAATCAGGCAAGGAGCTTCGCAACGACCTTGGCAATCAGGCCGCTGTGATCAAGGATAAAACCGGAAGGCTGACGAACGAAGCGAAGGAAAAAGGCGCAGAATATGTCAGCATTGCAAAAGACAAAACATCTTCCATTTCACAGCGTGTAGCCGATCAATCAGCACAGCTCATGGATAAAGTCAGGGATTTGCGGAGCCAGGGAGCTGAAAAGGCTGATGAAGTGAAGAAAGATGCTGCTGCTGCTATTGAGGAGGAGGCAGAGGAAACAAAAGCTGAAGGAAAAGAACAAGAAACAGCCCAGTAATTGAACGCGGAAAGGGAGATCCATCATGCCAAAGCAGCTCATTCAAACAGAGGATGAATTTAACCAGCTGGACCACGACGGAACATTCGTCTTTTTTAAGCACAGTGTGACATGCCCGATCAGCGGGCGCGCTTTCGAGGAATTTGAAACCTTCGTCAAACAGTATGAAGACATTCCGGCCTATTATTTACAGGTGCAGGAAAGCCGCCCGTTGTCAAACTATATTGCCGAGCAGTACGGCATCAAGCACGAAAGTCCCCAAGCCATCATTTTTAAAAACGGGAAAGTAAAATGGCACGCTTCCCATTCACAGATTACCGCCCAGTCTCTTGCAGAAAACAGCAAATAAATTTGGAAAATCATAAAAAAGACCAATTCGTACATCGATTTGGTCTTTTTTTGCTGATTCTAAGGCTTTTGCCTCTTGGAAATGCCTTTTTGCGAAAAGGCATCGTTTCGAACCGTGGTAATGCGATATAATAAAGCCAGCGGGAGGTGACATGATGAACAGCGAATTAAAGGACATGCTTCAATCCGTATTAAAGGAAGAAATCAATCCGATCAATCAGCGCCTTGACGGACTAGATCAGCGCCTTGACGGACTAGACCAACGCCTTGACGGACTAGACCAACGCCTTGACGGACTAGATCAGCGCCTTGACGGGATGGATCAACGCCTTGACAGCATTGAACATGATATGAAAGAAATGAAAAAGGGACAGGAACAGCTTCAGAAGAATGTCATTGAAAGCATCGGCCAATATACAGATAAAATCATCGACTATGTTGACGACAAGACTGATGCTTTAAACCAAAGGTTTTATGCCGCGGAAACCGAAATACAGCGTCTAAAGAGAAAATCAAGCTGAAGAATCAAATCATGATTGATTCTTTTTTTTTATGCTAAAATCATCCTTTCTTCTTTAAAAAATACAGGCTAAAAGCATACACGGCACTAAATATGCTGCATACAATACTTTATCACTTAAAAGCGTTTGGGCAATAAAGAATTTTTTCGTGACATTTTAAGAAACATTGTTTATAATTAACCCTAAATCAATTGAACTCATTCTGATTTTAATAGGGTGAAGCCAAAAGAAAGGATGGATAACATGAGCAATACTGAACTTGATTTGCTGAGGCAGCAGGCAAACGAATTGAACTTGCAGATTTTAAAATTAATTAATGAGCGGGGCAGAATCGTTCAGGAGATTGGAAAAGCGAAGGAAGCGCAAGGAATCAACCGCTATGATCCTGTCAGAGAAAGAACGATGCTGAACAGCATTATTGAAAATAATGATGGTCCGTTTGAAGATTCTACCATTCAGCATATTTTCAAGGAAATTTTCAAAGCCGGGCTGGAGCTTCAGGAAGATGACCACAGCAAAGCCCTTCTCGTCTCCCGGAAGAAAAAGCCTGAAAATACGATTGTTGATCTGAAAGGTGAAAAAATCGGCGACGGTGAACAAAGATTTATTGTCGGTCCATGTGCTGTTGAAAGCTATGAACAAGTGGCCGAAGTCGCAGCTGCAGCTAAAAAACAAGGCTTGAAACTTCTTCGCGGCGGCGCATTTAAACCGCGTACAAGCCCTTATGATTTCCAGGGGCTCGGTGTTGAAGGCCTAAAGATTTTAAAGCGTGTAGCTGACGAATATGATCTGGCCGTCATCAGCGAAATCGTGAATCCGGCGCATATTGAAGAAGCGATCGATTACATTGATGTCATCCAAATCGGCGCCCGCAACATGCAAAACTTTGAGCTGCTGAAAGCGGCCGGCTCTGTGAAAAAGCCTGTTCTATTAAAACGCGGTCTTGCCGCTACGCTGAAAGAATTCATCAATGCTGCAGAATACATCATTTCCCAAGGAAATGATCAAATCATCCTTTGCGAGCGCGGAATTAGAACGTATGAAACGGCGACAAGAAACACGCTCGATATTTCGGCTGTGCCGATTCTTAAACAGGAAACACACCTTCCAGTATTCGTTGATGTCACCCATTCAACCGGACGTCGCGACCTGCTGCTTCCAACTGCAAAAGCAGCACTTGCGATCGGTGCTGACGGCGTAATGGCCGAAGTTCATCCAGATCCATCTGTTGCTCTTTCAGATTCTGCACAGCAAATGGATATTCCAACGTTTGAAAAATGGCTGAATGAACTGAAGCCGCTTGTACAAGTCAAAGCATAACCGCTTCATCCTTTTTTCGACCGCTTATCAGAGCGGTCTTTTTTGTGTACTGTAAAAATTGTCGGAAAAATGTCGTATTTTTATCAAAATCAGCTGTTTTTTCTCATTTAAATTAATTATAAAAATAAAGGGAACGTTTTCATATTAGGTAAAACCGTGTATAATTTCAAAGAGACCCCTTTTGTTTTGCATGATAATGAAAAATAATGTAAACTTGTGATCTGTTTATTTTACATAAAGTTTTACATTTTGACATGTCTCGACATGAAAATGTTTATGCTATAGAAAAAGAGTGTACCCAGTTGAAGGAGTGGTTAAAATGAGTAATGTTACAATATATGATGTAGCACGAGAAGCAAATGTAAGTATGGCGACAGTATCCAGAGTGGTAAACGGAAATCCGAACGTAAAGCCGACAACCCGAAAAAAGGTGCTTGAAGCCATCGAGCGTCTTGGCTATCGTCCCAATGCCGTGGCAAGGGGTCTTGCAAGTAAAAAAACGACAACTGTCGGCGTGATTATACCGGACATCTCCAGCATCTTTTATTCTGAGCTGGCAAGGGGAATCGAAGATATCGCCACAATGTACAAGTACAATATTATTTTGAGCAACTCTGATCAAAATATGGACAAAGAACTGCACCTGCTCAATACGATGCTTGGAAAGCAGGTCGACGGCATCGTGTTCATGAGCGGCCATGTAACGGAAGACCATGTTGAAGAATTCAAGCGTTCTCCGGTTCCGATCGTCCTTGCGGCATCTGTTGAAGAAAAAGGCGAAACGCCGTCAGTTGCGATTGATTATGAACAGGCGATTTATGATGCGGCAAGCATGCTGATAGAAAAGGGCCATAAGCGTTTAGCATTTGTATCAGGCCCGCTGCAAGAACCGATTAATAAAGTCAAAAAGCTTCAAGGTTTTAAAAGAGCCCTTCAAGATAAAGGTCTTGAATTCAAGGAAGAGTATGTTGCTGAAGGCGATTATACATATGATTCCGGCATGGAGGCGCTTGAGACGCTCATGAAGCTTGATGAAAAACCGACGGCTGTTATTTCTGCCACAGATGAGATGGCGCTTGGGATCATCCATGCGGCACAGGATAAGGGGCTTTCCATTCCGGAAGATCTTGAAGTGGTCGGATTTGATAATACACGTCTGTCGCTGATGGTCCGTCCACAGCTCACAACAGTTGTCCAGCCGACATACGATATCGGCGCCGTCGCGATGAGACTTTTAACAAAACTGATGAATAAGGAAGAGGTCGAAGAGCATATCGTACAGCTTCCGCACCGGATTGAACAAAGACAGTCTACGAAATCCTAAAAAAATAAAAATAAACAAGAAAGAAAGCAAGTTTTCACAGTTTTTTTCGTGAATGTCTTGCTTTCTTTTCCTTGAGCTGGAGAGAATGTAAAAAGATGAAACGTTTTGATTATCTTACACCAGTCGGATTGCTGTTGGGCATTTTCATTTTGGCGGCCGGCGTGATATCGGGAGCAGGCCTTTCCGGATTTTATTCATTTATTGATGTTACGTCTTTTCTGATCGTCACGGGCGGATTATGTGCAGCCGTCTTTATCAGCTTTTCTCCAAAGGATCTGAAAAGAGCGCCGGCAGTACTGAAGCAGGCGTTTATTTCAGAAGATGATGACATAAGGGACCTGGTCAAAACATTTGTCAACCTTTCCGAGCAGGCGAGGAAACAGGGGCTTTTATCATTGGACGCCAATATTCATGAAATGAAAGATCCATTTTTGAAAAAAGGTTTGCTGCTTGCCATAGACGGCTGGGACGAGGAAACGATCCGGAATGTCATGAACTCCGAAATTGCAGCGATGGAGGAAAGGCACAGAAAGGGAAGAAGGATTTTTGAAAAAGCGGGAGAGTTTGCACCTGCGTGGGGAATGATCGGGACTCTCGTCGGACTGGTCTTGATGCTCAAAAATTTGAACAAACCCGAGACCCTCGGCCCGAATATGGCCGTCGCCTTATTAACAACGCTTTATGGCTCTCTTTTATCAAACATGCTGTTTATTCCAATCGCCGCAAAGCTTGAAGAAAAGACGGAAGCCGAAATCTTTAAGAAGCAGGTAATGATCGAAGGGATCATCGGCATTCAATCAGGAAGAAATCCGCGAAATCTCGAAAGCGAACTCGTCGTATTCAGCTCCAAGGAGGAATGGAGACAAAAACAGGCGGAAAACATAAAGGGTAAAGCCCATGAAGCTTAGACGTGAGAGAAACAGGCGTGAACCCGGACGCAAATCGTCCGCTTGGATCATTACCTTTTCGGACTTGATTACGCTGATTCTCGTGTTCTTTATTTTGCTATTTTCGATGTCGCAAATCGATTTGCATAAATTTAAGGCTGCAGTCGGATCCTTTCAGGAAAGAGGAGATGAAAAGGCTGCCTTGGAACAAAAAGCAGATGGACAACATAAGAAAAAAACGAAACATAGTGAAGATGATTTATTAAAGAAAATCAACGACTATATCGAAAAAAATCAGCTGTCAAGCCTGATTACCGCCAAACGCGACGAGCGGGGCGTCGTTCTCGTCATGCAGGAAGCGGTTCTCTTTGATTCCGGAAAAGCGGATATCAAAGACCAGGCATACCCGCTCTTGCATAAAATCGCGGTTTTGCTAAAAACGGTCTCCAACCCGATCAGGGTCGAGGGGCATACAGACAGCCGGCCGATTTCAACATACCGTTTTCCGTCCAACTGGGAGCTTTCCGCGGCAAGGGCGAGCACTGTCATCGGCTATTTTACGGCAATAGAAAAACTCGATTCTTCACGCTTTCTTGCGGTCGGATATGCCGATACAAAACCGGTCAGAGATAATCGAACGGAAAGCCATATGAAGGAAAACCGGCGTGTCGAGATCGTAATCGGCAAATCGAATAAGACGGATTAAAGGCCTTGCGTCAAGCAAGGCTTTTGTTCATGCCAACCCGCGCTAGGTTGAACGGGAGGCTGAGCGGATCGGAAAAAGTGTTTTTGCAACAGTTTGCGCATTTTTTTCTGTAATTTCGGCTTTTCTCGGAATTGGGGCATACAGGCCGTCAGGATCGCCCCAAGCGGCTGAAAGGGGGACGGATGCTTGCTTTTCCCACCTTTTCAGCCATTTTTCAGGCATTTGGCCCTCGGCTTTAATTCCCTTCATTTCAAGCCAGATTCTCCCCCACGCCCGGGGGACGACCCTCCAAATATCATAGCCGCCTCCGCCGACGGCAATCCATCTGCCATCGCAATATTTGTGGGCGAGCTCATGGGCAAGCTTTGGAATCTCTTCATAGATTCTCATCGTCGTACACAAATGTGTGAGCGGATCATAGAAATGAGCATCGGCTCCGTTTTGCGTCAAAATGACGTCGGGCTTGAAAAATTCGGCTATTTCCGTTACCGCTGTGCGGTAGGAATCGATGAATGACTGATCTTCAGTGAACGCATCAAGCGGAATGTTAAAGGCATATCCATAGCCTTCCCCATGCCCTCTTTCCTGAACTTGCCCCGTTCCCGGGAAGAGATAGCGTCCTGTTTCATGGATCGAGACGGTGCAGACCGATGGATCATCATAAAAGGTGAATTGCACACCGTCTCCGTGATGGGCGTCTGTATCGATGTACAACACTCTGGCATGATAGTTTTTCTGCAAATAGCGGATAACGACTGAACTGTCGTTATATATGCAAAAACCTGAAGCTCTCCCTCTGAATCCGTGGTGAAGCCCGCCTCCGAGATTGAGGGCGTGTTTTGCCATGCCTGTCATGACATAGTCGGCAGCCGTCAATGTCCCGCCCACCAAAAGGGAAGCTGCTTCATGCATACCGGCGAATACGGGCGTATCCTCTGTACCGAGCCCGTAGCCCTCGCCGTCAGCCGCCGGCAGTTTTCCCGCTCCGGCCAGCTTGACGGCCTTGATATAATCGCTTGTATGAACAAGGCTGAGTTCAGACTCCGACGCCATCCGCGGAGCGATGATCTCTCCCTTTGCGAACGCGTTCATTGTGTTGAGAAGATCGTATGTGACATAGACTCTCAGCTGGTTAAATGGATGATCTTGATGAAATTGATAGGTTTGATATGAGGGAGTAAATATAAAAACGCAGTCTTTCATAGCGAATCCCTTTGTTCTGCGGGCCAAAGGACTTGATACCCTTTTGATTTGACGTCTTTCATGCTTGATTCGGGATTCATCGTCTGTACGCGAAACACGAGAATTTTGGAGTTTTCCTCTTCGCCTGGATAAACGAGCACGCTTAATATGCTGATTTGACGCCTGCTGAAAATCAAGCTGATGTCAGCGAGGCTTTTGGCGATATTATCTGTTTTGATTTCGATTTGCGAACCCGGAAAATGGGCGCCTGTCAGCTGAACAAATGTATGAAGCAAATCCGACTTGGTCACGATGCCGACGAGCTTACCGTTTTTTACGATCGGGAGGCAGCCGATCTCGTGTTCGAAAAATACGGCTGAGATCTCCTCGGCAAAATCGAGCGGATGCCCTGTTACTACATCTGTTGACATGATCAGCTCAACCGGTTTTTGCAAATCGTCGGCCGAGCTGTTTTGAGAAAATATACTCGGGCTTGCCGTTTTGACATCCCGATCCGTCACGACGCCGACGACAGTCCCCCGTTCATTGACGACGGGGAGGTGTTTAATGTGAAACGTCCTCATTCGTCTGATCGCTTCTTCGATCGTATCTGTTCTTGAAAGCGTCACAACATCCCTTTTCATGATTTTTTCGACAATCATTTTCAGATCCCCTTTGCTCCCTTAATACATAAAGCGGTTGTGGAATCGGAGGCGGTCAAAGCGCTCGATCGATTCCCGGCTGACCTCCTTTCCGATTCGGGCCATTAAACAGTTGGCGGGATGAGAACTGATTTCCGGATCATCCGTGGCAAACCAGACAAGCCCTCCGGCATTCATCATCTTCTCCATCATCTTTCTGTATTCCCAGACATCTTTGTTTGTCCCCTTTAAATCCCAATGCCAGTAATATTCAGTCGTAATGACAATGTATTTTTCCATTTGTTTATCCATCATGCTGACCTCTAAAAGCGTCTTTCCGACGGAGTGGCCTCTGAACTTTGGAATCACCTCGATGGCGCCGAGTTCAATTAAATTTTCCATGTTTCCTTCAGACCATCTTTCGAGCGGATCGGGATAAACATAGGTGACATAGCCGACAATGGTATGATGGAAACGAGCGATGATAATTCGTCCTTCGGGAAGCCCTGCGATTTCGATTAATGCTTCATGCTGTTTTTGAGATGGGCGAAAGGCTGTAAGCTCGGCATGAAATTCATAGTCTGCCAGCTTATCGGGGCTGATAGGGCCCTCTACCAGCAAGGTGCCTTCCCCTGTGTGCAATTCTTTGGCATGATAGGTTTTGTGATGCTCCACGTATCCACCGCCTCATCTTAGTTGAAGTCTTTTATACATAACATACCAAAATATTAAGCGTTTTCAAAGGAAAGAATAATATTTTTTAAAAATTGAGAAAATAAAAAATCTATACTATAATATATTTTGACGATCGAACAAAGGGGGATGGGCATGGAATTGAAAGCGTTACCAGCTGTAAAGGGAAATTATAATCTTAATGACTATGATGAAGCATACCGGACTTTTGACTGGAAAGATGCTGAAAAAAACTTTTCATGGTACAAAACGGGAAAAGTGAATGCGGCTTATGAAGCCATTGACCGCCATGCTGAATCAAGCTTGAAAAACAAAGTCGCTTTTTATTACAAAGATCCGGTCCGCGAAGAAAAGTACACCTTCAGAGAAATGAAAAATGAAACAAATAAAGCCGGGAATGTCTTGAAGCAGCATGCCGATGTAAAAAAGGGAGACCGTGTGTTTGTGTTTATGCCAAGATCGCCCGAGCTTTATTTTGTGATTCTCGGCGCTGTCAAACTTGGAGCCATTGTCGGACCTTTGTTTGAAGCGTTTATGGAGGGAGCGGTGAAAGACCGGCTGCTGAACAGCCAGGCCAAGGTGGTTGTCACCACGCCTGAACTGCTGAACCGCATCCCGGTGAATGAGCTTCCGGATCTGAAATCGATTGTGGTCGTTGGAGAAGGGGTAAAGGAAGAAGGGCTTATTCTAGATTACTTTTCAAAAGTTGGAGAGGCGGACACCCATCTTGACATTGAATGGGTCGATCATGAAGACGGGATGCTTCTTCACTATACATCAGGCTCTACCGGCACACCAAAAGGGGTTCTCCACGTCCATCGGGCGATGCTTCAGCACTACCAGACGGCAAAGTGGGTTCTTGATCTGCGCGATGATGATATTTATTGGTGTACAGCTGATCCCGGGTGGGTGACCGGAACCATCTACGGCATCTTTGGTCCGTGGCTGAACGGGGCAACGAATGTCGTCATCGGCGGCAGATTCAGCCCCGAGTCATGGTACGAGACGATTGAACGATTGGAAGTCACCGTATGGTACAGCGCCCCGACAGCCTTCCGGATGCTGATGGGGGCCGGTGACGAGCTTGTAAACAAATATAATTTGAGCTCGCTGAGACACGTTCTGAGCGTCGGGGAACCTTTAAATCCTGAAGTCATCAGATGGGGACATAAAGTCTTTCATAACCGGATCCATGACACATGGTGGATGACGGAAACAGGCGCACAGCTGATTTGCAACTATCCTTGCATGGAAATCAAACCGGGTTCGATGGGCAAGCCGTTTCCCGGAATCGAGGCTGCGATCGTCGACAATCAGGGAAATGAGCTGCCGCCGTACAGAATGGGCAATCTCGCCATCAAAAAAGGCTGGCCGTCCATGATGCGCTCGATCTGGAATAATCCCGAAAAATACAGCTCATATTTTATGCCGGGAGATTGGTATGTATCCGGAGATTCTGCATATATGGATGAGGACGGATATTTCTGGTTCCAGGGACGCATCGATGATGTCATCATGACATCGGGCGAGCGCGTCGGCCCGTTTGAAGTGGAAAGCAAGCTTCTCGAGCACCAGGCTGTGGCCGAGGCCGGAGTCATCGGCAAACCCGATCCCGTCCGGGGAGAAATTATCAAAGCATTCATCGCCCTTCGGGAGGGATATGAACCGTCGGATTCCTTAAAAGAGGACATCAGGCAGTTCGTGAAGAAAGGATTGGCCGCACATGCCGCTCCAAGAGAAATCGAATTTAAAGATAAACTGCCAAAGACGAGAAGCGGAAAAATCATGAGGCGCGTCCTGAAAGCATGGGAGCTGAACCTTCCGGCCGGTGATCTGTCGACGATGGAGGACTGACACCTCATTGACAATACAAAAATATTATGTTAAAAAAGATTTAGTCAAATAATTAAAAGGTGAAGACTGAGACCAGTAGAACGCATCCGTCCCTGTCGCAGAGAGCTGATGGCCGGTGAAAATCAGCACATATGGATGGTTTGAATTACACTCACGAACCGCTTTTGCGAAAAAGCGCACGGCTTGACTAGCAGAAGAACGGATGATTTCCGTTATCAACACGAGTGAAAAGGGCGCCCCGTGCGTTCTTTTAAGCAGGGTGGTACCGCGATATTCATCGTCCCTTCGTTTCAACGAAGGGGCGTTTTTTATTTTATTGAAAAAGGAGCCAATGACGATGACACACTTACTTGATGATTTGTCCTTCCGGGGATTGATTCAGCAGCAGACGGATGAGGAAGGATTAAGAGAACTCCTTGATCAGGAGAAAATCAGCCTATACTCAGGATTTGACCCGACTGCTGACAGCCTTCATATCGGACATTTACTGCCGATCTTAATGCTTCGCCGTTTTCAGCTGGCCGGGCATCGCCCGATCGCGCTCGTAGGCGGCGCGACAGGCCTGATTGGCGATCCAAGCGGGAAAAAAGCCGAGCGGACGCTGAACAATGAAGAGATTGTCCGTGAATGGTCGCAGAAAATCAAAAACCAGCTTTCCCGTTTTCTCGATTTTGAAGCAGACGAGAACCCGGCGATCATGGCGAACAACTACGACTGGATCGGGCAAATGAATGTGATCGATTTCTTAAGGGATGTCGGCAAAAACTTCGGAATCAACTACATGCTTGCCAAAGATACGGTAAGCTCCAGAATTGAAACGGGCATATCCTACACAGAATTCAGCTACATGATCCTGCAGTCTCTCGATTTCTTGAATTTGTACAGAAATCAGGAATGCAAGCTGCAGATCGGCGGCAGCGACCAGTGGGGCAATATTACATCCGGCCTTGAGCTGATCCGCAAATCTGAAGAAAACGCAAAGGCGTTCGGTTTGACTATTCCGCTCGTCACAAAAGCGGACGGCACGAAATTCGGAAAAACAGAAGGCGGCGCGATCTGGCTTGATAAAGAGAAAACGTCGGCTTACGAGTTCTACCAATTCTGGATCAACACAGATGACAGAGATGTCGTGAAATACTTAAAATACTTCACGTTCTTATCCAAGGAAGAAATTGAAGAACTGGCTGAAAAAACAGAGACTGCTCCGGAAAAACGCGAGGCGCAAAAACGTCTTGCCGAAGAAGTAACGGTCCTTGTTCATGGCCGTGAAGCGTTTGAGCAGGCTGTCAACATCTCAAAAGCGCTCTTCAGCGGAGATATTCAAGAATTGACAGCCGAGGAAGTCAAGGTCGGCTTTAAAGGGGTTCCTTCTTTGGAGCTCGAGCAAACGGATGAGCTGCCGCTCGTCGATGTTCTCGTCCAATCAAAGCTGTCGCCATCAAAACGCCAGGCGCGCGAAGACATCACAAATGGCGCAGTCTACATCAACGGTGAACGACGCACTGACGTAGGCGCAGTGCTCAGCCGCGAAGACCGCATCGAAGGCCAATTTACCGTCATTCGCCGCGGGAAAAAGAAATACTTCCTGCTGACTTACAAGTAAGCTGTCAAACCCTTGCCAAACGGCAAGGGTTTTTTGCATTCAAACGTTTTACGCATGTTCATTCGGGAAATGTCAAAAATACAATTGTAAAGAGCTTTTGATTCTCAAAGCGAGGGAGGCATTCAGAATGAACTTGTTTATTTCAGCGAGAGAGAAGTTTATGGAGGATTATCAAAAGCAGGTTGAGAAGGAAGAGGAAGAACGAGATGTGGGAGCGGACAATCAGTTGAATCAGGCAGAGGATACTAAACGGTTGAAATAAATGGACAATTGGTGTGGCAAGTTCCACTTCTGCTCAAACTGATAACGCTTCTTATAAAATTGCAGAGAGGTTAGCATCATAATAAACATAAACAAGACTTTTTAATGAAGATATGTGACAGAATGGAAAGGGGCTCAATGAGCCTCTTTTTGTTAAATGGACAATCATTCTATTCCTTCCCGAGAACCAAATCTCAAAAGTGGAATGCGTCTGTCAACTTAGAACTCCCCACTTGATGAAGAAGAATACAAAAAAACGACAAAGCAGGGAACAAACAAAAAACCCTGAAATCAAAGATTTCAGGGTTTTTAAAACAAAGCCGTCATTAACGAGAGTAGAACTCAACGATAAGCGCTTCGTTAATCTCAGCAGGAAGTTCAGAACGCTCTGGAAGGCGAGTGAACGTACCTTCAAGCTTTTCAGCATCAAAAGTCAGGTATTCAGGAACGAAGTTGCTCACTTCAACCGCTTCTTTGACGATCGCAAGGTTTTGAGATTTTTCGCGAAGCGAGATCGTTTGGCCAGGTTTTACTTGGTAAGACGGGATGTCAACGCGGCTTCCGTCAACAAGAATGTGACCGTGGTTTACCAATTGGCGTGCTTGGCGGCGAGTGCGCGCTAGGCCAAGGCGGTAAACGACATTGTCAAGACGTGATTCAAGAAGAATCATGAAGTTTTCACCGTGTTTACCAGTCATTTTCGCAGCTCTGTCAAAAAGATTGCGGAATTGGCGCTCGTTCACACCGTACATATGGCGAAGCTTTTGCTTTTCTTGCAATTGCAAACCATATTCTGATAGTTTTTTGCGTTGTCCCGGACCGTGAGGACCTGGTGCGTAAGGACGTTTTTCTAATTCTTTACCCGTACCGCTTAAAGAGATTCCCAAACGGCGGGATATTTTCCAGCTTGGACCTGTATAGCGAGCCATAATGTGACTCCTCCTTTGGTTTTATTTTGTGAAAATAAAACCCATCTGTTCAATTCAGCCATGTCCATTTTGTTTTCATGTATCCTCGCTCCAGCAGCAAAGAGTTACACGATACACCTTACTTCTGCGTAAGGAACAAAATGAAACACAGATGTAGAACAAAAAGGCTGCAATATTTCACACAAAGATGATTATATAATGTCCGAGAATCAAAGTCAACCATCGATTGACAGCGTCAAAAGTTTCATGCTGTCAACAAGGATAAAGTCCTGGTTTTGTGATATAATCAGGAAAATCAAATTAGATATTTATGGATATTTTTGGGTGATAATCATGAATAAACAAACAAAAGACCTATATCTGTCTTTTCAACAGGAGATGCTGCAGTTTTTATCGGAAAAACGGGGCGTCTCATACAGCGAATCGGTCGCCTGGCTTAAAGCGGCGGCAGAATCATTTTTTTCATTTATATCTTTAACTTTGCGCGCTTTCTCCGGCCCGGACGCTTTGAAAGGACAGAGCGGCTCCTTGAAAGAAACCAATGAACATTATATCGTGCTGACAATTGAAGAAAACAAATATATTGAACTGTCGTGTCATAAGAATCACAAAATACCTGATGGTCTGGCTGAGTCTGTCCGCCTGTTTTTAAAAAACTGTTTGCAGGCTGAAGCGTCTTATGGTGAGATGGACCGCCAAAGAAAGCTTTATGAACAGACAGCGTTATTTCATGAGCTGATGGATCAGGAACACGTGCTGAAGACGATGCTTGAAAGCTTAAGAGCCGTGTTTCCTTCCTTAACGTACTGCCTTTTCTTGTCTTATGACCAAGATCAGTATCTACAACTGCCCGCAAAAGAAATCGATGTCGATGATGAATCGGCCGATTCTTTCGCGCTGGAGGCCTACCTGACCGGGCAGGTTAAGCTGCAAAACGGCTCTGCCGTATATTTTCCGCTTCAAGGCCGCCAAGGCACGTACGGCATTTTGAAGGCCGCGGGTCTGCATGCGGCCGAAACCGCCGCTGATATTAGCGTGATCTCGAATGCGGCAGGAATCGCTTTTGAAAATGCGCGGCTTTATGAGCAGGCGAAAAATATGATCTCCAATCTTGAGCTGATCAACGAGACGTCACATCAGCTAAACCGGACAAAGCAGCTTCCGGATATGATGAAATGCTTGTCTGAAAGGCTGATCGACTCTTTTGGAGCAGAAGAGGTGGGCTTTTTTTATCACGATCATTTAGAGGAGCAGCATTTGCTGCCGGGGAGCACCGGTTTTTTTCAAACGGATGCGGCTGATCCGTATATCCGCTATGTCAAAGAGAAATTTTCCGAAGAAAGCGGCGTATTTGTCGGCAACGGTTCTTCTCTGTTCGGCCGCGAAGGCTATGCTTCTTTAATGGGGGTTCCGATGATTGAAAACAATGAAAGCAAGGGATTTGTGATCGCCCTGAAAAAAAATGCCTGTTCCTTTACATTCGAAATGTTCAAGCTGTTTCAGACGCTTATCAGGCATTCCACTCTGGCCATCACAAATTCGATGCTGCGCGACCGCCTAAAGCATTTGGTTCAGACGGACCGGCTGACAGAGCTGTATTCGAGAAGCTACCTAGATGAAAAGATTCAATACAGCATGGAGGTGGATCAGGAAGGGGTGCTGCTTTTAATCGATATTGACAATTTTAAACAGATCAACGATACGTACGGACACCAGACAGGTGATGCCATTCTCATTCAGGTTGCCCGCGTGATCCAGCAGAACATCTGCGAACAGGATGTAGGAGCAAGATGGGGCGGGGAGGAGCTGGCGGTGTACGTTCCGAAAATCGATATGTCGGCCGGAGAAAAGCTGGCTGACCGCCTGATTGAACTTGTCAGGGAAAACACGGAGCCGAAGGTGACGATTTCCTGCGGAATATCACACTGGTCGGCGGACTTCCCAAAATCCCTGACATCTCTTGTCAAGCATGCGGATATCGCCTTGTATGAAGCAAAACGAAACGGAAAAAACAAGCTGATGATTTTTGATCCCCATTTATAGCTGCAAAAAAAGAGCCGGAATTACCGGCTCTTTTTGCTGATGCGCTCTCCAAGTTTTTCGGTGAATGTTTTCAAATAACGCTCATCTACTTCATCAAAACGGTTTTTAATCGGGCTGTCGATATCGAGGACACCGATCACTTCACCGTCCGCTTTAAGCGGAATCACGATTTCAGATTGCGAAGCCGCGTCACAGGCGATATGCCCGGGGAATTTCTGAACATCCTCTACACGTTCGACTTTGGCATTCGCATATGCCGTACCACAGACGCCTTTTCCAAATGGAATGCGCACACAGGCAGGAAGCCCTTGAAACGGTCCTAACACAAGCTCGCCGTCTTTCGCGAAGTAAAAACCGGCCCAGTTGACATCTTCGAGTGAATGGTACAGCAGGGCGGAGGCATTTGCCAAATTCGCAATCATATCAGGCTCGCCCTCTGTCAATGCATCTATTTGCTTGAGCAGAAGCTCGTATTTTTTTTCTTTGCTGCCTTCTGTTTTTTCGACATGAAACATGTTATTTCCCTCGCTTTTTCTTTGAAATGGCAAAATCACGCTTGGTGTGATGTGATTTGTCGAGCACTTTTTACAGGACACATCCGCTTTTCGTGGAATTGTTTTTAGTAAGAAGGGGTGAGCTAGATGGGATCTAACTCTTTTTTAACCACAAAGGACAGAATTATTGAATCTGCTGTCGAGCTGTTCAATCAAAAAGGGTTTTCAGGAACGTCCGTCCGTGAAATTGCCAAAACCGCTAATGTCAATGTGGCCCACATCTCCTATTACTTTAACGGAAAAGGCGGATTAATGGAACATTTGGTATCCCGTTTTTATGAAGGGTATTTGCGGATCCTTGAAAAGGGGTACGAACGCCTTCGCGACACAACTGCAAAAGACTGCCTTCTTCAATTGATTTTTGATATTCTATCGTATCAGCATGAACATCGTCAATTAACTCGGTTCGTCTATCGGGAGGTTACGATTGATTCGACGCTGATTCGCGAGGTCATGTCGACATACTTAACAAAAGAAAAGTACATTCTCCATCTGATCATTGAAAAAGGAAAAGAGGATGGGGAATTTTCGCATTTTCCCCTGTCACATTTTATGATCCAGCTGAAATCTCTTTTGACAATGCCTTATTTGCAGCCGCAATATATTTCTGAGGTGCTGTATTTGCAGCCGCACGAACCTTACTTTTACCGGGCGTATTATCAAGAGGTCAAAACATGGATCACCAGCTTGTTTGACAGGAAGGCTAAACAGATTGCCGCTGTTTAGCAAATCGTTCGTTCATAATGTTCATAACCAAATCCGGCATCCTTAGCTTGATGGGCATCAGATCCATAAACAAGCGGGATGTTTTTTTGTTTTGCTTCTTCAATCATCCATTCCTCCAAATAAATGGCACCGGCATAAGGTTTGCGGAGGCCGGATGTATTAAAATCGAGCTCAAGCCCGCGCTCTGCGGCTTCCGTCAGGCAGGAGGAAGCCAGCCGGCGAACCTCGCCGGACATCGTATATGGAAAAAGTTTGACGAATTTTTTCACCAATGTGATATGACCGATTCGTTTTGGCTTCCATGCGCCCAGCGATGATACAATAGAAGAAAAGATTTCCTGATAATAGGCCAGATACACTTGCTCGATCGTTCCGTAGTGCCTGATCAGTTTTTGAAATGCGTCTTCATCATAATCAAGACAGATATGCGATGAGCCGGCCGGCAAAAAATGAACCGACAGGATGCCGTCATCAAGACCGGGGCCGTATTGATCAAGGAACGCTTCGATTTCACGCTCAAAGGCCCGGATGTAATCGACTTCAAGTCCGATGCGAATCTCAATCTGCCTTTTGTATTCTTGTTTCAGCTGTGTAAGGCGTTCCATATAGCGCTCCAATGCTGCCATCGGCATGGCGCTGTCCTGCTGCGGCGTCGGATCGGTGAAAGAAGGCGGCAACGGGGCATGCTCCGTAAAGGTAACAGATTCAAAGCCTTTTTTGCATAATTCTTCTATATATTGTCTGAATTCATCCTTTGTTCCGTGAGGGCAAAAAGGAGAATGAACATGAGCATCGCGTTTCAGCATGATGTCACCCCGTAAAAAAGTCAGATGTTGTCACTTTGATGTAAAAAAATTAAAAATTCTGCTCAAAAAATGTTGGTTACATGGTATCATAAGAACAATGAAAACGATAGCTAAACATTTAGTTTTACATAATATTTTAAATATCATAACCCTGACAGAACAAGATAAACAGCAAGGGGGCTCATTATGGAGTTTGTCATCGGCTTATTAGCGTTATTTTTAATCTTATTCGCTACAGGCTACTTATTCAGGAGAAATATATATAAAGAAATCGACCGATTAGAGGCGTGGAAAATCGAAATCCTGAATCGTTCGATTGTGGAGGAAATGTCAAAAATCAAGCATTTGAAAATGACGGGACAGACCGAGGAGTTCTTCGAAAGATGGCGAAGAGAATGGGATGAAATCGTCACTTCACACATGCCGAAGGTTGAAGAGCTTTTATTTGAAGCGGAGGACTGCGCGGATAAATACCGCTTTCAAAAATCAAAGCAGGTGCTCGCCCATATTGAGAATCTTCTATCAGCGGCCGAGTCCAACATCGAAGACATTTTAAAGGAAATCGCCGACCTCGTCTCAAGCGAAGAACAAAACCGCAAGGATATTGAAGACGTGAAAGAACGGTATACAAAAGTACGCAAAAATCTGTTGGCTTACAGCCACCTGTACGGTGACCTCTATCCGAAAATAGAAGCCGATCTAGATACGGTGTGGGAAGGGATCAAACGATTCGAAGCCGAAACTGAAGGCGGAAACTACATAGAAGCAAGAAAGGTGCTGCTTGCACAGGACCGCTTGCTTGAAGAGCTTCAATCCCACATAGACGATGTACCCAAGCTGCTTGCCAGCTGCAAGCAGACGGTGCCGCACGAGCTCGCAAAACTGAGGGCGGGCTATCAGGAAATGATCGATAAAGGCTATAAGCTTGATCATATACAGATTGAAAAAGAGCTTGAAAACCTGATGAAAGAACTGAACCGCGCCGAAGCCGCGCTGATGGCCGACCTCAATCTGGAAGAAGCATCAGCGATCGTGCAAATGATTGATGACACGATCCAGACATTATACAGCGACCTGGAGAAAGAGGTCGAAGCAGGCCAGCTCGTTTTAAGCAAAATGCCTGAGCTCGCTGTCACGCTTGAAAAACTTGAAAAACGCAAGCTGGAGACAAAAACCGAAACAGAGCTCGTGAAAGAAAGCTACAGGCTGACGGCGGGTGAACTGGAAAAACAGCAGTCATATGAAAAGCGCCTTGAGGGCATCCATAAACAGTTTGAACAGGTGAAGGAAAGGTTAGATCAGAAGCATGTCGCCTATTCTCTCCTGAAGGAAGAGCTTTTGGACATAGAAAAACAGATTGAAGCGGCCCAAAAAGAGCACGATGAATACAGGGATATGCTGCAGCTGTTGAGAAAGGAAGAGCTTCAGGCAAGAGAGCTTCTGGAGCAGCTGAAGCGCACTGTCAAAGATACGGCGAGACGTCTGGAAAAAAGCAATGTTCCGGGCATTCCCGAGTCATTAACAGAACAGATTCAGCAATCGCGTTCCATCGTTCAAAAAGTGAATGAGCAGCTTGATGTGCTGCCGCTGAACATGGATGCGGTCAATGAACGTCTGCAGGAAGCGGAAAAGCTTGTCACAGATGTGAAAGAACAGACGGATGGTCTTGTGGAAAAAGTGTTGATGATCGAACGCATCATTCAGTACGGCAACCGTTTCAGAAGCCAGAACCATTTGCTTTCCGAGCAGTTGAAAGAAGCGGAAAAACGGTTCTATTCATATGATTATGATGAGGCGTATGACATTGCGGCCAGCGCGGTGGAAAAAGCGTCTCCGGGTTCGGTAAAACGGCTGGAATCACAGCAGGAACAGCCTGAGTAAACAAAGCCGGCATCGTTTAGGAGATGCCGGTTTTTTGTCCTATATGTCGCTGCGGCCAGCGTCTCTATTGAAAAACCCCTCCGCTTTATGAAACGGGGGGTTTTTTCAATTTAGCTCACTTTCTTTAAGCGGTCAGGGCTCACAGGAATAAAGAACGTCAAGATGTATCCGATGATACCGCCGATGATGGCCGGGATGAGCCAGCCGATCCCGAAGCTGTAAAATGGAATGTGCTGTCCCAGAAATTCATTTAACGTGCCCAACGGGATTTTTGCGGCGTTCAAGCCGTCGATAATGCTGAAAATACCTGTTGCCAAAGTCGTGCCGATATACACTTCACGGCGTTCTTTAAACAGCTTATCAATAAATGACAGAAAAATCACGACGATCGCAAGCGGGTACAGTGCTGAAAGAATCGGCACTGAAAGCGAGATGATTTCATTCAGGCCGAAATTGGCAATCACCAAGCTGAACAGGGAGACGATTATTACGACTGTTTTGTATGATAGGCTTGGGATCAGCTTTGAAAAATATTCTCCGCACGAGGAAACAAGTCCAACGCTTGTTGTCAGACAGGCGAACAAAATGGCGACACCGAGTACGACATTACCAAATGAACCGAACAAAAACGCGGAAGCCTTTGATAATATTTGCCCGCCGTTATCGAGGGAGCCGACCGTATCAACGCTTGTCGCTCCGAGATAAGCGAGAGAAACATATACCAATGCAAGACCCGCTGCGGCAACAATGCCCGCTTTTATACAAGAAGCGGCGATTGATTTTGGATTTGTAACACCGCGTTCTTTAATCGCCGTAATGACGACGATGGCAAAGACGATCGATGCAATGGCGTCCATTGTTTTATAGCCTTCTAAAAATCCGGTAAACAGCGGAGCGGACTGATAAGCTTTCGTAACAGTCCGATCTCGCCCATAGGCGTAATAAATGCTTTAATGACTAATATTGCAATAACTGCCAATAATATCGGTGTTAAAATTTTACCGATCCGGTCGACCAGCTTGCTTGGATTTAATGCCAAGAAATACGTGATGCCGAAAAATATTAATGTAAAAATAAACAGATAAATACCTGATGATTGCTTTCCTAAAAACGGCTCAACGGCAATGACATATGACACATTTCCCGTTCTTGGGATCGCAAACAGCGGTCCGATCGTCAAATAAATGCTGACGATTAAAATCGTACCGAAGACGGGATGTGCTTTATCCGCAAGCCCTTTTGCACTGCCGGTAAGGGCTACAGCAATGACGCCGAGAAGCGGCAGGCCGACGCCTGTCAGCAAGAACCCGATGATGGCCGGCAATACGTTTTCTCCAGCAGCTTGGCCGAGCTGCGGAGGAAAAATCATGTTTCCCGCTCCGAAAAAGAGAGCGAACAACATCAGCCCGATCGCTATCGTTTCCTTAGCGGATAGTGAAGTTTTCATTAAAAAGAACCTCCTGCTTTTGTTAAAATTTTCTGTCAATTTATTTTTTAAAAATATAATATGACAAAAGTCCAAAGACTATTATATTTTAAATATCAGAGAAGTCAAACACTTTATAATTAATTTTTCAAGTGCAAGTTGATATGATAACATATACAGTCATGAAAAAGAACGTTCAATTTCAAAGGAGAAGAATTATGATTTATCTTGATAATAGTTCGACAACTAAACCTTACCCTGAAATATTACAAACTTATGAACAAGTGAGTCAGCGTTTTTTTGGCAATCCATCATCATTGCACCTCCACGGAGTGGAAGCCGATCAATTGCTGAATGAAGCAAGGCAGCAAATTAAAACGGCCCTGTCCGTCAACGGTTATGATATCGTATTTACGTCAGGGGCCTCGGAAGCCAATAATATAGCGCTGAAAGGCATTGCTTTGGCACATAGCCAAAAAGGAAAGCATATTATCACTTCTTCGATTGAACATCCTTCTGTTACCGAGTCTTTGGAACAGCTGAAAACGGCGTTCGATTTTGATATTACGTACCTTCCTGTTGACCGGGACGGACGCGTTTCGCTTGACCAGCTGGAAAAAGCGATCCGTAAAGATACGATTCTTGTCAGCATCATGCATGTGAATAATGAGACAGGCGTGATTCAGCCGGTAGAAGACATTGGAAAAATCGTAAAAAGGACGAGCAGGGCGTACTTTCATGTCGACCATGTTCAAGGGATTAACAAGGTGCCTTTGGATATCGCCCGTGCAGACATTGATCTCTGTACAATATCGGGCCATAAATTTCACGGCTTAAAAGGGACAGGAGCTCTTATACTAAAAGAAGGAATGTCTCTTTTTCCCTTGATTTCAGGCGGCCAGCAGCAAAACAACAGGAGGGCCGGGACTGAGAATACAGCCGGCGCGGTTGCGCTCGCAAAAGCCATCAATTTGTCTTCAAAGGATTACGCCGAATATATAGAAGAGATGAAATCGGCAAAAGAAAATTTCATCAAGCAGCTGAAAGAGATAAAAGATGTTATATTAAATACGCCGGAAGAAGGAAGCGCGCCGCATATCATTAATTTCTCTGTTCCGGGAATCAAAGCTGAAGTCCTCTTGCATATGCTCGAGGAACGGGATATTTTTGTCTCGACGACATCCGCATGCTCATCCAAGCAGCATAAGCCGAGCAAGGTGCTTTTGGCTATGGGGAAAGGAGAGCAGGCGGCCGCGAGCAGCATCAGAATCAGCATGACTTACCGGGGGAACAAAGAGATTGTCGAGCCGTTTATGACGGCTTTAAAAGAAAGTGTACACAAACTAAAAGGAATTATGAGGTAGAGAAACATGAAATATGATTACATTTTAATCCGCTTTGGAGAAATCTCAACAAAAGGAAAAAACAGACGCCTTTTTGTCGATCGTCTGAAGAGAAACATTAAAATGGTCTTGCGTGATTATACGGGCATCCGCTATGAATCAACAAGGGACAGAATGACCCTTACATTAAACGGAGAAGATGCGGAAGGCGTGACAGCCCGCTTAAAAAACGTGTTCGGCATTCAGTCTTTCAGCCTTGCCGTCAAATGTCCGACAGACCTGCACAGCATTAAAGAGACGGCTCTTGCCTCTGTCAAAGAGCAGTACAAAGCTGGTGATACGTTCAAAGTATCGACAAAAAGAGCCTATAAACAGTTTGAATTAGACACCAATGAAATGAATGCCGAAATCGGCGGCCATATCCTGCGCAATACAGACGGCTTGACCGTTGACGTCCACTCGCCTGACATTCATCTCCGGATCGAGATCAGGGAAGATGCCACTTATTTGACGTTCCGTGATGAAAAAGGAGCGGGCGGACTTCCGGTCGGCAGCGGGGGAAAAGCAATGCTCATGATTTCAGGCGGTATCGACAGCCCTGTTGCCGGCTTCTATGCCATGAAGCGCGGCCTTGAGATTGAAGCCGTTCACTTTTTCAGTCCGCCATACACAAGCGAGCGCGCCAAGCAAAAGGTTATCGATCTTACGGAAAGGCTCACGGCGTTCGGCGGGGACATCAAGCTTCACATTGTTCCGTTTACCAAAACGCAGGAGCTCATCCAAAAACAAATTCCTGAAAACTATTCGATGACAGCGACCCGCAGACTGATGCTCCAGATCGCAGACAAGCTTCGCGAACAGAACAACGCCTTGGCTATTTTTACGGGAGAAAGCCTCGGACAAGTCGCCAGCCAAACGCTGGAAAGCATGTATGCCATCAATGCTGTGACAAGTACGCCGGTCTTGCGTCCGCTGATCGGGATGGATAAAACCGAAATCATCGAAAAGGCGAAAGAACTCGGCACCTACGATATCAGCATCAGGCCGTACGAAGACTGCTGTACGATCTTTACGCCGTCAGCGCCGAAAACGCGTCCGAAAAAAGAGAAAATCGAGCATTTTGAAAGCTATACAGACTTCGAGCCGCTCATCAAAGAAGCCGTAGAAAAGACGGAAACAATTGTGCTGAAGGGAAAAACAGAGGTGAAAGAGAAGTTTGCCGACTTCTTTTAACAGCATATTCATTTAGGTCGGGCAGCGTTTTGTTTTGCATACAATTACCAAACATTCTTTGCATGAAGTCATGTGTTTTGACACAATCTATACTCACAAGGAGGTGAGAACACATGGCTCAAAACAACAGACAAAGCAATTCTAACCAACTATTGGTTCCAGGAGCTGCTCAAGCTATCGACCAAATGAAATTCGAAATCGCTTCTGAATTCGGTGTTAACCTTGGAGCGGAAACTACTTCTCGTGCAAACGGTTCAGTTGGAGGAGAAATCACTAAGCGTTTAGTTTCTTTCGCTCAACAACAAATGGGCGGAGGCACACCTCAGTAATTCAAAAATTAAAAAGTAATGGATAATGGGTGGGGTTTTCCCCACTCTTTTTATTTATGTTACACCCAAGCAGCAGCTTCTCAGCAGCGATACATAAAAACAAAACGTTTTTCGAATGCATACCGGGTTATGTATAATAAAAAGATGGCAGACCATGAGGAGATGTAATGTGAAAAGAGAAGAGTTAATCGCTCCGGAAAAGTATAATGCGGTGGATGAAATTGAAAAATTCAAATCCGTTTCAAATAAGACCGCTTTAATCTGGGAAGACGAAGCAGGACGCAAAGCTGCCTGGACATATGAGATGCTGATTGATAAAGCAAATCAGATCGGCAGCGTTCTGACCGGTTCCGGTTTTAAAAAAGGTGATAAACTAATCGTCATGATGCCCCGCATATTGGAAACTTATGCTGTATATATGGCAATTTTAAAAGCGGGAATGGTCATCATTCCATGCTCTGAAATGCTCCGGGCAAAAGATTTGGACTACAGGATCAAGCATGCTGGTGTTACAGGCGCGATTCTTTATTCTTCATTTGTTGATTCCTTTCAGGATGTGCAGGCAAAAGGAGAACTGAAAACTTTTTCAGTCGGGAAAAACCAAGAGGGCTGGCCGGATCTCCTTGAGGAAATGGAAAAAAGCGATGGGGCTTCCTTCCGGGCGGCAGATACGAGCCGTGATGATATCGCGCTATTATCCTATACATCTGGAACGACGGGGCAGCCGAAAGGCGTTGTCCACACACATGGCTGGGCTTACGCTCATCTAAGAACAACGGCTTCCGCCTGGCTTGATATCAGGGAAAATGATCTCGTCTGGGCGACAGCGGGCCCAGGGTGGCAAAAATGGGTATGGAGTCCGTTCTTGGCCGTGTTAGGGAGCGGTGCAACCGGGTTTGTCTATCATGGAAAATTCCGTCCGGAAACGTATTTGGACCTAATCGACCGCTATCAAATCAATGTGCTTTGCTGTACGCCTACAGAGTACCGTTTTATGGCGAAGGTCGATGATCTGTCGGGATATGATCTATCTTCTTTACATAGCGCTGTTTCAGCCGGTGAACCGCTAAACAGGGAAGTCATTGACACGTTCAGAAAACATTTTCGTGTCGAAGTCCGGGACGGATACGGACAAACAGAAAGCACACTGCTCGTCGGCGTCCTCAAAGGAATGAAAATCAAACCTGGAAGTATGGGCAAACCGACACCTGGCAACATCGTTGAAATCGTAAATAAAGCCGGGGAAATCTGCGGGGCCGGCGAAACAGGGGATATCGGCGTTCATTTGAGTACGCCGGCCTTGTTTAAAGAATACTATCAAGATCCGGAACGAACGCTTCTGCAAAGGAGAGGGGATTACTTCATCACCGGTGACAAGGCGAGGAAAGATGAAGATGGCTATTTTTGGTTTGAAAGCCGCGATGACGACATTATTATCAGCTCCGGATATACGATCGGCCCTTTTGAAGTTGAAGACGCGCTGATCAAGCATCCGCTCGTGAAAGAATGCGCGGTTGTTGCGAGTCCTGATGAAATCAGGGGCTCCATTGTAAAAGCCTACGTTGTATTACGAGAAGGCGCCGGAGATGAAAGCCTTGTGAAAGAGCTGCAAAACCATGTGAAGGCATTAACGGCACCGTATAAATACCCGCGGGAAATTGAATTTATCGATCAGCTCCCAAAAACCCCGTCTGCGAAAATCAGGCGTTTTGAATTAAGAGAACGGGAAATCGCCAGAAAAACGGGAGAAAACCGTTAAATGCCGGCAACCCATTTAATATTAAGGGGGGATATCCTTTGAGTCATGACTCACTCCGACAAATCGAAAAGGAGATCGCGCTCTTGGTGCGTCTGACGACGGCCTACAGTCCGCGGTTTGGAAGTTTGGACCGTTCGGAATACCTGCTTTTGAGTGAGCTTGATAAGCAAAGTCCTCTTGCCATCCATACGCTGGCTGATAAGCTGATGCTGAATCTTTCAACTGCGAGCCGGCAGGTCTCTGCCCTGGAGCGGAAGAAACTGATCAAGCGTTTTCCCGATCCGCAAAACGGCAGGATCAGCCTTGTGGAGATGACCCATGAAGGCATTGACATTCTTCATAAGGTGCAAAAGGCACGCTATGAGGTATATGCCGAAGTTCTTCAAGAATGGCCTGATGAAGACCTGTCTGTATTGAAGGCCAATTTAACCCGGCTGAACCGGGATTTCAAAAAATGGAGCAAATAAAAAAAGGTGGCAGAGAAGATCAAAGTGAAGATTTCGCTTCACAATCCATCTTCAAAAGTCCTCCCGGGAATGAATGCCGATATATAATCCGGAAAGAGGCAAGCGCTTAGCGCTTGCCTCTTTCTTATGAAAAGGCTTCCAGTTTTTTAAAGGAACGTACGCTTTACTTTTTCCCAGAATGAATTATCCTTCAGCTTGATCGTTTTGATCACTTTTCCGGACAGGCTGACGTCGACCTCTTTCACGTGCATCGTGCTAAAAGCTTCATTGTCAAGGCCGATGATCGGATAATCATTTCCATCCTGGACGATTTTCAATGTGAGTCTGCGGTCTGCGCTTAATATAAACGGCGATCCGAGTGTTCTGTAGGTGTTGTTGTTTAATGATGCGAGCTCTGTCACCTGTACGCACGGCAGCTTCGGATCGACAACCGCTCCCTCGACGGATTTATTATAGGCCGTGCTGCCCGTCGGTGTTGAGATGATCATTCCGTCGCCGCGGAAGGTTTCAAAATGAAGATCATCGATAAACACATCCATCACAAACGTTTTAATAATGCTTGAGCGGATGGACACCTCATTCAGACATTGAAATCGGTTGGTCCCGTCAACCGTTACATCGATCAGCGGATATTTTCTGACTTCTATTTGTTCCGAGTTTGTCGCTTCTATCATTTTATCTGTATCATGTATATTAAAATCCGCATATAAATGAGCCTTCCCCTTTTTTGCTATCCCCACATACAGACAGTCGTCCCTGAAATTCGTTTTCCGAACCGCCTGCAAAAATGTACCGTCCCCGCCGATACTTGCGATAATGTTGGCCTGCCGGTGATCGTCAACGACTTGAAATCCGTGTTCTGTGGCAAGCTGTTTGAGCATATTGCACTGTTCATCTGTTTCCGAATTTTTCTTGTAAAAGAAATAAATGTTTCGGCGGTCTGTCACACCCATTCTCCCCTTTGTCTGTGAAATTTAGATTTCTCTGCCATCCAACATATATGTTAAAATGACCTGTGACCCTAGTTTACCATGTCCTGCACATTTCTTGTATATGAAGCACTTTCATATCGAACTTTTTCCCTTCATATACGTACAATGACATGCAGCTTTTTTTAATTAAAGGAGGAGAATACATGAATCCCAAACGATGGGTAGCGCTCGTGATTGCATTGGCCATTTTTGGCTGCTCTCTGATCATGAGCCTTGTTTTAGCGGTGTTTGAAAATTTCGGAGAGGACAGTAAGATGCAGCTTGGACTAAGCGACGGACAGGAAGAAACGGTATTGGAACATGGGAGCGGTTCAAGCAAAATCGCCGTCCTTGAAGTTGACGGAACAATTGCCGACAACGGCGATGGCGGAAGCCTGCTCGGTTCTGACGGATACAATCACAGATCATTTTTGAAAATGCTCGAAAGGGCCAAAGATGATTCCGCAGTAAAAGGAATTGTATTGCGCGTGAATTCTCCGGGAGGCGGAGTATACGAAAGCGCTGAAATACATAAGAAACTCGAAGAAATCAAAAAAGAAACGAAAAAGCCGATTTATGTTTCAATGGGGTCAATGGCGGCATCTGGAGGCTACTATATTTCAACGGTTGCCGACAAAATTTTCGCGGCGCCGGATACGCTGACAGGTTCTCTCGGGGTCATTATGGAAAGCATGAATTACGGCAAGCTTGCTGAAAAATTGGGCCTGAAAACTGAAACAATTAAAAGTGGTGAATATAAAGACATTATGTCCCCGACGCGCGGCATGACGAAAAAGGAACGGGAGATCATGCAGGCCATGGTCGATGATTCCTACGAAGGCTTCGTTGACGTTATTTCAGAAGGGCGCCATATGTCCAAAGCCGATGTCAAGAAAATCGCTGATGGACGGGTGTATGACGGGCGCCAGGCTAAAAAAATCCATTTGGTTGATGAACTCGGCTACTACGAAGATACGGTAAAAGCGTTGAAAAAAGACCATAAAAATTTGGATGGTGCATCTGTAGTCACCTATAAAGAATCAACAGGCCTGTCGTCTTTCCTTTCAATGAGCGCAAACAAAATATTTAAGAGCGAAGCGGACTTTTTGAATATTAAGGAAGCAATTTCACAATCCGGCGCACCAAGATTGATGTATCTTTACGCCAAATAGGAGGGGACCGAAAAATGGATATGACTTATGATGGAAAGGATCATCATGAAATATCTGCGCCAGCTGATGATTCCCGGCAGCAATCGGCCCCGGCGCTTGAGCATGCATATGCCGGTTTTTGGATCAGATGCTGGGCTTTTCTGCTTGACGGAATTGTCATAGGCAGCATCAACCGCCTGTTGATATCTCCTGTTTTCAGTTTGCTGAATCTGCCGAAAGAAACAGGGTTTTTCTCTTTTTCGCTGTATTCGATAACGAGTGCTGTCGTGTTTTTCGCTTATTTTGCCCTCATGACCAGATACTTCAAGCAAACATTGGGCAAAATGGTATTCGGGCTGAAGGTTGTTTCCCTTGTCCCTGAAAAAGGGCTGACCTGGGATGTCATCCTGTTCAGAGAAGTGATTGGGCGCTATATCAACAGCTTGTATATCACCTATATCATTTGCGGGTTTACGCCAAAGAAACAAGGAATCCATGATTTCGTTGCCGATACCGCGGTCATTCACGAAAAATTGTACCGGAAAAATAAATAAGCGATTCAAAAACCCGGCTGGAGGAAGCCGGGTTTTTGGTGCTGCCAGGGAAATTGCGGCGATCTTTCACGTTTATTTTTTTTTCTTTTATCCCATAATGCCTAGTATAAGAGGAAGTGAAATCATGGTGTACATATGGATAGCGGTGGCATTGGCTCTTCTTGCTGCTGTTTGGTTCATGAAAATCCGCGTGTCTGTTGAGTATCTTCATACAAATGATGATGATCGGCTGACCATCAACATTCGGACGGGTTTCGGCCTCCTTCGCATCAAAAAAGACATTCCGATGATCAAAGTCAATCAAAAGGATATGAGCGTTAATGTGAAAGAGCGGACGAAGACGGCTGCCGACAGGAAGCAAAAGAAAAGAAAAGTCGGATATCAGAACGTACTGGAAAATGGTCGCCAAATCAAAAACGTTGTCAAACAAATCGTTAATCTTACACCGATCGTCCTGAAATTTATGAAGCATATTCATGTAACCAAAATGGAATGGACGTCGGTTCTCGGACTTCCCGACGCCGCTCTAACCGGGATTGCAACGGGCGCCGCATGGTCGGTAAAATCCGCTACGGTGGCGATTTTGGATCAGGTCTTTTGTTTTGACCGCCGTCCGGAGTACCAGGTGATCCCCGTGTTTAACAGCCCATTCTCCAAAACGCACCTGACATGTATATTCCATTTTCGCGTTGGACATGCTATAACCGCAGCTTTCAGAATCGTGGTTAATTGGAAAGGGAAAATGCGCGGCTTGTTTAAGCTGCCAAAACATCTGTCAGGTTCAACAAAGAATGACTCATCAGTATAGGAGGAATGGAATATGGCTGAACATCCAATTCAAGGTTTGATGAAAACCGCCATGGAAAATTTGAAAGAAATGATTGATGTCAACACCATTATCGGAGATCCTGTAGAAACACCTGACGGCAGCGTCATTTTAACCGTCTCCAGAGTAGGCTTTGGTTTTGCGGCCGGCGGAAGCGAATTCAGCGGCAATAAACCGGCAGAATCAAAATCAAGCGACGGGGAGCGCGAGCGTAAAGAAGCGAAGCTTCCGTTTGGCGGCGGAAGCGGCGGAGGCGTATCGATTACTCCGATTGCGTTTTTGATTGTCGGTACATCCGGCGTAAGAATCCTCCACTTGGATGAAAACACGCACGTCATTGATAAGATTTTAGACTCCGCTCCGCAAACAATCGAACGGATTCAGCAAATGTTCAAGAAAAACGACAAACAAAAACAGCAAATGAATCGTCAAAACAATCCGCCGTTTTAAAAAAGCCATCAGCATAAAAAGTTAACTGTTATTGATGCAGTTAACTTTTTTCTGGTACAGGCCAAACTTAAACTTTGCAGTTTGGCCTAAACTCTTTTATAGTAGAGTCATACATAAGTGAAGGAGGAATGATGATGGCTTCAATAACATTTAAAGGAAACCCTGTTACATTGGTGGGCTCTGACGTACATGCTGGCGACCAGGCTCCTGATTTTACGGTACTGTCAAATTCGCTTGAGGAAGTCACGCTTCAAGACATCAAAGGCAAACCCGCCATTATATCGGTGATACCGTCCATTGATACGGGGGTTTGCGATGCACAGACCCGCCGCTTTAACGAAGAAGCCGCAAGCCTCGGTTCAGTGAAAGTGTATACGATCAGCGCGGATCTTCCTTTTGCCCAGGCGCGCTGGTGCGGAGCAAACGGAATTGAAAATGTGGAAACATTGTCAGATCACCGGGAGATGTCATTCGGGGAAGCATTCGGCGTCTACATCAAGGAATTGAGACTGCTTGCCCGTGCTGTTTTTGTGCTAGATGAAAACGGAAAAGTCGTATACACCGAATATGTAAGTGAAGCGACAAATCATCCGGATTATGAAAAAGCGATTGAAGCTGCCAAATCGCTTGTGAAGTAAATGAACGTTAAAAAGGGCTCCAGGTGATCATCTCCCCGGAGCTCTTTTCATGGCTCTGATTTTTTGATAAGGAGAGACACAGCATGCAAAACAATCAAGTAGAAACCATATATGAATGGCTTGACGGAGGAGCGGGAATCATTGCAGGCGACCTGGATATTCCATACATAGAAGCTTTGGCAGAAGCGGGGGAGGCGTTTTTTTCAGGAGAAACAAGCCGCGCGCTGTCTGAATCAGCCGCTCAAAAGATGAAAGAACTAATCGGCAAAGCCGATTTTTCCGAATGCAGCCATGAAGCGATACGCAAAGCCTTTCAGCTTGCCATCTTGAAGGGGCTGAAAAATGTTCCCCATCCGAACCGCCAGATGACGCCGGATACGATCGGCCTGTTTATCGGATATCTCGTGAACAAGTTCATGGGCCGCAAAAAAGGACTCACCCTTTTTGATCCGGCGGTAGGGACGGGCAATCTTCTGCTTGCCGTGTTAAACCAGTTTTCTGAAGAAGCCGGCAAAGCCTTCGGTTCTGAAATTGATGATGTGCTCATCAAACTCGCCTATGTTCAGGCGAACCTGCAGCAAAAAGAAATCGAATTCTTCAACCAGGACAGCCTGCAGCCTATTTTTATGGACCCCGTTGATGCGGTGATCTGTGACCTTCCCGTCGGATACTATCCAGATGATGAAAGCGCGCGGGCGTTCCAGCTGAAGGCGGAAGAAGGCCATTCTTTTTCCCATCATCTATTCATTGAACAAAGCCTGACATATACAAAACCGGGCGGATATTTATTTTTCATGATTCCAAACCATTTATTTGAAAGCAGCCAAAGTCAACAGCTCCGCGCCTTTTTAAAGGACAATGCGCATATTAATGCAGTGCTCCAGCTGCCGTTATCGATCTTCAAGGATGAGGCGCATGCGAAAAGCATCTTGGTTTTGCAAAAGCAGGGTGAAGGGGCAAAAGCTCCGAAACAGGTGCTGCTTGCTGAACTGCCGTCCTTTTCCAACAAAGAGGCGATGCTGAAGATGGCCGCAAAACTTGACAATTGGTTTAAGAGCAAAAAGAGCTAAAATAGTCAGAGATGGTATTCTCTGACTGTTTCTATTTTCAGAAAATAATAATTTCTTATTGAAAGCGCTACCAAACAAGATCATGGCTTGAAAAGGATTCTTCTGAATGTTTAAATGATAAAGGCAGTTATTTTTTGAATTTACTAAGAACAATTTTATACATATTTTTTATGATCCGGGTTGAACATAAAATCACCGGACTATAGGTAAAAAGGAGCGTCATTTATGTCCAAAATCATTGCAATTAACGCTGGAAGCTCATCACTGAAATTTCAACTTTTCGAAATGCCCAGCGAAAAAGTATTAACAAAAGGTTTAGTTGAACGGATCGGGTTGGATAACGGCATTTTCACCATTTCTGTCAACGATGAAAAAAAGAGTGAAACAACCGACATTCCGGATCATTCCGTAGCGGTAAAAATGCTGCTCGACAAACTGACGAAATACGGCATCATTAATGATTTAAACGAAATCAACGGAATCGGCCACCGCGTCGTTCACGGCGGCGAAAAGTTCAGCGACTCTGTTCTATTAACGGATGAAATGATTCATGAAATTGAAGAAATTTCTGAACTGGCGCCGCTTCACAACCCGGCCAACATCGTCGGAATCAAAGCGTTTAAGGAAGTCCTTCAGAACGTACCTGCCGTCGCTGTATTTGATACGGCATTCCATCAGACGATGCCTGAGCAGTCATATTTATACAGCCTTCCTTATGAATACTATGAAAAGTTCGGAATCCGTAAATACGGTTTCCACGGAACATCTCATAAGTATGTCACTGAACGCGCGGCAGAGCTTCTCGGCCGCCCGCTAAAGGAATTGCGCCTGATCTCCTGTCATCTTGGAAACGGAGCGAGCATCGCTGCCGTTGAAGGCGGCAAATCAATCGATACGTCAATGGGCTTCACTCCGCTTGCAGGTGTGGCGATGGGTACCCGTTCAGGAAACATCGACCCTGCGCTTATCCCGTTTATTATGGAAAAGACAGGACAAACCGCTGATGAAGTTCTGAACACGCTGAATAAAAAGAGCGGACTTTTGGGCATTTCAGGCTTTTCAAGCGACCTGCGCGATATCGTAGAAGCGGCGAAAGAAGGAAATGAACGCGCGGAAACGGCTCTTGAAGTATTTGCAAGCAGAATCCATAAATACATCGGTTCTTATGCGGCGAGAATGAGCGGCGTTGACGCGATCATTTTCACTGCCGGCATCGGTGAAAACAGCGTAGAGGTCAGAGAACGCGTCCTCCGCGGCCTGGAATTCATGGGCGTATACTGGGACCCTGCTTTGAATCATGTCCGCGGTAAAGAAGCGTTTATCAGCTATCCGCATTCTCCGGTAAAAGTCTTGATCATTCCGACGAATGAAGAAGTCATGATTGCAAGAGATGTTGTCAGACTGGCTCAATAAAGCTTCTGAAAACGGCCTTCCCCATAAATGGAGGAGGCCGTTTTTTATTTTTAAAAAAAGCATTCTCTATTATAATGAAGAAGATTTTAGAAAAAGGAGGCGGGACGTATATGAGCGTGGAAGAACATAAAAAAGAAGCGCCCAGCCGCGTGTTATGCAAGGTCATTACAGTAAGCGACACAAGGACGGAAGAAACGGACAAAAGCGGCCGGCTGATGAAAGAATTTTTGACGGAGGCCGGCCATGAAATCGTTTCCTACGAAATTGTAAAGGATGAAAAGAAGGATATTCAGGCCGCCGTGCTTGATGGATGCCGGGATGACCGAGTTGACGCGGTTTTGTTAAACGGAGGGACAGGCATTGCGGCAAGAGATGTGACGATTGAAACGATTGCTCCGCTTTTTTCGAAAGAGATCCCCGGCTTTGGAGAAATCTTTCGCATGCTGAGCTATACCGAGGATATCGGGGCAAGCGCGATTTTATCCAGGGCGGCAGCCGGCGTTATTCAAAACAAAGCTGTGTTTGCGACGCCTGGATCAAGCGGCGCGGTCAAGCTGGCGATGACAAAACTGATTGTCCCGGAGCTTGCCCATGTGATAAGAGAATTGAGAAAAGATATCAAGTGAGAAGCTGTAGAATATTGGCGAAACTTCATTCATAAAAAATGAATGAAGTTTTTTTTATAAAAAGGTTGAAAAAACCGGGACTCCTTGTTAAAGTGTATACATATTAAATGTATTTTTATTAAACAAAACTTATTTTTATACAAAAAGCACCTAGATGAGAGGAGTTTTTCAAAATGGCAGAAAAGAAAAAAGTAGTGCTGGCATACTCAGGAGGTCTTGATACTTCCGTTGCGATAAAATGGCTGCAAGAGCAGGGTTATGATGTGGTTGCCTGCTGTTTGGACGTAGGTGAAGGAAAGGATCTCGCTTTTGTCCAGCAAAAAGCGCTTCAGGTCGGTGCCGTCAATTCTTACGTGATCGATGCAAAGGAAGAGTTTGCACAGAACTTCGCTTTGGTCGCGCTTCAGGCCCATACGCTGTATGAAGGCAAGTATCCGCTTGTATCAGCACTTTCAAGACCTCTGATCGCAAAGAAGCTTGTTGAAGTCGCCGAAAAAGAGAACGCGGTCGCCGTCGCTCACGGCTGCACGGGTAAAGGAAATGACCAGGTGCGCTTTGAAGTTTCCATTAAATCATTGAATCCGGAACTTGAGGTCCTTGCTCCAGTCCGGGAATGGAAATGGTCGCGCGATGAAGAGATCGCTTATGCGGAAAAGCACGGCATTCCGATCCCGGTCAATTTGGATAGTCCGTATTCAATCGACCAAAATTTGTGGGGCAGAAGCAATGAATGCGGCATCCTTGAAGATCCTTGGGCAGCACCGCCTGAAGGAGCGTATGACCTGACAAAACCGCTTGAAAAAACGCCTGATACGCCTGAAATTGTTGAAATTGCGTTTGAACAAGGCGTTCCGGTCTCGATCGACGGTGTTCGCTACACCCTTTCAGAATTGATTTTAAAGCTGAACGAACGAGCAGGGGAACACGGTGTTGGCCGGATCGATCATGTCGAAAACCGCCTTGTCGGCATCAAATCCCGCGAAGTATACGAGTGCCCGGGAGCCGTCACGCTTTTAAAGGCGCACAAAGAGCTGGAAGATTTGACATTGGTGAAAGAAGTGGCGCATTTTAAACCGCTGATCGAGCAAAAAATGGCTGAAGTCATTTATAACGGCCTTTGGTTTTCTCCGCTGCAAAACGCGCTTTCCGCCTTTCTGAAGGAAACGCAAACACATGTCACAGGCGTCGTCCGCGTCAAGCTGTTTAAAGGGCATGCGATCGTTGAAGGCCGCAAGTCCGAGTATTCTCTTTACGATGAAAAGCTGGCGACCTACACAAAAGATGATGCATTTGACCACCATGCGGCAGTCGGCTTTATCGAACTGTGGGGTCTGCCGACAAAAGTGAATAGCATCGTTAAACAAAAGGAGCAGATTAAAGCATGAAAAAGCTTTGGGGAGGCCGGTTCCAAAAAACGCCGGAAAAATGGGTCGATGAGTTCGGGGCATCGATCCGCTTTGACAAAACGCTTGTAAAAGAAGATATCGCAGGGTCTCTCGCACATGCTTCAATGCTGAAAAAGTGCGGCATTTTAACAGAAGACGAAGCGGAAAAAATAAAGGGCGGCTTGACAGTGCTGTTGGAAAAAGCCGAAAAAAACGAATTGGCGTTTTCCGTCGATTATGAAGACATTCATTTAAATCTTGAAAAAATGCTCATCGATGAAATCGGTCCGCTCGGCGGCAAGCTTCATACGGCGAGAAGCCGCAACGACCAGGTCGCAACCGATATGCATCTTTATTTAAAAGAGCACATTGAACATATTCTGGCTGCCATTTCGAATTTTCAAGGCGTGCTTGTCGAAAAAGCGGAGCAGCATATTGAAACGATTTTACCAGGGTACACGCATTTGCAGCGTGCTCAGCCGATTTCATTCGCACACCATTTGCTCGCTTATTTCTGGATGCTTGAACGGGATAAGGAGCGCTTCCGCGATTCGCTGAAGCGGATCAATAAATCTCCGCTCGGATGCGGGGCGCTTGCGGGGACAACGTTTCCGATCGACCGCGAATATTCCGCTGAACTGCTCGGATTTGATTCAATTTACGAAAACAGTCTCGACGGAGTCAGCGACAGGGACTTCATTCTTGAATTTTTAAGCGCGAGCAGCATTTTGATGATGCATTTATCGCGTTTTTCAGAGGAAATCATTTTATGGTGTTCACAGGAATTTAAGTTTATCGAGCTTGATGACACTTATGCCACAGGCAGCAGCATGATGCCGCAAAAGAAAAACCCGGATATGGCGGAGCTCATCCGCGGGAAAACCGGACGCGTTTACGGCAGCCTGATGAGCCTGCTGACGATTATGAAGGGGCTGCCTTTGGCATACAACAAAGACTTGCAGGAAGATAAAGAAGGCATGTTTGATACCGTCAAAACGGTTGAAGGAAGCCTGGAAATTTTTGCGGGCATGGTTAAAACAATGACCGTTAATCAAAATATGATGAAAAAAGCTACTGAGCAGGATTTCTCGAACGCCACCGAGCTCGCTGATTATCTGGCGAAAAAAGGAATGCCGTTCAGGGAGGCTCACGAAGTCGTCGGAAAGCTCGTGTATACCTGTATTGAAAAAGGAATTTACCTCAGCGGCCTTCTATTTGAAGAATTCAAACAAGCAAGCGAACTGTTTGAGGAAGACGTCTATGTCGTGCTCGATCCGCACCATGCCGTCGAAAAAAGAATGAGCGAGGGCGGAACAGGATTCAAAAAAGTAGAGGAAGCCCTGCAAAAAGCGAAACAGATGTTGAACAATTTTTAACACTTCCCGTTTTGATTCATAACTGCAGGAAGTCAGACGCAAAATAACGTTATGAATCGAAAAGAGGGGTGTGGGAATGAGACAGGATAAGCGAAAGCAGGCCTATATGTATGATGCAGACGGTGATAAGGAAACCGTTCAGCAAATATCTGATGCCTATTTCAGCGGATTTGTCGGTCATGATGCCGAACAGCTGTCTGATCAAGATGAACAATAGAAACGAGTTTATATGAAGCTGGAGCCTGGTGGTTTCAGCTTTCATGCGTTTTTTACAGATTGCCCGGGCCTGCCGTCTTTGTAAAGATTGCCGATGCTCTATATGTGATATCCTCCGGATTTTGTAGTAAAGTATAGATAGACAAGAATATCATGCCAATGATGGTGAATACAGAGAACCAATGCTTGGGAGGGAAAGATGTGCGCCATGCGTTAATTACAGCCGGTTCAAAAGGTTTGGGGCGTAAAGTCACCGAAGCCCTGCTCGAAAAAGGATATTCGGTGACGGTCAATTACAGACAGGATGAAGAAGCTGTCAGCCGCCTCAAAACCGAATGGCAGTCTAGCCTTGACCGATTGCAGTTTGTAAAGGGAGATGTCACGAAAAAGGAAGATTTGCATCAGATGGTGAAGGCGGCTCTCGAGCGGTTCGGAAAAATCGATCTGCTTATCAACAATGCCGGCCCATACATATTTGAGCGGAAGAAGCTAGCGGATTATACTGATAATGAATGGTATGAGATGCTTGAAGGAAATCTCAGCTCTGTTTTCCACCTGTTCAAAGCGGTCATTCCCGTCATGAGACGTCAGCGGTTCGGGCGCATCATCACATACGGATTTCAGGGAGCCGACCATGCACCGGGCTGGCTGCACCGTTCCGCCTTTGGGGCGGCAAAAGTGGGGCTCGCGTCCCTGACCAAGACGATTGCCATCGAGGAAGCGGGCTCAGGCATTACAGCGAACATGGTCTGTCCGGGAAACATCGTCGGGGACATGAAGGAGTCCTCGATATCGGAAGCGCGGGCTTCCCTCGACCGGGAGACGCCGATTGGCAGATCGGGAACAGGAGAAGACATCGCAAGGATTATTACGTTTCTCTGCGACGAAAATTCGGACTACATTACGGGAACGGTCATTGAGGCAACAGGCGGTCTGAACGTGATTAACCGCCACTCTCTCTAAGTTTTGTTTAACATGATATATGAAATAGGGGTGGATAAAATGAAAGTGACATACCATGGCCATTCAGTGGTTACAGTTGAAACGGAAAAGCACAATCTGATTTTTGATCCTTTTATTACGGGCAATCCTTTAACAGACTTAAAAGCACAGGATGTCAGAGCGGACGTCATCCTGCTGACGCACGGCCATAATGACCATGTCGGCGACACATTGGAAATTGCCAAGCGGAACGATGCCCTTGTCGTCGCTCCGAACGAGCTTGCCGTTTATCTCGGCTGGAAAGGCTTGAATGTCCATCCGATGCATATCGGGGGCTCACACCAATTTGACTTCGGGAAAGTGAAATTGACGCAGGCTTTCCATGGTTCCGCTTATACGGAGGAGGACAGCCAGACCATCGTTTATACCGGAATGCCGGCGGGCATTCTGCTGACTGTGGAAGGAAAAACGATTTTCCACGCGGGAGATACGGGTCTTTTCTCAGATATGAAGCTCATCGGCGAATTGAACCACATCGACCTCGCATTTTTGCCGATCGGCGACAATTTCACGATGGGACCGGAAGATGCGAAATTGGCTGCGGAATGGCTCAGGGCCAAACAGGTTGTTCCCGTCCACTACTCTACGTTCCCGGTTATCAAACAGGATCCGCACGCTTTTGCCGACAGCCTGCCGGGCGGCGTGGGAAAAGTGCTGGAAGTCGGCGAATCAATCGACATGTAAATCATAACAACAATGGGGCCTTTGCGGGCTCTTTTTTATGTGTAAATGAAAACATGTACAACGTGATATAATAGGTTCAACAACATCAAGATGCATCTATGGAGGATGAATATGAGGGTATTGAAGTACGCGATTTTAGGGCTGCTGGATAAAGGAAGTTTAAGCGGCTACGATATGACGAGCCATTTCAAAGCCGAGCTTGGCCAGTTCTGGAGCGCGAAGCACAGCCAGATTTATCCCGAATTGAAAAAGCTTACAAATGAAGGGTTTATTGAATTCAAGACGGTCATACAAGGATCGAAGTTAGAAAAAAAGATGTATTCCATCACAGACGACGGAAAACGGGAGCTTCATGAATGGCTTACGGCGTATAAGCCCGTGCCGGACACGGTAAAAGACGAATTTATGTTAAAAGCCTATTTCATATCATCGATGAAGCCCGCTGAAGCAGAAGGTCTTTTTGCCGATCAGCTGGCCAAGCGGAAAGAAAAAGCCGCTTTTTTAAAGGAAAGGCTTGAAACGCTGAAACAGGAAGCAGGCCCCGGGATTTCCTTTCGGTCTCCGCACTTTGGCCACTATCTCGTGTTGACGAGGGCGCTTGAACGGGAGAACGGCTACTGTTCCTGGCTTGAAAAAGCGCTGGAGCTGATAAAAAGCGGTCAAGCGGGATCATGACGGCAGGGGCATTTTGCAGGGGCCGAATTGCGGTCAAAACGTCCAAGCATTTATAATAAAACCATATTTAGCAGTCAGAGGATGAAGGTGAAAAGATTGGCGACAAAACATGAACAGATCTTAAAATATATTGATTCCTTGCCCGTCGGCGAAAAAATCTCTGTCAGACGGATTGCCAAAGAAATGAAAGTAAGCGAAGGAACGGCTTACAGAGCGATAAAAGAAGCCGAGAATAAAGGGTTTGTCAGCACGATTGAAAGAGTCGGAACGATCAGGATCGAACAAAAGAAAAAAGAAAATATTGAAAAGCTGACATATGCCGAAGTGGTAAATGTCATTGACGGACATGTTCTTGGCGGCAAAGCAGGGCTTCATAAAACATTAAATAAATTCGTCATCGGAGCGATGGAACTTGATGCGATGATGAGATACACGGGAGCCGGAAATCTTTTGATTGTCGGGAACCGGATCGATGCGCACCGCCAGGCGCTTGAAGCGGGCGCCGCTGTTTTGGTAACGGGCGGGTTTGATACCGAACCGTCGATCCTTGAGCTTGCCGACAGGCTTGAGCTTCCGATCATGTCTACAAGCTATGACACGTTTACCGTCGCAGCCATGATCAACAGGGCCATCTACGACCAGCTCATTAAAAAAGAAGTCGTGCTTGTGGAAGACATTTTGACTCCGCTTGAAAAAACGGTCTGCTTATCTCCGGACGAAAAGCTTGAAAGATGGTATGAAAAAAACTTTGAAACGGGCCACGGAAGGTTTCCGGTCGTTGACGAGCAGATGAAGATCCACGGCATTCTCACATCAAAAGATGTTGCGGGATATGAACGTTCTGTTCTTATAGAAAAAGTCATGACGAAAAATCCGATTACGGTCGTCGGGAAAACATCCGTAGCTTCGGCAGCGCAGATGATGGTCTGGGAAGGAATCGAAGTGCTTCCGGTTGTAGATGAGCGGCAGAAGCTGATCGGCATGATCAGCAGACAAGATGTTTTAAAAGCGCTCCAAATGATTCAAAAACAGCCGCAGGTCGGTGAAAAACTTGATGATATCGTCACAGGCGGATTTAAAGAAACAGAAATCGACAAGCACAAGCCGTCTCCTGTTTATCAATATGAGGTGACACCGCAGATGACAAACCATTTGGGGACGATCTCATACGGCGTATTCACGACAATATTGACTGAAGCGGCAAACCGCTTTCTGCGTTCTCACAAAAAAGGGGATCTCGTGATAGAGAGCATGACGATTTATTTTTTAAAGCCCGTGCAAATGGAGTCTGTGATTGAAATTAAGCCGCACATCCTAGAAGCCGGAAGAAAATTCGGGAAAATGGATATTGAAGTGTTTCATCAGGGAGCTCTCGTCGGCAAAGCGATGATGATGGTGCAGCTCATGGAAAGAAGCTGAGGACGCGCCCGGATGCCCCCTCCTCCCTCAGGCATTCTCCCTTTCGTTTTCCTTGGCGAGCAAAGGGACATAATGCTTGTAGGCCCTGTATCCGGCCCACATGCTGCCGATTCCTGTCAAAACAAAAATCACGCCGATCCCGGCGCTTAAAGCGCCCCTGTTTAAAAACAGCTGATTCAGTCCAAAAAACATAATAAAAAGGCCTAAAGACATGCTCGATTTCGCGGACAAATATTCTTTCAACAGGGCCCTTTTTGTACGTACGTATTGAATCTTGTAATACACATAAAGAATCGCTGAAACCACAATGAAAAAAACAAAAAACGGCATAATCGACATCCTCCATTGTAAGTTTTACAAACCCATTGTATACATAATCGGGTTTGCTTTCTACAATAAAAAGTCATGACTTTCACTTTCCACCAGCAACAGATTGTGATTTAATGGTTAAAAATAACGTAAAGAAGGGGCACGGAATGAAAAAAGAAATCATCAGAACCATATCATTATATGACACTATTATTATACATAGACATGTGAGGCCGGACCCTGACGCCTACGGGTCCCAGTGCGGTCTTACGGAAATCTTGAAAGCAACCTATCCTGAAAAAAATATTTTTGCTGTTGGGACGCCGGAGCCGTCTTTGTCATTTTTATATACGCCGGAGACAATCGAAGACTCGGTTTATGAAAATGCCCTTGTCATCGTTTGCGATACGGCTAATCAGGAAAGAATCTCCGATCCCCGCTACAATAGGGGAGGCAAGCTGATCAAAATCGACCACCATCCGAACGAAGACCAGTATGGCGACCTTATTTGGGTCGACACAAATGCAAGCTCTACGAGTGAAATGATTTATGAATTATATTTGGCCGGGAAGGAAGCGGGATGGAAGCTTCCGGTAAAAGGAGCCGAGCTGATCTACGCGGGCATTGTCGGCGATACCGGGCGTTTTCTATTTCCGAATACAACGAAAAAGACATTAAAATATGCGGGTGAGCTCATCGAATATCCTTTCTCGTCTCAGGAGCTTTTTAATCAATTGTATGAGACAAAATTAAACGTTGTGAGGCTGAACGGATACATTTATCAAAATGTTTCCTTGACGGAAAATGGCGTGGCATCTGTTTTCATTACACAGGATATTTTAGAACGGTTCAATATCACGCCGTCTGAAGCATCACAGCTCGTCGGCACGATTGGCAATATATCCGGCATCAAAGCATGGGTGTTTTTTGTTGAAGAAGCTGATCAAATCAGGGTAAGGCTGCGGTCGAAGGGGCCGATTGTAAATGAAGTCGCGAAAAAATACAACGGGGGAGGCCATCCGTTGGCGGCCGGCGCTTCCATTTACGATTGGAAAGATGCCGACCGCGTCATCGCCGATTTGGAGCGCATATGTAAAGAACACAAATAAGAGGGGGAGCCCTCTTTTTTTGTGGTTGGTATGAAAGCGATTTCATTTATAGGTGTCCAAGAGCGTAAAATGTGTGACAGGTAACCGGCAAACGCGGCCGGCATCGCTGAATGAAGCCGGCACAAAAACAATCGTTTGTACGCGTATGAGCGCCTTATCTTATGTTTGGCTCATTCCGGTATAAACCAGGAGCCGATATCGGTTATATCCTCATATACATGGATGTTTTGTGCTTTTAATTCTTTTTTGATAAGGGACGCGAGACTTTCAGTTTCCGCATAAGCTGAATAGCCAAGCTTAATCCGGTTGACTTTATCTCTTGCCAGCTGATGGTAACTGTAAATGTACATTCTGCTTTCCTCCCTTTTTTATCATATCATTTACTGTCAGTTTAAAATAAAAAATGGAAAAAAGCGACGCATGTCTTTAAATAGTTAAAAAAAATCCATATTTTTATTCAGAAAAAGAAATTTTTATTTCAACGGAAAGCCTCGTATAAATCGTCAGCTCAGCAACCTTTGCTTTGTAGGTTTTATCATTGATGGTATACACTTTGTTTTCAATCGTCCGCTTCAAAAGCTCCTTTGTTCTATAGACGCTCTCAATATCCTTCGTAATGACATCGGAAATATTATCTTTGATATGCTCTTCAAAATTCATCTGGTCAGGCTGGGACAGTTTGTATTGTTTGCCGTTCACCAGCTTGACGTCCACGCTTTGAATCAGCAGCTTTCTTTTATTGTCTTCGTTCAGTTTGTGGAGATCCTCCCGGTAAATGGTGATCTGGTCATTCAAATCCTTGATCCGTTCTTTCTGATCGCGAATCATCACAACCTGCTCCTCCTGAAACGTACCGTACGTAAACAGGAAAACAAGCCAGCTGACGATGGCCCCGCACATCATCCCGGCAAAAAAACGCTGCCATCCCGGCTTTTTATAGTAAGGAGGAATTCTCATGAGGAAATATGCTCCTGTGTGAGCCAATTGATGATCAGATATCCCGTCTGTGCGCCTCCCATTGCCGACAGAATCAGGAGAAGCTGCTTGACAATGTCTCTTGTATTGCCTTCGAAAATGCCTCTTTCAAAGCTGTAAACCGCATCAAACGTACCGCCGATCGCAGCTACCAAAGCCCAGATCTTAAGCCGGTTTGCAAGGCTTGTAATAATCGTTAAAGGCGGCTGCCCCGATAAATAAGCGCCGATTCCGCCGATTAAAGCGCCGCCGAGAAGAACGCCGAGCGCGATAAAGTAACAGCTGATAAAGTTTGGAAAAAACGGTTGTTCAGGGTCCATTCTGATCACCTCACCTTTTAACATGATATGGACAAAGCAAGACAAGTATGATTGATGTCATGAAGAAAGAACATTTGTTTCTGATTCATTCACATCATATAATGAAAGGAGATTGCTCGAAAAAGGAAGGGGTGACAGAATGCCTTTCGTTCACCTGCAAGTACATAGCGGCTACAGTTTATTAAACAGCGCCGCCTCCGTGGAGGATCTCACAGCCAAGGCAAAAGCGCTCGGCTACGGCGCGATGGCGCTGACGGATGATGAGGTTATGTACGGGGCGGTCGAATTTTATAAAGCATGCAAAAAACGCGGAATCAAGCCGATTATCGGGCTGACCGCGTCCGTGCTCACAGATGAAAAAGAACAGCTTTCATATCCGCTCGTTCTTTTGGCAAAAACAAATAAAGGATATAAAAATCTGCTGAAAATCACCAGTGTGCTGCAGTCAAAATCAAAATCAGGGATCAAAGAAAAATGGCTGAAAAGCTACCACGAGGACATCATTGCGCTTACAACAGGGGAAACCGGTTATGTTGAAACGCTTCTGAAAGACGGGCAGACGGAAAAGGCAAGAGAAGCCGCTCTCCGGTATCAATCGATTTTCGGTGAGGAAAACTTCTATCTGTCCTACCAGCCGTACAAGGCTGATCCGCTTCTGTCCGAGCGCATTCTCGAGCTTTCTGAACAAGCTGGGATTCCGATTGCGGCCACAGGAGATGTAAGGTACCTCGAAAAAGGGGATATGACGGCTTACACCTGCTTAAAAGCGATTAAAGCGGGGGAGAAACTCGGGGAAAATGTGACCGATAAAGGCGATCACCATCTTGATCTGAAACCGGTTGACGAAATGCTCCATATTTACCGTAACCGCCCTGATGCCTTGGAAAACACCGTCAAGATCGCGGCTCAATGCCATGTCGATTTAAGCCTCGGCCAGACGCGCCTGCCCAAGTATCCGGCGCCCGGCGGCAAAAATCCGGACGAGTTTTTAACAGAGCTTTGCTTTGAAGGGCTGTCCAAGCGGTTTCCGGCACCCTCCCGTGAATATGTCCAACGGCTTGAATATGAGCTTTCCGTTATTAAAGACATGGCGTTCAGCGACTACTTTCTGATCGTCTGGGACTTTATGAAATTCGCGCACGAAAACGGCATTATCACAGGGCCGGGCCGCGGATCTGCGGCAGGTTCGCTTGTCGCCTATACGCTGTTTATCACAGATGTAGACCCGATCAGACACAAACTGCTGTTTGAACGTTTTTTAAATCCCGAACGGGTCACCATGCCTGATATTGATATTGATTTTCCCGATACGAGAAGGGATGAAGTCATTCAGTACGTCAAAAATAAGTATGGCGATCTTCACGTTGCCCAAATCATTACATTCGGGACATTGGCCGCAAAAGCCGCGCTGAGGGATGCCGGACGTGTGATGGGCATCAGTCCGAAGGAAGCGGATCAGCTTGCAAAACTGATTCCGTCAAAACCGGGGGTGACTCTGGAGGAAGCGAGAAAACAATCTCCTGAACTGGCAAGGCGCCTTAATGAATCGAAGCGGTTTCTAGAAATATTTGAAACGGCCCGGAAGATCGAAGGGCTGCCGCGGCATACATCGATACATGCGGCAGGCGTCGTTTTAAGCGAAGAGCCGCTCACGAATATTGTGCCGATCCAGGAAGGACATGACGGCGTATATTTAACGCAATATTCGATGGGCTACCTCGAAGACTTAGGGCTTCTGAAAATGGACTTTCTCGGCCTCCGAAATTTAACGCTGATTGAGTCCATCAAAACGCTGATTGAAAAGAACGAACGGATCACGATTGATTTTTCCAGCATATCCTATGAAGATGAGCAAACGTTTAAGCTTTTGTCTGCGGGGGATACGACCGGCATCTTCCAGCTTGAATCAGCCGGAATGAGAAACGTTCTAAAAAGGCTAAAACCAAACAGCCTTGAGGACATCGTCGCCGTCAACGCCCTGTACCGCCCCGGTCCGATGGAAAATATCCCGCTGTATATCAGCAGAAAGCATGGCCAGGCGCCTGTGTTTTATCCGCATGAAGATCTGGCGGACATTTTAAAGGATACGTACGGCGTCATTGTGTACCAGGAGCAAATCATGATGATCGCCTCGCAAATGGCGGGCTTCAGATTGGGGGAAGCCGATCTTTTGCGGCGGGCCGTCGGCAAAAAAAACAAGGAAATTCTTGATACAGAGAGAAATCATTTTATAGATGGATGTCTGAAAAAAGGATATTCCGTAAAATCGGCAAATGAAGTATATGATCTGATTGTGAAATTTGCCAATTACGGCTTCAACCGCAGCCATGCGGTCGCCTACAGCATGATCGGCTACCAGCTCGCTTATTTGAAAGCCCGCTATCCTTTGTATTTTATGTGCGGTCTGCTGACAAGCGCGATCGGCAATGAAGATAAGCTCGCCCAATACATCTATGAAGCAAAGGGAAAAGGGCTGAAGATTTTGGGGCCGTCGATCAATAAAAGCGGCTACCCGTTTACAATTGAAAACGGAGCTGTACGCTACAGCCTGAGAGCCGTTAAAGGCGTCGGGATATCGGCCGTGAAAGAAATTTACAGGGCGAGAAAGGAAAAGCCGTTTGCAGACTTGTTTGATTTCTGCATCAGGACATCTGTGAAAAGCGTCAACCGCAAAACGATCGAAGCTTTAATTTTTGCCGGAGCAATGGATGAGTTCGGAGAAAACCGCGCCACTTTGCTCGCTTCGATCGACATCGCTTTGGAGCATGCCGAATTATTTGCGGGGGACAGTGAACAGCTTGGATTTTTTCTGGATGAAGCCATCACCATCAAGCCGAAATATGCCAAAACGGAAGAGATGCCGCTCGTCGATCTGCTCGCGCGCGAAAAAGAAACGCTCGGCATCTACTTTTCAGACCATCCGCTGACCGTTCACCGCCCCATGCTCCAACAGGCGGGCGCGCTTCCGGTCATTCAGCTGCTCGGAAGCAGCCAGAAAAAAGCTGCTCTCGGCGCTCTTGTGACAAAAATAAAAACAATCAGGACGAAAGCAGGACAAACGATGGCGTTTCTTGAATTGAGCGATGAAAGCGGGGAGATGGAAGCAGTCGTTTTCCCAGACCAGCTCAGACAGCTTTCCCCGATATTGGAAGAAGGGGTATTGCTTTATACCGAAGGCCGGCTTGAAACGAGAAACGAAAAGCGGCAGCTCATCATTGCCAGGGCTTCCCTGCTTGATGCGCTTCATACAGAAAAAAAGCCTTCAGTTTACATCAAGGTTGAAGAAGATCAGCATACACAGGATATCCTTGAAAAAATCAGCGCGATTCTGCAGGAGCACAAAGGAGAGACGCAGGTCTGCATCTATTATGAAAAGAAAAAACAAACGATGAAGCTTCCTGAAGCCTATAATATACAGGCTGATCACGCTGTACTGTACCGGCTGAAAAGCGTTGTCGGAGATAAAAATGTCGTGCTTCGGTAAGGGCAATCTGAGCATATAGCATTAAAAAAGTCCTGAAGTATGTTATCATTTTTAAGATTCTATTGTCGTCCAAAAGAATCTTACAGCAGAAAACGAAGCAAAATTTTAGGCAAAATTCCCTTGAAGGAGTGTTTGTTAACATGTCATTGAAAGAAAAAGCGCTGCATATGCACAAAGTGAACCAGGGTAAACTGGAATCCAAATCAAAAGTCCAGGTTCGGAATGCGGATGATTTGAGCCTTGCCTATTCACCGGGTGTAGCCGAGCCTTGTAAAGCAATTTATGATGATAACAGCAAAGTATATGATTATACGATGAAGGGAAACATGGTAGCAGTTGTATCTGACGGAACAGCTGTGCTCGGTCTTGGAAACATCGGTCCTGAAGCAGCGCTTCCCGTTATGGAAGGAAAAGCGGTTCTTTTTAAAAGCTTTGCCGGTGTGGATGCCTTCCCGATCTGTTTAAATACATCTGATATAGATAAAATTGTTGAAACCGTAAAGCTCCTTGAGCCGACTTTCGGCGGCGTCAATCTTGAGGATATTGCAGCACCGAACTGCTTTGTCATCGAGGAACGCCTCAAAAAAGAAGCAAAAATCCCGGTTTTCCATGATGATCAGCACGGGACTGCGATTGTGACAGTAGCCGGGCTTGTCAATGCCCTTAAGCTGTCAGGAAAATCAATGTCTTCGATCAAAGTGGTGGCCAACGGCGCCGGTGCGGCCGGAATCGCCATTATCAAGCTTCTGTACCATTTCGGTGTCCGCGATATCATCATGTGCGACACAAAAGGCGCGATTTATGAAGGCCGTCCGAATGGCATGAATGCCGTTAAAGCCGAAGTTGCCAAATACACAAACAAAAACAGAATAGAAGGAACGCTTCAGGATGTGATTAAAGATGCGGATGTCTTTATCGGCGTTTCCGTTGAGGGAGCTCTGACGAAAGAAATGGTTGAAAGCATGGCGGATCAGCCGATCATTTTTGCCATGGCCAATCCAAATCCGGAAATCATGCCGGACCAAGCGCGTGCGGCAGGAGCCAGCGTTGTGGGAACCGGACGTTCCGACTTCCCGAATCAGGTGAACAATGTCCTCGCCTTCCCGGGCATTTTCCGCGGAGCGCTTGACGTAAGGGCGACACACATTAACGAAGAAATGAAAATCGCCGCCGTTGAAGCGATCGCATCCCTTGTTTCCGACGAAGAACTGAGCCCTGAATACGTCATCCCGGCTCCGTTCGATCCGAGAGTTGCTCCTGCCGTAGCCAAAGCGGTTGCGAAAGCCGCCATGGAAACAGGTGTGGCAAGAATTGACGTAGATCCTGAAGAAGTCGCTGAAAAAACAAGAAAACTCGCGATTATCGAAGAAAATTAAAACACCCCATTTTGATTTTTATCAGCGCGTGATCACTCGGATCCTAGAGTTGTCACGCGCTGTTTCTTGAAGAAAATGATTGATATTTCCTCTTATTGGAGACGCTTAAGAAGAAATCAGCCGCCTGAAAAAATTTTTTTCAGCCTGCATTTCCGGACATTTGTATCCGCTCTCAAGGCTTGTATATCAATTTGTCGGTCTTCAAGCTCATAAATGATAACCGCTCTGCTGCCGATTAAAAATTGTCGAATTGAGGATGACACCGTTTGACAAAAAAAGTACAATAGTTTCGGTATAGTGATGTTCTAGTCTAAGAGTGAGGACAGGCATATATGAGGAACCCTTCAGAAAAGGGAGGTAATCTTTTGTTAAAGGATATATTCAGCAAAAAGAAGAAAAAATACGCTTCCGTTCCCGCGGAGAAAGCGAAACAAGATGTACCTGAAGGCATCATGACAAAATGCCCTGATTGCAAAAAAATCATGCTCACGAAAGAGCTGGATAAAAACTTAAGGGTCTGCATGAACTGCGGATACCATCTGCAAATGAACGCAAAGCAGCGCATCAAAAGCCTGCTTGATGATGGAACCTTTGAAGAATTCAATCAGGACATGGTTTCAGAAAATCCGCTGGGATTTCCGGGATATTTAGAAAAACTGGAAAAAGACCGGGAGAAGACCTCTATAAATGAGGCGGTTGTAACCGGAAAAGGCTTAATCGACGGGTCTCCTGCGGTCGTTGCCGTCATGGACTCCACATTCAGAATGGGAAGCATGGGGTCTGTCGTCGGTGAAAAAATCACGCAGGCGATCGAAAAAGCAAGAGAAGAGAAAGTTCCTTTCATCATTTTCACCGCATCGGGCGGCGCGCGGATGCAGGAAGGCCTTCTCAGCTTGATGCAAATGGCGAAAACAAGCTCGGCGCTAAAGCTGTTCAGCGAAGAAAGCGGCTTGATCATTTCGGTGATGACACATCCGACGACAGGGGGAGTCTCTGCAAGCTTTGCATCTCTTGGAGACTATAACCTTGCGGAACCGGGCGCGCTCATCGGCTTTGCCGGGAGAAGGATTATCGAACAGACGATCCGAGAAGAGCTGCCTGAAGACTTTCAAACCGCAGAATTCTTGCTCAAGCACGGTCAGCTTGATTCCGTCGTTCACAGGGCAGACATGAAAAAAACGCTCAGCAGCATTTTAAAAATGCACCAACCTGGAGGTGATCTCGAGTGGCTGGAGAATTAGAGTTTGAAAGGCCGGTAATCGAACTGCGCAACAAGATTGCCGAACTGAAAAAATTCACACAGGATTCAGACATGGATTTAAGCTCTGAAATTACAAAGCTTGAAGCCCGTCTTGAAAGGCTTGAAGAAGATATTTATACAAATCTGAAGGCGTGGGACAGGGTGCAGATCGCAAGACATCCAAACCGTCCGACAACGCTTGATTATATAGAACATCTCTTTACCGATTTTTTCGAATGCCACGGGGATCGTTACTTCGGTGATGATGAAGCGATTGTTGGGGGGATCGCCAAGTTTCGGGGACTGCCCGTCACGGTGATCGGCCACCAGCGCGGCAAGGATACAAAAGAAAACATCCGCCGCAATTTCGGGATGCCGCATCCGGAAGGATACAGAAAAGCGTTGAGATTGATGAAGCAGGCTGACAAGTTTAACAGACCGATCATCTGCTTTATTGACACGAAGGGTGCTTATCCGGGCAAAGCGGCTGAAGAAAGAGGACAAAGCGAAGCTATCGCGAAAAACCTTTTTGAAATGGCCGGACTTTCCGTGCCCGTCATCTCGATCGTTATCGGTGAGGGAGGCAGCGGAGGAGCGCTTGCTCTCGGCGTTGCAAACCGTTTATTCATGCTGGAAAACTCCACGTATTCGGTCATTTCTCCGGAAGGAGCGGCAGCGATTTTGTGGAAGGATTCAGGACTTGCGAAAAAAGCGGCTGAAACAATGAAAATCACTGCTCCAGATCTTAAAGAATTAGATATTATTGATCATGTTATAAAAGAGGTGAGAGGCGGAGCGCACCGTGATATGAAACAGCAGGCTGCCTATATTGACGAGGCATTAAAACAAGCCCTCAAGTCCCTGATGAAACTGGATAAAAACGAACTGATCCAGCAGAGATACGAAAAATATAAATCCATTGGAAAAATTTCGACTGAAAACCAATATGTTGGGATAAAATAAGTAAACGTGAGGCCTTTTGGCCCACGTTTATTTTTATGGAATTGCCTAGAAAGTGAAAGGATTGTGTCAATCGCCGCGATTTTTCCAAGAGTTTGTTTGAAATTTATTTAAAAACTTTTTGTTTAATTGTATAATAATTAAGGTTTACAAAGGGACTTCGAAAAATTGACATCCCTTTTCATTGTTTTTGCGGCAATGAACGTGTTAAGGTAATTTATATATGTTTTCGAGGTGAAAAAGATGAAGCGAATCGGAGTATTGACGAGCGGCGGGGATTCCCCGGGAATGAATGCAGCTGTTCGGGCGGTTGTCAGAAAAGCGATCTATCATAACGTAGAAGTATACGGAATTTATAATGGGTATTCAGGTTTAATAAACGGAAAAATAGAAAAGCTCGAAATCGGCTCAGTCGGAGATATCATTCACCGCGGAGGAACGATGCTTTATACGGCAAGATGTCCTGAGTTTAAAACGGTTGAAGGACGGGAAAAAGGTATTGAGAATTTAAGAAAATATGGGATAGAAGGATTAGTTGTCATCGGAGGCGACGGTTCATATATGGGAGCCAAAAAACTGACTGAACACGGCTTTCCTTGTGTAGGCGTGCCTGGAACGATCGACAATGACATTCCGGGAACAGATTTGACCATTGGATTTGATACGGCACTGAACACGGTTATTGACGCAATTGACAAAATCAGAGATACCGCAACATCTCATGAACGTACATATGTGATTGAAGTAATGGGCCGCCATGCCGGCGATATTGCTCTATGGTCAGGGTTGGCCGGAGGAGCGGAATCGATCCTGATTCCTGAAGCGGACTATGATATGGAAGAAATCCTTGCCAGACTGCAAAGAGGACACGAACGCGGCAAGAAACACAGCATCATTATCGTTGCCGAGGGCGTCGGCAGCGGAGTTGAATTCGGAAAACGAATTGAAGAAGCCACAAATCTCGAAACTAGAGTATCAGTGCTTGGGCATATTCAGCGCGGGGGATCACCGACTGCTGCCGACCGCGTTTTGGCAAGCAGGCTCGGTGCATTTGCGGTCGAGCTGCTGCTTGAAGGAAAAGGCGGCCGATGCGTTGGTATTCAAAACAACCAGCTTGTGCATCATGATATTATTGAGATTCTTGATGAAAAACACACCGTTGATCAAAGCATGTACCGGCTGTCTCAAGAGCTGTCAATCTAGTGTATAACCCGAGGAGGAAGTAATAAATGAGAAAGACGAAAATAGTTTGTACAATTGGTCCGGCCAGCGAAAGCGTTGAAAAGCTTACTCAGCTTATGGAAGCAGGAATGAACGTTGCGCGCCTTAACTTTTCTCACGGAGATTTTGAAGAGCACGGCGCAAGAATCAAAAACATCCGTGAAGCTGCCAGCAAGCTCGGAAAAGATATCGGTATTCTGCTTGATACAAAAGGACCGGAGATCCGTACACATACAATGGAAAACGGTGCAATCGAACTTGAAGCGGGCGCTGAATTGATCGTTTCAATGGAAGAAGTCATCGGAACGACTGAAAAAATTTCTGTGACATATGACGGTTTAATTCATGACGTGTCAAAAGGATCAACAATTTTGCTTGATGACGGCCTGATCGGGCTTGAAGTTCTTGAAGTGAATGCGGACAAGCGTGAAATTTTGACAAAAGTCATGAACAGCGGGACATTAAAAAATAAAAAAGGCGTGAATGTGCCGGGGGTCAGCGTAAATCTTCCGGGAATTACGGAAAAAGACGCGAAAGACATCGTTTTCGGCATCGAGCAGGGCGTAGATTTCATCGCGGCATCTTTTGTGCGCCGCCCGTCCGATGTTCTTGAAATCCGCGAACTGCTTGAAGAGCACAATGCGACAGATATTCAAATCATTCCAAAAATCGAAAACCAGGAAGGCGTCGACAACATCGACCGCATTCTGGAAGTGTCAGACGGCTTGATGGTCGCGCGCGGAGACCTGGGTGTTGAAATCCCTGCTGAAGAAGTTCCGCTCGTCCAAAAAGAACTGATTAAAAAGTGCAATGCGCTTGGTAAACCTGTTATCACGGCTACGCAAATGCTTGACAGCATGCAGCGCAACCCGCGTCCAACCCGTGCGGAAGCAAGTGACGTTGCGAATGCGATTTTTGACGGCACTGACGCGATCATGCTTTCAGGTGAAACTGCAGCCGGGAATTATCCGGTAGAAGCTGTTCAAACCATGCACAATATTGCATCCCGTTCAGAACAGGCGCTGAACCATAAAAAAATCCTTTCTGCAAGAAGCAAACAGGTCGGCATGTCGATTACGGACGCTATCGGACAGTCTGTTGCGCATACGGCAATCAACTTGGATGTTTCGGCTATCGTGGCGCCTACGGAAAGCGGCCACACAGCGAGAATGATTTCCAAATATCGTCCAAAAGCACCGATTGTGGCTGTTACGGTCAGCGATTCAGTATCCAGAAAGCTGTCCCTTGTATTCGGCGTTTTCGCAAAAAGCGGACAAAATCACAGCTCCACCGACGAAATGCTTGAAAATGCTGTGCAAAAGTCACTTGACAGCGGCATCGTTCACCACGGCGATTTGATCATCATTACAGCCGGCGCGGTCGGTGAAGCGGGTACAACGAATCTGATGAAAGTGTATGTCGTCGGCGATGTGATCGCAAAAGGCCAGGGAATCGGACGCAAATCCGCGTTTGGTGAAGTGGTCATCGCACAAAACGCCAAAGAGGCGGGCGAAAAAATGAAAGAAGGCGCCGTTTTGGTGACAAAAAGCACGGATCGTGATATGATGGCCTCTCTCGAAAAAGCGTCTGCGCTTATTACGGAAGAAGGCGGCTTGACCAGCCATGCGGCAGTCGTGGGCTTAAGTCTAGGTATCCCTGTTATCGTCGGAGTGGAAAAAGCGACTTCCATTTTGACAGAAGGAGAAGACATTACGGTCGACTCTGCCCGCGGAGCGGTTTACTGCGGACGCGCCAGCGTGCTTTAATCGCTTATGTTAGGAAGAAGGGGAAGTGATTTCCCTTCTTTTTTTACAGGCGGGGACCGGCCGTTCGCTTCCATAAAGAACGTGAGGTGAAAATGATGAAGTTTTTCTTATTATTTCTCATTATCTTTCCGGCAAGTGAAATCGGCCTGTTCCTATTGTCCGCCAACTGGATCGGTGTTTTGCCAACCGTGCTGCTGATCATATTGACGGGCTTTCTCGGCGCGGCTCTGGCTAAAAAGCAGGGCATAGAGGTTTATCATAAAGTCCAGCGCGATCTTCAATACGGAAAAATGCCCGGTGATGCGATTTTAGACGGGCTTTGCATTTTCTTCGGCGGCATGCTGCTGCTTCTCCCCGGATTTCTATCCGATATCATCGGTTTACTGCTATTGATTCCGGCATCACGCAATTGGCTCAAACCGTTTTTATCCCGCAAACTGAAAAAAATGTCTGAAGGCAGACGGGTGAAAATTATCAAATAATGTAAAGCGGCAGCCTGCTGAAAAGCGGATTGTCGTTTATTTTTGGTTTCCTTTAATAAAAAGCCAGATTTCCTTGAATATACCTGTTGTATAGAGAGCCTGAATCAGAACGAAAAGAGCGGGACCCATGATCAGCCCGAGAAATCCAAACAGCTTGAGGCCGGCAAAAAGGGAGATGAGTGTGCCTAAAGGATGGATTCCGATTGATTTGCTCAAGATCTTTGGTTCGGCAAGCTGCCTGAACAGCAATACAACGATGTACAATACACCGAGGCCGATAGCGAGCGGCAGCTGCTTGGTGATTACCAAATATAAAATCCAAGGGACGAATACTGACCCTGCTCCCAAATACGGAAGAAGATCAACAAGTCCGATGAAAAAAGCAATCGCCACAGCATGGTTGACTTTCAGGACGGCAAGTCCGATCAGCACGAGGACCATCGTGATGGAAACGAGCGCAAGCTGCGCCTTCAAAAAGCCGGTCAACGCTTTTTTTAGTTCGGCATAAACCGCGGCTCCCCCTGCAATCAGACGGTCAGGCAATACCGTCTTCACCCCTTTTTTGAATTGATGTAAATCCTTGCTGATGAAAAAAGTGGCCAAGAGGGAAAAAATCAGCACGGCTGCCGTATTTGGCAAGAAAGCGAAAAAAAGCGGCACCATTTCTAAAATTTTGGAAAGAAATGAAGCGGTGCTCGAAGCGAATCCGCTCCCGACATTCTCGATCTGCGCAATAATCGATTCCTGCTGGCCGGCGTCAAGTCCGTCAAAAAAAGCGGCAAGCTGATTGTAAAGCGGCATGATTTGACCGGTGAAAAATCGTTCAATATAAAAAGCGGCTTTATGTAATTGAGCGGGCAGCACCTTGGCCAAATAAGCTGCACCGGAGACAATCTCGGCAACGACCAATGTCAAAAAGCCCGCTCCTAAGACCAAAAAGCAGCTCAACACGATGCCGACATTGACGCCCCGCGGAAATCCCGTCGATTTTTCCAGCCATTCTACAAAAGGGTTAATCATCACGGCCAGAATAAGGGCGATCACAAAAGGATAGGTTAACGGAAAAGAGTAGTACCCGGCTGTTCCGACGGCTGCGGTTAAGAAAAGCACAAAACCTGCCCGAAGTGCGATTGTAAGATAGGATTGATTCAATTCTAAAATCCTCCCGCAAGAAAGCGTGTCCTTTTTTTCATTTTATTCATGAGTCCTGCTATTATGAGAAAGGTCATAAAAAAATGGAGATGAAACAGATGTTTACTCAAGCCAATTTATTTTTACTGCTTTTGCTGGCGATCGCTTTAATAGCCAAAAACCAGTCTCTGCTGATTGCGGTATCGGTGCTTTTGGTGATCAAGCTGATCGGCCTCGATCAAAAGCTGTTCCCCTACATTCAGTCAAAGGGAATCAACTGGGGCGTCACGGTGATTACGATTGCCGTTCTTGTACCGATCGCGACAGGAGAAATCGGATTTAAACAGCTTGGTGAAGCGATGAAATCATATTATGCGTGGATTGCCCTTGGAGCAGGCATCCTCGTCGCTCTGATCGCCAAAAACGGCATCACCCTGCTTGCGCAGGATCCGCATATCACGACCGCCCTTGTCTTCGGAACGATTTTGGCAGTCGCTTTATTTAAAGGCGTCGCGGTTGGCCCGTTAATCGGCGCGGGAATTGCTTACCTCGTCATGCAGGTCGTACAGCATTTTGCTCCATAGGTTCGGGTTGCAGTGTCTATGAATCAATCCCCTTTGAAAAAAGGGGATTCAGCGTGTCGACAAACCCTCGCATTCGTTGTCAGGCCTGTGCGTCGGTGCTCACGAATTCCAACATTCGCTCCGCTCCGCTGCTCGGCCTTCCTAGACTGCAAGGGTTTTCAATCACGCTGAAAGGATGACAAAATTCTAAAACTGAAAACCGTTTTAGGATTTTGTCAACAATCTAAATCCCCTTTGAAAAAAGGGGATTTTTTTGTTCAATATGTTTCGCAACCGAAAAAATTTCAGAGCCGTATTTTTTCAAAAAAACATAATTGAATACAAATTAAACCGTAAAAAACTACTAAAAGTCTGTAAATAGAAGACAGCTAGACTAAAAAATGAGCTGAAAAAACTATAGTTAAACATTTAACAAATGTCTGATAATTGTTTATAATATAAATATGCTTAATCTTTATTAAGCTTATCGGAGTATTGAAGGGTATAAAGACGCATGATTGTTTTATTTGAAAAACGATTTAATGTAAGCATTTTCTTTTTAGATCCAAAAGAAGGTGTATTGCATTCTGCGTTGTTTTTACTCCAGGGTTTTGGTTTAATTTTAAAAGGGGAAATTTTTTAAAAAAGGGAGAGATGTATATGACAGCAACACGCGGCCTAGAAGGGGTAGTCGCAACTACATCATCAGTAAGTTCAATTATTGATGATACTCTTACATATGTAGGGTATAACATCGATGATTTGACTGAAAACGCCAGCTTTGAAGAAATTGTATACCTGCTCTGGCATTTAAAGCTGCCGAACAAAGCCGAGCTTGCCGAGCTTAAAAAACAGCTTTCTGAAAATGCCGGCATCCCCAAAGAATTAATTGATCATTTCAAATCCTACTCAAATCGAAAAGTCCACCCGATGGCAGCCATTCGTACAGCGGTTTCTTTATTGGGGCTGTATGACGAAGAAGCAGATCAAATGGATGCGGAAGCGAACTACAGGAAAGCGGTGCGTCTGCAAGCAAAGATGCCTGCGCTTGTCGCTGCTTTTTCAAGAATCCGCAAAGGGCTTGAGCCAATCGAACCAAATCCTGAACTCGGCTTTGCCGCCAATTTTCTTTATATGCTGAATGGAAAAGATCCTTCGCCTGTCGAAATCGAAGCCTTTGATAAAGCATTGATTCTCCATGCGGACCATGAGCTGAACGCCTCCACATTTACGGCAAGGGTATGCGTCGCAACGCTTTCAGACGTATATTCCGGAATAACCGCCGCAATCGGCGCCTTGAAAGGCCCGCTTCACGGGGGCGCAAACGAGGCAGTTATGAAAATGCTTTCAGAGATTGGCGAGGTGGAAAACGTAGAATCCTATATTCGCGCCAAACTTGAAAAGAAAGAAAAGATTATGGGATTTGGGCACCGCGTGTACCGGCAGGGCGATCCGCGCGCAAAGCACTTGAAGGAAATGAGCAGAAGGCTGACGAATTTAACCGGTGAGAGCAAATGGTTTGAGATTTCCGAGCGGACTGAACAAATTGTCACATCGGAAAAAAAGCTGCCGCCAAACGTAGACTTTTACTCTGCGTCGGTTTATCATAGCTTAGGAATCGACCATGATCTGTTTACGCCTATATTTGCGATCAGCCGGGTATCAGGCTGGCTGGCGCATATTCTTGAACAATATGAAAACAACCGACTGATCCGCCCGCGCGCCGATTACACGGGGCCGGACATGCAGAAGTTCATTCCGCTTGAAGAAAGAAGCTGACGAATGAATGAGGGGCTGTCCGCGGTTTTAAAGGACAGCCTTCTTCACACGCTTTTTGCTAAATGAACTTATGAATCTATGAAAAAACATGCTTGTCCCCCTCTCCGGGGGAAACAAATGTTTTTCTATATGCACTACATATTATGGGAGGTTTTATTGTGGCACAAGGTGAAAAAATTACAGTCTCTGGCGGAGCATTAAACGTTCCAAATAACCCGATCATCCCGTTTATCGAAGGGGACGGAACCGGTCCTGATATTTGGAGAGCGGCTTCAAGGGTTTTGGAAGCAGCCGTTGAAAAAGCGTATAAAGGCGAAAAGAAAATCACCTGGAAAGAAGTCTACGCCGGTGAGAAGGCATTCAACAAAACAGGCGAATGGCTTCCGGAGGAAACGCTGGACGCAATCCGCGAATATCTCATCGCCATTAAAGGTCCTTTAACCACACCGGTAGGGGGCGGAATCCGCTCGTTAAACGTAGCGCTCAGACAGGAGCTTGACTTGTTCACATGCTTAAGACCTGTCCGCTATTTCAAAGGTGTTCCTTCTCCGGTCAAACGCCCTGAAGATACGGACATGGTCATCTTCCGCGAAAATACCGAAGACATCTACGCAGGCATTGAGTACGCCAAAGGTTCTGAAGAAGTGGAAAAGCTGATTTCCTTCCTGAAAAACGAGCTTGGCGTTAATAAAATCCGCTTCCCTGAAACATCAGGCATCGGAATCAAACCGGTTTCGCAAGAAGGAACATCAAGACTTGTCAGAGCAGCCATCGAGTATGCGATTGAGCACGGCCGTAAATCCGTGACCCTCGTTCATAAAGGAAACATCATGAAATTTACTGAAGGAGCCTTTAAAAACTGGGGATATGAAGTGGCTGAAAAAGAATTCGGCGACAAGGTATTTACATGGGCCGAATATGACCGCATCGCTGAAAAAGACGGCAAAGACGCGGCCAATAAGGCGCAAAGCGAAGCCGAAGCAGCTGGGAAGATCATCATCAAAGACAGCATCGCCGACATTTTCCTTCAGCAGATTCTTACGCGTCCTGCGGAATTTGACGTTGTGGCAACAATGAACTTGAACGGGGACTACATCTCTGATGCGCTTGCGGCACAAGTAGGGGGAATCGGGATAGCGCCGGGAGCGAACATCAACTATGAAACAGGGCATGCCATATTTGAAGCAACGCACGGTACGGCTCCTAAATATGCCGGCCTTGATAAAGTCAACCCGTCATCAGTCATCCTTTCCGGCGTCCTGCTTCTTGAACATTTGGGATGGAATGAAGCAGCCGACCTTATCATTAAATCGATGGAAAAAACAATCGCCTCCAAAGTCGTGACATATGATTTTGCCCGCTTGATGGACGGCGCGACAGAAGTAAAATGCTCTGAGTTCGGGGATGAGCTCATCAAAAACATGTCTTAACCAACAATAGGTTTTATCAACAAAAAACAACAAAAGGGGTAGAAAAAATGGGAAAGAAGCGTAATAAAGTATCTATTATTGGAGCGGGTTTCACGGGTGCAACAACTGCATTCCTGACGGCACAAAAAGAATTGGCTGATGTCGTGCTGGTCGACATTCCGCAGCTTGAGAACCCTACGAAAGGCAAGGCGCTCGACATGCTTGAAGCGAGTCCTGTCCAAGGGTTTGACGCAAATATTAAAGGAACGGCGAATTATGAAGACACAGCCGGTTCCGATATCGTCGTGATCACCGCCGGCATCGCGAGAAAGCCTGGAATGAGCAGGGACGACCTTGTCGCTACAAATGAAAAAATCATGAGAAGCGTCACAAAAGAAGTCGTCAAATATTCTCCGGACTGTATCATCGTCGTCTTGACGAATCCAGTTGACGCGATGACTTATGCCGTATTTAAAGAATCCGGTTTTCCGAAAGAGCGGGTCATTGGCCAGTCGGGGATCCTCGATACCGCGAGATTCAGAACATTTGTCGCTCAAGAGCTGAATCTTTCCGTCAAGGACATCACAGGCTTTGTGCTTGGCGGCCATGGGGACGATATGGTGCCGCTAGTCCGCTATTCTTATGCGGGCGGCATTCCGCTTGAAACGCTTCTTCCAAAAGACCGCATTGATGCAATTGTCGAAAGAACGAGAAAAGGCGGGGGAGAAATTGTCAACCTGTTAGGAAACGGAAGCGCATATTATGCGCCTGCCGCTTCACTGACGGAAATGGTTGAAGCGATCTTGAAAGATCAGCGCCGTGTATTGCCGACGATCGCCTACCTTGAAGGTGAATACGGTTATGAAGGCATCTATCTCGGCGTACCGACCATCATAGGCGGAAACGGCCTTGAGCAGATTATCGAACTTGAACTGACAGATTATGAAAAAAGTCAGCTGGATCAATCCGTTCAATCCGTGAAGAACGTCATGAAGGTACTTTCATAGAACAAACGGACAGGGAAGGCTTGGAAAAGCCTTCCCGTTTTTCATAGTAGGCAAAAATGAAAATCGAGACATAAACACAGGCTCCGGGCATATACCTAATCATAATCATCTGCCCGGACATTTCTATCTTTTAATGATCTCGAATTTCTTGAATGTAGCTGTACAGAAAACGGGTAAAAAGAAGGTTTATTTTAAAAGACAGAAAAATCAAATTGTCGAACAGACAGGCTTTCGTTAAAATAAGAGTGAAAACATTTGTTGATCATAAAATAGAGATAGAGATGTCGGGGAAATCTGAAGCCTGGAGGCATGTCATGAGCAAAAAGATATTAGTTGTAGACGATGAAGAATCAATTGTTACCCTTCTAAAATATAACCTTGAACGGTCAGGTTACCAAGTCGTAACGGCTATGGACGGAGAGGCCGGCTTATTAAAAGCGATAGAAGAGAAGCCGGATCTGATTGTGCTTGATCTGATGCTCCCAAAAATGGACGGAATCGAAGTCTGCAAGGAGCTCAGACAGCAGAAATTGATGTATCCGATTTTGATGCTTACCGCAAAAGACGATGAATTCGATAAAGTGCTCGGGCTTGAATTGGGAGCGGACGACTACATGACAAAACCGTTCAGCCCGAGAGAGGTAACGGCAAGAGTCAAAGCGATCTTAAGGAGAACACAGACGCTACCTGTTCAGCAGGATGAAGCTGAAGAGGCGGATACCGGGGAACTGATCATCGGCGAGCTTAAAATACTGCCTGAACATTATGAGGTATATTTTCAAAACGAACGTCTCGAACTCACGCCGAAGGAATTTGAGCTTCTTTTATATCTCGGGAAGCATAAGGGAAGAGTGCTGACAAGAGACCTTCTGTTGAATGCTGTCTGGAATTATGACTTTGCGGGAGACACGCGCATTGTCGACGTTCATATCAGCCACCTGCGCGATAAGATTGAAAAAAACACCAAAAAACCTGAATACATTAAAACGATCAGAGGTCTTGGCTACAAAATGGAGGAGCCGAAACTGAATGATTAAATTTCGGACTCGGCTTTTAGCTGCCCTGCTGACGCTCTTGATTCTCGTATTTGCTTCACTCGGCTTTCTGCTTGTTCACTTGTTTCACACTTCCTACTATGAAAAATTAAGCAGCCATATTGAAAAAGAAGCCGGCTTGATCGCCTCGCTGGCGGACACCGATCATCTGAAGTCTAAAGAGCAAGGCGCACTGTTGGAAAATGCAAGCCGTGAACTGAACAGCGCCGTAGCACTGATAGATACAAAAGGCAAGGTCCTTTTTCATTTTGGAGGCAGCCCCGATCAAGCGGTTATAAAAGAGGCGGTTGAATCAGAAGAAAATGTTGAAAGCGGAGGCTATCGAATCAATCCGGATGATGAAGCAAAATTCCGCTATGTACAGCCGCTGAAGGAACGCGGGGAACTGCACGGCTATCTCCTGATCACTTCACCTGTTGATTCGCTCGCGGATATCAACCAGAAGATTTGGATTCTGCTCGGCGTCAGCCTTGGAACGGCGTTTCTGATCATAGCAGGGCTTGGGGCGAGAATCACCTCGCAATACACGAATCCGATTGAATCCGCAACCCAAGTTGCGATTGAGCTAGCGAAAGGAAACTACAAAGCGAGGACTTTTAACGAAGATGAGACGATGCTGAGCCAGTCGATTAATATGCTGGCCCAGAATTTGCAGGACATGACCAGAGCCCAGGAAATGCAGCGGGACCGGCTGCAGACCGTGATCGAAAACATAGATTCCGGGCTGATTTTAATTGACGGGAAAGGCTATATTCATTTGGTGAACCGCGCCTATCAAAAACAGTTTCACGTTCAGGCGGACCAGCTTCTTTACCATTTTTATCATGAGGTGCTTGAACATGAAGAAATCATCAATCTTATTGAAGAAATTTTCATGACCGAAACAAAGGTCCGCAAGATGTTTCATCTGCCGATCCGGATTGAAAGAAGATATTTCGAAGTCGACGGGGTTCCGATTATCGGCATCAATGATGAATGGAAGGGAATCGTCCTCGTGTTCCACGACATGACAGAGAGAAAACAGCTTGAAGAAATGAGAAAGGACTTTGTCGCAAACGTCTCCCATGAGCTGAAAACGCCGATTACTTCAATCAAGGGCTTTACCGAAACGCTTCTTGACGGCGCCATGAACGAACGGGAAACCCTCTCACAATTTCTCTCGATTATTTTAAAAGAAAGCGGGCGTCTGCAAACCCTCATTCAGGATCTATTGGATCTTTCCAAAATCGAGCAGCAAAACTTCACCCTGAACATTCAAGATTGCGACATCGGTGAAATCCTTGTGGAGATTGAAATGCTTTTGAAAAATAAAGCGGAGGAAAGAGGAATCTCGCTTAGGCTCGAAAAACCGGAAGGACCGGCCGTTGCTTCCGGAGATCCGCACAGATTGAAGCAGATCTTCTTAAATTTGGTCAACAATGCCATCACATACACACCGGAAACCGGCAGTGTGACGATTTCTGCCGAAGTGCTTGAAGATGTGGTTCAAGTGAAGGTGAGGGATACGGGCATCGGCATCAAAAAAGAGGAAATCCCGAGAATTTTTGAACGGTTCTACCGGATTGACAAAGACAGAAGCAGAAACTCGGGAGGCACCGGGCTCGGCCTTGCGATCGTCAAGCATTTGGTTGAAGCGCATCACGGTGAAATCGATGTCGAAAGCGAGCAGGGAAAAGGCACCGTATTTACAGTCCGCTTAAAACGCGCTTCGCATTGATCGGAATGAACAATCTTTACAAAGGCTTTACAACTTTTATATACACCTTTAAAACTTGGTTGATAGGATCATTAGTGAACCCCTTCATCCAAGGAGCCATATGGACGGACGCGAGATCATCACGCGTCCCTTTTTTTGTTTTCTAAAAAAGGACTCTGATTTTCCTTTCAAAATGAACTTTGCTAAAATAAAATAAGCTACATATGAAGATGAAGCGAAAGGAAGCTTAATAACTCGGCTTCTTAGGAGGATCAAGATGACTGAAAGAAAAAAATTAGTATTGGTTGACGGAAACAGCCTGGCATACCGCGCGTTTTTCGCTCTGCCTCTCCTCAGCAATGAAAAAGGGATACATACAAATGCGGTGTACGGTTTTACGACGATTTTGCTGAAAATGCTCGAGGAAGAAAAACCGACTCACATGCTTGTCGCATTTGATGCGGGGAAGACGACGTTCAGGCATAAAACGTTTAAAGAATATAAAGGCGGCAGACAAAAAACGCCTCCGGAGCTTTCCGAGCAGTTGCCGTTTATTCATGAGCTCCTGGACGCCTACCGCATTTCCAGGTATGAGCTTGAAAACTACGAGGCCGATGATATTATCGGAACGCTCGCCAAATCAGCCGAAAAAGAAGGTTTTGAAGTCAAGATTTTTTCCGGAGACAAAGACTTGACACAGCTTGCGACAAAAGGAACAACTGTCGCCATCACAAAAAAAGGAATCACAGATGTTGAATATTATACCCCTGATCACATTCAGGAAAAGTACGGCCTTGCCGCTGAGCAGATCATCGATATGAAAGGTCTGATGGGCGATGCCTCAGATAATATTCCCGGCGTGCCCGGCGTCGGCGAAAAAACGGCGATCAAGCTGTTAAAGCAGTTCCACACGGTGGAAGAGCTTTTATCATCAATTGATGAAGTAAGCGGCAAAAAGCTGAAAGAAAAGCTGAGCGAATTTAAAGATCAGGCTTTGATGAGCAAAGAGCTCGCGACGATCACAACAGATGCCCCGCTTGAGATTGGTCTTGACGGCCTCGGCTACGAAGGCTTTGACAGGGAAGCGGTCGTCAAGCTGTTTAAGGATCTCGGCTTTAACTCTTTGCTGGAACGGCTTGGCGAAGATCCGGTGGAAAAAGAAGAAGAACCATTTGAGGATATTCATGTAAAGATTCAGCAGTCCATCACAGAAGAATTGTTGGCTACCCCGGCTTCATTTGTTGTTGAACAGCTTGGCGACAACTATCATGAAGCGCCGATCCTCGGTTTTTCCATCGTCAATGAAAACGGTGTGTTCTTCATTCCGAAAGAGACGGCTTTAGGCTCTGACCGCTTTAAAGAATGGGCTGAGGATGAGTCGAAAAAGAAATGGGTATTTGATGCAAAACGTGCGGCCGTCGCCTTGCGCTGGCAAGGAATTGAGCTGAGCGGAGCCGAATTTGACGTTCTTCTTGCAGCTTATATTATCAATCCAGGCCACTCGTATGATGATGTGGCAAGCGTTGCAAAGGAACATCATCTTAACATCGTTTCCACTGATGAAGCGGTTTACGGAAAAGGAGCCAAACAGGCGGTTCCGGACGAGAAGGAGCTTGCCGATCATTTGGGCAGAAAAGCCCGGGCGATTTGGGAGCTCCGTGAAAAGCTCCTTGACGAATTGGAAAAAAACGAGCAGCTTAAACTGTTTGAGGAGCTTGAGATGCCTCTCGCCCATATCCTTGGTGAAATGGAATCCATCGGTGTCCAGGTCGATGTCGACAGGCTGAAAAAAATGGGCGAAGAGCTGTCCGGAAAGCTGAAGGAATATGAAAAGAAAATCCATGAATCAGCAGGCGAAACCTTTAATATCAACTCGCCCAAGCAGCTCGGCGTCATCCTGTTCGAAAAGCTTGGATTGCCTGTCGTGAAAAAAACGAAAACGGGATACTCCACATCAGCGGATGTTCTGGAAAAGCTTCGCGATAAGCATGTCATCATCGAAGACATTCTTCATTACAGGCAAATCGGCAAGCTGCAGTCCACATATGTCGAAGGGCTTTTAAAAGTCATCCGGAAGGATACCCATAAAGTGCATACCCGCTTTAACCAAGCCTTGACGCAAACCGGCCGGCTGAGCTCGACCGATCCGAACCTGCAAAATATCCCGATCCGTCTTGAAGAAGGCCGGAAAATCCGGCAGGCATTTGTTCCGTCTCAAAAAGATTGGCTGATATTTGCGGCGGATTATTCGCAGATCGAGCTGAGGGTGCTTGCCCACATTTCAAAGGACAAAAACTTGATTGAAGCTTTTACGCATGACATGGACGTTCACACAAAAACGGCGATGGACGTGTTTCATGTATCTGAGGAAGAAGTCACACCGGCCATGAGAAGACAGGCAAAAGCCGTCAATTTCGGAATCGTATACGGCATCAGCGATTACGGGCTTTCGCAAAACCTCGGGATTACAAGGAAGGAAGCCGCCGCGTTTATTGAACGGTATTTCCACAGCTTTCAGGGAGTCAAAGAATACATGGAAGAAACAGTTCAGGAAGCAAAGCAGAAGGGCTATGTCACGACGCTGTTAGCCCGAAGAAGATACATTCCTGAGCTGACGAGCCGGAATTTCAATCTGCGCAGCTTTGCCGAGCGGACAGCGATGAACACTCCGATTCAGGGAAGCGCCGCTGACATTATTAAAAAAGCGATGATCGCGATGGCTGAGAAGCTGAAGGAGAAAAACCTCCAGGCCAAACTGTTATTACAGGTTCATGACGAATTAATCTTTGAGGCGCCTGAAGAGGAAATCAAAGAGCTTGAAAAGCTGGTGCCGGAAGTGATGGAAAACGCACTTCAGCTTGACGTGCCGCTCAAAGTGGATTATTCCTCAGGGCCTTCATGGTATGATGCTAAATAATGAAAAGGGAGTGATGATGTGCCGGAGCTGCCAGAAGTCGAAACCGTCCGGCGCACTTTAGCCGGACTTGTAATAGGGAAAACGATCGAATCTGTTGAAATTCGCTGGACAAACATCATTAAACGCCCGGCAGAACCAGAGGAGTTTGCAAGGCTACTCATTGGGGAAACGATTCAGTCAGTTGACAGAAGAGGGAAATTTTTGCTGTTTCATCTCGACCATTTCACCATGGTCTCTCATCTGAGAATGGAAGGGAAATACGGGCTTCACCAAAACGGTGAGCCTATGGATAAACATGTGCACGTGATCTTTACGTTTACGGACGGAACGGAGCTTCGCTACCGCGATGTCAGGAAATTCGGCACGATGCATTTGTTTAAACCGGGTGAAGAACAGACTGAACTGCCTCTCAAACAGCTCGGCCCGGAGCCTTTCAGCGACGAATTTACGATCGGGTATTTAAGAGAGCGCCTCAAAAAAACGAGCCGCTTTGTCAAAACCGCGCTGCTTGATCAGAAGACAGTCGTCGGACTTGGAAACATTTATGTGGATGAAGCGCTCTTCAGAGCCGGCATCCACCCGGAAACAGCGGCAAACAAGCTGACAAAAAAACAAACGGCTCTGCTTCATGAAGAAATCATCAAAACGCTGAAAGAAGCGGTTGAAGCGGGGGGAAGCACTGTCAGATCCTATATCAATTCACAAGGAGAAATCGGCATGTTTCAGCTTCAGCTCTTCGTCTATAACCGAAAAGACGAACCTTGCAAAAAATGCGGGACTGTGATCGAAAAAACGGTTGTCGGAGGAAGAGGCACGCATTTCTGCGCCACATGCCAGAAAAAATAACAATTGCATAAACTTTGTCCAGGCTTGACGCATCACGGTTCACGCTGCCGATATTTACGCTTTTGGAGCGCTTAACATCCGGCGGTTCTGTGTATTATTTCTTTTTTAAGGTGAACAACACACAGATCATTTTCCTTTCTCATATATATAAGAAGCCTATATAAAAGCTGCCTAAGGCTAAAAAACACCGCCGCATCAACAGAAAGGAAGAACCGGATATGATGTTTGCATCTTTCTTGCTGCTGGCATTCGCCGTCAGCCTGGACAGTTTTTCAGTCGGATTTACTTACGGATTGCGCAAGCTGAAAATTCCTTTTAAAGCGATTGTGATTATCGCGTTTTGTTCGGGAATCGTTATGCTGCTGGCCATGATGATCGGATCTTTATTGGCGAGATTTTTCCCGGTCGCTTTAACAGAAAGGCTCGGAGCCGTTATTTTGATGGGGATCGGGGCCTGGGTGCTTTATCAGTTTTTCAGACCGGAAAAAGAGCAGGAAATGGCCCTTTCGGAGAAAACGCTGATCAATCTTGAACTGAAATCGCTCGGAATCGTCATCCACATTTTAAGGACGCCGACAAGCGCGGACATCGATAAGTCGGGCATTATCACCGGGATCGAAGCCTTCCTGCTCGGTTTTGCCCTTTCGATCGATGCCTTTGGTGCGGGAATCGGTGCAGCCGCACTCGGATTTTCACCTGTTCCGATGAGTTTGACGGTCGCTCTTATGAGTTCGTTATTCGTATTTTTGGGCATTCAGTCCGGCCGTTTCTTATCAAGGTGGAATTGGATGGATAAACTGACCTTCCTGCCGGGAATATTGCTGATTATGATCGGAATTTGGAAACTGTAGGAAAGAGGTGCAGCCCGTGACATTGGTCATCGGTTTAACAGGAGGCATCGCCAGCGGAAAAAGCACTGTCGCACAGATGTTCCAGCAGCGCGGCATCACGGTTGTTGACGCTGACGTCATTGCGAAAGAAGCCGTTGAAAAAGGAATGCCGGCATACCGAAAAATCACCGAGACATTCGGCAGCGGCGTGTTGCTTGAAACCGGCGATATCGACCGGAAAAAACTCGGAGAACTTGTATTTAAAAACGAAGAAAAAAGGATGCAATTAAATGCGATCGTCCATCCCGAAGTTAGAAAAACGATGATCAGAGAGCGGGATGAAGCCATTCAGGCCGGAGAACGGTTTGTCGTTCTTGATATTCCGCTTTTGTATGAAAGCGGACTCGAGCATCTGGCAGACAAGGTGATCGTTGTCTGGATCCCGAAAAAGCTCCAGCTTGAGCGGCTGATGAAAAGAAATTCATTAAATGAAGAGGAAGCGCTGAATCGAATTCATGCCCAGCTTCCGCTTGATGAAAAAAGAAAAAAAGCCGACGCCGTCATCGATAACAGCGGCCGTCTGGAGGATACCGAAAACCAGCTTCAGCGCCTGCTTGAAGCGTGGTCACATACTGAGAAGTGAGTGCGGATTTTCCCGCACTCACTTTTTTTGTTATACGGAAATCCGTTCGCCGACAGCCCCGCAACGCCAGCCAGCCGTTATTCGCATACACGGTGTGCAAATTTGCTGTAAAAAGAATAAATGGTATGGCTAATTCGAAATAATGTGTTATACTTATTTTGAGCAAAACAGATATGGAATGACATAAAAATAAGGGGTGTTTGTTTGATGAAGGTAAAAGTTGCGATAAACGGATTCGGCCGTATCGGCAGAATGGTGTTTAGAAAAGCGATGCTTGATGATCAAATGGATATAGCTGTGATCAACGCGAGCTATCCTGCGGAAACGCTCGCTCATTTAATAAAGTATGACACAAATCACGGACGCTATGAGCTTGATGTCAAAGCGGGCGATGATCATCTTTCGGTAAACGGGAAAAAGGTTTTGCTGACCAATCAAAGAGATCCGAAGCTCCTTCCGTGGGCAAAACACGGAATCGATATAGTGGTTGAAGCTACAGGCAAGTTTAATTCTAAGGAAAAAGCGGAAGCGCACATTGAAGCAGGAGCGAAAAAGGTCATTTTAACCGCGCCTGGAAAAAATGAAGATATTACGATTGTGATGGGCGTAAATGAAGGCGATTTCGATGCGGAGCGCCATGCGATCATCTCCAACGCGTCTTGTACGACGAATTGTCTGGCGCCTGTCGCAAAAGTGCTTGATGATGCATTTGGCATTGAAAACGGACTTGTCACGACCGTTCACGCCTTCACAAACGATCAAAAAAATATCGACAATCCGCACAAAGACCTGCGGAGAGCGCGCGCCTGCGGTTCTTCGATCATTCCCACGACTACAGGCGCTGCAAAAGCGCTGTCGCTCGTTATGCCTCATTTAAAAGGAAGAATGCATGGCCTTGCTTTGCGGGTGCCTGTTTCAAACGTTTCTCTCGTTGATCTTGTCGCAGATTTAAAAAGCGATGTCACGGCTGAGGACATCAATGAGGCATTCCGCATGGCGGCCGCCGGTTCAATGTCCGGCATCATCGATGTGTGCGATGAACCGCTCGTGTCAGCAGATTTTAATACAAATCCATATTCCGCCGTCATTGACAGCCTTTCAACGATGGTGCTTGAAAACAGAAAAATGAAAGTGCTTGCATGGTATGACAATGAATGGGGATATTCGTGCAGGGTCGTTGATTTAATCAGATATGTCGCTTTGAGAATGAAACATCCTTCAGCTGTATAAAATAAAAGCATGGACGGCTAAAAAAATAAAAACCCCTTAACCAAAAAACCGCCTTGCAAAAAATAATCAAACAAAGTATACTATTTTTCGTGAACTTCTAGTTCGTGAGCGCTTCGGCATTACTTAAAGGGTTAGGACCTCTCCGGACTAACTTTCCCCCGTGGTAAATGACCGGTTTAGTTGCTTGGAAATTCACTTTTTAATTCTTGTTAAGGGGGGTCCATGCTATGGAAACAATGGGGCGTCACGTCATCTCCGAACTGTGGGGATGCGATTTTGATAAGCTGAACGACATGGATTTTATTGAAAAAACGTTTGTAAATGCGGCACTGAAGTCAGGCGCTGAGGTGCGGGAGGTTGCGTTTCATAAATTTGCGCCTCAAGGTGTAAGCGGGGTCGTCATTATTTCTGAATCTCATCTGACCATCCACAGCTTTCCTGAACACGGATATGCCAGCATTGATGTTTATACTTGCGGAGATTTAGATCCGAATATTGCTGCGGATTACATCGCAGAAGAGCTAAGTGCGGAAACAAGAGAGAACATTGAAATACCGAGAGGCATGGGACCTGTTCAGATCAAACAGGCCAAAGCCAAAGCACAGGCGCTTTAATGCCTGAAAAGGAGCTGGATGAAAAAGCGAAGAGCCGCTTTTTGTGATCCGCTCCTTTTTGTTTTTCCGCGAAACCAGCCCCCGCTTCTTTGAAATGGCCTTTCTTCCAGCATTCGGCATTCTCTTGCTATTTTGTTTTCTCTTGGAAATGGAGAGTTTTTTTAATAAAATATAGAGAAGAAGACAAAGGGGATATGGAATATGAGCGTTTTCCAAAAGATTCAGGGGTTTTTTTCGACCCATGCCGAAACATCCGACCACCATCCTTTGGACGAGCTGAAGAGCCGCTATTATAAAGCAACTGCAAAACAGGCGCTTGAAGCAGTAAAGGAAGTGCTGGACGGGCTTGACTGCTGCACCGCCATTTCGGTATCGGAAGAAAGAGGAGAAATAAGCGCGGAGGTTGCAAAGCCGAGAAAAGCTTTTTTGGTGGCGACCGTCGTATCGGTTCGCCCTTTTGATACAGCCGTAGATTTTAATATATCGACGGAAACGTTTTTGCCGACTGATTTTGGGTACAGCCGCAGCATGGTTTCGTCGGTTTATCGGGAATTGGACCGAAAGCTGGCTCCTGCTGTCCAAACAAACAACTGAATAGGAGCTGAAAAAATGAAATGTCCAGCGTGTCAGCATAATGGGACGAGAGTGTTAGACTCCCGTCCGGTTGACGAAAGCAGATCGATTCGCAGAAGGCGCGAATGCGAATCATGTAATTACCGGTTTACGACATTTGAAAAAGTGGAAGAAATTCCGCTCATCGTCGTAAAAAAAGAAGGAATTCGGGAAGAATTCAGCCGGGAGAAGATGCTCCGCGGCTTGATCAAAGCTTGTGAAAAGCGGCCTGTCGCTTTAAAACAGCTTGAAGATATTTGTTTTGAAATTGAAAAAGAGCTTAGAAATCAAGGTGCTTCTGAAGTGAAAAGCGAGGATATCGGCGAAATGGTGATGGACCGTCTGGCGAAAATCGATGAGGTAGCATATGTCAGATTTGCGTCCGTATACCGCCAATTCAAGGATATCAATGTGTTTATCGAGGAACTGAAAGACTTAATAAAGAAAGAACGGTAAAGAGCTGAAAACTTGATCCAGCTCTTTTCTCATGATAAAGATTTCAGGTGGATGACATGAAGACCGAAAAAAGGTGTAAAATGAGGACAAGAAACAAATTGGAAGGTTGACAAAAGATATGAGTAATTATTGGAAAGACTTGCTTCCTGTCGATCCTTACATCGTCAAGAGCCACGGGCTTCTTCAGGATTTGGACCGGCAAATTGTGACCCTGCTGTACCAGCCTTTGATCGGCTTTTTCCCGCTCAGCCTGTTTTTTACGCTCTGGGGAGAGCTGGAGCAAAACAGGGTATGGGGGAAAAGCTCGACCCACAGGCAGCTGATGGGGGCGATGCAGACAAGCCTGAAAACGATTTACGCCGAAAAGGAAAAGCTCGAGGGAATAGGTCTGTTAAAAACATATGTAAAAGAAACCGAACAGGAGCGTTTATTTATATATGAACTGATTCCGCCGCTCAGGCCGGATGAGTTTTTTCAAGACGGCATGCTGAACGTTTTTTTGTACAACCGCGTCGGAAAAGCAAGGTTTCAGCAGTTGAAAGATTATTTTTCACATCCTGCCGTTCCTGAAGAGGCCCGTGATATCACACGCTCGTTCAATGAAGTCTTTGCAGCTGTGCAGCCGAGCGAATGGAAGCTGTCAGATGATATGGCCGACGCCATGCAGCTTGAAGACGGCCAGGAATTGATGAAAGAGGGGCAAAGCAAGCCGGTCGAGGTGACGGATGATGCTTTTGACTTTCAGTTGTTTCTGGCTGGTTTGTCTGAGGCGCTGATCCCGAGAAAAGCGCTGACCGGGCAAGTAAAAGAGACGATCAAAAAACTCGCCTTTCTGTACGGCATCGAACCGCTGCAAATGCAAAACGTCGTCATGTCAGCTGTTGATGAACATGATACAATCACGACGGAAGCGCTCAGAAAAGCGGCAAGCGACTGGTATCAGATCGAAAGAAGCGGCCTGCTTCCGGAGCTTGTCGACAAAGTGCAGCCGCTCAGGCTGCGTGATTATTCGAATGAACAGCCGCCAAAGCCGTCATCAAAGGAAGAAAACTTGATCGCGCTCCTTGAACAGGTATCCCCGAGAAAATTGCTGCAGGATATTGCAGGCGGGGCCGAACCGTCCAAAGCCGATTTGAAAATCATCGAGGAAATCATGCTTGACCAAAAGCTGGAGCCGGGCGTCATCAATGTCCTGATCTATTATGTCATGCTGAAAACCGATATGAAGCTTTCAAAAAACTACACGCAAAAAATCGCTTCCCACTGGGCCAGAAAAAAAGTGAAGACGGTAAGGGAAGCCATGAAGCTTGCCAAGGAAGAAAACCGTCAGTATCTTGAATGGGCGGAAGGAAAGAAAACGCAGCGCAGCAAAAAAGTCATCAGGGAAGAAAAGCTGCCGGATTGGCTGCAAGGTGAAGCTTCCGGGGCTCATCCCGAAGGGGAGCAGGCCGTGGCAAGCAAGGAAGATTTTGATCAGCAGAAGCAACAACTGCTGGAGGAAATGAAAAAACTGAGAAACCATTCCGCCCTTTAAATGTGAGGTGAACAAGAGTTATGGAGCCGATTAAACGAGCTTTGCAAGGCGTGACGGCAAGGCCTGATTTTAAAAAGCGCCTTGAGGATATGAAAGAAAAAGTTCTTTCTGACAAGGATGTTCAGGAATTTCTCGCACAACATCAGTCGGAAGTGGACGATCATATGATCGACAGAAGCTTGAACAAGCTTTATGAATATACACAGCAAAGCAAAGCCTGCAGCAACTGCCCCAGTCTGAATGAATGCAAAAATCTGCTTAAGGGCTATTATCCAAAGCTTGTGCTGAACGGAAAAACGATTGATATCAAGTATGACATCTGTCCTGAAAAGCGCAAAGCTGATGAAAGGGAAAGACAGCGTTCGCTAATCAAAAGCATCTATATTCAAAGGGATCTGCTGGATGCCACATTTGCGGATATTGATGGGGACGACCCCAGCCGCTTGAAGGTGCTTCAGCTTGTGACGCAATTTTTCCATGACTATAACGAGACGGGAAAAGGAAAAGGAATTTATGTCCACGGGAAATTCGGCGTCGGCAAAACCTTTATGCTGGCAGCCATCGCTAATGAGCTTGCAGCAAAGGATCACCCGTCCATTCTCGTCTATGTCCCCGAATTTGTCAGAGAGCTGAAAAACGCCATTCATGACCAGTCATTGGAAGAAAAGCTCGATATGGTGAAATCCACTCCGATTCTTATGCTTGATGATATCGGAGCGGAGTCCATGTCCAGCTGGGTCAGGGATGAAGTAATCGGCACGATTCTTCAGCACAGAATGTCCCAGCAGCTGCCGACGTTTTTCTCTTCGAACTTTGATCCGGATGAGCTGAAGCATCATTTCACATATTCCCAAAGGGGAGAAAAAGAAGAGGTAAAGGCGGCAAGACTGATGGAAAGGGTGCTGTACCTGGCTACTCCCGTCCGTCTTGATGGGAAAAACCGCCGACAATAATCGCCTATGAATCAGGGAGATGAGGACATGCCAAAAAAAGCCCTCGGCAAGTGGGCGGCGGTGATTGCGATAGCGTCAGCCGGATTGTGGTTCAACGCAAAATATTTGAACCTGAATCCCCGCCATATCAGGGAAGGGGTTTTATCCTTCGGCGCTTTCGCACCGCTGATTTATATCGGATTATTAATGATCAGGCCGTTTATTCTGCTGCCCGCTTCCGTTTTCGCCGTTGGCGGCGGGCTTGCGTTCGGTCCGCTGTTTGGATCTCTGTATTCTTTTGCAGGGGCCGCAGGCGGAGCGTTTTTATCATTTGCCGTTGCCTATAGACTCGGCGGAAATGTGAAAAAAATGCCCCTAAAGCTTGATGCGGTTCGCAGCCTTTTGCAAAAAAACGGTTTTTACGGCATTTTGCTGTTAAGGCTCGCTCCGATTCATTTTGATGCGGTCAGCTATGCGGCAGGCGTTTCAAAAGTGAGGCCGCTGTCGTTTTTGGCGGCCACGGCTTGTGGCATCATTCCGGGAACCGTCATTTTAAATGCGCTCGGATCAAGCCTGCTGTCCGGCGACCTCTTGGCAATCGTGATCGTTTCCATGATCTATCTTCTTTTTATCACCGTTCCGCTTTTATTCAGAAAAAAAGTGCAGGAGCTGTTTGATTAAAGGCTTATCCATTTTTTTGAGTCTATTTTATTTGTCCCGCCCATATACATGTATCAGATGTTGTTAGGGGGGACAAACATGCTCGAAATTACATTTGAAGATGATTATGATACAGCCGCGTTTTTGCATCTGCTTCGCAATGCTGATGTGAACCGGCATATCAAGATTCACGAGGCGCCAGGGAAGATCGGAATTGAAAAAACACATTCCTCTGTCAGGATTCAGGCATTGATTCAGCCTGTTCTGACGAAATTTTTTACAGAATGCAAAGAAGATGAATACATGCTTTCGGTCATTGAAGGCGATTATTACTTTTTGGACAGGGATGAACAGCAGCAGATTCTCCAGCTGGCCCACAGCATCATGGAGGGTGAACTTGAAGGGCTTCCGCTTAATCAGGACGACACCCCTCGTGAACATTTCATCAATCAGGAGCTTCAAGCCATCTGTCTTGAAGAAAACGTTCTGTCGATCCGCTCCTTTATGACGTTTCGGCTCGGAAAATATTATCAACGTCTGAGGGGGTACGTCGAGGCTGCGATTGACGAATACAAAATGGAACAGGAATACCAGACGTTCATTCAATCGCTCAGGGACTATGTCACCTCGAAAGAGCCGATGCTTGATCATGTACACATCGTGCATGACGATCATTTCGTATTATGGGAATTAAAGTATATTTCGGAACGGGAACAAAAAAAATACATAGACAGGCGGTTCGTAAGAGAACACCCGATGTATATTGATTCCCGCCTGCTGGCGCCGCTCGTTTCAATCGCTCCGAAAAAAATCGATCTTTATACGAAAGACCGGGAGCATGCCATGGTTCAGACGATCCAAAACATTTTTCAGGAGCGGGTGCGGATTTTTTCTCTCGACTCCTTCCATCCGCAGGAAAACATTTTGGAAGAGCATTCTTGATTTTGCTCGCAAAACGATTTATAATACGGTATAAACTTAAGATGCAATGTATTGATAAGGACATGGAAAAATGAACACCGGTTTGACAGAGAGGGAGGCCGGGGCTGCAAGTCTCCTAAACCAAGGGTCATTTTTTTACCACCTTTGAACATCAGTTGTGAACGGCGTTTTGTCCAGTAATGACTGACGGGACTTCCCGTTACAGAATCGAAAGCCGAAAGCGCCAAGGATTTTTTGCGTTTTCGGGAAAAAGGGTGGAACCACGAATTCCGTTTATCAATCCTCGTCCCTTTCATAGGGGGACGGGGATTTTTTATTTTGTAAAAAAAAGGAGTGACTAGGATGTCAGATATGGTAAAAATCAAATTTCCTGACGGAGCGGTTAAGGAGTTTGCCAAAGGAACGACGACAGAAGATATCGCGGCATCGATCAGTCCCGGCTTAAAGAAAAAAGCAATTGCCGGAAAATTAAACAGCAAAGAAATCGATCTGCGCACACCGATTGTTGAGGACGGTGCGATTGAAATCATTACGGAAGACAGCGACGAAGCGCTTGAGATTATGCGCCACAGCACCGCGCACTTAATGGCTCAGGCGATCAAGCGGCTTTATAAAAATGTGAAGCTCGGCGTCGGCCCTGTGATCGAAAACGGCTTCTACTATGATGTTGACCTGGAAGAAGCGCTCACACCCGAGGATCTCCCGAAAATCGAAAAAGAAATGAAAAAAATCATCGGGGAAAATCTGCCGATCGTCAGAAAAGAGGTCAGCCGCGAAGAAGCGAAAGCACGGTTTGCCGAAATCGGCGACGACTTGAAACTGGAACTGCTTGATGCGATTCCGGAAGGTGAGGCGGTATCCATTTATGAGCAGGGCGAATTCTTTGATTTGTGCCGGGGCGTCCACGTCCCTTCAACAGGAAAAATCAAGGAATTTAAGCTGCTGAGCCTTGCGGGAGCATACTGGCGCGGAGACAGCAATAACAAGATGCTGCAGCGCATCTATGGAACTGCTTTCTTCAAAAAGGCTGAGCTTGAAGAGCATCTGCGCCTGCTTGAAGAAGCAAAAGAACGCGACCACAGAAAGCTTGGAAAAGAGCTCAAGCTGTTTGCCATTTCTCAAAAAGTCGGCCAAGGGCTGCCGCTCTGGCTGCCAAAGGGCGCCACAATCAGACGCGTAATCGAACGCTATATCGTTGATAAAGAGCTCGCACTCGGCTATGAGCACGTCTATACACCAGTGCTCGGAAGCAAGGAACTTTACGAAACATCAGGCCACTGGGATCATTATCAGGATACAATGTTCCCGCCAATGGAAATGGATAATGAGACGGTTGTGCTCCGTCCGATGAACTGTCCGCACCATATGATGATTTATAAAAACGACATTCACAGCTACCGCGAGCTGCCGATCAGAATCGCTGAGCTCGGCACGATGCACCGCTATGAAATGTCCGGTGCGCTCTCAGGGCTGCAGCGCGTCCGCGGAATGACCCTGAATGACGCTCATATTTTCGTCCGTCCGGATCAGATCAAAGACGAATTCATCCGCACCGTCCGTTTGATTCAGGATGTCTATAAAGACTTCGGATTAAATAACTACACGTTCCGCCTGTCTTATCGCGACCCTGAAGATACAGAGAAATACTATGATGATGATGAGATGTGGAATAAAGCACAATCGATGCTGAAAGCAGCGATGGATGAGATGGGGCATGACTATTATGAAGCGGAAGGCGAAGCGGCGTTCTACGGGCCGAAGCTTGACGTTCAAGTCAAAACAGCGATTGGCAAGGAAGAAACACTGTCAACCGTACAGCTCGATTTCCTTCTTCCTGAAAAGTTTGACCTGACATATGTCGGGGAAGACGGAAAACCGCACCGTCCGGTCGTCATCCACAGAGGTGTCGTGTCTACGATGGAACGCTTTGTAGCATTCTTAATTGAAGAGCATAAAGGAGCGCTTCCGACATGGCTTGCACCGGTTCAATTCCAGGTCATCCCTGTATCGCCGTCAGTGCATCTTGACTATGCAAAACAAGTGCAGGATCGCCTGCAGCGAGAAGGTCTGCGCGTTGAAGTCGACAGCCGTGATGAAAAAATCGGCTATAAAATCCGTGAAGCGCAAATGCAAAAAATTCCGTACATGCTCGTCGTCGGCGACCAGGAAGCTGAAAACGAAGCGGTTAATGTCCGCAAATACGGAGAGCAAAAATCAGAAACGGTTTCACTTGAAGACTTCGTGAAAAAAGCCGTTGCTGAAGCAAGAAAATAAGCAAGACAAAAGCATGATTCCATTTGGAGTCATGCTTTTTACATGTTAAAGCGATTGCTGCTTTTCGGCCAGAATGTCAAGCAATTCGGTTAAATGGCGGATTTCGTAGTCCGGCTTTACATCGGTTCCGTTTTCTTTGCCTTTTCGGTTGACCCAAACGGTCTGTATGCCGGCTCTTGAAGCGCCGAGAATATCCGTGTTTAGATTGTCCCCGACCATCACGGTGTCGTCTTTCGTAATGCCGAGAAGATCAAGACAGTGTTCAAAAATGCTCGGATCAGGCTTCCCTTTTCCGAAATTTCCGGAAATGACGATTTCGCTGAAATAAGGGGCAAGCTCGGGAACACCGGCCAATTTTTCTTTTTGCAGGCTCGGATCTCCGTTCGTCAGCAAAAGAAGCTCGACCTTTCCTTTTAATTCTTCCAAAACGGCAAAGGTTTCTTCATAGACAAATGGACGCTTCCGGCGCACAGCCGCAAAGCATTGGCCAAGCTCTTCCCCGAAAACCGGGTCATCGATTCCGAATGCTTTCAGCCCGTTTGTCCATGCATGTTTTCTGTATTCAGGGACGATCTTGTTCAGCTTTTGAAAACCTTCACTGATCGGTTCGCTGAAATTTGACCACAGCCCTTCAAACGGATTGATGCCGATCATCACGGTGTAAGGATACGTTTCATAAGACGTGTAAAGGTCCCGCGCCGCCTGGCGAACGGCCGCTTCAAATTCGCCCGCATTGATCCCGTATTTTTTTTCCGCCTTAAGGCATGTCTCGGCAAATGCTGTGCTGACGCTTTTTTCATCCCAGAGCAATGTATCGTCTAAATCAAAAAATACGGCTTTCATGATCTTCTCCTCTGCCATTAATTTATAGAATTCTCTCATTTATTTTACAATAGATCAAAGGGATGTGAAAGAAATGAATTTGATGTAATGCAGTGTCAAAGTGTGAAAGCCATATGATAAAATAAAACGAAAATTCTATTGTTTGGAAAGCAAGGGGATTTTTATGATTCATTTTAGATCATGATGTTTGGCTCATTTGAAGGGATTCCGCCGCCATCTGCGGCATTCTGAAGGTTATAAGGGGTCTGTATCTTTTCCTTTTTTTTATTATACGCATTGAAATACATAACCGCGAGATGCTGAGCAATGACTGGATTTTTCAGTTAAGCCGTCAAGTTCGATAGAATCGGGAGGCTGTTTGCTGGCGCAGAAGTGTGAATCTCCGCCCGCGTTTTAAACAAACAGAAGGGGAATTGGATGCTTGATGAAATGTTTGCATGGAATGAATTGAGATATTTGTTGGAACGGTCGGAAGAAGTGGATATATTGTAACAACATTAGTTGGGAAAATGGAAGGAATGGTATGATGAAAAAACGGTGGGTATTTTGGTGGGTTTGCAACATATTTTGGATGACCATTTTTGTAGTAGGAGCAGCTGTTATTTGGCTTAGAAATGTTGATGGTGCTGGTGTTACTCAAACACCTGAGCTTAAATTAATAGCATTTATCGTTTTATTGATTGCGTTTATATTTCCATTCATTATTCAAATTGTGTGGCTGATTGTTAATTTAAGAATTAGCAGTAACAAATAAGCGAGCGGGCGCGATTGTTGGAGTGAAAAAAATGAAGAAGGGCGGCAAACAATTGCTGTCCTTTTTATTTTCCTTATTAAGCGGTTTTGTCCGTAAAAGATTTTAAAGCCATGCTGCGTCAAAGTGTGAATAAAGAGAGGTATGATAGAATAAGAGCAGATTCCGAAAGAAAGCAAGGGGAAGTACATGATCCAACTCATGATCATGATGCTGGAGAGAGTGGGGATCATCGTCATTCTGGGCTTTATGTTGGCCCATATGAAGGTGTTCCGTCAGCACCTTCAGCATCCGGAAGGGTATAAGGGAAAGGGAGTTCTTATCTTCATTTTTTCCTTGTTCAGCATCATCAGCAACTATACAGGCATTGAAATCCGAGAACACGAGATTTTGAACAATGATTGGATTTTTGCGATCGATCCGTCAAGCTCGATTGCCAATACGAGAATTCTCGGTGTCGAAATCGGCGGCCTGATCGGAGGGCCGTTTGTCGGAGCGGGTGTCGGGCTTTTGTCAGGCATTCACCGTTTTTCACTGGGAGGGACGACGGCTTTGAGCTGCGCAGTTTCTTCAGTGCTGGCAGGCATCATCGCGGGTTATATCGGCAGCTTTTTCAGAAAACGGCACCAGATGGTGACGCCGCGGGTAGCCGCTCTTGCTGGCATTTGCATGGAGGGCCTGCAGATGCTTATGATTCTCGTGCTTGCAAAACCGCAGGCCGAGGCTTTGGCGCTCGTTCAGATGATCGGCATTCCGATGATGATTGTCAACGGGACAGGCAGCTTTATATTTCTATCGATCATTCAATCTATTATCCGCAAAGAAGAACAGGAGCGGGCCGTTCAGACCCATAAGGTATTTTCGATAGCTGATCAGACGCTTCCTTTTTTCCGCCGGGGGCTGAATGAGGATTCCTGCAAAAGCGCCGCTCTCATTATTCACCGGATGACGGGGACGGATGCCGTATCGATTACGGACAGAAAGAACATTCTCGCTCATGTCGGAGAAGGAGCCGACCATCATATTCCTTCAAAAAACCTGATCACCGGTTTATCGAAAAAAGTCATTCACACAGGTAAGGTCATGAAAGTGAAGTCGCGCGATGAGATCGAGTGTACGCACCGTTCTTGTCCGCTCCAGGCAGCGATCGTACTGCCGCTCTTCTCCAATCGAGAAACGATCGGCACGCTGAAGCTGTACTTTAAGCACCCGTCCGGTCTTAACCGCGTGACGGAAGAGCTCGCCGAAGGTCTTGCCATGCTTTTTTCCACTCAGCTTGAGCTCGGGGAGGCTGAGCTGCAAAGCAAGCTGTTGAAGGATGCCGAAATCAAAGCGCTGCAGGCGCAGGTCAATCCTCATTTTTTATTTAATGCCATCCATACGATCTCCGCACTGTGCCGGACAGACGTTGAAAAAACGAGAAGGCTGCTGCTTCAGCTCAGCGTCTATTTCCGCTCGAACTTACAGGGGGCAAGGCAATTGCTGATTCCGCTCTCAAAGGAGCTGAATCATCTCGAAGCATATTTGTCTTTGGAACAGGCGCGTTTTCCGGGGAAATATTCAATCGATTTTCATATCGAAGAAGGGCTGGAGCGCATGGAAATCCCTCCATTTATCTTGCAGATGCTTGTTGAAAACGCGCTGCGCCATGCTTTTCCGAAAAAGCAGAAATCTTGCAGGGTGACAGTCTGCGTCCGTTCAGAGCCGGACGGCGTCCTGATGAAGGTCGCAGATAATGGCAGAGGAATTGAACCGGGCGTACTGGAACAATTGGGAAAAGCGCCGTCGCCTTCAAAGGAAGGAAACGGGACCGCGCTGTATAATCTGAACCAGCGGCTGACGGGGCTGTTCGGACAGCAGGCGGCTTTAAACATTACAAGTCAACCTGACAGAGGGACTGAGGTTTTATTCAAGATTCCTTTTCAAACCGGAAGAGGGGGAGAAGCAAATGCTTAAGGTGTTAATCGTTGATGATGAAATGTTTGCAAGGGATGAATTGAGATATTTATTGGAGCGGACGAAAGAAGTAGATGCCATCGATGAAGCTGAACATATCGAAGAGGCGTTTGACAAAATGGCTGATCAAAAGCCTGATATTCTTTTTTTAGATATTGATCTGTCCGGGGAAAACGGATTTGACATCGCCAAGCGCCTGAAAAAAATGTCAGCCCCTCCGGCCGTTGTTTTTGCCACCGCATATGACGAATACGCGCTGAAAGCATTTGAAGTCGATGCTATTGACTATTTGACAAAACCGTTTGATGAGGAGCGCATCAGACAGACGATCAAAAAATACAAAAGGATGCATCAGAAAGGCAAAGAGGAGCAGCCGCTGCCCGGCCATCAGAAGCTGGCTTTTCATGTTGATGAATCGATTGTCATTCTTGACGCTGATGAAATCGTGTATGCCGGATTAAGAGACGGCCGGGTCATCGTCAAAACCTTTGAAGCGGCCTACGCCGTGCATGACACGCTGGTCGTGCTTGAGCAAAAGCTTCCGCAATCCTTGTTTATCAGGGTTCACAGAAGCTTTCTGGCGAACATGGGCCATATGAAAGAGGTAAAGCCGTGGTTTAATTCAACGTATAATCTGCTCATGAAAGACGGTTCAACCATTCCTGTCAGCCGTACATATGCAAAAGAACTGAAAAAACTGCTACATATGATGTGAAACAGCTGATGTTAATGAATCCTTTGCAGCCCAGGGCGGCCCGCTTCTACTAAAAAGCTGGCATAGGTTGAAACAGAGGCACCGGGGCGGGTGACATAAGGGAGAACCTGAAATTCGGCCAGAAGCTGTTTAGGAGTCATGGTGCAGCGGACATAGCCCCGCTGTGCATTATATAGCTTGACATGGGGATTCCCCAGCCAGATCGGTGCGAGGGAATCGGTTTCGGCGCCATCGGCGTCAGAAGCGATCGAGGTGGCAATCAGCTCTGTGCCGATCGTTTTTGATTGAACATCATTGAAATCTGTTTTAAGGTCTGCGGCGGCATGTCTGTGGATATCTCCTGTCAGCACGACGGGGTTTTGGATGCCGCACGTTTGATAGGCGGAGAACAGCCTGTCGCGCGAAGCAGGATAGCCGTCCCATTGATCGACGCTGTACTCCGTGCCTGGTCCTGTGTCACGGTCAATCTGCGCCAAAACGACCTGCTGCACCAGCATATTCCAAATCGTATTCGACCTGCTCAGCCCGCGAAACAGCCATTGTTCTTGGGCTTTTCCGAGGATTGATCTTTCGGGATCGAGCCGTTCATCCTCGTTTGCCGGATAATTGCTCCGGTACTGCCTTGTGTCAAGGACATTGAATTCTGCCAGGTTTCCATAGCGGAAGCGGCGGTACATCAGCATATCCGGCCCTTTTGGAAGCGAGGCGCGCCTGACCGGAATGTTCTCGTAAAAGGCTTGGTAGGCGGCTGCGCGCTGCTTGAGAAACGCTTCTGGAGAAGGATTGTATTGGGAGTAGATGCCGGCATAATTGTTTTCGACTTCATGGTCATCCATGGTTGTGACCCAAGGAGCCAATGCATGGATGTTCTGAAGGTCAGGATCGGTCTTGAAAAGGGAGTACCGCAGCCGGTATTGGCTGAGGGTGACCGTCTTTGCATTGTGAGCACTGGACAGCTTGACGTCCCGGTAAAGGTTGTTTTCGTTTATAGGGTATTCGTAAATATAGTCTCCAAGGAAAAACACAACGTCGGGGTGATCTTCGGCCATGTGCCGATAAGCAGTAAAATAGCCGTGATACCAGGCTTGGCATGATGCAAGGGAAAACGACATTCCGCTTAGATCGACATATGGGGGAGGCGCGGTTTTCGTCCGGCCTGTCCGGCTGATCTCCCGACCGGCTTTGAATCTGTACCAATAATATCTTGCCGGTTTCAATCCGTGGATTTCCACATGCACAGAGTGGCCAAGCTCCGCCAGAGCCGTCGCCGTACCTTGTTTGACGATTTTGCGGAAATGTTCATCTTCGGCGACCTCCCATCTCACTGGTACGTTCCTGTTCGGCATGCCTCCCGAGCCATCTTCAGCAAGCGGATCAGGTGCAAGCCTCGTCCATATCACAAATCCGTCCGGGTGCGGTTCGCCTGAGGCGATCCCCAGCTGAAATGGATTGTCTGTAAATGCGGGCGCTTCTGCGGCGAGTGAAGCGTCTTCCGGCAATAATCCGCGATCGATCAAGGATGTAAGCTCAGCAGACGGCTTCGAGCGGCGTCCGTGCATGTCGAGCTGATTTCCGGTGTGCATATTGTTCTTGGCCCCCTTACTTTTTTTCACGTTATTAACTATACGATGAACGCTTCTTCATTAGCACATATTGGAAAAATTCCGCTGTGAAAATGATAAGTGCCATTCAAACCTCCGCTATGGAGGCTATTTGTATTTCAGCGTCCGATTCCTGCAACTGAACCTGTATATTAGGCGAGTTTCAATGTAAGCGCTTTTTCAAGGGGCTTTGTTTTATATAATGATGCCAACAAAGCCAAAGAGGTGAGCGAAATGAGTGGGAGAAAAGTATTCGGTTTTTTGACACAGGCTTTTATTTTTGCTGTCATTATGCTTGTTTCTAACGGAATCGCAGGCATGCTGCCCATCCCGATTCCGGCATCAGTCATAGGTTTGGTTCTATTATTCACGCTGCTGTGCACGAAGGTGATCAAGCTTGAGCAGGTTGAGTCGCTCGGTACAGCATTAACCTCTCTTATCGGATTTTTATTTGTTCCATCGGGAATTTCTGTCATGAATTCGCTCGGTGTGATGCAGGAATACGGCCTGCTCATCGTATTCGTTATTTTTCTGGCTACCGTCATTCTGCTTGGTGCAACAGGACTGTTTTCACAGCTGATTTTGACTGCCGGGGGCAAAAAGCGGCAGGCTGCACCGCCTGAAACGGTTAAAAAAACAGCTTCTTGATGAAAAAAGGAGGTTTTCTTTATGACACCATATTTCGGCATTGTCGTATCACTTGCCGCTTTTGGCATCGGCACTTATCTGTTCAAGAAGACAAACGGATTTTTCTTGTTTACGCCTTTGTTTGTCGCCATGGTGCTCGGGATCGCATTCTTGAAAATCGGGGGCTTTTCGTATGAGGATTACAGCAGCGGCGGAGACATCATTAAATTCTTTTTAGAGCCTGCTACGATCGCGTTTGCGATTCCTCTATATAAACAGGCGGATAAATTAAAAAGATACTGGTGGCAGATCCTCTCCGCCATTATCGCAGGCTCAGTCTGTTCGGTTGCCGTCGTGTATCTCATCGCGGAAGGAATTCATCTGGATGAGGCCGTCATGAAAAGCATGCTGCCGCAGGCCGCCACAACGGCGATTGCTCTTCCATTATCAGAGGGAATCGGCGGCATCACCGATATTACAGCTTTTGCAGTCATTTTTAACGCTGTTATCGTTTATGCACTTGGGGCGCTGTTCTTAAAAATCTTTCATGTGAAAAATCCGATCGCAAAAGGTTTGGCGCTTGGAACATCAGGACATGCCCTCGGCGTTGCCGTCGGAATTGAAATGGGGGAAGTCGAAGCGGCCATGGCAAGCATTGCAGTGGTTGTCGTCGGCGTTGTGACGGTTTTTGTCATTCCGGTGTTCATTCAAATGATCGGCGGGTAAGCATGGAGAAAGAAGAAAATAAAGATCATCGTTGCTATTTCAAATATGACCTGCTATAATAGCAAATGTTGTGATAAATTTTATATCTTGACTTACAGGATATGTTTATGTAAGATTGATAATGAATTGAATATATATCAACAAGCAGAAGCACCCGCTTCTCACCTGATTGACACATTCTTGTAGTTGGCAGGTTAAACGTACATTTCTTATTTTTTTATGCAGATGTTCGCAGTGTGGGTGTTGTTATGCCCACACTTTTTGTTTGCCTGTGGAAATGCAATGAAGCGGTCAAAATGAGTTGTGAAATCAATTCAAAGATTCTATGGAGGTGGCTCATTATTAGCAAAGATCAATTGGTTAATGAGGGTATCCGTGCGCGTGAAGTTCGTTTGATCGGACAAAATGGCGACCAGCTGGGGATCAAATCCCGCCAGGAAGCACTGGAGATTGCCGGTCGCGCAAATCTTGACCTTGTGTTAGTTGCGGCAAATGCAAAACCGCCTGTCTGCCGGATTATGGACTATGGAAAGTACAGATTCGAGCAGCAGAAGAAGGAAAAAGAAGCACGCAAAAATCAAAAAATCATTAACTTAAAAGAAGTGCGGCTGAGCCCGGGTATTGAAGAACACGACTTCAATACAAAGCTTCGCAACGCCATCAAGTTCCTGCAAAAAGGGGACAAAGTAAAAGCATCCATCCGCTTTAAAGGCCGCGCGATCACGCATAAAGAAATCGGACAGCGCGTTCTCGACCGTTTTTCGGAAGCCTGCGCGGAAGTTGCAACCGTTGAAACGAAGCCGAAAATGGACGGCCGCAGCATGTTCCTGGTGCTCGCACCTAAAAATGAAAAGTAATTAAGGAGGAAACATCCATGCCAAAAATGAAAACTCACCGCGGATCTGCGAAACGTTTTAAAAAGACAGGTTCCGGGAAACTGAAACGTTCTCATGCATATACTAGCCACTTGTTCGCAAATAAATCTCAAAAACAAAAACGCAAGCTTCGCAAAAGCGCGATCGTCAGCGCGGGCGATTTCAAACGCATCAAGCAGCAGCTTGCCAACATTAAGTAATTCGGAAAAGGGATAATTAGGAGGGAAATCTAATGCCAAGAGTAAAAGGCGGAACTGTTACACGCAAACGTCGTAAAAAGGTTCTTAAATTAGCAAAAGGTTATTTTGGTTCAAAACATACATTATATAAAGTAGCTAACCAGCAAGTCATGAAATCTGGAAACTACGCTTTCCGTGACCGTCGTCAGAAAAAGCGTGATTTCCGCAAGCTTTGGATCACTCGTATCAATGCCGCAGCTCGTATGAACGGTCTTTCTTACAGCCGTTTAATGCACGGTCTTAAACTTTCCGGCATTGAAGTCAACCGCAAAATGCTTGCTGATCTTGCTGTAAACGATCTTTCTGCATTCAATCAGCTTGCTGATGCTGCAAAAGCTCAATTAAACAAATAATAAAAAGGCCGTTCACGGCCTTTTTTTATTTGATGTCAACGGCAAGGGGGGAAAATGACAAATGAGTATGATGCTGACAGCCTTCATCCTGATCAACGGATATGGTTTCGCGCTGATGAACATCGACAAACAAAGAGCCGTCCAAAACAAATGGAGGATATCTGAACGCCGCATCTGGCTGACTGCCGCTCTGTTCGGCTCGGCTGGCGTCTGGCTTGGAATGCTCTGCTTCAGACATAAAACGAAGCATCTCTCCTTTAAGCTGGGGATCCCCTTCCTGCTGATGATTCAAGCCGTATTGGCGGTTGTTTTGCTATATGTCATGAACTAAAAGCAGAAAAGCTTATCGCTGTTCTGCTTTTTTGTTTTTAAATTTTTTGAGGGATGAATCCCAATCGATTTTGCAGTCCGGGTAGTGTGCTTTGATTTTGTTTTCCAATTCGAGAAAATCCTCTTCCGTAAAAGACTTGAGCTTTTCTTCCGGGGCATCCGACCACACGAAAATCGTATGGATAAACAGAGGATGGTCTTTGGAGGGAATGTGTTTTTCCCCTTCGAAGAGAACGCCCTTAAACGCTAATTTGAAATTTTTGCGCGTATTTTTTTGTTCGTCCAAAAAATAGAAATGTTCTTTTGCCTGTGCGGATTTCAGTCTCCGTTTCGGATCGCCCAAAAACTGAACGGTCTTGTATACGACATAAATTAATAGCGCCAGCAAAGCGAATCTCAATATAAGGACAAGCATGTTCAAAAGAACCTCCCATGAAAGAAATTCAGGTATATCTGAATATATACGAACCACTTCATTAAACGTTTCATTTTTTTCAAAAAAAAACGACTGCAACCGATATTGATCGTATTGAAAAGGTTTGTTTTTGTATAATAGTAATTGAGGGTTAATTAAAGGAGGCTGTAAATGATATGGCAAAGCTTGATGAAACGCTTACCATGCTAAAAGAATTGACAGACGCAAAAGGGATACCAGCAAATGAAAAAGAACCCAGACAAGTCATGAAATCATACATAGAGCCGTTTGCCGATGAGGTAACGACAGACAGACTCGGTAGTCTGATTGCTAAAAAGACCGGCCGGGCCGACGGACCGAAGATCATGATTGCCGGTCATCTCGATGAAGTCGGTTTTATGGTAACGCGCATTGATGACAGGGGATATCTCCGTTTTCAGACGGTCGGAGGCTGGTGGTCACAGGTCATGCTGGCGCAGCGTGTGACAATCGTGACGAAAAAAGGGGAGGTCACCGGTGTCATCGGTTCAAAGCCGCCTCATGTTCTCTCCCCTGACGCCCGCAAAAAACCGGTGGACATTAAAGACATGTTTATCGACATCGGCGCTTCAAGCAGAGAGGAAGCGATGGAATGGGGCGTTCTTCCCGGAGATCAAATCGTACCTTACTTTGAATTTACAGTCATGAAAAATGAAAAGATGCTGCTTGCCAAGGCATGGGACAACCGTATCGGCTGTGCCATCGCAATAGACGTTTTGAAACGTCTGAAAGGCGCCGACCACCCAAATATCGTGTATGGCGTAGGGACGGTTCAGGAAGAAGTCGGATTGCGCGGTGCCAAAACCGCTGCACACACAATCAAGCCGGACATCGCTTTTGGAGTCGACGTCGGAATCGCTGGAGATACACCGGGGATTACGGAAAAAGAATCGACAAGCAAAATGGGTAAAGGTCCGCAAATCATTTTGTATGACGCTTCAATGGTTTCCCATAAAGGGCTTCGCGATTTTGTCACAAATGTAGCCGATGAAGCGGGAATTCCATACCAATTTGATGCCCTCTCGGGAGGGGGGACCGACTCAGGATCGATCCACTTGACCGCAAACGGAGTACCCGCTCTTTCGATAACGATTGCAACCCGCTATATCCATACACATGCGGCGATGCTTCATCGCGATGACTATGAAAATGCCGTCAAACTGATCACCGAAGTGATCAAACGACTGGACAATGAAACGGTGCAAAACATTACGTATGATTGATTCAAAAAAGCCGGCAGCTTGGCAAACAGCTGTCGGCTTTTTTTGGAATGTTTATGGCAGCGCTTACATATAAAAAGTTAGAATGTTCCGTAAAATTCCATAAAAGGAATATTCACTTGGCTTTTGATATTTTGAAGGGAGTGGTTTTGTGAAACGATATTCACAATGGTTTTCATTGGCGGCGGCATTTGTAACCGCGCTGATGCTGATGTTTTCGACGGATCAATCTGCTTCAGCCGCATTTTGGGACACAAAAGGGGACAACATCATTCATGATCCTTCTATGATTAAAGAAGGGAATACATGGTACACCTTTGGCACGGGAATCGGAAACGGATTGCGCGTCATCAAATCGAATGACGGAATCACATGGAGTGCAGCACCGAGTATCTTTCCAACTCCATTATCATGGTGGAAAATGTACGTACCAAATCATGAAGAAAATCAATGGGCGCCGGATATCAGTTATTATAACGGACGGTACTGGCTGTATTATTCCGTCTCTTCGTTCGGCTCAAACACCTCGGCGATCGGGCTTGCTTCCACAGACCGGATCGCCTCAGGGCAATGGCGCGACCACGGACTTGTCATCAGGACGACTTCGGCTGATAACTATAATGCGATTGACGGGGATTTAGTAATTGATAAAGACGGAAACCCGTGGTTGTCCTTCGGTTCCTTTTGGAGCGGCATCAAGCTGACAAAGCTCGATAAAACCACAATGAAACCGACGGGAAGCCTTTATTCGATCGCCTCAAGGCCGAATAACGGCGGGGCGGTTGAAGCGCCGCACATTACGTATAAAGACGGCTACTATTATTTATTCGTTTCATTTGACAGCTGCTGCAAGGGGGTCAACAGCACGTATAAAATGGCCTACGGCCGTTCAACCAATATTACCGGGCCTTACTATGATAAAAATGGAAAAAGCATGATGGCCGGAGGAGGGACGATATTGGACGCCGGAAATGAACGCTGGAAAGGGCCGGGACATTCCGATATTATGGGCAATTCGGTCATTGTCAGACACGGCTATGATGCTCTTGATAACGGGATTTCAAAATTGTTAATCAATGATTTGTATTGGGATTCAGCAGGCTGGCCAACGTACTAGCTTCCGCTTGCCAAGCAGATGTCAGTCTGCTTGGCTTTTTCTTTTCGAATGTGTCAAAAAAAATTTAAAAACATGCTGGAAATTGAATTGACAGTATATGGTGTTAAGAATATAATGAACTTGTTCGTATGAATATAAAACTTGTTTATAGATGTACGTACGTATTAGGATAAGATTTGGTGCCGAAGGCTCTTCATCAAATGCTTTTGTAAGCGTTTTATTTTAATGGTTTCATAATGTTTCATCATACCGGGGCATAGGAGGAAAAATCTTGATTCAATCAAAAACGTACGAATTTTGGTTTGTTGCGGGCAGCCAGCATTTATACGGAGAAGAAGCTGTCAGGGAAGTCGAAGAACATTCAAAAATCATGTGCAGAGGGTTAAATGACAGCCAACTGAGGTTCAGTGTCAAATATAAAACGGTTGTCACTTCGCCTGATGGCGTGACGAAGCTTATGAGAGAAGCGAACAGCGACGATGCATGCGCAGGTGTCATCACTTGGATGCATACGTTTTCACCGGCCAAAATATGGATTCAAGGTCTCACAGAACTGAAAAAACCGCTGCTTCACTTCCATACTCAATTTAACAGGGACATCCCGTGGGACAAAATCGACATGGACTTTATGAATATCAACCAATCAGCACACGGAGACCGCGAATATGGGTTTATCGGAACAAGATTAGGTCTTCAGCGTAAGGTGATTGTCGGACACTGGGAAGATGCCGAGGTGAAAAAGGCGGTCGGCCGATGGATGAGCGCCGCAGTCGCCTCTGTTGAAAACCGCCAGATCAAGGTGGCACGGTTTGGAGACAACATGCGGAATGTGGCGGTGACGGAAGGCGATAAAATAGAAACCCAAATTCAGCTTGGCTGGTCTGTCGACGGATATGGGATCGGAGATCTAGTCCGGGAGATCAACGCAGTATCCGAGCAAAGCGTCAGCGAACTGCTGGCAGAGTATGAAGAGCTCTATGAATGTCCTGAAGACGGCGCTGCCCGTGAAGCCGTAAAAGAACAGGCGCGGATCGAGCTTGGATTAAAGCGCTTTCTAACAGCCGGCGGCTATACCGCATTTACGACGAACTTTGAAGATTTGCACGGCATGAAGCAGCTTCCGGGCTTGGCCGTTCAGCGGCTGATGGCTGAAGGCTATGGCTTCGGCGGAGAGGGAGATTGGAAAACGGCCGCGCTTGTCCGGATGATGAAAGCGATGGCTGACGGAAAAGAAACCTCATTTATGGAGGATTACACATATCACTTTGAACCAGGCAATGAAATGATTCTCGGTTCGCACATGCTTGAAGTGTGTCCGTCGATTGCCGAAAACAACCGAGAATTGAAGTGCATCCTCTGTCAATCGGCGGCAAGGAGGATCCGGCGCGTTTGGTTTTTGACGGAATCGCAGGGTCTGCGGTCAATGTTTCTTTAATCGATATGGGCGGTCGTTTGCGGCTGGTCGTCAATGAAGTCGAGGCTGAAAAGGTTCCGCATGAGATGCCGAACCTTCCGGTGGCGCGCGTCCTTTGGAAGCCGCAGCCCTCTCTCAGAACCTCTGCGGAAGCGTGGATATTGGCGGGCGGGGCGCATCATACATGCCTTTCCTATCAGCTGACGTCCGAACAAATGCTGGACTGGGCTGAAATGACGGGCATTGAAGGGGTTTTGATCAACCGGGATACGACGATCGTCAACCTGCGGAATGAACTCAAATGGAGTGAAGCTGCATACCGGCTTCGCATGTTTTAAGGGGGTGCTCGATTATGGCATTTACAATCGGGGTTGATTTCGGAACATTATCAGGAAGAGCCGTCCTGGCGGATGTCCGGACAGGGGAAGAAATCGCGACAGCGGTAAAAGAATATACGCACGGCGTAATCGATCATGAATTGCCCGGGACAAAGCAAAAGCTTCCGAGAGACTGGGCGCTTCAGCATCCCGCCGATTACATTGAAGTGCTGGAAGAGACGATTCCAAGCCTTTTGCGCCAATCGAAAGTCGATCCGACAGAAATCATCGGCATCGGCATCGATTTTACGGCATGTACGATTCTGCCTGTCGATAAGGATGGAACACCGCTTTGCATGAGGGCGGAATATGCGGGTGAGCCCCACAGCTATGTGAAGTTATGGAAGCATCATGCCGCACAGGAGCAGGCGAACAGGCTGAATCGAATCGCTGAAAAAAGAAATGAAGCATTTCTTAAAACATACGGCGGAAAGATTTCCTCTGAGTGGCTGGTGCCGAAAGCAATGCAAATCGCGGAAGAAGCACCGGACATATACGATGCAGCCGCCGAAATCATGGAAGCCGCCGACTGGATCGTATACCGGCTGTGCGGAAGAGTCAAACGAAACAATTGTACAGCGGGCTATAAAGCAATCTGGAACTGTACCGACGGCTACCCTTCGGAAGACTTTTTCGCGGCTTTGCATCCGAAGCTGAAAACAATTGTTGAGGAAAAATTGACAGAAGACATTTATCAGGTAGGGGAAAGAGCCGGCGGACTGACTGAGGAAATGGCCGCTAAAACCGGTCTTTTGCCGGGAACGGCGGTTGCTGTTGCCAATGTCGATGCGCACGTTTCCGTTCCGGCGGTCGGTATCACAGAACCGGGAAAAATGCTGATGATCATGGGCACATCCACCTGCCACGTACTGCTTGGTGAGGATGTCCGCATGGTGCCGGGAATGTGCGGAGTTGTAGAAAACGGCATTTTACCGGGGTATGTCGGCTATGAGGCGGGCCAGTCCTGTGTCGGCGACCATTTTCATTGGCTTATCAAGCATTTCGTCCCGGAAGCGTATATGAAAGAAGCTGAAGCAAAAGGTGTATCCATATATGAGCTGCTGTCACAAAAAGCGGACAACATGCGCGTCGGTGAAAGCGGCCTGCTTGCACTTGACTGGTGGAACGGAAACCGTTCGACGCTTGTCGATGCGGATCTGACGGGGATGATGCTCGGGATGACCCTGTCAACCAAGCCTGAAGAAATATACCGTGCTTTAGTTGAAGCGACCGCATATGGGACGAGAATCATCATCGAAACATTCCGGCAGAGCGGCGTGCCGATCGAAGAGCTGTATGCCGCCGGAGGAATTGCTGAAAAAAATCCGTTCATCATGCAGATTTACGCTGATGTGACAAACATGGAAATTAAAATTTCCGGTTCTCCGTAGGCTCCTGCTTTAGGATCGGCGATATTCGCGGCGCTTGCCGCCGGAAGTGAAAAAGGCGGATATGATCAGATTGAAGAGGCCGTCAAGCATATGGGGAAAGTGAAAAATCATACGTACAAGCCGATCCCGGAAAATGTAACATTGTACGATCAGCTCTATGCGGAGTATAAGGAGCTTTACACATACTTCGGAAAACAAAATGATGTCATGAAGCGGCTCAAAAAATTAAAAAACATCCAGTCCGCAGAGCTACGCCGTCCGGTAAAAGGCTAATCAAAAGGAGGAGAAACTTGTGCTGGAGGCTGTGAAAGAACAAGTGTTACAAGCGAATTTACAGCTTGAAGAGCATCGGCTCGTCACGTTTACATGGGGAAATGTCAGCGGGATTGACCGCGAGAAAGAGCTGGTCGTCATCAAACCGAGCGGTGTGAAATACAGCGAATTAAAAGCGGAAGATCTCGTCGTACTGAACATGGAAGGAGAAGTTGTAGAAGGGAAGCTGAAGCCGTCGTCAGATACCCCGACTCATCTGCATCTTTACAAAGAGTTTCAGACGATCGGCGGGATTGTCCACACGCATTCCCCGTGGGCGACAAGCTGGGCACAATCGGGAAGGGACATTCCTTCCTTGGGAACGACCCATGCCGATTATTATCACGGCGATATCCCTTGTACGAGAGAAATGTATGCTGATGAAATCGCGGGACAGTATGAATTAAATACCGGAAAAGTTATCGTGGAGACGTTCCAGCGTCTTGATCCGCGCGACATTCCGGGCGTTCTCGTCAACAACCATGGTCCGTTTTGCTGGGGAGAGGATGCATTGACGGCTGTCCACAATGCCGTCGTTCTGGAAGAGGTCGCAAAGATGGCCTACCATTCGCTTATGCTGAATCCGTCCTTACATCCGATCAGCGATGTTTTGCTTGATAAGCATTTTTTCCGGAAGCATGGAGCTGACGCGTATTACGGCCAATAGAAGGAGGCGTGGACTATCGTGAATGATCTGATCTCTTATATGAACAATACTTTAGGCGCCTGTCAATGCGGAGCCGTTCATTTTCCGCTTACCATCGAAAAAATTGCGCTTGGGGAACATGCCGTTGATCAAGAGCTGCCGGCCTATATAAAAGCTTCATCATTTCAACACATCGCCATCATTTGCGATGAGACGACCGGCCGGATTGCAGGAAACCGGCTGGAGTCGCTTCTCGCGGGAACAGCAAATGTGTCCCGGATCAAGCTTGAGGCCAATCCGGCCGGCGATGTCACCGCAGATGAGAGAACATTGGTCAAGGCCTTGATCGATGTGCCGATTGATGCGGACGTGCTAATTGCGGCGGGTGCGGGGACAATTCATGATATCGTCCGGTTTTGCGCTTTTCAGCGAGGCATCCCGTTTATTTCGGTGCCCACGGCTCCGTCGGTTGATGGTTTTACATCAGCCGGAGCCCCGCTGATTGTAAACGGCACGAAGCAGACGATTCAAACAAAGGCGCCGCTTGCATTATTTGCGGACATTGAGGTTTTGCGGAACGCGCCGCAAAAGATGATTGCCGCCGGTTTTGGCGATATGCTCGGCAAAATAACGTCTCTCGCCGATTGGGAAATCTCCCGTTTGCGTGATGAACCATACTGTCCGACCGCTGCCGGCATCACGAGAAAAGCGCTTGACCAATGTCTGTCCCGGATGGACGACATATCGGCAAAAACGTGCGAAGGCATTACGAGTTTGATGGAGTCGTTGATCCTTTCAGGCCTTGTCATGCTGATGCTCGATCATTCAAGACCCGCTTCAGGGGGAGAGCATCACCTTTCGCATTATCTTGAGATGAAAGCGCTGGAAAACCATAAACGGCAGGTGCTCCACGGAGCAAAAGTGGGATGCGCCGCCATTATGCTGGCTGATGTATACCGGTCTCTGACGGAGCGGGATATCGGCGATGAACGTGTCGGAAACACGATGCGCTCCGCCTATGAACAGCTCCCGGCCGGGGAGAAGATGGCCGAATGGATGAGACATGTCGGCGGCCCGGTATCCTTCAAGGAACTGGATGTTGATGCGCCGCTTCTTGAGGAGGCGATGGCCCATGCCCATAATCTCAGGGACCGCTATACGGGACTGAAAATCATGAATCAATATGGTCTTTTGCCTGACATCAGGCAATATGTCAAACATGGAAGGGGTTAAAGCGTGAAAAAGGTCCTTTCGTATTTTCTCCTGACGATCATGGCTCTAAGCTTGCTTTTAACGGGCTGCAGGGCGAGCCCCACAGCAGGCAAGGAGTCTGGTGCGACAGAACTGACATTTTGGACGTTCAACGGGCTGCACGAACAATTTTACACGGAAATGGTAAAAGAATGGAACAAAGCATATCCGGACCGAAAGATTCGATTAAATACGGTCGTTTATCCATACGGACAGATGCATGACAATCTTTCGATTTCACTTTTGGCGGGAAAAGGGGTTCCGGATATTGCCGATGTCGAACTCGCCCGTTTCTCCAATTTTTTGAAAGGCTCTGACATTCCTTTGACAGATTTAACCTTCCTGGTGGAAAAAGAACGCGACAAGTTTGTGGAAGCAAGGCTCACCCTTTACAGCAAAGATGGAAGACTGTACGGTCTCGATACCCATGTCGGAACGACCGTGATGTATTACAACATGGATATGTTAAACAAAGCGGGCGTTGATCCGGATGACATCAAAACCTGGGAAGATTACAGAAATGCGGGCAAAAAGGTCGTAGAGGCTACCGGCAAACCGATGACGACGATTGAAACGACAGATCCGAATTCATTTTTGCCGCTGATTTCCCAGCAGGGGTCGGGCTACTTTGATGAAAAGGGGCGCCTGACATTAAACAATGAAACAAGTGTCAAAACGCTCGAATTCCTGAAAACCTTAATCGAAAAAGATAAAATTGCGATCACAACGCCTGGCGGAAATCATCATAGTGAGGAATATTACGGTTTCATGAACCAGGGCGGAGCTGCCTCCGTTTTGATGCCGATCTGGTATATGGGAAGGTTTTTGGATTACATGCCTGATCTAAAAGGGAAGATCGCGATCAGGCCTCTGCCGGCATGGAAGGAAGGCGGAGACCGCTCGGCAGGTTTGGGCGGGACAGCCACCGTCATCCCGAAACAAGCGAAGGAAGCCGGTTTGGCCAAGGAATTTTTAAAGTTCGCCAAAGTATCAAAAAAAGGGAATATCAAGCTGTGGACCGTGCTTGGTTTTGATCCTTTGCGATGGGATGTGTGGGATTCGGAAGAGTTGAAAAAACCGAATCAATATACTGAATATTTTCAAAACGGCAGCCGGATTTTTTCCGTGCTCCTTGAGGTGAAAGATGAGATCAATCCGCTTTATCTCACTGAGGACTATGCGAAAACTTCAGATCTCGTCAACAGAAACGTACTGTACGAAGCGCTCAAAACGAAGAGCAAAACACCGAAAGAAGCATTGGACAAAGCAGCCGCCGAAGTGAAGGGACAATAGTCTTTCATTACTGTAAAGCGAGGCGATAACTTGAAGACTGTTAAAACAGATACCGTGCATTCATTTCCGCCGGTGAGCAGAAAAAGAAAGATGACTCGCTTTTTATACTCAGCAAAAGCCGCACCTTATATTTTCACAGCACCTTTCGTACTCTCCTTTTGTATATTTTTTCTTTATCCGCTTATCAGCGTCGTCATCATGAGCTTTCAAAGCATCCTCCCCGGAGAAATCCGTTTCATCGGGCTGGAAAACTATAAAGCTTTAAACAATCCCACTTTTTATACCGCATTATTCAATACAATGAAATACACCTTTTGGACATTGTTGATTTTAATACCGGTTCCTCTTATTCTTGCAGTCTGTTTGGATTCAAAACTGGTGAAGTTTAAAAATGTGTTTAAATCTGCTTTGTTTATACCTGCCTTAACGTCTACGATTGTAGCGGGAATCATTTTCAGGCTGATTTTCGGAGAAATGGAAACATCTCTCGCAAACTCGATTTTGATGAAGCTCGGGGCCTCTCCGCAAAACTGGCTGAACAATGAGCATACAGGGATGTTTTTAATGGTGATGCTCGCATCCTGGCGCTGGATGGGAATCAATGTGCTCTATTTTTTGGCCGGTCTGCAAAATGTTCCAAAGGAATTGTATGAAGCAGCCGAAATTGACGGCGCAGGCACGTTGAAGAAGTTTTATCATATCACCCTGCCGTTTTTAAAGCCCGTCACCGTCTACGTGCTGACGATCAGCATCATCGGCGGCTTCCGGATGTTTGAAGAAAGCTATGTGCTGTGGCAAAACAATTCCCAGGGCAATATCGGGCTGACAATGGTCGGCTACATTTATCAGCAGGGGCTTGCCTACAACAACATGGGCTACGGATCGGCTCTCGGAATCGTGCTCCTGATCATTATTTTTATCGCCAGCCTGATTTCATTAAAGCTGTCTGGATCCTTTAAAAAGGAGGGCTATTAAATGCATCCTGCCAGAGGCTTGCACATTGCGAAAATCGCTGCGTTTTTCCTGTTTGCGATCTTAAGCTTTTTGTTTGTATTTCCGCTTTTCTGCCTTTTGCTCGGCTCGCTGAAACCATCTTCGGAATTGCTGCGGTTCGGGCTGAATTTGAAGCTGAGCCCGGAAATTTTAAGTCTAGACAACTATACTTATTTGTTTAACGGAGGAAGCATTTATTTTAAATGGTTTTCAAACAGTTTGCTTCTTGTGGTTATTTCCACCGTTTTAACGCTTTTATTCTCATCAATGGTCGGCTACGGGCTCGCTGTTTATCAATTTAAAGGGAAGAATCTGCTGTTTGTGTTTGTGCTCTTGATCATGATGGTGCCAATCGAGATTTTAATGCTGCCTTTATTTAAAATGACGGTCTCTTTGCACATCGTCGATACGTACGCCGGAGTGATCCTCCCGTTTATCGTCTCGCCCGTCGCCGTCTTTTTCTTCCGGCAGTATGCGCTCGGCCTGCCGAAAGACTTGCTCGACTCGGCGAGAATGGACGGGTGCACCGAATTCGGCATTTACTTCCGGATTATGGCGCCGCTGATGAAGCCCGCTTTTGGGGCGATGATCATCCTTCAGTCCTTAAACAGCTGGAACAATTTTTTATGGCCGTTAATCGTTTTGCGATCAAAGGAAATGTTTACGCTTCCGATCGGATTGTCGGCTTTGCTCAGTCCGTACGGTAACAACTACGACATGCTGATCTCAGGGTCGGTGCTGGCGATTCTGCCTGTTATATTGATTTTCTTGTTTTTCCAAAAATATTTTGTTTCAGGTTTGACGGCAGGCGGAATTAAAGGCTGATCAATATATATTCTGTGGGGAGGAATGATGGAAATGACCGTAAAACAAGCGAAAATGACGATTGATAAGGAGTACAAGGTGGGAGAGGTTGACAAACGGTTGTACGGTTCATTCATCGAGCATCTGGGAAGAGCCGTCTATGAAGGCATTTATGAACCGGATCATCCTGAGGCTGATGAATCGGGCTTTCGGAAAGATGTCATCAAACTGGTGAAAGAGCTGAAGGTGCCGTTTATCAGATACCCGGGTGGAAACTTTGTATCGGGATACAACTGGGAGGACGGAGTCGGACCTGTCGAAAAGCGGCCGACAAGGCTGGATTTGGCATGGGCGACAACCGAACCGAACCTGGTCGGTACCAACGAATTCATGGATTGGGCGAAGCTTGTCGGCGCCGAAGTGAATATGGCCGTCAACCTGGGCACACGGGGAATTGATGCGGCCCGAAATCTCGTGGAGTACTGCAACCATCCGTCAGGCTCATACTACAGTGATCTTAGAAAATCCCACGGTTATAAAGAGCCGCATAAGATCAAAACATGGTGCCTCGGCAATGAGATGGACGGTCCTTGGCAAATCGGCCATAAAACCGCCGCCGAATATGGAAGGATTGCCGCTGAAGCCGCAAAGGTCATGAAATGGACCGACCCTTCCATCGAACTGGTCGCCTGCGGAAGCTCAGGGAGCGGAATGCAGACGTTCATCGACTGGGAAACAACCGTGCTCGATCATACGTATGATCATGTGGAGTATATATCGCTTCACTCGTATTATGGAAACCGTGATAATGACCTTCCAAACTATTTGGCGAGATCGCTTGATATGGATCATTTCATCAACACGGTGGTTGCCGTCTGCGACTACATGAAAGCGAAAAAACGCAGCAAAAAGACGATTCACCTTTCATATGATGAATGGAATGTCTGGTATCATTCAAATGAAAAAGACAAACTGGTCGAGCGCTGGGAGCGCGCGCCTCATCTTCTTGAAGACATCTACAATTTCGAAGATGCGCTCTTGGTCGGCTGTATGCTGATTACGATGCTGAAGCATGCGGACCGCGTGAAAATCGCCTGTCTCGCACAGCTTGTCAATGTGATCGCGCCGATCATGACAGAAAAAGGCGGGGAAGCGTGGCGGCAGACGATTTTCTATCCGTTCATGCACGCCTCCGTCTACGGCCGGGGAACGGCTTTGCAGACGGTCGTCTCATCACCGAAGTACGACAGCAAAGACTTTACAGATGTTCCGTACTTGGAATCAGTCTCTGTGTTCAATGAAGAAGCGGAAGAATTGACAATATTTGCAGTGAACCGCGACACGGAAGGCGGCCTGCAAATTGAAGCGGATGTCAGAAGCTTTGAAGGCTATGCCGTAAGCGAGCACATCGTCCTTGAACATGAAGACAACAAAGCGACAAATGAACAGGACCGGAACAATGTCGTTCCCCACAGCGGCGGAGACGCCAAAGTATGCGACGGCAGGCTGACGGCTCATCTTCCGAAGCTTTCCTGGAATGTGATCAGACTGAAAAAACGATGATGTAAAAAAACCGGCCGCTGTGCCGGTTTTTTAGGTGTGAAAAGGTGTGCGCATTTATGCCGGAGAATACTATAAAACAGGAGGGAGGATATGATGAAGGCGTTTTTTTCGGCTGCATACTGCTTTTTGATGTACGGGTTTTTAGCGTACCTTTGGCTTCTGTTTATCACGACGATCCTTGATCGGGCCCGGTTTCTCAGTCACTCATTTTTAGAGGCAGGCGTCATCTTGATCGGCACCATTTTGTTTTTTTCACTGTCTCACCATTTCTCAGTTTCGCTTGTCAAAACAAAAGTCAATCGAATCGCGGGGATCGCCGCGTTTTGTCTAGTCATGGCCGTTCATTTTTTTGTCGTTCCGCTGTGCTAACAGAAAAAGGGCGGATATCCGATGATACCCGCCAATTACGCCTTGAAAAGGCAGCAGATGAAGCTTGTGTCTATTTTATTCTTATTATTCCTATTAGTCAACTTGGTTTTGAGAAATTTTGAAAATCATTCCTTTGTTTTAAGGGCATGTTGATAAAGATCTGTTGCATTCTCTATTGGAATGTGGTTGATCGAAAACTTCACATTTTCTTTTCCTGAAGCAACAGCCAGCTTAATTGACGCCAAGTTTTTTCTCTCTTGCATAAATGTTTGGCCTAATGATGCCCATTGAATGCGCCCGCGTTTCATAATTGCCGTTTTCCGGGATAAAATTCCGTATTGCAAAGTTAAAAAACGGTTGCTTTGATTCCAGCCAATCATTCGATACCCCATCCATCCCAGACTGAATAATCCGAGCGGCAGAACTGCGGCCAGATTGTGATAGTCAGAAGGCACAAACAGCCATATCGGTACGGCAAGTAGACAGCCGGCTATAAATGGCATAACCATATAGTGAATTTTGGCCTCCTTTGTGAGCATGTGCAGATGGCTGCCCTTGCGGTAACCGGTAAACGGTTCAAGCATGGATTGGGCTTTTTCTTTTTTTACAAAAGGAAGAATGGTAACGGTTTTACTGTTTTGCTCATTTGAACGATTGCGAATCACAACAGCTTTGATTGCTGCATACCCTAAGAGGCGGTGAATCGGATGCTCGATGATAAGAATGGCCTGGATCCGGTTTTGGGCGATCGTTCGTTTTTTCTTCTCAAACAGACCCTGTTCAGTCTCAATTTCTCCTTTGCTATTTTTCCTTAATGTGAATTGAAAATCACTTGCAAATGTGAGTAATAGCGAAAGCGCGAATGATAGAATAGCCATCAAGACCACCGTGATCATGATCCAGTTGGGGCCGAACCAGCCGGATAAGTAGGTGAACAAAGTGTCCCGGGCTCCTTCTTTCGATATATCCAAATATTTTAGCAATCCAAGCAATAATAGCGTAAACACAATCCCGAATTTAGGCGATAGCAGGCTGTGTAAAATGAGATCATTTTTAGATAATTGAAACATTGAGTCTTCAGCATGTTCGCGCGGCCTGACTTTTGTTTCTGTTTTTAAAGCCGTCCGAATGCGCTGTTCTTCTTCTTTTGAAATGCAGCTGAGAATGATGCTGGATTCATCACCTCCGGCAAGTTCAATTGTTAACGTTCGTGTAGAGAATAAATGGTCATATACACGGATCGTAGAATCGATGGATTGAATGCGGTCCGGCTGCACCCATCTTTTCTTGACGACAAGTAAACCGGATTCAACATATATCGCTTTCTCATGTATTTGGTAGGTAAATGCCCGCCATTTCAATACACCAATTATGAAAAACGCGATAATAAGCAAAGAACCTAGAGCAATATTGATGATGAAAGCGGGGATGTGGCTGCCCAGTTTATGAATAAATAGTACGAGCAGCGGAACCAGCCAAATGAAGGACAACGATTCCTTGATCGCTATCATGACAAAATAAAGGATCGAAACAGGATGGAGACGATGTTTTATTAATGTTTCAGACTTGTTCATCGCTTAACCTCGCATAGGCTTCAATATCTTGGCGGATAGATTCGGCGGTTCCTTCGGCCAATCCCAGAATGTCGTGGCTGCCGGCTGCCGTTGATAAAGTCACTGTATATAAATTGTACTTTTTTAAAATAGGGCCTTGTTTTGCTTCGACATGCTGGACTTTTCCCATGGGAATTAATACTTTTCGCTTAAAAAAGATCCCTTTATGGATTTGGATGCTTAATTCACTGATCCGATATCGCCATAAACGATATTTCCACCTTGGCAAAAGATAAAGTTCAAATGGTACAGAGGCAATAGCCAAACACGATGCTCCAGCCAATATCCATTTTGGCCAGCCGAATGTTAAAGTACAGTATAGCAAGGCAAGGATAACGCATGTATACACGCATAACGTGATCACACCTTCAAGCTTCCTTGCGTCAACAATTTTTTTGTCTAATTTCTGCAATTTGCCAGTTCTCATGATAGTCCCCCCTATTTAGTTGTTTTTCTCGTTGCATAATCGAATGTATCAACAATTTCAGATATCGTGCTCTCCATGTCTGATATATCATGATTTGCGATTTTTGGTCCCAATGAATCGATTACGCTTCGCACGGTTCTGGCCATAATGAGCGGGGAAAACTCCCTGAAACTCTCTTCCATTTCCTGTCCCCACTTCAAAATGTCAATCAGCGGTTCATATATTGATTCATCTTCATCCTTATAATACAGCTCACCGCTTTCTGTTCGTAAGTTGGAAACCACTTCAATGATTGCGGTAACGTATTTGGGGTGCTCAAACATGAATCTGAGATTTGATTCAATATAGGCACGGAGTGTAGCCGGTGCACTGTCCAAACCGTCCATGAATTTTTCCATATAAGGCGCTGCAAGTCCGTAGGAATGCTCCACAACAGCCTTCATCAGCTGCATTTTATTCGGAAAATGATACGTGACGACTCCTTTGCTGATTCCCCCCTTTTTTGCGATATTGCCGATCGAGGCATTCGCATAGCCTTCTTCCGCAAGCACTTGAATGGCGTCTTCAATAATTTGCAGTCTTCGCTTTTGTCTTTTTGTATTCATGGTTTCATTTTAGTACGATCGTGCTAAAGTGTCAATTTAAAAATGATTCTATATGAAATGGAATCTAATAGTCTAAAATACAGAAACAAAAAATAAGGGGGGCTTTTTTAAAAATGATGATTGCGCTTACATAAAAGATAAGCTATGTTAAAAAGGAAACAAAGGGGGGAGGAATTGGGATGAATGCAATTACGATTGTGATCGCCTCAATTTGCATATTGGCGATCGCCTACCGTTTGTATGGAACTTTTATGATGGTGAAAGTGCTGAAGGTGGATGACGAAAAACCGACTCCTGCCCATCTTCAAAAAGACGGCAAAGATTATGTGCCGACAAATAAATGGGTATCCTTCGGCCATCATTTTGCGGCGATTGCGGCGGCGGGACCGCTTGTCGGGCCGATTTTGGCCGCGCAATTCGGCTATCTGCCCGGCCTGATATGGCTGTTGATCGGAGCGGTTATCGGGGGAGCCGTTCACGATATCGTTGTTTTGTTTGCATCCATGCGCAGAAATGGAAAATCGCTTTCAGAAGTCGCCAAAGAAGAGCTCGGACCTGTCGCCGGGTTTTGCACCGGGCTTGCGATGCTGTTTATTATTACGATCACAATGGCGGGGCTGTCGATGGTTGTGCTCCATGCGCTCGAACGCAATCCGTGGGGGACGTTTGCTGTAGCTATCACGATACCAATTGCCATGGGAGTCGGTTTATTTTATAAAAAAACGGGCAATTTAAAGCTGGCATCAACCGGCGGGTTTATCCTGCTGATGATCGGCGTGTTCATCGGACCGTCTGTCGCAAGTACACCGCTTGGCGAGGCGCTGACGCTTGATGCAAAAACGCTTGCGATCGCGCTTCCGGTCTATGCGTTTTTTGCGGCGGCGCTTCCGGTCTGGCTGCTGCTTGCGCCGAGGGATTATTTGAGCAGCTTTATGAAGATCGGCGTGTTTATCGCGTTGATTGCAGGGGTGTTTGTCGTGAATCCGGCGATTCCGTTTCCGGCGTTTACCGAGTTTACGGAAGGGGGCGGCCCGGTCTCGCCAGGTCCGGTTTGGCCGTTTATTTCCATTACGATCGCATGCGGCGCGATTTCCGGCTTCCACGCGTTTGTCGGCTCAGGCACGACGCCGAAAATGCTCGATAAATGGAGCGATATGAAATTCGTCGGCTTTGGCGCGATGCTTGTGGAGTGCCTTGTCGGGATTATGGCTTTGATTGCAGCGACGGCATTGCAGCCGGGCGATTATTTTGCGATTAACAGCGCGCCTGAGGTTTTTCGGACGCTTGGGATGGACACCGTCCATTTATCTGAGCTCAGCCGGGAGATCGGGCTTGATTTGGAAGGAAGAACGGGCGGAGCCGTTACGCTTGCCGTCGGCATGGCCTATATTTTCACGGACATTCCGTTTTTCAGCCACTTAGCCTCGTATTTCTTTCAATTTGTCATCATGTTTGAAGCCGTCTTTATTTTAACGGCGATTGACGCCGGAACGAGGGTGGCCCGCTACTTGATTCAGGACTTTTTCGGCGAAGTGTACAGACCGCTCAAAAAAACCGATTGGCTTCCAGGTTCAGTCACCGCCAGCGCGCTCGCCTGTTTGATGTGGGGATACCTGCTGTATTCAGGCGATATCAGCTCCATTTGGGCGCTGTTTGGCGTTTCCAATCAGCTGATGGCATCTGTCGGCCTCATCATCGGCGCGACCGTCGTCTTGAAAATCGCCGATAAACGGCGGTATATGCTGACATGCCTTATTCCGCTCGCCTATTTATATGTAACCGTCAACTATGCGGGATACTGGATGATCAGACACGTCTACTTTAATGCGGAAGCGGCCGGCTACAGCATTTTAAACGGCATTTTGTCGATCATCATGCTGATGTTGGGATTGGTCATCATGATTGCCGCCATTAAGAAGTGGACGGTGCTTTGGCGTGATCCGGCTTTGAGAATGGAGCCATCCATTCCGGGCTGATAAAATAAACCGGGGCCATCCGGGCCTCCGGTTTATTGTTTTGGTTTCAAACCTTGTTCCAACGTTTCGAGCATTTCATTTTTGTCTGATTCTGAAGCGTTCTGCCAAATGACCTCAAACAAAACGCCCAATCCAGGCAGCATTTTTTCTTCTCCGCTTTGGATCGCATCGACGATCGTGTGCTCAAGCTCCTCCTGCGTGTTTCCGGAAACATTCGCAATGACTGCGTGTCGCAAATTCAAATCCACTTTTTTCACTCCATTTCCATATCTGATTTTCTATATTCTGTCTCGTTTGCGGGTTTATTATGTATCATTCATGAGATATAATGTGACTATTGCCAGACAAAGGAGTCAAAATGATTTGAAACGAATTGAATCAGCTAAAAATCAAAAAGTGAAGGATTGGAAAAAGCTTCATACGAAAAAGGAACGGACGAAAACCAATACTTTTCTAATAGAAGGTGAGCACCTTGTTGAAGAGGCGCTGAAAACGCCCGGGAACGTAAAAGAAATTATGGTCATGGAGGAAGCCGATCTTCCGGCGGGACTTGATGTATCTGTTTCTTGTTATATTCTGAGCGCTGAAGCTTTTTCAGCCATTACGGAAACAGAGACACCGCAGGCTGTGGCCGCCGTCTGCCAAATGCCTGAACAAGGCCCTTTTCAATATGAAAAGCTGCTCCTTGCAGACGCTGTACAGGACCCCGGCAATTTAGGGACGATCATTCGGACGGCTGATGCGGCAGGAATCGATGCTGTTGTTGTCGGACACGGGACGGTAGACCCGTACAACGCGAAAACGCTCAGATCCGCCCAAGGTTCGCATTTTCACATCCCGATCATCAAAGCGGAGCTTTCCGGACTGATAGAAGAGCTCAAAGAAAAGCAGATTCCCGTTTACGGAACGGCCCTGCAAAATGCCGTTCCATTTAGGGAGGCGGAGCCGTCGCGGTCATTTGCGCTTCTAATCGGAAATGAGGGCTCTGGAGTTGATCCGGATCTTCTCGGCCGGACGGACAAGAACCTGTACGTTCCCATTTACGGTAAAGCCGAATCCTTGAATGTGGCGGCCGCAGCGGCGGTACTGCTTTATCACCTGCGCGGATAACCGGTTGCACAGGATGATCTAATTCACTATAATGAATATAATATGTTGAAAAACAGTGATAGAGGAGCGGTTTTTTGCGAGTGCCGCCATTCAGGGAGAAAATGCCTGAGACTGAGAGCATTTTTATGGCCGGCTTAAAAAACGTTTCACCTCTTGAGTTGTCACCGGGACCACATGCATGCCATGTGTAAAGGTGAACCGGAGTCAATCCGTTATGTCAATGAAGTGAGAAGCAAAGCTTGTTTTGCTTTTCTTAAAAAGGGTGGTACCGCGGGCCACAATTCGTCCCTTTCATACAGAGAGGGGCTTTTTTTATTGTCAATTAACAAGTTTGTCCAGATAAAAGGAGGAAATGAAAAACATGCAGGAACAGCTGAAACAGCTTGAAAAAGAAGCGGTTGCCAAAGTTGAAGGCGCACAGTCATTAAAAGAAGTCAACGATGTCCGCGTGGCGTATCTTGGGAAAAAAGGGCCGATCACAGAAGTGCTCAGGGGAATGGGAAAGCTTTCTGCTGAAGAAAGGCCGAAAATGGGCGCTCTGGCAAATGAAGTGAGAGAAACGATTGCCGCCGCCATTGCTGAAAAAAATGCCCGTCTTGAAGAGGAAGAAGTCAAAAGAAAGCTGAAAGAACAGACAATTGATGTGACGCTTCCGGGAAGTCCCGTCAAAACGGGATCAAAGCACCCGCTGACGATCGTGATCGAGGATATTGAAGACCTGTTTATCAGCATGGGCTATTCTGTGGAAGAGGGGCCTGAGGTGGAAACGGATTACTACAATTTCGAAGCGCTGAACCTTCCGAAAGACCATCCGGCGCGGGATATGCAGGACAGCTTTTACATCACTGAAGACACCCTGATGAGAACGCAGACTTCACCGGTTCAGACACGGACGATGGAAAAGCACAAAGGAAAGGGTCCTGTCAAAATCATCTGTCCCGGCAAAGTGTACCGCCGCGACAATGATGATGCGACACACTCTCACCAGTTTATGCAGATTGAAGGGCTTTGCGTCGATCACAACATCAGCATGAGCGATCTGAAAGGAACGCTTGAAACCGTCGCTAAAAAGATGTTCGGCGAAGAACGCGAAATCAGATTGCGTCCAAGCTTCTTCCCGTTTACAGAACCATCCGTGGAAGTCGATGTTTCCTGTTTCAAATGCGGAGGAAAAGGCTGTTCCGTTTGTAAACAAACAGGCTGGATTGAAATTCTCGGCGCCGGAATGGTGCATCCGAACGTGCTTGAAATGGCCGGATTCGATTCCAAACAATATCAGGGCTTTGCGTTTGGAATGGGTGTTGAACGCATCGCGATGCTGAAATACGGCATTGATGACATCCGTCATTTCTATACGAACGATGTTAGATTTTTATCTCAATTTAAACAGGCTTAAAGAGGAGGACGCGTGATGTTTGTTTCATATAAATGGTTGGAAGAATACGTGAATTTGGACGGAATGACGCCTGATATTCTCGCTGAAAAGATTACGAGAAGCGGGATTGAAGTGGAAGGCGTCGAATATAAAGGCGAAGGAATCAAAGGCGTTGTCATCGGACATGTCCTTGAACGCGAACAGCACCCGAACGCCGATAAATTAAACAAGTGCCTTGTCGATATCGGCGGAGATGAGTCTGTACAAATCATTTGCGGCGCTCCGAATGTCGACAAAGGCCAAAAAGTGGCCGTTGCGACGGTCGGCGCCGTACTGCCGGGCAACTTCAAAATCAAAAAAGCCAAGCTCCGCGGCGAAGAGTCGAACGGCATGATCTGTTCATTGCAGGAGCTCGGCATTCAAGGCAAGCTTGTGCCGAAAGAATATGCGGAGGGCATTTTCGTATTCCCGAATGATGCCGAAACGGGAGCGGACGCGCTGGAGAGCCTTGCACTTGACGATGCGATCCTTGAGCTCGGTCTGACGCCAAACCGCGCCGATGCGATGAACATGCTCGGCGTCGCCTATGAAGTGGCGGCGATTCTCGGACGCGATGTGAAGCTTCCTGAGACGTCCTATCAACCTGGCGGTGAAAAAGCGGAAGACTACATTTCGGTGAAAATCGAAGACCAGCAAGCGAATCCGCTATACGCGGCAAAAATCATTAAAGATGTCAAAATCGGCCCTTCACCGCTCTGGATGCAGACGAAGCTGATCAATGCCGGAATCAGACCGCATAACAATGTCGTCGATATTACGAACTTTGTGCTGCTCGAATACGGCCAGCCGCTGCACGCTTTCGACTATGACCGCTTCGGTTCAAAAGAGGTCGTCGTCCGCAAAGCGGCGGAAAATGAAACGATTGTAACACTTGATGATGAGGAAAGAACATTATCAGCCGATCATCTTGTCATTACGAACGGCTCCACGCCGCAAGCCGTCGCAGGTGTTATGGGAGGTGCCGAGTCAGAAGTCCGCGAAGATACGACGACGATTTTGCTCGAAGCGGCGTACTTTAACGGACAGACTGTCCGCAAGGCTTCAAAAGACCTCGGACTTCGCAGCGAATCAAGCATCCGCTTTGAAAAAGGAATCGACCCCGCACGCGTGCGACTCGCCGCAGAACGGGCAGCCGACCTGATCAGCCAATATGCGGGCGGTACTGTGTTGGAGGGGACAGTGGACGAAAATCACCTTGACATCCAAGAGGCTGTCATCAGCCTTTCCGCTGATAAAGTGGCGAAGGTGCTCGGCATGTCCATCAGAAAAGAGGAAATGGTCCATATTTTCAAGAAGCTCGGTTTTTCCGTCGAAGAAGCGGACGGCAAGCTGATCGTGACCGTTCCGACAAGAAGAGGCGACATTACGATCGAAGAGGACTTAATCGAAGAGGTTGCAAGACTGTACGGCTATGACAATATTCCGTCTACACTGCCTGAAGTGACGGGCTTTACCGGCGGACTCACCCCTTATCAAGAAAAGCGGAGAAAAGTGAGACGCTTTCTGGAGGGAGCGGGGCTTTCACAGGCGATCACGTACTCGCTGACAAACGATAAAAAAGCGACCGCCTTCGCTCTTGAAAAATCGTTCAAAACGATTCTTTCTCTGCCGATGAGCGAGGAGCGAAGCGTATTAAGACACAGCCTGCTTCCAAACCTGCTTGACTCTGTCGCCTACAACCTGGCGCGGCAGACCGATTCCGCAGCCTTTTACGAAATCGGCTCGGTTTTCCTAAAAGTCGAAGAACAGACAAAACCGGTTGAAAAAGAATATGTAGCTGGCGCTGTGACAGGTCTGTGGCACAAAAACCTTTGGCAGGGCGAGAAGAAGCCGGTTGATTTCTTCGTTGTCAAAGGCATTGTCGAAGGCCTTTTAGAAAAACTCGGCATACAGGAAGGCATCGAGTATGTTCAATCTGAAAGAAAAGAGCTTCATCCGGGGCGGACGGCCAATATTTTGCACAACGGCAGCCTGATCGGTTTCATCGGCCAGCTCCATCCATCGGTCGAAAAAGAGCTCGATCTGAAAGAAACGTACGTATTTGAGCTAGACCTGCACGCGCTATTCACGCTGGACGTACCGGCCATCACGTACACGGCCATTCCGAAATATCCGTCCGTCACACGCGACATCGCGCTTGTCGTGAACAAAGACATCACGAGCGGCCAGCTGGAGAGCGCCATTAAAAAAGCCGGCGGAAAATTATTGAAGGAAGTGCACGTCTTTGATGTCTACGAAGGCGAGCATATGGAAGAAGGCAAAAAATCGGTCGCTTTCAGCCTCCAATATTTAAACCCGGAACAAACGCTGACAGAAGAAGAAGTGACAAAAGTCCACGACCAAGTGCTGAAAGCGCTGGAGGATACGTATCAGGCTGTGTTAAGAGGATAAAACTTAAAAAAATAACCGGTTCCCATGTATCAGGGACCGGTTATTTTTTGTTATTGATACCAAACTTTATTTTTCTCGATAAGCTCGTTATGAGCCTCATCCCAGACATCGACTGTGTATGCGTAGTCGTAGTTCATAATGCAGCGGATTCCGCTTCCTTGCGGATCGTGTTCCACGCCGAAGTTATGGGAAAATTCGTGTCTTGCCGCTTTTGCCGAATTTTCCGTTCCCATGTCGAGCGTGACGCTGAAAGCGGGACCGTCCGGCTTAACAGGATATTGAAAAGCGATGCCGCCCGCTTCAAAATTGTCGTTGGCTGTAAAGCCGGCTACAAATTTATAAGGCTGGCCCTCAAATTTGGCTGCAAGGTTGTCAAGAATGTCAGAGGCGTTCTTACCGGAAGAATTCCAAGGGGCAACGGCTTCCACGACAAAGTCAATATCATGGTCGCGGTTGAACATTTCATCCGCCTCCTCAACAATTTGGACGATTCTCGTTTTCCAATCCTTATATTTCGTCCGAAATTGCTTATCAGCCACTGCCAATACGCTTACCTTTTGTTTGCCCGTGCTGGCTTGAGTCGAAAATTTGCTGTTGTTTACATTCTTTTCAAATGTCATCGTTCCAGCTGTGTTTCCTTTTTCATCCAGCACCTTTGTTTTCGTTGTTTTTTCAACGTGAACTTTGCCGGCTAAATCTTTAAAACCATCCTTAGGTTTAGGCAATGCTTCAATATGAATCCCTTTTGCTTCATGAGGATGCCCATGACCGCCCGTTTCCGCGACCCCGGCCGCCCCGGGTATTAAACTTGCAGAAAGTAATAAAGTAAAGAATAAAGACCGTTTTTTCATTTTACAAATCCCTCCGTATTTTTTAACAAATTAAAGATTTCTTCTAGTAAACTAAAAATCCCTGCTTTTCATCCAAAAAGAGGAAGATATACATAGATTCTTATTACAGGCCTTTCAATCTAACTACGAAGATCGCTAAAATTCGACAAGAAATCTGCAGTTTGACAGGGTTTTTCAAACAGATCTATAGGCCTTTTATTTGCTAATCTTCTGATAAATTGTAATAATCTCCAGCAAAAAGATCGAAATTCAGCAAAGGTTGCGCCGCTTTGTGTTGCCTGCGTCAAAAAAAGCAAGAGAAAGGCGCTGCCTGACTATATCATTGTTGCTTCACATTAACGTTGCCTCTATGAGCCTTATTTTGTAATCCTTGATACCCGGAAAACCTGGCCATTTGCCAGCTTATGCCCTCTATCATAAATTTTAATCAAATCGCTTTCTTCTGGATCGCTGGAAAAAACTATTTCATATTTCTTTTTTTTAGTATAAAATCATTAATAGTGCAAAATAACCATTCAGAAAGGATCGGGACTATGACAAAAAACCCAAGCAATAATACTCAAACATTTATCATTTTAGGCTGGATATGTACCGGTATATCACTGCTGCTTATTCCGATTTTATTTGGTGCAGGAGGAGTTATTTTTGGATATCTAGTAAGAAGTAATGGGAAAGTACAACACGGCACAATTATGATGATCGCAGCTATCGCTTGTGGTTTATTTGGTGTTGTATTAGGAATGGCTACCGCCGGATATTAAATTCATTTCAAGCGATAACGGGAATCCGGGACAGACAGTATACATAAAAAAGGCAGGCCGGGTGGTCTGCTTTTTTACTTGATTATGATGCCGGGATGCCAATAGGCCATGACCTCAGGACGCAACGTTTGTTGCCTCTTCATCTTCCTCTCCAATCTCGTCGGGCTCCTAGTCATCTTACCGGCAGGATGAGCGCATCCATATAATAAGATAAGTCACTGAACAACTAGCAGGAATAATAGACAAGTTTCCCGCGGCCTATCCAAGATTTCAGCGAGGTAAACGATAATGAGCAAATTTGATTTTATAAAAAATAGCAAGCATGCGTTTTATGCGTTAAAAGAAAACGATCTTACAGAAGCAGAAGGAAGATTAGGATTTTCATTTCCTAATGAACTGAGGGAATTTTATTTGGAAATTGGATACGGATTTATAAGAAGTAATAATGGGAGCGCAATTAACAGGCTGTTGGATCCGCATACTATTGCAAATATTACTTTAAGAGAAGATATTTACGAATTTGATCCGGATTTAGATGATATATACGAAGATGAAGACAGGCTTGTTTTTTATTTGTAAATGAAGGCGTATATTTAACACTTAATGTAAATAAAACCGATAGATCTCCAGTATTCTTTTTTAATGCAAAAATAGCCGACTCGTTGGAGGAATTTATTAAAAAAGTTGATCAAGATGATCGATACTTTGAAAATATAATAGATTAAATATGCCTCGGAGCGTATTTTTATGCGGAAGATCTCAGTGATTCCAATATAACTAAGTACATACCTTAATAAAGAAAAGCCTCATCACATTCTATTAATCAGGAGATAAAATGACAGAGAAATAGCCCTTATAATGGTAAGAGCATGAAGTTCATTACGTCCTGCCCAGACGATACACGATTCCGTTTCAAATATTTACTGTGAATGGATCGAAGATAAGAATATCGTCAGTTTTATTGCGAAGAGCCGGGATGAATACAGGATATAGCCGCGAGCGAAAATGCTCCCTGGAACTCCGTGAACTGGTCCTCGAACTTCCTGCCAAAATCGCCGGGAACCCTTGAAAGTCAGGAGCTCCCGCTTTTTGGCGTATTCAGCTTTTCGACGCCAGCCGCTTCGCTTTCTGTGTATTCGCAAAGTGAAGTTTCGTGAAATGGCCGAGCGCTGCTTCGCCGTGTTTCCTGATCAGACTTGCCGCGGCTTCATCGACGAGCGGCCCTGCTCCTTTCGGAAGCGTCATGCCGGCTTCTTTTGAAAGCTTGTTCATTTCCATTAAAAATGAATAGCGCGCGATGATCGAAGCGGCGGCGACGGCCAGGTGGATGCCTTCCGCTTTAGTGCTGAAATATGTACGCTCTTTAACGGCATTTCTGCCGGCGAGGTGTTTAAAATAAACGGCCGGTTCTGCGAACTGGTCGATTAAAATCGCTTCAGGCCGGGTTCCGTCCAATTTTTTGAGCAGGTGTGTGATCGCCTGGTTGTGCAGGAGGGCTTTCATTTTTCCCTGGCTCATGCCTTTTTTTTGCAGTTCATTGTATTTGTCATTTTTTAAGACGAGCAGGCTGTAGGGCACCGTCTTGATCAGGTCGCGGGCGATTTGGACGATTTGCGGGTCCTTCAGGTGCTTGGAATCCTTGACGCCGAGCTCTTGCAAAAGCGGATGCTTCGCCTTGTCGGCGTAAACGCATGCGACGGTCATCGGGCCGAAATAATCGCCGGTGCCGACTTCATCGGAGCCGATGACAGACATGGAGCCGATACCTTCCGGCGGCTGATAGGCGGAAGGGGTGCGCGGCTTTGCGGCGGTTTTTTTGTCGGCCGGGGCTTCGGCCGATGCTGTCCAGCGTTCAGCTTCCTTTGCGGCGTTTTTTCCCTGGAACAAAACCTTTCCGGATTGATATGCTGTAATCGTGCAGCCTTCGGGCTTAGCCTGAAAAACCGCTCCCTGGACTGAAAGAGAGGTGATGTCGGACCGGTAATAGCTTTTCATGCGTTCAATAACAGATTGGGGAACTTTTAAAACGGAATGTGACACGGTTTAATCTCCTTTTTTAGCTGATAAAAACAGGCGTTTTCGATGTTTTTATAAGTGTATCATAACAGCCGAGGGCTCGTCTTTCCATTCAATCTCTAAACATGTTATGATAGAGTCTAGGATTCTCGCGGAAGGAATGGAGGAGAAACGTTGTCTGATGGTCGCAAAACGAAAACAACAGTTGACATCTACGGTCAGCAATTTACAATCGTCGGCGATGAAACGAAAAGCCATATGAGGCACGTTGCTTCAATTGTCGACGATAAGATGAGAGAAATCAATGAAAAAAATCCGTATCTTGACATAAATAAACTCGCCGTATTAACGGCGGTGAATGTGGTGCATGATTATTTGAAGCTGAAGGAAGAATTTGAAAGATTGAAAGGACAAATTAAAGAAAAGGATTGAACATCACGATGCTAGATATCATCATTATCATTTTGCTTTTGTCCGGTCTGTTCATCGGTCTGAAAAGAGGATTTATCCGCCAGTTTATCCGCTTGGTGACATTTATTGCGGCGATTGCTGTGGCGGGGGCCTATTGTCGCGACCTCGCGCCTAAGCTGAGCTGGATTCCGTCCCCTGACTTTACGGGCGGTCAGACGGCTCTGACATTTGTCAGCGGAAGCATTGAAAATGCCTATTATAATATGATTGCGTTTCTGATTCTATTTTTCCTGACGATTATCCTTTTGAGGATTGCAGCGTCATTTTTGGATGCTGTCGCACAAATCCCGATTTTGAAACAAATCAACCAAATTCTCGGAGCTGTGCTCGGTTTTGCGGAAATTTACCTGTTCGTGTTCATCGTCCTGTTCGTCGGGTCGCTTCTGCCGATCGACGTTCTGCAAAACATGATGGCCCACTCTGCACTGGCGGATGTCATTGTCAATAAAACCCCGTATTTATCAAACTTGTTAAACAATCTGCCGCTTCAGCACGGATCTTTTTAAAACTTCTCTGTTCTTGGAGAAGTTTTTTTTCCGGCTGAATGTGCCTCTCGCTTGTCGAAAGATTGTAGGATCAGCCAAAAATTTGTATGATGGAAACAGGGTGAACACGGGGAAACAAGAGGTGAAAAAGTTGCATAAAAAAGATATTATCAGATTGCTTGAAACGATTGCGATTTATATGGAACTAAAAGGGGACAACCCGTTTAAAATATCCGCTTTCAGAAAAGCCGCCGCGGCACTTGAACAAGATGACCGCAGCCTCTCCGAAATCGACGATATGATGTCTCTTTCCGGAATCGGCAAAGGGACGTACGCCGTCATTAAGGAATATATGGACCATGGTGCATCCAGCACGCTGGAGCGTTTAAAAGAGGAGGTTCCGGAAGGGCTTGTTCCGCTTCTGAAGCTGCCGGGGCTCGGCGGCAAAAAAATAGCCAAACTGTATCAGGAATTGGGTGTTACGGACGCGGAATCGTTAAAAGAAGCGTGTGAACAGCAAAAGGTTCAGGGGCTCGCCGGATTCGGCAAAAAAACGGAAGAAAAAATCCTCCAGGCTCTGGGGGAAGCCGGAAAGCGTCCTGAACGGTATCCGATCGCTGTGGCTCTTGCCGTCGCCGATGTCATTGAAGAACAGCTTGCGGGGCTGCCGGGCCTTATCAAGTTTTCACGCGCGGGAAGCCTCAGACGTGCCAAAGAAACAGTGAAAGATCTTGACTATATTATGGCTGTCACAGACCCTGCTCTTGTCCGCGAAGGGCTTCTGAAGCTTTCAAATATAAAAGAGGTCATTGCCAGCGGAGATACGAAAGTATCGCTGACATTTGCGTTTGAATACGAAATCAGCGCCGATTTCAGGCTTGTGACCGAAGAGCAGTTTCCGACGACGCTGCATCATTTTACCGGGTCAAAAGATCACAATATAAAGATGCGCCAGCTTGCGAAAGAAAGAGGCGAAAGAATCAGCGAGTACGGAGTCGAGACGATCGAAACAGGGGACATCCAAACCTTCTCAAGCGAGAAGGAGTTTTTCGCCCATTTTGGCCTTCCTTTTATCCCGCCCGAGCTGAGGGAAACGGGGAAAGAAGTCGAACAGTACAGCGACGATATCGGGCTGATTTCCGAGCAAGATATTAAAGGAGATCTCCATATGCACTCGACATGGAGCGACGGTGCGTTTTCGATCAGGGAAATGGCTGAGGCCTGCATGGCAAAAGGGTATCAGTATATGGCGATCACCGATCACTCGCAATATTTAAAAGTCGCAGGCGGCTTAACGCCGGAAAGGCTTCGTATGCAGGCGAAAGAAATTGATGAATTGAACAAGGAATTTACCGATTTTCACATATTTAAAGGCGTTGAGATGGATATACTGCCTGACGGCTCTCTCGACTATGACGATGAGCTGCTGGCGGAAATGGATCTTGTCATTGCATCTATCCATTCAAGCTTTTCACAGCCCGAGCACGTCATTATGAAGCGGCTCGAAAACGCGCTCAACAATCAGCACGTTGATATTATCGCCCACCCAACCGGCCGGCTCATCGGCAGAAGGTCTGGGTATGAAGTGGATATCGACCGGCTGATCGAGCTGGCGAAAAAAACGAATACAGCGTTGGAGCTGAATGCCAATCCTGCTCGGCTCGATCTCAGAATGGAGCATCTGCTCAAAGCAAATGCCGCCGGGGTCACGCTTGTCATTAATACGGACGCCCACAGCACCGCGATGCTTGAAGATATGAAAACGGGCGTGACGGCAGCGAGAAAAGGATGGACCGGAAAAGCGAACGTATTGAATGCCCGTTCTCTTGACGAAGTCCGTGCATTTTTGTCTCGCCGCCGATCTTAAGGAGGTTTAATTGATTTTGCAGCAAAAAGCGCTATCAGCACTTGAATTTCATAAAGTAAAAGAGCAGCTTGCAGAGCATGCGGCATCTTCATTAGGGAAGGAGATGCTCTTTGACCTTAAGCCTTCCCGTTCATTGGAGGAGGTCAAAAAGCTGCAGGAAGAAGTCGATGAGGCGGGGACTGTCCTGCGCCTAAAAGGCAGCGCCCCTTTTGGCGGCCTGTCAGACATCAGAAAAGCGTTAAAACGTGCCGAAATCGGCAGTCTGTTAAGCCCGGCTGAGTTTACGGAAATATCGGGCCTGTTATATGCTGCCAAACAGATGAAGCATTTTCTTGAGGGCCTGTTTGAAGACGGCGTTGAGATCCCGTTTCTCCATCAATATGCGGAAAAGCTGATTCCGCTGTCAGACTTGGAAAAAGACATTAACTCATGCATCGATGACCATGGAGAAGTGCTTGACCATGCATCAGAGAGCTTAAGGGGGATCAGGACGCAGCTGAGGACGCTTGAATCAAGAATCAGGGACAGGCTGGAAGCGATGCTGCGCTCCTCTTCCGCGCAGAAAATGCTTTCAGACACGATCATTACGATTCGAAACGACCGTTTCGTCATTCCTGTTAAACAGGAATACAGGTCAAGCTACGGGGGAATTGTGCATGATCAGTCATCTTCGGGGGCGACGCTGTTTATCGAGCCTCAGGTGATTGTGGATATGAACAATTCGCTTCGCCAGGCAAAAGTAAATGAAAAGCAGGAAATCGAACGGATTTTGCGCATGCTGACAGACAAGACGGCAGAGCATACAGATGAGCTTTTTCACAATGTCAAGGTCCTGCAGACCCTTGACTTTATATTCGCAAAAGCGAAATACGCGAAGGCGACAAAGGCGGTTAAGCCGATCGTCAATGCGGACGGCTATGTCCGCCTCATTCAAGCCCGCCATCCGCTTTTGCCCGCCGATCAGGTCGTTCCGAATGATATTGAGCTCGGCGGGGAATATACCACGATTGTCATCACCGGTCCGAATACGGGCGGAAAAACGGTTACGCTGAAAACACTCGGCCTGCTGACCCTGATGGCGCAGTCCGGACTTCACGTTCCGGCCGGGGAAGGTTCGGAAACCGCTGTATTTGACCAGGTTTTTGCAGATATCGGGGATGAACAGTCGATTGAACAAAGCTTGAGTACGTTCTCGTCACACATGGTGAATATCGTCGATATTTTAAAGGACATGACGGAAAACAGCCTTGTGCTGTTTGATGAGCTCGGGGCCGGTACTGATCCCCAGGAAGGAGCGGCCCTTGCCATCAGCATCCTTGACGAAGTGTACCAGACCGGCGCCCGCGTCATTGCGACGACCCATTATCCGGAGCTGAAAGCCTACGGCTACAACCGCGACAATGTCATCAATGCGAGCGTCGAATTTGACATCGAAACCTTATCTCCGACGTATAAGCTGTTAATCGGGGTGCCGGGGCGAAGCAATGCGTTTGAAATTTCAAAGCGCCTCGGTTTGCCTGATCATTTGATCGGCCGCGCGAAAGCTGAAATGACGGCCGAACACAATGAAGTCGACACGATGATCGCGTCGCTGGAAGACAGCAAGAAACGCGCGGAAACAGAGCTTGCCGAAACAGAAGCGATCCGGGCGGAAGCCGAAACCCTTCACCGCGACCTGAAAAGGCAAATCAGCGAGTGGCAGGAGAAAAAAGACAGGCTCTATGAAGAAGCCGAACAAAAAGCGGCCGAAAAAGTCAGGGAAGCCGTGAAAGAAGCAGATGAAATCATCCAGTCGCTGAGAATGATAAAAGAAGATCATAAAGCGTTTAAAGACCACGAATTGATTGACGCTAAGAAACGTCTTGAAGAAGCGGTGCCTTCGTTTGAAAAAACAAAAAAGCCCGTTCAGAAAAAAATGGACAAGCGCGCACTAAAACCGGGTGATGAAGTAAAGGTCCTGACCTTTGGCCAAAAAGGAACGCTGCTTGAAAAAACGGACGCAAATGAATGGAATGTGCAAATCGGCATCTTGAAGATGAAAGTGAAAGAAAAGGATCTTGAATTCTTGAAATCAGCGCCAGAACCCGAAAAACAACAATCGATCGCCAAAGTCAAAGGCAAGGATTATCACGTCTCACTGGAACTCGACCTCAGGGGAGAGCGCTATGAAAACGCGCTTCACCGGGTTGAAAAGTATTTGGATGACGCGGTGCTTGCAGGATATCCACGGGTATCGATCATTCACGGAAAAGGAACCGGCGCTCTTAGGAAGGGTGTTCAAGATCTCTTGAAATCCCACCGCAATGTGAAAAACTCCCGGTTCGGCGAAGCGGGAGAGGGAGGATCAGGAGTTACGATTGTCGAACTAAAATAAAAAGGGAGTCTGGAAACATGAAAGAGTTTTGGGAAAACGACCTTGTGGAGATCGCCGCCTATTACAGCGTTTCTATTCTTTGTCTGGTGATATTCTTGAGCATTTTTGAGCTCGTCACCTCGTACAAAAACTGGGAGGAAATTCAAAAAGGAAATGTGGCGGTGGCAATGGCCACAGGCGGAAAAATTTTAGGCATCGCCAACGTGCTCCAAAAATCGATCAGCCAGCATAATTCACTGCTGCAAATGATGGGCTGGGGACTATTCGGTTTCGCACTGCTGTTGATCGGCTATTTCATTTTTGAATTTCTGACGCCGCGGTTCAAAATCGACAAGGAAATTGAAAACGACAACCGCGCCGTCGGCTTCATTTCATTTGTGATCTCCGTCGGCCTGTCATTCGTCGTGGCCTCCGGAATCTAAAGGGGACAACCATGGAGAAATTAGCGAAAATCCTGTTCTGTGCTGCCGGAATATTTGTGATCATCGGACTTATTTATATTGTGTTTTACACTTAAGAAAGGAGGCGCCTGAAGGGGCGTCTTCTTTCTTTACATAAAAAATTATTACTTTCTGAATATTGTTTTGATATACTGAAATCGAGACTATTTTGTTAAGGGGGGGTCTTATGCCGACAGAAAAGCCGTGGCTGCGTCATTATCCCGAGCAAATTCCTCATGATCTTCACTTTGAAGACAAAACACTGCAATCCATCCTGCAACAATCCGCCCAACAGTTTTCTGAAAAACCAGCGATTTATTTTCTCGGAAAGAAACGAACATATCGGCAAGTATATGAAGAAGCTTTAAAAATGGCAGATTATTTATTGTCTCTCGGCATGAAAAAAGGAGACAGGGTTTCGATTATGCTGCCGAACTGCCCTCAGGCTGTCATTGCGTATTACGGCGTTCTTTTCTCCGGAGGAATCGTCGTGCAGACAAATCCTCTCTACACGGAAAGGGAGCTTGAACATTTGCTGAAAGACAGCGGAGCCGAAATCATCATCACCCTTGATATGCTATACCCGGCGGCTTTTAAAATGAAAGCGTTAACAAATGTAAGGCATATCATTGTTACGAGCATAAAAGAATACCTTCCTTTTCCTAAAAATCTGCTCTATCCGATTGTCCAAAAAAAACAGCAGCAGTTTTCCATTGAAATAACGGAAAATGAAACGACACATCTATTCCGGACGATCATGAAGCGGCCCGTCCCGGCTCAACCGCCGGAAATCGCCGCTGACCCCGCTCATGATATAGCGGTGCTGCAATATACCGGAGGCACGACAGGCACACCGAAAGGCGTCATGCTTTCCCATCGGAATATTTTGGCCAATATGGAAATGTGTGCGGCATGGTTTTACCGTTTGAAAAAAGGAAATGAAAAAGTGCTTGGAATCGTCCCGTTTTTTCATGTATACGGGATGACGTCCGTATTAAATTTTACGATCAGGCAGGGGTATGAAATGATCCTGCTGCCGAGGTTTGACGCGGGCATGGCTCTGAAAACGATCGATAAAGAAAAACCGACCATTTTTCCGGGCGCGCCCACCATCTATATCGGTCTGCTGAACCACCCTGATGTGCACCGCTATGACCTCTCATCCATCAAAAGCTGTCTAAGCGGATCGGCCGCACTGCCTGTCGAAGTCAAGCAGCAGTTCGAAAAGGCCACCGGCGGAAAGCTGGTCGAAGGATACGGACTGTCTGAGGCGTCACCGGTCACACATGCCAATTTTATTTGGGATCAAAATAAAGCGGGAAGCATCGGCTGTCCGTGGCCGGGAACAGACGCCGCCATCTATTCTGAAGAAACCGGCGGTTTTCTCGGACCTTATGAGCATGGAGAAATCATTGTGAAAGGTCCGCAGGTCATGAAGGGCTACTGGAACAATGATGAAGAAACCGCAGCCGTTCTCCGGGATGGCTGGCTTTTTACAGGAGATATCGGCTACATGGATAAGGACGGCTTCTTTTATATCGTCGACCGGAAGAAAGATCTGATCATCGCCGGCGGGTACAATATTTATCCCCGTGAAATCGAAGAGGTGCTCTATGAACATGAAGCTGTGCAGGAGGCTGTCGTAGCGGGAATTCCCGACGAATACAGAGGAGAAACTGTTAAGGCCTTTGTCGTTTTAAAGGATCATGTTACAATTACAGAAAAGGAATTGGACGAATATGCCAGATCGCGTCTGGCTTCATACAAAGTGCCGAAAGTATACGAGTTCAGGGATGAGCTTCCAAAAACGGCGGTGGGGAAGATTTTAAGAAGAGCGCTTGTCCACGGGGAAAAAGCGAACATATGAGATCCGACGTCTGCCGCCTGCAGTTGGCGGCGGATGAGGACGAAGTTCTTTATATCGCTTGACAAAGCGCATTTATTTATTTACGATTAACTTATGAATGAATACTCATTCATTAAGCGGAAAGGAACGAAGCCAATTGAAACAAAAGAGACCGAAGTATATGCAGATTATCGACGCAGCTGTTATTGTGATTGCAGAAAACGGATACCATCAGGCACAGGTTTCAAAGATTGCCAAGCAGGCCGGCGTGGCGGACGGAACCATCTATCTTTATTTTAAGAATAAAGAGGATATTCTTATTTCGCTGTTCAAAGTAAAAATGGGCCAATTTATTGAACAAATGAACGAGGAAATGAAAACAAAGCACTCGGCCACTGAGAAGCTCGCGTTGTTCATCAGAAAGCACTTTGAGCTGCTCAGCGGAGACAGGCATCTGGCGATTGTGACCCAGCTTGAATTAAGACAGTCGCATCGGGAGCTCCGCCTGAAAATCAACGAAATCCTGAAGGGCTATTTAACGATTTTAGAGGACATCATCACCGAAGGAATCGAGGCGGGGGAATTCAAAAGCACGCTCGATGTACGGCTGGCGAAACAGATGATTTTCGGAACCGTCGATGAGACCGTGACAACCTGGGTGATGAACGACCAAAAATATGATCTGCCGCAGCTGGCAGACAGCATTCACGAATTGCTGATCCACGGTTTCAGCCATGGGAACAAGGAGGAGAAATAATCATGGGTACATTATCATTGACAAAAGGCGGCCATGTTGCCGTCATAACGATTCAGCATCCGCCGGCAAATGCGCTTTCTACAAAAGTGCTCGACGACCTTTCAGCAAGTCTTGACCAGCTTGCCGAGGACCGGAATATAAGAAGCATCATCATACACGGAGAAGGAAGATTTTTCTCGGCGGGTGCCGATATTAAAGAATTTACTTCATTGATGGACGGATCTGATTATTCGGCTCTTGCCGATAAAGGACAGCAGATGTTTGAAAAGGTGGAGTCGTTTCCAAAGCCGATCATCGCCGCCATTCACGGGGCTGCTCTCGGCGGCGGTCTTGAGCTGGCGATGGCCTGCCACATCCGGATTGCCACAGAGGATGCAAAGCTCGGCCTTCCGGAATTGAACCTGGGAATTATTCCGGGATTTGCGGGGACACAGCGGCTTCCGAAGTATGTTGGCACGGCCAAGGCGCTTGAAATGATCGGAACATCTGAGCCGATTTCCGGAAAAGAAGCGTTTGCCTACGGACTCGTCACCATTTTGGCGAAAGACGAGGCAGAAGTCCTTCAGAAAGCGAAAGAGCTGGCCGGGAAATTTGCCGAAAAAAGCCCGCAGACGCTTGCTTATGTGATCGAGCTTCTCTATTCAAGCAAGGTTTATTCCTATGAAGGAAGCCTGAAGCTTGAAGGAAAGCACTTTGGCGAAGCGTTCCGTTCAGAAGACGCAAAAGAAGGGATTCAAGCCTTTCTGGAGAAGCGCAAGCCGCATTTCAAAGGGGAGTAACAAACGGAAAAACAAGGGGGATAAAGTGAATATGAACATTTACGTCTTAATGAAGCGCACGTTTGACACGGAAGAAAAAATTCAGATTGAACAAGGGGAAATCAGTCAGGACGGAGCGGAGTTCATCATCAACCCGTACGACGAATACGCGATTGAAGAAGCGCTCCAATTAAAGGAGAAGCACGGCGGCGAGATTACGGTCGTCACCGTCGGTGAAGAGGAAGCTGAAAAAGAGCTTAGAACAGCCCTTGCGATGGGGTGCGACAAAGCCGTTTTGATCAATATTGAAGACGACCTGGAAGACGCCGACCAATATACAGCATCAGTCATCCTTTATCATTATTTGAAAGACAGGGAATACGACATCATTCTCGGCGGAAATGTGGCGATTGACGGCGGATCGGGCCAGGTTGCGCCGCGGTTGGCCGAGCTGCTTGGCATTCCGTGCGTCACAACGATCACAAAGCTGACGGTAAACGGCAGCGATGTTGAAGCGGAACGCGATGCAGAGGGGGATCTTGAAGTGGTTCAGACGTCACTTCCGCTTGTCGCAACCGCCCAGCAGGGCTTAAATGAACCGCGCTATCCTTCGCTTCCGGGGATTATGAAAGCGAAGAAAAAGCCTCTTGATGAACTTGAGCTTGACGACCTCGATATTGACGAAGAAGATGTTGCCGCGAAAACAAAGACGATCGAACGCTTTCTGCCTCCGCAAAAAGAAGCCGGCAAAATCCTTGCGGGAGAACCGGAGCAGCAGGCGGCAGACCTTGTGTCGCTGCTGAGAAGCGAAGCCAAAGTGATTTGAGGCGAAAAAGGGAAAGCCAAAACACGGTCATCAAAATACAGGGGGAAATGGGTATGAGCAAAAAAGTTATCGTATTGGGAGAATGCCGGGACGGCTCATTAAGAAATGTCACCTTTGAAGCGATCGCCGCGGGGAAAACGATTGCCGAAGGAGGAGAGGTGATCGGGGTTCTGATCGGTGAAAGCGTTTCACAATATGCGTCCGAACTGATTCAGCACGGCGCTGATAAGGTGCTGACGGCCGAGGATCAGATGCTCAAGCATTACACATCGGACGGCTATGCGCAAGCATTTTTGCCGATCCTCGAAAAAGAAAACCCTGATGCCATCATCGCCGGACATACATCAATGGGAAAAGACTTTACTCCGAAGCTTGCGGCCCGCTTAGGGACGGGGCTGATCTCAGATGCCATCGACGTCAGCGTGGCTGGGGGGAATGTCGTCTTTACGAGGCCGATCTATTCAGGGAAAGCGTTTGAAAAGATCATTTCTGAAGACGAAACGATTTTCGCGACGATCAGGCCGAACAACATTGCACCGCTCGCTCAGGACGAAAGCCGGACGGGCGCGGTCGAAAGCATGCCGGTCAATATAACAGACATCAGAACGATCATTAAAGACGTGGTGAAAAAAACATCCGAAGGCGTCGATTTATCCGAAGCGAAAATCATCGTCGCCGGCGGACGCGGGGTGAAAAGCGCTGACGGCTTCAAGCCGCTGCAGGAACTGGCGGATGTGCTCGGGGGTGCAGTCGGGGCTTCAAGGGGGGCGTGTGATGCAGATTACTGCGATTATTCCCTGCAAATCGGCCAAACCGGGAAAGTCGTGACACCGGATCTTTATATCGCCTGCGGGATCTCGGGAGCGATTCAGCATCTCGCCGGGATGTCAAACAGCAAAATCATCGTCGCCATCAACAAAGATCCTGAAGCTGATATTTTCAAGATTGCAGACTACGGCATTGTCGGAGATTTGTTTGAAATCGTCCCTCTTTTGACTGAAGAATTTAAAAAGCTGAGCGTCAGCACTTGAAAAAACCGGCCGGCAAGGCCGGTTTTTTGTTAGGCACATTCACCATCAGCCGGAAATAAAATGGGGTATCCCGCATTTTTGCCAGCAGCTGAAAATCAGTATGTCTAAAACTCTGCGGATAGGGAAACGTATACTCAAGCATTATGTTAGCGTGAACCAAAGGGAGATGCTATACTAAAAAGCATAATTTCACAATTGGAGGAATGAAAGAATGGCTATCGTAAAAGCAACTGATCAAACATTTTCATCTGAAACAAGTGAAGGCGTCGTTCTCGCCGATTTTTGGGCTCCTTGGTGCGGACCATGCAAAATGATCGCTCCTGTACTTGAAGAGCTGGATCAGGAAATGGGCGACAAACTGAAAATCGTAAAAATCGATGTTGACGAAAACCAGGAAACAGCCGGCAAATACGGTGTGATGAGCATCCCGACTCTTCTCATATTCAAGGACGGCGAAGTTGTTGAAACATCCGTCGGCTTTAAGCCAAAAGAAGCGCTTGAAGAGCTTGTCAACAAACATTTGTAAGATATAAACGGAGAAAAAGGCGATTCCAGAGGGATCGCTTTTTTCATATGGATATGCCGATTTTCTCCCAGGTGAGGCCTCCAATTGTGGAGAACATGTGGTCGGTCATGATAAACTGAAAGTATGAAAAACGCCGAAACAAGGAAGGATTTTTGATGAATAAAACAATCAAAGAAAAGCTTGCCCTTCTTCCCGATCAGCCGGGCTGCTATCTAATGAAAGACAGGCAGCAGACCGTGATCTACGTGGGGAAAGCAAAAATATTAAAAAACAGGGTCCGCTCCTATTTCAGCGGCTCCCACGATGCGAAAACACAGAGGCTCGTCAGTGAAATCGAAGACTTTGAATACATTGTCACTTCATCAAATATCGAAGCGCTCATTCTCGAAATGAACTTAATCAAAAAATATGATCCGAAATATAATGTAATGCTCAAGGATGATAAAAGCTATCCTTTTATCAAAATAACGAATGAACGGCATCCAAAACTGATCGTCACGCGGAAGGTCAAAAAAGACAAAGGCCGCTATTTCGGCCCATACCCGAATGTGCAAGCCGCAAGGGAGACGAAAAAACTGCTCGACCGCCTTTACCCGCTGAGGAAATGCGCGAAGCTGCCTGACCGCGTCTGTCTGTACTATCATCTCGGCCAGTGTCTGGCGCCGTGTGTCTATGACGTGACTGAGGAGACGAACAGAGAGCTGACTGAAGACATTACCCGTTTTTTAAAGGGCGGCTATAAAGAGGTCAAAAAAGAACTTGAAGAGAAGATGCTCGAAGCCTCGGAAAACCTGCAGTTTGAAAGGGCGAAGGAATACCGCGATCAGATTGCCCATATCGAGTCAACGATGGAAAAACAAAAAATGATGCTGAATGATATGGTGGACCGCGATGTATTTGCCTACTCGTATGACAAAGGCTGGATGTGCGTTCAGGTCTTTTTCATCAGACAGGGAAAACTGATTGAAAGGGATGTCAGCATGTTCCCTTTATACAGGGAAGCGGATGAGGAATTTTTAACGTTCATCGGCCAGTTCTATTCCAAAAACAATCATTTTCTTCCGAAGGAAATTTTGGTGCCTGACAGCGTCGATAAAGACATGATTGAGGAGTTTTTGGATGTAAACGTCCGCCAGCCGAAAAGGGGGGCGAAGAAAGATCTGCTTCTCCTTGCCCATAAAAACGCGAAGCTCGCCTTGAAAGAGAAATTTTCGCTGATCGAACGAGATGAAGAGCGGACGATCGGCGCGATTGAAAAACTGGGCAAAGCGCTGGGCATCTATACGCCGTACAGAATTGAAGCGTTCGACAATTCCAATATTCAAGGAACAAACCCCGTTTCTGCCATGGTCGTATTTCTTGACGGAAAGCCAAACAAAAAAGAATACCGCAAATATAAAATTAAAACGGTCGAAGGACCTGACGACTACGGATCAATGCGTGAAGTGGTCAGAAGGAGATACACAAGGGTGCTGAAAGAAAACCTGCCGCTGCCCGATTTGATTTTGATTGACGGAGGGAAAGGCCAGGTTTCAGCTGCCGTCGACGTACTTGAAAATGAGCTCAACCTCGATATTCCGGTCGCCGGTCTGGTAAAAGACGACAAGCACAGAACATCGAACCTTCTGATCGGCGATCCGCTTGAAATCGTTCAGCTTGAACGGAACAGCCAGGAATTTTATTTGCTTCAGCGCATTCAGGATGAGGTGCACAGGTTTGCCATCAGCTTTCACAGGCAGCTGAGGGGAAAAAGCGCTTTCCAATCGGTGCTTGACGGAATTCCGGGTGTCGGCGAGCAGCGGAAAAAGCTGCTGCTAAAACAATTCGGCTCCGTCAAAAAAATGAAGGAAGCAAGCGTGGAAGACATTCAAAAAGCCGGCATTCCGCTGAAGACGGCGCAATTGATTTTCGAGGCGCTGAAAAAATAACATTGACTTTTTACAGGAATCTGATAGAATTTGTACTAATTTCATAATAAGATCGTGTTATATGGTGAAGATAGAGGTGCGAACTTCAAGAGTAAGCTTTCTGAGAAAGATGGATTTCGATGAAGAAAGCTGAAAGGGGAGCGTCGCCGAAGCGGGTAAAACTCCATTCGTTTTACATGCTGGCTTTACATTGAATAAATGTGAGGCTGTCAAGAAATTCGCTTTCTTGGAGAGCTATCTCGTTGTTTAGGATCATCGGCATTTTTGGTTGATTAAAAGCAATGAGGGAATTCTCTCATTGCTTTTTTGTTTTTTAACGCCGATCCAGCTTTCTTCTTCATACATAAGAAAACACGACTGAAAACAAAAAGGGTGGTAAATATGGGTCTCATCGTCCAAAAATTTGGCGGAACGTCAGTAGGATCAGTGGAAAAAATATTGAATGCCGCAAACCGCGCCATTGAAGAAAAAAAGCGGGGGCATAACGTCATTGTCGTTGTTTCCGCCATGGGAAAATCGACGGATTCCCTCGTCAGTCTTGCCAAAGAAATCACCGAGCAGCCGAGCCGCAGGGAAATGGACATGTTGCTTTCAACCGGAGAACAGGTGACGATTTCCCTCTTGACAATGGCTTTGCAGGAAAAAGGATATGATGCCGTTTCATATACCGGCTGGCAGGCGGGCATCCAAACCGAAAATATTCACAGCAACGCAAGGGTCGCCGATATCGAGACAACCAGGCTGAAAGAGCGGTTGAAAGAAGGGAAAATCGTCGTTGTCGCCGGGTTTCAGGGGATCACAGACGGCGGGGAAATCACCACGCTCGGAAGGGGAGGCTCCGATACGACGGCGGTTGCGCTTGCTGCCGCTTTAAAAGCTGATAAATGCGACATATACACAGACGTGCCAGGCGTTTTCACGACAGACCCCCGCTATGTCAAGACAGCGAGAAAGCTTGCCGGAATCTCCTACGACGAAATGCTTGAGCTCGCTAATCTTGGCGCGGGCGTGCTTCATCCGAGAGCCGTTGAATTCGCGAAAAACTATCAGGTCCCGTTAGAGGTCCGTTCAAGCACCGAAAAAGAAGCCGGAACATTAATCGAGGAGGAATCATCAATGGAAGAAAATTTAGTCGTAAGAGGGATTGCGTTTGAAGATCAAATTACCCGCGTCACGGTGTGCGGCCTCTCAAGCGGTCTGACAACGCTGTCGACGATTTTCACAACGCTCGCCAAACAAAATATCAATGTGGATATCATCATTCAATCCGTCACAAGCACGAGCAAAACGTCGATATCCTTCTCCGTGAAAACGGAAGACTTGTCAAGAACTGTGGAGGTTTTGGAAGAATACAAAGACGCGCTCGACTACGAACAGATTGAGACGGAAAACAGGCTTGCCAAAGTATCCATCGTTGGGTCCGGCATGATCTCCAACCCGGGCGTGGCCGCTGAAATGTTCGCCGTGCTTGCCGAAAAAAACATCCAGGTCAAAATGGTCAGCACGTCTGAGATCAAAGTCTCCACCGTGATCAATGAAAACGATATGGTGAAAGCGGTCGAAGCGTTGCATGATGCTTTTGAATTGTCGAAAGTCAGTATTCCCGCCAATTAAAACATCCTAGAGGGGCTCCTCTAGGATGTCTTTCTTTTATTAATAACAGGGAGTTCGGAATTTGTGCCATCATGACCATAGATTTGAATCTTATTTATGATAATATCGCTGAAATCCTATAGATCTATTGGCCCGTTCATGGGAATATCGGAATTTCGACAGTCGGCGGGGCGTGTTTTTATAAGAAAAAAATAAAGGCAGACCGGTTTATGAGGAGGTCGATTCACAAGCTTTTTGTCGGTGTCGGATAAAGCGGAAAAGCAGTATGACTATTGGCTGAAGGAATGAAGGGATGGGCTCCAAAAAGTGAAGGCGGATTCAAAGCCTTTTGACCTTATTGCAAAAGGGCTGCCGGTCATGTCATGCAGCCCTTTTTGATCAAGCCGGATCTTTGAAATCCCATTTCACCGTTAACACGACTTTTCCGGCTCTTTTTTTGACTTGTTCATACGATTCGGCAATATGCTCGTTCATCAGCTGGATTTGTTCGGCGATAAACCCGGCTTCAAGCTGAAAGCAGGGTTCTTTTTGAAATTTGAGACGATTGGAGACCAGCGGGCCTTCAAGTTCAAATTCAAGTTCCTGTTTTTTTGAATGAACCATCGTGAGCGTTCCCCATCCTGCATCATGAAAAAACGCAGGGATGTCTTCCCATGATTCCAGCGGAAACTTCCGGGCGAGGTTTTTCCCGGCCCAATACATCATGTCGGCATAGTCTTGTCCCAGCATATCCGGAAGAACCACTTCCCTGATTAATTCATAGGCATATGCGGAGACTTCCAGCTCTTTTAATTGCGCTAAGTTTGCTTCATATTTGTTCATATCCAATGTCTCCCCTCTTTCCTTCGTTTATTATAGCTTAAATGGGGGGGAAGATTACAGCGCGGACATGCAATTTCAAAAGAAAAAAATCTGATATATTTATATTTTAATAAAATAAAAATTTCTGAAATTTCGTGAGATGTTAGAAAATTTCAATTTATGTACGCGTTTTCTTGACGCTTTTTTCTCATAGGAGTAAAATGAAATTGTCATAAAAACTTAACAAAGTGCGATATTTGAAACAGGACGGGGGATAGGAGACCTTTCAATTTTACTGCACTTATCAACTAGGGGGTAAAGCAATGGCCGGGAACAGAGAGTTTGTGTATCGAAGACTGCATTCTTTGCTTGGCGTCATACCGGTGGGCATATTTCTCATCCAGCATTTGGTTGTCAATCACTTTGCGGCAAGCGGAGAAGAGGCGTTTAACAACGCCGCTCATTTTATGGAGAACCTGCCGTTCAGGTACGCGTTGGAAATCTTCGTGATTTTCCTTCCGCTGATTTATCATGCTGTTTATGGTGTATACATAGCGTTTACGGCGAAAAATAATGCGAACAGATTCGGCTACTTTAGAAACTGGATGTTTATTCTGCAGCGGGTTACAGGAATCATCACCTTAATTTTTGTCAGCTGGCATGTCTGGCAAACGCGGATTGCCGCCCAAATGGGGGCAGAGGTAAACTTTGACATGATGGCTGATATTCTGAGCTCCCCGATCATGCTCGGCTTTTACATTGTAGGTGTCCTCTCAACGATCTTCCACTTTTCAAACGGTTTATGGTCGTTTGCTGTCACTTGGGGAATTACGGTTTCTCCGCGTTCACAGCGAATTTCCACGTTTGTGACAATGGGAGTCTTTGTTGTGCTGTCCTATGTAGGGCTGAGAGCGATTTTGGCATTTGTGTAAAAGAACTAGATTACTAGAGGGAGTGGGGCTGGCATGAGCAACTCAAGCATTATCGTCGTCGGCGGAGGACTTGCGGGTCTGATGGCGACCATTAAAGCTGCGGAAGCAGGAACAAGTGTAAAACTATTTTCAATCGTTCCGGTGAAACGGTCGCATTCAGTATGTGCGCAGGGCGGAATCAACGGAGCGGTTAATACGAAAGGTGAAGGAGACTCCCCTTGGGAGCATTTTGACGATACGGTTTACGGCGGGGACTTTTTGGCAAACCAGCCGCCGGTAAAAGCGATGTGCGAGGCTGCGCCATCGATCATTCATCTGCTCGACCGCATGGGGGTCATGTTCAACAGGACACCGGAAGGGCTGCTCGATTTCCGCCGCTTCGGAGGAACGCAGCATCACAGAACGGCGTATGCCGGGGCAACGACAGGTCAGCAGCTTCTTTATGCGCTTGATGAGCAGGTCCGCCGCTTTGAAGTTGCGGGGCTTGTTTCCAAATATGAAGGCTGGGAATTTCTTGGCGCCGTACTTGATGATGATCGGAAGTGCCGCGGCATCGTCGCGCAAAATTTGACGACAATGGAAATTGAATCGTTCCGTTCGGACGCCGTCATCATGGCGACCGGCGGACCGGGAATCATCTTCGGAAAATCGACGAACTCCATGATCAATACAGGATCAGCGGCTTCAATCGTCTACCAGCAGGGCGCATATTATGCGAACGGTGAATTCATCCAAATCCACCCGACGGCCATCCCGGGTGATGACAAGCTGAGGCTGATGAGTGAATCGGCGCGTGGCGAAGGCGGCCGGGTCTGGACCTATAAAGACGGGAAACCTTGGTACTTTCTTGAGGAAAAATATCCGGCATACGGAAACCTTGTCCCGCGTGATATCGCGACTCGCGAAATTTTCGATGTCTGCGTCAGACAGAAGCTCGGAATCAACGGCGAAAACATGGTGTATCTCGATCTTTCTCATAAAGATCCGAAAGAGCTTGATATCAAGCTTGGCGGCATTATTGAAATCTATGAAAAATTCATGGGGGACGACCCCCGCAAGCTGCCGATGAAAATTTTCCCTGCGGTTCACTACTCAATGGGCGGACTTTGGGTCAACTACGACCAAATGACAAACATTCCGGGGCTGTTTGCCGCAGGCGAATGCGATTACTCCATGCACGGCGGAAACCGTCTTGGCGCGAATTCGCTCTTGTCCGCGATCTACGGCGGAATGGTGGCCGGGCCTAAAGCCGTTGAATACATTCAAGGGCTTGAAACATCCGCAGAGGACTTATCTTCGTCTCTCTATGATTCATACATCAGAAAAGAAGAAGAAAAATGGGCGGACGTTATGAAGATGGACGGCAATGAAAATGCTTATGTGCTTCATAAAGAGCTCGGCGAATGGATGACTGACAATGTGACGGTCGTCCGCTACAATGACAAGCTTCTGCAAACGGATGAAAAAATCCAGGAGCTCATGGAACGCTACAGCAGCATCAATATCAATGATACGGCGAAATGGAGCAACCAAGGAGCGGTATTCACGCGTCAGCTGCGGAACATGCTGCAGCTCGCAAGGGTGATCACACTCGGCGCATACAACCGGAACGAAAGCCGCGGCGCCCATTATAAACCGGATTTCCCTGAACGAAATGATGAGGAATGGCTGAAAACGACAATGGCGAAACATGCAGGCGATTTTGAAGCCCCGAAATTCCATTATGAGGATGTCGATGTTTCATTAATCGCACCGCGTAAACGGGATTACTCGAAGAAAAAGGTGGCGAAATCATGAGTGAAAATCAGACAATCAAGTTTATCATCACTCGTCAGGATACAGCGGAGTCCAGTCCTTACCAGGAAGAGTTTGAAATTGCTTACCGTCCAAACATGAACGTCATTTCTGCATTAATGGAAATCAGAAGAAATCCGGTCAATGCAAAAGGAGAAAAAACGACGCCGATTGCCTGGGATATGAACTGTCTGGAAGAAGTGTGCGGCGCATGTTCCATGGTCATTAACGGAAAACCGAGACAATCGTGCACAGCGCTGATCGACCAGCTCGAACAGCCGATCCGCCTTGAGCCGATGAAAACATTTCCGGTTGTTCGCGATCTTCAGGTAGACAGGAGCCGGATGTTTGATTCCTTAAAGAAAGTCAAAGCTTGGGTGCCGATCGATGGCACATATGATCTGGGGCCGGGGCCGAGAATGCCGGAAAAAAGACGGCAGTGGGCTTACGAGCTGTCAAAATGCATGACATGCGGCGTCTGTCTTGAAGCTTGTCCAAACGTCAATGACAAATCAAGCTTCATGGGACCTGCACCGCTTTCGCAAGTTCGCCTGTTCAACGCCCATCCGACCGGAGCGATGAACAAATCTGAACGGCTTGAAGCGATCATGGGTGACGGCGGCCTTGCCAATTGCGGAAATTCGCAAAACTGTGTGCAGGCATGTCCGAAAGGAATTCCTTTGACGACGTCAATCGCCGCACTAAACAGGGATACCACCGTACAGGCGTTTAAAAACTTCTTCGGAAGCGACAACACGGAATAATGAAACGCACCTCTTCAGTTTTGAAGAGGTGTTTTCATGAAAAAAAGGGGATGGAACCAATGAAATTGCCTGCATATATTGAGGGGTCATTCGCCGAATGGCGGCAGTCGTTTTCTTTTTTTGAGGAGGTGTCTGTCCGCTTTTCGGAAACGGATATGTTCGGGCACATGAATAATGTGACCCCGTTCATATATTTTGAAGAAGCGAGAATTTCTTATTTTAAACATCTTCAAACGATGGATCATCTGGCTGATTCAGAAAGCCGGACGATTCCGGTCGTGGCCAGCCAGCAGTGCGACTATCACATGCAAGTCATGCTCCATGAAAACTTAAAAATCGGCGTCAAAACGGCAGCTGTCGGAACATCCTCGCTTACGCTCCATTACTTGGCGGAAAACAAGGCGGGTACTCCCTGTTTTACAGGAACAGCCGTCATGGTCCAGATTGCGAAAAATACGGGGAAACCCGAAAGCTGGACGGAAGATCAAAGACTGAAATTATTAGGCACATTTCCTGAGAAATAATCATGAGGGGAGAAGAGACATGAAAAAAGCAATAGTGATCGGGGCGAGTTCCGGGATCGGGAGAGAGCTGGCCAAACAGCTGTCAGAGAACGGGGTTGTGCTGGGGCTTGCTGCCAGGCGTGAAGAGCTGCTCACCAAATTGCGGAATGAACTGCCTAACCTTTCACATATCAAAAAGATTGACGTAGCTGATGTTGAACAAGCGAATATGCTGTTAAAAGAACTGATTCGTGAGCTGGGGCAGGTGGATGCGGTTTTCATTTGTTCAGGCGTCGGATATACCGAAAGCGGGATCGACTGGCACAAACAAAAAGAAACGATTGATGTGAATGTGTCAGGGTTTGCCGCTTGTTCAAACGTTTTTCTGGAGCATTTCTTACACAATGGGCGCGGCCATTTGATCGCCCTCTCATCTGTTGCCGCATTAAGAGCAAGCGGATCAGCCGTCGCCTATAGCGCTTCAAAAGCTTTCGTATCACATTATGTAAAGGGACTGAGGCGAAAAGTGAAAAGCGCAGGAGCTGACATTGCGATCACTGAAATTCAGCCAGGCTTTGTCAACACGGCGCTTGCAAAAGCGGAAAACCTGTTTTGGGCAGCTTCTCCGGAGAAGGCCGCCGCCCAGATTCTCAAGGCTGTTCAAAAAAAGAAAAAACACGCTTATATTACAAAAAGATGGCGGATGATCGCATGGATCTTGAAATGCCTTCCTTAAAAGCCTGCCTGAAACGTCAGGGAGACGCGGTTTGCCGCCGAAGCACCCTTTTTCAAAACACAAAAAATAGGTGTTAGCGGTTACCCTTTTCTCCTTCAGAAACGTCACCGACCTCGGGTATGTTTCATATGATATCACGACTATATCGAAACCCATTCGTTTCAGATCAGCTCTCACCTTAGCAAGGAGGGTTACAATACTTGAAGGAGAAAGAGTTTCAATCAAAGCCGCTGCTAACAAAAAGAGAAAGAGAAGTGTTCGAATTGCTCGTTCAAGACAAGACAACAAAGGAAATCGCAAGCGAGCTCTTTATAAGTGAAAAAACTGTTCGTAATCACATTTCCAATGCCATGCAAAAATTGGGTGTGAAAGGCCGTTCGCAAGCTGTTGTTGAACTTCTTCGAATGGGTGAGCTAGAGCTCTAAATTGCGCCGGTATTCCTTCTTGGATAAAGAAGGGAACCGGTTGTTTTATTTTTCCTGGAACCTGTATATTATGTTGAAGCCTTGCAATTTTTGTAGAAAAGAAGGAAAATAGACTCGGGTGTTGTGTATGAAAAACAACGAGTTGAGCGAGGTTGAGCACATGAATTCGAATGCTTCTTTGAACCATATAGCGGATATTGAAAAATCACTCCGCCATATTGCGGGCATCATCAAACAAAAAGGAAGAGAAATTCTTACCCAATATACGATTACACCCCCGCAGTTCGTCGGCTTGCAGTGGCTGTATGAATACGGGGATATGACGATCGGCGAATTATCTCAGAAAATGTATCTGGCGTGCAGCACGACGACAGATTTGATTGACCGGATGGAGAAGAGCAGCCTTGTGGAACGGGTGAAAGACCCGTCAGACAGGCGGGTCGTCCGCATTCACCTTTTACCGGAAGGGGAGCGGATCATTCAAGAGGTCATCCAAAAAAGACAGGATTATCTGGAAAACATGTTAGAGGCGTTTTCTGAAGAAGAAACAGCCGCATTTGAAAAATTGTTAATTAAACTTCAGCAGGAAATGAATAGAAAATGAGGCGATTTTGTTGGATCAACCGATAGGAGTCATTGATTCGGGAGTCGGCGGTTTAACCGTGGCAAAAGAAATCATGAGGCAGCTGCCAAAAGAAAAAATCATTTATCTTGGGGATACAAAAAGGTGTCCCTACGGTCCGCGCGACAGAAAAGAAGTTCTTTCATTTACATGGGAAATGACAAACTACCTGTTATCCCGTCATCATATTAAAATGCTCGTGATCGCCTGCAATACGGCAACCGCCATCGCATTGGAAGACATCAGCCGGACAGTCGGCATACCCGTCATCGGAGTGGTGCAGCCGGGTGCGAGAACAGCCATCAAGGTGACGGAAAATCAGCGGATCGGCGTCATCGGGACGGAAAATACGATCAGAAGCGGAGCTTATGAAGAAGCGCTGCTCTCATTAAACAGCGATCTGACGGTGGAAAACCTGGCTTGTCCGATGTTTGTTCCGTTTGTGGAAAGCGGGAAATTTTTGGACGAAACGGCTGATGAGATTGTCAGATCTTCGCTTTATCCGCTGAGGGATTCCTCCATTGATACGCTGATTTTGGGATGTACGCATTATCCCATTTTAAAAGAGCCGATTCAGCGCTACATGGGCGAGCGCGTCAATATCATTTCTTCAGGGGATGAGACGGCCAGAGAGGTCAGCACGATTTTATCCTACAACGGTTTATTAAATAAAGCACAGCTGCCTCCTGAACATCAATTTTTAACAACAGGAGACCGCGACCGTTTTAAAAAAATCGCAAACGATTGGTTTGGCTATGAAGTGAACAATGTGGAAACCATTTCACTTCAAGAAACCCCTGTAAAGTAGCAGATGCAAGCCGGAATATACCGGCTGTCAGGCTGTCGAGATCATCTCGACAGCTTTTTTCAATATTGGATAGAACGCGGCAAGCGGAACATTCCCGGCGTTTACTGTTCTGGTTTACTATCTTTTGGGGTGTTTTTCCAACAATGGATAGATTATAATTGTGATAGCAATCTATTTTAAATAGAAAAGAGAGCTGAATATGAGAATATTGTATTTTATTGTTTCAATCGCTATTTTGGCTTCTGGTGTTATCGCTTTTGCTTATAATCAGACAGGAGCAAAAGAAGCAGAACAAGCAGAACAAGCAAACTGCTTATACGTTTCTCCAGATGGAAATGATCAAAATGACGGAACGAAAGAAAAGCCGTTTCGCACACTGGCACATGCCGCAAATCAGGCTGTTGCCGGCACAACCGTGCTGATTCGGGAAGGTACGTATAAAGAGACACTCGATGTGAAGCACAGCGGTACGGACAAAAAGCCGATCGTATTTCGAAACTATGAGAATGAAAAAGTCGTGATCAGCGGAGAATCAGTTGCGGACGCAGAATATGAAACACCGCTCATTCATATTCACAATAAACATGACATAACAATCAGCGGTTTAACAATTCAGGATCTGTCTGTTTCATCTGAAGAAGCAACCGCCATGGGAATTTATGTATCAGGCTCCAGCAGTCATATAACCATTAAGAACAATCACGTCCGGGATATAAAAACAACAGCGGATGACGGCAATGCCCACGGAATTGCCGTCTATGGAACGGGCAGCATGAAAGACATTAAGATCGAGGACAATACGGTTGAAAAACTGACACTCGGAGCGAGTGAAGCGGTTGTGCTAAACGGAAATATTGACGGTTTCACGATCAGCGGCAATGTGGTCCGTGACAATAACAACATCGGTATTGACCTTATCGGTTATGAAGGAACTGCGGATCAAAGCGATTTTGTGCGCAACGGTGCAGTAGAAAACAATACGGTTTATCATAACTCGACTTACGGAAATCCTGCATATGGAGATGATTACTCAGCAGGCGGAATATATGTCGATGGAGGACAAAATATTGACATTAAGAAAAACACAGTCTACGGCAACGATATCGGCATTGAAGCAACGTCTGAACATAAAGGGAAATATGCCGATGATATTCAGATAACCGGCAACACAGTGTATGAGAACGCTTATACCGGTATTTCAATCGGCGGATACGATAAAAAGCGGGGAGGCACCAGCCATTCTGTCATTGCTCACAACATTATGTTCCGCAATGATACAAAGGGACTGGATGGCGGACAGCTGCTGCTCCAGTATGATACAAAACATAACAACATCGAAAAGAACATATTGACGGCAAGTGATTCGCGAATATTTATCGCCAACGAATTTACCGAAAATGAAGGGAATATAGTGAATCATAACGTGTACCATAAGGAAGCCGGCAAAGATGGCTTATGGATTTGGAAAAAGGATGAATACGACGTGTTTTCATCATATCAAAAGGCAGCAAAACAAGATCAAGAGTCCATTTACGCCGATCCGATGTATCGTGACGAGAAGTCTTATGACTTTACATTAGATCCAAATTCACCAGCTCGATCTGTCATTGAGTGAAGCATTTTTGAAAAAAACAGCGTTTTATCCGTTAAAAGGGTAAAATGCTGTTTTTTTATCTTTCGCCAAACTTGCCGCAAGGAGTCTTTCCTCCTGAAATGAATTTTTAAAAAGCGGTCTAATTCAAAAACGGGCTCGTATACATAGTAGTACAAACAGTCTTAGGAGGGAAAAGTATGCCGAAAATAGGAATAAAAGGACTTGCGGTGTCTGTGACAGCCTCCGTGCTGCTTCTGTCCGGATGCGGTCTATTTCAGTCGGATCAAGCCTCAGAGGAAATCGATCCGCCGCAGGATATCAAATATGTGAAAGAGGAGAAGGAACAGGACCAGACAGATAAGACAGAAGAAAAAACGGACGACAAAGGCGGAAAAACCACCGGTGAACATAAAGCGGAGCAAAATGGGGATACGGTCATGAGAGAGCTTTATCTGATTGATAAAAACGGGTATGTAACCGCTCAGACGCTTCCGCTGCCAAAACAGGAAGGGACGGCCAAGCAAGCCCTTGAATATCTTGTTGAAGGAGGGCCTGTCTCAAACATCCTTCCAAATGGATTCAGAGCCGTGCTCCCGGCAGACACGACGGTAAATGTCGACATCAAAGAAGATGGCACGGCCATTGCCGATTTTTCAAATGAATTTAAAAATTATAAGGCTGAAGATGAACAAAAAATCGTCCAGGCCATCACATGGACTTTAACTCAATTTAACTCTATTGATAAAGTAAAAATCCGGATGAACGGTCACGATTTAAAAGAGATGCCTGTAAACGGCACACCGCTTTCAGAGAATCTGGGCCGCGAGGACGGCATTAATCTGGAAACATCCGGTGTGACGGATATAACGGCCACACAGCCTGTCACCGTCTATTATTTGGCCGAGGCTGATCAAGGCACCTATTATGTCCCTGTCACAAAGCGCTCATCAGACAAAAAATCGGATCAAGTGACGGCGGCGATTGAAGAACTGACGGAAGGGCCGAGCAAAAAAAGCGGACTGTTAACTGATTTTCAGGGAGACGTGAAGCTTGAAAGCAAACCGAAAATCGAGGACGGCCATGTCACGCTTGATTTCAATGAAGCCATCTACGGAAGCGCGGACGGGGAAAAGAAAGTGATTTCAGATGAAGTGTTAAACAGCATCGTCTTGACAGTAACCGAGCTGCCGGACATTAAAAGCGTATCGGTAACGGTAAACGGCAAAGCCGAACTAGTCAATGAAAAAGGCGAAAAGCTGTCAAAACCGGTTTCAAGACCGAGCCGGGTGAACACAGGTAGTTTTTAGACATAGGTTTTTGATATACTATAAAAAAAGAGGTGGGCGTTTAAAGCTGCCTCTTTCTTTATTCAGCTGTCCAAGCGCTTTTGTAAGCGGAATAATATGAAATGTTTATGTACATACAATCGGAGGTAAAACATGAGATACGATGGAAGACAAAATGATGAATTACGCCCTGTAGCAATGGAGCTTGACTTCATTACCCATCCGGAAGGGTCGGTTCTGATTACAGTCGGCTCGACAAAGGTGATTTGCAACGCGTCAATAGAAGACCGCGTCCCGCCTTTTTTGCGCGGGGAAGGGAAAGGCTGGATTACGGCAGAGTACAGCATGCTGCCCCGGGCGACGAATCAGAGGACGATCAGGGAATCGTCAAAAGGAAAAATTTCCGGACGTACGATGGAAATCCAGAGGCTGATCGGACGAGCCCTGCGGGCGGTTGTTGATTTGGAGAAGCTGGGTGAACGGACGGTCTGGATCGATTGCGACGTGATTCAGGCGGACGGCGGAACGAGAACCGCATCAATCACCGGGGCATTCACCGCGATGGCGCTTGCCGTCGGGCGTCTTGTCGAGAATGGCACGCTGAAAACGATGCCGATCACTGACTTTTTGGCGGCCACTTCAGTTGGAATTGACAAGGAGCAAGGACTCATCCTCGATTTAAACTATCAGGAAGACTCAAATGCAGAAGTAGATATGAATGTCGTCATGACTGGGAAAGGCCGCTTTGTCGAGCTTCAGGGAACCGGAGAGGAAGCGACGTTTTCCAAAAACGAACTGAACGGGCTGTTGGAGCTCGCCGAAAAAGGAATTTCTGAACTGATTGAAAAACAAAAAGAAGTGCTCGGCGATGCTGCTGCGGCCATTCATCAATAAAAATGTATAGAAAGGCTTGATCGGAATGAAAGAAGTCATCATTGCCACAAAAAACGAAGGAAAAGTCAAGGAATTCAAAGAAATGCTCGCCCCAAGAGGCTATGATGTCAAATCTTTGCTGGACATCGGCTATACGGCTGACATTGAAGAAACCGGACAGACCTTTGAAGAGAACGCGATCATTAAAGCGGAAACCATAGCAAAAGAGACCGGAAAAATGGTGATTGCCGATGATTCCGGGCTTTCCGTCGACTACCTCGGCGGCCGTCCCGGGGTATACTCCGCCCGCTATGCCGGAGAAGAAAAAAACGACCTCGCCAACTTGCAAAAGCTCTTACAAGAGCTTGAAGGCGTCGAAAAAGAAGACCGTACGGCAAGGTTCAGATGTGCGCTGGCTTTAAGCATTCCGGGGCAGGAAACGAAAACAGTCGAAGGCGCTGTAGAAGGATTTATCACGGAAGAACCGGCGGGCACGAACGGATTTGGCTATGATCCGGTTTTTCTCGTCAAAGACAAGGATAAAACAATGGCTCAGCTCTCAAGCAGCGAAAAAAATAAGATCAGCCACAGGGCGGATGCGCTGAAAAAACTGTCCGCATTATTGGATTGACACCGAGAGGAGGAGCCTGAATGAAGGTGCTGATTGTCAGCGACAGCCACGGTCTTGAAGATGAACTGCAAGCCATCGCAAAACGGCATGAGAAGGATACCGATCTCCACATCCACTGCGGAGATTCCGAGCTTGATCCTGCTCATCCGGCGCTCGCTTCCTACTTGACGGTAAAAGGAAACTGCGACTTCTACGGACAATTCAAAGATGAAATCGTCGTCCCGGTCGGCTCAAGAAAACTGTTTTTGACGCACGGACATTTACACGGCATTAAGCAGTCGCTGTTAAATGTGTATTACAGGGCGGAAGAACTCGGAGCCGATATCATCTGCTTCGGCCACTCCCACATCGCGGGAAGCGAGCTGATGGACGGAAAGCTGCTGATTAATCCCGGCAGCATCCGTCTTCCCCGGGTGCGGAGAGAAAAAACTTATGCTATACTAAACATTGACAATGACAACGCAGAAGTCCGTTTCTACGATACGTCAGGACAGGAAGTAGAAAGCTTAACAAATCATTACAAATTGCCATGATATTCATGAGGAAGAATTTTTTCTTCCTCGTGATGAAAAAAATTCTAAAAAAATGTTGACTTATAGGCGTAATACGCATATAATAAATCTTGTCGCTGATAGTTAAAGCGAACGAAACAACAACATCATGTCCCAGTAGCTCAGCTGGATAGAGCAACGGCCTTCTAAGCCGTCGGTCGGGAGTTCGAATCTCTCCTGGGACGTACCCATCATCACCCGTTATGAATTGCGGATTGTCTACGTTGAATCAACGACGACATATTCACTGGCATAGCGGGTTTTTCGTTGTACGTAGGTCTTACGCTAGACTGTACCTTGAATAAATGACGCCCGACCGAACGATATAAGGAGGCGTAATTTTATAATGGTGCGAAAATTTATTACGGAAAGGCGACCGACGGCTACTCGATCTGTCCCACGGACTGACGCAGCCCCACGGCCGCCTAAACGAACATATTCTTACGTCGCTTGTTCAACTCGTTAAAAAACGCTCAAGATGCCGACCAATATCATGCCGGCGGTCAGCTTCGTTTTAGGAATCGCATTCGGAGCGGTAGCCTATCCGTTTACAGACCTCGATCCAGTATTGCGGTTGTGGGCCGGCGGCTTTGCGGGTCTTGCTGCGACCGGTCTTTTCGAGATCGGCGCGAAACTCGAAGGAACGACTAAGTAAGCTGAACTTTTGGCGGGCGCCTACGTATAAGATCGAGGGTGCTCGGATACATAGATTAGATCGGTAAGGACTTCCGATAGAGTATAATTTTACTAACGATAAAGATTGGGGGATTTATTTTGGAGTTTAAAACCGTCACTGTAGCAAAAAAGCGTTTTGGACTTATGAGAATAACCAGTTTATTTATCGGTATTTTTCTTATGTTAATTTCGGCAATTTTAGTAATTACGATTATCGGGATACTGCCTGGATTCGGCCTTGCGCTATTTAGCCTCCCTTTTTTCGCGGTGGCATTAGGTGGCGCCAAGTATACCTGCCCTAATTGTGGTTTTGATAGAAATTTCGTTACGACTGTAAAAGTAAACGATAGTTGCAAACGTTGTAGACAAAATATCGCGGTTGATTGGGTGAAACCAAACAAAAAGAATAAGGCGAGTTAGTAAAACCCCGTCCTTAACCGGATGGGGCTTCTTTTACGTTTATTATTCTACTTTTGGCCGTAACTTTTCTATTGGCATTATTTTTTACAAAGACCTTTAATTGATACTGACCGGCCTCGTCAAAAGTGATAGTCGTTTTATTAGACGTGGTATACATGCGCTTTTCTATTGTTTTTCCGTCTTTGTATATGTACCACGCAAAGGTAGAGGCCGGATCTGAACTGTGCGCATGAAATTCATGTTGTTCGTTAACTTTGACCGTAGGGCTCGGTTCATGAAGAAGTTTTATATACGGAACTCCCGTTTCTTCCGAAATAGTTTGTTTTAAATACTCAGGGAAATATTTTGCAACGTCCGCATGATTGGCGTAGTCTCCTAAATCTAGGACATACTGTATTCCTTTTTTATTTAACTCTTCAATCAAAGGCTTTACATGGTGATTGTAGTGGTACTCACCTTTTCCGACATGTAGATAAATTTTGGATGAAGAATTCGAACTTCTTACGGCATCCTGTAATATTGCGTTCAAAAAGTCCTTATCTTGTGTGTCGCTGCCTCCGGAAATAAACCCCGAAACATCCGCTAAAGAACTTCCGTTAAAGAGATAATCTCCTAATAAATATTGTGGTGATCCCGCGATGATGCTATCAAATCCATATTTTATTCCGTAGTAGATGGCTGCGTAGCCGCCTTTACTTGAACCACACGAAATAACATGGTTGATATTATTATCACGGACAATTTGTTTTATTAACGAAATGACAGACCTTTCTATGTAAAAATCCCTGTTTTCGCAAAGATAATAACTTGCTCTACACCCGAAATCATCTAAAATGTACAGCTTATTGCAATCGTACCCTTCAAGCGCACGCAAATAGTTATAGGCGGGTGGTTTCCCTTCAGCCCCAAAAGCAGAAAAGACCACAACTAGACTCTGACTTGTGGCCGATTTTTGAAAGAGGTATTTAACTTCTGTCTCTCCTTTAAAAACGGCTTCCCCTTTAATCATCGCTATTCCCCCTCGCGAATCTCAATCACTTCGTTTATGTTCGTAATATTTAGTGTTTTCATTATCTTATATAGTGTCAATCGATTTATTGTCGTTCTAATATTGCTACACAACTCACTAAGAGCCGCCGGCCTAATACCCGCCTCTTTGGCTAACCTATTCCGCGACCATCCACGCTCTCTTAATATCTCGTCTATTCGGTCGGTTTTAACATAAATCAATTTACACACCTCCATATTACAACATTTTTATGTGGTTTTGTTTAGTATATCGCAATTTCGTAATATCGTAAAGAAAAATATGTTGACATTACGTAATATCATAATATAGAATGGCGTTACGATATTACGTAAAGGGGTAATGATTGTGCGTTATCTAGCGGAACACCAAACGTTCGACTCGACGGCCGAACTCAACGCGTCTGTCTACGAACACATCAAACGCAATACATACGAATTAAACGACACGGACCGGCTAGCGCTGAAAACGATCGCCCGTTATGCGGTTAAGGTCGCCGGGGCTGCGCATTTCAAAGCGGACACTCTTGCGCAGCTCATCGAAAAGTCCGTCAAGGCAGCGCGTCGTGTCGTCAACAAACCCGCTTCACTTTGGATCATTCAAAAGATCGCGACAACACGGAAAATAAACGGAGGTCACGGCGCCAATGTCATCGTCATTTTACCGATTGACCAGTCCGCGGCAGGAGGCCAAGAAGCCAACAGAAAAGCCCCAGTCCCTTTTTTAAAATAGGAGATTGAGGCTCTTTGCTCTGCAAGCTTATTGTGTCATCTTTCTATGATTGGGGGAAATGCTTCTGCTCATTCCCCGTCTTCGTCTTCCTCATCATGCACCGGATGCGCACCCGGATACTGTCTTGGCACATCTTCATGCAAATCTCTGTTTTCATATGTGAAATTGCTGTAGAATTGCTGGCCTTCCTGCCATGGCGTGTTTTTGTTCTCGACAGCCTCGTCTTTGCCTGCCGGAGATCCATACGCGCCTTCTGGAAATTCTTCCGCCGTTAAGAAGTTTCTTTGTGTTTGGACGTTTGACAATTCTTTGTCTTTTTTTTGTTGGTTCACATCAGCACCCCCACCATGTTTTAGTCATAGTGTGTCTGAAATGGCACGGTCTATCCGAAAATTTAGTAAAGATCAAAATATGCGTGGATTCCCGGCCTTGCGCACAACGTTCAGGCGTCTGTCAGGGGATGTGATGAAATTGCTGGGGAATGGACACGGGAGATGAATAAATTCTTATTCTTGCTTATCCGACCAATATGTACCTAATAGTCCTCGGATAATGAGAATGCCTGCTACGGCAATGCAGGTGCCTAAAAATCCAGGTAAAAGCCAATAGCCAATCAGTAAACAGCTGCCTGTTGCGACAAAATCTATAGTAAAAGCTATTTTTGGATGTTTTCTAAAATATTTTCTTATCTTTTTCAATACATGTTGAACCTCCTATAGCAGCATATCTTTTCAAAGATATCACGGAAATTCATGGTGCAGCAGGAAAAAACAGCTCTCAGAAACGGCATGATAATGCTGAGATGGAACCATTTTTTAGGGGATGTGTATTGTTTCTTATCTATGCTGAACGATTCATTTTTTTATGGCTTTAGATCGGGACTACAATAAAAGGGCGTCATTGGGCGGATAGGAAAGAAACCAGGAAACACCTTCATAGCTCAAGAAAAATCGCCTTTGTTTGCGAAACGGCGATAGTCCGTTCCACCTTATTTAACAGTCGTCTGCGGACTGCCAAATTGCCCGCATATTCTCACTTTTAGACATACATCTCATATCAGCAATGGTTTGATCTGTTTTCCAGATTGATGGAAAATCTCTCTGGGTGTAACATGTTCCTGATAGAAAATCTACCAAACATGACCGGTCATCCATCTTGAAAGGGGCTGAAGAAAGGTGAAAACACTTGAAAGAGTTAAACAAACCAATATGCAGGCGGCGAGAGATTATGTGACAATGACGTATGAAACGATACAGAAGCGAAATGTTCATGAAAGTGAATTTCTTCAAGCTGTAAAAGAAATTTTTGATTCACTTGTCCCTGTATTAGCTACATATCCGAAGTATATCGAGCACAATATTCTTGAGAGAATCGCTGAACCCGAGCGTATGATTGTGTTTAGAGTTCCGTGGGTCGATGATCAGGGGAAAGTCCGGGTCAACCGCGGGTTCCGCGTCCAGTTTAACAGTGCGATCGGCCCTTATAAAGGAGGCATCCGTTTCCATCCTTCCGTTAATGCAAGCATTATTAAATTTTTAGGCTTTGAACAAATTTTTAAAAACTCGCTGACAGGCCTTCCGATCGGAGGCGGAAAGGGGGGAGCCGACTTTGATCCGAAGGGCAAATCAGACAGGGAAATTATGAATTTTACGCAGAGCTTTATGAATGAACTGTGTAAATATATCGGACCCGACACTGATGTGCCGGCAGGCGATATCGGCGTCGGAGCCAGGGAAGTCGGGTTTATGTTCGGACAGTATAAAAAAATCCGCGGCGGTTATGAGGCAGGCGTTTTGACAGGGAAGGGCCTTGAATACGGGGGCAGTTTCATGCGTACGGAAGCCACCGGCTACGGGCTTGTTTATTTTGTAGAGGAAATGCTGAAGGATAAAGGGATGAGCTTCAAAGGAAGCACCGTCGTCGTATCGGGATCGGGAAATGTGGCGATCTATGCGATGGAAAAAGCCATTCAAACCGGGGCGAAAGTGGTGGCCTGCAGCGATTCCGACGGCTATGTATATGACAAAAACGGGATCAACCTTGAGACTGTGAAACGATTGAAAGAATCCGGAAACAAACGAATCGCTGAATATGTAAATGAACATCCTGAAGCGCATTACTTCACAGGATGTTCAGGGATCTGGTCTGTACCGTGCGACATTGCGCTTCCATGCGCGACCCAAAATGAAATTGATGAAAAAGCGGCTGAAGCTCTGATCGCGAATGGGGTCAAAGCCGTCGGAGAAGGGGCGAATATGCCGTCTGAACAGGAAGCGATCGAGCTGTTTTTGAAGTCGGGCATTTTGTTCGGCCCCGCTAAAGCGGCAAATGCCGGCGGTGTCGCCGTTTCCGCGTTGGAAATGGCGCAAAACAGCGCCCGATTGCGATGGACGGCCGAGGAAGCGGATAACAGACTGCGCGGAATCATGACAAGCATTTATCAAAACAGTGTGAAGGCCGCCGAGGGCTATGGGCGCCCGGGAGACTTATTGGCCGGGGCCAATATCGCCGGATTCATCAAGGTCGCCGATGCCATGATCGCTCAGGGGGTTGTTTAATGCCGAAACTCATAGGCCGCAAAATTGAGAGCAGTTCCCTTCATTTCTGAACCCGCCGACTGCTCCGGAAAATCCGTGACCGCCGGCAAATCCGTGAACTCCGGCCGCGGGGATTCCGGGGTGGCCGATAACGCCGGTGGGGCTGAGCGGTACGGCACCGTACGGATTGTAAATAATAGGGGTGCCATGGGTAAAAACGTACGTCATCTGATATCCGGGATATCCGAAATAACCCGGATATTGCCGGAGTTGGTTCTCAGATGCATATGGAACGGTTAAATATGTGTCATTCATAACATTCACCTATCTTTTGTTTTTTTACATTTTATGTGAATTTGTGCAGGGGGAGTCTGTACATGTTTGCTGGTAAGAAATCTGCCGGTGTAACAAGGAAGGCTCCCGTTTTTTTTGTCATCAAATGTGACAAAATTGTATAAAACGGTGCGGCGATTGTGTAATCTTGATAGATTAAAGAAAAAATTTTTTATTGTTTGTCAATTTCGAATTTCCTTTTATATCAATCATGTAAGCGTATACAAGTAGATTGATAAATCTAAATTGTCTAATAATTTTAAAAAATACGGTTGACACTGTCTGTAAAGCGGCGTAATATGGGTTCAAACAAAAGATCAAATCACTTGAGAACTTTTCAATTTTCCCGAAGAATAACGGCGGGAAAACGGGTTCCCGCATCATGAGTTTTTATTCGTTTAAAGCGTTCATTTACAACAGAAAGGTGTGCTAAAAGGATGGGGGACCAGAAAGACCAGTGGATCTTCCTAAACGACAAATTCGTTAAAAAAGAAGACGCTAAAATATCGGTCTATGATCACGGTTTTTTATACGGTGACGGAGTGTTTGAAGGCATCAGGGTGTATGACGGAAACATTTTCAGAATGAAAGAGCACATGGACCGGCTGTATGATTCAGCAAGATCCATCCTGCTTGAAATACCTTATGAGCAGGAAGAGCTGACGCATCACGTGTTGAAAACGGTGGAAAAAAACGGGCTGGAGGATGCTTATATCCGCCTTGTCGTTTCAAGGGGCGCCGGTGATCTCGGACTCGATCCCAACAATTGTTCGCAGCCGAGTGTCATCATAATTGTCGAACCATTGGCAATATTCCCGAAACATTTATATGAAACCGGAATTGATATCGTCACTGTGCCGACAAGACGAAATCGGCCGGATGTATTAAGCCCGAAAGTAAAATCCCTGAACTATTTAAATAACATTCTTGTCCGGATCGAGGCGCGGATGGCCGGGGTCAGCGAAGCGCTCATGCTCAATGATCAAGGCTATGTGGCCGAAGGTTCTGCGGATAATGTATTCATTTATAAAAACGGAAAGCTGTTGACGCCGCCGGGATACATCGGGGCGCTTGAAGGAATCACACGCAACGCGATTATTGAAATCGCCGAAGAGCTCGGCTATGAAGTGAAGGAAGAGCCGTTTACCCGTCATGATGTGTATACGGCAGAGGAAGTGTTTTTGACTGGAACCGCCGCAGAGGTCATTGCGGTTGTGAAAGTGGACGGCCGGCAGATCGGAAGCGGGAAACCGGGAGTCCACACAAACAGGATGCTGGAAAAGTTTCGCGAACGCGTTGTGCGCGAAGGGGAAAAAGTAAACTTTACAGATCAAAGTTTAAGTGTCAGCTAAATAAAGATAAGCGTAGAAGAGGATAAGTAGGAGCGGAAACGCCATCTGCAGAGAGCCGGGATTGCTGGGAACCGGTGATGGCCTCCGCTGTGAACTCCCCTCTGAGTGTCGGCCTGAACGATTCTTTTGATTTAGTAGGGGCGGCCGGGTGAACGAATCAAGTTCACTCGTTATAAAAACGGATAAGATTATCCATGAGGCGGCCGCAATGGCCGTAAACAAGGGTGGTACCGCGGAAAGAAAAGCCTTTTCGCCCCTTTGGCCTGCAAGGTAAGCAGCGCCAATTGTGGGCGGGAAGGCTTTTTTAGCTGTAAAGGCATATTGAATTCATGCTTTACGGCACATATAGATGATGAATGTTCAATCAATAGTGAATGTAAATGATGAGCATCACTTGATAGGAGGAAGAAAAATGAGGACGAATGTACAGTTGGATGCAGAAAATGCCCAATGTACACAAACGATGGCTGGGGCGTCAATGCTGATTGAGGCTTTAAAGCGGGAAAATGTTGAAGTGATCTACGGATATCCGGGCGGGGCAGTCCTGCCGATTTATGACAAGCTTTACGGGTCAGGAATGTTTCATGTCCTGACCAGGCATGAACAAGGCGCGATTCACGCGGCTGAAGGATATGCGAGAATTTCCGGAAAGCCCGGCGTCGTGATCGCCACCTCCGGTCCTGGTGCGACCAATCTTGTGACAGGTCTCGCCGATGCGATGATCGATTCATTGCCACTCGTTGTTTTCACAGGTCAGGTGGCCACGTCGGTGATCGGATCTGACGCTTTTCAGGAAGCGGATGTGATCGGGATTACGATGCCGATTACGAAGCACAGCTACCAGGTTCGGGATGCTGAAGACCTGCCGAGAATTATAAAAGAAGCGTTTCACATTGCGACTACCGGCAGACCGGGCCCAGTGTTGATCGATATCCCGAAAGATATCGCCAATATTGAAGGGGAATTCAGCTATGACCATGATATTCATCTCCCGGGCTATCAGCCGACGAAAGAACCGAATTATCTGCAAATCAGAAAGCTTGTGGAAGCGGTCAGCGGAGCGAAAAAGCCGGTCATTTTAGCGGGTGCAGGCGTTTTGCACGGAAAAGCGTCAGAAGAATTAAAAAATTATGTCGAACAGCAGCAAATTCCTGTGGCAAATACGCTGCTTGGGCTCGGAGGCTTTCCGGCAGACCACCCGCTTTTCTTGGGAATGGCCGGAATGCATGGCACATATGCCGCAAACATGGCGTTGTATGAATGCGACTTGCTGATCAGCATCGGCGCCAGATTCGACGACAGGGTCACAGGGAATTTGAAGTATTTCGCAAAGAACGCGACAGTCGCCCATATTGATATTGATCCGGCTGAAATCGGCAAGAACGTCCATACGCATATTCCGGTCGTCGGAGACAGCAAGCTTGTATTGGCGGAGCTGATCAAGCAAAACGGCAAACCGGGCGCTTCTGATGAGTGGAAACAGCGGCTTGCCGATTGGAAAAACGAATATCCTCTCTGGTATGAAGAAAATGAAGAGGAAGGCTTTAAGCCGCAAAAACTGATCGAATACATTCACAAATATACGAAAGGTGAAGCCATTTTGACCACGGACGTGGGGCAGCATCAAATGTGGGCGGCACAGTTTTATCCGTTCCAAAAGGCAGACAGATGGGTCACCTCAGGAGGCCTCGGCACAATGGGATTCGGACTTCCGGCAGCGATCGGGGCCCAGCTCGCGGAAAAAGATGCGACGGTCGTCGCCATCCTCGGTGATGGAGGATTTCAAATGACGCTGCAAGAGCTGGCTGTCATTCACGACCTCAATCTGCCGATCAAAGTCGTCGTGCTGAACAACCGCTGTCTCGGAATGGTCCGGCAATGGCAGGAAATCTTTTATGATGAGCGCTATTCGCATTCTAAATTTTCGTCGCAGCCGGATTTCATCAAGCTTTCTGAGGCCTACGGCATCAAAGGCGTCCGGATCACATCTGAAGCGGAAGCAAAAGAAAAGCTCGAAGCTGCTTTGACATCGAATGAACCGATGGTCATCGATGTTCAGGTCGCGCAAGCAGAAAAGGTATTTCCGATGGTTGCGCCAGGAAAAGGGCTTCATGAAATGGTGGGGGTGAAACCTTGAAAAGAATCATTACGCTCACGGTTTTAAATCAAACCGGCGTCTTAAACAGAATCACAGGGCTGTTTACAAAACGGCATTACAATATTGAAAGCATTACAGTAGGGCACACCGAAACAGAGGGCATCTCCAGAATCACGTTTGTCGTTCATGTGGAAAATGAAAAAGAAACAGAGCAGCTGACAAAACAGCTAAATAAACAGATTGATGTATTGAAAGTCACAGACATTACGAATCAATCAATCGTCCAAAGGGAACTGGCTTTAATCAGGGTCGTCTCCCCGCCTTCGAGCAGGGCGGAAATAAACGGCGTCATCGAGCCGTTCCGGGCAGCGGTGGTCGATGTCGCCAAAGACAGCGTCGTCGTTCAGGTGACAGGCGAATCAAACAAAATCGAAGCGCTCATTGAATTATTGAAACCATACGGGATTAAAGAGGTTGCCAGAACAGGCACCACGGCTTTTGCAAGAGGAACCCAGCAGAAGCCGGCCTCTATTAAAACAATATCTATTTTATAAATCAAACAGAAAAAGGGAGAGATTGAAATGGTAAAAGTTTATTACAACGGTGATATCAAAGAAAACGTACTGGCAGGAAAAAAAGTAGCAGTCATCGGATATGGTTCACAAGGCCATGCCCACGCGCTCAACTTGAAAGAAAGCGGAGTGGACGTTATTGTCGGCGTCAGAAAAGGGAAGTCCTTTACGAAAGCCGAAGAAGACGGCCATCAAGTATTTACGGTAAGAGAAGCTGCCGCGCAGGCCGACATCATCATGGTTTTGCTTCCTGATGAACAGCAGCAAAAAGTATATGAAGCCGAAATTAAAGATGAGCTTCAGGCCGGCAATTCACTTGTTTTCGCCCACGGCTTTAATGTTCATTTCCATCAAATCGTTCCTCCGGCAGATGTTGACGTATTCCTTGTCGCTCCTAAAGGGCCGGGGCATCTTGTCAGAAGAACGTTTGAACAAGGCGCAGGCGTTCCCGCACTGTTCGCGATTTATCAGGATGTAACGGGCGAAGCGAAAGACAAAGCGCTGGCGTATGCGAAAGCGATCGGCGGAGCGCGAGCCGGAGTTCTGGAAACGACATTTAAAGAAGAAACAGAAACAGATCTATTCGGAGAACAGGCGGTTCTGTGCGGAGGATTGACTTCCCTCGTCAAAGCCGGTTTTGAAACGCTGACAGAAGCGGGATATCAGCCGGAACTCGCATACTTCGAATGTTTGCACGAGCTGAAGCTGATCGTTGACTTGATGTATGAAGAAGGTCTGGCAGGCATGAGATACTCCATCTCAGACACGGCACAATGGGGAGATTTCGTATCAGGCCCTCGCGTTGTCGATGAGAATGTAAAAGCATCCATGAAAGCAGTATTGCAAGATATCCAAAACGGAACGTTCGCAAAAGAGTGGATCGTGGAAAACCAAGTAAACCGTCCGCGCTTCAACGCCATTAATGCAAGCGAAAATGAGCATGAAATTGAAGTGGTCGGCAGAAAGCTCCGTGAAATGATGCCGTTTGTCAAACAAGGTAAAAAGAAGGAAGCGGTGGTAGCCGGTGCGAAAAATTAACTTTTTTGATACGACACTCCGTGATGGCGAACAGTCACCAGGCGTCAATTTAAATACGCGGGAGAAACTGGCGATCGCCCATCAGCTGGAGAAGCTCGGGGTTAATATTATGGAAGCGGGTTTTCCCGCTTCATCCCCCGGGGATTTTCACGCTGTAAAGGAGATCGCGAAAACGATTAAAAACTGTTCGGTTACAGGGCTTGCCCGTTCTGTCAAAGGGGATATCGATTCGGCTTGGGAAGCATTGAAAGACGGGGCTGAACCGAGGCTGCACCTGTTTATCGCCACCTCTGATATCCACTTGAAATATAAGCTGAAAAAAACGCGGCAGCAAGTGCTGGAACAGGCGGTGGCAATGGTCAAATACGCGAAGCAGAAATTTCCGATTGTGCAATGGTCGGCAGAGGATGCGTGCCGGACAGATCTCCCGTTTTTAGCCGAGATCGTCAGCGAAGTGATCGCAGCCGGCGCGGATGTCATTAACCTTCCGGATACGGTGGGATACTTGGCCCCTGCCGAGTACGGCAACATTTTCCGCTATATAAAGGAAAATGCCCGCAATGTCGACAGGGTCAAGCTTTCAGCCCATTGCCACGATGATTTGGGAATGGCGGTCGCCAACTCCCTGGCGGCGATCGAAAACGGCGCTGACCAAGTGGAATCGGTGATTAACGGCATTGGTGAAAGAGCGGGGAATGCGTCTCTTGAAGAAATTGCCGTTGCCCTCCATATTCGCAAAGATTTTTATCAGGCGGAGTCAACGATTCAATTGAATGAGATTAAGCGGACAAGTGATTTGGTGAGCAAGCTGACCGGAATGGCTGTGCCGCGCAATAAAGCGGTCGTCGGCGATAATGCTTTCGCACATGAATCAGGCATTCATCAGGACGGTTTCCTGAAAGAAAAAACAACGTACGAAATCATTTCCCCAGAGCTTGTCGGCGTAAAGACAGACGCGCTGGTGCTTGGAAAGCACTCAGGACGCCATGCGTTTAAAGATAAGCTCGAAAACCTCGGATTCCAGTTCGGGGAAGAGGAGATCAATAAATTTTTCAGCATGTTTAAAGAGCTGACAGGAAAGAAAAAAGAATTTACAGATGAGGATCTGATTTCTCTCATTCTTGAAGAGAAAGCGACAGACCGGAAAATCGGCTATGAGTTGGAATCGCTTCAAGTTCATTACGGCACGTCACAAGTGCCGACAGCAACGGTTTCATTAAAGGATCAGCAAACAGACCGGGTCATTCAGGAAGCCGCTACTGGAGCGGGCAGCGTCGAAGCGGTCTACAATACGCTGAAGCGCTGTATGGATAAAGAAGTCCAGCTCCTCGACTATCGGATTCAATCCAACCGCAAAGGGCAGGACGCGTTTGCCCAGGTATATGTCAGAGTGACAATCAACGGGAAGGAATCAGGCGGCCGCGGAGTCGCCCAGGATGTGCTCGAAGCTTCGGCAAAGGCATATGTAAATGCGGTCAACCGCCTTCTTGTATTCGAATTGAATGCGGAAGGTTTGCCAAAGCAAGCCGCTGTAGGATCATGACAGTAAAAAAGGAAGGAGTTTGTTTAACGTGAAAAAACGAATCGCACTTTTGCCCGGTGACGGAATTGGCCCCGAGGTATTGGAAGCGGCTGTAGATGTGCTGAAAAGCGTTGCCGAACATTATCAGCATGAATTCGAGTTTGAATACGGTCTGATCGGCGGAGCGGCAATCGATAAGGCGGGTGCGCCGCTGCCTGAGGAAACAGTCGCCGTCTGCAAAGCTGCGGATGCCATCCTGCTCGGAGCGGTGGGCGGTCCGAAATGGGATCAAAATCCTTCTGAACTGAGACCTGAAAAAGGGCTGCTTGCCATTCGCAAACAGCTCGGCCTTTTCGCCAACTTGAGGCCTGTCAGAGTTTTTGAAAGTCTTGCTGATGCTTCTCCTTTAAAAAAGGAATATATAGAAGGCGTTGATTTTGTCATCGTCCGCGAGCTGACGGGCGGTTTATATTTTGGAGAGCCAAGCAGGCAGTATGTCAATGAAAACGGCGAACAGGAAGCCGTTGACACGCTGCTTTATAAAAAATCGGAAATCGAAAGAGTCATCAGGGAAGCCTTCCGAATGGCAAAGACGAGAAAAGGAAAGGTCACTTCTGTAGATAAAGCGAACGTCCTTGAATCAAGCAAACTGTGGAGAAAGACGGCGGAGGAAGTCGCTGCTGATTTTCCGGACGTCAAGCTTGAACATATGCTGGTGGACAATGCCGCAATGCAGCTCATCTACAATCCGGGCCAATTTGACATCGTCGTCACTGAAAACATGTTCGGCGATATTTTAAGCGATGAAGCGTCGATGCTGACGGGATCGCTCGGCATGCTTCCGTCGGCGAGCTTATCCAGCTCAGGACTTCATTTATATGAGCCGATCCACGGGTCTGCCCCTGACATTGCCGGACAAAACATCGCCAATCCGCTTGCGGCTATTTTGTCGGTGGCGATGATGCTCCGCACATCATTTGGCCTTGAAGCGGAAGCGCAAGCTGTGGAAAACGCCGTTAATCAAGTGCTGCGGTCAGGAAAGCGAACAAAGGATCTTGCCAAAGGAGCCGAGCATTGTACGACAAAGTCGATCACAGAAGAGGTAAAAGCCGCACTGGCAGATGACAATGCCATTTCAAACATCATGACCGCCTACGTTTAAGGAAAATGGATATTGGTAGAGGGAGGAAAACAGATGATGCCTCGAACGATCATCGAAAAAATTTGGGATCAGCATGTCATAAAAAAAGGAGAGGGGAAGCCTGACCTTTTGTATATCGATTTGCATCTCATACATGAGGTCACTTCGCCCCAAGCTTTTGAGGGGCTGAGACAAAAGAAAAGAAAAGTGAGAAGGCCTGAGAATACGTTTGCGACGATGGATCACAACATCCCGACCGTGAACCGGTTTGAGATTAAAGATGAAGTCGCCAAACGGCAGGTCAGTGCGCTAGAACGAAACTGCGAGGAATTCGGCATCCGCCTTGCCGACCTGTCGAGCCCTGATCAGGGAATCGTCCATGTCATCGGGCCTGAACTCGGCTTAACGCTTCCGGGAAAAACGATCGTCTGCGGCGACAGCCATACATCGACACACGGAGCATTCGGCGCGCTTGCTTTCGGGATCGGAACGAGCGAGGTGGAACATGTGCTGTCAACGCAGACGCTTTGGCAGCAAAAGCCGAAAACGCTTGAAATCCGCGTTGACGGCAAACTGCAAAAAGGAGTCACAGCAAAAGACGTCATCCTTGCCGTGATCGGAAAGTACGGCGTTAAATTCGGCGCCGGCTATGTCATTGAGTATACAGGCGAAGTGTTCCGGAACATGTCAATGGACGAACGCATGACCGTCTGCAACATGTCGATCGAAGCCGGGGCAAGGGCTGGACTCATCGCGCCTGATGAAACAACATTTGAATATGTAAAATCGAAAAAATATGCGCCAAAAGGCGAAGAATTTGAAAAGGCGGTCGAGGAATGGAAGAGTCTCCGGACCGATCCGGGCGCCGTCTACGACCGGACGATCGTCCTGGACGGCGATGACATTTCGCCGATGGTGACATGGGGCATCAATCCGGGAATGGTGCTGCCAGTTGATGAAGCGATCCCGGGACCGGAGGCATTCGAACAGGAAGACGATAAAAAAGAAGCGCTGCGGGCCTACGAATATATGGGTCTTGAACCTTATAAAAAAATTGAAGATATTACGATTGAACACGTCTTTATCGGCTCATGCACGAATTCGCGGATGACGGATCTCCGCCAGGCGGCCGAGATGATCAAGGGGCAGAAAGTCGCCGGCGGTGTGAGAGCGATCGTCGTTCCCGGCTCGCAAAGCGTTAAAATCCAGGCGGAAAAAGAAGGTCTTCATCACATATTTATCGAAGCCGGATTCGAATGGAGAGAATCGGGATGCAGCATGTGCCTCAGCATGAATAACGATGTTGTTCCAGAAGGAGAGCGGTGCGCTTCCACTTCAAACCGCAATTTTGAAGGCAGACAGGGCAAGGGCGCCAGAACGCATCTCGTCAGTCCTGCGATGGCGGCGATGGCGGCGATCCACGGTCGTTTTGTCGATGTCAGAAAACATTTTAAAGAAAAAACAGCCGTGTAAAGGAGTGAAAAGATGGAACCCTTAAAGACACATACCGGAAAAGCGGCGGTATTAAACAGAATTAATGTAGATACAGATCAAATCATACCGAAACAATTTTTAAAACGGATCGAAAGAACGGGCTACGGCCGCTTTGCTTTCTTCGACTGGAGATATTTGGCGGACGGCGCGCCAAATCCGGAGTTTGAGCTCAACCGTCCTGAATATGAGGGGGCATCGATTTTAATCGCTGGAGAAAACTTCGGCTGCGGCTCCTCCAGAGAGCATGCGCCGTGGGCCTTGGACGACTACGGTTTTAAAATCATCATCGCGCCGTCATTTGCCGATATTTTTCATCAAAACTGCTTCAAAAACGGGATGCTGCCGATCCGTCTTCCGTATGACACATGGAAAGAGCTTGCTGCACAGTACGAACATCAGTCACGGTCGATGACCGTGGATCTCGAACAGCAGACGATTACGGATCACGGCGGGAAGCAGGTTTCGTTTGACGTTGATCCGCACTGGAGAGAGATGCTGCTGAACGGCTATGATGAAATCTCATTGACGCTGCTTCTCGAGGATGAAATTGAACAATTTGAAAAACAGCGAAGCTCCTGGCTTCAAGTCTAAAAAAGCCGTCCGATGTTTTCGGACGCTTTTTTGCTGAAAGAGAGCCGGTTGTTTGTTCTTTCTTGTGTTTAGCGGGCCGTGTTGGTACACTTGTTAAAAATAAGTGCCTGAAAGGAACTTAGGAATGAAGCCTGACAAGAAAAATTCAAAGATCATCCCGTTTCCAAACGTAAAGGAGCGTTTAGTGCATAAAGGGATGTCCGCCTTAAAAGAAAAAAATTATCATGAAGCGCTGCGGTTATTTTCAGAAGCAAGGAATTACGATGAAGAGGAATCGGACATTTATCTCGGAATGGCCATCTGCTTTCTGGAAATCGGCGAGCTTGAGGAAGCAAAGGGCATTTGCGAAAAGATGCTGAAGGAAGGCCAGGGCCACTATTTTACGGTTTTACAGGTCTATATGACGATTTTAATTCAGCTCCGCCAGTATGATAAAGTAAAGGAAACGATTGAAGCCGTCCTTGAAGAAAACAAGCTGCCCCCGGAAAGCGCCGAACAGTTTTACAAACTGCTTGATTTCAGCCGCAGGATGACGGAGGAGCCGGAAACCGAGGATCTCATAGAAGATCTGTCAGACACGGAAGAATACGACCGCGAGCGGATTTTGAATGATACCGGTGAGCAGGTGAAGCTGATCCATTCGCTGAAAGACCGCAATCTGTCGAAATATATCGGTTTATTGAAAACGATTCTGCAAAACCCGAACGGACATCCCGTCGTGAAAACGATGATTTTGCAGCTGCTCGCCGAATCAGATTATGAAAAAACGACGCTCGTCACAAAGTTTGGCGAATCGATGACAATTAATCCGAAAGAAACGGTCAAGCCGGATGCCATGCCGATTTTAACATATGTCCTGAACGTCCTTGACGATACGCTCGGGAATGAAAATCCCTCGCTGTACCAGGCGGTTGAAGAATTGTGGCGGAGGCATCTGTACGTGTTATATCCGTTTCAGCCGAAATACGCAAACCGCGAGCTTTGGGCAGCCGCACTTCATAAAGTCGGGTATGAAATGCACGGCATCGACATTGATAAAAATGAGCTTCATATCCTCTACGAATTCAATGACAGGCAGCTCGAAGAAGCGTGCGCGATGATCAAAGACATAGAAGAAATTTCTTATTTGTAAATGTTGAAAGCAGCAGGCATTGTGTTATAATAAAGTGGTTGCATTTGTGAAAAACGGAAGGCGATTGTTCCGTTTGCCGCTAAAGATTCATTATTTATCTTTGTATACATAATGATGGCTAATCAGGAAGAACCAAGCTGCCGGCGGACTGCAGCTTTCTATGGACGTAGCCGTTTGCTTGTTTTAAAATGGAAAACCGACACAACCTGAATAGATTTTGGAGGGAAACACATGTCAGTAAAATGGGAAAAGCAAGAAGGAAACGAAGGCGTTTTAACGGTTGAGGTTGATGCCGATACCTTTAATAAAGCCCTTGATGATGCATTCAAAAAAGTAGTCAAACAAGTATCCATTCCAGGATTCCGCAAAGGAAAAGTGCCGCGTGCGCTGTTTGAAAAGCGTTTCGGCGTTGAGGCTCTTTATCAGGACGCTTTGGATATCCTGCTTCCTGTCGAGTATCCGAAAGCGGTTGAAGAAGCAGGCATCGAGCCTGTTGACCGTCCTGAAATCGACGTTGAAAAAATCGAAAAAGGCGAAAGCCTGATCTTCACTGCAAAAGTAACGGTTAAACCTGAAGTGAAGCTCGGTGAATACAAAGGCCTCGGCATTGAAAAAGACGATACCGCCGTAACTGATGAAGACGTGCAAAACGAACTGAAATCTCTTCAAGAGCGCCAAGCTGAGCTTGTTGTGAAAGAAGGCGGAAAAGTAGAAGAGGGAGACACTGTTGTCCTTGATTTCGAAGGATTCGTCGATGGCGAAGCATTCGAAGGCGGAAAAGCGGAAAACTATTCCCTTGAAGTCGGATCAGGCTCTTTCATCCCAGGCTTTGAAGATCAGCTTGTAGGACTTGAAGCCGACGCTGAAAAAGATGTTGAAGTTACATTCCCTGAAGAGTACCACGCTGAAGACTTGGCGGGCAAACCTGCTGTTTTCAAAGTGAAAATTCATGAAATCAAAGCGAAGGAGCTTCCTGAGCTTGATGACGAGTTCGCGAAAGATGTCGATGAAGAAGTCGAAACGCTTGCCGAGCTGACTGAAAAAACGAAAAAACGTCTTGAAGAAGCAAAAGAAAACGAAGCGGATGCAAAATTGCGCGAAGAGCTTGTCACAAAAGCGGCTGAAAATGCTGAGATCGACATTCCGCAAGCGATGATCGATACTGAGCTTAACCGCATGATGAAAGAATTCGAACAGCGTCTGCAAATGCAGGGCATGAACCTTGAGCTTTACTTCCAATTCTCAGGACAAGACGAAACCGCGCTGAAAGAGCAAATGAAAGAAGATGCCGAAAAACGCGTGAAATCAAACCTGACGCTTGAAGCCATCGCAAAAGCGGAAGATCTTCAAGTGACTGATGAGGAAGTCGAAGAAGAGCTTTCTAAAATGGCTGAAGCTTATAACATGCCTGTTGAAAACATCAAACAAGCAATCGGTTCTACAGAAGGTATGAAAGAGGACTTAAAAGTCCGCAAAGCGATTGATTTTCTTGTAGAAAACCGTTAATATGTTTCATAATAATAGTTCATATAAAACAGGGCGCGAGTGTTTCGTGCCTTGTTTTATACAATTTTGACTTATCGGCCTTTCTTTGGGAAAGGAAAGATAATGTCACGCGGATGAACATACATATTGAATATGCCGGGAAGGCAAACACAAAGTTATCGCCTTTTTGGAAAGTATGGTAAAATGCAATACATAATGGAACGAATGTTTACAGCGTATGTTTCTTTTAACGAAGAAACGGAAATGACAAGGATATAAGGGGTGAAAGAATGTTTAAATTCAACGAGGAAAAAGGACAATTGAAATGCTCGTTTTGCGGAAAGACTCAAGATCAGGTACGCAAGCTTGTCGCCGGACCAGGCGTGTATATATGTGATGAATGCATCGAACTTTGCACGGAAATCGTAGAAGAGGAACTCGGCTCTGAAGAAGAAGTGGAGTTTAAAGATGTTCCGAAGCCGCAGGAAATCCGCGAAATTCTTGATGAATATGTCATCGGCCAGGATCAGGCGAAAAAATCGCTTGCCGTGGCCGTTTACAATCACTATAAACGGATTAATTCCAACAGCAAAGTTGACGATGTCGAGCTGTCTAAGAGCAATATTTCCATGATCGGACCGACCGGAAGCGGTAAAACGCTTCTTGCCCAGACACTGGCCCGCATCTTAAATGTGCCGTTTGCCATTGCCGACGCTACATCTTTGACAGAAGCAGGCTATGTCGGCGAAGATGTGGAAAACATTTTGCTCAAGCTGATCCAGGCGGCTGACTATGATGTAGAAAAAGCCGAAAAAGGCATCATTTACATCGATGAAATTGACAAAGTCGCGAGAAAATCGGAGAACCCGTCAATCACGCGCGATGTATCGGGAGAAGGCGTACAGCAGGCGCTGCTCAAAATCCTTGAAGGCACGGTTGCCAGCGTTCCTCCTCAAGGAGGAAGAAAGCATCCTCACCAGGAGTTCATCCAAATTGACACCACGAACATCCTGTTCATTTGCGGAGGAGCCTTTGACGGAATCGAGCAGATCATCAAACGCCGTCTCGGACAAAAAGTCATCGGTTTCGGTTCAGACAACAAGCATGAAGATCTTGACAAAGAAGCGCTGCTATCCAAAGTGCTTCCTGAAGATTTGCTTCGTTTCGGACTGATCCCTGAATTCATCGGCCGGCTTCCGATTATCGCCAGCCTTGAACCGCTGGATGAAAAAGCATTGGTTGACATTTTGACAAAACCGAAAAATGCACTTGTCAAGCAATACTCGAAAATGCTTGAACTGGATAATGTGGAGCTTGTCTTCGAAGACGAAGCCCTCAAAGAAATCGCCAAAAAAGCAATTGAACGTAAAACAGGTGCGCGTGGACTTCGTTCCATTATCGAAGGAATCATGCTTGACGTCATGTTTGATCTGCCGTCACGCGATGATATCGAAAAGTGCGTGATTACAGCAGAAACCGTTACGGATGGCGAGCCGCCGCGTCTTATTCTGAAAGACGGCACGGTCGCCGACAAAGACAAAAAAACGTCAGCTTAATGTTTAAACCCCCTGAATCCCAGGGGGTTTTTGTTTGTGCAAAATTATCCCTTTAAAACGTTTATTCCCTCCCTGAACAGGAAATACTATCTGACATACTCAGATACGAAACCATTTCAGGAGGGACCATCAGTTGAGCTGGACGAGCATTGCACTTTTTGTACAATTATTTTTCGGGATTATCATCGGATTATATTTTTGGAATTTGCTTAAAAACCAAAGAACACAAAAGGTTACGATAGACAGAGAGTCCAAAAAAGAGATGGAACAGCTCCGGAAAATGAGATCCATTCATTTATCAGAGCCTTTATCGGAAAAGGTGCGGCCGACAAGCTTTCACGACATTGTCGGCCAGGAAGACGGAATCAAAGCGCTGAAAGCCGCTCTCTGCGGTCCAAATCCTCAGCACGTGATCATCTATGGTCCTCCGGGAGTCGGGAAAACGGCGGCCGCCCGGCTTGTTTTGGAAGAAGCGAAAAAAAATAAGCGTTCTCCTTTTCAAGAGTCTTCTGTTTTTGTCGAACTTGATGCGACAACGGCCCGTTTTGACGAAAGAGGAATTGCGGATCCCCTGATCGGTTCGGTGCATGACCCGATTTACCAGGGTGCTGGAGCGATGGGGCAGGCGGGGATCCCGCAGCCGAAGCAGGGAGCTGTCACACATGCTCACGGAGGCGTTTTATTTATCGACGAAATCGGAGAGCTTCATCCTATTCAAATGAATAAAATGCTGAAGGTGCTGGAAGACCGGAAAGTGTTTTTGGAAAGTGCCTACTACAGCGAAGAAAATACGCAGATTCCGAAGCATATTCATGATATTTTTCAAAACGGACTGCCGGCGGATTTCAGGCTGATTGGCGCAACAACGAGAATGCCTGAGGAAATCCCGCCTGCGATCAGGTCGCGATGCCTTGAAGTATTTTTCCGCGACCTCGAAAAGCACGAATTAAAAACGGTCGCGAAGAAAGCGGCTGAAAAAATCAACAAGCAAGTGACAAATGAAGGGCTTGACCTTTTGACAAGCTATGCGAGAAACGGCCGTGAAGTGGTCAATATGATGCAGATCGCGGCCGGAATGGCGCTGACCGAAGATCGCGATCATGTTACACTCGAGGACATCGAATGGGTGATCCATTCGAGCCAGCTGACCCCGAAATATGAACAAAAAATCGCCGACAAGCCCCAGATCGGCATTGTAAACGGTCTTGCGGTGCACGGCCCAAACAGCGGTTCACTGCTTGAAATTGAAGTCACCGTGAATCAGGCGGCTGATAAAGGCTCGATCAATATTACCGGCATTGCCGAAGAAGAAAATATCGGCAATCAGTCAAAATCGATCCGCCGAAAAAGCATGGCCAAGGGTTCGGTGGAAAATGTCATGACGGTGCTTAGGACAATGGGTGTAAAAGCTTCAGATTATGATATTCATATCAACTTTCCCGGCGGGATCCCGGTTGACGGACCTTCGGCCGGAATCGCGATGGCGGCCGGCATTTTTTCGGCCATTCATAAAATACCGATTGATCATACGATCGCAATGACGGGTGAAATCAGCCTGCACGGCCGGGTCAAGCCGATCGGCGGCGTGATTCCGAAAATTAAAGCAGCCAAACATGCGGGCGCGAAAACCGTGATTATCCCGCATGAAAATGTTCAGTCCATACTAAAGCAAATTGACGGTATTCGGATTATTCCCGTCAAAACGCTGCAGGAAGTGCTGGACCTCTCATTGGTCAATCCGCCTTCGGAAATGCCGGGCGGCGCACAGGTCAAAAGAGAATCCGTTTAATCCTCATCACTTTCAGGTGGGGATTTTTTAGCGGCGCCCGCACGGCAAGTTTTCTTTTTGTAGGTCATCTTTTCCTTTTTCAGAAGAGAAAGAAAGGGTATACTACAGGAGACCCTTTTATTTCATGGGGCTTCCTATTGTACATGGATAAAAAAAGTGTATTATAATGTTTCTTACTAAAGTTACGGAGGTGTCAGTCAAAATGGCAGATGAAACGAAACGAAGCATCCCGCTCCTCCCTTTAAGAGGTTTACTCGTCTACCCGACAATGGTTTTGCATCTTGATGTAGGACGCGAAAAATCGGTGCAGGCGCTTGAACAGTCTATGATGAATGACCATATGATCTTTTTGGCAACGCAACGGGACATATCAATAGACGAACCGGATGAAGAAGAAATTTTTCCATTCGGAACCTATACAAAAATCAAGCAGATGCTGAAGCTGCCGAACGGAACGATCCGCGTACTGGTGGAAGGCATTCAGCGCGCCCGGATCATCGAGTACAACGATATGGATGATTATACATCTGTTACAATCGAGCGAATAGATGAAGACACAGAAAAAGATGTTGAAGATGAAGCTCTCATGCGCACCTTGCTCGACCATTTTGATCAATACATAAAGATTTCTAAAAAAATATCGGCTGAAACATTTGCGGCTGTGACAGACATAGAAGAGCCGGGCAGAATGGCCGATATCGTCGCTTCCCACCTTCCGCTGAAACTGAAGGACAAGCAGGAAGTGCTGGAAACCATCGATGTGAAAGCCAGATTAAACAAAGTGATCGATCTGATTCACAATGAAAAAGAAGTCCTGGAGATTGAGAAAAAAATCGGGCAGCGCGTCAAGCGTTCAATGGAAAGAACGCAAAAGGAATACTACCTGCGCGAGCAGATGAAAGCCATTCAAAAAGAGCTTGGGGATAAGGAAGGGAAGACGGGAGAGGTTCAAAAGCTGACGGATAAAATCGAAGAAGCCGGAATGCCCGATCATGTAAAAGAAACGGCATTCAGAGAACTGAACCGCTACGAAAAAATACCGTCAAGCTCTGCCGAAAGCTCGGTTATCCGCAATTACATCGAGTGGCTCATTTCACTTCCTTGGAATGACGCGACAGAGGACAGGCTTGATATAAACCTTGCCAGCAAAATTCTTGATGAAGAACACCACGGCCTTGAAAAAGTGAAGGAGCGGGTTCTTGAATACCTCGCTGTCCAAAAGCTGACACATTCGTTAAAAGGCCCGATTTTGTGCCTCGCCGGACCGCCTGGCGTTGGAAAAACGTCGCTTGCGAAATCGATCGCCAAATCGCTCGGACGGAAATTTGTCCGCATTTCACTCGGCGGCGTCAGAGACGAATCTGAAATCCGCGGACACCGCCGGACATATGTCGGCGCCATGCCGGGCCGGATCATTCAGGGGATGAAAAAAGCCGGCAAAATCAATCCTGTTTTTCTGCTGGATGAAATTGATAAAATGGCTTCGGATTTCAGGGGGGACCCGGCTTCCGCGATGCTTGAAGTGCTCGATCCTGAGCAAAACCATACGTTCAGCGATCATTATATAGAAGAAACGTTTGACTTATCTAAGGTTCTTTTCATCGCAACGGCGAATAATCTGGCGACGATTCCCGGCCCGCTCAGAGACAGAATGGAAATCATCACGATCGCGGGCTATACGGAAGTGGAAAAGGTTGAAATCGTCAAAGACCATCTCCTGCCTAAGCAGCTTAAGGAGCATGGACTGAAAAAATCCAATCTGCAAATTCGCGACCAGGCCGTTCTTGATGTGATCCGTTATTATACGAGGGAAGCCGGCGTCCGGAGTCTTGAACGCCAGATTGCCGCGATCTGCAGAAAGGCGGCAAAGCTGATTGTCTCTGGTGAAAGAAAAAGAATCACGGTAACAGAGAAAAATTTGGAGGACTACCTCGGCAAACGAATCTTCAGATACGGACAGGCAGAGCTTGATGACCAAATCGGCGTCGTTACAGGACTTGCTTATACAGCGGCGGGCGGGGATACGCTTTCAATTGAAGTATCGCTTTCGCCTGGGAAAGGGAAGCTGATCTTGACCGGAAAACTCGGCGATGTCATGAGGGAGTCGGCACAGGCCGCATTCAGCTATGTCCGTTCAAAAGCGGAAGAGCTGAAGATCAGTCCGGATTTTCATGAAAAACATGACATTCACATTCATGTTCCGGAAGGCGCGGTTCCAAAAGACGGCCCATCCGCAGGCATTACGATGGCGACAGCTCTCGTTTCCGCGTTGACGGGCCGTCCCGTGTCCCGCGATGTCGGCATGACCGGGGAAATTACGCTGAGAGGGAGGGTGCTTCCGATCGGCGGTCTGAAAGAAAAAACGCTGGCCGCTCACCGTGCCGGACTGAAAACTGTCATTATGCCAAAGGACAATGAAAAAGATATTGAGGACATTCCAAAAAGCGTGCGGGAAGGCTTGACTTTCGTCCCTGTCGTTCATTTGGATGAAGTCCTTCAGCATGCACTAGTGGGAGAAGAGAAATGAAAGTTACAAAATCAGAAATCGTCATCAGCGCGGTAAAACCCGAGCAGTATCCTGAAGGGGGGCTGCCGGAAATCGCGCTTGCCGGAAGATCAAATGTCGGGAAATCATCATTTATTAATACAATGATCAACCGGAAAAATTTAGCGAGAACGTCTTCAAAGCCCGGCAAAACACAGACGCTTAACTTTTATATCATCAATGATGTGCTCCATTTTGTCGATGTTCCCGGATATGGATTTGCGAAAGTGTCCAAGTCGGAGCGCGAAGCATGGGGGCGGATGATCGAAACATATTTGACATTGCGCGAAGAATTGAAAGCCGTTGTTCAAATCGTCGATCTGAGGCATGCCCCTTCAGAGGATGACGTCATGATGTATGACTTTTTAAAGCATTACGGCATCCCGGTGATCGTGATTGCGACAAAGGCGGATAAAATCCCTAAAGGAAAATGGGAAAAGCACGCCAAAGTCGTCAGACAGACATTGAATATCGAACAGGGCGACCAGCTCATTTTGTTTTCTTCGGAAACGAAAAAAGGCAAGCAGGAAGCCTGGGCTGCGATCGAACAAATGATCAACAGCTGAAGAAAAAGCACTTGCGTCCCGGATGCAAGTGCTTTTTTATGGAATAAACTATTTTCTTTTTAAGAATAATAAGAGCAGACTGACGGCAATCACGGCGGCCGGCCAGTATGCTTCAACATAGGCTGTTTCGATTTTCATCGATTGAAGCCAGGCGATGATCTGCTTGAAAAAATAGAGATATAAAGCAAAGGCGATCATCAAAAAACTTTCATATTGATATTCTTTCGTGCGAAATGATTTGACGAGAAGGGCGGCTCCGGCAATCAGGACGATCATGGCAAAATCATCGGCATGTCCGAAAAGCTCCTGTTTAAAGGAGAAATAAATCCCGATTGCGGCAAGCAGCAGGCCGGCGAAAAAATGGACGTTATCCGCTTCTTTATGTCCCTGGTACAAAAACGCCAGCCCGATGAGAGCCGCCAAAACGGACCATTCCTTTTGCCCGTCAAACAGGCTGATCTGTCCGGAGCCTAAAAGCGCGTAAATCGACACGGCGAGCAATAAACACGGAAGCAAAACAGATTTCTTTTTCAAAGTATCACCTTCTTGTTGTAGATAAACTAGAAAAGCAATTTCTACTATATCACAACATATTTTTAAAATCTGTTCACATTTTGTGAAGAGAAAATAGTGAATATATGTTATAATCGTTGTGAATAATAAATTCTATATTATAATTATTCTAATTTAGATAGGTGTTGGGGGTGCAAGCAAGAGTTATGCATATACTTGTCGTGGGATTGGATTACAAATCAGCCCCTGTTCATATACGCGAAAAATTAACCTTTCAGCCAGGCGATCTGGGGCAAGCCATGTCGCAGCTTAAAGAAGAAAAAAGCATACTTGAAAACATCATCGTGTCGACATGCAACCGTACAGAGCTATATGCAGTCGTAGATCAGCTGCACACCGGACGCTATTATATGAAAATGTTTTTGGCGAATTGGTTCGGAATGGATAAAGAAGATATTTCGCCTTACTTAAAGTTTTATGAAAATGACGGAGCCGTTGAACATCTGTTCCGCGTATCGTGCGGTCTTGATTCAATGATCATCGGCGAAACGCAGATTTTGGGCCAGGTTCGTACAAGTTTCAAGCTGGCCCAGGAAGAGAAGACGATCGGCACCGTTTTCAACTATTTGTTTAAGCAGGCTGTCACAGTCGCAAAACGCTGCCACGCCGAAACGGACATCGCTTCCAATGCCGTATCTGTCAGCTATGCCGCCGTTGAGCTTGCGAAAAAAATCTTCGGCAGCCTTTCAGATAAGCACGTGCTGATTCTCGGTGCGGGCAAAATGGGGGAGCTTGCCGTGCAAAATCTTCACGGTCAAGGAATCGGACAGGTTACGGTCATCAACAGAACGTTTTCAAAGGCAAAGGAACTGGCAGACCGCTTTTCAGGCGAGGCGAAAAGCTTAAATGAGCTGCAATGCGCCTTAACGGAAGCGGATATTCTCATCAGTTCGACGGGTGCAAACGGCTATGTCATCACGAAAGACATGATCGAACAGGTCAACAAGCTTCGGAAAGGCTGTCCGCTTTTCATGGTGGACATCGCCGTGCCGCGCGATCTTGATCCCGCTCTTCACGAAGTGGAAGGCGTGTTTTTGTATGACATTGATGATCTCGAAGGCATCGTCGAGGAAAACTTGAAAGAGCGCCAGGCCGTGGCTGAAGAGGTCGAGCTGATCATTGAGGCGGAAATCGTCGCCTTTAAGCAATGGCTGAACACGCTCGGCGTCGTTCCGGTCATATCCGCATTGAGGGAAAAAGCACTCTCGATCCAGTCAGAAACCATGCAGAGCATTGAACGGAAGCTTCCTCATTTGAGCACAAGGGAGAAAAAACTGTTAAACAAGCATACGAAAAGCATCATCAACCAGCTTTTGCGCGATCCGATTTTAAAAGTGAAAGAATTTGCTTCAGAATCGGATGCTGAGGAAAAGCTCAGCCTGTTCATGCAGATTTTCGATATTGAAGAAGCGGCTTTCCCTGATGAAAAGAAACAAGATGAGCGCCAGCTGGTTCATGGCTTTGCAAAACAAAATCAGCATGGCTTCACTTCTATCGCAAGTGAGTGACGATCATGACGGATACACTGTTAGCCAGGGTTAATGAAGCTACGATCGTCTTATATGCGCTCAGCGTTCTCTTTTATTTTATAGATTTTCTACAGCACAACCGGAAGGCAGGGAAAGCGGCCTTCTGGTTGCTTTCTATTGTCTGGATTCTTCAGACGGTCTATCTTTGCGATTTTATGTGGTATACCAAGGCGTTTCCTGTGTTGAATAATGTGCAGGGGCTTTATTTTTATGCCTGGGTGCTTGTGACGCTTTCCCTTGTATTAACAAAACTGCTGAAGGTGGATTTTCTTGTTTTTTTCACAAATGTGATCGGATTTTCCATGGTGGCGATCCATACGTTTACACCGACGGCGCAGCAGTCGGCCGAGCTTTCCGGCAGATTGGTGTCAGAGCTTCTGATCATTCACATTACGATGGCGATTCTCTCATACGGCGCTTTCTCATTGTCATTTGTCTTTTCGTTGCTTTATCTTTTTCAGTACAACTTATTGAAAAAGAAAAAGTGGGGAAAGTGGCTGTTGAGAATTGAGGATTTGTCAAAGCTTGACTACATGGCTTACGTCCTCAATATCATCGGTGTACCCATGCTCCTTTTGAGCCTGATACTCGGGATTATCTGGTCGTATGTGTCGCTGGAAACCCTGTACTGGACGGACCCGAAAGTGCTTGGTTCGATTGTGCTGCTCTTTTTATATGGATATTATTTATTTATCAGGATCGTCAAAGAGCTGCAAGGGAGGATCGCGGCCATGTGGAATACCGCGTCTTTTCTTGTTCTCTTAATCAATTTCTTTTTACTCGGCAGCTTTTCACAATTTCATTGGTTTAGTTAAATGGTTGCCCGTACGGAAGTGGGAGGAAGAACATATGAGAAACATCATCGTAGGCTCAAGAAGAAGCAAATTGGCGATGACCCAGACAAAATGGGTCATCAAAAAACTTGAGGAACTGCATCCGGATGTTACCTTTGAAATAAAGGAAATCGTTACGAAAGGCGACCGGATTTTAGACGTCACCTTGTCAAAGGTCGGCGGGAAAGGCCTTTTTGTCAAAGAAATCGAGCAGGCCATGCTCTCGGGAGAAATCGATATGGCGGTTCACAGCATGAAGGACATGCCGTCAGCGCTTCCTGAAGGCCTTGTGATCGGCTGTATTCCGAAACGGGAAGATGTCCGCGACGCGCTCATTTCGAAAGAACGCCAAAAACTGGCTGAGCTCAGGAACGGAGCGGTTGTCGGCACTAGCAGCCTGAGAAGAAGCGCACAGCTTTTGCAAATCCGTCCGGATCTTGAGATTAAATGGATCAGAGGGAATATTGATACAAGGCTGAAAAAGCTTGAAACAGACGAGTATGACGCCATTATATTGGCGGCAGCCGGCCTGTCGAGAATGGGATGGAAAGACGATGTCGTGACAGAATTTCTTGATCCGGAGAGCTGTCTTCCCGCGGTCGGGCAAGGCGCTTTGGCGATTGAATGCAGAGCTGCGGACAAAGAGCTGCTCGACCTGTTTTCCCGCCTGAATGACCGCTATACACAGCAGACTGTCATGGCTGAGCGCGCTTTTCTCCATGCGATGGAAGGCGGCTGTCAAATCCCGATTGCGGGATTTGCGACGATGACTGAAGACGATGTCATTGAACTGACAGGTCTTGTCGCTTCTCCGGACGGCAAAACGGTATTCCGCGAAAAAACGGTCGGGACTGATCCCGAGGCTGTGGGCAAAGAATGTGCCGAAAGCATGTCAAGCAAAGGAGCAAAGGCTTTGATCGACAGGGTCAAACAGGAGCTGAACGAGCATGACGCATGATCTTCCATTGCTGGGAAAGAAGGTGCTCGTCACCCGCAACAAAGCCCAGGCCCGGTCTTTTGGACAAAAGGTGAACGAATTGGGGGGAGAAGCGGTTCTCACCTCATTGATTTCGTTCCGCCCGGCTCTTTCTTCCGAACGGGCAAAGCTCTTTCAAACGGAGCTTGAGCAGGCGGACTGGCTTGTGTTTACAAGTGTAAATGGCGCTAAATTCTTTTTTTCTTACATGGAAGATCACGAAATCAGCAGGGCGGCCGCATCCCGGGCAAAAGTGGCAGCTGTCGGCGAAAAGACCGCCCGGTATTTGGAAGACAGGAATGTGCAGGTTGATCTCATCCCTAAGCTTTATGTCGCTGAACAGCTAGCAGAGGCATTGAAGCAGCAAGTCGGCCCGAACGATAAAGTCGCCGTTTTAAAAGGGAATTTATCGCGCGATGTCATAAAAGAATCCCTTTCACCGCTTGGCGTTGATATTTCTGAATGGATTTTATATGAAACCGTCCCTGACTGTGAAGGAATTCGCGAACTGAGGGAGGCAGCGGCCCGGGAATCATTTGATTTCGTAACGTTTACAAGTTCTTCTACCGTGCATACATTTATGGGCATTTTGAAAGAGGAAAGCAAAATATGGGCTGAAAACAAAACGGCTTTTATCAGCATCGGGCCTTTGACGAGAAAGGCGCTGTCTGAATACGGAATCCCTTCAGCTATGCCGGAGGTTTATACAATAGATGGAATGCTGGACATGATGTGCCGCATTTCAAGAAAAGGAGAATGACAAATGAAATCATCATTTCACAGGCACCGCCGTCTGCGGACAACCGCAGGCATGCGGCAGCTGGTAAGAGAAACCGAACTGAGAGCAACTGACTTTATATATCCGATATTTGTCACAGAAGGCGAGAATATAAAAAGTGAAGTGGAATCCATGCCTGGCGTGTATCAGCTGTCATTAGACAGACTGAGGGAAGAAGTCGAGGAAGTTGCCAGCCTGGGCATTCAATCGGTCATTGTCTTCGGTGTGCCTGAACACAAAGATGCTGTTGGAAGTGAAGCATATCATGATCACGGCATTGTCCAAAAAGCGATTTCGAAAATTAAAGAGGATTTCCCCGAGCTTGTCGTCGTTGCCGACACATGCCTTTGCGAATATACAGACCACGGCCACTGCGGCCTTGTGGAGAACGGCGAAATCTTAAATGACGAATCTCTCGTTCTATTAGCGAAAACGGCGGTCAGCCAGGCCCGCGCCGGTGCAGACATTATCGCTCCGTCCAACATGATGGACGGTTTTGTCGCCGCTATCAGGGAAGCGCTTGACGAGGAAGGATTTACAAACGTGCCGATCATGTCGTACGCTGTAAAATACGCGAGCGCGTTTTACGGCCCGTTCCGCGATGCCGCCGGAAGCAGCCCGCAGTTCGGGGACAGAAAAACTTATCAAATGGATTATGCCAATCGTTTGGAAGCCATCAGAGAGGCGAAATCCGATGTGGAAGAAGGCGCTGATTTTCTGATCGTCAAACCGACGCTCTCCTATCTGGATATTGTCCGCGAAGTGAAAAACGAATGTAATCTGCCTGTTGTCGGATACAATGTAAGCGGAGAATATGCTATGGTGAAAGCGGGAGGCCAAAACGGCTGGATCGATGAAAAAGCGCTTGTCCTTGAAATGCTGACAAGCATGAAACGGGCCGGCTGCGACTTGATCATTACGTATTTTGCCAAAGATGCGGCAAAATGGCTTGCGGAATAAGGAAATTGGACTGGAGGTTTTAGAGAATGCGGAGCTATGAAAAATCTAAAGCTGCTTTCAGGGAAGCGCAGCAGGTGATGCCGGGCGGAGTGAACAGTCCGGTTCGCGCTTTTAAATCGGTAAACATGGACCCGATTTTCATGGAGCGGGGCAAAGGGTCAAAGATCTATGATATTGACGGAAATGAATATATCGATTACGTCTTATCATGGGGGCCGCTCATTTTGGGACATAGCAACGAACAAGTGGTGAACGGCATTCAGAAGACGGCTCAATACGGGACAAGCTTCGGTGCGCCGACAAAGGTTGAAACCGAGCTTGCCAAGCTTGTCATTGAACGGGTCCCTTCCATAGAAATCGTCCGGATGGTCAGCTCTGGAACAGAAGCGACGATGAGCGCCTTGAGACTGGCACGAGGATACACGGGCCGGAATAAAATCGTGAAATTTGAAGGCTGTTACCACGGCCACGGCGATTCGCTCCTCATCAAAGCCGGCTCCGGAGTCGCGACGCTCGGTTTGCCGGACAGCCCGGGGGTTCCCGAAAGCATTGCCAAAAATACGATTACAGTCCCTTACAATGATCTTGAAAGCATGAAGCTCGTCTTTAAGGAATTCGGAGATGACATCGCCGGCGTCATCGTCGAGCCGGTCGCCGGCAATATGGGCGTCGTGCCGCCGGTTAAAGGGTTCCTTGAAGGGCTCCGCGAACTGACGGAAACATATGGCGCTCTATTGATCTTTGATGAAGTCATGACAGGCTTCAGGGTGGACTACAATTGCGCCCAAGGCTATTTCGGCGTGACGCCTGACTTGACGTGTCTCGGAAAAGTGATCGGCGGCGGGCTTCCTGTCGGCGCCTACGGAGGTAAAGCCGAAATCATGGAGAAAATCGCGCCAAGCGGACCGATTTATCAGGCAGGCACACTGTCCGGAAACCCGCTTGCGATGACGGCCGGACTTGAAACATTGAAACAGCTGACACCTGATTCCTACCGGGAATTCTCGCGCAAAGCAGACCGCCTGGAAAAAGGGATCTCCGAAGCCGCCCGGAAAAACGGCATTCCTTATACATTTAACCGCGCGGGGTCAATGATCGGCTTCTTTTTTACAAACGAGCCTGTCATTAACTATGACACTGCTAAGCGGTCGGATCTCAGCCTATTCGCCGACTATTATAAAGGAATGGCGGATGAAGGCGTGTTCCTTCCGCCATCTCAGTTTGAAGGGCTGTTTTTGTCAACCGCCCACACGGATGAAGACATTGAATATACGATCACAGCCGCTGAAAAGGTATTCAGCGCGATCAGCTGCACAAAGTAAAAGCGGACGGGGCTGCCGGCATTGCCGGCGGCCTTTTTGCATGCGCCGTTAACAATCCGGTTTTTTTTCTGTTCATATTTTGACGCTGTTTTTCATACATCTTTACTGACATCTAATTTTAAAAATTAGGTGAAGGGAGGATATCAGTTTGCCGCAAAACCATCGTTTGCAATTTTCTGTAGAAGAGTCGATCTGTTTTCAAAAAGGACAGGAAGTATCGGAATTATTATCGATATCATTGGATCCTGACATTTCGGTTCAGGAAGTGAATGATTATGTATCCATACGCGGGTCATTAGAGCTGACAGGCGAATACAACATAGATCAAACCCGGGAGTATGCTGAGCTGCCTGCGACAAGCCGATTTGTGGAAGACGTGACATTGAAGGGAGACGGAAGCGCCGAGCTGACGCATTGCTTCCCTGTTGATATTACCATTCCAAAAAACAAGGTAAGCCATTTAAACGACGTGTTTGTCTTTATTGATGCTTTCGATTATCAGCTGACAGATGCCCGCATGCTGACGATCCAGGCGGATTTGGCGATTGAAGGTCTGCTGGATGTGAGCGGGGAGGACGAAGAGAAAAAAGAGACGCACCCCCAGCCGGTTCTCGAGGAAGCGTCTCAGTATGAAGAAGAGCCTGAACCGGCGTACAGGGCTTATTCCAGCGAAGAAAAGGATGCTGATGACGCCGCGGAAAAGCCATTCTCGATTAACCTTGACAGTCCGTACGAATACCAGGAAATCGAAGAAGAGCAGGCAGACGAAGATGACGGGGAGAGCGATGAAAACACAGTCCCGATCTATCAATCGTTTCTCGGCGAATCCGAAAGTGAAGTAAAACCGTTTTTTACTGCATCACTCTCTGCCGCGGAAAGAACGAAGCGGGAACAGGAAACCCATAAGGAAGCGCCTGATAATGAAGAGCACGTAAAAGCGGAATTGGCAATGAAAGAGAGCAGAGAGGGCAAAAAAGCGGAATTGGCAAGGAAAGAAAGCGAAGAGGGCAAAAAAGCGGAATTGGTAAGGAAAGAAAGCGAAAAGGGTAAAAAAGCGGAATTGGCAAGGAAAGAAAGCGAAGAGGGCAAAAAAGCGGAATTGGCAATGGAAGAGAGCGAAGAGAGCAAAAAAGCGGAATTGGCAAGGAAAGAAAGCGAAGAGGGCAAAAAAGCGGAATTGGCAAGGAAAGAAAGCGAAGAGGGCAAAAAAGCGGAATTGGCAAGGAAAGAAAGCGAAGAGGGCAATAGAGCGGAAATAGCAATGAAAGAAAGCGAAGAGCCTGAACCGCTTTACAGAACTTACCCCGGCCATGAAGAAACAAAAGAAGCGCCGTTCTACGGGGTTCCCCACATTTTGCAGGATGAAGAGGAACAGGATGAGAGGGAACCACAGTCCTTTGAAATTGAAGTGAAGCAGGAAGCAGCTGAAGAAGAGTCTGAACCAAGCCATTCGATTGAAATTCCGGAATACTCATTTCATGAGCAGGAAGAACCTGAAAAAGAAAGGGATGAAAGCGGAGAAGGCGATGAGGCGGACGGATCAGTCAAGGAGAACGACAATGCGCTTTATTTAACGAAGCTATTTACAAAACAGGGAGAGGAGGAGTTTACGCGAATGAGAATGTGCATCGTTCAGCAACATGATACAATCGATCTTCTGTGCGAACGTTACGGCATTAATGCCCAGCAGCTCATCCGGATGAATTCCCTTTCTCTTGATGAGGAAATAAAAGAAGGACAAATCCTTTATATTCCCGACTACCATAACAGCCATGCCTAATGCGTGGTGAACGGAATGGAAGACATTCAGCCTGTATTAAAAGAATACGGCCTTGCCGCTCAATATATTGAGCCTGTCAGCCGAAAAGTGTGGAAGGTATACACGGACCACGGCGTGTTTGCCATGAAAAAGCTGGAGGCTTCAAGGAATACCCGTTTTACTGACCAGATGATCTTGCTTGAGGAGAAAGGCTACAGAAATTTCGTCCCCGTTTACAGGAATCGGGCCGGGGAATTTTTGACCGGGGCGGGCGCCGATTTCTGCTATTTGATGCCATGGCTTGCTCTTGAAAAAGAGGAAGAACGTGATCAAAAGCATGAATATTTATTTCGAGAAATCGCCCTTCTTCACCAAAGAACCGAAAAAGAGACTCGATTGAGGAAAGAGGATATCATCGGGCACTATGAACGGACAAAACGAAAGTGGGAAGCGCAAAAACAAAGATATGAAGAGATTGTCGCCGCGGCTGAAAAAGAATGGTATATGTCTCCCTTTCAGCTTCAGGCGGCGATGTATTACAGAGAGACGATATCGGCCGTCGACTTTGCGCTTGAACGCCTTGATGATTGGCATGAAGCCATCAAAGATAAAGAGTCTTCCAGACTCGTCTTAAATCACGGGCAATTATCGGTTCATCATTTTCTCTATAATGATATGGGAACAGGCTATTTTACCAATTTTGAAAAAGCGGGATATGCACCGCCTGCAAATGACCTGATCGTATTTTTTACAAGAACGTTCAAGACGAATCCCGTCATATGTCCGGAATGTGTGAACTGGTTTTATGCGTATCACAAAGCCTATCCTTTGCGGGAGGAGGAAATCAGCTTATTTTTAAGCTATATGGCATATCCGGCACCCGTCTTTTCCGTGCTGAAGCGCTACCAGACCGGGAACCGCTTCGGGGAGAAAGAAGAATGCGCAAGACTGCTGAAGGCGTATTGGCAAATGAAAAATGCGGAACCGCTTGTGATGAATATTCATGAAACAGAGGAAAACCGCAAGCTCCAGGAAGAAACAGAGTCCCCATCAACATGATGCGGACTTTTTTGCTTGCAGCCGGTTTTATATCCAGTCAAGGTGAAAGGCGCATGCAAGGAAAATGAGAATGCCCAAGAGGAGAACGTCAAATGTCGTTGGAAAGATTATGGTTCGAATGCCTTGAAAGACCGTAATCGGGAGGACGACCTGGACAGCGACAAGTCGGATTTGTTTTAGCCACGGCTGAAGTGAGTATGTGTTGAATTTTTTTCGCACCTTATGCCTCCTCTCCTTTTCGTTACAGCATCATATGAGAAAAATAAGCTCATGTGCATGGCCCAATCTCGTATAAAACGAGAGAAAAACGGAAAAGATGATTGACGAAATAAAAAAAGATTTAGTAATATAAGAACAAGAAAAAGTACGTGCTGAAAAGTCAATGATCACCCGCTTTGAATGGGAAGAGTACAAAAACAGACGCTTACAGAGAGGGAAGCCGCCTGCTGAAAGGTTTTCCAGCCAGTCTTTTTTGGAAGGTCGCCCAGGAGCGCAATTTCTTGAACTAGAGTAGAGAAATTCGGGAAAGCCCCGTTATCCCATTTAAGTGCGTGAATGCCTGTTTGGCATTCATGAAAAAAGGTGGTACCGCGAGAGAGTTCTCTTCGTCCTTTTACAGGATAAAGAGGACTCTTTTCTATTGATCAGCCGTTTATACGCTGGAGGTTTGAAAATGGATAAACAAGAACTGACGATGCCGACAAAATATGACCCGGCTACAATTGAAAAAGACAGATATGAATATTGGGTGAACGGCAAATTTTTTGAAGCCAAAAACGATCCTGAAAAAGAGCCGTATACTGTTGTCATTCCGCCGCCGAATGTAACAGGAAAGCTGCATTTGGGCCATGCCTGGGATTCGACGCTGCAGGATATCGTGACAAGAATGAAGCGGATGCAGGGCTATGATGTGCTTTGGCTGCCGGGCATGGACCATGCCGGCATCGCGACGCAGGCAAAGGTTGAAGCCAAACTCCGCGAAGAAGGAAAAACCCGCTATGATCTTGGACGGGAAAAATTTCTCGAGGAAACGTGGAAATGGAAAGAGGAATACGCTGATTTCATCCGCAGCCAATGGGCAAAACTCGGCCTCGGCCTCGATTATTCGAGAGAGCGGTTTACCCTTGATGACGGGCTCTCAAAAGCGGTGCGCGAAGTCTTTGTCAAGCTTTATGAAAAAGGGCTGATTTACCGCGGAGAATATATCATCAACTGGGATCCGTCCACAAAAACGGCTCTATCCGACATAGAAGTCATCTATAAGGATGTTCAAGGCGCGTTCTACCATATGCGCTATCCGCTCAAAGACGGCTCAGGCTCGATTGAAATCGCGACGACCCGTCCGGAAACAATGCTCGGAGACACAGCCGTAGCGGTTCATCCGGAAGATGAACGGTACAAACACTTAATCGGAAAAACAGTGATTCTGCCTATTACGGGAAGAGAAATTCCGATTGTCGGTGACGACTACGTCGATATGGAATTCGGTTCAGGCGCCGTTAAAATCACGCCGGCACACGATCCGAACGACTTTGAAATCGGTAACCGCCACAATCTCGAGCGGATTCTCGTCATGAATGAAGACGGTACGATGAATGACAATGCCCTTCAATACAAAGGCATGGACCGTTTTGAGTGCCGTAAAGCGATTGTCAAAGATCTTCAAGAACAGGGCGTGTTGTTCAAAATCGAAGAGCATACGCATTCCGTCGGCCACAGCGAGCGCAGCGGCGCCGTCGTTGAGCCTTATCTTTCAACGCAATGGTTCGTGCAAATGCAGCCGCTTGCCGATGCGGCAATCGAATTGCAAAAAAGTGAAGGGAAAGTCAATTTCGTTCCAGACCGTTTTGAAAAAACCTATCTACACTGGATGGAAAATATCCGCGACTGGTGCATTTCCCGCCAGCTGTGGTGGGGTCATCGAATTCCGGCCTGGTATCATAAAGAAACGGGCGAAATCTATGTTGGCGTTGAAGCGCCGGAGGATGCCGAAAACTGGGAGCAGGACAAAGATGTTCTTGATACATGGTTCAGTTCGGCTCTGTGGCCGTTTTCGACAATGGGCTGGCCTGACGTTGACACGGAAGATTTCAAACGCTACTATCCGACAAACGTCCTGGTCACAGGCTATGACATCATTTTCTTCTGGGTGTCCAGAATGATTTTCCAAGGCATCGAGTTCACTGGAGAGCGTCCGTTTAAAGACGTCTTGATCCATGGACTGATCCGCGATGATCAAGGCCGCAAGATGAGCAAATCGCTCGGAAACGGAGTCGATCCTATGGATGTAATCGACAAGTACGGCGCCGATTCGCTCCGCTATTTTCTTGCGACCGGAAGCTCGCCTGGACAGGACTTGCGCTTCAGCTTTGAAAAAGTTGAATCAACATGGAATTTTGCAAACAAAATCTGGAATGCTTCAAGGTTTGCATTAATGAACATGGACGGCATGACGTATGAAGAGCTTGATTTATCAGGTGAAAAATCGGTTGCTGATAAATGGATTTTAACAAGATTAAACGAGACGATCGAAACGGTGACACAGCTCGCTGACAAATATGAATTCGGAGAAGTCGGCCGCCATTTATACAACTTTATTTGGGACGATTTCTGCGATTGGTACATTGAAATGGCCAAACTTCCGCTTTATGGCGATGATGAAGCGGCTAAAAAGACGACACGTTCCATTTTGGCGTATGTTTTGGATCAAACGATGCGGCTCCTGCACCCGTTCATGCCATTCTTGACAGAAGAAATTTGGCAGCACCTTCCTCATCAAGGCGAATCGATCACGGTCGCGAAGTGGCCTGAAGCCGTCAAAGAATATACCGACAACAAAGCCGCGGCCGACATGAAGCTTCTCGTTGAGGTGATCCGCGCTGTGCGGAACATCCGCAGCGAAGTCAATACGCCGCTCAGCAAACAAATCGAGCTCTATATTAACACAAGCACTCCTGATGTCGCAGAACGTCTTGAAGAAAACCGCTCATATGTGGAACGTTTTACGAACCCGAGCGTGCTTCAAATCGGTACGGACATCAAGACGATTGATAAAGCGATGACCGCCGTTGTATCAGGCGCGGAATTGATTTTGCCGCTTGAGGGCCTGATCAACATCGATGAAGAAATCAGCCGCCTTCAAAAAGAACTCGACAAGCTGACGAAAGAAGTAGAACGGGTTCAGAAAAAATTGAGCAATGAAGGCTTTATGAAAAAAGCGCCTCAGCACGTTATCGACGAAGAACGGGCGAAAGAAGCGGATTATACGGCAAAACGCGAAGCTGTAGAAAAACGAATCGCTGAATTGAAAAACTAGAAAATGAAAATGAGGTGTTTTTCAGTCTTCATCAGGCTGGGAAACACCTTCATTATTGAAGGGAAGGAATAGCCTTGTTCAGTACTTTTGATGAAGCGCTCAGCTGGGTTAACGGAAGGCTTAAATTTGGGATAAAACCGGGACTCGGGCGAATGGAAAAGCTGCTCGACGCGCTTGACCGCCCGGAGAAGAAGATCAAAGCCATACATGTGGCCGGAACGAATGGAAAAGGCTCAACGATCGCTTTTATCCGTTCGATACTAAATGAAGCCGGGTATACGGCAGGCACGTTCACTTCTCCTTATATCATCACCTTTAATGAGCGGATCAGCGTAGACGGCATTCCGATTTCGGATGAGGAGTGGACGGCGCTTTTTAATGAAATCGCACCGCTCGTGCTCGAGCTTGAAAAAACCGAATACGGGGCGGCTACGGAATTTGAAATTATTACAGCATGCGCATTTTTATATTTTGCCAAATACCGCAAGACAGATTTTGTGATTTTTGAAACCGGCCTTGGCGGCCGTCTCGATTCGACCAATGTCGTAGACCCGATTTTGACGGTCATCACGACCATCGGTCATGACCACACCGCCATTTTAGGAGAAACCCTCGAGGAAATCGCAGCTGAAAAAGCCGGGATCATCAAGTGCGGCGTTCCCGTTTTAACAGCCGTTCATCAGCATGAAGCGGCAGAGGTCATCAAACGGAAAGCGGCTGAAAGCGGATCTTCCTTCATATCCCTTTATGAACATTGCGACATATACGGGGAGCGTTCATTGCCGGATGGGGAGCAGTTTTCGCTGAGGACGCCGGGGCATCAGTATGAAAAGATGGAAACCGGTCTGATGGGAACCCATCAGCGGCAAAATGCGTCCTTGGCGATTCTGGCCGTTGAATGGCTCGCCGCTGAACAACATGCTGCCATTCGTTCTGAGGAGCTTCGTGCCGGTTTGAAAAAAGCGGCATGGGCCGGACGTTTTGAAAAAGTGCTCGAAAAACCGCTTACGTTTATTGACGGCGCCCATAACAAGGAAGGCGTCGACAGGCTGGCTGAGACGATTGCCGCTCATTTTGGGGAGCGAAACATCCATGTTTGTTTTAGTGCATTAAAAGATAAGCCATATCAGGACATGATCCGCAAATTGGAGACGTTTGCGTCTTCGGTTCATTTTACATCCTTTGATTTTCCGAGAGCCGAATCCGCCCAAAAGCTGTATGAACAATGCCATGCCCGCTGTAAAACGTATGATGAAAACATCGCTTCCGTTTTCCGGCTGATCGACGAAAAAGCAGCGGACGAAAAAGCACTTGTGATCATCACGGGTTCGCTTTACTTCATTTCCGCCGTCAGGTCGGCACTAAAAGAATAAAGGGCAAAAAATGCGTTTTCAGCCCCCGGCTGGGAGCGCATTTTTAGATTTTAAGAAAAGCGCGTCTTTCCCCGGTTTGCTAAACTTATAGCCTCCGGCCCTTTCAGATTCAGGCCGGCAAATCATGCGAGAGGCTGATGTCTATTGATGTATTTATTTATATTCGGTTTAGTGCTCGGTTCTTTTTTTAATGTGGCCGGCCGCCGCATACCCGAGAACACCTCTTTGATCGCTCCCCGCTCCGCCTGCCCTGACTGCTGCCGCCCGCTCACTTTTCTTGAACTGATTCCGGTGTTGTCCTATATATTGCAGAGGGGAAAATGCAGGGGATGCAAACGGCCTGTTTCCATCGTGTATCCGGCCGTTGAGCTTGCGGCGGCATTGCTGTTTGCCTTTGCCTATTTAAGGATTGGCGATCCCGGAGAGCTTGTCATCGCGCTTTTCCTCATTTCTTTATTGCTTATCGTGTTTGTCTCAGATGTGATGTATATGGTCATACCTGATGCCGTCCTTTGTTTTTTTCTGCCTGTTTTTGCCGCCGGGCGCATCCTGTTCCCGCTTGAGCCTTGGCATTCAAGCTTAACTGGAGCGATTGCCGGTTGTCTGCTGCCGCTTGTTGCGGCTGTGATGACGAAAGGCGGCATCGGCGGGGGAGATGTAAAGCTGTTTGCCGTTCTTGGCATCGTCCTCGGGGTTCGCCAGATTTTGCTCGTATTCGTTCTGTCTGCGGCTGCCGGAATGGTGATGGGTTTCGCGGCGATGCTGGCTGGGAAGCTAAAACGAAGAGAGCCATTGCCATTTGCGCCCGCCATTTTGATCGGAACATTGACAGGCTATTTTTATGGCGACCCGCTGATCGGCTTATACATTCAGATGATATGATGAAAAATTTGACGAAACCTTTTTGAACGAGACGACAAAAGTCTTGTTCTTTTTTTTGCAGGCTGTGATAAAGTGTGGACAATAAGAGGGACAGGCCTTTAGGGGATCTCCTCCTTCCTTCTGGCTTCCCTCTAATAGAATCGTTTTTTCCTGCATGCTTATCATAAAATCAAAAACGGAAAGCGAGGGAAGTACATATGAAAAAACGGAAAAGCAAGAGAAATTCGGCCCGGAACATTGGGAAAGAAGATCCGCTTAAAGTGATGATCAACGGGAAAGAAGAGACGATATACGGAACTGAGAAAGAGGCGCCGAAAAAAAATCAAGAAAAGAAACTCACTTTTTCGAATTGGGAAGAAAAGCGAAAGGCCGAGCAGGAAGTGTCGGCTTCCAAAGAAAACAGCAAACCCGAAACAGACGACGAGTTTACATGGGCTCCGCCTGATGAGGAAGAAGACGTGTTTCAAGATGATCCCAAAGTGGTGGCGCCCTACAAAAAGAAAAATGAAGGCAAAGTCTATCAAAAGGCGAAAAAATCGTTCTCTTACCCTTTTAAGCGTTTTGCAGTGACCATTATATTCGCCGTTTTGCTCGGTACAGGCCTCGGTGTGTTTGCTCTTAATCTCGCATCAAATCAAGAAGAAGTGCCGGCATCAGCAAGCCTCGGTGCGGATGAGGGAGGCGGCAAAACCGCCAAAGCCGGCGACACGACAGGAAGCGATGGGGGAGAAAAAGCAGTCAGCGAAGCAGGTGCCGATCTTAAAGCCTTTGCCGTTCAAGCGGGCAAATTCTTTTCAAAGGAAGGGGCGGAAACCTTGGCGTCTCAGATCGTGGAAAAGGGCTATGCCGCCGTTCCGCTGGAAAAAGATGACGGATATTATGTCATCGCCGGCATCGCCGGAGAGAAGCAGATGACCTCACAGCTCGGGCAGATATTGATTGATCACGATTTTGAAGCATGGGGCGGAAAAGAGCTGTCATTTTCGCTTGATTCAGGCTTATCACCGGCCTTTAAAGAAGCGGCGGAGCTGTCAGCCAAGGCGATTCTCGGCGCAGAGGTGACCGAAAAAAACATCGCCGATCTCAAAGCGGAAATTGATGGAATCCAACCGGAAGGCGACTCTAAAAAGGTGAAAGAGGGCATACTGAAAGCCGTGGACCTGCTGGAAAAACCGACTGCAGCGAACGGCTGGAAAAGCCAGCAGCTATTGCTCAGCCAAATCAAGTAATCAGGAACCAGCCGATGCGCTGGTTTTTTTATTTTTCGCTTTTTGTCATCAAAAAGTTACTTTTCTGAAATTGTGGCTGAGCCGTTCTTTTGGTAGGATAAACAAGTATCTTTTTTCTGATAGCAAAAACCCATGAAAGGATGGCTACTGATGACACAACCGCTGATTTTAGCTTCGCAATCACCCCGCAGAAAGGAACTCCTCAATCTTTTGCAAATACCATACAGCATCGTTGTCAGCGATGCAGAAGAAAAATTAAATCGAAACTTTTCCCCCGCAGAAAACGTCAAATGGTTGGCGGAACAAAAAGTGCGGGTAGTAGCCGACCAATATCCTGATGCTGTCGTGCTTGGGGCCGACACCATTGTTTGTTTTGAAGGCGTCTGTCTCGGCAAACCGAAAGATGCCGAGGAAGCGGAAAGAATGCTTAAAATGCTTTCCGGTCAGACCCATTCTGTGCTTACGGGTGTCTGCATCAAGTCAAACAGCAAATGCGAAACATTTTTTGAAGAGACCGAAGTCACGTTCTGGCCCCTTGACGAAAAAGAAATCAGCGCCTATATCGATACAGGCGAACCGTTTGATAAAGCGGGCGCCTATGGCATACAGGGAAAAGGCGCGCTCTTTGTCAAACATATAAAGGGAGATTATTATTCCGTCGTGGGGCTGCCGATTTCAAAAACGATGAGAATGCTGAAGCGATTTGGTCTGAACTCCTATTGATAAACCGAACGGGAAGGGGAATCACAGGGAGGGTTTACCATAAGCGACATGCCAATGAAATTAAGAGATTTTCCGGAGGATGAAAGGCCGCGCGAACGGCTGCTGAACATAGGCGCCGAAAGCCTGTCGAACCACGAACTGCTGGCGATTCTTTTAAGGACCGGGACAAAAAAAGAATCGGTCCTGCAGCTGTCAAACCGCCTTCTTCAGACGTTTGACGGTCTGCGTCTGCTGAAAGAAGCCTCGGCTGAAGAGCTTTCCAGCATCTCCGGCATCGGCCGCGCAAAAGCCGTTCAAATATTGGCGGCTCTCGAGCTGGGACGGCGGATCCACCAGCTTGTATATGAAGAGCGTTATGTGATCCGTTTTCCTGAGGATGCTGCCAATTTGCTGATGGAAGATATGAGGTTTTTGTCTCAGGAACACTTCGTTTGCCTTTATCTGAATTCTAAAAACCAGGTGATTCATAAGCGCACGGTTTTTATCGGAAGCTTGAATTCCTCCATTGTTCACCCGCGGGAAGTATTTAAGGAGGCCTTAAAGCGGTCTGCCGCTTCTTTCATCTGCGTGCACAACCACCCTTCTGGAGATCCGACCCCAAGCAGTGAAGATATTGATGTAACAAGGCGTCTCAATGAATGCGGACAGCTGATCGGAATCGAATTGCTCGATCACATTGTCATCGGCGATCAAAAATTTGTGAGCTTAAAAGAAAAAGGCTATTTGTAACACTTTTTTTTTCATTAAATTAAGCTATAATAGAATTTATGGGTTTTTGCTTAGGAATTTCGTTTTAAGAAAGGAAGATACATACAAATGTTTGGAATTGGTGCGAGAGACCTTGGAATAGATTTGGGAACGGCGAATACGCTTGTTTTTGTGAAAGGAAAAGGAATTGTCGTCAGGGAGCCTTCAGTTGTTGCGCTCCAAACGGATACAAAGCAAATTGTCGCAGTGGGAAATGATGCGAAAAATATGATCGGACGGACTCCCGGCAATATCGTTGCCCTCCGCCCGATGAAAGACGGAGTCATCGCCGATTATGAAACGACGGCGACGATGATGAAGCATTATATCAGCAAAGCTGTGAAAAACAAAGGCTTGTTTGCAAGAAAACCGTATGTGATGGTTTGTGTACCTTCAGGGATTACGGCTGTAGAACAGCGCGCGGTTATCGATGCCACACGCCAGGCGGGCGCTCGTGATGCATATCCGATTGAAGAGCCGTTTGCCGCAGCCATCGGCGCGAACCTTCCTGTTTGGGAGCCGACCGGCAGCATGGTTGTTGACATCGGCGGCGGTACGACCGAAGTCGCGATTATCTCCCTTGGCGGGATTGTGACATCCCAGTCTATCCGGGTAGCGGGGGATGAAATGGATGAAGCGATCATCTCTTATATCAGAAAAACGTATAACTTGATGATCGGTGATCGTACAGCTGAAGCTATCAAACTTGAAATCGGCTCGGCCGAAGCCACCGAAAACGGAGAAAGCATGGAAATCCGCGGCCGGGATCTTTTGACAGGGCTGCCGAAAACAATCGAAATCACTGAGAAAGAAATTACTGCGGCGCTCCGTGATACGGTGTCCGCAATTGTTGACGCCGTAAAAAACACGCTTGAAAAAACCCCGCCTGAACTTGCGGCTGACATTATGGACCGGGGAATCGTCCTGACGGGCGGCGGCGCGCTTCTTCGCCACCTTGACAAAGTCATCAGCGAAGAAACGAAAATGCCGGTTTTAATTGCGGAAGACCCTCTTGACTGTGTAGCGATCGGAACAGGAAAAGCACTTGAACAAATTCATCTATTTAAAGGGAAAAATTAAGGACACAGGGAATAGAAGAGGTGTATAATCATGCCGCAGTTTTTTACGAATAAACGGTTGATGCTTTTACTCCTTTGTATCATCATTTTGGTGGCAATGATTGGATTTTCGTTGAAGAACGACCGTAATGCAACTTGGCCCGAAAAATTCATTGGCGATACAACTGGTGTATTCCAAAACATTTTTCATACGCCCGCCCAGTTTTTCGCGGGCTTCTTTGAAAATATAGAAGACTTAAAAAACACTTATAATGAAAATGAGCGCCTTCGGAAGAAACTTGACGGCCAAACGCAATATGAAGCAAAACTGCAGGAGCTTGAAAATGAAAACAAGTCTCTTCGCAAAGAACTCGGCCATTTGAAGTCGATCAGAGATTACAATCCGATTTTGGCTACTGTCATCGCGAGAAATCCCGACAAGTATGAATGGTGGAATCTGATTACCATTAACAAAGGCTCAAAGCACGGCGTTGAAAAGGATATGGCCGTCACGGACGAAAACGGCAACCTGATCGGAAAAATCAAAAGCACGAAAGTGAATAACTTCACTTCCACTGTTCAGCTTTTAAGCGCAACAGACAGAAACAATCGAATTTCCACCGTCATCTCGGCTGATAAAGGCAAGAAAACCGTAAACGGCATTATTAATGGTTATGACGCCGATAAAAAGGCGCTGTCAATGGAAATTATTGAGCCTGATGAAGAAAGGGAAGTCAAAAAAGGCGACCTTGTCGAAACCTCCGGGGCAGGCGGAGTTTTTCCGAAAGGCTTGACGATCGGAAAGGTGACAGAGGTCGAACCGGATTCCTACGGTTTGACGAAAATCGCTTACGTGAAGCCGGCTGCTGATTTATATAACCTTGATAATGTAATCGTCGTTGACCGGACGCTGGATACGGTCGATGTAGACAAGATGGATGAGAAGGAGGAAGGTTCGTGAAACGTTTCCTTCTTCCTGTCATCATGATGTTTGTTTTGTCATCTGAAAGCGTCTATGCCGATTTCATCAGGCTGCCCTTTACAAGCGATGACCAGCAGCTGATTCCCCGTTTTCTGCTGCTTGTCCTGGTTTTTATGACGGCCTATGTCAATCAGCCGTACGCCATTACATATGGATTTATTTTCGGACTGTTATATGATATTAACTACACTGACCTATTAGGTGTGTATATGTTCGGATTTGCCGGTATTTGCTATTTAACGTCAAAGGCGTTTAAAGTGTTGCAGACAAACGCTCTTGTCGTCATCTTTATAGCGGTGCTTGCCGTCTCTGTGCTTGAATTTTACCAATACGGCGTGCAGACGCTGATTCGCCCGGAGATCATGCCGTTCTATCAATTTGTACTGGGAAGGCTGCTTCCTACGCTCGGATTAAACGCTGTTGCGGGGATTTTGCTCATTTACCCGTTTAAAGTGTTTTTTACCAGTCTAAAGAAAGAGCTTCGGGAAGAGTAAAAAAAGGATTTTATCAAGCCGATGTCGAAATGAGTATGATGTTGAGGTGAACACCGTGAAGACCCAAAAGCAGCAATATGTAACAATTAAAGGAACGAAAAATGGACTGACGCTTCATCTTGATGACACATGCTCTTTTGAAGAATTATTGTACGGTCTTCAGGATATGCTGTCACTCGAACATTATATGGATGGGAAAGGCCAGAAAATCAGCGTTCTCATTAAGCTTGGCTACCGCTATGTGACAGAGGAGCAAGAAGCAAAGCTGACAGAAGTGATCACTGAGAAGCAGAATCTGTTTATCCACTCCATTGAAAGTGAAGTCATGACCAAAAAAGAAGCAGACCGCTTAAAAAAAGAAAGCGAAATCGTTTCTGTCGCTAAAATCGTCCGCTCGGGACAAGTGCTTGAAACAGAGGGCGATTTGCTTCTGATAGGGGATGTGAACCCGGGAGGAATGGTGAAGGCCGGAGGCAATATTTTTGTTCTCGGCTCATTAAGAGGGATTGCCCACGCTGGTTTTAATGGAAATAAACGAGCTGTTATTGCGGCTTCGGACATGAGACCGACTCAATTGCGCATCAATCATGTGCTCAACCGCTCCCCAGACCACATCCAAGAAGGGAACGACATGGAATGTGCTTATTTAGACGAAGAAGAGAATATGGTCATTGACCGCCTTCAACAATTGGCTCATTTAAGACCTAGTTTAACAAGGCTTGAGGGAGGAATGTAAAGTTGGGTGAAGCTATCGTAATAACCTCGGGGAAAGGCGGAGTAGGAAAAACGACGACATCCGCGAATCTTGGCACCGCCCTTGCCATTTTGGGAAAGCGTGTATGTCTTGTTGATACAGATATTGGATTGCGCAACCTGGATGTCGTCATGGGCCTTGAAAATAGAATTATCTATGATCTGGTGGATGTTGTGGAAGAAAGATGCAAAATCCATCAGGCGCTTGTGAAAGATAAACGTTTTGATGATCTGCTATATTTGCTTCCGGCGGCACAGACGAGCGATAAATCGGCGGTTCTGCCTGAGCAAATGGTCAAATTAATCCAGCAGCTGAAGCAGGATTTTGATTATATCATCATCGACTGTCCGGCAGGAATCGAACAGGGATATAAAAATGCGGTTTCGGGCGCAGACAAAGCCATCGTTGTCACGACACCGGAAATTTCCGCCGTTCGTGATGCCGATCGGATTATCGGTCTTCTTGAAAAAGAAGAAAACATTGAACCGCCCCGTCTGATCGTCAATCGGATTCGCAACCATTTAATGAAAAACGGCGATACTCTTGACGTTGATGAAGTGATCCAGCATTTATCAATCGAATTGATCGGCATCGTCGCTGATGATGATGATGTCATCAAAGCATCCAACAACGGAGAGCCGGTTGTCATGGATCCCAATAATAAGGCTTCAATCGCATACCGGAACATCGCCCGCCGCGTTCTCGGCGAGTCCGTGCCTTTACAGTCGTTTGAAGAAGAAAATAAAGGCGTATTTGCCAGAATCAAATCGTTTTTTGGCGTTCGCTCGTAATGCAAAAAGCAATCTCAGGTGATGAGATTGCTTTTTTTAATAGAATTTCATTCCGCATCTTCATTCTCCACATAATGCTTCAGCATGGAGAGCTTGTTATCCCAATACCGTTCGAAATAGGAGAGCCATTCTTGCAATTCAATCAGCGGTTCGGGGTGAAGCGTGTACAGTTTTTCTCTTCCCGACTTTCGTTCACTCACAAGCCGTGCATCAGACAAAATCCGCAGATGCTTGGAGACGGCTGTCCGGGTCATCGGGAAATGGCTGCTGATATCGGTAATGGGCATTTCCCGATCAGCGAGAAGCTTCAGCAGTTTTCTCCGCGTTGGATCAGCGACCGCCCGAAACACATCATGTTGTTTTTGCGCTGATGAAGACACTAGTTTTCAACAGCCTGACGAAGCTTTTTGTTGACGATCGCTTCCCAGCCGTTGTTCATTGTGTCCCGGACAGACGACTGACTTTGTCCCGCTTTTGGATTGATATCTTCAGGCTCTCCCCATCCGGAGTGAATCAGAGTAAACTCTGTTTTGCCGCCGTCTGTTTCTTTTAATTCAAATGTCACGACCCAGCCTGATGTATCCCAGCTGAAGGCGAGGCGATGCGGGGCTTCAAGCTCAATCACTTTGCACGGTGATGGACCAAACGGCGACTGCAGGGTAAATTCATATCCGATTTCAGGCTGAAAATCGTTCGGCATGAACCAGACTGATATTCCTTCGCTCGTGGCCACCGCCTTCCATACGTTTTGAATCGGTGCATCAAAAGTCACCCTTTTATGTATATCAGGCACACGATTGTTTTGTTCTGTCATTGGTAATACCTCCGTCAAAAAAAATAGAACCAAAAGGTTTCGCTTTTATTATATAAAACCTTTTGGTTTCATGTCAATGTTATCGGTATAAATATGATGGACAAGACATATCATGTACAAACCAACCTGGATGTAAAGGATGAGGGTGATGAGTCACAGAGCAGATGAAATTCGCAAAAGAATGGCGAAAAAAAGACGGAAAACGCCGGGAAACGGGGCAGACCGCTTTGATAGAACAAAGCCGCCCGCCTGGACAGCCTTTTCAGAGGATAAACCTGAAGAGTTTCCCCCATATAAGGGGAGTTCAACTCTGATCAATGGAAAGCATCCGCTTGTGAAAGCCGATGCGCTCATCATAAAATGCCTCCTGTCAGCGTGTCTCGTTCTTGTTTCTGCCATTGCCTACAAAGGCCAATTTGAACCTGTAAAACAGATAAAACCCGTGATCGGACAGGTTTTCTCAGAAGAATTTCAGTTTGCGGCCCTTGAGCATTGGTATCAATCAACGTTCGGACACCCGATTTCCCTATTTCAGCCGAAAAACGGCAAACAGACTGATCAATTAGAGGTAAACCAGGGGCTTGTCACCCCTGCGATGGGGAAAGTTCAGGAAAAATTTTCCGGTGAGGGAATTAAAGTGGAAACGGAAAGCGAAACGATTGAAAGCATGAAAGAGGGCTATGTCGTTGAAGTGGAAAAAAGCCCAGAAACTGGACTGACCGTTGTCATTCAGCATGCTGACAACAGCCATACTTACTACGGCCAGCTGAAAAAAGCGAATGTCGCTTTATACGATTTTGTCGACAAAGGAGCCAAGCTCGGAACGATTCAGCAAAATAAAGACCATAAAGGCGTCTATTATTTTGCGATCAAACAAGGAGAGGAATTTGTCGATCCGATACAGGTGATATCATTTGGTGAATAGATGGACAGAGCTCATCACAAAGCTTCATATTCATCCATTGCTATGGCTTGTGATGGCGCTCGGTTTAATGACCGGGCATGTAAAAGCATTATTTTGTTTAATGATCATTATTTTGATCCACGAGCTCGGCCATGCCGCCGCCGCCGTTTATTTTTCATGGAGAATCAAACGCATTTTTTTGCTTCCGTTTGGGGGAACGCTTGAGGTTGACGAGCATGGCAACAGACCGTTGAAAGAAGAGCTTGCCGTCATTGCGGCGGGCCCGGTCCAGCATATCTGGCTTCAATTCGCAGCCTGGCTTTTGTCAGCCAATTCGCTGATTGAACCGAAAATGTTTGACATGTTCACATTTTACAACATGACGATCCTGCTTATTAATTTGTTCCCTGTCTGGCCGCTTGATGGGGGGAAATTGCTGTTTCTGCTCTTTTCGAAATATGTTCCGTATCAAAAAGCACAGCAACTGAGCCTGTCGGTATCGTGTTTCTTTTGCGCTATATGTATCATTGCGGTGTTAGCGATTTCTCCTATGCAGCTGAGCGCCTGGGTGCTGCTCGTTTTTCTGGCCGTCTCCCTTTATCAGGAATACAGAAACAGGCATTACGCCCATATCCGTTTTCTGCTTGAGCGCTATTACGGGAAAGAGCGGGAAGTCCGCCGGCTTTCGCCGCTTACCGTTTGCGCAGATGAACAGATATACGATGTGATGCTGATGTTCAAAAGAGGCTGCAAGCACCCGATCATCGTCGAGAAAGACGGGGCAAAACTGAGCCAGCTTGATGAAAATGAAGTTCTTCACGCCTATTTTGCCGATAAGCGAACAACATCTTCAATGGAAGAGCTTCTTTTGGTGTATTGAGAAACTCATTGACATTCGGCTCTAATTTTGATATATTTTTTAATGTTATGGATGTAGCACCCGTGCTACAACCGCTCAGCACAGGTGTTAAGTGCTTTCTTAAGCCCCCTGTGACTGGCGAGTCTTAGTTTATTAGGAGGTGCAGAGATGTACGCAATTATTCAAACAGGCGGAAAACAAATCAAAGTTGAAGAAGGTCAAACAGTATACGTTGAAAAGCTTGCTGCTGAAGCTGGCGAAACAGTTACGTTTGACAATGTATTGTTTGTCGGCGGTGAAAACGTAAAAGTTGGCAACCCGACGGTTGAAGGTGCTACGGTAACAGGCAAGGTTGAAAAACAAGGCCGCGCTAAAAAAATTACCGTGTTTAAGTACAAGCCGAAGAAAAACCAACACAAAAAACAAGGTCATCGTCAGCCTTACACAAAAGTTGTCATTGAAAAAATCAACGCTTAAGGCGTGTAGGATATGATTCAAGCAACGATTACAAGATCCCGATCGAACAAAGGCATTTTGTCCTTTGAAATGTCGGGGCACGCGAATTTTGCTGAACATGGACAGGATCTCGTTTGTGCAGGAGCATCGGCTGTTGCCATCGGGGCCATCAATGCGGTCATCAAGCTGACAGGCATTGACCCGGTTCTGGATCTTGGGGAAGATGGAGGATTTTTGTCTTTTGCATTCCCCGATGAGACGGATCAGGAAGCGAGGGAGAAAGCCCAGCTGCTTCTTGAAGGCATGCTCGTTTCCCTGCAAACCATCGAACGGGACTACAAAGGTTACCTAAAAGTAACCGAGAAAAGAATATAGGAGGTGAGTTACATGCTTAGACTAGATCTTCAGTTTTTCGCTTCTAAAAAAGGAGTAGGTTCAACAAAGAACGGACGTGACTCTGAGGCAAAGCGCCTTGGTGCTAAACGTGCTGACGGTCAATTCGTAACAGGCGGTTCCATCCTTTACCGTCAACGCGGAACAAAAATTTACCCAGGTGAAAACGTGGGCCGCGGCGGAGATGACACTCTATTTGCGAAAATCGACGGAACTGTTAAATTCGAACGTTTCGGCCGTGACCGCAAAAAAGTGAGCGTATATCCTGTAGCCTAACCTTTAAACGAAACTCCGGTCGTTCTTGACCGGAGTTTTTTACATAGACCACCATTTCCCATTTAAAACGCAAAAACACTGTCCGGCAGATGGCGACCGCCGCAGCAAAAGCCGGATCCCGCTCTGATTCTGCTTCGCTTAAAGCGATAAACGTGTTTCATTTATACAGCCTTCTCTGTTATAATTCAAAGTACAAACCGAATCAGACTCCTAAAAGAGAGACCAAACGATTGGGAGTGCCAAAATGGAAGAAATTTCGAAAAAACGAGAAAAGAATATGGATGATACGGCTTTGACCCATGAGCTCATCCACTTACTCAGCCATTCAAGACACGACTGGATGAATAAACTTCAATTGATTAAAGGAAACCTAACATTAAAGAAATATGACCGCGTGTTTGAAATCATTGACGAAGTGGTCATAGAAGCTCAGCATGAATCAAAGCTTTCAAACCTGAAAATACCGCGTTTTGCTTATGATTTGCTTACATTTAACTGGACGGCTCATTCACTGACTCTTGAATATGAGGTGATCGGGGAAGTCAGGGACCTTTCTGCCTATGATGAGAAACTTGTGATTCTCGCCAGAAAGCTGTTCCGGATTTTTGACGACTCCGTTTCCGAAGGCAGTGAGAATCATTTAACCTTTACGCTCCAGACGGATGGGCCTGACGGCAGTCTCGTCATCTACCTGGACTTTCACGGCGTCTTCACAAAGCTGACCGGTTTTGAAGAATTACACCAATCAGATGAAGATTTTTATCAAATCAAGCGGCTTGATGTTTCAGATCGGGAATGTCTTGCTGAAATCCATATCAAGTCATGCGGTTTTTGAAGGAATAGAACGGAGGACATTATGTTTGTTGATCAGGTAAAAGTATATGTTAAAGGCGGAGACGGAGGCAATGGAATGGTCGCTTTCCGCCGCGAAAAATATGTGCCTAAAGGCGGCCCCGCAGGCGGAGACGGCGGAAAAGGCGGAGATGTTGTTTTTAAAGTCGACGAAGGCCTGAGCACACTGATGGATTTTAGATATCAAAGGCATTTTAAGGCGCCGCGCGGAGAGCACGGAATGTCCAAAAATCAGCATGGCAGAAATGCGGATGATATGGTCGTTAAAGTTCCGCCGGGCACCGTTGTCATTGATGATGATACAAAACAGGTCATCGCCGATTTAACAGAGCATGGACAGGAAGCCGTCATTGCTAAGGGCGGCCGCGGCGGCCGTGGGAATACGCGGTTTGCCACGCCAGCAAATCCGGCTCCTCAGCTTTCAGAAAACGGCGAACCGGGCAAAGAGCGCTATGTCGTTCTTGAGTTGAAGGTTTTAGCCGATGTCGGGCTTGTCGGTTTTCCGAGCGTCGGAAAATCAACGCTTTTGTCTGTCGTTTCTTCGGCAAAGCCCAAAATCGCCGATTACCACTTTACGACGCTCGCCCCGAATCTGGGGATGGTTGAGACCGATGACGGCCGCAGCTTCGTGATGGCCGATCTGCCGGGACTGATCGAAGGGGCTCATGAGGGCGTTGGCCTCGGCCATCAATTCCTCAGACATATCGAGAGAACGCGTGTCATTGTTCATGTGATTGACATGTCCGGCCTTGAGGGACGTGATCCTTATGAGGATTATGTGACAATCAACAAGGAGCTTGAGCAGTATAATCTCAGGTTGACCGAACGGCCGCAGATCATTGTCGCCAATAAAATGGACATGCCTGAGGCGGAAGAAAATCTCAAGGCGTTTAAAGAAAAGCTGACAGATGATCATCCCGTTTTTCCGATCAGCGCGATTACAAAACAAGGATTGCGGGATCTGCTGTTTGAAATCGCCGACCGCCTGGAAACAACACCGGAATTTCCTCTTTACGATGAGGAAGAACTCACCGAAAACAGAGTCATGTACAAATTGGAAGAGGAAGAGGCGCCATTTGAAATTACACGTGACCCTGACGGCACCTTCGTTCTGACGGGGGCCAAGCTAGAACGCTTATTTAAAATGACTGATTTTTCAAGGGACGAATCTGTCAAGCGGTTTGCCAGACAGCTTCGCGGAATGGGCGTTGATGACGCCTTGCGCGCGCGGGGAGCAAAAGACGGGGATATCATCCGTCTCATGGAGTTTGAATTTGAATTCATTGACTGATCATGCCGGAGAGTTTGCCATTGCAGACTCTCCGCATGTTAACTGTTAGAACGCTTTTTTAGGATACAGGGTTTTTTAAAAGGAGAGAAAAGTCAGTGAAAGAGGAGACCTTTTATCTTGTCAGGGAAGACGTACTGCCTGAAGCGATGCGGAAAACGCTTGAGGTTAAAAAGCTGATCGAACGGAAGAAAGCCGAATCTGTAGCTGAAGCCGTCCAAAAAGTCGATTTGAGCAGAAGTGCTTTTTACAAGTACAGGGATGCGGTGTTTCCTTTTTATACAATGGTCAAGGAACAAATCATTACGCTTTTTTTTCATTTGGAAGACCGTTCGGGCACATTGTCCCACCTGCTTCAGGTCGTCGCCGAATCGGGCTGCAACGTTCTGTCGATTCACCAGACCATCCCCCTACAGGGAAGGGCGAATGTCACATTATCCGTCAGTACGAGGGGAATGGTCGGAAATGTTGATTTGCTGATGAACAAATTAAGAAAGCTGGAATTCGTAGAAAAGGTCGAAATACTAGGTTCGGGCGCTTAAGGGAGAGAAGTGTATATACTATGAATATGAAAGTCGGTTATTTAGGTCCAGAAGCTACATTTACCCATTTGGCCGTCTGCTCTTGTTTCGCAGACGCCAATCAGCAAGCATATAATACAATACCTGCCTGCATGGACGCAGCCATGAACGGTGAAATCGATCTGGCTGTCGTTCCCCTGGAAAATGCGATCGAAGGATCGGTCAACCTGACAATCGATTATTTGATACATGAACAGCCGCTTTATATTGTCGGGGAAATCACGGCGCCGATCCGCCAGCATTTGCTTGTCCATCCTTCGAGAAAAGAAGAATGGGAGGATATCGAGAAAATTTATTCCCATTCACATGCGATTGCGCAGTGCCATAAATTTTTGCACGGCCAGTTTGAGTCTGTTCCGTTTGAATATGCCACTTCAACGGGAGCCGCTGCAAAATATGTAAGCGAAAACCCTGGAAAAAACATCGCGGTGATCGCCAATGAAATGGCGGCGAAAACATATGAATTAGACATTGTAAAACGGGATATTCATGATTATGAACATAATCATACCAGATTTGTGATGCTCCATCCGGATCAACATACTTCCATTCAAGTCAATCCCGAATTGGCAGCAAGACCGAAGACCACATTGATGGTGACGCTTCCTTCAGACAGATCAGGGGCGCTTCATCAAGTGCTGTCCGCGTTTGCCTGGAGAAATTTGAATCTTTCCAAAATTGAATCCAGGCCGACAAAAACCGGGCTTGGAAATTATTTTTTTATTATTGATATTGAAATGGCGTTAGACGAGGTTTTGATCCCTGGTGCTGCAGCAGAGCTTGAAGCATTGGGCTGCAAAGTAAAGATGCTCGGGACTTACTATGCGTATACAATATAATGAAAAAGGTCCTTTGCCGTCATGGCAGAGGACCTTTTGTTTTTGCCTTATTCGGGAATTAAGATGCCCGCTTTTTTCAGAGCGTCACAAACTTGGTCAATTTTCTCTTCATCATCTGCCACCAGGGTGTGAAGGTGTATGCCGTTTGTCAGCTGTGACAGGTAAGCGGCTTTTGTGGACGAGATTTTTTTCACAAAATCGGAGACTTCCTTTCTCGTGCTAACTCTGATCGATGCAGTTAGATCACCGTATACGGGATGCTCGATCGTGACATCTTGAACCGTCACTCCAAAATCGACAATCATGTTCAGCTCTTCTTCCGTTCTGCCGGGTTCGTGATCGCAGGCGATGATGCGCTTGACCGGCTGTTTATCGGCCGTTTGCGTCCGCAAATACATATATCCTTGGCTTGTGGCTATAATCGGTTCATTTTTGGCTTTTAATAAAGAAATATCCTGCACAATCACCTGTCTTGAAACCGCAGCTTTTTTCGCCAGCTCGCCGCCGGTTAGAGGCGCCTCTGATTCTTTCAGCCAAGCGAGCAGCCGTTCGCGGCGCTCACTTCCCGTGAGTTTTACTCCGTCTGTCAATCCGATGGTCTCCTTTCTCATGATTCATAGCTTCAAATACATCCAACAATTGATCGATGTGTTCTTTGGATGTGTCAGATCCGAAGGAAATGCGGATGAATTGAAGAGCCTGTTCCCTTTGGATGCGAAGGGCCTTCATCGTGTTTGACGGCTCATGATAGCCGGCGGAACACGCGCTCCCCGTTGAAATACAAATTCCCCGCCTGTTACATTCCAGCATAACATATTGTCCTTCATAGGAATGAAAAAAACAACCCAAAATATGCGGAAGCACTTGAAGCTGAGGCGAATCCGGGACCGCAGAGGAAATCGGAAGCCGCCGCTCCCGTAAACCGCGGAAAAAATACGAGCGCAGCTTTTGGTGTTTTTCCAAAACGGCGTCCATGCCGCTGACCGTCCGTTCTGCTGCTGTGATAAAAGCGCCGATTCCAGGTACGTTGACGGTTCCGCTTCGAAAGCCGTTCTCATGCAGTGTGCCTGGATAGGCCGGTTTCCAGTTTACGCCAGGGCGGATATAAACAGCGCCAGTGCCTTTAGGTCCGTAGACTTTATGGCTTGACACAGATAAAGCGTCGACACCAAGCTGTTCAACGCTGACGGGAATTTTGGCAAATGTCTGAACGGCGTCGCTATGCAGAAGGACATCCCGTTCATGCAAAAAGGCGGACAATTCGGCGAGCGGCTGGATGACTCCTGTTTCTGAATTGGCGTGCTGGATCGAAACAAGCCCAGTATCAGGGCGGAGGTGCCGTTTTAAAATATCGGTTGTGATGATCCCGGAAGCATCGGGTTTCATCACGCCAACCTCATAGCCCAGCTCCGCCAGATACCGCTTCAAAATATGCATGGATTGATGCTCCATTTCCGTCATTAAAAAATGGCGTTTCCCTGAAGGGAGGCCTTTCAAGATCGATTGGACGGCCAAGAAATTAGACTCCGTACCCCCGCTCGTAAAATAAATACCTTCTGCCTCACCTGACATCATCTCTGCCAGCTTCATACGGCAGTAATGCAAAATGCTTTCCGATGTTCCGCCCGCATCATGCAGGCTGCTTGAATTGCCGTAAACTTCAGTGCTGAGCTTTTGAAACGCTTGAACGGCCTCCCGTAAGACAGGGGTTGCCGCTGCATAGTCAAGATAAATCACCTGTTTAGACTCCCATTCTGTAAAAAATACTTGAGTTTATTTTATCTATATGTAAATATAGGTGTCAAGACACATGTAAATTCACAGGGGGAATCATCATGTCATGTCAGACCATTATTGTCGTCGGAGCCGGAGCGGCTGCGCTGTCTTTTGCTGCGGCAATGCCGCCTTCATATGAAGTCATTGTTATTACGAAAGAATCTGTGCATGACAGCAATTCGACACTTGCTCAAGGCGGTATTGCCACGTCTATAATGCCGGAGGACTCCATTGTTCAGCATGCAGAGGATACATTATACGCCGGCTGCGGCCACAATCATGTAGAAACGGTCAATGATGCCATTGTTGACGGACATCGGCTCGTTCATGAGCTGATCAGCCAAGCGTTCCCATTTGACAAAGACCAGCAAGGGCGCCTCAGGCTTGGAAAAGAGGGGGCGCACTCGGCCAACCGGATTTTGCATGCCGGCGGAGATGCGACAGGAAGAATGCTGATTCGTCATTTAGCCGACAAGCTCGGTTCGAATGTCGTGCTGAAGGAGTATGAAGCCGCTGCTGATTTATGGATCGAAAATGGCTGCTGTGCGGGCGTCTGGACAAAAGATAGCACGGGAGAGGTTCGCTTGAGAAAAGCGGATGGTGTTGTGCTGGCTACGGGAGGATGCGGAAACCTTTTTCAAATGCATACGAATGACCGCTCGGTGACAAGCGACGGGCTTTCACTTGCATACCGAGCCGGGGCCGAACTGACCGATTTGGAGTTTGTTCAGTTTCACCCCACACTTCTCGTGAAGAAAGGGCTTGCCCTCGGTCTTGTTTCAGAGGCTGTGCGCGGGGAAGGCGCCGTCCTGATAGATGAAAACGGACAGAGGGTCATGGAAGGGGTGCATCCTATGAAGGATTTGGCGCCCCGCGACATTGTATCAAGAGCGATTCATCATAAACAGAAAGCCGGGAGCCGTATATTTTTGGATATCACGAGCATACCGGACTTTACCCAGCGGTTTCCGACGATTTCTAGTCTCTGTGATAAAGCGGGAATCTCAATCGAACAAGGGCGGCTTCCCGTATCGCCGGGGATGCACTTTTTAATGGGCGGGGTATCTGTCAACAGGTGGGGAGAAACGGCCGTTCCACATCTTTATGTCGTCGGGGAAGCGGCATGTACGGGATTTCACGGGGCCAACCGGCTGGCAAGCAATTCTCTTCTGGAATGTCTTGTTTACGGAAAAAGAGCGGCAGAACGGATACAAACAATGAAACACAGAATGCCCCTCAGCGGAAAAGCGCCAAAACCGGAAGAGATTGTATTTTCCGTCCCTGAATGCAGCTTGGAGGACATCCAGAAAAACATGACGGCTCATGTTTCAATGATCCGCTCAGAAGCCGAACTGCGGAATGTGAGAAATTGGCTTGAAGAGATGCCGGTTCAGCGTATAAATGTGAAGGATATCACAAAAGCAGAGCTTGAATTGGCGCATTCGTGGCAGACGGCCAAGCTGATGACAGACTCAGCTCTTCTTCGGACAGAAAGCAGGGGGGGGCATTTCCGTTCAGATTTTCCTGCAAGAGATGATGCAAACTGGAAAGGAAAACAAATCGTCCATTCAAAAGGACGGATCGCGATAAGACACAACGAAGGGATTGTGAATCATGCAGCAGCTCATGCTTAAGCACATGCTTGAACATTTTTTCAAAGAAGACATCGGCTGGGGAGATCTCACTTCACAGGCCGTTTTTAGTGAAGACCATATATGCGAGGCTGCCATTTCTGCCAAGGAAAACGGCGTGTTTGCAGGGGCGATGGTCATAAAGGAAGGATTCGCCCTGATCGATCAAAAAATCGCCGTTGACATCAATAAAAAAGATGGTGAACCTGTTGCAACAGGAGAAGTGATCGCCCGCCTCAAAGGTCCTGCGGCTTCCCTTTTGACAGGTGAACGGGTCGTTCTGAACCTCATCCAACGAATGTCGGGAATCGCCACGCTGACGAAGCGGTCGGTGATGCGGCTAAATGATCCCGATATCAGGATATGCGATACAAGGAAGACGACTCCCGGCCTCCGCATGCTTGAAAAATACGCCGTCAAAATAGGAGGAGGCTTTAACCACCGTTTTGGACTGGACGGCGGCATCATGATCAAGGATAACCATATTGCGGCCTGCGGTTCAATCGGAAAAGCGGTGGAAAAAGCGCGGGCAGCCTGTGGGCACATGGTCAAGATTGAAGTGGAAATCGAGTCTGAGAAAGAGCTCGCAGAGGCGGTCGAAGCAGGGGCCGATATCATTATGTTTGACAACTGTCCTCCGGAGACGGTTCGGCGATTTTCGGATATGACGCCTCCCGGCATTATAACGGAAGCCTCTGGCGGCATATCGTTCGAAAACCTGCCGGCGTACAGGGGGACGGGGGTTGATTATATTTCTCTAGGCTATTTAACACATTCGGCAAAGGCCGTTGATTTTAGCATGAATGTCAATTTGAACAAAATGATCGGATTGGAGAGGTAACAGATGTCTATTGTAAACTTGATCAATCATACGAACGGAAGCATGATGCCCGAGTATTATAAAAAGCTCGCCGAAGAAGACATGAAGGAAAGGATTCGGCGAATCAAAAAAAAATACGGGGAAAAGCTGTTTATCCCCGGTCATCATTATCAAAAAGACGAAGTCATCCAATTTGCGGATGCAACAGGGGATTCGCTCCAGCTCGCCCAAGTGGCCCAGCAAAATAAAAAAGCAGAATACATTGTGTTTTGCGGCGTACACTTTATGGCGGAAACCGCAGATATGCTGACGGCAAAAGAACAGGTCGTCGTTTTGCCTGATATGAGAGCGGGGTGTTCAATGGCCGACATGGCCAATATTCGGCAAACAAACCGGGCGTGGGAAGAGCTGACAAAACGATTCGGCGACACGATTATTCCGCTGACATATGTGAATTCAACCGCCGAGATTAAAGCTTTTACCGGCAGAAACGGGGGAGCGGCCGTCACATCGTCAAATGCGAAACACATTCTGACATGGGCGCTCACGCAAAAGGAGAGGATTTTATTTCTTCCCGATCAGCATCTCGGACGCAATACTGCGTATGATCTCGGCATTCCCCTCAGCCGGATGGCGGTATGGGACCCTATTGAAGAAGAGCTGCTGTATGATGGTGATCTTCAAGATGTGAAGGTCATTCTATGGAAAGGGCATTGCTCAGTCCATGAAAAATTTACCGTCAGCAATATCAAAAATGTAAAAGAACGCGATCCCGGCATCAATGTCATTGTGCACCCGGAATGCTCACACGAGGTCGTGATGCTCAGCGATTTCAGCGGGTCGACAAAAAAAATCATTGATACCATCAGTAAAGCGGAGCCGGGAAGCAAATGGGCGATTGGGACAGAGATGAATCTTGTGCAAAGAATCATCAAGAGACATCCTGACAAACAAATCGAATCTCTCAATCCGGATATGTGTCCATGTTTGACGATGAACCGAATCGATCTGCCTCATTTATTATGGTCTTTGGAGCAGATTGATAAAGGTGAACCGGCAGGCGTCATAAAGGTCGAAGAAGCCGTTGCAAAAGATGCCGTCGCCTCTCTTAACAGGATGCTCGGCATCAGTTAACAAAAAGAACAAGTTTTTATCATAACCCCTCCTGCCACCGCATAAATTTGTGAGGAAACATATTTGTTATTCTAATGCGTTCGTTCACGTTTTTGCATAGGAGGGGAAAACGTTGAAAATCCATATTGTCCAAAAGGGCGACTCTCTAGAAAAAATTGCAGAACGATACAATGTTGACTTTCAGGAACTGAAAAAACTGAATTCTCAGCTGAGCAACCCCGATCTCATCATGCCCGGAATGAAAATAAAAGTGCCGTCAGGGGGAGTGCCGGTCAAAAAAGAAGAACAGCTCAATATGCGGAAGGAGCCGCCTAAAAAGAAGGAATTGCCCAAAAAAACGGAACTTCCAAAAAAAACGGAGTTTCCAAAAAAACAGGAGCATCCTTTTGCAAACGAAAAGCCTAAAGGGAAGATCGACATTGAAGATACAAAGCCAAAAGAAAAGCCTTCGACTCCTTATGTTCCGCCTGTCCCCAATTTAGGCCAGCCGGGGCTGCCCGAAGGCGACATTTCCAATCTATATCATAGCGTAAATCAGCTCCATCAGCCGTTCGTACCTCCAACACCTTATGAACATCAAGAGAAAACGCCAAATTTGCATTTTCCATGGACAAATAAGGAGGAGAGTAATATGGAAAACGTCAATTATCCGAACATTCCGCAGCCGCCGCAAACAGGCGGAGCAGGTGAGGAAAACAAACAGTTTCACGGAGTGCCGAATGTAGCTCCCGTTTCATATCATCCTCATCCTCACCATTATCCATTTTATCCCGGATGTTTAATTCCTGTTTCCCCTGTATTGCCGGGTTCAGGTTTATGCTATCCATGGTATCCTTACCCTGCTCATATGCCTTATATGCACCATATGCACCACATGCATCATCCTGGCTATGTATCTCCGGCTGAATATGACGGAGACGATGACGATGATATGGACTACGATAATATGGGGCATGATAATGCAGGCCATCATCAATATCCATACCATCAACAGCCGATTACGGCACCGGCCTTTATGCAGGCTCAGGCGCCGTACCCTAACCAGGCATACCCTGGATATGCACCGCCTAATGCCGGGCATGCGGGTAAGCCAAACATGGGGCATGGTGATGATGACTGCGGATGCGGACCTGATTTTAAAGGCGGATATCCAGGCGGCGCGCCATATGGACAAATGCCGCAAATGGGCAGCCCTTACGGCATGGGAGGATACGGCCAGCAGCAGCCGTCAGGCGGTCAAATGTTTAACAGACCTGAAGAAGACGAAGACTGATGTGACACGGGACGATGAAACATCGTTCCTTTTTTTAATGTTGCTTTTTTCAAAACGCTTCATACCCAAAAATGTTCGCTTCCATTGTCTATAACTGTCAAGGGTATCTCCCCGGATCCCGCACATCCTAAAAAAGAGCATGATGCTCAAAAATCAGCGGTTTTCACGGGGGGTTCTACCATTGGATAAGAAGCTGAAAGTGTTCTCAGGCATTTTACTTTTAACGGCTGGTCTTTCAGCATGCGGCTATAACGATGCTGCAGATACGAGAAACAATACCCGTCCAATCGGATATTATTCAAATAACGCAGATCGTGATGCCGGTGACGGCCCTGTAACGGATATGCTTGAAAACATGAACGGAAGAAACGGCACAACAAACGTAGCAAATGACGATCGGGTTCCGACAGGAGACGGAACGTACAGCAGGGGAGATATGAACTATCATAACCATCTGGTCAATACGGCTAACACGGGATATGATAGACCGCAAAACCGCAAAATCTCAAGAAATATTACCGAGCGCGTTAATAAAATGGATCATATTAATGAAAGCCAGGCCGTTGTGACCGATGAGACGGTAATCATCGCGGTGCGCGCCGACAGAAGGCTGACAAATGATGATAAAAGACAAATTCGAAAAACAGCCAAGGATTTTGCGGGTAACCGCAGAGTTCAAATCGCTGCTGACGACGGCACATTCACAAGGCTTCGGGAAATGAATGACGATCCTCAAAATGTAAGAGACCGCGGGGACGCTACAAACAATAATCTGAACCGCTTGCGGAACCAATAAGCCGAAATTGCCGGGCGTAATCCCGGCAATTTTGCCATTTTCTTTACAAAAGCGGCCCGAAACGTATAAAGTGATACATAGAGACGAGAATTTTTTTGGAGGTAGAAAGATATGGCTGGCCATTCTAAATGGAAAAACATTCAGAGACGCAAAAATGCTCAGGATGCAAAACGAGGCAAAATCTTTATGAAGCTTGCCAAAGAAATTTATGTTGCGGCAAGGGAGGGCGGACCTGACCCGGAATCAAACGCAAGCTTGCGCCTCGTCATCGACAAAGCCAAAAATGCAAACATGCCGAACGACAATATTGACCGGGCCATCAAAAAAGCGGCCGGAAACCAGGACGGCAGCAATTATGAGGAAATTACATATGAAGGCTACGGTCCTGCCGGTGTGGCTGTCATGGTCAAATGTTTAACAGATAATAAAAACCGGACAGCGACAAACGTCAGAACCGCATTCAGCAAAAACGGCGGAAGCCTTGGAGAAACGGGCTGCGTTTCTTATATGTTCAACCGGAAAGGATACATTGTCATCGAGCGTGAAGAGCTTGAGACAGACGAAGAGGAATTCATGCTGGAGGTCATTGATTTAGGCGCAGACGAGCTTGAAACGAGCGATGAGCTGTTTGAGATTTATACAGAACCGGAACAATTTGAGGGTGTCAAAAAGGGGCTTGAAGAACGGGGGTATCAGGCGGCTACAGCAGAAATCACGATGATTCCGCAAACATATGCCGAAGTTGATGAAGCGGTTCAGGAAAAAATCGAAAAACTCGTTGATGCGCTTGAAGATGATGATGACGTTCAGGAAGTATATACAAACGTTCACTAAAAAAAGGGACGCCATTGCAAGGGGGCGTCCTTTCTTATGTTTTCACACATTTAGAGGCCGTCTCAATCTGCTGCGGAGACAAGATTTTTTTTTGATCATATAGTAATGAAGAAGACTTGGCAAAATGAAAGGGGGATATAACAAATGGCTGAAAAGCATGAAAACGAAAAACAAGGACTATCGCTGAATGCAGGCCAGCTGGACGCTGAGACGGCTCAAGTCATTGAAAAAGTCAACCATCTGATTTCCGGCTTTGGGCAATCCATTTTTGAATTGGTAAAGGAGAACAGTAACATCAATTTAAGCGAAGCTGATTTGACAAACAGCGAAAATACGGAGATGAACCAAGCCATTCAAAATATCATCAACGATTATATCCAAAATATCAACAGCCTGAATTCCGAGCTGGGTGGAAAGATCGCTAATTCAATTACCGGAACGATTTCACAGAAAGAAAACAACTAAGACCGTTGACCTTGGTTTGTCGGCAAAGCTGCAACAGCCTTGTCGACATTTTTCTACATATGCACCTTTTGACTAAATGCTTTTTTTCATGCCGCAGCGCCGGCATTCCCGCAAAAATTGGCCGTTTTTTACAGAACTTTTAAAGAGCGTGTAATCACAATTGTCACAGCGGCCATGATGCATATCCGGATATTGATTGTAGTCGTAAACAATTGTCAAATCATACCCTTTTGTTTCATATTCTGGTTCTATCATATTATTCACCTGCTCTTTTATCATCAGGTAATAGGATAACAGAAGGAGATGAAAAATGAAATACGCCATGATATATCGATGATCTCAGTTTGGCATCTTTTTTTATCAAACCGTATACCCCTTTTCTGGAAAAACGGATTCGCTTCAGGGCACATGCGTTTTTAGAAAAAAACTGCTTCCTTCTGGACATTTTCCTATCGGCTTTTCTTCTTAACATTTATATATCTTTCAATCTATTGAAAAAGTAGTGTTTTAATAAAAAACTTAAAATTTTTATTTTTTATCAAACTTATTCATAATTGAATGCGTAATATGGAAAGCGTAAAATAACTGTGTCACAAAAAAGCAAAAAAAGCATATAACAGACAGGCGTGGCGGACATGCCTATACCTGTAAGATAAGATGCAAAAGGGGAAGAAAAACATGAAGAAGAAGGTGTTCATCTACTTGGTGATCGCAGCCGTGATGATTAACGGCGTATACAGGTGGGCGGAAAAAACGTCCAGATATGAATATCAGCGCCAAGCCGGCGACAGGTATACCAGTTTTGAGGAACTGAAAGCGCATGAGAAAGACAGCTATAATATCGACTATCATGAAGAAGCCGGAAGCGACTGTCTCATTTTTTCTCCCCACGGAGGAAGAATTGAAGGGGGGGTCAGCGAGCTTGTCCGCGCTTTTAACGATGATTTTTCAACGTATTTATTTGAAGGGAGAAAAGCTGAAAACAATTCGGATCTGCACATTACAAGCACAAATTTTGATGAGCCTCTGGCAATGCAAAAAATAAAAGAACACCGCTATACGATCGCGTTCCACGGTTATTCGGGAGACCGCCCGCATACCTTGGTCGGCGGGACGGACAGAAGGCTGGCAAAAGCCATTGTCAGATCTCTTAAAAAATCAGACTTTTCAGCAGAGCTGGTGAAAGTGGACGGCAAATTTGCCGGAACAGATTCCGAGAATATCAACAACGAAAGCCAAACCGGTTTAAGCGTGCAGCTGGAAATCAGCACGGCGCAAAGAGAAGATTTTTTTGAAGATTTTTCCTACAAAGAAAGAGAAGATACAAAAACACGGAAGTTTTATCGATATGTCCGTGCGGTTCGAAAGGTATTGGAAGACAAATGTTAAGGCGCAAGCTTTTTTTATCATTCCTGAGGAAAAACATGTTATTCTATGATTGATCTGCCACATCAAAAAGGGGGAATTCGAAAATGGCACGCAAAAACAGCATCATTCAGGAATTTTTATCACACCGCACAGTGACGGAAGAACTGATTCAAAAAATTGACGAAAAACATCTGGATTACAAACCGACTGAAACGTCAATGTCTGCGAAAGAATTGGCTGTTCATATTCTCGATTCTTTTTATAAGTTTGCTTTAACGGCCAAGGAAGGGAACGCCGGCGCGTTCAAACAGAAGGCGGAAGTGCCGGACACAAGCCTTGCCGATCTTGCGAAAACGTATACCGAGAAAACGAACCAGCTGCTCGAATCTTTTACTGATGATGAATTGGAGCGTGAAATCGACCTGACGACGACATTTGGCATGAAAGTGACCGCTGAACAGCTTATTCAGTTTGCGATCGGCCATGAGATTCACCACAAAGGCAACCTGTTTGTCTATGTGCGTGAAATGGGACATACCGACCTGCCTTTATATGTTAAAATCCGCTGATCTGCAAAAAAACGCAGTCATAAAGAATACGATAGCGGCATGGTGTGCACATTATGGATAAAACCTAAAGGAGGATGCCATGATGAATACACAGCGCGCTCAGGAAATCGTAGAATCTCCGGTGATGGTTGATGTCACTTACAACGGCAAGCAAATTTATATTCAGCATGTCGATCAGCAGAATGAAACCGCCCGAATTTATCCGCTCGGCCAGCCTGAAAATGAACAGGAAGTGCCGCTGGCGAGCTTGAAAGAGCATTAAGAGAAACCCCTTCGTATAGGAGGGGATTTTTTTATGGACATGCTCTTATTGAGTGAAGTATTCAAGTTTATTTTTAGAATTTTACTGGCGATTGAAAAATCATGTAAAGTCACTGACGCCGATCTGCCGATAAAAAGAGGATGTAAAATGGCTTTCATTTTCTTGATCATTTCAATGCTCGCGCTCGGAGCCGCTTTCGCAACGTTTTTTTATATGATGTTAAATAACGGCTTAAAAGGGGCGCTTGACTTGTCCAAAAGGCCGGTGGGATTCATGGCCGGGGCATTTTTGTTTTATATCGCGGCGTTTGTCCTTTTCATCATCGCCCAGTGAATCAAAAAACACTCGCATCACACGAGTGTTTTTTGATTAGTTGATGATTTTTACAATCCCTCTGACAGCCCACCTCAGCAAATAAAACAAAGGCTCAATCAGATCCACAAAGGAGAAAAAATCCCACTTGTCATCACTTTGTTTGTTTTTCTTCTTTTTTCGCAATCCCGCCTCTCCTTTCACAAAAGGTATACGGCACAAATGGCTGCGGGGTTTCATAAAAAATGCGTTTTTATCTTCGACTTCCGGCTTTTAAGAAAGAAATTTGTTTTTTCTGGCGGCCCATTGTTTTTGCAGCCAGCTTCTTTTATAAAGAAAAGAGATCATTTCCATCCATAATTTAGGGAGCTTTTGCGGGAATCCGTTTTTTTTATAAAAAATTTGATAAGCTGTTTTTAAGTCATCCCACTGTGTGCATTCTTTCGTTTGCAAAAATCTGGCGACATCGATGACTTTTATTTGCCCGGAAGGCGTCAGTATCAGATTGCGCAGATGGATGTCAGACGGATTCAGCCCCCTGCGCCGCGCGTCGTTTAACGCGCGGTCCACCTCCTTGATCATGTCATCCTGAATGGGGATCCCTTTATTGAGACACTCATAAAATGTATGTCCTTGAATATATTCCATTAGAATATACGAATGTCCCGTCTCATAAATATCGGGATAATAAGAAGAATCGGACAGCTTTTTGTATATTTCCGCTTCTTTTTCAGCGGTTTTTCTAAACTCGGGAAAAAAGACCTTCAGCGCCATTTCCCTCCCCTGATCGGTCAGCTTAAACACATAAGCGCTTCGTCCTTTCCCGATGAGTTCTATTTCATCGGGCTTTTTGACAAGCTTGTTAAATCTTTTTTTCGTGTTATATATAACGGCTTCTGCATAAGTTTTTGCCTTTGTCACGCCTGAGTTCACCTTCTTTTTAAGGGCTCTTAAAGAATCTCTATAATGTTGTTTATACATGAGATTGGACGATTTTGCATCCTAAATGCCTGAAACAATATGAATCGCTAAAAAAAGTAATAATTGTAAACGGATTGTAAAGCGATTGTCTCATCAAAAAACTGCGGCCTCCGGCGGCGGCATTCGCGCATTTTCATATGAGAAACTGCGGGAAATGGTTAATTTCCAACGGCGTTGGTCACACTATGAGTAAAATCGTGAAGGCAAAAAGAAGGTGATATTGATGAACAGCCGAAAAGTGAGGAAGAAAAACGGGTTTTTACTGCTTTGCAGCTTGTCTCTGGCTGCCGTTTTCAGCTTTCAGCAGAGTGCTGCCGCAGCCGAACCGGCCCCCGATAAAAAGCCGGCTAAAGTTCACATTCAGTTTGAAAAAGTGTATTTGGACGGTGATGTTGGAATTGAAAACCGGGAAGTCACCATTGGCAAAGTGGAGGATTTCAAAGTCGCTTACAAAGGATGGCAGCTTATTGATCATAAAAAGAATTTCATGTTGTTTCGCAAGCAGGTCGATGACATCTCTCCTCTCAGCAAAACAAACGGCTATATCGGCGTGACGGAAGACGGCGTTATTTCGACGTTTCACGGACGCCCGGGAATTTTATCTGAACCGATTCAATCCTTTTTCCAGATTGATATAAAACGCCTTGAAAGCCGGATGGCCGATGATCTCAAGAAAGGCATTCCATACCGTACGAAAAAGGAATTTGAACATGTCATTGAGGCAGTAAAATCGTCCGGAAACCGGCATCATTTGAAGGATATGAAGACATGACGCAGTTATGTCTTTTTTTAAGTGTAAAAAAGATTTGATCATCGGTACGTGCGTTTGCTGCTGAGCGAACATATGTTAACTTTTTCATTCTAGCTTTGCCTGTTTTATGTTACAATGAAGAGCAGTCAAAGAGGTGAATGAACGTTGATCGAATTTGTTAAGGGGACCATTGAATATGTATCGCCCCAGTATATCGTGATTGAAAACGGCGGAATCGGATACCAGGTCTTTACCCCGAATCCATTTATTTATAAAGAAAAAAGCAAAGAAACAATTTATACATACCATTACATAAAAGAAGACGCGTCTTCCCTGTACGGATTTTCGGCAAGGGAAGAAAGAATGCTGTTTGCAAAACTGCTTGATGTGACGGGAATCGGCCCGAAAGGAGCGCTTGCCATCCTTGCTTCCGGCGATCCCGGGGCGGTTATTGAAGCGATTGAAAATGAGGACGAAGCATTTCTGGTCAAATTCCCCGGTGTGGGCAAAAAAACAGCCAGACAGATCATTCTCGACTTGAAAGGAAAATTGGCGGATGCCGTCCCAACAATGGCGGCGAGCCTGTTCAACCATGAGGAGCGGGAGCAGGCGCATGAAGCTTCAACCGCGCTCGAGGAAGCGCTTGAAGCTTTAAGCGCGCTCGGCTACTCTGACCGCGAAATTAAAAAAGTGCTGCCTCACTTGAAAAAAGAAGAGGCGCTCTCAACGGATCAATATGTCAAAAAAGCACTGCAAAAACTATTAAAGTAAGGTGATGTTCATGGATGATCGGCTTGTATCAAGTGAACTAGACAACCATGAATCAGCGATTGAGCAGAGTTTGCGGCCGCAAAAGCTCGCTCAGTACATCGGCCAGGAAAAGGTCAAAGATAACCTCAGAATCTTCATCGAAGCTGCGAAAATGAGGGAGGAGACATTGGACCATGTCCTCTTATACGGCCCTCCCGGATTGGGGAAAACGACGCTTGCCGCAATCATCGCCAATGAAATGGGTGTAAACATCCGCACGACATCGGGGCCCGCGATCGAACGCCCCGGCGATTTGGCGGCGATTCTGACGGCGCTTGAGCCGGGAGACGTATTATTTATTGACGAAATCCACCGTCTGCACCGCTCGATCGAAGAAGTCCTGTATCCGGCGATGGAAGATTTCTGCCTTGATATCGTCATCGGAAAAGGTCCGTCAGCCCGCTCCGTCAGGCTGGATCTTCCGCCTTTCACGCTCGTCGGCGCAACTACAAGAGTAGGGCTTTTGACGGCGCCGCTCAGAGACAGGTTTGGCGTTTTGTCAAGGCTTGAGTATTATAACCAGGACGAGCTGTCAAACATCGTCGTCAGAACGGCAGAGCTGTTTGAAGTTGATATTGACCCGCTCTCCGCCCGGGAAATCGCAAGACGGTCAAGGGGCACACCGCGAATTGCCAACAGACTCTTAAGGCGGGTCAGAGATTTTGCCCAGGTGCTTGGCAACAGCTCCATTACGGAAGAGGTAGCGGTTGATGCGCTTGAGCGCCTTCAAGTGGACAGACTCGGGCTCGACCATATTGACCGTAAGCTTTTATTGGGCATGATTGAAAAATTTGGCGGCGGCCCCGTCGGCATCGATACGATTTCCGCCACGATCGGCGAGGAATCCCATACGATTGAAGATGTGTATGAGCCTTATCTTCTCCAGATCGGCTTTATTCAAAGGACGCCGCGGGGACGCATTGTAACCCCTGATGTTTACAGCCATTTTAAAATGGAGGTTCCAAAGCCATGACTGACTTTCCAAAGATGCTGATGCTTTTAGGCGCTGTCATTTTTGCCGTCGGTTTATTCATGCAAGTCATCGGCAAACTGCCGGGAGACATTTTTGTAAAAAAAGGGAATGTGACATTTTTCTTTCCGGTTGTCACGTGTATTGTCATCAGTATCATCCTGTCCGTGCTGTTCTCAATCTTCGGACGGATGAAGTAAGATCAAAGTATACAGATAGAATAAGGTGAAAAACATGAAAGTAGAATTATTTGATTTTGACCTGCCGGAGCGTCTGATTGCCCAGGTTCCGCTTAAAGAACGGGACGCTTCCCGGCTGATGGTGCTTAATAAACAAACGGGGGACATCACCCACAGCACCTTTAAGCACATCATTGATTTTATGCAGGCGGGCGACTGTCTCGTGCTGAACGATACGCGGGTTCTCCCTGCACGCTTATTCGGCATTAAAGAAGAGACAGGTGCCAAGGTCGAAGTGCTCCTGTTAAAACAGGAGGAAGGCGACATCTGGGAGACGCTCGTCAAACCTGCCAAGCGGGTGAAGCGGGGCACCGTTCTTACGTTCGGTGACGGACGTCTTACAGCAGTCTGCACAGAAGAGCTCGACCACGGCGGAAGAAAAATCGAGTTCCGCTATGAAGGGATTTTCTACGAGGTGCTTGAATCCCTCGGCGAAATGCCGCTGCCTCCTTATATCAAAGAACAGCTCGATGATAAGGAGCGCTACCAGACGGTATATTCCAAGAAACAAGGATCAGCGGCTGCGCCTACGGCCGGGCTGCATTTTACGGAAGAAATACTTGAAGCGCTCAAACAAAAAGGCGTGGAGATTGCATTTATCACCCTTCATGTCGGACTCGGAACATTCCGGCCTGTCAGCGCGGAACATGTGGAAGAGCATGATATGCATGCCGAGTTTTATGAAATGACGGAAGAAACGGCCGCGATTCTTAACCGCGTCAAAGATAGCGGGGGGCGGATCATTTCCGTCGGCACGACTTCGACGAGAACCCTGGAAACGATCGCTTCTGAGAATGACGGCCGTTTCAGGGAAGCGAGAGGCTGGACGTCTATTTTTATTTATCCGGGCTATACGTTCAAGGCGATAGACGGGATGGTTACGAACTTTCATCTGCCGAAATCCTCGCTTATCATGCTTGTCAGCGCGCTTGCGGGAAGGGAGCACATCCTTTCCGCCTATCGAACCGCCGTTGAACACGAATACCGGTTTTTCAGTTTTGGAGATGCAATGTTGATTCAATAAATTTTTAAAACGAATGGAGGGCTCATCTTTTGTCGCAGCAACCGATACGCTATGAGTTCATAAAAGCATGTAAACAAACAGGAGCAAGGCTGGGGAAAGTGCACACACCCCACGGCTCATTCGAAACCCCGGCGTTTATGCCGGTGGGAACGCTCGCAACGGTCAAGACAATGGCGCCTGAAGAGCTGAAAGAAATGGGCGCCGGCATTATTTTGAGCAATACGTACCACCTTTGGCTCAGACCGGGCCACGAGATCGTCAAAGAAGCGGGCGGCCTTCACAAGTTTATGAATTGGGATCGCGCGATTTTGACCGATTCGGGAGGCTTCCAGGTATTTTCTTTGAGCGAATTCCGCAAGATTGAAGAGGAAGGCGTTCATTTCCGCAATCATTTAAATGGGGACAAATTGTTTTTATCTCCAGAGAAGGCGATGGATATTCAAAACGCTCTCGGATCTGATATCATGATGGCTTTTGACGAGTGCCCTCCTTATCCTGCGGAGTACGATTATATGAAAAAATCTGTTGAACGGACGAGCCGCTGGGCAGAGAGATGCCTTGCCGCCCATAAACGCCCTGATGAACAGGGGCTGTTCGGAATCGTGCAGGGCGGCGAATATGAAGATTTGCGAAAACAAAGCGCAAAAGACTTGATTTCACTGGATTTCCCGGGATATGCTATAGGTGGACTATCTGTGGGTGAACCGAAGGACGTGATGAACAGGGTACTGGAATTTACGATGCCTTTGCTTCCTGCGGATAAACCTCGGTATTTGATGGGAGTGGGCTCGCCTGATTCCCTCATTGACGGTGCGATCCGCGGAGTGGACATGTTTGACTGCGTGCTGCCGACCAGAATCGCGCGCAACGGAACGCTCATGACAAGCGAAGGGCGTCTCGTCGTCAAAAATGCCAAGTATGAAAGGGATTTCAGGCCAATTGACGAACATTGCGACTGCTATACGTGCCGCAACTATTCACGGGCGTATATCAGACATTTGATCCGCTGCAATGAAACGTTTGGAATTCGCCTAACTTCTTATCATAATCTTTATTTTCTGTTAAAATTAATGGGGCAAGTCAGAGAGGCCATTCGTGAAGATCGTTTAGGTGATTTCCGGGAAGAGTTTTTTGAGCGCTATGGGTTTAATAAACCGAATGCTAAAAGTTTCTGACACATAAACGAAGAAAGCGATTCAAACCATTTGAAAGGGGTGAAAAAATAATGGAGATGCTTGGAACATTACTTCCGATTATTTTAATGTTTGCGGTTCTTTATTTCCTGTTGATCCGTCCGCAGCAAAAGCAGCAGAAAGCTGTCCGCCAAATGCAGGAGGAGCTGAAAAAAGGAGATAAGGTCGTAACGATCGGCGGCTTGCACGGTATCGTCGATTCGCTTGACGAAAACAAAGTTGTGATCAAAACCGGTGATAATACCCGTTTGACATTCGACCGCCGCGCAATTAGAGAGGCGTCAGCCGAATAGTGACGAAAAGCTTATACATAAGCGAAAAGAAGGGAGCGGATTTTTCCGCTCCCTTCTTTTTTGTTTGGCAGATTCTATTAGGCGCGGCCTCCCTGGAGATTGACCCCGAATACCCCGCCCAGCATGCTGACGCCCATAAATCCGGCGTGGTACAGCACCTGTTTGAGGTTGAAGGCTTCACCGAAGCCGAGATATTGAAACAGAAGCACGGTAAGCGAGAAACACAGGGCTGTCAGCCCCCCGATCAGCCATCCCTTTTCCTTTGCTTTTCCTCCCGAAATAAATCCGCCGATGAACAGGGTGATAAAAGATATGGCGGTAATGAACCAGTTGAATGAGCTTTCTGATAATGATGTCATCGTTAATAAAAGAGACACCAGCAGGCTTCCTGCAAACATGAGGGCAAAGATGACGACCAAGCTGTACAGGATTCCTTTGCCGACTTGTTTTGGCTCGTTCATCACATTCCTCCTTTCTGAAAATGGATGGGCTCGTCTTTTTAAATGTATTCCGGCATACCAGGAAATAGACTAAGCCCTTCCATGCTTTTTGTACATAAAAGCATGATTTTAACAAAGGCTATGACAGATATATTCAGAAGAAGGAGGCGGCCGTTTTGGAGGAAATTCTCACTCTGGTGTTTCGGACGGTCTTTTTGTATGTTCTCATCTTTGTCCTGTTTCGTTTAATGGGAAAGAGGGAAATCGGAGAGTTAAGCATACTGGATCTCGTCGTGTTTATCATGATGGCCGAAATCGCGGTTCTGGCTATTGAAAATGTTAATGACCATATTTTCAAAACGATCGTGCCGATTCTTGTTTTGACCTTGATTCAAGTTATTTTTGCGTATTTATCGTTGAAGAACCAAAAAATCCGCCAAATCCTCGATGGAAAGCCGACCATTATTATAGACCGCGGAAAAGTCGACGAACATGCAATGAGAACCCAGCGCTACAACTTTGACGACCTGCTGACACAGCTGAGGGAAAAAAACATTGAACGGATTGCTGATGTATCGTATGCGATTTTGGAGCCGACAGGAGAGCTTTCCGTTTTTACAAAAGATCATACAAATCATCAGATCGAACTGCCGTTGATCATTGACGGAACCATTCAGGAAGAACACCTGCAGCGAATCGGAAAAGATCAAAAATGGCTTGAACAAATGCTTGAAAAAAAGGGGTATCCCAGCCTTTCCAAGATTTCTTTCTGCACGTATCATAAAGGCTCTTTTTTTGTTGATATAAAAGATGAATACAAATCATAGTCAAAATTACGAAATCCAGCGGCCGAACAGAGGAAAGCGCTGGATTTCCTCTTTTTTAATAAGTCTGAACGCGATCAATAGAACCATGTACAGGCAGCCCGTAAGCAAGACGCAGAAGACTAGGCGCATCGGTTCAGCCTGATCAAGAAAAAGGTGCCGCTTCATCCAAAAGCTTATCCAGCCGGATATGAAAATGACAGCAAAGGACATCATATATTCCCTCAGATTGATGCTGATGGGGAGCACTTTGCTGACGGTCGCCGCATGCAGCAGTGTGACGAGGATCATTCCGGTGACGATGGCCAGCGCCGCCCCCATGATGCCGAGCGAAGGTCTTGAAGCAAGCGCGAAAATCAGCCCCGTTTTTACAACCGCTCCGACCAGGCTGTTCATCATGGCCGCGCCGGCCAGGTTTAAGGCCTGCAAAACCGCCTGCAGAGGTCCTTGGAAATAATAAAATAAAAAGAATGGAGCCATGACCTTGACATAGATGGCGGCATTTGACGATCCGTACATCACGCTGACAAGCTCATCCGCGTAGGAAAACAAAATCACAGCCGAAATGCCTCCGCTTAAAAGGCAAAGCCTCATCGCCTGTTCGAGCCTGTATTCGACGACTTGTATCTTCCTCTGCTCAATTCCTTCGCTGATGGCAGGAACAAGCGCTGTTGATAAAGAATAGGTAATGAAGCTTGGAAGGGTGAGAAGCGTCATGGCAAACCCGGTCAGCTCGCCGTACTGGCGTGTTGCGGCTGAAGCGGCGATGCCGGCGATGGCGAGGCTCTGGGCGACGACAATCGGTTCAAAGAACCAGGAGAGGTTGCCGATAAACCGGCTGCCTGTCGTCGGAAGCGAGACGCTCATCAGCTCAAAAAACGTACGCCGCCCCGTTTTTAACGATTGAAAAAAACGTTTCCGTATGCGGATTTTCTTTTTGTATTTAAAAGCGATAAACAAATAAACAAGGGAGGCGAGTTCGCCAAATACGGAAGACAGCATTGCCCCGGCCGCCGCATACTCGATTCCGAGCGGCAGAAACGCCGTGGTACAGACGGCGACGAGCGAGATGCGGACAATTTGCTCAAGCACTTGTGAAACAGCCAGCGGCCGCATATTTTGCTTTCCTTGAAAATAGCCCCGCAGCACGCTCGAAACGGCGATGATAGGGACGACCGGCGTGACCGCCAAAAGCGGGTAAAGCGTTCTTTCGTCCGTAAAAAGCGTATCGGCCATCAGCGGCGCATACATGAGAAACACCGGGGTGATGAGCATGCTGAGCCCGCCCGTAACCGCGAGCGATATCACCAAAATCTGCTTCATTTTCCGGTGATCGCCCCTGGCTTCGGCCTCTGCCACGAGCTTGCTGATAGCGACGGGAAGGCCGAATTGGGTAATGGTCACCGCGAGGAAAAAAGTCGGAGCCGCCATCATATAAAGACCGACGCCTTCCTCGCCGATGAATCTTGCGATGACAATCCGGTTGATAAAGCCGAGCACTCTCGTCATCAAACCCGCCGCTATTAAAATGAGCGTTCCTTTTAAAAACGTCTGCTTGGTCATTTCTAAAGTCCCCTGCCTTCTCAAACAACCTGTAATCATATACAATAAGATATGCGCATACATCGTCCAAGCATGACAAGTCTCTCTGAAAAAATCTGAAAGGAGCGTGGCTTAGCATGGACAAACATCCGGCTGATATGTATAAGGACCATTTAAAACCCTTTCTTAAAAGCAAGCTGGAAGAGTTTATGATCCTCGGCTATGATGATATTGAAATAGAGGAATTATGGTCATACTTATTGAATAAGAAATGGAAGAATCGGAAAAATGTCCAAATTCATCAGCTGGCCGCTGACATTTTATCTGTGAAAATTGGCGAATTTATGAACTATGCAACCGTAGAATCGTTTAAAACGTCTAATTTACTCGACAGCAAAGAAGGGCAGGATATGCTCGATGAGCTGCTGAAGTAACCGTCGATTTTTTGGGTTGATTTAAGGAGGAAATACATAATGAAAAAAGGACGCTTGATTGCGTTTTTCCTTACCGTTCTATTGATCGGTACGGGACTTGGAATTTTGACGAAGCCGGCTGCCGAAAACATCAGCCTAGGCCTTGACCTTCAAGGCGGCTTTGAGGTTTTGTATGAGGTTCACCCTGCCAAAAAAGGCGATAAAATCAACAAGGATGTCCTCGTCAGCACGGTTGAGGCGCTAAACAGAAGGGCGAACGTTCTCGGCGTAAGCGAACCGAACATCCAAATTGAAGGAAACAACCGGATCAGGGTTCAGCTGGCTGGCGTACACAATCAGAACAGGGCGCGCGAAATTTTGTCCACACAGGCGCAGCTTTCTTTCAGGGACACGAATGACAGGGAGCTTCTGAACGGAGCAGACCTCGTGGAAAACGGCGCTAAGCAGGCATTTAAGCCGGATACGAATGAACCGATCGTTACGATCAAGCTCAAGGATGCGGATAAATTCGGAGAAGTGACGAAGAAAGTCCTTGATATGAAACCGAATAACCAGCTGGTCATCTGGCTTGATTACAAAAAAGGCGATTCCTATCAAAGGGAGTCAAAAAAAGCGGATCACAAATACATTTCCGCGCCAAACGTCAGCCAGGTGCTCAATACCTCTGACGTTATGATCGAAGGGAATTTCACGGTTCAGGAAGCCAAGGACATGGCAAACATTTTGAATGCCGGAGCACTTCCTGTCAAATTGGTCGAAAAGTACTCGACATCAGTCGGTGCGCAGTTCGGCGAGCAGGCTTTGCATGATACGGTGTTTGCGGGAATCGTCGGTATCGCTATTATTTTCTTGTTCATGTTATTTTATTACCGCCTGCCTGGTTTTATTGCGATCGTTACACTGTCAGTCTACATTTATATTACCCTGCAGATCTTTGACTGGATGAATGCCGTTCTGACGCTTCCGGGGATCGCTGCGCTTATCCTCGGTGTAGGTATGGCTGTCGACGCCAATATCATTACCTATGAACGGATAAAAGAAGAGATCAAGCTCGGAAAATCGGTTCGTTCGGCTTTCAGGTCCGGTAACAGAAGATCGTTTGCGACGATTTTTGACGCGAATATTACAACGATAATTGCCGGAATCGTTCTGTTCATCTTTGGTACGAGCTCTGTCAGAGGGTTTGCGATAATGCTAATTCTTTCGATTTTGACAAGCTTTATAACGGCTGTATTTCTATCGAGGTTTTTGCTCGGACTTCTTGTGGAAAGCCGCTGGCTCGACAGGAAAAAAGGCTGGTTCGGCGTTCGCAAAAAAGACATTTTGGATATCAGCAAAACAAATGAACATACAGAGCCGCCGACGCGGTTTGATAAATGGGATTTTGTCAGCAAACGCAAATGGTTTTTCGCATTTTCGGGCATTCTCTTGGCAGCGGGTCTTGTCGTCCTGCTAATGTTCAGGCTGAACCTCGGCATTGATTTCTCAAGCGGTTCAAGAATTGAAGTGCAAAGCGACCACAAACTGTCAACCGAGCAGCTTGAAAAGGATTTTGAACAGGTCGGGCTGGCACCGGATTCGATTCTCCTTTCAGGAGAAAAGGATAATCATGGTGTCGCAAGGTTTGTCGGAGTTCCGAATCAGAAAAAAATTGCCGAAGTGAAAGACTATTTTAAAGACAAATACGGAAGCGAACCGAATGTAAGCACCGTGTCGCCGACTGTCGGGAAGGAGCTGGCGAGAAACGCGCTGTATGCGGTGATCGTCGCGTCCATCGGGATTATTTTGTACGTCTCAATCCGCTTCGAATACAAAATGGCGATTGCGGCCATCGCCTCCTTGCTGTATGACGCGTTTTTCATCATTGCCGTCTTCAGCCTGACAAGGCTAGAGGTGGATATTACCTTCATTGCCGCAGTGCTGACGATCATCGGTTATTCGATCAATGATACGATCGTTACATTTGACAGAATCAGAGAGCACGTGAAAAAGCGCAAACCGAAAAACTTCAGCGACTTGTCGCATATTGTGAACCTAAGCTTGCAGCAGACGTTCACGCGTTCGATTAATACGGTGCTGACCGTCGTCATCGTTGTCATTGCGCTTCTCATTTTTGGCGCAGCGTCAATCACGAACTTCTCCGTTGCGCTCTTGGTCGGTCTTTTAAGCGGCGTATATTCATCGCTTTACATCGCAGCCCAAATCTGGCTTGTGTGGAAGGGCCGCGAATTTAAAAAGCCTAAACAAAAACCGGAAGAAGTATAATACATCAGGACTGCCCCTTCGCCGGGCAGTCTTTTCTATGTCTCATTGATCTTAAAATTGACTTTTGCTATAATGACTGGACTTCAATGATGTGTGTGTAAAAAAGATTGAAGAGGATGAGGTGGACTTTTATGAGAATGCGCGAGTCTGAGCTTCCGGGCATCGGCAGAAAGGTTGAAATGTTCACGCGCAGCGCTGAAAAGATAACCATCGTTCTTCATGATGACGGAATGAGAGAGCTGTATCATTTTAATGAAGATGATGAAGAGGAATATGTCTCAGCCGTTCGTTTTGATGATGATGAAGCAAGGCAAATATCAGCGATTCTCGGCGGAGTGGCATATAAGCCAAAGGCGCAGGAATATGTCGAGGCTGCCATTGATGAGCTGGCGATCGAGTGGTTTACAATAGAAACGGGGGCATCGGCCGCCCGGCAATCGATCGGAAGCATCGGAATTGGCGAAAACTATGGCGTTACCGTCATAGCAGTCGCCAAAACAGGCCATGACAACAACATGATGACCCCTGACTCAGAAACGGTGGTCAATGAAGGAGATACCCTTGTGATGTCCGGTGAAAGAAAAGAGCTGAGCCGCCTGATCAGGGAAAAGCTGACGGCAAAAGAAGGAAACGATTGAAAGCGTTCTCTTTTTGCCGGTGTCCTTTTTCGCGGGAGCCGCGCAAATCTTTTTTTCTTCCTCTTTCTATGGAATGCTTTTTTGTTTAGAATTGGAGCATGACGGGAAAAAATGTTTGACAGCTACGTGAATTGAGGTGACATATGATGAACAAACAATGGACATTAATTGCCGCACTTATATTTACACTGATCGTCGCTATTTTCGCGGTCATCAATGTAGAGCCTGTAAAGGTCGATTTTCTTTTCGGAACAGCTGAATGGCCTCTGATTCTCGTGATTTTGGCTTCTGTGCTGATGGGGGCGCTCATCATCGGCTCTGCCGGCGCCTTTCAGGTGATGAGGCTGAAGAAAGAAGTCAGGGCGCTTAGAAAAGAAGAGCGGGCAAAAAAACCGGAAGCAGAGACAAACCTGCCGGGATCGCCTGATCCATCTGAATGAATGGATCAAAATAAATTGAATCCCCTCAGCTCACTCTAGTATAATAGGGTGGTTGAGGGGTGAATTTATGTTAGCGTCAAAAATGCGTTGGGATGTGCAAACACCCGACAAAGAAAAGGTGGAGTCGCTCTCCGGACAATTGGGTATCACTCCCCTTGCCGCCTCATTGCTTGTCATGAGAGGCTGCGATACAGCTGATCAAGCAGCTTCGTTTTTGCACGGCAAGGATGTCGGTTTTCATGACCCATATCTGCTTAAAGATATGGAAAAAGCAGTTCGGCGAATCGAACAGGCTATTTCAGAACATGAACATATCATGATTTATGGTGATTATGATGCGGACGGTGTGACAAGCACGACCGTTCTTTTGCAGACTTTAAAAAAATTTTCAGCACAAGTCGATTTCTATATACCCGACCGTTTTAAAGAAGGCTACGGCCCTAATGAAGCGGCATTCCGTCAAATAAAAGATCAGGGATATTCGTTGATCATCACTGTGGATACTGGGATTGCCGGCGTACATGAAGCAGATGTCGCCAAGGAGCTCGGCATCGATCTGATTATTACAGACCACCACGAGCCCGGTCCGGTATTGCCTGACGCGTATGCGATCATCCATCCGAAGCAGCCCGGCTGCAGCTACCCTTTTAAAGAACTGGCGGGAGTCGGGGTGGCTTTTAAGCTTGCCCATGCCCTTAGCGGGGACGTTCCAGAGGAGCTGCTCGACTTATGCGCCATCGGTACGATTGCCGATCTCGTACCTCTTCATGATGAAAACAGGCACATCGCCAAGCTTGGAATGGCGCAGTTCAGGAAAACAAAGCGTCCTGGTTTAATCGCGCTGACCAAGATAGCGGGTGCGGAGATTCAAAACGCGAATGAAGAAACGATCGGTTTTCAAATTGCTCCACGCATTAATGCAGTCGGCAGGATTGACCAGGCTGACCCGGCCGTTCATCTGTTGAATACTGAGGACGAAACAGAAGCGATCGAGCTGGCCGAGGAAATCAACAGCCTGAATAAAGAGCGCCAAAAAATCGTCAACCAGATCACAGAGGAAGCGGTTGAAATGATAGAGGAGCAGGGGCTTGACCAGCCTGTGATCGTTGCCGCCCGGCCCGGCTGGAACCCCGGAGTGGTCGGAATCGTCGCTTCCAAGCTTGTCGAACGGTTTTACCGGCCGGCCATCGTGCTTGGAATTGATGAAGAAAAAGGGATCGCCAAAGGATCAGCACGAAGCATCAAAGGCTTTGACCTGTTTCAAAACCTTTCAGAATGCCGGGATATCCTTCCCCACTTCGGCGGCCATCCGATGGCTGCCGGGATGACGCTGAATCAGGATGACGTCGGCGCCTTAAGAGAAAGAATCAACAGGCAGGCCGAAGCTGTGTTAACAGAGGAAGATTTCATTCCCGTACAGGAGGTTGATCTTTGCTGCCGATTGGAGGATATAACGGTTGACAGCATTGCCGAAATGAACATGCTGGCTCCATTTGGCACGGGAAATCCAAAGCCGTTTGTGCTTGTCGAAGACGTCGAAATTGAGGAAGCGAGAAAAATCGGCGCCAATCAGAATCATCTGAAGCTCATGCTGGCCGACGGTCAGGCGAAGCTGGACTGCATCGGCTTTTATAAAGGCGAAATCGAAGAGAGCGTCGTTCCCGGAGCAAAGATTTCTCTTGTGGGCGAATTGTCGATCAATGAATGGAACAACAGAAAAAAACCGCAGCTGATGATAAAAGATGCGGCTGTGAAAGAATGGCAGCTGTTTGATTTTAGAGGAAAGCGGACATGGGAAGAACAAATCCTGAAACTGGACCCGGAAAAACGCGTATTCATTTGTTTTCGAGAGGAATCCAGAGCAAAACTGGCGGGTACCGGTCTTCGGGATGAGCTGATTCTGATTCGCGGGGAAGAAGATGCAGTTCGAATCGATCTACATAATCGCTATGCGGTTTTCATTGATACGCCGCAGTCGATTGACATATTCGACCATGTAATAAACGGAAAGCGGCTTGAGCGGATTTATTTAATTTTCACTCAAACGGATGACCACTTTTTCTCAACTTTCCCGACAAGGGACTATTTTAAATGGTACTATGCTTTTCTTCTGAAGAGAGGTTCCTTCGACTTGGTCAAATACGGCGCAGAGCTGGCCAAGCATAAGGGCTGGACAAAAGACACAATTGATTTTATGACAAAGGTGTTTTTTGAGCTCGGTTTTGTTACAATAGAGAATGGTGTTTTATCTGTTGTGTATGGTGCCGCAAAACGGGATTTGACAGATTCTGAAACCTACCGGAAAAAACAGCGCCTGATTGAATTGGAGCAAAAGCTTTTATATTCTTCGGCGGATGAGCTTAAACAGTGGCTGAGTAAGCGGATGGATGAGAGTTCTGAAGCTTACGAAAGTATGAGGAGGACATGAAACAGATGGATTTGAAGAAATATGTAACGATTGTACCGGATTACCCGAAGGAAGGCGTACAATTTAAAGATATTACAACATTAATGGATAAAGGAGAAGTCTATCGCTACGCGACTGATCAAATTGTGACTTATGCGAAAGAAAAGCAAATTGATCTCGTCGTCGGACCGGAAGCACGCGGCTTTATCATCGGCTGCCCTGTCGCATACGCTCTCGGCGTAGGATTTGCGCCTGTCCGCAAAGAAGGGAAACTTCCCCGTGAAGTGATTAAAGTCGACTATGGTTTGGAATATGGAAAAGATGTACTGACGATCCATAAAGATGCCATTTTGCCGGGGCAGCGCGTCTTGATCACAGACGACCTTCTGGCAACAGGGGGAACAATTGAAGCGACGATCAAGCTTGTTGAAGAGCTCGGCGGTGTTGTTGCCGGAATCGCTTTCTTGATTGAGCTGACATATCTTGAAGGCAGAAGCAAACTTGACGGATATGATATTTTAACCTTGATGCAATACTAAACAAATTTTATACTATAAAAAGCACTCATAAACGCGGGTGCTTTTTTTCCTATTAAAAAAAATGTTGTATGCCGTTGTGTTCTTTTCAGTTTCTTCTCTTTACATCTGTGACATTTTTCTTGATAATAATTACAATACAGTTTTTCAATTATAAAAAAGGTGATTCCATGGCGAACGAACAAGTATTAACTGCTGAGCAAGTCATTGAAAAGGCGAAAGCTTACCTTTCCGATGAACATGTTGCTTTTATAAAAAAAGCTTACCAGTATGCGGAAGACGCACATCGCGAACAATACCGCAAATCGGGTGAGCCGTACATTATCCATCCGATCCAGGTGGCGGGTATTCTGGTCGATTTGGAAATGGACCCTGCAACGATAGCGGGAGGGTTTCTCCACGATGTTGTTGAAGATACAAGCGTCACGCTTGAAGATTTAAAAGAAGCGTTTAACGAAGAAGTCGCTATGCTTGTCGACGGCGTCACGAAGCTGGGGAAAATTAAATATAAATCACAGGAAGAACAGCAGGCGGAGAATCATCGGAAAATGTTTGTGGCTATGGCTCAGGACATCCGCGTCATATTGATCAAACTGGCTGACCGCCTTCACAATATGAGGACGCTGAAGCATTTGCCGCAGGAAAAACAGCGGAGAATCTCGAATGAGACGCTGGAAATTTTCGCTCCGCTGGCACATCGCCTTGGGATTTCCAAAATAAAATGGGAGCTTGAGGACACCGCTTTACGGTATTTAAATCCGCAGCAGTATTACCGGATTGTCAATTTAATGAAGAAAAAGCGGGCCGAAAGGGAATTATACGTTCAAGAAGTCGTAAATGAAGTAAAAAACCGCGTTGAAGAGGTCAATATTAAAGCTGATTTCTCAGGGCGTCCAAAGCATATATACAGCATATACAGAAAAATGGCGATGCAAAATAAGCAGTTCAACGAAATCTATGACTTGCTCGCCGTGCGCATCTTAGTCAACAGCATTAAGGACTGCTATGCTGTGCTCGGGATTATTCATACGTGCTGGAAGCCGATGCCCGGCAGGTTCAAGGATTATATCGCAATGCCGAAGCCGAACATGTATCAGTCTCTTCATACGACTGTCATCGGTCCGAAAGGTGATCCGCTTGAAGTCCAGATCAGGACGTTTGAAATGCATGAGATCGCTGAATACGGGATTGCGGCTCACTGGGCGTATAAAGAGGGCAAGAGCGTCAATGAGGACGCAAGCTTTGAGAAAAAACTGTCCTGGTTCCGCGAGATTTTGGAATTTCAAAATGAATCAAGCGATGCCGAAGAGTTTATGGAATCCCTTAAAATCGATTTGTTTTCTGATATGGTGTTCGTCTTCACGCCAAAAGGGGACGTGATCGAGCTTCCGTCAGGTTCAGTACCGATCGATTTTTCATACAGGATTCATTCGGAAATCGGCAATAAAACAATCGGCGCCAAGGTGAACGGCAAGATGGTCACCCTTGACTATAAGCTGCGCACAGGAGATATTGTTGAAATTTTGACGTCCAAGCATTCATACGGTCCGAGCCAGGACTGGATCAACCTGGCACAGACGTCCCAGGCGAAGCATAAGATCCGCCAGTTCTTCAAAAAGCAGCGCAGGGAAGAGAACGTTGAAAAAGGCCGGGAGCTTGTCGAAAAAGAGATTAAAAATCTCGATTTTGATGTGAAAGACGTGCTGACTCCCGAGAATCTGCAAAAAGTGGCCGATAAGTTTAACTTCTCTAATGAAGAAGACATGTATGCGGCCGTCGGCTATAACGGCATTACAGCGGCTCAGGTCGCCAACCGGCTGACGGAAAAAGAACGGAAAATGCGGGATCAGGAAGAACAGGTGAAAACCATTCAGGAAGTCACGGCTGAAACGAAGCCGTACCAAGGTAAAAGACGGGAAGCCGGCGTTCGGGTGAAAGGCGTTGAAAACCTTCTCATCCGCCTTTCAAAATGCTGCAACCCCGTCCCTGGCGATCCGATTGTTGGTTTCATTACAAAAGGCCGGGGTGTATCCGTTCACCGCGAGGACTGCCCGAATGTTTTGACAAGTGAAGCGCTGGACCGGCTGATTCCGGTGGAATGGGAGCATGAGCCGCAAACGCAGCGGAGAAAAGAATATAATGTCGAAATTGAAATATTGGGCTATGATCGCCGCGGCTTGCTCAATGAAGTGCTTCAAGCAGTCAATGAAACGAAAACGAATATTTCATCCGTCTCCGGAAAATCGGACCGCAACAAAGTGGCCACCATCCATATGGCCATTTTCATCCAAAATATCAATCATTTGCACAAAGTAGTCGAACGGATTAAGCAAATCAGAGATATTTATTCAGTACGCAGGGTGATGAATTAGGGGGAAAGCGTCATGAAATTAGTTGTTCAGCGCGTCACAGATGCAAGCGTCTCAGTCGGCGGCGAAATTGTCGGCGAAATCGGCCTCGGCTTGATGGTCCTTGTCGGCGTGACCCATGAGGATACGAGCGAAGATGCCGCATATTTGGCGGAAAAGCTCGTCAACCTCCGTATTTTTGAAGACGAAGGCGAAAAAATGAATCTTTCACTATTGGATGTGGGGGGCTCTGTTTTGTCGGTCTCTCAATTCACGTTGTATGGAGATACAAAAAAGGGGCGCCGGCCGAATTTTACAAAAGCGGCCAAACCGGATATGGCGCTTCAATTGTATGAAGAATGGAACGGCCTTCTTCGCGCAAAAGGCGTGTCTGTCGAAACGGGCAGGTTTGGGGAAATGATGGATGTCAAATTGACCAATTCCGGCCCGGTCACCTTTATCATGGATTCAAAAGCATAAAAAAAGCTGCCTGAAAAGGCAGCTTTTTTTATTTGAAATAGTTCTCAAGTCCGCTTCTGATTCCATCAGTCACTCTTTCGCGATAAGCATTCGTGCTTACGACCGCTTCTTCCTGGGGATGGCTTAAGTATCCGAGTTCAAACAGCGCGGCAGGCCGGTTGTTTTCCCTCAGTACAAAATAATCCCCAAATAAAACGCCGCGGCTTGGCAGAGGCGACTGCTTTTCGATTTCGGACTGGACATCTGCGGCAAGCTCCCTGTCTTTGGACGGACTGTAATAATAGGCCGTATTCCCTCTGACAGAGGCATTTGCAAAACTATCATAGTGAATGCTGATAAAAGCGTCGGCATTGCGATAATGGGAGGTCGCAACACGCGACTGCAAGCTGACGAAAGAATCGTCATTCCGGGTCATATAAACGTTGACTCCGTCTGCTTTCAATTTTGCCGCGAGCAGTCTAGCTGTTTTAATGGTCAGCCTTTTTTCAAGCGTTCCCTGTGTGCCGATTGTTCCGCTGTCATGTCCGCCATGTCCGGCATCAATGACAACCGTTTTGTTTTTGATCGAACCGCTCGAACCGGACGGCTTTGATAAAGGCGGTTCTGAACTGCTTGATTCATCCGTGCCGGATGATGCAGACGTTTGAACGACCCAGCTTGCGATGTATGCCGATTGGCCATTGGACAGCGCAATTTCATACCAATCGCCTTTTGTTCGGCTGATTGAATAAGATTCGCCTTTCTGTGCGCGTTTGACGATCGGCGATGAAGTCGAAGGCTCGCTTCTGAGATTCGTGCCATCGTAAACAATGGTCACTTCCCGGCCTGAGCCTGACCGGCTGCCGGTTTCCTTGGATTCGGCTTTTTGTTCATTATTCGACACAATATAGTGGCTTGCGACCCAGCCTTTTTGTCCGTTGAACTCGATTTCATACCATCCGTGCTGTTCGTTTAAAATCGTCACGGTTGTATTTCGGTTGAGCGAAGCGATGATTCTCGCTTGGTGGGAAGCTGAACTTCTGACATTGAGGGTCGATACGCCGACGGCTCCAGTCTTGGCAGACGTGCTGTTTGAAGATGATTTAGCCGCTGTCTTACCGGAAGCCCCGCCCGTGACGTAATCGGAATGAACCCAGCCGGTTGTGTTTTGATAGGAAATCTTGATCCAGTTACCATCAGTCTTTAGGATAGAAGCCTGTTCGCCTTTAGGGAATGTACCGCTGACTCCATATGAAGTGCCCGGCCCTTTTCTGATTCTCAAGTCTGTTGCGGCTGAAGTCACTTGTCCGTTGGCAGATCCGGAAGATTGAGATCCACCGGAGATTTGATCATTTTTCTTAATGAGCCAGGACACAACCCAGCCTTTTTGTCCGCCGCCCAGCTGGATTTGAACCCAATCCCCTTTTTCCCCGAGAATCGGATAGGTTTCATCCCGCTTGATGACGCTGACAATTCCGTGGCTCAGTCCGGGGCCGCTTCTGACATTGATTGTGTCGGTGGCGACTACGGCTTCCCCTATGGCTGCAGAAGCTGTATTTGATGATGTATAAAAGGCTGCTTGAGCGATGAGGATCATCGATAATATCAAGATTGCGTTTTTCTTCATGCTGATTTTTCATCTCCTCCTCTCTTGAAAAAACTTGAGAACAATACTTCTTCCTTTATATCGTATATTCCTTGTTGTTTTTTTAATAAAATCAAAATGATTTGTTCATACTATATAAAAAATCATTCAAAAGGATGTTGAAATATGAGGTATAATAAAAGTATGGGTAAGGCGATTCACGAACAAGAAGCGAATTTGCACCTTAAAGACCATTCTGACCCAGAGCACATCGGCTACCTCGAAGAAACAGCGACAGAACTCGGCCTCACATCAAAAGAGTCAATGAAGAATAAAAACAATCGCAATTAGGGTTGACATGAAAACGTAACCCTCGTATTATAATATAAATTAGTGTACATATGAGTTTGAACTGAAGATGGAGAATAGTAGGTAAGAGTACGTGAATAGAGAGGAACCGCCCTGGGCTGAAAGCGGTCTGCACGGTATCTTATCCGAATGAACACTCCGAAGGTTTCCCGCTGAAAGCTCTGTTTCCGAGTGATTAGGCGGAGGACGTAACCTGCGTTAAAGGTGTGAAAGCGGGAACTTGTCAAAGTTTCAACTAGGGTGGCACCACGGGTATAACTCTCGTCCCTACTATTGGTTTTATAGTAGGATCGGGGGTTTTTTCTATTTTTCAGATGAGAAAATGGTATGAAAATGAGGAGGCTTTACAAATGGCATTTAATATTCCAAGGGGAACCCAGGATATTCTCCCCGGTGAATCAGAGCGCTGGCAATATGTCGAAAACATTGCGAGAGAGACATGTCATGCATATCACTATCAAGAAATCAGAACGCCGATTTTTGAACATACGGAATTATTCTCCCGGGGTGTAGGAGAGTCGACGGATATCGTCCAAAAAGAAATGTATACCTTTGCTGATAAAAAAGGGAGAAGCCTGACGCTCCGTCCCGAAGGCACGGCTTCTGCCGTACGCTCTTTTGTTGAAAACAAATTGTTCGCAAACCCAATCCAGCCGACAAAGCTTTATTATATCGGCCCAATGTTCCGATATGAACGGCCCCAGACCGGGCGCTACCGCCAATTCTACCAATTCGGCATCGAAGCGATCGGTTCAAGCGATCCGGCGATTGATGCGGAAGTCATTGCGCTGGCGATGAGCGTATATCGAAAAGCGGGGTTGAAAAATATAAAGCTTGTCATTAACAGTCTTGGCGACAAAACGAGCAGAGCTGCGCACAGAGAGGCGCTGATCCGCCACTTTGAACCGAGGATTGATGAGTTTTGCGGAGACTGCCAAAAACGGCTTCAGCAAAACCCGCTCAGGATTTTGGACTGCAAAAAGGACAGAGACCATGAGCTGCTGAAATCTGCTCCTTCCATTCTTGAGTATTTAAATGAAGAGTCTAAAGCATATTTTTCAAAAGTGCAGCAGTACTTAACAGACATTGGAATTTCGTTTGAAGTTGATCCGAATCTTGTCAGAGGGCTTGACTACTACAACCATACGGCTTTCGAAATCATGAGTGATGCGGAAGGCTTCGGCGCCATTACGACGCTGGCGGGCGGCGGGCGGTATGACGGCCTAACCGAGGAAATCGGCGGACCGAAAGCGCCTGGCATCGGCTTTGCGATGAGCATTGAACGTCTGCTCGCAGCGCTTGACGCCGAAAATGTGAAGCTTGCCATTGATCAAGGAATCGACTGCTATATTGTGACGCTGGGCGAAAAGGCTAAGGACTTTTCCGTGTCCCTGCTCTACAAGCTGAGGGAAGAAGGACTTTCCGCTGAAATCGATTATGAATGTAAAAAAATGAAAGGCCAGTTTAAAGCCGCCGACCGTCTCAATGCCAAGTATATTGCGATTTTAGGTGATGATGAACTGAGCCAGAATAAAATCAATGTCAAAGACGCGGAAACGGGAGAGCAGCAGGAAGTCAAGCTTGATGAATTTATCCGTTATATGAAAGCACATACTGAAAGGTAAAGGAGAGGAACGCTTTGTTTGGACGAACGTATTATTGTGGCGAAATTACAGAGAAGGCGATTGGAGAAACCGTCGTATTAAAAGGATGGGTTCAAAAAAGACGCGACCTCGGAGGTTTGATTTTTATCGATTTAAGAGACCGATCCGGCATCGTCCAGGTTGTCTTTAATCCCGATCTTTCCAAAGAGGCGCTGGAAACGGCTGAAACGATCCGCAGCGAATACGTGCTCGATATCACCGGCAAAGTCGTTGCTCGTGAAGAAGGCACAGTCAACCAGAATCTGAAAACCGGGAAAATCGAAATTCATGTGGAGTCAGTAACCGTGCTGAGCGCGGCCAAAACGCCTCCTTTTGCGATCAGCGACCAGGCTTCTGAAGTGTCTGAAGATCTGCGTCTGAAGTACCGCTATCTCGACCTGCGCCGTCCGGCGATGTTCAGCACACTGGAGATGCGGCATAACGTCACGAAATCCGTCCGCCGCTTTTTGGATGACAATGGATTTCTCGATATCGAAACACCTGTATTGACCAAAAAAACGCCTGAAGGAGCGCGCGATTATCTCGTACCGAGCCGCGTTCATGAAGGGGAATTTTATGCTCTGCCGCAGTCTCCCCAGCTATTCAAGCAGCTCTTGATGGTGTCCGGCATTGACCGCTACTATCAAATTGCCCGCTGCTTCAGGGACGAAGATTTACGGGCGGACCGCCAGCCGGAATTTACGCAGATCGATATTGAAATGTCGTTTATGAGTCAGGAAGACATCATGAAGCTGGCTGAAGAGATGATGGCCCGGGTGCTCCGTGAAACACAGGGAATTGAAATTTCACTGCCGCTGCCGCGGATGTCTTACGAAGATGCGATGAACCTTTACGGCTCTGACAAACCGGACACACGCTTTGGGATGCTGTTGACCGATGTGTCGGAAGTTGTGAAGGATTCCGATTTTAAAGTGTTTGCGTCAGCCGTGGCAAACGGGGGCGCGGTTAAAGCGATTAATGTAAAAGGAGCGGCTGCAGAATATTCGCGCAAGGATATCGATGCGCTCGGCGAGTTTGCCGCGAACTATGGCGCGAAAGGGCTTGCTTGGCTGAAAACTGAAGCGGACGGTCTTAAAGGTCCGATCGCGAAGTTTTTCCAAGATGGGAAGCAGGAAGCGCTTGTCAAAGCGCTTGACGCCCGTGACGGGGATTTGCTGCTTTTTGTGGCTGACCGGCTTGAGGTTGCGAACGATGCTCTTGGGGCGCTGCGCTTAAAGCTCGGCAAAGAATTGAATCTAATCGATGAAAGCCTGTTCAACTTTTTATGGGTCATCGATTGGCCGCTGCTCGAGTACGATGCTGAAGAAGGGCGTTTCTATGCTGCGCACCATCCGTTCACAATGCCTGTCAGAGAAGATCTTGATCTGATTGAAACGAAACCTGAAAAAATGAAAGCGCAGGCCTATGACCTTGTCTTAAACGGCTATGAGCTTGGCGGCGGATCGATCCGTATTTTTGAAAAAGACGTTCAGGAAAAAATGTTTGCGCTTCTCGGTTTAAACGAGGAAGAGGCGCAAGAGCAGTTCGGCTTCTTGCTTGAGGCGTTTGAATACGGGGCTCCGCCGCACGGAGGAATCGCCCTCGGACTCGACCGGCTTGTCATGCTTCTCAGCGGCCGCACCAACCTAAGAGATACGATCGCCTTCCCGAAAACGGCGAGTGCAAGCTGTCTGTTGATGGAAGCTCCAAGTGAAGTGGACAGCGCCCAGCTTGAAGAGCTGCACCTTGCAGTTAAACGCAAAGTTCGACAGTAAATTGTAAAATATACGGCTGTACATCCCATTGAAAATCAAAGGGACGTATGATATTATTTTTAACAAATAAAGTCCTGATGTGTTTGTTGTACACCTAGTTTTGACCGAACATTTTTTTACTTGGGAGTTCGTTGTTTTCAAACGGAGTAAATGCCTCTTTTCATTCCGAAGCGTGGAGGACTTGCAAAGTTTGGAACAGAACACCCACCTGCCGAGAGCGGGATCAAAACGAAGGAATACGACAACGGCACAATCGGGACTTTTTTTGCGTCTTTGAAACGGAGTGGAAGTATCGGACGGTTTTAGGCCATACTTAGGATACTCTATGAGGCCAAACAAAAAATATGAATGAAAATCAAACAGAAACAGCTTGTTTAATCCCCCGATTATGATAAGATACTATCGGTGACTGTATATAAAGATGGAGTGAGATTCTTGTTACATCAGTTTTCACGTAATGAATTAGCGATTGGTAAAGAAGGATTGAATATTTTAAAAAACAGCACGGTTGCCGTTCTGGGAATCGGCGGGGTCGGTTCGTTCGCAGCGGAAGCGCTCGCCCGTTCAGGAGTCGGTAGAATCGTGATGGTCGATAAAGACGATGTTGACATAACGAATGTAAACCGCCAGCTTCCGGCTTTGCTTTCAACGGTCGGCCAGCCGAAGGTCGATCTAATGAAAGCGCGGATTGCGGATATTAATCCGGAATGTGAATGCATCGCCTTGAAGATGTTTTATACGGAAGAAACGTATGAGCAGTTTTTTGCTTATGAACCGGATTATGTGATTGACGCCTCAGACACGATTCATTATAAGATTCATTTGATGAAGGAGTGCCTTAAGCGGAACATCAAGATCATATCAAGCATGGGTGCCGCTAATAAGACGGACCCGACGAGATTTCAAGTCGCCGATATTTCCAAAACGCATACAGATCCGATTGCAAAAGTGATTCGGACAAGGCTGCGAAAAGAAGGCATTACAAAGGGCATTAAAGTCGTTTTTTCTGACGAAAGCCCAATCGTCATCCGTGAAGATGTGCGCAAAGTCGTCGGGAATGATGAGGCGAAAATCCGCAAAGCGCAGATGCCGCCGTCATCAAATGCATTTGTTCCGTCTGTCGCCGGTTTAATCATGGGCGGCCATGTCATCATGGAGCTTTTGAAAGATATTCCAATTAAACGGGTGAAAGATAAATAAGCAAAAAGGACAGCAGCAGCTGCCTTTTTTTGTGTCATGGAGGGCCGTTTGGCAAGAAGATGGAGCAAAGCTAAACAGCAGTTGGATCAGCTGATCTGCGCGACCCTAAAAAATCGGGTGCACTTTCACGTTACGGCATATCGGAAAGCTCATGATCAAATGGGAAGGGCTTTTATTACTGTAGACGGGAAAGATATATTCAGCATGTGCACGCTTGCAGTGATAAATAAAACGGCCGAAATAGAGTCCCGATTCGAAAGAGTGAGGGGTGTGGAAGATGTGCTGGTAAACAGGCGGATTCACGATGAAGCATTGCAAGAGGCAAACGGGGACGGATATTTTTTTAAATACGCTTAACGAATATTTTGCAAACAGCATTGATCAAACGCTGTCATCTGAACAAGTCCTCGTCAGAATGCTCGGAATGATCGACAGAAGAACGGGACAGCGCCGCCTGTTGAAAATGGAGCCGTCCATCAAGCATGAACACGAAATGATGGCGTATTTTTATAAACTCAGAATGAAAGCTGAAAAACAAACGGCCTGTCTCCCCGGTTAAAAGGGACAGGCCGTTTGTTATTTTTTCTTCATCAGCTTGTCATATATTTGCTTTAGCGCCAATTCGAATTTCCCCGTCTGCTTCGGCTGGTAATATACTTTGTTTTTTAAAGGATCGGGCAGGTATTGCTGCTCGACCCAGCCGTTCTCATAATCATGCGGATATTTATACTCTGCGCCTCTGCCAAGCTCTGCCGCCCCTTTGTAGTGGGCGTCTTTTAAATGTTTCGGCACATCGCCGATTTTCCCCGAACGGACGTCTGCCAAAGCCTGGTCAACGGCAAGGATGGCCGAATTCGATTTCGGCGACAGACAAAGCTCGATCACCGCGTTTGCCAAAGGAATGCGCGCTTCGGGAAATCCGATTCGCTCTGCCGCTTGAATCGCTTGAAGCGTTCTTCCTCCGGCCTGCGGGCTCGCCAGTCCAATATCTTCATAGGCGATGACGAGAAGCCGCCGTGCAAGGCTTTCCAAATCACCGCCTTCAATCAGCCGCGCCAAATAATGGAGAGCTGCGTTTACATCAGATCCCCTGATCGATTTTTGAAAGGCGGAAATCACGTCATAATGGGCGTCGCCGTCCTTGTCATGGGCAAAGCTTTTTTTCTGCAGACATTCTTCCGCGGTCTCAACCGTAATATGGATGATTCCATCTTCATTTTCTTTAGTCGACAGCACGGCAAGCTCCAAAGCATTCAATGCCGACCGGACATCTCCGCCGCAGCCTGCCGCGAAATGGTCAAGCGCCGCCTCATCAATTTCAATATGATAAGAACCTAAACCTCTGTGTTCGTCGTGAAGCGCCCGTTGAATGGCCGTTTTGATTTGCTCCGGGCTCAAAGGGTGCAACTCGAAAATTTGCGTTCTGCTCCTGATCGCCGGGTTAATCGCGTGGTACGGGTTTGCCGTCGTCGCACCGATCATGATGATCATTCCGTTTTCCAAATACGGAAGGAGGAAATCCTGTTTGCCTTTATCAAGCCGGTGCACCTCATCCAATATTAAAATCACCTGGCCGGACATTTTCGCCTCTGCGGCAACGGCTTCCATGTCCTTTTTATTGTTGATCACCGCGTTCAGCTTTCGGAAGGCGATGCTTGTACTTCCGGCAATGGCTGTTGCGATCGATGTCTTCCCGATGCCGGGAGGCCCGTATAGGATCATGGATGAAAGGTGTTTTGCTTCCACCATCCTGTGTATGATTTTACCTTCTCCCACGAGATGGTCCTGGCCGAGTACCTCTTCTATTTTTGTCGGACGCATTCGAAATGCCAATGGTTTCATGATCAATCTCTCCTGAATGTATTCTTTTTATAGAGTAACGGAAAAAAGACGATTAGAAAAGAAATGAATATGGCAAGCTGAATATATGGGCGGAAAATGAAAGTTTATATAAAGTGTGCTATAATAACCTGTAATCTATCAGACGGACAAGCAAAAAAGCTTGTCGGCATACTACAGCTGGATCACGATCCTGAATGAAAAAACGGACGAATGCACGACTTCTCTCAGGCTAGACGCCAGCGGAAATCCCGGCCGGCCGCGTCTCGGAATGGAGCCCGGCTAAGGATCTCACGTCCTGTGAGAAACGGCGGGTACCTTCGTCCTGAAGGCATGATTTTTTATAGGTTAGAGGTGTTTATTTTGAAAATATCAACTAAAGGCAGATACGGGCTGACGATTATGATCGAGCTTGCGAAAAAGCATGGGGAAGGCCCGACATCTTTAAAAAGCATTGCCCAGACAAACGATTTATCAGAACATTATTTGGAACAGCTTGTTTCGCCTTTGCGGAATGCAGGGCTTGTAAAAAGCATCCGCGGCGCTTACGGCGGCTATATTCTCGGCGATGAGCCCGCTTCCATCACGGCCGGCGATATTATCCGCGTACTGGAAGGGCCCATCAGCCCCGTGGAAGTGCTTGAAAATGAAGAGCCTGCAAAGCGCGAGCTGTGGATTAAGATCCGCGACGCCGTCAAGGAAGTGCTTGATTCCACGACGCTTGAAGATTTGGCAAGCTATACGGACGGCGATCAAGAAGCTTATATGTTTTACATTTAAAATTGAGGTGTAATGTAGGATGGAACGGATTTATTTAGACCATGCAGCGACTTCTCCGACTGACCCGCGCGTAGTCGAAAAAATGCTGCCTTACTTAACAGAAAACTTCGGCAATCCTTCAAGCATTCATTCCTTCGGCAGAGAGAGCCGGAAATGGGTTGATGACGCGAGGGCGCTGATTGCTGAAGAAATCGGAGCGCATCCGAATGAAATCGTTTTTACGAGCGGCGGAACGGAAGCCGACAATATGGCGATTGTGGGAAGCGCGCTGGCGAATAAGGACAAAGGCCGCCACATTATCACAACGAAGATCGAGCATCACGCCGTGCTGAATCCGTGCAGCCGGCTGGAGGACATGGGTTTTGACGTGACATACCTTGACGTTGATCAAAGCGGCCGGATTTCCGCCGGGCAGGTCGAAGCTGCGCTGCGCGATGATACCATCCTTGTAACGGTGATGTACGGAAATAATGAAGTGGGAACGCTTCAGCCGATTGCGGAAATCGGAGCGCTTTTAAAAGACCATCAGGCTTTGTTCCATACAGATGCCGTTCAGGCGTTTGGCTTTTTGCCGATTGATGTAAAGGAAATCCATATCGATATGATGTCTGTTTCCGGGCATAAATTGAATGGACCGAAGGGGACAGGCTTTTTATATGTCAATGAAAAGGTGAAGCTCAAACAGATTCTTGTCGGAGGCGAACAGGAGCGGAAACGCCGGGCCGGAACGGAAAATGTACCGGGAATCGCGGGGCTGAGTGAAGCCGTTTCTCTTTTAAAGCAGGAGAGAGATGAAAAAACGGCCCTTTACCGCCGGTTCAAAGCAATGATCATCGAAACGCTTGAAAACGAAGCCGTCCGCTTTGAAGTAAACGGTAGTCTTAATGAAGGACTCCCGCATATTTTGAATTTGTACTTCCCCGGCATTTCCGTCGAGTCGCTGCTTGTAAACTTGGATATGGCCGGCATTGCAGTGTCGAGCGGATCAGCCTGCACCGCCGGATCGGTTCTTCCTTCACATGTTCTCTCCGCCATGTTCGGCGAACACGCAGATCAGCTGACCTCATCCATTCGCATCAGCTTCGGCTTGGGCAATACAGAGGAGCAGGTGAAACGCGCGGCGAAGGAACTTGCCAGCATCGTGAAGCGCCTTGGTTCGGCGGCTTCCGTGTAATGAGCGCGAGCTAAAGATTCGCATCCCGCCTGGAAATGATGTTATGATCTGTGAAGGATACGTAATGAATTGATTTATTGGAGTTGATGAAAATGGCGAAGCGGCCTGAAGATACACGGGTGGTCGTCGGAATGTCCGGTGGCGTTGATTCATCTGTGGCAGCCTTGCTGCTGAAAGAGCAAGGCTATGATGTCATCGGAATTTTTATGAAAAACTGGGATGACACGGATGAAAACGGCTTTTGCACCGCGACGGAAGATTATGAAGATGTCATTAAAGTGTGCAACCAGATCGGCATCCCATATTATGCGGTGAATTTTGAAAAGCAATATTGGGAAAAGGTTTTTCAATATTTTCTCGATGAATATAAAGCGGGAAGAACGCCGAATCCCGATGTGATGTGCAATAAAGAAATTAAATTTAAAGCTTTTTTGGAGCATGCTTTGTCCCTTGGCGCGGATTACCTCGCCACTGGCCACTATGCGAGGGTCGACCACACCGGCGAACGAGTGAAAATGCTGAGGGGGCTTGATGAAAATAAAGATCAAACCTATTTCTTAAATCAGCTGACAGAAGAGCAGCTGAGCAAGGTGCTGTTTCCGATCGGCGATATGCAAAAAAGCCGCGTCCGCGAAATAGCCAAGGAAGCGGGTCTTGCTACGGCAACGAAAAAAGACAGCACAGGCATCTGTTTTATCGGCGAACGGAATTTCAAAAACTTCCTCAGCCAATATCTCCCAGCGCAGCCGGGCGAAATGCGGACGATGGAAGGCGAAGTCAAAGGCACGCACGACGGTTTGATGTACTACACGATCGGGCAGAGGCACGGCCTTGGCATCGGCGGAAGCGGAGAGCCTTGGTTTGTCGTCGGAAAAGACCTTGAACAAAACATTTTGTATGTTGATCAGGGCTTTGACAATCCGCTGCTTTACTCAGATAAAATCACGGCGACGAATGTCAGCTTTGTACACGGCGGCGTCTTCGGAGATGAAGAGGAGCTTTCTTGCACGGCTAAGTTCCGGTACCGGCAAGCCGATCATGAAGTCGCTGTCAGAATGACCGGAAACGGCGAAGCGGAAGTCGTTTTTAAAGAGCCTGTCCGCGCCGTGACGCCTGGACAAGCGGTTGTCTTTTACAGAGGAGAAGAGTGCCTCGGGGGCGGTACGATTGACGATGTATTCAAAGACGGGCAAAAGCTTTGGTATGTATAAAAGAACAAGGCTCCGGGCGTGCGCCTGGAGCTTGGCGGCTGTCGACTTTGTCGATGGCCTTTTTAAAATCGAGCACGAAAGGGAGAAAGCTTTTGGACTACAATCAAATCGGAATTGACGCCATGCAAAAAGGAGATTTTGAAAAAGCGGCAGAAGCTTTTACAAAGGCGATTGATGAAAACAGCGGGGATGCCGTCCCATACATCAATTTTGCAAATCTGCTCTCGGCGGTCGGCGAATTGGATCGGGCGCTCGCATTTTATGAAAGGGCCGTCAGCCTTGATGATAAAGCCGGAGCGGCTTATTATGGAGCGGGAAATGTATACGTGATGAAGGAACGCTACCAAGAGGCGAAGGATATGTTTGAAAAAGCATACCGGACGGGGATGGAAAACAGCGACTTGTTTTATATGCTTGGGACCTCGCTGATGAAGCTTGAGCAGCCAAAGCTTGCCATGCCGTACTTGCAAAGGGCGGCCGAGCTGAATGATGCCGATTATGAAGCGCGTTTTCAATATGGGATGTGCCTTGCCAATGAAGGCATGCTGGATGAAGCGATCGCCCAGTTTTCCAAAGTAACCGAGCTTGATCCGACACATGCCGATGCTTATTATAATTTAGGCGTGGCTTACGCTTATCAGGAAAACCGGGAAAAGGCGCTTGCCATGCTGAATAAAGCAATCGAGATTCAGCCGGACCATTTACTGAGCGTCCGGGCAAAAGAGCTGCTTGAAGAAGCTTGATGCCCCTGCACGCATAAGGCGGAGCTTAAAGGAGGGAGGACTACAGTGAAACATCAACATCCTGACCAAATTCAAATGGAAGAAGCATCCTTTCTGAAAGGAACGGTAACGGCCGTCATCTATCATAATGAAACAAACCTCTATACCGTACTGAAAGTGAAGGTTCAGGAAACATCTGAATCATTTGATGAAAAAACCGTTTCTGTCACAGGGTACTTTCCGGCAATCTTTGAAGATGAAACGTATACTTTCTACGGAAAAACCGCCTCCCATCCGAAGTTTGGCCTGCAATTTCAAGCAGATCATTTTAAAAAAGAAGTTCCGACGACAAAAGAAGGCGTCATCCAATATTTGTCGAGCGACCTATTTGAAGGCATCGGCAAAAAAACGGCGGAAGAAATCGTCAAAAAGCTCGGGGAAGGCGCGATCAACAAGATTTTGGGAGACGCTTCCGTGCTTTATGATGTGCCAAAGCTTTCAAAGAAAAAAGCGGATAAGCTTGCCGCTCTTCTTCAGCAGCATCAGGGGCTTGAGCAGATCATGATTTCCTTGAGCGAGTTTGGCTTCGGGCCGCAGCTGTCCATGAAAATTTATCAAGTATATGAATCGGAAACGCTGGATAAAATCCGTGAAAATCCGTATCAGCTCGTCAAGGATGTCGAAGGAATCGGCTTTATTAAAGCGGATGAACTCGGCGGCAGAATGGGGATTTCCGGCAGGCATGCGGAACGGATCAAAGCGGCGATTTTATATACGGTTGAAGCGACATGCCTTCAGGAAGGGCATACTTACATAGAAACAAAACAGCTCATTATCGAGACGCAGAAGCTGCTGAACCAGTCGTCTGACGAAGAAAAAGTCACGGAAATGGATGTGGCGGATGCGATCATTTCCCTAGGTGAACAGAAAGATCTGTTTATTGAAGACGACAGGTGCTATTATCCGTCGCTTTACTATGCTGAACAAAGCTTTGCCAAAAGAGTCCAGACGATCGCGGAACAAACCGAATACGATGACCAGTTTCCCGAATCGGAATTTTTGCTTGCTTTAGGCGAGCTTGAAGAACGAATGCAAGTCCAATACGCGCCAAGCCAAAAAGAAGCCATTCAAAAAGCGCTGATGTCCCCGATGCTGCTTTTGACCGGAGGACCCGGCACGGGAAAAACGACAGTCATCAGGGGAATCGTCGAATTGTACAGCGAGCTGCACGGTTTAAGTTTAAATCCGGCTGATTATAAAAAGGATGAAACCTTTCCGTTTGTACTGGCTGCGCCGACGGGTAGAGCGGCCAAGCGGATGAGCGAATCGACGGGTCTTCCCGCTGTGACGATCCACAGGCTCCTCGGCTGGAACGGAGCGGAAGGTTTTACACATGACGAAGATAACCCGATCGATGGGCGGCTGCTGATTGTCGATGAGACGAGCATGCTTGATATATGGCTTGCCAACCAATTATTCAAAGCGATTCCAAACCGGATTCAGGTTATCATGGTGGGAGATGAAGACCAGCTCCCGTCTGTCGGACCGGGACAGGTGCTCAGGGATCTCCTTGCATCAAATCTCATTCCCTCGGTCAGATTAACCGATATTTACCGGCAGGCAGAAGGCTCTTCAATCGTGGAATTGGCGCATGATATGAAAAAGGGGAGGCTGCCGGAAAATTTGACGGCCCCGACTAAAGACCGCTCATTTATCCGCTGCCGTCAGCAGCAAATTAAAGAAGTGGTTGAAAAAGTCGTCAAAAACGCATTGCAAAAGGGCTATTCCGCCCGGGACATTCAAGTGCTTGCCCCGATGTACAGGGGTCCGGCGGGAATCAATGAATTAAATGCGCTTTTGCAGGACATCCTCAATCCGCCAAAACCAAAAGGCAGGGAGCTAAAGTACGGGGATGTCGTCTACAGGACGGGCGACAAGGTGCTCCAGCTTGTCAATCAGCCTGAGCATCATGTGTTCAACGGTGATATGGGCGAAATTGTTTCTATTTTTTACGCGAAGGAAAATACGGAAAAAGAAGACATGGCTGTCGTTTCTTTTGACGGCAACGAGATCACAATTACAAAAAAAGATTTCAATCAGTTTACACATGCTTACTGCTGTTCGATTCACAAATCGCAGGGCAGCGAATTTCCGATTGTCATTCTTCCCGTCGTCAAAAGCTATTACCGGATGCTGAGAAGAAATTTGCTTTATACGGCCATTACAAGAAGCAAAAAATTTCTCATTTTGTGCGGTGAAGAGGAAGCGCTTGAATGGGGCATAAAAAATAGAGAATCCTCTGAAAGGCAGACATCTTTGCAGAGAAGGCTGCATCAGGCGGTACATGAAGAGGACGAGGAGCTGCTGGCGCTCCAAAAAGAACTGCCTTTCAGCGTGTATGACGCCAACATCGGTATGGAAGGCATCACACCTTTTGACTTTATGGAAAAAGAGGCGGAATAAGTCGTTTCCATGGAATCCATTTCATCGTATGAGTCCCATCCCAAAGGCAGAACATAAGACTGTTCTGAAAAAGGTGGTTGATCACACTTTGAGAACATGCAACGAGCTGGAAGGGCTCAATGTTTACGACAGGCGGTCGTTTTCTTTGCTTGGGGTGGTTACAGATATTTGTTTTTCCCAGGAAGGGACATGTCTCGGATTTGTCATGGAAGAAAAACGGCGGTTCTACCACCATCGTTCGCTTCTTCCGCTTCCCTCTGTCACTGAGATTAAAAGTGACGGCATATATGTTGATTTTTCCGAATTTAAGCCGATGCAAATCCCAAAACAAAGCTTTTCATATGACCAGCTCAAACAAAAAATGGTTAAGAACGGCGCAGGTGATACACTGGGAATACTGGAAGATGTATACTTTTCTTCCGACTCGGGCATAATCGTAGCATATGAACTCTCAGACGGTTTTTTTGCCGACCTGTCAGGCGACAAAAAGCATGTCCAGCCATCAGGGGAACCGCTTGAAGTAGGCAGAAGCACAATCGTCTTGAATTGAAGAAGAGGTGTGTTCGAATGCTCATTTGCCCGAATTGCAAAAGCAAAAACATCGGCAAAATCGGTGTGAATCAATATTATTGCTGGGGATGCTTCATTGAGCTGACCCTGTCGAAAGGAAAAATCTCAACCCATCAGGTGGAAGAAGACGGAACATTGAGCAGTCTTGACGATTTGTTTACGGATGATGAACGTACGATTAACCTTTGAATGGAGGTTAGAGATTTGAATCGGACAATGACTTCTCTCATTTCTTTAGGAGCAGGAGCTTTAATGTACCGGATGATGTCGCAAAACGACATGCTGAACAGACGGAACATGAGAAAGCTCAGAAGACGCGTCAGGAGAATGTTTTAACGGTGAAGGATACCCTTGTTTTAAAGGGTGTCCTTTTTTGCCTCCTTCGGAATAATTCACCCGAGAAATCAAAAGCTAACAGGGGGTGAAAAACATGCTGAAAAAACCGCTGCAGCTTTTGATGTGGATCTCAATTTTGATGCTCTCTTTTTTAACCATTTATATCTTTTTGCAGCTCAGAATGATTTGGGAGCCGGTATCCCTGCTGCTGAAGTCGATTCTGATCCCTTTGGCGATTGCGGTTTTTATCACTTATCTGCTTCTGCCTATCGTTGAAAAAATTCATCAGGCGGGCGTGCCGAGAACGCTGAGCATATTAATCATTTATCTCCTGTTTTTTGGAGGGCTCGGCTATGGGTTATACAAAGGCATTCCCATCTTTATTCAACAGCTGACAGAGCTGTCTGAAGGCATTCCCATTCTGGCCGCGTCATACGAAGGCATGCTTGATAAATTGCATGATCATACAAATAGCTGGCCTGATGGCATGCATGATCGAATCGACCGGTTCGTCAATCAGACAGAAGAGTTTGTGGGAAGCTGGGTGGAGCGGACGATCACAAGCATCCGTTTTGTCTTCGACTATATGCTTGTTGCAATCATTATTCCCTTTCTCGTTTTTTATATGGTGAAAGATATCGACACGATGAAAAAGGCGGTCTGGTATATAACGCCGGCCTCTTGGAGAAACAGAGGCAGCGCATTCTTGCGGGATGTGGACGATTCGCTGGGAGACTACATCAGGGGGCAGCTTTTTGTATGCATGGTCATCGGCTTGGGGGCCTGCCTGTCATTTTGGTTTTTCGAACTTCCTTATCCGCTGATACTCGGCCTAATTATTGGAGCGACAAACGTTATCCCGTATTTCGGCCCCATCATCGGGGCGGTTCCGGCCGTTATGGTTGCGGCGGCTTTGTCGACGAATCTTATCATTGTTGTGATCATCACGATCCTGATTTTGCAGTTTATCGAAAGCAATATTCTTGGTCCGCTTGTTGTCGGAAAAAGCCTGCACATGCACCCTGTCGTCATTATGCTCGGTCTTCTTGCCGGGGGCGAATTGGCCGGCATCATCGGCATGATTCTCGCGGTTCCGGTGATGGCCGTTTTAAAGGTCATGTTCACCCATTTTTTAGCTGCAAGGAAAGCCTGATCCCAGAGAAGATTGACATTCCCCTTTTCGTTGTCTATAATTTCGAAATAGACATACATACGTATCTCGACTGACGGATCCGAGTATACTGAAGCCCTGTTTACCAGAGAGAAGCTCCTTTAGGCTGAAAGAGCTTCAGCAGAAGAGCAGTAGAAGCTAGTCCTGAGTGCAGGCGAAATCCTGCCGTCTTTATCCGGCGTTACACGGATATCAAGGTGATGGACGAATCTTGTCCATAATCAGGGTGGTACCGCGAGAGGAGCTCTCGTCCCTGTGCATACGCGGGTTTGCATAGGGCGGGGGCTTTTTATATTGCATGTGATCAATTAAAGGAGGAATAAAGGTGAAGACATTATCATCCGCAGAAGTGCGTCAAATGTTTTTAGATTTCTTTAAAGAAAAGGGGCATTCCGTCGAACCGAGCGCCTCTCTTATTCCGCATGAAGATCCATCACTGCTATGGATTAACAGCGGAGTCGCGACGCTGAAAAAATATTTTGACGGACGGGTGGTGCCGGAAAATCCGCGCATCTGCAATGCGCAAAAATCAATCCGGACAAACGATATTGAAAACGTCGGAAAAACAGCGCGGCACCATACATTTTTTGAAATGCTGGGCAATTTTTCGATCGGCGATTATTTCAAAGAAGAAGCGATCGAGTGGGCGTGGGAATTTTTAACCGACAAAAAATGGATCGGTTTCGATCCGGAGCGCTTATCCGTTACCGTGCATCCCGAAGACGAGGAAGCCTACGACCTGTGGGCGAAAAAAATCGGCATTCCGGAAGAGCGGATCATCAGACTTGAAGGGAACTTCTGGGATATCGGGGAAGGACCGAGCGGACCGAATACGGAGATTTTCTATGACCGCGGCGAAGCTTATGGTAGCGATCCGGCGGATCCCGAACTGTATCCGGGCGGAGAAAATGAACGCTACCTGGAAATCTGGAATCTCGTGTTTTCCGAGTTCAACCACAATCCCGACGGGACGTACACACCTCTTCCGAAGAAAAATATTGATACGGGAATGGGGCTTGAACGGATGGTATCCGTTATTCAAGACGCCAAAACAAACTATGATACAGATTTGTTTATGCCGATCATTAAAGCGACCGAATCGATTTCAGGAGAATCCTACGGAACAGCCAGTGAAAAGGATGTCGCCTTCAAGGTGATCGCCGACCATGTTCGGACGGTGGCATTTGCAGTAGGCGATGGAGCGCTTCCGTCAAACGAGGGCCGCGGCTATGTCATCAGAAGGCTGCTTCGCCGCGCCGTACGCTATGCAAAGGCCATTAATATCAACCGGCCGTTTATGTATGAACTCGTTCCTGTCGTAGCGGATATCATGGCCGCTTTTTATTCCGAAGTCAAAGAAAAAACGGAATTTATCGCCAAGGTTGTCAAAACGGAGGAAGAACGTTTCCATGAAACGCTGAATGAAGGTTTGGCGATTCTGTCTGCCGTCATTCAAAAAGAGAAAGAAAAAGGAAACGGCATAATTTCCGGCGCAGATGTCTTTAAGCTTTATGATACGTACGGATTCCCTGTCGAACTGACTGAAGAGTACGCTGAAGATGAAGGCATGAAGGTCGATCATGAAGGCTTTGAACGCGAAATGGACAAGCAGCGCGAACGGGCCCGCCAGGCGCGCCAGGATGTCGGCAGCATGCAGGTTCAAGGCGGCGCACTCCGCGATATCAAGACGGAAAGCGAATTCGTCGGCTATACAACGCTGAAAACAGACACGAAAGTCGCCGAGATCCTACAGGATGGCGAGCTTACCGATGAGGCGCATGAAGGAAGCAAAGTCCAGCTGATATTGGAGAAGACGCCGTTCTACGCCGAAAGCGGCGGACAAATCGGCGACAAAGGCTGGCTGAGAAGCGAGGAAGCCGCCATCCGCATCACAGATGTAAAGAAAGCGCCCAATGGCCAGCATCTCCATGAGGGCATCGTTGAAAGCGGAGCGGTTCGAAACGGCATGATCGTGGCCGCTGAAGTGACAGAGCGCCTCAGAAAAGACATCATTAAAAATCACACGGCGACACACCTTTTACACCAGGCATTAAAAGATGTGCTCGGAACGCATGTCAACCAAGCCGGATCGCTCGTATCCGACAGCCGTCTCCGCTTTGACTTTTCACATTTCGGACAAGTCACAAAAGAAGAGCTGGCACAGATCGAAACAATTGTGAACGAGAAAATTTGGGATTCGATTCCGGTCGAGATTGACTTAAAACCGATCGATGAAGCAAAAGCGATGGGTGCCATGGCATTATTCGGCGAAAAATACGGAGACATTGTCCGCGTTGTCCAAGTCGGCGACTACAGCCTCGAACTGTGCGGAGGCTGCCATGTCAAAAACACGGCTGAAATCGGCCTTTTCAAAATCGTTTCCGAATCAGGAATCGGCGCCGGCACGCGCCGCATCGAAGCAGTAACCGGACAAGGCGCATATCAGGAAATGAACGCGAAGCTTGAGCTTCTCGAACATGCTGCAGATATGCTGAAAACCAATGTGAAAGAAGTACCGAAACGGATCGAATCGCTTCAAGCAGATGTAAAAGAGGCGCAACGAGAAAACGAATCCCTGCTCGCCAAGCTCGGCAATAAAGAGGCCGGAGAGATTTTGGAAAAAGTGAAAGACATCGGCGGAATCAAACTGCTTGCAGAACAAGTAAATGCGAAAGACATGAATCACCTCCGGACGATGGTTGATGAACTGAAGGTGAAATTAGGATCTGCCGTCATTGTACTCGGTGCAGTACAAAACGAAAAAGTGAATATTTCCGCCGGAGTTACAAAAGATTTAATAGAGCGGGGTTTTCACGCCGGAAAAATCGTCAAACAAGTTGCAGAAGCGTGCGGCGGAGGCGGAGGCGGCCGTCCTGACATGGCCCAAGCCGGCGGAAAACAGCCTGAAAAATTGGAAGAAGCTTTATCTTCTGCAGAAGAATGGGTGAAATCCGTTTTATAAAAAGCCGATGTAGTGTAGAATAATCATAGGAGAAGGATACTCAGGCTGAAAACTTTGCCTGCGAATTTGGGAAAGAGGTGCAAAACGGTGAGCTCATTTGATAAGACGATGAAATTCAACTTTTCCGACGATTCAATGGAGACGAATGTAAATGAAGTGCTGATTACCGTCCATGACGCGCTTCAGGAAAAAGGCTACAACCCGATCAACCAGATTGTCGGATACTTGCTATCAGGTGATCCCGCTTATATTCCAAGGCATCGAGATGCACGCAATTTGATTCGGAAAATAGAAAGAGACGAGATAATCGAGGAATTGGTTAAATCGTACTTAGAACAGCATAAAGAGGCGTAAAAAAGAATGCGAATACTAGGTTTGGATTTAGGGTCAAAAACGCTCGGCGTTGCGCTGAGCGATGAAATGGGCTGGACGGCTCAGGGAATTGAAACGATTAAAATCGACGAAGCGGGCGGCGACTACGGTCTGAACCGCTTGGCTGAGTTAATGAAAGACTATACAATAGATAAAATTGTACTCGGTTTTCCCAAAAATATGAACGGTTCCGTCGGTCCAAGAGGAGAAGCCAGTCAGAAGTTTGCGGAAGTGCTTGAAGACGCGTTTCATATTCCCGTCGTGCTCTGGGACGAACGGCTCTCGACGATGGCGGCCGAAAAGATGCTGATTTCAGCTGACGTCAGCAGGCAAAAACGAAAAAAAGTAATCGATAAAATGGCAGCCGTGATGATCCTGCAAGGGTATCTCGACAGCCTAAACTAATGAGGTGATCAAATGGAACATGGTGAAAAAAACATTACGATTGTAGACGATAAAGGAAATGAACAGCTTTGTGAGGTACTCTTCACATTTGACAGCGATCAATTTAATAAATCATATGTCCTATATTATCCGGTTGAAGCACAGGATGAAGAAGAAATTGAAATTCACGCATCAAGCTTCATCCCGAACGAAAACGGCGAAGACGGCGAGTTGATGCCGATCGAAACCGAGGAAGAATGGGAGATGATCGAAGAGACGCTGAATACGTTTTTAGCGGATGAAGAGGAAGACGAAGAATAAAAAAGCCGCCGCACGGCGGCTTTTTTTTATGAAATCCTTTTGTAATAAATTGCCGAATGAAAACGAATCATGTAGTATATAGCATGGGAGGAGAGGAGGACATAAATGTTTGAAGATCAGACTAAGAAACCGTTTATCAAAAAACTCCTTAATCATAAAATCAAATTTTGGGCGGCTGTTGCGGCAGCGCTGATTATTTTGATTGCAGGCGGTGCATCGCTTTATGTAAAATCCGCACTTGAGCCGGTCAATAAAAACAGCGAAAAAGCGGTCAACGTGTATATCCCGAAAGGTTCGACGATTTCAACGATCGCTGCCAAACTGAAAAAACAAGATTTAATTAAAAATGAAAAAGTGTTTATCGCCTATGTAAAATTCAAGCATGCCGAAGGCTTTCAAGCGGGAAACTTTCAGCTCAGCCAGTCGATGGGGCCGGCTGAATTGATCGAGAAGCTGACAAGCACTTCACATGTACCGGCCTTTAAAATCATCATTCCAGAGGGCCGTCAGCTTAGTGAAATCGCCGACATTATCGCAGGCCAAACCAATTATTCGAATAAGGACATCATGAAAAAGCTTGATGACAAAGGGTTTATCAACCAACTGAAAAAGAAATATCCGAAGCTGATCACGGATGATGTGCTAAACAAAAACATCAAGCATCCGCTGGAGGGGTATCTCTATCCTGCGACATACCCTTTTTATGATCCGCAGACAAAACTGGAAACCATCATCGAAGCGATGATCAAACAGACCGATAAGGTGGCCGGAAAATATCAGTCACAGATGAAGGGCAAAAACATGTCTGTTCACAAAACGCTCACATTGGCATCATTAATTGAAGAAGAAGCGACTGAAAAAGCGGATCGTCACAAAATTTCCAGTGTGTTCCATAACCGTTTAGGCAAAAAAATGCCGCTGCAGACGGATCCGACCGTGCTCTACGCGCTCGGAAAACATAAAAACCGCGTCGTATATAAAGACCTTGAGGCGAAATCTCCCTACAATACGTACACAAATACGGGACTTCCGCCAGGGCCGATTGCAAATGCAGGGGAAACATCGTGGGAAGCGGCATTAAATCCGGATAAAACGGAATATGTTTATTTCCTTGCCAAGAAAAACGGAGAAGTCGTTTTTACAAAAACGCTGAAAGAGCATAATAAAGCAAAATCGAAATATATTACAAACGGCCAGAGCGAGTAAAGCCTGGACGGCCAGTCAAGGAGAGTAAAAAATTACTCTCCTTTTATTCGCAAAAGCAAAGGTTTTATGGTAAAATATATCGGGTTGTTTATTAGAGAAAACACATTCACTGCTTTAGGAGAGTTCTCACATCTGACCTAAAGCTCTTTTTATGAAAGGGAGGCTCATCTGCCTGTGAAGATCGGACACGAAGAACTAACCGGCTATTTGGAACGGCTTCAAAAGCCGCGGCCGGAAGAAATTATGAAGCTTGAGGCCTATGCTGAGGCGCATGGGGTGCCCATTATGGAACCGACCGGAATTGAAGCGCTGCTTCAGCTTCTGTCGCTCAAAAATCCGAAAAAAATTCTTGAAATCGGTACCGCCATCGGCTACTCGGCGATTCGAATGGCGCTGAAACTCCCTGAAGCAGAAATTTTTACGATCGAGCGCGACGAAAATAGGTATCATGAGGCGATTCAAAACATTCAGTCCTTCCAGCTTGAAAACAGAATCCACGTTTTCTTCGGCGATGCGCTTGAAGCGTCTGCCGCCGTACAATCGATGGCGCCCTATGACGCGCTGTTTATTGATGCTGCAAAAGGACAGTACCAGAATTTTTTCAGCTTATACGAACAGATGCTGGCAGACGATGGCATCATTTTTACAGATAACGTCCTTTTCAAAGGACTTGTCGCCGGAGATCACAGTCAAATAGAAAGCAAACGGATCAAAAAGCTTGTCTCAAAAATAGATGATTACAATCATTGGCTAATGGAGCATCCGGATTATGAAACAACGATTTTGCCGGTAGGAGATGGCTTGGCCGTTAGCAAAAAAGAGGTGAAACGGATATGAAAAAACCTGAACTGCTTGTGACACCGACAGCGGTCAGCGATATTAAGCCTTTGGCAAAAGCCGGGGCTGATGCGTTTATCATCGGTGAGCAAAGGTACGGTTTGCGCTTGGCCGGGGAATTTTCAAGAGCGGATGTAAAGGAAGCGATCCTTCAGGCCCATGGGGAAGGCGCCAAAGTGTATGTCGCGATGAACGCGATTTTCCATAATGATAAAGTACCTGAATTGAACGATTATCTTTCATTTTTAAAAGAGGCCGGCGCCGATGCGGTCGTATTCGGCGATCCCGCGGTACTAATGGCTGCGAGGGAATCCGCGCCAAACATGCCGCTTCACTGGAATACGGAAACAACCGCAACCAATCACCATTCATGCAATTATTGGGGACGCAAGGGAGCAAAGCGCGCGGTATTGGCGAGAGAGCTCAACATGGACAGCATGATCGAAATAAAAGAGAAAGCCGAAGTTGAAATCGAAATCCAGGTACACGGGATGACTTGCATGTTCCAGTCAAAACGTTCATTGATCGGCAACTATTTTGAATACCAGGGCAAGGTCATGGATATCGAAGGCAAGAAAAAAGAAAAAGGCATGTACCTTCATGACAAAGAACGCGGCAATAAATATCCGATATTCGAGGATGAAAACGGCACGCACATCATGAGCCCGAATGATGTATGCATCATTGACGAGCTCGAAGATTTAATCGATGCCGGAATCGATTCGTTCAAAATCGACGGGATTTTAAAATCCGCGGACTATCTTGTACAGGTTACAGCCATGTACCGCGAGGCCATCGATCTTTGCATCACGGACAGGGAAGCGTATGAAGATAAAAAAGAACAATGGATTGAGCGGATCGAAGACCTGCAGCCCGTAAACCGCAGCATCGATACCGGATTCTTTTTCAAAGAGACAGTATACTAAAAAGGAGGGTAACCATGACTGCAGTTCAAGATAAAATTTCCAAAATCGTCAATGGAAAACGCGTCATCACAAAAAAACCTGAACTTCTCGCGCCGGCGGGCAATTTGGAAAAACTGAAAATCGCCGTCCACTACGGAGCAGACGCTGTGTTTATCGGCGGTCGCGAATATGGACTCCGCTCCAACGCAGATAACTTTTCAATTGAAGAAATGGCTGAAGGCGTCGAATTTGCAAATCGGTATGGAGCGAAAATTTATGTTACAACAAATATTTTTGCTCACGAAGAAAATATCGACGGCCTTGATGACTATTTACGAGATTTGCAAGGGGCGGGCGTATCCGGCATTATCGTGGCCGATCCGCTGATCATTGAAACATGCCGGAGGGTCGCTCCGAAGCTTGAGGTGCACCTCAGCACCCAACAGTCCCTGTCAAACTGGAAAGCCGTCCAATTCTGGAAGGAAGAAGGGTTGGAACGAGTCGTGCTTGCACGTGAAACAAGCGCGCTTGAAATCAGGGAAATGAAAGAGAAAGTAGATATCGAAATCGAAACCTTCATCCACGGTGCGATGTGTATCGCATACTCCGGACGATGCGTCCTGAGCAATCACATGACGGCGAGGGATTCAAACCGCGGAGGCTGCTGCCAGTCATGCCGCTGGGATTATGACTTGTATCAGACGGACGGAGCGAACGCGCTGCCGCTTTATGGAGAAGACGATGCGCCGTTTGCCATGAGCCCAAAGGATTTGAAGCTGATCGAATCGATTCCGCAAATGATTGAAATGGGAATCGACAGCTTAAAAATCGAAGGGCGGATGAAATCGATCCACTATATTGCAACAGTCGTCAGCGTGTACCGAAAAGTGATCGATGCCTATTGCGCAGATCCCGACGGTTTTACCATCAAGGAAGAATGGCTGAAAGAGCTTGACAAATGCGCAAACAGAGACACGGCCCCTGCTTTCTTTGAAGGAACGCCGGGATATGAAGAGCAAATGTTCGGCGTGCACGGCAAAAAGACAACATACGATTTTGTCGGACTCGTGCTGGATTATGATGAAAAAACAAAAATGGTTACGCTCCAGCAGCGAAACTTTTTTAAAACCGGAGATGAAGTCGAATTTTTCGGCCCGGAAATTGAAAATTTCACAACTAAGATTGAAACGATTTGGGACGAAAAAGGCAATGTGTTAGATGCAGCCCGCCATCCCCTGCAAATCGTCAAATTTAAAGTGGACAAGAAGATCTATCCAAGCAACATGATGAGAAAGGGGCAGTAATGGCATGGGAAAGAAACCGGTAGTCATTGGAATAGCGGGAGGCTCTGGATCTGGAAAGACAAGCGTGACCAGATCGATTTATGAACAGTTCAAAGGCCACTCCATTTTAATGCTTGAGCAGGATTTGTATTATAAAGACCAGAGCCATCTGCCTTTTGAAGAAAGGCTGAATACGAACTATGACCACCCGCTTGCATTTGATAATGACTATTTGATCGAGCATTTAAACGAATTGCTCGAATACCGGCCGATTAAAAAGCCGATCTATGATTACAAGCTGCATACGCGTTCAGAAGAAGTCGTGCATGTTGAGCCAAAAGATGTTATTATTTTGGAAGGAATCCTCGTTCTTGAGGATGAAAGGCTCCGTGATTTGATGGACATCAAGCTGTACGTCGATACAGATGCCGATCTTCGTATTATCAGAAGAATGCTTCGCGACATTAAAGAAAGAGGACGTTCGATTGATTCTGTCATCGAACAGTACATTTCCGTCGTCAGACCGATGCACAATCAATTTGTCGAGCCGACAAAACGCTATGCTGATATCATAATTCCGGAAGGCGGACAAAATCGCGTCGCCATTGATTTGATGGTTACAAAAATACAAACAATTCTTGAACAAAACGCGATTTTATAATAACATAGCATAGACAAAGACAACTCTGACCATATTATGTATAGAAATTGAAGGGATCTCGCTTGAGCCCTTCTTTAACTGTATAAGCACGATTTACCGGAGCCTTCCATCCGGTTTACAACATACTTTACAAATATGGGAGAGAAGAAGGGGACATGGGGTTGTCCTCATTCTTGTATATTCAAGTCTATACTCTCACATACAAGTGATGAGGGACCAACTAGAAGGAGTGAAGGAACATGGCACAAGAGAAAGTTTTTCCTATGACAGAAAAAGGGAAACAAAAGCTGGAAGAAGAACTTGAGTATTTGAAAACGGTTAAACGCAAAGAGGTTGTTGAGCGCATCAAAGTCGCAAGAAGCTTCGGCGATCTCTCTGAAAACTCTGAGTATGATTCAGCAAAAGAAGAGCAGGCCTTTGTAGAAGGGCGCATCACAGCGCTTGACAATATGATTCGCAACGCAAAGATCATCGAGGATGACGGGGAAAATTCAAACATCGTCACTCTTGGAAAAACAGTTACATTTAAAGAGCTTCCCGACGGAGAGGAAGAATCCTACACAATCGTGGGAAGTGCGGAGGCCGATCCGTTTGAAGGGAAAATCTCCAATGATTCTCCAATCGCCAAAAGCCTGATCGGCAAACAGGTGGGAGATGAAGTCACCGTGCAGACACCGGGCGGAGAAATGCTTGTAAAAATTGTGAAAATTTCATAAAGTTTGTTTAGCAGACGAACACCTCGTCCACAATGTGGATGAGGTGTTTTTTATCATGAAATTACGCAAGCGCATGAAATGGATATCAATTTTGATGTCGGCTGCACTTTTGTTTCTGCTCATCAGGTTGGCGGAAATTCAATTGTTTTTCACCGAATCCTTTTCCAAATGGAATGTGAACTTAATTCAGGAAAGCGTGAAACAGCGCACGGAGGAGGTTCAGATTTCTGACGGGAGAGGATCTTTTTTGGATCGCAGCGGAAAACCGCTGTCAGTCAGCCAAAAGCCGGCCATCGTGCTGTTTCCGTTTTTGAAAAAACAATCATGGCCGATTGAGGAAGCAGCCGCCATTTTACATATGTCAAAAGAAGAGCTTAATCATAGCCTTGATAAGGCAAAAAAACCCGTGATTCTCACGAAAAATGACAAAGGTCTATTTTCCAAAACGGCGCTCGAAAAAATCAATAAACTGAAATATCCGGGAATATACGGCGTATACATAGAAGAAACAGAAAAAAACAGACTAGCTTCACATACGATAGGCATGACAAATCAGGATCCGGAGCTGCTTCGGAAAAAATACCCGCATAAAGACAGCCTGTCCATCAGCACGAAAATCGGCACCTTCGGCCTTGAACGGACATTTGATGAATTCCTGCTGCCCGAACAAGATACAAAACTTTTATATCATGTTGACGGATTGGGAAACCCTTTGTTCGGAATGGACGTCAAGTATACGGCAGATGCGAATCCGTTCTATCCGCTGCAAGTCAAAACAACGATCGATAAGACGATCCAGCAATCGCTTGAAGAAATCCTGGACGATCATCATCTGAAAAAGGGCGGCGCAGTTCTCCTTGATATCGAAAACAGCAGCGTTTTGGCAATTGCCAGCAAGCCTGATTTAAATATGGCCTCACAAAAAACGAGGCATAATTATATGCTGACCCCGATGTATCCCGGCTCTGTTTTTAAAACCGTGATCGCGGCTGCGGCGATAGAAAACGGCCTTGATCACCCGTCCAAAACGTTCAACTGCAACTTGAACCTTTACGGTGAGCCGGGGGATGACAAAGGGAGGCTGAATATGGAAGACGGCTTTGCCGAAAGCTGCAATTATACATTCACGAGCCTGGCGGATCAGCTGATCAAGAAGAACGGCTCAATCATCGAGGATACAGCGGAAAAGCTCGGACTAACAGGACGGGTCGGCTGGGAAGGACGACTTTACCACCAGCGGGATTTCAAGCAGTTTTACCATGAAGTATCCGGGGCAATCTGGGGGGATGAACAAGATAAAAAAGTCAAAAAAGCGGTTGCGCAAACGGCCATCGGCCAAAAAAACGTCAGGCTCACCCCTTTGGAAATCGCGAATATGATGGCGACCATTGCCAGGGGCGGCGAGAAAAAACAGGTCAAAATCGCAGACGAGATCGAATACAAAAACGGTACATTGATGGCTTCGTTTAAAGATCAGGAGCTGCCGGGGAAAACGATTGATCATTACACCGCACAGAAACTGCAAAAACTGCTCAGAAAAGTCGTGACATCTGAAAAAGGGACAGGCAGACGCTTCAGCGACCTTCCATATGATGTAGCCGGAAAATCGGGGACGGCGCAGACAGACAGGACGACAAAGGATCACAAAACTCTCTATCATAAATGGTTTGCCGGTTATTTTCCGGCGGACAAGCCAAAATACGCGCTCGCCGTCGTCCACATGGACACGCCGGAAGGCAAGGCTGCGACAAATGCTGCATTTTATGATATTGTTAAAAAAGTATATGAAATTGAAAAGAACCAGACATAGAAGAATGCCTCACGTGATGATAAAATAGGAAGCGAGGCAAGAGGGAAAAAGGAGTGCAAAGAATTGAGCGAAACAAGGGAATCTCGATTTGAAAACCGTGATAAGCGCAGGAAAGCAAATCTTGTGCTTAACATTTTAATAGGCATTGTATTGGTTTTAATCGTTGTTGTTGCCAGCAGTCTGATGATGAACAGCCCGAAAGAACAAGCGCAGCAGGATGTCTCAAAAAACGATTCCGAACAAACGACGGAAGCCCCTGCTTCGAATGACAAAAAACAGACATCAGACGAGGACATCAAGGACAAGGATAAAGGAAAAACAGAGTCAGATGACAAAGAAAGCAGCGATTCAGACAAAGAAAAAGCTTCAGACGAGGATCAGTCAAAATCAGATGATCCGTTCGAAGGGGCAAAAATTACTGAAGGCGGCTCCAGCGCCAACGTTGAAAAAACGATCATCAATCCGGACTGGAAGCCTGTCGGCACCAAACAAACCGGAGAGCATACGGCAACATATGATTCTTCATCCCAGGACTGGGGGGAAATGCTTGAAGCGATCTCTTACGCAACAGGCGTTTCCAAAGACAACATGACGGTGATCTGGCTCGGAAACAACGGCAGTCCTCAAGATGCAAAAGGAACGATTCGAACGAAGGACAGCGGTGTGAAATATCAAGTGGCCATCACATGGGTTGATGGAAAAGGATGGAAACCGACAAAGGTTGAAAAGCTAAAATAAACGAAAAAGCGGCGGTGATTGAAACCGGCCGCTTTTTTTATGCTTTAAAAAGGACGACAGCGCTGTACATGATCCGTCCATCGATAACCGCCGTCTGATGGGAAACGGAGTGAACCCTGAGAAGAAGAGCCTGATTGTTTTCGATCTGCTGATTGACTTTCTTTTCAAGCTCCTCTATCGTCTGGGCTTCAAAAAATTCGATTTTATCGTTGATGAGGTCAAGCTCAAATTTCATAAACCAATCCTCCATTCGTTCAAGTCAATCCTAATTAAAACAGAGAAGCAGCCGTGTGACAAGGGAAATATCACCAGGGCTTTTTTGTATCAAAAATCAAGAACTTATGTTAGGATAAGAACTAATTAAGTTTTTAATCATACTATACTTATAGGAATTGTAAAAATAAATGGAGAGTGACGATAAATGGGAAGAGAGTTCATTTCTTTATTTGAGAACTGGGCAAATTCTTATGATGATACAGTAGTCGGGCATGACCTTCAATATAAAGACGTATTCCGGAACTATGACGCCATTTTGGATGATGTTGTGAAGCGTTCCGGGAACAAGGTGATCGAATTCGGCGTCGGCACAGGCAATCTGACCGCAAAACTCATCGCCGCCGGAAAACAAGTATACGGCATTGAACCTTCACAAGCGATGAGAGATATCGCCGCAAACAAGCTGACGGAAGACGCGGAAATTGCTGACGGGGATTTTCTCGATTTCCCATCTCCGCCATTTTCTCCTGATACGATTGTCAGCTCATACGCCTTTCATCACTTGACAAATGAGGAAAAGCGCGAAGCCATCAGGCGATATGGAAATATGCTTGCAGAGCATGGTAAAATAGTGTTTGCTGATACCGTGTTCAAGGACCGCGATTCCCATATGTCCGCCATTAAGAATGCAAAAAACAGAAGTTTTAGCCAATTGGCGGAGGACCTTGAAACGGAACATTATCCGACGATTTCCGAGATGGAAACCATCTTCGCCTCAGAACAATTCAGGGTTGCCTTTCAAAAGCATAATGATTTTGTCTGGGTAATGGAAGCGGCAAAATTGTAAATTTGAAGGGAAGTTATGATATGAAGATAGCAGTTATCGGAGCAATGGAAGAAGAAGTCACGATCCTGCGCAGCAAATTGGAGCAGACAAACCGGGAAGTGATCGCAAACTGTGAATTTACTAGCGGAACCTATGAAGGAAAAGAGGTTGTGCTTTTAAAATCAGGCATCGGCAAAGTCAATGCCGCCATGAGCACGACGATCCTGCTCGACCGCTTTAAGCCCGATGTTGTCATTAACACCGGTTCAGCCGGAGGCTTCCATCACTCGCTTAATGTGGGGGACATCGTCATTTCCACTGAAGTCCGCCACCATGATGTCGACGTGACGGCCTTCGAGTATGAGTATGGACAGGTTCCAAATCTGCCAGCCGCTTTTCGCGCTGATGACAAATTGGTAAAGACGGCGGAAGCGGAAGCGTCTGATCTCGGGACTTTTCAAGTTGTCAAAGGAACAATAGCGACCGGGGATTCCTTTATGAGCGATCCTGAACGTGTAGCCTTCATTCGCGGCAAGTTTAAAGACCTCTGCGCCGTTGAAATGGAAGCGGCTGCCGTCGCCCAGGTCTGCCATCAGTTTGATATTCCTTTCGTTGTCATCAGAGCGCTTTCTGATATTGCCGGAAAAGAATCAGAGATATCATTTGACAAATTTTTGGAGCAGGCTGCGAAACATTCGACAGAGCTTGTGCTCCGCATGATCAAACAAATCAAATAAAACAGGGGGGCGCGCCCTCTCTGTTTTGCACCTCTTAAAGGAGGAAGGAAACATGAATGTGGTGACTGATATCACACAGTTAATCGGAGAAACGCCTCTTTTGCAGCTGCTGAATATCCAGCAGCCAAAAGGCGTCAACATATATGCAAAGCTCGAAATGATGAATCCGGGCGGAAGCATTAAAGACCGGTTGGGAGAGATGCTGATTGACGAAGCGCTCAGTTCGGGAAAGCTTACACCCGGGGGCACGGTGATCGAAGCGACGGCAGGCAATACCGGCATCGGCTTGGCGCTGGCTGCCAGAAAGCACGGCATCACTCCTGTTTTTTGCGTGCCGGAGCATTTCAGCATGGAAAAGCAGGCCATCATGAAAGCCTTGGGAGCAACAATTGTCAATACGCCGAGAAGCGCTGGGATGAAAGGCGCGATTGAAAAGGCGCTTGAACTGAAGAAGGAGACGCCCGATTCTTATTGCGTTTTGCAGTTTAAAAACCAAGTAAATCCATTGACTTACTATAAAACGCTCGGTCCGGAAATTTGGAATGACCTTGACGGACAGGTAGACGTGTTTGTCGCAGGGGCCGGATCAGGCGGCACATTTGCAGGAACCGCCCGGTTTTTGAAAGAAAGAAATCCGGCGATTAAAACGGTCATTGTCGAACCGGAAGGCTCCATATTAAACGGTGGAGAGGTCCACGCCCACAAAACCGAAGGCATCGGGATGGAGTTTATTCCCGAATATATGGATCAAAGCCATTTTGATGAGATTTATACCGTTTCCGATGATGATGCGTTCCGGCTCGTAAAGGAGGCCGCTGAAAAGGAAGGACTGCTGATCGGAAGCTCATCAGGCGCCGCTTTATTCGCGGCATTGAAAGAAGCTGAAAAAGCTAAGGAAGGAACAAACATTGTGACCGTTTTCCCGGATGGCAGCGATCGCTATTTAAGCAAGAAAATATATGAAGGGGGAATATAAAATGAAGCAAAAAACGAAGATGATTCACGGCGGTATTACAGGAGATGAACAAACAGGCGCGGTTTCCGTTCCGATTTACCAGGTCAGCACCTATAAACAGCCGCGGGCCGGACAGCATACTGGATATGAATATTCACGAACAGGGAATCCGACGAGGACAGCCCTTGAATCTTTGATCGCTGATCTTGAAGGAGGAGCGGCAGGCTATGCCTTCGGCTCCGGAATGGCCGCTGTCACGGCGGTTATGATGCTGTTTAACAGCGGCGACCATATCATTTTGACTGATGATGTCTATGGCGGCACATACCGGGTGATGACCAAGGTGATGAACCGCATCGGCATTGAAGCGACCTTCAGCGATACGAGCAGCATCGGAGACATCGAAAAAGCGATAAAGCCGAACACGAAAGCGATTTATGTTGAAACCCCGACAAATCCGCTTTTGAAAATCACCGATCTGAAAAAAGTCTCTGAAACGGCGAAAAAGCACGGTCTCTTGCTGATCGTCGATAATACGTTCTATACACCGTATTTCCAGAATCCGCTTTCCTTTGGAGCCGACATCGTGCTTCACAGTGCGACGAAGTATTTGGGAGGGCACAGTGATGTCGTCGGCGGACTTGTGGTCACCGCTACGAAAGAGCTTGGGGAAGAGCTTCACTTTATTCAAAATTCCACAGGCGGCATCCTTGGTCCGCAAGACTCCTGGCTATTGATGAGAGGCATGAAAACGCTCGGCCTGAGAATGGAAGCGCATGAACAAAACGCCCGCAAAATCGCCGCGTTTTTGGAAGGCCATCATGCCGTAGAAAAAGTGTATTATCCAGGCTCTCCATCCCATCCCGGCCATGAGCTCGCCAAACAGCAAAGCACGGGATTCGGCGGGATGATTTCCTTCGATATCGGCAAGGAAGAAAATGTTGACCTTGTGCTGGGAAGACTGAAGCTGTTTACCATCGCTGAAAGTCTGGGTGCCGTTGAAAGCCTGATTTCGGTGCCGGCGCGGATGACCCACGCATCGATTCCGCGCGACCGCAGGCTTCAGCTCGGCATCACAGATGGGTTGATCCGCATTTCTGTCGGCATCGAAGATATTGATGATCTATTGGAAGATTTAAAAGAAGCGCTTGATTCGCTCGCATAAATTGGCTGAATTTACATGTCTGGTCAACTGTCAAACTATGTTATTCTAATTCATATCCATTATGAATCTGGCAGGTGATCATGACATGCGCAAGAAAAAGGTTAAATCTTTGATGGAAGACTATAAACAATTCGCTTTTACACTTCTCAGTGTCAGCGCATTTTTATATATTGGCACCGTCATCCCTAACGAAGGGCTTGGGATGGATCAAAAAACGATGATGATGCTCGCGACATGCGGGTTTTTAGCGGCAGCCTTCTTTTGTGTGAAGCGCTCGCTCAAATATAAAAAACAATTGGATGAAATGGAAGAATCATAAACAGAGGACCGGGATCAGCGGTTCTCTGTTTTTTTTATGAGACGAAAAAAAGTGTCCATTTTTTGAAAAAGCGGTTTACAATCAGGAATTTGATGGATATACTTACAAAGTAAACAAAAAGCAAAGGAGGTTGATGAACATGAAAAATGCAATCGCTACATACACTAGACTCTGTGAATATCATGATTCATTCAACCTGTGGGAGACATTGTGCCCTTCCTTAACCGATGCTTTGACAGCACTCTGAAAACGTTGGGAAGTGAAAACAATACGCTGCTCCTCCCGCAAGATAAAGACACACACGTTTTTATCTGGCGGTTTTTGTTTGCGCCCGCAGGTTTGTCAAATAATCTGCGGGCTATTTTTGTAAAAGCGAACTTGAAAGGAGGTGAGCGGTATGACAATTAATTTATTCTTCTTAACATTGACCATTCAAAAACGATTTAAAAGTCCGGAAGAATACGAACGAGAATACGAGATCGAACAGCTGTACAATGAAATGAGGGATCGCCAGCTACAATATCTTTATATGAACAGCCAGCGTTAACCCCGGCCAAATTACACATTAAAGGAGGAGATGATCATGATGATGTACAGAAAGGAATTATTGGCGCATTACACACTGGAGAAGGACCAGGTTTAGCCGGTCTTAACAGGTCCCAATCGGCGATTGTCTGCATACGATAAATCAAATGCAATCAAGAAGTGCAGGTGATGAATATGCAGAAAGATGGCAGAATGCCTTTTATCGGCCACGGGTATACTTCAATGCCCCATTCCTTTAAGCATGGCTACGGCACCGCCAAAGAATGGTTCAGGCGCGCCAAATCGGCTATTGGCCGCCATACTGGTATTATTAGAGAGAAGCAGAAAACAATTGTTTTCTGCTTCTTTTCATAGGATGGTTCTTCTAAAAACGGGATGTTAGAGGCTAGATAAAAAGAGGAGGGCTGAACACTCCTCCTCCTGCTGTGTTAGTAGACGTAGCTAGCGCCGATGATAATCAAAAGAATGAAAAGAACCACGACAAGCGCGAAGCCGCCGCCATAACCGAAACCGCCGTAGCCGCCGCCGTAGCCATATCCGCAGCAGCCTCCCCAGCGGCCGAAACCGCCATAGCCAAAGCCCATAAATAGCACCACCTTTTCACGAAAGTTCCCTACATTCTATGCGCTTATACGATAATGGAAAGGGCGAATCAACCACATAGCAAAAAGCGGCTCCTGTCCACTCTTTTTTTAAGGCGAAACATTTTCATAGCAAAGGCCGTCTAGTTATGGCACGGGCCTTTTAGCCGGTTTATTTTTTCGATTTCCTTTTAATCCCCGGTTTAACGGCCGATATGATTGGAGAAGGGCCCGTTTTTGCCTCCGGTTTTGTCCTTGACTGCATAAATCAAAATCGGGCTAATAAGAACTAAAGCAGGTGTTTTGACGTGTTTGAACAATGGCTTGGAAAACAATTGCGGAGTCCGAGAGGCATTTTATCAAAATGGGTTGCTTCTTATATGGAAACCGGAAATCATGATATAAACGAATGGACGATTCAGTTATTGGACATCCAGCCGTATGACCGTATCCTTGAAATCGGAACGGGCGGCGGAGCGGCTCTCAGCCGGATAGCGGAAAAGCTGGAAAGCGGAAGGGCTTGCGGAATTGATTCATCCAAAAGCATGATAAAACAAAGTCTGCGCCGGACTGAGCGTTTAAGAGAAGAAGGAAAAGCGGAGATTAAGTACGGCCGCGCCGAAAACATACCGTTTGCCGACCGCTCGTTTCATAAGGTTTTTTCCGTGCATACGGTTTATTTTTGGACGGACGCCCGACAGGCGTTAAAAGAAATTTACCGCGTTTTGCAAATTGACGGAACATTAAATCTTTCCGTCCATCTCAAAGAACAAATAAAATTATCAAAAAAAACGAAAGATTTTACTTTATATACAGAAGAACAGATCAGGGATCTGCTTGAAAAAAATCGCTTTCGGGAAATCAATGTACATATGTACAAAAATTATTGCTGCATTACGGCAGTGAAATGAGAACGATACATGACAAAACCCTCTCAAAATAAGAGGGTTTTTCTATTGCAAAAATCATGAAGTTGATGCTTAAATATCATATTTTTGTTTTTAGAAGAAAAGTATTCCAATCAACTGATAAACATGGTTTAATAGCGAAGTAAACGTTTTTACTATATTTGGCGGAGGTATTTTATGAAAAAAAGGAAAATTAGCGGTTCTATTATTTTCATTCTCATGTTCGCCTTGATTTTTGGCCAGCTTCCTATTGTGAAAGCCGGTGCTGCGGCTGACGCACCCGTTGATGAGACGGCGCTGACGATCGCAAGCCCTGTAAAAGCAGCATTTAAAAACAATGAGGAAGCACACTGGTATAAAGTTGAACCTTCTGAAAAAGATGTTGCGGATTTTACGCATTTTCGGTTCAAGCTTCAATCAGATCAAGAATTGAATATTTCAATTTACTCCAGTTTGGAAAATGCAACCGAGGGACATACTTTTGATCGGTACAACGGCTTTTCATACGAAAAAAATCCTGGAATCATTGATTTTCCGGTTGCCTGGAAAGGACCTTACTACGTAAAAGTGGAAAATCACAATGACGAGGAAACCGACAATACGTCAAATACAGATGTTTCTTACACCATCAGCTATGAAGGCGTCACCCTTCCGCCATCAGATCAGCAGGCTGAAGAGGATTGCCCTGCGGAATTAAGCGTTTCCGAAAGGGAAAACGGAAAAAGCATTCTGCAAGATTTAAGAACGATTAGAGATGGTGTCCTCTCGAAAACGGAAAAAGGGAAATCTCTCTCTTCTCTATACTATAAAGCCGCTCCTTTCATAAGTGCGAAAATGATCTTCGACAAATCGCTGCGCAATGGTGTATACCGCGATCTAGTGCAGTTGAAAAAACTGTTTGGCGATGTCGCCAAAAACGGATCGTCAAGCACATACACGATCACAAAAGAAGATCAAAAAGCAATCACCAGCCTTTACTCGGCAGCACGCGAAACGGTACCCGAATCTTTAAAAAAACAGCTTGATGAAACAGCTGAAGAAATCGATATTGCAAACACAGCCGGCAGCAAAGTATCAGCGCTTTTCGCAAAAGCCGGTTTGACAGATTCAAACATATCAGCGGCACCTGAAAACCGCTATATTGTGAAATTAAAAGACGGCAAAAAACTGAGTTCCTTTGCAGCTAAAGCTAAGGCATTTGGCGCGGAATCCGTCGACTCCATCAAAAAAAGCAAAGCAGCTTTGGAAAACATGTATGTGCTGGAACTGGACCGGCATGATTCAGACGGATACAAGGCCGCCGCAAAGAAATATAAAGCAGCTGCCGACAAGCTGTCCAGACTTCCTGAGGTGGAGTTCGTCGAACAGGTCCGCCAATATCGGGCACTATCGGCCGATAGCCAGTACTCCTATCAATGGTCGCTGAAAAACAATGGCAAAGACCGGGCCGCAAACGCCGACATCCAATTTGAAAAACTTCAAAAACTGCTGAATGGAAAAACGTTAAACGAAACGGTCATAGCGGTTGTCGATACCGGTGTCGATCATACGCTTGCAGACTTAAACGGAGTTGTCAAACATGAGGAAGGCTACAACTACATCGGCCGCAACACAAATGCGATCGATGATAACGGACACGGCACACATGTGTCAGGCATCATCGCAGCGGCGGCTGATAATCACTACTCAATGGCAGGCATCAATGCACACGCAAAAATTCTCCCGGTGAAAGTGCTGGATTCTTCAGGCGGCGGAGACACAGAGCAGATCGCATACGGGATCATATATGCCGTTGACCACGGAGCCAAAGTGATCAATCTGAGTCTTGGAGGACCGTACAGCCGGGTGATCGAATACGCCCTGAAATATGCCGCGGACAAGAATGTGACGGTCGTTGCTGCAAGCGGGAATGACGGCCTTTCAGAAATATCATATCCGGCGTCTTCAAAATACGCTTTATCCGTAGGTGCGACCAATCAGATTGACCTTGTCTCCGACTACTCCAACTATGGAAAAGGACTCGATATGGTAGCACCAGGAACCGATATTCCAAGCCTTGTTCCTGATGGAAATGTGACGTATATGAGCGGTACATCAATGGCTGCGCCGCACGTTGCCGCCGTTGCGGGACTTCTTTTGTCAGAAAAACCGTCTTTAAAACCAAAGGAAGTGGAAAAGCTGCTGACGGAGACGGCTGCTGATGTCTCATTTGAGGAACAGGACAATCCGGGCTCTGATTTTGACGATGGAATGGAGCCTGAGCCTCCGGCACCAGGATATGACTTTGTCTCGGGATGGGGAAGATTGAATGCGTACCATGCGGTAAGTGTTTTAGAGCTGAAATTGAAGGTCAATCCGATTTTAGACCATGATCGAGCTGTCAAAGGTACCGCGAAAAGCGGATCAACGGTTAAAGTGATCAGCGGAAGCAAAGTGCTGGGAACGGGAACGGCGGGCAAATCAGGAGCCTTTTCGGTAAAAATCCCGGCTCAGGCAGCGAACCATGTTCTCCATGTCGTTGCAACAGGCCATCAAGCTGAGGCATCGCTTCGGGCCGTCGTGGAAAAAGGGCCGAAAAAACCGTCTGTCAAGCGCGTCACCAACAAGGATGTCTATGTGAAGGGCACAGCGCCGGCAGGCTATACAGTCAACATAAAAAATAAGTCAAAAAACATCATCGGATCAGCAAAAGCGGATGCTTCAGGAGCATTCAAAGCCAAAATCGCCAAACAAAAAGAATACACGATTTTGTATGCCACCGCATCAGCGGATGCCTACAGGGAAAGCAGTGAAGTCAAAATCACGGTCGCCGACGTGATTCCGCCGCATGCGCCTAAAATCAATCCGGTCTCTGATAATAGCAAAGAAATCAAGGGCAAAACCGAAGCGGGCGCACAGGTCACGGCAAAGGTAAAAGGAAAAACGATCGGCTCGGCCAAAGCGAACGGCAAAGGGGAATACCGTCTCAAGATCGCCAAGCAAAAAGCGGGAACGACCATCAGTGTGACCGCAAAAGACAAAGCGGGCAACACCAGCAAAACGGCGAAAATAACCGTTATAGACAAAACCCCGCCTTCCGCACCGAAAGTGTATACCGTGTCAAGCAATAGTACGGCCGTAAAAGGTAAAGCTGAAGCGAATGCCAATATCATCGTCAAAGCCGGCAAGAAAACCATCGGCACCGGCAAAGCGAATAAAAAAGGCGATTTCTCCATTAAAATAAAAAAGCAAAAGGCAAATACCGTATTATCAGTCACAGCGAAAGACCAGGCAGGAAATATGAGCAAAGAGAGAAAAACAACCGTGAAAAAGGCAAAATAGTTTGATGGACCGGGAGCTGATGTTCAATCAGCTCTTTTTTTGCTGCTTTTGCGCCGGTTATGGTGCTGTTATTGTCTGTTTTCCGGAAATATAAAACGCATGCCATTCGTGCGGACTTTGCAGAAAGGCGACATGCAAAAAAAACGAAAGTATACACAGAAGGCATCGTGGCATCAAGCCGAAAAGGATGGAATCTTCGCACTGTCGCTTTAAGGGCGGGGCCGCATATATCGAACATCTCACAGGCATCTCTCGGCAGAGCTATACAGCAAAATGTGTCAGGGTTTGAAAAACTCGGACGTCCGCTGATGGCCGCCGTTTGGGCAAGCAACCCTGAGTCATAAAAAATAATATATAAGAATACTATCAAATGAGGATCATTGAATCGTTAAGCAGATAGGCGATTTTTGTGTATTTTGGACTGTGAACCGACATGGGCAGTTTTTCCCCATTTTGTTTTTTATTCAAAAAAATTTATATTAAAAAAGGAATTTTGAGAGCATCTGTCAAAATTGAATGGCATAGACGTTTGCGGAATGAATGTTCATTCCTACCTTTCGGAGGTCGAAATAAATGGAGCAGGAAAGCAAGTATAACAAAATCATTGAAGCTTCACTCGTCCTTTTTGCAGACCGCGGCTTTGATGCCACAACCATTCCGATGATTGCAAAAAAAGCAAACGTCGGGGCAGGCACCATTTACCGCTACTTTGACAGCAAAGAGGCTCTTGTCAATGTACTGTTTCAGGACAGTGTGAGGCGTTTTACAGAAAAGGTAAAGAAAGGCTATCCCTGGCATCAGAGTGTTCGCAGCCAATTTCACCATATTTTCCGCTGTCTTTACGAGTTTTCGCAGGAGAATATCCATGCGCTTTACTTCCTGGAAATTAACAAAACTTCACACTATTTGACGGAAACGAGCCGGGAAGTCCTGAATGAACTTTTAGATTTTGTCTATTTATTTTTTGAAAAAGGCAAGGAGGCAAACATGATTCACCCGTTGCCGTCACACATCTTGACAGCGATTGTTTTTGGAGCATTCGTTCATATTCAAAAACTGGTCAAAGCCAAAGAAATTGAAGACCCTTCCGGCTTGATGGAAGAAATTGAAGAACGCTCTTGGCATGCCGTTAAACGCCACAATTGATGCCGATCTTCGATCAATAGAAAGGATGATTTTGATGAACAAGCTAAACTCGATTCCAATCCCGAAAACATTCGGCCCTCTCGGCAATCTTCCATTGCTTGATAAAACCAAGGTGTCTCAATCGCTCTGGAAAATCGCGGATGAATTCGGACCTATTTTTCAATTTAAGTTTGCAGAGACGATCGGTGTTTTTGTTTCAAGCCATGAACTGGTGTCAGAGGTCTGTGATGAATCCCGGTTTGATAAAAACATGGGGAAAGGGCTTTTGAAGGTTCGCGATTTTAGCGGAGACGGACTGTTCACAAGCTGGACGCATGAACCCAACTGGCGGAAAGCCCACAACATTCTTCTGCCGAGCTTCAGCCAAAAGGCGATGAAAGGCTACCACTCGATGATGCAGGATATTGCGGTTCAGCTTATTCAAAAATGGCTCCGCCTTAATCAGAATGAAAGCATCGATGTTCCGGATGATATGACGCGTCTCACTTTGGATACCATCGGCTTATGCGGCTTCAACTACCGTTTTAACAGTTTTTACCGGGATGGGCAGCATCCGTTCATCGAGAGCATGGTTCGCGGTTTGAATGAAGCGATGAGACAGACGAAGCGCTTCGAGCTGCAAGATAGGCTGATGATCAAAACAAGGCGGCAGTTTAACCATGACGTTGAATCGATGTTTTCACTTGTCGACAGGATCATCGCCGAACGCAAACAAACCGGCGGCGGGAACGGAAACGATCTGCTGTCCCTCATGCTTCATGCGAAGGACCCTGAAACCGGCGAAAAACTCGATGATAAAAACATCCGCTATCAGATCATCACGTTTTTGATCGCGGGGCACGAGACGACGAGCGGTTTACTATCATTCGCCCTTTATTTTCTCCTTAAGCATCCCCGGGTGCTTAAAAAGGCTTATGAAGAAGCTGACCGGGTGCTCACAGATCCCGTGCCTTCATATCAACAGGTTCAGCAGCTCAAATATATCCGGATGATTTTGAACGAATCGCTGAGGCTTTGGCCGACGGCACCTTCTTTTTCCTTGTATGCGAAGGAAGAAACGGTGATCGGCGGCAAATACCTGATTCCAAAAGGGCAAAGCGTATCAGTTCTGATCCCAAAACTGCACAGGGATCGAAGCGTCTGGGGAGATGACGCTGAATCATTCCGGCCTGAGCGGTTTGAACAAATGGACGGCATTCCGCAAAACGCGTACAAACCGTTCGGAAACGGCCAGCGCGCCTGCATCGGCATGCAGTTCGCGCTTCATGAAGCGACAATGGTTCTCGGGATGATCCTTCAGTATTTTGAACTTGAAGACCATACGAATTATCAACTGAAAATAAAAGAATCGCTTACGATAAAACCGGAAAACTTTACGATGCGGGTAAGGCCGAGAAAAGAGAGCATGCCGATGATGGCGGCCGGTCATCAAGAAAAACAAACCGCTGCCGTAAAGGATGGCCATTCACAGCAAGCCGCCGAGCATGGGCACGGCACTCCGCTGCTCGTCCTATACGGCTCGAACCTGGGAACAGCCGAAGATGCAGCAAGACAGCTGGCAGACGAAGCGCTTTTGCAAGGCTATCAAACCAGGACGGCCGAGCTTGATCAATATAAGGGCAGCATTCCGAAGGAAGGGGCGGTGCTGATCGTAACCGCCTCTTACAACGGACATCCGCCCGATCGTGCAAAGGAATTCGTCGATTGGCTTGAACAGGATCATGAAAAAGACTTAAACGGCGTCAAATATGCCGTATTTGGCTGCGGGAACAGCAGCTGGGCCAGCACCTACCAGCGGATTCCCCGTCTGATTGACAGCGCATTGGAGAAAAAAGGCGCCAGCAGGCTCCACAAGCTTGGAGAAGGAGACGCCAACGATGATTTTGAAGGCAGTTTTGAGGCTTGGCAAAACGGTCTGTGGCCCAATTTAAGAAAAGCATTTTCTCTAGATGAGCAGCGGCAGCAGGAAGCTGACAGACAAGCGCTTTCCGTCGAATTTATCAGCGCACCGGCCGCCTCGCCCCTTGTCAAAACGTATGAGGCGTTTACGGCGCATGTCTTAGACAACCGTGAACTTCAGAGAGGAAACAGCGGAAGAAGCACACGGCATATTGACATCTCTTTACCGGAAGGAGCTGCATATACAGAAGGAGATCATCTCGGTGTGCTTCCGCAAAACAGCAGGGCGCTGATCGGCCGGGTTTTCAAGCGGTTTGGCCTGAGCGGAAATGAACACGTGCTGATCAGCGGAGAACGCCCTGCCGCCCATTTGCCATTAGATCGTCCGGTCAATCTCAGAGCTCTGTTCCAAAACAGCGTTGAACTGCAGGAACCGGCTACGAGAACCCAGCTTCGTGAACTGGCCGCCCACACGGTGTGTCCGCCTCATAAGCGGGAGCTTGAAGAACTGTTGGAAGATGAGGCCTATAAAGCACAGGTTTTGCAGAAACGTTTGACAATGCTTGACCTGCTTGAGCAATATCCGGCCTGTGAGCTGCCGTTTGCCCGATTTTTGGCGCTCCTGCCTGCATTGAAGCCGAGATACTATTCCATTTCATGCTCGCCTCGGCAAAACGGACAAAAGACGAGCATCACAGTAGCGGTTGTGAGCGGTCCGGCGCTGAGCGGACGGGGCCAATACCGCGGGGTGGCATCAAATTATCTGGCGGAGCTCAACCCGGGGGACAGCCTTTCTTGTTTTATCCGCAAGCCTTCTTCAGGCTTCAGACTGCCGGATGATCCAGAAACACCGGTCATCATGGTCGGACCAGGAACGGGAGTCGCACCATACCGCGGCTTTCTGCAGGCGCGCCGCGTCCAAAAAGAAGCTGGGGCAACGCTTGGCGAAGCCCATTTGTATTTTGGCTGCCGTCATCCGGAAGAGGATTATCTATATCGCGATGAATTAGAAAAAGCAGAGCGGGATGGGATCGTACAGCTGCACACTGCATTTTCGCGGCTGGAAGGCCGGCCGAAAACATATGTTCAGGATCTGATGAAGGAAGACGCAGAAATGCTGATTCATCTCCTGGATAAAGGTGCCCGCTTATATATTTGCGGAGACGGCGCGCGAATGGCTCCGGACGTCGAGCGTACTCTGTGCGAGGCATATGAAAACGTATATCGGGCAAGCAGAGGAGAGGCGCAAAACTGGCTCTCCAATCTGCAAGCAGAAGGACGCTATGCAAAAGACGTCTGGACTGCCGCCGTTTCTGCCGAGGCATCTTTATCGTTCCAGGCGTAAACGCAAAAAGAGACAACCCGTTTAGGTTGTCTCTTTATGACTTTGAAAATATTTCGTTTATGTAAGAGATGATGATGGCTGCCAGAACAAGAACCGATAAAATATAAACGGCTTGGGCAGGCGTTTCCCAGCCGCTGAAAAAAGGCAGGCTGATGATCGATTCACGGCCTTTGATGATCACAAACGCCAGCAAAGCCGTTCCGATGATCACGCCCGTTCCTTTCCAGAGAAGCGCTTTTCGGCTCTCCTTTTTCATCTCGTCCCATATGTACATCAAGGCGAATACAAAGCCCGCAATGGATAACATGTCAGGCAGTATGCCGCTGTTATTCAATCTCCATCTTAGACAAATGCCCAAAACAATAGAAACCATCAATCCGCAGAATCCCGTTTTCTTCAGCAAAGAAATCCCCCTCCGTCAAACATGATAGCGGATCGTAAGGGAAAAGCCAACATGACGGACTGCATTCGATTTCTAAAAACGGCTGATCTTCAGAAGGAAATGTCATGCCGGCTTTGATCTATATATCGGCGTTGGTTGAAAAAGGTTTAGGTCAATCCTTTGCTTCAACACATTCCCTTGACAGCTGTTTCTTTTCCCTTTCGGCAAAGAAAATCACCGGGTAGGCGATCAATAGCAATCCCGCAATAAAAGCGATGATTCCCGTCCATGCGAAATGGATCCAGAAAAAACCGCCGAACGAACCTGCCAGGCTTGAGCCGAGATAATAGCTCAGCAAATAAAGGGAAGAGGCTTGAACGCGCTGATCATCGGCCTTCTGGCCAACCCAGGAGCTGGCGATCGAATGGGCGCCGAAAAATCCGAACGTAAAGACGGCAATGCCGGCAATTTTCAGCGGCAGCCACGAGAAAAGCGTGATCAAGGCGCCCGAACCCATGATGGCGATGGCGATTTTGATCATCAATGGGCTGCCGAAGGCGTCGGCTTTCTTTCCCATATAAACCGAGCTGAGCGCACCCGCCAAATAAACGATGAAGATCAAACCGATGACCGTTTGCGACAGCCGGTATGGAGGGGCCATCAGCTGAAATCCGATATAATTAAACATCGTGACAAAGCTGCCCATTAAGATAAAGCCAAGAGAAATCAGCAGCATGAGCCGCCTGTTAACAAGAACGGCTCTGTAAGCTCCGCATGTTTTTTTGAAATTGGTTTGCTGTTTTACGGAGTGCCGGGGCCGCGGCAGCAAATGCCAAAACAGATAGCTCAGCACGACGGAAATGGCGCCGATGATGCCGAGCGCCTCCCTCCAGCCGAAAAGGTCTGTCAAAAGGCCGGTCAACAGTCTGCCGCTCATGCCGCCGAGGCTCGTGCCGCTGATGTAGAGCCCCATCATTTTCCCAAGCCCCTTCGGATCGAATTCTTCACCGACATAGGTCATGGCGATGGCCGGAACACCCGCGAGAAAGAACCCAAGCAGGCCCCTCATGACAAGAAGGGCGGCAAAGTTCGGGCTGAACGCTGTCAACAGGCCGAGGATGGATGTTGAAAAAAGCGACAGCGTCATGATCGTTTTGCGGCCAAATCCGTCCGCCAATGCCGCCGCCATCAGTAAAGAGAATGCCAATATGCCCGTTGAGATTGATAATGTTACACTTGCCGCCGCCGCGGAAATGCCGAATTCCTCTGCAAATACCGGCATCAGCGGCTGTGTGGTGTACAATGTGGCAAACGTGACAAAACCGCTGATAAATAAGGCGATGCTTGCGTGTTGATAGTCCTTCGTATGCGGCTGAATGTATTTCATGCTGGTCCCTCATTTCTGCAATCTAGCTCTATGATCCATCCTACGCTTTCATTTGTGATGTGTCTAATTTATAATAACTATAGATATGATGCATTTTTGTTATGATAAGGAGGTGAAAGAGTGGAGCTCCATCAAATTGACAATTTTATCGCCGTCAGCAAGCATCGGCATTTTACAAAAGCCGCAATGGAGCAAAGCATTTCACAGCCGGCTTTGAGCCGTTCCATCAAAAAGCTTGAGGAAGAATTGGGCGTGCCTTTGTTTATCAGAAAATCAAAATCTGTGCGGCTGACAAGGTATGGCGAACAGTTTCTCGTTAAAGCAAAAAAAGCGCGCCATGCGCTTGATGAAGGGGTTCAGAAGGTCCGACAAAGCGCAGATCCCGATTACGGAGAAGTCTCGGTCTCTTTTTTGCATACACTTGGTTCCTGGGTCATGCCGCAGCTCATCGCCGAATTTAAAAAACTGCACCCCCATGTAGGATTCCGCCTTTATCAAGGGGCGAACGAAGTGCTGCAGCACATGGTGGAAACGGGCGAAGCCGATATTTGCATGAGCTCGCCGCCGCTGCCGAACGAACTGCTTGAGTGGACCGTTTTGGATAAAGAGCCGCTTTATCTGGTGCTGCCTGCCGACCACCCGCTGGCCGGCCAAAAAGAAATCGCGATGAAAACGATAGCCGATGAAGATTTCGTCGGATTTAAGCCTGGATACGGACTTCGCTATGTGTTCGATCAAATGTGCCGGGATTTAGGGATCAGTCCGAAGCTTGCATTTGAAGGAGAGGAAGTATCGACCATTTTGGGGCTTGTTTCGGCAGGGCTCGGTGCGGCGATTCTGCCGAAAACCTCAGAACATGTCCATTCCCCTGTCGCGTACTGCCGTGTTGCAGATTACCGCTGTGAACGGATGATCGGCCTTGCCGTCTTAAAAGACCACTATTTATCGCCGGCGGCGAGCAATTTTAGAATGTTTGTCATTGATTACTATCAGAGAAACGGCCGTCCCTAAGAAAGGGAAAAGGAGTTCAGGGGAAAATCGGGGAGCGTGGGGAATCAGGGCCTTGCGAAGCTCTGAAAAAAGGAGCCGCCACCGAAACATGCCGGCTCCTTTTTGAAACCCCGTTTTATTTCTCATAATGTTGAAACTGAATATCCAATGTCCGCAGGTACGTTTGCAGTCCGGCATCTTGAATCGGAATGATGTAGGCGGCTTCGCCTGATTCGTTATGGTGGGAGTGCCATAACCCGGGCGGTGTAATGAACGCTTTTCCGGTTACCCAGTCGACTCTGACCGGATCAATGATTTCTTTTGTTTTGGGATCGATCCGGCTGCCGACCAATGTATACGTCCCTGGCGCGGCATAGGCGACAAAATCAAGAGCCACCGACTTATGGCTGTGGGGCGCTTGTTTGGAGCCCGGAGGAACGATTCCGAACATCGCCCACAGTACGTGTGTGATGGTTAACGTCTGATCGAATTTATCATTGTTTAACAGAACAGAAATACGGTTGCGAAAGCGGGCGTCGGGGGAATTGGCAGCTTCGGCTAATTTTTCTTTTGCCTGTTCGGCGGTGTAAAGAGTCGGCTTAAAGCGCGCTTCAGCTGCGTTTACTCCTAAATAGCGGAGAAGCGGCGAGTCTGTTATATAATAGATGGATGCGTCTTCCGCTGCGGTATGGCGGCTGTTTGAACCTGCGGGCAGCGTTAAAAAGTCGCCTTTATGCCACTGGATTGTTTCTCCATTGACATCTGTGCTGCCGGAACCCTCAATCACGTAATATAATTCGCTTGTCGCGTTCGGGCTCGTATTGATCGTATCACCCCTGCGAATCGTGATAAAGTGGGCGAGAAGGGACGGGCTTGATGCGGGATAATCGGTTTTAAGCTCTTTTGAGATGTCCAATGGAATCATCCGCGTATCCCCTGACCGGTACAATTCCGGCCCGAATTCTTTAACCGGCACCGGACTGATGCTTCCGCTTCCAATCGGATCGGAAGCGGTGGTATACTCGAAAAAACGGGCATGCTTCGTCAATTGTTCAGCACGGGTGTCAAAACGGGAATCGGTCGACATCTGAAAAACCTCCTGTTAATTTTTTGATAATTCTATCATATCTCACATGGAAGATGTTAGTAAACCGAAAAACTTGAGATTCATATAAAAAGATAAAGAAAGAGGGATTGGCAGTGGTAAAAGGATTAACCGGCAAACGGATTGCCATCGGCGGTTCGCGGAAAATCGAAGAGATCAGCACGCTGATTGAAAAACAAGGCGGGATTTCAGTCGCCCGCTCTCTTCAAGGAACCGTATTTTTAGCGGAAAAAGAAGTCGGGCCCGAATTGCAGGCCTTTGTAGAAACGGGAGCCGACTGGGCGGTTTTTACGACTGGAATCGGTACAGAAACACTTGTCAGTCTTGCAGAGAAGCTTGGGCTCCGTGACCGGTTTTTGCACGTAATCCGCCAGGCAAAGGCGGCATCAAGAGGATACAAAACCGTGTCTGCCTTAAAGAAGCTCGGCATTACTCCGGAGGCGTCTGATGAAGACGGTACGACGGGCGGGCTGATACACGCCCTTGAGCCTTACGATTTGGCCGGAAAACGGGTCATGGTGCAGCTCCACGGAGAAAATGCGCCGGCGCTGCTGGCGTTTTTAAAGGATAAAGGGGCATCCGTATTCCCGCTTTTGCCTTACCGGCATACCCCTCCGAAGCAGGAAACCGTCTCCTTATTGTGTCAAGAGATCATCGGCCGTGAGGTGGATGCGGTTTGTTTCACGACCGCCGTTCAAGTCCGTTCGCTTTTCAATTTCGCCAGAGAAGCAGGTATCGCGGGAGAAATCGTCAAAGCGTTTCAGGAACATGTGACAGCGGCCGCTGTCGGGAAAGTGACGGCAGAAGCGCTGAGAGAGGAAGGGGTTGAACGTCTGCTCGCTCCGGAGCTGGAGCGGATGGGGGCGATGATCGTCGAACTGTCCCGCTATTATTCGTAAAGCAAATAAAAAACGACATTCCACCCAAAGGAATGTCGTTTTTGTTATTTTTCCTGAATGCCGGGCTTTTCCTTTAATTTATCATTCAGCACACTGTCTTCCAAAACTGCGAATTTATCTCCGTAGACCCTTGTGATATGTTTTTCACCCCATGCGCACAGCGAGTCCAAGATATTCCGCAGGGTCCAGCCGTATTCGCTGAGCTCATATTCCACTTTTGGAGGAACCTGCTGGTATACGATCCGGTTAATGACGCCGTCTTCTTCTAATTCCCGCAATTGCTGGGTCAGCATTTTTTGCGTAATGTTCGGCATGAGCCGCTTCAATTCGCTTGTCCGCTTTTTACCGTGCGTCAAATGGCAGAGGATGACGCATTTCCACTTTCCGCCGATGACTTCGAGAGTTGCTTCAACCGAAATATTGTATTTTTTCTGCTTCATATTCTTCCTCCGATCGATAGGCACTTAAAAGTGCCTATCATACTTTTCAGTTCCTATAGTACTTGCAAGTGCGTACTTTTTTTTATCACTGATATGTACCATAATATCATTTGCCGGCAACAATTCGCTATACCAAAATCATAGGGGGAATCAAATGTCTTCTTTTCATAAAAAACGAAGTATATTAGCGCTTTTGGCTTTGGCCGTCAGCGCATTCGCGATCGGCACGACAGAGTTTATCAGCGTTGGCCTGCTGCCGCTGATTGCCGATGATCTGCATATTTCGGTTACGACAGCAGGGCTGACCGTATCTTTATACGCCTTGGGAGTCACGTTCGGAGCGCCTGTTTTAACAGCCGTTACATCGGTTATGTCCCGGAAAACGTTACTGCTGTTGATTATGATGGTGTTTATGATCGGGAACGGCATTGCCGCATGTGCCGGAAGCATCGGCGTTCTTTTGACCGCCCGCGTGCTCTCCGCATTTTCACACGGTGTTTTTATGTCGATCGGCTCGACGATTGCCGCCGGCCTTGTTCCGGAGCATAAAAGAGCCGGAGCGATTTCCATCATGTTTACGGGGCTGACCGTCGCGACGATTACGGGTGTTCCGATCGGCACTTTTATTGGGCAGCAATTCGGCTGGAGGTTTGCCTTTATTGCGATCGTCGCCGTCGGCGTATTGGCTTTTATTGCAAACAGCATCCTTGTGCCTGGCGACTTGCCGAAAGGCGTCCGGACGACATTCCGCAGTCAGCTGAAGCTTGTGAAAAGCGGCCGGTTATTGCTTTTATTTATCATTACCGCTTTGGGATACGGAGGCACGTTTGTCGTCTTTACGTACTTGTCCCCGCTGCTGCAGCATGTCACCGGTTTTAAAGAAGAAGCCGTCGCTGTCATTTTGCTTGTATACGGCATTGCCATTGCGCTCGGCAACATCATTGGCGGTAAAGCCGCAAACAAAAAGCCGCTGACCGCATTGTTTTATATGTTTATCGCCCAGGCTGCCGTGCTTTTCGTCTTGGCGTTTACAGCGCCTTTTAAGCTGGCAGGCTTGATCACGATCATTTTGATGGGATTTTTGGCTTTCATGAATGTTCCGGGGCTGCAGGTTTATGTCGTCATGCTTGCCGAACGGTTTGTACCGGGTGCGGTGGATGTCGCATCTGCCGTCAATATTGCGGCCTTTAATGCAGGCATTGCCATCGGATCATATTTAGGGGGGGTGATCACAGAATCGGTCGGACTCATTCATACCGCATGGGTGGGCGGATTCATGGTGTTGGGCGCCGTCGTGCTGACAGGCTTGAGCCTTGCTCTTGAACGCAAAGAACAACACGATGGCCGCAACTTGCAAAAAAATTTAGGGGATTGCATCTGAAAACAAAATGGATAACAGGAGGTCTCATATGATGACTGCAACACATTTACAAGATCGAACAGAATTGCATAATGGCGTGAAAATGCCCTGGTTTGGCATCGGGGTGTTTAAAGTGGAAGAAGGGCCGGAACTGGTGAATGCCGTGAAGACGGCCATCGCCCACGGCTACCGGAGCATTGACACGGCAGCGATATACGGAAATGAGGAGGGAGTCGGGGAAGGCATCCGTCAAGGCTTGCAAGAGGCAGGCATTTCACGAGAAGATCTATTTGTGACATCAAAGGTCTGGAATGAAGATTTAGGATATGAAGAGACAATCGCGGCCTATGAGAAGAGCCTCAGCAAACTCGGGCTTGATCAATTGGATTTATTTCTGATCCATTGGCCCGTTGAAGGCCGGTATAAAGAGGCGTGGCGGGCGCTTGAAACTCTTTATGAAGCTGGACGCGTCAAAGCGATCGGCGTCAGCAACTTTCAAATCCATCATCTTGAAGACTTGATGAAGGATGCGAAAATCAAACCGATGGTCAACCAAGTCGAGTGCCATCCGCGCCTGACGCAAAAGGAGCTGCAATCATTTTGCAGAGCGCATGGAATTCAGCTTGAAGCATGGTCCCCATTAATGCAGGGACAATTGCTTGATCATCACCTTCTGAAGGACATCGCGAAAAAGCATGGCAAAACCGCAGCCCAGGTGATTTTGCGCTGGGATTTGCAAAACGGCGTCATCACGATTCCAAAATCGACAAAAGCGCATCGGATCGCAGAAAACGCGGATATATTCGATTTTGAGCTGACCAATGAGGAGATGGCGCAAATCGATGCTTTAAACGAGAATACCCGGGTCGGCCCAGATCCTGATAACTTTGATTTTTAAAATGGAAGGCACCGTTCGAATGTTCGGACGGTGTTTTTTGGATTGTTCCCAACCCTTTATTCACAAGTGGAGATCAAGAAAATGTCAGGGATAATAAGAAAATAGAAGTAATCAAACGATTTGATGCTGTAAAAGGCTGATAAAAGATAAAAATAAGCCAATTTGGTCATTTATGAAGCTTTACACTAATATGCAACGAGCGTATTATAAATCTCATCAAAAATCTGAATAAAATTTCCAATTATCGTAATCGCTGAATTCCAGACTGGAAGCGGGGGAACCATTTTTTGTGGCGCGGCCACTTGGGGTGAATCCTTTTGAAAGGTAAGGTGACTCTTTGCACCTGAATCCGACAGCTAACCTCGCAAGCGTTTGAAGAGAACCCAAATGCGTGCGGAAAGCACGGTTTCTTAACTGTGCCCAAAACCAAAGCCGTAAGAGGTTTGTTCTCTTGCGGCTTTTTTTCATGCAAAAAAATCAAGGAGGTGAGGAAATGCTGGATATCGCCATGTGGGCCATCGTCGTCTGTTTAGCAGCAGTGATGCTGTTATTGCTGAAATGGGCGGGAAAAACGATCAGCTAATCGACAAAGCCGGGGAAGGAGGAATGTCCGATGATGTTACTGGCAGCTGCGGTCATCGCCGCGTTTGTCTACTTGATGTACGCTCTTTTAAATCCGGAAAAATTTTAACTGTAAACATATTGGGGGTTAAAGAAATGACAGCGTTTATTTCCATATGCTGCATCCTGCTGATCGCTTTATTGCTGGCTAAACCAATGGGGCTTTACATAGCAAAAGTATTCGACTACGCCCCTTCTGCAATCGATAGGTTTTTTTATCCGGTTGAACGCGTGTTTTATCGCATCGGCGGTGTGAAAGCGGAAAACCAATCCTGGAAAAAGTACGCCGCCGCTTTAATTGTCACGAATACGGTTATGATATTGATCGTTTACCTCGTATTCCGGCTTCAGGGAGTGCTGCCCTTAAATCCTGCTCATATTGCGGGAATGGAGCCGACACTTGCGTTTAATACGGCGATCAGTTTTATGACCAATACGAATTTGCAGCATTACAGCGGTGAAACCGGGCTTTCTCTGTTTTCACAAATGACGGCCATTATCTTTTTAATGTTTGCCGCGCCGGCCACTGCGCTTGCAGCTGCCATTGCGATGATTCGCGGACTAGCCGGAAAGCCGTTCGGAAATTTTTACATTGATCTCATCCGCTGCATCACTCGAATTCTGCTGCCGATTGCAGTGGTTGCGACAATTGTTTTTGTGGGTCTCGGTGTACCGCAAACACTTGATTCTTCCGTAACCGTAAAAACGATAACCGGAGGGGAGCAATCGATTTTGCGGGGGCCTGTCGCGTCCTTTTTATCGATTAAAGAGCTCGGAAACAACGGAGGGGGGTATTTCGGCGTAAACTCGGCACATCCATTCGAAAATCCAAATGGGTGGAGCAATGCGCTGCAAATGTTGCTTATGCTGTTGATGACCGTTTCCCTGCCGTTTACCTATGGAAAAATGGTTGGAAATCTGAAGCAGGGTCGAATCCTTTTCATTTCGGCAGGCTTGTTGTTTTTATTCATGGTTGGTGCAGCCTTCATAACCGAATCCGGCGGAAATCCGGTGATCAATCAAACGGGTATCCAGCATGGGGAAGGCAGTATGGAAGGAAAAGAAGTCCGTTTTGGAACTGTGTATTCAGCCTTTTATGCGATGGTCACAACTGCGAGTGAGACAGGAGCGGTCAATACGATGCATGATACGCTTGCGCCGCTTACAGGCCTCTTGGCATTGCTCAATATGATGCTGAACACGGTGTTCGGCGGCTTTGGCGCCGGATTTATGAATATACTGCTCTATGCGATGATCACTGTTTTCTTGTCGGGATTAATGGTCGGAAGAACGCCTGAATTTTTGGGCAAAAAAATTGAAGGAAAAGAAATGAAGCTTTTAGCAGTCACCCTGTTGATTCATCCGTTGTTGATATTGGGGGCCTCGGCGCTTGCCATCTTTACTCAGGTGGGGCGGGAGGCGATTTCAAATCCAGGTTTCCATGGGATCAGCCAAATTTTATACGAATTTACGTCTTCGGCCGCTAATAATGGTTCAGGATTTGAAGGGCTGAAGGACGCGACGCCATTCTGGAACTTATCGACAGGAATCGTGATGTTCATCGGCCGTTATTTCTCAATTGTTACGCTATTGGCGGTCGCCGGATCGTTGTGCAAGAAAAAAACCGTCCCGGAAACCATTGGGACATTCCGGACAGATTCAAGTATTTTCGCCGGCATTTTCATCACCTCGATTTTGATTGTCGGAGCGTTGACCTTCTTCCCTGTCCTGGTGTTAGGACCGGCCGCGGAATTTTTAACATTATGAAAGAGAGGATGCATAACATGAATGATTTGAACCATGCCCATCCGCACCTCGAATCAGATTCGGGCCAAATGTCGAATCAATCGATCGTAAAGGACGCGGTTAAAAGGGCTTTTATCAAATTACATCCGAAAACGATGGCTAAAAATCCGATTATGTTTATCGTTGAAATGGGATTTTTGATAACAATACTGCTGTCTGTGTTTCCGCAGTTTTTCGGCAGTACGGCAAATCCATGGTTCAATCCGGCGGTATCCGTCATTTTGCTGTTGACGGTTTTATTCGCCAACTTCGCCGAGGCGCTTGCTGAAGGAAGAGGAAAAGCGCAGGCCGATTCTTTAAAACAAACGAAGAAAGGAGTATGGGCCAATAAAGTAACAGGTGACGGAAAGACGAAAAAAGCATCGTCTGACGAATTGCGAAAAGGAGACGTTGTCATTGTTTCCCAAGGAGAAATGATCCCCGGCGACGGCGAAGTGATCAGCGGTCTCGCTTCAGTTGATGAATCGGCCATAACGGGTGAATCAGCGCCTGTCATAAAAGAGCCGGGAGGCGATTTCAGCTCCGTTACCGGAGGAACCCGGGTTGTCAGCGACTCGATTAAAGTAAAAATCACAAGTGACCCCGGCGAAACATTTTTAGACCAGATGATCGCTTTAGTTGAAGGGGCGGAAAGACAAAAAACACCGAATGAAATCGCGTTGAATACAGTGTTGACGAGCCTGACCATCATCTTTCTCATCGTTGTCGCGACACTTCCGTTTTTTACGGATTATCTCGGCTTTCACATTGACCCGGCGGTCTTGATTGCACTGCTGGTCTGCCTGATTCCGACGACAATCGGAGGGCTTCTGTCGGCTATCGGCATTGCCGGCATGGATCGCGTCACCCGTTTTAACGTACTTGCGATGTCAGGTAAAGCGGTTGAAGCCGCCGGTGATATTAATACGATTATTCTTGATAAAACCGGAACGATCACATTTGGAAACCGGATGGCGAGCGAGTTTGTCCCGGCCGGCCAAGAAACGCTTCAAACGGTCGGCGAATACGCGGCGCTCTGTTCCATTCATGATGAAACGCCTGAAGGACGTTCGATCATCGAGCTTGCCAAAAAACAATCCATTCCATTTGACGCTTCTGCCGCCGAAGACGGGGAATGTATAGAATTCAAGGCGGAAACCAGGATGAGCGGCATCAACCTTCCGGATGGAACAGCCATTCGCAAAGGCGCCGTTGACGCGGTGAAAAAATGGGTGATACAGAACGGCGGAACGGTCCCGCCTGATTTTGACCGGGAAAGCGAGCGAATTTCAAAAGAAGGCGGCACCCCTCTGGCTGTGGCTGCCGGGGATCAACTGTACGGTTTGATTTATTTAAAGGATACCGTAAAACCGGGGATGAGAGAACGCTTTGAAAAGCTTCGGAAAATGGGGATTAAAACGATCATGTGTACAGGCGACAACCCTTTAACAGCGGCCACGATTGCAAAGGAAGCCGGGGTGGATGATTTTATCGCGGAAAGTAAACCAAAAGACAAGATCGATGTGATCAAACGCGAACAAGCAGAAGGAAAGCTGGTCGCTATGACAGGCGATGGAACAAATGACGCGCCTGCGCTGGCGCAGGCCGATGTCGGGCTTGCCATGAACAGCGGAACAACGGCAGCAAAGGAAGCGGCCAATATGGTTGATCTCGATTCCGACCCGACGAAAATTATTGAGGTCGTATCGATCGGAAAACAGCTGCTCATGACCCGCGGCGCTTTGACAACTTTCAGTATCGCAAATGATATCGCCAAATATTTTGCGATTATTCCTGCGATGTTTATGACGGCGATTCCCCAAATGGCATCGTTGAATATCATGGGACTCGCTTCGCCGATGTCGGCGATTTTATCGGCGCTGATATTTAATGCGCTGATCATTCCGCTGCTTGTGCCGCTGGCAATAAGGGGAGTCGCATACAAGCCGATGAATTCAAACGCGCTGTTGGCCCGCAATTTATTGATGTACGGACTTGGCGGTGTGCTCGTCCCGTTTATTGGAATTAAGCTGATCGATATGATCATGCAGATCATGGTGTGAGGAGGATCAATCATGAAGGAAATCGGCCCTGTTATCAGAATCAGTCTGCTCTTGATGATCGTTTGCGGACTTGCTTATCCGTTGGCTCTGACCAGCATTTCACAAGCCGTAATGCCTGAAAAATCGATGGGAAGCCTTGTTTATGACAAAAAAGGAGAGGCTGTTGGATCTGAATTAATTGGCCAGCCATTCACTGATCCGCGCTATTTTAACAGCAGAGTATCAAGCATCGGCTATGATGCCTCAGGATCCGGATCGCCAAATGAAGCTCCGTCAAATCCCGCTTTGCTGAAACGCGTAAAAACATCCATTGAAAAATGGAAGCGGGAGAATCCCGATGTACCTGTCAATCAACTGCCGATCGATTTGGTCACAAATTCCGCATCGGGATTAGACCCCGATATCAGTCCTGCCGGAGCAGCAGCGCAAATTCCGAGAATCAGCCGGCTGACGGGAATATCGAAAAAACAGCTGCAGCAATTGGTTGAGGTACACACAAAAAAGGCATCCATGTTCAGTGAAGCGCGGGTTAATGTCTTGCTTCTGAATATCGACCTGAAAGAAAAACTAACATCAGGAAAATCTTGAAAAGAGGCGGAGAAGCTGTGATGCGAAAAAACAGCCGCGACTATCGAAGAAAAACGCCTGAAGAGCTGCTGGCAGAAATTGAACAGCTCAAAAGAGGGAGCTGGACGATTTATATCGGCTCGGCGCCAGGTGTAGGGAAGACGTACCGAATGCTTCAGGAAGCGCACGATGTAAAACGTGAAGGAATAGACGTTGTCATCGGTTTGGTCGATACGCATAACAGGAAGGAAACGGCTGCCTTGATAAGGGGACTTGAGGTCATTCCTAAACGAAAAATTGAATATAAAGGAAAAACGCTTGAAGAAATGGATGCCGCTGCGATTATTGAGCGAAAGCCTGATCTTGTCATCATCGATGAACTGGCTCATACCAATATACCCGGCTCGAAAAATGAAAAACGATACATGGATGTGGAAGATATATTAAGAGAAGGCGTCAATGTCCTGTCGGCCGTCAACATTCAGCATATTGAAAGCGTTCATGATATTGTCCAGCAAGTGACAGGCGTAAAAGTCAGGGAGCGGATTCCCGACCGGATCTTGGATCTTGCCAATGAAGTCATCCTCATTGATGTGACACCGGAAACGCTGCAAAAGCGGCTGCGGGAAGGCAAAATTTATGAACAGCATAACATCCAGCAGGCTTTGACTCATTTTTTCACAAAAAATAATTTGGCCGCACTCAGAGAGCTGGCCTTACGCGAAGTCGCCGATGATGTGGATGACCGGATAGAACGTCTAAACCGGCAGAACGGCTATAGCCGGCCAAGGGGAACAAATGAAAAAATACTGGTGTGCGTCCAGCATGGCAAAAATGCCGAGAAGCTGATCCGCCGGGGATGGAGAATTGCCAACCGGCTGAAGGCGGAGCTGTTTGTCTTACACGTGTCCCGCAAAGCCAAGGATCAAATGACGGCAAATGAAAGACATAAAATTCAGCAATGGGAACGTCTTTGCGGGCAATTTGGCGCCGGGTTTATCTTCCTGCCCTCAAATGACCGCCGTATTTCAGAGGCGATAACCGGGGTGGCAAAACAAAACAATATTACACAAATCGTGCTGGGACAGTCCGCCCGTTCCAGATGGGAGGAGATTTGGAAAGGATCAATTGTCAATAGTATGATGCGTCATACAGACGGAATCGATATTCATATTGTGTCAGATGATAAAACTTCCAATTGATTGAGGCTGCAGACACCGTTCGTTTCTTTCGAACGGTGTCCGTTTCAGCCATTCAGCGCAGCGGAACTGCTTTTTCCAGGATAAGCAGATTTTTTTTCATTTCCAAACCGCCCCGGTACCCTGTCAAACTGCCGTTTTTTCCAACCACCCGATGACAGGGGATGATGATTAAAAGCGGATTGGCCCCGATCGCCGCACCCACCGCGCGCACGGCTTCAGGGTTTTCGATCCGCTCCGCAATATCCGAATAGGAGCAGGTTCTTCCATAAGGAATGTCCCGCAATGCATGCCAGACGGCCAATTGAAAAGGCGTCCCATAAAGGTGGACGGGGCAGCTGAATTCTGTAAGTTCGCCATTCAAATACGCTGTCAGTTCATTGATATACGGCTGCATTGCTTGCTCATCCCGGACCAGCATATAGTCCGGGAACCTTTTTTTAGACCAGGCCGCCAGCTCATCAACATGCTGACCGGGCGATCCGACAAAACAAAGCCCCTGTGCTGTTGCCGCAATATAAAACGTCCATTGACTGTCACGAAGCATGCTCCAATACAAGATTTCAGCGCTCATAACTGTATCCCCCGCTTTCTTTTCCGAAACTCTGTCGGCGTCTGACCCGTTTTCTTTTTAAACAGGGAGGCGAAATAATCCGCATTCAGGATGCCCACCTTTGAAGCGATTTGTGAAATCGTTTGATCTGAAAACGCAAGAAGCCCGCACGCTTCTGATATTCTTTTCTGACTGATATATTCAAGCGGGGACATCCCTTTAATCCGCTTAAATGTCCGCTGCAGATGAAAAGGGCTGGTATGGCACCTTTCAGCCAAATCCGTCAGTGTCAGGGGTTCATGATAATATCTCCCGATGATCATCGCCGCCCGTTCGGCCAGCTCTTCATCAGGAAGCAGAGGGCCGTCCGGATTGCATCGTTTGCAGGGACGGTAACCTTCTGATAAAGCTTGTTGTGCATCCGGGAAAATGCGAACATTTTCGATATGGGGAACCCTCGATTTGCAGGAGGGGCGGCAAAAGACGCCTGTCGTTTTCACCGCGTAAAAGAATACGCCGTCATAAGATGAATCATTTTCAACAATGGCCCGCCACTTTTCAGGCGTAAGGACCGTTTTATCATTCATGTGATCACCCCGATGTATGTCAGTATAACCTGAAAACGGGCGATGCGGGAGAGGTTAAAATGGATGAGCAAGATGACAAAGGAGTTTTCCCGCGCTTGCTCCGAAAAGCCGTTGCATGTTACTGTGATGGAAGAAAGATGACATGAGGTGAGGTTGTTGGTGAAATCAGTGGACCACCCCTCCTAAAATAAAAATTCGATTATTTTAGGAGGCTAAACATGAATTTCCAAAGAATTGAACTTGAGCATTGGCATAGAAAACCTTATTTTGAACATTACATGAAAGCGGGGAAATGCTCATACAGCATAACGGCTAACATCAATGTGACCGGGCTGCTGAACAGTCTGCGAGACAAGAAAGTCAAGTTCTATCCTGCTTTTATTTACATGGTGTCGAGAATAGTGAACGCCCACCCCGAATTCAGAACGGCATTTCATGACGGGCAGTTGGGATGTTGGGAACAGATGAATCCGTGCTATACGGTTTTTCATCAGGAGGATCAGACCTTTTCCGCCTTATGGTCGGAATACTCACGTGATTTTCCGCGGTTTTATCAAAACTATGTGGGGGACATCGAGAGGTTTGGAGACAAAAAAGGATTATGGGCAAAAGGTAAATTTCCTGCCAACACGTTTTCCATTTCCTCAATTCCATGGGTTGACTTTACGAGCTTTCATCTGAACCTGGCGAACAGCGACCATTTGCTCCCTATCATAACAAACGGGAAATTCTTTTCAGATGGAAAAGAGACATATTTGCCTGTAGCACTGCAATGTCATCATGCAGTATGTGACGGTTACCATGCGGGTGTTTTTATCAATGAATTGCAAAAGCTGACTGATTCATGCAGAGAATGGCTTGTGCGGTGAAATCGTGCGATGAAAAAAGAGGCCTGATATAGGCCTCTTTCTTGTATTATGCGGCTGTAGAATTCGTTTTGTCTTTTCTCACCAATCCCATAATACCTGCGATCATAATAAGGACAGCCGGTAAGATATAGAACATGAAAATACAAATAAATCCGCCGACAGCAGAAATAATCAGCAAAATTCCGCCAAGCTTTGGTTTGCTTTTCACCAAAACAGAGCCAATAATGGCAAGAATGGAAAGGAAAACTGCGCCCCAGCCTAATCCAATGATTTCGCTTGTTCCAGACGAGCTGAATGATGCGTCGATTCCGCCGATCATTAATGCCATAAAAGCTCCAATAAAACCGAAGATACCGCCAATTAAACCTAATACAAATTCTGTCGTTCTTTTCATTATGTATAAAACTCCTTTGTTTTTACCAGTGTTTTCACTGATATTGGTTTATGATTTATCCAATCGCCACAGTTCCATTTCCCTCTTTTACTGCATTAGTTTCTTTGCCCTCTGTTTAACGTTCCCTGTACCTCGCCTCCAACACCACCGCTAATTAACAACATTATGATTGCGCCGCTTTGTTCAGGATAAAATGATGCGGTGTCAAAAACGTCATCTTCAGGATCGTCCATTCTAAAATTCTTCCTCTTGTATTGATTGGAGAACTGCCGCAGTTGGATACATCATCAGCCGTGTGCATGGGCAAAAAAACCTTTTGATTAACACCTCCAGTTGGTAAAATGAACACTCTTACTATAATAGGTTTAAATACCCATTTTTTCAACAGGTTTTTCGAAAAAAATCATACGTTTGGTCTTGGGTGCACACATTTTGTATCGGTTCTAGTTCCTATTTCTTTAATTGATTTTGAGGGCTTTGTCAAATGAGCGGTTCAGGACATGGGTAAAAAGAACATGCTCTTGATTGAGAAATCACCATTTTCAAAGTGAAGATTTCATTTTTCAGAAAAATAAGCCTTCTCACGATCGAGAAGGCTTATTGCGCGTGACAGAGGTTATTTTGTCAGCCATTCTTTAACCACAAGTATAGAAGCGCCGCTTTCGATGAGCGGGTCGGAATGTCCGATTTTTTGGGCTTCTTCAAAAGAATCCGCTTGGATGAGATACGCTCCTCCGCTTCCATCTCCAAACGGGCCGTACATCTCCAAACGGTTTTCCTCTTTTAGCCGGTTTAAATAGTCATAGTGAGCAGGCACATATGTATTGTCAAAGTTTTCAGTCCGGGTTGTCATGAGCAAATATCTTGTCATCAAACATTCCTCCTTAAAATACCTTTATTTTAGCACAAAAAGGAAGGCTGCTGATAAACATTAAGATGTCTCCTGCAATGAACATCATGAATCAAACGGATCGCCGGCCTGATCGCCAAGCAGAAGGCTCCGGGCAGCAAAAAGCCAAACTCCCGCCGGATCTAATTGATCAGAAAAATAGAAAAAGCTGCCGACATGAAACAAAATGCCGATAATAAAATCTTTTATAAAAGACCTTATATCTTTTTTTTGAAAAACTGTTCGTACCGGTTGATTTTCCCGGTTATTTCGTCTGCTTCTTTTGGCAAAACTCTTTTTCTCTTGCCCTTATGAAGCGTCTCATCAACATGGAATGGCAACGCGGCGCCGCAATGGTGTGATTGTTCATCATGGCATTCCCAATAGTATGATAAATAGACTGCTATTTTCATGTGTTTTGAGTGCATTATAATTCGAATATCGCAAGGGGAGGTGACATGGATATAAACAATAAGACAAAGCAGCCGGTATCTCCAAAGGGCTGGTTTTCCTGATGGCGATCACTTCAGGCTTTATTGCGGCCAATATTTATTTGAACCAAACGCTCCTAGTCAGCATGGGACAGACCTTCACGTGACAGCTGCACAGGTGGGGCCTGATCTCCACCATTCCCCAAGCGGGTTATGCATTAGGGAATTTCATGCTGGTTCCCCTTGGCGACATGTTTGAAAGGCGGCGCTTATGTTGAATTTGCTGTTTCTCGTCTGTCTGTGTCCTGCTGCATCAGCGCTTGCGGGACATTTTCTCTGGCTCGTGTTGGCTCACCTGCTGTTAGTTGTTTTCACCATTATTCCACAGATTATCGTTCCCTTTGCGACCGGTCTGTTCAATGAAAATGAGAGAGGGAAGGTGCTTGGCAGCGTTGCGTTCGGCCTGGTATGCGGAATAACCCAAATCAAAAAACGTTCGTTAATAAATTTAGATACATATCTTAGGGTGTGAAACTTTATTTAAATAGAGCAACTTTTTTGTGTTTTAAGAAAATTTTTATATAATTCTACATAATTCGTTTGAATTTGACAAAATTCATGGTTTTTCACCTATTGTAAATAAATGCTTTTAAATTATAATTGAATAGTCGGAAAAGTGCAAATGTTCTAAGAGGATTGAACCAATAATAAATAATCGATCCTGGCTCTTATTAAAATCAATAAAGAAATATAGGGGCATAGACTTACAGCGTTCCCGATGGTATGTCAAGGAAACTACTATGGAATCAATTGATGGTGATTTCGTTATTCGCTTAGACAGCCCTCCTCTTCTAGAAAAGTTAACTATCCTAGTAATGATAAGAAATTTATTAATCCAGAAAGTAGGTGTAAAAGATGAAAGCCAAGGTTTGCATGGTATCCATTAAAGTAACACATATGAAAGAAGCGAAGAATTTTTATTGTGAAAAGTTGAATTTTAAATTAGAAAAAGAGTATGGAGAAAATATCATTGAATTAAATGTCAATGGTTTTCCAATCATTCTTGAGAAGGCTTCGAAACCGAACACCTTAGAGTATGGAGAAAATTCACAAATCGTTCTTGGATTACAGACCGATGATATTAATAAGGACCTGAATCATCTGAAAAAAAACGGTGTAAAAGTTTTATACGAAGAGCCGCAAAAATGTCCACCGGGTCTTTTTACGGTCATTGTGGATCCGTTCAATAATAAAATTGAGCTGCTTGAATTTTCTAAATGAATGGCAAACATTTGAAAACAAAAAATTGACTATTGTAATATATCTGAGCGATGGAGGCTGCGGCGTTGCAACGCGGCTTAATGTGCAGAGATTGGATTTTTAAGAGCGAATCTGCCATCCGCATAGAAAAAGAATAGCCCGGACCCGGGCTATTCTTTTTTAACTACCGCTCACAGGCGTAATTGTCATGGTCGCGGTCCATTTTAGCCTGGTAGGCAGGGTGGGATTTTGGGACGCCGTTTGGATATTTTTTTCTCAGTTCAGTGCAATTTGTGAACGTTTCTTTAGCGTCTGATGACGGAGCTGCATCCTTTGAATGAGCCCCGCTTGCTGCGGCATCTTTTGAAAGAGCGCTTTTCGGCGCAGAAATTGATGTTTGCGCTGTTTTCGATTTTCCGGCAGCACATCCATTAAATCCTTTGTCAGTCACATAGCCGGACTTGCTCCAAATGGCAATTTGTTTCTTCTTAGCGGCCTTTTCATCCTTTTGATATTGATCTAAGTATTTTGTATTTGGAGGATATACGTAAGCTACCCTTGCAAGGCCCTCTTTTAAAAGCTGTTCTTGGACTGATTGACCGTCCGCATACACATAAGCCAGCAATCTGCCGTATTTGTCGGTGCGGTCGCCTTTATCAAATTCCAATTCCAGCTTGCCGCTGCTGACCAATTTTTTGTTTTCGCTGGAAGCGTCTTTTCCATATGGCTGAACACATGAGTTTGGTTTTTTTGTTTCCGGCGTATCAATCAGCAAATAACGGACCGTTTTCTCTTTTCCCTTATATTTTACTTTAATCGTGTCGCCATCGACTGCACGTATAAGTGTGACAGCCACACGGTCTGAGTGTCGGCCGTCTTCTGTTTTTTTCGAAGAAACGGCGCTGGAATTGCAAGCCGCCAATGAAACACTTAATATAAGCGCAGCAATAGCCAAAACACATTTTTTCATAGCAGAATTCCCCCTGAGCTGTTATCTGAACAAAATCTATCATCGGCTAAAACAGCCGAATTTTCAAGGCGGATGTTTTATTTTAGAAATTTCTTTGGATATTCTGCGAGTTTTGCAGTAGGATCATGATATGAAGAATAATAGAAAAATCCAGCTTGAAAAGCTTCTGAAAGAAAACAAAATCAAACAGGCAAAAAAACAGCTCATCGCGGACTTGAAGAAATACCGCGGCATTGATATTTCCCAGAACGAATTTGTTGATGGCCAATTATCCAGGGAAGCCCATCAAAAGGTTTATCAGCTGGTGAAAGCCGATGAAATCAAAACGATCACATTCGCCTATCACGAAGAAGAGCTGAAGTCAAAGATTGCCCTTATATATAAGGGCTTTGAGAATTTCAGTGAAGAAACGGTTCTGTTTTATCCTTTTACATTCTGTTTTTACGTGAAGAGCAGCCATCACCTTTATCTGGAGCATCCAATTGCTATAACAATGCCGCTATATGCAACCAAAAGGATGATCGCAAAACTGGTGCCGGACATCTACGATGATGTGGTTGTTGTGTCAGAAACATTCGAATTCGGCTTTGTTCTAAGCGAAGACGAATACTCGGATGTAACCATTCATTATTGGGGAATATAAGCTGGCGAAAAAGGACGGAAACGTGCAACAGAGAGCCTTTTGCGATACATGATTTCCCGTGTGGCAAGATGCACGTTTTGCACGCTGCAAAGTGCATCTTGGAAACATCTATAAATTTTGATAAATTAATCATGAAGAATGAAAAAACACAATCCGGTTGGTAGTCCGGATGCATTGTGATAATGTCAGTAACCTTCCCCTCCTCGGGATGTCCATCATTCTTCGGCAATAAATGTAGAGGAGGGAATCGTTATGAAATTAACGATTTACTATGACGGCCAGTTTTGGATCGGCATCATTGAGATTGTGCAGGAAGGGAATGTAAAGGCATTCCGCCATCTGTTTGGCCGGGAGCCGAAGGATGTGGAAATCCTCAATTTTGTTCACCATCAGCTTTTACAGGTGATCTCCCAAACCGAACAAGAAGGGATTGGGATAAAAGCTGAAGCCAAAAAGAAGATAAACCCGAAAAGACTGCAGCGCCAGGTTGCAAAGGAAATGAAGAGCACCGGCGTGTCAACAAAGGCGCAACAGGCAATCAAACAAGGGCTGGAAGCAAAAAAAGCGATGAACAAACGGTTGAATAAAGAGCAGCGGGAAAAAGAAAAGGAACAAAAGTACAGATTGAGAAAACAAAAAGCGAAAGAGAAGCATAGGGGAAAGTGAAAAATTTGTTTTAGAGCCTCCCGGAGACACTGTGATCCTTTGGCTAAGCCGTTTAGACGGCCCTCAATACGTGAGGGCCGTCTTTATTTTTTTCAGAAATCCCCGTTTTAACTCTTAAAACCAGCCTTTAGTCAGAATTCCTGCCGCCACTTTCATATCATGAATTTCAGCTTCTCTCTTAAAATTTTTCCGTTGAGATATAAGTCATAAATCGGGATGATCCATTTAGAATGTAATGGAGGGGGAGTCTTCATTTTGTATTAGGTTTTTTGTCGCGGCTGATGAGGTTTGTTTTGATAGATATCAGATTTTTTCACCAATCAATTTCAGAGGAGTGATACACTATTTACAGGCTATGACTTTGGAAAGGGTGAAGAGAGATGTAGTGATATAAAAGCACGAATGAAGTCCTTTCCGGGGATGGGAGGCGTGGGTGATGTTGATTGCTCTGACATGTGAGAACTAAAGAGAATCGTCTCCTGAATGTCAACATACGACATCATGATGCGGGCAGCTTTTCACGGCAGGTAAAAAACATTCTGAATTTTCGGGGTATTGGATTCGTTCAAGATGGAGAGAAATGCGTCATTCAAACGTAATAAGAAGGGAAAAACGCTGTTCTATCTTGATGACAATCGTAATGTCTAACAGCTTATCTAATAAGGACAAAGGATGATATTCATGAAAAGAATCGATAAAATATACCATCAGCTTATGCACAATTTTCGGAACGTAACCTTGGATCAGCTTTTACAGGTACAGGGGCATTCAGCCAAGGAAATCGCCGAACAATTGCAAATGGAGCGTTCCAATGTCAGCTTTGAATTGAACAACCTTGTCCGTGCCCAAAAGGCCGTAAAGATTAAAACATTCCCCGTTCGCTATGTTCCGGTAGAGATCGTCGAAAGAATATTTAACATGGAATGGAATAAAGAGAAGATGGAAGTGGAAGATCTTCATCAGCTTCAAGGCAATCATAAAAGGATACGCCGGAAAATTTCTACGAATCCGCTGGAGCTGATGATTGGGGCGAAAGGCAGCTTAAAGAAAGCCATTTCCCAAGCAAAGGCGGCTGTCTTTTATCCGCCTCACGGCCTGCATATGCTGCTTTTAGGTCCGACAGGTTCCGGCAAATCGCTGTTTGCCAACCGGATTTATCAATTCGCTATCTACTCTGACATCTTGAAGCCCGGCGCTCCATTTATTACGTTTAACTGTGCAGATTACTATAACAATCCGCAATTATTGCTTTCTCAATTATTTGGACATAAGAAAGGGACATTTACAGGCGCTGACGAGGATAAAGTCGGCTTAGTCGAACAGGCCGATGGAGGCATTCTGTTCATGGATGAAATCCACCGCCTTCCGCCTGAAGGACAGGAAATGCTGTTTTATTTTATTGACAACGGCACTTATAACAGGCTTGGGGAAACAGAGCACAGAAGAACATCGAAAGTATTGTTTATTTGCGCTACGACAGAAAACCCCAGTTCCGTATTATTGAAAACTTTTTTGCGGAGAATTCCGATGACCATACATATTCCTTCCCTTGAAGAGCGGTCTCTTAAAGAAAGAATCGAATTGACAACATTCTTATTGGGAAAAGAAGCGGAGCGGATCAAGAAAAATTTAAATGTGCACATTGATGTATATAATGCGCTGATTCATTCTGCAAAGTTCGGGAACGTTGGGCAGTTGAAATCAAATGTACAGCTGGTTTGTGCACACGGATTTTTAAATCATCTTGATAAGGATGATGTTGTGGAACTGACCGTCCGGGATCTGCCGGATGAAATCAAGCAAGACTGGATTTCCAGCAGCAAAAATATTGAAAGAAGCAAAATGATTTCTGAATATGTCAATATTACAACCATCATATCGCCGATTGTAGAAGATGAAACAACCAAACTTGACGATGATCTTTCATTTAATTTGTATCATTTAATTGAAGAAAAAGTAAAAAATCTAAACAAAGAAGGCTTATCAAAAAAGGAAATCAACCAATATATTTTAACGGATATCCATTTGCACGTCAGAAGTTTTTTTAAACAAAGAACATTTCAAAACCACCACTTATTGAAATTTGTCGATGACAAGGTGATACAAATTACGAAAGAGCTTAAAGAAGTTGCGGAACACGAGCTCAATTGCAGATTTGGCCGCAAATTCATCTATTTCCTAAGTATGCATATCGATGCCTTTCTAAAACGGGGAAAGCAAATCGATGTATTAAATGAACAGGAGACTGACGAGATCCGTGATACCCATGTGAAAGAATATCAGGTCGCACTCATCTTTAAGGATAAAATTCAAGAATATTTTAGAGTCATTGTTCCGGAAATAGAAGTCATTTATTTAACAATGCTGATCCAGTCGATCAAATCATTGGAAGAGAACAAAAGAGTGGGGATTGTCGTTGCCGCGCATGGCAACAGCATGGCAAGCTCCATGGTTGAAGTCGCCATTGAACTGTTGGGAAGCACACCTATCGCGGCAGTCGATATGCCCCTGACGGTTTCCCCGTCGGAAATCATCGAAAGCCTGGCGGCGAAAATTAAGCAGATGGATGAAGGAGAAGGGGTATTAATGCTTGTGGACATGGGCTCGCTCGCGATGCTTGAAAGCAAGCTCGAAGAAAAAACAGGCGTGAACATCAAGACGATCAGCAATGTTACGACATCTATGGTGCTGGATGCTGTTAGAAAGGTAAACTATTTGAATTTAAATTTGCATGCAATATATGATTCGGTTACAAAGGATTTTATCGAGCTGTGGGATCGGCAGCCTGCCTCAGCCGGCAAAAAGAAGGCGTTGGTCTCTATCTGTACGACAGGGAGCGGAACGGCAAAAAAACTGGAAGAAATCTTGACAACAATCGTTAATAAGGCCTCTGACGAACCGATCAGCATTCTGACGGTTTCATCAATGAAATTAGCCAACAGGATAAAAGAAATCGAAAAAGAGTATGAGATTCTTGCCACGGTTGGAACGAAGGATCCTAAGATCAATGCTCCGCACGTCTCTCTGGAAGTATTAATTGGAGGAGAAGGGGAGAAGGTGATTCAGCAGGCGATTACAAAAGGCGGCATCCCGATGAGCGATGGATTTACCGGTACAAATATTATTGTGCGGGAGCTTTGCGAGGATAGCTTGAAAAAGTATCTTGTCTTTTTAAACCCGTATCATATGATAGACATGTTGTTGGAGTGGCTGCAAACCATCCAGGATGAGCTTGGCATTATTTTAAATAATACCGTCATGATCAAAGTGATTATGCACACCGCTTTTGCCTTTGAAAGGGAGGTCAAGCAGAACCCGATCGCATTTTCAGAGGAAGAAGAAATCAACGGCCAGCTGGAAAAAGTTTATCACATAACAGAGCGGACATTACACCCTTATGAACAAAAGCTGGGATTGAAAATCAGCGATGATGAAAAATTATTTATCGCCGCAATTTTTGCGGAAGAATTGCAGGGCCAGCTGTTTTAACAGCCGTTTTTAACCTTGAACCTGTATTAAATGGAGCGCCATTTTAATACAGGTTTATTTTTTTGTTTACATGTGTTTCAAAAACAAAAAAATCTGGCTCCCGCTTGATTGAAAACGCTTAATACAACTGTGTTGGCACGATACTTGCATAATAAATAGGCGAACGAAAAAGGAGAGGAGCAAACATGTATGATTTCAGTCATTATCAGTGGTCATGGCAATTTTCCCTTAGCATTAAAGGAGTCCTCGGGAATGATTTTTGGCGAAGAAGACAACCTGGTCGCGGTGCCGTTTTTAAAAGGAGAAGGCATCCAAACATTGCAGGACAAATATAACCAGGCGCTAAAGGATATTCCGGAGGAACATGAGGTGCTTTTTTTGGTCGATATTTTTGGAGGCACCCCCTATAATGCGGCCACCCCTTTCATTGTGAAGGACCAAAGAATCGATATGGCCGCGGGAGTGAACCTGCCGATTTTGCTGGAAGCATTAGGCCTGAGAGCACATATGCCGCTCAAGGAATTGCTAAATAAATTGAAAACCATCAGTCAAGAAAGCTTTCAAGTCTGCAGCGAACATTTAGAAAAAATGAAGATCACCGCCAATCATGAAAGAGAGGATGAACTACTATGAAGATTGTATTAGCCAGAATCGATGACCGCTTTATCCACGGGCAAGTATTGACAAGGTGGATTAAAATCCATGCAGCTGATCGGATCATCGTGGTGTCAGATGATGTTGCAGCAGATGACATGAGAAAAACGCTGATTCTTTCTGTCGCCCCTTCAAACGTCAAAGCCAGCGCCGTTTCTATATCCAAAATGGCAAAGGCATTTCATAGTCCGCGCTATGAAGATACAACAGCGATGCTTTTATTTGAAAACCCGAGCGACATTGTCTCTCTCATTGAAGCGGGCGTCCCCATCAAAACCGTCAATGTCGGAGGCATGCGTTTCGAGAATAACCGCAAGCAGATTACAAAATCGGTAAGTGTAACCGAAAAAGATATAGAAGCGTTTGAAACATTACATGAATTAGGTGTGAAACTCGAATTGAGGCAGCTCCCTTCAGATGCCAGCGAAGACTTTATGCAGATTTTAAGAAGCGTAACAAAATCTTAAAGGGGGATGAGATGATGTCTACTATACAAATTATTTTGTTGTTAATCATTGCAGCCATTACCGGTATAGGAAGTGTTTTGGATGAAGGGCAGACACACCGTCCGCTGATCGCCTGCACATTGGTCGGTTTGGTGCTCGGGGATTTAAAAACGGGAATCATTTTGGGCGGAACCCTTGAGCTGATGGCGTTGGGCTGGATGAATGTCGGGCTTGCCATGGCGCCGGACACAGCCATCGCTTCTGTGATTTCAACCATTTTAGTCATTACTGCCGATCAGGGGATCGGCGAAGGAATTGCCGTCGCCGTCGCTTTGGCCGCAGCAGGGCAAGCGCTGACCATTTTTGTCCGTACGCTCACAGTCTTTTTGATTCACCGCGCTGACAAATATGCCAAGGATGGAAATATGAAAGGAATTGAAATCATGCATATCACCGCTATGGTGTTTCAGGCGCTCAGAGTCATGATTCCGACATTGATTGTAGCATTGATCAGCGTCAGCGCCGTTCAGGCTTTCCTGGGAAATATTCCTGAAGTCATCACAAAAGGTTTGCAGGTGGGCGGAGGAATTATCGTTGTCGTAGGGTACGCGATGGTGATCAATATGATGAACATTCCGTATTTGAAGCCTTTCTTCTATATCGGCTTTTTATTGGCGGCATTTACCGACTTCAATTTGGTTGGATTCGGCGCTCTGGGACTATGCCTGGCGCTCTTATATCAACAAGTCATGCAAAAAAACAGCGCCCAGGGAGCAGTCGCCGCAGCAGCGGACAACAACCTGGCCGTCTATGATGACGATGACGACCTTGATGCCTAAACAATGAGGAGGGACATATAGGAATGGAGACAGAAAAAAGATTAACCAAAAAAGAAATATTCAGCATGTTTATTCGTTCGAATTTTTTGCTCGGCTCATTTAACTTTGAGCGTGTGCAGGCATTGGGATACTGCTATGTGATGATCCCGGCGATTAAAAAATTGTACGGCCCGGGGGCGAAAAGAAATGAAGCATTGCAGCGCCACCTCGAATGGTTCAATACACATCCGTGGCTGACAGCGCCCATTTTCGGTGTGTCGGCTGCCATGGAAGAAGAGATGGCCAACAAAAAAGGGATAGATGCAAAAGCCATCAGCGGCATGAAAATCGGTTTAATGGGGCCGCTGGCGGGTGTAGGCGACCCGATTTTCTGGGGAACATTGCGCCCGGTATTGGCGGCTTTGGGAGCCTCGCTCGCTCTGGGGGGAAATATAGCCGGACCTTTGCTGTTCTTTTTCTTAATCAATGCCATAAGATTAAGTACAAAATATTATGGCTTAAAGTACGGCTATGTCAAAGGCATGGAGATTTTGCAGGATTTGGTTGGAAATCGCATTCAAAAACTGACGGAAGGCGCTTCAATACTCGGATTGTTTGTGATGGGGGCGCTCGTCTCCAAGTGGACCACCATCAACATTCCGATCGTCGTCTCCAGAATTAAGAATGATTCCGGGAAAGTTGACGTTCAAACTGTGCAAAATATTTTGGACAGCATTATGCCGGGAGTGCTGCCGTTAGGATTGACGCTGCTCGTAGCGTGGATGCTGCGCAAAGGAGTGAATCCGCTCCTCATTATACTTGGCATTTTTATGATCGGTATTCTTGGCTATTGGGCTGGAGTCCTGAAATAAGCGCTTTAGTTGAACGTATAAGGCCTTTTTCTGATTATTATAATCGCAAATTTGTTACACACGCTGCCCCGGCATATGTGCTGGGGGGCGGTTATGCGGCGCAAGTACGGCGCAGTTTTGTCAGCCGCTGGTCATCACAGTAACAGTCGATATGCTTATACAACAGGAAGCGGGCCGGAAACAAGAAGGGAAAAGAAAGGAGAGAATCATGAGAATGAAAAAGAAACTGGTTCAAATGGGAGCTATGTTGATGTTTTTGCTGCCTGGAGCACTTCCTGTTGAAGCAGTCGACCCAAGCTATTATGATGAAGACCATCGGCCGCAATATCATTTCACTCCTGAAGCAAACTGGATGAATGATCCAAACGGAATGGTTTATTACGCAGGGGAATATCATCTGTTTTATCAATATCACCCCTATGGCCTGCAGTGGGGACCGATGCATTGGGGCCATGCGGTAAGCAAGGATCTGGTTCATTGGAAGCACCTTCCTGTTGCCTTGCATCCAGATGAAAATGGAACGATTTTTTCCGGCAGCGCAGTCGTCGATTGGAATAATACAACCGGTTTTCAGACCGGAGCGGAGAAGCCGCTGGTCGCGGTATATACGCAGGACCGCGAAGGGCACCAAGTGCAAAGCATCGCCTACAGCAATGATAAAGGAAGAACATGGAAGAAATACCCCGGTAACCCGGTCATTCCGAACCCGGGAAAAAAGGATTTTCGCGATCCGAAAGTTTTTTGGCATGAAGAGACAAAAAAGTGGGTGATGGTGCTTGCGGCCGGGGATCGGATCCTGATTTATACATCTCCCAACCTGAAAGAATGGGTCTATGCAAGTGAATTCGGAGAGGGTCAGGGCAGTCACGGAGGGGTGTGGGAATGCCCGGATTTGTTTGAGCTTCCTGTGGACGGAAATCCGCATCAGAAGAAATGGGTGATGCAAGTCAGTGTTGGAAACGGGGCTGTATCAGGAGGATCGGGGATGCAGTATTTTGTCGGCGACTTTAACGGAACCGCTTTCAAAAATGAAAATCCTTCAAGCCAAGTTTTATGGACGGACTACGGCAAAGATTTTTACGCGGCTGTTACTTGGTCTGACATACCGTCTTCAGACGGCAGACGGCTCTGGTTAGGGTGGATGAGCAATTGGCAATATGCCAATGATGTTCCAACATCTCCGTGGAGAGGAGCGGCGACGATTCCAAGACAGCTAGAATTGAAAACGCTTTCCGAAGGGATCAGAGTTGTTCAAACCCCGATAAGAGAGCTGCACTCAATCAGAGGAGCCTTCAGAGAGTGGAACCATAAGGTCATATCTCCTGCGAGCGGTCAGTTGTTGGCGGGTCTGTCAGGTGATGCCTATGAAATAAATGCAGAATTTCAAATAAACAGCGGCATGGCTTCTGAATTTGGTTTTAAAGTTCGAAAGGGAGATGATCAATATACGAAAATCGGCTATCATCCAAACAGCGCCGCTCTGTTTGTCGACCGCAGCCAATCCGGAAGGGCCGACTTTCATCCAGGCTTTAACACCGGAAAACAAACCGCTCCATTACGGCCGGTGAATGGGAAGGTGAAGATGCGCATTTTTGTCGACCGTTCTTCAGTCGAAGTGTTTGGAAACGATGGACAGCAGGTAATCACCGACATCATTCTCCCGGATAAATCGAGCAAAGGGCTTGAGGTGTACGCTTCAAACGGTTTTGTAAAGTTAAACTCCTTGACGATTCATCCTATAAATAAGGTATGGGGACAGTCGCCGTTTACATCCAATTTGGCCGGCTGGACGACCGTAAACGGCGTGTGGGCCGACACTATTGAAGGAAAACAAGGGCGCTCTGACGGCGATTCCTTTATTACATCTTCAGCATCGGGAACGGACTTCACTTATGAATCCGATATATTGATTAAAGATGGAAATGGAAGAGGGGCGGGAGCGCTTGTGTTTCGAGCGGATCAAGACGTTAAAAACGGCTATCTGGCAAATGTGGATGCCAAACATGACGTCGTCAAATTTTTTAAATTTGAGAACGGGGCAGCCACCGTCATTGCCGAACACCAGACACCGATCGATGTCAATCGAAAATATCATCTTAAAACGGTTGCTGACGGTTCCAACTTCAACATTTATTTGGATGGCCGCCTGGTCATAGACGCTGATGACCACACATTTTCAAATGGAAGATTTGGTTTGAACGTATGGGAGGCGACGGCAGTCTTTCAGAATGTTTACGCCAATCAATGACAAAAGGCCGGGATGTTTGATCCCGGCCTTAATGCCTTCATAGGATGCGGTCTTTACGGCTGAACCAGCTTTGAATAAAGTGATATGGCCCGGCATATGCTGGTCTATACAAGTCGTATTGGCTATAGCGCTTTGGCCGGCGTTTTTGGAAATGAATCATGGGACAAAACGCGCTTGCCTATTATTATTGAAAATCAACCCACACCGAGCCTTGTCCTGCTGAACGCACGCAATTTTCAACCCAGCGCATTCCCTCAATACCGGCATCGATATCAGGATAAACCAGGCTTTTTAACGTTTCTTCATCTCCGCGGTTTTTAGCGTCAATCGCGATGGCAAATTTCAAATAAATATTGGCCCATGCTTCAGACAGTCCTTCAGTATGCAGGGCGCCCAGCCGTTCATCCGCATTGCAGCGGCTGTCCAAATAAGGCATGGCGCGAACGAGCGTCTGAATCGGCTCTCCCTGCACTTCATATGTCAGCTCGTTCGGTTTGCTGTCCCACCATTCCAGACTTGCTTTCGAGCCGACGATTCTGATTCTGTGACCATCCATACACCCGGCGTTGATCGAGGAGGTCCACATCGTCCCGACCGCTCCGTTTTCATAATGCATCAGGACGTAGGCGTTGTCCTCGAGCGGAGCGCGATTTTTGACGAAGCTCTGGCGGTCACACAGCAGCTCTTTTATCTTTATATGAGGCATAATGAGCTGCGACATATAATAGGTATGGGTGGACAGATCGCCCAGCACAAAGCTTGGTCCGGCGATTGCAGGGTCGACGCGCCATTTTTGCGCGTCGCTTGTTTTTTCAACTTCATCTGTTGCGCTGAATCCGTGTGTATACTGCAAATCGACCACGCGAATATCGCCGATTTGCCCCTGTTCAATCATGGCACGCATTTGAAGCAGCATTTGATTGCCGGAAAAACCGTACGTCACGCCGATAACTTTTCCTTTTTCCTCCGCAAGGGCTTTTATTTCATAACCCTCTTCTGAGGTGAAAAACAGCGGCTTTTCACAGGTGACATGCAAATCCGCTTCAAGCGCCGCCTTGCAGATTTCATAATGGGTGCGGTTCGGAGTGGCAATCGAGACAACCTCTATGCCATCGTCCCGCTTGGCTTCTTCTGCAAACATCGTTTGATAGTCAGGATAACAGCGCTCCGCACTCACTCCGAGGTTCATCCCGAAGTCTTTTCCTCTTTCAGCATCGATATCAAATGCACCGGCTGTTAATCGAAAGGCTGTATTGTCTCTCAGGGCGCCTGTGCGATGCTTATATCCAACCTGGCTGAGCCTTCCTCCGCCTACCATTGCCCAGCGCAAAGGCCTTGAAATGATCTTTTCTCCATTCAGCATGATGGCAACCTCCTATTGGCTGATTGTTTGCTTTAATGCTTTGATCGATGTTCTGATGCCAGCTTCCGGTGACATCGTGAGATCCTCCATTTCCAAAGAAACTTCACTGTCATAACCCATCATTTTCACGACTGAGAAAAATTCTTTCCACCACTGCAAATCCTGTCCGCATCCGACAGCTACATAATTCCACGCCCGATTGGCCGTGTCAGTCACTTCCTTTGTTTCTAAGACGCCGTTTACGGCGGCTACTTGTCTTTCAATTCTGACATCTTTGCCGTGGACATGATGAATGGCCTCTCCCAGTTCTCTTGCAGCGATGATTGGATCTGCCCCCATCCATAATAGGTGGCTTGGATCAAGGTTCAGCCCGACGATCGGGCCGACCGCGTTTCGAAGCCGAAAGAGCGTCTCAGGATTATAGACTAATTGAGAGCTGAAATTTTCCAATGCGATTTTTTCAACGCCGCAGCTTTCCGCTTTTTTGACAAGCTTTTTCCAGTAAGGGACCGCGACTTCTTCCCACTGGTAGGTTAAGATTTCTTTTAAGACAGGCGGCCAGCTCACCGTGTATGTAATCCAGTTCGGCGTTTTGTCCTCAGGACTTCCGGCCGGCAAACCGCTCATCATGATGACTTTTTTGATGCCTAATAATCCCGCAAGCTCCATCGTTTTTTCTGTGACTTCCCTGTGTTCTCTGCCCAGATCTCCCGGATCTAAAGGATTTCCGGAGCAATTTAAGGCGCAAAGCGTCATATTCCGTTTTTCCAGCGCCTCTGCAAATTCGCGCCTTTTATCGCTGCTTTGCAGCAATTCATCGAGATTTAAGTGGGGAGCGGGTGACCAGCCGCCGGTTGTCATTTCCAGCGTATCAATGCCAAGTTCTGCAGCAGCGTCAAGCATTTCTTCAAAAGGCAAATGCCCTAAACTGTCGGTTACATAAGATAGTTTCATTGAAGTATTCCTCCTCAGGATTTGTAATCGCTTTCTTTTTAAGATTATAAAGTAACGAGATTTGTCTCGTCTTTATCAGATAGAGACATTCTTTTGTCGTTTCAGGACATCATTTCTTTCAAATCACGATTTGCCGGCGTGAAATACGGTCATTTTTGAATCTTTGTAAAGCGACCGGAAAAGCCCGGGGGAGCTTCCGATCTTGGCGGCAAATACACGTGTGAAATAGTGGACGGTAAAACCGATTTCTTCCGCGATTTCTTTGATCGATAAGTCCGTTGTTTTCAGCAATTCAGCAGCTTTAACGATTTTTTCGTTTTGCACGAATTCCGAGTAGCTGACGCCGAGCTCTGCTGAAAATAAACGGGACAAGTGCCTTCCTGAAATATGAAAGTGATGTGCGACATCTTTCAGCTTTAATGATTGTGACAGGTTGTCTTGAATATGCAGCTTGACTTCAGTCAATAGTGCTGAAGATGTTTGAATAGGCTGCTGCATCGGGTGGTGGGCAGAGGGGAGAATGGTTTGAATTAATGACAGGATTAAAGCCTGCGACAGATCCCCCAGGATCTCTTTACAAAATGCTTTTACGGGCTGCGCCGCTTGCAGCATTAACGTTTTCCAAAGCATGCACGGCGCTTCTTCATCTTTTGCATAGACTGTCACATTGCCGCTTTGCTTCACCTCCTCGATCACTTTGATCCATTCAGCGCTTGAATTTTCTTCGTTTATCTCAAAGCCGACATAAAGGATAACCAGCCCGGTCTCGCTTTTGATTTGGTGCAATATTTCCGGCCTTGACATAAAAATCGTATTCTCCTTAAGCGGATATGTACAACCGCGTTCAAGATAATAGCCGTCTCCTTTTACCACATAACAAATTTCAAAAAAAGAATGCTTATGCACCAGCGTATGATAGTGATTGGGCATAGCTCCCCAATAATGGACGTAAAATGAAGCGCCGTTTGGCTCTAAGTGATGCACGTATTGGTTTAAAACCGTTCTGCCTGAAACAAGGTGATTCACATTCATGTAAACGCCTCCTGATCCCCTTTAAGTTGTCGTTTTTCTCATCATACCAAGGCGGGGGAAAATAAAACATCCCCTTGTCAGGCAAAGGGGTGATGATGCAGCAAAAGAGAAGATATGGGGAGGAAACGGAGTCTTCTAATCGGGCGTTTTTCCGTCTCTATTAAACAAAAATTAAGATAAAAAACTAATAATTGACAACGTTTTCATGCTGGCTTACACTTAGTTTGATGAATAAACAAAGTTCAAGCGTTAGAAGGTGGTAAAAATTGACCTGCTTAACTTGTGCAGGGTCAAAATCTAATTTTATGATCCTAGTGAAAAAGATTTGATACAGCCTAGCGACATTGATTTAGCATACAGCGAATAAATTTTCCCACCAATATTCCTACCGTGGCTCAGCGTCTGGTCACACAGTTCAAGCTCTTATTCCCCAGTTTAAGAAAGTTATTTTTTCTGAAAATTCAAAATGCATATAGGCTATATTGGGGGTGGCGCAAAGGCTGTCGATTCCAACTGTTTCTCCAACAAGAGCCGGCTTGTCCTATGGTTGTGCATACTTTCAAACTTGTAGGTTTGTTCCTGAGACTAAATAAAGCCCCTTTTGAAAGGCTTTTAAGGAGGAAAGAATCATGGCGAGTGAAAATGTAAAAAAGGTGAGTATGTTTGAGAAATCCGGCTACGCTTCTGGAGATTTAGCGTGTAATTTAATTTACACGACAGTTTCAACGTATCTTTTATTTTTCTATACTGATGTTTATGGTTTGTCAGCAGCCGCTGCCGGTACAATGTTTTTGGTTGTTCGGATTATTGATGCACTGGCCGATCCTTTTATCGGAACAATAGTAGACCGGACAAACAGCAAATTCGGGCGTTTTAGGCCTTATCTGCTGTTTGGCGCATTTCCGCTGTCAGTACTTGCCATCCTCTGTTTCACAACCCCGGATTTTTCCGATACGGGCAAATTAATCTACGCCTATATCACGTATGTCGGCTTATCACTCACATATACGACGATCAATGTTCCATATGGTGCATTAACGTCTGCGATGACCAGAGATAACCAGGAGGTCGTCAGCATTACTTCTGTTCGGATGGTCTTCGCCAATCTTGGCGGACTCATCGTATCTTTTTTTGTTCCTCTATTGTCTGCCTATTTAGGTGATGCGACTGGAAACACCGCTCTTGGCTGGCAGCTGACGATGAGCATGTTGGGGATCATCGGCGCCTGTCTATTAATCTTTTGTTTTAAAAGTACAAAAGAACGGGTCACACTGCAAAAGCCGGACGAAAAAAATAAATTCTCAGATATATTCGAGCAATTTCGGGTGAATCGCCCATTAGTTGTCCTCAGCATTTTCTTTATCATTATCTTTGGCGTCAACTCTATCAGCAATTCTGTTGGGATTTACTACATGACGTACAATGTGGGCAGAGAAGACCTTGTGAAATGGTACGGCTTGCTGGGGAGCCTCCCTGCATTGGCGATTCTGCCGTTTATTCCCCGAATCAATAAATGGCTGGGAAAGAGAAAACTCTTAAATGCCGCTTTATTATTGAACATCATCGGACTTTTGGCCATTCTCATCATTCCGCCAAGCAATGTGTTTCTCGTGCTCTTCTTTCGTGTCATTGCCGCAATAGGAAGTGTTACCGCAGGGGGGTATATGTGGGCGCTTATTCCTGAAACAATCGAATACGGCGAATATAAGACAGGAAAACGTTTGGGCGGATTGATTTATGCCATTATCGGCTTCTTTTTTAAGTTTGGCATGGCGCTCGGCGGAATCGTTCCGGGGCTTATATTGGACAAGTTCGGCTATGTTGCAGGTCAGGTTCAATCGCCTGAAGCGTTGACAGGAATCTTAATCACGACAACTGTCATTCCTGTTATTTTCCTGATCTTAGCGATGATCGACATCAACTTCTACAATTTGAGCGAAGAAAAATATGCAAAAGTCGTACGTGAATTAGAGAATAGGGAAAAAGTCTACTTGGATCATATCAATGAGTTTAAGATAGATTAATCATTTGTGAAATTGCAGACAAATATGTAAGGAGGAATGAAGATGAAAATTATCAATCCGGTGCTGAAAGGCTTCAATCCCGATCCAAGCATATGCAGAGTCGGTGAGGATTATTATATAGCTGTATCCACCTTTGAATGGTTTCCAGGGGTGCAAATCCATCATTCAAAAGATTTGGTGAATTGGCATTTGATCGCCCATCCGCTGCAGAGGGTTTCGCAATTGGATATGAAAGGAAATCCCAACTCGGGCGGAGTATGGGCGCCTTGCCTAAGCTACAGCGATGACAGGTTCTGGCTTATATATACGGATGTAAAGGTTGTGGATGGAGCATGGAAAGACTGCCATAACTATTTAGTCACATCGGAAACCGTTGATGGGGATTGGGGGGAGCCGGTTAAACTAAACAGTTCCGGCTTTGATGCTTCTTTGTTTCATGATGATGACAGAAGGAAATATCTGTTAAATATGCTGTGGGATCATCGAATCGACCGCCATTCATTTGGGGGCATTGTGATGCAGGAATATTCCGCAGAGGAAAAAAAATTAATCAATCATCCGAAAATCATTTTTAAAGGTTCAGATATCAAACTGACTGAAGCGCCGCACCTTTATCATATCGGGGATTATTACTATTTATTAACAGCAGAAGGAGGAACAAGGTTCGAACATGCCGCTACAATTGCCAGGTCAAAACATATCGAAGGTCCGTATGAAGTTCATCCGGATAACCCCATTTTAACGTCTTGGCATGCCCCTGGAAATCCATTGCAAAAATGCGGACATGCATCAATTGTCCAAACACATACAGGTGAGTGGTATTTAGCGCATTTAGCCGGACGTCCCATTCATCCTGATGATGACTCGATTATACACCAAAGAGGATATTGTCCTTTGGGCAGAGAAACAGCGATTCAAAAATTGGAGTGGGAAGACGGATGGCCTTATGTGGCGGGCGGAAAAGAGGGGAGTGTGGAGGTGGAAGCGCCCCGCATATCCGAAACGAAGTTTCCGCCGACATATCCGGAAATCGACAAATTCGAAGCTTCGACATTAAATATTAACTTTCAGACATTGCGGATCCCGTTTACGAAAGAATTAGGCTCATTAACCGAAAGGCCGAACCATTTGCGCTTATTTGGCCATGAATCACTGACATCTACATTTACCCAGGCATTTGTAGCAAGACGTTGGCAAAGCCTCTGTTTTATAGCGGAAACTGCTGTTGAATTTTACCCGGAGAACTTTCAGCAAGCGGCTGGATTGGTGAATTACTACAACACAGAGAACTGGACGGCTCTTCAAATCACTTATGATGAAGATCTTGGCCGCATTCTGGATGTTACGATATGCGACAACTTTTCATTTTCACAACCCCTAAAAGAAAAAATTGTCATCCCGCCTGACATACAATATGTTTATTTAAGAGTAAATGTTGAACAGGAAAAATATAATTACTCCTATTCCTTTAATAAAGAAGACTGGCATAAAATCGAGATTGTACTAGAGTCCAAAAAATTGTCGGATGATTATATTCGCGGCGGAGGGTTCTTCACAGGAGCTTTTGTAGGCATGCAATGTCAAGATACGAGCGGTGCGAATAAACATGCCGATTTTTCCTATTTTACGTATAAAGAGCTGTAAATGGAGTCGTTGTTGGGAGAATGTCACACCATGCGGTTAACCTTCTTTTTTTAGAAGCGTATACTCAGCACGACCATCTCAACTCCTGCGAGTTTCCGGCTGTGTTTTATAGCTGTTTCCCGGAACCCGAAGGGCATCAATCGCATTGGCACGCAAAAGGATGAAATCTGACAAATTTCATCCTTTTTTTGCGGTTGTTCCGTGAGATTTTTCAATATATAAATCAATAAAGGAAATGGAATGAATAAAACTTGAAGCAGGAACGGTAAGCAAAGTCCGCGCTTTATAACCAGCCGAATCTCTCCCTTCATATCTCAGCAGGAATCGGCGAAGCAGAGAGCAGCCCCCTCGTTTTTTTGTCGTCTCGAATGTCTTTCCCAATCCCCCCTCCGTGCTGTTAAAACTGATCAAACATAGAAGTCCCGGTTTCCTTCGCGATTTCCCGCATCAGCTTTTTATGGCCTGGGGAGATCATTCCATCTTATAAAAAGCTGGCATGGATCTTGCATTATTTTTTGGTAGATTGATTCTAGAAGGAGGCCGTCATTTATGGAGTAATATGCCGCATATTGAAAACGCTTTCGTTAACAGCATATTGTTTCAGGCTTATGGATTATCAATTTTTAAGGAGAGAATTCAGATGTCACCAACTAATCCATTAACATCAGAAACAAAGGAATCTTTGAACCTACTTCATTCTACACAAACCATTATCAAAAGAGCATTGCGTAAATTAGGTTATGCCGAAGATGTATATGAACTGATGAAAGAACCGGTACGTACATTGACAGTCCGTATTCCAGTCAAAATGGATAATGGGTCTGTCAAGGTTTTTACCGGTTATCGTTCTCAACATAATGATGCGATCGGGCCTACTAAAGGGGGAGTCAGATTTCATCCCGATGTGCATGAGGATGAGGTCAAGGCGCTGGCCATCTGGATGACTTTAAAGTGCGGGATTACCAATCTTCCGTACGGCGGAGGAAAAGGAGGCATTATTTGTGATCCCAGAAGCATGTCTTTTGGTGAATTAGAAAGGCTTAGCCGCGGATATGTTCGAGCCATCAGCCAGATTGTCGGACCTACCAAAGATATCCCGGCTCCTGATGTCTATACCAACTCGCAAATCATGGCTTGGATGATGGATGAATACAGCCGTCTCAGGGAATTTGATTCTCCGGGCTTTATTACAGGGAAACCGCTTGTTTTAGGAGGATCTCATGGACGCGAAACGGCCACAGCAAGCGGCGTGACCATTTGTATTGAAGAAGCGGTGAAACGAAAAGGTATTTCCTTGAAAGGAGCCCGGATCATTATTCAGGGCTTCGGAAATGCAGGGAGTTTTATTGCAAAGTTTATGCATCATGCCGGAGCGAAAGTCATTGGCATTTCGGATGCATATGGAGCGCTTTATGATCCTACAGGTCTTGACATCGAATATTTGCTTGATAGACGCGACAGCTTCGGCACTATTACAAAGCTATTCACAGACGTCATCTCAAATGAAGAATTGCTGGAAAAGGAATGCGATATTCTCGTACCCGCTGCTGTTTCTAATCAAATTAAAATGGAAAATGCGCACCAAATTCAAGCGAAAATTGTTGTAGAGGCTGCCAACGGACCGACCACTCCTGACGCGACACGAGTACTCAATGAAAGAGGCATTCTGCTTGTTCCGGACATCCTGGCCAGTGCTGGAGGTGTGACGGTTTCGTACTTTGAATGGGTGCAAAATAACCAGGGGTACTACTGGTCAGCCGAAGAAGTCGACAAAAAGCTGCGTGAGGTTATGGTGAAATCTTTTCAAAATATATATCAAACGGCAATCACCCATCAAGTCGATATGCGTTTGGCTGCATATATGGAGGGGGTTAGAAAAGTCGCCGAGGCTGCACGCTTTAGAGGATGGGTATAAATATTGTTGTTAAACAATTCGGCCGCAGCAAGTCATGCGGCCGAATTTTACTACAAGGTGCAAAAAAATTATTCGGTCTTCCCGCAAAAAAATCTTCAAATACGCAAAATTTTTTGCATCTATATAATGCCTTTACTGGGATGATTTCGATATTTTTAAGATGAAATGCTAGTCAAAATATCACAAAAAATAGTGGGCATCAATCTTGCATGATCATGATGTGCGGCAAAATAAAATCAAAAAAGGAGGTACCATTCATTTAATGAATGAGCGAAAAGGAAATGCTGAAAATTGGAGGATTTATCGATGTATGAACAAATAAGAAGACTGACGATGGAAGAAAAAGCTGAAAGACTGACAAAATGTTTGGTCAACATTAACAGCATTAACGGAACAGCGGGGGAGGTGAACATAGCCGATTATATCAAACAGATATTGACCAGCTTTCCTTATTTCCAAGAACATCCTGAACAGGTGTGGGAGCAGCTGGTTCCAGGTGATCCGCTTGGACGCAAAAATGTATTTGCGCTTGTAAAGGGAAATCATCATAGCCGGGATACCGTCATTTATCATGCCCATTTAGATACGGTCGGGATAGAAGATTTTGGCGTTCTAAAGGAACATGCCCTTGATCCTGACCATCTTGTCACATATTTCTCCAGCTATGCATTTCATGATGATGTCAGAAAGAACGCTTTGTCGGGTGATTGGATGTTCGGAAGGGGCTCTGTCGATATGCAGAGCGGCATCGCTGTTCATTTGGTCAATATTTTGCACTTTAGCGAGCACCTTGATGAACTGCCGGGGAATATTTTATTTATGGCTAATCCTGATGAAGAAAGTCAGCACGCCGGCATTTTATCTGCAATTTCAGAATTGCGTCGCTTACAGGAAGAAAGAAAGCTTCATTATCTTGCCGCCATCAATACAGATTTTATTACACCGTTATACGATGGCGATCATACGCGCTACATTTATACAGGCGCTGCCGGCAAACTCCTGCCGTGTTTTTACATTTACGGCCGCGAAGTCCATGTGGGGGATACACTGGCAGGCATTGATCCGAATTTTATTGCCTCTGAACTGACAAGCAGAATTCACAATAACATTCACTTGGCTGAACATATTGAAGGGGAGCTGATCATGCCGCCGTCCTGTCTATATCAAAGAGATCATAAAGAGACGTATAATGTCCAGACCGCAGTCAGCAGCTATTTATATTTTAATTATTTTATCTATGAAAAAACCGCCAAAGAAGTCATAGACCAACTGTATCAGGTGGCGGTGGAAGCATGTGCCGATGTAGAGAAAAAACTATCAGAGTATTATGACGATTTTTCGGAACGAACCCGTCTGCCAAAAAAGAATCTATCCTGGAATATTCAAGTTGTCACGCTTGAAAATTATATTGAGGAATTGAAACAAAAGGGATTGGATCCGGTTTCTTGTATTCATAAAACACATCGGCAATATGAGCATCTGGAGCTGCGGATGAGGTGCTTTAAGGTTGTGGAAGCACTGCAAAAACTGGACCCGGAACAATGCGCAAAGGTCATTCTATTTTATGCTCCCCCATATTTGCCCCATAACTATTTGAGAGAGGAAGATGCCCGTGATCGCCAATTGCTGAAGAGTGTGAAGGAAGCCGTTGAGGAGACGGCCGAAAAAACAGGAGAAGTATTCGCATATAAAAAATTCTTCCCCTATTTGGCGGATGGGAGCTTTCTTTCACTCCATGAAACAGAGGAGGAAATCGCTTCATTTACACGTAACTTTCCCGGCTGGGAAACGATTGGCACGATTCCCTTTGAAGATATTCGGCAATTAAATATCCCATCAATTAATATGGGGGTTTACGGGAAGGACGGACATAAATGGACGGAGAGAGTGTACAAGCCTTATACCTTCAAGGTGCTTCCCGAGCTGATCCGAAAAACATCCGTCTATTTGCTTCAGAGTGATCATATGACAAAATCGTCTCTAAGAAGTAAATCAGTCTGGCTGAACACTGCAAATGATGGAGGGATATGATGAGAGAAGGAAATAGGAACAATGAATTGCGGCGAACAATGAAAAGCCGCCACCTGTTTATGATTGCTTTAGGCGGAGTGATTGGCACGGGACTGTTTTTGGGGTCAGGATTTACAATTAGCCAGGCAGGTCCTGGCGGAGCGATTTTGGCTTATATTCTAGGCGGTTTTTTAATGTATCTAGTGATGCTCTGTCTCGGAGAACTGGCGGTTGCCCAGCCTGTATCAGGATCGTTCCAGTCGTATGCCTCGACATACATAGGACCGTCCACAGGATTTATGGTCGGATGGTTATATTGGTTCAGCTGGGCCAATACCGTCGGATTAGAATTCACTTCAGCGGGGATACTTATGCAACGTTGGTTTCCGGAGGCGCCAATTTGGGTTTGGTGTCTGATATTTGGAGTGATGACGTTTTTAATCAATGCATTGTCGGCAAAAAGCTACGCTGAAACCGAATTTTGGTTTTCAAGTATAAAGGTTACGGCCATTGTATTGTTTATTTTGATTGGAGTTGGAGCCATTTTTGGTTTGATTGGTTTTCAAGGGGGACAGCCGGCTCCTTTTTTTGCTAACTTTACATCTGAGGGCGGACTATTCCCCAACGGCTTGCCGGCGGTTCTGTTAACGCTCGTCATGGTCAATTTTTCATTTCAGGGGACAGAAATGGTTGGCATTGCAGCCGGAGAAAGTCAAAATCCCGAAAAAACGCTCCCGCGCTCCATTCGAAATGTCGTGTGGCGCACTTTATTTTTCTTTGTATTGGCTATGTTTGTACTGGTTGCGATTATTCCATATCAGACGGCAGGAGTTGTCGAAAGTCCATTTGTTGCTGTACTGGATAAAGTCGGGATACCGTATTCGGCTGATATGATGAATTTCGTCATTTTAACAGCTGTCTTATCTGTGGCAAATTCAGGTCTATATGCGGCATCCAGAATGCTGTGGTCGCTTTCGAAAAGCGGGATGGGGCCAGAACGGCTGACGCCTTTATCAAAAAAAGGAGTGCCGATCCGCGCATTGGCGGTGACCATTTCGATTTCAGGATTTTCATTGCTGACCAGCGTCGTGGCAGCGGAAACGGTGTACTTGTGGCTCATCTCGATTTCAGGAATGGTTACCATTGTTGTATGGATGTCTATCTGCGCCTCTCAATTTTTCTTCAGGAAACGGTTTATGGCTGAAGGGGGAGACATAAACGAGCTGAAATTTAAGACGCCCTTTTATCCGGCTGTCCCCATCCTTGGATTTGCTCTGTACGGAGCCGTATTGATCAGCCTGATTTTTATACCGGATCAGCGCATCGGACTCTGCTTCGGCGTCCCGTTAATCATCTTCTGCTACGCCTATTATCATCTGAGTATAAAAAAACGAATGAACAGCAGTTCTGCAAAAACAGAGATGGATCATGGCCGATAGAAAGAAAATCTGAAAAAACCGCTTTTAAGCGGTTTTTTCATTTACCCTGCGATTCGATTTTTAAAAGCAATTGATGGATGACATCCGAAATATACGATGGCGCTTGTACCATCCCATTCTTGATCCATTCCTCAATAACACCTGTTACACCAGAAACGATAAATGCTTTTTCTATTTTTCGTTCCATGCTTAGCTCTTCAATCACATTCTAAAGGTCCTTAAATTTTTCGATCGTTACAATGTTCCTTTTCGGCTTGGTTAGCAAAGTGAAAATCTCAGCATTTTGATAAATGTATTCTGTCATTTTTTCTATAAAGGCAAGCATGCTCAGCGGATCATCACTTGGAAAGGAAGCATCATAAAAGCTCCCGAGCTGGTCAAACAGTTCATTCTCAATTTGCTCATCCAGGTCAAAAATATCTTTATAGTGAAGATAAAAAGTCACTCTGCCTAAATCAGAAACGGTTATTTTGTTGATGTCTTTCTCCTGAAGAAGTTTTAAAAATGCCTCTTTAATGGCCCGTCTGTCCTCCATTTGTGAATCTCCATTAATAGACAATTGTTTAGGTGATGTTCATTTATGAACATGAATAGCTTGATTGCCGATTGAAATTGTAATGTGCTCAACATTATAATGAACACATTGTTCATTAGTCAATAAGTGTTCAGTGCAGAAAGGAGGTGTATCAATAATTCATGTCGACGGCAGCAGTCGAGGAGTTACCAAGATGTTTTTAAAAAAATATCACTGGTGAGACTCGAGAAGAAATATCTTTCATTTGTTTTTGAAATGCATAATGACATGACAACATCACATTTTAATAGACATTACGGCTTGTATGTTGCGGGATGGATTTAAAAAGCATAATTAATCTTTATGGTTTATAATGTTAATAAAAGGTTTTGTTAACAAAATTTTCAGGGAGATGGAGGGTGTAACAATGTCTTCAAAACGTGAGTTAAGTTCCGGCATCTTATCTGAAGCACATCTTTCTTCGGCGGCATTTAAACAAGAGGCGTATGAATTATATAAAGAATTGCGCGCATCCCGCCCTGTTTATCCCGTATCTTTGGGAGACCTGGGTGAAGGCTGGCTTATGACGAGATATGATGATGCCATCCAATTATTAAAGGATGCAAGGTTAAAGAAAAACTATGAAAATGTATTTACGGAAAAAGAAGATGAGAGCCGTCCCATGCCGTTGGAAAATGAAGAACCGTTAACAAAGCATATGCTCAACTCAGATCCCCCAGACCACAGCCGCTTAAGGTCCCTTGTTCAGAAAGCATTTACCCCCCGAATGATTTTGCAGCTTGAAGACAGAATTCAACATATCGCTGATTCTTTACTGGACCACGTACAGCCCGATCATTTCATGAACCTTGCAGACGATTTCGCTTTCCCCTTGCCGATTATCGTGATAAGTGAAATGCTTGGCATTCCCCTTGAAGACCGACAAAAATTCAGAGTTTGGTCGCAAGCGGTTATTGACTTTACTGATACCCCTGAAAGCCTCGAAGAAAACAATCATAAAATAGGAGAATTCGCCGAATACCTGGAATATTTAGTTCGGAAAAAAAGGAACGACCCCGCGGAAGATTTAATCAGTGCATTAATCCAGACAGAAAGCGAAGGGACTACATTAAGCACAGAAGAGCTGTATTCGACAATTATGCTGCTGATCGTTGCGGGACATGAAACAACCGTAAACTTAATCACCAATATGATATTTGCACTGCTCCATCACCCCGATCAATTGCAGAAGCTTCGCCAAACCCCCGCTTTGATGGATTCAGCCATAGAAGAGGCGTTGCGCTTTCACAGTCCTGTTGAATTGACCACCCTGCGCTGGGCGTCCGAACCGTTTACATTGCATGGACAAGAGATCAAAAGAAAAGATGTGATCATCATTTCATTAGCCTCTGCCAACCGAGACGAAAAGATGTTTCCGAATGCTGAGATGTTTGATATTGAAAGAAAAAACAACCGCCATATTGCCTTTGGCCACGGCGGACACTTTTGCCTTGGCGCACCGCTTGCCCGTCTGGAAGCAAAGATCGCCATTTCGACATTATTGCGCCGCTGCCCAAATTTACAAATAAAAGGTGAAAGGGGACAGATCAAATGGAAAGGCAACTTTCTGATGAGAGCTTTAGAAGAACTGCCGCTATGCTTCTGATCTTTTGTCTGTTGAGTTTATGACGTAAGAGAATCCGCAGGAATTAAGAATCCTGGGCTCTTTAAAATGTTTAATGATAAAGCCGGTTGAATTTTGTTATTCCGATTAACAGACATATGGGGCTCCGCTGGAGAAACGCTCGGCATGATTGGTGAACTGCAAGCTTGTTGAGCCCTAAAAGATGGTTATAGTGCCTTCATATGATCGTGACATGTTTAACATCCCGCTCTTTTGAGGAGGTTTTAAGATGAAGAAGCATTATAAAGTGATCATAGTAGGGGGAGGTACGGCAGGAATTACGGTAGGGGCGAGGCTTCTGCGGAAGCGAAAAGCCCTTCATGGAGATGTAGCGATCATAGACCCGGCTGATCATCATGCTTATCAGCCTCTTTGGACATTGGCAGGAGCAGGCGTTGTAGAAAAAGAGCGCACAAGGCGTGATATGGGTTCCGTCATTCCGGACGGAGCAGACTGGATCAAGAAGAGCGCGGCATTTTTTGATCCTGAGAATCATCGTCTCACAACAACAGATCATCATACATTCACTTATGATTACCTCGTTGCAGCTCCAGGTATTCACATCCATTGGGAGCATGTGAAAGGTTTGCCTGAAACGCTGGGGAAAAATAGCGTGTGCAGCATCTATTCATATGAACATGTTGATGATACGTGGAACACCATTCGCAATTTTAAAGGGGGAAACGCAATTTTTACTCACCCCAACACACCGATTAAGTGCGGAGGAGCTCCCCAAAAAATCATGTATTTAGCAGAAGAAGCATTCGGGAGAGCCGGTATACGCGACCGGACGAACGTCATATTTGAATCAGCGAATCCGGCGATTTTCGATGTTCCCAAATATCGCGCAGCTCTGGAAAAAGTGCTGGAACGAAAAAGCATTCAGGCGTGTTTCCGGAGGCATCTGGTGAAAGTGGACGGGGAGAGAAAAAAAGCCGTTTTTGAAGATTTGGAGACGGGCAGCATGATCACCCGGCCATTTGAAATGCTTCATGTTTGCCCGCCTATGGCAGCGCCGGATTTCATTCAACATAGCTTACTAGCCGATGAAGCAGGCTGGATCGATGTTCATCCGCGCACGCTTCAACACAACCGTTTTGCAAATGTCTTCGGGCTTGGGGATGCAAGCAATCTGCCCACTTCCAAAACAGGTGCAGCCATTCGAAAGCAGGCACCGGTGGTTGTAGAAAACCTGATGGCTTTAATGGATGGACGTCCTTTGAGAGCGCAATATGACGGGTATACCTCATGCCCTGTTGTGACAGGCTACAACAAGGTTGTGCTGGCCGAGTTCGACTATGATAAACGGCCGAGGGAAACGATGCCATTTAATCAAGCTGTTGAACGCCGGAGCATGTATTTTTTGAAAAAAAACCTGCTCCCCATCATGTATTGGAAGGGAATGCTTAAAGGGAAAATGTAGCGTGCTTAAGGCTATAAGCCGATCAGGGCGCTTTTATTAAATATTTTTTCTGAAAGGAAAATCGATATGCTATTAAAATATTTTTATGATGAAAGATTAGCTCAAGCCTCTTATCTGGTGGGATGCCAGACGTCAAAACAGGCTGTGGTGATCGACCCGGCGCGAAACATCGCACCGTATATAGAGGCAGCGGAAAAGCATGGGATGAGCATTGTGGGAGCTTTGGAAACACATATCCATGCAGATTTTGTTTCCGGAGCACGTGAACTTGCTGAAACGCTTAATGCCACATTATACCTGTCAGATGAAGGGGGGCAAGATTGGAAGTATCAATATGTTGATCACCTTCCTCACCGTCTATTAAAAGACGGCGATGATGTTAAAATTGGCAATCTCATATTTGAGGTGATTCATACACCAGGCCATACCCCTGAAAGTCTTTCATTTATCTTAACGGATGGCGGCGGACATGCGGATCAGCCAATGGGCATCTTTACAGGAGATTTTGTATTCGCAGGTGACATCGGCCGGCCGGATTTACTGGAAAAAGTAGCAGGCGCACAAGGCGCGGCAAACGCAGGTGCCCATGAAATGTTCGAATCTCTGGAAAAATTCAGGGAACTCCCTGATTATATGCAAGTTTGGCCGGGGCATGGGGCAGGCAGTGCGTGCGGAAAGTCTCTCGGAGCGATCCCCTCTTCAACTGTAGGATATGAGAAAAGGTTTAATTGGGCTTTTCAGCATACAAGCCGAGATTTGTTTGTGGAAGCCTTGCTGGATGGGCAGCCTGAACCGCCCACGTATTTTGCTGTGATGAAACAAATGAATAAAACCGGACCTGCTCTGTTGGCGAATGTACCCGCAACAAAAGAAATGACTGATATCGTTCAATTAGAAGAAAGCATTCGAAACGGAGCACAAGTCATCGATACACGCGAGCCGTCTCTGTTTGCAAAAGACCATCTAAAGGGAACGATCAATTTGCCATTTCGTTCATCATTTGCGACCTGGGCCGGCTGGATTGTAGACTATCAACGGCCTCTTTATGTATTAGCAAACCCTGCGGAACTGGATGATATCAAAGAAACTCTGCATTCTATCGGTATTGATCAAATTCCGTATGCTATGGATGCAGACAAAGCGGTCGCCTCATCTTCAGCACGTGAATCATACCAAAACATTTCACCGAAGGAAGCGAATGCTTTGCTTCAAGAAGAACATGCACAAATTCTTGATGTTCGGTATTTAAACGAATGGAAAGAAGGGCATATTGAAGGTGCGAAACATATGATGCTTGGAACGATTCCGGATCGCCTGGATGAAATTCCTGCCGGACGTCCGGTGATTGTCCAATGCGGTTCCGGCGTTCGGTCGGCTATCGGCGCAAGCCTGCTGCAGGCGGCTGGAATAAAAGTGGTGTATAACATGACAGGCGGATACGCCCAGTGGAAAAAAGATGTTCAAGATGAAAATAAAGTAAGAAAACTTTGAAAGGAAAAAGGCATCACCATCAACCTCCGCACCCGGACAAAAACAAAAGAGGCAAGGTGATGGTGACGCCGGCCTCTTTTGTTACCAGTATCTGCAATGAACCATCTATATCGGCGTGCGCTTCCCAATCCGGACACGCGATCATTGAATGGTTATTTTGTCGATCCCTCCTATTCAGCTTCCATTTTTGTGGATTGCGCTCAATTCATAATTGTAAGTATCTTGTTTCTGTTTATAATGAATGTATCAATGTTTTCTAAATGCTATTTGAAAAGACCGCTTCTGAGCAGAGAGATTTACGACCGCATACTCCGACTAGATCTCTGTCTGACATTTACAGTCGCACGGGGGAGGCGGAATCTTTTCCGCCTCGTAGCAGGAGTTTTCTTATCCGATAAATTAAGATTTGAGCAGCATCGGAATTTTGAAGTGTTCTTTTTCTAATTGGACGTGTCTTGTATTCAACATACATTTCATGTTCTTCATATAGATCAACGTGATCCGCCAATCACATGTTTCACAACATCGCTATAGAGAAAGGTGTTTAAAATTTGAGACGAATTATCAAATGGGCAGCATTAATCATTGTATGTATCGGTTTATTCGCATGCACTGCAAACAAGAACATAAAAAATATTCATTATGAAAAAGAAGAAAAACAAATACTGGATATATATACACCGAAGACGGACAAAAAAGAAAAACATCCCGTTATCATCTATCTTCATGGAGGGGGATGGACAGGCGGAGACAAGAGCAATGTTGCTTCAAAGCCGGCGTATTTTACAGAAAAGGGATATGTATTCGTGTCTGTCAACTATCGGCTTCATCCCGATGTTCAGTATAATGATATGGCCTATGATGTTGCAAAGGCGATTCAATGGGTGACGAATCATGCTGATGAGTATCAAATTGATCAATCGAAAATAAATGTCATGGGGCATTCGGCAGGGGGGCACTTGGCGGGCTTAATCGCCACGGATGCAAAATATTTGCATCGAGTCGGTCTTGAACCGGCATTACTCAATTCTATTGTTATATTAGACGGCCCTTTAAATATAAAGCAATTCATTGAAGCGATTCCGTCATATAAAAAGGTGTTTGGCGCTGATCAAAAGGTGTGGACAGAAGCATCACCGCTCACCTACATAAACAAACCAAATATGCCGCCGGCTTACCTTGTTACGCGCTGGGGAGATCCAGCTGTGTATCATTTTGCAGAAACCTTAAACAAAGCGGCAGGTTCTGAATTTGTTTATCAAGTCAAGAACTTATCCCATAGCGGTTTAAATAAGATGTTCGGTTCTCCGGATGCGCCAAAAGAAGCACAGGATATGACAACAGCTGTTATGGCGTTTTTGCAGAAGAACAACAAATAAGCTTGAAAGGGGGGCGGTTTGCCGCGGCTTTCCTTCAAGATGTCCAGAAGCTGCTTTTCAACGAAGAAAAGAAAGGCCGGAATATAGCTGCGGCCTTTCTTTTTCTGCTTTTTACCCAGTGTTTCATGAAACTCTTCGCTTTTCGATGAGGGGCAAGTAATGCCAAAGAATTCTAAATCTACCCCAAATCGCCACTTTTCGTAAGGCAGCAGTCAAACAAGTGAAAAAGGATATGATGTTTTAGGGGAGGGGAATACCGGTGTATGCCGAGTTTGACGGAGCCCTTATTTAAAGCACTCTAAGGGGTGTTTTTTGTGCAGGGAGATACATTCCATCAATAAAAGGCAGGATCTGCTGAGTGTGATTTCGATAAGGGAATGTTTGTTCTTTTTTTCTGAGAAGAAAAGCCCTAAAAAGGGCAATCTTCGTTAATTATTAACTTTAATCGTATGTTTTACTTCTTTTCCAAGAGGCTCAAATTCGTTGTTTGTCGGAGCATCAACCCGGATTTCAATCGATTTTAAATTCTTAACAGACGATTTTTTCAGAATGTACACATTGGCGCCTTCATTTTTCACTTTTCCTAGATATTCTCCTTCGATATGTTTGGAGATAAGCATTTCAGGCTCAAGCTGTTCTTTCGTATCAGTGACAATTGTGGCTTGTCCCAAATAAAAATTCACATCATCATCTGATGTATTTTCGCCTGACATTTCAATTGTTACGGCGTTAACTGTATCGCCGACTTTCACGCCGAGCAGTTTAGCTGTTGCTTCATTTTTCGGTTGCATTTCTTTTAATTGAACACTCTTAATCGTATATTTCATTGGTCCGACAGTGCCGTTTATATTCAATTTGTTATTCGTATAGATATCTTTCCCTTTCAGGTTTTCATCTTCCTGTGTATTGTCATTATCAGACTTTTTGTTTTCGCTTGCGGCAGATTTTTTAGTATCCCCGCTGTTTTTTGCGGTTTCTGAAGAACCACAAGCCCCCAATACAATTGCTAAACAAACCGTTAGAAATAAAACTGTTGCTTTCTTCATGATTAACCCCCAGATCATATTTATGTACGTCTTTAATCATAGGGCAAAATAACTAAAATATCAATGGGGTATTTCCATTTTTGTAAAATGTTTCACTTCTGTATCCGGGCTGGCATACTGTGAATCCCAGGTTTGGCAATGGCCTCTGCTCCGATACGACGACTCTGAGTGCTCTCATTACAGGTGATCCATTAATCATGTTGTGTGTTATTCTTAGTTGTCTTCATGAGATAGCATGTATATTAAAAACAGACTGAAGTTCCTTATTCAGCGGCAAGATTGAATCGGTGATAATATTAAACAGCCTGGCGCAGTAGCCAGGCCATATATGTTTCACTCGTCTGTTTTTAACTTTACAAATGTTCGTTTTCCGATTTGAATAATCATATTCTGCTTCACGGTAATCTCCGTTTGAACATTCATTATTTTTTCTCCGTCAACTCTGACACCCCCGTTTTGGATCATGCGGCGCCCCTCGCTCTTGGAAGGGAGGAGCTCCAGCTTGTTGAGCAGATCGATAATCGATAGTTTCCGATCGCCTTTCCAAAGCGCCGCCGGGATATCTTTAGGCAGACCGTTTTCTTGAAAGACCGTCTTGAAAGACTGTTCGGCGTTTTCTGCCGCTTTCGATCCGTGATACATCCGGACGATCGTTTTGGCTAAAAACATTTTGGCGTCCCTCGGGTGAACAGCTCCAGTTTCTAAGTCTTTCACAAGCTGTTTTTTCTCCTCGAGTTCTATGTCCGTGGCCAAATGGATATACTTTTTCATCAGGCTGTCCGGCAGCGACATCGTTTTTCCGTACATCTCGTTTGGGTGTTCATCAATCCCGATGTAGTTATTTTTGGATTTAGACATTTTTTCGATGCCGTCCAGGCCTTCCAACAGCGGCATGAGAATAACGACTTGTTTTTCTTTGTTGTATCTTTCTTGGAAATGCCGTCCCATCAGCACATTGAAATGCTGGTCTGTTCCCCCCAGCTCAATATCGCTTTCGAGAACGACGGAATCGTATCCCTGCATCAACGGGTAAAAGAATTCATGCAGGGAAATCGGTTTTTGCAGGGCGATGCGCTCTTCAAAATCATCGCGCTCCATCAAGCGGGCCACGGTTATTTTTCCTGCCAAATCAATGACATTCTCTAGGTTTAATTTCTTCAGCCAGTTTGAGTTGTAATGAAGCTCGACTTTTTCTTTGTCCAGCACTTTTCCGAATTGCTGAAAATATGTTTTGGCGTTATGCCGAACTTCTTTATCAGTCAGCTGTTTTCTGGCTGTGGACTTCCCTGTCGGATCACCGATTTTCCCAGTGAAATCACCAATCAAAAGCTGTACAATATGGCCGTTTTCTTGAAATTGGCGAAGTTTGTTTAAGACGACGGTATGTCCCAGATGAACATCCGGTGCAGAGGGATCTAATCCAAGTTTGATTTTCAGCGGTTTGCCTGTTGAAATGGAGTTGACGAGCTTGGCCTTTAATTCCTCCGGCGGTATGACTTCCTGGGCGCCTGTCATGTATAGCTGAAGCTGCCTTTCTACTTCTTTTTGCTGTGCTGCTGTAAGCTGATCAAATGCTTTCATCGTTTTTCCTCCTTTTTTATAAACAAAAAAAAGAGCCCATCCCCTTAAGGGACGTGACTCAATGCACGCGGTACCACCCTGGTTGAAGACAGCGTCTTCCGCTCATTCAGATAACGGGGTTTTCCGTTCTTTGCTACTGTTGTTCACAAAGAAAGCTCCGGGAGGTAATTCACGTTTGTCTGTGTGCCGGCTTACACCTTCCGCCGGCTCTCTGAAACAGGGAGACAAGCCGCTACTGATTCCCGTCAAAGCTTATGGTATGAAGATTGTCAGCCACTTTTCTAAGCAGCTTTTTCAGGGTTTCTTGCTCCTCTTTCGTCATGCCCGAAATAAGCTGAGTTTCCCCTTTGTGAAACTGAGGGTAGAGTTCCTCGATCACTTTTTTACCGGCTGCAGTGATCGAGACAAAAACGAGTCTTCGATCTCTTGTATCAATGCTTTTGGAGCAAAACCCCTTTTTTTCAAGCGTTTTAATCACATTGCTTGCCGTAGCTGTTGAAATGCCTGACAGCTCAGCGATTTTTCTCGTTTCAAGCCTGCCCCAAATCCATAGATCGTAAAGAATGGAGAAGGCGGTCCAAGACAATTTGTATGAAGAAAGAACTTCAGTCTCCATTTTGACACGGAGCCTTTGAGCAGATCGGTAAAGATTTGTAGCGATCGAAATCGCTTCCAGATTTAGAGACTCAACATGCATTTGTTTAAGTTTGCTGAGTGTGTCGTGTTCTTCATTGCGGAGCAGCGATCTTTTATTTAAACGTTCCATGTGTCAGACCCGCCTCTAATTATCAGAATCATTAGCTATGAAATGAATTTTAACAGAGATGAATATGGATTTCAAGTATATTTTTGCATGATTCAAGGGGAATGCTGTTATAACTGCGGATGTTCAAAGAATGATGCATGTGTGAAGTCCGTTAACATGATTGCTTTCTTATCTTTTTTTGCATTGATAACTTTAGCTATTTTAGAACATAGGTACACATTTTTCTGGTGTAATCCACCTAAAAGCAAAGGGGAGGACAAATTTTAATGAGTAACAATGATTTACTTATATTGAATTTTGAAGAGGTTCGGTGAAGGAGCATAAAAGTTTGGAAAGCCATACCTCAACAAATGCTAAATTGGAAGCCAGACGCAGATGCTTTAACGTGTGCTGAAATGATTAGGCATTGATTAGAAGGCGAGTTTCTTTATCACCAAGTTCTGATCGGAAGAGGTAGTAAAGCATGATCTAATTTATCCAATCCATTTGAAAACAGAAAATTTACAGCGGTAGATGATGAACTTGCATTCGCTAAACCTTTTCGTGAAGATTTCTTGAATTACATTAAGACGCTAAGTGTAAGCGATTTAGAGAATGTTCAAATAGACCGTTCTGATGTCGGTTATGTCAGAACCCTCGGAGATATGTTAATGCGCATCGCTTACCACGAATCTGTTCATACGGGTCAGTTATTAGACTATATGAGAACAATGAGAATAGACCGCCCGAACATCTGGGATTGATAGCAGAGGAGAAGGCTTTGCAAAGTCTTGTCTTTTTATCTGGCTTAGCATTTGCGCTATTTTTAAGCGTTATTTTGCACATTCAACTTTATAAAACCCAGTTGTCTGCACATGAGAAATGAGCTGGGTTTCTTAATATTTACATGCAATCTGTTATAGGATAATTCAAATCTTCCTAGTAAAAAAGCGACTGCTTGTTATTCCGCAATCGCGCCTGATTCTTGAAAATCGTTCCATCTTTATCACCAAAGAAAAAAGCCCGCCATTGTTACCAGTCTATTTATACCAACGTCAGGATGTGCTTTGTTCGTTTTTAACTTCCATAAACATTTTTAAGTTATATAAAAAAATCCAAGTATTGATGCTTTGACATTGTCTAAAGCAGGGTAATTTTTAGACTGAGCTCATCCATTTATTGTATCCATTAATCGGAAGAAATGTTCGGGATTATGAGTCTTATTTAGGTTATACCATGAATGCAATGTATCTGGTGCAAATACATCTAATTTTTTCAGTACTTCCATTGCAAATTCCAGAGGAGCAATTCCTGATGCAGTAACCAAATTCTCATCAGATACCGCAGGTTTCATCTCATAAAATTTTTCTCCTTTATAATTAGGACAGACCATTTTAATATACTCTAAGTTATTGCTTGTATGCTTTCTGGAATCTAAGTACCCGCTATTCGCTAAACCCTCAGTTGCACCGCAAATTCCGGCGACAATAGTGCCAAGCTTTAAAGCTTCGCCAACTTTTTTCAAGATAGATTGATGAATATCTTCTCCCCAAGTATTTCCTCCAGGTAAAACTAAAAGATCTTTACTCTCAAGAGTACACTCATCAAGGGAAATATCGGGTTTTATGCTTAATCCTCCCATCGTAGTCATCATTTCTTTATTAGCTCCTGCTGTAACTACTTTTAAAGGTGCTACATCTTTTTTGAAATACCTTCCTGAGTTTAGTTCAGCAATTAAATATCCATATTCCCAGTCTGACATTGTATTAAATACATAAAGATAAACTTTTTTTGTTTGCATCCAAGAACACTCCAATCACAATTGATATAGCCCATTATAAAATAACTTCCCTGACAGCTATCGTCAGGGAAGTTATCATACTTGATGAAATTTTATTAATTCCGACAGAACTTCAATAAGTCTTTTTTTAAGACTTATTGGCTCAATAACCTGAATAGATTTACCGTACGGTAAAATTAAATAAGGCACATATGTATGGATCATATCTTTTTCAAGAAGAAATACTGCTTGATTTGAAGTCCGTTCTTGTAAATAATGTCCTAAAAACCAATGTTGGCAAATGTCATCCAACGCCCTTCGGTTCCCATTAATAACCAAAGAGGCGATTCCTTCCTTATCTTTAATAGTTGGAAGGAGGTTTTTCAAAAAAAAGTCACGTGCTGAAAAATTTTCCGGCCGGTTACATTTATTTTCGGTTAGTATTAGACTTTCAATTTGATCTACTCTAAAACTACGGATATCATTCCTAAGATGACAAAATCCGATCACATACCACCTATTATTCCAATAAATTATTCTGTACGGATCGACCAATCTATACTTGGATTGCTCTTCGCCACTTTTATGGTACAGAATTTTTACAGAGTATTCGTCAGCTACAGCCTGCTCCAACTCCTTCAAGAAAGGTTCCATAGAGAGGGGACTTGATCGGCTGATTACTTCAAGACTGGTTAAATGTTGGTTTCTCTTTGATTCCTGTTCTTGGTTTGAATATTTGCTTAACTTTGAAACAGCCCTTTTTAGTGCTTCACCTCCATAATATCCGGCTTCTTCTGCAAAAACAGCAGCGTGGAATAGTGAGGTTTGCTCCTCAAAATCAAAAAAAAGAGGAGCTTCAATAAAATTGTCCAATAAAGTGTATCCACCGTTATGTCCCGTGTCTGAAATGATAGGTACACCGCTTGTTGAAAGTGTATCAATATAACGATACACAGTCCTTATATTCATCTCTAACTTTTCAGACATTTGTTTTGCGGTAATTTTTTCACCTGAACTAAGCATCCATAGAATTGCCAGCATATTATCAATTTTAGGCATATAAACCCACCTTTATCATTGAATTAACTTATTTCTTTGAATTAGACTATGTCTTGTCAGTTTAAGTATCATTTCTTCCCAATCTATTTCCGATTTTTAGTATAACCCATCAAGTGCGTTATTTCACAACCAGTAATATTCATGAAAAAAGGCTGGAGCGGTTGACAACAACTGATTTTCCCGCAGGGTCTGCGATGACCATCCATGCTGATTGAACTGAAATCTAGCGCACGATTATAATAGGAATTGGCGAAAAAGCAGGGATTAAAACGAACATCGTGTACACGAGGGGGACTCATTTTTGAATACGACCGATAAAATATTAATGGACTATGCAATGGACAGAAACTTAAATCAGTCTGAAAAAGATATTTTGTCCTTTCTCATTCAAAAAAAGATGGAAGGGGAGCAATTAAGTATAAGAAAAGCTGCCAATAAACTGTTTGTTTCCACGACTTCCATTCTGCGGCTTTGTAAAAAACTCGGTTTTAGCGGATATACCGAGTTTATTTATAACCTGGGGCTCAAAGTTGCCAAAATGCCGGATACAGAAGCGGAGTTCCTCGAAGGGATTCATAGTCCGCTGGAAACAAAGCGAAAAGAATTTATGCAAAATTACGAACTCACATTTCTTTCACTAAATGAAACGCATGTTCAGGTCTTCCTGGAGCAACTTCAGAAATGCCAAAAAATTTATTTTTACGGCGCAGGATTTTCAACTACTTTCTCCAATTACCTTGCTAAAAAGATGGAACTGTTCGGCTACTATGTATCGAACTCCTCTACAAGCGACAGCCGCGCTTTATTTTGGAACAACATCCAGAAGTACGAATTATTCATCGTATTTTCACGCTCCGGAGAAACGAATCGTGTGATTGAAAAAGTCAAGATTGCCAAAAACAATGGATTGAAGACGATTCTGTTTACCGGAAATAAACACAGCACAAACGCTTCACTGGCTGATCTTGTCTTTCCCGTTATCGACCCGACGATTGAATCCCAGCAGGAGTTTCAGGTCACTTCTTATGAATCCAATATGATGCTGCTGATTGATACCTTGTTAAGCCTCGCTATCCAAAAAGGCATTATCAAGGAGTTTTAATTCCTGTGACATTTCACATCATTTGTTGACATGATACAGATTCGACGAAATCTCTTTTTTAATCGTGGACCCGGCGCTATACTTTGTTTGTAATTGATAACGCTTACTTTATGCGAAAGGAAGGTTGGGATGAAAAGGGTTTTAAATGGGCTGCAGCTTTTTGGCAAATCATTATTTGCGCCGATTTTGATATTGCCGATCATCGGGCTGTTTATCGCATTCGGGAATGTTTTTGGGAACGGCAATCTGGCAAAGTACGTGTCTTTTCTCAATTATCCCTTCATACAGCACTTCGGGCAATTTATATCCGGTTCAGCGGTTTCTATTCTTCAAAACCTGGCGCTGGTCTTTGCTGTCGGCATTCCGATCGGACTCGCGAAAAAAGATAAAGGCTATGCCGCGCTAACAGGTCTGGTATCCTTTGTCATTTTTATTAACGCGATGCACCAGGTGATGCAGCTGTCGAACCGCTTAGTTCCTGCTGATCAGATGCAAGCATCCGGTCAGGCACTTGTTTTAAATGTCCAAGTTCTTGAAATGGGTGTATTTTCAGGGATCTTACTAGGAGCGCTTGTCAGTGTTCTTCACAATCAATACTGTGACAAACAATTTAAAGGCGTGATGCAAATTTATTCCGGCCATCGGTTTGTCGCCATTTTGGCGATTCCGAGCGCGATGATTCTTGGCGCGCTGGCCTCGGAATTTTGGCCGTTTGCCCAAAACGGCATTACATGGCTGGCAAACAGCATTAAAGATTTAGGTGTGTTCGGATTTTTGGTATACGGTTTTCTCGAAAGAATTCTTATACCGACAGGGCTGCACCATCTCATCTATACGCCTTTCCTGTATACAGAATTAGGCGGAACAGCCCATATCGGCGGCGATATGATTTACGGTGCCAGAAATATTTACTTTGCCGAAATGGCCGATAAATCGGTGAAAGTGCTCAGCGGCACAGTAAACTGGGATGCCCGCGGGTTAAGCAAGATGTTCGGGTTGATGGGGGCTGCGCTGGCATTGTATGCCACTGCCAGTAAAAAGAAAAAGAAACAGGCAAAAGCCATTTTACTGCCGGCAGCCGTTACTTCATTTCTTTTAGGCGTAACAGAGCCATTGGAATTTTCATTTCTATTTGTCGCGCCGATCCTGTTTGTTGTGCATGCCGTTCTTGCCGGTACAGGAATGATGCTTCTCAGCATTTTCGACGTACATGCAATCGGTGCGAACGGGATCATCGACTTCCTGCTGTACAATTTGCCGCTCGGTACAACAAAATCGAATTGGCCGATGTTTATTGTTGTTGGCTTGATCATGTTCGCGCTATACTTTGTCACTTTCCGGTTCCTGATTGTAAAACTGAACTTAAAAACACCCGGCCGTGAAGAGGATGAGGTGCCTTCCGGTACAGCGGCGACACAGGAATATGCCGCACAGCGGGAAACAGCTGCAGGACATACCGCCGCCTCCGGTCTCGGTGAAACGATCATCCAGGCATTGGGCGGAAAAGACAATATTGAAAATGTAGATAATTGTTATACGAGATTAAGGCTGATTTTAAAAGATCCAACTATCGTTGACGAAGCAACCTTAAAACAAACCGGCTCAAAAGGTGTGATAAAATCCGGCAACAATGTACAAGTCGTCTATGGACTACATGTAAAACATGTTAGGGATCAAGTGGATATGACATTAGGAGGCGTTACATAATGAAAACGTACAAATTAGCCATTGCAGGAGGCGGAAGCACGTATACCCCTGGGATTATCAGAAGCTTAATGGAACGATTGGAAGACCTTCCGTTATCAGAAATTCGTTTTTATGATATCGACGGCGAGCGCCAATCAAAGGTGGTCATTGCAGCGAAAGCGGTTATCTCCGAATATACAGACAAGATTGTCATCGTGGACACAACTGATCCAGAGACGGCATTTACAGACGCAGATTTTGTGTTCGCCCAAATGAGGGTAGGAAAATATAAAATGAGGGAACTTGATGAAAAAATCCCTCTTTCCCACGATGTTGTCGGCCAGGAAACATGCGGACCCGGCGGATTGGCGTACGGGTTAAGAACGATCTCCCCAATGGTGGAATTAATTGATTTTGTTGAACAATATGCAAAAGAGACTTGCTGGATCGTCAATTACTCCAACCCTGCGTCAATAGTGGCGGAAGCCGTAAGGAAACTGCGTCCGAAAGCGAGAGTCCTGAATATTTGTGATATGCCGGTTGCAACGATGCGCAATATGAGCGCCATCCTCGGCGTCAACCGGGAAGATCTGGTTGTTGACTACTTCGGTCTGAATCATTTCGGCTGGTTTACAAAAGTCGAAGTCTACGGCGTTGACCGTCTGCCTGAGCTCCGGGAGCATATCCATAAACACGGATTACTGACAGAGGATATTTCCAAAATCGATTATCGGCATGCGGACGCATCTTGGATCAAAACCTTTAAAAATATCAAATTGATAATGGACTTTTTTCCGGAATACATCCCAAATCCTTATTTGCAATACTATCTTTTGCCAGATTTGATTGTGGAGACATCGAATAAAGAATATACAAGGGCAAATGAGGTCATGAACGGCCGCGAAAAAACATTGTTTGAAACCGTTAAGCAATATGAAGAGACGGGTGTGCTTTCCGATCAGTTCCATGTAGGCGTGCATGGCATTTTCATCGTGGATGTCACCGTATCTCTGGCGAAAAATTTAGGGAAACGGTACCTTGTCATGGTTGAAAACAACGGCACAATCCCGAATCTTCCGGATGATGCCATGGTCGAAGTGCCTTGCCTGATCAATGCCGACGGTCCGGCACCTGAATATGTCGGGGACATTCCGTACTTTTACAAAGCCATGATCGATCAGCAGCTGGCCTCGGAAAAAATCCTGGTAGAAGCGATAACAGAAGGATCTTATGAGAAAGCGCTGCAAGCCTTCACATTAAACAAAACACTTCCTTCCTCAAAAGTGGCAAAAGCCGTTTTGGACGATTTAATCGAGGCGAACAAAGCGTATTGGCCGGAATTGAAAAGCAAATACAGAGACGGCGTTTTGATTCATTCGTAAAGTACGAGTTCCTCTTTTTGGAGGAGCTCTTTTTTCTTAGAAAGTAAAAAGAGGAAAACGAACATTTGAGAATCCGGATGGAAAAATATGAGTGATAGAGCGGCCGGAGCCGGGAAAGGCGGTAGTCTATCTGTGATACCAAAAAAGTGATCTCAGCCGGCGGTGGTTTCTTTATGATGACAGAATTCAGAAAGAATATCGTATTGACAAATCAAAAGGAAAATTCTATTATATCAATAAGTGATATATTAGTTATTGATATAAGAAATGAGGTGACCACTTGCCAAAGCAGCGTTCACAGGAAATGGATCAGCTCACCGATCCAGCGTATTACATCGTCTTAACATTGCTAGAACCAAAACATGGATATTCCATCATGCAGGAAATAGAGGAGATGACCGACGATTCATTTGCTATCGGTCCGGCTACTCTATACACACTGTTAAAGAAATTACTTCAAGCAGGGGTCATTCAACTTGTAGACAACGACAACCCGCGCCGCAAAGTATACCAAACAACTCTGCACGGCCGAGAATTATTAAAAAAAGAAATTCAACGCAAAAGAGTGATGGCTGAGCACGGAGAGCTCGCTTTTCAACAATTGAAAGGGGATTAATATGAAACAAAGAAAATATATCATGTCCGATGGCTTGGCCTTTTCAGAAGAAAAAGATATGAAAAAACTCAGTGATATGGCCAGCAAAGGCTGGGTGCTCGACTCATTTGCATTTATGGGGTATAGGCTAAAAAAAGCCGATTCGAAGAATTTGACGTACAGTATTGATTATCAGGATATTGATGAAGACGGCTTTGAGGATTATATAGAAACGTTTGCAGCCGCAGGATGGGCACATATATGCTCTTACCACGGGATGCACATCTTCGCCGCTGAGCCGGGGACTTCTCCGATATATACTGATCGATCAACCCTGATTGAAAAGTATAAGAGAAGTGAAAAATCCGTTCGACATGTCACTATTACCTTGGTTTGCTTAACTCTTTTAACAGCAATGCTTCATTACATAACTGGCATATCAAAGTGGGTGCCTTTGATATGCTTTGTCGTGGCCTTACCGTTTATCCTTACATTTGTTGCGGCAATAGGAAGAATATTTGGAAAATGGGGAAAATCAGTGTGACTTCTTTTCGCACTTGACCGGTTTCCCACGAGGAATTTTTTTATTTTATGGTAGATCTATATAAATATTAGAATACAAAAAGAGCTAGGGTTTTATTATCCTAGCCCTTATTCTTATTATCTCTTCATTTGCGATTTGTCCTCTTCAGCATCTTCTCCTCAGCCCGATAAAAAAACATCTTCATCAGCGCCCGTTTTTTCGATCCGGGACACATAGCCCCGTGGGATCCCGAACGCCTTGGCGAACTCGTGCTGTGTTTTCTCTATCTTCAAAGCAAGGCCGAAGCGGCCGACGATGAATTGATCCGGCGCCGATTGATTTTATCAGGGAGTTCTTTATAAGGCTCTTGTTTAAAAACTTCAATATGTTCCGCCCGTCCTGCACTAGTTCTTATGAAATCAACAATCCCGCCAATAGGACGCAGCCGTGACAGAAAGCACCGTCGTCAAAAGCGTCCATGTTTGAAATGTCTCCTTCATAGTCAGTCCGAAAAATTCTTTTACCATCCAAAAGCCGGCATCGTTTACGTGGCAGGCAATCACGCTTCCCGCCCCGGTTGCCAGCACCATCAACCCTGGATTTACATCCCCCGCCGTCATGAGGGGAGCAGCCATTCCCGCAGTGGTCAGCGCCGCCACTGTGGCAGAGCCTAAACAAAGCCGGAGAACGGCAGCAATCATCCACGCAACTAAGAGAGGCGACATAGTTGTCCGGCTGAACAGATCGGCAACATAATCACCGCCGCCGCCGTCAATAAGCACCTGTTTAAACGCTCCGCCGCCTCCTATGATTAATAACATCATGGCAATTTGTGAAATCGACTGCGATAAAGATTCTCCAATTTCCTGCATCGAAATCTTGCGCGCATATCCCATTGTATAAATGGCAAGCAAAAGAGAAATCAGCATAGCGGTTCCCGGCGTACCGATAAATTCAATGATTTCTTTTCCTTTCGAATCTCCTTTAAATACGAAAGAAAAAATAGTTGCGACAGCCATAAAGATAACCGGAAATAATGAGGTGACCACACTGATGCCAAATCCCGGTGTTTCCTCAAGCTGAAATGTCTTTCTCGGCCCTAAAGCCGATAAATTTCCGCTCTTTTGATACGCATTCGGAAACCTCTTCATCGCGAAATAACGGACCAGCGATCACAGCCGTCGGAATTGCGATGATGATACCGAGCAGCAGCACTTGCCCGATATTCTCGCCATAAGCGACAGAGATAGCGGTAGGAGCCGGATGCGGAGGCAGGAATCCGTGAGTAACGAGCCGAAAGAAAACGCTTTCGTAGAATATCAAAAAAATATTTTATGATTATATGATTGTCACTTGTTGGTTAACTGTTATTTACATACTAATCTCCTAAGGAATTAATGTCAACTGATTTTTGGAAAACTCTTGTGGATAACAAAATGATAAGTTGATAAAATGTTGATTATATTTTGGTTATATGTTATGTTTTTATCAGTTTGATCTATCCATTGTCTTGTAAATCGAAACAATGGATCAAGGGCGGAAAAAAACCGAACCTTTGATTTCTTGAGCAAGATCAAAAATGATGAAGGAGAGAGTATACAACATGCCATTATTACGTTTCGATCTAATCGAAGGCCGCGATGAAAAAGCATTAAAAACATTGTTAGATACCGCCCACTGCGCGATGGTAGAAGCGTTTAACGTTCCGGAGAGAGACCGCTATCAAATTGTACATCAGCACCCGGCGAATGAGCTCATTATCCAGGATACAGGCTTGGGGTTGAATAGATCTAAAGATTTGGTTGTGATCAGCATCACCAGTAAAACAAGAACGAAGAGCCAAAAAGAGAAATTGTACGCTTTGCTGGCTGAAAAGCTTGAAGCGGAATGCGGTATTTCCCCAGAAGATGTAATGGTGTCCATTACCGAAAATGGTGATGCCGATTGGAGTTTCGGGCTTGGCGAAGCGCAGTTTTTAACTGGAAAGCTGTAAGCCCTCGAAAGGAATTTACCGGGGGCTTAAAAGAGACGCTTCCATCCTTTGTAAAAATTTACAGCTGCGATTAGAACCCTTTTTCTTTTCAGGGTTCTTTTTTTACGTTCACTTGCTTTTCGCTGGGGAAATGGGGGGGCTCTGTGATTTACAACATGCCGGTATTATTTTTGGCATGATGCCTTTGTCCTGGATCGTTTTCTCATCACCCGTGACCTTTTAAGGAACATATTATTGGTTGATCAAAGGTGGAAATGGATCTATGTCATTGTAGATTTTTAATGGAATGAAGAGCTATTCGTTGTGAGCTGCTGACGGGAAGTCAGCGGCTTTTCGCCCTCTATAAATTTCTTCTGTTTCTCCTTCTCAGCCTGTCAGCGTGCTTCACAATCCGGGGAAGATCCAGCGCTCCTATGCGATTTTGCGACCGGATTTTCCCTTCTTCGAATCAAGGGCCGAAGGTGACTTTTTCTAGCTCCAGGCCCGAGCTGTATGTGCCGATGACGTCTTTGTTTACCGGTTTTAAGACTAAAGGTTAATGTTGGAGGGTGAAGCTGAAAAATATAAACAAAATATTAATGAAATAACACGATTTCATTAACAAATGTAAGTTACGATCATAGATAACTAATAGCTTGTTGGAGATAGAATGAAGAGCAAGGGGGATATGATGTAAATGAAATTACCAAGGATGAGGAAGCATTTATTGGTGGCTGTATGTTCTCTGGCACTCTTGCAAAGTTCCCTGAGTGTAGGCAATGCGGGCGCAACAGCTAAAGCAAAAACAGTAGCCCCGCCGACGCCGCCCCCTGCAGGATATTTCGCAGATCATTACAAAAATAACAGCTCTGCTAATATTACAGTGAATTCTAATCCGGTGATCGGGGTACTTTCCGGATTTAATAAGCTTTGGACTCCCGGAAGTACCTGGAATAGCGGTACCAAACTGAACAGCAGCGTGTTGGATGCCAACATTCAAAAAGTTGTTGACATTGCTGAACGCCGTACTTTTAGTGAGGAAAATGCTGCATATTTTGATGATCGCAGGAATCAGAGCTACAGTGTGATTGACGGTCTTGGTCCGCTTACCGATGTATATCGGATGAATGCGGGAGCCACGACAACGATCAACAGTATCCCGGCAGATGCCTTGATTAAAAAATATGATGATAAAGGAACCAATGCAGGCAGTACGGGTTCTCATCTTGGAAACATCGTGGGCTTGGTCAATACTTTACGAGGTACTTATTCTTCAGCAAACCCGGCTAAGGGATACTTTAATTATCCCCGTCCGTTTCGCTGGAAAAGCAATTCAGTCATTGTACCAACCCTTGTTCCCGCTATAAATCCTGATCCTAGCAAAGATGGAGGGTTTCCCAGCGGACATACGAATGCCGCATATCTCAGCGCTTTTGCTATGGCCTATGCCATCCCGGAGCGTTATCAGGAACTGCTTACCAGGGCTTCGGAACTCGGCCATAACCGTATTGTTGCCGGGATGCATTCCCCGCTTGATGTAATGGGAGGACGTGTAATGGGAACCGCATTGGCGGCCGCTATCCTATCTGATCCAGCCAATGAAAGGTTGAAAAAGGCTGCTTATGCTGAAGCCCGCAGCAAGTTGTTAACGCAAACCGGGACAGCGGAAGACCGGTTCAGCGATTATCACGCGAATAAAAAACAATATATCCAACGACTGACATATGGATTTGGCCAAATTCATCGGCCAACTAAACCGATGGCGGTTCCTAAGAGAGCTGAAGTCTTGCTGGAAACACGTTTTCCATACCTTGACAACACGCAGCGCCGGTGGATTTTAGCCACTACCGGTCTTCCTTCCGGCTATCCTGTTCTTGATGATGCTGAAGGGTGGGGACGGCTTGATCTCTTTTCCGCCGCCGATGGGTATGGCGCTTTTGCCAAAGATGTTACCGTGACCATGGATTCTTCCAAAGGCGGCTTCCATGCGTTGGATCGCTGGCGCAACGATATCTCCGGTACTGGAAAGCTGACAAAAAAAGGGACAGGTGCTTTAAAGCTGGAGGGGAACAATACATATTCCGGCGGTACGCGGATTGATCAGGGAACACTTGAAGGCGACTCGAAGACAGCCTTTGGGAGAGGCGATGTTTCAAACAACGGAGGCACCCTGAAAGAAGAAGTGTCAGGAAAACTGATCATCGGGGGAGACTACAAACAATCTGCCAAGGGTATACTTGAGCTCAATCTTCGCGGTAAACAAGATCTGCTCAACATTAAGGGCAAGGCAAAAATGAAAGGGACATTGCGTCTCCGTTTTTCGGACCATTACGTACCGGCTGATGGGTCCACGATCATCACCTATCATAAGCGTCATGGCTCATTTTCCTCAATCGAGACCGTGGGGTTGCCAAGCAAGTACAAAGTGAAATTAATCTATAAGTCCAACAGTATCCAATTAAAAGTCAAAGCAAAATAAGTTTGCGTCCCAAGCACCTGCTATCCTAAAAAAGAGCAGGTGATCATGGTGTGTTGCCGAGGAGTTCACTCCATAAAGAATATGTTTTCAAGCTGGTGGTTATTGCCACCAGCTTGTTTTATGATTATCGGTGCTCATGATGATTGATGATGCCGGTGACAGGCTGACGGATCGCCTGAAAACCCAAAGCCCTTGATTAAAAAATAGTCGGCACCATTCCGCCATCCATACGGATTGGAGAACCTTTAAATGCGGATGCATAAGGACTGCATACAAATGCAGCCAGCCTGCCTATTTCAAAGGGCTTAATAAATCGCTGTATTTCAGATTGGGGCAGGTTTGCCTCCATAAATTCTTTCTCTTTTTCTGAAAAAGTCATCTTTTCATTAGGATACAAACCCTCAATGATTTGCTGCACATTTTCAGAGAGTGTCGGTCCTGGCATGATCGTATTGACTGTCACTTCTGTTCCTTTTGTTAATTTAGATAAACTTTTTGATAATGATAATAGCATTGATTTTGTCATACAATACTGAGGCATTTGTCCTGAAGGCATAATGGCTTCTTCACTCGCGATAAAGATAATGCGGCCATCATTATTCTTCAGCATTTTAGGTAAATAATATTTAGACAAGCCGTTTGCGGCAAGAACATTAGTGCGAAAGTATTTTTCCCATACTTCATCGTCAACGTCTTCATATTTCATCATTTCATAAATACCCATATTGTTAACTAAAATATCAATGGCAGGGTATTTTTCAAATAAAGCTTCTCTCTGCTTCATATCCACAATATCGGCTGCGGCATTTTGAGGAGAGGTAGCAGGGAAATCCGCTTTTATTTCATTGACAGTGCGTTCTACCTCTTCACTATTTCGTCCATTAATCAGGACATGGACACCTTCTTTGGCAAGTTCAATGGCAATTGCTTTGCCTATGCCTTTCGTTGATCCTGTGACTAAAGCTGTTTTATTGCGTAATCCCATATCCATCATCAATTTCTCCTTTTGATTATGATTTATCCTTCTTTAAATATAGTGTTGGCAAATTATTGTAGGACAAAGTCAATTGATCGGGTTTGTACCTAAATGTTCAGTGCGCCAATTTGAAGGAGTATCGCCTTCCCAAAGGCGGAAGGCCCGGTAGAATGAGTTCTGGTCTTCATATCCAATCAGAAAGGCCACTTCTTTAATATCGAGCGAGGGGTCTGCCAAGTACTCTCGTGCCTGCTCATGCCGGACTTGTGTCAACAGGTGCTTGGAACTCGTGCCTTCGTCGGTAAGCCGGCGCTGTAAGGTGCGATCGCTCATCCCCAACTCGCTTGCGACAGTCTGAATGTCGGGACGTCCTGCTGTCAGGCTCCGTTTCATGATCCATTTGACCATCTCGGTGATTGAGAGGCTGTGTTTCTGCTCATCCAGCGATTGGTCCAGCGCGGGAGTTAGAATCTCCAGCAGCTCTGCGTTGTACGAGACAAAGGGGCGGTCCAGATCTCCTCGATGCAGCGTCAACCGGTTACAATTGGCACCAATCCGGATACGGCAGCCGAAGTAAGCTTCAAGCGCCTGTACGTCGCCCATTGAGTGCGAAAATTCGACGAGCCTCGCCGTCAAAGGTTGACCTGTGCCCCGGCGGCCAAGCTCCAGAAGAAATGCCAGTGTGATACCAACCAGCATCGGCGGACCGGCTTGCTCGGTATTCAACCATTCCAGTTCGATTGTACAGTGCTCGCCTTCCTCGGTGATGCGCAAGCTTTCGGGAGGGCACAGTTGTTTGTACCGGGCCATTCTTTTTAGAGCGTCGCGGTAGTCACGAGCATGGTAAGTCGCTAAGACGGCCGGCGGATAATGTGCTGTTTCAAAGGCGGTCACAAGCTCGATGATTCCTTTGGCCGTGTCATCGATGAGATCTGAATAAGCCTGCCAGATCGCGAAATATTGGGTGGTGGTGACAACTGGTTCAGTGATAATGGTGAGCGGCAGCCGTGCTTTTCGAACCACATCATGGGCGGCAATCCCTAACTGGCGCAAGCCTGTCCAAAATCCTGCCGGGATTTTAATACGAGCATGAGACGTCATACATATGAGCCCTCCTTTTGCTTTTTGTTGTGAGTGCGTTCCACCATGTTGACGGGACAGTTTTAACTTTACCTATCCAATGTCGCTCTGTAACTAGCAAAAGGCGACATTTTACTTGCCGATTACGCCGGATATGTCTGTCAGGAACACTAAGGCGGCAACAACCAGCTTCTACCGCTATATTCGGTGCATCTATTCTATCATTATCTATTCATATAGGTTCGCCCATCTTAACTAAAGATGTCGTTAATCAAACAAGACCTTTTGTTTAATACTGATTGTAGAAGTCCAATCCCGTGTTCGGTCATGATTGCAAGCAATTCGGTCGGTTGACTTCTGCATTTAGTCTACCATTGACACTGCTTGCTTATTAAGTTAAATAAACTTGATTCCATTCACTCCTCTTATTTTCCATCGAAATGAATCTTTAATATTTCTTTGTTACATCACTTAAGAAAAAGGCAATCGATAACAAGAGGAATACCCATAGAGGATATTTCTGGATGGAAGAGGGAAAGGGGAGTTGTGTGTGTGAGACTGCCGAAACAGCATCCCATACTTAGTATCAGATCAAAGTGACATGGTTATGACTTTTAGACTGGATCACTCTGTTTTTTTCTTTGTTTAATAAAAAATACACATAAAATACAAACAAAACAAAAATAATAGTGTTGATTTATTTTTGTTTTGGGATTAATCTAGACTTGCAGGCTACAATACACATTCCTCAAGATGTGAAAGGTAAGGTGAGAGCGGAATGAATCATGTATACGTCTCTGTTGATATAGGTGCTTCCAGCGGACGACTCATACTCTCCAGCATGGAGGAGGGAAAACTGCAGCTGCAAGAGGTTCATAGGTTCGCCAATGGCTTCACCAACCACCATGGAAAATGTGTTTGGGACATAGACCACTTGTTGACGGAGACAATTAAAGGACTGGCGATTGTAAAATCTCGTGGGCATAACAGTTGTATGGTAGGAATTGATACGTGGGCAGTTGATTATCTCCTTCTTGGCGATGGTGGAAAGCGCTTGCAAGAAGCCGTTTCTTATCGGGATTCACGTACGGCGGAAACGATGGGAAAGGTGTTCAACAGAATTTCGCAGGAAGAAATTTACCGCAAGACAGGCATCCAGTTTCTTCAATTCAACACGTTGTATCAATTGTATGAAGAAGAAAAAGATAAGCTTGCACAAACCAAGCAAATTCTCTTAATTCCCGACTATCTGAATTACCGGCTTACCGGAAAAGCAGTTAATGAGGTAACAAACGCCTCGACAACGCAACTCTTTAATTTGCAAACAAAAACATATGACGAGGAACTGTTAAAGGTTATCGGCTTAAAGCCGGATCAGTTTCCTGAGATTGTGGAGCCAGGCACATTCATCGGTAAGTTGGATCCAACCTTGTTCCCTTCTTACGACCTTCCTGATTGCGACGTGTATACTGTAGCTTCCCACGATACGGCATCGGCTGTTGTCGGAACCCCCGGAGATGGAAACAATTGGGCTTTCCTTAGCAGTGGCACCTGGTCTTTGATCGGGATTGAATCGGTATATCCAATTGTAACCGAAGCGGCTTTCAAGGAAGCTTTTACGAACGAAGCCGGAATGAACGGTACGACGCGTTTTCTCAAAAATATCATCGGTATGTGGGTGATGCAGGAAATCCGGAAAATACTGCCGCAAGATTACAATTTTGATAGATTCGTTGCTGAAGCGAAAAAGGAAAAGCCATTTCAGCAATTTGTTAATTTCAATGAAGACCGCTTTTTGAATCCACACAATATGGTCGCTGAGATACAAGCATACTGCGCCAGAACAAATCAGAAGGTTCCGGAAACGGCGGGTGAGCTTGCGGGATGTGTTTACTCGAATCTGGCCATTATTTATGCCATTGTTTTGAACAAGCTTACTGAGCTGACAGGCAAATCCATTGAAACCGTTCATATTGTCGGGGGCGGGGCAAAAAACGCTTATCTAAACCAGCTGACCGCTGATGTAAGTGGAAAAACCGTCTATGCAGGACCTGCAGAGGCAACGGCGATAGGCAATGTGCTGGTGCAGATGATGGCGGCTGGCGAGGTGGCAACGCTCGAGGAAGCAAGACGGCTCATCCGGAGTTCATTTGAAATCGGCAAGTTTGAGCCTCGGGCTCTGGAGCGCGAAAAACTGATAAAACAATTTAAGGAGGTAACAAATGATGAGTACGTTGATTAATCAAAACTATCAGCAGGCAAAAGAGTTGTATGCGTCTCATGGAATTGACACAGAGGAAGTGATCAAGAAGTTAGCGGATGTCAAAATCTCAATGCATTGTTGGCAAGGTGATGATGTACGCGGTTTTATGAATCAAGACCAAGAATTGACCGGCGGGATCTCTGTTACAGGCAACTATCCAGGGGCGGCGACCACTCCAGAAGAGCTGCGGCAGGATCTGGAAAAGGCATTCTCGCTTATTCCCGGAAAGCATAAGCTGAATCTGCATGCGATTTACATGGATACAGAAGAAAAAGTTGATCTTCATGAAATCGAACCCCGTCATTTTGAAAAATGGGTATCTTGGGCAAAAGAACAGGGATTGGGGCTTGACTTTAATCCAACATGTTTTTCACATTCGAAATCGGCCGATGGGTTTACATTGAGCCACCCAAATCCGGACATTCGTTCATTCTGGATTGAACACTGCAAGCGGGCCAGAAAAGTAGGGGAATACTTCGGAAAAGAAACGGGGCAAACATGTATTACAAACGTCTGGATTCCTGACGGATTCAAGGATGTCCCGGTAGACCGTTTGGGGCCTCGGAAGCGTCTTGAATCGGCACTGGATGAAGTGTTCGCTGAAAAAATTGATGAACGCTATAATCTGGATGCCGTAGAAAGCAAGCTGTTTGGGATCGGTTCCGAAAGCTATGTGGTCGGTTCGCATGAATTTTATATGGGATATGGTTTAACCCGCAACAAGATGATTTGCCTGGATGCTGGACACTTCCACCCAACAGAGGTCGTATCCAACAAACTTTCTGCTTTGTCTCTATTCGCTAGCGGGATGCTGCTGCATGTGAGCCGTCCTGTACGCTGGGACAGCGACCATGTTGTTACGCTGGATGACGAACTGCTTGAAATCGCACGTGAACTTATCACACATGATCTGCTGTTCAAGACGGCGATCGGCCTTGATTTTTTTGATGCAAGTATTAACCGGATTGCCGCATGGGTTATCGGAACACAGAACATGCAAAAAGCGTTGCTGCGCTCTATGCTTGAACCGGCCGATCAGTTGAAGCAGATGGAGCTTGCGGGTGATTATACATCGCGTCTCGCGCTGCGTGAAGAATTGAAAATGTATCCGTTTGGCGCGGTATGGGATTACTTCTGCGAGCAGCAAGGTGTCCCAGTGCGTGGGCAATGGCTACAGGAAGTTAAACGGTATGAAGAAAGCGTATTGAAACAGAGAGCGATTTGAAGGGGGATTTAGGGTTATGCTGCTGGATATTTTAACTGCACCATTTATGAAAGAAATGACGAAAACCACCTCTAACTTGTACCGTTTGGGTTGGGATGAACGAAATGGGGGAAACATCAGTTATTTGCTGAGCGAAGAAGAACTGGCTCCATATCTTGATCTAAACAGCGTGAGACGGGTTGTTCCAATGAAATTTGACGCTTCCGCTCTGGCAGGACGTTATTTTATCGTAACCGGGTCAGGAAAGTACTTTAAAAACGTGATTGATACGCCTGCCCTGAATGTTGGAATCATCCGTATTGCCAAAGACGGCTGCGCTTACGAACTATTGTGGGGCCTTGAAGACGGCGGACTGGCAACAAGCGAGCTTCCGACTCACTTGATGAACCATGCGAAGCGTTTGTCTGTTGACCCAACTCACCGCGTAATTATTCATTGTCATGCTACCCATTTGATTGCGATGACATTTACGCATGATCTTGATGAAGTAAAGTTTACACGCACGTTGTGGCGAATGTGCACGGAATGCCTTGTGGTGTTTCCGGAAGGTGTCGGAGTCATTCCTTGGATGGTGCCTGGTACGGATTCGATCGGGAAGGCAACTGCCGAGAAAATGGCCGATATGCGCATTGTCCTATGGCCTCATCATGGCATCTTCGGGGCAGGGCCAACAATGGATGATACGTTCGGCTTAATCGAGACCGCTGAAAAAGGGGCTGAAGTATATACAGCCGTTTGCTCCCAGGGCGGTATTAAACAAACCATTACAGACCGCCAGCTTCAGGACTTGGCGGACGCATTTCAAGTTACGCCCCGCGCAGGAGTTTTAAATGTTTAATTCATTTTGACAGGAGGAATGCCGTTTGATCCGCACAGCGAGTATCATGTATCTTTTTCCGGAACATTATGATGAATATGCGAAGCGTCATGATGAATTGTGGCCTGAAATGAAGAAGGAACTGAAGGCTCATGGCGCACATAACTACAGTATCTTTCTGGACGAACAGTCCGGTCAGCTGTTTGCTTACTTGGAAATTGAGGACAAAGACAAATGGATGCAAATCTCTGATACGGCAATCTGCCGTAAATGGTGGGATTACATGGCGCCGTTAATGAAGACGAATGTGGACAACAGCCCGGTTTCGACAGATTTAAAACAGGTATTTTATTTGCGGTAATTTATTTTCCGTGTTCCCGCTTCGTTTCGGGAACACATCTCTAGCGAATAACAATTATTCCTGAAAGGGGAAAGAATCATGTCCGAATCATCGAAAGGCAGTTTGAAATCGACGATCACTGTCGCTATGTCGAATTTTTTGGAAGCCGGTTCGATCGTTGCTGGAGCTGGCGGACTGTCGCTATGGGTCAATTATTTGCACTTGTCCGATTATAAAGTAGGCCTCCTTGGAGCTCTCAGCGCCAACGGATTTGGTGCGGCAGTCGGAGCATTGATCGGCGGGGCGCTGGTAGACAAATACGGCCGGAAATTCATTTACAAGTATGATCTGATTGTCTATATGCTGGGTGTTCTGCTTATTGCATGTTCATTTAATTTCCCAATGCTTTTAATTGGTTATGTCATTACGGGTATTGCCGTTGGTGCGGGTATTCCGGCGGCATGGACTTATATTGCAGAGGAAGCTCCGGACGGTGAAAGGGCAGCACGCGTAGGATGGGGACAATTGGCATGGTCAGTAGGACCGGCGATTGCTCTGTTTCTGTCTGTGTTTCTTGCTCCGCTCAATCTGCTGGGCAGCCGCATCATTTTCTTGTTACTATTTGTAATCGCTTTAATTACCTGGATCATGCAACAGCAAATCAACGAGTCCAAGATATGGTCAGAAGAAAAAGCGCGTGAACAAGCAGGCAAATTAAAAGGCAATGTGGAGTCAAGCGGCATTAAAGAGCTGTTTACGGTTAAAGCAAACTTGAAAGCGCTCGTTTTGCTTGTGGGAATTTATTTTTTCTGGAACCTTGTAGCAGGAACAATGGGATATTTCATGCCGTTTATTTATGAAACCGTCGGCGGACTTTCAGCCGCACAGGCCAACTTGCTGCAGGGAACTCTCTGGATATTTACGGTGCTGTCGACATACATTATTTTTATAAAGCTGGGTGACAAGGTAAACCGGAAGCTTCTGTTCTCAATTGGAGCGATCATGGGGGTGGCAGCCTGGGCTGTACTTGTATTCGGCGGCATGGGCATAACAGAACTTTGGCTGTTTGTCTTCCTTTGGGGGGTGGCAGCCGGCTTCGGAGCGCAAGCTTTTTACGGTTTGTGGTCTAGTGAATTATTTCATACCCGCTATCGCGCCAAAGCGCAAGGCTTCATGTTTTTCCTCGTCCGCATCGGCGTGGGTCTGATTTCTCTCGTCGTTCCGGTTATGATTTCGCAGCTAGGCTTCAAAACTTCCGGACTGATTATGATTGGTTTTCTGGTTTTGCATTTCATCATCGGGGTACTTATGGCTCCTGAAACACGTGGAAAATCGTTGAAGAACATTCAACAGGAACGCTATGGAATGGATGCTGCCGGTATCGAAAACTGAACAAATACTGCTCTGATAAGTTCATAGGGTTCAAGCTGTAGTGCTTATAGATAGATAAACCAGGTTGCCGTAGGATTGTATTCGTTTGAAATCTGGCGTTCTTATTTCAAAATGTCACCGACATCATTCATCGAGATGTTTTCCCCCATGTTTAGACAAAGCCAAAACGGCCGGCGCTGTGCGGTTGGTGTCAAGACTAAAGCTTTTTCTCTAATACTTTGCTATTTTGAAATAACTAGAAAAGACGTACTGTTTGTCAATTGCGATTTATGGTTTTAAATAGCTATAAGTCAATAACAAACTAGAAAGGCGGATAAAAATGACTACAAGTAGAACATTCTATGTTCCATCCGTTAATTTAATAGGTCAAGGATGTCTTCAAGAAATGGGAAATTTCGTCCAGGCAGCTGGGTATAAAAAAGCATTTGTCGTTACGGATAAAGTTTTGGTGAAAACGGGAATTGCGCAAAAGGTGCTGGATGTTCTGGATGGCATCAATGTCTCTTATAGCCTGTTTGATGAAGTAGAGCCGAATCCGACAAGCGCTATCGTGCATCGCGGTCTTGAAATGCTCAATAAGTCGGCCAGTGACGTTATTTTGTCGATTGGCGGCGGTTCTCCCCAGGACTGTGCGAAAGCGATCGGGATTATCAAAACAAACGGGGGGCATATCTGCGATTATGAAGGGCTGCATAAATCAGTCCACCGTTCGTTTCCGGTTATCGCGGTTAATACGACTGCCGGCACTTCAAGTGAACTAACGATTAATTATGTAATTACAGATGAAGAGCGGCAGGTTAAGATGGTTATGGTCGACAAAAACAGCTTGGTACAGTTGTCGGTTAATGATCCAGCCCTTATGGTCAATAAGCCAAAAGAGCTGACTGCGGCGACGGGAATGGACGCGCTTACCCATGCGATTGAATCGATTGTTACACCCGGCAGTTATGCGGTAACCGAAACACTGGCACTAGGAGCCGTTGAGCTGATTTTCGAATATCTGCCCCGCGCCGTAAAGAACGGTCAGGACATAGAAGCGCGTGAGCAGATGGTGCATGCTATTTTCCTTGCTGGACTGGCGTTTAATAACGCAGGATTGGGCTTTGTCCATTCTATGGCTCACCAGTTGGGCGGAGTATATAACATGCCGCATGGCGTCTGCAATGCAATGCTTTTGCCGATCGTCGAAAGAGAGAATGCCAAATATGTTCCGCATAAATTTCGGAAAATAGCCAAAACAATTGGAGCGGACGTGAAGGCGCTTAGCGATGAGGAGTGTGCGGAATATGTTATTATGCAAATTGAACGCTTATCGGAGGAAGTCGGTATCCCTAAAACACTGTCTGAAATTGGATTGACAGATGTTGATTTGGATAAACTGGCGGAAAACAGTTTACTGGACGCATGCGCACCGGGAAATCCGTTTATGCCAACCAAAGAAGAAACGATCAAAATGTTTGAACAAATCCTATGATATGATCAGATATTAAGGCGCTAATGAAACAGCGTACTAATTTATGAGCAAACAGATCCCCACTCCTGCTAGATGGAGGCAGCCTTCGGCCCTTGGTATATATTTGTCTGGGAGTTAGAAAAAAGGCTGGTACGGTAAGGAAGCTGCCTTTTATAGAAAATATCCTGAGTTGATGCACCGTGAATCAGCATGTAAGAGGAAAAACAAGAAGTTTGATATGCTGCTGGATAGAGGAAGTATCGAGTGGATAGCCATGATGGTTACCCAAACACGCAGAATTGCTCAAGGATGATGATGAAAGCCTTGATATAGCGAAAAAGTCGGTTTTAGATGAACAAAAAATGGAGAGTTTAAAACAACATCTGTGAAACGATGGAAGAGAGAGGCCGTTGCAATTTTTCTTTCATCAAAAAAGAGAGATGAAAAACCTGCTCGTCGTAGGTAGCTGAACATTATGAGTCATATAGATGAAAAATGAATGATAAGTTTAAACGAACGCAAATATCGAGAGAGCCAGCGGCCGCTAATCCTTTGCACATTGATGTTGTGCAGCTGATTGTCGGCCGCTTTAATGATTCGGCGGATGCTTCAGTTGGGAAATGACCGAAAGATGAAATTTATCACAAAAATTGATTGTAAAAATGAAGAAGTCAAAGTACACTAGATGATAATGATAATCATTTACAACATGGAGATTGAACTTTTAATAAGCCATGCACTATATATACTAGGAGTGAAGAGCCTTGTGCAGGAATGAAGTGTTTGATGTAACCGTTATCGGCGGAGGTCCGGCCGGATTATATTCCGCCTTTTACAGCGGACTGCGGGGAATGAAAACAAAGATTATTGAATATCAGCCGATGCTCGGCGGAAAGGTTCACGTTTATCCGGAAAAAATGATCTGGGACGTCGGAGGGCAAACGCCGATTCCTGGAGCAAAGCTGATTGAACAGATGGTGCAGCAGGGGTTAACGTTTGATCCTGAAGTGCTGCTGAATGAGAAAGTCGAATCGATTGCCCGCAATGAAGAAGGGCTGTTTGAATTACATACGGCTGCCTCAGGGGTGCATCTGTCCAAGACGGTCATCGTTGCCGTGGGCGGCGGCATCCTCAATCCGCAAAAGCTTCAGATTGAAGGGGCAGAGCGATTTGAAGTGTCCAATCTGAATTATACGGTCAAGTCACTGCAGCATTTTAAAGATAAAACAGTCATTGTATCAGGCGGCGGCAATTCGGCTGTCGATTGGGCCAACGAGCTCGAGCCTGTCGCGAAGAAGGTCTACCTCGCTTACCGCAAAGAAGCGCTCAGCGGGCATGAGGCCCAGGTGGATCAGCTTCTGAACAGTTCGGCGAGCTGCTTCTTCCATACACAGATTACCAAGCTGATCGCTTCGGAAGATCATGAGGTGATCGAACGGGTCGAGCTCACGAACGTTCAAACCGGTGAGGTGATGGAGCTGCCTGTGGATGAGGTCATTATTAACCACGGATATGAACGTGACATATCGCTGCTGGAGAACAGCCGGCTGGATATTGCCCGGGTTGACGACTATTTTATCGCGGGTACCGCCAACTGCCAATCTTCCGTGCCAGGGCTGTATGCGGCGGGAGATATCCTGCATTACGAAGGCAAGCTGCACCTGATCGCCGGAGCGTTTCAGGATGCCGCAAACGCGGTGAACAGCGCCAAGCGCTTTATTGATCCCGAAGCGCACAAAAGCGCGATGGTGTCATCGCATAACGAGGTTTTCAAAGAACGCAACCGCGAGCTTGTGAAGAAGATGTTCGGGTAGCTAAAAAGAAACATTCAAATAAAAAACGCAAATCGAAAGGGCGTTCCCGGCTCTGATATTTCAGGCTGCGGAACGCTTTTTGTTGATAAGAAAATTCATTCAGCATTTAATATCCCGGATAATCTGTAAATAGAAAGAACATGGAACAGATGAAAAGCAGGCGGGGAAGTATGCCGTGCGAACTCGATGCCGTATCCTCATGAATGAGATGCGAAGAGGAAAGAAGTTTCATTTATCAGTGTAAAAATAAAAGACTTGCTATACTTGCTTATGTAACAAGTCTTTTTAAAGATTTAGTTTCAGTTCTGTGTAGTCTAAATGCATAAATTGCCCCAATAAAAAATGCTTATGAACTTGAACCTTCACGGGCTATTCACCTTGGAGACCCTATGATTGGTGTTTCTTCAAATACAAAACCCGGAGTGCTGCTTACATTTTATTGATCTCTTGTTCCGGCTTAATCAAAATGGCAGGTTCTCTTCTAACTTTAGCTGCCAGTAAACCTATTAAAAATCCAATTAAACCTGTAGTAATCCATCCTGCTCCATTTTCAAATAACGGGATAAACCTAAAAATGCTATTGATTGCTTTTGTTAAAACGTTCACTTCCTTCAGGGCATCGGGGATTGCGGCAAATCCTACACCAATTACGGTTGCTATATAAACTGATCTATGACCGTTAAACAAATTATTTATGAAGATTAATACAATCAAGGCAATCGCTATAGGATAGAGTAATAAAAGGATTGGAAATGTAAATGTCAGTATTGTATTGAGGCCAAAGTTTGTAATTACAACACCTATAATAGAAAATATGATCAGCCATTTCTTATACGAGACCGAAGGGACAACCCTTTCGAAATATTCAGATGCAGCTGCTAAACAGGCAACATTGGTTGTAATCCCCGTTAAAAAAATAACGGTTCCAATCATGTAGATTCCAAACGGACCAAATAGAGTAATCGCGCTTTGCGCTAACACTTCGCCGCCATTTTCTTTAAAACCAATCGCATCCACACTAGAAGCTCCTATCCATGCCATCGAGATTTGCAAAGCGACTAAACCAGTAATTGTAATCATCCCCGCCTTAATAAATAGCCTGGACACTTCCTTTTCACAACGAATACCTAAGGAATTGATACTTTTAATGAATATCCCTCCAAAAACAAAAGCTGCGAGAACATCCATTGTATAATATCCTTCAGTTACTCCTTTTAAAAATACTCCACTCATATATTCCTTTTGAGGATCACCAATATTCCCCAAGGGGGTCATGATCGATTTTGCAATTAAAATGATTAACAATGTTGAAAAAATGGGCGTGATAATCTTGCCTAGCCGGTCTACAAACTTTGTTGTATTCCACGAGAGAATAATGGTTAAAAAAATAAATACGAAAGAGAAAATAAACAAATAAATACTTGTATTCGTTTGTATTAACGGATTTATAGCGATTTCATATAAGACAGAGGTTGTCCGCGGAATCACGTAAATAGGACCAAGCATAAGGAAGAGCATGAATACGAATATTGATGCAAAAAGCGGATGTACTCTTCCTGCAAGTTTTTCGACGGTTCCTCCTGCACGGGTTAAAGCAATAATTGCCAGCAGAACCAGCCCAACCCCGGTGATTAAAAATCCACCCATTGCAATCCAGGTATTTGTTCCTGCCTGTTGACCTAACATCGGAGCAAATATGACATTTCCCGCACCTAAAAACATGGAAAAAAGCATCAACCCGATTGCAAGAACCTGTGAAAAAGGCAGGTTTTTCTTCATTTTAGATTCAAAATATTGACAAAATGATGTATTTTCAACAATAGGGCGCCCCTTCATGTATACTGAGTTCATAATGACAATATTTTGAAAGGGGTAATAAAATGAAAATCAGTTTGAAGAAAAATGCAGGTGGCTGGAAGAAGGCAGCGTTTTCATCACTTATTTTCACCATGTTTTTTACCCTGATGATGAGCGAAACGGTTCTTGCGGCGGGACTGAATAAGGAGCAAAAACGCCGGGCGGAACAGCTGACCAGCATCTTTGAAAACGGAACAACGGAAATCCAATACGGATATGTGGAACCATTGGATGATGGAAGAGGCTATACATGCGGACGGGCAGGTTTTACAACGGCTACAGGGGATGCATTGGAAGTAGTGGAAGTATACACAAAGGCAGTCCCGAATAACAAACTGAAAAAATACCTGCCTGAACTGCGCCGTCTGGCCAAAGAAGAAAGCGACGACATCAGCAACCTCAAGGGGTTTGCTTCCGCCTGGAAGTCGCTTGGAAATGATAAGGACTTCCGCGCTGCTCAAGACGCGGTAAATGACAGGCTGTATTATCAGCCTGCCATGAAACGATCCGATACTGCCGGACTGAAAACGGCACTGGCAAGAGCTGTGATGTACGATACAGTGATTCAGCATGGCGACGGTGATGATCCTGATTCCTTTTATTCCTTGATCAAACGCACGAACAAAAAAGCGGGCGGCTCACCTAAAGACGGAATAGATGAGAAGAAATGGTTAAATAAATTCTTGGACGTGCGCTATGATGACCTGATGAATCCGGCAGATCCCGACACCCGAGATGTGTGGAGAGAATCGGTTGCCCGTGTGGATGTGTTTCGCTCTATCGTCAAATCAAACAACTACAATCTAAACGGACCGATTCAAGTTCATTCAAAAGAATACGGTAATTTCGTCATCAAATAAGCAGCAAGTGAAAAGAAACCGGCTTCACCCTTTGCCGCTTTCAGCCGGAATACACTTAAACCCCGCCATGTTATTTTGGCGGGGTTTAAGGGCGTATGAACCGATGGAGCCTTCCATTTCGAATTTATTCAGCCTGTTGAACTTTAAAGGAGAGGTAATCAGTTGATTTTTTCTCTGTCATTTGTAAATGTGCGCGATCTCTATAGGCCGAATGTGAGATCAGGCCTTTCCCGCTCACTTCCCCTTTGCCCGCTTTCGCTTCCCCTTCTTTGCTCTTGGCCAGTTGTGACGCATAACATGTTGGGTCATTGTTTTAAAAATGACCGCCCATTGGTTTTCGTTGAGTGTTCCAATAGGTTTTTCATTGTTGATTTTTAGATTTTTTCTTAAATGCTTCATTTGAAGCGGAGTAAAAATCCCTCGCAAAGCAAAATCGAAGGGGGCTTGCGGCTTCTTTAGCGCATATTCGGCAAGCCCAAAAAAAGTAATGTAATGTTTATGTGATATAGGAGCTTCTTTTTTCCGTGTAATTCTGACCATTGCCGAATCCACTTTTGGAGGGGGAGAAAAATTATCTTTCGATATTTCTCTGACAATGCTAATATCAAACCACATTCTCCAAGCTAAAATAGGAGTTTTTAATAAATTTTGATGTGAATCGTTTTGCAGCCCCTTTTTCCATTACGATGATCCCTTTTTGAAATCCGCTTGCAGGATTGTTTAAGAGCATTTTCATTATGGGGGTTGTTATGGCATAAGGAATATTAGAGATAACAACAAATTTTTCGTTTGGTAAATGAATTTTCATAATATCTTGATGAATAATTTTAGTATTTGAATTCTGTGCTGTTTTACGTTTGAGTATCTCAACAAATGTAGAATCGTTTTCTACTGCCAATACCTTTCCAGCTTTTTGACTTAACGCGGTTGTCAAAGCACCTTATTCCAGCTCCTAACTCTAAAACCGTATCTTTAATATCTATATTTGCTTGATACACAATTTCACGAATCAACTTTTTATTATACATCAAATGTTGCCCGGAAAAATTGGGGGATTCCCCGCAGCTTAACTTTTTTCCACGGCACTTATAAACTTTTTTCGCCATGTTTTCTCTTCCTCCCAAAATAAAAAATCACAGGCGGCAGGCGGATCTGCCTGTGATTCAGAGTAAAGGGAAGAAGGTCCATCCTTAAGGAATACCCGGGGTATTTTCCATAACCAAATAAACCTTCCTTAGCCGTGAAAGGTAAATGATCAAATAAAAAAAGAAAGGCAGAACGATCCGCCTTTCTACAAGTTGCATACTCTTTCTATGCAAAAATGAAGATTATTAAAAAAGGACAGACTGATCCCGTTTACTCTGTATACACAAACAGAGCCTTTGAACGTATTGAATTACTGGTTCAAAGTTGGGAAACGAAGTCTCATCGAGTGTGTCATTTTTTAATAATCCTCCTGAAAAGTTCAAAATATAATATTAATATTAGGGTGTTATATGGAAAAAGTCAACGATTGCTTCTTCCTTGCTTTATTTTTAACAAAAAAGCTTGTCGATGAAGCCGTTTTTTACGGCTAATCGACAAGCAGAGAACAAGAACTGTTCAGGGCCCTGTTCTTTTTATGCTTTATCATCATCCATCCTATCCTCCAAATAACGATATAACGTTGTTTTGCTGATTCCTGTCTCTGCAGTAATTTGGGCAATGCTGTATTTTTTGCTTTGATACATGTCCAAGGCACGTCTGACATTATGATCCGGTTTTCTCGGCCTGCCCCCGGTCTTTCCCTTCAGTTTTGCTTCGTAGATCCCTGTTTTGGTACTTTCACTTAATACATCATGCTGGAAATCCCCAACCTTCTCCATTAGTTTAAAAAATATTTTTCCTTTGTCGGTTGAAGTATCTACCTGATCAATGATTGAGATAAAATCAACATTTTTTTGCTGCATCATCTGAACCAAGTCAATTAAATGCCGGGTTGAGTCAGCGATCACAGCTTGTAAACAATTACTTGATCTCCGCTGCGAAGGGTATGGAATAAATGTTCTAGTTCCGAGCGGTTTTTTGCTGAACTTGTCTGTTCTCTATAGATTTTGTCACATCCGTATTTTTCAAGGATATTTAATTGCAGTTTTAGGTCTCAAAGAAATGTGCTGTAAGTCATTATACTTAGAGGAAGCCGGGTTACACGCTGCGTATTCGAAAACCAGAGTGATTTGAACACCTCATGTTTAAGGGACCCGATACAGACATCAATCTGCACGTATTCAGTATGGGGGCGTCTGAGATTGATCGCATGTTACGCTTCCGTGATTGGCTACGGAACAACAATTCCGACCGGGATAACTACGCACGCGTCAAATGTGACTTGGCCAAGCGTAAATGGCGACACGTTCAACACTATGCAGATGCCAAAGACTCGATAGTCCGGGAAATCATGAAACGAGCAAACACAGAGAGTAAAAGCTTTAATTTACCGATTCGTATAATCAGGCTTTAAGCAAATAAAATAATTTAATAGAATAAAGGTCACGGAAATGATCAAACTTTTTCAGGGGACTTTTCAAGAATTGATCCATTTAGATGTACGCTATTTTCAATATCAATCAGAGATTTAAGCATTGAGCATGCTTTCGAATATGTCGAACTTTGGATCGAACAAGAGTGAAATCATTCATTTTGTCAGAGCCCTTATTCATAAATAGGGGGGAAGGGTAAGCCGATTAAAAAACAAACGAAGAAGAAAGAGGCCAGAATGCAGATCCGGCCCCTTTTTTATTTAAACCAGCCTTTTTCCTTTGAACGGGTAATGGCTTCTATTCGATTTTTCACTTCAAGCTTTTCAAGAATCATTGAGATATAATTTCGCACAGTCCCGCTTTTGATGCTGAGTTCCTGGGCGATTTCTTTTGTGTTTTTTCCGTCAGCCACAAGTTCGAGCACTTCTTTTTCTCTATCTGTGAGAGGGTTGGCCTCGCTGTACATATCCTCCATCAACTCAGGTGCGTAGATGCGCTTTCCGTTCATGACACTGCGGATGGCGCTTGCGAGCTCTTCGCTCGGGCTGTCCTTTAACAAATAGCCTTTAACGCCGGCTTTAATAGCTCGCTGAAAGTAGCCAGGGCGGGCAAAAGTGGTTAAGATGATGATGTTACAGCCTGTATCCTTTAATTCCTCAGCAGCTTCAAGCCCCGTCTTTCCCGGCATTTCAATATCCATAATGCATACATCAGGCTGATGTTTTTTTGTAAAATCAACGGCATCCTGTCCGGTTGTTCCTTTGCCGACGACTTCCATATCATCTTCTAAATTCAGAAGCGATCCTAAAGCGCCCAAGAGCATCTGCTGATCTTCCGCAATAAATATTCTAATCATGTAAGCCATCCTTTTTGTTTATTTTGAGTTATTAGGGATTGTCATGGTAAGTCTGGTGCCGTTTTTGGTATCGATGTGAAGGCTCCCGTTTGCAAATTCAAGCCGTTCTCTCATACCGAGCAAGCCATGTCCTTTTGAAAAGTACTTTTCTTCACCTTGAAACGTTCCATCGTCAGTCACTGTAATGACAACTTCCTTCCAAAGCTGCTGAATGTCAACACGGCAGGTTTTAGCCTGACTGTGTTTAACGACATTTGTAACAGCTTCCTTTAAGCACATGCTCAAAATGTTTTCATTAAGCAATGAGATATTTTCCGGCAATTTTTCTTCTTCATAGATAAACGCAATGTCAGCTGCTTCGAGAATTTGTTTGATGTTTATGATTTCATCCTTGAGCCGGATGCCTTTCATGGAGGATACGATTTTTCTGACTTCATTTAAAGAAGTTCTCGCAGTTTGCTGAACGCTTTTCAACTCACGCGCTGCTTGATCGGGATCTTTATAAATTAATTTTCTCGCCAAATCGCTTTTTAAACCGATAAGAGACAGCTTTTGCCCAAGTGTATCGTGGAGGTCGCGGGCAATCCGCTGCCGTTCTTCCAATTTCACCAAATTGGCAATCCGTTCATTTGCATACTCGAGTTTTTCTTCCAGCCGTTCGCGCTCTTTACGGCTTCTGATACTGAACGGCAATAAAATCGCGCTGATGAGCGTAATGACCACAAAAGGAATTTGTGTCAGAAAAAATTCTTTTTTTAATACGAGACTGAAATTCGCTGCGAGGGCTGCGCTTATTAAATGAACGTAATATAAAATGTGAAAAGGAACGCGTTCTCTAATGTTTCCTATAAAATATGCGATAAAAAAAGCAAAATAAATATAACTGAACAGCATAATCGAGGCGGTTGAAATGCCGATTAAAGTAAACGCCCACAAATAAACGGCCCAGCCTTTTGAGACAAAAGCAAATCTGTATACCGCAAAAAATAAAAGCGTCAAAATGATGCCGACGACGATGACAAGTGTAGATGATGATTGCATGATAAAGTAGAAGGGAAGGATGAAAAATATCGTCCATATATACGGCGAGATCCCGTTCAGTTTTTGAAATGTAAAATGTTTTTTGAGCATGATATAACCTCATTTTCAGCGTTTCATCTTTAGAGTAACTTTACCATTGCCGGAGCGGGATTGCATCATCGAACAACAAAAAGAAAGTCTTCTTGTTGATATAAGAAGACCTCCTCATCGTCAGGCGTTCTTCCGCAGCTTCTGTTTTTCTGTTAAATCAGGCGGAAGGTGGGCAGATATTTGTTTGATATCCCGAAATGTCACAAATTTCTTTTTTTCTTCATCCCAAAGGCGGAATGCAAGTGATTGCAGGCTTGTTTTTAAGGTGATGGTCGGGACGTTTTTTAATGGTTCGTGCTGCTCATGTGCGATTTCAAGCTTATAGTTAGGCACCTTTGGGCTCAGATGGTGAACGTGGTGGTACCCGATATTGCCTGTCAGCCATTGAAGCAGTTTCGGGAGTTTATAAAATGAACTTCCTTCCACTGCGGCCTGCACGTAGCTCCAGTTTTCATCCGCTTCAAAATAAGAATCTTCAAATGTATGCTGAACATAAAACAGCCAAACGCCCATTGAACCGGAGATCAGAAAGATCGGACCCTGTACAAGCAAAAACGATTGCCAGCCAAAGATCAGACAGCAGACAGCAGCCAATGCCGCGATTGCAATGTTGGTGAGGTATGTGTTCACACGCTCCTTCCGTCCTGCGCCTTTTTTGTTAAAGCGGTTTGTGATCAGAAAAACATAAATCGGGCCGAGAATAAACATGATAAACGGATTTCTGTAAAGTCTGTATACGATTTTTGTGCGTAGAGGTGCGGCTTTATATTCGTTTACCGTTAACAGCCAGATGTCGCCCGTTCCGCGTTTATCCAGGTTGCTGCTAGTCGCGTGATGAATCGAATGGCTGTGCTGCCATTGCAGGTAAGGGAATAAAGTCAGAACGCCTGTCAGAAAACCGAGAATATGGTTAAAGCGCTTTTGTTTGAAAAAAGATTGATGGCAGCAGTCGTGAAAAATAATGAAAATTCTCGTCAAAAACCCTGCGGCAATCACCGTTATTCCTAAAGTAAGGAGATAGGAGACATTGAGGCTGAAATAGGCAAGAAACCACAGTCCGAAAAAAGGAATAAACGTATTGAAGAGCTGAATCAGACTGTTTTTGGTATCAGGCTGGGCAAACGCAGCAACCTGTTTTGTCAACTGTTTTTGTTTATGTGCGATGGTTTGTTCAGTCATAGTAAAGTTATCCTCTCATAAATGGGTCTTAAGTTAAGTTTACGCCACAGAGAGATGTCTTTGTAGTAGCACACATCATGCTTCATATATGACACTTGTCATGTTTCCTTAACTCGAATTGATTGATCAAGCATAAGTGACAATGTCATGATGGGGCAAATCCGCATGATAAGATGGTAAAGAAGGGAAGTTGTAAAAGTACGATGATTGATTAATGAAACAAAGTTCTTTTACAATGATGTAATTGATTATTTATATTTTAGTCAATTAGATAAGGAGTGAATTCATATGTCACGAATGGAAAATAAAACATTTAATTGTGAAAAGGAGTTGACGCTCAACATTATCGGAGGAAAGTGGAAAATGCTGATTTTATGGTTTTTGGGAAAAGAAGGCACGAAAAGGTTCGGAGAATTAAAAGCCCTGATGCCCGGCATTACGCAAAGAATGCTGGTGAATCAGCTCCGTGAATTAGAAGAAGATCATATTGTACATAGGGAAGTATATCCGGTTGTTCCTCCCAAAGTTGAATATTCCCTTACAAAACAAGGAGAAAGTTTAATGCCTATATTAGAGGCGATGTATGAGTGGGGTAAAAATTATATAGAAACCAATTTTTCAAAAGATGATAAATAGAATGATTGACTTTGAGATACTGTTTTGGAGACAGTATCTTTTTCTATACCATATGAGGAAAAGTATAGTATGTAAAAAAAAAGTGCGTACTATTAAAGGCATTTTCCCCTTGTTATACTTTTGGTGTAACGAAATATCAAGAGAATAATCCGCGGAATTCTTAATTTAACAGGGGTGACTTTAAGTGGAATTACAGTTAGCATTAGATTTAGTAAATATACCGGAAGCCATCAAGGTGGTAAAAGAAGTAGAAGAATACATTGACATTGTAGAAATCGGTACGCCGGTTGTGATAAATGAAGGCCTCTGTGCAGTAAAAGAGATGAAAGATGCTTTCCCGAATTTAAAAGTGCTGGCAGACCTTAAAATTATGGATGCGGCCGGGTATGAAGTAATGAAAGCCTCAGAGGCAGGAGCCGATATCATCACCATTTTAGGAGCTGCTGAAGACATGTCTATTAAAGGCGCTGTAGAAGAGGCAAAAGCTCAAGGGAAAAAAATCCTGGTGGATATGATCGGGATTAAAGACATCAAATCACGCGCTACGGAATTGGATGAACTTGGTGTCGATTATATTTGTGTGCATACGGGTTATGATCTTCAAGCCATTGGCCAAAATTCATTTGAAGACTTAATGACCATTAAGAATGTAGTAAAAAACGCTAAAACGGCTATTGCAGGCGGAATTAAATTGGACACATTGCCCGAAGTCGTTAAATTAAAGCCCGATTTGATTATTGTTGGGGGCGGTATTGCAAATCAAGATGATAAAGCTGCAGCAGCCGCAAAAATGAAGCGGATGATCCAGCAATCATGAAGACCCATGATTATCTAAAAGCGATCATCGCAGAGCTTGATCATGCAACGTCTCAAACTCAAGCGGAAGGAATAGAGAACTTCATATCCAGTATCATTTCTTCTGAAAAAGTGTTTGTTACCGGTGCAGGTCGTTCTGGTTTAATGGGAAAGTCATTTGCTATGAGATTAATGCACATGGGTATTAATGCATTTGTAACAGGAGAAACCGTAACACCACCATTTACCGGAAAAGACTTGCTTATCGTGGGCACAGGTTCAGGGAAAACAGAAAGTTTGCTTCGTATGGCGGAAAAGGCAAAAGATATCGGAGGTACTGTAGCGACAGTTACTATCTCTTCAGATTCGCCAATAGCTGAAATAGCTGATCTGATCCTGCAGCTGCCGGGTTCACCTAAAGATCAAACGACGGGCGATAAACAGACGATACAACCGATGGGATCGCTTTTTGAACAGACTCTTTTATTGTTTTATGATGCTATCATATTGCGAATTATGGAAATAAAAGGGCTGAATACTCATCACATGTATGGAAATCATGCAAATCTTGAATAAATAGACCTTCATGTAAAGAAAATCACCATCCGCTATCTCGGATGGTGATTTTTTGTATAAAAACCGGTTTTTAACATATCATTTGCATCTTTATTATGATTTTAAAATGTGAATATCGTAAAATAAAAATCCGGTGGTGCTGGGAACTAAATTGGACATTGAAAAGGATACACGTTTCATCTACACAGTATTTTTTTGTCCATATCATTGCTCCTCATGTTTTTTTCGTACCATTCACCAAAGATAAAAAAGTCATTGAAAAGGAAGCAAAAAAATTAGGAAAAAAAGCTTCCTATGCAAATATCTGTGGCATTCGAATTTGACGCATGAAGAGGAAAGGCGGTCAAAAATAGACCCTTTCTGCATGTTAAAATGTTTCATATAATAAACATAAACGATATGAATGAAGTGCTAGGAAATTTAGTTTTCATTAGACTTAGGAAACAAAAGAAAAACCGCGAACGCAACATCCTAGCTGTCAGAGAGTAAAAGGACGGTTGATAAGACCGCAGCTAAAAAAGATGAGGATCAATTGTAAAGATACATGGCAACTGAACTTTTGATGCTGATGTAGCTGTTGATAGAGAGCATTCATAACAAATGAAGCTGATTGGAAATGATTAGATGAAGCAAAAAAGTATGATAATGGAAATGAAGAAATGAATTTAATTTATGAAGGAAGTGAAAGCGTGGATTTTGAAACGGTTATGAAGGAATTGGAAGCTTTGGGTACGGAAAACATGAAGAAAAGATACATAACGAATGGTGCACACGAACCGCTTTTTGGCGTTGCTACAGGCAAAATGAAGCCGCTGGCAAAGAAAATCAAGAAAAATCAGCCTTTGGCGGAGCAGCTTTACGCTACCGGGAACTACGATGCCATGTATTTTGCCGGCATTATTGCTGACCCAATGACAATGACTGAAGAGGATTTTGAGCGCTGGATCGATGCGGCGTATTTTTATATGCTATCTGATTATGTTGTTGCCGTAACTTTGGCAGAAACCGATTTTGCGCAAGCTGTTGCAGATAAATGGATCTCAAGCGGTGAAGAACTTAGAATGTCGGCAGGCTGGAGCTGTTACTGCTGGCTTTTGGGTAATCGATCAGACGATGAATTTAATGTGACCAAAATTGCCAGTATGCTTGATCAGGTGGAACATACGATTCATGATTCTCCAGATCGAACAAAATCGGCTATGAATAATTTTATCTACACAGTCGGGATTTCATATTTGCCGCTCCATGAAAAGGCGGTTGAAACCGCAAAAGCAGTAGGACCGGTTGAACTCAGGCGAGGCAAGAAAAAAAGCAGCACCCTGAATGCTTCCAAAAATATTCAAATGGATATTGATAGAGGCCGTCTTGGTTTCAAACGGAAATATGTAAGGTGTTAGCATAGTTTTCAGTAAACCATCTAAAAATAAATAGGAAGTGGAATATGGAAAATAACGTTTTTGAACAGATGGCAAAACGATATGATACAGAAGAAAGAATTGAATTAGCTAAAGTGATTGTGAATGAAGTAAGACCGGAATTACGAAACAGTCAATCAAAATCTTTAATTGACTATGGGAGTGGTACTGGTCTCATTAGTTTAGAATTATCAGATTTAGTAGATTGTATTTTGTTGGTAGATTCATCAAAACAAATGTTGGAGGTGGCGAAAGCTAAAATTTCCCGCAAAGGAATTGCCAACGCAAAAGTGCTTTATTCAGATTTTACCCAAGAAACCCCTGAACTGAAGGCAGACATCGTTTTAATGTCACTAGTCCTTCTTCATATTCCGGATACGAATAAAATTTTACAAGAATTGTTCGGCATTTTAAATGATGGTGGCAAGCTTATAATTATTGATTTTGACAAAAACGATAAAATACAACATCCGAACGTTCATAACGGTTTTTCGCACGAAGAATTGAAAAAAAGATTATCCGATGTTGGATTTAAAACAACTGAAATGAAGACATTTTATCATGGTCATCGTATTTTTATGAGTCAGGATGCCTCAATGTTTATATCGAGCAGCATAAAGTGATTTCTTGTTTTTTATAGAGAAAGCCGGAAAATGAGATCCGGCTTCTTCTGCTTTTCCGCCCGATAAAACTCATGAAACATCTTCATCAGCACCCGTTTTTCACAAGTCCGGACATGTGCTCCGCGAAAATCCCGAGCTCCTTCGTGATTTCGCGTTGCGTTTTTTCTTTAATCAATGCCGAAGCGGCCGACGATGATTTCTTTTCAATAACGTCCAAGATGATGGTTTATTTATTACCTTTTTCAAGTCCGCGCCTAAGCTTAGTGTCGATAAAATCTTCGTTTTCCGATTTTAAGGCATCGATAAGGCAGATTTAGATGCAACCCATAGGTTACCTGTTTGGAATTCAGTTATAAAAAGATCTTTCCAATAACCTGTGGCATACAAAAAGCGATTTATTGACTTTGGGAAATTGATATTGACAAAAGTATTGTGTAAAATAACCCCTTTTTATAAAATGAAAAGTAATTATTTGGATATGGAAGGGGAGAGAAGTGTGAAAAAGAAAATGTATTTTTTAATCGTACTGCTTTTTGCAGGTGCTTGTTTTGTGACTCCGTATGACTTTGTCTCGGCTGAAGGGTTTTTAGACCATAAAACTGCCATTGACGATCTATATTACTCAGGGAAAAAGACAAGGGAAATTGTAAAGGATGGGCAGATGCATTTTACGCTGGAAACAACATACCATGAAAATGGAATCGTTGAAGCCATCGTTACGGAAAATAAACATACGACTCATATTCAATATAACCCTGCAACGGGCATGACCTTATTAAACGGTGTAATATTAGAATCAAAGAAAGAATTTGAAATGGGCTTATCAGCATACAAAGAAGTATACATGGGGACTGTAACAAATAACGTTCCGGCAGGCACTTTGGTTGGAGCGGCAATTTCTTTGACAAGTATATGGACCAGGGTTCCGGCGAGCAGAGTAAAACAAACAGTTTTAACCCTAACTTCATTAGCTGTAGGAGAGACACTTGATAAATTAATAAAGGTAAAAATCAAGCAATACAGAACCTCGAAGCCTGTCAAAGATGGAAGCATGTGTTACAAACAATATAAATATAAGCATAAGTCCACATGGTATTATAAGAAAAAACAAAGCAAACAACAAAGCTCAAGCTGGTTTTTACAAAGTAAGCCCTGTTAAGGAGCGGGAAAATGAGCAAATGTCCGGTATGCAGGAAACCGTTTACTTTTAGAGAAAAATCTAAACTTATTAGAACAAAGAGGCCAACTTGTCCGAGATGTAAAAGTCCGCTAAAGGAAACAACAGCTTCAAAATTGCTTTTTAGTTTGATTTTTATTTTGCCAATACTTTATTTGATGTCTTTTTGGAGCGGATGGGATTCACTATTCAAGTGGTTTTCTCTTTTTATTTGGATTGTGTTTTGTTTATATATTTTGCAACCTGTACTTTATCGTTATGATAAGACAAAAAAGCTAAAGGGCTGAATCGAACAAATATTCAGCTCTTCGCCTGTCAGGGAACTATGAATGTGCAAAAAATCCTCAGCGTATTCTTTTTTCATGTAAGGTGCCAGGTTTATTTCATCCTGCCAGAGTCTCTTCACTGAATATCACTTCCTCTTCACCCATTTCTCAGATTCGGAGTCATAGCTTCGTGAGATCCCGAGCTCCTTCGCGATTTCGCGTTGCGTTTTCTCTTTCTTCAAATCAAGGCCGAAACGGCCGACGATGATTTCCTTTTAAAATACAGCTATTCATGCCATTATATACACTCTATCGACTGTGAAATTGCTATAATGTGGTTAATTCTCCTTCGCGTTTGGTGTCAGAAAAACCATGAACCCATCGCGAATTACTACATAAAGAAACAGAAGATGGAGCGAAAGCAATGAGACGATATATCATGTCAATTTAACATGCTCGAGTAAATCATCTGGGATATTTGGTGGATTCTCTAATCATCTTCTGGCAGATACTCACCCCTTTCATAACCATTTTTAAAGCTGCATAACAAATCATAAAACCTTGTAGTGGCTATAGGATCAATTCTTTTGTGCCTGCTTAACGAGCAATCGTTATGAGACAGGAAAAATCATTTCTTGATGGTTATGTTTAACAAAGAAGAAAGGACGAGATTGATGAAGGAATATTTTTCAATTGGGGAAACAGCCCGTCTAAATAACATTTCAATTCAAACATTGCGCTATTATGATAAGATCGGAATTTTCAAGCCTCAATGTACAGATCAGGATAATGGCTATCGATATTACCATGTTAAACAGTTCTTTTATTTGGATATTATTAAATATCTCAAATATATTAAAACGCCTTTGGAAGAAATTAAGCGCATTATCTCGCATACATGTACCCCTGAACTGATGCAAACTTTTCTTGAGGAGCAAGAAAGCGTGATTGAGCGTGAAATGGAAAGACTCGAACGTGCCAGGCAATTGCTTCAAAGAAGAAAAAATCAGCTTAATGAACAATTGGAGATACGCACTAAAAAAGAAGAAGGTCTGGTTTATGTTCGACATATAGAAGGCCAAACCATTTTAAAAGCAGCGACACCTCAAGTGAATCCTCATGACCAATCAGATTTGTATTACCGAAAATTGGCTGAAGTCCTTGAAGAAAGAGGAGATATGGTCGATAACTATTATGGACTTATTTATGATTTAAAGCCTTATAAAGATTCCGGTGATATTTATTGCAACAGTGTTTATACGACGATTTATGATGGAGTAAAGATAGATATAGGAGAACAAAATATTGGGATAGATACGATCCCATCCGGTGAATATGTGTGCATTGCATTTGATTGCTCTGCAACAAATTATTTTTCATACTATCAAAAACTGTACCATTTTATTGAATCTCACGGCATCCAAACGGATGGAAAAGTATATCAAGTTTCTCTTCCAAACAGCTATAACTCATTAAGAGAAGAAGACTTCCTCACAGAATTTAGAGTGCTGAAACAATAACGAACCCCTTGACCCTATAGTTGCTATAGGGTTTATCATTTATGCATCTTCTTATGAATATTGAAAGGAAGGATGTATAAGATGGCAGAAGATAAGACGATTGGGTTACTTATGCCGCAATGGCAAGGCGGAAACAACCTGCCGGGAGCCCATTTATTAAACTGGGAATGGTCCATTTGAAGAAGTATCTGTCGATTTAGATGTGAGCCTCTCAAATTCTAATAAAAAGTAAATGAAAACAAAGGAGCGATGAAGATGAGAGCACCGATAGATGAACCAATTTGGTACGCCTACCCTGGAATGGTAGCTGTAGTTACGGCTCAATATGAAGGCGAAAAAAACGCAATGGCTTCCGGGTGGCATACGTATATTGGATCTTCTCCTGGAATGTATGGGATATCAGTAAACAAAGAGACATTTACTTACAAAATGATTGAGAAAAGTGGTGTTTTCGGTGTGAATTTTCTTCCGGGGAGATGTTCGGAATTAATTCAAGCATTAGGCACTCATAGCGGTAGAGATATAAATAAGTTTGAAGCATTTCGTATTCAATACGAAGCAGGGCTAAAAGCTGAGATACCGATTTTAACTGATGCGTATTTTGCTTATGAGTGTAAAGTACACAGTATTTCCACCTTGGGCGATCAAGAGTGGATTGTGGGAGAAGTTTTACAGAGGTATCAAGATAAAGAGCTTTTCTTAAAAAATGGAATGCCAAATTTAGAAAAAGTGGATATTCCGCTTCATATTGGAGGATCCAGCTACCGAATATTAAATAGTAAAGCGGAGGAACATCAACACCCTTTTTAGCCCAAAACTGATTGAAACATTGATTATTACGTGGCATACATGCTCTTATTCCATCTCACACGGTCCAAATGAATCTATCTTGTCCGTTGCTAGCGGGAGCATCACTTATGTTGTGGATAAGCTTGAAAAAAAGGAATTCGTTAAAAGGGAGCCAAGTCCGACAGATCGGCGATCGTCAAACGACAAAGGGCAAAACTTATTTAAAGAAATTTTTCCTCAACACGTTGAAGTAATATCTGAAAATTTGTCTTTTGTAAGCACTGAGGAAAAGATACAGCTAACAGATCTTCTCAAAAGGATTGGACTTGGTGCCAGTCAGCTTAAATAACCTGAAAAGATATGCATTTATAAAGGCAGGGAATTTAAAGGTTCCCTGCCTTTTTGTATTCTAGCCGACCTGGTGTCAGTGACATGTACAGGATTGGAAAAAACAGAGCTTTAGATCATAACGAGACACTAGAACAGGCGGTGGAGCTGGGCGTGAAATGATGAATATTTCTGTATTGTCCGGATATGTCATTTGAAAGCAGAGAGCGTAATGAAAAATAACTTATGATTCGAAGAAATGAAGATTAGATCGCAGAAGCGGATATGTTTTAATGGCTGCAAGTATATCGAGTTCGTGGTATACGCCGGGGTGTTAATCATTCTTTTGATATAGTTGTTTAACTGTTTCTATGAATATTTTTGGTGCGTGAGATGTTTGCGGTGTTGTGCAAATTCCTATTGTACGATAAGTGTTTTCCTCCAACTCAATCGCCTTAATGTTGTTGCGCGAACCCTTAATTACCAACTCAGGTCGAATATTAATACCCAAATTAGCTACGACAAGCGCTAAAATGGATTGGTCATCCGAAACTTCATATCGAACCTTTTGTTGAATGTTATGATCTTTAAAAAATGCGGCGACCTCGTTATCCGGGCTGTTGTATGTTTATCTGAGTTGAATTCTTGCCAGTATGGAAGCAATAGATAGCTTTGCATGCCGTATTTTTCAAAGCAGGCTCTGCCCTTCAGAATAGAATAAGCGATTTTGTTTTGTTCACCATTAAAAAATGCTTGTTTAAGAAATATCTCTAAATACAACGTAGGGGGGAAGATATTATGAATAATTATACAAATTCTGTTTGTGGTTAAATCGTCATGGAAATTCAGTATGTTACTATTGTTTATTTCCGGGAAAGAAATTAATTATATTTATATAATCAATTGGTTAAATGAGATTTAAAAAATTCTTAAATTAAAGGGATTAAATAAAATGTTCCTATTATATAATTTTATGAAAATAATAAAAATAGCATATAAAGGGATTTTCATTAAGAAACATATTGACAAAAAATTTAAGGATAAGATAATATCAAGTTGCATAGGATGCATTTTCCTTTGCAAAGAATGGAGGTCATGCCATGATTTAGAATAATGGGACTTTTAGACTGTTTGTTGTTCGACAAGGGGATTCAATTTCACATGCGGGTAGACATCTTTGATTCGGCAGAGAACAAAGATTTATTTTTTTGAGTCAATTGAGAATGATTATCATAATCATCTGTAAATCTCTTTATACAATACACCGGAAGTTTATTTTTTTTCATCTCAATTGATAATAATTATCAATTTCATTTAGGGGGTTCGTTTATGAGAAAGCGCTTAGCTTCAAGTGTTTTGCTTGTTTTGAGTTTTGTTGTGCTGCTGGCGGGTGCTCCATTGCAAAGAGCTTCGGCGGCATCGCTCGAAAGCGGCACCTACACAGTGCAATATGTGGTGTGGAAAGCAAATAGCGATACGGCTTCAACAGCCAATACTTATTTTGAAAAACCGGCCACATTAATTGTGAAGGACGGAAAAATCAAAGCTCAGGTAACTTTGAATAACAGCTCCTGGATTACAAAGTTCCAAACTTTAGACAAAGGAACATATAAAGATGCTGCTGTCATCAGCACAAATTCAACTTTGAACAAAAGAACGGTGGAGTTCAATGTTTCTGATTTGAATCATGTCCTTCCTGCTAAAGTTAGCGTAAACGTTCCTTTGATCGGTTATAAAGGAAACTATGACATCAGGCTGAAATTTGATGCTGAGAGCATCCAATCTTAAATGGAAGGGTCTGTAGAACGATGAAAAAATGTCTTATCATCCTTGCTTCCAGCTGTATGGTTCTTCTGTCTATGCTGCTGTCGCCGCTTTCTGCAGCGCTTGCGGCCTCTGAGCTGAAAGACGGTACATATTCGGTGGGATATACAGTGATGAAAGCAGAAGGTAATGCGGTGTCAATGGCAAATGATTACTGGCTGAAGCCTGCAAAGCTTATTGTGAAGAACGGCAAAATAACTGTCCAAATGAAGATTAAAAACAGCGATTGGGTAACTGAATTTAAGGTTCCGGGAAACGGCGGCTATGTGGATACCCAGGTGATATCGAAAGATAAAGCGCAGAATACACGTACCGTACAGTTCGCAGTTTCAAGCTTAGCCAAACCGATCAAATCAAAAATTCATGTGACGGTTAAGTCTGCAGACTACGATCATGATTACACGATTCAGCTCAAGTTTGATACAGGAAGCATTCAACAGCTTGGCACCAGCGGCGATAACTCAAAAGATACAGAAGCTGCGGCAGCTGGTTCTTCTTCATCAAATAAAGAAAAGACCAACTCTTCTCAATCGGAGCAGGCGGAAGCTAATCCGCAAACAGGCGATTCAAATAAGGCAGGGTGGATGATCTTGCTGATTGTTGTCTCCGGAGGATTACTTGCCCGTCAATTCGCAATAAGAAATAAAAGAGTGTAATAGAAGAGGAGAGTGAGTAGATTGAAACGATTTCTGCATTTAACGGCCGGTTTTCTTCTTGTTTTATTCAGTTTTGCAACCGCGCTTCAACTTCCTGCAGATCGTGCATATGCAGCCCTTGCGGATGGCAAATATCAAACACAATTTAAGATATTAAAAGATGGTACTGATGAAGCATCAATGATGGACACTTACACAGAAAAGCCCGCCACGATAGAAGTGGAAAATGGGAAAATCTACGCTTCCTTCACACTGAAGCAAAGCGCGGAAATTACGAATTTTAAAGTTGAACAAAACGGTGTTTTAACTGAAACGAAAACAGTCAGTGAAGACAAGGATGCCAACACCCGTGTGGTTAAATTTGAAGTGGGTGATTTGTCAGCAAAGATCAACGGATGGGTTAAAATTTACTGGGATTTAGGCGGCTTTATTTACGATGAGTCATATAATGTGCAAATCGAATTTGACAATAACTTAAAGCCCGTCAATGTCCAGAATCCGGACGACAAAACAACAACCCCGGACGATAAAACAACAGATCCGGGAGATAAAACGACAACCCCGGACGATAAAACGACAGATCCGGGAGACAAAACAACAACTCCGGATGACAAAACAACAAAGCCGGGAGACTCAACCAATTCGAATAAATTGGAAGATGGCACCTATTCCATTCAGTACAGTGTGTTAAAAGGTGATACGGATGAAACTTCCAGAATGAGCGATTATTTCTCCCATCCCGCAACTTTGACGGTAAAAGACGGGAAGCAGCTCATTTCCTTTACGATCAAAGACAGTACATCTGTCAGATCGCTTCAAACAGAGGATAACGGAGCTTTGAAAGAAGTGAAGACCGTCAGAACAAATGAAGCTAAGAATACGAGAGATGTAGCCTTTAATGTATCAGATCTGTCAAAAACGGTAGACGGAAAAGTGAAAATTTCTGTACCTGCCGCCAATTATGAAGGCACATACGATATTCGTTTCAAATTTGATCAAAAGAGCATCGCCGCGATGAAGGACGGCGGAAGCGGAAATCATTCGACAGTGCCGTCAGCGAAAAAAACTGATCAAACTTCTGTTCCGCCGACTTCAAATTCCAAAACAAAGGGTGCAGAACTTGAAGACGGCATCTATCGCTTGCCATTTACCGTCTATTACCCTGACAAAAATGAAAAATCGCGGATGAATGATTATTTCGCCAGCCCTGCGACGCTTGTGGTGAAGAACGGGAAGAAATATGCCTCCTTTACGGTGAAAGACAGCTCTTCCATTACTAAGCTGAAAATTGGAGTAGGCGGAAAATACGTTGACACGCATGTCGCAGCTGTTGATAAAAAAGCAAATACCCGCATTGTTCAATATGAAATTGAAAATTTAAATGAAGATCAACATGCGCTTGTTAAAATTGATCTCCCTGAATTCAACTACCATGAACAGTACGAGGTGCGTTTTGTTTATGATGTGAAAAATATAGAAAAAGGACAGGGCAGCGGGGTTGCGAGTGTAATCGGTCAAAAGGGCTCCCTTACATTTGACAAAAAGCCAAGCACAAGCGTGCCGACAACGGTAGCGGATCTGATCAGCCCAGTTTCTGAGAAAAACGGAGCGGAACATCTAAAATTTGATCGCGATGCTGACAGTTCTGATCATTCAGCTGATAAGACGGACACCGCAAACCCGAAAACAGGTGATGCGGGACCGCTTTTCCTGTATTCCTTGCTTCTTTCAGCATCCCTGTTTGTGCTCATTAAAAAGTACAGAACACGAACGCTCTAATACATGTTTGGATTTCAACGATGTGCCTGTGCATACCCAGGCACATCCCCTTTTCTGAAAGGAGTATCGCTTTGTGAAAAAACTATCGTTTTCTCTGCTCATCAGTTTGTTCACTTTCGTGTTATTGGCCGGCTGTTCAGCCAAAGAATCAGAGCATGTAGACAATGGTTCGGCAAAAACGGAAAAACACCGGGTCGTAGCAACGACAGTCGCAGCTGCTGAGATTATGGATGCGCTGGATATTGATTTGGTGGGAGTTCCGACAACGAAAAAGGCGCTTCCTAAAAGATATAACGGCCTTCCTGAGGTGGGCAACCCGATGAAACCGGACATGGAAATCTTGAAGTCGCTCGAGCCGACTGAAGTGCTCTCTGTCACAACGCTCAAATATGATCTGAAGGACTCTTTTAAAGGAGCAGGCATTGCAGCGAATTATTTAAATCTTGAAAGTTTGGCAGATATGGAGAAAACCATTCGAAAGCTCGGTTCAGTCTATGATCGGAAGGAAGCGGCGGAAAAACTCGTGAAGCAGTTTGAAGATAAAAAGAAGTCGGTTCAGGCAAAAGTCAAAGGGAAAGAAAAACCGAAGGTGCTCATTTTGCTTGGTGTTCCCGGAAGCTATTTGGTAGCAACGGAAAACTCTTATATAGGCGACCTCGTCCGGATAGCAGGCGGTCAAAACATTGTCTGGGGAGAATCAATGGAATACTTGGCATCAAACACGGAGTATCTGAAAAAATCGAATCCTGACATTATATTACGCGCTGCTCACGGAATGCCTGATGAAGTCGTGGACATGTTTGATAAGGAATTTAAAACCAACGATATTTGGAAACATTTTGATGCTGTAAAACATAATCGTGTATATGACTTAGAGGAAAGCCTGTTTGGCACTACAGGAAATTTGAAAGCCAATGAAGCACTTGATGAGCTTGTGAACATGATATATCCGTCATGAATGGCTCAGCGATTTTGATGATAAAAGGACGTTCAAAATGAAAAAAACATGGATCAGTTTTCTTATTGTAATTTTTTTGATTGTCGCCGTTTTCATTTACTCCGCCGTCACCGGAAGCATTAAAGCCGGGCCGATTGAATTGATAAAAGGACTGATAACAGGGCGAAGCGAGCAGGTGGAGATCATTAAAGATTTGCGCTTTCCGCGTATGTTCGTCTCGCTGTTTTCAGGAGCGGCGCTGTCTGTATCAGGGGTTCTTCTGCAATCTGTCATGAGAAATCCTCTGGCTGATGCCGGTGTGATCGGAATATCGTCCGGTGCAAGTTTACTGTCTCTCATGGCTGTCACTGCACTTCCTCAATTTTACTTTTACACTCCCATTTTTGCTTTTTTAGGTGGGGCGTTGGCTTGCTTTCTCGTTTACTCATTGTCTTGGAAAGCGGGGCTCAGTCCGCTCAGGCTTATTTTGACCGGTATTGCCATTAATGCGATGTTCACAGGGCTGACGGAGGCCTTTGTATCAATTTGCAGCTATTTTAATATTACGATTAACCAGTCTGCCGTCTCTAATCTGACGATGAAGACGTGGAGTGATGTCCACCTGATTGCGGTATACGGAATCGTCTGTATTGCAGTGGCTTTGTGTCTCAGCTCATGGTGCAACATCCTTGCGTTGCAGGACAAAACGGCGAAAAATCTCGGTATCCAAGTCGCGAAAGCAAGGATCGTCATTTCGGTTATCGCCGTGCTGCTCGCGGCCGTAACGGCTGCCGTTGCCGGTGTGATATCCTTTGTCGGGCTGCTTATCCCTCATATCGCAAGGCGTGTGGTCGGTTCAGACCACCGGGTTTTGCTGCCCTTTTCTGCGCTTGCAGGCGCTTTGCTGATTTTAACGGCGGATACGATCGGCAGAACCCTTGTCGCACCGAATGAAATTCCCGCATCGACGATCATGGCCGTCATAGGCGGACCCTTTTTAATAGTTCTGCTGAGAAGGAGTGATCGGATCAATGGAAATGAATAATGTGACCTTTTCCTATGAGAAGAAAGGGATCAATCGGGTGAAGTCCTTGACAGCTTTCGTCGATATGGGAAAAATAACAACGATTATCGGACCGAACGGCTGCGGCAAATCGACGCTTCTTTCGCTGATGGCGAGAAATTATTTGCCGGATAGAGGGGAGATCGTCCTTGACGGCAAGTCTATCGAAACATTTAAACCAAAGGAATTTGCAAAAAAATTAGCAGTTGTTCATCAGCAGAACGAAGCTCCGTATGATATGACAGTCGAACGCCTGGCAAGCTTCGGTCGAATCCCTTATCAATCAATGCTTTCCCAGAAAAAAGAAGAAGATGAGGAAGCGGTTGAATGGGCTCTAACATGCACCAATCTGCTGGACAAAAGAAAGAAAACCATTGCTGCTTTGTCAGGCGGAGAACGACAAAGGGTATGGATCGCGATGGCACTTGCCCAAAAAACGCCCATTCTGTTTCTGGATGAACCGACGACATATCTTGATATTTATTATCAGTTTGAGATTTTGGAGCTGATTAAAAAATTAAATGAAAGACATGGTTTAACCATTGTTATGGTGCTGCATGACATTAATCAGGCCGTACGCTACAGTGACAGCATTTGGGCCATGAGAGAAGGCGAGCTGATCTTGAAGGGGAAGCCTGAAGAAATGATGACGGAACAGGTTATTAAACAGATTTACGGAGTGGAAGTCATGATCAAATCAGACGAAGAAGCGGGCATGTATATTGTGCCGATAGGGATTTGACAGAGCGGGTGAAAAAATGAAGCGAACGGGTACCGATCAAAAGAAAAAATCATCGCCATTTCAAAGGCTGCTGACAGTCATCTGTTTATGCGTTTTGATATACAGCGGGTGGCAACTTGCAGGTGAGCTGTTTGGATATTATCAAAACCGCAAAGTGCTGGCAGAAGCGCAAACGATGTTTGATAGGAATGCTGCAAAAGCGGAGAATAAGCGGGGGATCCGCCCCCAGTTTGATCAGCTTCGTAAGGTCAATAGAGACATCGTCGGCTGGATTGAATTGAAGGATACGATGATCAATTATCCAATTGTGCAGGCTGAGGACAACGATTTTTATTTGTTTCGCAACTACAAAAAGGCAGATACAAAAGCGGGCAGTATTTTTATGGATTACCGCAACAGCGTCAAAAACGAAAGCCCCAACACGGTTATATACGGACACCGGATGAAAGACGGCTCCATGTTTGCACAATTGACGAAGTACTTAAAAAAGGATTTTTTTGAAGCTCACCGGACGTTTCATTATGACACTCTGTACAAGAGCTATGAAGCAGAAATTTTTGCGGTGTATAACACAACTGTTGATTTTGACTACATTCAGACGGATTTTCAAGACCTTGGAGAATACGCGCAATTTCTTCATCAAGTTAAAAATAAGTCAATCTATCAAACAGATACAGATGTGTCTACAGATGATCTCATTCTTACGCTATCGACATGCGACTACTTTCTTTCATCGGAAACAGGCCGCCTTGTCGTTCAGGCAAAGCTGAAGGAAGTAACATGAGACATCCCGATAATCAGGAATAAAAAAAGAAAGGTGTGTTGAAGTTGAGACGCTGTCAGATTACAGCATTGGTGATGGTACTCATGATGATTGCGGCAGGCTGCGGGCAGACGGCATCCAAGTCAGCAAAGGAAACATCCGAAGGCAGCGTTCATATCCAAGATTTTGCGGGCAGGGATATCACCTTTGATAAGGTGCCTGAAAAGATCGTTGCGCTTTCAAACGGAGACATGAGCATCGTCTATGCATTGGGGGGAGAGGTTGTCGGGAGGCCGTCGGCTGAACTCCCTTCATCTTTGAAAAAAGCGGAACATGCAAAACAAATCGGAACGACTCATCAAATGGATTTGGAGCAAATCACAAGTTTAAAGCCTGATGTTGTTTTAGGGAATAAACAGCTGAATGAGAAAGACATCTCTTCAATTGAAGGAATTGGGTCAAAGCTTGTGCTTACACAAGCGAACTCAGTGAAAGATATTCAGAAGCAAATCACGCTTTTCGGGAAGATGCTCAATAAGCCGGCTCAAGCGAAAAAGCTTAATAATCAAATCGATCAAAAGATCGCTTCTCTAAAAGGTTCCTCAAAAGGGATTCGAACTTTGGTCGTATATGGTGCACCAGGAACATACATGGCTGCACTTCCGAATTCACTGAGCGGAAATTTGCTTGAATTGGTCGGCGGAAAAAATATTGCTGCTGACGCTCCTGCAATTGAACAGTTCCCGCAATATGCTCAAATTAATACTGAAAATGTTATCCGGTCTGATCCGGATCTCATTCTCCTCATGACTCACGGAAATGCAGAAGAGGTTAAAAAAGGCTTTTTAAATGAGATGGAGCAAAATCCCGCCTGGAATGACGTAAAAGCGGTCAAAGAAGGGAGAATCGAGATTCTGCCCAATGACTTATTTGGTACAAACCCAGGCGCAGCAGTTATTGATGCACTCGATTATCTTGAGAAAAAAATGAGGACGGCAGCCAAATGAGAATGCAGACTGTGCTTACTGAAGAAAAAAGAAATTTGAGAAGGAAATGGCTTTTTCCAGTTATGTTGGCAGCACTTCTTCTCGTCATGTTTTATGGGCTGACTCTTGGCTCTGTGCATATTTCACTGGCTGATATATGGGCCGTCTTTACGTCCCGGTCAGATCCTGTAAACGAAAAAATCGTCATGGATTTGCGCTTGCCCCGCGTATTGACCGGACTGCTTGTCGGTGCAAGTTTAGCCGCTTCAGGCTCACTGCTGCAAGGAGTCGTAAAAAATCCGCTTGCAGATCCGGGAATTATCGGCGTAACAGCAGGCGGAGGACTAGCGGCTGTGACTTGCATGATCCTGCTTCCTCAATATATCTATTTGCTGCCGGCAGCAGCATTTCTAGGCGCTTTTCTTGCGAGCCTTGTCGTATACGGACTGTCTTGGGATCAGGGAACATCTCCATTGAAGCTGATTTTGGCAGGGGTAGCCGTCAATGCGCTGCTGGGAGCAGTGATGAACGGTTTGATGGTGGTTTACAGTGATCGCGTTCAAGCGGTGCTTCCATGGCTTGCGGGCGGTTTGAACGGAAGAAGCTGGCATCACTTGGGCTTCATGGCGCCTTATGCCATTGGCGGACTCGTGCTCTGCTTGTTTGCAATAAAGCCTGCAAATATTTTGAGGCTCGGGGATGATTCAGCCAAGCTCCTGGGCCAGAATGTGGAGCTGACACGGTTCTTCTTAATTGTGCTGGCTGCGCTGCTTGCGGGTGCGGCTGTAAGTGTGGCGGGTCTGGTCGGTTTTGTCGGCTTGGTTGTTCCCCATGTGATCAGGCTGCTGATTGGTGATGACTATCGTTTTCTGCTGCCGTTGTCTGTGCTATGCGGAGGGATTCTTGTCGTACTGGCGGACACTGCTGCGCGTGTCTGGTTCTCGCCGGTTGAGCTGCCGGTCGGCATTTTGCTGGCTTGTCTCGGAGCACCTTTTTTCCTTTATTTGTTAAAAACGAAAGGAGGCATATGACGTGTCAGTCATTGATCTGCAGAACATCTGTCTCAAACAGGGGGATTTTTCATTTTCTTCAGTTTCTTTGTCGGTTCCAAAAGGGAAAATCACGGGGATTATCGGTCCGAACGGTTCGGGAAAATCGACTTTGGTTAAAATCATCGCCAAGTTGATCCAGCCTAGGGAAGGCACTGTATATATTCATGACGGCCTCCTTACAGCGATGAGCCGGAAAGAGCTCGCCAGGGAAATAGCGGTACTTATGCAATCCAAAGAAAGAGTGCCCCAAATGACAGTCCAAGAGCTTGTGACATATGGAAGAACGCCCCATCGCCCTTTCTACAAAGGTCTCAGCCCCCGTGATCATGAAGCTGTTCATTGGGCAATGGATGTCACCGGAATTGAGGAAAATGCAGACAGAATGGTGTATACACTATCGGGGGGAGAAAGGCAAAAAGTATATATCGCGATGGCGCTTGCCCAGAAAACGAAGACATTGATCCTTGATGAGCCGACCACATTCCTGGACATTGCCCACCAGCTTGACGTTATGGAGCTGCTGAAGGAGCTAAACGAAATTCACGATTTGACGGTTTTAATGGTGCTGCATGATTTGCAGCAGGCTGCTAAATATTGTGATTATCTGATTGCGATGAAAGGAGGCGATGTCTTTCAAACAGGTGCGCCAAATGAAGTTATGAACGAGTTTTTTTTTCAGGAGTTATACGGCATAGAGGCCGAAGTCGAGATAAGAGAGTACCCGCGTATTATGCCAATCGCAACAATTAAAAAGAAAAAAGGGGGAGAGTCAGTATGATTATCGTTAATAATCAAGTGCAAGTCAAAAAAGGCTGTGCCGATCAGTTGGTGCAGCGTTTCAATAAACAAGGGCAAGTCGAATATATGGAAGGCTTCCTCGGAATGGAAGTGTGGGTGACTCGACATACGACTGACTACGATGAAGTGATTATTACGACGCGCTGGAATCGAAAAGAAGACTTTACAAATTGGACGAAAAGCCAGGCGTTTCGGGATGCGCACTCACATGGAAAAGAAAAGCCCGATTTCATTATAAAAAATAAAATTGCTTACTACGATGTTCTTGTGACAAGACAGGCTTTGCGCAAAGATGCGTAATTATGAAAAATAAATCAGCTTGCCGGAGAAGCCTCAAAAATAGGCTTCCCCGAGAAGCTTTGTAGTTAAAATAAAAATAGAATCATCCTTAACGTCCAATCTCAAAAAAGGGAGTTAGATGTCTTCAAATTTACTATTAGTGGTGTCCCAAAAAGACCATCTTTCAATCTAGGTAATAAATAAAAAAAAGGCCAGTTTTCAATCATTCCGGCCTCTTTTTTATGTCACTTCCCCTTCGCCCGCTTCCTTTTCTCCTTCTCCGCCCGTTAAAACTCATGAAACATTTTCATCAGCGCGCGTTTCTCAGGGCTCTGCTAGATTTCGAGCTCCTTCGCGATTTCGCGCCTGCGTTTTCTCTTTCTTCAAATCAAGGCCGAAGCGGCCGGCGATGACTTCTTTGTCTCTCCCACCTGAGGATGTCGATGTGTTTTTTGACTTTTTCAAGCTCCATGGCTGAGCGGGATCGTGTCGATGGCGTCTTTGTTTTCCGATTTGATAAGCCTTCAGGTGTAGAAGGATGGATTAAGGGAAAATTCTTTGGACAATTAACACAATTGGCCAGGATACACTTATGAAGTTTGAGGTACATACGGTACTATAAATGTGGAGGTTAATTATGCAGATTATTAACTGGAGAAAACGCAGTACGTTTAAAGAGGAGAAATTCATAGTCTTGAACAAACTCTGAACATCGAGTTTCCGTTAGATTTCAGAGAGTACATTAAAAGAATTCAATGGCTGTTCTCCAGTAGATAAGCGTGTTGTTATTTTTGAGGGATTTAGAGAATCGATGAATAATCTACTAAGCATGGAGACCCAGAGAGACCAATTGGACTTTAATAACTTTAAGGATAGATTAGTTGACAACCTTATTCATTTTAAAACAGATGCAGGGGGCAACTTATTTTGTGTTGATTATAGAGATTCTGCTAGAAATCCCACTGTATTTTTTGGGGATAACGAAGAAGCATTTGAGAATCCAGAAGCTGCGGTAACCTATGTCTGTGATAATTTCACTGAATTTATTAATAGTTTGAGAGTATGATGAGGAGGAGTAAAGTGATCTCCATGTTAAAAATAGAGTTAGTGTCCCTTGTGGAGAGACTAATGGATCCTGAAACAGATGATGAAACTATAAGTGAATATATCGACATTTTAGAAAAAAACGTACCACATCCATCACCTAGTGACCTAATTTTTTGGAGTAATGAGGATTATTCGGCCGAGCAAATTGTTGACATAGCCCTTAACTACAAAGAATAGGGGGATTTTGAGGCGTCGTTTAATTTCGTTTTATTCCTTATTTTTAAAAGGAAAAAAGCATGTGACCAAAATAATCATTAAAAAAAGGACATACAGGAGCCCGAAAAATATGGAAGAGAGACTCATATAAAGGGGAATAGATGATGATTCAAGAAATAAATTGGCTTAGTCCATCGATGCGTACCGATAAAAACGTAGTTGAAATTAGAAGTTTTAAAGAGTCTTTTAATTTTCTTCTGACAATTGAAAGAGATAAGTATTTAGGGATACAAGAAGATTACGACTCTGATCTGACGGCGTTCGCCTGGTCCTCAAAGGAGCTGAAGCTTTAACAAACCTTACGGTGAAATCAAAAAAGAGGCTTGCCTGACAGCGCCTCTTTTTGATTTTTAAGGATGTGATGAACTATCGTTTTTGGCAGAGTGGTGCAGTGATAACACTTCCTTGGCAGTGGCCATATCTGTTATGAGGAAATCAATCCATCCCCCGCGCAATGCCGCCCCAATCGCCGCTGCTTTTTTTCGGCCGCTTGCGATGGCCATTACATTTTGGGCGTTTTTTAATTCATGTACCGATAAACCGATCATTCTGGATTCCTCTTCGCACTTGATCACGTTTCCGTTTTGATCTAAAAATGATGTGCACACGACCGCTTCAGCACCTTTGTCCCTTAATCGATGAAGATCCTCCTTGCTGAAATAACCCGAAGTGACAATTGTATCTTCTTCTGATACGGTTCCGATCCCCACCACAGATACAGCGGCTTGACGGGCAAGTTCAATCACGTCAGAGATTTCCCGTTCAGCCATGATAATATCCCTCGCCTGTTTTGACACGACAACGGCGGGTGCGTTGATCAAAAAGTATTTTGACTTTAATTTTTCGCCGAATAATCTTGTATTTGAGTTTGCGTGCCATGTCGCACCTTCGGCACCCCAACCGCCGACAAGGGGAACAAATTTCAGGTTTTTCCGCGAAAAAAAAGGCATTTCCTGGGCGAGGAGATTGACGCTCTTTCCAGCCATTATCCCAATAATGTCGTGATGTTTGATGATGGATTCCAGCAATACGGCACCGGCTCTTGCAAGGTGCAGGTCGATCATCTGCTGGTCGGCGTCCGGCACATTGATGACGACGGCGTTTTTTATACCGAATGTTTCCTTAAGCTGTCGTTCGTATTGCTGTTCATCACCATAAGGATTTTTAATTGTAATTTGGACGATTCCTTCCGATTTGGCCGTGCTCAGCATCCTGCTGACATGTGAACGGGAAACAGAAAGCTGCTCGGCGATTTCCTGCTGGCTCAATCCATCAAGATAGTAGAATGTGCTTATTTTGACAAGCTGACGAGTTTTTTCTTCATTGATGTCCGGCATTTTGACCTCTCTTTCTTTTGAACAAATGTTCAAATGTTCACCATTGAAATTATGTTCAGTGAGGAGATATAATAAATGTGCAAGAAAATTTTTCTAGTTGAGCAGAGTAGAGTGGAATTGAGCAGAGTAAGTCAATCAAGCAACAGAAAAGGCACCGATCGGTCGCGAAACACATCAGGCGGCACCTTCGGGTCGTTCGTTTTTCTGCTCTATTCCTCTACTTCATTGTAGAGGATTTCTTTTTTTTATCAAAGAAATTCTTTGCAGAAAGACGGGGGGATATATTATGAAAACTCAAGTTGCAGGAAAGTTTGGCAAGTACGGCGGCAGGTTTGTCCCTGAAACGCTCATGAGCGCGCTGGTTGAGCTCGAAGAAGCTTACTTACGGTTCAGGGAGGATCCCGATTTCGTAAATGAAGTCAGGCAGCTGCTGAAGGATTATTCCGGCAGGCCGACCCCGCTTTATTATGCGGAAAGGCTTACCCAGCATTTGGGCGGACCCAAGATTTATCTGAAACGGGAGGATCTCAATCACACGGGGGCTCACAAGATTAACAACGCGATTGCACAGGCCGTTTTGGCAAAGCGGATGGGAAAGAAAAAAATCATCGCCGAGACCGGAGCGGGGCAGCATGGGGTAGCCACCGCCACAGTTGCAGCGCTTTTAGGAATGGAATGCAAAATCTTTATGGGTGAGGAGGATATCCATCGTCAGCAGCTGAATGTCTACCGGATGCAGCTGCTTGGGGCCGAGGTCGTACCTGTTTATTCAGGCTCAAAAACGCTGAAGGATGCCGGCAATGAGACGCTTCGCTACTGGGTTGCCAATGTAGAAGATTCTTTTTTCCTGTTTGGAACAGCCGCAGGTCCGCACCCGTATCCCATGATGGTAAGGGATTTCCAAAGAATCATCGGCGATGAAACCCGGGAGCAGATTCTGGCGAAAGAAGGGCGTCTCCCCGATTCTATCATTGCGTGCGTAGGCGGAGGCAGCAATGCTATAGGGATTTTCTACCCATTCTTAAACGACTCGCAAGTTCGTTTAATCGGTGCCGAGGCGGGTGGAAAAGGATTGGATACGAATGAACACGCCGCCACATTATCCATGGGCTCTCCGGGTGTTTTTCAAGGATCGATGAGCTATCTTCTGCAAAGCAGTTCCGGTCAAGTACAGCCGGCGCATTCTGTTTCAGCAGGATTGGATTATCCGGCGGTCGGGCCTGAGCACGCTTATTTGAAGGACTCGGGCAGAGTTGAATATGCTGCTGTCACAGATAAAGAAGCACTTGAAGCCCTTCATGTACTGAGCCGGATTGAGGGAATTATTCCCGCTTTGGAAAGCTCGCATGCCTTGGCTCAATGTGTGAAGCTGTCATCAGAAATTTCCAAAGACCATTTGATGATCGTCAATATCTCGGGAAGAGGGGATAAAGACATGGATACGATCATGAAACATTCCGGAGGTGAGGTTCATTGAATCCGATTGATCAGACCTTTGCGCGATTAAAACGGGAAGGTAAGCCGGCCTTTATTCCGTATGTAACGGTCGGCGACCCCGATATTAGCACGTCATTAGACATTTTGAAAGAACTGCAAACCGCGGGTGCCAGCGTCATTGAATTGGGTGTGCCTTTTTCAGATCCTTTGGCAGACGGACCCGTTATTCAAAGAGCTGCCTTGAGAGCATTAAAAAACGATGTCAGCATATCGGATGTCATCAGCCTTGCGAAATTGGCCAGGCAGGAACAAATTCATACACCGCTCGTATTATTTACCTATTTTAATCCACTTTTGCAGCTTGGGATTGAAAATGCGTTTTCAATGATGGAGGACTCGGGCATAAACGGAATTATTGTTCCGGATCTTCCGGTAGAGGAGGGTGGGGAGATACGCCATATTTGTACGCAGAAGAACATCCATTACATTCCCTTGGTGGCCCCTACTTCCGAGGGACGGATTGAATCGATCGTCAATCACGCTTCCGGATTTGTTTACTGTGTTTCTTCTTTGGGAGTCACCGGTGAACGGCAAAACTTTCACAATGATATTGAAGGATTTTTAGCCGCCGTTAAAAAGGCGACTGCTTTACCTTTGGTCGTGGGCTTCGGCGTTTCCAATGCCAAGCAGTTCAAAAAGCTTTCATCTCATTGCGACGGGGTAGTGGTGGGCAGTGCGATCGTTCATACAATTGAAAAAAGCCTTCCTCTGCTTCAGCATTCAAACACCTACACCGACGGATTATTACGCATAAGGGGGTTTGTAGATGATTTAATTCCTGTGTGACAAAAGCCGGCTTGCTGCGAATTGGTTTTAGGTGATCCATCTAAAAGAGTTTAACATCCACTTCTTAGTTTTAGACTTTGCGACAAAGCTCTTAAAATCATTGGGAGTGAGAATAATGTTAGATGTAAAGAAATCCTATCAAGAGAGAAATACCGATTATTTTACGGATGACTACTACAAGTATGTTTCTATATTGCGGGATTACAAGGGGCCTGTGCGCAGAAAGGAATCTTACTACGCCGACAATTTTAGGGAGAAAGGCAACGCTTTATTTGAATGCTTAGGGATTGAAATCGTTCATCAGCTGCACTGTCAATTGAAATGTGAATACTGTTATGTAGCATTGGATACTAAAAGCGAGTCGATTAAACCGGTGCCGGTTGAAGAAATTATGAACATCATTGATCAAGCGGTAGAGGTTGATGAAGTCACAGGGAAAACGCTTTTTGGTCAAATTGCATTCATCGGCGGAGAACCGACTTTGCACCGCCATTTGCCAAGTCTCTTGGAATACACCTTAAGCAAAGGATTGACCCCGATACTGGTCACCAACGCAGTCAAGCTGGCAAAAATTGATTATGCAAGAAAGGTGTGCCTCCCCGGAACGGTTATTGTCACCCACCTGCCTTATCTTGATAAAGAAGGGGATAAGGAACATGATAGAATCACCAGATTTCCGGGTTACACCAAAACATTAGAGACGGCGATCCAAAATATTTTGACGATCAGAAAAGAGCTGAATGCCGTCGGCCAGGATTTTGAAATTGTCGGCGACTTTGTTTTAAGCAATCAAACACTTCAATATGCGTTTGGAGTACACAAATTTTGCAGAAAGAACGGCATTAACCCATTTTTTGAACGGATGAGGATTTCTGATGATCAAAGAAATCACCATCTTGTTCCCGGCAGGGACGATATGAAAGAACTGCTGAACAAAATCTTTGAATATGATAAGACCCATTATCCGCAGCTTATCTTTAAATCGGACGAGGTTCAGGAAAAGGACGTCTTGCTGAAGAAGATCGAATATTTGATTACTCCTGCTTTCGCCAACGCCTGTTCCATGACACAGACGGGAATTCATGTGAAATATAACCAAAATGGCTTTGGAGAGGCTTTGTCATGCGTCGGCCAGTCTATTCCGCATGGAAACCTCCGAAAGAACAGTTTGCAGGAAATCGTCAATCAGAAAATCAAATCGCGCATATTCAGCGAACAAGAAACATTTATAGTAGGTCCTTGCTCCGTTTGTGAATTATATCACTTAATCGGATGTGAGGGAGGATGCCGAGGCAATGCCAACAGCACGTTTCACTGCGGTCGGGCGTCTGATCCGGAGTGTTTGTTCCTTAAAGAAGAATACAGAATGAACAAATCGGTCATGGCTCCTGAAAATTGCGACGGGTGCCCGGTCAGCGATTGGGCTCCATGCAGCAGCTATGTTCAAAGCGAAAGTATATTGAAATGATGTTCGCAAAAACGGAGATGTCGATCCTGAATTCACAGCTTTTCAGAAAAGAATGGGAAGAGTTATGTGAACTCAAGGAGAGGTATAGGCAGACCGCTCTGAAGAAGGAGTAATCTGATTGGAACAGCTCTCCGTTCCGTTTTTGAGATAAACAAACTCGTTTTTTTGAATTTTTTGAATAGAATATGTACGAATTAAAAATTGTTCCAATTTCAAAAAAGCACCTTGAAAGGTGCTTTCAGCTTATCGACAAAGTCACAAAAAGTGGCTTCATCGACAAGCTTTTTTTGTTAAAAGGCAACACGTTTCAGTTGCAAAGGACACGCACACTATAAGCAGCTTACAAAAACTTCCGTGGAGTAATATTTTTAAGAAAAATAGTTGACACCCCCGCTACTCGTTGATACAATATACTCGTAGTAAGTAATGCTGAATAGCGTGATTTCCCAATAGCTATTCAGCAAAAATTTCCCTTAGTACTAAGTTATACTGAATATAAGTCGGACAAAATAGGGGAGGTTCTGAACATGGAAAATTTAACTGAAATGCTGAAGGGTTCGCTGGAAGGCTGCGTGCTGGAAATCATCAGCCGCCATGAAACCTATGGCTATGAGATTACCCGCCGCCTGAACGAGCTTGGGTTTACCGAAGTGGTGGAGGGGACGGTCTACACCATCCTCATGCGATTAGAAAAGAAAAAACTTGTGAACATAGAAAAGAAACCGTCAGATATGGGACCGCCCCGTAAGTTTTACTCACTTAATGAGGCTGGCCGCCAGGAGCTTGAATTGTTTTGGAAAAAGTGGGATTTTGTATCATCAAAAATCAACGTCTTGAAATCAACCTAGCTTCATAAGATATTCCGTCCAAAATTTTTTAGAGTGTCTTGTTCACCTTTATAAAAAAGGAGGAAAAACAACATGATGGAAATGTTCAAAAAAATGATTGGTGATAAAAAAGAGTACAAGATGATGATGGCACGGGTTAAAGCCCTGCCAGAGGACTACCAGTTCGTATTTAAGAAAATTCAAAACTACATGTGGAATTTCTCAGCGGGCAGCGGGATGGACATGTTGCATATTCAGTATGAATTAATCGAGTTGTTCGAAGCCGGTGCGGCGGAAGGCAGACAAGTGCTGGAAATCACTGGGGACGACGTGGCGTCCTTTGCCGACGAACTAGTGGCAAACGCTAAAACCTATGTTGCCAAGTATCGTGAAGATTTAAATCAGAGTATCATGAAGCGATTGGGAAAAAAATAAAGAATTCAACAGATAATACCGACTGAATAGCTGGTTACAAAGTGAATTGCCGCCTTCGCTATTCAGTTATATTTTCAACCTGGTACTAAGTTATACAGATTATCAGTCAGACTAAATAGAAGAGTATAGGCAATCTAGCTCAGTAAGGTGCTCGACCGGATAATTACTCCGCTTTGTCTGAACGCACCCGCTCGCTTATCAGACAAAGCCCCGTCATTTCCGGATTTCGCAAGCGGCCTTGCTGCGCTTTTTATAAGGAGGAAAAAAGTATGAGCAATGCAGCGATTTCTGTAAAAGGGTTAAAAAAAACCTTTAAAGACAAGGAAGTCTTAAAGGGGGTGGATTTTGAGGTGCGGCGTGGCGAAATTTTCGCACTGCTGGGCTCAAATGGAGCGGGCAAGACGACGACGGTCAACATCCTCTCGACGTTGATGAAGCTCGATGGCGGCGAAGTAGGCATTTGCGGCTTTGACGTTCAGCGTCAACCGGATCAAGTTCGCCAGAGCATCAGCCTGACAGGGCAGTTCGCAGCTTTAGACGGCATGCTCACCGGGCGGGAAAACCTGATGATGATCGCCAAGTTGCGGGGAGTTTCCAATCCCGCTCAAGTTGCCGACAATCTGCTTGCAAGATTCAGCCTGACCGATGCGGCAAACCGCCGGGCCGATAAGTATTCCGGCGGGATGAAGCGCCGGCTTGACATCGCCATGAGCCTAATCGGGACGCCAGCAGTCATTTTTCTCGACGAACCGACGACAGGGCTTGACCCCGAAGCGCGGATTGAAGTCTGGGATACTGTCAAGGAGCTTGCCGGCGGCGGCACGACCATCTTGCTGACGACCCAGTACCTGGAGGAAGCCGAACAACTGGCGGACCGTATCGCCATCCTGCATGGCGGAAAAATCATCACGACCGGCACCCTTGCCGAACTCAAAGAGATGTTCCCGCCAGCGAAAGTGGAGTACATCGAGAAGCAGCCGACATTGGAGGAAATTTTCCTCGCGATCATTGGCAAAAAGGAGGAAATGTAAATGAAAAGCAAAACAGGGGTACTACTAGGGCGTTTAATGCGCAACATTATGCGCAGCCCGGATACGATTATTACGGTGGCGATTACGCCGATTATGATGATGCTGCTGTTTGTCTACGTATTTGGCGGCGCCATAGAGACAGGCACGGACAACTACGTTAATTATTTATTGCCGGGAATCTTGCTGATGGCTATCGCATCCGGCGTCGCTTACACTTCCGTGCGGCTGTTTACAGATGTAAAGAGCGGACTGATGGCGCGTTTCATTACCATGCCCATCAAGCGCTCGTCGGTATTGTGGGCTCACGTGTTGACCTCGCTTGTTTCCAATGCGCTTACTGTCGTGGTGGTTATCCTCGTCGCGCTCTTGATGGGCTTCCGTTCCAGCGCTGATATCCTGGATTGGCTCACGGTAGCTGGGATACTCGGGCTGTTTACGCTGGCGCTGACATGGCTGGCGGTCATTCCCGGATTGACAGCGGGGTCTATGGAAGGGGCGACAGCCTACTCGTACCCGCTGATTTTCCTGCCGTTTATCAGTTCGGCCTTTGTCCCCACGGAAACCATGCCTAAAATTGTCCGTGCGTTCGCTGAGAACCAGCCCGTGACTTCAATCGTGAATGCGATTCGTGCCCTCTTGTATGAAGGGTCTGTTGGCAACGGTATCTGGATCGCGCTTGCCTGGTGCGTCGGCATCACGGTCATCGCTTACTTCTTCGCCAGTAAAGAATTTAAACGCAAGTTAGGGTAGTACACCATTATGTGATTAGCCATAGAAGCGACAGCGAAGATACACGCATCAATTGATAGCTGATGAGCACCTTGTTGCCGTTATCCTAGACCAGATGCGCCTATATTTTTATATCCTCTTGGCAAAGTTTATATAAAAGTTGTTTTACCGAAATTTCTTCAGTCAGTGATCGTATTCCTTGGCCTGCCCACAAAGACATCTGATCATGGTTGTTTTGAAGTGAAGCCTGCTGCCTCATTGCTTTAGTCAGTGTGTTTTGATAAGGATATGGAAGGGTTTGTGTCTCAAATCCTTCTTTTTCTTCCATCCATTTATTCACGATTCCTCTTGCCTCTTTACCTGAAAATAGTTTCGTAAGCTTTGTATCTGCTTCGTTCGCTTCGAGTACTTTCTGTTTATGTACCGCATGTGCGTTACTCTCATGGCAAATTAAAAAAGCAGACCCGATTTGTACTCCTTGTGCTCCAAGCGTTAAAGCTGCTTTTACTCCTCTGTGGTCTGTAATTCCGCCAGCGGCTATGACTGGAACACCCAGTGCATCTGCTGCTTGTGGAACCAGAGCCATTAAACCTACGGCAGATTCACCTTTGGAAGGTAAGAATGCTCCACGATGCCCACCTGCTTCACTGCCTTGAAGGACTACTATATCCATTCCCCGTTCTTCCATTAACACTGCTTCTTCTACAGTTGAAGCGGTTCCAATCAAACGGCATCCAGAGGCTTTTAGTTCTTTTACTGCGTCTTCAGGCGGCAGATCAAAAGTGAATGAGCAAGCCTTCACTTTGTATCTTAAGATAATATCAATTTTTTGATAGAAGTCATCCCACTCTTCTTGTACAGATTTGAATTGATTTACTTGATCAGCTAACGGGATGTTTTTTTTCCACTTTTCAACTTGTTCTTCTGATGGCGTTTCTGGATCTGACGGAACAAACACATTAATTTGAAAAGGAGCGTCTGTCAGCTCAAACATTTCCTTCGTTTGTTGTTCTAGTATTTCTGGCGTAAGATATCCCGATGCTAAACTCCCGAGAGCACCTTGATTCGAAACTGCAGATGCAAGTCGAGGCTTTGTAATACCACCAGCCATTGGAGCCTGAATAATAGGTTTTGTTAACGAAAACATCTTCATAAATTCATTCATACCGAATCCCCCCGCTAAGACATGGCTTTTTGAAAAAAAGTGTCATTTTCAATTTTACTCAAAGATCCGTATTCGCTTAAACATTTAGTTTTCCTTCTTTGTCAACTCATGTTTTTTTTGAAAATGAGTCCTCATATGAGTTAAAAAAACGGATAAAGCAGGTGTAATTAAAGTATCTTTTCGCCTAATAAACATAGTTGTTACTAAAGAATATTTGTCAGAGATAGTATGGCTGCGGATGCGGTCTTGTTTTTCATGGGCGGCAGTTGCAGCATTGAAATACCCAAGCCGGCGCTGACACAACCAATGATCGCCTCAAATATTCCGAATTCCATCAATCTGCCTGAGGATTTCGATGTATTTTTTGACTTTTTTAAGATCAATATTGAGCTGGATGGTATCGATGATGTCTTCGTTTTCCGATTTCAGGACATCGATGACCGAAATTTCAATGCCGCTCACAGGTTATCCGTTTTTGTAGTAATAAAGAATTGACTGTTCAAATCATCTTCCATTTGATGCAGCTTTGTTTCATTAATTCGTATTAAACTTATTTTGTTGTCTTAATTTTATAGATATGATAAAATGCCGATTAACCAAACATCCTATGTTTGATAAGTGAATTATGGGAGGATAGACATATGCTTCAGAAAACAAACCGGCAGACGCTGGTTGAGCAAGTCGCATTACAAATGGAAAGTTTGATCGAATCTGGTGAGTGGGGTGTCGGGATGCGCATTCCGGCCGAGCCGGAGTTGATGACCGAGTTGAATGTCAGCCGCAATACATTAAGGGAAGCAATTCGGGCATTGATACATGCGGGACTCTTGAAGACGAAACAAGGTGACGGAACTTATGTTTGCTCTTCAAGTGCTTTGGGGGTGGTATTGAAAAAACGCATTTTGCGCTCTGATACGCTGCAAACGTTAGAAGTCCGATATGCACTCGAACGTGAGGGAGCCCATCTAGCTGCACAACGAAGAACCGACGACGAGGCGCGCGAACTTCTTCTCCAGCTGGAACGCTGCGAGGAAGCAACGGAACTCGGTGACATTGATAGCTTTGTAATGGCGGATATTCATCTACATCAAAGCATCGTCAAGGCGTCTCATAATGAAATATTGATCGAAATATACAGCCATATCGCTGAAGCATTGCAAGATTCGATTACAAGCTTGACTCGTTATGAAGTCGATGCGGATTTCTTGAAAATGCACCGGCAACTGGTCGAAGCAATTGTCGCTAAGGACGCCGATTGTGCTGTGGAAGCGGTCCACCGCTATATCGAAGAATCGAAGGATGTTATCGCCGTCGAAGAGGGGGAGCGGCCATGAGCGTACAAAGTGGTACGAAGCCGGCTGTGTCAAAGCGTTCGCTCTCATTGAGTTGGCCGATCATCATAGGCATCGTCCTAATTTCATTGACGATGCGGTCACCGCTAACATCGGTAGGCCCGATGGCTGGATCGATTCGCGAGTCCCTTGGGTTATCGAACGCTGCGGCAGGCCTGCTTACGACATTGCCGTTGCTTGCTTTCTCGCTTCTTTCCCCCTTCGCGCCTATCTTGGCGCGCCGCTTCGGGGTGGAACGGATCATGCTTTATGCATTGGTGCTGCTCATGATAGGTATCGCTGTCCGCTCTCTGACCGCAACAGTTCCTTTGTTTGCAGGCACCGTTTTGCTTGGGCTCGCGATTGCGGTGTGCAACGTGCTAATTCCAAGTCTGGTTAAACGGGATTTTTCTCATAATGTCGGTTTTATGACAGGGCTGTATTCAGTATCGATGAATTTATGCGGTGCGATAGCATCCGGTGTAAGCGTCCCGCTCGCCCGCAATCTCGGTTTTGGCTGGAATGGCGCACTTGGAATCTGGGGCCTGCTCGCTCTGATAGCCGCACTATTCTGGTTTCCTCAAGCTCGGGCGAGTCACGCGTCAGCCGGGATAACAACTGGCGGTATGTCGACGCGGCGAAGTCTGTGGCGTTCACCGCTGGCATGGATGATTACACTTTTTATGGGATTGCAGTCTCTGCTTTTCTATGTTTTGATCGCTTGGTTACCTGAAATCATGACAAGCCGGGGCTTGGGTGAAGACAGCGCTGGTTGGATGCTATCGCTGTTTCAAATCGCTTCGCTCCCCGTATCATTTATCGTGTCGATCGTTGCGGGACGCATGAAGAACCAACGTGTACTGGTCATAATAATGACTGTCCTGTTTTTTGTTTCATTAGGCGGCCTTTATTTCGGCGGTAATGCACTTATTTCGTTATGGACCATTTTACTTGGAATTGCCGGGGGATGTGCGTTCAGTTTGGCTATGATCTTTTTGAGCTTGCGGACGAAAGATGCCTCCGAGGCGGCTTCTTTGTCCGGTATGTCGCAATCTGTTGGATATTTGCTGGCGGCAGCAGGACCAACCTTGTTTGGTTTGCTCCATGACGTCACGGCAAGCTGGAGCCTCCCGCTATTACTATTGCTTGTCGTCAGCGCTCTGCTGTTCATATGCGGCCTGGGTGCGTCAAAAAATCACACGGTATAGGGGGGCAGTAAAGCTCCTGCTGGAAGAGTCCATGAACTGTCCAGAATAAATAAAAATGACTTGAATTAGTGTAAGTCAAATAAATTGCAATAGAGATGGACTTTTTACTAGGTTTAGGGCCCAGTGGAATAAAAGAGAAGCCGGAATTTTTGGACCGGCTTCTTCTTCATCACTTTAGATGTTGTATGAAAGCTCGGCGTAATGCATCGAGATATGTGTCATTTTCATATGATAATAGACTTCGGATAACTTAAAATAAAACTCAGCTTTTTCAATCTTGTCGGAGATTGTAGGAATTTTACGTTCAGCTTTTTTGTAATATGTAATGGCTTTTGTGTATTCACCGTTTCTAAACTCATACATCCCATGGAAAAAGTTATAATAATATGCCCGCATATTGTCTCGCTTCTTCTTATACCCTTCGGTTTTATTCGAATATTCTGAAAGTTATATTCGGCTTTCATCAGTGTATTTTGATATTAATTTGTATAGAAGAAGACCCTCAAAAGAAGGGTCTTCTAAACATTGTTAATTTAAGAACTAGTCACACTTTAAGCTATTAATTAAAACTTAAGCATTATTGCCAAGTTGACGGGGAGCATCATGCATATCCACATGAAGTCTCTGTTCAATAATTTTACCGTCTTCAATACGCAAAAGAATCAGGGGGAGGGGATTTTGAACGGGAAAAATAAAAAACGTGATATTTATGTAGCCATCGCTGATCCAACAAGACGTAAATTGCTACGTTTGTTGGCGGAAGTGGAAGTATTGTCACTCAAAGAGTTGATCGTTCATTTTGACAAGGGTTGTACTGCGGTTTCAAAGCATTTAGCAATCCTTAAAGATGCAGGCCTCATAATCAGAAGAAAGGTCCGGCAGGGAAACTGGATATTGGCTGAATGCTGCACTATTGAGAGAAATTAAAGATCTGGTGATCGATTTGAAGGTAATTCTTTGGTGAAAGAAGGTGAAGAGTACTTAACAAAAAGAACTCGATGAGATGCCAGAGTTCTTTTTGTTTATGTGTTTATAAGTATGTTCATTTTGTAAAGCATCATTTTTACGTCGCAAATACTTGATTGATTCTACAATTCTGAGTAGTCATTTGTATTTAGGAATAGTTTCAACGGTTTGTGCCTTTTTATTGTGGAACCGTGGATTAAATTATTCTTGTTTTTATAAATCTGTTATTCACTTATTGAATAACTGGATATCAAATATAGTTATTTTTTTTATTTCAAACCCTGCAATAAAATATTTCTTAGAGAATGTTGTAGAGTGCTTTTGACTAGAGGCAATCCATTCTTTTTATGAACAATAAAATGGAGGGAACGATGGTGAGTAAATGGAGAAAACAAATCAAAATTCCGGCAATTTATATGCGAGGCGGAACAAGCAAGGGCGTCTTTTTTCTCAAAGAAGATTTACCAACTGATCCATCTGAACGTGATAAAGTTCTACTTCGTGTAATAGGCAGTCCAGATCCTTACGGCCAGCAGATCGATGGTATGGGTGGTGCCACATCGAGTACGAGCAAGGTGGTTATTGTTAGTAAGAGCAATCGTCCGGGATGTGATGTAGACTACCTATTCGGACAGGTGGCCATCGGACAGCCATTGGTTGACTGGAGTGGAAATTGCGGGAATCTTACTTCAGCTGTAGGTCCCTTTTCGATATATCGAGGTCTGGTAGATGCCCCGCTGGATGGCATGGCTGCCGTGAATATCTGGCAGGAAAATATCGGGAAGAAGATCATAACGCATGTCCCGATGAAGGATGGAGAGGTGCAAGAGCTTGGAGATTTCGTACTGGACGGAGTCACTTTCCCGGCAGCTGAAATAAAGCTTGAATTCCTTGATCCGGGTGCCGATGGGGGGACCATGTTTCCAACTGGGAATCCGATCGATATCATTCATGTCCCAAGTGTAGGAGAGGTGGAGGCTACCTTCATCAATGCTGGAAACCCTGCCATCTTTGTTTCGGCGTCTTCGATGGGATTAACGGGAGCGGAACTGCAAGGAGATATCAACGGCGATGTGGATCTATTGACCCGTTTTGAAGCGATTCGGGCGCATGGTGCGGTGATGATGGATCTGGCGGAAAGTGTGGAGTACGCAATGACCAAGCGTCAGCACACGCCGAAAATTGCGTTTTTTGGAAAAGCGGCAAGTTACACAACATCCGATGGAAAAGAAATACGTGGAGAGGATATCGATATCTTGGCACGCATCCTTTCCATGGGCAAGCTTCATCATGCCATGACCGGTACAGGCGCTGTAGCTATTGCTGCCGCAGCTGCGATACCAGGAACGATTGTCAGCAGGATTTTAGGAGATGCGAGGTCGGAGCTTCGCTTCGGTCATCCATCCGGTACTTTGAAAGTGGGTGCAGAAGCTGCTCATGATCAAGCAGGATTTGCAGTGAAGAAAGTTGTCATGAGTCGAAGCGCTCGAAGATTAATGGAGGGTTCGGTTTTGATACCGAATCAGGAATAGCAGTTCATAAAAGGGCTGCATGGATGGCAGCCCTTACGTTTACACTCAGTTATTTGGAAATCATTGAATCTAAGTATTTGATCGTCGCTTCTTTGTCACCAGAAATCGATGATTCCCGTTGTTGATCTTTAAGCAGCTTTTCCTTGGCTTTTTTTAGTGTTGCTTCTTCTAATTCCATTGGGACCACAACAACGCCGTCTGCATCTCCGACAATAATGTCACCGGGTTTCACTGAAACACCCCCGCAAGAAATTGGAACGTTTAATTCCCCAACACCTGCTTTACCGCTTGCAGCAACGGTTGTCCCTTTACAAAAAACAGGAAAATCCAATTCCTTTATTCCCTTCGAATCCCGGATGACTCCATCCACAACAATTCCGCCTATTTCCAGTGTTTTGGCCATGCCGACGACAAAATCTCCTGCAATTGCTCTATATTCATCGCCTTTGGCATCAATGACAAGAATATCTCCAGGTTTTGCTGTTCGAATGGCTTTAAGTACGGCTACATTATCACCTACGGGCATTTTTACCGTAAAAGCTCTTCCGCTAAGGACGTATTCTTCTTTTAGCGGCTTAATGCTCGGATGTAAGTTATTCAACCCGTCCAGAGCATCAGAAATGCAGGTAGTAGGAATGGAGCGAAACTGATCAATTATTTGATCCATGAATTCAAGCACCTCTTTTTTGAATTTTTTCACAACTATACTATACCGAAAAAATGAGCTGCATCAGTATTCAAAAATGTTATACTTAGCTATAACAAAAAACGATTTATATGATGGAGTGGCCAGGATGGATGATCGCGATTGGTTAATACTTAAAAACCTGTATATACATAACAACATTTCTAAAACTGCTCAGAATCTATACATATCCCAGCCTGCTTTAACAAAGCGTATTAAGCAAATCGAGAAAGAGTTTGAAGTACCTATCATTGAGCGCGGAACCAAAGGGGTTCGGTTTACCGCAGAGGGAGAGTATCTCGCTAAATGCGCTGATGAAATGATTGAAAGAATACGTCAAATGAAAGAAACCGTTTGGAACATGAATCAAGAGGTTGTGGGAACCATCCGGTTAGGCGTGTCTAATTTTTTCGCGAAAAATATGCTTCCAAAAATACTGAGGCTTTTCAAAGATCGATATCCAAGAGTAGACTATAAGGTTATCACCGGGTTGAGCAGCGAAGTGTTTAATCTTGTCTATAATAAAAAAGTTCATTTTGGAATTGTGCGTGGAGAATTCGCATGGGCGGAATCGAAATGCTTCCTCTTTGAAGAAAATATTTGTGTTGCATCAAAAGAAAAGATCGAACTCGAACAACTCCCCGAATTGCCGAGAATTGAATATAAAACGGATGCAAGTCTAAAAAGGCTGATCGATGATTGGTGGAGCGGGAAATTTTCACAACCTCCTCTCATAGAGATCGAAGTGGATAGTACGGATACATGTAAAGAAATGGTGAGAAATGGACTGGGATATGGCCTTCTCCCAAGCGTCCTTTTAAAAGAAGATGAAGATATTACACGTTTCACGATAAAAGATGAAAATGATGAACCCATTATTCGAAAAACATGGATGATCTATCATAACGAAACCATCAAGTTGAAAACGGCAAAAGAATTTGTCCGTTTTATTGAGAATTATACATTTGATTAAAACCGCGTGGTAAGCAATCACGCGGTTTTAATATTGCGGTTTGAAATTCTAATTTATTATAACTGGATATAACATTTAGATATTTTAATAAAACGATGATCAATTCTAAAATAATGTATAAATTGCCACGACATGTTCGCTCAGTTGGGAGGTGAATAAAATTGATTTAACCGGAGTTATCGATCTGCATGTACAATCAAGGCCGAAGCGGACGACGATGACTTCTTTTTCTGTGCCGTCGAGGATGTCGATGTATTTTTTCACTTTTTCAAGCTCTGTGCCTGAGCTGGATGGTATCGATGACATCTTCGTTTTCCGATTTGAGGATATCGATTAGGCTGATTTCAATGCCACTCACAGGTTATCCGTTTTTTACTGAGCCTTCTTTCATTAATAAAAGTAATTATTGTTCGTTTTTGTTATAATTTTGGAATATGAGAATGTGTTAGTTAAAGGTTTGATATATTAGGAAGACAGATAGGAGGAAGGTTGATGTTTCCTGCATTAGAAACAGAAAGACTAATTTTAAGAGAAATAACTTACGATGATGCAGAGGGGATTTTTGCTTGTTTTTCGAATCATAATGTCACACGTTTTTATGGCCAAGACTCGTTGGAAACTATTGATCAAGCAAGAGGTCTTGTGGGTTTTTTCGCTAAAAACTTTGAAGAGAAAAAAGGAATTCGTTGGGGAATTGAAAGAAAAGGCGAAAGAGGGTTGATTGGGACAATTGGATTAAACGCGTGGTCTCCAAAACACAAACGTGCAGAAATAGGTTATGAAATTCACCCGAATCACTGGAGAAAGGGATATATGTCAGAGGCATTATCCAAAATCCTTTCTTATGCCTCTGAAACTTTAGGTTTAACAAGAATAGGTGCGGTTGTGTTTACTGAAAATACAGCTTCAAACAACTTATTGACAAAGATGGGATTTCAAAAAGAGGGTATTTTAAAAAGATATATGTATCAAAACGGAAAGGTATATGATACATATGTTTATTCTTTTCTTCCACAAAAGTAATTAACATAGTTAAATAAGATAGTTTTTTGTATTGGTAATCGGATTTTCTCGAAGATAGTATCAAGTTTCCGTTTGCTACATTAGGTTTTTGAGGCTGCTTATAAAAGGTTTATTCACGTAAAGATCCATAAAAAGAGGCCGGATTTTATTCTCCGGCCTTTTCTTCGGCATCACTTCCCCTTCGCCTTCTTCCGCTTCTCCTTCTCAGCCCGGTAAAACTCATGAAACATCTTCATCAGCGCCCGCTTTTCAATCCGCGACACATAGCTCCGTGAAATCCCGAGCTCTTTCGCAATTTCGCGCTGTGTTTTCTCTTTCTTCAAATCAAGGCCGAAGCGGCCGACGATGACTTCTTTTTCTCTGCCGTCCAAGATATCGATGTATTTTTTGACTTTTTCAAGCTCCATGTTGAGCTGGATGGTGTCGATGACGTCTTCGTTTTCCGATTTGAGGATATCGATAAGGCTGATTTCGTTTCCTTCTTTATCCTGGCCGATCGGGTCGTGTAGGGAGACGTCTTTTTTCGTTTTTTTCAGGGCGCGCAGATGCATGAGAATCTCGTTTTCAATACAGCGCGCGGCATAAGTGGCGAGCTTTGTTCCTTTTCCGGCTGAATAGCTTTCGATCGCTTTGATTAAGCCGATGGTTCCGATGGAAATCAGGTCTTCCGAATCTTCGCCCGTGTTTTCGAATTTTTTGACGATGTGGGCGACCAGGCGAAGGTTGTGCTCAATCAGCATGTTTCTTGCGTGTTCATCTCCTTTGGCCATTAATTCTAAGTATTTTTTTTCGTCGCTGCTTGAGAGCGGTTGTGGAAAGGCATTGTTTTTCACGTATGATACTAAAAACACAAGTTCCTTGATGACATAACCGAGCGCTGCAAAAACACCTGTCATTATCGGCACCTCCACAAAATGTATGTAGGCAAAAGCCTATATGTAAATGTTATGTCAGAGGGGGGTCGTCTGTGTCTGTACGCGGTAAAATTACCGGAAGGGCGCTTTTTCCGCACAGAGACGCATATTTTTGAAAACGCTTCCAATATTTGATCCGTTTACAAAAGTTAACAGAGGCGTGATAATAAAAGCAAGGGGGTGGGAGTGCCGGACGAAAGGAAAGGGGTAAATCCATAAATGAAGTCTGGCGCAGCATATGAAGAACAAACGTCTGTTTATTCTTGCGCTGATTTGGCTGAGCGTCATTGCGATCGGAGTTCAAGAAATGTATGCGACCCCATTTACAACCAGTTTTATGATCGTCGTTCTCATCACGACGGTATCCAGCATTTTAAAAGAAGCGCTCGGCGGCAAATCGAATGGATGATGCGCGGGCGGATATATCAATAAAAAACCGGCTCAACTGGGGAGCCGGCTTTTTTCAGTTTTAGTCCTTCAGCGCTTTGCCCATTCCTTTTAAAAAGTGAAGGCCGAAGCCGACGGCGCGGTTGATGTCGGGATCGTTGATGGCTTTCAGCAGTTGAAAGATGGTGATTTTTTGATCCTCTTTTAAAAAGCTTTGTCCTTGTTCCGCGCCTGCCATGAGACTTGCGATAAGCTTTCCCGTTAATTCGGGATCTGATTTTGACAGGGCGCCGCCTGCGGCGATCGCCGAATTGAGCAGGTTCACGACAGGCTCGCGGGACAGCTGGCCGAGCGCGATTTTGGCGATATCTTCTTTCGCCTGCAGCATGCTGTCCGCGGCGTCAAATACGCCGAGACCGTTCAGCTCGCCGAGCAGCTTCATCGTTTTAGAGACGGCTTCATCATTTTCTGCCAAAAGTGCTTTCAGCTCATCCAGTTTTTCAAGCTTGATTTGCTCTTCAGATTTACTCTCCTTTTGAATGGCGGTAATGGGAGTGGCCATTGATTATTTCCTCCTTCATTCGTCTGTCAGATGGACGTATCCCGGGCGTCTCCATTTGCGTTTCACTTCAACCCCGTTTTGCGGATGCCGTTTTTTGTTGCGCGGATTCGTTTTCGGCAGCGGCGGCGCCGTGCAGCCTCCAAGCACTTCCATACGCACTTTTGTCTGCTTATAGGCGGGTGTGTTCGTGCGCGCATCAACCGCCGGACCCGTTAGAAAGTTAATCGCTGACTCTTTGCTTGTCGAGTTCATCGGCAGGTAGAGCTCATTCGCCCGTACCCGGTCTGTAATGAGCGCGGTCAATTTAACGGCGCCAAACGGAGAGACGAGCCTTACAAGAGATCCGTCACAGATTCCCCGTTCTTTTGCAAGCTCTGGAGAAACCTCAACAAAGACGTCAGGCACTTTCGCCTGTATCCCGGCTGATTTATTGGTCAGATTTCCTTCGTGGAAATGTTCAAGCATCCGGCCGTTGTTAATATGAAGATCGTACTCATCAGGGAATTCGGCCGGCTCTGTCCAATCGGCAGGGGCAAAACGCGCTTTTTTATCAGGAAAGTTAAAACCGTCTTCATAAAGGAGCGGTGTGCTTTCACCGGTTAAGCTGCCCCACAGAAAACTGTTCCAGCCCTTAAGCGTTTCATAGCTTGCTTGACTGAACAGGGGAGACAGGCTTGCCATTTCTGAGAAGATGTCCCCCGGATGATTGTAGTTCCAGTCTGCCCCCAGGCGGTTGGCGATGTCCTGGATAATGCGCCAGTCAGGCTTTGCGTCGCCAAGCACCGGAAGCGCCTGATACAGCCTTTGGACGCGGCGTTCTGTATTTGTGAAGGTTCCTTCTTTTTCGAGCGAAGGCGCCGCAGGCAAGACGACATCGGCGTACTGAGCCGTTCTCGAAAGAAATATATCCTGAACGACGAGAAAATCAAGTCCTGATAAAATGTCATGGACGCGGTTTGCGTTGGAATCGACAAGGGCCATGTCCTCACCGACGATATACATGGCTTTCATATCGCCTTTTTCAATTGAATGAAGCATTTCGATATTATCGAGTCCAGGTGTACTGTCGATCGCCACGCCGTATGCGTCTTCGAATTTTTTCCGCGCGTTGTCATCGGAAATGTGCTGGTATCCCGGAAGCCAGCCGGGGAGCGTTCCCATATCGCATGCTCCTTGGACATTGTTATGGCCTCTGAGCGGATATGCGCCGGCGCCTGGACGGCGGTAGTTTCCGCTTGCGAGCAGCAGATTTGAGATGGCGGCGGACGTATCAGAACCGCCGGTGTTTTGGGTCACGCCCATTCCCCACAGCACACAGGTGCCGTCTGCGTCCCGGATCATTTCCGCGATTTGGATCAGCGTCTCTTTTTTGATGCCTGTGACGCTCTCCGCATATTCAAGGGTATATGTTTCAAGGGATTTTTTGTAATCGTCAAAGAAATTCACGTTTTCATCAATGAACGCTTGATCATGCCAGCCTTGATCGATCATGTATTTCGTCACGGCCATGAGCCATACTTGATCCGTTCCTTGCCGCGGTCTGATGAACAGATCCGACCGTTCGGCCATTTCGTTTTTGCGAAGATCGGCAACGATCAGCTTTTGCCCGTGCAGCTTATGGGCGCGCTTTATGCGGGTTGCCAATACCGGATGGCCTTCGGCCGGGTTGGCGCCGACGATGATGACGAGTCCGGCTTTGGCGATATCTTTGATTGTTCCGGCATCTCCGCCCATGCCGACTGTCCGGAACAGCCCGTCTGTTGCCGGCGATTGACAGTAGCGGGAGCAGTTGTCAACATTGTTGGTTTCAAAGACTTGCCGCGCCAATTTTTGCATGAGGTAGTTTTCTTCATTCGTGATTTTGGAAGAAGAGATCAAGCCGACAGAGCCTTTGCCGTATTGCTTGCGGATTGCTCCTAAGCGGCGGGCGGCGAGATCAAGCGCTTCTTCCCAGGTGGACTCGACAAATGTGCCGTTTTTGCGGATTAAAGGCTTTGTAATCCGTTCTTCGGAATTGACGAAATCCCAGCCGAATTTTCCTTTTACACATGTCGAAATGGCATTGACGGGAGCGTCTGAGACGGGCTGGACTTTCAAAATATCCCGGCCTTTCGTCCAAACTTCAAAACTGCAGCCGACGCCGCAGAATGTACAGACGGTTTTTGTTTTTTTGATCCGTTTTTCCCGCATTGCCGCCTCTACTTCAGAAATGGCGAAAATGCTGCTGTATCCGGGTTCGACGTTTTTGACGAGGTCAATCATCGGTTCCATGACGTCCTTTTTGATGCCTGTCAAAAATCCGGCTTCCCCGAGCATCGATTTTTCCATCAGGGCGTTGCATGGACAGACAGTCACGCACTGTCCGCAGCTGACGCAGGAGGACTCATTGATAGAAACGCCGTCATCCCAGATCACCCGCGGACGTTCTCGTTCCCAGTCGATGGATAGCGTTTCATTGACCTGGAGGTTTTGACACACCTCAACACATTGTCCGCACGCGATGCACTGATTCGGATCATAGCGGTAAAAGGGGTGTGACATATCAACCGCGGTAGCGGGATCTTCCTTCGGCGTATAAGGGTATGTTTGCTGTTCAATGCCCATCATTTCCGCCGTATTATGGAGCTTGCAGTTGCCGTTGTTATTATCGCAGACCGTACAGTAGAGCAGATGGTTTTCGAGGAGGCGGTCCATCGCTTCTGTCTGCGCCTGTTTCACCCGCTCTCCCGACAGGCTGATCGACATCCCGTCTTCCGCTTTCAGCGAGCATGACCGCTTCAATTTGCCGTCCGCTTCCACAATGCAAGTATCGCACGTTTGAATGGGATCGACCTCGGGGACGTGGCAAATTTGAGGATGCTCAATCCCGTTTTCATTCAAAATGTCCAAAACTGTTGCCCCGGCCCGCGCTTTATATTCTGTGCCGTCTATTTTGATACTGATCGACTTTCCGTCCAACATCATGTCCCTCCATCATTCTTTAGAAATCAAAAAAGCCATGTACACATATACCGGTTCCCATTCGGGCAATCGGCATAAACATACATGGCGGAATAGTTTACTAGCAATCCTTACTAACAGACCAATCCAGATATGTAGAATCAGATAGACTCATAACACGTTCCCTATTATGAATCCATCAACTTTACTTTTATTATAAAGTGATATTTATTATAATTCAATAGAATAGGAAAATTTTAACCAAGTTAAGTGTCTAAAGGGACATCTAGATATTTTGTATGGTTTAGGGGAAGGGGTATAGGGATGTCTAAAAAAATCCACGAGTTTAATGATATCATTCGGAAGCTTCGAAAAGAGCTGTTTGGAAAAGGACCTGACCGGATTCACACCGTGTTTGTCGACAATATGGCGGTTTCGACGCTTTACGGCAATTTGACCGCAAGCGAGCAGTTTATCGCAAGCACGCCTGAAGGCAAGGAAATGGTGCACGCGGCCAGGACGAGCCTGATCCAGGAGCATTATTCGAACCGAACGCCTGAGGGCATGGAAGAGCTGATCGGCGCAAAACTGGAGCATCTGTTTTCAGACATCAAGATTCAAGAAGATATGGCCGTTTCCGTTTTTATCTTTGACCGGAACATCGCCGGCGGCCAAGAAGCGGCTGACAGATAACGAGCCGGTTGGCAATAAGGGGACCAACATGCAAGACGAAAATCCGGCGCTTTCTGCTTGAAAGGCGCCTTACATATGGGAGGAAAAGATGATAAAGCTGAAGGCGTGGGATATTTCGAGAGCGAAACGACTGTTAAAAGAGGAAAGTCCGACATTTGCTCATGCCATAGCAGATGGGATCATCGATGGGAACGTCTATGTTGACTATTCTGTCTCTCGGCGCACCGCCATTTTTCAAACATTGTCCGGGGTTTATCATCTTGCCGGCAGGCCCCCGGAAAGGGAGCGGAACGAATGGCTTCATCATCTGAAGAGCGGACGCATGGCAGGCGTTTTACCGTCTTTTCAGATTCACCGGAGTGGGACGCTTTTTTAACAGACGGTCTGCGAGATTCATTACAACAAATGATTAAAAGAACCTGAACACCTAGAAGAAGACGTTGCTACGGTGGTTGAGGCGTTCTCTGAAAACGTTCTGAAACACAGCCCGATTTTTAATGAAACATATGTCAATGAATATTGGGGAGGAATAGAGAATTTTTTAACGAACGGCTTCGGTTTTAAAGTCCTCAGCGAAAGACGTACGGTAAGTGAATGCGCCGCAATTTTCCGCTCTCAGCGTTTTGCCGAGATCGGCATCGCTGCACATTCTGCCTTCAGGGGACGCGGGTATGCCATGCTGTGCGCCCTGTGCTTTTATTTCGTATTGCCATGACCTTCGGATAAAACCTCGCTGGGATTGTGATCTTTACAACAAGGCTTCGATCCGTCTCGCAGAGAAATTGGGCTTTCCCCCGCTAAAAACCATATTCATTATTTGTCGAAAATCGCTAAGCCTATGCGAATGTTTTTTATTGGAGGGGACAGGTTAAAGGCTGTAGTAACGGTTTTGCTGTACTCGCCCGCATCAAGAGAGTTTTCCCATTGAAACGGTGCAGACTTCTGCTATATCATCGTATTATTGGGCTTTTGGAGGTGGAAACGATGAAAAAAAGCTTTGTGTTTGCCCTCGCTTTATTACTGCTTTTTTCGGGGTGCGGTGGGCAAAACACACGGAAAATCGTCGCATTTGGAGACAGCAATACACGCGGTTCAAATTGGCAGTTTCGTGATTATCCAAAAGCGGAAAAATGGGTCAATTTACTTCAAACTTCAGTTCGCGGGAAATATCAAATAGAAAATGCGGGTATCGGCGGAGAAACGACGGAGGATGCCAGGCTGAGGTTTAAGAGGGACGTGCTCGACAAGCGGCCGGCGTATCTTTTGATTATGTTTGGAACAAATGATGCAGCGATCCTCGGAAAAGGCGTTCCGCGGGTTTCCAAAAAAAGATTTAAAGAAAATCTCTATTATTTTGTCAAAGAAAGCAGGCGCCGCGGCATAGAACCGGTGTTGATGACGTGTCTCCCCCTTGTTGAAGGAAGCGGCAACAATATATTTTATTATGCAAGATACCGGGCTGGTTCGTTTGAAAAATACGGAGGAGCGAGAAAGTGGCATGATTCCTATAATGATGTGACAAGAGAAACGGCTCGAAAGCTGCATGTTCCATTGATTGACAATTGGAAAAACATCGTGAACAAGGCGGGTGGTGCCACTGATGAGAACTTGATCAAATCGGGGTTCATCGACCCATCGGGAAATCACCTGACCCCAAAAGGCGCGAGAATTATTTTTGAAGGCATTGACAAGAGCCAAGTCATAAAAACTTCCTGACATACGGTCAAAGGCCTAGCCATTTCTCTTTTTCAGTTCATAGGCTGTTACTATAACTGTCCAAAGGAGGGATGACATATGACCTGCGGATTTCCCTATCCGGCCTACACCGCGAATGCAGGTGCAGCATACGGTTACGCGTTCATCGTCGTACTCTTGGTCGTCCTGCTGGTGATTGGCGGTTTCTATTGGCTGAGTCCTTACGGGTTCTTCAAGTAGCACCTCTTTTAAGAGGTGTTTTTTTCGTTAAAACAGTAGTAAGCGTATTATTCAAGTGATATAATATCAACCTAAGTGAAAAAAGCCCAAGAACGCCCGGGAATGCTTAGCTACGAAGAGACGGAAAGCAGATGACCGAGCGACCTTCTTTTAATTTCAGTTTCAATCAGCTCGATGAATTCACGGTTTAAATTCATCTCATTTGCTTTAATGTATGATTCTATTAAAAGTTCATCAGACAGCTTTCTCATACTCGGTACCCATTTAATGGGGAAGACACCTCCTTTAAAAATGGAATAACCTGTTTGAAATCAACATATAGTGTTAAGTTATTTAATCTGTGGTTGAAGTACCTATAATCTATCATGAATAATGGGCGAGAACAATCGTTCTGTTATCCACACCAAAAAGTGGATAACTTGTGGGTATCATGTTTATAATTTAATAAAAGGTCGATGAAATAAGAGTGGATACTGTGTATAATTTTATCCACACCTGTTGAAGAATCCTATTATATGTCGAAAACTTTTCGGAGAGCCGATGTTTTAAGACACTTTTAGATTTGATTCGACACTTTCAAGAAGCAGCAGTTAAAGAGAAAGGAAAGGGTGCGGCTTGTGTTAAAAAAGTTTTTTTTGCCGGATGAATTTGTAAAAAATATTTTTCATATTACCCCTGAAAAACTAAAAGAGCGGAATGTAAAAGGAATTATTACGGATCTTGACAACACGCTTGTGGAATGGGACAGGCCAAGCGCAACACCGCGTCTTATTGAATGGTTTGAGGAGATGAAGGAGAACGGCATTAAAGTAACGATTGTCTCCAATAATAATGAAAAACGCGTCAAAATATTTTCTGAACCGCTTAACATCCCATTTATTTATAAAGCGAAAAAGCCGATGGGCAGAGCCTTTCGAAAAGCGGTTAAAAATATGGGCCTCAAAAAAGAAGAAGTCGTCGTCATCGGTGACCAGCTGATGACCGATGTGCTCGGCGGCAACCGCAACGGCTTCCACACGATTTTGGTTGTGCCCGTGGCCGCTTCAGATGGCTTTTTTACACGTTTTAACCGGCAGGTGGAACGCAGAATCCTGAGCGCATTAAAACGGAAAGGCCATATTCAGTGGGAGGAGTAAAGCATGGAAAAGATAGTTTGCATCGGATGCGGAGTCGCCATCCAAACCGAAAACAAAAATGAATTGGGCTATGCGCCTGAAGCTTCTTTATTAAAAGACGACGTCATCTGTCAGCGCTGTTTCAGGCTGAAAAACTACAACGAGATCCAGGATGTCTCCTTGACCGATGATGACTTTCTCAAAATCCTGCACGGCATCGGGGAAACCGATTCGCTCATCGTGAAAATCGTCGACATATTCGATTTTAACGGGAGCTGGATTAACGGATTAAACCGCTTTGTCGGCGGCAACCCGATCCTGTTAATAGGAAACAAAGCAGATATTCTGCCCAAATCAGTCAAACGCGAGCGCCTCGTTCATTGGATGAAGCGCGAAGCAAAAGAGCTCGGTTTAAAGCCTGTTGATGTATTGCTTGTCAGCGCAGGGCGCGGGCAGGGGATGAAAGAAGCAATCGAAGCGATTGAACATTACAGGCACGGCAAAGACGTTTATGTCGTCGGGTGCACGAATGTCGGAAAATCGACGTTTATCAACCGGATTATTAAAGAAGTATCAGGCGAAGGGGATATCATCACAACCTCCCAGTATCCGGGGACAACGCTTGATGCGATTGAAATTCCCCTTGATGACGGTTCATCGATGTATGACACCCCGGGCATTATCAACCATCATCAGATGGCGCATTATGTCGCCAAGCGCGATTTGAAAATATTGACGCCCAAAAAAGAACTAAAACCGCGCAATTTTCAGCTGAATGAGCAGCAAACGCTGTTTTTCGGCGGACTGTCCCGGTTTGACTATATATCCGGCGGCAGGTCTTCGTTTGTGTGCTATATGCCTAATGAACTAAACATTCACAGAACAAAGCTTGAAAATGCGGACGAGCTTTATGAAAAACACGCTGGGGAACTGCTGGCGCCTCCTGCAAAAGAGGAACTTGACACATTTCCCGAGCTTGTGAAACACACGTTTACGATAAAGGAGCCGAAGACAGACGTTGTATTTTCAGGACTTGGCTGGGTTACCGTTCAAGGGGCGAATCAAAGGATTGTCGCCCATGCGCCTAAAGGCGTTCACGTCTTTGTGCGCCGATCTTTAATATAAGCTGGGGGAGAGAGCGATGAAACCGATATATGGACTGATTGGAAATCCTGTGGCGCATTCCATGTCTCCCGACATCCATAATGCAGCCTTGAAAGATCTTTCTTTAGACGGATACTATCATGCTTTCCGCGTTGAAAACGATGATCTTGAAGATGCTGTGAAGGGAATGCGGGCCCTTGGCATTCAAGGATTTAACGTGACGGTTCCGCATAAAGTAGCGATCATGAAATATCTCGACCGGATTGATGAAAGCGCCAGAGTGCTTGGAGCGGTAAACACTGTCAGAAGAGAAAAAGAAGAGCTGGTCGGATATAATACAGATGGAGAAGGATTTTTAAAATCGCTGAAGCCGTCTCTTGATAAGCCGGTCAGCGAACTTTCGATTCTGATTATCGGGGCGGGCGGAGCGGCCCGCGCGATCTTTACAACCCTTGCATCTGAGCGGCCGAAACGGCTCGATGTAGCGAATCGCACGCCTGAAAAAGCAGAAGCGTTTATTCAGCTTTATAGCGGGCAAACGAAAGCCGTGTCTTTGGCGGAAGCAGAGGAGCATCTGGAGGCGTATGATGTACTGATACAGACCACCTCGGTCGGCATGCATCCGCATGTGGACGATGTTCCGCTTTCTTTAGCACGGGCAAAAGAAACATGCCTTGTATGCGATATTATTTACAACCCGCTGAAAACCGCTTTGTTAAAAGAGGCTGAGGCAAAGGGCTTACACACATTGAACGGTGTTGGAATGTTCATCGGCCAGGCCGCGCTTTCTTTTGGACTGTGGACAGGGCATGAGCCTGATATGGAAAAAATGAAATCAATCGTTTTGCGAAAATTAGGAGGAAAAGAATGTTAACTGGAAAACAAAAACGCTATCTGCGGAAGGAAGCGCATCATCTGTCACCGATTTTTCAAGTCGGAAAAGGCGGTGTCAATGATAATATGATAAAACAAATCAGTGAAGCGCTCGAAGCCAGAGAGCTCATTAAAGTAAGCGTGCTTCAAAACTGTGAGCAGCCTAAAGACGAGGTGGCTGAAGCTTTGACGAACGGCGCACGTGCCGAACTGGTGCAAACGATCGGCAATATCATTGTGCTCTATAAGGAGTCAAAAGAAAATAAACAGATCAAGCTTCCGTAAGATTTAAAGGTGGTAAACATGAAGAAAATCGGGGTTTTCGGAGGGACGTTTGATCCTCCGCACAACGGGCATTTATTAATGGCGAATGAAGTGCTTTACAAGATGGAGCTTGATGAAATCTGGTTTATGCCGAATCAAATTCCGCCGCATAAACTGGAAAATTCATTTTCGCTAAGCCGTCACCGCCTCGAAATGCTGAAGCTCGCGATTTCGGGGAAAGAGCGTTTTAAAGTGGAGACGATTGAGCTTGAAAGGGAAGGGCCTTCCTATACGTTTGATACGGTTCGGCTGTTAAAGAAACGGTATCCGGATCATCATTTCTATTTTATTATCGGTGCGGACATGATCGAATACTTGCCGAAGTGGTCGCATATTGACGAACTGGTTAAAGAGATCCAATTTGTCGGAGTCAAGCGCCCGGGCTTTCAGGTCGATACGCCTTATCCGCTTGTGTATGTGGATGTTCCGGCATTTGAGGTATCATCATCTTTACTTAGAGACCGCATCAAAAACCGTCAGCCGACTGATTACTTAATTCCTGACGAAGTGAAGGTCTACGTAAAGGAGAATCGTTTATATGAAACGTGATAAAGCATTAGCTTGTGTGAAAGAGCAGCTGACAGAGCAGAGGTATACGCATACGGTCGGCGTAATGGAAACGGCGGTAAAGCTTGCGGAACGGTTTGGGGCAGATGTGAAGAAGGCTGAAACCGCCGCGATTTTTCATGACTATGCCAAGTTTCGTCCGAAAGAGGAAATGAAGCAAATTATTTTAGATGAGAACAAGTCTCTTGAGGTGCTTGATTTTCACCATGAGCTTTGGCATGCGCCCGCAGGAGCATCGCTTGTGAAGACGGAAGTCGGCATTACGGATGAAGACGTTTTGTCTGCGATCAGATATCATACTTCCGGAAGGCCAGGTATGACACTGTTGGAAAAAATTATCTATGTCGCAGATTATATTGAGCCGGGCCGTCTTTTTCCGGGTGTTGATGAGGTTCGCGCCCTGGCCGAAGAGAATTTGGATCTTGCGCTCATCCAAGCGTTAAAAAATACGATCACCTTTTTACTGAAGAAAAACCAAGCCGTTTTTCCGGATACGATCGCGACATATAATGCTTTGCTAAAAGAAAGACAATAGGAGGAATTTGTGAATGGATCAAGCTTCAATTTTGAAAATTACCGCTGAAGCCTGTGATGATAAACGTGCAGAAGATATTATCGCCATGAATATGCAGGGAATCTCTCTTGTAGCCGATTATTTTCTGATATGCCACGGGAATTCTGATAAGCAGGTACAGGCAATTGCCCGGGAAATTAAGGATCGGGCTGAAGAAAATGGAATAGACGTCAAGAAAATGGAAGGGTTTGACGAAGCCAGATGGATTTTAATCGATTTGGGAGACGTCATTGCCCATGTTTTCCACAAGGAAGAAAGAGGCTATTACAACCTTGAAAAACTTTGGGGAGACGCCCCGATTGAAGATCTCACATTCGGAGTCAATTAATGATTTATAAAGGATTTTCAGGCGTATATGACACGCTGATGGCTCATGCCCCGTATGACCAGTGGGTCGAATGGATAGAGAATACGCTCAGTGCGTACGGGAAAGATGTTGTACGGATTCTCGATTTGGCGTGCGGGACAGGAGAAATGTCCGTACGCCTCGCAGAAAAGGGATATGATGTCACAGGCGTTGATATCAGCGAAGACATGCTGGCGCAGGCTCAGCAAAAAGCAGCCGGCCGGCAGCTGCCCATCCGTTTTTTTCAGCAGGATATGCGCGACTTATCCGGGCATGATCAAAAATTCGACGCGGTTGTGATTTGCTGTGATTCCTTAAATTATTTAAAAGATGAAAAAGATGTTTTAGATACGTTTAAAAGCGTTTTTTCATTATTGAAGGATGACGGTCTTCTGTTGTTTGATGTCCATTCCGTATACAAAATGGATGATGTCTTTCCCGGCAGTACGTATGCTGATCAAGATGAAGAGATCAGCGTGATCTGGCAAAGCTTTCCGGGAGAAGCCGTCCATTCGGTTGTGCACGATCTGACGTTCTTCGTAGAAAATGGAGGGGTGTATGAACGTTTTGATGAAACCCATGAACAGCGGACATTTGAAACTGAGGAATACACCCGTTTTTTGCGAGCATCGGGATTTGACGTACAGCAGATAACGGCCGATTTTTCAGATCGAAAACCTGCGCCAGATACAGAACGCCATTTTTATACAGCCAAAAAAGCTAAAACCATCGTTTAACATGACGATGGTTTTAAAAATGCCTTTTTTCGTTGTTGAGAAACCGCATCAGGTATGCAACAATGAATCAGACTTGGAATTGCTTCTTGACGGCGGCAATATCCTCTTCATACTTCAAATGGGTGTTGCGGAACATCTGGCGGAACATGTCTTGAACACCGCTTTCCAGCGCCTTGATCCCTTCACCGGTCACCCCGCCTTTTACACAAACCTTTTTCTGAAGCGTCGGCAGTGTATAAAGTTCGCTTTCAAGCAGCCTTCCCAAACCGACAAGCATTTCCTTTGACATCAAAATGGCATCCTCTTTCGACACAGATGTTTCTTCAACGGCCGCTTGGATAAACTCCTGGATTAAATAGCTGATAAAGGCGGGGCCGCAGCTGACAATATCTGAGGCAACCCTTGTAATGCCGTTTTCGATTTCCAGAGGAATCGATATCTTCTTCATCAGGTCTGTGATCTTTTCTCTTGTCTCCGGTTTGCAGCTTTCACCGAATGTTAAAAGCGAAACGCCTGACAAAGCCCTGTTTGTAATGCTTGGAATCACTCTCGCCGCCTGGCACGGAACAATGGTTTCAAGCTGTTCGACCTGAACCGGGCTCGTTATGGTAATCAAAATCTGATCCGGTGTGAAAACAGGTGCCAATCGTTTTAACAAAGGGTGTATATCATGCGGCTTTACACAAATAAACACGGCCTCGCTTTCGGAAACGGCTTCTTCCGGCCGCTCTGCGACCTGAATGCCCGGGTATCGCTTTTTTATGTTTAACGCTTTGTCGATCGTTCTGTTTGTGATTGTTAAAGATGAGGGAATGGCCGCTTTAGATTCAATTAGCGCCTCAATGAGTATGGTCCCCATATTTCCTGTGCCGATAAAGCCGATTTTCAATCGTTCTCCCCTCCTTTAAACCTGTATCTTTTAAACGATATGAAGGCCTTAGTCAAAATATGTATGGAAAGCAAGGTGAGTTGTTGGTGAATAGTCTGAAACGTTACAAATGGGCTGCGGCGGGAGTCTTTATTGCGGCGCTCTCTGTCATTTCGATCATGGTAATGCCAAAACTCCACCATGAATCAGCCGGAAGCGACTCTTTGCCGGCTGATGCCGCATCCGTTCAAGCGGCCGATCTAGCGGAGAAAAAGGAAAGCGAAGAACCGGACAGAATTGTCGTAGATCTGAAGGGGGCTGTTAAAAAACCGGGCGTTTATGAGATGAAGACGGGAGAAAGAGTGCACCAATTGCTGAAAAAAGCCGGGGGCACCGTGAAAAACGCAGAGGGAAAACAAATCAATCTGGCTGCTGTCCTTCAGGACGGCATGGTGATTTATATTCCGTTTGAAGGCGAAGAAACCGTTCAAGCCGGTACAGGAACGGCAGCACCATCAAGTGCTGAAGGCGGAACGGAAACGGTGAATATCAATACCGCTTCTCCCGAGGAGCTTCAAGCGATCCCCGGCGTCGGACCTTCAAAAGCGGAGGCGATCGCCGCATACCGTGAAGAGAACGGCCCTTTTCAGGGGATTGAAGACATTACAAACGTATCAGGGATTGGCGAAAAAACGTTTGAGAAAATAAAATCGTCAATATCAGTAAAGTAAATTGACGCCAAAGGATAAACATATGTAAACTTAGGGAAGCTTACATCGTATTTTGGAGGGAAATGAAGTGGAACGGATTTCTTGGGATCAATACTTTATGGCGCAAAGCCATTTGCTTGCGCTTCGCAGTACTTGTACAAGGCTTGCTGTGGGAGCAACGATAGTCAGGGATAAACGAATTATCGCCGGAGGCTACAATGGATCAATCGCTGGAGGAGTCCATTGTACAGATGAAGGCTGCTACGTCATCGACGGGCACTGTGTCAGGACGATTCACGCGGAAATGAATGCGATCCTTCAATGTGCAAAATTCGGCGTTCCGACTGAAGGCGCTGAAATATACGTGACTCACTTTCCGTGCATCCAATGCTGCAAATCCATTATTCAAGCGGGAATCAAAACGATATATTATGCAAAGGATTATAAAAATCATCCGTATGCAGCCGAACTGTTCGAGCAGGCTTCGGTCAGAGTGGAGCAGGTGGAGCTGGACGAAATGATCATTGACTTGAAAAATCAGGAGAAATTATCATTTGTGGCCGATCTGATCAGACAGCTGTCTGAGGCGGGACTGGAAGAAGCGGAAATCAGAAAAATCCATGAACAGGCCAATAAGTTGTTTACGAGCTACGTGTAATCTACAATGGGTCTTCTCTACCGCATCCTTCCCTGCGGAGCAATTTCAGCAGCAGCCGGAATTGCTTCCGCCCAATCTTCTTCTTTTCTCCCCCTCATCATCTTTTTAAGTCTGCTTTTCATCTTCAGTCAGATCAAGAAGCAATTTCTCCTTTTTTTCATTTGTACAGTCATCTGCGGTTTTTATATGATTTATTTTATGGCCATTGACAGTTCGAATACGACTCGCTACAAGGAAGGCGCTTTCCGTGCGTACATGTCTGTTCGCGATATTCCGAGAATAGACGGGGACCGTCTCGCTTTCACTGCCGAAATGGCTGAAGGAGAAGCGGTGAAAGCGAACTACATCCTTCAGTCTCCACAGGAAAAAGCGGCGCTTTCGAAGCTTGAGCCGGGCAGTACATGTTTCATGACAGGCGTATTAAAAACTCCTAAGAGAGCAACTGTACCCGGGACGTTTGATCGTAAAGAATATCTGCGCCAGCAGGGCATTCACTGGAATTTTGCGGTTCAGTCGATCAAAGGCTGTCAGTCAGGAGGCGGTCCGGCTTCATTTTTGCTGAAAATCCGAAAAGCCGGTCTTGGTTTTATAGAGAAACATGTGCCTGAAACATCTGCGGGTATTGTACAGGCGCTGGTTTTCGGCGACAGGTTTCTGATTGAGCAGGACGTGCTGGACGGATATCAAAGCCTCGGGATCATCCATCTTCTAGCCATTTCAGGTCTCCATGTAGGCATACTTTCGGCCGTTTTATTTTACATGCTGCTCCGGATCGGGATAACGAGGGAACATGCAAAATGGTGCTTGATCATGATGCTTCCAGCCGCGGTTATGCTGACAGGCGCAGCTCCCTCGGTGCTTAGAGCGGCGTTCATGTCTGAAATATATTTGCTTTCTTCATTGTTCAAGAATCGTTTAAGAGGCGCGCAGGTTCTCAGCATTGCCTGGCTCGGTCTATTGTTATTCAACCCCTATATGCTTTTCCAGGCAGGTTTTCAGCTTTCTTTTGCAGCATCCTTCGTGTTTATTCTTTCAAAAGAAATACTTTTAAAACCTAAACATCAAACCGTCAGGCTGCTGTTGGCTTCTTTTGTGGCCCAGCTCGGTTCACTTCCGATTCTTCTCTTTCACTTTCAAGAGGTTTCCTTCCTCAGTGTCCTCATGAATCTATGTTTTGTACCGTTTTATGTGTTCATCGTGATGCCGCTGTCATTTGGCGGGTTATTGATTTTGTTGGTTGCGCCTCCTCTTGGGAATCTTGCAATGGGCGTGCTTGACTGGCTGCTCGGATGGAGCCATTGGGCGGTAAAAGCGGCGTCTTCCCTTGAGATCTTCACGTTCTCCGCTGTTAAACCCGATGTCATCCATTTGCTTTTTTATATAGCTTCAATATGTGTCCTTCTGATGTCTATCGAAAAAGCAATCTCTTGCAAAACGCTCGCCATTCCGGCTTGTCTGCTTGCTTCCGCTTTTCTGTTTCACGCCGCTGCCCCGCATTTCATCGGTTCAGGAGAAGTGACAATGCTTGATGTCGGGCAGGGAGACAGCATATATATCAGCGCTCCGGGGCAAAAGGGAAATGTTTTAATTGATACCGGAGGGATTGTTTCCTTTAAAAAGGAGGCATGGCGGGAAAGAAAAAAAGATGTATCCTTGGGAGAAAGAGTATTAATCCCCTTTCTTGCTTCAAAAGGCGTTAAACAACTTGATGCTTTGATTTTGACGCATGCCGATCATGATCATATGGGAGAGGCTGAAATTCTGATCGGGAAAAATAAGGTGAAACAATTGATTGTGCCGAAAGGATATGCGGCAGAACCGGCAGATGAAAAGCTCCTCCGTTTTGCTCTGGAAAGGGGAGTGGATGTGAAAACGGCAAAGAGAGGGGACCGCTTGGTCATTGGTGATCTGGTGTTTTATGTTCTTTCGCCGGAAACGGCAGACAAAAACAGCAAAAACAACAGTTCCCTCGTTTTATGGATGAACGCTGGAGGCTTCAGCTGGCTTTTAACAGGCGATTTGGAAAAGGAAGGCGAGCGGGAGATGCTCAAAGCCTATCCAAGGCTGAAAGCCGACATTCTTAAAGTCGGCCACCATGGGAGCAAAGGATCGACAGGAGAGGAGCTGATCAACCGTATCGAACCGAAAGCGGCCCTCATATCGGCGGGGGAAAACAATCGCTACCGCCATCCCCACAAAGAGGTGCTGGAGATTTTAAAACGCCATCAGGTCAAGGTGTTCAGGACAGACCGGGACGGAGCGGTTCAGTACCTATTTGGAAGAGGGGACGGAACGTTTTTGCTCCATCCTCCATATGATAAAGTATATTCCCCGTAACAGAAAAAAGACTGCGGTTAAGCAGTCGGCAGTTTGGCTGGCGGAAGGCAAAAGTTTTTTCATATGTGATGCCGCGAAATCCGGCTGCGGTCATGCAGCCAAATGTATGACAGTAGCGATGATAAACATTGCAGCAAAAAATCCAAAAGCCACGACAAAACCGACACCTGAATCTACAAGATCATTACGTTTGCTTTGTACGTCTTTTTCAAATTCATTCACAATTTACCCCTCCTATTGATATTCAGTATAATTCAATTCCTTAGAAAAATCTAGAAGCTTCCTGCAACCGTTTTCTAACATTTATGAACATCGTCTTTTATAAACTGGCCCGGGGGTTTATAGAAGGCGTTTATTATAAATGAGAGAGCGGATGACTCCGCTTCTCTCTTTACTAATTGGAACACACACTTTAGGATAGAAGGGAAGGATGAAAGAGAGGAAAGTACAGATGATGGTATTTGATGTTTGGAAAAGCTTAAAAAAAGGCGATATTCATCCTGTTTACTGTTTATACGGAAAAGAGACATATCTGCTGCAGGAGACGGTTCAAATGATAAGACAAGCCGTCGTTGATGAAGAAACGAAAGACTTTAATCTTTCCGTGTTTGACTTGGAAGAAGATGCGCTCGATCTTGCCGTTGAAGATGCTGAAACCTTTCCTTTTATGGGAGAGAGGCGTCTCGTCGTTGCTAAAAACCCGTCTTTTTTAACGGCTGAAAAAAAGAAGGAAAAGCTGGAACACAACCTGGGCGCTCTTGAGGCTTACATCGCACAGCCGGCGCCTTACACCGTGTTTGTTTTGCTGGCTCCTTATGAAAAGCTCGATGAACGAAAAAAGCTGACCAAGCTGCTGAAAAAACACGCGCATATGGTCGAAGCGAAAGAGCTGAACGGGAAAGAAACAGCCGACTTCATGAAAAGCCTTGCCGCCTCAGAGGGGAAACAAATCGAAACAGAAGCGGCTGAGGAGCTTGTCATATTATGCAATGCGAGCCTGTCGGCCATCGCTCAAGAGGTCAAAAAGCTCAGTACATATATCGGCGACCGCGATCAGATTATGCTGGATGACGTTAGAAAGCTTGTTGCAAGGGGACTCGAGCAGAATATTTTTGAATTGATCAACAAGGTCGTCAACCGCAGGCGAACAGAAGCGCTCCAGATTTTTTACGACCTGTTGAAACAAAATGAAGAACCGATTAAAATGATGGCGCTGATCGCCAATCAATTCCGGCTGATCCTGCATACCAAATATTTTTCACAGCAGGGCTACGGACAAAAGCAAATTGCTTCAAATCTTAAAGTCCATCCGTTCAGAATAAAGCTGGCGAGCGATCAGGCGAGGCTGTTTTCAGAACAGGAGCTCAAAAGCATTATCGAACAGCTCGCCGTGATCGATTATGAAATGAAGACCGGAAAAAAGGACAAGCAGCTTCTGCTTGAACTGTTTCTGCTGCGGCTTTTGCAGCCGGATGAAAAAAGCGGCCCTCTATAGGAGAGAGGCCGCTTTTCGCATGGCAAGCAATTTCGCCAAGCTTTCTTTTATGCAGAAAGTCCGTTCACTTTTTTAGCAAGGTTTGATTTGTAACGAGCCGCAGTATTTTTGTGGACAAGACCTTTTTTCGCTGCTTTGTCAATTTTCTTAGCTGCAACGGATAGAGCTGCTTTTGCTTTGTCTGCTTCGTTGTTGCTTACAAGAGCTTCAACTTGTTTGATGGCAGTGCGCATTGCAGATTTGATCGTCGCATTGTGTGCGCGGCGCTCATTGTTTGTTTTTGTGCGTTTGATCGCTGATTTAATGTTTGGCAATGTGTTTCACCTCCTAAGAAATAACCTCTGTTCCTTTTTCTATAGGTTAGATCTCAACAATAGAACAAATTGTATTCTATCAAACACACCTTTAGATTGCAATATAAATGTAAAGTATTTTTATTTGAAAGAGGTCCTTTGGGGAATGTTTGCAGGACAGCAGGGAAACACTATCAACAGTTATGTTTTTGGAGGGAATGCAAACATGGAGAAAAAAAAGCTTGACTTAAGCCAGTATACCGTTCGGACGGATTTAGCCGTTGAAGCAAAGGATTTGGCCCATGAGAGGGAAACCTCTCCCCAACAAGAACTGAAAGGATTTACAATCAAAGAATATGAGAAGGACGGGATAAAAGTCCAGACGATGGATATTGACGAAGATGGGGCCAAACTGTCCGGCAAAAAAGCGGGGCGCTATCTAACCTTTGAAACGCAGGGAATCAGGCAGCAGGATTCCGAGCTTCAGGAAAAAGTGATTAATGTGTTTGCCAAGGAGTTTTCCGCTTTTCTTGAGTATTTGGGGATTGGAGAGGATGCCAGCTGTTTAATTGTTGGGCTGGGAAACTGGAATGTGACCCCTGATTCACTCGGACCGCTTGTAACTGAAAACCTTCTTGTCACAAGGCATCTGTTTCAACTTCAGCCGGAAAACGTGGAGGAAGGCTACCGTCCGGTCAGCGCGCTTTCACCGGGTGTGATGGGGCTGACGGGAATCGAGACGAGCGATATCATCCAGGGCGTGATCGACCGTTCAAAGCCCGATTTTGTCATCGCGATCGATGCTCTTGCATCACGGGCGATCGAACGCGTCAATTCAACCATCCAAATTTCCGACAGTGGCATACATCCCGGCTCAGGGGTGGGGAATAAACGAAAAGAATTGAGCAAGGAAACGCTCGGCATTCCCGTCATCGCCATCGGCGTTCCGACTGTAGTCGATGCGGTCACGATTACAAGCGATACGATCGATTATATTTTGAAGCATTTTGGAAGAGAAATGAGAGACAACAGCCCGTCCCGTTCCCTTGTTCCTGCGGGAATGAGCTTCGGGAAAAAGAAGGTGTTGACTGAGGAAGATCTTCCGGACGAGGAGCAGCGCAAATCGTTCCTCGGCATTGTCGGAGGGCTTCAGGAAGATGAAAAAAGGCAGCTGATTTATGAAGTGCTTGCCCCATTGGGCCATAATTTAATGGTGACGCCAAAAGAAGTCGACACGTTTATCGACGACATGGCAAACGTCATCGCAAACGGGCTGAACACCGCGCTGCATGAAAACGTATCGCAAGACAATAAAGGCATGTATAATCATTAAAGCATTGCAAGGAGGAGGCTGCAGCCCCTCCTTTATTTTGTATCCGGAGCAGGTGATTTTCGGGAAACTTACTTGTTCTACTTCCTCTAGCTTGTACATAGTCTATTTACTAGACAAGCTCTGGAGGGATTACGATGAAAAAAAGAGGCAGAAATCGTCAGTTTGTGCTGGCCGTAAACGGAAGAACGGCGGTCAAATCAGTTTTCTTGTTTATTGCCGGCCTGCTGCTTGTTTTTATTTTGTCAGGGGTGCTCACATCTCTCCGGCCTGAACTGAGACCGTCTTCTTCGTTTTACCGGGTGACGGATGAGCTGGCGGGTGAGGCGTTTGGACACATCCTGGGGATGGAAAACCATTATTTCGCATCTGCACTGCCTGATCCAAACAAAAGGATTGAGCTTTCGCCATTGGTTCTCAAATTGGCGACAAGCATTAATTTAAAAGACCCGCGGAGTTTTCTCGGACGCGAGCTTCCCGGCTTTTCGCATTTTGATTCAGACATTCTCGTCGCCGGGCAGGGGACCGATTATACCAATATGCCCTCAGAATCTCCGCCGCCGACTGAAGTGTTAAAAGAAGAAAGAGAAGCAAATCTTGCAGAGATTGAAGGAAAGAAAGAAGACGATGGAAACAAAAGACCTCCCGAGCAGTCGACGGGCGACCGGAAAGTGGTATTTATTTATAACACGCATAATACCGAATCGTATCTGCCGTTTTTAAAGGGTGAAACCGATCCAAACCTTGCCATGCATTCAAAAGCGAATGTCACGCTTGTCAGCGATATGCTTGCTGATGCTATGGAATCTCAAGGCGTCGGCGCAAAAGTGGATAAAACGGACATTCAGGCCAACCTGAAGAAGAAAGGCTGGAGCTATCCGCGCTCCTATGATGAATCAAGGCCGGTCGTGAAAGAAGCGATGGCCCGAAACAAGGATCTGCAGTACTTTATTGACATTCACCGGGATGCGCAGCGCAAAAAAGCGACCACGACGACGATAAACGGAAAAAGCTATGCGCGGGTCGCGTTTGTCATCGGCAAAAAAAGCTCTAATTTTGAAGCGAATTTAAAGCTGGCAAAAGAGCTGCATGAACGGATGGAAAAAAAATATCCGGGCTTGAGCCGCGGCGTTATATCGAAAGGCGCTTCTGGAGATAATGGCGTATACAACCAGGATTTAAACGAGCAATCGGTCTTGATGGAATTCGGAGGCGTCGATAATAACCGCGCAGAGCTGGAACGGGCCGCAGACGCAACGGCCGACGTGTTCAGCGAGATGTTCTGGGAGGCGGAAAAAGTCGATGCCCCTTCAGGTGAAGACGATAAGAAAAAACAATAGAAACTAGGTGATGAAAAGTGGCTTCTTTTATAGGGAAATGTATATTGGTTTCCGCCGTCATGTTTTTCGGCGTTCTGCTCGGCATGCAGCAGGCGAATAACGGGATGCTGGAAATGAAGGGCTACAAAGACCCCGATTTAAAAGGAGCGCTCAGCTTTTCTGAAGGTGAAGCAAAAGAGGCTTCAATTCTCGGCCATCAAATCGATTTGGAAGAAAAGCAGAAAGAGCTTGAACAATTGGAAGCATTCAACTTCTTTTCTTCCGCCGGCCGCGCCCTGGCCGACACGGTCACGAACTCGGCCCGGTCTTTGTATGATTGGATAAAAGAGAAAACGGATTAAGACGAAGAGAAAGGCGAGCTGCACCATCCAGCTTGTTTTTCTCTTTTTTGCCGCTTCCATGATGGGAAATCCGCTTTCCCCCGCGTTTATTTCTAAACATTGAATCTTCACATGCCTATTGATATAATCTAAGCTAGCGCATGTTGCGTTTCATAGTAGGAGTGATTAGTGTGACAGACAAAGAAAAACGATTACAAAGACAGTCGAGAATTCGCAATTTCTCTATTATCGCCCATATTGACCACGGAAAATCCACTTTGGCAGACCGGATATTGGAAAAAACGGCGGCAATCACTCAAAGGGAAATGAAAGAGCAGCTGCTCGACTCGATGGATTTGGAACGAGAAAGAGGAATCACCATTAAACTGAACTCCGTACAGCTGAAATATAAAGCGAAAGACGGAGAGGAATATATTTTTCACCTCATTGACACCCCGGGGCATGTAGACTTCACCTATGAGGTGTCGCGAAGCCTGGCGGCGTGTGAAGGCGCGATTCTCGTCGTTGACGCGGCACAGGGGATTGAGGCGCAGACGCTCGCAAACGTTTACCTTGCGCTTGATAATGACCTCGAAATTCTTCCGGTCATTAATAAAATCGACCTTCCGAGCGCAGAGCCTGAGCGCGTCCGCCAAGAGGTGGAAGATGTCATCGGACTCGATGCTTCAGAAGCCGTTTTGGCCTCTGCCAAAGCGGGTATCGGAATTGAGGAGATTCTCGAACAGATCGTCGAAAAAGTCCCGGCTCCAAGCGGCGATCCGGAAGCGCCTTTGCAAGCTTTGATCTTCGATTCCCTCTACGATGCTTACAGAGGCGTTGTCGCTTATATCAGGGTTGTTCAGGGGACCGTCAAAGCAGGCCAGAAAATTAAGATGATGGCGACTGGCAAGGAATTTGAAGTCACAGAAGTCGGTGTATTTACGCCGAAAGCCGTTCCTGTCGATGAATTGACCGTCGGTGATGTCGGATTCCTGACGGCGGCTATCAAAAACGTGGGGGACACCCGCGTCGGGGATACGATTACGAGCGCGGAAAACCCTGCTCCGGAAGCCCTGCCAGGCTACAGAAAACTGAATCCGATGGTGTATTGCGGACTGTATCCGATCGATACCGCGAAATACAATGATTTGCGGGAAGCGCTTGAAAAGCTGGAGCTGAACGACTCCTCTCTTCAATATGAGGCTGAAACGTCCCAGGCCCTCGGCTTCGGTTTCCGCTGCGGATTCCTGGGCATGCTCCACATGGAGATCATCCAGGAGCGGATTGAACGCGAATTTAAGATCGATCTGATCACGACGGCGCCGAGCGTTATTTACAACGTTTACATGACGGACGGCGAAAAAATCGTCGTCGACAACCCGTCAAATATGCCTGATCCGCAGAAGATCGAACGTGTTGAAGAGCCGTACGTCAAAGCGACGATGATGGTGCCGAACGACTTTGTCGGGGCGGTGATGGAATTATGCCAAGGCAAGCGCGGCCAGTTTATCGACATGCAGTATCTCGATGCCAACCGGGTCAGCATTATTTATGAAATCCCGCTCGCTGAAATCGTTTATGAATTTTTCGATCAGCTGAAATCGAACACAAAGGGCTATGCATCGTTTGATTATGAACTGATCGGCTATAAACCGTCCAAACTCGTGAAAATGGACATCATGCTGAACGGCGAAAAAATCGACGCCCTTTCTTTCATCGTTCACCGCGATTATGCGTATGAGCGCGGAAAGGTCATCGTTGAAAAGCTGAAAGAACTGATTCCGCGTCAGCAGTTCGAGGTGCCGGTTCAGGCTGCCATCGGCCAGAAGATCATCGCCCGGTCAACGATCAAGGCGATGCGCAAAAACGTTCTGGCGAAATGTTACGGCGGAGATATTTCCAGAAAGCGCAAACTGCTTGAAAAGCAAAAAGAAGGAAAGCGAAGAATGAAACAGGTCGGCTCTGTCGAAGTTCCGCAGGAAGCCTTTATGGCTGTACTGAAAATGGACGACAGCGGCCAGAAATCATAAGACCCTGCCGCCGCAGCTTAACCACTGCGGCTTCTTCCCGTAAAGAAGGTGAAAAAATAAATGAAATCCGCTTATATCCATATTCCGTTTTGCGAGCACATCTGCCATTATTGCGATTTTAATAAATTTTTTATTCAAAGCCAGCCTGTTGACGAGTACTTGCGCTCACTGGAAAAAGAAATGGTCCATTCCATGGAGGCGAACGGACACCCCGAGCTGAAGACGATTTTTATCGGCGGGGGCACGCCGACTTCATTATCGGCCGGTCAGCTTGAGCGATTGCTTGACTCCATCCACACGGTGTTAAAGCCGTCCGAAAGCTTGGTTGAATTTGCCGTCGAAGCCAATCCCGACGATCTCTCGTCCGAAAAGCTGAACGTGTTGAAAGCAGCCGGTGTAGACAGGCTGAGCTTCGGGGTTCAAACGTTTGAAGACGAGCTTCTGAAGAAGATCGGCAGAGTTCACGAGCAAAAAGATGTGTTCGCGTCCTTTGAGAGGGCGAGAGAAGCGGGGTTTGAAAACATCAGCCTCGACCTCATGTTCGGCCTCCCGGGGCAGACCGTCCATCATCTTGACGCATCGCTTGATACGGCGCTGTCTCTCGGCGCAGAGCATTATTCGGTGTATTCGCTCATTGTCGAGCCGAAAACCGTCTTTTACAACCTGATGAAAAAAGGCCGCCTTCACCTGCCCCAGCAGGAGCAGGAGGCTGAAATGTATGAGCTTGTCATGAACAAAATGACCGGGGCCGGCATCCACCAATATGAGATCAGCAACTTTGCGAAAAAAGGGTTTGAAAGCAGGCACAACCTCACATATTGGAGCAATGAAGAATACTTTGGCTTTGGAGCGGGCGCACACGGTTATATCAATGGCAAACGAACCGTGAACGCAGGCCCTGTCAAACATTACATCGACCTCATTGACAAGAGTGGGTGTCCTTACAAGGAGATTCATCAGGTGACAAGAAATGAGCAGATTGAAGAAGAGATGTTTCTCGGTCTTCGAAAAACAGCCGGCGTTTCTAAAGAGCGGTTTTTCGAGAAATACGGCACACCGCTTGACGATCTTTTCGCTGACGTCCTGCGCACGCTCGAAGAAAAAGGACTCGTGTTCAACACGGAAAAAAGCGTATGTTTGACACATGATGGAAAGCTATTGGGTAATGAAGTGTTTCAGGCGTTCTTGGGAGAGTTATAATTGACATTTTGATTGCGGTTTGGTAATTTTGATATACAATTAGCACTCATTCACCGAGAGTGCTAACAGGGGTGATATGAATGTTAACAAATCGTCAGCTGTTAATCTTGCAGGTTATCGTCAACGATTTTATTCGTTCAGCTCAGCCGGTGGGATCAAGAACACTTTCTAAAAAAGACGACATCACATTCAGCTCGGCTACGATCAGAAATGAAATGGCTGACTTGGAAGAGCTTGGATTTATTGAAAAAACCCACTCATCTTCAGGCCGGATTCCTTCTGAAAAAGGCTATCGCTATTATGTTGATCATTTGCTTTCTCCAGGAAAGCTGTCAAAGACGGATTTGAAATTAATTCATTCCATTTTCAAAGAAAAAATCTTTGAACTTGAAAAAGCCGTTCAGAAATCGGCTCAAGTCTTATCCGACCTGACAAATTATACATCGATCGTTCTCGGCCCCAGACTGAGTGAAAATCATTTGAAGCAAATTCAGATCGTACCGATCCAGCCGAAAAAGGCAATTGCGATTCTCGTGACAAACACGGGACATGTCGAACATAAAACGATTAATTTTCCGGCGGAGGTCGATCTCTCAGACCTTGAAAAGCTGGTCAATATATTAAATGAACGCCTTGTGGGCGTACCGATATCAGAGCTTAAAGACAGGATTTTTAAAGAAGTGGTCATCTTTTTGCGGTCTCACATTCAAAACTATGACCAGATTCTCAATGCGCTCGGCGCCACGCTGGATTCTTCGGCCCATACCGACCGGCTGTTTTTCGGCGGCAAGATTAATATGCTGAATCAGCCCGAATTTCACGATATCGAAAGGGTCAAATCCCTTTTGTCGCTTATTGAGAAAGAACAGGAGATTTTGCGGCTTTTTCAGTCGACAGAAGCCGGAATCACCATTAAAATCGGTAAAGAAAATGATTATGAAGAAATGGAAAACTGCAGCCTGATTACCGCCACATATACGCTCGGTTCGAAACAAATCGGCTCGATAGCGGTAATCGGACCGACGCGGATGGATTATTCCCGCGTTGTCAGCTTGCTCCAGCATGTATCGTCTGACTTGTCAAAAGCGCTGACAAGTTTGTATGATGGGTAAGGCAGTACAGAAAACAGGCAGAAGGGAGCTTTCCCTTCTCTTCATCATTGAACGAACCTTTAAGGGAGGTGAACACAGATGGCAGAAGAAAAACAAAACCAGGAACAAAAAGAGCAGGAAGAGCTGAACAAGACAGAAGCGGAAGCGGCTGAAACTGCTGAAGCAGAAGAAGCGGCTCCGAAAGCCGATGAGCAGACAGAAGAAAATCAAACTGAACTGCTTGAAAAGCAACTAAAAGAACTTCAAGAGCGTCTTGAAGAGAAAGAAAATAAACTTTTACGTGTTCAGGCGGATTTTGAAAATTACAAACGACGTGCCCGCCTTGATCTTGAAGCAGCGGAAAAATACCGTTCACAGCGCATCATCAGCGATTTGCTGCCGGCGCTCGACAATTTTGATCGCGCTCTCGGGATCGAGCCTGACAATGAGCAGACGAAAAGCCTGCTTCAAGGGATGGAAATGGTGCACCGCCAAATCCTTGAGGCTCTTAAAAATGAAGGTGTTGAAGAAATCCCTTCCGTCGGCCAGCAGTTTGACCCGAACCTTCACCAGGCCGTGATGCAGGTTGAGGATGAACAATATGAATCAAATGCAGTCGTTGAAGAGCTGCAAAAAGGCTATAAACTTAAGGACCGGGTGATCCGTCCTTCTATGGTGAAAGTAAATCAATAACTACATAGCAGGAGGTTATTTTCATGAGCAAAGTTATCGGAATTGACTTAGGGACAACGAACTCATGCGTTGCAGTGCTTGAAGGCGGAGAGCCGAAAGTCATCCCTAACCCAGAAGGAGCCCGCACGACTCCGTCAGTTGTTGCATTTAAAAGCGGAGAACGCCAAGTGGGCGAAGTGGCGAAACGCCAGTCCATCACGAACCCGAATACGATCATGTCGATCAAACGCCATATGGGCACAGACCATACAGTTGAAATCGAAGGCAAAAAGTACACGCCTCAAGAAGTATCTGCCATCATTCTTCAGCATTTGAAATCCTATGCTGAAAGCTATCTTGGCGAAACTGTATCAAAAGCCGTTATTACTGTTCCTGCATACTTCAACGATGCAGAGCGTCAAGCGACAAAAGATGCCGGTAAAATCGCCGGACTTGAAGTTGAACGGATCATCAACGAGCCGACTGCGGCTGCGCTTGCCTATGGTCTTGACAAAACGGATGAAGATCAAACGATCCTCGTATACGACCTTGGCGGCGGTACATTTGACGTTTCCATTCTTGAGCTTGGTGACGGCGTGTTTGAAGTCCGCTCTACAGCGGGTGACAACCGTCTTGGCGGAGACGACTTTGACCAAGTGATCATCGATCATCTCGTCTCAGAATTCAAAAAAGAAAACGGAATCGACCTTTCAAAAGATAAAATGGCGCTTCAGCGTTTGAAAGATGCAGCTGAAAAAGCGAAAAAAGACCTTTCCGGCGTGTCTTCTACGCAAATCTCCCTGCCGTTTATCACAGCGGGAGACGCGGGTCCGCTTCACCTTGAACTGACGCTGACACGTGCGAAATTTGAAGAGCTTTCTTCTCATCTAGTAGAGCGCACAATGGGTCCTGTCCGTCAAGCGCTTCAAGATGCGGGGCTTTCTGCGAGCGAGATTGACAAAGTCATCCTTGTCGGCGGATCAACACGTATTCCGGCTGTACAGGAAGCAATCAAAAAAGAGACTGGAAAAGAAGCTCATAAAGGCGTAAACCCTGATGAAGTGGTAGCGCTTGGCGCAGCGATCCAAGGCGGCGTCATCACTGGAGACGTCAAAGACGTAGTCCTTCTTGACGTGACACCTTTATCACTCGGTATCGAAACAATGGGCGGCGTATTCACAAAACTGATTGATCGGAACACAACAATTCCGACAAGCAAATCACAAGTGTTCTCAACAGCGGCTGACAACCAGACAGCTGTTGACATCCACGTTCTTCAAGGTGAACGCCCGATGGCTGCCGACAACAAAACGCTCGGACGTTTCCAGCTTACCGACATTCCGCCGGCACCACGCGGTGTTCCGCAAATCGAAGTGTCATTTGATATCGATAAAAACGGTATCGTAAACGTAAGCGCGAAGGATCTTGGTACAGGCAAAGAACAAAATATTACGATCAAATCTTCTTCAGGTCTTTCTGATGATGAGATCGAGCGCATGGTAAAAGAGGCTGAAGAAAATGCTGAAGCCGATGCGAAGAAAAAAGAAGAAATCGAGCTTCGCAACGAAGCTGACCAGCTTGTCTTCACCACTGAAAAAACGCTGAAAGACCTTGAAGGCAAAGTGGACGAAGCGCAAGTCAAAAAAGCAAATGAAGCAAAAGACGCGCTAAAAAGCGCGATCGAGAACAATAACCTTGATGACATCAAGGCGAAGAAAGAAGAACTGCAAACCATCGTTCAAGAGCTTTCAACGAAGCTTTACGAAGAAGCCGCAAAACAAGCACAAGCACAGCAAGCAGGCGGAGAAGCCAAAAAAGCGGATGACAATGTCGTAGACGCAGAATTTGAAGAAGTGAACGACGACCAGGACAAAAAGTAAGAAAATAAAAAGCTGTGCGGGCATGGCCCGCACAGTATATGACCTTACCGGCGATGAAAGTCAAAGTCAGGATCTCTTGACTTTGACTTTTTTCTTCCTTAGGGACAAAAGGAATTGAAAAAACATAATTTGAAATGATACAATCTAATTTATGTGAGAAAATCGGGAGTGTGAAGAGATGAGTAAGCGTGATTACTATGAGGTGCTTGGGGTAAGTAAGAGCGCTTCAAAAGATGAGATAAAAAAAGCTTACCGCAAGCTTTCCAAAAAATATCACCCGGACATCAACAAAGAAGCCGGAGCGGCTGATCAATTCAAAGAAGTGAAAGAAGCTTATGAAACACTTTCTGATGACCAAAAACGGGCCCATTACGACCAATTCGGCCATACCGATCCAAACCAGGGATTCGGCGGCGGCGGTTTTGGCGGCGGCGACTTCGGCGGTTTTGGTTTTGACGATATTTTCTCAAGCATTTTCGGCGGCGGCGCGAGACGGAGAGACCCAAATGCCCCGAGGCAGGGAGCCGATCTGCAATATACGATGACGCTGTCGTTTGAAGAAGCGGCTTTCGGAAAAGAGACAACAATCGAAATCCCGCGCGAGGAAACGTGTGATACATGCCATGGTTCAGGCGCAAAGCCGGGGACCAAACCTGATACATGTTCACACTGCGGAGGATCAGGCCAGCTGAACATGGAGCAGTCCACACCATTCGGCAAGGTCGTCAACCGGAGAGTTTGTCATTATTGTAACGGTACAGGCAAGCAAATTAAGCACAAATGCTCAACATGCGGCGGAGCAGGAACAGTGAAAAAACGCAAGAAAATCAATGTCACCATTCCGGCGGGTGTGGATGACGGCCAGCAGCTTCGGGTGGCCGGACAGGGCGAACCGGGTGTAAACGGTGGACCGTCAGGTGACTTATTCGTCGTTTTCCGCGTTCGTCCGCATGAATTTTTCGAGCGTGACGGAGACGACATTTACTGCGAAATGCCGTTGACTTTCGCACAGGCCGCGCTCGGAGATGAGATCGAAGTGCCGACACTTCACGGAAAAGTAAAATTAAAGATTCCTGCAGGAACGCAGACGGGTACGAAGTTCCGCTTAAAAGGGAAAGGCGTAGCAAATGTCCGCGGATATGGACAAGGCGACCAGCATATCGTCGTCCGCGTCGTCACACCGACCAATTTAACGGAAAGCCAGAAAAAAATTATCCGCGAGTTTGCTGAAGTGAGCGGAAATATGCCAGATGAACAGGAAATGAGTTTTTTCGATAAAGTAAAACGCGCCTTTAAAGGTGATTAATGATTGGATGAGGAGTTGGTAGTATGAAATGGTCCGAAATCTGCATTCACACGACAAATGAAGCGGTTGAGCCCATCTCAAATATTTTGCATGAAGCTGGTGCGAGTGGAGTGGTGATTGAAGATCCGCTTGATTTAACAAAAGAACGTGAGAATGTGTACGGAGAAATCTACCAGCTCGACCCCAATGATTACCCTGATGAAGGGGTCATCATCAAAGCGTATCTCCCGATCAACAGCTTTTTGGGAGAAACCGTGGAAGGCATCAAGGAAACCATTAACAATCTGTTGTTATATGATATTGACCTCGGAAGAAATAAAATCACCATCAGTGAGGTGAATGAAGAAGAATGGGCGACAGCTTGGAAAAAATATTATCATCCCGTGAAGATTTCCGAAAAATTTACGATCGTTCCGACTTGGGAAGAGTATACGCCGGTTCATACAGATGAGCTGATCATCGAGATGGATCCGGGAATGGCATTCGGAACAGGGACGCACCCGACCACAGTCCTTTGTATACAGGCGCTTGAAAGGTATGTGAAGAAAGGCGACTCAGTCGTGGACGTCGGAACGGGAACAGGCATTTTGAGCATCGCTTCAGCCATGCTCGCAGCCGACCGGGTAGAGGCGTACGACCTTGATCCGGTTGCCGTTGAAAGCGCCCGTTTGAATTCCAAGCTTAATAAAGTCGCAGATCGCATCGACATCAAGCAAAACAATCTGCTCGACGGGATTGCAGGAGAAAAAGATGTCATTGTCGCAAACATTTTGGCGGAAGTCATTCTTCGTTTTACAAAGCAGGCCTACGATCTGCTGAAAGAAGGAGGCTATTTTATCACGTCGGGGATCATTCAGCAGAAAAAACAGGAAGTCAAAGACGCTCTTGCAAAAGAGGGCTTCACGATCATTGAAGTGCTTTCCATGGAGGACTGGGTCAGCATCATCGCCCAAAAATAATCGTTAGTAGGTGTCTAAAAGCGTATGCAACGATATTTTATCGAACAAACAAAACAGGAGATCACTGCATTGCCCGCAGTCATCATTAAAGGAGAAGACGTCCACCACATCGTCAATGTGATGAGAATGTCGTCGGGCGATCATGTCATGTGCTGTGCGAAGGACGGCCATGAAGCCGAATGCCGGATTGAATCTTTGTCAAAGGAAGAGGTTGTGCTATCCGTTGTGGACTGGACCGGGAAAAATCGCGAGCTGCCGATCCGAGTCCACATCGCAAACGGCCTCCCGAAAGGTGATAAACTCGAATGGATCATTCAAAAAGGCACCGAGCTCGGGGCAAGCTCGTTTTTCCCCTTTGAGGCGTCGCGGTCGGTCGTGAAGCTCGATCATAAAAAGGCGAAGAAAAAACGGGAGAGATGGCTGAAAATCGCCAAGGAAGCTGCGGAGCAGTCCCACAGAAACAAGATTCCCGAAGTGGGGGGCGTCCTTACGTTTAAAGGCTTGCTTGAAAGCCTTCCAAGCTTCGATAAATGTGTCGTTGCATACGAAGAGTCATCGAAACAAGGAGAAAACAGCCAGTTTCAATCCGTGATCAAAGACCTGCCGGAAGGTTCTTCCCTGCTGATGGTGTTTGGTCCGGAAGGCGGGTTTTCAGAAAGCGAGATCGAAGCGCTCAAAGAAAAAGGCGCTCTCGCCTGCGGGCTCGGACCGCGCATATTAAGGGCGGAAACGGCGCCGCTTTACGCTTTGGCGGCAGTTTCCTATCATACAGAGTTATTAAGAGGTGAATAACAATGGCAACCGTTGCATTTCATACCCTTGGCTGCAAGGTCAACCATTATGAAACAGAAGCAATTTGGCAGCTCTTTAAAGAAGCCGGTTATGAACGAAAAGATTTTGAAAGCACAGCAGATGTTTATGTCATTAATACATGCACCGTCACTAACACAGGCGATAAAAAAAGCCGCCAGGTCATCAGACGGGCGATCCGGCAAAACCCTGATGCCGTCATTTGCGTGACAGGCTGCTATGCCCAGACGTCCCCTGCGGAAATCATGGCGATTCCAGGTGTTGACATCGTCGTCGGTACACAAGATCGTGAAAAAATGCTTGGATATATCAAGCAATACCAAGAGGAAAGACAACCGATCAACGGTGTCAGCAACATCATGAAAGCCCGGGTGTTTGAGGAGCTTGACGTGCCGGCGTTTACCGACCGGACGCGCGCTTCTTTGAAAATTCAGGAAGGCTGCAACAATTTTTGCACATTCTGCATTATTCCATGGGCCCGCGGCCTTCTCCGTTCCCGTGATCCGGAAGAAGTCATCCGCCAGGCGCAGCAGCTGGTCGATGCCGGCTATAAGGAAATCGTTCTGACAGGCATCCATACCGGCGGATATGGAGAGGACATGAAGGATTATAATTTTGCACAGCTCCTGAAAGAATTGGACAGCCGTGTAAAAGGCTTGAAACGAATCCGTATCTCTTCAATCGAGGCGAGCCAAATAACCGATGAGGTTATTGAAGTGCTCGACAAGTCAGACAAAATTGTCAGACACCTGCACATTCCGCTTCAATCAGGCTCAAACAGCGTCCTGAAACGGATGAGAAGAAAATACACAATGGAATTTTTCGCCGACCGATTGACAAAGCTTAAAAAAGCGCTCCCCGGTCTTGCGGTTACATCCGATGTCATCGTCGGCTTCCCGGGAGAGACGGAAGAAGAATTCATGGAGACCTATAACTTTATTCAAGAGCACAAGTTTTCAGAGCTCCACGTCTTCCCATACAGCAAACGGACGGGCACTCCGGCTGCACGCATGGACGATCAGGTCGATGAAAACGTGAAAAACGAACGGGTTCACAAACTGATTGCTCTATCAGACCAGCTGGCAAAAGAATATGCTTCAGATTATGAAGGAGACGTTCTCGAGATCATTCCTGAGGAGCAGTTTACAGAAACGGGCGAAGACAACCTGTATGTCGGCTATACGGACAACTATATGAAAGTGGTTTTCGAAGGATCAGAAGAGATGATCGGCCAGCTTGTCAAAGTGAAAATCACAGAAGCGGGCTATCCTTACAATAAAGGACAGTTCGTCCGCATCGCAGATGACAGCGTACCTGAAAGCATGCGTCTATCATCTTAAATGTTTTAAAAACCGGTTCACCAAAAGGTGCACCGGTTTTTTTATACATGGGAACTTTTTGGCGGCGTAAAGCTAGAGTGTTCGAATATCTTCCCAGCCATACACAAGTTCAGAAAGTTTTCTTCCCCCAATCTCGACTTCAATAGCATCTATTTTTTGACCCCCGAGCGCTTCATAAAATAGACGGGATACATTTTCTTTCAAGACAAGAACAATCATAGAGCGTAAGCCCATTCCTTTTATTTCATCAATAATTTGTTTAAAAAGTGCTTTTCCAATACCATGTCCTTGATACTCCTTTAAAATATATATGGCATATAATTCCCCGTCAAATCCGCTGTATTTGCCGCTTCTTTCGGCACCGCCGGAGGAAAAGCCGACGATTTCCCCTTCGTTGTTTTCTGCTGCGTATACGCCGCCGAGAGGGATGTTTTTTATCCATATCTGTTCCCGTTTTTCATATGTTAAACCTTGCAAGTAATCGTCTGGAACGATATTGGCATATGTCGTTTTCCAACTGTCGACATGCACCCGGGCGATTCCTTTTGCGTCTGCTAAAACAGCTTTTCGGATTTTCACATCCCTGTTGGACATTTTTTTCACCACCTTTTCACCAAATTATACCATCATTAGCGGTTTCGGTTTGGAACAAGAAACATAATAAATGAATGAAAAACATTGGTCAGGGGCAAAAAAAGAACGGCAGTGACAACGTTAAATAACAGGCTGAAATGGGCGATCTGCTGAGCCGGGCTGGCGGAAAGGCCGGCAACCAGTCCAGTGATGGATGATAGAGCAGGATAGACGGCAGCAGCGCCGATCAAATTAAACACAACATGGGCATACGCCGTTTGTCTGGCGGCGGCGCCTCCTTTAACAGAAGCCATCACGGCCGTGATGCATGTCCCGATGTTTGAGCCGAGAACAACGCTCATCGCCTCGGTCAGTCCGACAACCCCCTGATCCATGAAGCTCATCAGGATGCCGACACAGGCCGAACTCGAATGGATGATGGCGGTCAGAACCGTTCCAATGATCAAAGCATAAAATGATGAATGTTCGACAAGGTTCACGATATATGCTCCTGATTCGAGCCGTGACAACGGTACGGCAAGGCGGCTGAATCCGTTGATGCAGAAAAAGATCACGCCCAAACCGATCATGCTCAGACCTACATGCCGAAAAGGAGATTTTCTTGTAATCAACAGAAGCGCTCCTCCTGCCGCAAGGACGACAATCAATAACTCCAGCTTGACAGCTAAAAATTCCGTTGTAAACGTGGAACCGATGTTCGTCCCCAAAATGAGCGGGATCGAACGTTTAAACGAAAGAGCGCCCACGCTGACAAACCCGATGACAATCACCATAAACGCGGAGCTGCTTTGCAAAATTCCTGTGAAAACAATGCTGACGAGAAAAGCTTTTAGCGGATGATCCGTGAATAAAAGCAGCCGTTTTTCAATTTTTTCAAATGTCAGCGAAATCAGGCCTTTTCTCAGCATGTTCATGCCTGCCAGAAAAAGGACGATTAAAAACACGAATAAGATAAACATAATCATCAGATTTTCGAAATGAGCCTCCTTTGTATATGTATACAGACAAGCCGCCGAAATGATGACTAAACAATAAAACAATTCGTTTGGTTGACCTTACCGAAGGCTTATATTATAATGTCAAAGTACATGTTTCAATGTATGTCTTTTTTAAAGCAGTCGATTGGTGTATTCGGAGGGAGGGAAAGAGAATGTCAAAAACGGTCGTTAGAAAAAACGAATCGCTTGAAGATGCTCTTCGTCGCTTCAAACGCAGTGTATCAAAGACAGGTACTTTGCAAGAAGCAAGAAAGCGTGAATTTTATGAAAAACCTAGCGTAAGACGCAAGAAAAAGTCTGAAGCTGCCAGAAAGCGCAAATATTAAAAGAGGGTGGATTTATGAGTCTTCTTGAGCGTCTGAATCAAGATATGAAGCTCAGTATGAAAAACCGTGAGAAAGACAAACTGACCGTCATTCGCATGGTGAAGGCTTCGCTTCAAAACGAAGCAATCAAGCTTAAGAAAGACAGGCTGACCGAAGATGAAGAACTGACTGTTCTTTCTCGTGAATTAAAACAGCGTAAAGACTCCCTCCATGAATTTTCAAACGCTAATCGTTCAGATTTAGTAGATAAAGTTCAAAAAGAGTTAGACATTTTGGAAGCTTATATGCCCGAACAGCTGACGGAAGAAGAGCTGCTTGACATCGTCAATGCGACGATCGACGAGGTCGGCGCTTCTTCAAAAGCGGACATGGGCAAAGTCATGAGCGCCGTCATGCCCAAGGTTAAAGGAAAGGCAGACGGGGGCCTCGTCAACAAGCTTGTCAGCAAACAACTGTCTTAAAGAAAGAGGCACCTTTCATCATCTGAAAGGTGTCTTTTTTGCTGTGCGGTCATAAAATAGAAAAGTAATCAAATTTTGAAACCTTTGATACATTTGTAACGTATGTAAAGCTGATGATAAGAAGGAAGGAGGAAGCAAAGCCCTTGTTATTGAAAAAATCCCGAATTTTAGTTGCCCTTATATGCGGTTTTATTTTATCCTTATTTGTAGGGGTTCATTTGACCGTGAAAGCGGATGGTGATACGGTCTATGTCATCCCTGTCGAAGAAACGGTAGAAAAGGGACTTTCTAAATTTCTTGAGCGGTCGTTTCGGGAAGCCCAAGATATGAATGCCAAACATATTATCCTTGATATCAATACGCCGGGCGGAGCGGTTGATGCAGCCCTTGAAATGGCTGATACGATACATAACTCCGATATTCCGGTGACCGCTTATGTCAACAGGCGGGCTCTTTCGGCGGGCGCGTACCTCGCATTAAATGCGGACGATATCTACATGGCGCCCGGAGGAAAAATGGGAGCTGCCGCTATCATCGATTCAAAGGGAAACGCCGCGGATAAAAAATCCGAATCTTTGTGGCTGGCGGAAATGGAGGATGCGGCCAAAAAGAACGGGCGTGATCCGAAATACGCGCTTGCGATGGCCGATGCCGGCGTCGATGCCAAAGAAGCGGGAGCGCCAAAGGGAAAGCTCTTGACATTGAGTCCTGAGAAGGCGCTTGATGTCGGGTACTCGGAAGGCACCGCTGAAAGCCTTGAAGACCTTTTGAAAAAGCTGCACCTGGAAGATGCCAAGGTTGAACATGCTGAAGTCAGTTTTGCCGAAAAGGTGGCTCGGTTCCTCACCCATCCGATTGTCATTCCGATTCTGCTTTCGATCGGGAGCCTTGGACTGGTTGTCGAACTTTATTCACCCGGCTTTGGAATACCGGGTTTTATGGGGCTTTCGGCGCTGATGCTCTTTTTCTACGGCCATCTTGTGGCAGGGCTTGCCGGAATGGAAACACTCCTTCTTTTTATCGCCGGAATTGTTTTGATCATATTGGAACTTTTTCTGCCGGGCGGAATAGCAGGAATTATCGGATTGATCGCCGTTGTTGCGAGCCTCTTTTTAGCTTCTGGAAGCATTAAGGTAATGGCCCTCTCCATTTTGATTGCAACTGCTGTTTCGATAGCGGCATCCATTCTATTGACAAGGGTGTTGGGGAAGCGTATGAAGTTTTTCAAGAAATTCATATTAACCGATTCAACAAATACGGAAAGCGGATATGTCTCAAACGTAAGCCGCCACGATTTAGTCGGAAAGATCGGGGTCACGCATACACCGCTCAGGCCATCCGGAACGGTCATTATCGACGACGAACGGCTTGATGTCGTGTCAGAAGGCACGTTTACCGAAAAAGACAAGAAAGTCAAAGTGGTTAAAGTGGAAGGCTCACGGATTGTCGTGAGAGAAATATAAAACGATATTTAAGGAGGAACATTATGGATCCGTCAACTTTATTACTTTTAGCATTAATTGCAGCAGGGATTATTTTATTGGCCATCTTTTTTACATTTGTCCCTGTCATGCTGTGGATCTCGGCTTTAGCCGCGGGAGTAAAAATCAGCATATTCACGCTGATCGGGATGAGGCTTCGCCGCGTCATTCCGAGCCGTGTTGTCAACCCGCTGATCAAGGCGCACAAAGCAGGACTGGATGTCTCCAATAATCAGCTTGAAAGCCACTATCTTGCAGGGGGAAACGTTGACAGGGTCGTCAACGCGCTTATCGCCGCCCACCGCGCAAACATCGAACTGACATTTGCCAGATGTGCAGCAATCGATCTGGCGGGCCGCGACGTTCTTGAAGCTGTTCAAATGAGCGTCAACCCAAAAGTAATCGAAACCCCGTTTATCGCAGGTGTTGCGATGGACGGAATCGAGGTAAAAGCGAAAGCGAGAATTACGGTGCGGGCAAACATCGACCGCCTTGTCGGGGGAGCCGGCGAGGAAACGATCATCGCCCGTGTAGGTGAAGGGATCGTTTCGACAATCGGTTCGTCTGATAACCATAAAAAGGTGCTGGAAAATCCGGATATGATTTCACAGACGGTCTTGAGCAAAGGCTTGGATTCAGGTACGGCGTTTGAAATCCTTTCGATTGATATCGCCGACGTGGACATCGGCAAAAACATTGGAGCCATTCTCCAAACCGATCAGGCTGAAGCGGATAAAAACATCGCCCAGGCAAAAGCGGAAGAGCGCCGCGCAATGGCCGTCGCCCAAGAACAGGAAATGCGCGCCCGCGTCGAAGAAATGCGCGCCAAAGTGGTCGAAGCGGAAGCCGAAGTGCCGCTTGCCATGTCTGAAGCCCTCCGCGGCGGAAAGATCGGCGTCATGGATTATCTCAATATGAAAAACATTGATGCAGACACAGATATGCGCGATTCTTTCGGAAAGATGACGAAAGGCCAGTCTGAAGAGGATCATAAATAAACAAAGCCCCTGATAAAAAGGAGGGAGCGCCTTGCTTGACATACTTTTTGACAATCCGATCATCATGGCCGTCATCCTCGGAATCATTTCCGTCATCTTCAACCGTCTAGGTAAGAATGATGAAAGCGATGAGGCAAAACACAAGAAGAAACCTCAGCGGCCGAAAGCAGAAGCGCCAAAGAAGCAGGCAAAACCATTGGAATCATCCGGTAAAGCCGAGGTGCAGGCAGCGGCGCAAAAGGGCACTGACATGATCAAAGAGCTTGAGAGAGTCAAAACGAGCGTTGAACGGTCAATGCCTGCCATTGAACGGTCGATAAAAAGACAAATCGGCCATTCGCCGAAGCCTTTGCAAGACATGATCGAGCTGAATCAAAACACCGTTCTTCAAGGAATCGTCCTCAGCGAGGTAATGGGTCCTCCCCGTTCACGGAAGCCCCATTCCACCATGAGGCGCCGCCCATAAAATTAAAAGTGTTAGAACCTCTTTCTCACTCATACATATGAGATGAAAGGGGGTTCTTTTTTTATGGCGCAAAGAAAAAACCGCATCAAAGCGTGGCTGACAAGAACATTGGAAATCCCCCCCGACGTCATGATGGATCTTCCGCGGATTACAATGATCGGAAGACTTCACATATATATCGAGAACCACAGAGGACTCCTGCTTTTCAGCGACCGGGAAGTACGGCTGATGCTCAAGCAGGGGCAGTGCATCATTCAAGGCAAAGATTTCGTCATAAAAACGATTTTGCCTGAGGAGATTTTGCTTGAAGGCACGATCGAGCTTGTTCGCTATATTGATTCATAAGTCAGGGGGAAGAGGCGTGAAGAATAAATGGCTTTCTTTTTTTTCAGGGAAGATACAGCTTGAAGTCACGGGAATGGGAATCGAACGTTTATTAAATGAATGCACAAGGCGCGGCATCCCGCTGTTCGATGTGAAAAAAAGGAAAGACTCTGTCTTTCTTTATATTCTGCTTTCTGATGTACATGCCTTTCGGAGGGTCATCAGGCATTTTGACTGCAAATGCCGCTTCACAAAGCGGAAGGGCTTTCCCTTTATGCTTCAGAAATCAAAGCGGAATAGCGGATTTACACTGGGCATTGCCGCTTTTTTCGTTCTGATGTTCATCCTTTCCAATATGCTGTGGAAGATTGACATTTCCGGCGCCCAGCCGGAAACCGAACATCAAATCAGGCAGCAGCTTGATCAAATCGGGGTGAAAAAAGGACGTTTGCAATTTCTGATGGTGACGCCGGAGAAAATTCAGCAGTCGCTCACAAAGAGCATTGACAACATCACATGGGTCGGTATCGAGTTGAACGGGACAGCCCTCCATATGAAAGTGGTTGAAAAAAACGAGCCGGACAAGGAAAAATATATCGGCCCGCGGCATATCATCGCCAAGAAAAGAGCGACCATCTCCAAGATGTTCGTAGAAAAAGGCGAACCTCTCGTCACAGTCAATGAGCATGTCGACAAGGGGCAGATGCTTGTTTCGGGTCTGATCGGAAGCGAGGATGAAAAGCAAGAAGTCGGGGCAAAAGGGAAAATATACGGCGAAACCTGGTATAGGTCAACAGTAACGGTTCCCCTTGAGACATCATTTGATGTTTTTACGGGTAAAGTAAGGACAAGGCACAAGCTTTCCATCGGCTCTCTGTCGATTCCTTTTTGGGGGGTGACTCTTAAAGAAGAAGAGCTCTCTCGTCCGAAAACAGAGGTTGAAACGCATTCGCTTCATTTCATGAATGTTACGCTTCCCGTGGCTTATGAAAAGGAGCTGACGAGGGAAAGCGAACAAGTCAAAAGAGTATATACTAAAAAAGAAGCGGTCCGGGAAGGGATCAAAATGGGCAAAGAAGATGTCCAGAAAAAAATCGGTGAAGATGGAGATATTATCGGTGAAAAAGTTTTGCACGAAACGAGTGAGAATGGTAAAGTTAAATTGATCATCCTTTACCAAGTTATTGAAGACATTGTTCAAACAACACCAATTGTTCAGGAGACTAAAGAATGACAGAACACTTACTTGCGATTCATCAGCAACTGGAAAGTCCGAATGAAGCTCAGGCGCTGTTTGGAAATCAGGATTCGCATCTGAAGATGATGGAGGAAGAACTGAATGTTTCGATTGTGACACGGGGTGAAACGGTATATGTCGCAGGCGACGAGGAAACCTTTCAAATCGTGGACAGTCTGCTCGCTTCCCTCTTGAATCTGATCCGCAAAGGGATTGAAATATCTGAACGCGACGTCCTGTATGCGATCAAGATGGCCAAAAAGCATAAGCTTGAGTTTTTTGAAAGCATGTATGAAGAGGAAATTACGAAAAATGCCAAAGGGAAGCCGATACGGGTGAAAACGATCGGCCAAAGAGAATATATCGCCGCCATGAAACGGCACGATTTAATCTTTGGCATCGGGCCTGCCGGTACGGGGAAAACCTATTTGGCTGTCGTAAAAGCCGTCCATGAGCTGAAAAACGGACACATCAAAAAAATCATTCTGACAAGACCGGCTGTTGAAGCAGGAGAGAGCCTCGGCTTTTTGCCGGGTGATCTGAAAGAAAAGGTCGATCCTTATTTAAGACCTTTATATGACGCCCTTCACGATGTGCTCGGTTCAGATCATACGGCAAGGCTGCTTGAAAGAGGGACCATTGAAATTGCGCCGCTTGCCTATATGAGGGGAAGGACGCTTGATGACGCGTTTGTTATTTTGGACGAGGCGCAAAATACGACACCCGCACAAATGAAAATGTTTTTGACGAGATTGGGTTTTGGTTCTAAAATGGTGATTACAGGCGACATCACGCAAATCGACTTGCCGAAGGGAGTCACATCGGGTCTTGCCGTCGCGAAAAACATGCTTTATGATATCGACGGAATTTCATTCGTTGAATTGGATCAGACAGATGTGGTCAGACATCCGCTTGTCGCCCGAATTATTGAAGCATACGAAAAGACGAAATAACTAAAATGACCCGATCGCCCGCTATCGGGTCATTTTTTAGTTCCTTGCCGGAAAAGAGGTGCTTTTTTTGAAGAAGACAAAAAGAAACGGAAAGAACCGGCTCATCCGTATGAAAAATGGAAAAATTCTTCCTGTCATGCTTTATACGGCAATTTCCGCGCTTATGCTGGTCCTGCTTTTTTTGCATGTCAGACCACAGTCTCTAGACCTGGATTTGTTTTCGATCAGCGAAAATACCATTTATGCTCCGGCTACGGTTGAAGACCAAAAAGCAACGGCTGCTAAAAAGCAAGAAGCGCGGGAGGAAGTTCCCGATCAATACACCCTTAAAAAGGAATATTCCGACAACAGGGTGGACCTTGTCGCATCAATATTTGACATCATCAAGGAGGTCAAGAAGGAAAGCGCCGAAAAGGATAAAGGGGAAAAAGAACAAATCAAATCCGCGGAAGAAAAGCTGACTTCAGATGTCACGGATTTTCTTTCGCATGAGTCTGTCAAAAGCCTATTGAAGGCGAGCGACGGCGAGCTTTCCATGACTCAGGATTCTGTCATCACCGCAGTTAATGATGTGATGAGTGAAGAAATTCCCGCCGGAAAACTTGAGGAAGCAAAGGAAAAAGCCGCAAAAGAGCTGAAGGGCAACTCAGTCCCTTCAAAATTAAAGAATGCCGCCAATGAAATCGTCCGGTTTGCGATTATTCCCAATTATGTCTATGACCCTGACAAAACTGAGCAAAAGCGCCAGGAAGCGGCGGACAGCGTTCAGCAGGTGCAGATTAAACAGGGGCAGATCCTCGTTGAGGAGAATCAGCTGATCGACAGAGAAGTGTACCGAAAGCTTGAATTGACCGGATTGTTAAGCGGAGCCAACATTTATAAACCGGTCGGCGGACTGCTGCTTTTAATCGGGCTTTTTATCGCCGCTCTTGTATACTTTTTTGAAAAGCAGCATAAAAGCAGGCTGCCGAAGAACAAATCGCTGATGCTGTTTTCATTGATTACGGCGATCGTTTTGATCGTGATGGAAGTCATCAGCCTGTTTCAGGAGCTTGAAATCAGCCATATCGGCTATCTGGTTCCAATCGCCATGGGCGTCATGCTGATTAAACTGTTAATCAACGAACGGCTGGCGATCCTGGCAAGCATGATTCTTTCCATTTGCGGAAGCATGATGTTCAACCAAGGTGTCACAGGGACGTTCAATTACGAAATTGCAACCTACTTTTTGATTAGTTCGATCGCGGGTATACTGTTTTTAGGAAAGTATAATAGAAGATCAAAGATCCTTCAGGCGGGGCTGTTTGTCTCATTTGTCAACATTGTCGTCATGTTTACCCTGCAGCTGATTCAAAATACGGCGCAGTCGGGTTTGGAAATGGGCACTTATCTTATCATGGGAGCGGTGTCGGGCATCGGATCTTCCGTTCTTGTGCTGGGCTTAATGCCGTTTTTCGAAAGCGGATTTGGCATATTGTCGACAATGAAGCTGATCGAGCTTTCCAATCCGAACCACCCGCTGCTCCGCAAAATTCTGACGGAGACGCCAGGCACGTACCACCACAGCGTCATGGTCGCCAATTTATCCGAGGCGGCCTGTGAAGCGGTAGGGGCCAACGGACTGCTGGCGAGGGTCGGCGCTTATTATCACGATATCGGAAAGACGAAGCGGCCGCAGTATTTTATCGAAAACCAGATGAACATTGATAATCCGCATGACAAGCTTTCTCCGCAGCTGAGCAAAAACATTATCATCTCGCACGCGACAGACGGAGCGGAAATGCTGAAGGAACATAAAATGCCGAAAGAATTGGTCGATATCGCCGAACAGCACCACGGGACGTCATTGCTGAAGTTTTTCTATTATAAGGCGAAAGAAAAAGGAGACCAGACGACTGAAGAAGAATTCCGCTATCCCGGGCCAAAACCGCAATCGAAGGAAGCGGCGATCATTTCGGTGGCGGACAGCGTGGAAGCGGCCGTGCGGTCGATGCACAACCCGAACCCGGAAAGGATTGAAAAGCTTGTGCGAGGCATTATTTCCGACAAGCTTCAGGACGGGCAGTTCGATGAATGTGATCTGACCCTTAAAGAACTCAATATAATAGCCAAGACGCTGTGTGAAACGCTAAAAGGCATTTTCCATTCCCGGATCGAATATCCGGACGCTAATCCAAAACAGAAGGTGAAACACTCATGAGTTTAATTCTCGATATCTCAGATGAAACAGGCCGCCTCTCAGAGGGGCAGCTTGAGGAAATTGAAAAGCTTCTTCAATTTGCGGCGAAAGAAGAAAACGTCGCCGATCAGGCGGAAGTATCCGTTACGGTCGTGACAAATGAAGAAATACAACAAATCAATAAGGAATACCGGGGGAAAGACTACCCGACCGACGTCATCTCGTTTGCTCTTGAAGAAGACGGAGAAGGAGAAGTCGAGATCATCGGAGCCGATATGCCGCCCGTACTCGGCGATATTATCATCAGTGCCGATAAGGCGAAGGAACAGGCGGAGGAATACGGCCACTCTTTGATGAGAGAGCTCGGTTTTCTAAGCGTTCACGGGTTCCTGCATTTGCTCGGATATGACCACATGACAGAGGAAGAAGAAAAAGAAATGTTTACTAAACAGAAGGATCTTTTGAACAAATATGGGCTCTCAAGATCCTCATAAACCGAATGAATGGCGCCGGCTGAAAAAAAGTTTTTCGCACGCCTTCACAGGAATTTTCAAGACGTTCATTTCCGAGCGCAATTTTAAAATACACACCGGAGCCGCAATCATTGTGATTGTTTGCGGCTTCGTTTTCAGGCTGTCCGTTTTGGAATGGGCCGTCATCTTCATCCTCATTGGCGGAATGCTTGCTTTGGAGCTTATGAACACCGCCGTTGAGCACACAGTCGATTTAATCACGAAAGAGAGCCATCCGCTGGCGAAAGCCGCCAAAGATGCAGCGGCAGGGGCGGTTTGCGTCTTTGCCGCTGTTTCGTGTATCATTGGATTACTCATCTTTTTGTCAAAATTGTTGTAACCATTGTGTTCGTTTTCCGCCTGACGAAAGATTCTTACAAAAATTTTACATTTTCGATTTGGGCGTGAAAAAACAGCCATTTTTATGTAAAATAAAAGTGTTAGCGGTATCAAAACCGTTACAGGAAGGAATTAACACATTGACGAAACAAGAGCTGATTGCAGAAGCATTAAAAGCAAGGGAACTTGCATATGTTCCGTATTCAAAGTTCAAAGTCGGCGCTGCCCTCCTGACAGAGGACGGCAAGGTGTATAAAGGCTGCAACATTGAAAATGCTGCATACAGCCTGTGCAACTGTGCCGAGCGGACGGCGCTGTTCAAGGCTTACTCTGAAGGGGACAAAGCCTTTAAAATGCTTGCCGTTGCCGCAGATACGCCCCGCCCTGTATCACCATGCGGAGCGTGCAGACAGGTGATAGCCGAACTCTGTTCAAAAAACATGCCTGTTATTTTGACCAATCTAAAAGGCCAAATTGAAGAAACAACTGTTCAAGAATTACTGCCAGGAGCATTTTCATCGGAGGATTTACATGACAAAGGAAAGCTTTAAATCAGGATTCGTGTCCATTATCGGACGTCCCAACGTGGGAAAATCTACTTTTTTGAATCGCGTGATCGGCCAAAAAATTGCGATCATGAGCGATAAGCCGCAGACAACGAGAAACAAAGTGCAGGGCGTATTAACGACTGACACGTCTCAAACCATCTTTATCGATACGCCGGGCATCCATAAGCCGAAGCACAAGCTGGGCGACTTCATGATGAAGGTTGCCCAGAATACCCTGAAAGAGGTCGACATTATATTGTTCATGATTAATGCTGCGGAAGGATACGGCAAAGGCGATGAATTTATCATCGAACGCTTAAAGGGTTTAACGACCCCGGTGTTTTTGATCGTCAATAAAATCGATCAGATTCATCCGGATGAACTGCTTCTGCTCATTGATGAATACAGGGCCAGATACCCGTTTAAAGAAATCATTCCGATTTCTGCCCTTGAGGGAAATAATATTGACACTCTTTTAAACCAAATTGAACATTATTTGCCGGAAGGTCCGCAGTTTTACCCGAGTGACCAGGTGACGGATCATCCAGAACGCTTCATCATTTCTGAGCTGATTCGGGAAAAAGTGCTGCATCTGACAAGGGAAGAGATCCCTCACAGCATTGCGGTCAGCATCGATTCCATTAAAGAAAGGGAAAACGGTTCTGTTTATGTGAGCGCGACGATTGTCGTTGAGCGCGATTCGCAAAAAGGCATTGTCATTGGAAAACGAGGCAGTCTGCTGAAAGAAATAGGCAAACGGGCAAGGGCCGATATTGAAGCTTTGCTCGGCTCATCGGTTTACTTGGAGCTTTGGGTTAAAGTGCAGAAGGATTGGCGCAATAAGATGTCTCAGCTTCGTGATTTTGGATTTAAGGAAGACGAGTATTAACGAACCGAGCTTGACCGAGGATTAGTCGTTACAAAATCTCTCGAAATCAAAGTTATACTAGAAAAAATTGTTTAACATGAAATGGAGGATACAAGGTCAAGATAAGCTTAAGATTTGGATGTTTAAAAAGCTAGTTATAAACAGAAAGGTGGGGCTTTTTATGCTGAATTTTACTTGGAATGTATTTTCACAAACAGGAAACGTTGATACGTACCTCCTTTTTAAAGAACTTGAAAAGGAGAACCTGGAAAGACCCGATGAACTTGAAGAAGAGCTAGCGCAAATTGACTTTCCAATTTTGTGATCTTGCTTGAATCCTCCAATTTTTGGATGGTGCAACATATGCTGACGAAATGTGAAGGTATCGTCCTTCGTACGAACGATTATGGTGAAACCAATAAAATTTTGACAATTTTGACAAGGGAGCATGGGAAAATCGGTGTACTGGCAAGAGGCGCAAAAAAACCGAACAGCCGCTTGTCGGCTATTTCCCAGCCCTTTCTCTACGCTTCGTTTTTATTTCGGAAATCGTCCGGACTCGGTACGCTTGAGCAGGGCGAAATGCTTGAAAGCATGCGGAATATTCGCGAGGACCTTTTTTTAACGGCGCATGCCGCTTATATCGCCGAATTGGTTGACAAAGGCACGGATGAAAAGAAACCGAACCCGTTTTTATTCGAACTGCTTCTTCAATCGATGAGAAGGCTGAATGACGGGACTGATCCGGACATCATTACAAACCTGATCGAAGTCAAAATGCTCGGCGTAATCGGGCTTTATCCGGAATTAAATGAATGCGTCCATTGCAAGAGCAAAGACGGAACATTCCATTTTTCAATCCGCGACAACGGCTTTATATGCCATCGCTGCTTTGCGAAGGACCCTTATCGGGTGCCGATGTCTCCCGCTTCAGCCAGGCTTTTGAGACTGCTTTTTTATTTTGACCTGTCAAGGCTCGGGAATGTATCGGTAAAACGTGAAACAAAGGAAGAGCTGAAAAGAGTCATCCAGCTCTATTATGACGAGTACTCGGGAATTTTTCTGAAATCGCGGCGCTTTATGGAACAGATGGACAATATGAAAAAAATGCTCGGCAATGAAAACAAAAGTTGACAACCTCTTCATCTTTTTATAAGATCATGTCTATAGAGTGCGGGCCGTATGTCCGCTGTCAGATTCAATAATGATGCTGCGTTGACGGAAAGAAGTAGTTGCGCCGCCTCATACAAGCGACTCCGGGACGGTGGAAGCCGGAGATGAGAGCGTAATGAAAGGCATTCCCTGAGCAGCTTTTAAAAAAGAGGCTAAAGGCGATCTTTAGCAAATAGGGTGGAACCGCGGGAGAACTCTCGTCCCTATGTTTGTGAACAACAAGCATAGGGACGGGAGTTTTTTCTGCCCAGTTTCCCCTATGCATAACCTGAAAACGTATTGTGGAGGTGCTTCATTTTGAATATTCAAGAAATGATTTTAACGCTGCAAAAGCATTGGTCTAATGAAGGCTGCGTTCTTTTGCAGTCGTATGATGTGGAAAAGGGCGCGGGGACAATGAGCCCTTATACATTTTTGCGGAGCCTCGGACCTGAGCCGTGGAAGGTCGCGTATGTAGAACCGTCAAGACGGCCTGCAGATGGAAGATATGGCGAAAACCCAAACAGGCTTTATCAGCACCATCAGTTCCAGGTCATCATCAAGCCGTCTCCGGACAACATTCAAGAGCTGTATCTGGATTCATTAAAAGCGCTCGGAATCGATCCTTTGGAGCATGATATCCGGTTTGTCGAGGACAACTGGGAAAATCCGTCGCTCGGCTGTGCCGGCCTTGGCTGGGAAGTATGGCTTGATGGTATGGAAATCACGCAATTCACCTATTTTCAGCAGGTCGGCGGTCTAGAATGCAAGCCGGTATCTGTTGAAATCACATATGGCATCGAACGACTGGCGTCGTATATTCAAGACAAAGAGAATGTGTTTGATTTGGAATGGACCAAGGGCTACACGATAAGAGATTTATTTATGATGGCCGAATACGAGCATTCCGTTTATACGTTTGAAACGTCTGACGTGGATATGCTGTTTGACTTGTTCGCCACGTACGAAAAAGAAGCCAACCGCCAAATGGATCAGGGCCTTGTCCATCCGGCATATGACTATGTCCTGAAATGCTCCCACACCTTTAACTTGCTTGATGCAAAAGGAGCCATTTCCGTTACGGAACGGACCGGTTATATCGCAAGGGTCCGAAACCTGGCCAGAAAAGTGGCGAAAACATATTATAATGAGCGCGAAAAGCTGGGCTTTCCAATGCTGAAGGAGGAAGAGGCATCCCATGAGTAATCAAGATCTGCTGTTAGAAATCGGATTAGAAGAAATGCCGGCGCGGTTCATGCACGACAGCATGACGCAGTTGGGAGAAAAAATCGAAAGCTGGCTGAAAGAAAAAAATATTGCATACGGCAATATCCGGCTGTTCAATTCCCCAAGAAGGCTCGCGGTCCTTGTAGAAAACACCGCTGAAAAGCAGGACGATGTGAAGGAAGAAGCGAAAGGGCCGGCCAAAAAAATCGCCCTTGATGAAAACGGCGAATGGACGAAGGCGGCAATCGGCTTCTCGCGGGGGCAAGGGGCAAGCCCGGAAGATCTATATTTTAAAGACATAAAAGGGACGGAATATGCATTCGTCCAAAAATTTCAAAAGGGCCAGGAAACCATTTCGCTGCTGCCTGAACTGGGTGATTTGGTAACAAGCCTTCACTTTCCGAAAAATATGCGCTGGGGCAGCGAAGACCTTAAATATATCCGTCCGATTAAATGGATCGTCGCTTTATTCGGCAGCGAAGTCGTTCCTTTTTCTGTCGCGCATGTCGAAAGCGGCCGGATGACGCAGGGACACCGCTTCCTCGGAAAAGCTGTTGAATTAAGCAGCCCGTCCGAATACGAGGACAAATTGGCGGGCCAATTTGTCATAGCCGATCCGGCAAAACGCAAGCGGCTCATTACAGAGCAGCTAGACAAGCTGGCAGCGGAAAAATCGTGGAACATTCCTAGAGACGAAGAATTACTGGATGAAGTCAACCATCTTGTTGAATATCCAACCGTATTGTTCGGCTCATTTGAAGAGGAATTTCTGTCAATTCCTGAAGAGGTCCTCGTGACCACGATGAAAGAGCATCAGCGCTATTTTCCTGTCAAAGGCGAAAGCGGCAGTCTGCTTCCTTTCTTTGTGACGGTGCGCAACGGAAACAGCCGCGCCCTTGAAAACGTCGCCAGAGGAAATGAAAAGGTATTAAGAGCGCGCCTTTCAGACGCAGCCTTCTTCTACAAGGAAGATCAAAAATTAAATATCGAGGAAAATGTGAAAAAGCTCGAAAAGATCGTCTTCCATGAAGAGCTGGGTTCACTTGGCGACAAGGTGAAACGAACTGCGGCGATCGCTGGACGGATCGCACAGGAAATCGGTGCAGACGATGAAACGGCTAAGCTGATTGACCGTGCCGCAAACATATCCAAATTCGATTTGGTCACACATATGGTCTATGAATTCCCTGAACTTCAAGGAATCATGGGTGAAAAATACGCCCGGATGCTCGGCGAAGACGAAAGCGTTGCCCGTGCGGTCAATGAGCATTACATGCCGAGACAGGCCGGCGGTGAGACGCCTTCATCTGTTGTCGGTGCGGTGGTAGCATTAGCGGATAAGCTTGATACGGTCGCTTCCTTCTTCAAGATCGGTGTGACTCCGACAGGCTCCCAGGACCCGTACGGCTTGAGACGGCAGGCGAGCGGAATCGTCCAAATCCTGATTGACCGGAATTGGGGAATTTCGTTTGAAAAGCTGATTTCTTTTACAGAGCAAAAGGAAAACAGCGAGCTGCTCGATTTCTTTAAACAGCGTCTCAAATATGTACTGACAGCAGAAAACATTCGTTATGACGTGGTGGACGCCGTACTGGAAAGCACAGAGCTGGAGCCGTATTCGGCCCTCAAAAAAGCAGCCGTACTTGAGAAAGCGGCAGCCAAACCGGATTTCAAAGAAACGGCTGAGGCGCTGTCAAGGGTGATTTCGATCAGCAAAAAAAGCGAATCAACGGCCATTGACCCGTCACTGTTTGAAAACCCTCAAGAAGAGAAGCTCTATCAAGCGTATGAAGAGTGCAAACGGCAGATCGCGGGGCTTTATGAAGCAAAGGATTATGAAGGAGCCTTCCGTGAGCTTGGCAGACTGAAAGCGCCGATCGCAGCTTATTTCGACCATACGATGGTGCACGCCGAGGATGAAAGATTAAAAGAAAATCGTTTAGCGCAAATGGCAAGTTTGGCGGAGCTAATCAGGACTTTTGCAAACATCGATGACATCATTGTAAAATAAACAGGCAGATGACGGTTGCTAACCATTTGGGCAGCCGTCTTTTTGCCAAAAAACAGAAAGCGCATCTTCACATTTCTGACAAATTGCGCTTGTTCTTTTCATAGAATTCAAATGTAATTGCTGTTATTTTAGCCTTCAATTGCGTTATAATATGTTATCGACTTTTTATACATATTGAACGAATCGTGAGCTTCAGCTTAAAGGTGGTGAGTACGATCGAACTAAATAAACGTCAGGAGCATATTTTGCAGATTGTCAAAGAGAACGGACCGATAACCGGAGAGCATATAGCCGAAAAACTGAATTTAACAAGGGCTACGCTTCGGCCGGACTTAGCCATTTTAACGATGTCGGGCTTTTTGGAAGCGAGGCCGAGAGTCGGTTATTTTTATACAGGAAAGACAGGAACGCAGCTTTTGGCCGACAAGCTGAAAAAGCTGCAGGTGAAGGACTTCCAGTCGATTCCGGTGGTGATTCACGAAAACGTTTCCGTTTATGATGCGATCTGCACGATGTTCTTAGAGGACGTAGGAACGCTTTTTGTCGTTGATGATAATGCCATCTTAGTCGGTGTACTTTCACGGAAAGATTTGCTCAGAGCAAGCATCGGCAAACAGGAGCTCCCTTCTATACCCGTCCATATCATTATGACAAGAATGCCTAACATTACGATATGCAGGCGCGATGATTTCATTTTGGACGTTGCCAAAACGCTCATCGAAAAACAGATTGACGCGTTGCCCGTTGTAAAGGATACAGAAAAGGGCTTTGAAGTAGCGGGAAGAATCACGAAGACAAACATGACAAAAATCCTTGTCGGCTTATCTGAAAATGAAATCATGTAGAGTGAAAACAATGGGGGGATATCATGAATAATCGGACGATTTATGTTGTATCCGACTCTGTCGGCGAGACAGCTGAGCTGGTTGTCAAGGCGGCTGTCAGTCAATTCAACGGCTCATCAGAGCATACAAATATCAGGCGGATCCCTTATGTGGAGGACCGCGGAACAATTAAAGAAGTCATTTCACTGGCGGAAGCCGATGGCGGCATCATCTGTTTTACGCTCGTTGTCCCGGAAATTCGTGAATTTTTAATCGCAGAAGCTGAAAAAGCGAACGTGGTATACTACGATATCATCGGTCCGCTGATCGAGAAAATGGAGACGGTGTACGGGTTCAGCGCCAAATATGAACCGGGCCGGGTCCGGCAGCTTGATGAAGATTACTTCAAAAAAGTCGAGGCGATTGAATTCGCCGTAAAATACGACGATGGCAGGGATCCGCGGGGCATCTTAAAAGCGGATATCGTCTTGATCGGCGTGTCCAGAACGTCTAAAACCCCTTTATCACAATATTTGGCTCACAAGCGTCTGAAAGTGGCAAACGTGCCGATTGTTCCGGAAGTCGACCCTCCGGAAGAGCTCTTTACTGTTGATCCGGCCAAATGCATCGGTTTGAAAATCAGTCCCGATAAGCTGAACCATATCCGGAAAGAGCGCTTGAAATCCCTCGGCCTCAATGATAAAGCGATCTATGCCAATATCAACCGCATCAAAGAAGAACTGGAATACTTTGAAAAAATAGTGAACCGAATCGGCTGCGATGTCGTCGATGTATCCAATAAAGCGGTAGAAGAAACAGCCAACATTATCCATAACATGATGACAAAAAGGGTCTAACAAAAAACTCAGGACACCCCATCCTGGGTTTTTGCTTTGACGGTTTTGGGAAAAGTGAAAAAGATAGCATCTTTCACTCATTTGTATTATAATAAAAAATTGTGATAAAATGATTAATTTTAGGTTTAAGCTTAGTACAGAACGAATAAACTATTATGGGTATCGTGTCAAGAATTTCAAGAAAAAAGTTTTCGACAAATTCTTATAAATCGATTATTTTGAAACCTGTGTGATTTTGCCCGTATTTATAGCAGGAGTTTGATGGAGGGATGGAGAATTAGTTTTCTTGAAAAAGAAAGGACGATTTTTGTCGATGCAGACGCATGCCCAGTAAAAGACGAAGTGCTGAAGGTCGCCGCGGAATACGAAGTGAATGTTGTGTTCGTAGCTTCATTCGAGCATTATCAAGTGACAAGGAAAGCGGAAGAGAATTGGGCGTATGTTGATCCACATAAAGAAGCTGCGGATCTGTATATTGCCAATCATGTCCGCGCCGGTGATTTGGTCATTACGCAGGATATCGGGCTTGCTTCACTGCTGCTTGGCAAAAAGGTCTTTGTGATGTCGGAGAGAGGTTTTCTTTTCGAAGAGAAGTCCATCGACCTCGCTCTTTGCCGCCGTCACATCTCTCAAAAACTGAGAAGAAGCGGACACTACACAAAAGGCCCAAAAAAGCTTGTCAAAGAAGACAGGGAGCGATTTGTCAAAGAGCTGCAAAAAATCTTGTCGAAAATTGAAGGATTTACGTACTAAGCAGCGAATTATGTACGACGGAGTGTTGGAACATGGGCAATCGTATACCAGATGAAATCGTGGAACAAGTGCAAAACTCAGCTGATATCGTTGAAGTGATTGGAGAGTACGTCCAGTTAAGAAAACAGGGGCGTAATTATTTTGGGCTCTGTCCATTTCACGGCGAGAACACACCATCTTTTTCCGTTTCTGGAGAAAAACAGATTTTCCACTGCTTTGGATGCGGAGCGGGAGGAAATGTCTTTTCATTTTTAAGACAAATGGAAGGTTATTCTTTTAGTGAAGCAGTTTCTCATCTGGCGGATAAATATCACATCGATCTGCCGGATCATGTAACAGCTGTTTCTTCATACAGTGCGGGCAATTCAGATGAACAGAAGATGGCGGAAGCTCACGAGCTGTTAAAGAAATTTTACCATCATTTGCTGGTCAATACAAAGGAAGGCCAAGAAGCGCTCGACTATTTGCTCGAGAGAGGCTTCAGGATGGAAGAAATCGAGCAGTTTGAAATCGGCTGCGCTCTTGATTCATGGGATTTTATAACAAAGTTTTTGGAACGCAGAGGCTTTGACCTCGATTTGATGGAAAAAGCCGGACTGATTATCAGGCGGGAAAACGGAGGCGGCTATTTTGACCGCTTTCGGAGCCGGATTATGTTTCCGATTCATGATCATCACGGAACAACGGTCGCTTTTTCGGGAAGGACGTTTACCGGCGAGCATCCGAAATATATGAACAGTCCTGAAACCCCGCTTTTTCGGAAAAGCAAGCTGCTTTATCATTTTCACCAGGCGCGGCTTCATATCCGAAAAGAAGAAAGGGCTGTCCTCTTTGAAGGCTTCGCAGACGTCATTTCGGCCGTCCGGTCGGGGGTGAAAGAGGCCATCGCGACAATGGGAACGGCCCTTACCGAGGAGCATGCCAAAATCATCAGACGCAATGTCGGGGAAGTCATCCTTTGCTATGATTCGGATCAAGCCGGGTACGAAGCGACACTGAAAGCGGCTGACGTGCTTCAGAAAAGGGGCTGCAATGTGAAGGTTGCAATGATCCCCGACGGACTGGATCCCGATGACTACATCAAAACATTCGGCAGCGAAAAGTTTAAACACGATGTAATAGGGTCCAGCGTAACCTTAATGACATTTAAAATGCAATATTTCCGCAAGGGGAAAAACCTGTCTGATGAAGGTGACCGCTTAGCATACATCAATGATGTATTAAAAGAAGTCAGCCTGCTCAGCGGGCCTCTCGAACAGGAGATATACATCAAACAGCTGGCAAATGAATTTTCGCTCTCTCTCGATTCCCTGAAGGAACAGCTTTCCGTTTTTGAAAAACAGGCTGCCAGCCGCACAAGGGAAAGCGGACGGCAGGAATCGAAAGAGAGGCGCGCTTCCATTTCGCGGCCTCCGCGGAAGAAAACGGGGCTTCGCCCGGCTCATGAAAACGCAGAACGAATGCTGATCGCTCACATGATTCACGACCGCGATGTCATCCGAAAAGTTTTGGATCGGGTCGGCTTTGAATTTAACCTTGATCAGCACAGGGCGATCGCGGCATATCTATATGCCATGTACGAGGAAGGGGCCGACATTTCCATCCAGCAGCTTTTTAAACGAATTGACGATCAGGAGCTGAGCCAGCTCCTCACAGATATTTTGATGCTTCAAGTCAATCAGGAGCTTAGTGAAGCCGAATTATCTGATTATGTAAAAAAAGTGTTGAATTATCGAAATTGGTCAATGATAAAAGAAAAAGAGGCTGCAAGGGCGGAAGCCGAAAGACAAAAGGACTTTATTAAAGCGGCGACTTTGGCTCAAGAAATTATTAAGTTGAACCGTTCGCTAAAATAAACCGTTATATAATAGGAAGGGCTTTTGGCAATGAATCCTTACGGAGGAGCAAATGCTTGTCCTAATCACATATTGTCAATTTATGATTTGCTTTACGTTAAGCTCTAGATAGATATAAGGCTTAAAGCGTGAAATAGGAACAAATAAAGCGGGACGCTTTTAGAATTCGTCTGTAAGTTTTGGAAGGAGGGATCCATGAATGGCTGATAAACAAGCACACGAGACCGAAACTGAATTCACGTTTGAACAGGTAAGGGACCAATTAACTGAGGCCGGAAAAAAACGTGGAGTGCTCACATATGAAGAAATCGCAGAGCGCATGTCCAGTTTCGATATCGAATCAGACCAAATGGATGAGTATTATGAATTTTTAGGAGAGCAGGGCGTTGAATTAATTAGTGAAAACGAAGAAAATGAGGATCCTAATATTCAACAGCTTGCTAAGGCTGAAGAAGAATTTGACCTGAATGATTTAAGCGTGCCCCCGGGCGTTAAGATAAACGACCCTGTCCGGATGTACTTGAAAGAGATCGGACGGGTGAATCTCCTGTCTGCAAAAGAGGAAATTGAATACGCCAAAAAGATCGAAGAAGGCGATGAAGAATCCAAGCGGCGCTTGGCTGAAGCAAACTTGCGTCTTGTCGTCAGCATCGCAAAGCGGTACGTCGGCCGCGGCATGCTTTTCCTAGACCTGATCCAGGAAGGAAACATGGGTCTGATGAAGGCGGTTGAAAAGTTTGACTACCGTAAAGGATACAAATTCAGTACGTATGCAACATGGTGGATCAGACAGGCGATTACAAGAGCAATAGCCGACCAGGCAAGAACGATCCGGATTCCTGTGCATATGGTGGAAACGATCAATAAGCTGATCCGCGTCCAAAGACAGCTCCTTCAGGATCTCGGCCGGGAGCCAACTCCTGAAGAAATTGCAGAAGATATGGATTTGACGCCGGAAAAAGTCCGTGAAATTCTAAAGATTGCCCAAGAACCGGTTTCACTTGAAACCCCGATAGGAGAAGAGGATGATTCACATCTTGGAGATTTCATCGAAGACCAGGAAGCGACTTCTCCGTCAGATCACGCGGCATATGAACTTCTGAAAGAACAGCTTGAAGATGTATTAGATACACTGACAGACCGCGAAGAAAATGTATTGCGCCTTCGTTTCGGCCTCGATGACGGGCGGACAAGAACGTTGGAAGAAGTTGGTAAGGTGTTTGGGGTAACAAGAGAACGAATTCGTCAAATAGAAGCTAAAGCACTTCGTAAATTGAGACATCCAAGCAGAAGCAAACGTCTGAAAGATTTTCTCGAATAATGTGAACGGGTCCGCGGGATCCGTTCTTTTTTCACCCGTTTATGAAAGCGCTATTATTGGTAAACCCGATTATATTTTACTTAATTTCTTTTGATTTTGCAAATAGGCAAAAGTTGATTTTGAGACATTATAACCTTGAGATCACGGGAAAAGCCCTTTATAATGGTTGTTGAAACCGCATTCAAAATTTGGTTTGCCTGGAATCAATCACTCGGAATGATCGACATTTCCAGCCATCATTTGTCTAAAATGTGAACTTCATCAGCTTTTGTTTCATAACCGGTTTACTTTTTGTAAAATTAAAGTAGAATTAGAATTGTTTACATAAGGGGCTGGGGTAAATGAAAAAGGGGGATGTAAAATGAATCGCAATCCATTAATTCCATTTTTGTTGATCGCTATTATGGGTATAGGTCTGGTTTTTATTTTATCGATAAAGGGTTTATACGATGCAAAGGAAATTGCCGGAGAAGGGAATAAAACCGCTCAAGAAAACAAAGCGGACGCATCGCCGGAAGAAATTTACAAGGCGAACTGCGTGACCTGCCACGGTGAAAACTATGAAGGAGTATCAGGTCCGAAATTAAAAGGGGTCGGCGACCACCTTGACAAGGGACAAATCAAAGAAAAAATTGAAAAAGGCGGAAACGGTATGCCCGCCGGGCTTGTTCCAGCCGAAAAGCTTGACGATATGGCGAAATGGGTTTCCGAGCTGAAATAGCCGTTTTAAGTCGGTTTTTGATGACCAATGATATCATTTTTTGATTTGGAAATATAGAGGATTCGCAAATTGAAAGTCTGCGGCTTTCTTGCGAATCCTTTTTGATTTGCGGGGTTCTTGGGAACTATTCGCGGAGTCAGCCCGGGAAAAGCGCGTCCCCGGTTTATGTCACCTGAAAGTTTTTCGAAAAACCTTCAGGAGATATGGACAAGCATGGTATGTTTACCAAATATGATGATGAAAGAGCGAGCGACTGAAGGAAAAGTCCTTGGGCGTCCTGGAAATGACGGAAAACCGCCGCAAAAACGGGTTTAGCGAAACTGCCGTCGGGCGGCTGTGTTCGAGTACTGGATATGCCGGGTCTTGGCTATGCCTCGCTATGCTGATCTGAAAGGGGATGACAAAACAACCTGGGTGAGAGCAGATCATCTGATAAAATGATATCGGGAGAAGAATATTTAAAATCAGGAGTGAAGAATTTGCCGGATTCCATTACATTATTAGAGCCTTTGAATTTATCAAGCGGCTGGTTCGTTCAATACAATAATTTAACAGAAGCCTCGCGAGAAAAAAGCGCCCTAAATACTCAATTAATAAAATTAATAAATGCAAGACATCATTCTGCGGTAGAAATTATGAAAGGGCATGATGATTATTTTATCCATGTCTACGACATTCATGACTCCCAAAAACTGATCGACACGATCGAAGTCAAAGAGCGGGATCAGCTGGTAAAAGAATTGGAATGGATCGTCTGGAAAATAGGAACATTTGACAGCAGAATTTACAGCTTTGAAGGTCCTCATGACTTTTTGCGTCTTAGAATTCCGGAAGGATGGAAAGTCGCTTATAATAAGTTAATCAATATAGACCCTGATCAGTTAGAGGAAGACAGTGATGAATGGTTTCACTTTACATCGTCTTTATTGCTGTTAGAGCATAAAGAGAATCAATTGCTTTTAGACGTTGGCTGGTATGTAGATATCGAGCCCTCAGGAACCTTTTATATCCTATTAATCAAAAATCAAGACTGGGAAAACCCGCTAGAAGATGTAGAAATGAGAAGACCCGAAGAGTTAGTGTCACAAATAGAAGCCATTCTTCAAAAAGCAGCTGTACAACATTTTGAATAACTGAGCTGAAGTTTCCAGAATAAAAACAAAGAAGGCAATGGTCGGATTCCTGTTTATCGACTGAGGCGAAAAAACAGAAAAAGGCCGGCCGGAGCGCAGAACAATTCAAAAAGACTTTACAGATCGTCCTTTGCCTGACAAACTGATGATGGAAAGGCGAACCAAAACGTGTCACGTAAAAATTTTTATAGGTGGAGATGGAATGTTTTTTTTCAAAAAGAAAGCAAGAGTCACAGAACAAAAAGTACGAGAGCTTGTTCAGCAGCTGGAAAAGGCATATATAAACAAGGATATCGAGAAATTGACCAGCATATTCCATCCGGACAATCGGCATATATCGTTTTTAAATCATGCTGGGCTCATGATGACTTTTCAAATTTACGATATCCAATCAGACATCATGAATATAGATATTTTACATTTATCTGAGAAAGATGCTACGTTTACATACACACGAAAACATTTGTATACATGTTTAAACCAAAACGATGAAAATGGCGACAATCCAAATAATATCACCAGTTATTACGTCCAAATCGAAGCAGACGGCAATTCTATTTGGATCACAAGATATTCAAAGTACAGTGAATTATTTTTAAATACAGAAGGAGAGATCCTGCCGCAAGAGCAAGCGGTCGTACCCGCCGGCGCACAGTTCTTTGAACGTATGAAACGTTTTATTCATCAGTTTCAGCTGGATGGTTTCCAACCTGCGACGTATCTTTTATACAGCGACAGTGAATTTCTTGGCTATTATCCTGAGAAAGAGCGATTTTTGTATGTGACGACCGAGAAATTTACAATTGATTATTTTAAAGAAATGGCGGCTTCCTCGATTGCTGAACACACAGAAACCTATTTACATCAAAATAACTTGGAATTCGGTGAGATAGTAGAGAAAAAGGAGAATTATTCAATTATCGAAACTAAATTTTTAGAAGATTCTCGTTTGCAACATGAGCTTGTATTAAGTATATTGGCGCCTGACGGATTTTTTATGTTGCGCTATTTGAAAAATAATCATGGTCCGATTGAACAAGAGATGCGGCAAAGTTGGATTCATCAAATGCAGGGGGCCGCTACCCGAATCAATCAAGAATAAAATGGTTTATTAATGGGTTTTGGCGTCACGGTCTTGTTATATTGAGTGAACAATCCTTCTTACACTGCCAGACGTGAAAACTGACATCGTATAGAAGTAAGGTAAGGAGCTTAGACATATGATCAGCCAAGTAAAATTTATGAATCCTCAAGCTATTGTCAACATATTTGGCGGTATGCCTGAATTTATCGATTCGGAATTAATGAATGTGGAATTAAGGAGAGAAGGTCCTTGTTTATTTGTTAGATTGATGACAAAAGAGTCTGTTGAGAATAAACCGGAGCGTTGGGATAAGTGGGATGTCATTTATATAGAAATGTCCTTTATAGGTGTGCGAAATTTAAGCATAAAAGATTTCGGTACGGATCATATAATCAATCAATTTGAAATAAATGAAGTCGGGGAAGATGGATCATTAAAGATTACATGCAACAATCACATGCAGATTGAATGTATTTTTGAGTGGGCCAGAATCGAAAAAGTTTCACCTGGATTATTAGGTATTTCATAAACATACATACAATAAACAGCTATACGCGAAACCTCTTCAAATGTAGAATAATGGATTTTTAAGCTGGTTTGTCTGAAAGCAGATACAAAGGGTTTAGGGAAAGGCATTAATGATAGGGGGATGCTTCAGAAAATTGGATTGAGTGAGGGAGTTCGGTTAAAAAAATGAAGATTAATCATATCCACGATTTTAATTTGCATCATGAAGATGCTTTTTTAGCTTTGCAAATGGAGCTTAAAAGCCAAATCCAGTTAACAAAAACGATTAGTAACAATTCTTTGCAGAACTGCGCAGGGGTCGATTTAGCCTATTGGGAGGAGGATGGCGAATCAGTTGGCGTCTGCAGTATGGTAGTACTTGATGTAAACAGCAAAAATATCATTGAAAAAGTTCATAGCGTGGGGAAAATCAATGTGCCGTATGTACCGGGGTTTCTTGCGTTCAGGGAGCTTCCTCTTATCATAGAAGCGGCAAAAAAATTAACGGTTGACCCGGATGTTTTTTTATTCGACGGGAACGGTTATCTGCATTATCACCATATGGGGGTTGCGACACACGCATCGTTTTTTCTCAATAAACCAACAATCGGTATTGCAAAGACTTACTTGAGAATCAAACAAACTGACTTTGAGATGCCTGACGATGAAGTCGGCGCTTATACAGACATCGTGATTGACGGTGAAGTTTACGGACGTGCATTACGGACGAGACAGGGCGTGAAACCCGTATTTTTATCAAGCGGAAACTTCATTGATTTAGAAAGCAGCTATCAAATTGCGATGAACTTGATCAATCAAGAAAGCAGACTGCCGATCCCGGTTCGGTTGGCAGATCTTGAGACACACGCTTTAAGAAAATACTATCAGGAAAATAAAAAACTTGCCGAGTAAATTCGCAAGTTTTTTTCGGCTTGGAAACCAACCCGTTTTTTTATATGATAGTAAAGGAAAAATGAATCAGAAAAGTTGTGATGATTGTGAATGAAATGAAGTTATCAAAAAGGCTGCAGACTGTAGCCGAACACATACCAAAAGGGGCAGTGATGGCGGATATAGGGTCTGATCATGCCTATCTTCCCTGCTATTGTGTGCTGAATGACCTGGCAAGCGCCGCAATCGCCGGTGAAATTACGGATGGACCTTTTCTTTCTGCGAAACAGCAGGTTGAGAAATTAAATTTAAGTTCGCTCATCTCGGTAAGGAAAGGGGACGGGCTTGAAGTCATTCAAAAAGGCGAAGTGAATGCGATTACGATCGCCGGAATGGGGGGATCGCTCATTGCTCACATTCTAGAGTCGGGAAAGGGAAAACTGACGGGCAAGGAGCGCTTGATTTTGCAGCCGAATATTCACGCCCGCCATATAAGAGAGTGGCTGTACAAGGAAGGCTATGCGCTTATAAAAGAAGACATCCTTGAAGAAGACGGGAAATGCTATGAGGTTCTTGTGGCTGAAACCGGCGACAAGGACGCGGCCTACAAAGACATTTCTTTTAGAGCAGGCGTACTTGTCGGACCATTTTTAGCTAAAGAAAAAACGGATGTTTTTGTGAAAAAATGGTCCCAGGAGCTTGAACATCTGAAAAAAATCTATCAACAAATTAAAGTTGCTGCCCCAAGTATTGAAAATCAGCAAAAATTGAATGAGCTCTCAGAGAGGATTGAGATTTTAAAGGAGGTTTTAGAACGTGGGTAAATTGGTGAACGGTCAAGAAATCATCCGACTGTTTGAACAGTTCTCCCCGAAGGCTTTGGCCGTTGAAGGAGACAAAATCGGCCTCCAAATCGGGACGCTTAATAAAAAAATCAAAAACGTCATGGTGACCCTTGACGTGCTTGAAGAAACCGTAGATGAAGCGATTGCGAAAAACGTTGATTTAATCATCGCCCATCACCCTCCGGTTTTTCGGCCGCTGAAGAATATCGTGACAGATCAGCCGGGCGGGAGACTGATTGAAAAATGCATCAAACACGATATTGCCGTTTATGCGGCCCATACGAATCTTGATGTCGCCGACGGCGGTGTGAACGATATGCTAGCCGATGCATTGGGGCTCGAGGAAACAAAGGTTCTGGTCCCGACGTATGCAGAATCTTTGAAAAAGCTAGCGGTCTACGTTCCGAAAGAGTATGAAGAAAAGGTCCGGAAGGCTTTGGGAGATGCCGGAGCAGGCCATATCGGGGCATACAGCCATTGTGCCTTTTCGTCGGAGGGAATCGGCAGCTTCCGGCCGCTTGAGGATGCCAATCCGTTTATCGGCCAGGCGGGCGAGCTTGAGCGGGTTCAGGAAGTCAGAATTGAGACGGTATATCCGTCAGGCATTGAAAAGACGGTTTTAGCGGCGATGAAAAAGGCCCATCCATACGAAGAAGTCGCTTTTGATATTTATCCGGTTGAACAAAGCCCGCTTCAAAAAGGGCTTGGACGGATCGGTAAGCTGAAAGAAGAAATGACGCTCGCCGATTTTGCGCGGCATGTGAAAGAAAAGCTTCAGGCGAACGGAGCGCGGATGGTCGGAAATCCCGATGCCAAAGTCAAAAAAGTAGCCGTACTCGGCGGTGATGGGAACAAGTATATTTATGATGCGAAAAGAATGGGCGCAGATGTGTACGTGACAGGGGATCTTTATTTCCATACCGCCCACGATGCGCTGGCGATCGGGCTCAATGTCGTAGATCCCGGACATTACGCCGAACAAATCATGAAACAGGGCGTCACTAAAAAGCTGACGGAGATGTGTACAGAGAAAAAATATGATGTCAGCATTTTCCCTTCGGAAACCAATACAAATCCATTTGCTTTTTTATAAATCAAAAACCTGAGGCGGGTCACACAGCCTCAGGTTTTTGATTTTACTTTAGGCAATATTTTTTGCAGCGGAACTTCATGACTGGTCTTCCATGTGGATGGATCATCATGATCAAACTGCTCTAAAAAGCGGATGACTTCTTTCGTTATCGGCGTCGGGGTTGACGCTCCCGCTGTCACGGCGACCGTTTCAACGCCTTTAAGCCATTCAAGCTTTAATTCGCTTAAGTCTCCGATCCGGTATGCTTTCGTCCCGGCGATTTCTTCAGATACTTGTGCAAGACGGTTGGAGTTGTTGCTTTTCGGATCGCCGACGACGATCGTCAAGTCGGCCTTTTTCGCCTGTTCTGAGACCGCCTCCTGCCGAACCTGGGTTGCCAGGCAGATTTCCTGGTGGAATTCGACATGGGGATACTTTTCTTTCACCTTTTCCATAATGTCGTGGACATCCCATTGTGACATTGTCGTTTGATTTGTGACGATCAGTTTGTCTGAATCAACGGTCAGACGCTCCACATCCTCTTCAGTTTCGACAAGGTGAACGATATCGGGGGCAACGCCGACGGCGCCTTCCGGTTCCGGATGGCCTTTTTTGCCGATATAAATGACATGGTAGCCTTCCGCCTTCATTTTTTTGATTAAATCGTGGGTTTTCGTCACGTCAGGGCAGGTGGCGTCAATAGCGACCAGTCCTTTTTCCTCAGCAGCTTTGCGGACTTCGGGCGATACGCCGTGGGCGGTGAAAATAACGGTTCCTTTGTCAACCTTTTTTAAAATCTCGAGCCGGTTCGGGCCGTCAAGCGTATAAATGCCTTCTTTTTCAAATGCGTCTGTAACATGTTTATTATGAACAATCATTCCTAAAATATATATAGGTCTTGGCAGACTTTTATCAAGAGCCGCGTTTTTGGCGATGACCATGGCATCGACGACACCGTAGCAGTAGCCGCGCGGCGAGATTTTAATAACATTCATTCTTTAGTCCTCCTAAAAAGAAGTAAGAGCCGGACATGATAAAAAGCCGTAAAAAACGGCTTATATTCCTGAAGTCTCTTGTGACCTCATTATATCCGATCCTTAAGGAGATATCAAAGAATGTTATATATACAATTTAGGTTTTGAGTCTCCTCCGCCTGCTCTTTTTTTAGGAGAGGGCACAGACCGGCTTGATTGTTGCGGACTCTTTTCCGCTTGTGATTTTTCAGGTTTTGAAGAATCCTTTTCTTCCGGCTCTTCACCGGTTTTTCCGCTTTTTTCCGCTTCGTCTTTCCGCTCATCGTCTTTCTGTTCTTCGCTTTCACTTGTTTCACTGTCATCAGTGTTCAGCTGTCTTAACATTTTCACCATTCCAGGGAGATTGCGTACGAGAGGGCCGTATTGCTGAATCATCGGAGTCACTTGCTGGGCCACTCCGAGGGCCTTTTGCACATTGCCGAGCATGCTTGATATAGAAGCGGGATTTGCGAAGTTTTGAATTCCGCCGAGTCCGGTCCCCGCTCCGCCGAGACCTGTTCCGGTTCCTCCTGATGCGGCTGATCCTCCGGGAAGAAATTTGGAAAGGAATCCTTGTATTCCCCCTCCCCGAGCTGCGGCCTGCTGTGGTGCGCCCATCGGATTGAAAAACTGCTGAAATCCCTGCTGCTGGCCGGAAGGCGGCGCCATTCCCATACCCGGATTTCTCGGGGCTATCATTCTGCTCGGTCTTTGCAGGCCAGGGGGCCTTCTCATCGGCTGCTGTGGAAACATACTAGTACCTCCTTTCAAATCCTTCTCTTGATAAGGTATGCAGATCGTGTATAAAGTGCTTTTGCCCCGAAGCCCGATTGCGGCCGGAGATGATGGTTTTTTTCAGCGCAATCAGTTATAATTTAATGATGGACATGATACCAGCCTTTTTTTAGCCTCAAGCGGCATAAAAAAGGATACATAAGCGCACAATTCAGCCATATAGGATAAAGCTTGGAACGCTTTTAACAGAGGCGCTTTCCAAGAAGGAGTTGGAAAAATGAAGCAAACAAAATTCGACATGTATGATTTAAAGCCGTTTATTATAGAGGCCGTTCACCAATTGGGATTTTACGAGCCTACAGATATTCAAAAGAGGCTGATCCCTTCCGTGCTGAAAGGAGAGAGCGCCATCGGGCAGTCTCAGACGGGGACGGGGAAGACCCATGCGTATCTTCTCCCCATCTTGAGCCGGATCGATCCTGAAAAGAAATTTGTACAAGCCGTGATTACGGCGCCGACAAGAGAGCTGGCCAATCAGATTCATCAGGAAGTCCTGAAAATCACCAAATATTTAGGACCGGATGAAGCGATTCGTTCAAAATGCTTTATCGGCGGTACGGATAAACAAAAGTCAATTGATAAATTAAAAACACAGCCCCATCTCGCGGTCGGTACGCCCGGGAGAATCGCCGATTTAATCAGGGAACAGGCGCTGGACGTTCATAAAGCCGATTCGCTTGTGATTGATGAAGCCGATTTAATGCTGGATATGGGGTTTTTGGAGGATGTCGATTTTATCGGCTCCAATATGCCTGATAACCTGCAGATGCTCGTGTTTTCCGCGACGATCCCGGAAAAGCTGAAGCCGTTTTTGAAAAAATATATGGCTAATCCGAAATATGCCCACGTTGAACCGCGGCATATTACGGCGGAAAAAATCGAGCATGTGCTGATTCCGTCAAGGCACAGAGACAAACACCAGCTCTTATTTGAGGTCATGACCCACTTAAATCCGTATTTGGCGATCGTCTTCGCCAATACAAAAACTACGGCTGACGAGATCGCCGCTTTCCTTGCGGACAAGGGGATGAAAGTCGGGCTTCTTCACGGCGGGCTTACGCCAAGGGAGCGCAAAAAAGTCATGAAGCAAATCGGCGACCTTGAATTCACATATATCATCGCCACTGATTTAGCGGCAAGAGGCATCGATATAAAAGGCGTCAGCCATGTTATCAACTATGAGCTGCCGGAAGATCTCGATTTTTACGTGCACCGTGTCGGCCGGACCGCACGCGCCGGTACGTCCGGAACCGCGATGACGTTTTATGATACCTCTGATGAGGATGCACTCGTAAAGCTTGAGCAAATGGGGATTGTATTTGAAAATATGAGGCTTGAAAAGGGCGAGTGGAAAAAGATTGAGGATCGCAAGCGCCGCCAAAACCGCAAAAGGACTCCTGATGAAACGGATGAAATCGCCAAGCGGCTTGTAAAAAAACCGAAAAAAGTCAAGCCGGGCTATAAGAAAAAAATGAAAACAGAAATCAATAAAATCAAAAGACAGCAAAAACGGAAACAATTTAAAAAAGGAAAGTAGGGGAAACAGTTTTGTTGAAGATCGGTTCTCACGTCTCAATGAGCGGAAAGCATATGCTGCTTGCGGCAAGCATGGAAGCGAGCTCATACGGGGCCAATACATTTATGATTTATACGGGCGCTCCGCAAAATACGCGCAGAAAAAAGATCGAGGATTTGAATATTGAAGCCGGGCGGGCCCACATGGAAGAGCATGGCATTTCAGATATTGTCGTCCATGCGCCATATATCATCAATATCGCCAATACAACAAATCCGGCCACATTTGAGCTTGGCGTTGATTTTCTCCGTTCTGAGATTGAAAGGACGGCTGCAATCGGGGCCAAGCAAATCGTCCTCCATCCGGGGGCTCACGTCGGAGCAGGTGCCGAAACGGGCATCAAAAAAATCATTGAGGGGCTGAATGAAGTCATTGATCCTGATCAGGATGTCCAAATCGCTTTGGAAACGATGGCCGGCAAAGGATCGGAATGCGGCAGGTCATTTGAAGAGCTCGCCCAGATCATCGATGGCGTCACCCATAATGAACATTTGTCAGTCTGCTTTGATACATGCCATACCCATGATGCAGGCTATGATGTCGTCTCTGATTTTGACGGTGTATTAAACGAATTTGATAAAATCATCGGAATCGACCGATTAAAGGTGCTCCACATTAACGACAGCAAAAATGTCAGAGGAGCGAGAAAGGACCGTCACGAAAACATCGGCTTTGGAGAAATCGGTTTTGAGGCGCTTCAATACATCGTCCATCACGACCAGCTTCAAGATATACCGAAAATCCTTGAAACGCCTTATGTAGGAGAAGATAAAAAGAATAAAAAACCGCCGTACCGGTTTGAAATTGAAATGCTCAGAAACAAAGAATTTGACGGCGGGCTTTTAGAAAAAATCAAACAGCAATAAAATAAGGGGCTTTCTAGCCCCTTGATACATACTGTTCAAACAGCTGGTTTAACAGCAGGACGGCTTCTTTTGATGTAACGGCCTCTACTTGTCTGAGCAGCTTGTTCCTCTCTTCCTCATTAAAAATGTTGATGTTTTTTCCGTTCACAAGCTTTTCCACCTCAAGCGCTTGCTTTCTTGTCACATGTATCCCGTATTGTCCAGCGTATTTAAGCACCTCATCGGCAGTCACTTGATTTAAACGCTGCAATACGATTTTCTGAAATAAAATCACGTCCATTCCCCCCCTCTGAAATAATGTATGGCGGAAAATGAAAAATGTGTCTTTTTTTTATTTCACACTGTTAAATGTTATGATAGTAGAAGGGATAGATTTGGCCAGTTCAGATAAAAAAGGAGAGACAGCATGGCAACAAACAAACAGCATAAAAAAGAGTCGGTGGTCCGCCTGTCGTTTCGGATCATCATGATTCTCATCGGTGCTGCCTGCGCAGCCCTCAGCATTGAATTATTTTTAGTCCCAAATAACATTATCGACGGAGGCATCATCGGGATTTCACTTATTATGGATCACATATTCAAGGATAATCCTTATTTGAACTTCGCGCTTTTCGTCGTCATCCTCAACATTCCATTTATGATTTCCGGCTATAAACACATAGGAAAAACGTTTCTGATCTCCACCATCATTGGGATTGTCAGTTTATCAGTGATCGAAACTATGTTGCATCATGTAGAAGGGGTTACGACTCAGCCCATTTTGGCAGCCGTTTTCGGGGGACTTTTGCTCGGATTTGGCGTAGGGCTTGTTATTCGTAATGGCGGTTCTATGGATGGAACGGAAATCCTTGGGATTTTGTTTACGAAAAAACTTCCGTTTTCAGTAGGCGAATTTGTGATGTTCGTCAACATCTTTATTTTTGCGTGGGCCGCCTTTATATTCGGCCTTGAGCAGGCGATGTTTTCGGTCATGACATATTATATCGCGATGAAGACGATCGATGCCGTGATTCAGGGGCTTGACGAAACGAAAGCGGTCATCATTGTGTCAGACCAATACGAAGAGATTTCCGATGCCCTTCTCCACCGTCTCGGCCGGGGAACGACAAAGCTCAAGGGCAAAGGCGGGTATTCGGCTGAAGATACAGAAGTTATCTATGCCGTTGTGACACGACTTGAAGTGACAAAGCTAAAGTCAATCGTTTTTGAAATTGATAAAAATGCGTTCATTACCATCATGGATACGCATGAAACACGGGGTGGAAAGTTTAAAAACGCGATTCATTAGGCTTTCATTTACTTTTTTTAAGATTATATGTATAATTTAAAGATGAACTGGTCAAACAATGAAAATGGCTTGCTGCACTTCGGCTGCCATTTTCTTTTTGTGTGATAAATCGTAATGATTCTGGAGAATTTGAAGGTGAACGTATTGAAACAACCCATTATCGAAATGAAGCATGTATCATATTCATATGATCATCGAAATGTGATAGAAGATATCAACTTAACGATTGAAGAAGGGACTTTTCTCGGTTTGGTCGGTCCGAACGGCTCGGGAAAAACAACCTTGCTCAAATGCATACTCGGACTGATTAAGCCGCAAAAAGGCGAGCTGAAATTGTTCGGCGTCCCTCTTAAAAAGTTTAAGGACTGGAGTCAGATCGGCTTTGTTTCCCAAAAGGCAAACAGTTTCAACACCGGGTTTCCGGCTTCCGTGTATGAGGTGGTGGCAAGCGGTTTAACCGCCAAGCTCGGCCTGTTCAAACGAATGTCAAAAGAGGATCGGAAAAAGGTGGAAGAAGCGATAGAGGCCGTGGGAATCAGTTCCCTTAAAAACAAAAACATCGGCGAGCTTTCAGGCGGCCAGCAACAAAGAACGTTTATCGCAAGAGCGCTTGTCAGCGAACCAAAGCTGCTCATCCTCGACGAACCGACGGTCGGAGTTGATCAGCAGACGGTTGAAGGCTTTTATCAGCTCCTGGAAAAACTGAATCGGGAAAAGGGCATTACATTGATTCTCGTCACCCATGATGTAGGCACGGTTTCCGATAAAGTCACACATGTGGCCTGCATGAATAAGCATCTTCATTTTCATGGCAATACAGCCGAATTTGAATCGGTCACAGATGAAGATCTTTCGCAATTTTACGGGCATGATGTCCAGGCCATCAGCCACAATCATCATCATGGAGGACATGAATAATGCTGACACCTTTTTTTCATTATGAGTTTTTGCAAAACGCATTTATTTCAGGATTACTTATCGGTCTTATCGCTCCTTTGCTCGGCGTTTTTATTGTCGTCAGACGGCTGTCGTTAATCGCAGATGCCTTGAGCCACGTTTCTTTGGCGGGAATTGCCGCAAGCCTTTATGTAGGAAAGCAGTTTGCAATCTTTGCCGGAATAAGCCCGATTTATTTCGGAATGCTGTTTTCGGTCAGCGGTTCTTTAATCATCGAGAAGCTCAGAACGGTTTATAAGCATTATCAGGAGCTGGCGATTCCGATCATCATGTCGGGCGGCATCGGTGTTTCCGTTATTTTTATTTCGCTCGCGGACGGATTTAATACAGATTTGTTCAGCTATTTATTCGGCAGCGTCAGCGCTGTGTCCCGTGAGGATCTTATGGTGATCATCGGAATTTCGGCCGCCGTTCTCATCGTGATTTTTTCTCTTTTTAAAGAGCTGTTTCTGCTTTCGTTTGATGAAGAGCATGCAAAAGCATCAGGAATTTCGGCCAAATGGATTCATTTTATTTTTATTCTGATCGTCGCGCTCGTCATCGCCGCTTCTATGAGGATTGTCGGCACATTGCTCGTGTCCGCTTTAATGACGCTCCCGGTAGCGGCAAGCATGCGCATTGCCAAAGGATTTAAGCAGGCGATTTTCTTATCTGTTTTGTTTGGGGAACTGTCCGTTATCATCGGGCTGATCCTGGCCTATCATTTGGATCTGGCACCAGGGGGAACGATTGTGCTGCTATCCATTCTCATCCTGATATTGTGTATCAGCTTTAACAAAATTAAAAGGGGGATTCGCCGTGAACGTACAGGAAGCGCTTGATTTACTGAAAGAAAAAGGCTATAAATATACAAGCAAACGGGAGGATATGCTGCAGCTTTTTAGTGATTCTGATAAATATTTAACGGCGAAAAATGTGCTTTCAGCTTTACATGATGATTATCCGGGCTTGAGCTTTGACACGATTTACAGAAATCTGTCTTTATTTGAGGAGCTCGGGATTTTGGAAACGACCGAGCTTTCCGGGGAGAAGCTGTTCCGTTTTAAATGCTCTTCCGTTCATCACCACCACCATTTCATTTGCATGGCGTGCGGAAAGACGAAAGAGATTGAATTATGTCCGATGGAAAAGCTTACAGATGACCTGGACGGGTATCAGATCAGCGGACATAAATTTGAAATATACGGCACATGTCCGGGCTGTGAGGAAAAAAGCGCGGAAGCATAAGGAAAACCGGCATACGTGATATGCCGGTTTTTTTATCAATGCAAATTCTATAGCCCTTTCGCCGTTTCAAGGGCTTTTTTATTGGTTCTAAGCCAGTCCGCCGCTTCAAGCCAGCTGTTGACTCTGATGATGTTTGAGTCGGTCGGGAGCTGATTGTACGGGGTATTGAACAAAAGGACGGGAATATTGGCTTCCTTAGCGATCATTGTCGCATTTCCGTGGTGATCTTCAAAGAAAACGTCCACTCCGTGTCTCAATACCGCTTCCAGTTTATCATGGCCGCCGACAAGCTCAATATCGTCGTAATGAACGTCGTTTTTGCGGAACCAGTCAAATGTAATATCCTTTAAATGTCCTCTTCTTGCCGTGATATAGATCAGCCTGTGGTGATCTTTTAATTCATCAAGCGTCTGTTTTGCATACTCCGCAAGCAATGCTTCTTTATAGATGCGCGGCTCGTTTTCATTCATCCATTCCCAAAATGCCTCATCAGATATATTCAAGAGCTTTGTCAAGTCATATTCCTTTATATCTTCCAATGTGATGGAGAGGCTGAACGCTTCGTTTAAATAGGGGACAAATGTGTCTTGAGCTGTAACCGTGCCATCAATATCGATTCCTAAATGTAACATGTCCACACTCCTTATTCTCCATTCCTTCAGTCTATCATAAACTTTTAACAATTACAGTAAAGTTTAGCAAACATGAATCAGTCTAAATTGCTTAAACTATAAATGCTCCTTTATGGACTCTAAGAGGGGGGATAACAAATGGAAAAAGAGCGAAATGTCAATGATCAAAACAATGATCGTTATAATAATGACATAGTCGATGCAAGCTTGGATCGAGATGATTTTTTGGAAGAAACGGCAGCAGAAGTTGCTCCTAAACCGTACCGCGCGGAGAACCGCAATGGTGAGGCCGGGGGAAATGATGCAGGTGCTGCCGGCGGCCGGGTCACCGGATATATCGCGTTAGCACTGTCGATTATTTCTTTGTTTATGCTTCCTGTCCTGTTGGGAATCGCAGGGATTATAGTCGGTTATATAGCCAGAAGACAAGGAGCAGCTGGCTTGGGAGCATGGGCGATGGGTATCGGTGCTGTCTCATTGGTACTCGGCATATTTATAGCCCCGTTTTTCTAAATGAAAAAGCTTGGCGGATTTCCCGTCAAGCTTTTTTGCTGGTCATGTGTTTAATTTTTCTTTTTCCGCGGCTTGTTTAGCATAGTGCTCTTCCGCCAGTTTGTCGATTTCTTTTTTCAGTTCTTCCACCATTGTCTCCTCTGGAACTTTGCGGACGATTTCGCCCTTCCGGAAAAGAAGGCCTTCACCGCGTGCGCCGGCAATGCCGATATCCGCTTCCCGGGCTTCACCGGGACCGTTTACCGCACATCCGAGAACGGCCACTTTAATCGGCGCCTTGATTTTTGCGATATAGTCTTCGACTTCATTTGCGATCGAGATCAGATCGATTTCGATCCGTCCGCAGGTCGGGCAGGAAATCAATGTAGCGGCATTTGAAGCTAGTCCAAATGATTTCAGCAATTCCCTTGCCACTTTCACCTCTTCGACGGGATCTGCGCTTAATGAGATACGGAGGGTGTTGCCGATGCCTTTTGAAAGGATCGCGCCAAGCCCTGCAGCGCTTTTTACCGTTCCGGCAAACAATGTTCCGGATTCTGTGATACCCAGGTGAAGCGGATAGTCGAACGCTCTCGCCGCTTTTTCATATGCTTCAATGGCCAGGTTCACATCTGAGGCTTTCATGCTGACGATGATATCGTGAAAGTCAAGATCCTCAAGAATTTTGATGTGATGCAGCGCGCTTTCTACCATGCCGTCTGCGGTCGGATAACCGTATTTCTCAAGAATCCGTTTTTCTAAAGAACCTGCGTTGACACCGATGCGGATCGGAATCCCTTTTTCCTTTGCAGCGTTCACGACGGCTTCGACTTTTTCGCGGCGGCCGATGTTTCCGGGATTGATGCGGATTTTATCTGCTCCGCCTTCGATCGCTTTTAGAGCCAGTTTATAGTTGAAATGAATATCCACGACAAGCGGAATGGATATTCTTTTTTTAATTTCAGGAATGGCGTCTGCAGCCCGTTCATCCGGACAAGCGACACGGACGATTTGACAGCCGGCTTCAGCAAGCCGGTTGATTTCGGCGACGGTTGCTTCGACATCATGGGTTTTTGTCGTTGTCATGCTTTGAATGACGACTTCGTTATTGCCGCCTATTGTTAAAGGCCCCACTTTGACGGGGCGCGTTTTTGTACGATGTGTGATTTCACTCACTTTGATTCGCTCCTTAAGTATAATGCTAGAGGCCGATGCTCTTTTTTATACCATGTCGTTTACAAATCCTATTGTAACAGCCCGTTCATGAAACTGACAAGAAATTAACGCTTAATCCGGGTAAACCGGGAACTTGTACGTAGCCCCGGCTTGAATGCTTGCCGCCTTTACATTCGGGTTCAGCGCTTCGAAGTCCTCGGCCATTCGCTCGGCAGAAACGCGCTGCTGCCCGATGATGGAGAACACGGTATCACCGGGTTTAACGGTAACCGTTCTGTATTGAATGCCGTCAGCGGCAGCATCTGCTGTCGAGGCGGAAACAGGCATTGCTTGCTGGGGAATCGTACCTGATTTTATGTCATAATAAACAATGAACAAAGTCAGTAAAATAGAGAGGAGAACGATGATTCGCTTCATTGGGCTTGTCTCCATTTCATTGGTTTTTTACTATTTTATGCTTGTCCCATGTTCAGCATGACAACAATTTTTCAGCTTGTCAGGCAGCGCTTTTCGCAGGCGGTATTTCTTTGACGGCCAAAAACAGCATGATGAAATTAACGAACCAATACAATAACTGCTGGCTCGGGACGACGGCCTGCAGGCTGTCCATAATCACAAAGAATGCGGTTGCCAGCGTGATGGAATATGCCGACATGACCCAAAGCTGTTTGTATGAGAGTTTTTTCTTCAGGCTGTTTCTGATGAAAAGGCCGATAACGGCAAGAACCGTGACGTTAATAAACTTGCCCGCAGCCGTCGACAGAAACAAGAGCACGCATAGTACCGGAACGACCACCGCTTTATTCTGTTCAACAAGAGACAGAATATCCTGTTTTGCCATGGACTCGGGGAGCATCTTGTACGGCATCTCCTGGGCTTGTCCGTCCATTGCGATCACAAGCTTGTCTTTCAGGATGCCGACTGAATTGCGTTTGTCTTGGATCTGTTTTGTTCCGTAGGAGCCTGTCGGATCAAGGACAATTACAAATCCGAATGACTGGGATTCAATCGGTTCTTTGGCATCTGTATGTAATGAACCGTCCTTAATCGTAAAAGCGGGAAATTCTTTAAGCGCAGACTGAAAGCTGTTCATCGTTTGCACAACACCGCTCGAGATATGGTAAAGGTTCGGAAGAGCGGCGAGAATGCTGAGCAGAAATACGTATAAAATCGTTTTTCCCACTCCTTGAAACCGCGTTTTCGCAATTGCCGGAGGAGAATATGTGCTTTTAAAAAATAGCTGAACGATATTCATTCGGTTTTCACTTCCATTTCTATAATGTACCTGCATTATTGTATCGTCAGAAAAGAATGAACACAAGGAACTTACGTCCAAAAGAGTGCTTTCAGAAAAATAAGGTATAATAAAACCATCACAAAAAATGGAGGGAATATGGTTGGGCGTTTTATACTGGATCATTATCGCGGCAATGTTTGTAATTGCTTTTGCCGGCCTGGTTTTTCCGATTATTCCGAGCGTCGTTTTTATTGTGGCCGGGTTTCTCCTGTACGGATTTTTATTTACGTTTGAACATTATTCATACATGTTTTGGATTGTAGAAGGGATATTTACCGCTGTCTTATTTGCCGCAGATTACATTGCAAACCTGCTTGGAGTCAAGCGCTTCGGCGGGAGCAGGGCGGCCATTTGGGGCAGTACGGTCGGACTTTTAATCGGCCCCTTCGTCATTCCGGTGGCGGGCATTATCCTCGGGCCGTTTATCGGGGCGCTGGCCGGGGAAATGATCGTCCATAAAAAAGATATCAAGACAGCTGCCAAAATTGGCGTCGGTTCGCTGATTGGCTTTATTTCCGGGGTATTGGCGAAAAGCGTGATCCAGCTTATGATGATCGGGTACTTTTTATGGACGGTTCTTTATTAAAAAATTTGGAGAATGATGTTTAAAATGAAATGGGAACGGTTAAAGTTTAGTATGCCCCATTGAAATGCAAATTGTGATCAATTTGTGAGCATTTCCATTGAAACAAGCCTTTTCTTTTGTTACATTGAAAGAGGAAAGGCTTGCTAAATGCGGCATTTCAGTACATATATTTTAAGGAGGAATTGATAATGGCTTACAAACTTCCAGAATTACCTTATGCTTACGATGCGTTAGAACCGCACATCGACAAAGAAACGATGAACATTCACCATACGAAGCACCACAACACATATGTGACAAAATTAAACGAAGCGGTGGCCGGCAAACAAGATTTGGAAAGCAAATCTGTTGAAGAGCTTGTATCAAATCTTGACGCTGTTCCGGAAGACATCCGCACAGCGGTCCGCAACAATGGGGGCGGACATGCCAACCATTCACTTTTCTGGACGCTGCTTTCACCAAACGGAGGAGGCGCTCCTACAGGAGAATTGGCTGAAGCGATCGACAAGAAATTCGGCAGCTTTGATCAATTCAAAGAACAATTCGCGAATGCTGCAGCAGGACGCTTCGGTTCTGGCTGGGCATGGCTCGTTGTCAACAATGGAGAGCTGGAAATCACAAGCACGCCAAATCAAGATTCTCCTCTTTCAGAAGGCAAAACGCCGATTTTGGGGCTTGATGTTTGGGAGCACGCTTATTACCTGAACTACCAAAACCGCCGTCCTGATTACATCAAAGCATTCTGGAATGTTGTTAATTGGGATGAAGTTGCACGCCTGTACAGCGAAGCAAAATAATGTCAATCCATTATGAAAGGTCCGCTTAAAAAGCGGGCTTTTTTTATTTTTTTCCCGATTTTCTTATCCGTACATAACTGACTTTTGATGTGACAGACTAACAAGTATCAGTAAAGGGGAGTCAGTTATGAGCAAAATCAAAAACCTTATAGGCGATGTTGAAGTAAACAGGGATTTGCTGCTTTTGCTAACTGTCGGCGGCCTTTATTCACTAAGCATTGCTCTTTCAAATACGTTTGTCAATGTGTATCTGTGGAAGCAATCCGGCAAGTTTCTTGACTTGGCGGTTTACAATTTATCGATTGTCGTCATGCAGCCTTTGACATTTATGTTTGCTGGCCGATTGGCGAAAACCATCGACAGGGTGTTTATTTTACGGTTTGGCGTTTCGTTTTTGGCCGTTTTTTATTTAACGGTTCTGCTGGCGGGGGAAAATGCCGGATCGCGGCTGGTGCTGCTCGGCAGTGTGCTCGGAATCGGCTATGGCTTTTATTGGCTCGCTTTTAATGTGCTGACGTTTGAAATCACCGAGCCGGAAACAAGGGATTTTTTCAATGGCTTTCTCGGTGTGCTGACGTCGGGAGCGGGTATGATCGGCCCCATAGTCGCCGGCTATGTCATCTCAAAACTCGCTGATAATACCGGTTATACGGTTATTTTCAGCTTATCATTGGCTTTATTTACGATTGCCGTCGTGACGAGCTTCTTTCTCAAACGGAGAGAATCGCGCGGACGGTATATTCTGAAAAAAATCTGGACGGAGCGGAATGCGGATGCAAATTGGCGCGGTATTACCAATGCGCATTTTTTTCAGGGACTCAGAGAAGGGATTTTCGTTTTCTTAATTAATGTCTTTGTGTTTATCACAACAAAAAGCGAGCTGGCCTTGGGGAAATTCGGATTGGTGAATTCAGCTGTTTCTTTTTTTGCATACTACTTTGCCACAAGACTGATCAAAAAAAGAGCGCGCAAAAAAGCAATTTTATTGGGCGGCTTGATCTTATTCGGGGCACTGTTCCTCATTTTATTTCAGATGACATATGTGACCCTGCTTCTTTACGCGGTGGCCATTGCGATCGGTTATCCGATTTTGCTCGTCCCGTACTCATCGCTGACTTACGATGTGATTGGAAAAGCGAGATACGCCAGAAAAGCGCGGATTGAATATATTGTCGTCCGGGAGGTTTTTCTGAATATCGGCCGGGTTGCTTCCATTTTGGTTTTTTTATTGCTCGTACTTTTATTGAAAGAGGATCTTGGCATTACGGTGTCTCTGGTTTTGCTTGGGGCAGGACATACGCTGATTTATTATTTCGTTAAAGATATCCGCCTGACAGAGCCCGCCCGGGAAGCGGTCGGAAAGGATGCTCACAAACAAACGGCAGAACCGAATTTTTTAGAAGGAAAAAGATAAGGGAAAATAGTAGAAAAATGTCGCAAAACGCTTTACAATGTATATGGCACCTTTAAATAAGGTGTCTTTTCTTTCTTTAAAAAAGGTGATGTGAATGATGAAAAAAAAGCTGAAAACTGAAAAACGAAAATCGCTGCCGATCAGATTAAATATATTGTTTCTGTTGGCATTTCTCATTTTTACGGTTGTTATCGTCCGTCTCGGAATGGTGCAGATTGTATATGGTGAAGATTATACAAACGAAGTGCAAAAACAGGAGGAAGTCGACGTCTCTTCGAACGTTCCGAGAGGAAAAATTTATGACAGGAACTTAAATACGATTGTTAAGAATAAACCGCTTAATGCCATTACCTATACAAGGACAACGTCAACCTCGCAGAAGGAAAGGCTGAAAGTCGCAACAAAACTGGCGGACATGATTGATGTTGATACAGAGAAGGTAACGGAGCGGGATCAAAAGGATTATTGGATCCTGACGAGACCGAAAGAAGCGGAAAAGCTGATTACCGCCGCGGACCGCAAAAAAGTGAAGGACGGCAAACTGTCCGAGGACGATTTATATCAGCTTCAGCTCAAAAGGATTACAAAAGATCAGCTCAACGAATTGACCAAAAAGGACATGAAAATTCTGGCGATCAAACGGCAGATGGACTCAGGCTACGCGTTGACGCCTCAGTATATTAAAAACAAAGACGTCTCCGCAAAAGAAATGGCCTATGTCAGCGAGCACCTGGACGAGCTGCCGGGAGTGGATGTGACATCGGACTGGGAGCGCGATTATCCGTTCAATGGTCTGCTCAGAACGATGATTGGCAGCATTTCCAGCTCGAACGAAGGACTTCCGAAAAACATGCTTGACCATTATTTATCCCGGGGCTACAACCGGAATGACCGGGTCGGCAAAAGCTATCTTGAAGCCCAGTATGAAGATGTCTTACAGGGGCAAGAAGAAAAAGTGAAAAACATAACCGATAAATCCGGCAATGTAGTGGATACGAAAGTAATTTCCAAAGGGAAAAGCGGAAAAGATCTCGTGTTGACAATTGATGTCGAGATGCAAAAAGCGATTGAAAAGATTATTGGTGATGAGCTGAAATCGGCAAAAGTCCGGCACAGCGCTCCGCTTCTCGACCGCGCCTTTGTCGTGATGATGGACCCGAGAAACGGTGAAGTGCTATCGATCGCCGGCAAACAGCTGAAAAATGAAAACGGCAAATTAAAACTTGACGACTATGCTCTCGGAGCGATGACATCCTCGTATGCGATGGGCTCGGCTGTCAAAGGAGCGACCGTTTTAACAGGGCTGCAGACCGGTGCGATTAATTTAAATACGACTTTTCTTGATGAACCGCTGTGGATCGGTGACTCGCCGCGCGCGAAAAAGTCGTGGAGAGTTGGCTTGGGAACATTGGGGATCCAGGGAGCGCTCGAACAATCATCAAACGTCTTTATGTTTAAAACGGCAATCGCTGTCGGGAAAGGGCATTATAAACCGAAACAGCCGCTTGATCTTGACACGAAAGCATTCGATACATTCCGATATTATTTCAGCCAATTCGGCCTCGGCGTGAAGACGGGAATCGATCTGCCGAATGAAGCGACAGGATATCAGGGATCTGAAAGACTTCCGGGATTCCTGCTTGACTTTGCCATCGGCCAGTATGATACGTATACGCCGCTGCAGCTGGCACAATACGTGTCAACGATCGCCAATGGCGGCTATCGGATGAAACCGCAGATTGTCAAGGAAATCAGGGAGCCTGATTCGAAAAAAGGAATCGGAGCCGTCGCGCAATCCGTACAGCCTGAAGTATTGAACAGAGTGGATATGAGTGAAGCGTATATCAAAGAAGTTCAGCAGGGGTTCAGGCGGGTGATGACAAAAGGTACGGCAGCAAGCCAGTTTGCATCCGCCAAATATAAACCGGCCGGAAAAACGGGAACGGCCCAGTCATACTATGACGGCCCTGATAAGTCGAAAGCCGGGACCCAAACATATAATACAACGCTCGTTGCCTATGCACCTTATGATAATCCAGAAGTCGCGATTTCCGTCGTGGTTCCTTGGCCTTATAACGACTACAACAAGAGGTATTCGATCACAAACGAAATCGGCCGCAAAGTTCTTGATAAATATTTTGAACTGAAGTCTAAACAGGCGAAAGACAATACTGAAGAAAAAAATAAAGACAAAATTGAAAAAGAAGCAAGTGAATAAGTGTTTTTTCCTAAACGCCCGCGTTATGCGGGCGTTTTTTTATCACCTGTTTGTTCCTCCCGACTCCCCTAAGTCCGGCCTTTTATACAAACTTCAAGCTTCTTTTACAAAACCTTAATAATTCATTTAAACAAGATTAACACTGAAAAGTTACGCTATACACGTAGGACAAATTACACATTTACGCGGGAGGATTAAGAAGTGAAATCATTTAAAAAAATCACACTGATGTTCATCATGTCCGTTTTAGTTGTCTTCGCAGCAGCTTGCGGAAGCGGAAATACGAATGGAAACGCAGGAGAAGACAAACAAAACGATAAAGCAGAGAATAAGGCTTCAGGATCTTTGACGATTTCAGGTTCTTCGGCGATGCAGCCGCTAGTCACAGCTGCGGCTGAAAAATTCATGGATGAAAATCCAGATGCCGACATTCAAGTGCAGGCGGGAGGTTCTGGAACAGGCCTTTCTCAAGTGGCTGAAGGAACCGTCCAAATCGGAAACTCCGATGTCTTTGCAGAAGAAAAAGAAGGCATTCCTGCCAAGGAGCTGACCGACCATCAAGTAGCTGTAGTCGGCATGGCGGCAGCCGTCAATCCGGAAGTGGGCATCAAGGATATTTCGTTAGAGGATCTTAAAAAGGTGTTTACAGGAAAAATCAAAAACTGGAAAGAGCTTGGCGGTAAAGATCAAAAGATCACCCTTGTCAACCGTCCTGATTCTTCAGGAACCCGTGCGACATTTGTAAAATATGCGCTTGACGGAGAAACTCCGGCTGAAGGCATTACCGAGGATTCTTCCAACACCGTCAAAAAATTAATTGCTGAAACGCCTGGAGCGATCGGGTACCTTGCTTTTTCATATATCAAAGACGACTCGATCACCGCGCTTTCAATTGACGGAGTAAAGCCGACCGCGGAAAATGTGCAAAAAGGCAAATTCCCGATTTGGGCCTACCAGCATTCTTATACAAAAGGCGAGCCTAAAGGTTTGGCAAAAGAATTCCTTGATTATTTGATGAGCGATGAAATCCAAAAATCCATTGTCACGGATCAGGGCTATATTCCAGTCACAGACATGGAAGTAAAACGTGACGCAAAAGGAAAACAAACGGATAAATAATGAAGATAGCAGCCGGGAAAGTGTGCTCCTGACACTTTCCCTATTATGACTTGTTTTAATAGGAGTGTAAAAAATGATTCAAAAAATAGAGAAACTGTCCGCAAAAGAGCGGCTGATCAGCTCCAAACGAAATCGCAAAATGGATGAAGTCCGCGGAAAGATGCTGGTTGCAGCATGCGCGTTTATTATGATGGCGGCGGCAATTTCCATCACCATCTTTCTCGGAAACAAGGGGTTGCAATCTTTTCTGGCTAATGGTGTAAGTCCGATTGAGTTCTTAACCAGTCTAGATTGGAATCCAACGAATCAAAACCCTGAATTCGGAGCGCTTCCGTTTATACTCGGATCCTTTGCAGTGACCCTTCTTGCATCTTTGATTGCTGCACCTCTTGGCATCGGGGGCGCGATTTTCATGACCGAGATCGCACCTTCATGGGGAAGAAAGGTATTGCAGCCGGTTGTCGAATTGCTTGTTGGCATTCCTTCTGTCGTTTATGGATTCATAGGCCTTACAGTATTAGTGCCGTTTATCGGCCAGTTTAAAACAAGCGGGTCCGGGCACAGCCTTTTGGCAGGGACGATTGTCTTGGCGATCATGATTTTGCCGACGGTCACCTCGATTTCCACGGATGCGCTCAGCTCCCTTCCAAAAAATTTGCGGGAAGGATCATACGCATTGGGTGCGACCAGATGGCAGACGATCAGAAAGGTCCTGATCCCGGCCGCTTTGCCATCACTGCTTACGGCCGTCGTGCTCGGAATGGCGAGAGCCTTCGGTGAAGCGCTTGCCGTGCAGATGGTCATCGGAAACTCAAGGAACCTATTTGAGAGTCTTCTGGATCCGGCGGGAACATTAACAACGATCATTACGTTGAATATGGGACATACAACATATGGAAGCGTGGAAAACAATACGCTTTGGTCGATGGGACTCGTTCTGTTGATCATGTCGTTCTTGTTCATTCTGCTGATCCGATATCTGTCATCTAGGAGGAAACTGTAATGAACAGCAAAGTTACCGATCGCATAGCAACCGGTGTTTTCGGATTGATCGCCGCGGTCATTACGGCGATTCTCGTCGGTTTGTTTTCTTATATTATTATCAATGGCTTTTCACATATCAGCATCGATTTTCTGACATCGCGTTCCAGCGCGCTGACAAGCGGGGGAGGCATTCGTGATCAGCTGTTCAACTCGTTTTATATTTTGGTGCTGACCATGATCATTACCGTTCCGCTCGGAGTAGGCGGAGGTATCTATATGGCTGAGTACGCGCCTGACAATAAACTGACGGATTTTATCCGCATCTGTATAGAAGTTTTGTCATCTCTTCCTTCCATTGTCATGGGGATGTTCGGCATGCTGATGTTTGTCAACCTGACCGGCTGGGGATACAGCATCATCGGCGGTGCCCTGGCATTGACGGTCTTTAACCTGCCTGTGATGGTGCGGGTGACAGAGGATGCGATCCGGTCTGTTCCGAAAGAGCAAAAGGAAGCGTCTCTTGCCCTCGGCGTATCAAAATGGCATACGATTAAAACCGTTTTGATCCCCGGCGCCGTCCCATCCATTATTACGGGCGCAATCCTTGCGTCAGGACGTGTATTTGGAGAGGCTGCTGCATTATTATTTACAGCGGGACTTTCTACGCCGAGACTCAATTTTGCTGATTGGAATCCTTTATCGGAAACGTCTCCGCTCAATATTTTCAGACCGGCAGAAACGCTGGCCGTTCATATTTGGAACGTCAACACACAGGGTATCATTCCTGATGCGGAAGCGATCGCAAACGGCGCTTCAGCGGTTCTCGTTTTATCCGTCCTGCTGTTTAATCTGGCGGCGAGATGGTTTGGCTCCTTTATTCATAAGAAATTAACGGCAAATAAATAAAAAGGAAGGGTGACACCTGATGGTTCAAATTCCGACTTTAGAGATTGAACGCGGAAATATTGGAATTGCGCCGCTCCCTGAAACGAACGAGCACATTTTAAACGTAGGGAATTTAAATATTTATTATGGAGAAAAACAGGCTGTCAATGATATTTCTCTAGATATTGATAAGCATGCTGTTACAGCGCTGATCGGTCCGTCAGGCTGCGGAAAATCGACTTTTTTGAGAAGCATCAACCGAATGAATGACTTGATCGCATCCGCCAGAACGACGGGCAGCATCATGTATGAAGGGCTTAATATTCTTGATTCGAACATTAACGTTGTCAATCTGCGGAGAGAAATCGGAATGGTTTTTCAGAAGCCGAATCCTTTTCCAAAATCGATCTACCAGAACATTACCCATGCTCTAAAGTATGCAGGAGAACGCAGGAAGTCGGTTTTGGATGATATCGTCGAAGAAAGCTTAACAAAAGCCGCATTATGGGATGAAGTAAAAGACCGCCTCCACCAGTCGGCCCTGTCATTGTCAGGAGGCCAGCAGCAGCGCCTCTGCATCGCGCGGACGCTTGCCATGAAGCCTGAAGTGCTGCTGCTGGATGAGCCGGCTTCAGCGCTTGATCCGATTTCAAACGCGAAAATAGAGGAATTAATCGTTTCTTTAAAAAAGGAATATTCGATCATCATCGTTACGCATAATATGCAGCAGGCATTCAGAATTTCCGACAAAACGGCGTTTTTCCTAAACGGTGATTTGGTTGAATATGACCGGACGGAAAAAATCTTTACAAACCCGTCAGAAAAGAAGACAGAGGATTATATCAACGGCAGATTTGGATAAGGAGGACGCCATCATGAGCGGAGTCACAGCAGTAAAACCAAAAGAGGTGTACCTGATTCATGATTTGAATTTATGGTACGGCAGCCATCATGCTTTAAAAAATATTAATTTATCAATCCCGGAATATGAAATCACCGCGATTATTGGTCCGTCAGGCTGCGGAAAATCGACCTTCATTAAAACGCTGAATCTGATGATCAATATGGTTCCAAACGTCAAAATGACCGGTGAAATCAATTACAACGGCAAAAATGTGCTGAACAGCAAGGTTGATCTTGTTGAATTAAGAAAAAATGTCGGGATGGTGTTTCAAAAAGGGAATCCGTTTCCACAGTCGATTTTTGATAATGTCGCCTATGGACCGAGAATCCACGGGTTGAAAAATAAAAAAGAGCTGAATGAAAGAGTGGAAAAAGCATTGATTGATGTGGCTTTGTGGGATGAAGTGAAAGACCGCCTTCAGTCCCCGGCGCTCGGACTTTCAGGGGGCCAGCAGCAGCGTTTATGCATTGCGAGAGCGCTGGCGACGAATCCGGATGTGTTGCTGATGGATGAGCCCACATCTGCTCTGGATCCCGTTTCCACTTTGAAAATCGAGGAGCTGATGCTGAAGCTGAAAGAAAAGTATACGATTGCGATCGTAACTCATAATATGCAGCAGGCTTCCAGAATTTCCGATCAGACGGCTTTTTTCCTGATGGGTGAGCTGATCGAATGCAATGATACAATGAAAATGTTTTCGTCCCCTGATGATGCACGGACAAAAGATTATATAACAGGACGTTTTGGCTAACGCCAAAAGGCCGCCGATCAGATTCGGCGGCCTTTTATATTTGCGTTCAAAAAAAACAGGCTGGGATTGACACAGCCTGTTTTTTATCGGGACAGAGTTTTCAAAATGCTTTTTAAACTCGATCCGCGTTTTAATTCATATTTGCCTGCACGGATTTTAGATTCATAGCCGGCATCTTTGACATAGTCTTTAAAGTCATCAGCGGATGTGACGACTTTTTCTTTTTCAAGAATATCGGCAACTTCTTCCGTACTCATGCCTTTTTTGATTTCAAGCTTGTATTTGGAGCCTTTTTTCGCCTCGTCAGCGGCGCTGTTGTCATCTTGGCTGGCATCGTCATGCTTTAACGATTTTTCCTTATATTGAAGGAGTTCCTGGTAATCCGCCCGTTTCAGCGAAACCTGCTCATTGTCCTTCAAATATGCTTTGACATCGGCTTCACTGACTTTTTGGCCGTTTTTTGAAGCTTCTGCGTTGCCGCCGCCCGTCATGTAAAACGTCCCTGCCAGAACGGCGGTCGCCAAAATCATCCCCCCGGCGAAAGCCTGTACACTTTGTCTGGTCATACAAGCACCCTCTCATTATCTTTAATGATCGCCTTCACATCTTCAACTGAGACATGCTCTGCTTTGGCAATCGCTTCTTCAGACATGCCGTTTTGATATTTTGAAAGAATTTGCTTTGCGATATGCTGGCTGATGCCTGCGTTCGGCCTGCGAACGACAACATTTGAATCGAGAAGCTCTTCTTCAAGCACCGTCATTTTCTTTTTCAGCTTATAGATTTCCTGCATGGCAGACAGCTGAAGCGTTTCAAGCTCCTGTTCAACTTCTTTAATCGGTTCTCTCTGAAAATATGAGAATGCGATCAGCGCAATGCTGACAATGAGCAGCGCAATGATAGCAATTTCCACGTTCATCACCTTCAATTCTTATTTTCTCCTTCTTTTTTATACCATAAAAACGCTTGCTTCAAAAGGAATTAATAAAAAAAATAAAAATTTTGTCGAAAAAGTTAATGTTCATTGCGGCATAGGATTGGTTTTAAGAAAAAAAGCTTTCCGGGGAGGGGATGATGATCAAACGGCGCGCCTGGAAAACATCTTCTCAAGATAATATTCGAACCGAGTTTTCATTTTCTAGCGCTCATTTAAAAATTGCTTACTATAATCACTGCAGCTGACATAATTAGGTGACAGATTCCGCCTGTCAGCCGCCGAAGCATTGGGCATGGAGAAGCGGATCATATGTCCGCCCTTCCTTCGGGACAGGGAAGCATGGCGGCCGCCAGAGTTTTTCGTTTGGTCCGGCAAATATGAAAAAGCATGTTGAAGAGACATTTATCCGGAATCTTTTCGCCAAACCGCGACAAACTGAAAAAAACGCCTGGCATTCCGGCGCCATAAGTGGTATTATAGATAAGTCTGAACAGCAAATGATATATAGTTTGGAGGGAAAATAAATGCGCGTAAATATTACTTTGGCTTGCACAGAATGCGGCGAGCGTAACTATATTACTAAAAAGAACAAGCGTAATAACCCAGATCGCGTTGAATTCAAAAAGTATTGCCCACGTGACAAAAAATCAACTTTACACCGCGAAACAAAGTAAGCAGCAGGAATTTTCCTGCTGTTTTTTCAATATAAGAGGGGGTGAGCGAAGTGAAACGATTGTTGAGAAGCGATGTGAGAGAGAAACTTGCAAAGCTTACAGACGAAGAATTTCAGCAAAAAACGGAAGCGATCCATCATGCATTCTTTCAGTCAAGGCAATGGACAGAATCGTCTGTCATCGCCCTTACCATATCACGAAAGCCGGAAGTTCCGACAAGGCCGATTATTGAACGGGCCTGGCGCGAAGGAAAGACGGTATGTATACCAAAATGCCTTCCGGAAACAAAAGACATGCAATTCCGCCGTTTTAAAGATGACAGCGAGCTGGAGGTTGTCTACTTCGGACTCCAGGAACCGATCATACATAAAACAGACCTGATCATGCCTCAAGACATCGACCTCATCCTCGTTCCGGGCGTATGCTTTGATCGGCATGGCTATAGAATCGGCTATGGAGGCGGTTATTACGACAGATATTTAGCCGGTTTTCATCATGAGACGGCCTCACTTGCTTTCCACTGCCAAATGATTGAGCGGGTTCCCCGCGAAGAGCATGATATTCCGGTCAACCGGATTTTCACAGATAAAGCAACATGGGGTTGCAGCTGAATAAATATCGGAAAATGAGACACGATACGGTTATAGGAGGGATCATATGAGGAAAATGACTTTTATCGTATTAGGCACACTTGCCGCTCTCGTATTTTTTCAAAACCGCTATCGTGTGATCAATTTCATTCTTGGCCGCGACCGAATCCGCCACTACTTCATTCATTGGATCATGAGAATTCCGTTTTTCCGAAATAAGTTTATCCAGCAGGCTTTTTAAATCCCGTCTAGAACGGGATTTTTTCATGCCCGGACAGACAGGAGCCGCGCAATGAGGGCGGTTTCTTGTTATAATGAACAAAAACCAATTGTGGAGCGACGCTATGTATTCATTTGATTATATGTACTGGTATATCATCAAGCATCTATTACAGCGGGATTTTGAGCTTGTTCAGGCGCCGGCTTCGTTCGGAGAAGCCTGGCTTGAAGCCGGGGGAAACGCGCCATATGATTTGGTCCGCATCTTCCGGAAGGATGTTGATTTTAGACAGGAGCTTGTCCGCGATCTTGAATCTTTAATGGAGAGAACGGAGCGCTTGAGGGTCGTCTCAGGCAGACGGAAGCTCTCTGTATTAACCATTTATTTATCAGCGCAGGCGCCTGTCGATGAATGGGAAGATGTCGTCAGTCATCCGGTTGAGGCCAAGAGAGTCAGCATTGCGCCGATTTTTATCGATGAAACCTCGATCGAAGCCGGCTTCAATAAAATCGCGATTGCATTAAATACAAATTTCGGTGAAGTGCCGGAGCGCTTCAGACATGCAACTTATGAAGAAGTCGAATCCATCAGGGCCGAAGCGCTTGCTGCTGCCAGACGAAAAGAGGAAGAAAGAAAGCGGGAAGCCGCGGTTTTTGAAAAGGGCAAACCGGTGTTTACCTGGTTCTTCGCCGGCCTTCAGGTGATCATGTTTCTTTTATTAGAATTAGCCGGAGGAAGCCAAAATACTGAAACACTCATTCGTTTTGGCGCAAAAGAAAATAGTTTGATATTGGCGGGAGAATGGTGGAGGTTCGTCACTCCGATCATTCTTCATATCGGATTGATTCATCTCATGTTCAACACGTTTGCGTTATTATCAGTAGGAGCGGCGGCCGAGAGGGTTTTCGGTTCATTCCGTTTTCTTATCATTTACATAACAGCCGGTGTTTTCGGTTCGATCGGCAGCTTTTTGTTTAGTCCGTATCCTTCGGCGGGAGCATCGGGGGCGATCTTCGGCTGTCTGGGAGCTCTGTTGTTCCTTGCTTTTTCGAATCGGAAGGCCTTCTTAAAAACGATTGGAACCAATATTATGGTTATGATCATCCTCAACCTCGGGCTCGGCTTCGCCGTTTCAAACATTGACAATGCCGGGCATATCGGCGGATTGGTCGGGGGGTTACTTTCGGCAATGGCCGTCGGGCTTCCAGAGAAAAAAAGGCTGGCGCAGCGGGTGATTGGCTGGGTTCTCGTGCTGATCATAGGAGGGGGAGCCCTCTACTGGGGCTTTCATTCCACACCCGTTCAGGAAAGCGCCCTGCTGTATAAGGCAGGGAAGTTGTATCAAGAAGGCGAGTATAGAAAGGTGAAGGACGTCTTGCAGGAAGCTGCCGGGCGAAAGGACGCTTCAACCGACATTCTGAAAGTGCTCGCCACTGCTGAAATTCAGCTCGGTGAATACGATTCTGCTGAAAAAAGACTCGCGGCCGTCGTTGAAAAAGATCCAACTGATCACGCTTCCCTTTATAATTTAGCTTGGCTGTACAATAGAAAAGGCGAATTGGAGAAAGCCGAGCAGACCGTTGAAAAAGCGCTAAAAGAAAAACCTGATGAAGACATGTATAAAACGCTGAAAAAAGAAATTAACAATGAAATGGCGCAATAAAAAAGTATGAAAAGCTCCCGTTATGTTAAAAATGGTCTGATGAAGACAGATTGATTTGACGGGAGCTTTTGCATGGAAAAAAAACAGTATGTCCAAGAAAGTTTGGCTGAAAATATCGAATATTTGAATGAAAAGTTGGGGGTCGACAAAAGCTTTGACATGATCCGGCTTGATATGATCTATGCCGGAAGAAAGATGGCGTTATATTTGGTCGACGGGTTTGTAAAAGATGATATTATGCACCACCTGCTGAAAAATCTCTCAAAGCTTTCCCCTGAATGTTTGGAAGACGATCCGCTGGAAAAGCTGATCAAGACGTACATCCCCTATATTGAAATTGAGACAGAGGACGACCTCGACAAAGCAGCTGCACAGGTGCTGGCGGGCCCGGCCGTTTTGCTCGCCGACGGTATTGATCACGCCATTATGATAGATGCGAGAACTTACCCGGCGAGAAGCCCGGAAGAGCCTGATAATGAACGAGTCGTCAGAGGGTCGAGAGACGGTTTTGTTGAAACAATAGTGTTTAACACGGTATTGACAAGAAGGAGAATCCGCGACAGGTCATTAAGAATGGAGTTTCTGCAAGTCGGAAGAAGAAGCAAAACTGATGTCGTCATTTGCTATCTTGAAGACATCGCCGATTTGGAAAATGTGAAAAAGCTGAAGAAATCACTGGAAGCCATCGATACGGACGCGCTGACAATGGCTGAAAAAACGCTGGAAGAATACATCGGCGGCCGGCATTGGAATCCCTACCCGACGGTACGCTATACAGAAAGGCCCGATACGGCGGCCGTGCATTTGTATGAAGGCCACATTCTCGTTTTTGTTGACGGGTCACCCAGCGCTCTGATCACGCCCGTAACCTTTTGGCACCATATGCAGCATGCCGAAGAGTACAGAAATAAGCCGCTTGCAGGCGCTTATTTGAGGATGGTCCGCTTTATATCGGTGCTGGCGTCGATCTTTTTACTGCCGCTATGGTTTTTGGTTTCGATTCATCCCGAATTGCTCCCGGACGCCCTTCAATATATCGGGCCGGAAAAAAAAGGAGCGATTCCTTTGCTGGCTCAGTTCCTGATCATCGAAGTAGGGGTCGATATGATGAGAATGGCCGCGATTCACACCCCTTCATCCCTTGCTACAGCCCTCGGTCTTGTGGCGGCCTTAATGATAGGCGAAGTGGCGGTGCAGGTCGGACTTTTCTCTCATGAGGTCGTTCTGTACCTTGCAATCGCAGCGATCGGTACGTTCGCCACGCCGAGCTATGAGATGAGCATTGCAAACCGCCTTGTCAGACTCGTGCTTCTCCTCGCCGCAGGCGCTTTCGGTCCGATAGGCTTTATCGTCGGAATATTTTGTTGGATCATTTATTTGGCAAGGATGAAATCTTTTCATGTCCCTTATTTATGGCCGTTTATTCCCTTCAATTACAGAGCTTTCCGTGATATCGCGATCCGCACGCCAATGCCGCTGAAAAATAGAAGGCCCGTTTTTTTGGACCCGCAGGACCCTGACCGCTAAAGTCTGTTTTCAATCAGAAAGCAGGCTTTTTTTTGCTTGACGCAAAACCCGATTATTTATACGCTATTGTTAGGTCTTAAAAAGAATGGTGAATCAAATGAAAACAGCATATGATGTTCAGGTATTGCTGAAGCGATTCGGCTGCTATGTGTATTTCGGAGATCGGGAGCTGGAGCTCGAATATATGATGGACGAACTCAAAGAAATGCTTCTTTCAAACCTGATAGAAAAAGAAGAATGGGCACAAGCCATGACGATTTTGCAGAATGAACTGACAAATATAAAGAGAAAATAAAACAGTTGGGTTGTAAGGGGGACTAAAAGATGAATGAAAGCTGGCTGGTCGGGATCGACCTCGGGGGAACGACTGTAAAACTTGCTTTTGTAAGCGCTTATGGGGAAATCAAACACAAGTGGGAAATACCGACGGATAAATCGGGAAATACGGTGACGGTCAGCATAGCAAAGGCGATTGACAGCAAACTGAGGGAAATCGGCAAACCGAAGCACATATTAAAATATATCGGAATGGGCGCGCCGGGACCGGTCAATATTGAGACCGGAGTTGTCTACAAAACGACAAATATGGGCTGGGAAAACTATCCTTTAAAAGATCACTTGGAAGCGGAAACAGGCTTGCCTGCCGTCATCGAAAACGATGCAAACATCGCTGCCCTCGGGGAAATGTGGAAAGGTGCAGGAGACGGCGCCAAGGATTTGATTCTTGTTACGTTAGGTACAGGAGTCGGCGGGGGTATTATTGTAAACGGAGAAATTGTCCATGGAGTAAACGGAGCCGGCGGAGAAATCGGCCACATCTGTTCTGTTGCAGAAGGGGGAGCCCCATGCAACTGCGGGAAAACCGGCTGTATTGAAACCATCGCGTCCGCGACCGGCATTGTGAGAATCGCCAAGGAGAAAATGGCAGCGGGCGACTGTGAAACCGTTTTAAACAAATATGAGTCTTTAACATCCCGCGATATCTTTGAAGCCGCGGAGCAATGCGACCCTGTCGCAACAGATGTGATCGGTTATGTAACCAATCATTTGGGACTGGTTCTCGGCAATTTGGCAAGTTCCCTGAACCCTTCAAAAATCGTCATTGGCGGCGGTGTGTCAAAAGCGGGCGAAATCCTTCGCGCCAATGTTGAAAAATCCTTTAAAAAATACGTGTTTCCAAGAGCGGGAGAAGCTGCCGACATCGTCATCGCTACCCTCGGGAATGATGCTGGGGTCATCGGAGGGGCTTGGATCGCCAAGAACGCATGGCTGCAGAGCCAGGCTCAGCTTCAATGAAACCGTTTATAACACCTTGTTTAATGGATTGATTTTTTTGTACAGACAAGTTAAGATATAATTTAGTTATTTTTGGTATCTTTTCAAAAACGTACAATTGAAGGAATCTGCCCGAGTTTTGCTCTATAGGGAGGATTGGAATGCAAAAGTCATTTTTTTCGAAAATTTCATTTTTGTTCATTGCGACATTGCTGATGTGGCTGAAAACGTATGTCGTTTACAAAACAAGCTTCAATATTAAAATTGAAAACTTCATGCAGGAGTTTATATTGTTTATCAACCCATTAAGCTTTTTGCTGTTTGTATTTGGAATCGGGCTGTTTTTTAAAGAAAAAAACAGAAACCGCTTTATCATCGGGGCCAGCATCATTCTGACGCTCGTCCTCTTGGCAAATATGATTTTCTACCGTTTTTATAATGACTTTCTGACGATTCCTGTACTATTTCAGACGAATAACATGGGTGATTTGGGAAGCAGCATCAACTCGTTGTTCATGCCCGCCGATCTGCTTTTGGCCGTCGATATCGTAATTTTGATTTGGCTGTACAAGCGCCAGCCGGTGAAAGCAGGCGGTGCTGCGACAAGGAAAGAGCGGGCGGCTTATTTTCTTTTTGTCGCCGCCGTTTTCTTTTTCAATTTGGGCGTATCGGAAACAGAACGGCCGCAGCTCTTGACGAGATCGTTTGACAGGGAAGTGCTCGTCAAGAACATCAGTCTCTATAATTTCCATATCTACGACGCACTGATCCAGTCCAAGCAGTCCGCCCAGCGTGCGTTGGCTGACAGCAACAGCCTCACCGAAATTGAAAACTATGTCAGCGCAAACCGGACGGATCCGGACAAGGAACTGTTCGGCATTGCCAAAGGGCGCAACGTCATTTTAGTGTCCTTGGAATCCACACAAAGCTTTGTCGTGAACCGCAAATTGAACGGCAAAGAAATCACCCCTTATTTGAATGACCTGATCAAAAAAAGCTACAGCTTTGACAACTTTTACCATCAGACGGGGCAGGGAAAAACCGCCGATTCTGAATTCATCGTCGATAACTCTCTTTATCCTTTGGGAAGGGGAGCGGTCTTCTTTACAAATGCGGCAAATGAATATACGGCAATGCCTGAAATTTTGAAAAACCACGGCTACTATTCTTCTGTTTTTCATGCGAACAACAAAAGCTTCTGGAACCGCGACATCATGTATGATTCTTTAAAGTATGACAAGTTTTACGATATCAAATCATATGATGTGAATGATCAAAACTCTGTAGGGTGGGGATTGAAAGACAAAGAATTTTTTGAGCAGACAGCAGAGCTTATGAAAGGCATCCCGCAGCCGTTCTATACCCGTCTGATCACGTTGACGAATCATTTCCCATTTGAGCTGGATGAAGAAGATAAAATGATTGATGAATTTGATTCAAAAAGCGGCACATTGAACCGATATTTTCCGACCGTCCGCTATCAGGATGAGGCACTGAAAAGGTTTATTGAAAAACTGAAAGAGAATGGACTGTATGACAATTCGGTTATCGTTTTGTATGGCGACCATTATGGAATTTCAGAAAACCATAATGAAGCGATGGGACAATTCCTCGGCAAGGAAATTACGCCTTTTGAGGAAGTGCAGCTTCAAAGGGTTCCGCTCGTGATCCACATCCCGGGCGTCACCGATAAAAAGCCGAAAACGATTGATACGGTCGGCGGGCAGATTGATATCCGTCCGACTTTGCTCAACCTGCTCGGGATTGATTCAAGCGATCAGGTCCAGTTTGGGAACGACCTGTTTTCCGGAGATAAGATGGAATTCACTGTCCTCCGCGACGGAAGCGTCATTACGAAAGATAAAGTATACACGGATGGCGTATGCTATGATAAATCGACCGGCAAGCCTACGAAGAATAAAGATGGCTGTGAAGCGTTTGCTGAAAAAGCAAAACAGGAGCTTTCATACTCAGATCAAATCATTTACGGCGATTTGCTGAGATTTTATGACAGTGAACGATTAAAAAAACAGTCAGCTTCCATCAAAAAGAAAGGCGATAAAAAAGAATGAGAAAAGCTTCCGCTGTCATAGTGGAAGCTTTTTTTATGCTCTTTGGACGCGGTTTCATCGTTTCAAAAAAACAATGGTTTACGGATGAAAAGCTGTGGTATAATCGAATTGATAATGATTCTCTTTATCACTAATAGTTCGGAAGGAAGGTATGATATATGGCTTTTAGACGCAGGACATTCATTGCTGCATTCTTTGCCTTATTATTGATTACAGCACTGGCAGCATGCGGAAATAAAACAGAAAGCAAAGGTTCTTCTTCAGACTCAAATAAGGAAGAAACGATTACATACAAGGCTGAAAATGGAACGGTTAAAGTTCCTAAGCATCCTAAAAGAGTAGTTGTCCTGGCCGACGACTACTACGGATACTTGAAGACGCTTGGCATTCCAGTGGTCGGGGCATCTGAAAGGGTTTTCCAAAACCCGTATTTCAAAGGGAAAACCGATGGTGTGACAAACATTGGAGACGGTATGTCTGCTGAAAAAATCATTAATTTAAAACCGGATCTGATCGTTGTATGGACAACTCAAAAGGTGGATATCGAGAAGATGGAAAAAATCGCGCCGACTGTTGCTTTGAAGTATGGCAAGAGCAGCACGGAACAGCTGAGGGATTTCGGAAAAATGACGGGTACTGAAGATAAAGCGGAAAAGTGGCTGGCCGAGTGGGATAAAAAAGTTGCAGCGGCAAAATCTAAAGTGCAAAAAGCCGTGGGCGACAAAACGGTTTCCGTTATGCAGACAAATGGAAAAGAAATTTACGTATTCGGAGATAAATACGGACGGGGTGGAAGCATCATCTATCAAGATCTTGGTTTAAAGGCAACGAAGCTGACAAAAGAAAAAGCGATCAGCCAAGGCCCTGGATATACGAGCATTTCTTTAGAAAAGCTGCCTGACTTCGCCGGAGACTATATGTTTATCGGACCTTGGCAATCAGGAGGAGACGACGGCGGCGTGTTTGAAACATCCATCTGGAAAAATCTTGACGCTGTCAAACATGGACATGTCTATAAAATCGACCCGATCGGCTTCTATTTTTCTGATCCGATTTCTTTAGAAGGACAGCTGAAGTTCATTACAGACAGTTTGACGAAATAAAATAAAAGAAACGTTTTTTGCGGCGCTTCCGTCCTGTGGACGGAAGCTTTTTTCGCTTGCAAACGCGCGGAGTTTTTGAACAGGCATCCTACATATGCTATTGTGGGAGGGATCATTGATGGCATTCATCTACATCAAACCGGAGTTAAAACAAGACATGACAAGATTGTCAGACATCCTGAACATACCCGAACCGCTTTTAATCAGCGCAAACCTTCACGCGGACTTAGACGTATTTTATTTTCCCGGATTGCATGTTCAAGCAGGAAAAGAAGCGCCGGCAGCCGAAACATATGAAGAGATGAAAATATTGGTAAACAGGCAGCCGAAACTGGAACATGAAAAATGGCTGACAAATAGGGCGGTTCATGATTCACAAACATTGAAACAAGAAATGGAAAAAATTGCAGATTGTTTTCCGTTTGTCACATACCATATCATTGGCCGTTCTGTATTGGGCCAGCCTATTTATGAACTGAACATCGGAGAGGAGAACGCCGAAAAAAGAACGCATATCAATGCCTCTTTTCATGCGAACGAGTGGATCACCACATCGGTGCTCATGAAATGGATAAAAGAATATTGCCTGTCTTTATGCAAAGATGAGCAAGTGTTCGGGTTTTCCCCTGTGCAGCTTTTCCGCATGACAAAACTTTCAATTGTTCCGCTTGTAAATCCCGATGGCGTTGACCTTGTTTTGCACGGTCCCGGTCATCTCGGACTAGAGCGGAAGACACTGGATGAAATGAATGAATATCAGCCTGATTATAGAGAATGGAAAGCGAATATCAATGGAGTGGATTTGAACAATCAATTTCCGTCTTTTTGGGAAATCGAAAAACAGCGAAAGCCACCTAAAGCGCCTTCATACCGGGACTATCCCGGGGACGCTCCGCTTACAGAGCCTGAGGCGGCAGCCATGAGGAATTTGATCGTAAGGCGCCCGCCGGACCGCCTTGTCGCGCTTCATACACAAGGGGAAGAGATTTATTGGGGCTATAAAGGCTATGAGCCCCGGGAATCCGCGGACGTCATTCAAACGTTTGAGCGGTTCAGCGGCTATAAAGGCGTCAGATACATTGACAGCTACGCCGGTTTTAGGGACTGGTTCATCCATCATTTCGGCAAAGAGGGGTATACCGTTGAACTTGGAAAAGGGAAAAACCCTTTACCATTGGAACAATTTGACGATATATATTGTAAAAGCAGAGGAATTCTTTGGGCATCATGTTTTTTTGAGGGCTGAAACCTTTTGCGGCGCAAAACCGTAAAAGGAGGTAGCCGAACATTTATGGAAGGAGAATGGCTGGTTTGAGAGTTTCATTATTAATCATAGCCGCTGTGATGACAGTTTTAACAGCCGCCTGTACACCTTCGGAATCTAGCGGTTCAGAAGGTGACCATCATGCGGTGACCGACGGAAAGAAAAAAAGCGATGAAGCAAGCGGAGAAAAAAAGATTGTATCGCTGAAGGACCGGTATTTTGATGAGGCGGCAGGGTGGCTGGATAATGAAACCATTTTATATACCGCAACAGACCCGGTTGCAGGAAGTGAAGTAAAGTCATATGATATATTTACAGGGACGGAAAAAACGATATATAAAACCGATGAACGGCTGATCACAGCTGAACTTAACCGGGAAAAAAATATGATTCTCGTCCAAACTGCAGGAGACGGCTCCAAATTTAAATTGACGCTTATCAATACGCGGGGCGAAAAGCTGTTTGCAAAAGGATTCAACACCCATGAACTTCAAGTGGACTGGAATGAATTCGATCCTTATCTTTTATATGTAACGGCATTCACAAAAGATTGGGAGTATCGTTCGTTATTGATCAATGCAAAGGAAAATAAAACAGACCAAGACGTCGTCCAGGCCGCTTTCATTCATTGGACATCGCCCGATTCGTTCGATTATGTGAAGTGGGATAACAGGGACCGGGAAAAGCCGGCTCCTGTTTATTCCTATAACATATCGGCGGGAAGGGAAAAGAAGCTCGCGGATGACGCGCTGCATGCCGATGTATTTAAACATGTGCGGCTGATCGTGACATCATCTGAAAAAAGCGGGGAGGGAACCTACATATTTTCAGATGTACCATCATCGAAAAAACGGCTGTCTTTCACCCTTCCGCTGTTTTCCGATGATGCAAGCCTGTCTCCAATGGAATACAGCTATGATCAGAAAAATGAATGGTTCTATACGTATCAGCCGGGTGAATCTAGCTCCCTGTTTGATCTGATATCCATCAATCTTAAAACAGGAGACCGGCGGGTGGTTCAGGAAGGCATCGAAATGCTTCCGATCACTGTGTCTCCTGATGGTAAATACGCATTGTACGGCTATGCGCAGGATAAGGTCATGTCACTCGGTTCAAAAACAATAAAATCCCTTGTAGAGAAGGAATAGGAAGGAGCAGTACAATGGCGATAGCAGACGTAACCATCATTCCGATTGGAACAGAAACCCCGAGTGTAAGCGCGTATGTTGCGGAGATTCAAACGATTTTAGAAGAGTTTAAAAAAGAAGGCAAAATCAAATATCAGCTGACACCGATGAACACCTTAATTGAAGGTGAATTAAGCGATGTGTTTCAGGTGATTCAGACCATCCATGAGGCACCTTTTCAAAAGGGGATACACAGGGTGGCCACCAATATCAGAATTGATGACCGGCGCGATAAGAAAACGACAATGGAAGGCAAGCTGTCTAGCGTTCAAAAACATTTAAACCGATAAATAAAAAAGCCTTGTTCCGGCCGGAGCAAGGCTGTCCCATGCGCAGAAAAGGCAGCTTTAGTGTGCTGTCGGATACCCGCTGTGAATAATCGTCATGACCGTAAACCAGCCGAAGACCAAAAAAGCGGCTCCGCCGAACAATATTCCGAGAACGTTGATTTGTTTGAGCGAACGAAGAACCCCAATAGCAGATAATATCGAGACAAGGCCAAAAATGATTACGAGCAACATCAATATAAACCCCCTTCGTTTGGTTCCCCTGCAGTTTATTTCCAATTTTATTTTAACCGTTTTCATCAGCTTTGTCGAGGGTAACATGATTCATTGAAAGTTTCTCTCAAAACCTTCATAATGATATCGAGGTGAAAAAGATGAAATGGAGAAGAATGCCTTTAGGGCCCATTCAAACAAATGCATATATCTTATCAAATGATGACGGCACCTGCTTAATATTTGATCCAGGCAGTGAAGCCGGAAAACTGAACGCATACATAAAAGAAAAAGGGCTTACACCGCTTGCCGTCCTGCTGACGCATGCCCATTTTGACCATATCGGGGCTGTGGACAAGGTAAGAAAAGAGTGGAATATTCCCGTCTATGTCCATGAAAATGAAGCCGAATGGCTGACAGATCCTTCATTAAACGGATCGGCCCTGCTGACGGGGCAGCAGATTACCGCGGAAAAAGCCGACCGCCTGATCGATGAGGAGAACGAGCTCAAAATCGGCTCATTTAAGCTTCAGGTTCTCTTTACCCCAGGCCATTCTCCCGGAAGCGTCTCTTATTATGTACAAGAGGAAAACATGATCATCTCCGGAGATGTCCTGTTTAAAGGGAGCGTCGGCCGCACAGATCTTCCCGGCGGAAACCATGACGTTCTGATGGACAGCATTCATAAAAAACTGCTCTCTCTGCCTGAAGAGACGCTTGTATTAAGCGGACATGGACCAGAGACGGATTTGATGACGGAACAGGAACAAAATCCGTTCATCAACGGCTTTACGCTATAGACAGGAAAAAAGAGACGAAATCCAAGCGGATCGTCTCTTTTTTCTTGCCTTAATGGCCTCCTTGGCCGGGAACCATAATAAAAACCGAATAGTATGTAAATCCAGCAAAAAAGACCGTCAAATATGCGCCGAAAATATAAATGTACATTCGTTCTGTCAAGTTGAGATACGATAAGAAAACAAAGAAAACGGTTTGCCCGAAAAACAGCAATGACGCATCCTTCATATCTCCTAAATAAAACATGACCGCAAAAATACCTGTCCAGAAACCCAACACGCGGAACATGCGATTCATTGATATCCCTCCCAGAAAGCCCCTTTGTTTCTATTATAGATCAGTTCATCTTGAAATGTAAACATTTTCATTTTGAGAAAATCAATTCATTTTTTACAATTTTGTGATCGAATGGCCGGCATGAAATTTTCTTACCGTGTTTAATAAAAAAAGATCCCGGGTACGTATCATAACAAAGACAAGGCATAGCAATAAAAAAGGAGGAAACGGACATGGAAGAGCTGATTTTTTACTCTTATCCAAGCTGCACATCATGCCGCAAAACAAAACATTGGCTGAAAGCGAATCAGATTGATTTTAAAGAGCGCCACTTATTCAGGGAGACGCCGAATCAAGAAGAATTAAAGCATATTCTGTCTTTGACAACAGAAGGCTTCGATGAAATATTGGCGACGAGAAGCCAGGCGTTCAAACAGCTCAATTTGAATATTGAGGAGCTGACGGTTAGCGAAGTAGTGGACCTGCTCATTCAAAAACCGAAGCTCTTGAGGCGCCCGATTCTCGTGAGCGGAGACAAGCTTGTTGTCGGATATAATCCCGGCGAGTTATTAAAGCTATCGAAGAAAAACGCTTTGCAACGATCTGTGTCCTGAAAAAACCGAAGATTGCTGAAAACGGAATTTTTCAGCATATCTTCGGTTTTTACGCTTGGAAAACTGGGCTAGCTGGATTCGAACCAGCGCATCACGGAGTCAAAGTCCGTTGCCTTACCGCTTGGCTATAGCCCATCATACTACACGTTTAGTTTTAGCAAAAATTTTTGTTTTATACATATGGGATGTTCTAATGCAATTACTTAAGGAGGATGGATATGAAAAGCAAAAATTCAGCCCTTTATCAGCATTTCATGAAACGGTCGAGTCACATCACAGATGAATGGTTATCAAATACGCCGATTCAACAATCCGGTCTTTCTACGGCAAAGCAATATAAAGAATTTGTTCAGGCGGTCATCAATATATTAACAGAAAAAAAGCCGCAAAAGGAATGGAAGGCAGCCTTGGAGTGCGCGAGAAAATTAGCGCGGGACAAGGCTGTCATCCAAGCTCCCATTCATGAAAGCCTAAAAGGTTTTAAAATATTCCGGCGCATCTTTATGGATGAAATCGAAACATTTTCAAATGAAAGTGCACATGACATTTCCAAAAAAGAAGCTTTTGAGTGGAGTAAACGGCTTAACTTGATGTTGGATGAATTCATTGAGCAATTTATGGATGAGTATGACAGGACCACAATCAGACAATTGCATGCCCAAAAGGAAATGATCCGTGAATTAAGCGCTCCAGTGATTCCGATCTCAAATCATATAGGCGTTCTGCCCCTCATAGGAGAAATCGATACAAATAGAGCTAAAGTCATTTTGGAATCCGCCCTTGAACAATGTGCAGAGCTTCATCTGACTCATTTGTTCATTGATATTTCAGGTGTTCCGATTGTTGATACAATGGTTGCTTACCAGTTATTCAGGGTAGTTGACAGCACAAGGCTTCTAGGGATTGAGACGATTATTTCCGGCATTCGTCCCGAGATTGCCCAGACGGTCGTCAAGATCGGCATCGATTTTTCCAATATCAAAACAGAGCAAAGTCTCGCAGTGGCACTTTCTAAAAAAGGTTTTCGCATCTGGGAAGGAGACGTCTCCGTGCAAAATGATAAAAACATGGTATGAGGACCCGTTTTTTAAAAATAGATTTTCGTCTTTCATATTCTTTTTTTGCCTTCCGCAACCCGCTCATTTTCTTTTTTTGAGGATTTGAAGCTTCCGGCGCTTTTCGCTAAACTGCGGTTAGAAAGGAGGCGCAAGGATTTGCAAGCGATTGAACCATTAAGCGGGAGAGTAATCGAAGAGGCATGCAGAATGAGAGCATCTGACATTCATATTGTTCCGTGTAAAAAAGAGGCGATTATCCGTTTTAGAATCGACGGTGAATTGATTCAAAAGGACAGGCTGACGAGGCTTGAGTGCTCAAGGCTGATTTCCCACTTTAAATTTCTTTCTTCAATGGATATCGGAGAACGGAGACAGCCGCAAAGCGGTGCTTTAACCCTTCAAGTGAACAATAAGCCTGTTCATTTAAGAATGTCGACTTTGCCCACTGTATACGATGAAAGCTTGGTGATCCGCGTTTTGCCGCAAGCAAGTGCCCCGCCGCTCAGAAGCCTGTCATTGTTTCCGGATGCAACGTCGAAGCTGCTGTCTTTTCTGAAGCATTCACACGGCCTGATGATCTTCACCGGCCCTACAGGTTCGGGAAAAACGACAACTCTGTATTCGCTAATCGAATATGCAAAACAGCATTTTAACCGCAATATTATTACCCTGGAGGATCCGGTGGAATCCAGAAGCGAGCATGTTCTTCAAGTACAGGTAAATGAGAAGGCGGGTATGACATATTCTGCCGGCTTAAAGGCTGTTCTCCGCCATGATCCGGACATGATCATTCTGGGGGAAATCCGCGATGCAGAAACAGCCAAAACCGCGGTCAGAGCGGCGCTGACGGGTCATCTTGTATTATCGAGCATGCACGCGAAAAACGCAAAAGGCGCGATATACAGACTGCTTGAATTCGGCGTCACAATGACAGAAATTGAACAGACGCTGGTTGCTGTAAGCGCGCAACGACTCGTCAATCTTGTCTGTCCATTTTGCGGAGAGCAGTGTTCTTTTTATTGCAGAATGGCGAGGGAAGTCAGAAGAGCAAGCATTTTTGAGCTTCTGTATGGAAAGAGCCTGAATCTTTGTATAAAAGAAGCTAAAGGCGCATATGTAAACAACCGCTTCGACACATTGAGAAAATTGATCCGCAAAGGGATAGCGCTCGGTTATGTGCCGGCCGGATCTTATGAACGCTGGGTGCATCATGAAGCCGATTAAGAACAGATGGCCTGTCGGGGAACAGGCAGAGTTCCTTGAAAAGCTTGGCGAGATGATGATGAACGGTTATACGCTTCTTGATGCATTAAGCATGCTGGAACTGCAATTAAAGCGGCAGCAAAAAACGGATATTGCATTCGGGAGGAGAAAGCTTGCGGAAGGGTATCCTGTTTTTCAAGTTTTAAATATGATTTCATTTCATAAAGCTGCCGTCAGCATCGTTTATTTCGCCGAACGTCACGGTAATGTGCCATTTGCTTTTATGCAGAGCGGCGAATTGCTCCGCCGTAAAATCGAACAGGCCGAAAAAATCAAAAAAGCCGCACATTATCCGGCATTTTTGATTTTGACGGTTTGCCTCATTGTCTATATGATGAAAGCCGCCATTGTTCCGCAGTTTTCCGCGATCTATGACTCGATGAACATAGAAACGCCCTTTCTGACATCCTTCATCTTTTTATTTTTTGAAAGTTTCTCCTTGTTGTTTCTGTGCATACTAGCCGCCGCTGCTGTTTTTTGGGCGTATTATTTGTACGCTTTCCGCCAAAAGCCCCCTGAAGACAAAATGGCTCTTCTCATCAGAATTCCGCTGGCAGGCAGAATCCTCAAATTGTTTAACAGCTACTTTTTATCACTTCAGCTGAGCAATCTTCTTACATCCGGTTTGTCTATATATGACAGTTTAAAAGCGTTTGAAAGCCAGCCCTTTTTGCCGTTTTTCCAAAAGGAAGCTAAACGGCTGATCGAGAGGCTGAAACAGGGGGAAGCGATAGAACATATGTTAAACGGACACCCGTTTTATGAAAAGGACCTATCAAAGGTGGTGGCTCACGGCCAATTAAACGGCCAGCTTCACAGAGAGCTTTATTCATACAGCCAATTTCTGATCGACCGGTTTGAAAAGAAAGCGGAAAAGTGGACAGGCCTGCTGCAGCCGCTGATTTACGGTTTTACCGCGGCCATGATTTTAATACTCTATCTGTCCATGCTGTTGCCAATGTATCAAATGATGAATCAGTTATAAAGGAGGCCGTCCAAATGAATGAAAAGGGATTTACGCTGATTGAAATGCTAGTCGTCATGCTTGTCATATCAATTCTGCTTTTAATTACGATCCCGAATGTCACCAAGCACAACCAAAGTATTCAAAAGAAAGGCTGTGAGGGATTAAAAAGCATGATTCAGGCCCAAATTACGGCTTATGAGATCGATCATGACGGAAAAACGCCGAGTCTGGGCGATCTGGAATCAGAGGGATACATTAAGAAGAACTTGGCTTGTCCTAACGGAAAACCGATTGTGATTTCAAATGGCAGTGTACAAACCCGATAATGGCAAGGTATCAAAAAGGGTTTACTCTTCTTGAAAGCCTCACCGTTTTGCTGATCAGCTCGATTATGATGATATGTTTATTTGCCGGATTGCCATCCGCTTATGAAAAAAGGATTGTCCAGCATTTTGCTGCACAGCTTGAAGCAGATTTGCTTTTTGCCCAGCAGTCAGCTTTTGTTCAAAACAAGAAGGTGAAAGTACTGTTTGATACCGATCATTACAAATATACCATCAAGCCGGCTGATGAAAGCTTACCCCCTTATCTTGTCAGGGAGTATGATCACAAAATTGACATAAAAAAATCGACAATCGGACAACATTTCACCTATAGCCCGAGCGGGGCTCCGAATCAAGGAGGAAAACTGTTGATTAATGCAAATAAAACCTCGTTTGAATTGACGATTTATTTAGGAAGCGGCAGAATCAATGTTCAAAAAAAATAGAGGGTTTATGACACTTGAAACTGTTTCTGCATTTAGTATTTGGATGATGATAGCCGCTTTTTTAATTCCGGCATATCATCAGCTCGAATTGAAAGCTGACATGATGGGAAAAGAAGAAGAAGCATACCGCATCTTAGATGAGAAGATCAGCCGCTACATGCTGACCGGGCGTTATCAGGCGGCAGAAACCGTTTTTTATCAGGGAACCGCCTACTTTATTGAATGGGAGGAAAAAGGAGATGAATATAAAGTTTGCATCTCCATTGAAGACAGAAAAGACCGCCAGCATTGTTTCGGAATTCTCAAAACAAAAGGGCTTTACCCTTCTTAATACTTTAAGTTCATTAATGGTCTACATGTTCATTGCCGGAACGGCCGTCTCAATGTTTCATCTGTTTTTATCCCCGGCTGTCAACGAGGATGATATCCGTCCGGAAGAATGGACCATTACAGCTGAACAGATGCTCAAAGAATGCAAAGAAGCTGAGGACATTAAAGTAAAGAACAACGGCCGGGTACTTGAGTTGAAAAATTCTTTAGGTGATGCGGTCCGCTATGAACCGTATCGGACATTGATTCGCAAAAGAGTAAATTCAAAAGGCCATATGCCGATGCTGCAGCATGTCAAACGCGTAAAATTCAGACTTGAAGATCACCACGTTATCTTTGATGTCATCGGTCTTAACGGCAAAAAGTATCGCGCGGCATTTCCAATCTATCATTCTGGATGAAGGTGGTTAAATCTGTACAATTCCAAAGGCTATATTTATCCCGCAGCGCTTTTTATGGCGATGATCTGCATGCTGTGCGCCGGCCATTCCGCGGCGGTTTTTATCACGAAGCAAGCGTTTGCCAAACAAACGAAAGAGTTTTACACCCAGCAAAATCTCCTTCGAAATGGGGTTCTTTATTCCGTCCGGCATATCCAAGACGAACGGGAAAGAGAGGAAAAAAAGGCGTATGGTGCGGTCTCGTATTCCATTTTGCCAGCCGGTAAACAGACGAAGCTTGTGAGGATTAAGATAAAAACAGCAGCGAAAACCGTGAGAACTGCGGAATTTCAATATCATTTGAAGAAAAAGAAAATCAGCCGGTGGAAAGAGAAGTAGCGGTTAAGCCTGAAAAAGACGTATAAAAAAGTATGCGCCTGACAACACTTCATCATAAGAAGTGCGATGAGGTGAGCAGATGAAAACGAACGATTATGTGAAATATATGACAGAACAGCTTGTCAAGTATATGGATACACCAAAACAAGAAAGAAAAGAAATGAAAGAAAAGCGCAAAGAAAGCAGACCGCCGTCCCGCATATACCGCTGGTTCGGGATTCTTCCTATCGGCTGCATGATGTTTTTTAAACGTCATAAATCATAAGATAGAAAAGGCATCCCCATTCGGCGGGCCGCGGGCCAGGAGGTTCGAATTTCAATCAAGAAATAGGAAGCCGTTTTCCTAAAGGAAAGCGGCTTATTTATATTCTTCAACAACTACCACTTTATTAATTTTATGGGTTGAAGGCTCGTACGAAATGGTGACAAATACGCCAAAATCTTTATTTCCTTCACTAAGGGTCAGGTGGTACTGTTTAACAGCTTCATCAGTTCGTTTTCGGTCCCATACCTTTTGGGTGAGCCGGACTTCAGCTTCCGGGTATCTCTTTTTGGCTTCCTGAACAGCTTTTTCTTCCCATTTCGTCATAACGGCTGTTTGATAGCCTGCTCCTTGTACATACAGCGGTTTTGAACTTACAAGCAATAAAAGGACGCATAATATGATCTTTTTCAGCATGGGTCACCATCCTTTCCTCCCTATTTTTTTCCTTGTCGACACAGTTTATACAAAAAAATAAGAATAAATTGTGTACATTATAAAGAACTTCATTTTTTTCAAAAAGATGAGAATTTAAGAGTTTTTTTGAGGAATTGAATGAAAATGTTCTGTAAAACGAACTAAATCGACTATTTTGACAGTTTTCAATTGTGAGCTTTGTTCTTTATACTCTAACTGTTAGGTTCTTTAAAACGAACGAAAAGCTGCTAGGAGGGTAGTCATGATTAGATTATCTCGAACTAGGAGACGCCGAAAAAAAGACAAAAAGACGATCATCGGTTTTCAAATGATGTTGATCATTTACCTTTTGATTGGACTGGGGAGTCAGCTGAATCAAAATACGAACGCATCGTTCCATGATGTGGAAAAATACAGCATGTCAATGAAAGCGTCTGCAAAATTCAAGGACATAGATGATAGAGAGTGGGATGGAAGCGATTTGAAGCTTCAAAAACAGACAAAAACAAAAGGAAGCACTTGTGCGCCGTTGCCTTTATTTGCTGAATTTAAAAACCGCGGCAACAGCATAACCGCTTCAGAATGGAAATGGGAGCTGCACAAAATCGAGAGCTCTTCAAAGCCGCTGAAAGACGGGGCTGTCATAGACAAAGGCACGGTTGGCAAGGAAGTCCGCAGCCATCTATACAGGATTGAGTCAAATCGTGCGGTAAGTGGAGGAATTTACGTTTTTAAATTGATAAAACCTGAAGGTCATCCTGATATCAAACGGGGAAAGCCGTTTATTTGGTCAAAGGTGATGAAACTCAGCGACTGCAAAGAAAAGACGCCGAAGCCTCCAAAAAAAGCCGAATCCAAACCAGATCGTAAAGACAAGCCGGAAACATTCCGGGAGACTGAACGAACAGATAAAATCGAGCCAGAAAAACAAGGAACAGACGGCGGTCGGTCCGTCCGTGAGGAAAAAAATAAAGAGAAACATTCATTAGAAAGCGGGGATGCGTCATGAAAAAAATCATGAAATGGGTCAGCAATTTCTTATATGTGATTATTTTCACGCTGATCATTGCGGCGGTCATTGTTGTCATATCAACAAAATCGTCGGGCGGGGAGCCTCAGCTGTTCGGCTATCAATTGAAGACGGTTTTATCCGGTTCAATGGAGCCGGAGTTTAAAACGGGATCAATTATCGCCGTTCAAAAAGTTGCAAATCCCGAGTCCTTGAAAAAGGGCGATATTATTACATTCATGCAAGATCAGAACACAATGGTTACCCACCGGATTATCGGTATAACAAAACATAAATCAAATCTCGTATTTAAAACAAAAGGTGACAACAACCAAAATCCCGATTCCGATCCTGTTTTGGCGGAAAACGTTGTCGCAAAGTATTCGGGAATTACCGTTCCATATGCGGGGTATCTGCTGGATTTCGCCAGCAAACCCATCGGCACAGCCATCTTGTTGATCGTGCCGGGTCTCTTGTTAATTCTTTATGCGGTCATTACGATATCCGCGGCATTGCGTGAAATTGATCAAAAAACAAAAGCAATCGAAGCCGCCGGAAAAGACCGGGTTTCAATGTAACTTTCGTTGGTCACCTGTTATTCAGGTCTCCATATATAGCATTTTTCAATTATAAAAGGAGGAGTTATCATGGGTACAAAGAAAAAAATTGGATTAGGAGTTGCGTCCGCTGCTCTTGGGCTGGCATTAGTAGGAGGGGGAACTTGGGCCGCGTTTAACGATATCGAAACGACACAAGCTACGTATGCAGCAGGTACGCTTGACTTAAATGCGAAAGAAACGTCTGCGAGAGTGAACCTGTCAAACTTAAAACCGGGTGATAAATTCAAAAAAGAATTCACATTTAAAAATGACGGTTCATTGGCCATTAAAGAAGTGTTAATGCAGATGGGCTTCAGCAATTTCGTTGACGCCAACGCGAAAAACGGCGGGAAAAATTCTGCCGAAGACTTCCTGAAACAGTTTAAAGTCAGCGTATTGACTGTCGGCGTTGAAGGCGGAAACGGATATCCTAAAAACATCATTCTTGATTCCGCGAATCTCTATGATCTGTACAATATGTCTGCGAAAAAAGATAAAAGCTCAATGGAAAAAATCAAAAAGCTAATTGAGCCGGGCTTCCTGCATGACAACGGCAAAATCAATGTCGCGACAATCAAGGGCAAGACTGCGCCTCAATACGATGGTATTCCAAAAGATCCATACGATTTCGACAAAGTCGAAATGGTCATTGAATTTATCAATGACACAACAACAGACAGCAACGGCAACATGATACAGAACAAATATCAAGGAGATTCTGTACAGCTTGACTTCTCATTTGAGGGTACTCAATGGAACGGCTTAACCATCGATGGAAATAAACACGCCGATGAAAAAGGATATGTTAAAGAGAACGAAAGAGCACACAGTGAAGATAAATAATGCTATCCATTAAAAAAAAGCGGATCAACATGATCCGTTTTTTTTATGTAAATTTGATCGGCGTCGTTATATTTTTTAAATGCCAAAGGGAGTAAGATATGTGACACTTACTCCTTTTCCTGTCTTTTCTTCCATTTTTGATAATCCAAAAATTCGCGAAATTGTTTTTTAGAAACCCCTGATGCCATCGCGTCACGAACTAGATTTTCCCATTCACTATCTAATTGACCATCGTATTCGGTTTCATCTTTCTCATCAAGCAGGGTATGAACCGAGACGTCCAGAACAGCGGAGACTTTTTCTAGAAATTGAATGGAGGGGTTTGTTTGCAAATTTCTTTCTATTGAACTTAAATAAGACTTCGCTACCCCAGCCTTTTCAGCTAGTTCAGATAGTGAGTAGCCTTTTTCTTTTCGATATTGTTTAATACGCTGGCCAATCAATGTCATCACCTTCCTTTCGATATTATAGCACATTCAGAAAGGATTTATTGAATGACTTCTTTCAATTGGTGTGGAAGCTTCCGAAGGCTTATGACCCAAATTGAGAAAAATTCTTATTTCCTCTGGACTAATACCTGCTCTGAGAGCGCTTTTGATGAGATCTTCCCACTCCTTGTCCAATTCTTCCTTCTCACTTTTCGCTTTCATGATACATGTCCCCTCCCAAAATACTTGGTTATGTATTTCAGTCAACCTTGTTGTTGGCAACAAAGATAAATCGCTGGCCTCAGCATTTTTCCAAACTTGTCCAATTGTTGATGCGAAAGTTTATCGTCTTACTTCCATTATAATCCTAGGTTTCTGAATAAAAAGAAGAACCGTGTCGAATCGGAAAAATTATCCTGAGGTTTTTTTCTGCAGATAAAACAAACCGCCGTTTTCGATCTTCATTTCGATTTTTGGTTCGTACAGTGTTTGCAGGGCTTTTTTTTCAATTTCGTATTCCTCAGGCTTTTCTTCCGTCTCTTCATAAAACTGATTCAGAAGGGAAAGGTCGTTATTCCATCTTTTAAGAGAAGCTTCAGCCCAATCAAGAGGCTCGCTTCTGGCGGCTTGTTCGATATAGCGTTCAAGCCGTTTGATGCCGCTTTCCGGTTTGATTAAAGGCGACATGGTGTAGCAGTAGTCGGAAATGTGCGTAGAGAGCGCCCTTTCTTCCATTTGTTCTTGAAACCCTTCTATCAGCTGTCCGCTGATTAAATGGAGGCCGAGAGACAGAAGCTTGTCTTTTTTCATGTCGGACTGGAATGAGATCGTTACATTCAAGCCGAGCCACGGTTCAAGGGGCGTATGGCCTCCCATAAAGCGGACCTTTTCATAAAGACGGATAAATTTTCCGTTCTTTTTTACCGCCTGAAAAATTTGAAATAGCCTCGGTGAGCCGAAATGAATAAATTCCCCTTCAATATCCTCAGGCGCCGCTTCTTCATTTGTAATCAGCGTAATTTTCATCGGATTCGGCTGTCCGCCCGTTTTCTCGAGCCAGTGCCAATAAAAAGGCCTGTTCATAATTTGTTTATCGACTTCAGCGGTCAGCTGCACGGTGATATGGCCGGCGCTCTTGTCAATGATGTCGCATCGATTCGCGGTGAAAAAGCGTTCTAAAAACCGCTGTATTTCTTCCTGCCTCATCCTTCAGCCTCCAATCTGTTTGTGGTCTTGAACAGCGTCGTCCCCGCAGGAGATAAACGATGCCAAATTTTCCATTTTGATTTTCATTTCTTCGTCAGATGCTGAATAATAGAGGATATCATGAAGGTGCTCTTCAAAATGACCGACCTCTATTTTTGTCAAAATATCATCCAAGTCGCCAACAACTTTTTCGAATAAATGGATTTTTTCGTAGAGAAGCTTCAAGATATGTTCCTCTACGGTATGTTTTGTCGCCATATTGTAAATATAGACGTCCCGTTCCTGGCCGAGCCGGTGAATCCGTCCGATTCTTTGTTCAAGGCGCATCGGGTTCCAGGGGAGATCATAGTTGATGATTTTGTTGCAAAATTGAAGGTTGATCCCTTCACCGCCCGCTTCCGTGGCGATCAGCACCTGAACTTTGCCCCGGAACAAGTCCTTCATCCAGTCTTTCTTTCCTCGTTTAAAGCCGCCGCGAAACGGCACAGAGCTGATCCCATTTTGCTGAAGGAACCATTGCAGATAAATTTGCGTCGCCCTGTATTCCGTAAAAATGATGACTTTGTCGTTGAGTTCCTGAATCAGCTCGACGACTTTCATCGCTTTGGAGTTCTGTGTAACCTCGTTTACCCTGTTGATCAGCTGATGAATCGCGGCTTCTCCGATGACAGGGGCTTCACGGTCTTTCCTGTCGAGCATGTTTTTCAGCGTCATATAGACCGCTTCTCTGCTTGAACAGCATTCGCGCTCCAATGTCATAATCGAAAACATGCCGGCCGAATGGCGGTGATCTTTTTTCAGGTTTGTGATTTCGTCATATAAAGCCTGTTCGGTCGGAGAAAAAGAAATCGGCACGGTTTCGACATGGCGCTTCGTCCATGTGATTCCCGTATCCTGCCGCCTGTTTCTGATCATGACTTTATTGATGAGCGATTTCAATCGCTCGTGCGCCTCGGCGGAATTGATTTGTTTTGAATAATCTTTGTTAAAGTTGCTTTCATTGCCTAAATGGCCCGGCTTTAAAAGGGAGACGAGGTTGAAAATTTCGTCAATCTTGTTTTGAATCGGTGTCGCAGTCAGCATCAGGCAGTATTTTTTCTTTAAGTTGCGGACGAATTCGTAGTTTTTGGTTTTATTGTTTTTCAGTTTGTGAGCTTCATCAATAATCACCACATCATATTGAATGGATAATACCGTTTCCCGGTGAGGCGAACGTTTCGCTGTATCAAGGGAGGAGACGACAACGTCACACTGCTCCCATACATAGCTTTTTTTCTGCTCGACGGCCGGGATTAAAAATTTGTCGCGCAGTTCTTTTACCCACTGTGATACAAGTGAAGCGGGCACGAGAATTAAAATTTTTTTTGCCAGACCGCGAATCATGTATTCTTTTAATATCAAGCCGGCTTCAACCGTTTTTCCAAGACCTACTTCATCGGCTAAAATGGCTTTCCCGTTCATCTGTTCGACCACTTTTCGAGCGACCTCAAGCTGGTGGGGAAGCGGGGTGAAATCAGGCAGATGGTGTGGAGCCTGTAGCCCTTCAAAGGTTGGAATCGCCAGGCGTTTTTGCACCTCGCAGGAAAGCTGGTAAAGCTCCCAATTCGCCCAAGGACCGTCCTGTTCAAGGTGTTCCGCAAACTGTTCAGGCCACTCCTTGTCAAAATGAATCTCTGGAATCATCATATCGCCGCCTTTCCTCTCTTATCATTTAATGGAATGTTCTTTTTTAAAAGATAATCTTTTATGAATCAAGCTGATTTAATCAAGAAATGAATAAAACGCGAACAATTCAAATGAAAAATAATGAAATGTTAATGCTTTTTTCTGTTGCCCAAACGCTGTGATGATGGTAGGATATTTGTAGATCATCAGCGAAAAAATCGTACGCTTTATCTAGTATGTCCATGAAAAGAAATGAATATGAGCGAATGACAGCAAGGGGAGAGACCGATAAGGAATCCCTTATAACGGCGCCGAAGGAGCAAACTGTGAAATAGTGAATCTCTCAGGCAAAAGAACTCTTGCTTGACGCAACTCTGGAGAGAGTTTGTACCATAATCATGCTTAGCAAACCACCAAAGGGGACATCTTTGCGTTTATGCAAAGTAAACTTTCAGGTGCCAGGACAGAGAGCCTCCGAACTGACAAAGGGGGTTCTCTGTCCTTTTTTGTGCCGTGAATGCCGGCTGCATGAAGAGCTTTTGTTATTGAAATCTTTCGCGTTTTCTGATGATTGGCAAACTTAAAACACAAAGGGGGAAGCAGGATGCTGAAACGAACGCCTTTATTTGACCTGTATAAGGAATATGGCGGAAAGACGATTGATTTTGGCGGCTGGGAGCTGCCTGTTCAGTTTTCATCGATCAAAGAAGAGCATGAAGCGGTAAGGACGAAAGCCGGTTTGTTTGACGTTTCCCATATGGGGGAAGTCGAGGTCACAGGCGCTGACAGTCTGCCGTTTTTACAGAAGCTTTTAACCAATGATGTTGCCGCATTGAAGGAAGGCGGCGCACAGTATACAGCGATGTGCGATGAAAACGGCGGGACGATTGACGATCTTCTTGTCTATATGAAGGGAAGCGGGCGCTATCTGCTGGTCATCAACGCAGCCAACATCGGCAAGGACATCGATTGGCTGAATCGGCATGCGGAGGGGGATGTGAAGATCAAAAACATCTCAGATGAAATCTCTCTGCTTGCCCTTCAGGGACCGAAAGCCGAACAGATCTTACAACAAGTGACAGACATTGACCTTGCCGCGTTAAAGCCGTTTACCTTCCGGGATGAAACCGCGGTCGGCAGCGTGCGGGCGCTTGTCTCAAGAACGGGGTACACGGGAGAGGACGGTTTTGAAATCTACTGCCGAGGTGAAGATGCAGCCCGCATTTGGAAGCTTCTTTTAGAGACGGGCCGGGATGAAGGCCTCATTCCGTGCGGTCTTGGCGCCAGAGACACCTTGCGTTTTGAAGCGAAGCTCCCTCTATACGGACAGGAGCTTACAAAAGACATTACGCCGATTGAAGCAGGGATCGGGTTTGCTGTTAAAACGAAAAAAGAGGCGGATTTTTTCGGCAAGTCTGTTTTGGCAAAACAAAAAGAAGAGGGAGTCGACAGAAAACTCGTCGGGCTTGAAATGCTTGATAAAGGAATTCCGCGGCACGGGTATCCCGTTTACCATCAAGGCGTACAAGCGGGCGAAGTGACGACTGGAACACAATCGCCGACCTTGAAAAAAAACGTCGGTCTTGCTCTGCTCAAAAAAGAGGCTGCCGAACTCGGCACCATTGTCGAGGTTGAAATCAGGAAAAAGCGTCTGAAAGCGAAAATTGCGAAAACCCCATTTTATAAACGGCAGCCGTAAGTTTGCCATGATCATGAAAGGAGACTGAAGATGAAGCACCGCTACCTGCCTGCGACAGATCAGGATAAAAAAGAGATGCTAGAGGCGATCGGAGTCAGCCAGATTGACGACTTATTCTCCGATATTCCAGAGAGCGTCAGATTTAAAGGCGAATATCAAATTAAACAAGCAAAATCCGAGACGGAGCTCACGAAAGAACTGACAAAGCTGGCGGCAAAGAATAAAGACACGGCCGCGTACGCTTCATTTTTGGGAGCGGGCGTGTACGACCATTATCAGCCGGTCATTGTCGATCATGTGATTTCAAGATCTGAATTTTATACGGCCTACACCCCATATCAGCCGGAAATTTCGCAAGGGGAGCTGCAGGCGATCTTTGAATTTCAGACGATGATATGCGAATTGACGGGAATGGATATCAGCAACTCGTCCATGTATGACGGCGGAACGGCGCTGGCGGAAGCCGCGATGCTTGCATCAGGGCATACGAAAAAGAAAAAAATCGTCGTCTCGGAGACCGTTCATCCGGAATCACGCGAGGTGCTGAAAACTTATGCAAAAGGGCAGTACATCGAAGTCGTGGAAGTGCCTGCCAAGAACGGGACGGCTGATATCGAAGCCATTGACGCAGCGGTATGTGATGAAACCGCAGCCGTTATCGTCCAATATCCGAACTTTTTCGGACAGATCGAACCTCTGCACGAAATCGAGCCGATCGCCCATAAAGGAAAAAGCATGTTCATCGTGTCCGCCAACCCGCTGGCGCTCGGCATCTTAACGCCTCCGGGAGCATTCGGGGCCGATATCGTCGTCGGCGATGCCCAGCCATTCGGTATACCGGCCGCGTTTGGAGGCCCCCACTGCGGATTTTTCGCCGTCACTAAAAAGCTGATGCGGAAGGTTCCGGGGCGTCTTGTCGGGCAGACGGAAGATGAAAATGGAAAAAGAGGGTTCGTATTAACGCTGCAGGCAAGGGAGCAGCATATCAGGCGGGATAAAGCAACATCGAATATTTGCTCGAACCAGGCGCTCAATGCGCTCGCCGCTTCTGTTGCGATGACGGCTCTCGGCAAAAAAGGCGTCAGGGACATCGCCTGGCAGAATATGCAGAAAGCGTCTTATGCCAAAGAAGCCGCCAGGCGGGCGGGCCTTGAAGTCGCGTTTGACGGTCCTATGTTCAACGAATTCGTGATCAAGCTGAAGGAATCTGTCACCCAAGCCAATGAACGCCTGCTTGAAAAGGAGATCATCGGCGGCTATGATCTCGGCCTGTCATATCCGGATTTGAAAGACCATATGCTGATCGCAGTGACAGAACTCAGGACGAAGGAAGAAATAGATACATTCATCAAGGAATTGGGGGATCGCCATGCATAATCAGGATCAATCGCTTATTTTTGAGATATCAAAAGAAGGAAGGGTCGGCTACAGCCTGCCTGAGCTTGACGTCCCTGAAACAGATGAATCAGACCTTCTGGATGAGGCCTATATCAGGAAAGAGCCGGCAGAGCTTCCCGAGGTGTCTGAGCTTGATATTATGCGGCATTATACCGCTTTATCAAGGCGAAACCACGGCGTGGATTCCGGTTTTTATCCGCTTGGCTCCTGCACGATGAAATACAATCCGAAGCTCAATGAGAAAATCGCGAGGATTCCGGGGTTTTCAGCCATTCACCCGCTTCAGGACGAACATACGGTGCAGGGGGCGCTGGAGCTGCTTTACGACCTGAGCGAGCATTTGGAGGAAATTACGGGCATGGATCAGGTCACACTTCAGCCGGCGGCCGGCGCGCATGGCGAATGGACCGGGCTGATGATGATCCGCGCCTTCCATGAGGCTAACGGCGATCGGAAAAGAACGAAGGTGATTGTTCCGGATTCTGCGCACGGAACAAATCCGGCATCTGCGACGGTTGCCGGATTTGAAACGGTCACCGTCAAATCGAATGCCGATGGGCTTGTCGACCTGGAAGATTTAAAACGGGTCGTCAATGAAGAAACGGCTGCGCTGATGCTGACAAATCCGAACACGCTCGGCCTGTTTGAAGAGCATATTTTAGAAATGGCGGAGATCGTGCATCAGGCCGGAGGGAAGCTCTATTATGACGGCGCCAACCTCAACGCCGTGCTCAGTAAAGCGCGGCCGGGCGACATGGGATTTGATGTCGTGCATTTAAATCTTCATAAAACCTTTACGGGACCCCACGGGGGCGGCGGACCGGGCTCAGGTCCCGTCGGCGTCAAAGCCGATCTCATCCCGTATTTGCCAAAACCTGTGCTGGTCAAAAAAGACGGGCGCTTTACATTTGACAATGACCGCCCCCGATCCATCGGCAGGGTCAAGCCGTACTACGGCAACTTCGGCATAAACGTGAGAGCCTATACGTATATTCGTTCAATGGGTCCTGACGGGCTGAAAGAAGTGACGGAAAACGCCGTTTTAAATGCGAATTATATGATGAGGAAACTTGCGCCGTATTATGATCTGCCGTTTGACCGCCACTGCAAGCATGAATTTGTGCTGTCCGGCAGACGTCAGAAAAAGCTCGGCGTCAGAACGCTGGATATCGCCAAGCGTCTGCTTGATTTCGGCTTCCATCCGCCGACCATCTACTTTCCGCTTAATGTGGAGGAATGCATCATGATTGAGCCGACAGAAACAGAATCAAAAGAAACGCTTGACGCGTTTATCGAAACGATGATCCAGATTGCCAAAGAAGCGGAAGAAACGCCAGAGATGGTTCAAGAAGCACCGCATACTACAGTTGTTAAACGAATGGATGAAACAAAAGCGGCGCGCAAGCCTGTGCTTCGCTATGAAAGAGGCTGAATAAGATGAAAGCCGGCGGGTGTATGATTCCGCCGGCTTTTTTGTATGAAAAAAGCCGTCTCAGACGAGACAGCCGTTCATTATTTCTTCGTTTTAATTTTCCCGCTCCATTTTTTGAAGCCGCCTTTCAAGTTGTAAATCTCCTGGCAGCCGTATTTGCGGAGCGTTTGGGCTGCGCGCCCGCTTCTGACGCTGTTTTGGCAGTAAAGGTAGACGGGCTTGTCAGTGCGGATTTCCGTTTTTCTCTGTTTAAGCTGGGAAAGCGGAATGTTTCTTGCACCGAGAATGTGGCCGCCTTCATATTCATTCGGTTCACGCACATCGATGAGCTGGGCTTTGCGGTACCCTGCGCGGAACTCTTCTTCTGTCAAGGTTTTCATAATGCGCTGCTGATAAATGTATGAAACGACCGCGTAGATAATGAGTGCGGCGCAAATGATGAGAACAATAATGCTGCTGGTAGACAATCTGATCCGACTCCTTTTTACATCGTCCCGCCTTAAACGGGAAAGTTTTATCGATATGTTAAGACAAATACTATTATAGTAAAGGGCGGTAATTCTGTCATCTGATTAGCCGAATTTATTTTCAATTTTCAAAGGGAATGGTAGACTTATTTTATACCAAAGAAAAAGAGGGTAGGTTATGGAAAAGGAAACATGGCGTTTTATCGATTCGGGACGACGGGCGCCCGCTTTTAATATGGCACTTGACGAGGCGCTGCTTTACTGGCACAGCCAACGGCAGATCCCGCCTACCATCCGCTTTTACGGATGGAATCCTGCGACGCTTTCTGTCGGTTATTTTCAAAATGTTGAAAAGGAAATCGATCTGGAAGCCGTCAAAAACTATAATTTGGGCTTTGTAAGAAGGCCGACCGGCGGCAGAGGCGTTCTCCATGATCAAGAACTCACCTACAGTGTGATCGTATCTGAAGAGCATCCTGACATGCCGCAGACTGTGACGGAAGCGTACAGGGTGATTTCCGAAGGCATTCTTGAAGGCTTTAGAGAGCTTGGACTTGAGGCATATTTTGCAATACCGAGAACGGAGAAAGAAAAAGAAAGCCTGAAAAACCCGAGATCATCCGTCTGCTTTGACGCGCCTTCCTGGTATGAGCTCGTTGTCGAAGGCCGAAAAGTCGCAGGGAGCGCCCAGACGAGACAAAAAGGGGTCATCTTACAGCACGGCTCGATCCTCCTTGATTTGGATGAGGACAAGCTGTTTGATTTGTTTATCTATAAAAACGACCGCATCAGGGAGCGCATGCAGCGCAATTTTAAACAAAAGGCAGTTGCCATTAATCAGCTGGCCGCGGAAAAAGTGACGATCGAAGAAGCGAGCAAAGCGTTTAAAAAAGGCTTTGAAAAAGGGCTTAACATTCATCTTCAGCCGTATGAACTGACAGAAGAAGAAACGGCGTTTGTCGAGGAATTGGCCCGGACGAAATACGCGACAGATGAATGGAATTTTAAACGATAGAGCATAGATGTAAACGTTATCTGATTGCTTGTTTTTTACATGCACATAGTGTAAACTTGTAATGATTTTAATAGGTGTGATTTGGAGGGATTTGATGACAACACCGAGTATGGAAGATTACATAGAACAAATTTATATGCTGATAGAAGAAAAAGGATATGCGAGAGTCTCAGATATTGCAGAAGCTTTAGCCGTCCATCCCTCCTCGGTTACAAAAATGGTTCAAAAACTCGACAAAGATGAATATTTGATTTATGAAAAGTATCGCGGTCTCGTGCTGACGCCTAAAGGTAAAAAAATAGGCAAGCGTTTAGTATACAGACATGAATTACTGGAACAGTTTTTACGAATCATTGGTGTTGACGAAGAGAAAATTTATGATGATGTTGAAGGAATCGAACATCATTTAAGCTGGAACAGCATTGACCGGGTCGGAGACCTTGTGCAGTATTTTGAGGATGACCGCCAAAGGATCGACGATCTGAGAAGCGTCCAAAAAAGAAATGAACAGGACAATCAGTAGAAAAAGCTGCCGCGGCACGGCGGCTTTTTTATTTGTATGCGGCCGTTTTTCTAATGGTCTTTTTTTTCTGTCTTCTTCCTAAAATGGTGGTAGGGCCAATCTTTTAAGGGGGGAGAACGGATGTTCATAGACGGGGTTTTTTCAGGCGGAGGAATGAAAGGCATTGCGCTTGTAGGAGCATATGAAACGCTCGAGGAACGCGGTTTCCGTTTTAAAAGACTGGCCGGAACGAGCGCGGGGTCGATCATTGCGGCATTGATTGCGGCCGGATATACGAGTGCGGAGATGCGCAGCATGGTGGAGGAATTAGACGAAGGTGAGCTCCTTGATCCGAGATTTTCTTTTTTCCCTTTAAAAATGCTGCAATGGGCTTCGATCTATTGGCGCCTTGGTTTGTATAAGGGAGATCGGCTTGAAAACTGGATCTCTGAAAAATTAAGGAGGAAAGGTGTCTCCGTGTTCGGCGACTTTGAGAAAGGAAAGCTCAAGCTGATTGCTTCAGATTTAACGAATGGCAAGATGCTTGTCCTGCCTGACGACCTACCCCGCTACGGCTTACATCCGGAACGGTTTTCCGTCGCAAGGGCGGTTCGGATGAGCTGCAGCATTCCCTATTTTTTTGAGCCCGTCAAACTGAAATCTTCGGCCGGCATCTCAACGGTGGTGGACGGCGGGGTGCTGAGCAATTTTCCGATTTGGCTGTTTACCGCTGAAAAAAAGCGCCCGGTTCTAGGCGTTACATTGACGCCGTGCGAAAAAGAGAGGCCGAAGAAGGTCATCAACAATGCGTTTGAGCTGTTTGGAGCGCTTTTTGAGACGATGAAGGAAGCGCATGATGCCAGGCATATCGCCACAAAGCACGAACGGAACATTATTTTTCTACCTGTTGAAGAGGTGCTGTCAACGGAATTTGCGATTTCGGCAGAAAAAAAACTAGCTCTGATTGAGCTAGGAAAAAAACGAACAGAATTATTTTTGAAACAGTGGACGTATTAAAAGAAAGCTCTGTTTTTCTTTTTGCTTTTTTTGCCTTCAATCACTGTCAGCTGAGTCTGGCTTTTTTTCTTGACCAAGACGGGCTTGGTTTTGTTGATAGACGGCACGCTTCTAAGATGATTAACCCTGCCTCTGGCTGAGCGTTTTTTATGATCCTGAAAACGCTTGTGCGACTGTTTGGCCGCTTTCTTAAAAGCGGCTCCCTCGCCGCCCATATCGCGGTTGGAAATATATCTGACCACAAAATAAATGATTGCGCCGACCGCTGCGAAAACAATTTGGCCGGGGCTTGTGACAGCAAAATAAACGAAACCCAAAATTCCAAGCGCAATCACTAAAGCCGAGACTGGATGTACCCGTTGCTTCATAACTGTCCACCTCCCAAAAAATTAACAAATCGTTAAAGAGTTACATTACGATATGAGAAGGTTCCTTCTGTTCGTCCTCTGCTTTGGTCTCCATATGAAGAAGCTCGTTAAAGCTTGCGATTGCCACTTCCACCTGATCGTCAGACGGCTCTTTTGTCGTCAAGAGCTGCAGCCAAAGGCCGGGATAGCCCAATGCCTTGAGAACAGGTATGTTTCTCACTTTGTTTGTCAGCTGCAGCACCTCAAATGAGATGCCAAGAACGACTGGTATCAGTGCGATTCTATTTAAAATACGGACCCAGAGAGGGTCAGCAGGAACAAGCAAGTAAACAAACATGCCGACGATCACAGTGAATAAAATAAAACTGCTTCCGCATCGGTAGTGAAGCCTTGACTGGCGCTGAACATTTTCAACCGTAACCGGCAGGTTCTGTTCAAAACAGTTTATGACCTTGTGTTCTGCTCCGTGATATTGAAAAATCCTTTTGATAAAAGGGGTGCACGAGATCACGTAAATATAGCCTAAAAGCAGAATCAGCTTAAAAAAGCTTTCGATCATAATCTGCGCGACATCAGACTGGAATACCGGCCGGGTAAGCTCCGCCAAAAAGACGGGAACCAGCGTAAATATAAATTTGCTGAAAAGGAATGAAAGCACCCCGACAGCGGCAAGCCCGAAGATCATGGTCAGCTTTGACTTTTTCTCTTCCTTTAATTGATCGTCTAAGGAAGGATCAAGATCATATCTTTCACTTGAAAAATTCAAATGCTGGGTTCCGTTCGCGCTCGCTTCGATGATCGCGATGATTCCCCTGAGAAAAGGAATTTTCTTCAGCTTTTCAAGGGCCGGATTCGATTTGCGCGGCAGTTTAAAAAATTCAATGCTTTGATCCTTCCTGCGGATCGCCGTTACATAATGGCGCCTGCCGCCGAACATGACGCCTTCGACGACGGCCTGCCCTCCGTAAGCGGGCTTTTTTTGATTTGACATCTGCATCAACCTATCTGTATCAATCTATGATTACATTAACCATTTCCTTACACCTTATTGTACAGGAAAAGCGCTGAAACCTCTAGATTGATGGGCCTAAAAATTTAAGAAATTAGGGAACCGAATTGTCAAATCTAATTAAAGTATACCCGTTTTCTTGATTTTTACACTTTTGTTTAAAAAACTTGCAGAGATCATGTTGGCGCCTCCGTTTTTGGACATACTGGGAATGGAGGTGAACTGTCAGCATGAGCAATGAAGACAATGAAAAACAGCCTGAAGAACTGGAGCAAAATAAACGGGAAAATCCCGTATCGTTCACCGGGAGGGTCATCTCGACGGGATTTATCGGCGGCATTCTCTGGAGCGTTTTAGGAGAGCTGGCGTATTTGTTTAAGTTTTCCGAGGTGAATCCGAATATGATTCTTCAGCCCTTTATGCTCGGCGGCTGGAAAAATGGATTTCTCGGAACGGTGGTCAGCATTTTGCTGATCGGGGTGATCTCCATCGGCGCCGCTCTTCTTTACTACGGCTGTCTGAAACAAGCGAAGGGAATGTGGCCGGGCCTTTTATACGGAGCTGTTTTATGGTTTGTCGTGTTTTATCTGTTTAATCCGATGTTTCCGGATGTGCAAACGGTTGCCGAACTGAAAAGGAAAACAGTCGTCACGACGTTTTGCATCTATTTGCTGTACGGATTGTTTGTCGGCTATTCGATTTCATTTGAATATAATGAATTAAATTCCGAAAAGCTCTCCAGTGCGCTTGGAGAATCAAGAGAATAGTGTTGAGACTGGAAGCATTATGATAAAATGTTCACTGTAAGTGGACATTTTTTTGTGTGAAGCCAAATGGTGGCAAGTTTTACATCAAAAAGGGGGGAAAGAGTTGCCGCGTATATTCATTTTGAACGGTCCGAATTTAAACATGCTGGGAAAGCGTGAACCCGAAGTGTACGGAAAAGATACATTGACCGATTTAGAGCAAAAGCTTTTTCAATTTGCCGAAGGCGTTCAGGCCGAACTGACGTTTTTTCAGTCAAACCATGAAGGGGATATCATCGACGCGCTTCATGAAGCTTCAGATCAATATGATGGAGTCGTCTTAAATCCGGGCGCTTTCTCACATTACAGCTACGCCATTCGCGATGCGGTAGCCGCCATCAGCATACCGGTGATCGAAGTTCACATTTCAAATCCGCATGCGAGGGAAGAGTTTCGGCGGCAGTCGGTTATTTCACCCGTGGCGCGCGGCCAGATTACCGGGCTCGGTTTTGAAGGCTACAAGCTTGCTGTCTGTTATTTTTTGAACAACAAATAACAAATGGGGGGACGTTAAACAATGAAACTTAAAAAATTGAGAGAGCTTTTCGGCAGTCTGGGCATCGAAGGGCTCCTGGTGACGAGCAGCGTCAACTTGAGGTACATAACCGGATTTACCGGCACTGCAGGTCTTGCTGTCATTTCAGAGGACAAAGCGGTCTTTATCACTGATTTCCGCTACACAGAGCAGGCCAAACATCAAGTCAAAGGTTTTGACATCGTCCAGCATTCGGGCGGAATCATCCAAAAGGCGGCCGATGTGATTAAAGAAATGGGATTAAATAAAATCGGTTTTGAGCAGGATAAGATGACATACGGAACGTATGCTGCCTACAAGGATTTGCTCGGGGCGTCCGAGCTTGTTCCGGTTTCACAATCGGTGGAAAAGTTGCGCTTGATTAAGTCAAGTGAAGAGATTAAGATATTAAAGGAAGCTGCAAAGATTGCAGATGATGCATTCAGCCATATTCTGACGGTTATTAAGCCCGGCATGACAGAAATTTCAATCGCCAATGAGCTGGAATTTTACATGCGGAGCCAGGGGGCGGATCATTCTTCATTTGATATGATCGTTGCTTCGGGACTGCGTTCAAGTCTGCCGCACGGTGTGGCGAGTGACAAGGCTGTCGAGAAGGGTGACTTTGTGACCTTGGATTTCGGGGCTTATTATAAAGGGTACTGCTCGGATATTACGCGTACGATCGCGGTGGGAGAGCCGAGTGACGAGCTGAAAAGCATTTATCAAACCGTGTATGAAGCGCAGGCGATCGGCATGGATAATATCAAGCCGGGAATTACCGGCAAACAAGCTGACGCCTATACGAGGGACTATATCTCTTCCAAAGGCTACGGCGAATATTTCGGTCATTCGACAGGCCATGGGCTCGGCATGGAAGTTCATGAAGGTCCTGCGCTGTCAGCCCGTTCTGACCAGCAGCTTGAAAAAGGCATGGTTGTAACGGTTGAACCGGGAATCTACATACCGGGCACAGGCGGAGTCAGAATCGAGGACGATATTGTCCTTACTGACGGCGGGAACGAATCTCTCACCCATTCCGCAAAAGATTTAATTATTTTATAATCCGTTTGATTGGAGCTATAGGAGGAAAACCATGATTTCAGTAAACGATTTTCGCACAGGTTTAACGATTGAAGTGGACGGAGGCATTTGGCGCGTTGTTGATTTCCAGCACGTCAAACCTGGTAAAGGTGCAGCGTTTGTCCGTTCAAAACTGAGAAATCTCCGCACCGGCGCAATTCAAGAAAAAACCTTCCGCGCAGGCGAGAAAGTGGCCCGCGCCCAAATTGAGACAAAAACGATGCAATACCTGTATGCCAACGGCGATCAGCACGTTTTTATGGATACGAGCAGCTATGAGCAGCTCGAACTGAATACGTCTCAGATTGAACACGAGCTCAAGTTCCTGCTTGAAAACATGTCCGTTCAAATCGTGATGTATCAGGCAGAGACGCTTGGAATCGAACTTCCGAACACTGTTGAGCTGAAGGTTGTGGAAACAGAACCGGGCATCAAAGGCGATACAGCATCAGGCGGAACAAAACCGGCAAAAACAGAAACCGGTTTAGTTGTCAACGTTCCATTCTTCGTAAACGAAGGGGATACACTCGTTGTCAATACATCTGACGGATCTTACGTATCAAGAGCGTAGGCCAGCGGCTAAAGAGCCGGCTTCATATGAAGCCGGCTCTTTTTTTGTTTTGCAAGTTCGAAATAGAAAAATCAGAAGACTACTTTTTAAAGAGAGAGCATAGATTGTAAACAAGCCGGAAGTGTTAATGGAGGTTTATGATATGAAGTTTTTCTTTGGACAAGTCAATCCAACCGTTTTGACAATGGCGGCTTTAAGAGTTGTATCCTCGCTGATTGAGCTTACAGCGGCGGTCATCATGCTTCTTTTTAATGACGTCCGCAAGGCGGTTGTCGTAAACAGCGTGCTGGCAATGGTCGGGCCGCTTATTTTCATTATTACAATGACGATCGGAATATATCAGATCGCAGGGCAGCTATCGTATGCGAAACTCATCCTCATCTTCATGGGAGTTGTCTTCATTATTGCAGGAATCTATAAATAATGAAGGCCGGTAAGAGTCCTGACTTGTCATAAAGTCTTCCTTTGATCATACATTTTTATAGAAGACAAGCTAAAAGAGGAGGGAGCGTTTTTGCATTACATCACAGATATTCTCCCTGACACGGTGAAACGGGCGCTAGCCGGGCTTACTAAAGATGAAGTGGATCAGATAGAAGAAATTCGGATGAGGACAAGTCGTCCGCTGGAATTGGTGCGGAAAGGGCAGCCGCTTTTTTTGAATTATGCGCCGACACCGGGGGATTCAGCGATATTTTTGAACCGGCTGGGCGATTACAGCATGTATACGCTTGAAGAGGAATTGAAAAAAGGATATATCACGATCAAGGGCGGCCATCGCGTCGGCCTTGCCGGACGGGTCGTCGTCGAAAACGGGGCGGTCAAGGGTATCAGGGAGATTTCCTCCTTTAATATCCGGATCGCCAAAGAAAAAATCGGCATAGCAAAGCCGTATGTGCCGCATCTCTATCAAAACGGATGGCTGAACACGCTGATCATTGGTCCTCCTCAAACAGGCAAAACGACTTTGCTCAGGGATCTGGGAAGATTGATCAGCACGGGAAGCGGCAAAATCCCCGCGAAAAAGGCCGCGATCGTTGATGAAAGGTCAGAGATTGCCGGATGTGTAAACGGCATTCCGCAGTACAAGTTTGGAAACCGCATCGATATTCTTGACGCCTGTCCGAAGGCGGAAGGGCTGATGATGATGATCAGGTCGATGAGCCCCGAGGTGGTCATTGCGGACGAGATCGGCAGAATGGAGGATGCCGAAGCCCTTTTAGAAGCGGTGCATGCCGGGGTGTCGGTGATCGTGTCAGCCCACGGTTTTACGTATTCAGATGTCAGCAAACGGCCTTCTTTAAAACTGCTTCGGGAGCATGGCGTATTTCAGCGGATCGTGGAGCTATCTCGGAAAAACGGTCCTGGCACTGTCAGCCGGATCTGCGGCGGAGACGGGGAGCCGCTTGCTGCGAATCAGAGGGTTTTGCCATGCTGAAGCTTTTGGGGGCTGCGTTGATTTTGGGGGCTGCCACATGGACGGGTTTTGAAATGGCAAAACCCTTCAGTGAAAGACCGAAGCAAATCCGGCAGCTACTGGCCGCTCTGCAATCGCTGGAGGCTGAAATCATGTATGGGCATACTCCGCTCCGTCTGGCTTCAAAGCATATCGCGGAACAGCTTTCTGACCCTGTTTCCTCCCTGTTTGAAGCGTTCTCGGAAAAGCTTGAAGAAGGCAGCGCATCAGCCGGGGCAGCTTGGGAGGACAGTCTGAGGAAAGTATGGTCCAAAACGGCTCTCAAAACAAAGGAATTTGATATTTTAAGGCAATTTGGAGAAACGCTCGGCAGGCATGATCTGGTTTCGCAGCAGAAGCATATCAAACTGGCGCTGACCCATTTGGAAACGGAGGAAGCCGAAGCGAACCTCGCCCAGGCGAAAAACGAAAAAATGGTAAAAAGCCTTGGATTTTTGGCGGGACTGTTACTGGTTCTTCTATTGATGTAATGAAGAGGGGAGCACACATGAAATGGGAGTAGACGTAAATATCATTTTTCAAATAGCAGGCGTCGGGATCGTCGTCGCTTTTCTTCACACCATACTTGATCAAATGGGAAAGAAAGAATACGCCCAATGGGTCACTCTTTTAGGCTTTATTTATATTTTATTCATGGTTGCAACTGTCGTCGATGATCTTTTCCAAAAGATAAAAGCTGTCTTTCTATTCCAGGGATAGGGGGGCTTACTCATTGAAATCGTTCAAATCGTAGGATTGGGAATGATTGCAACCTTCCTCAGCTTGATTGTCAAAGAGCAAAAACCGACATTTGCTTTTATGATCGTCGTATTTACCGGCTGTACGATTTTTTTGTTCTTAGTGGATCAGGTGTACGAGATCATCCGCATGATCGAAAAGATAGCCGTCAATGCAAATATCAACATGATGTATGTCGAAACGATTTTGAAAATTATCGGGATCGCATATATAGCGGAGTTTGGCGCACAGCTGACAAAGGATGCCGGGCAGGGGGCGATCGCCTCGAAAATCGAGCTTGCAGGCAAAATCCTCATTTTAGTCATGGCCGTTCCGATTTTAACCGTCATTATCGAAACCATTATCGGGCTGATCCCATCCATGTCGTAGTCAGAAAGGGGGATTTTTGGTGTGAAACGTCATTTACTGTTCTGGCTCTTGGTCATCGGCCTCGTTTTCGCGGGGGCGAGGGAGGTGCAGGCTTCGGAAAAAGGCGGGGAACCGGCTGGAGAAGCGGGCGCTGCCGAAAAATCGGCGGAAGCGATGGCCGATCAGCAGGCCGAGTCGCTGGAGATGGACCGGGTCGGCGAGTTTTGGAACAACATCATGACGGAATACGGCGGCCATCTTCCGGAAAGCCAAAAAGGAAGCTTAATGGAATTCATTAAAGGCGAGAAGCATTTTTCGCCTGAAGAATGGGGTAAAGCGCTTTTTTCCTATTTGTTTCATGAAGTGCTGGCAAATGGGAAGCTTTTAGGAACCCTGATCCTTTTGACGATATTCTGTGTATTGCTCCAGCTGCTGCAAAACGCGTTCCAGCAAAGCACGGTCAGCAAAGTCGCCTATGCTATCGTTTATATGGTGCTGATCATTCTTGCGCTGAACAGCTTCCGGGTTGCCGTCACATACGCGAATGAAACGATCCAGACGATGACAAGCTTCATTCTATCGCTCGTCCCCCTGCTCCTCGCGCTGATGGCGACTTCGGGAGGAGCCGCATCAGCCGCTTTCTTCCATCCTGTCATTCTGTTTTTAATGAATACGAGCGGCCTTTTTATCCAGTATGTTGTGCTTCCGCTTTTATTTTTATCCGCGATATTAAGCATCGTCAGCACGATGACGGAACAGTACAAAGTCACACAGCTTGCCCAGCTGCTGAGGAATGTCGCAATCGGCACGCTGGCCGCTTTTTTGACGGTATTTCTCGGCGTCATCTCTGTCCAGGGGGCATCAGCCGCCGTTACGGACGGCATCACGTTACGGACGGCCAAATTTATCACGGGCAATTTTATTCCTGTTTTGGGCCGGATGTTCACTGAAGCGACAGATACGGTGATCAGCGCTTCGCTTCTGCTCAAAAACACCGTCGGAATTCTCGGTGTTGCCATTCTGATTTGCATCGCCGCCTTCCCGGCTGTCAAGATCCTCTCCCTTGCCCTGATATACAAAGTTGCCGCCGCTGTTTTGCAGCCCTTGGGAGGCGGACCCGTCATCAGCTGCCTTGATGTGATCAGCAAGAGCGTCATCTATATATTCGCGGCGATGGCCATCGTCTCACTGATGTTTTTCTTAAGCTTAACTGTGATTATTACGGCAGGGAACCTGACCATGATGATGAAATAGGGGAGGGGTTGATGTGAGCTTTCTCACAGAGTGGCTGACAAACATTATTTTATTTATTCTGCTCGCCATCATCATCGACATGCTTCTGCCGAACTCCAGCATGCAGAAATACGCAAAAATGGTGATCAGCCTTCTATTAATCGTTGTCATCCTGAATCCGATTTTTTCGCTGTTCCGCGCCGATCCTGACGTGATCTTCGAGCAGCTGACGAAAAATGGACAAGTTCAATCCGAAGAAATAAAAAATCAGCTGAATTCAGAAAAAAAAGAAATACAAGCCTCACAACAAGCATATATTTTAGAACAGATGGCTGCTCAATTAAAACAGAGTGCAGAGGAGAGGTTCAGTCATGACAAATATAAGATAGAACAAGTGAAAATCTCTTCAAACGGCCGCCTGCAATCTGAGGAAGACATCGCCCGGCATATGGAAGCCGCCGTCTATTTGGAAGCCGCTTCCGAAAAAACGGTCCAAGCCGTCTCGCCTGTGGACATCAATACTGATGAAGACTATCAGACCAATCGCGGCCGGGAGCATCAAGAAGCAGAAAACATCAAAAAACAGCTTGCAGGCATATGGGACATGAACCCCGACAAGATCACAGTCCATTTCGAAGGGGGAGAACAAAGCGGCAATGAATAAAAGAACCTGGATCGAGAAGCTGATCGGTCATCTGCTCCCGAAAGAAGACAAAGAAGGAAAAGCGAGACTGACGAAATACCACTATTTTCTGCTGTTATTTGTACTGGGCGTTTCCTTTATGCTGGCGAGCCAGATTTTTTCTTCCGGGCCATCTCAGCCAAAAATGGATCTTCCCGCCGCATCATCAAAAACGTCATCCGAAAACCAGAAAAAAGGCCGTGAACAAGAAGTGTTTAAGCCGGCCGGGGCTGACAAGCCGAAAGATTCTATCGAGGACTATGAACGGGATTACGAGAACCAGATGAAAGAGATTCTGGAAACGATCATCGGTGTTGAGGATGTGTCGATCGTCGTCAATGTTGATGCGACTTCCCTGAAGGTGTTTGAAAAAAATAAGAAAACACAAGAAACATCAACAGATGAAACAGACAAACAGGGCGGAAAAAGGACCGTTACCGAAACATCATCAGATGAAGAGATCGTCATGATCAAACATGGCCAGGAAGAGACGCCGGTTGTCGTCCAGACGAAAAAGCCCGAGATTAGAGGCGTTCTCGTTGTCGCTCAGGGAGTCGACAACGTTCAAATAAAACAAACAATCATTGAAGCAGTGACAAGGGTTCTTGACGTTCCAAGCCACCGCGTCGCTGTTGCCCCTAAAAAAATGAAGGAGGATTCATAAATGATGCTGAAAAAACAAACGGTCTGGCTTTTAACCATGTTAAGTCTCGTCGTTGTGCTGAGTGTCTATTATATCATGTCACCTGAAGGAGAAAATGTAGTGACTGTTGATGAGAAAGGACAAGTCGCCGCTGAAAAAGAAAAACCGATGGAAGAGCAGCCTGCAAAAGATAAAGGAACAGACTCCGAAAAAGGCAAAACCGAAGACAAACAAACCGAAGACAAACAAACTGAAGACAAAGAAACGTCGGCCAACGAACAGAGTGCAGGAGATGGCAGTGTGGTGACGGAAGAAACGTCTGAGGGAGACGACTTTACGACATACCGGATGGAAATGGATGATCAGCGCAGCAAAATGAGGGAAGAATTAAACGACATCGTCATGAGCGACAAAGCGACAGCAAAGGAAAAAAGCGAAGCCTATGATAAGATGACAGAGCTGAGCGATGCGGAAGGAACGGAAAAAACGCTGGAAACACTGATTAAAACCAAAGGATACAAAGATGCTCTAGTCAATGCTGAAGGAGATAAGGTCAACATTACGGTGAAAGCGAAAGAGCATTCAAAAGCCGCCGCGATAGATATTATTGACATCGTCGAAAAAGAAGTGAAAAACCTCAATGATGTGGCTGTTACATTTGAGCCTTCTGAATAAAAACGGTTCCCGCTTGGATAAAAGCGGGATTTTTTTATGTCTGAAGCCATGCCGCTGAGGGCGCACTTATGATAGGAGTTGAATTCAGCATCCCTCTCCTGTAAGATGAATATAGTATGTACTTTTAGTACTAACTGATAATCATGATAAATTTATTCATTAGGGGTGCGATAGCATGTTAAACATTGATGAAATAAAACAACTCATAAAACTAATTGATGAATCTTCGATAAATGAATTTACATATGAAAACGAAGGATCGAAGGTCGAACTTAAAAAGCATGTCGGCGGTTCTGTTCAAATGGTTCAACAGGTTCCTGCCGCACCTGCTCCGGCGCCGGCGGTACAAGCTGCCGTTCAGGAAAAGCAGGCGCCTGTTCAGGAAGAGCCGATCAAGGAAGCGGCGAAAGACAACGGAAATCTTCATCAAATCACGTCTCCGATGGTCGGAACGTTTTACGCGTCTTCTTCACCAGATGCCGATCCTTACGTAACCGAGGGATCAAAAGTCACCGAATCTTCCGTCGTCTGCATTGTGGAAGCGATGAAGCTCTTCAATGAGATCGAGGCCGAAGTGAAAGGTGAAATCGTTGAAGTTCTAGTTGAAAACGGTCAGCTGGTTGAATACGGACAACCTCTATTTTTAGTAAAAGCAGAGTAAGGAGCAATAAGATGATAAAAAAGCTATTAATTGCGAACCGGGGAGAAATTGCCGTCAGAATCATTCGAGCTTGTAAAGAAATGGGGATTGAAACGGTAGCCGTCTATTCGGAGGCCGATAAAGAGGCGCTCCACGTTCAGATGGCGGATGAAGCGTTCTGCATCGGGCCGAAGCTGTCAAAGGACAGCTACCTGAACATCACCAACATCGTCACCGTCGCCAAAATGACCGGCGCGGACGCGATTCACCCAGGCTACGGCTTTCTTGCGGAAAACGCGGATTTTGCCGAACTTTGCGAAGAAGTCAACGTCACATTCGTCGGCCCGACTGCCGCCGCGATTTCCAAGATGGGGACAAAAGACGTCGCAAGGGAAACGATGCAGCAGGCCGGTGTTCCGATTGTGCCCGGATCAAAAGGAATTATTGAAAATATCGAAGATGCGGTTTCATTGGCGCGCGATATCGGGTATCCTGTGATTATAAAGGCAACAGCCGGCGGAGGCGGTAAAGGAATCCGGATCGCCCGCACCGAAGAAGAATTGATCAACGGCATCAAGATCACCCAGCAGGAAGCCGCCACAGCATTTGGAAATCCCGGCGTGTATATTGAAAAGTACATCGAAGATTTCAGACACGTCGAAATTCAAGTGCTCGCCGACACGCATGGAAACACGATTCATTTGGGCGAGCGCGACTGTTCGATCCAAAGAAGGCTGCAAAAGCTTCTAGAAGAAACACCTTCACCGGCTCTTGATGAAGGCGTAAGGGAGAAAATGGGCCAAGCGGCCGTAAAAGCGGCGGAAGCCGTTCAATATACGGGCGCCGGAACAGTCGAGTTCATTTATGATTACCGCGAACAGAAATTTTACTTTATGGAAATGAACACGCGGATTCAAGTTGAACATCCCGTAACAGAAATGGTCACCGGCGTCGATTTAATCAAAGAGCAGATCAAAGTGGCGTCCGGCGAGAAACTAAGCCTTTCACAGGAAGATGTGACCTTTACCGGATGGGCGATCGAATGCCGGATCAATGCGGAAAATCCTGAGAAAAACTTCATGCCTTCACCTGGGAAAATTGAGATGTACCTGCCTCCGGGCGGTCTTGGCGTCAGAGTGGATTCAGCTGTCTATTCGGGATACTCGATTCCGCCTTACTATGACAGCATGATTGCCAAAGTCATTACGTATGGAAAGACGAGGGAAGAAGCCGTTTCAAGAATGAAGCGGGCCTTGAGTGAGTTTGTAATCGAAGGCATCCATACGACAATACCGTTCCATTTGAAATTATTGGACCATGAAACATTCGTAAGCGGAGAATTTAACACGAAGTTTTTAGAAATATATGATGTAATGGGATCGTAAATTTTACGGAGGTGAATATATTGAAAGACGACAACAGCTTATTGGAAATGAGCCATGAAGAACATCATTTGGGAAAAGTGGAAATCGCTCCGGAAGTCATTGAAGTGATTGCCGGAATCGCTGCTTCCGAAGTTGAAGGCGTCGCTGAAATGCGGGGCAATTTTGCAACAGGTGTTGTGGAACGCTTCGGAAAAAAGAATCATGGCAAGGGCGTCAAAGTCGACCTGTCTGATGACGGGATTACGATCGATGTATTCTGTGTGATGCTATTCGGCGTGTCGATTCCGAAGGTGGCACGCGCCGTCCAGGACAACATCCGCCAGACGCTCCTCAATATGACAGCTCTTTCGATCAATGAAATTAATATTCACATCGTCGGAATTCAATTTGATTCAAAAACACACGAAGTCGAAATTGATCAAGAGATGTAGTGCGATTGAATGGGAGAACCAAGGGGAATGACGGCCCTTTGGTTTTTTCATGTTCCACCCTTCTGAAAAATGGAATTTATGAGCATCATTCTAACGGTAACGATGAAAAATATAGAGGACGCAAGCGTCACAATGCCGATCGTTTTAAAAACGAATGATTTTCAGTGTTTCTTAATAAATATTCGGTTATAAGCGATAAAACCTTGATTTTTACATGCGGAAAGACTAAAAATATGATATGATCTCTTTGTGGCTTAAGGGCAAGCAGCAAAGAGGGTTAAAGGAGAAAAAGAAAGAATGAAAAGAAGAACAGCAAGAGAAAAGGCTTTGCAGTCACTATTCCAAATTGATGTCAGCAATATTGAACCGAAAGAAGCGATGGCGCATGCCCTGGACGGCCGGGAAAGCGACGCTTTTTTCGAACAGCTTGTATACGGGGTCTTAGAGAACAAGGAAAAAATCGATGAGATGATCACACGCCATCTCGTCAATTGGAAGCTTGACAGACTGGCCAATGTCGACCGCGCGATTTTGCGTTTATCGGTTTATGAGATGGCGTTTTCACACGATATACCTGTCAATGTCTCTATGAATGAAGCGATTGAACTGGCAAAGCAATTTGGAGATGACAAGTCGGCGAAGTTTGTAAACGGTGTTCTTTCTAACATTAAATCCGATTTAGAATAATTTAGGAGGAGAACAAATGACAGCAACCATCATCGACGGAAAAGAAACAGCGAAAGAAAAGCGCGGGCAGTTGGCCAAGGAAGTAGAAGAGCTGAAAAAACAGGGAGTTACCCCGGGGCTGGCCGTTATTTTAATCGGCGATGATCCGGCGTCTCTTTCATATGTTCGCGGCAAGAAAAAAGCGGCTGAGGCTATGGGGATTCGTTTTCAATTGGATCATTTCGACGCAAGCTTCTCTGAACAGGAACTGCTTGAGGTCATTGACCAGTACAACAATAATGACGACTTTCACGGAATTCTTGTCCAGCTGCCTCTTCCGGATCATATTTCCGAACAAGCGGTGATTGAAAGAATTTCCCCTGACAAAGATGTCGACGGGTTTCATCCGCTAAATGTCGGGAAAATGCTGCTTGGCGAAGATACATTCCTGCCTTGCACACCGGCTGGCATCGTCGAGTTATTAAGGAAAACCGGCATTGATCTGTCAGGAAAAGAGGTTGTTGTCGTCGGCAGAAGCAATATCGTCGGAAAGCCAGTAGGTCAGCTGCTTCTGAACGAAAATGCAACCGTCACATATTGCCATTCAAGAACAGCCGATCTTACGGCTCATACGAAAAAAGCCGATATTCTCATCGTGGCTGTGGGGAAAGCCAATTTTATCAAAGCGGATCAAATTAAAGACGGGGCCGTTGTCATCGATGTCGGCGTCAACCGTCTGGAAACCGGCAAACTGGCCGGAGATGTGGCGTTTGACGAGGCGAAAGAGAAAGCTTCCTATATCACGCCAGTACCGGGCGGAGTCGGTCCGATGACCATTACCATGCTTGCCCATAATACGGTTAAATCAGCAAAACGTTCTATCTAACGGACACCCGTTCATCCGCCGGACAGCCCGGCGGATGAATGTTCATTGTGCCGGCAGGAAAGGAGACTGTGCCATGAGCGAAGTATCATTTGTCACGGTCACGGCTTTGACAAAATATATTAAACGCAAATTTGACGTCGATCCCCATCTTGATGATCTTTGGATCAAGGGTGAGCTGTCAAATGTTAAAATACATAGCAGGGGCCATATTTATTTTACGCTGAAAGATGACAACGCCCGCATCCAGGCGGTCATGTTTGCCAGACAAAACAGAAGCCTCGGCTTCACTCCCGAAAACGGAATGAAAGTATTGGTGAGAGGCGGCATTTCGGTTTATGAACCGAGCGGCAATTATCAGCTTTATGCCAAAGAAATCCAGCCTGACGGAATCGGCGCGCTTCATTTGGCTTATGAAGAATTAAAGAAAAAGCTTTCACAAGAAGGGCTGTTCGACGAAAAATACAAAAAGCCCATCCCCGCTTTTCCATCAGTCATCGGTGTTGTCACGTCTCCTACAGGAGCAGCTGTACGGGATGTCATCACCACCATTAAAAGAAGATATCCTCTCGTTAAAGTGATTGTCCTCCCAACCCTTGTCCAAGGAATAAACGCGGGTGAGTCCATCGTCAGAAGCATAGAAGAGGCAAACCGCAGACAACTGTGCGATGTATTAATTGTCGGGCGCGGAGGGGGATCGATTGAAGAGCTGTGGGCTTTTAATGAAGAAATTGTCGCAAGAGCGATTTTTTCTTCCGGCATACCGATCATATCCGCTGTCGGACATGAGACTGATTTTACAATCAGCGATTTTACGGCTGATCTGCGCGCCGCCACCCCTACAGGAGCCGCAGAACTTGCCGTTCCGAATATGCTCGACCTGCTGGAACGTGTGAAAACGCTGGATGTCAGAATCACAAAAGCAATGCAGCAGGATTTGCGCAAACGGCAGGAGCGGGTGAAACATCTTCAATCCTCCTACGCTTTCCGTTATCCGAAAAGGCTTTACGCACAAAAGGAACAGGAGTTTGATCTTGTATTCGACCGTTTTCAAAAGCAGACCGCCATGGCGCTCGACCGGAAAAAGCAGAAGCTGAATGAACAGACCTATAAATTGGAAATGCGCCATCCGGAAGAGCAATTAAAGCAGGCGAGACTGCGGCATGGGGAACAGACGAACCGGCTGAAGCGAAATATGAATGTGCAGCTCAAGCAGATTCACTCGCAGTTTCAGACGGTTCTTGGTAAACTGAATGCATTAAGCCCTCTTCAAGTCATGGAAAGAGGGTACAGTCTGACATATAAAGAAGACGAATTGATTAAAAGTATTGAACAGGTTCAAGAACAAGACGAGATCCAAGTGAAATTGAAGGATGGGATCCTAACCTGTGACGTACGGCAAAAGAGAGGCGAAACAAATGGCTGAAGAAAAGAAAACAAAACAAAAAGACATGTCCTTTGAAGAGGCGATGAAAGGTCTTGAAGACATCGTATCAAAACTGGAGGAAGGGGATGTCCCTTTGGAAAAAGCGATCGATTATTTCCAGGAAGGCATGCTTCTTTCAAAGATGTGCCACGAAAAGCTGCAAAATGTTGAAAAGCAGATGGACTACATTTTGCGTGAAAATGGCGAATTAGCTCCTTTCAGTGTTCGGGAGGAGGACAAAGGTGACCAATAGGCTAGACGAATTTTTAAACACGAGAAAAGCGTTAATCGAACAGCGTCTTCCTTTATATATTCAAAAGCTGCAAGCGCCGTCAACTCTTAAACAATCCATGCTGTATTCTTTGGAAGCGGGAGGAAAAAGGCTGAGACCGATTTTGGTGCTTGCTCTTCTTCATGCATACGGAAAAAAAGAAGAGGACGGCATACCGGTCGGCTGCGCGGTTGAAATGATCCATACCTATTCGCTGATCCATGACGACCTTCCTTGCATGGATGATGATGATTTGCGAAGAGGAAAACCGACAAATCACAAGATCTATGGAGAAGCGACGGCTGTACTTGCCGGAGACGCCCTTCTGACCGAAAGCTTTAAAATGATCACCACCCATGTATCGGCTGAAGTGCCGGCGGAAAAACGTCTCAGACTTGTGAATGAGCTCATCTCCGCCGCGGGTGCGGAAGGCATGGTCGGCGGCCAGATTCTCGATATGGAAGCGGAGTCAAAGCCCGTCTCATTACAAGAGCTTCAATCGATCCATGAAGGAAAAACGGCCAAACTCCTCAGCTTCAGCGTAATCGCAGGTGCTATACTTGCCGATGCACCTGAAGAAGAAATAGAAAAGCTGCGCGAATTCAGCCATCATATCGGTATCGGTTTTCAAATCAGAGACGACATTTTGGATCTTGAAGGTTCAGAGGATAAAATCGGCAAACGGATCGGGTCTGATACGTCAAACGGAAAATCGACCTATCCGTCTCTTCTGTCGCTTGAGGGGGCCAAACAAAAGCTTGACGAGCACATTAAAAAAGCAAAGCAGCTGATTTCGGAACTTTCCCTCGAACAAGACCTGCTGTACGAATTGTGCGACATGATAGCAGACCGGGATCACTGATGCCGCGGTTTCCATTTGAGTATAAAAGACTTGTTATGATAAAATGTAAACAGTTGAACGAGAAAGGCCGCGCCGTTATCACGATGTGTTAGCGGCCGTTTTTTAGACTGAAGTGTCCGCATATGCAAGTTTGCGCATGAGGGTAGGTTCATCATATAATAATTCAAACTGGTAAAATGGGTGTTCATCCATTTTTAAATAAAACGTTAAGAATGCATACTTGCAGAAATCATGCTGAAAGTGAGTTGATCCGATTGGATCTGTTATCTATAAAAGACCCTGCGTTTTTAAAACATCTTTCCATTCAGGAACTTGAAGAACTGGGGGCCGAGATTCGCCGTTTTCTAATTGAAACGCTTTCTGAATCGGGAGGGCACATCGGCCCGAATCTTGGTGTGGTTGAGCTGACGATTGCTCTTCATAAAGAATTTAACAGCCCGAGAGATAAATTTTTATGGGATGTTGGGCATCAATCTTACGTCCACAAGCTTTTAACCGGCCGCGGAAAGGACTTTGCAACGCTGCGCCAGCATAAAGGCTTGTGCGGCTTTCCGAAACGGAATGAGAGCGAACACGATGTCTGGGAGACAGGCCACAGCTCAACTTCTCTTTCCGGAGCGATGGGAATGGCGGTCGCACGGGATTTAAAAGGGACAGACGAGTATATCATCCCGATCATCGGCGACGGCGCTCTCACGGGCGGGATGGCCCTTGAAGCGCTGAACCATATCGGCCATGAGCAAAAGGATATGATCGTCATTCTGAATGACAATGAGATGAGCATCGCTCCAAACGTCGGAGCGATTCATTCCATGCTCGGAAGGCTGCGCACGGCCGGAAAATACCAATGGGTCAAAGATGAGCTTGAATACCTGTTCAAGCGTATACCGGCTGTGGGGGGGAAGCTGGCCGCGACAGCTGAACGGGTTAAAGACAGCTTAAAATATCTTTTAGTATCCGGAATGTTTTTTGAAGAGCTCGGTTTTACGTATCTGGGGCCTGTGGACGGTCACTCCTATGAAGAGCTGTTTGAAAATATGCAGTATGCGAAGAAAACAAAAGGGCCTGTACTCCTTCACGTGATTACGAAAAAAGGGAAAGGCTACAAGCCCGCAGAAGCTGATAAAACTGGGACTTGGCACGGCACAGGACCATATAAAATCGATACGGGCGATTTTGTGAAGCCGAAAGCGGCGGCACCGTCATGGAGCGCCCTCGTGAGCGAAACGGTTCGGAGGCTTGCCAGGGAGGATGAACGGATCGTGGCCATTACCCCGGCTATGCCGGTCGGCTCCAAGCTTGAAGGATTTGCAAGCGAATTTCCCGACAGAATGTTTGACGTGGGGATAGCCGAACAGCATGCTGCAACGATGGCGGCCGGCCTTGCGACCCAGGATATGAAGCCGTTTCTGGCGATTTATTCAACGTTCCTGCAGCGCGCATATGACCAGGTTGTCCATGATATTTGCCGGCAAAACTTAAACGTATTTATCGGAATTGACAGGGCAGGCCTTGTCGGCGCCGATGGGGAAACCCATCAAGGCGTATTTGATATCGCTTTTTTAAGGCATATTCCCAATTTGGTGCTGATGATGCCTAAGGATGAAAATGAAGGGCAGCATATGGTCAACACGGCCGTCCAATACGATGACGGCCCGATCGCCATGCGCTTCCCGCGCGGAAACGGACTCGGCGTCAAATTGGATAAAGAACTGAAGACGATTCCGATCGGGACATGGGAAGTCCTGAGACCCGGGACCGACGCGGTGATTTTAACGTTCGGAACAACCATTCAAATGGCGCTCGATGCTGCGGAAGACCTCCAAAAAGAAGGCCGTTCCGTCAGAGTGGTGAATGCCCGCTTTATCAAGCCGCTTGATGAAGCCATGCTCAAGGGTATCCTGAAAGAAGGGCTTCCGATCTTAACGATAGAAGAGGCTGTTCTTCAGGGAGGATTCGGGAGCTCGATCCTTGAATTCGCCCATGACCATCAATCTTACAGTCCGATGATCGACAGAATGGGCATACCGGATCGTTTCATTGAGCACGGAAGCGTTGCGAAGCTTCTTGAAGAGATCGGCTTGACAAAGGAAGATGTCATCAGACGAATAAGAATGCTGACACCCGTAAAGACTCATAAAGGAATTGGATCATGACAGCAAAAAAAGAACGCCTTGATATTTTATTGGTAGAAAGAGGGTTGATGGAAACCCGGGAAAAAGCGAAAAGAGCCATTATGGCCGGCATTGTCTACACGAATGAAAACAGGCTGGACAAACCCGGCGAAAAAGTGGACCGCACCATCCCGCTGACCATCAAAGGAAACCCGTTAAAATACGTCAGCAGAGGCGGTTTGAAGCTTGAAAAAGCGCTGAATGAATTTCAGCTTTCCGTCCGCGGCAAAAAAATGATTGATATAGGCTCATCAACCGGAGGCTTCACAGACTGCGCCCTGCAAAACGGCGCCTCAAGCTCTTATGCCGTTGATGTGGGCTATAACCAGCTTGCCTGGAAGTTAAGGCAGGATGAACGGGTCATCGTCATGGAGCGCACCAATTTCCGGTACTGCACTCCTGCCGATTTCACAGCCGGCCTGCCGGAATTTGCAACAATTGATGTTTCATTTATATCGCTGAAAATCATACTGCCCGTTCTGAAAACCATTTTAGTTCCGGGAAGCGATTGCGTGGCCCTCGTCAAACCGCAATTCGAAGCCGGCCGTGAATCAGTGGGGAAAAAGGGAATTGTCCGCGATCCTCTCGTTCACAAAGCTGTGCTGAATGACATCAGCCAGTTTGCTGCGCGGGAAGGGTATGATTGCAAAAATGCATCGTTTTCTCCGATTACAGGAGGCGACGGCAATATCGAATTTCTCCTGCATTTGCAATGGACAGGACAGGACAACCCCGGAGCGCCGATTCCGGAGGATATGATCAATCACATTGTCGAAGAAGCTCACAAGACATTAAAAGCGAAAAAGTCGGATGTAAAGGAATAATAGTGAGCTATTATTCCTTTTTTACTGTAAAGATGTACTTTTTCATTAAAATCATATAACATGATTGTATAAACATACACAATATGTGTATATACAGAGGTGTAAAATGAACAAAGGTCAAAGGCATATTAAAATCAGGGAGATTATTACCGCACAAGAGATCGAGACACAGGACGAGCTCGTCGATATTTTAAAGAAAGACGGCTATAATGTGACACAAGCCACTGTATCACGCGATATTAAAGAGCTCCATTTGGTGAAGGTTCCGACAAACAACGGCACATACAAATACAGCCTGCCTGCTGATCAGCGGTTTAATCCGCTTTCAAAATTAAAAAGGTCATTAATGGATGCGTTTGTCAAAATCGATTCGGCAAGCCATATGATTATCCTTAAGACGATGCCGGGAAACGCCCAGGCCATCGGGGCGCTGATGGACAATTTGGACTGGGAGGAGATTCTGGGAACCATCTGCGGAGATGATACCATTTTGATCATCTGCCGGACGCCGGCCGATACGGAAACGGTACAGAAAAAAATATTGGAACTTTTATAATGAAGCCTGAAAAGAGGTGCGATAAAAGCTTGTTAGCTGAATTATCGATTAAGAACTTTGCGATTATCGAAGAACTAACCATTTCTTTTGAAAAAGGGCTGACGGTGTTAACCGGCGAAACCGGGGCCGGAAAATCGATCATCATCGATGCCATCTCTTTGCTTGTGGGCGGAAGAGGTTCATCCGAATATGTCAGATATGGAGAAAAAAGAGCCGAATTAGAAGGGCTTTTTCTGCTGGACAGCGGGCATCCGGTCTTCGATCTGTGCGGAGAGCTTGGCATCGACGCTTCTGACGAGATGATCGTCATGAGACGGGATATCAATGCAAACGGCAAAAGCATCTGCCGTGTAAATGGCAAGCTTGTGACGATTGCCGCTTTGCGGGAGGTCGGCAGGCTTCTGCTTGATATCCACGGTCAGCACGATAACCAGCTGCTAATGGAAGACGACCATCATCTTCAGCTTTTGGACCGGTACGCCGGCGAGGAAATCGAAAAAGCGCTGAAAGCCTACCAGGAAGTTTACAGCTGCTATATGAACGTCATGAAAAAGGTGAAACAGCTTTCTGAAAGCGAACAGGAAATGGCCCACAGACTTGATTTGATTCAGTTTCAGCTTGATGAAATCGAATCCGCAAACCTCGAGCCCAAAGAGGACGAGCTTTTGGAGGAAGAGCGCCGGCAGATTTCAAACTTTGAGAAAATATATGAAGCTTTGCAAAATGCCTATAACGCGCTTCGCAACGAACAGGCCGGACTCGATTGGGTCGGGATGGCATCAAGCGAGCTGGAGAATGTCTCCGGCATCAATGACGGACTGAAAAAGATATCTGAATCTGTTGCCAACGCTTACTATATTTTGGAGGATTCAACCTTTCAAATCAGAAACATGCTGGACGACTTGGAATACGATCCGGCACGGCTCGATTTCATTGAATCCAGATTGAACGAAATCAAACAATTGAAGCGAAAATACGGCGCCACTGTTGAAGATATACAGGCATATTCCGCGAAAATCGAGGAAGAAATCGATCGTATCCAAAACCGTGACAGCCATCTGCAGGCATTAAAAGAGGAGCTCGAATCAGTCGGCAAAGATGTCGCGATCGAAGCGATGAATGTGTCAGATATCCGAAAATCATGGGCGAAAAAACTTGCCAACCAGATTCAGCAGGAACTAAAAGAGCTCTATATGGGAAAATCGACGTTCGATACCGAATTCCAACTGAAAACGGCAGATGCCCGCGAAGAAGCACCTGTCGTGAACGGAACCCCTGTTCATCTGACAAAGCAGGGGATTGACAGCGTCCGCTTTTTAATTTCGACCAATACCGGCGAACCGCTGAAATCCTTGTCAAAAGTCGCTTCAGGCGGCGAATTGTCAAGAATTATGCTGGCGATGAAAAGCATTTTCTCCGCGCAGCAGGACGTCACATCGATCATTTTTGACGAAGTGGACACCGGGGTGAGCGGGAGAGTGGCGCAGGCGATCGCCGAGAAAATCCACCGCGTATCGATCGGCTCCCAAGTGCTGTGCATCACCCATTTGCCGCAAGTAGCGGCAATGGCGGACACGCATCTTTTAATTACAAAACAGTCCAAGGACGGACGAACGACAACAAGCGTCACACCATTGTCAAAACAGGAAAAAATATCGGAAATCGGCCGGATGATTGCCGGCGTCGAAGTGACAGATCTGACGAAGCGCCATGCAAAGGAGCTTTTGCATCAGGCCAAACTCGTCAAAACCACCGGATAAGCTGTTCAGTCTGAACAGCTTATTTTTTGTTTTTCCATTTTTGCCTGACTGGATCCGTCGAATTTATTATTTTCTTATGCAAACGTTTCTTTATCATTTTATCCAATGTTTTTCTTGCGTTCACAGTTATAAATCATTGTCAGGAAGGCAAAAGTAATGAATGTAGCGAAAGAATTTCTCATGGTGTGGGTTAGGTGCGAGGAGAGTGAAAAGGTGGATGTTGAAAAAATCAGAAAAGCTGTGGGTATAATTCTCCTTGTTTCTTTAATAAGTGTAGGATTTTACAAACCGGTCAAAGAATACATTGAAATACCAAAAAACATGAACATTTTTGAGACGGATTCACGCGCTGTCGAAACAAGCTTATCCGTCAGTACACCTCAAGACGATTCATCAGAAGCGTTCACATTAAAAGAAAATAAACATGAAGTGGAAATAAAAGGCGAAAAAAATGGAAAAGCGGAGCTCGTCTACGACTTTGCCGGATTTCCTGTCAAAAAAACAAAAGTAAATGTTCTTCCCGATTTAAAGGTTGTACCCGGCGGGCAGTCGATAGGCGTAAAGCTTCACTCTGTCGGGGTATTGGTTGTCGGTTTTCACCAAATCAATACAAATGACGGAAAGAAATCACCAGGTGAAGCAGCCGGAATCGCGGTAGGCGACATAATCACAGAAATCAACGGAACGAAAATCGAAAAAATGAATGATATCACCCCTTTTATTCAAAAGGCTGGGAAAACAGGAGAGACCTTAAATCTGCTCATCAAAAGGGATAAACAGGAGATCAAAACAAAGCTTGTCCCGGAAAAGGACCAGGCTGAAGACAAATACAGAATCGGCTTGTATATCAGGGACTCTGCCGCAGGAATCGGCACAATGACCTTTTTTGAACCGAAGTCGAAAAAATACGGGGCTTTGGGGCACGTCATTTCCGATATGGACACGAAAAAACCGATCGTCGTAGAAAACGGCCAGATCGTAAAATCAACTGTAACGTCAATCGAGAAAGGAACGGGCGGAAATCCCGGAGAAAAACTGGCCCGTTTTGCATCTGAACGAAAAGTAATCGGCGATATTAACCGAAACAGTCCTTTTGGAATATTCGGGACGCTTCATCAGCCCATCAAAAACCGTGTTTCAGACAAAGCCATTCCAATTGCATTTTCAAATGAAGTCAAAGAAGGACCGGCACAGATTTTGACGGTTATTGAAAACGATAAGGTCGAAAAGTTCGATATCCAAATCGTCAGCACAACTCCGCAAAAATTCCCGGCAACAAAGGGAATGGTGCTGAAAATTACAGACCCTAGGCTGCTTCATAAAACAGGGGGCATCGTTCAGGGGATGAGCGGCAGCCCGATTATTCAAAACGGAAAAATCATCGGAGCGGTCACACACGTTTTCGTCAATGATCCAACCAGCGGCTATGGCGTTCACATTGAATGGATGCTTTCTGAAGCGGGAATCGATATCTACAAAAAGGATAAAGCAAGCTAAACTGCCGGGATTCCCGGCAGTTTTCTCATACACCTTTCATTCTTCATCATCGTGCGTTAAAATAGAGGAGGAAAAGATTTTTCGACAAATTCACGTTCCTCTGTTTGTCAAGTTTCATTTTAAGTCGAAAAAACGAGAAAATCAGAAAAAAACCGAAAAAAAGCAAGATATACCACTAATATTGCAAAAATCAATTTTTTAAAAAGGGAATAATGTGACGCTGTCGAATTAAACATATTAGAAAAAGAATGATGAATTTTATCAACATACACATTGGGGAGGAAGAAACGTGGAGAAAATTAAAGTATGTGTTGCTGATGATAACAGGGAGCTTGTCGGCCTATTAAGCGAATATATCGAGGGTCAAAATGACATGGAAGTGATCGGCGTGGCTTACAATGGCCAAGAATGCCTTTCTTTGTTTAAAGACAAGGAGCCTGACGTTCTCGTGCTGGACATTATTATGCCCCATCTCGACGGTTTGGCCGTTTTGGAGAGACTGCGGGAATCCCAGCTCAAAAAACAGCCGAACGTCATCATGCTGACAGCTTTCGGCCAGGAAGACGTGACGAAAAAAGCCGTGGATTTGGGCGCATCTTATTTTATTCTAAAACCATTCGATATGGAGAACCTTGTCGGCCATATCCGCCAGGTCAGCGGAAACGGGTCACAAATGACACACCGCGCCCCTTCAGCCCAAAACAGCATTCTGCGTCCGCAGCCTGAATCACCAAAGAAAAACCTGGACGCCAGCATCACGAGCATCATCCACGAAATCGGAGTTCCCGCCCATATCAAAGGATATCTGTACTTGAGAGAAGCCATCTCGATGGTGTATAACGATATTGAACTGCTCGGCAGCATTACAAAAGTGCTGTATCCGGACATCGCCAAAAAATTCAACACAACCGCAAGCCGAGTCGAACGGGCGATCCGCCACGCCATCGAAGTCGCTTGGAGCAGAGGCAACATCGACTCCATCTCATCGCTGTTCGGCTACACCGTCAGCATGTCAAAAGCAAAGCCGACGAATTCTGAATTCATCGCGATGGTGGCTGATAAGCTGCGGCTTGAGCATAAGGCTTCATAAGGCTTATTTGAAGCGGGTTTTCCGATGATTTATGCGTATCTTTTCTAATAACTACACAAAAAAAGACGCCGTAATTGGCGTCTTTATCTCGTCTTAAACCCATTCACAAAGCTTTCTCCGTCCTGCTCTGTTTTGATCAGCTGCTGTGCGCTTTGGCTGATCCGTTGAGCGAGCGCCTGCTGCGCTTTTCCTTCGAAGCTGTAGAGAAGCGATGAATAGACGCTGTTCATTTCCCTTTGAATGTCGCCTGCTTTAAATTTCGGTCTGAGGGTATTGCAAACAGATTCGAGCTTTGTTCCGGCCGCACCTCTCATACCCGTTTTCAGCATAGCAAGCTGCCTGCGCTTCTCCATCGGGTCGTTCTGCTTTTTGATGAAGTTATCTAGCGTATCCATTTACTCAACTCCTATAATTTTAGCCAATTAGCGAGCATCTTGTCCTTTGATTTGAAATCTTTTGCGATTTGCCCGAGATAGCCGCTGATTTCCTCTAAATCTGAAATCGTGTCCTGCAGTGATGCGATATAGGCCGCTTCGGCATCAACATCGTAAAACAGCGGGTTTTCTTTTTTGTCAAACGACTGCGCCAAATCATTCAGCGTATTGTTCACATCCTCAAGTGAAAGCTGATCGTATAAGCCGCGGCCGACCTGGCGATAGGTATCGTATTTCAGATCGTTTATCGCGGCATCATGTTCCTGATAGGCGTTTTCCGCTTCTCGTTTCATCGTGCGAAGGTCGTTTATGATCGCATTTACTTTTTCAGCAAGCTGTTTAGCGACTTCGGGCGTAACTTTGATCGCACCGCTTCCGGAAGCAACCTCCGGCGGCAGCATCGCTTTTAAATTTTTATCGTAGACGAGCTTATCGCCTTCTATATTTTGAACGTTGCCGTCTTCATCGAATGCAAAGTTTCCTTTATTGAGACCGTGGGTGTCCGGCATTCCCATCGCAGTTGTAGTAATGTAGTCTGAAGCGACACCAAACACCATACCCAATATACCGCCGTTAAACTTGGGATCAAGTCGTATTTGTCGTTCCGCACGGGAAATCGAGGGATCTTTCGTATATATCGTTCGGCCTGCATGCCGCAGGTACTCATCCCACCACCCGGAGCCGGTCATATCGTCCGGGTTAACGATAGATTTTACATATGAGTCATATTTACCGCTGTTGATTTCCTTCTGTTTTTCCTCCGAATGCAATTTAACAACGGATGGATTATTGAACGCCACAGCATAAATATCATTGTTGACTGCGCTGTATTCCGCTTCTGCGCCGCCGAGCGAGTGTCCGGTGGTTGAAACAACTGTCGAAGTGCCTTTATATTTTTGTTTGATTTCTCTTACAAGATCGTCGGCTTGACCGATTTGGGATGTTTTCGTAATCAATTTATAGTTGCCGGAGCTGAGTATTGCGTCTTGTGAGGGGGTGGCGTTGTATTTTCCTAGTGTTTTGGATGTATCTTTCGCATCTTTTTCGATGATGTATTGCGATTTCTTTTTTGGATCAAGACCCATAACGACGTTACCGCCATCAGCATCGATAACATCTTGAAAGAATTGACTTTTCGGATCTGTCCCCGCGAAGGCTACGACGACGTTTTCTGGTTTATCAGGTTTAATCCATTTGTCGTTCTTTTTCTTAGCTTGAACAAAAATATACGCGTCGAGTCCAGTATCAGAGTCCCTCTTTATTTTATCAACGTAATAAGCTTTATTTGATTTGCTCTCTATAGGTGTTTTTTCCTTGAAAGCTTCTTTCATTTTCTCTGTACTATAAGTGTTTTGGCTAAGAAAATAATAATCTTTGTCCGTTAAATTAGGAATATCGCACTTTTTATTCATGTGCATAACCCCTTAAACTATGTAAAATGTAAGGAGGAAAGGATGGTTTTATGAGGAAATACATAATTATCCTTCTTGCTCTGGTTATTATAACATTTGGAGGAATTTTTATGAAGCAACAACATGATAACAGAGAAAAAGAAGAACTTTTTAATTTGGCTAAGGAAAGAATGACAGACTTTATTAAAACGAATTATAATGACATTCAGTCAATTGATTATTCTGATGACTACGAAGTGAATCCGATGGGCGGAGTTGATATAAAAGGGTATCTAAATGGTGATAAGCAAAAGAAAATATGGGGTATTTACGATAAGTCAAATGACGAAGTTGGCTCCTTCACAGTCGATGCCGAAAGAAAACCCGAATGTAAAGATAAAGTTTGCGATTATTAATAAAAAAGTCAGGCTCAGTTGAGCTGGCTTTTTTTGTTGTATATGTCCTTTTTCGTCATGGATTGTTTATTGTTTAAATAATATCAAAAGCTCCTCTTTCTTTAGAATGGATTAACCTTTATCTAAAAGTTTTCTTGCATTTTTAAAAAGTTTTAAATGGAACAATGCATCCTAAGCCTTTATAAAAATACATGGCTATGTTTGAGAGTTTTTCGGTATTGAATAAACTTACGATAAGATAGGTATGCTTTAGTGACGCAGAAGAGTGTCGAAATAAAGCCTATAAATAAATATAGCCCGTTTCTTAGAGCTGGGGCTTTTGCCATTTAATATTAGTGCAAATTTTCCGTTGATAGCGGTTTTGCCCACAACCATGTTTCAGTCGTAAATATTGAAGATGTAAAGGCTCTAAGAGTCGATCACATACAATGGTATTCATGTTAAAATAATGAAAAACACTGGAGGTCTCCATGATACGATATCCATTCCTGCAAAAAGGCGCAACCATTGGAGTAACTGCCCCATCATCGGGAGTGCCGCCTGAGTTGCATGGTGTATTGAAGGCTGCGTGCAGTCGCATGAAAAAGCTGGGTTATCATATCGTCTGCGGCGATACCGTTTGGACTCAGGACAAGGCGAGATCTGCTCCTGCCATAGAAAGGGCAGCGGAATTTAATCATATGATGCGCAATGATGAGATTGATTTCATTTTCCCTCCTTGGGGCGGGGAACTGCTTATTGAAGTCCTTGAGTATATTGACTTTGAAAATATGAAGAATAAATGGATGCTGGGATATTCGGATATTAGTCTGTTGCTTTTAGCTATTACTTTGAAAACCGGTATGGCTACTGCGCATGGAACAAATTTAGTTGATTTAAGAGGGGAGTTTTCAGATAATAGGACAGCAATGTGGGAGACTGTTTTATCGACAAAAGAAAATGAATCCGTCCGGCAATCTTCATCAGAACATTATCAGAAAGAATGGGAGTTTGATAGCCCTGCTCCCTGCGTATTCAATCTGACTGAAAAGACCTGTTGGAAAACAACGGTGAATAAAGAAGTAAACATACAAGGACGGCTGCTTGGCGGCTGTATTGATACAATTAGGCATTTAGTCGGTACATCGTATGGGTGCGTAAAACATTTTAAAGAACATGATATACAAGGTGATCCTGTTATTTGGTTTTTTGAAAATTGCGAGTTATCAACGACTGATCTGCGCAGATCTCTCGTACAAATGAAATTAGCCGGCTGGTTTGACGATTGCTCTGGGATTATGTTTGGGAGAAGTCCGGCGAATACTCCTGTCGCCAATTACACAATTGAAGAAGTTTACCGGGATCTTTCCGCTGAACTTCAAATCCCAATTATATTTGATATTGATTGTGGTCATGTTCCCCCGCAAATGACGTTTATAAATGGAGCATATGCAGAAATAGAATTGAGCGACGGGGAAGGGATCGTGTTGCAACACTTTAAATGATTTATTTATCAGAACAAACGGATGAGGAGGGAGCTCGTCAGGATCGGGATTCCTTTTTTATTGGTCGCTTTCAAATTCCGACGATTGTCTCACGAAATACCATACTTTATCATAAACTGAATCATATCAAGCGCCAAGCCGCATAAAACGTCTTTTTCCCAGTGGAAAAGACGTTTTTTTATGTAGAAAGAACGCTTCCCTTTTCCTTGAGAGCAGGGGGTGCTCGAAAAATGATGAAAAAGTTCTGCTTTTTCCCATTTTACAGTCAAATATCACTTCTGCTAGATCGTTTTTCATGGACGGTTGTGGGCGGAAGACTGCTAACAACCGGAAATGACCGAGACATTCGGCTGTGGATTTCGGGAGCGGTCCGCCGGGGAGGGCTGCTTTACAGGCAGGAAGTGTTAAAGATATTGTACGGGGTGTAGAAAAAACCAGCGGATGAGGTGATCGAGATGAAAAAGGGAGTCATCTTTGTGTTGTTTGCCATGCTGCTTTTGGCCGGCTGCGGGACAATCCAGCATGAAGAGCAGCAAAGCGGCGACGGGAGCCGGAAAGCAGAGGGAGGCGAATGGCTGAAAAAGGAAGGCACTTTTATTGGTTTGGCGGATCAGCATACGGTGGCTGTGAACATTGACGGCAAGGAGACGATGCTGCAGGTCCCTCCCGAAAAACGGGACAAATATAAAGGGATCAAAGAGTATACAAAGGTGGAAGTCAAGTATCGAAAAGCGAACGATGGAACATTTCAGCTGAAAGATTTGAAAAAGAAAGAATGATAGATTGAAAATGAGGAGGAAGAAACCGTGAATTTACTATGGAAGAGCTTGGCTTTGCTCCTGTTCTCGTTTGTCATGATTCTGCCCGGGGCGTTTGCGGCTGAGCCGCTTTCGGGAAAAACGATTTATGTGGATGCCGGGCATGGAGGGGATGACAGCGGTGCGGTCGGAAACGGACTATTGGAGAAGGATGTCAATCTTGATGTGTCCAATTTGCTGAATGAAAAGCTGGAAAAAGAAGGAGCCGACACGGTCGTGACAAGGACGGGTGATTCGTTTTTGAGTCTTGAAGAACGGGTGGCCAAAGCGAGTACAAATGGTTCAGACCTTTTCATCAGCATCCATGCCAATTCTGCCGCTCCTGAAGCGGCGGGAACAGAGACATATTTTGACGCCACATATAAAGCGGCTGACAGCGAACGGCTGGCGGCGGACATTCAGGAGCATCTTCCCGGCGCTCTCGGCACCGAGGACAGGGGAGTGAAGGAATCGGGATTTTATGTGATCAAACATTCGCAAATGCCGAGTGCTTTAGTTGAGCTTGGTTTTATCACCAATAAATCCGATGCGCAGAAACTCGGAAGCTCCGTCTATCAGGAAAAAGCCGCCGATGCGATTGCCGAGGCTGTCGTTTCGTATTATGATTAATCGCCAAGCCCCGTCCATTACCGGGGCTTAAAATGTAATCTTTATGTTAAAAAAAGGCCTATGTGTGGAAAGTAAATCATAAGACCGTCATAATGAGGATGGACTTTGAAATCATTTTGAGGTGAACTGACATGACAAAAGTTTTTGCACACAGAGGGGCTTCAGGGACTTATCCCGAGAACACGATGACTGCGTTTGAACATGCGGCTCAAGCGGGTGCCGACGGCATTGAGCTTGATGTACAAATGACGCGAGACGGCCGGCTTGTCGTGATTCATGATGAGAAGCTTGACAGGACGACTTCATTAAAGGGCTATATAAAAGATTTTACATATGAAGAGATCAAGCAGGGGGACGCAAGCTACCGTTTTTCTGAAAAGACCGGATTTGTCACAGTTCCCACCCTTGAAGAGGTGTTCGACTGGGCGGTGAAAGGCAGCTTTCTTATTAATGTAGAGCTGAAAAACAGCATCGTCCGCTATGAAGGAATGGAAGAAAAAGTGATGGCGCTGATTTCTGAATATAAACTTGAGGACCGCATCATCATCTCTTCTTTTAACCATGAGAGCCTCGCCTATTGCCGGAGGCTGAATCCCGATATTGAATTGGCCGCGCTTTATATGGATGTTCTTTATAAGCCTGAACAATACATTGACATGATTCCGGCGACCGGATTTCATCCGTATCTGCGCTCGATGTCGGCGGAAACGATCGCAAATGCCCACCGCAACAATAAAACGGTCAGACCGTTCACCGTGAATCGCGAAGAGGACATGAAAAAACTGATGGAAGCCGGTGTTGACGGGTTTTTCACCGATTTTCCCGAAAAAGCGATGAAGCTGAAGGAAAGCATTTTATAAAAAAATGCCGCGGATTTTGATCTGCGGCGTTTTTTAATGGACGGGAACAAAATGCTCAAGCCCTGCGGTTGTTTTGTTTTTTTTTGAAGCGTTCGCTTACCTGGTTCCGCTTTCTGTCTCTGTACAAAATAAATCCGCCTAAAAGGTAAAGCCCTGCCGCGAATAGAATCAGTCCCGCAAGCCCTTGCAGCCAGGGTATTTGAAACGGGCTGTTTAATACCCCGAATACAGTGTCGCGCATCAATTTAATGCCTGCGGCTGCCATGCATCCCGGTATTAGCAAAATAAGCAGTGCGATCAGTCTCCCCATACTCGAATCCCCTTGCCATTTATTTACCTTTATTGTCTATTTGAAAAAAAAGTTTGTCAAGAAAGGAAAACGTGATAACATAGATATTGTGCAAATTGTTGCAAATGAATATCTGAGTGTGCAAAATTTTTCATACAAAGGGGTAAAGGGATGAAGCAAAAAGTACTGATTGTAGGTGCTGGAAAAGGGGGGACCGCTCTCTTAGACTTGCTGCTGAAAACGAAAACAATGCATATTGAGGCGGTCATTGACAAAAATCCGAAGGCGCCGGGGATGTCCATTGCGGAAAAAAACGAGATTGAAACGGCTCTGGACTGGATGCCGTACATCAATAAACAGATCGATATCATCATTGAAACGACCGGCGATCCTGATGTGTTAAAACAGCTCGTCCGAAAGAAACCGGACAGAGCGATTGTCGTCCCGGGTTCGCTTGCGTATATCATCTCTCAGCTGATGAATGAAAAACAGCAGCTGATCCAAATGTTAAAAGAACAGACATATAAACATGACCGGATTTTTAATTCCATGAATGACGGCATGATTTTTATCGATATCAATGAAGAAATCATCCTGTTTAATAAAATGGCTGAGGAAATGACCGGTACAAAACGGGAGAAAGCGATCGGCCAGCATATTCAGAAGGTCATCCCGACGACGAAGCTTCCGCGCATTCTCAATACGAGAGAGCCTGAATACAACCAAAAGCAGTTTTTACATCCGAACAGGCAGATCGTGACGACGAGGATCCCGATTATTGATGACGGAGGAACGCTGTTAGGCGCGCTCAGCATTTTCAAAGACATCACAGATGCGGTTGAACTGGCTGAAGAAGTGACAAACCTGAAAGAAGTCAGAACAATGCTTGAAGCGATCATTCAGTCGTCTGATGAGGCGATATCCGTCGTCGATGAAAACGGGATCGGAATGATGATCAACAGGGCCTATACGAAGATGACCGGTCTGACAAAAGAGCAGGTGATTGGCAAACCGGCCAATACCGACATATCGGAAGGCGAAAGCATGCATTTGAAGGTGCTTGAAACAAGGCGGCCTGTGAGAGGCGCGAGAATGAAGGTCGGCCCGAACAAAAAAGAAGTGATCGTCAATGTTGCGCCGATCATCGTCGACGGCATTTTAAAAGGAAGTGTCGGCGTTATTCAGGATGTATCCGAAATTCAGTCGCTGACAAAGGAATTGAACAGGGCGCGCCAGATTATCCGCACGCTTGAAGCGAAATATACATTCGCCGATATCATCGGGTCAAGCGAGCAAATGCTTGTGGCCCTTGAGCAGGCGAAATTGGGGGCGAAAACGCCTGCCACAATTTTGCTGCGGGGCGAGTCCGGTACGGGGAAGGAGCTTTTTGCCCATGCCATACATAACGAAAGTGACCGAAAGTATAATAAGTTTGTCCGGGTGAACTGTGCGGCCATATCAGAATCTTTGCTTGAATCAGAGCTGTTCGGCTATGAGGAAGGCGCCTTTTCCGGAGCAAAGCGCGGCGGAAAAAAAGGATTCTTTGAAGAAGCCAATAACGGAAGCATTTTCTTGGATGAGATCGGTGAGCTTTCCCAGAATACACAGGCAAAGCTGCTCCGCGTCCTGCAGGAAAAAGAAATTGTCCGGGTCGGCGGTACAAAGCCGATTCCGGTGAACGTCAGAATTATTGCCGCGACCAACGTCAATATTGAAAAAGCGCTGGCCGAAGGCAGGTTTCGCGAAGACTTATACTACCGCATCAACCGCTATCCGATATCGATTCCGCCGCTGAGGCAGCGAAAAGAGGATATCGAGGCTTTAAGCCGCCATTTGATCGGAAAGATCAATCAAGAATACGGCCGCAATGTAAAGGGTCTGACGAAAAAAGCGCTCAAATCGCTGAAAGCGAGAAAGTGGCCGGGGAATGTCAGGGAGCTGGAAAACGTCCTTGAGCGGGCGATGATCTTTTTAAAGCCCCAGATGGAATGGATTGATTTGGAGCACCTTCCTGAAGCGGACGGCCCGAAGAAAAAAGCTGACACCAGCCTTGCTTTAGCTGAAATCGAAAATGAAAAGCTTTCAGACGCCGTTGAGCGTTTTGAAGCGCACGTGATTAAAGAAACGCTTGAAAAGCACCAATATAACAGGACTAAAACGGCAAAGGCGCTGGGCATCAGCATCCGGAATCTCTATTACAAAATGGATAAATACAACCTTGCAAAAGAAAGCATGCAATAAACTGCATAATCTAATGCAAAATTGTGCAGAAGTTTAAGCAGGTCTGCGTACTGATCCCTCTTTTTGGTCTGGCACGAAACTTGCATGATAATAGGGCGGATGTTTGCTTAGAAAGGTGGGTACTATGAAGCTGACACAATTATTTCAAAAAGCGGCGGAACTGGAAAATAAAACGGTCGCCGTCGCACATGCAGAAGATGATGAAGTCCTTCAAGCCGTCAAGCTTGCAGTCGACAAAGAGTTTGCCCGGTTTTTGCTGATCGGGCACAGAGAAAAAATCAGGCATATGATGGAAGAGCTTGATATGTCAAAACGGCACGTCGATATCATTCATTCGGAAACGCCGGAATCCTCCGCGAGAATCGCAGTTCAATCCGTCAAAAGCGGCAACGCGGATGTACTGATGAAAGGTCATCTTCCGACGGCCGTTCTTTTGAAAGCCGTTTTGAATAAAGAATACGGCCTGCGTTCCTCTCGTGTGCTGTCACATGTTGCGGCATTCGAAGTAAACGGATTTGACAGGCTGATTTATGTGACAGACGCGGCGATGAACATCAAGCCGGGGCTTGAAGAATTGAAGCAGATTTTAGAAAATGCAGTGCGTGTCGCGAGAGCTGTCGGTGTAAACATGCCGAAAGCCGCCTGCCTTGCCGCTGTTGAAACGGTGAATCCCGCGATGGAAGCTACATTACATGCGGCCAGTTTAACGCAGATGAATCACCGGGGGCAAATCCGGGACTGTATCGTCGACGGGCCTCTTGCTTTGGACAACGCGATCTCGGAGCTTGCCGCCAGGCATAAGAACATTTCCGGAATCGTGGCCGGTCAGGCCGACATTCTGCTTGTTCCGTCGATCGAAACCGGCAATGTCCTCTACAAATCACTGATTCATTTTGCGGATGCAAAAGTGGGAGCCATTTTGGCAGGAGCAAAAGCGCCCATTGCTTTAACAAGCAGGGCCGATTCCGCGGAAAACAAACTGTATTCGATTGCTTTGGCGCTCTGTACGTCTGAAGCACGACATGAGGAGGAATAAGAAATGGAACTATTTCGATATATGGAACAGTACGATTATGAACAATTGGTGTTTTGCCAAGATAAAGAGTCCGGTTTGAAAGCGATCATCGCGATTCATGACACAACTCTCGGTCCCGCTTTGGGCGGCACGAGAATGTGGACGTATGAAAATGAAGAAGCCGCGATAGAAGATGCGCTTCGTCTTGCAAGGGGAATGACATACAAAAACGCGGCTGCCGGATTGAATCTCGGCGGAGGCAAAACCGTCATTATCGGAGATCCGCGCAAAGATAAAAATGAAGAAATGTTCCGCGCCTTCGGCCGCTACATCCAAGGGTTGAACGGAAGGTACATTACCGCTGAAGATGTCGGCACGACGGTTGAAGATATGGATATCATCCATGATGAAACAGATTATGTAACGGGAATTTCCCCGGCTTTCGGTTCTTCGGGAAACCCTTCTCCAGTTACAGCCTATGGTGTATATAAAGGGATGAAAGCCGCGGCGAAGGAAGCCTTCGGGACAGACTCGCTTGAAGGCAAAACCATCGCTGTTCAAGGTGTCGGAAATGTAGCCTACAACCTATGCCGCCACCTTCATGAAGAAGGCGCAAACCTGATTGTGACGGATATTAATAAAGAAGCGGTCGAGAGAGCCGTCGCTGACTTCGGCGCCCGCGCTGTAGATCCTGATGATATTTATTCGCAGGATTGCGATATATATGCGCCGTGCGCACTCGGAGCGACCATCAACGATGATACGATTCCGCAGCTCAAAGCCAAAGTCATTGCCGGAGCGGCCAACAATCAGCTGAAAGAAACGCGCCACGGTGATCAGATTCACAATATGGGCATCGTCTATGCGCCGGATTATGTCATCAATGCCGGCGGCGTCATCAATGTTGCGGATGAGCTTTACGGCTATAATTCAGAGCGGGCGCTCAAAAAAGTCGAAGGCATTTACGGAAATATTGAGCGGGTCCTTGACATTTCTAAACGGGACGGCATTCCGACATACTTGGCGGCAGACCGGCTTGCTGAAGAGCGGATTGAACGGATGCGCCGTTCAAGAAGCCAATTTTTGCAAAACGGGCATCACATTTTAAGCAGACGTTAAAAAATCCCCCCTGTTCAAATTGGAGGTTTTAAATCAATGCACATACAGGAAAAACGTATTCTCGTCATTAATCCGGGATCAACATCTACAAAGATCGGCGTTTTTCACGATGACCGTTCAATTTTTGAAAAAGCAATCCGCCATGACGGGGCAAAGCTTCAGCAATATGAAACGATTATCGACCAGTATTCGTTCAGAAAGCAGGCTGTTTTAGAAACGCTGCACGAACAGGGCATCAATATTTCAAAATTGAATGCCGTTTGTGCAAGGGGAGGCCTGCTTCGGCCGATCGAAGGCGGAACATACGAAGTAAATGACGCGATGATCGAGGACTTGAAAAACGGCTATGCAGGACAGCATGCTTCAAACCTCGGAGGGATCATCGCCAGGGAAATTGCCGACGGCCTCAATATCCCGGCGTTCATCGTCGACCCTGTTGTCGTTGATGAAATGTCGGACATCGCAAAAATTTCCGGAACCCCCGCAATTGAAAGGAGGAGCATCTTTCATGCCCTCAACCAAAAGGCGGTGGCCCGGAAAGCGGCTTGGCAGTTCGGCAAGCGCTATGAAGATATGAAAATGATCATCACCCACATGGGAGGCGGCATTACGACAGGCGTCCACTGCAAAGGACGGGTCATCGACGTCAACAATGGCCTCCATGGGGAAGGTCCGCTCAGTCCTGAGCGGGCCGGCACCATTCCGGCAGGCGATCTCATCGATTTATGCTTTTCCGGCGAATATACGCGTGATGAGCTAATGAAATTGCTCATCGGCGGCGGAGGGCTTGCCGGCTACCTTGGCACGTCAGATGCGGTGAAGGTGGAAAAAATGATTCGGGAAGGCGATCAAAAAGCGGCGCTTATCTATGAAGCGATGGCATATCAAATTGCAAAAGAAATCGGAGCGGCCAGCGCCGTATTAAAAGGAGAAGTTGACGTCATCATTTTGACGGGCGGACTGGCTTACGGAAAAACATTTATTTCTTCAATCAGAAAATACATAGACTGGATTTCGGATGTCATCGTATACCCGGGCGAAAACGAGCTTCAGGCATTGGCTGAGGGCGCTTTTCGGGTGCTGAACGGCGAAGAAGAGGCAAAACAATATCCGAATCCGAACCGGTAGGAGGGAAAAGTCATGGCAACAGAATATGATCTCGTGATTCTTGGAGGCGGGACGGGCGGTTATGTAGCCGCGATCAGAGCCTCGCAGCTCGGATTGAAAACAGCCGTTGTTGAAAAACGGAAGCTTGGCGGCACATGTCTCCACAAAGGCTGCATTCCGTCCAAAGCGCTGCTGAGAAGCGCTGAGGTTTACCGAACGGCAAAACAAGCGGAAGAATTCGGAGTGAACGTTCCGGAAGTCGAGCTGCAATTTTCCAAGGTTCAAAGCCGAAAACAAAAGATTGTCGATCAGCTTTATAACGGTGTGAAGCATTTGATGAAAAAAGGAAAAATCGATGTATATGAAGGAATCGGGCGAATCCTCGGGCCGTCGATCTTTTCTCCGATGCCCGGGACGGTATCGGTTGAAATGGCCAGCGGCGCTGAAAATGAAATGCTCGTTCCGAAAAACGTCATTATTGCCACCGGTTCAAGACCGCGGTCGCTTCCAGGGCTCGAGCCTGACGGGGAAAACATTCTTTCCTCCGACGATGCCCTTGAACTCGAGCATCTGCCCGCATCGATCGTCATTGTCGGCGGCGGAGTCATCGGCATTGAATGGGCTTCAATGCTCAACGACTTCGGCGTTGACGTAACGGTTGTTGAATATGCCGGCAGAATTTTACCGACTGAGGATGCGGACATATCGAGAGAAATGCAAACCCGTTTGGCGAAAAAAGGAATCACGATCATAACCGGGGCAAAAGTGTTGCCTGACAGTTTGGAAAAAGGAAAAACGATCAGCATCCAAGCTGAAAAAGACGGTGAAACGCATACGTATTCCGCCGAAAAAATGCTGATTTCAGTCGGAAGGCAAGCCAATGTAGAAGGAATCGGCCTTGAAAACACCGATATTCAGATCGAAAACGGCTTCATCGCGACAAACAGCATGTATCAGACAAAGGAGTCCCATATTTACGCAATCGGCGATGTCATCGGCGGTCTGCAGCTTGCACACGTTGCTTCCCATGAAGGGATGACAGCTGTCGAACATATCGCAGATCAACATCCGCATTCAATGGATTACTCTCTCGTTCCAAAGTGCATCTACTCAAGCCCTGAAGCTGCATCTGTCGGTCTGACAGAAGAAGAGGCCAAGGCGGAAGGTCGAAACATCAAAGTCGGGAAATTTCCGTTTCAGGCAATTGGGAAGGCGCTCGTATACGGAGAAACGGATGGCTTCGTCAAAATCGTCGCAGATCAGGATTCAGATGATATTTTGGGTGTTCATATGATCGGCCCGCATGTGACAGACATGATTTCCGAAGCCGGACTTGCAAAAGTGCTTGATGCTACGCCGTGGGAGGTCGGTCAAACGATCCATCCGCACCCGACGCTTTCTGAGGCCATTGGAGAAGCCGCGCTTGCCGTTGATGGAAAAGCGATTCATTTTTAAAAAGCATGAAGGAGTGAAATAAATGAGCAATAATCGTCATGAAGCAGTGGGTTTAACAGATGAACAAGCAATCGACATGTATAAAACCATGCTTTTAGCAAGAAAGCTTGATGAGCGGATGTGGCTGCTGAACAGATCAGGAAAAGTTCCGTTTGTGATCTCTTGCCAAGGACAGGAAGCCGCACAAGTCGGCGCGGCTTTCGCTTTAGACCGTGAAAACGACTATGTTCTTCCGTACTACAGAGACATGGGCGTTGTGCTTGCCTTTGGCATGACGGCAAAGGAGCTTATGCTTTCCGCCTTCGCGAAAGCGGAGGACCCGAATTCAGGGGGCAAACAAATGCCGAGCCACTTCGGGCAAAAGAAAAACCGGATTGTCACAGGTTCTTCGCCGGTTACGACGCAAGTTCCGCATGCCGTCGGCGTAGCACTCGCGGGAAGGCTTGACAACAAGAATATCGCCACATTTGTAACATTTGGCGAAGGCTCTTCAAACCAGGGAGATTTTCATGAAGGGGCAAACTTTGCTGCGGTGCACAAACTTCCTGTCATTTTCATGTGCGAGAATAATAAATACGCCATTTCTGTTCCGTATGAAAAGCAGGTGGCCTGTGAAAAAATTTCCGATCGGGCTGTTGGCTACGGAATGCCTGGAGTCACCGTGGATGGAAATGATCCGCTTGAAGTGTACAAAGCGGTCAAAGAAGCGAGGGAGCGGGCTGGAAGAGGAGAAGGCCCGACATTGATCGAAACGATTTCATACAGGTTGACCCCTCACTCCAGTGATGATGATGACCGAAGCTACAGAGGCCGGGAAGAAGTGGACGAAGCGAAGAAAAACGATCCGATCATTACATTTGCCAACTACTTAAAAGAAGCCGGACTTCTCAGTGAAGAATCAGAAAAAGCGATTTCAGACGAGATCACCAACACCGTCAATGAAGCAACAGATTACGCTGAACATGCCCCGTATGCCGATCCTGAAGATGCGCTGCGGCATGTTTATGCAGAGTAGGGGGGAAAACCAATGCCTGTTATGTCATATATAGATGCTGTCACATTGGCTTTAAAAGAGGAAATGGAAAGAGATCCGCGCGTCTTTGTTCTAGGAGAGGATGTCGGTAAAAAGGGCGGAGTCTTCAAGGCGACAGCGGGCCTTTATGAGCAGTTTGGAGAAGAGCGGGTCATGGATACCCCATTGGCTGAATCCGCGATTGCCGGTGTCGGAATCGGCGCCGCTATGTATGGAATGAGGCCTGTCGCGGAGATGCAGTTTGCTGATTTTATCATGCCCGCGGTCAATCAAATTATTTCTGAGGCGGCGAAAATCCGCTATCGCTCAAACAATGACTGGAACTGTCCAATCGTCATCAGGGCTCCGTACGGCGGAGGCGTCCATGGGGCGCTGTACCACTCCCAGTCGGTTGAGGCCGTGTTCGCCAACCAGCCGGGGCTGAAAATCGTCATGCCTTCGACGCCTTATGATGTAAAGGGGCTTTTAAAGGCGGCCATCCGCGATGAAGACCCGGTGCTGTTTTTTGAACATAAAAGAGCCTACCGCCTCATAAAAGGAGAGGTCCCGAATGACGACTATGTGCTGCCCATCGGTAAAGCAGATGTCAAACGGGAAGGCGAAGACATTACTGTCATCACATACGGCTTATGCGTCCACTTTGCCCTTCAGGCGGCTGAACGGCTTGCAAAGGACGGCATCAGCACCCATATCCTCGATTTGAGAACGGTATATCCGCTCGACAAGGAAGCGATCATTGAGGCCGCTTCCAAAACGGGCAAAGTGCTTCTTATGACTGAGGATACGAAAGAAGGCAGTGTGATGAGCGAAGTAGCCGCGATCATTTCCGAGCATTGCTTATTTGATTTGGATGCGCCGATCAAGCGGCTGGCAGGACCTGATGTCCCGGCAATGCCGTATGCGCCGACAATGGAAAAATACTTTATGGTGAATCCGGATAAAGCAGAAGCGGCTATGAGAGAGCTGGCTGAGTTTTAAAAACACGTGAGGAGGATAATCGTATGGCAGTGGAACAGATGACAATGCCCCAGCTCGGAGAGAGCGTAACCGAGGGAACGATCAGCAAATGGCTCGTCAGCGTCGGTGATCATGTCAACAAATACGACCCGATCGCTGAAGTGATGACAGACAAAGTCAATGCTGAAGTGCCTTCCTCTTTTACGGGAACGATTACGGAGCTTGTCGGAGAAGAAGGAGAGACCTTGCAGGTCGGAGACGTCATGTGCAAGGTCGAAACAAAAGACGGATCAAAGCAGGAAACACCTTCTGCTTCAGAAGAACCTGAAGCAACAGAACAGCCGGCAGCGGAACCGGCGGACAAGTCGAATAAAAAGCGCTACTCGCCTGCTGTATTGCGTCTTGCGGGAGAGCATAGCATCGATTTGGAGCAGGTGGAAGGAACCGGAGCGGGCGGACGCATCACCCGGAAGGATCTTCAGCGCATCATTTCAGCAGGTGCCGCGCCGGTTCAGAGGGAGGCGGAGGAAAAACAGCCCGCCACTCAGAAAGCGGCAGCGGACCGTGTCCGGAAAGCTCCTGAAACGCCGGCGCCGAAAAGCGCGGCCGGCGACATTGAAATACCTGTCACAGGCATTCGCAATGCCATTGCTTCCAATATGGTCAGAAGCAAGCATGAAATCCCGCATGCCTGGACGATGATGGAGGTCGACGTCACAAACCTTGTCAGCTACCGCAATCACATCAAAGACGAATTTAAAAAGAAAGAAGGCTTCAATTTGACCTTTTTTGCTTTCTTCGTCAAAGCGGTCGCCCAGGCGCTGAAAGAATTCCCGCAAATGAACAGCATGTGGGCCGGCGATAAGATCATTCAGAAAAAGGATATCAACATCTCGATCGCAGTGGCGACAGAAGATGCCTTGTATGTGCCGGTCATCAAGTATGCCGATGAAAAAACAATTAAAGGCATTGCAAGAGAAATCAGCGACTTGGCACACAAGGTGCGCAGCGGCAAGCTGACAAGCGATGATATGAGCGGGGGAACGTTCACTGTTAACAATACCGGCTCATTCGGCTCTGTCCAGTCAATGGGCATCATCAATCATCCGCAGGCGGCCATTCTGCAAGTTGAATCGATCGTGAAGCGTCCCGTTGTGATGGAGCATGGAATGATCGCTGTCAGAGATATGGTGAATTTGTGCTTGTCGCTTGACCACAGGGTTCTTGACGGCCTGATTTGCGGAAGATTCCTGGCTCGTGTGAAAGAGATTTTAGAACATATCGATGAGAATACATCCGTTTATTAAACATCAAAAAGCTGGCCCGAAACGGGTCAGCTTTTTTCTCTATCTCCCGGGGCGAGCATGCGTACATGCCCGCTCAGCACTTCAATTGAAGCGGGGGTCTGCGTGTAAATTTCACCGTCAGTATCGGCATCCATCTTTTCAGCGGTCTCCACTTTGATTGTCTTTCCTTGATAATATGAAAGCTCCCCTCTCAAAGATTCAAGCTCAGGCTCTTCCATGGCAAAGAGCTCTTTTAATGCGGCCAGATTCGTGTTCCTGCACACGAGGACATCCGCTTTGCCGTCATGAATGCTTACTGTTGGAAGCGGAATCCGGCTGGTTCCGATAAACTGCCCGTTCAGCACCAAGATCATCACCGCTTCATCCGTCAAATCGTCTCCGTCAATCGACAGCTTGAAGGGAAACGGCTTGAGGTTCGAGATCATCCTCAACGCACTGGTAAAATAGCTGATTCTTCCCAATAGCGCTTTTTCCGTCTGATTGATATGGCTTGAAGCCTTTGCAATAAACCCGATGCCCCAGAAGTTTAAACAATAATGCTCCTCTGTTTTCAGGACATCGACAGAGACCGGCTCTCCGTTGACAAGCGCTTCCGCCGCCTTTTCAATGTTCTGCGGAATCTGAAGCGCCCGCGAAAAATCGTTGCATGTTCCGCCCGGCAGAATGCCGATCTGAGGCTTCGCTTTCTGCGGACTGATTCCGTTTATGCACTCGTGGACTGTTCCATCCCCGCCTAGTATGAATAATTGATCGATATCTTCCCCGACATCCCGGCAAAAGTGAAAAGCATCGTGCTTCTGCCTCGTCGGTTTAACGATCAATTCATCTATTTTTTGAGAAAGAATCGGTACAACGGCGCCCAGTGTTTTTTGGATATGTTTTTGACCGGCATTGCCGTTGTAAATCAGCATGGCTTTTCTTTTGTTCATATGGCTCACCTGTCCTCTTTTTTATGTTTCCCCGATCGTTCCCCGCGGTAAACCTTACAGGGGATGAAACAGCTGATTTGCGGTATCGGCGGTTTCAAAGTATCATTAAAAAAGATGATGAAAAAGGAGAGGACTTAAGTGAACATGGATTTTAATTTGTTTATGAATGATGTCGTCCGCCAGGCAAGACAGGAAATATCGGCCGCCGGCTACAAGGAATTAAAAACGGCCGAAGAGGTTGATGAAGCGCTGACGAAAAAAGGGACGACGCTTGTCATGGTGAACTCTGTCTGCGGCTGTGCCGGCGGAATTGCAAGACCTGCCGCTTATCATGCTGTCCACTATGATAAACGGCCTGATCATCTCGTAACGGTTTTTGCCGGCCAGGACAAGGAAGCAACGGCGAGAGCCCGGGAATATTTTGAAGGGTATCCGCCATCGTCTCCGTCGTTCGCTTTGCTAAAAGACGGCAAGATTTTAAAGATGGTTGAGCGCCATGAGATTGAAGGATATGAGCCGATGGCCGTCATCACGAAGCTTCAGGGACTGTTTGAGGAGTATTGTGAAGAAGTATAAAGAACACCGCCTGCCGATTTGTACGGCAGGCTTTTTTTGTATAAAAAATTCATATATATGCAATTGGACGGATAGAAGCGACAGGGGGGGATTCATTTATACAAGCCGCCGAAAAGGTTTTTTAGTTATTTTTTAAAATAGTATTGCAATAGACTCAGAAAATGTTTAAAATACATATCAACGAATAAATATTCAAAATGATTCAGGGGGATACACAACATGAAAAAATGGCTTTTACTGTTAGTGACAGCGTGTGTCACATTTGCTTTGGCCGCTTGCGGGACGAGCAGCTCAGACGATAAAAAAACATTGGTGATGGGAACGTCTGCTGACTATCCGCCTTTTGAATCGAAAGACGGAGACAAAATCGTCGGATTTGACGTCGATTTGGCCAAGGCGCTTGCGAAAAAAACAGGCCATGACATCGAAGTCGAAGATATGGATTTCAACGGATTGGTGACAGCCCTTAAAACAAACAAAGTGGACATCGTACTGTCCGGGATGACACCGACCCCTAAACGCAAAAAGCAAGTCGATTTTTCAAAGGTTTACTACACGGCTCACAACATGATCGTCACGAAAAAATCGAGCGGCATCAAATCGCTGGAAGACCTGAAAGGTAAGACGGTAGGCGTCCAGCTTGGTTCCATACAGGAAGAAAAAGCGAAGGAACTGACTTCAGACTACGATTTGAAAGTTGAAAACCGCAACCGCATTTCAGATTTAACTGAAGAAATCAAAGCGGGCCGTTTTGATGCAGCGATTATCGAAGACATTGTTGCCGAAAAATATATCAATAAAAATGCAGAACTCGTCGGTTTCAACCTTCCAAAAGAACCGGATGAAAAAGCCGGATCCGCGATTGCCTTTAAAAAAGGAAGCGATTTGACGGAGAAATTCAACAAAGCGCTTGATGAAATGGAGAAAAGCGGAGAATTGGATAAATTGAAAGAAAAATGGTTCAGCGGAGACACACAAAAGTAAGCATAAAAGTTCAACTCTTTTGTTGAACTTTTTTTGCTAAGGTGCGATTGTACGTCTCTGTATGGACGCGGGAGAAGGAGAGTCATTATGAATTTTCTTGATTTTTCAAGTACGATACCGGAAATGCCCTTTATATTGGAAGGGCTTGGCGTTACATTGAAAGTAGTCGCCGCTGCGGCGGTATTTGGATTTTTGCTCGGGGTTTTCATCACCCTTCTGAAAATCAGCTCGATAAAAGGCCTCGCTTGGATCGCTGATTTTTATACATCGATCTTCAGGGGGACGCCGCTCGTTCTCCAGCTGATGATTGTTTACTACGGCCTGCCTCAGGTTCTGGGATTTGATATCGATGCCTACTGGGCGGCGGTGATCGCGTTTGGTTTGAACTCTGCCGCCTATGTATCGGAAATCATCAGGGCCGGAATCAATGCGATCGACAAAGGCCAGAAAGAGGCAGCGATGGCACTTGGTGTGCCATATGCGAAAATGATGAAGGATCTCCTGCTGCCGCAGGCTTTTAAAAATATCATGCCCGCACTTGTCAACGAATCGATTACACTGACGAAGGAATCGGCGGTTGTGACGGTGATCGGCCTAGGCGATATTATGAGACGCAGCTATCAGGCGGGAGCGGCGATTTACAGTCCCCTTGAACCGATGCTGTTTGCAGGCCTCATCTACTATGTGCTCGTTCTGATTCTGACGTTTGCCGGCAAAGCGATTGAAAGGAAGCTGAATGTCAATGATTAACGTTAGCAATCTCTCAAAATCCTACGGAAAGCTCGAAGTGCTCAAAAATATTTCCGTTTCCTTTGAAAAAGGCGAAGTGGCCGCGGTGATCGGCCCGTCCGGTTCGGGAAAATCGACATTTTTGCGCTGTTTGAACCTGCTTGAAAAGCCGACGGAAGGAAGCATATTCATCAAGGATCAGGAGATTACGGACAAGAAAACAAATGTGTTGAAAATCAGAGAGAACATCGGAATGGTCTTTCAGCATTTTCATTTGTTCCCGCATAAAACCGTTCTTGAAAACATCATCTATGCGCCTGTCAATGTCAAAAAAGAAAGCAGGGAGACAGCGGTTAAAAAGGCGGAAGAGCTGCTCGAAAAAGTCGGGCTTCTCGATAAAAAAGACGCCTATCCAAACCGGTTGTCAGGCGGACAAAAGCAGCGGGTGGCCATCGCCCGGGCGCTGGCGATGAATCCGGACATCATGCTGTTTGACGAACCGACGTCAGCGCTTGATCCCGAGATGGTGAAGGAAGTGCTCCAGGTCATGCAGGATTTGGCGAAAACCGGAATGACGATGGTGATCGTCACGCACGAAATGGGTTTTGCAAAAGAAGTCGCCGACAGGGTGCTGTTTATGGATGGAGGAACCATTGTCGAAGACGGAGACCCGAAAACATTTTTTTCTTCTCCAAAATCGCAAAGAGCTCAAGACTTTTTGGAGAAAATACTATAAAATAATCGGAAGAAGACATAGTTCTTCTTCTTTTTTGATTTATTTTAGCAAACTATTGATTAAAAGATTGGGGTTTACGATGTTTAAAATAGGTTACCGCACGTTAAAAACAGCGCTTGGAACGGCACTTGCCATCTATATTGCCCAGCTCCTGGGCCTGCATAATTTTGTTTCAACAGGCATTATCACCATCCTTTGTATTCAAGTGACGAAAAAGCGCTCTCTTCAGGCGTCATGGGCTCGCTTTGCTGCATGCTGCCTGGCGATTGTTTTTTCATATATGTTCTTCGAACTGATCGGCTATCATCCGGCTGTCATCGGCCTCATGCTTTTATTTTTCATTCCGACAACCGTTATCCTGAAAATCAAAGAAGGGATCGTCACAAGCTCGGTTATCATTCTTCATCTCTATATGTCTGAAGGAATTACGCTTTCTCTCATCTGGAATGAATTCTTAATTATCATTACCGGGATCGGCGTTGCGCTTCTCATGAATTTGTACATGCCAAGCTTGGACAAGCAGCTCAAGCAGTACCAGCAAAAAATCGAAGACAATTTCGCGAAAATTTTTGAGGAAATCGAGCGCTATCTGCTGACAGGGGAACAGGACTGGACGGGAAAGGAAATACCTGAGACGCACCGGTTGATCAATACAGCGAAAACACTGGCATACCGCGATGTGGAAAATCACTTTATGCGCCACGAAAATTTGTATTACAACTATTTTAAAATGCGTGAAAAACAGTTTGAAATCATTGAAAGGGTGCTTCCGAAGATTACGTCGATCTCGATGACGGTTGAGCAGGGGCATATGATCGCAGAGTTTATTCATGACTTGAGAGGGGCCATCCATCCGGGAAATACGGCTCATAAATTTTTAAAGCGTCTCGTGAAGATGAGAGAGGAAATTGAGGAGATGGAGCTGCCGACGACGCGTGAAGAATTTGAAGCGCGCGCAGCCCTTTTCAATTTTCTCGGTGAAATGGAACAATATTTGGTGATCAAAAGTTATTTTAAAGGGATTAAATCTCCTGCCTGATCGCATGAGTTTCTCCTTCATTGGTCAATCTAATGAAGAAGGAGAAGCTCATGCTTTTTTTCTTTCTTTTGCCGACAATCCAGCCCCATATATCAGACGCGCTGTCAAAAAAACAGGCCGCTTTCCTGAGAAAGGGCCTGCTCCTTCCGCCGCTTCTGTATTAAAACATCATGCTGATTCCTGAAAGAAGGCTCGTCAGCACCATGATACCGATCATTACAAAAACCATGATTTTAATCATTTTTTGAGACAAGCTGTTCACCTCTGTTTTAGTTTTTCTTCTACCATTTTATCCTGCTTTTCTTCAGCGGACAAGTTTGTGAGGATGAGAAATTTTATGGGAAGGAGCGGAAGAATGAATATGTATGACAGGCTTGATGATTTAGATAAAATCCGCCAAACTGCTGCGCTTGGCGGAGGACCGGAAAAGATCGACAGACAGAAGCTGAAAGGGAAGCTCACTGCGAGGGAGCGGATCGAACTTTTGCTTGATAAGGGCAGTTTTGTCGAGCTGAACGCTTTTGTGCGAAGCAGGCAGCCCGGCGGCCCTTTAGGCGATGGCGTTGTAACGGGGGTTGGAAAAATTCATGGAAGGCCCGTCTCTTTATTTTCCCAGGACTTTACCGTCAGCGGAGGGGCGCTCGGAGAGATGCATGCCAAAAAAATAGCGGACGTCATGGATTTTGCCTTTAAAAATAAGACGCCTTTCATAGGTCTTAACGACTCAGGTGGTGCGAGAATTCAAGAGGGTGTGCTATCATTAAATGGATACGGTCATATTTTTCACCGAAATGTCCTTTGTTCTGGCGTCATTCCGCAAATCTCTGTCATCCTCGGTCCATGCGCCGGCGGTGCCGTTTATTCTCCGGCTTTGACCGATTTTGTTTTTATGAATGAAAAAACGGGGCGGATGTTCATCACAGGGCCAAAAGTCATCAAAACAGCTACAGGAGAGCATGTCAGCCCCGGTGAACTGGGCGGCGCATCCATACATAATTCAATCAGCGGCAATGCTCATTTTTCCGGGGATTCCGATGAGTCTGTCCTTCAAGAGGTGCGAAAGCTTTTATCCTATCTTCCGCAGAATCATGAAGAGAAGCCGCCGGTCCGGCCGCGGCCTGCAGAGGATGATGATTTGAGACCCGGCTTGATGACTTTATTGCCGGAAGACAGCCAGCGTCCGTATGACGTGAAACAGATCATACGGGAAATCGCTGACAACGGCACATTTTTTGAGGTGCAAAAGCATTTTGCGAAAAACGCGGTGATCGGTTTTGCAAGAATTGCAGGAGAAGCGGCGGGTATCGTCGCCAATCAGCCGAAGCATTTGGCAGGCAGTCTGAACATCGATGCAGCTGATAAAATATCCCGTTTTATTCGTTTTTGTGATTCTTTTCATATTCCCATTTTGACGCTTGTTGATGTTCCAGGCTTCCTGCCGGGAATTCGCGAAGAGCATGGCGGCGTGATCAGGCACGGAGCCAAAATCCTGTATGCATATGCCGAAGCTTCTGTAGCCAAGGTAACGGTGATTGTAAGAAAAGCGTACGGCGGTGCTTATGTGGCTTTAAACAGCAAGGCGCTTGGAGCGGATGCCGTATTTGCCTGGCCGAACGCCGAAATCGCCGTCATGGGAGCCGGGGAAGCCGCAGATATTTTGTTTGCGGGGGAAAAGGGTCCTGAAGCTGAGAAAGAGCGGCACATGAGGGCATTCGAGAAAGCTGCAAGTCCTTTTACTGCCGCCCGCCATGGGATGATCGACGATATCATCGATCCGAAAGAGACGCGGAAGAGGCTGATTCAAACATTTGACATGCTGAAAAACAAACGGGACATCCGGCCGGACAAAAAGCATGGAAACATACCGCTATAAAAATAGGAGGGGAAACGAATATGAATGAAAAACGCCTTTTGGAAGAGTTCTTAGAACTCGTGCAAATTGATTCTGAAACAAAACATGAAGCAGACATTTGTAAAGTGCTGAAAGAAAAATTTACGGCTCTCGGACTGGATGTTTTTGAGGATGACAGCGCGAAAGCGACAGGACACGGGGCGGGTAATCTCGTATGCACGCTTCCGGGAACAAAAGAAGCGGATACAATCTATTTTACGTCACATATGGATACCGTTGTCCCTGGCAATGGTGTGAAGCCGGTCGTGGAAAACGGCTACGTCAAAACGGACGGAACGACGATTTTGGGTGCCGATGATAAAGCCGGGCTTGCGGCAATGCTTGAAGCCATAAAGGTTTTACGGGAAAAGAATATTCCCCATGGAACGGTTCAATTTATCATTACGGTCGGTGAAGAGTCGGGACTTGTCGGAGCGAAAGCCTTGGACCGTTCGCTCATTCAAGCAAAATACGGATATGCCCTTGATTCCGACGGCAAGGTCGGAAATATCATTGTAGCCGCTCCGACCCAAGCGAAAATGAAGGCCTCAATTTACGGAAAAACAGCCCATGCGGGAGTTGAACCGGAAAAAGGCGTTTCCGCGATTACGATCGCTTCAAAAGCGATTGCCAAAATGCCGCTGGGCCGCATTGATGAGGAGACAACGGCAAATATCGGCCGCTTTGAAGGCGGAACACAAACCAATATCGTCTGCGATCAGGTTGAGATATTGGCAGAAGCCCGTTCGCTCGTTCCGGAAAAAATGGAAAAGCAAACCGAGAAAATGAAGCAGGCTTTTGAAGCGGCAGCCGCCGAAATGGGAGGCCGCGCCGAAGTGGAGATTGAAGTCATGTATCCCGGCTTTAAATACAAAGATGGAGACCTCGTGGTCGAGGTTGCGAAAAAAGCCGCCGAAAAAATCGGCCGCCCATACGAACTGCTGACGAGCGGAGGCGGCAGCGACGCCAATGTCATTGCGGGCCACGGTATTCCGACCGTCAACCTTGCTGTAGGATATGAACAAATTCATACGAAAAATGAAAAAATGCCGGTTGAAGAGCTTGTGAAAACAGCTGAAATGGTCATTGCGATTATTGAGGAAGTTGCAAATCCTTCATAATAAAGGCAGGGGTTCAACGTGGAAAATCAACATGCCATACTTTTTCAAGTGAATCAGGAAGACTATGGAGCGGACATCCGTCATATTCAGGCGATTGAACGGATGGGACATCTGAAAGAGATCAGCGGGCTTCCTCCCGAAGTCCGCGGGATCTCCAAGATTCGGGAAGAGATGATTCCGGTGATCGACGCCGGCGTCATCCTCCACCATAAGCCGCTTTCGATTGACGAAAAAAGCAAGCTGCTGATTTTTTCATCAAAGATAGGCCTGGCCGGCTTGCTTGTATCAGATGCAAAAGAGATGATTGCGATTCATGAGGGTGACATCAAACCCTTTCACTTACAGTCGGATTGCTTCAAAGGCGTTCTGGAACGAAACAGTCAGCTGATCATTCAATTGGATCTGGACGCCGTCACGGGAAGAATTGCCGGATTTGAGACGATTTCCGAACACATTGATCATGAACACACGACTGCCGGCTGACAGAAATCAAAAAAGGCTGCGCCCAATAGGCGCAGCCTTTTTTATTTCGTAGCTGTTTCAGCCGGCTGTATGCTTTTGTTCTTTTTATACATTTGATGAAAGACGAAGTTTTGAACGGTCAGAAACATTCCGCTTGTCATCCAGTAGAGCGGAAGGGCCGCCGGTACGTTGATTGAAAAGACCGTCATCATCACAGGGAAAAAGAAGCCCATGATTTTGGCTGACTGCTGTGCCGCCGGGTTTGACTGCGCCGCGTTCTGTGCATTTAATTTTTGCGATACATAAAACTGGATAAAATACATCAGGCCGGCGCATAAAGACATGATGATATCCGAATGTCCCAAGTTGAACCAAAGGAAAGTATGTGTGGCAATTTCAGGCGTCGAGCGGATGGCGTAATAAAAACCGATCAAAATCGGAAATTGAATCAGCATCGGCAGACAGCCGATCGCCAGCGGATTGATGTTGTGCTTTTGGTAAAGCTTCATCATTTCCTGCTGAATTTCCCTTTGTTTCACAGGGTCTTTCGTCTTTTTCAATTTGCTTTGAATGGCATCCATTTCAGGCTTGACGAGCGCCATTTTTTCCTGCATGGTCCGCTGTTTTTTGTACTGATTGGCAAACAGCGGCATCACGAGAAAACGGACGATGATCGTCACGACAATGATCGAAAGCCCGTAGCTGCCGTTGAAAAATCCGGCGATTCCTTTAATCAGCTCTGAGAAAGGAAGCACAATATAATGCTGGAAAAAGTTCCCGTCAGAACTCGGAGCTCCGGTTGCAGCTGAGGCATGCCCGCCTACAGCCAAAAACATCAATAAAGATATTGCGATTGTAAACATTTGCTTTAATTTTGTGGTCAACACATTTTCCTCCTTCTTATCCGGGGCCCGCAGCGAGCACCCGTACACCTGTTAAATTGAAAGAAGAAGGAAACGATGGTCTTCATCATCATTCGACGAAGCCTTCATGCGAATCACTTTACTAATCCATAAGGTAATGCGATGATATAGGATAACGAGAAAATCGATTCTATAAATAAAATGAATCGGTTTATTTTCTTCAATCCGTTTTGTTTTCCAATTTTCACCCGTATAGCAATTTCTTAAAATAAGGGCGATTCCGATCGCCGTCAGCGCGGGTAAAATGATTGTGAAAAACTCAAACAGAAAAAATGCATCATTAAAGGATTCGAGAATCACGATTATCACTTCCGTTTCAATAACATCTTACTATAAGTATGGTTGATATGTCTAATCAGAAGATAAGGAGGAAGCCGTTTTGACTGGCGGGAAACATAAAGGAAGAGTCATTTTTCATATTGATATGAACAGCTTCTACGCTTCCGTTGAAACGGCGTATGACCCTTCATTGAGCGGAAAGCCCCTCGCCATTGCAGGGAATGCGAAAGAAAGAAAAGGGATTGTCGTTACATGCAGCTATGAAGCGAGAGCCCGCGGCGTGAAACCCCCTATGCCGCTGTGGGAGGCAAAGCGCCTCTGTCCGGAGCTGATCGTAAAACCTCCGAACTTTGACCGCTACAGAAGCTCTTCAAGGGAAATGTTTCAAGTGCTGAGAGAATACACGGATCTTGTGGAGCCTGTATCGATCGATGAAGGATATATGGACCTGACGGACACGCCGTATCGGGAAAAAGCGTATAAAACAGCCCTGGAAATCCAGGAGCGTCTGCAAAAAGAGCTGCTTCTGCCGTCAAGCATCGGAATCGCGCCGAATAAATTTTTGGCGAAAATGGCTTCGGATATGAAAAAGCCGCTTGGCATTACCATTTTGAGAAAACGTGAGGTGCCTGACGTACTCTGGCCCCTTGATATAGCCGAGATGTACGGAATCGGTCAAAAGACCGCTGAAAAGCTGAGAACGCTGAACATTGAAAAGATCGCGGATCTGGCCCGCGCAGACGAAGTCGCTTTGAAGCAGCTTTTGGGCATCAACGGCCCGAGATTAAAAAGAAGGGCGAATGGAATCGATTTTGGCGAGGTAAACCCCGACAGAATTTATGAGTTTAAAAGCGTCGGCAATTCTTCGACGCTTCCGCATGACAGCACAGATGAAAAGGAACTCAACCGGCTTTTTGACAAGCTGTCCGCATCTGTCAGCAACAGGCTGAAGCGAAAGGAAGTCATGGCTTCGAAGCTCTTTATCATGATCCGCTACGCCGACTGGACGAACATGACGAGAAGCAAGACCCTTCAAAATCCGACCGATCAAGCGGATGAGATCGCAGAGGAAGCAAAAGCGCTGTTCAAACAGCATTGGCAAGGTGATGCGGTCAGGCTGCTGGGCGTTACGGGGACAGGGCTTGTCAAACGGACGGAGGCTTTCAAACAGCTCGATTTGTTTTCGTTCGAAGAGGATGCCAAGGATGAACCGATTCAAAAGCTGGTGGAAGAACTGAATGAAAAATTTGGAACAGCGCTGATCAAAAAAGGGGTCAAAGCCGTCGAAAAAGAAAGCAACACGAGCGGAACAAGCTTTAACAAAGATTTTTTCCAAGAAGGAAGAAAAGATCAATAGCTTGAAAATGTGGGTCAAAGTATGGTAATTTCAATTTAAATAAAAATTAAATTATTAATGCAAAGCGTTTAGAAGGGACGTTAGACATGGCAAAACAGCAAATAGGTGTAGTTGGTTTAGCAGTTATGGGAAAAAACTTGGCTTTGAATATTGAAAGCCGCGGATTTTCGGTTTCTGTCTACAACAGATCAAGCGAGAAAACGGAAGAGTTTTTGAAAGAGGCCGAAGGCAAAAACGTTGTCGGCACATACAGCATTGAAGAGTTTGTCGCATCTCTTGAAAAGCCCCGCAAAATCTTGCTGATGGTCAAAGCGGGAACGCCGACAGACGCTACAATCCAGTCGCTCCTGCCTCATCTTGAAAAAGGCGATATCCTGATTGACGGCGGAAATACATATTATAAAGATACGCAAAGACGCAATAGGGAGCTTGCCGAAAGCGGTATTCACTTTATCGGGACCGGGGTCTCCGGCGGTGAAGAAGGCGCGCTGAAAGGCCCGTCTATTATGCCTGGCGGGCAAAAAGAGGCTTACGAGCTTGTCAAGCCGATTCTTGAAGCGATTTCCGCAAAAGTGGATGGAGAACCTTGCACGACTTATATCGGGCCGGACGGTGCGGGCCACTACGTCAAAATGGTCCACAACGGCATTGAATACGGCGACATGCAGCTGATCTCCGAATCTTACTTCATTCTGAAGAATCTTCTCGGCTTATCATCTGATGAGCTTCATGAAGTGTTCGCAGAGTGGAACAAAGGAGAGCTTGACAGCTATCTGATCGAAATCACTGCTGATATCTTCACGAAAAAAGACGAAGAAACAGGCAAGCCGATGGTTGACGTGATTTTAGACAAAGCAGGCCAAAAAGGAACAGGAAAATGGACAAGCCAGAGCGCGCTTGACCTTGGCGTTCCGCTTCCGATTATTACGGAATCCGTGTTTGCACGTTTCATCTCGGCGATGAAAGAAGAGCGCGTCAAAGCGAGCAAGCTGCTTACAGGTCCTGAAGCGAAACCGGTAACGGAAAACAAAGAAGAACTAATTGAAGCGGTCAGAAAAGCCCTCTTCATGAGCAAAATCTGTTCTTATGCGCAAGGCTTCGCCCAAATGAAAGCCGCTTCAGAAGAATACGGCTGGGATTTAAAATACGGTGATATCGCGATGATTTTCCGCGGTGGATGCATCATCCGCGCAGCCTTCCTGCAAAAAATCAAAGATGCGTATGACCGCAATCCTGAACTTGACAACCTGCTGCTTGACCCTTATTTCAAAGACATTGTTGAAAGCTATCAAGGAGCACTTCGCAAGACGGTTTCCCTTGCGGTTGAACAAGGAATTCCGGTACCGTGCTTCTCAAGCGCTCTCGCTTATTTTGACAGCTACCGCACAGCGACGCTGCCGGCCAACTTGATTCAGGCACAGCGCGACTACTTTGGCGCCCATACGTATGAGCGTACAGACAAAGAAGGCATTTTCCACACTGAGTGGATGAAATAAATGATAGCGACAAACCGCAGCCATAACGGCTGCGGTTTTTTTGGTTCCTGCCGGATGCATGCTTTCCGCCGTTCTGTGGCAACCTATCAGAACAAATCGTTTTCATAAGGAGGAATCAAAGACATGTATCCAAGTTTACATGGAAAAACGGTTGTGATCACAGGGGCCGGCACGGGCCTTGGGAAAGCGATGGCATTGCGGTTCGGTGCGGAAAAGGCCAACGTCGTCATCAACTATTTTAAAGAAGAAGAAAACCCGGAAGAAACGGTAACAGAAATTGAAAAAAGCGGCGCCAAAGCGGTCGCTTTTCAGGGGGACGTCTCAAAAGAAGAAGACGTAAAAGCGCTTATCAATAAAGCGGTTGATTCGTTTGGCTCGGTTGACATCATGGTGAATAATGCCGGCGTTGAAAATGAAGTCCCTTCAGAGGATTTGTCGCTGGAAGATTGGAATCGCGTGATTTCAACCAATTTGACGGGAATGTTTTTAGGATGCCGGGAAGCGATCAGCTATATGATTGATAACGGAATCAAAGGGTCTGTCATCAATATGTCATCCGTTCACCAGCAGATTCCGTGGCCTCACTTTGTGCATTATGCAGCAAGCAAAGGGGGGGCGAAATTATTGACGGAAACGCTCGCTCTTGAATACGCTCCGAAAGGCATCCGTGTGAACGCCATCGGACCAGGTGCGATCGATACGCCGATTAACGCCGAAAAATTTGCAGATCCTGAATTGAAAAAAGGAGTTATCGAACTGATTCCGATCGGGTATATCGGAAAACCGGAAGAAGTGGCGGCCTGCGCGGTCTGGCTGGCGTCGGACGAAGCAAGCTATGTCACGGGGCTGACGCTTTATGTTGATGGCGGAATGACGAAATATCCGGGTTTTCAGGCTGGAAAAGGATAAGGCAAAAAGAAGGCGAAAGGCCTTCTTTTCATCATACTACATGAATATTTACATAAGATTAATAGAAAATAAAAGACCTGTTTACAAGGGAATGATAGTGTAGGCTTGTCAGTAAAAAAGCAGTTTTGGAGGGAGTACAGATGGGATTTTTCCGCAACAGAATTGTCGGCATCACATTAGCGGGTGCTGTAGCCTTAGGGTCGGCGGGAACAGGCAGCGCCGCAATGGAAACAGCGAAGAAAAAAGAAGATCGCAAAGCCAAAAACGTCATTATGATGGTAATGGATGGAACAAGCTCCACAGCTACAACTTTGGCGCGTTGGTATAAAGGCGAACCGCTTGCATTGGACAGCATTGTGACAGGCGGAGTCAGAACGTATTCGGCAGAATCGGCGATTACAGATTCAGCGCCTGCCGGAACGGCCATGGCCACGGGCAACAAGTCAAACTCCTCATATGTCGGAGTGAAGCCTTCAGTGGTGAATTCGCCGGGGGCCGAGCCTGTCAGTGAAAAAGATCATTATCGTCCTTTGGCAAATGTGCTGGAAGGAGCGAAAAAGACCGGCAGAGCAACCGGTATCATCGCGACATCAGAAATTCAGCACGCTACGCCAGCTTCCTATTCCGCCCACCATTTGAACCGTAATAACTTTGAAGTGCTCGGGGAACAACAGGTCTATCAAAACATGGACATTGTCCTAGGGGGAGGAAAGGATTCGCTTCAGCCGGGAACGAAGGAAAAAAACCGCAAAGACAATGAAGACCTCGTGAACGTGATTCAAGAGAAAAAGTATGATTTTGTGGAAACAAAGGATGAACTCCTCCGTTCCAAATCAAAAAAAATCTGGGGCGCCTTTTCCCAGCGCGACCTCGCTTATGACATGGACCGGGGCACTACACATCCCGAACAGCCGACGCTTGCCGAGATGACGAAAAAATCGATTCAGACGCTGTCAAAGGATAAAGACGGTTTCTTCTTATTTGTCGAAGGAAGCAAGCCGGACTGGGCGGCGCATCAAAATGATCCGATCGGCATGATCAGCGATGTGCTGGCATTTGATAACGCAGTCAAAGAAGCACTGGAGTTCGCCAAAAAGGATAAGAATACAATGGTCATCGCCGTCTCCGACCATGGAAACAGCGGGATTTCGATCGGCAACAGCAATACGACAAAAGGCTATGATCAAACACCTGTATCGGCATACATTGATCCGCTCAAAAAAGCGAAAATGACGCTTGAGGGCGCCACAGGCAAATTAAAAGATGATTTGTCAAACATTGAAGAAGTCGCCCGGCTGTACGGACTGGACAATTTAACAGCACCCGAAAAAGAACAGCTGAAAGGCGCGAAAGACAAAAAAGCTGTCGGCTCTGTTTTGGTTAAATTGCTCGCAAACCGTGCGAATCTCGGCTTTACAACTGGAGGCCACACAGGGGAAGACGTCTTCCTGTATTCGTATGGACCGGAAAAACCGCAGGGGCTTATCGAGAATACCGACATAGCCAAGACAATGGCCAAAGCGATGGGATTCAATTTAGACAAATTAACAAACGAAATCTTTATTGAAGCCGGCGAAGCGTTCAAAAAAGCAGGCGCCCGCGTCAAAGTTGATAAAAAAGACCCTGCAAACCCAGTGCTTACCGTATCGCGCAAAAAAGCAAAAGCAGAAATGCCGGTCAACAAAAACATCATCCGGATCAACGGAAAAGAATATGAATTAAACAGCGTCATCGTCGAAAGCAATGGATCGTTTTATGTGCCGAAAGAAGCGGTCCGCCTCTTTCAGAAAAAAGCGCGGTAAACGGGTTTGTACAAAAGTCCTCTCAATTGAGAGGGCTTTTTGTTTTGTATCAGCCAAAATAAATACAAACATTTATTTTTAAATGTATAGACATTTAAAAATAAAAAGTTATAATAATAGATATTGAAAGCGCTTTTAAATATAGAAAGGGGATCATTATGAAAAAAATATTATTGGCATGCAGTTCAGGAATGTCGACAAGCCTTCTCGTCACCAAAATGGAGGAATACGTAAAGTCAATCGGTGATGAAGCCAAAATTTGGGCGGTTGGGCAAGACCAGGCCAAAAAAGAAATGGAACAGGCGGATGTTGTGTTAATAGGGCCGCAAATGAGCTTTTTAAAAGATGAGCTGCAAAAAGAAGCGGACAAATACGGAATCCGGGTTGATGTGATTGATATGATGGCATATGGAATGGCAGATGGAAAAAAAGCGTATGAACAGGCGGTAAGCCTGATGGGAGATTGATTGAAATGGAAAAGACAAAACTTAATAAATTGACAGACGAACAAATTTGCTTTCAGTTGATTCTTCACAGTGGGAATGCCCGCAGCAAGGTTATCCAGTCCTTGAGGGAATACCGGGCAGGGAGCGTCGGGAAAGCGGAGAAGCTGCTCGTTCAGGCCGAAGAAGACCTGAGGCAGTCCCATGACATTCATTTTCAAATGGTTCAGCAAGAAGCCGGCGGCAAGAAACAGGATGTTTCTCTGCTTCTAATCCATGCGGAGGACCATTTGATGTCGAGTCTCACGATGAAGGAACTGGTTTATGAGCTTCTGGAAATTTTCAAAGACAAAATTCAAGATGCGCCAAATAGAATAGAAGGGAGATAAGTCCATGTTTGAGAAACTGAGCCGTTTTTTAGTTCCGATTGCCGGCAAGCTTAATAACAACCGGTATTTAGGCGTGCTTAGAGACGCGTTCATGCTGGCATTTCCACTCACGATTTTTGGGTCGATTATCGTTGTCATCACAAATTTGCCGTTTCTTGATAAAATGATGAGCAAATCAGCGCTTGAAGCGTTTCAAGCTGCTTTAAGCATCGCGCCGAGTGCGACGATCAATATCATGTCCGTTTTCGTCGTCTTCGGGATCGGCTATTATCTGTCAAGAAGTTATAAGGTTGAAGCTGTTTTTGGGGGAGTCGTCGCATTGGCAGCCTTTCTCATTTTGACGCCGTTTATGTTAAACGGCGAAGGCGGACAAACGATCGCCAATGTCATTCCGGTTGACAGGCTCGGTGCGAAAGGAATGTTTCTCGGAATGATCACCGCCTTCACAGCAGCCGAGATTTTCAGGTTCTTCGTCCAAAAGAATTATACGATCAAAATGCCCGCGGGCGTTCCGCCTGCAGTGTCGAAATCATTTGCGGCGCTGATTCCGGCCGTAATGACGCTGTCAGTCTATTTAATCATCAATATCATCATAACCCAGGCGTTCCATTCGAATTTGCACGATTTGATCTACAACCTTGTTCAAGCTCCGCTTGTCGGACTTGGAAGCGGTATTATCCCGACTTTGATCGCGATATTTTTTACCCAGCTGCTGTGGTTTTTCGGACTGCACGGCCAAATCATCATCAACGCGGTCATGGACCCGATTTGGAATACGCTTTCACTTGAAAATTTAAACAGCTATACGGCAACAGGGGAAGTGCCGCATATTATCAATAAGCAGTTCATGGAAGTGTATACCGTCGGCATGGGCGGTACCGGTATGACCTTGGCCGTCATTGTCGCGATTTTGTTGTTCATGAAAAGCAAGCAGCTCAAACAGGTAGCCAAGCTTGGAGCGGCTCCGGGCATCTTCAATGTCAATGAGCCGATTATTTTCGGACTGCCGATCGTCATGAATCCGCTGATTATCATACCGTGGGTATTGTCACCGATGATCGTCACGCTGATTACGTATTTTGCCATGGCATCAGGCCTCGTCCCGCCGCCTACCGGTGTGACGATTCCCTGGACGGTTCCGATTTTTATCAGCGGAATGATGGCGACCAACTCGCTTGCCGGGGGCATCCTGCAAATTGTCAATTTAGCCGTCGTCTTTGCAATATGGTTTCCGTTCCTTACATTCATCGACCGGATGAACGTGAAAAAAGAACAGGAAATCAATGTGCCTGACCAAAATAAGACGATAGGATTGTAAAAGGAGACTGATCACATGTCAAAAACAGAAGTAAAAACAGCACAGGCCCAATACCGGTTTCCAAAAGGCTTCTGGTGGGGATCGGCAGCCTCCGCCACCCAAATCGAAGGGGCGGCGAATGAAGGGGGAAAAGGGAAAAATATTTGGGACCACTGGTACGAAATAGAGCCGAACCGCTTTTTTGACGGTGTGGGTCCTGAGGAGACATCAAGATTTTACGAGACGTATAAGGAAGATATTCAGCTGATGAAGGAGCTTGGACACCATTCGTTCCGTTTTTCGATATCCTGGTCAAGGCTTTTCCCCGAAGGAAAAGGTGAGTTGAACCCGGAAGGCGCTTCCTTTTACAGCGATGTGATTGATGAACTGACGGCGGCAGGCATCGAGCCTTTTGTCAACCTTTATCATTTCGATATGCCGATGGCCCTTCAGGAAATCGGCGGCTGGGAAAACCGTGAAGTCGTCAGCCATTTCGTCTCCTATGCAGAAACATGTTTCCGCCTATACGGAGACCGGGTGAAAACATGGTTTACCCATAACGAACCGATTGTCCCCGTGGAAGGCGGCTATTTATACGATTTTCATTATCCGAACGAAATTGATTTTCAAAAAGCGGTTCAGGTCGCTTACCATGAAATTTTGTCAAACGCCAAAGCTGTAGAAGCATACCGGAAGCTTGGCGGAGACGGGAAAATCGGCATTATCTTAAATGTGACGCCGTCCTATCCGCGAAGCCGTCATCCCGAAGATGTGAAAGCATCAGAAATAGCCGACGCCTTTTTTAACAGATCATTCCTTGATCCAGCGGTTAAAGGGGAGTTTCCTCAGCTTTTGGCCGATATCATAAAAGAAGAAGGTTTTCTTCCCGATATGGAACCGGGGGATTTGGAGCTGATCAAAAACAATACGGTTGATCTGCTCGGAATCAACTATTATCAGCCGAGACGGGTCAAGGCAAAAGAACACCTGCCTCATCCGAACGCGCCTTTTACGCCTGAACGCTTCTTTGACCATTATGAAATGCCCGGAAGGAAAATGAACCGCCACCGCGGCTGGGAGATTTACGAGAAAGGAATTTACGACATTTTGATGAATCTCAAAAACAACTACGGGAATATTGAATGCTTTATTTCTGAGAATGGCATGGGGGTCGAAGGGGAAGAACGCTTCCGCGGGGAAGACGGGATGATTCAGGATGACTACCGGATTGAGTTTATAAAAGAGCACTTAAAATGGGTCCACAAGGCGATTCAGGAAGGTTCGAATGTGAAGGGCTACCATCTGTGGACGTTCATGGACAACTGGTCATGGACGAACGCTTATAAAAACCGCTACGGATTCGTATCCGTCAATCTTGATAAAAACGGAGAACGGACGGTGAAAAAAAGCGGGTATTGGTTTAAACGCGTGATAGATAACAACGGTTTTTAAATGTTACGGCTAAGGATTTTGGAGTCCATATGAATCAGAAAGAGATGGTCTTTTCGGCCATCTTTTTATTTCAACCGAGAAATCGATATAATAATAAAGAAGCTTGGTATAAAACAGAATCCTTAGTACTGGTGGTTAAAACATGAGAAAATACGAATATATTTCTAATGAAATGAGGAGAAGAATCCGGGAAGAGTACTACTCTGCCGACCAGCCGATACCTGATGAACTTTCTCTTGCCAAAGAATTTGACTGCAGCAGAATGACGATGAAAAGGGCTCTCGATATCCTCGTATCGGAAGGGATGCTTTACAGGAAACGGGGACACGGCACCTTTATTATCAAATCGTCCATTCATGATCTTCCCGTCAGTGTGACCGACCGCGAAAACCTCGGACTGACAAAGCTTCTTGCCAACAAGCAGATTGAAAGCAGCATCATTCAATTTGATGTCGAATTTCCGTCAAATGAAGTAGCAAAGCGACTATCAATCGAAAAAAACGTTCCGGTGTACCACATTATCAGGCTGCGGAAGGTGGAAGGCGAGCCGTATGTTATTGAAAAAACGTATATGCCTTCAAACCTGATTTCAGAATTGAATGAAGAGGTGCTTCACGGTTCTGTTTATCGGCATATTACCGAAACATTAAAACTGACAATCGCCGGCTCCCACCGGAAAATCAGGGCGGATAAGCCGACGGAGCTGGACCGGAAGTATTTGGAGTGCGCCTATGACGATCCGGTGCTGGAAGTCGAACAGGTCGCTTTTTTAAATACCGGCGAGCCTTTCGAATATTCGTTTGCACGGCATCGTTATGATAAATTTGTGTTTTCCAGCGTCCATATTCGAAAATAGCCAGAAAACCTGCAGCCTTTAGCAGGTTTTTGTTTTGTTTTGGAATACAACCTTCCATCATCCTTGCCCTTCGCCTGGCCAATGATTAAGATGTCCAGTAAGGCATCCTGATGTGGACGGGATTTTAGGATGACGCGGCATATTAAAAACTGCCCGCACATAAAATTAACTAAACAGTTGAAATTTAACGAATTTATTGACAACTAGTGCATTTTTTATGATCCATGAGATTGATATTTGTATAACAAAAAAGGGGGAAAATGCATGAAAAGGTGGAAAGCCATATCGTTGCCGGCGTTTTTGCTGACTCTTGTCATGGGGCTGGCCGCATGCGGAAGCAATGATTCCTCAAGTGACAAGGAAGGCGGATCTGCGTCTAAAGGGTCAGGAAGCTACAGCCTGCTGACGGGCGGTACAGGCGGTACATATTATCCGCTTGGAGGACAGTTTGCAAACCTTTGGGAAGAAGCGACAGGCGATAAATTTACGACACAGACAACAGGCGCCTCAGCTGAAAATATGGCCACTCTCCAAAAAGGTGAGGCTGAAGTCGCTTTTTCACAAACCGACATTGCCACATATGCCATTGAAGGAAAAGAGATGTTCAAGCAAAAAATTGACGGAATCAAAGCGATTGCCGCCCTTTATCCTGAAACCGTTCAAATCGTAACGACAGAAAAGAGCGGAATCAAATCTGTTGACGATTTAAAAGGCAAAACGGTCTCTGTAGGTGCCGCAGGTGCAGGGGTCAATATCAATGCGAAGCAGATTTTGGAGGTCCACGGGCTCACCTTTGACGATATTAAACCGCAAAATCTATCGTTCGAAGAATCAACCGACGGCATTCAATCCGGAGCGATCGATGCTGCATTTATTACGGCGGGAACGCCTACCGGGGCAGTTGAAGGGCTTTCCGCCCAAAATAAAATCAAGATTTTAAATATTGAAGAAGACAAGCAGAAAAAGCTGATCGAACAGTATCCGTTTTACGCCAAGGACACGATTAAACGCGGCACCTACGGCATTGGCCAAGATGTCAGCACCGTTGCCGTTAAAGCGATGCTCGTCGCCACCGACAAGCTTGATGAGGATACGGTCTATCAGATGACGAAAGCGCTGTTTGAAGCAGATAAAATCAATCATGCAAAGGGTGAGTTTATTAAGCCGGAGACAGCGCTCGAAGGGTTGGGCGATATCGAGATTCACCCGGGCGCCGCCAAATACTTTAAAGAAAAAGGGATCGAAAAATCGTAATCTGCGATTGTCTTTGATATGTAAATATCTGAAACGATAGACCGCCGCACCTGAAACCATGGTCTATCGTTTTTCTATCAGCGGAGGATATGCGGATCATGGGAAAACAGAAAAAGCTTGCATGGCTTGCGGCTGTATGCTGCGCCTGTATGGTGACGGCGGCCTGTATGATTCCGTATATGCCGGCCGTTGTATTCAAGAAAGAAGACAGCGATGATGTCATGGCTTTTCTTCCCCTGCAAAAGGAAAAAACGTTTGATATCATCTATACGCATTCCATCCACAAAACAAAAGTGGCAGAAACGTATGTGTGGGAAAACGGGGTGATCCGGCAGACTGCCCTGGTATATCATGATCCGGCGGTCGGCATGCCGGCAAATGCGGAACAGGGAGAAAAGCTTATCATTACAGACGGAACTTACACCCTTTCCAATATGAAGCGGACGTTTCCGTACATCGATATGCGGATCGGAAGGGTGAGGGCAAATCACAGGCTCAAGTACAAAGGCAAGGAATACGAATTAAAGCGCTATATTCCCCCGGGTTCGTGGACAAGGATGTCGGTTCAAAAAATCAATGTTTTGCAGCAATTGAAGGGAGTGGAGATAAATGGCTGAACAAAAGGAGCACGGGATGTCGCTTTCTGAAAAAGAGCAGCAGGAGCTGCTGGAAAAATACGATCCTGAGGCCGGGACGAGAAAGCTTGCGGGCTGGGCTGGGATCATCGCTTTCGCCGGCCTTCTCAGCTTTTCATTATTCCAATTATACACGGCCATTTTCGGGGTGTTTCCAGCGCAAATCCAAAGATCGGTTCATTTGGGATTTGCGCTCGGCCTGATCTTTTTGCTGTTTCCGGCGACAAAGAATCTCAAGGCAGCCGGAACATGTAAAGTGGCCTGGTATGACGCGGTTTTAGCCGTTTTAGGAGCAGGAGTCGGCGTCTATTGGGTCATCAATTATGAAACGATCGTCACAGGAATCGGCCTGATTACAACTGTTGACTTCTATGTCGGATTATTGGCTGTCCTGCTCGTATTGGAAGCGACGAGAAGAGCCGTCGGGCTGCCGATTACGATCATAGCCGGCTTGTTTCTGTTGTACGGCCTTTACGGCTCCAGTCTGCCCGGTTTTTTGTCCCACAACGGACTGACGCTGGAACGGCTTATTCAGACCATGTATTTTACAACGGAAGGCATCTTGGGGACACCGCTGGCCGTCTCCTCAACCTTCATTTTCCTGTTTATTTTATTCGGCGCCTTTCTCGTTCAAACGGGTGTGGGACAATATTTTAACGATCTCGCCGTGGCGGTTGCGGGAAGAAGCACGGGGGGACCCGCCAAAGTGGCAATCTTCTCAAGCGCCCTGCAGGGAACGATCAGCGGCAGCTCTGTTGCCAATGTCGTCACATCCGGATCGTTTACGATTCCGATGATGAAAAAGCTCGGCTACAAAAAAGAGTTTGCCGGTGCGGTGGAAGCGTCAGCTTCGACCGGCGGCCAGCTGATGCCTCCGATTATGGGAGCGGCTGCTTTTTTAATGGTGGAGTTTATCGGCGGCGGAATTACGTACTGGGACATCGCAAAGGCGGCCGCAATACCGGCTGTGCTTTATTTTACGGGAATTTGGATCATGACCCATTTTGAAGCGAAGCGGCTCGGTTTGAGGGGTTTGAGAAAAGAAGAGATGCCGAACCGCAAAGAGGTATTTAAAAAAATCTATCTCCTCCTTCCGATTGTTGCGGTCGTCTTTCTTTTAATGACCGGGATCACTGTCATGCATGCGGCATTGTATTCGATCGTCCTGGCTGTCATTGTCGGCTTTTTTAACAAGGATACAAGAATGGGCGTCAAAGGCATCATTCAGGCCCTTGCTGACGGGGCGAGAATGGCGCTTTCTGTCGCTGCCGCGACGGCGGCGGCCGGCATTATCGTCGGCGTGGTAACAAAGACAGGGCTCGGTTTGAAGCTTGCCAACGGGCTGCTTGATTTAGCCGGAGGAGCTTTGCTGCCATCTCTCTTTTTGACGATGATTGCCGCCCTCGTCCTTGGGATGGGATCGCCTACAACGGCTAACTATGTAATTACATCGACGATAGCGGCGCCGGCGCTTATTATGCTGAGCGTGCCTGATCTGTCGGCTCATTTGTTCGTCTTTTACTTTGGGATTGTCGCTGATATTACACCGCCGGTCGCCTTGGCTGCGTTTGCCGCGGCGGGTGTTGCGGGGGGCGAGCCGATCAGGACCGGTGTCATTTCCGCCAAATTGGCCGTTGCCGCCTTTATCATCCCGTATGTTTTCGTACTATCGCCTGAGCTGCTGCTGATTGATGCCCACTGGTATGAAATCATTTGGGTCATCTTTACGGCATTGGCAGGAATGATTGCTATCGGAGCGGGGATGATCGGGTATTGGATGAGGAAAGTGTTCTGGTTTGAAAGAATCCTTGCGGCGCTCAGCGGCCTTTTGCTGATTTATCCTGAAGGATACACAGATATGATAGGGCTCGGTATATTCCTTCTCTTATTCATCCTTCAGCTGATATGGAAACGCGATAGAAGCCGCCCTGAAGAAATACCGGCGCTGAAAGCGTAAAAAAACAGCCTTCAATTTTTGAAGGCTGTTTCAGCGTGTCGACAAACCCTCGCATTCGTTGTCAGGCCTGTGCGTCGGTGCTCACGAATTCCACATTCGCTCCGCTCCGATGCTCGGCCTTCCTAGACTGCAAGGGTTTTCAATCACGCTGAAAGGATGACAAAATCCTAAAACTGAAAACCGTTTTAGGATTTTGTCAACAATCTAAAACAGCCTTCATTTTTTGAAGGCTGTTTTTTAAATTAGATCGGCCACCAGTGAAAACCGTCTTTGGCGAGAAGGTCGTCAGCGGCTTTCGGCCCCATGGAGCCAGCTTCATAGTTTGGCGCCAATGTTTTGTTTTCTTCCCAGTATTGTGAAATCGCATCGACAAAGCTCCAGGAAAGGGCCACTTCATCCCAGTGGGCAAAGTTTGTCGCGTCGCCGTGCAGACAGTCGAGAATCAGCTTTTCATACGCTTCCGGCGTATTGATGCCGTCCCCGCAGTTATGGCAATAGTCGAGCTTAATCGGCTGCGCAAATGTGCCGCCGCCAAGCTTCCTCGCATTTAAATGGAGGGTGATGCCCTCATCAGGCTGAATATGGATCACCAAAAGGTTCGGATGCATCGTATTGCCGTTTCCGTAATACAGATTCATCGGAATATCCTTGAATTGCACGACGATCTGTGTTGATTTTTTCTTCATTCGTTTTCCCGTCCGGATATAAAACGGCACTCCGGCCCAGCGGAAGTTGTCAATCAGCAGTTTGCCGGCGACGAATGTTTCCGTGTTGGAATCTTCGGCGACATTTTGTTCATCGCGATAGGCCGGAACCTGTTTGTCATCAACCACACCGGCGTCATATTGGCCGCGGACAAAATACTGGTCGACTTCGTCTTTTTTAATTGGACGCATGGCTCTGAGCACTTTCACTTTTTCGCTGCGGATTTCTTGAGTGTTCAGCTTGATCGGCGGCTCCATCGCAAGCAATGCGACCATCTGCAGAATATGGTTTTGAACCATGTCTCTAAGCGCCCCTGATTTCTCGTAATATCTCGCGCGGTCTTCGACGCCTAATTCCTCGCTTGATGTAATTTGAATGTTTGAGATATAGCGGTTCGTCCAAAGCGGTTCAAATATTGCGTTCGCGAAACGGATGACCTCGATATTTTGGACCATTTGCTTGCCTAAATAGTGGTCAATCCGGTAGATTTGATCCTCAGAAAAGGCTTCGCGAATCTCTTGGTTGAGCGCTTTTGCACTCGGCAGATCGTGGCCGAACGGCTTTTCGATGATAAGGCGTGACCAGCCGTTTGTCGAAGTGACGCCCTCTGATTTTAAGAACTTGGCAATCGTTCCGAAAAATTCGGGTGCCATCGCCAAATAAAACATCCGGTTATTCGGAATATGATATGTATTTTCCAGCTGCTCGAGCAGTCCGTTTAATTCTTGATATGAGTCAGGATTTGTGACATCAAACGGGTGGTAATAGAAGTGGGATGTAAACTCGTCAACATCCTTCTCATTTAATGGAAACTTTGAAATTGACCGCTCCACGGTGCTGCGGAAGTCTTCGTTTGTCCAAGGACGTCTTCCCACACCGACGACAGCGAATTCATCGCCGATTTGACCGTTTTCGTAAAGCCTGTGAATAGACGGGTAAAGTTTTCGTTTTGCCAAATCCCCTGTTGCGCCAAATATAACGATTACAGCTTTTGGTTCAATGTGTTCTTTTTTCAACTAAACGTACCTCACTTTATTCGAAGCATAAGTTTATTTTCTTCATTTTAAAGCTATTAGTTCCTTAAAGCAAACATTTGAGACCATTTGATGCGAAAAGTTTACTGAAATCTTCTGGGGAATTTTTCTTACATTAGAATATAAACGTGATCAAAAGACCTGCATTTCTTTTTTTGCGGTCTTCCTGTATGCTTGTAGATATGATCAGCTTTACAGGAGGAACGGACAATTGGAATTATTATTTTTAGGAACGGGAGCGGGCATTCCGGCGAAAACGCGGAATGTCACATCTGTTGCGCTCAAGCTATTAGAGGAAAGACGGTCTGTGTGGCTGTTTGATTGCGGGGAGGCTACACAGCATCAAATTTTACATACATCGATTAAACCTAGAAAAATTGAAAAAATCTTTATTACCCATCTGCACGGAGACCATGTATACGGCCTTCCCGGGCTTGTCAGCAGCCGTTCTTTTCAAGGCGGAGAAAGCCTCTTGACCGTCTACGGGCCAAAAGGGATCAAAACATATCTTGAAACGGTGCTTGATGCGACCGGAACGCACTTGACCTATCCTTTAGTCATTGAAGAGATTGAGGAGGGGATCGTTTTTGAAGACGATCAATTCATCGTAACGGCCAAAAGCGTTGTTCACGGAATTCCGGCCTTCGGCTACCGGATCGAGGAAAAGGACATTCCGGGAGCGCTCGATGCTGAAGCATTAAAAGAGGCCGGAATTTCGCCGGGGCCGGTTTATCAAAAGCTGAAAAATGGCGAGACGGTGACATTGGAGGATGGCCGGACGGTGAATGGCGCGGATTTTATCGGTCCTCCGAAAAAGGGGCGGATCATTGCCATTTCCGGGGATACAAAGCAATGCGAGAACGTGAAGATACTTGCGGAAAATGCCGATGTGCTCGTCCATGAAGCGACATTTGCCAAAGGCGACCGGGAGCTTGCCGGTGATTATTATCACAGCACAACAGAACAAGCCGCCGAAACAGCCAAGGCGGCAGGGGCGGGGCAGCTGATTTTGACGCATATCAGCGCCCGTTATCAAGGTGAGAGCGTCAATGAATTGGTAAGTGAAGCAAAAGGCATCTTCCCAAACAGCACAGCTGCCTTTGATTTTTATGAATATGAAGTAAAGCGAAGATAAAAAACATCGAAAGCTTCCCGGAACCCGGGAAGCTTTTTGTTGACATGGCAGGATGATGGTGTATAATAAAACGTAATGATTTCGTTTTATGAGGAGGATCAACATGAGAGTGAAAATTACGCTGGCATGCACTGAAACAGGAGACCGAAACTATATTACAACAAAAAACAAACGGACGAATCCAGACCGGCTTGAATTGAAAAAATATTCTCCGCGTTTGAAAAGATACACGATTCACCGTGAAACAAAGTAACAAAACAAGCAGCCGGGCGGGCTGCTTGTTTTGTTAGTTCGCGGTTTGATAGACATACCCGTACTGCCTTTGCGCGGCGTACCATACGTCATAAATGGCGAGCTGGACGATATGTGGCTCATCATGATGGATCAAATGGGAGCTGTTTTTGGCTTTAATCCAGCCGCTTTGTTGTGATAGAGACAGCAGACTGCCGTGAAGCTTCAGCCATTCATGATGGGCTTTTTCGAGAGCAGGTGAGCACTTTCCCGAGGAGAGGACGAGCAAAGGAACCGTCCCCAGGTGCTTTTGCTCCTGTTTCATCATGTACAGGCTTTGGATAAACTCTTCATGGGAAGCCTCGGTTGAAAACTGTTTGAAATAGTCGGCCTGCGCTTCTTTTGGCAGAAGCGGAAGCACGGTTTGCTCCTGATGTTCACAAGCGGGATCCAGCAGTACAAGTCCGATAATGTCACCGCTGTACCGGCTGGCAAACAGCCTTGCGATGACGGCGCCGAACGAATGGGCGACAAATAGGTAAGGCGGTTTTACACCCGCTGCTTGAAGAAGCGCTTTTAATTCCTTCGCCATCTGGTCTGCCGTTCTTTTTTCCCTGGTTGGGCCGCTCTTTCCGAGACCGGCGCGGTCATATACAAAAAGGCCGAGCTCTTCGTCAATATCGGGCAGAATCTGCTGCCACGTATCTGAAGAAAAACCGTAGCCGGCTTCAAAAATAATCGTTGCGTCTTCTTTTCCTTTTCTATGTTTTGTATAAAACGTACACCCTTCAACTGTATATGTTCTCTCCGTTAAAGCTGGATTCATGGAGGTCATCCTCTCTCTGTATATGGTGTTCTATTAGGGAAGACGCATAAAGAAGGAGGAACGTTTCTCCATGAAGTAAAAAAATAAAAACCCCGAAAACATCGGGGTATTTCCAATCAAGATTCCATTACCAGGCTCTGTCGTACTGAACGGGGCCTTCGATCGTTGTATTGAGCTGTTTTGCCGCCGTTTTTGGCCAATAAGGATCTCTCAGCAGCTCTCTTGCAACAAATATTAAATCAGCACGTCCGTTTTGCAATATTTCTTCAGCCTGCAAGCCGTTTGTGATGAGTCCGACCGCGCCAGTCTGAATTTCGGCCTGGGCGCGGATCGTATCGGCGAAGCTGACCTGGTAGCCTGGAAAGACGTTGATGTCGGCTGGCACGACTGCACCTGAGCTGACGTCGATCAAGTCAACGCCCTGTTCTTTCATCCATTTGCCGAATCCCACATAATCGGCCACATCGAGTCCATTTGTCTGATAATCAGAAGCTGACACCCGTACGAATAAAGGACCGTCCCAGACTTCTTTTACCGCGTCAATCACTTCGCGGAGCAAGCGGTAGCGGTTTTCCGGCGATCCGCCGTATTCATCCTCGCGATGGTTGGAAAGCGGGGATAAAAATTCGTTAATGAGATAGCCGTGCGCTCCGTGTATTTCGATAATATCAAAGCCGGCCGCTTTCGCACGCTCAGCACCTTTTTTGAAGGCCTGGACGGTTTCTTTAATGTCTTCTTTTGTCATTTCAACAGGTGTTCGTGATTGTTCGTCAAAAGGAATCGCCGAAGGTCCGTAGATTGTGCCTTCTACTTCCGCTTTCCTCCCGGCATGCGCCAATTGAATCGCCGTTTTGCTGCCGTAAGGTTTTATTTGCGATGTTAAAGCTGCCAAGCCTTCAATGTGTGCATCATCCCAGATTCCCAAATCCTGATCGGAAATTCTTCCCTCCGGTGTAACAGCGGTGGCTTCAACCATAATCAGTCCGACCTGCCCGACAGCGCGGGATATGTAATGAGTCATGTGAAACGGCTGAACTTTTCCGTCCTTTTCATGGGAGGAATACATGCACATAGGCGACATGACGATCCGGTTTTTTAGTGTAACTCCTTTTAGGCTCCATGGTGAAAATAATTTTCGATTACTCATTTCTTTCGCCTCCCGTAAGTTTTCGAATTGATTATACCAATTCTGACCATTCTCGTCATATAAACTGCTCAAGTCGTTTTCAGACGTCAGCATCTTCTGTAAAATGAAATTGACGATATTCTATTTTTTGAAAAAAAATATTATAGGATACATCATGGGGAAAAAAGGGGGCCTTCTTTGTGAAATGGCAGACAGAGGAACAATTAAAACAGCTGTTAATTTCTCTCGTTCAATATGAAAGCATCTCAGGCACGAGCGGGGAAGCCGCACTCGCGGAGTATATGTACAATTTATTAAAAGACCGTTCGTATTTTCGAAAGCATTCCGATCATTTGAAGCTCCATCCGATGAAAGACGGCCGCAGTTTTTTGACGGCGCTCGTTCAAAAGCCCGCGAAAAAAAAGACGGTGCTGCTGCTCAGTCATTTTGATATCGTCGATACGGCGGACTATGGGGAATTTAAGCATATGGCATGCAAACCGCTTGAGCTGATGGATTCTTTGGCCGAGAAAAAAGACCTGCTCCCTGAACGGGTTAAAAAGGATTTAGAAAGCGGAGAGTGGCTGTTCGGCAGGGGCAGCATGGATATGAAAGCGGGTCTCGCTGTTCAATTTGCAATGCTTGAGCGGGCGATGAACGGCACTTTTGACGGAAATCTGCTTTTGATTGCTGTGCCTGATGAAGAAGTGAATTCACAGGGAATGATTGAGGCGGTCCCGGTTTTGAAAGCGCTGGAAAAGGAATATGACATACAGTTCACAGCCTGTTTAAATTGTGAGCCAATGTTTGAAAAACATCCGGGAGATTCGAACCTTTACGTCTATTCAGGAAGCATCGGCAAGGTGCTGGCCGGCTTTTTCTGCAAAGGGATTGAGACTCATGTCGGTGAACCGTTTTCAGGCTTGAACGCGAATCTGATGGTGTCTGAAATCAACCGGCTTCTCGAATTAAATGTCGGCTATTGTGAAGAAGCGGACGGTGAGGTAACACCTCCCCCGGCCAATCTGATGCAAAAGGATTTAAAAGAGGCGTACTCCGTGCAGACTCCGCACACTGCAGTTTCGCTGTTTAACGTGTTGATGATGAAGCGGTCGGCAAGCGAGCTGCATAGCATGCTGCTGGATACCGCTAAAAAAGCGGCAATCAATATCAAAACGAACATGGAACAAAAAGTTCTTGACTATCAGCGCTTTGATGCCTTTACCCCAATTGAACGGAATATCTCTGTCATGACCTTTGAGGAGCTTGTAGAAAGGGCGCGGGAAAAAGCGGGCGGAGCGGAAGCCGAACGCGTGCTCAACTTTGCGTTTGCCAACAGAGGGGAGCTCGGAGACCGCGATTTTTCTGCGAACATCGTATCTGAACTGATCTCCCTCTGTAAGGACGACGCGCCGATGATCGTGCTGTTTTACAGTCCGCCTTTTTATCCCGCCGTCTCTTCAAAGGACGATCCGCTCATTCAAGAGACGATCGGCGATGTCACAGCGTATGCTGCCGGCCGGTACGGCCTTTCGTTTGAACAAGTTCAATACTTCCCGGGCCTGTCGGATTTAAGCTATCTTCAGCTGCAAAAGCAGTCGGTCGATGCCTTTACAGACAATATGCCGCTTTTTCAGAGGGGCTACTTTCTGCCTGACGGTGAAGAAAACACACTGTTTGTCCCTGTCTTGAATATCGGACCTGTCGGAAAGGATCCTCATAAATGGACGGAGCGCCTGCATGTCCCTTTTTCGTTCAGCACGCTGCCCGACTTGATTCAGCTTGCGGTTGGCAGATTGCTGGCTTAACCTGAGCGAATCCTCCGGTGTGATCTAAAAGTGGCCGCCCCTGCTGCAGAAAACATTTAAAAAAGCCGAACCGCTATTGGTCCGGCTTTTTTTATACGTTGACGGCAAACTGGTCTCTGATCTCTCTGGACCGCTTCGCCGCTTCCTTCACACAGTCCGCCACCGCTTTTTCAAATTGGCGCGCTTCAAGAACGCGGAGACCTGCTTCCGTCGTTCCGCCCGGGCTTGTAATCTCTTTTCTCATGAGAGAAGGGTCCATTCCGGTTTCAAGCATTTTCGCCGCCCCTGACATCATATCGATAATCAGCTGTTTGGCCGTTGATTCATCGAGACCCAATTCCCCGGCTGATGATTGAAGCGCCTCGACAAAGCGGTAAACAAATGCAGGACCGCTTCCTGCAACTGCTGTAACCGCATCAAGGTCGGATTCTTCAACGGCTGTGACACTTCCGATCGTCTGAAAAAGACCGGTCACTTCGCGAATCTGCGCTTCGGTAACGAGCGGACTTGCCGCAAAGGCTGTCGCTGATTTTTGTATTGATGCCGATGTATTTGGCATCGCCCTGACCACCGGCAATTGCTGTCCGGCATAGTGCTGAATCGTATCAATCGGGATGCCGGCAAGTATCGAAACCACAAGCTGGTCTTTTCTTACATATGGCCTGATTTCGCTGATGCCCGCTTCCGCATCTTTCGGCTTCATCGCCAAAACGATCGTATCGGACATGTTCACGACTTTCCGGGTATCCGCTTCAGCACGAATCCCGTACGCCCCTTGAAGCTCCATAAGCCGGGCTCTGTTAGAGTGGTTGGTAACGACAATCTGACCCGGTTTAACTGCACCGCTTTTGACAAGTCCTTTTATCATGGCCTCGGCCATCGAACCAGCTCCGATAAAACCTATATGCTTCATATATTGATTCCTCCTTCTTGAAAAAACAAAAAACCTTTCCGTCATCTTATAGGACGAAAAGGTTTCGCGGTACCACCTACATTAGCATGTCATATGCTCAGCTCTTGCCCGTAACGCGGGAAACGTTTAGGTTTGCCTAAGCGCTCAGAGGGCAGGTTCAACAGGAAAGCGGGCTGTGAAATTTTTCAGCCGGGAATTTCACTCTCTTTTTCGCCATTTGCCTGTTTACTATTCCTCTTCATAGCGTCTTTATCATTCAAGTTGATCGCAGCATTTGTTTGTTGTTCATTATGCTACGGAGAACAAGCATGTGTCAACAGGCATTTTCAGCAAAAATGACATGCGGGGGAGAAAACGGTAAAATATGATCAATATGATTTCGCAGGACGAGGGAGAAGAACATAATGAAAGATGAACGCATCATTCCAATTTCGTTGCCGACTCCGTTTGCAATCGGGGACGTCAATATTTATTTGATAAAAGGAGAGGCGCTGACATTGATTGATGCCGGCCCGAAAACAGAGAAGGCTGCCGCTGTTTTAAAGAACAAGCTTGCTGAGCACGGGCTGACACTGGATGATATTGATCAGGTTGTGCTGACACATCATCATGCCGACCATGCCGGATTGCTGGATGAATGTCCCGGCGCAGCCGTGGTCGGACATCCGTTCAATGAGGCGTATATCAGTCAGAGCCCTGCTTTTATCGAAAAACAGCAATCGTTTTTTACATATTTATTTAAACAGTTTGGAGTTCCCGATACTATGGGGTCCCTGAGTCTTACGGTCAAGCGGTCCTATCGCTTTTCATGCAAGCGGTCTTTGACGAAAACCGTAACGGAAGGCAGCACGATTGACGGACTTGAAGGTTGGAGGGTGCTTGAGACGCCCGGGCATGCCTCTTCTCATATTGCGCTTTTTCATGAGAAAAGCGGCAGTATGCTTGGCGGAGATTTATTGTTAAAGCCATCCTCTTCAAATCCTTTATTAGAAACGCCGCAAAAAGAGGAAGAGCGATCAGCCCCGCTCTTGGATTATCTGGCATCAATCAAACGGCTGCTTGAGCTTCCGCTCTCGGTTGTTTATCCGGGGCACGGCGAAAACATTACCGCCATCCAAGAACTCATCGCAAGACGCCTGGAAAAACAGCGAAGCCGGGCGGATGAGGTGTACCGCATGCTTTCGGAAAAACCTCATACCGCATTTGAAATATGCCGGAAGCTGTTTCCCGCCGTATACGAAAAAGAGCTGTTTCTGACAATGTCTGAAACAGTCGGACAGCTTGATGATTTGCAATCACGCGGCCTCATCGCCAGCGGGGAAGCAGATGGCATCTTTTATTATCATATAAAGCGGGTGGAAAAATGAACAAAAGATTGAAAGGCAAAACCATCCTGATCACAGGAGCGTCAGGAGGGCTGGGCGAACGAATCGCCTATTTTTCGGCAGCAGAGGGGGCGGAAGTGATTCTTGCCGCCCGCAGCGACAGCCGTCTTAAAACAGTGCAAAAAAAAATCACGTCAGAGTTCGGCGCCGCATGCCGGACACTTGTTTTGGATGTCAGCCGGACAGAGGAAATAGAAGCGGCTTTCAAAACAGCCGGTCCGGTTGACATACTTGTCAATAATGCCGGTTTTGGCATTTTTGAAACCGCCATCGAAGCGTCTCTTGAGGACATGAAATCGATGTTTGAAGTCAACGTGTTTGGACTGATTGCCTGCACGAAGATGGCACTGCCGCATATGATTGCGCAAAACAGCGGTCATATTATCAATATCGCGTCGCAAGCAGGCAAAATTTCAACGCCGAAATCAGGCCTTTATGCTGCGACAAAGCATGCTGTGCTTGGGTTTTCAAACAGCCTGAGAATGGAGCTTGCCGATACCGGGGTGAACGTGACAACCGTAAATCCCGGTCCGATTAAAACTGATTTTTTCAAGACAGCCGACCAAAATGGAGATTATGAGGAAAGCATCGGCAAATGGATGCTTACCCCTGACAAAGTCGCACAGAAAGTCGTCTCCGCCATGATGACAAATAAGCGCGAAATCAATCTTCCTTCCTGGATGAACGGGGTAAGCAAGCTTTATCAGCTGTTTCCATCCATTGTTGAAAAAGTAGGCCGGGGCGCTTTTTATAAAAAATAGATGGATCATACCCCGACCGTACATTTCCGAAAAAAAGATTTGCCTTTAGGCAAGTCTTTTTTTGTTAGCGTTTCCTATTGATCGTCTTTTTCTCCGTTCAATCAATAGGAAGGCGTAAAAATTCATAAAAAAGCAGGAAGACTTTGTCCCCCTAGAGTTGCTGAACTGAGATTTCTGTTCATACTTTTGCCTCCCTGTGATCTGAAGGCACTTGGGCTGTGTAAGGCAATCGTTATACAAAGTGTGTTCCAAAAGAGTTTCTGTGCCTCTGGAAACACAAGCGGACATCCGACCAAAAATAAGGTAAAGGACGCTTTCATCTCGCTGTTCTAGTTATATAAAATAGCACATGGGCGAATAGGAAAAGTAATTTTTTACCATTTTTTTAGTATATCTCTGTTTCGAATAGAACATGTGGAGCAGACTCGGAACAAAATATCTCAGCGAAGGAGTTTCTAAGGTGCAGGAAGAATGGAACCAAGTGATGAAAAAAAGATGCATCATATGGTTGATCATGGGATTATGTACGGCTGTCATATGGCAGTGTCCTCAAGAAATCAAGGCTTCAGGCATTCAGGATAAGTACGCGAATTTTGCAGAGCTTGCTGAAAACGAAACAGAAGGTGTAGATTACAACATAGAATATACGGACAGGGGCACCGAATTGCTCGTCTTATCTCCGCACGGCGGCGGTATCGAAGGAGGGGTCAGCGAAATTGTGCGGGCCTTCAGCGATGAGTATTCAACATATTTGTTCGAAGGGATTAAATCTTCGCAAAATCTGGATTTGCATATTACGAGCAATCATTTTGATGAACCGACTGCGTTGGAAAAAGTCGCAGAGCACAGCTATGTTTTATCAGTTCATGGGTATAATGACACAGAGGAACATACACTTGTCGGGGGAACGGACAAGGAAGGCGGACAAGCGATCGTCGATGCGCTAGTGGAAAGCGGTTTTTCTGCTGAACTGGTGGATGAAAATCATCGATTGGCAGGCACCGATCCCGATAATTTGAATAACAAAAATAAGACAGGTCTGAGCATTCAATTGGAGATCAGCATTCCTCAACGGGAGGCTTTTTTTTCGCGATTTGGGCTGTGGACAAGGGAAAGCTCATGCAATAAAAAGTTTTTAGGCTATGTGACGGCTATTAAAAATGTGCTGAAGGAAAGATATAAATAACAATCGGATGTTTGTCGCACATTAAAAGAAAACAAAAAGTGAGGGGTGAATTTGTTGATCTTTATTTATAATTGCTATGGCGGAACACATTCATCTGCCCTTGCAGCCGCATATCATCTCAAAAAACTTCCATTCGGCAGAAAGCCGACGAAGCATGAAATCTTAAATACGGATTGTTTTAATCAATTAAGTCCAAAAGAAATGGGAAAATTAATCTTTCACGGTCTTGATGAAGAAGGCCATAAAGTATACACCATCGGCAGAGGGTCATCAAAGGCGGTGATTCCGGCGATGCGGGGCGTTCTTGAACTGTTTGAAAAAAACGGGACACTGCATGAAAAGGTCGTCTTTTCAAATACGTCCCCTACGGTGCCCTTGGCTATGACCTTTGGCGGCTTATTTTCAAGGAGGCTTAAAATCGATCCGATCGGCGTTCCATTATTGGTTTTAGGTTCTCGGCAGGCCAGCCAAAACATCATAAAACTCGTAGAGCGCACAAAAAAACACGCAAAAATGACTTCTTCGATGATTGAAGTGCTTGATAACGGCTTTGCTGGCTAGGGCCGCAATATAACAGTATCAAATTGAATCAGGTTCTCCGCTTCCCGTATGTGCAGGCATACAGGAAGCGTTTTTTATTTAAATTTCATTTTATACAAATATCAATTTTTGTGAGGAAAGGACATTTTCTAAAAAATTGAATATCGATAGAGGATATTGTTGAAATTGAACGAATCTATAACCTTAGAATTATTTTCATTTTTTTTAATACTTTGTAAATTAAAGGGGGGATGTGTAAAAATTCCGCTTTCATTTTGCTGAGAAATCAATGTTTGGAATAAAAATGGAAATCAGGCCGAGAAGCGCGGATTTATATGTATTATACATATTTGGTTTCATATTCAACGATAGAAGTAAAGCGCCGAAAATAAAAAACAAGACGATAGGAGATGAAAATCAGCACATGAAAGTTTATCGAAATAATAATCAAAGCCGTCTGTTTGAAAAACCTTCTGCTAAAATCGGACAAATTAGGGGGCCCCTATGAAAAAACTGTTTTCTATTTTTCAAAACAAAAATTATGCGCTGCTGTTTTTAGCATCTTTCGCCTCGCAAATGGGTGGAATCATTGGACTGACTGCACTTCTGTATTATCTCCTTGATCGCTTTTCGCAGCAGCCCGCATATGCCACCATAACCGAGCTTATGTTGTCTTTGCCTACATTGGCCGTATTTTTTCTTGTGGGCGTTTTCGCTGACCGGTTTGACCGGCAAAAAATCGCCAAGAATTGCGACTGGATTTGTGCCGGTTTATCGATTTTATTATTGTTATCCCTCTATATAGAATGGATGCCGTTTACATTTGCAGTCTTATTTTTTAGAAATGCTGTAAAAAGCTTTTTCAATCCCGCCCAAACCTCTCTCATACAAGGAATTTTATCTGAAAACGAGTATTCAGTAGCCGTCGGATTGAATCAAATGGTCGCCAGTTTATTTATGTTGTTCGGCAATGGACTTGGCGTATTTTGTTATTGGACGCTTGGAGTGGAAGGCGCCGTTCTTGTTGACGCAGCCAGTTTTGTAGTCAGCGGCCTGCTTATACAAGCCTGCCGGATATCCAAGGAGGTTCGTATGCCGAATGGAAAGCATTCCATTCGACAATTGAACATTGCCAGTGTATGGAATGAATTTAAGCTTGGCTTCAGCTATATACTGCAGCATAAATTGCTGCTCGCTCTCGTGTCCGGATTCAGCCTTTTCGGTGTTGTAAATGGAGGGCTTTCGGTCATGCAGGTATTTATTTTAAAATACAAGCTTGCCCCTGAAACCTATGAAGAAATGTCCATTGTGCTCGGCATTGTTTTCGGTGCAGGATTTTTGACAGGCAGCATCGCTGCATCGATTCTTTCTCAAAAATTGAAGCTCTATCACATATTGATTCTAGCGCTGATTGTCTCCGGAAGCGCCACGATTTCCGGCTCCCTGGTCAACAATATTTGGCTTTATATGGTCAGCTCCTTCTTCATCGCCCTTTCGCTTCCCGGCATCAACATCGCGATTGGCGGGTGGATACCAAGCATCGTCAACCCGAAAATGATGGGAAGAGTGCAAGGCTGGATTAATCCGGTCATGATGCTTTCACAGTCGCTGACCCTTCTTTTCATTGCAGCGCTTTATCCCGCATTTATAGCGCTTGAAAGCCTTTATTGGCTCGTCGGAGGAAGCCTTATTGCCGTCGGTATATTTTACATGCTCATCCTGCCGAAGTTTTTGGAACTGAATCAGGTAGCTGACGTCACGATAGATTAATGGTTGAACATGCAAATCTGATCAGCGAAAACGCCCGGAATGGAGTGAATCATAAGATGATACTATGTTGTTTGCCGTATGCCGGCGGATCGGAAGCAGTATTTTACCCGTGGAAGCGCCATGTAAATCCGGAAATCGAGATTTATCCGGTACAGTTAAAAGGAAGGGGAAAACGATTTGATGAGCCTTTTTACGAGAATATGGAAGAGGCGGTTCAAGACATTTTTGAACAGGTTCAAGGCGTTGTCAATGGCCGTGACTATGCTGTTTTTGGACACAGCATGGGAAGCCTTTTGGCATATGAACTTTATTACAAAATGGCTGAGGCCGATTCAACAAAGCCGGCACATATGTTTTTCTCGGGCTTTAAAGCGCCTAACCGGGCAGGGAATACAGAAAAACTGCATCTGCTAAACCATCATCTTTTTAAGGAAAAAATCATTGCGCTTGGGGGAACGCCTGAAGAGCTGATAAATCATGAAGAACTGTTTGACCTGTTTGTCCCCTTGCTAAAAAGCGATTTCAAATTGGTGGAAAATTATATTTATAAAGAAAGAACAGCCAAAATGGAATGCGATATAACCGTTCTAAACGGAAAGGGAGATTCAATGAATGCAAAAGATATATCAGATTGGCAAAACCATGCTGCAGGAAACTGTAAAACCCTTTATTTTGAGGGGAATCATTTCTTCTTACAGCACCATGTCGAACAGATCGTCCGGATGATCAACAAAACACTGACGGAAAGCCGCAGCTATCATCAGCTGTTTTAGTAAAAATTTTTAGATGAGCGCTGCTCTTCTATACGTGGGTTAAACAAAACAGTGCGGTTTTTAGGTCTTTTCACCCGAATATTTTTGACTCTGACTAATAAAAACATTTTTCATACATCTTTTATATAACACTTCGATTGTAAAATACCATATATCCAATTCATAAAAAATTAACCATTATTAAACAATATTCCCATGGAAAATAATGAATTTTTTTGATAATCTGTTTTCACAAGACGGAGGTTCACTAAAAAATCGTTAAAAGAGCAACTACAGACCAATATTAAGAAAATATTCTATCAAAAAAGGAGAATAATGTATGGTTGCTAATCAGTCATTAAAAAATGGGGTATTTCAGAAAATGACAGAGAATGAAAAAGAATTAATACTACATCATTTTAACAATACGAAAACCGATTATCCAAAAGACAAGACACTTCATCAGCTGTTTGAGGAACAGGCGGAGAAAACCCCTGATCATACAGCCGTCGTATTCGGCAGCCAGCGCATGACATACAGAGAGCTGAACGAAAAGTCAAATCAGACTGCCAGACTGCTCAGGGATAAAGGTGTGGGATCCGGCTCCACTGCTGCGATCATGACAGGGCGCTCCTTCGAGATGATCATCGGCATCATGGGGGTGTTAAAAGCGGGAGGAACATACCTGCCGATCGATCCGGAAACGCCGAAGGACAGAATCGCCTATATGCTGAAAGACACTGAAGCGACCGTACTACTGACGAAGGGCGATGCCGCCTGCGCCATGGATTGTGAGGCCGAAGTCATTCATTTGGACAAGGAGGCATTCGCCGGATTCAGCAGAGAGCCGCTGCGTCTTGCCAATGATTCCGGTGACGCCGCCTATATTATATATACATCAGGTTCTACGGGAATGCCGAAAGGCGTAGTTACCCCGCACTACAGCGCTGTCCGGGTCGTGAAGAACACCAATTATATTGATATCCGGCATAACGATGTCATTCTCCAGCTGTCGAACTATTCCTTCGACGGGTCGATATTCGATATTTTCGGAGCTCTTTTAAACGGCGCCACACTGGTTATGATCGAGAAAGAAACGCTTTTAAACATCAGTGAGCTTGGAAGCGTTATCAAAAAAGAGAAAGTAAGCGTGATGTTCATCACGACGGCGCTCTTCAATACGCTCGCCGACATCGATATCGATTGTCTGGCCCAACTGCGAAAAATTCTGTTCGGCGGGGAAAGGGTATCGGTTCCCCATGCGAAAAAAGTGCTGGACCGCATCGGGCCGGATAAGCTGATCCATGTATACGGGCCGACGGAAAGCACGGTTTATGCGACATATTACTTCATCAATGACATCGGTGAAGAAGCCGAAACGATCCCGATCGGCAGACCGCTGGCCAATACGTCGGCATTGATTATGGACGAACAAGGCTGTCTCCTGCCGATCGGCGTTCCCGGAGAGCTCTGCATTTCCGGAGACGGATTGAGCACAGGGTATTTAAACCGCAAGGAGCTGACGGCGGAAAAATTCATCCCTCACCCGTTCATCCCGGGGGAAAGGCTGTATAAGACGGGCGACTTGGCAAAATGGCTGCCTGACGGCAATATCGAATTTATCGGCCGGATCGACCACCAGGTGAAAATCCGCGGCTTCCGGATTGAGCTCGGCGAAATCGAAAGCCAATTGGAAAAACATGAAGACATCAAAGAGACGATTGTAACCGTCCGGGAAGACGGGGAAAATCGCCCGTACATCTGCGCCTACATGACGTCAAAACGCGAAATCACAGTCAAAGAGCTGAGAGAATTTTTGGGGAATAAGCTGCCTGACTACATGATACCCGCTTATTTTGTCAAGCTGGACAAGCTGCCGCTGACGAAAAACGGAAAAGTGGACAGAAAAGCATTGCCGGAGCCTGACAGAACTGCCGGCACGGAAACGGAGTATGAAGCGCCGCGAAATGATACGGAAGAGAAGCTGGCAGAGATTTGGTGTGATATCTTGCATGTGGAAAAAGCGGGAATCAATGATCATTTTACAATGATGGGCGGCCATTCATTGAATGCCATGGAGCTGATTGCCAAAATAAAAGAGGATATGAATGTTGACATTCCGTTACATTTATTTTTTAAGCTCGCTACCATAAAGGAGTTAAGTGCTTTTATTGAATCCAATCAAGAAGAGTTTTCAGACGACAATGTTGTGGAAAATACAGCAGATCCGGAACATATGCATGAAAGCTTTCCTCTTACAGGAATTCAATTGGCATATTTGGTCGGAAGGGATGAAACGTTCGAAATCGGCGGAGTGGCGACCAATCTGACTGTCGAATTTGAAGCCGATGTTGATTTGAATCGATTTCAAACGGCATTGCAAAAATTAATTAACAGGCATCCGATTCTCCGCACCATCGTCTTTGAAAATGGAACACAAAAAATACTTGAAGAAGATCTGTGCTATACGATCGAAACCCTGGATGTAAGACATGTAACCAAACAAGAAACAGAAGCAAGGATTTTGAAACAGCGGGAGAAAATGACCTCCAAAATCATCGATCCTAGTGTATGGCCGCTGTTTGAAATCAAAACGTTTATTTTGCCGGAAGGAAAAAAATATTTTTTCCTCAATGTAGACCCGTTAATTTGTGATGACAGCAGCATGAAAATTTTGATCAGGGAGTTTAAACAATTTTATGAAAATCCCGGTCTGCAGCTTCCCTCCTTAGATTACAGCTTCAGAGACTATGTTTTGGCTTCGCTTGAATTTAAGCAAACGAACAGATATAAAAAAGACAAACAATACTGGTTGGATAAACTGAACAATTTTCCTAGCGCACCTGAGCTGCCTCTGACATATGATCCCGCTAATGTGACGAAGCCTACATTCAAGAAATTTTCGACATTTTTAGAACAGCATACATGGACCGAATTAAAGAAAAAAGCAAGAACCAAAAATCTTACACCGACATCCGTCCTTTGTGCAGCTTACGCTTATATTTTAGCCTATTGGAGCCGGCAAAATCATTTTGCCATTAACTTAACCGTATTTAACAGAATGCCGTTTCATCCAGATGTGAAGAACATGGTCGGGGATTTCACGACTTTAATGCTGTTGGACATTAATGCAGAAGATGGAATGAATTCTTTTTGGAACTTCGCTTTAAACGTTCAGGATACACTTTTGGAAGCACTTGAACACAGACATTATGACGGTGTTGATGTCATAAGGAACATCGCGAAAAAGAATGGCATGAATAAAAAGGCTGTCATGCCCATCGTGTTTACGAGTGTGCTGAGTGAAAATCCCGAAGATTCCTTTGATCAGCTGGTCGATTTTGATAAGATTCATTTCTTTAGCACAAGAACGTCCCAGGTGTACATTGATAACCAGGTTTATGAAATCAACGGCGGCCTGTATATCACATGGGATTATGTTGAGCAGATATTTGACCATGACGTCATTACATCCATGTTTAACCAGTTTATTGACGTCATCAACCAAGTCGTTTCCTGTGAGGAAGTATCAAATATCCAAATTGATGAAAAGAGCCGCAAAATTATACAAGATTACAATGATACAGATCAAAATTTCAATACGCTGCCATTGCACGAACTCTTTATCAATCAGGTGAAACAAGGGCCTGACCGCATCGCGGTAAAGCATCATGAACAATCTATGACATATCGGCAGCTGGACGAAACATCCAATCAAGTCGCAAGATATTTAATCGAAAAAGGAGTAGAAAAAGGCGATTATATAGGCGTTATAGGCAAAAGAAGCATAGGCACGATGATCAATCTGCTTGCTGTATTAAAGTCGGGTGCAGCCTATATTCCTCTTGATCCCGATTATCCGGAGGAAAGGAAGGAGTATATTAAATCAAAAAGCAATTGCAGATTCTTTATCAGCCATGACATTTATGAATATGAAAATATTGAGCGCTTCTCGAAAGAACCGGTTGATCAAAAAGTCAATCTCGAGGATATGGCATATGTCATATTTACATCCGGAAGCACAGGCAAGCCAAAAGGCGTTCAGATTACTCATGGAGCCGCTGCGAATACCATTCTCGATATCAATGAAAAGTTCGGCGTCTCAGAAAACGATAAAATAATGGGCATTTCCTCGTTGTGCTTTGATTTGTCGGTTTATGACGTATTTGGCGCTTTAAGCAGCGGGGCCGCTCTAATCATCATTGATGATCAAAGAGATGTATTCCGCTTGAAAGAGACAGTGGAAAAAGAGGAAATCACAATATGGAACTCTGTTCCTGCGCTGATGGGAATGACGGCTGACTTATATCATGACAGCGAACACAACCATCATGTAAGGCTTGTGCTGCTCAGCGGAGACTGGATACCGCTTCAGCTGCCTGAAAACATAAAGAAAACGTTTAAAAAGGCAGAAGTGATCAGCCTGGGCGGAGCAACAGAAGGATCCATCTGGTCGATCTACTACCCTATTCGAAAAATCGAAGATAGCTGGAAAAGCATTCCTTATGGGAAACCGCTCGCCAATCAAAAAATATATGTACTCAACCAGCATAAGCAATTGTGTCCTGTCGGTGTGGAAGGAGAGCTGTATATAGGCGGATTGGGAGTGGCAAGCGGCTATATCCATGACAAAGAAAAAACGGACCGGTCATTTATATGGCATCAAGAACTGGGCTATATCTATAAAACGGGTGATTACGGCGTATTAAAAGAGGATGGCTATGTAGAATTTCTCGGAAGAAAAGACAGCCAGGTGAAGATCAGGGGGTACAGAGTGGAATTGGGGGAAATTGAAAACACCCTCCTTAGCCATGCCGACATCAGGAAGGCAACGGTCATTGACCATCAAAACCTGGATGGCATCAAGAATTTATATGCCTTTGTTGTTGCAGAAAAAGAGATTAGTCAAAAAGATGTAAAGGGATTTTTGCAAAATACTCTGCCTGATTATATGATTCCGGTGAAATTTGTGAACATTGACGAAATTCCGCTCACTGTCAACGGAAAAATCGATAAGCGCAAGTTGCATCAATTGGCTGAAGAGCAAACAGGAGATGAAGGCACCTCAGGCGCATGCATAGAGCCGGAAAATGAAACACAGGCCATGCTCCTGGAGATTTGGAAGGACATATTCGGCCTGGACAGCATCAATCTCAACGTCAGCTATTATGAAATAGGCGGGGACTCGCTCAAGGCCATTTCGATGATTTCTGAAATCAATAAAAAAATGAATGTTGAAATGCCGATAGGCGAAATCTTTAAAAATGACACGATTATCGCTTTAGATCGCTATTTAAAAAGCAGAAAAGACCAACATATTGAAAATACGATTAAGAAGGCGGCTGTTAAGGAATATTACCCGGCATCACCGGCCCAAAAAAGAATGTACATGCTTTCCATGATGGAGAATGAAAGGGGAGCCTACCATATTCCGATGGCGCTTCTTGTCGAAGGGCGGATCAACCCTGTCCAACTAGAGAATGCATTTCAAAAGTTTTTGCAAAGACACGAAATTTTGCGAACCGGGTTTGACATTCTAGACAATGAACTTATCCAAAATATATATGATGACGTCGAATTTAAGATGGAATATGAACGCCTGGACGATTCCATAGCGGATCAACATGCTTTAATGGAAGCAACAAGCGCTTACTGCAAAGAATCCACAAGGCCTTTTGATCTAAGCCGGCCTCCTCTCATGAGGGTGAAGCTGATTACAATCAGCGAAGACAGGCACATATTGGTGATTAATTTTCATCATATTGTTGCCGACGGCGTCTCCCAAGGCATACTGATGAACGAAATTCTGGAGCTGTACACTGGTGAACCACTGCCGGAAGCCGGCGTCCAGTATAAAGATTATGTGGAATGGCATCATACTTTTCATCAATCCGCAGCGATGAAAAAGCAAGAGAAATTCTGGCTGGATGTCTATCGCGATATACCTGCGAGGCTGGATTTTCCTTATGATGATAAAAGGGAAAACATCGAAACGTTCGAAGGAAGCAACATATATTTAAACATCGATCAAAAGCTGTCAGAACATATAAGAGACTTAGCGAAAAACACAGGAACAACCCTTTATATGGTGATGTTAAGCGCATATTATGTGCTTCTAAATAAATATACGGATAAAACGGATATAGTTGTGGGAACGGCGGCCGCAGGAAGACTGCATCAAGATCTGCAAGATGTTTTCGGCGTTTTTGTCAATACGCTCGCTTTACGAAACAAGCTCGACACTTCAAAACCATTTAGGGAATTTTTGAACGAGACGAAAAATCATACGATTGCGGCCTTTGAACATTCCGAATATCAATTTGATGATTTAATCCGCAAGCTCAACATCAAAAGAGAGCCTAATCGAAATCCTTTATTTGACACGATGTTTGTTCTGGAAGATGCAAGGATGTTCACCAAACAGAAAGGCGATGTGAAGCTCAGTCCGATCATCTTCGAATTAGACAATGCCAAATTCGACATGACGTTTAATGTTTTAGACTTTGAACAAGAGATCATGTTGAATATTGAATACTCGACGAATTTATTCAAGGAAGCAACCATCTCAAGAATAGCGGAAAATTACCTCGGTATTTTAAGAGAAATATCGGCGAATCCTGACCTGGCGCTGGATCAAATCGGGATGATGTCGCGCGGGGAAAGGCAGATGCTATTGCAGGAGTTTAACAATACAAAGGTCGATTATCCAAAAGGAAAGACAATCCATCAGCTGTTTGAGGAGCAGGCGCAGCGGACGCCGGACCAAACGGCAGTTGTTTTCGAACATCAAAAACTGACGTACCGGCAGCTAAATGAAAAAGCAAATCGACTGGCGGGACTGTTAAGGGAAAAAGGCGTGCGTCCGGATACGCTCGTCGGGATCATGATGGAGCGTTCGACTGATATGATCGCCGCGATGATGGGAATCTTAAAGTCCGGCGGAGCTTATTTGCCTATTGATCCTGAATACCCGCTTGAGCGGATCAAGTACATGATGGATGACAGCCGGGTCAAATTCATTCTGACTGATGATCCGCATCGAAAGGGCCTTGAGGCAGACACGATCGAGTTCATTGATATAGGGGATGAAAGAATTGATGATCAAGATCCTTTTGACATTGCCAATGTAAATCAATGCGGCGATCTTGCATATGTGATCTATACTTCCGGATCAACAGGGAAGCCAAAAGGAGTGATGGTCGAACATCATTCTTTAGCCAACTTGTGCCACTGGCATCAATCCCGTTATGACATCAGCGAAAATGATAATAGTTCGATTTATGCAAGCGTCAGCTTCGATGCTTTTGTCTGGGAGCTCTTCCCTTATATTACGGCGGGAGCATCCGTTCATGTTTTGAATCATGAAACGAGATTGGATGTTGAAAAATTAAACCGCTATTTTCATGAGCATCATATTTCGATTTGCTTTTTGCCGACGCAAGTCTGCGAACAATTTATAGCCCTTGACAATCATTCTTTAAGAATCCTGTTAACGGGCGGAGATAAATTAAACATATATAAAGAAAAGAACTATCAAATCGTAAACAATTATGGACCGACAGAAAATACAGTCGTTTCCACAAGCTTTACCATTGACAAGACCTATCAAAATATTCCGATCGGCAAACCGATCGATAATGTCCAAGCATTCATCTTGAATCAGGACAATAAGCTGTGCCCGCTGGGGGCTGTCGGCGAGCTTTGCATAGGCGGTGAAGGGTTGGCCCGCGGATATTTGCACAGACCCGAACTGACAGCGGAAAAATTCATCCCGCATCCGTTTACTCCCGGAGAAAGAATGTACCGGACAGGGGATCTTGCAAAAATATTGCCTGATGGAAACATTCAGTTTTTAGGGCGGGTTGACCAGCAAGTAAAGATACGCGGCTACCGGATTGAGCCCGGCGAGATCGAAAGCAGGCTCCTCGAGCATACGGATATTGATGAAGCGGCGGTCATCGCAAGAGAGGACGGAGACCATGACAGCTACCTTTGCGCATATGTAGCCGCCAAAAAAGAAATCAAGCCGGAAGAACTCAGAAGCTTTTTAAAGAAAGACCTTCCGGATTATATGGTCCCTGCGCACTTTGTCAAGCTTGACCGGCTGCCGCTTACCGTGAATGGAAAATTGGACAAGAATAGACTGCCTGCGCCTGACCGAAGCGGCGGAATGGATATAAGCTATGAAGCGCCGCGGGATGAGACGGAAGAAAAACTTGCTTCCATTTGGGGAGAAGCTTTAGGCATTGAAAGCATCGGGATCAACCATAATTTCTTTGAAGCCGGCGGACATTCGCTCAAAGCCGCCGCATTATTGTCAAACATTCACAAAGAACTGAAAGTAAAGGTGCCGTTAAGACAAATATTTGAAACGCCGACGATTAAAGGGCTTAGAGAAAGTATCGCTTCAACAAGGAAAAGTGCTTATCCATCGATCGCCAAAGCGGAAGAAAAACCTTATTACCGCCTGTCTTCAGCGCAAAAAAGGCTGTTTATCCTCAATCAAATCGAAGGCGGCGGAATCAGCTATAACATGCCTTTTGCCATGACGATTGAAGGCGATTTTGATATCCGGCGATTTGAGAATGCCTTGAAACACATGATTCAAAGACATGAATCTTTTAGAACCTCCTTTTTGATGATCGACGGAGAACCAGTGCAAAAGATTGAAAAAGAGCTTGATTTTCAAGTGGCATACAGTGAGATCGGTGCAGAAATGCCTGAAGACAAAATAAAAGATTTCATCAGACCGTTTCATTTGCAAAAAGCGCCGCTTGTCAGGGCGGAAGTCTTAAAAATGAATGAAAACAAACACCTGATGATGTTTGATATGCACCATATCATATCAGACGGCGTGTCAATGGACATTTTTATGAAAGAATTGTCGGCCTTATATGAAGGAAAAACGCTGCCGCCATTAAAGCTTCAGTATAAAGACTATTCTGAATGGGAAAAAGGCATTGTTCAGCATCATGAGCTGAAAAAACAGGAAGCGTATTGGCTGAATGTATTTAAAGGTGACATTCCGGTATTGAACATGCCGACAGATTATAAAAGGCCGCTCACCCAAAGCGCTGAAGGAGATACCGTAACATTGACGATCGAAAGAGAAACGCTCGCCAAGCTGCAAAACGTGGCGAAAGAAAACGGAGTTACGATGTACATGCTTCTTTTAGCGGGGTATACAGCGCTGCTTTCCAAATATACCGGACAAGAAGACGTCATCGTTGGGACGCCGGTCGCGGGAAGAAGACATGAGGATATCCATCATGTCATCGGAATGTTCGTCAATACCCTTGCGATCAGAAATCATCCTGAAGGGAACAAGACTTTCAGAAAGTACTTAAATGAAGTAAAAGAAAACACGCTGCTGGCTTATGAAAACCAGGATTATCAATTCGAAGAGCTTGTAGAAAAGGTCAATATCCAAAGAGATATGTCGCGCAACCCGCTGTTTGATACGATGCTTGTGTACCATAACACAGCTGTAAAGCCGTTTGAAGCAAATGGGCTGAGAAACAAAATGGTTGGGATCGAGCGCGGTATTTCCAAGTTTGATATAACGGTCAATGCAAGCGAATCTGCCAACGGCTTGATATTGGAAGTAGAATATTGCACGGCTTTATTTAAAAAAGAAAGAATAGAAAGATTAGCGGAACATCTGATCAATTTATTGCAAAAAGCAGCGGAAAATCCGGATATTGAACTAAATCAAATTGATGTCTTAAAAAAGGCTGAACGAAATAGGATTCTGCAAGGATTTAATCGCACAGACGGAGCGTTCTGCAAAGAGAAAACGATACCGCAGCTGTTTGAAGAACAGGCGGAAAAGACTCCAGATCACACGGCGGTCGTTTTTGCAGATGACAAGATCACTTACAGGGAACTAAATGAAAGGGCGAATCACCTCGCCTCCATTCTGCGTGAAAAGGGAGTAGGCCCGGACATCGTGGCGGGCATTATCACCGAAAGGTCAATCGAAATGATTGTCGGCATTATGGGCATATTGAAAGCGGGAGGAGCCTATTTGCCGATCGATCCCGAATACCCGGAGGAAAGAAAAAGGTACATGTTAAAGGACAGCCGGGCCAAGGCAGTATGTGTGAGCGGTGATGCCCATCCGGGTGAAGATTTTAACGGAGAAATCATCAGGCTTGATCAATTGCATACGAAAGACCATACAACCAGCATGAAGCATCTTATCAACCCGCAAAATCTGGCATATGTCATTTACACATCAGGATCTACCGGAAAACCGAAAGGCGTAATGATAGAGCATCATAGTGTGAATAATTTGGTTCAGGGGCTGAATGAAAGAATTTATCAGCATCTCAACTCCCATTTACACGTAGCATTGGTCGCGCCGTATATATTCGATGCCTCTGTCAAACAAATCTTTGCATCGCTCCTGCTTGGGCATACCCTCTACATCGTCCCGAGAGAAGCGAGCTTTGACGCCATGAGCTTAATTGACTTCTACGAGAAAAACAGAATCAATGTATCTGATATGACGCCTGCTCATGTAAACATGCTGACTTATATAAACAAAATGGAACGGGATTTGGCTCTCGATGAATTGATCGTAGGAGGGGATTCGTTAACGCCTGAGCTGGTCGAGGGGCTATTCGAAAAGCTTCCGGGCCTGAAGTGCAATATTACAAACGTATACGGTCCGACAGAGTGCTGCGTTGACGCAGCGTCATATCAAATCGAATTTGGACAACCGGCGCCAAGGCCGTCCATTCCGATCGGCAGGCCGCTTTTTAACACACAAATATATATCGTCGACAAGGAACATAATCCTCAGCCAATCGGAATTGCCGGAGAAATGTGCATATCCGGAGAGGGCGTGGCAAGGGGTTACCTAAACCAGCCTGAGCTTACGGCAGATCAATTTGTCGATCATCCATTTGAGCCTGGCAAAAAAATGTATAAAACCGGAGATTTGGCCATGTGGCATCCGGATGGGAATATTGAGTTTTTAGGAAGAGCCGACCATCAGGTGAAAATTCGCGGCTACAGAATAGAGCTCGGTGAAGTGGAAAATCAATTACTCAGACACGAGGACATAAAAGAAGCGGCAGTGCTTGCCAGAAAAGATCAAAATCAAAACCGTTATTTATGCGCCTATATTACAGCTGAGGAGGATTTGACGGCCGAGGCTGTTCGACAGTTCCTGGAAAAAGAAATTCCCGATTACATGCTCCCTTCATATATTGTCAAGCTCGATGAGCTGCCCTACACATCAAGCGGCAAAATAGACAGAAAGGCGCTGCCGGAACCTGGCGGCAATCTAAGCGCGGGAACGGAGCTTGAACCGCCGCGAAATGAAATCGAACGAAAGCTGGTGCAAATCTGGAGAGAGATTCTTGGTGCAGAGGATATCGGAATCAGCCACCATTTCTTTGCATCAGGGGGAGATTCAATTAAGGCGCTGCAAATTGTGTCAAGGCTGGCAAGACTGAACCTGAAGCTTGAGATGAGGGAACTGTTTGCCCATCCAAAAATAAAAGATCTCAGCAAATATATAAGGAAGGAAACAAAAGAGCAAAGCCATAACGAAGCCGTTACAGGTGAAACAGAGCTGCTTCCAATACAAAAAAGATATTTTGCGAAAAACAAAGAGGAGCTCGACCACTTTAACCAGTCATTTATGCTCTTTAGAAAAGACGGCTTTGACGAAAATGATGTAAGAAAGGCCTTCAATAAAATATTGGAGCACCACGACGCGCTGAGGATGATCTACAAAGAAAAAGACGGCGAAATCATTCAATTGAACAGGGGCTACCAGGACAACCTTTTCGGTTTGGATGTGCACAATATCAAAGGGATAGAGCATCAAGCGGAAAGGGTCCATGAACTGGCGGCCGATATACAAAAGAAATCATCTATAAAAGATGGAAAATTGGTGAACCTCGCTATCTTTCAAGCAGATGAGGGAGACCATCTTCTTATTGTGATCCATCACCTTGTCGTTGACGGGGTATCGTGGAGAATCATCCTTGAGGATTTCGAAACATTGTACACTCAGGCAGCAAAAGGCGAAAGGCTTGATATCGGATACAAAACGGATTCCTATCAGGCATTCGCCCGTCAATTGAAGGCGTATGCCGCCGGCCGGAAGCTGTTGAAGGAAAGAGAGTATTGGCGAGAGACGGCAAAAGCCCATGCTCCATTTATTCCTGAAAATAAAATGCTGGAAAGAGATACATTTGAAAACAGCACGACATTCAGCATCACACTCGACAAAGAGACAACCTCGGCTCTGTTGAGAAAAACAAACAGAGCGTACAACACGGAAATCAACGACATTTTGTTAACGGCGTTATTATCCGGAGTCAGGGATATGACCGGCGAAAACAAACTGAAGGTCATGATGGAAGGCCACGGCAGGGAAGACATTCTGGAAGGTGTTGATATCAGCAGAACGGTTGGCTGGTTCACAACGGTCTACCCGGTATTCCTGAACTTGGGTGAAGAAAAAGAGCTGTCCCGAAACATCAAAATGGTTAAAGAGTCGTTGAGAAAAATACCGAATAAAGGGATAGGCTACGGTGTCTTAAAATACCTGACCCGGGAGCTGGATGAATTAAACGAAGTCCGTGCGCCAATTTCTTTTAATTATTTTGGAGAAATGAACGAGCTGAACCGAAACGTATTTTCTCAATCGCCATTGCCATCCGGCGAAAGCGTCGGAGGCAAAGTCTTGCGGCACTGCCCGATCGAAATGAATGCTATCGTGACAAACGGCGAATTGACCATATATACAACATTTAATCAAGAACAATATCACCCAAGCACAATCCGTCAATTCAATCAAACATACAAGGAAAACCTTGAAAAGATAATTGCTCATTGCGCAGCCAAAGACATCATTGAGATGACACCTTCTGATTATGGCGACGCTTCGCTGAGTCTCGAGGAACTGGAGAACATCAAGAACAAGTACAGTTCATGTCACATCGAGAAGATTTACCCGCTTGCCAATATGCAAAAGGGGATGCTCTTCCACGCCATGGAGGATCACACGTCCGGCGCGTACTTCCAGCAAATCGTCTTTGATTTAAAAGGCAGTGTAAATGCGGCCATTTTAGAAGATAGCTTTAATGAGATTGTAAAGAGACATGAGATCCTGAGAGCATCATTTGAATACGAAATCGTCGAGGAACCGAGGCAGATCATTGCCGCCGAGCGGAAAATAGCTTTTACATCGATTGACCTGAAAGAAAAGAGCCGTGCTCAGAAGCAAATGCTAATCGAAAAATATCTAAAAGAAGATCAAGAAAAAGGATTTGACCTGAGCAGCGAATCTCTGATGAGAGTATGTTTGATCAGAATAGATGATGAATCATATCAACTCATTTGGAGCCATCATCACATATTGCTGGACGGCTGGTGTCTGGGGATCATGGTAAGCGAGCTGTTCAACATATATGGAAAAAGGATGACGGGTGACATCCTTCAATTAGAAGCTCCGAAACCGTACAGCGACTATATCAAATGGCTGGAAAAACAGGATCAAGATGAAGCGAAGGAATATTGGCAAACATATTTGGATGGATATGAGACCCGAATCGAACTTCCAAAACGGCATCATCGCAAAAATACTGAAGAATATTGTGGTGAAGAAAAAGTCATAGCATTGTCAAAAGATCTTACAAAGAAATTGACTCAAATCGCAAATCAAAACAATGTAACGATCAATACCGTCCTTCAGGGCATTTGGGGCATTGTTTTGGCCAAATACAACAAAGCAGAAGAAGTGGTGTTCGGAACCGTCGTATCGGGACGGGAAGCCAAGGTAGACGGTATCGGCGGAATGCTTGGACTGTTTATTAATACAATTCCAACCAGAATCAGGTTCGGCGGCAAGAGCTTCAAGGAAGTATTGAAAATAACCCAGGCCGAGTCCCTTGAAAGCAATCGATACAGCTATATGAATCTATCAGAGCTTCAAGAGCTGAGTGAGCTGAAAAGAGAGTTGATCAGCCATGTCATGGTATTTCAAAATTATGCATTTGATCGGCATCTGTTGAACAATATCGGCGACATCGGCTTTGAACTGAAGAGCGTACACGGAAAAGAGCGGACAAACTATGATTTTAATATGATCGGTGTTTTGGAAGAAGACAGGCTGACGCTGAAAATTGCGTATGATCAAAATGTCTATGATCAAATCATGATTGATAACATAGAAAAGCATGTGATAGCCGTCGCAGAACAAGTGGCTGAACATGAGGAGAAGACATTAAGCGAAATCGATCTTGTGTCAGACGAGGAAAGAAACAGGCTGTTATACGAATTCAACAATACGAAAACCGATTATCCAAAAGACAAAACGCTTCATCAGCTGTTTGAGGAACAGGCGGAGAAAACCCCTGATCATACAGCAATCGTATTCGGCAGCCAGCGGATGACGTACAGGGAGCTGAACGAAAAAGCAAACCAGGCAGCCAGACTGCTCAGGGATAAAGGCATTAGCGCCGGCTCTATTGCGGCGATCATCACAGAGCGCTCTTTCGAGATGATCATCGGCATCATGGGGGTGTTAAAAGCAGGAGGAATGTACCTGCCGATCGATCCGGAAACGCCGAAGGACAGAATCGATTATATTCTGGAGAATAGCGGTGCTGAATTGGTGCTGACCAAAGAACCGCTGCTTGAAAACGTTGCGATTGAGACGGTTGATCTGTGCGCAAATGATTTGCAGATACAAAGCGTGAAAAACCTTCGGCCAGTCAATCGTTCGAGTGATACAGCCTACATTGTCTATACATCAGGCTCAACCGGAACGCCAAAAGGCGTGGTCATCCCGCACTACAGCGCGGTCCGGGTCGTGAAGAACACCAATTATATTGATATCCGGCATGACGATGTCATCCTCCAGCTGTCCAACTATTCGTTCGACGGGTCGATATTCGATATTTTCGGTGCTCTTTTAAACGGCGCCACACTCGTCATGATCGAGAAAGACACGGTGCTGAATATCAGCGAACTCGCAGAAGTGATCAACAAACAACAGGTCAGCGTGATGTTCATCACGACGGCGCTCTTCAATACGCTCGCCGACATCGATATCGATTGTCTGGCCGGTCTGCGAAAAATCCTGTTCGGCGGAGAAAGGGTGTCAATGCCGCATGTAAAAAAAGTGCTGGACCGCATCGGGCCGGATAAGCTGATCCATGTGTACGGCCCGACGGAAAGCACGGTTTATGCGACATATTACTTCATCAATGACATCGATGAAGAAATGGAAACGATCCCGATCGGCAGACCGCTGGCCAATACGTCGGCATTGATTATGGACGAACAAGGCTGTCTCCTGCCGATCGGGGTTCCCGGAGAGCTCTGCATTTCCGGAGACGGATTAAGCACAGGGTATTTAAACCGCGAGGAGCTGACAGCGGAAAAATTCATCCCGCACCCGTTCATCCCGGGAGAAAGGCTGTATAAGACGGGCGACTTGGCAAAATGGCTGCCTGACGGCAACATCGAATTTATCGGCCGGATCGACCACCAGGTGAAAATCCGCGGCTTCCGGATTGAGCTCGGCGAAATTGAAAGCCAACTAGAGAAGCACGACGACATCAATGAAACGATCGTCACCGTCAGGGAGGACGGGGAAAATCGCCCGTACATCTGCGCCTACATGACGTCAAAACGCGAGCTCACGGTTGAAGAGCTGAGAGAATTTTTGGGGCATAAGCTGCCTGACTACATGATACCCGCTTATTTTGTCAAGCTGGACAAGCTGCCGCTGACGAAAAACGGAAAAGTGGACAGAAAAGCATTGCCGGAGCCGGACAGAAGCGCTGGAGCAGAAAGGGAATATGAGGAGCCAAGGAACTTTGTCGAAAAACAAATCCTTTCCATATTGGAAACAGTTCTCGGGACAGAGCGAATGGGGATTTCCTGCCACTTCTTTGAAAGGGGAGGCAATTCGCTGAAAGCGATGCAAGCCGTCCATTCTATTAATAAAGCTTTTGGCATCAATATGAGGATTAGTACGTTCTTTCAGAATCCGACTGTCAAAAGCTTAGCCGGTTTCGTATTTAACGGTGACGCTGAAACAGCCGTCATGATGGAATACGCAGAGGAAGAAATATAAGCCTTGAAAATGATGGGATAAGCAAATGATGGAGCTTGCTTATGGAGTCATTATATTCAGTTGGCCATAACGACATTTCCGAATTTACCCGCACTGTACAATCTATCCTTCAGGTGATAGATTGTACAGCTGCCTTTTGTTGCACAATCTATATATTAGCGCTGCTAGTCTGATGAATGGAGTGATGATTGATATGAGTATAATAGACTTCATAAATGATTTAAAAAAGAAACATATCTTCTTATATCATAACGAAGGAAAAATCAAAATCATTGGTCCGCAGGAATTATTGACGGCTGAGTTAAAACAAAAAATAAAGAGATATAAACAAGACATCATAGCCGTTCTTAAAAACGCCGAAGAAAAAAAGGAGCACAGCATTCCGAAAGCGGATCTAACCAAAAACGGGTGCTACCCCTTATCAAGGGAACAAAAGAGGATGTTTATTTTAAATAAGCTTGACGACAGCGGAACGGCATACAACATGCCTTTAGCTGTAAAAATAAAAGGCGATGTTCAAGTCGGTCAGTTTGAACTGGCATGGAGACAGTTAATCCGCAGACATGAAGCGTTCAGAACCTCTTTTGTCACATTTGATGGCGAACCGCTACAAAAAATAGAACAAGACGTTGAGTTTCATGTAGAATACGGCGAATTGGGACAAGAAAGCATTCAGGAGAGAATCGGGAGGTTTATCAAACCGTTTCATTTAGAAAAAGCACCGCTTTTAAGAGTCGAAATCGTAAAAATCAGTGAAGCTGAGCATATGATGATGGTTGACATGCACCATATTGTATCAGACGGCGTCTCTATCGGAATTTTAATGAAAGAACTCGCCGATTTTTGCGGAGGCAGAGAATTATCTCCTGTGACGCTGCAATATAAAGATTATTCTGAATGGCAGAGAGCAATCGAGAAGAAAGGCGGTTTGAAAAAGCAGGAGGAATATTGGCTGAATGTTTTTCAGGGGGAAATACCGGTTTTGAATATGCCGCTTGATTTCGCAAGGCCAAAAATCAGAAGCTTTGAAGGGGACAGGACCGTTTTTGAGCTGGATCAAGACATCACTGAAAAGCTTCAAAGCATAGCGGCAGAAAACGGAGCTACGATGTATATGGTCCTATTGGCGGCGTATACGATACTGCTTTCAAAATACACGGGACAAGAAGATATCATTGTAGGCTCTCCAATTGCGGGAAGATCGCATGCCGATTTGAAACATACGATCGGAATGTTTGTCAACACCCTTGCAATGAGAAATTGTCCAAAAGGCGACATGACATTCACTGAATACTTAAATCAAGTAAAAAACAATACATTAAACGCCTATGAAAATCAAGATTATCAATTCGATACACTGGTTGAAACATTAAACCTGAAAAAAGACATGAGCCGAAACCCGCTGTTTGACACGATGTTTGATCTGCAAAATCCTGATGATTTCACATGTGAAGCCGGCGGATTGAATCTGGAAACATACCATTTTCCATTTGATGTCGCGAAATTTGATATAAGCCTTACGGCGTTTCATCATGGGGATCATATCAAGCTGGATTTCCAATATTGCACGAAACTGTATAAAAAAGAAACGATCAAAAGAATGGCACGCCACCTATTGAATATTTTAAACGATGCTGTCTATCATCCCGCACGGAAGCTGAGCGAAATCAGGATGATTTCTGCAGAAGAAAAATACGCCGTATTACATACTTTCAATCTTGAGAAAGCGGACTATCCGCAGAATATGACAGTCAATAGACTGTTTGAAGAGCGGGCTGAAAAGACCCCTGATCATACCGCGGTCATATTTGAAGACGAACAGTTATCATACCGGGAGCTTAACGAAGCGTCCAATCAATTGGCCTGGCTGCTCAGAAAAAACGGAGTAAAGCCCGATACGATCGTGGGAATCATGGCCGGGCGCTCTCTTGAGATGATCATTGGGATTTTGGGGATCTTAAAAGCAGGGGGAGCTTATCTGCCGATCGATCCGGACTATCCGGCAGACAGAATCAAATATATGCTGGAAGACAGCGGGGCAGATGCTATCGTGGTGCAGGAGCATTTAAAATCCAAAATAGACGGGTTTCAGTTGGTGACCATTGAAGACAGCGCGCCTTTCAGCAAAGAAAACCCTCCAACTCTAAACCATGCTTCCGATTTAGCATATGTCATTTATACATCGGGTTCTTCCGGCAGACCAAAAGGCGTGATGACGACTCACCGTAATGTCATTAACTATATTCATTCATTTACAAAAAGGGTTCCTTTACATGAAAACGATACTGTGCTTCAAGTGGTATCATTTTCGTTTGATGCATTCTCAGAAGAACTGTATCCGATTTTGGCAAACTCCGGGCGGCTTGTGATCAGCAAAAAAATCGGCGATTTGAATATCGATGAACTGGTTGGAATGATCAGCAAGCATCGTGTGACACTTATTACCTGCTCTCCGCTTTTATTAAATGAAATCGATAAAAATAAACATCTAACCTTCCATCCGCATATGAAATTTATCAGCGGAGGAGACGTTTTAAAATATGAATATATAGAACATATCATAAAAAACGCCGATGTTTATAACTCCTACGGCCCGACGGAAGCAACGGTTTGTGCAACTTATTATAAATTGAGCGGTGATGATCGTAATAAAACAAGCATTCCAATCGGCAAACCATTAACCAATTATAAGGTGTATATCGCCGATCAATACGGCCGGCCGCAGCCGGTTGGAATACCGGGTGAACTGCTGATCGGAGGAGACGGTCTTGCCCGGGGGTACGTGAATAACAAAAAATTGACAGACGCGGCGTTTATATTGGACGCCTCAGGCGAGAGAGTGTACCGCACAGGAGATTTAGCGAGATGGCTCCCAGACGGAAACATCGAATTTTTAGGCAGAATCGATCATCAAGTTAAAATCCGCGGCTATCGGATCGAGCTCGAAGAAATTGAACACCGGTTACTAAAGAACGGCGATATAAATGAAGCGATCGTCATCGCCAGGGAAGACGATCAGAACGATAAATATTTGTGTGCTTACATGACATTAAAAAACAAAGACGCGTCGATCGATCAAATCAAACAATCTTTGGCGGAGGACCTTCCCGAGTACATGATTCCGTCATACTTCGTAAAGCTGGATAAGATTCCGCGTACCATCAATGGAAAAGCGGATGTCAAGGCATTGCCTGAGCCTGATTCCAGGGCGCTTGCAGAAGCGTTTTATGAAGCCCCACGAAATAAAACGGAAGAAAAGCTTTTATTGATCTGGCAGGATATACTGGGCCAAGAAAAGATCGGCATTAACGATCACTTCTTTCAAATCGGAGGACATTCATTAAAAGCTTTTTCATTGGCCGCTAAAATTCAAAAAGAATTGAATGCGGAAGTGACGTTGAAGGAAATATTCAGTTACCCGACAATTAAAGACATCGCGGCACATATCAGCCAAAAACATAAAAAGATTCATTCGCCAATCAAACAAGCCGAGAACAAAGAGTATTACCCTCTTTCATCGGCTCAAAAAAGATTGTATGTCCTGAACCAAATTGAAGACGGCCAAACGGCATACAACATGCCATTCGCCCTAAAGATAAAGGGCGGACTCCAGGCGGTAAAGCTTGAAAATGCCTTAAAAACAGTAATCGACAGACATGAAGGATTCAGAACATCCTTTGTTACATTAGACGGCGAGCCCGTCCAGAAAATAGAAGAGAATGTCAATTTTAAAATGAAATACGGAGATTTGGGAAATCAGAACCTCCGGGAACGAATGAATCAATTTATTCAGCCATTTGATCTGGAAAAAGCTCCCCTTCTTAGAGCAGAACTGCTTAGGGTGGCAGCGGATGAACATATCCTGCTGATTGATATGCATCATATCATTTCAGACGGGGTGTCGGTGGGGATATTCATGAAGGAATGGGCCGCTTTATATGAAGAAAAGCAATTGCCGCCATTAACCATTCAGTATAAAGATTATTCTGAGTGGCAAAGAGAAGCCTATCAAAAAGACAGTATAAAAAAACAGGAAGAATACTGGCTCCATGTATTTCAAGGCGACATCCCCGTTCTCAACATGCAGACCGACTATCAAAGGCCGCAATTGCAAAGCTATGAAGGCGACCGCATCGCATTTAACATCGGGGATAAGCTGACCGAAAAACTGAAGAGAATCGCTGAAGAACATGGCGTTACGATGTACATGCTCCTGTTAGCCGGTTATACTGTACTCCTTTCAAAATATACCGGACAGGAAGATGTGATCGTCGGTTCGCCGATTGCGGGAAGATCCCGCGATGAATTGGAAAACACGATTGGAATGTTTGTCAACACGCTTGCCATGCGGAACTATCCAAAAGGCCGCACCAGATTTGTTAAGTACTTACAAGAAGTGAAGGAACATACGCTAAATGCTTATGAAAATCAAGACTATCCATTCGATGAACTGGTAGAAACATTAGACTTGGAACGGGACATCAGCAGAAATGCGTTGTTTGACACGATGTTTGACATGCAGGCCTTGGAAAATGCAGAGCCGCAAATAGACGGACTCGATTTTGAAACATGCCACATGGAGTTTGATATTGCAAAATTCGATCTGTCTCTAGCAGCGGCGGAAACCGCAGACGGAATCACTTTTCATCTGGAATTTTGCACAAAACTGTTTAAAAAAGAGACTGTACAGACGTTGGCGGAGCATTTCGTTCATATCTTGGAGGATATTTCCAATCAGCCGGACAAGACATTAAACGAAATCAATATGCTTTCAGAAGAGGAACGAAACAAGATACTTTATCAATTCAATGATACGAAGACCGAACATCCGACAGGGATTTTGCCGACATTGTTTGAAGAACAGGCGGAACATTCGCCGAATCGGCCGGCAGTAGTCTTTAAAGATCAAACCTTAACCTACCGCGAATTAAATGAAAAAGCGAATCAATTGGCTAGAACGTTGCGGAAAAAAGGCGTGGGCCGGGAGTCCATCGTCGGAATAATGGCAGATCGGTCATTGGATATGGTAACAGGAATATTGGCGATCCTCAAGGCCGGAGGGGCATATCTCCCGCTGGATCCGGGGTATCCGAAAGAACGAATCGAATATATGCTTAAAGACAGCGCCGCTGATGTATTGCTTATTCAAAACCATCTTATCGGCAACATCAGCTTTACAGGCGAGATCCTCGATATCAGCCAATCGGATGCTTATGATTCCGATGGAAGCAATCTGAGGCCTGTCAATACTTCCGGTGATTTGGCATATGTCATCTATACATCGGGAACAACAGGCAATCCGAAAGGTGTTATGGTGGAGCATCGAAACTTGATTCATGCCCACTACACATGGAAAAAGCACTATGAATTGGCGGAATGTCAAGTGAATCTCCTTCAGCTGGCCAGCATTTCTTTTGATGTATTTGCCGGAGACTTATGCAGAAGTCTCTTCAATGGCGGCACGATGTATATTGTGCCGGATGATGCAAAGCTGGAAATGAATCTGTTATATGAAATGATAAAAAAACATAGCATTCATATGTTTGAATCGACACCAAGCTTTGTGATCCCTTTTATGAAATATATCCATCATCATCAGCTGGATATAAGCAGCATGAAACTTCTGATCATGGGGTCTGATAACTGTGCGATCAAAGATTATAAGTGGCTTGTGGAACAGTACGGAAAAAGCATGAGAATCATCAACAGCTATGGCGTCACTGAAGCTTCCGTTGATTCCGGCTATTATGAAGAACAATTGGACAACATCCCGGACATTGCGAATACGCCGATAGGAAAACCGCTTGACAATACAGCATTTTATATATTGGATTCTTCATTAAATCCACAGCCTGTTGGAGTCTATGGCGAGCTGTACATTGGAGGCGAAGGGGTTGCAAGAGGATATTTGAACAATCCTGAACTCACCAGGGAAAAGTTTGTTCCCAACCTTTTTGAAGCCGGGAGGAAGATGTACAAAACGGGAGACCTGGCGAGATGGCTGCCAGATGGAAATGTCGAATTCCTGGGCAGAATCGATCACCAGGTAAAGATTCGCGGTTTTAGAATAGAAATCGGTGAAATTGAAGCAAGACTCCTCGATAAGCAGGAGATAAGCGAAGCTGTCATCATTGATCGAGAAGACAGCAAGGGTTATAAATACCTGTGCGCTTATATTACCGCTCAAAAGAACATAAATACAAATGAACTAAGAGAATATTTGTCCAATCACTTGCCGGACTATATGATCCCTTCCTATTTTATTCAAATCAGCAAGATGCCTCTCACACCAAACGGAAAGGTCGATCGAAAAGCACTCCCTGAACCGGACGAAGACGTCAAAACAGCAAGCGAATATGAAGCGCCCCGAAATGAAACGGAAGAAAAGCTGATCGCCGTTTGGCAGGAAGTGCTGGACAGAGACAAAATCGGAATCAATGATAATTTCTTTGAAATCGGGGGAGATTCGATCAAGGCTCTGCAGATCGTTTCAAAATTATCAAGAGCCGATCTGAAGCTTCAGGTAAAAGATCTGTTTACCAATCCTGCCATTAAACAGCTCAGCAAATATGTGAAAAAAGAAGCGAAAACACGCAGAAACAACGAAATCATTCAAGGAGAAGTACCGCTGACCCCGATCCAACGGTCGTTTTTTGAAGCGAACAAAGAAGAGCAAGACCATTATAATCAGGCTTTTATGCTTTACAGAGAAACCGGCTTCGATGAAAAGATCGTCGAAAAGGTTCTCCATAAACTTGTCGAACAGCATGACGCATTAAGGATGATATATAAAGAGAAAAACGGTGAAATGGTTCAGCATAACCGGGGCTTGGAAGCCGGCATCTTCGATTTGTATGTCTATGATATGAAAACGGAAGCGAACCTGGAGGAAGCCGTATATCAGACAGCGACAAACATTCAAAAAGACATCTCGATTCAAGCGGGGAAAATGGTTAAAATATGTATTTTTAAAACGGGTCATGGTGACCATCTTCTCATGGTCATTCACCATCTTGCAGTGGATGGGGTGTCTTGGAGAATCCTGTTCGAGGATTTTGGAGCGGCATACAGTCAAGCATTGCAGGGCAAAGCCATTGAGCTTGGCTATAAAACCGATTCGTACAAAACGTTTTCAGAAAAACTCATCGAGTATGCCCATAGCAGAACGCTAGCGAAAGAAAAAGCGTATTGGCGAAAGATTTCAAAAGGAAAGATGGAGTTTATCCCTAAAAAACACGAGGCAGCAAACCATAACTATGAAAATAGCAAAACACTCAGAGTGTCCCTCAGCAGAACAGAGACTGAACGATTGCTGAAAGAGACGCATAAAGCATACAATACGCAAATTAACGACATCCTGATAACAGCTTTGTTGATTTCTATAAGGGAGCTGACGGGAGAAAACAAGCTTAAAATCCTTATGGAAGGGCATGGAAGGGAAGACGTTTTGCAGGGTGTCGATATCAGCAGAACAGTAGGCTGGTTTACCTCCATATATCCCGTATTCATCGATTTAGAAGAAGAAACCGGGCTGGCCATGACCATAAAGATGGTGAAAGAAGCATTAAGAAAAATACCAAATAACGGAATTGGCTACGGCATCCTCAAGTATTTGACAAAAGACGAAGAGCTATTGAAGGATGAGAGGCCGCCGATATTATTTAATTATCTTGGTGAAATCGATCATGATATGACAACTGAACAATTTTCATCATCAAAGCTTCCGGCAGGTCAAAGCATCGGGGAAAAAAGTGCAAGAGATGCCTCCGTTGAGATCGATTCAGTCGTTGTGAATCATCAACTCATCATCAGTACGACATTTAACGGATACGAGTACGCCGAACAGAGGATCAGGGATTTTAATCAAACATATAAAGAAAGTCTTCAAACGGTTATCAATCACTGCATAAACAAAAATGAAACCGAAAAAACGTCTTCTGACTACGGCTACGACAAAATCTCATTGAAAGATCTTGATGAATTATTGAATGAATATGAATCTGTAGACAGCTAATTTCTACTGAGGGTATGTTCCGATTCGCGGTGAAACATCCGGGACATGATCGAAAAGCGCTGCTGCCGGGTCCGTTTTTTCCGGCGGCAGCCCAGATGATATGGATCTAGAAAACTAAGGAATTCTAGGAGATGAGATTACAATATGAAAACCAAAGTTGAGAAAATATATCCGTTATCAAACATGCAAAAAGGAATGCTGTTTCATGCCATGGAGGATAAAGCTTCAAATGCCTATTTCGAGCAATTTATCATCGGTATAAAAGGCTATGTAGATGAACAGTTATTTGAGGACAGCCTGAATGAAGTGATGAAACGGCATGAGATATTAAGAGCGTCATTTACTTACAAATTGGAGGAGCCGCTGCACGTCATCATTCAAGATCGGAAAATAAAATTTGAATATCGTGATATTCGTAATCAACATGACCAAGACGGAATGTTGAACAGATATTTGCAAGAAGATAAACAAAAGGGGTTTGATCTAGCCAAAGAAACCCTGATGAGAGCCTGCCTCATCAGGGTGACTGAGGATTCATATCAATTTGTCTGGACATACCACCACATTTTGCTTGACGGCTGGTGTCTGGGAATCATATTGAATGAGCTGTTTGCGATTTATGAAGCCAAACGGAAAGGCCACGATCATCACTTGGAGGAACCGAGGCCATACAGCGACTATATCAAATGGCTTGAAAGCCAGGACATGGAACAAGCGCAGGAATATTGGGAAACATATTTAGAGGGCTATGATCAAAAAGCGCTGATTCCAAAACTGCGGACGCACTCTAAAGCTGGCGTATATAAAAGAAAAGAAAAAACGATTGAGTGCTCCAAAGAACTGACAAACCGCATCATGAAATTGGCAAATAGAAATCATGTGACCATCAATACCGTCTTGCAAAGCATTTGGGCCATTGTCTTGGCCAAATACAATAACAGCGAAGATGTCGTGTTTGGAACCGTCGTCTCGGGAAGGGATGCCGAGGTCGAAGGAATTGAAAAAATGGTCGGCGTCTTCATCAATACAATCCCGACCAGAGTCAGACTGGAAAGAGACAAGAGTTTTAAGGATGTTTTAAGAATCACCCAGGCCGACGCTTTAGAGAGCAATCGCTACAATTACTTGAATTTGGCGGAGGTTCAATCGCTGAGCGAATTAAAACATGATCTGATCGATCACGTGATGGTATTTGAAAACTATGCAGTAGATCAAAAAGCGTTTGAACAGAGAAATGATTTAGGATTTGAAATCAATAGCCTCGACGGAGAAGAACAAACAAATTATAGTTTCAGCATTTCCGCCGGGCTTGACGACCGCTTAAAGCTGCTGCTTATCTATGACGGAAATGTTTATGGCGAAGACATCATCAATAACATTGAAAAGCACTTGATTGCCGTCGCAGAACAGGTGGCTGAACACGAAGAAAAAACATTAAGCGAAATCGACCTTGTGTCAGACGAAGAAAAGAATATCCTTTTATATCAATTCAATGACACCAAAACTGATTATCCAAAAGACAAAACGCTTCATCAGCTGTTTGAGGAACAGGCGGAGAAAACCCCTGACCGTACAGCCCTCGTGTTCGGCAGCCGAAGGATGACGTACAGAGAGCTGAATGAAAAAGCAAATCAGACTGCGAGGCTGCTCAGGAAAAACGGCGTTTCCCCAGGATCTGTCGCGGCGATCATGACAGAGCGCTCCTTCGAGATGATCATCGGCATCATGGGGGTGTTAAAAGCGGGAGGAACATACCTGCCGATCGATCCGGAAACGCCGAAGGACAGAATCGTCTATATGCTGCAGGACGCTAGGGCCGCCGTCATGCTGACAAACAGCGATGCCGTCAGTGAAATAGACTGTGAGGCGGAAATCATTCATTTGGACAAGGAAGAAGCGGACGGATTCAGCAGTGAGCCGCTGCACATGGCCAATGACTCCGGCGATGCCGCCTATATCATATATACATCAGGTTCAACGGGAATGCCGAAAGGCGTGGCTGCCCCGCACTACAGCGCCGTACGCGTCGTCCGGAATACCAATTATATCGACATCAATCACGACGATGTCATCCTCCAGCTGTCCAACTATTCGTTTGACGGATCGGTGTTTGATATTTTCGGCGCTCTATTAAACGGTGCATCGCTTGTTATGATCGAGAAAGACACGGTGCTGAATATCAGCGAACTCGCAGAAGTGATCAACAAACAACAGGTCAGCGTGATGTTCATCACGACGGCGCTCTTCAATACGCTCGCCGACATCGATATCGATTGTCTGGCCGGTCTGCGAAAAATCCTGTTCGGCGGTGAAAGGGTGTCAATGCCGCATGTGAAAAAAGTGCTGGACCGCATCGGGCCGGATAAGCTGATCCATGTGTACGGCCCGACGGAAAGCACGGTTTATGCGACATATTACTTCATCAATGACATCGATGAAGAAGTGGAAACGATCCCGATCGGCAGACCGCTGGCCAATACGTCGGCATTGATTATGGACGAACAAAGCCGTCTCCTTCCGATCGGGGTTCCCGGAGAGCTCTGCATTTCCGGAGACGGATTAAGCACAGGGTATTTAAACCGCGAGGAGCTGACAGCGGAAAAATTCATCCCTCACCCGTTCATCCCGGGGGAAAGGCTGTATAAGACGGGCGACTTGGCAAAATGGCTGCCTGACGGCAACATCGAATTTATCGGCCGGATCGACCACCAGGTGAAAATCCGCGGCTTCCGGATTGAGCTCGGCGAAATTGAAAGCCAACTAGAGAAGCACGACGACATCAATGAAACGATCGTCACCGTCAGGGAGGACGGGGAAAATCGCCCGTACATCTGCGCCTACATGACGTCAAAACGCGAGCTCACGGTTAAAGAGCTGAGAGAATTTTTGGGGCATAAGCTGCCTGACTACATGATACCCGCTTATTTTGTCAAGCTGGACAAGCTGCCGCTGACGAAAAACGGAAAAGTGGACAGAAAAGCATTGCCGGAGCCTGACAGAACTGCCGGCACGGAAACGGAGTATGAAGCGCCGCGGAATAAGACGGAAGAAAAGCTGGCATCGATATGGCGGGATATTTTAGACGTCGAGAGGATCGGAATGAATGATCATTTCTTTGACATGGGAGGCCATTCTCTCAAAGCGGCGGCGATGGCATCTAAAATCCGGAAGGAGCTGAAGACGGAAGTTCCTTTAAGACAAATCTTCAAAACGCCTACAATCAAAGGACTCGGAGAATATATTCAATCAACGAAAGAAAGCGTTTATTCTTCGATCAAACAAGTCGAAGAAAAAGAATATTATCACCTTTCATCTGCCCAAAAAAGATTATATATTCTCAATCAAATCGAAGGCAGCGGCTTGTCTTATAACATACCGTTTACAATGAAAGTAAAGGGCGACTTTGATAAACGCCGCTTTGAGAATGCGCTGAAAAAAATAACGGAAAGACACGAAGCATTTAGAACTTCCTTCATCATAGCGGATGGAGGGCCTGTCCAAAAGATTGAAAAAGAAATTGATTTTCAGCTCGAATACAGCGAGTTGGGATCCAAAAGCATTTCACAAAAAATTAAAGAGTTTGTCAGACCATTTGATTTAGAAAAAGCGCCGCTTTTTAGAGCCGAAGTGGCAAAGATTGCTGAAAAAGAGCATGTCATCATGTTTGATATGCACCATATCGTTTCAGACGGTGCTTCTATGGGCGTTTTAACAAAAGAAATTTGCGATCTGTACGAAGGAAAAGAACTGCCGCCGCTCAACATTCAATATAAAGATTATTCTGAATGGCAAAAAGAGTTTTATCAAAAAGATGAGATCCAAAAACAAAAACAATATTGGCTGAATGTCTTTAAAGAAGACATCCCGGTTCTCAATATGCCGACAGACTTCCCGAGACCGCAAATCCAAAGTGTGGAAGGCGACAGAATCGGTTTTAAAATTGACAGCGAATTGGCGAAGAATCTCAATCGCACCGCCAAAGAAAACGGCGTGACCATGTACATGCTTCTTCTGGCGGCGTATACGGTATTGCTATCAAAATACACAGGACAAGACGATGTGATCGTCGGATCGCCGATTCAAGGAAGACAGCACCATGATTTGAAGCATGTCATCGGGATGTTTGTCAATACGCTTGCCATGAGAACATATCCGAAAGGCGAAAAGACATTTGCTGAATATATAAAAGAGGTAAAAGAAACTGCGCTGAAAGCGTATGAACATCAAGATTATCAATTTGATGACCTTGTTGAACAGCTTGATCTCAATAGAGACATGAGCAGAAATCCGCTGTTTGATACGATGTTCGTCCTGCAAAATCTTGATCATGCGGATGCTGATATAAAAGGATTGACGTTTGAAACATATGAAAGCGACATTCATATTTCAAAATTTGATTTCACATTATCGGCTGTAGAAAAAAACTCCGGCATAGAGTTTGATTTGGAATATTGCACGAAGCTCTTTAAAAAAGAGACGATTGAAAGAATGTCCGAGCATTTTGTCCGCGTGCTAAACGAGATTTCCAGTCATCCTGACATTCAGCTCAGTCAAATCGAGATCATGTCAGAGGATGAAAGGAACATGCTGTTTTATCAGTTTAATGATACAAAGACAGATTATCCAAAAGACAAAACAATATGTCAGCTGTTTGCGGAACGGGCTGCAAGAATACCGGACCATACAGCGCTCGTATTCGAAGATCAAAAGCTGACTTACCGGGAATTAGATGAAAGGTCAAATCAATTAGCGGGATTTTTAAGAGAAAAAGGTGTGGAACCGAACACAGCAGTTGGCATCATGGTGGAGCGCTCTCCTGAGATGATCATCGGAATCCTGGGAATCTTGAAGGCCGGCGCCGCATATTTGCCGCTGGATCCGGCATATCCGGAAGACAGGATCAAATATATCCTTGAAGACAGTCAAACGAAGATTCTCCTGACGCAAGATGCGCTCATGAAAGAACGGACTTTGATAAAAGATGCCGCTATTATGAAAATCGACATCCGCGACAACCAGATCGTGAGGCGGAATGCGGATCGTTTGCCTCATTTTCCTCACGCCGGGGATCTGGCATACATCATCTATACTTCAGGTTCTACGGGAAAACCGAAGGGTGTATTAATCGAACAAAAAGGATTGTGCAATCTCGTTCATGCAGTCATTGACCTGATGCAACTCAAGACGGACAGCAGAGTGATTCAATTTGCTTCCCTTTCATTTGATGCATCAGCATTTGAAATATTTTCAGCGCTTGCAGCCGGGGCCGCTTTGGTTCTGGGCCGCCAAGAGGATATGATGCCGGGACAGGCGTTAACAAGCTTTTTGCGCCATCATGAGATCACTCATGCGACTTTGCCTCCGACGGTTCTCAATGTTTTGGATGAATCTCAATTGGATCATCTCAAAGTCATCGTATCCGCAGGTTCTGCGTGCAGTGAAGAACTTGCAACCAGATGGTCCGGCAAACGGATGTTTATCAATGCTTATGGACCAACGGAAACGACGGTTTGTGCAACTGCGGGGGTATACAGAGGAACCGGGCGCCCTCATATCGGCAGTCCGATTGCAAATACAAACATATACATTATGGATCAAAACGTGCAGCCTGTCGCGACAGGCATTGTTGGAGAGGTTTGCGTCGGCGGAATCAGTCTGGCCCGCGGATATTTAAATAAACCGGAACTGACAGCCGAAAAGTTTATACCCCATCCATTCGTGCCAGGGGAGCGACTTTACCGGACAGGGGATCTGGCCAGATGGCTGCCTGACGGAAATCTCGAATTTTTAGGGAGGATCGATCATCAGGTGAAAATTCGCGGCTACCGGATTGAACTTGGTGAAATCGAAAATCAATTGCTCAAGCATGACAATATAGAAGAAGCAGCAGTCATAGCAAGAACGGGCAAAGACAATAACGATTATTTATGCGCTTATATCGTTTCTCAAAAACAATTGACGGCAACAGAGGTGAGTGAGTGGCTGGAAAAAGAGCTTCCTCATTACATGATTCCGGCGTATGTTGTCAAACTTGATAAGCTGCCGCTGACGTCAAATGATAAAGTTGATCGAAAAGCATTGCCTGAACCTGACATGAGCATCGGCACAGGAGCGGAATACGAAGCACCGCGAACTGATATAGAGGCGGCACTTGTGGAAATATGGCGGGATGTGCTCGGCGCAGGAGATATCGGCATCAGCCACCATTTCTTTGCGTCAGGAGGAGATTCGATTAAGGCGCTGCAAATTGTATCAAGGCTTTCAAGGCTGAATCTGAAGCTTGAGATAAAGGATTTGTTTGCCAACCCTAAAATTAAGGATCTCAGCAAATATGTCAAAAAAGAAAGCAAGCAGAAAAAAGCTTATGACATGGTTGAAGGAGAAACAGAATTAACACCGATCCAAAAATGGTATTTCACGAAAAACAAAGAGGAGCTTGACCACTTTAACCAGTCATTTGTCCTCTTTAGAAAAGACGGCTTTAACGTAAACTGCGTAAGAAAAGCCTTCAATAAAATATTGGAGCACCACGATGCACTGAGGATGATCTACAAAGAAAAAGCCGGAGAAATCATTCAATTGAACAGGGGCTATCAGGCCAACCTTTTCGATTTATATGTTCATAACCTGAAAGGCATAGAAAACAAAGCGGAAAGAGTCTATGAACTGGCGACCGGCATTCAAAAGAAATCGTCCATTAAAGACGGGAAATTGGTCAATCTCGGCATCTTTCAATCAGACGAGGGCGACCATCTTCTCATTGTAATCCATCACCTTGTCGTTGACGGGGTATCGTGGAGAATCCTGTTCGAAGACTTTGAAACATTATACAGTCAGGCATTAAAAGGTGAAACGCTCGACATTGGATACAAAACAGATTCCTATCAGGAATTTGCCCGACAATTAAAGGCGTATGCCGCAAACCGCAAATTATTGAATGAGGCAGAGTATTGGCGAGATATTGCAAAAGCGGAGGTCCGATCCATTCCTCAGCAGCAAACATTAACAAGAGACGCATTTGAAAACAGCACGACATTCAGCATCACACTAGACAAAGAGACGACCGCGGCTCTGCTGAAAAAAACAAACAGAGCCTACCACACGGAAATCAACGATATTTTATTAACGGCGTTATTAGCCGGAGTCAGGGACATCACCGGAGAAAACAAACTGAAGGTGATGATGGAAGGCCACGGCCGCGAAGACATTCTGGAAGGCGTTGATATCAGCAGAACGGTGGGCTGGTTTACGACGATGTACCCGGTGCTGATAGACTTGGGTGAAGAGACGGACATATCCCGGAACATCAAAATGGTCAAAGAGACGTTGAGAAAAATACCGAATAAAGGAATAGGCTATGGAATCTTAAAATATTTAGCAGATGACCCTGAGCTGATCCATGAAGAAAAGCCGCAGATTTCATTCAACTATTTAGGCGAAATCGATGCCGACATGAACCGGGGCGAATTTTCCGGATCGGATTTTTCTGAAGGCGAAAGCATCGGCGGAAAAATCGCCAGGAGCCATTCAATCGAAATCAATTCCATCGTCATCAATCATGAGCTGGTGATTCATACAACCTTTAATGAATGGGAATACGCAAAAGAAACGATCAGGCACCTGAATGAAGCATATAAAGAAAACCTCGAAAACATCGTCAGCCATTGCCTAAGCCGGACGGAAAGCGAAAGAACGCCGTTTGACTACGGAGATACAAACATCAGTTTAGACGAACTTGAACAAATAAAAGGCAAATACAAAGACGCCAACATTGAAAAAATCTATCCGCTGGCCAATATGCAAAAGGGAATGCTGTTTCATGCCATCGAGGATCAAACGTCAAACGCATATTTTCAGCAAACGATCATGCATCTTGAAGGATATGTTGATCCGGACATACTGGAGAAAAGCTTCAATGAGATCGTCAAAAGGCACGAAATCTTGAGGGCATCATTTGAATACGAAGTCGTTGAGGAGCCGAGACAAATCATTATTGAAAATCGGAAAATAGATTTCTACTATTACGATATCGCAAAGAACAGTCCGGCTCAAAAGGATAGATTAATCGAACGATATATCAATGAAGATCGGGAAAAAGGCTTTGATATAAGCAAAGATACGCTAATGAGGGTTTATTTGATCAAAACGGACGGCCAATCCTATCAATTGGTATGGAGCCATCATCATATCTTATTGGATGGCTGGTGCCTCGGCATTATCATGGGCGAGCTGTTCGCCATCTATGAAAACATCGTGAAAGGAGAAGCGCATCGATTAAAAGAACCGAAGCCGTACAGCGATTATATCAAGTGGCTGGAAAAGCAGGACAAAGATGAAGCCCGCCAATATTGGCATAAATATTTGCAAGGCTATGAAGAACAGGCGCAAATCCCTAAATTAAAGAACGGTAAAAACGGCAGCCGGTATGACAGGCAAGAAAAAGTTATCAGCTTTTCAAAACAGCTTACCAATCAAATCAAACAAGTGGCCAGCGGCAACAGCGTAACCGTTCATACGGTGCTGCAGACCATTTGGGGACTTGTTTTAGCAAAATACAACAATATAGAAGATGTTGTGTTTGGAACAGTCGTTTCGGGAAGGGAAGCAAAAGTAGACGGCATAGAAGACATGATCGGGCTGTTTATCAATACCATTCCGACCAGAATCAAATTTGATCAAAGCAAAGGAATGAACGACGTCCTTAAAACGGTGCAGGCGGAAGCGATCGAAAGCAATCGCTACAATTATATGAATCTTGCTGAAGTTCAGGCTTTAAGCGGCTTAAAAAAAGATCTGATCGATCATATTCTTGTGTTTGAGAATTATGAAGTTGAGGTTCAGCTTTTGGAACAAACCCAAATGGAGACAGGTTTTCAAGTGAAAGGGATAAGCGCGGCAGAACAAAGCAACTACAGCTTTAGCATGTCAGCCACTCCGGGCGAAAGGCTGACACTTGTTTTAACATATGACGGCAATGTCTATGACGCGGAAATCATCAACAATATCGAAAACCATATCAAAAGAGCCGTTGAGCAAGTGGCGGCAAATGAAAACAGGAAAATAAGCGAAATAGACATACTTTCGGAACAAGAAAAAAGAACGATATTATATGATTTCAACGATACTGCTGCTGATTATCCAAAAGACAGCACGATCCATCAATTGTTTGAAGAACAGGCGAAACGGACGCCTGAACAAATTGCCGTCGTGTTTGAAGAAGAGAAGCTCACTTACAGAGAACTGAATGAGAGGTCCAATCAGCTCGCGGGGCTGTTAAGGGAACTGGGCGTAACGCCTAACAAGATCGTCGGCGTAATGGCAGAACGGTCAGCAGAGATGATCATCGGCATCATGGCGGTGCTGAAGTCCGGTGGAGCCTACTTGCCAATCGATCCAGAGTATCCCGAAGACCGGATCAAATATATGCTCGAAGACAGCGGAATAGACATATTGCTGAAAAAGACAGGCAGACAAATAAACGTCGATCTCACCTGTATTGATATGGGCAAACAAGGGCTTACAGAAGGCAGATGCACAGACAATCTGCCGCATTTCGGCAACTCTTCTGATATGGCCTATGTCATCTATACATCAGGTTCGACCGGCAAACCAAAAGGTGTCATGGTCAATCACCAATCGATTGTAAACACGCTGTGCTGGAGAAAACAATCGTATCGATACACTCCAGCCGATGCAACGCTGCAAGTGCCGTCCTTTGCATTTGACAGCTCAGTCGAAGATATTTTCACCACGCTCCTGTCGGGAGCGAAGCTGGTTTTAATCAAAGATTTGAAAGTGAACGCCAGTGACATCATCAGCACGATTCGAGCACATCAAGTGACAAATTTTCTCGCTGTCCCAAGCTTTTATCAAACTTTGTTAAATACGATCGACCATCCTTTAGAGAACTTGAGATTTGTCACGATCGCGGGTGAAAGCTGTAATGACCATCTTTTACAGCAGCATTTTGAGAAACTTCCAGACGTTCAATTATTTAATGAATACGGACCGACGGAAAACAGCGTTTGTTCGACATGGAGGGAATTGCGGCCGGGTGACCAAAAGGTTCTGATCGGCAGACCGATCAGCAATCACAAGGTGTATATCCTTGATGGCGAACAGAGGTTAGTGCCGATCGGAACTCCAGGGGAACTTTGTTTAAGCGGGGAAGGCCTTGCTCGCGGATATATAAACAACCCCCGCCTTACCGCTGATAAATTTGTTTCAAACCCGTTTGTTCCGGGAGAAAACATGTATCGTACGGGAGATCTCGCAAGATTTCTGCCGGACGGGAATATCGAATATTTAGGAAGAATCGACCACCAAGTCAAGATACGCGGATACAGAATCGAACTTGGGGAAATCGAAAACCAATTGCTGAAGCATGAACAGATTCAGGCAGCGGCAGTCATTGCGAGAGAAGATCAGGACGGCGGCAAATACCTTTGTGCGTATATCGCATCAGAAAAGGCAGTCGCAACAGCAGACATCAGAAAAGGTTTGTTGAAAGAACTTCCGGATTACATGGTTCCGCCATACTTTGTAGCACTTGACCGGCTGCCGCTTACGGCAAATGGAAAAATAGACAGAAAGGCGCTTCCGGAACCGGCCGGCTATGTCAGCTCCGCAACGGAGTATGAAGCGCCGCGGAATGCAGTGGAAGAAAAGCTTGTCTCGCTTTGGCAGGACGTTTTGGGAATCGATAACATCGGAATCAGCCACAATTTCTTCGAGGCGGGCGGTCATTCTCTCAAAGCCGCGGCTTTAGCTGCCAAAATGCATAAAGAACTAAAGGTTGAAATCCCGTTAAGGCAAATATTCGAAACCCCGACAATCAAAGATCTGGCCGAATTGATCAAATCAGCAAAAGAAAGTCCTTATGCCTCCATCAAAAAAGCGGATGAAAAAGAGTATTACACTTTGTCATCGGCGCAAAGAAGGCTGTATATCCTCAATCAAATCGAAGGCGACGGCATTGCCTACAATATGCCTTTCGTGATGAAAATTGAAGGCCATTTTGATGTGCAGCGGTTTGAAGCGGCTTTTCAGCAATTGATTCAACGGCACGAGGCTTTGAGGACGTCGATATTGATGGTTGAAGGGGAACCAGTGCAGAAAATCGAAAAGGAAATCGATTTTAAACTGAAATACGGCCATTTGGGAACAGAGCGCATCGAAGAAAGAATCAAATCGTTCATCAGGCCGTTTGATCTGGAAAAAGCGCCGCTTTTAAGAGCGGAAGTATTAAAAGTAAGTGATGATGAACATATGATGATGTTCGATATGCATCATATTATTTCTGATGGCGTGTCTTTGACCGTTTTGACGAAAGATCTGGCCGAGTTATATGAGGGGAAACAATTGCCGCCGCTTGCGATTCAGTACAAAGATTTTTCAGAATGGCAAAAACAATTTTATCAGAAGGAAGAGATAAAGCGGCAGGAAGACTACTGGCTGAATGTCTTTCAAGATGAAGTGCCGGTTCTGAACTTGCCGACGGATTATAAGAGGCCGCAAAAACGCCATTTTGAAGGGGATGTCTTTCAATTTGAAATAGACGGCGAAACGTCGGCCAAGCTGAAGAAGCTGGCAAAAGACAATGGCGCTACGATGTATATGCTGCTGTTAGCAGGCTACACAACGCTGCTTTCAAAATATACGGGTCAAGAGGATATCGTCGTTGGCTCCCCAATTGCGGGAAGACACCACAGCGATTTGAAACATGTCATCGGAATGTTTATCAACACGCTTGCGATGAGGAATTATCCAAAAGGCGACATGACATTTACCGATTATATAAAACAGGTGAAAGAAACGGCGCTGAAAGCATATGAAAATCAGGACTATCAATTTGACGAACTGGTTGAAAAACTGGATCTGAGACGGGACATGAGCAGAAATGCGCTGTTTGATACAATGCTCGTTCTGCAAAACTTTGACAGTGGTGAATTTGACATTCAAGGCTTAACATTTAAACCGCTTCAAACGGACATGCGGGTATCAAAATTTGATTTGACGCTCACAGCTGCTGAAACAGATGATGGCGTACAATGCGTCCTCAATTACTGCACAAAACTATTTAAGAGGACAACGATTGAAAGGATGGCAGGGCACTTTGTCAATATTTTGAAGGAAGTAACAAACCGCCCGGACATTCAATTAAACGAAGTCAATATGTTGTCAAAAGAAGAAATCAGTACGCTTCTCTTTAAGCACCAGGGGAAACAAGCCGACTATCCAAAGGATCGGACGGTTCATGGGCTGTTTGAGAAACAGGCTGATAAAACGCCGGACAAAACGGCAGTGGTGTTTGAGGAGAGAAAGCTGACGTACAGGGAACTGAACGAAAAATCAAATCAATTGGCGCGACTGCTGAGGGAAAAAGGGGCAGGCGGAGACACCGCCGTTGCAATTATGGTTGAACCGTCGCTTGACATGGTCGTTGCCATCATGGCGGTGCTTAAAGCCGGATCCGCATATGTACCGGTCGATGCGGAGCAGCTTGTCAAAAGAACAAACGATATTCTAAAAGACAGCGGGGCATCCATCTTGCTGGTGAAGGGCTCTGTCATAGAAAACATCCAATTTGACGGAGAGGTCGTCAATATTGATGACGGCGCCATCTATACAAATGATGCCACAAACCTGCCGGCATGCAGCGCAGCCGAAAAGCACGCATACATCATTTACACGTCAGGCTCCACCGGAAAACCGAAAGGGGTTCTGGTCAGACATCATAATGTGGTGAACTATACAGCCTGGTTTATAAAGGAAGCGAATCTGAAAGAATACGATAAAGCAATGCTTGTGTCTTCTTACGCGTTTGATTTAGGCTATACAAGCATATTTTCATCCCTGTTGAGCGGAAGCGAGCTTCATATTGTTAGAAAAGAACGCTATACAAATGCACAGCAAGCCTTGAAGTATATAAAAGAAAATGGAATCACCTATATGAAGCTGACGCCGTCGCTATTTCACATTTTAGTCCATGATCCGTATTTTTCCGCTGAAAAGGCCTGTGAAAAACTCCGATTGGTCGTGTTGGGCGGAGAGATGATCAACACAAGAGATATAGAAGCGTTTTTCAAGCAATATCCGGATCATCTGATTATGAACCATTACGGACCTACCGAAACGACAATCGGCTCTGTTTTTCAAGTAATCGATGCAGACAGCCTTCATTCTTTCAAAGAATGTCCGGTTATCGGCACTCCGATCCATCATACAAAGGTATATGTATTGGACCAACACATGAAGCCCGTTCCGGAAGGTGTATTCGGAGAATTGTGTATTGCTGGAGACGGGGTGACAGACGGCTATATCAACAGACCTGATTTGACGGCTGAAAAATTCGTCAGACATCCTTTTGAACAAAATCAGAGAATGTACCGGACAGGAGATCTCGCCAGAAGATTAAGCGATGGAAGCATCGAGCTTTCAGGGCGGATGGACAGCCAAGTGAAGATAAGAGGCTACAGAATAGAAACGGAAGAAATCAAAAACAGGCTATTAAAACATGAACATATAAGGGAAGCCCTGATCGCTGTCAGAGAAGATAAGGATGGCGGCAGACAGCTTTGTGCATATGTGGTAGCAGAAGCGAAAGTGACTTTCCGGGACATCAGAACGTATCTGAAGGATGAGCTCCCTGAATACATGATTCCGTCCTATGTGGTCCAGGTTGAAAGCATGCCGCTGACAGCCAACGGAAAAGTCGATGCAGCCGCATTGCCTGAACCGGAAATCGCAGCGGAGGCTGCATATGAGGCACCGCGGAACGATATGGAAGAAAAGCTTGTCATGGTGTGGAAGGAAGTCCTGGGTGTTGACAATATAGGGATCACACATAACTTCTTTGCCGCAGGGGGAGACTCCATCAAAGCGCTGCAGATTATATCAAGATTATCAAGGGAAGGCATTGCGCTCGACATGAAGGATTTATTTGCCAACCCGGAAATCAAGTTTTTGAGCAAATATGCGAAAGCCGAATCAAACAAAACAGCATCATATGAAACGGTACAGGGAGAGGTTCTGTTAACGCCTATTCAGCAGGAATTCTTCGCACAGAACAAACAAAGCAGAAACCATTACAATCATGCGGTCATGCTGTATAGAAAAAGCGGCTTTAACGAGGACCTGATCAGACATCTATTTGAAAAACTAGTAAGGCACCACGATGCCCTGCGGATGGTATTTAAAGAAGAAAACGGAACGGTTATCCAGTATAACCAAGAGCCGGACAACCATCAGTTTGATTTATTTGTATATGATGTCTCCCGTGAAAAAGAACAGCGTCAAAAGGTTCATCAATTGGCAACGGCGCTTCAGCAAAGCATTGATATCAAAAATGGTCCGCTGGTGAAAGCGGCGATATTTAAAACGAATGAAGGGGACCACCTTTTGATCGCGATCCATCATCTGGTGATTGACGGCATTTCCTGGAGAATCTTATTCGAAGACTTAGCGCTTGGGTACAGTCAATTATTAAACGGAAGAGAAGTAGAGCTCTATCCAAAAACGGCCTCCTATCAGGAATATGCGCAGAAATTACTGGACTATTCAAAAACCGGGAAACTGCAGAAGGAAAAGGATTACTGGCGCCAGGCTTTACGTGAACACATACCATTTTTAGAAATGAAAGAAGACATCGGCATATTCAAATATGATGACAGCGAAACCGTAAGCGCGGAACTCGGAGAAGAGGAAACAAGACAGCTGTTAAGAGAAACAAACCAGGCTTATCATACGGAAATCAATGATATTTTGATCACAGGGCTCTTTGTGGCCGCAAGGGAATTGACAGGTCAAAACAAGCTGAGGATCACCATGGAAGGGCACGGAAGAGAACAGATGATGGACGGTATCGATGTCAGCCGGACGATAGGGTGGTTTACGTCTAAATACCCGGTATTCATCGATTTGGGAGAAGAAAAAGACATCTCCCAAAATATAAAAATGGTCAAAGAGCATTTGAGAAAAATACCGAACAAAGGAATAGGCTACGGGATATTAAAATATGTAGCAAAAGACGCAGACATCATAAAGGATGGCAAATCTCCAATTTTGTTTAATTATTTGGGACAGCTCGATGAAGACATCGATAATGAAGAATTTTCTTCGTCGCGGCTGTCGCCGGGAGAATCGATCGGACGCGGCATCATTAGAGAGCATCCGATCGAAATCAATGCCATCGTATTTAATGGGCGGTTAACCATTCAAACGACATACAATACGAAAGCATACAATGAAGACATTGTCAGAACCTTTACAGAGACATATAAAGAAGCCCTTAAAACCGTCATCTCTCACTGCTTATCTAAAGAAGCGGCAGAAAAAACGCCGTCTGATTACGGAGACAAGGACATCACCTTATATCAGCTCGAGGAAATCAAGCAGAAATATAAGGGAATGGAAATCGAAAAAATATATCCGCTCGCAAACATGCAAAGGGGCATGCTGTTCCATGCGCTCGAAGACAAGGAGTCCAAAGCGTATTTTGAACAAATGTCAATAAACATGAAAGGATATATTGATGAAAGATTGTTTGAAGAAAGCTTTAATGACATCATCAACAGACATGAAATCCTAAGGGCTTCGCTTGAATATGACATAACGGATGAACCAAGAAATGTGATCATCAAGGACAGAAAGATTCACCTGCTGTATCTTGATGTCAGACATCAAAGTCCTGGCGAACGCGAGCAGGCGATTCAAAAGTATCTCAAGGCAGACAGGGAAAAAGGTTTTCATTTAAGCAAAGAAGCACTGATCAGAGCGGCGCTGATCAGAACCTCAGAGGACAGCTATACATTCATATGGACAAACCACCACATTCTCCTCGATGGCTGGTGCCGGGGAATCATTTTGGGGGAGCTGTTCCATATCTACAACAAGAAAGCAGCCGGCCGACTGCCTCAGCTGCAAGAGGCAAGACCGTACAGCGATTATATTAGATGGCTCGGCGAACAGGATAAAGAAGCCGCAAAAGCGTATTGGAAAAACTATTTATCGGGTTTTGCCGAAAAATCGCCAATGTCGGTATTGGGCAGCCAATCCGGTCGTGGCGGGTATCAAAGAAAAGAAGCGGTGGTTGAATTCTCAACAGAGTTGACCCGCCGGCTTACAGAGCTTGCCAATCGAAACAGCGTAACCCTCCACACAGTATTGCAAAGCATTTGGGGTATTTTGCTGGCAAGATACAACAACACGAAAGATGTGGTATTCGGAACCGTCGTCTCGGGCCGGGATGCACATGTAGCCGGGATAGAGAAAATGGTCGGACTTTTCATCAACACCATACCGACTAGAATCAGGCTTGAAAAAAATAAAAGCTTTAGGGACATGTTAAAGAAAGTGCAGGAAGACGCTTTAGAAAGCGGCAAATACAATTACATGAACTTGTCGGAAGTGCAGTCGCTCAGTGAATTAAAAAGAGATCTGCTCGACCATGTGATGATTTTCGAGAATTATGCAATTGATCAAAGCGCCTTTGAGTCTGACGGCAAACAAGGTCCGGAATTTGTCTTTGAAGAAATCGATGCTGAAGAGCAAACCAATTACGGATTTAATATTGTGGCAGTTCCAGGCGACCGGTTAGTTATTAAATTCACGTATGACGGAAATGTGTATCATGATCAAATCATACACAATGTGAAAGGACACCTGCAGCATGTGACGGAACAGGTTGTGAAGAATGAAGACCGCGCAGTAGACGACATCAGGATCCTTTCGGATGAAGAAAGAAATCTGCTCTTGTACGAGCTGAATGATACAAAGGCGGACTATCCGAAAGATAAGACCATCCATCAGTTATTTGAAGAACAAGCCGAGAGAACCCCTGAACATGCAGCGGTTGTGTTTGGCAATGATAAGCTGACATACCGGGAGCTTGATGAAAAATCAAATCAGCTTGCAAGACATCTCAGAGAAAAAGGGGTAGGATCAGATACGATTGTCGCCATTATGGCGGAACGCTCAATTGGCATGATGGTCGGCATCATGGGGATTTTGAAGGCCGGCGGTGCCTATTTGCCAATTGACCCTGATTATCCGGAGGATCGAATCAATTATATGCTTGAAGACAGCGGAGCGGGCATCATCCTTTTGGATAAGAGCCGCAGCGGACATCACCAGGATGCCGTATATTTGGACGGCGACTTCAGCGGCTATCCGGCTGATCGCCTGGAACCGGTCAGCGATCCTGACAGTCTCGCTTATATCATCTACACATCAGGCTCGACGGGCAAACCGAAAGGGACGATGATCAGGCAAAGAGGATTGGTGAATTATATTACATGGGCAGACCAGGTCTATGTCCGGGGCGAAGCGCTCGATTTTGCCCTCTACTCATCAGTTGCGTTTGATCTGACGGTGACATCCATCTTCACGCCTCTCATCTCAGGCAATAAAGTGATTGTCTATCAGCATGGCGAAGATGGCGAACCGATTATCAGAACAGTGTTTAAGGACAATAAAGCCGGGATTGTCAAATTAACGCCGTCGCATTTAAGCCTTGTCAGAGACATCGATGGCCGCACATCAAGCATAAAACGGCTGATCGTAGGCGGAGAAGATTTAAAATCCGAATTGGCCAAAGACATTTCTGAAAGGTTCCAATACAAGCTTGATATTTACAATGAATACGGACCGACAGAAACGGTTGTCGGCTGCATGATTTATCAATATAAGGCCGACCGGGATCGCCATGTATCCGTTCCTATCGGCAAACCGGCCCACAATGTCCAGCTTTACATTTTGGACGATCGGAAAGAAGTGCAGCCGGTCGGAATTGCCGGTGAACTGTATATTAGCGGAGATGGAGTGGCGAAAGGCTATCTGAACAAGCCGAAGCTGACGGCAGAAAGATTTCTGCCAAATCCGTTCTCACCTGGTGAAAGAATGTACCGAACAGGAGACCTGGCAAAGATGAAGCCGGATGGGAATATTGAGTTTCTGGGAAGGATCGACCACCAGGTGAAGATTCGGGGGTATCGCATCGAGCTTGGCGAAATAGAGAATCAATTATTAAAACATACGGATATTAAAGAAACGGCAGTAGCCGCAAAAACAGACCGCAACAACAATCAGTACCTTTGTGCATACGTCGTTTTAGAAACAGAGAATGAAATCAACCAGGCGGAAATAAAAGGGTTTTTGTCAAAAGAGCTTCCGGACTATATGGTGCCGTCCTATGTGGTAACGCTTGATGAATTGCCGCTTACGCCAAATGGAAAAGTAGACGTGAAGGCACTTCCCGAGCCGGATGTAAAGGCGGCAGCAAAAGCGGAATACGAGCCCCCAGGCAATGAGCTAGAGGCGAAAATAGCCGCCATTTGGGAAGACATCTTGAGTATCAAACCGATCAGTGTGAACGCAAACTTATTTGATATCGGGGCAAACTCCCTGAACATCATGTCATTTGTGTCAAGACTGTATACTAAGCTCGGCTTTAGAGTCCCGTTTAAGGACATTTTTTCCAAGCCGACCATTCACCAGCTGGCAGGCTTCCTGCAGCACGCGCAAGATTTGTTAAAAGACTACACAGATGACTGCATCCAGCTGAGCAGTGCGGCGAAAGACGGCAAAAAATTGTTTTGTTTTCCGCCGGCGGCTTCGATGGGCATCGCCTATATGGGCCTGGCCAAACATCTGGATCAGTATTCGGTATACAGCTTCAACTTTATTCAATCTGAAAATCGGATTGAAAAATATGCCGACATCATGACCAATATTCAAGGAGAAGGGCCATATACGTTAATCGGATATTCGTCAGGAGGCGTGCTGGCGTTTGATGTTGCAAAAGAATTGAACCGGCGGGGATATGAGGTTGAAGATCTGATCATCATTGACTCAAAATACCGTACAGAAGCGGAGAAACACCAGTACACAGAGGAGGAATACAAGAAGGAGATCTATAAAACGTTTGAGCTTGAGAAATATAAAGATTTAGAAAAATTAATGAGCGACTATTTAGTGGAATTAATCACAAAGTCTTACGTATATGTGCACAATACGTTGACATCCGGCACAATTGACGGCAGTATCAGCTACATCAAGTCAGTGAAAAAACAGAACGTTGACAACATCATGCTGTGGGAAAAAGCGACGGCAAAGGCGTTTACAGTCGTACAAGGGGCTGGAGAACATATGCAGATGATTTCTAAAACCCACCCAGACATTCTCGCGCGAAACGCCAAACTGATTCATGACATCGTCAATAAGACTGTAAGGATTTAAGGAAAAAGGCATCCTGTTCGGATGCCTTTTTGGTATAGTTGCTTTCACGAAGAAATCAACTCTCTGCTATAATGAAAATCAAAGAAAAGAGAGGAAGCATTTCAAAAAACAAGCAAATTCCAGATAGGACTTGTGAGAAATCAAAACATTAAAGCGGGTGAAACGATGGAAGCCATTCGAGTGCTCATAGCTGATGATGAAAAAGAAATCAGAGATTTGCTGAAAACATATTTAGAAAGAGAGCGGTATGAGGTGGATGTGGCAGTAGATGGAGAGGACGCCCTTCGATTATTTGAAAAAAATCATTATCACCTGATTATATTGGATTTAATGATGCCCAGGATCGATGGGATGGAGGTATGCAGAAGAATAAGGAATCATACGAACGTTCCGATACTGATGCTGACCGCAAAGGACCTTGAAGGCGACAAGGTTTTAGGTCTGACAATGGGAGCTGATGATTATATTACAAAGCCTTTCAGCATAAATGAAGTGCTCGCGCGAATCAAAGCCCTGCTGAGGCGTTTCTTAATACTGGGGAGCGAAGCCGGCAAGAATGAACGAGCGCTGATTACATTCAAAGGATTAACCATTGATCTGAAAACATATACGGTCACGGCAGGGGGGCGGGAAGTCGCACTGACGGCGAAGGAATTTGAACTGCTGAAATTCTTCGTCTCCCACCCGGGGCAGGTGTTTACGAAGACGCAGCTGTTTCGGAACGTGTGGGGCGATCAATACATAGAAGATGATAATACCGTGATGGTTCACATCAGAAAGCTCAGAAAAAAAATCGAGGCCGATCCGTCGAATCCGCAATTGATTCAGACCGTATGGGGAATCGGCTATAAGTTTGCAGGTGAGAAAGATGCTGAATGATAAAAAAACGCTGCTTCTCATCCTGCAGCTTGCAGCGATTGCCGGGCTTTTATTCATCCATGTCAATGCCGGATCTTTAGGGACGTTCAGTATCATATTGTATATAGTGCTGTTTGGAATAACAGCTGTGTTGTTTATCACAAGGCTTCGTTTTATCAGCGATCTGCAGCTGATTGATACCGAGCTGAAACGCGTGGCGGGCGGGAATTTACGAAGACGGCTGCTTGCCAAAGATGACCGGTTGTTCAATGACATCATTTTTTCGATTAATGAATTGATTGAACAGCTCGAAAAAGTCCAAATCAACGCCGCACAATCAGAAGCGGCGAGAAAAAGGCTGTTATCCAACATCTCCCATGATATCCGGACGCCGCTTACATCGATCATCGGCTATATTGATGCTTTAAAAGACGGGGTCGCTTCTTCAGAACAAGAAAAACAGGAATACCTCCACATTCTTTCGAAAAAGTCCAGCGGCTTGAAGCAATTGATCGATGAAATCTTTAACATGGCAAAGCTTGATGCGAATGAAATTCCGCTCAATATCGAGTCTTTTGATTTTGCCGAGCTTGTCAGGGAGACGCTGATTGCCTTTTTGCCTGAGCTCAAAAAACACCATATTGAATTGCACGCTCAGATTCCCGATCAACAATGTTTGATCATGGCGGACCGGTTGAGCCTGGTTCGAGTGATCGAGAATCTCGTCAGAAACGGTGTTCATTACGGGAAAAAAGGAAAGGTGCTGGGAATCGAGCTGACAGAGACTGAGCGCGAATATCAGCTTCTGATTTGGGATCAGGGACCGGGTATTCCGGAAAGCGATATTGAACATGTGTTTGAAAGAATGTATCGAAGAGACCGGTCAAGAAAACTTGATGAAGGCAGCGGCTTAGGCCTTGCCATTGCCAAATCCCTCGTCGAAAAAAATCACGGAAGCATTTGGGCGGAAAGCATTCCTTGGGAAAAAACGACGTTTGGTTTTTCGCTTCCTAAACAAAAACATCTTCATTCATTTAAGAAATAATTAAGAAATCGTTAAGAAGGATTTAAATCCTTCTGTTTAAGATGTAGCTATAAGGTTAGGTGAAAGCGAGTGAACCAGTTGAGCACAATTATTAAAACGACGAACCTCACGAAAATGTACGGGACGCAAAAATCTGTAGACCACCTTAATATTCATGTCAAACAAGGAGATATATACGGCTTCTTGGGGCGCAACGGCGCCGGCAAAACAACGACGATCAGGATGCTGCTGGGATTGATCAAACCTACCCATGGGCAAATTGAGATATTTGGAGAAAACTTTTTCAAGAATAAAAAAGAGATTTTAAGGAGAATCGGCTCCATTGTCGAAGTCCCGGGGTTTTATGCAAATCTGACGGCGATGGAAAATCTCTTGATCAACGCGAAAATCATAGGCATTCACAAAAAAAATGCAATTGATGAAGTGCTGGAAATCGTCGGTCTGCAACATGAAACGAAAAAGCTCGTCGGCAAGTATTCCCTGGGAATGAAACAAAGGTTGGGGATTGCAAGAGCCCTGCTCCACTATCCGGAGCTGTTGATATTGGACGAACCGACAAACGGCTTGGACCCTATCGGCATCAAGGAGATGAGAAATCTCATCCATTCCCTTGCCAAGGAAAGAAACATTACCATCTTTATATCGAGCCACATTTTGTCGGAAATCGAGCAGCTCGTCGATCATGTTGGAATCATTCATGAGGGAAAGCTGCTTGAAGAAATCCCGTTCAGCCATCTTAGGGAAAGAAACCGCAAATATCTTGAGTTTCAGCTATCAGATCAAAATAAAGCGGCCGTTCTGATGGAACAGCATTTTGATATTCATGACTACGAAGTTTACCAGGACGGCATCATCCGGGTATATTCCCATCTGGGCCAGCAGGGAAAACTCAACAAAATGTTTGTGGAAAACGGTATCGATGTATTGAAAATTACGATGAGCGAAGACAGTCTTGAGGACTATTTCGTGAAATTGATAGGGGGCGGGACGATTGGTTAATCTGCTATACACGGAAATGCTGAAGCTTAAACGTTCACAGATGTTTCTCGTCAGCATCTTGGGAGCGGCGGCAGCCCCTTTCATCTGCTTCATATCGTCTTTGGCCAAGAAAGCCAAGTACCCTGATGTTCCCATTCGGTTCAGCGAGACCTTTTCCGACACAAACCTTTATATTGTGCTGCTGATCGGGGTCCCTTTATACGGCGTGATTACCTCGTATTTATTCAATCGGGAATATGCGGAAAGCACGCTGAAAAATTTATTAACGATTCCCGTCTCAAGAATCAGCCTGATTGTCAGCAAACTGGTTCTGCTGTTTATATGGATCGTCATGCTGACTTTGATCGCTTGGGTGCTGACCTTTTTATTCGGCTTGGTCGGACAGTTTGAAGGCTTGAGCTCAAAGGTTTTAGCAGAAGGGTTTACACAATTTTTAATAGGGGGAGTTCTTCTCTTTTTGCTTGTCACTCCTATTATTTTTGTCACGCTTCTGTTTAAGAACTACGTTCCCACTATTATATTCACGATCATTATTTCAATGGTGAGCGTTATGGTTTACGGGACGGAATACAGCGCTTTGTTCCCATGGTCGGCGGTATGGGTGATCGCTTCCGGAACGTTCTTTCCCGAGTATCCGCCGGAATATTCTTTCATCAGTGTTTTCGCTGCAACTGTTCTTGGGTTAATCGCGACCATCACTTACTTTAAGAAGATCGATATTCATTGACAGGGTGCCTGAGGAATTTGCAATGATTTGCAAATTTCTCTTCAAACCCGGCCGTGATGTCTTCGGATTTACATATAAACCGAATGCCGCCAGGCCCTTTTGTGCAATTTCGATGGATGTTTTTTCTATAAAAGTTTAAAAAAGGAGAATGTAAAATGTCTTTTTCGGAGTTAAATATTGATATTTTTCGTGCGATCAATGATTTAGGAAAAGAGTATACGATGTTCAACCCGGTTGTTCACTTTTTGGCCGAATATATGATATATGTTCTGGCGCTGGGGCTTTTAGTATATTGGTTTACGAGAACCACCAAAAACAGATTGATGGTCATTTATGCTGTGATATCTTTCGTGATTGCCAGAGTTCTCGGAAAAATCGCCGGCTCTCTTTATTCCAACTACCAGCCTTTTGCCGAGCTTCCCCATGTCAACAAACTGATTGAACATGAAATTGACAATTCGTTTCCGAGCGACCATACGATCCTGTTTTTTTCAATCGGTTTTCTAATCTTCCTGTTTCATAAAAAAACGGGATGGCTGTGGCTTGTGCTCGCGCTTGCTGTCGGGATTTCCCGCATTTGGGCAGGCGTTCACTATCCTTTTGACGTTGCGGCCGGAGCCCTGCTGGGAATGTTGACAGCTCTGTTCGTATTCTGGACGGCGCCGAAACTGTCATTTATCAATAAATTGCTCGCTTTTTATGAAAAGGGAGAACAGCGGATCCTTCCTTCCAAGCATAAATCAGACGACAAATCGAAAAACTTTTAAGTATCAGGGCTGCCCCAGTTGCTCAGGCAGCCTTTTCTTTTGTGGGCGGGCGCCACGCCGATTTAGCTTTCCTCTATATAGAGCTTAGCGATAAGCGCATCACATGAAGCGGCCAATCTGAAATCCTCTTCACCCTCCTGATCGAAGAAATAGACAGGCGGATTTTCTTCCACATCTCTGTAGTCAAGAGCGATCATGTATGCCCGTCCCTATGGAGGAGAATTAAGGCCGCGCGGCAGCTCCCACTCTTCAATCAAATCAGCGCTTTCCAGAGTTCCTTCTTCTCTCCCTATCCCCAGCAGATAGTCATCGTCTTTTGCCCAGGGTGTCGGCCGGTCATCGGAAAGGTACGGGTCTTCACTTTCGGTTTTCCACACTTTCTCTTATCATTACTTGTAAATCATCCCCATTATAAAGCGTCAGATTTTTTGGAATATACTTGTTTAAATGATATTTTTGAAAAAAATGGTAATGGAAAAACAAGAAAGTTAAATTGATAATAAGGGAAAATATGTTATAATATCAAAAAAAGAAAAGGAGGTTATAATTTCCAATAGTCAATGATAAAATGGTCTGATCTGCTAGGAGTTTATCTTTCAATTGATTACAATAAGAGCACGCGACCTTAAACCGTTTGTTTATATAGGCACAGGCTTATGGATACAAGCTTAGACATACATAAAAACAATATTGCAATACGGGGGGATCCAAATGAAAAAAGCTATTTTAGGATTTTCTTTGTCGGCCGCGCTCCTCATTCCAGCCTCATTTGCCGCGGCTGCAGAAGGCGCCCGGCCGACAGATGAACAGAAGGCGCTTCTTGAGGCCAAAACAGAATATGTTCAATCGCTTCCCGAGCAAATGAACATCAAAAGCGGTTTTACCGCTTATTCGGGGAAAAGGCTGACGGTCAAAAGAGGCAGTTTTCTCGCCTGGTCAAAAGATTATATAGACTGGTATTACAACGGCAAAAAAATCTCGAGCAGCAGCGGCTCGCAAGATGTGGGCTTCATCTTTCCCAACATCGTCAAAGCGAAAGGGATTAAAAGGTATTATAAATCTTCGGGCCTTCATAAATGGAGAGCCAAAAAAACGCACAGCATCGGGACCGTTACGCCATGGGGAGATGTCGTGCTCACAAGCACCACCTACACAGACAGAAAATGGGTCAATAAAAAAGGAAAATACGGAAGCGATTAAGCTGAAATAGGCAAATCAGATACAACGCTGCCAATGGACTATTTTGAAAATACTGGCAGCGTTGTATAATTGAAAATGCTGACATTATATCCTGAGATGAGAAAGGATTTTGCAAGTGATTACCATTCATAATTTAACAAAAACTTATAGAAAGAAGACGGTTTTCGACGGCTTGAATATGAAGATCGAAAAAAATAAAATCAACTTCCTGATGGGCGATAACGGCGCCGGAAAAACGACTTTGCTGAAATGCCTCCTGAACCTGGAGCCATTTCAAGGCGAAATCCTGTACGATAAAGAGCCTCTTGCAGCCGTCCGCCACAAAATCCATGTCATTTACGACGACTCTCCATTTTATCTCAACCTGACAGGATATCAAAACATCAACATCTTATTAAACAAACCTGTTGAAAAAGCAGAATTAGCCCAGGCATCCAAGAAGTTTCTCAGTTCCGAAGTGCTGAAAAAAAAGGTGAAGACATACTCATACGGTCAAAGGAAAAAGCTCAGCTTCATGCTTGCCGTTTTAAACAAACCTGAGTACTTATTTCTGGATGAAATATCCAACGGGCTTGATTATCGTTCGATGATGGAGCTTCAGGATATCGTAAAAAGCTGGGCAAATGAAATGACTGTTGTGGCTTGCGGCCACCATTTTGAATTTTACTCTGCAATTGTCGATCAATTATTTGTGCTGAAAGACGGTTCGGCTTTGCATGTGGACAATTATCAGACGAATGGAGCGGGATTAGGCGATGTTTATAAAGAATATTTATAGCATGTTGCAGAAAGAGCTTGCTTATCAATACTATGCAAAAATATTCTTGATTTTAGTCATCCCGCTGTTATTGGTTTCTTCAGGATACATATATGTTCAGTATCAAAATACGCAAAACGGCTATCAGCAGTTTTTAAAGACGAAAGCAGAATATGAAAAACTCGGAATCGATGTCAAAAAGGCATTGGAATCGCCTGTGAAAGTAACAGAAGGGGCTTTAAAGAGCAAGGATGGGGACGGGGAGATCGTGGAAAATATTTTACGGTATGATTATGAGCAGCTCATCCTTTCCGTTCATCTGATACAGCCAAAACAAACGGTCATCACCACAATGGAGTGGATGGGCTTCATTGCCTTTCCGTTGGCTTTTACGCTTTATGCCATTTATATATCCACATATGATATCAGATTCAAGACGGTGAAAGTGAAGGCGGCCAAGCGCGACTGGAAGGCTGTCCTGCTTGCCAAGCAATGTTCGGTCTACATCGTCATGTTTTTAGCCTCGGCGGCCGTTTTATGCGTCTCCTATTTAGCCGGTTTGATTTTTTACGCGCTGGCGGCAAAAACGGTACCGGTCGATCAGTTCGCGGTTTCGGCCCCTTCTAAAGGGAATATTCTGATTCAATTCATTGTCTTACTTGCGGTGAGCTTTGTTTTTGCGACGATCGGATTTTATTTAGGTATTCTGTTCAGAAGTTTTATCGCGCCGGCTTTGCTTTATATTATTTACGCCCTGCTGGTTCCCGTTCTCGGCAAATTTGATTTGAAAAATCTGCTGTCCAATCTGGGGCATGAGGTGTTCAATTTCAACGGCAGTTTCAAGCTGTTTACGCCTGAGAAAGTGGACACCATTCCGATCATGTTTATTCTGCTCCTGTTTTTCGCCCTGTTTTCGGCCGTCGCCTACTATGCGGCCCACAGGCAAAGCAAGTATGTCGTATAAACGGCTGTTTTTAAAAGAGTGCGGGCGCGCACTCTTTTTCTTTGGAAATTTGCCGGTTCATCATGTTTTCGGGAAAAGCGTGAACATTGAAAGCCGTTTTCAGCGATGAACGCCTCGATATTCGCCACATCGGCAGCAAGCCCGGGACATGTCCGCATGTTTCAATCATGTGCAAACATCAAAAATCTTGATCTCTCGTAAACATTCAAAAAATTCTATATAATATAATGGCGGTTTGGAATAGATTACAAAAAAATTAGTCAGATAGCATATGAACAGAGGGACAGGTGAGAAATGTGGCGAATCAAGATTTGAATTTACAAACGTTATATACGAGTCACACCCGTGACGCCTGGGCGAATCTGGGCGGGCATATGACAGTCCGGATCACCGAAGAGGAAGCGAAGGAGCTTGAAGGTTTGAACGACTATTTGTCCTTGGAGGAAGTCGAAACGATTTACGTTCCGCTGGCGCGGCTCCTTTACTTGCACAGGACTACCCAATATCAGCGCAATATCCAGGTGAACGGTTTTTTGAATCATCCCCATGCAGCCAAAATTCCGTTTATCATCGGGATTGCCGGAAGCGTGGCTGTCGGAAAAAGCACGACGGCGAGGATCATTCAGACGGTGCTGTCCCGCTTGCAGGAACACATGAACGTCAGCCTGATTACAACGGACGGCTTCCTTTATCCGAATGCCGTTCTGATGGAAAAAAACATCATGTCGAGGAAAGGCTTTCCCGAAAGCTATGATGTCAAGGCGCTGCTTGAGTTTTTAAACGACTTAAAATCAGGAAAAGAAACCGTCAAAGCGCCGGTCTATTCCCATTTAACGTACGATCGGCTGGAAGGCGTTTATGAAACCGTCGAGCGGGCTGATATTGTCATCATTGAAGGAGTGAATGTGCTGCAGACCCCTACGATTGAAGATGACCGGACAAAGCCGCGCGTGTTCGTGTCCGATTTTTTTGATTTTTCGATTTATGTGGATGCCGAGGAAGACCTCATTATCAAATGGTATCTTGAGCGCTTCCGGATGCTCAGGGAGACGGCATTTCAAGATCCGACTTCGTATTTTCATAAATTCAAGGATCTGACGGATGCTGAAGCCGATTACATGGCGAAATCGATATGGGAGACGGTCAACCGCCCGAATCTGTATGAAAACATTTTGCCTACGAAATACCGTTCAGATTTAATCCTGAAAAAAGGGAAGGATCACAAAGTTGAAGAGATTTTAGTCAGACGGGTATAGGCTCGGACATGAGAGGGGTTGCGTATGATTCATCATATTGAACTGTATGTATCACATATAGAAAAATCGAAGCGCTTTTGGGGATGGTTTCTCGGAGAACTCGGCTATGAGGTTTATCAGCAATGGGAACGCGGCATCAGCTGGAAAGCGGGCGGCGCTTACCTCGTCCTTGTCCAGGCGGAAGAGCGCTTTTTAGAAGCCGGCTATCATCGATGCCGGGTCGGTTTAAACCATCTCGCCTTTCAAGCGGCATCAAGGGCACAGGTAGACGAAATGGCAGAGCAGCTGGTCGAACGGGGCTACCGTCTCCTCTATGAAGACAGGCATCCGTTTGCGGGCGGAAGCGGACATTATGCGCTCTATGCGGAAGATCCCGACCGTATCAAGGTGGAGCTTGTGGCGCCCGACGTGCGCTGACCATTAATACGGAAGTCCTCTGCCGAATCTGAACGGAAGGGGGCGCATCCCTTCCGCTCTTTTAATGGTTCAATGTGTTTTCTGAATGTATGTTCGCTTTTTGCGCTTCCATCACTCTAAAGGCCGCAATGAGGAAAGGTACTCCGCAAAGGGTCGCGAGGGCAAGACTGGAAAAGATGAAAAAAGGCTTTTCTGCTCCGAAAGCATCCAGCAGCATGCCGCCTGCCCATGGACCGATGACGCTTCCGAGCTGGGTAAAGCCCATCGCCCCGAAATAAGTCCCTTTGAGCTCAGGGCGTGCAATGTGGTCGATCAATATATCCATCATGGAAAATAACAAAACTTCTCCAATTGTAAACAATACAACAATCAAGATAATCAATAAGAGATCATGGAAAAACGAGAGACTGAACAGGCTTATGCTGATCAAAACATTTCCCGCGATCAGCGACAAAACCGGTGAAAACCGTTTGGCGATATGGACGATCGGGTACTGGGTGACCAGCACGACCACGGCATTTAATGTCAGCATCATCCCGAATAGCTTTGTCCCATCTTCCATAAAAGGACTTGCCGACATGTACTGGGCAATCGTCGATGTGAAGTGGGAGTAGCCGAACAGACAAATCATCGAGCCGATCAGCGTGATCGAAAACACCCGGTCTGTTCTTGTTACCTGCAGGGCATCTTTCACTCTAATGCGCCTATTCGTCTCCGTTACCGGCACGATGCGGTTTCTAAATTGAAGCGCCAGCACCGCTCCGTAAATCAAATAAATAAAAGCCGCAATAACAAACGGCAGCGTTGTTTTGGAAGAGCCGAGGTACAGACCTAATAGCGGTCCGAAGACGACGCCGAGATTGATCGCCGTATATCTGAGGTTGAAGACAAAGAGGCGCGTCTCGGGTTTTGATACATCCGAAAGCAGCGCTCTTGAAGTCGGCTCAAAAAGAGCGCGGCACAATCCGTTTAAGGCATTCATCAAAAAGAAGGTCCAGACTCGGTCGGCGAGTGCAAAACCGGCAAACACAAGCACCCACCCAAAAATTGAGAGCAGCATGATCTTTTTCCGGCCGAACCGGTCTGATAAATACCCTCCATAAAAGCTCGCCGCAATTCCAATCAGGGAGCTCGCCGCGATCACAGCCCCCGCAAAAGCGGCGGAGGCCCCTTTGACCTGTGTTAAATAAATTGCTAAAAAAGGAATGCTCATCGTGGTTCCCATCCGCCCGAAAATCGTTCCGACAATAATGGTCCAGCTGAGCGGGTGGATATTCTGCCATTTTTGTTTCATGATAAACTCTCCAGACAATCATGTTTTATTGTATTATCATACCTGAAACAGATGGTGGTGAATAGAGAATTTTCCGAATCTAGGGGAGTGGGGGAAGCTTCCTGTTGCAGGAAGCTGCGGGAAAAGAATGAAGCAAATTATGAAAACAAGCCTTGATTTGTGACATAATCATAGATGACATCCTCAATATGAGCGTGCAGCCCCTCGTCCGGCTCTTCAATCCGCCTTTCTTTCAAAGCCAGCTTCAAGATTTGTTTTTCATGGGGGCTGAGGGGATCGATTGCGACATTTCGGCCGTATTGTCTGAGCGCCTGTCCCAGCATTTTTTCAATCAGTTTCTCATCCATTTGTCTTCTCCTTCAGGAGCGGTTTTCTTTTATCTTACTAAGAAAAAACACTGTTCTCAAGCGGACTTTTGCTCTGAAGCTTAAGCCTGTTGTGAATGTTCGCATAGTTGATTAAATAAAATCGACAAAAGAGCCGGAATGCGTGCTGGAATATTAACCTCGCCGTCTTCTTTTCCAATTTTTGCGTCCAGACCGCTTCTTTCGTAAGCCGGCCGGCAGAAATTTGACTGGATAAGCGCGGTGCTTTAAAATAAAAGCAATAAAAGTGAATACTCCAAAGGGGAGTAGCTGTCACAGTAAAGTCGTCATTACGGGATGTCTTAAATCCTCGGCTTTGCTGGCAATCTGATTGTTAGCGAGACCTTTGCCAAATCTGATTTGGTGAAGGTCTTTTTGTTTATCAACTTCACCAAATCGGTGGAGTTTTTTCATTTTTATCAAAAGGGAAAGGAGACTGACGATGTCCAAGCTAAAAAAATGGCTGAAGCGTGAATTGGTGAAGAAAGGTCTGCCTTTGGCGAAAGAAAGATTAATTCCGATTTTGAAAGAAAAAATGAAAAAGAAACGATAAGGAGGCAAACCGTGATGAAAAGGATTTTTACAGTTCTTGCCGGAATCGGCCTTTTGGGTGCGGGTGGATGCGGAATGCTTGATCAGGTGAATGACGGATTGAACTATACAAATGAAGCGGCCGGCTACATCCAAAAAGTGAAAACTTTTGCGGAGGAGGCGCCTTCCCTGGCTGAACAGGCTGTAAATGATGCGGATGCAAAAAAAAAGCTGGAAACACAGCTTGAATCTATTCAGCAGGCTGCGGCCGGCTTTAATGAATTAACCCCGCCCGATGCCGCAGCCCAGATTCATCAGACAATCGAGAAGCACAATGAAACACTGCAAAAAAGCGCCGAGGATGTTTTGCAAAGTGTTGAGGAAGGAAAATTCACAGTTGAGAAGCTGCAGCAGTCAGAATTGGTGCAAAGCGCTCAGCAGATCAGTGATGTAATGGGCCAGATTGAAAAATTGACCGAATAGAAAAAAAGCATCCCGGTTTGGGATGCTTTTCTCATGTTCAAAAACCGCAGCCGGGGACTTTCCGGGACTGCAATACGCGGCGCTGCCTAAGAATGGCAGGCCGTCATTGCATCATGAAATGTTTCAAAGGGAAGATTTTCTTTGGATAAATTTACACCTAGAAATCGAACGTATATTCGCAGTATAGTATTCATACACTAATCGTGCGAACGTCAGTTCTTTTTCTGGAGGATGAGATGATGGATTACAGTCAATATCCGGCGCGGTCGATTTTGTGCGTCGATATGCGGAGTTTTTATGCGAGCTGTGCCGCCGTTTTGCTTGGTCTTGATCCAATGACTTGTTTGCTGGCGGTGGTCGGAAACACAGAGCGGCAGGGAAGCATCGTTCTGGCCGCTTCTCCTGCTCTCAAAAGAGAGTTCGGTGTTCAAACAGGGACAAGGCTGTTTCAGCTTCCCGATGATCCGCGCATTCATTTGGTCAATCCCAAAATGGCGGTATTTGTCCGTGTGTCAAAAGAGCTGACCCGGCTGTTCGGCCGTTATGTGCCCCATGATGCCGTCCATACATACAGCATCGATGAGAGCTTCATTCAAGTGGACGGCGTTGAAAGCATGTGGGGGGACGCGCAAACGATCGCCATGAAAATACAAGACGACATGAAAAGAGAGTTCGGCCTGCCCTGCACCGTCGGAATCGGTCCAAACATGCTGCTGGCAAAGCTCTGCCTTGATCTTGAAGCGAAAAAAGCAGAAGGCGGAATTGCCGTTTGGGATTATCAGGATGTGAAGGCGAAGCTTTGGCCGTTGTCTCCTCTGCGGCGAATGTGGGGGATCGGCTCCAGGCTGGAAAGAACGTTAAACCGCATGGGGATTTTTACAGTCGGCCAGCTGGCGCAGTATGATCTCAAACGGCTTGAGAAAAGGTTTGGCCTGATGGGAAATCAGCTTTACTACCATGCATGGGGCATTGATCTTTCAGCGATCGGAGCGCCGATCATGAGCGGGCAGATCAGCTTTGGAAAAAGTCAGATTCTGCTTCGCGATTATCCGGATCCGAATGAGGTCAAGTGCGTCATCCTTGAAATGTGCGAAGAGGTTGCCAAAAGGGCCCGTGATCACCGGCAGGCGGGCCGGACCGTCAGCCTTGGGATTGAATACAGCCGTGATGAGCTTGGCGGAGGGTTTTACCGGTCGAAAACGATGGAAGCTCCTTCAAATATCACCCTCGATCTTTATCACACATGCCTTGCATTGTTTGATCGCTTTTATGAAGGGAAAACGGTTCGGAAAATTTCCGTCTCCCTATCGAATATTCAGGATGACATCCATATGCAGCTCGACCTTTTTCAGCCGGATCAGGAAAAAAAGCGAATGCTCGGGTATGTGATGGATGGCATCAGGGAACGGCATGGTTCAACAGCGCTTCTGCGGGCCGTTTCCTATACAAACGCCGGAACCGCCCGTCTGCGGTCAAAGCTTGTCGGCGGACATCGGGCATAGAAAGGAGAATCGCGCATGCTGCGGGACAGAGGCAGTATCAAATGGGTGTCCATGATGTTGCCGGAACACGTGGAATTGCTCAGGGAATATCATGAGAATCTTGATAAAGTGAAAAAACCGGTTTTAGATGAACAAAAATATGAAGAATTTAATGACATGATCTGTGAAGCCATGGAAGAGAACAGGCCTTTGCAATTCGCCTATTATCAGAAAGGGGAGGTCAGCATGCTTGCCGGCCGCGTCCACTATGTTGACGCCCTGAAACGGGAGCTGCGCATCGTGAGCCATACAGATGAAACGTACGTTTTGAAGCTGGATGACATTATTGAGATTGAATATGATTGTCATGTATAATAAAATCAGTATTTGGAGGTGTATAAAATGGTAAATGACATTCATTTGCCAGCTGCAGCGTCTCATGCAAAGCCTGTTATCTTGAAAGGCGATACTTTGCATGAGGTGGAACTTTAAACAAATCGCCGAAAGCAAGGTATCATTTCTGATCATCCGGCTTTGCGCCTTATTTCAAATATATATAAATAAGGAGCTGGCAGAAATGAAAAAAATCAATACAGTGAAGATGGACCCATTTATCAGAAATGATCAATATAATTTTATTAAGTTTCAAACGGGCAGCCTTGTCCGAGGACATGCGAACATCAAGGACGGAAACGTGCTTGACGCTTTGAAATCCAATGCTTTAGATCAAGTATTGAATCTGTTTCCTGATCTCGGCAATTGCCAAAAGACTTTGCTGTGCCAGATGGTTGAAGTGGAAGACGGCAGCGAAGCCACCCGCTTTTTGGCTGAATTAAAGCCCTATGTGATACCGTTTCAGCATGTAACGGCAGAGAAGGCTAAAAAGCTGTTTTCTAAAGTGAAAAAGCTGAAGACTCCCGATTTTGGGCAGATCGATTTCAGCGGATATTCCTACTTGGGGTGGAATGATGCAGGATCAGGCAGGAAATACATGATTGTAGATATCGAAGGAAAATTGACAGGAATACACGGCACGATCAAACCCGGCAATAAAAAAGGGATCTGCTCGATATGTAACAGGACCGAAGAGATCGGGCTATTCATGGCCCGGGTGAAAAGCGGTAAAGAAACCTATACTGACAGAGGCAATTACATTTGCTATGACAGTGAAAAATGCAACGAAAATATGATGACATTAGATCATCTGAACGATTTCGTCGAGCAATTAACGAAATATTGACCAAAGAACCCGGCTTTAGCTCAGCCGGGTTCTTTATGATTCAGCCCAAGTCTTCCACTGTGCTGCTCCCGCCTTCCAAAAAGCCGTCCGGCCAGCCCGGGCACGGCCATACATAGGAAGACAGAGCGGCCGAGGCTGAATAAAGTAAACGCGAGCCACAGTCCATGGTTTCCGAAAGCAGGCACAGCGGTGAAAAAGGCGGCCAGAAAGCCAAGGGCGGCCAAAAACATCGAATTTCTGACAGGGCCTATTACAGTAGCGCCGGTAAAGATTCCGTAGAAAATCAATCCAAAACTGGCGGTCACAGGATATAACAAGATCCAAACATCGTATGTTTTTGCAGCTTCCTGAACGCTTTCAAGCGGTGTAAATAAAGGAATGATCGAATCCTTCAAGAGAAAATAGCCTGCGGCAAGAACCGCTGACGAAATAAGCGACCACTGGAATGAGAGTGAGAGCGTCCGCGAATAAAGCTCCCGATCCATTTTCCCTACGGCTTTTCCTGTAAAAATGCTTGATGCATTGGCAAACCCGTCGAAAACGTAAGCCATCATATAGTGGATTTGAATCAAGATGGCATTAGCGGCCAAAATGTCAGAACCGAAACCGGCGCCTTTAGCTGTAAACAAATTGAAAACCGTCAGAAGGCACAATGTTCTGATCAATAAATCCCGGTTGACTGCCATCGTTTTTTTAAACGCCTTCGTATCGACTAAAAGCTTGACAGGCGGGAGTTTAACAGGCATAGCAGCATTTGTTTTGACAAGCCAGCAGCCGGCCAGACAGCCCGTTATTTCAGAAATCACGGTAGCTGCTGCGATGCCGTATACTTCCATATGAAAGACATAAACAAAGACGACATCAAGAACGATATTCAAGACATTCATCGATATTTGCAAAAACAATGTCACTTTGATAAGAGACATTCCCATCAGCCAGCCGAGAATGCAGTAGCTGATTAAAGCGAAAGGGGCTCCCCAAATCCGCATTGAAAAATATTGGGATGCGAATTCCGCCGTTTCCCGATCCGGCTGGATAAACAGAAGCGCCGAATATTCGAGCGGTTTTTGCAAGATGATGAAGAACAATCCGACAAACAGCGCGATACAGACCGGCCGGGCGAGCGCCAACATGCTGTCTGAGCCGTTTTGAGCGCCGAGCGACTGGGCGGCGAAGCCTGAAGTGCTCACCCGCAAAAATCCAAACAGCCAGTACATCGTGTTGAATATCATCGTTCCGATTGCAACGCCGCCAATATAGGCAGGGGAAGAAAGCTGTCCGGCCACCGCTGTATCGACCGCTCCGAGCAACGGGGTGGTAATGGTTGAAATGATCAGCGGAACGGCGACGGCAAGATAGTGCCGATGGTTCATATTTATACCCCCTTATGATTCAAACACCTGAAGCAGTTTTTTTGAATAAGGGTGTCTTTTTTCGGAAAACAGCTCTTCTTTTTCAAAGTGATCTGCAATCTGTCCGTCTTTCATGATCATGATGCGATGGCTCATAAAATGAACAGCGGCGAGATCATGTGAAATGAACAAGTAGGAAAGGCCCATTTCTTCCTGCAGATCTTTGAGAAGATCCAAAATATTCGCCTGGCTGGTGACATCCAGGCTCGCGGTTGGCTCGTCAAAAATAATGAAAGACGGCTCAGTGCTGATGGCTCTGGCGATCAGCACCCGCTGCTGCTGCCCGCCGCTTAATTCATGCGGATAGCGGTCAAGAAGGTGCGGCTGAAGGCCGACCATGGCAAACAAGCGTTCAGCGGCAAGGCGGCGGTTCGTACAAACATCCTGCAAAAATAAAGGGGCGTCATTTTTAGAGACATCCAAAGGCTCCATGACAGCGTCAATGATTTTTAGCTTTGGATTTAATGAAGCAGCCGGATTTTGAAAAACAGCCTGAAGCTTGCGGCGGAATGGGCGGGCTTCTTTTTTGTTTATGCGGCCGAGCGGTTGTTGATGAAGCCAAATGTCCCCCTGATCGATTTTTTCCAGCAGCAAAAGGCAGCGGGCAAGAGTGCTCTTTCCGCTGCCGCTCTCTCCAGCCAGTCCGAGGCATTCGCCTTTCCTGATGGAAAAAGACACATTGTCAACGGCTTTGTGCCCGCATGCATAATGTTTTGTCAGGTTGCTGACTGTAAGGACGGTCTCTTCTGTCTGGCTCATAAAGCTCCCCCTGTTCCTGTGAGCGCTGTTTGCTTTTTCGCCATCAGCCGCAAAGGAGGGTTTTTTAGCGGCGGAACGGCGGCAAATAAACGTTTTGTATACTCGTGCTGCGGACGCTTAATGATGGTCGCGGTTCTTCCGTTTTCAACAATTGCTCCGTTCTGCATGACGGCTGTCTGATCGGCGTATCTTTCGACAAGCCGTAAATCATGCGTGATAAAAAGGACAGCGCAGTTTGTTTTGTCGCGCAGCATGGCCAGCTGCTGCAAAACGTCAGCTGCCGTGATACTGTCTAAAGCGGTTGTGGGTTCGTCGGCGATTAAAAGCTGCGGCTTGAGCACCATTGCTTGAGCGATGGCCGCTCTTTGCAATTGCCCGCCGCTCAATTGAAACGGATAGCTTTCATATACTCTGTTTTCCGGCAGGCAGACTTCTTGAAAAGAGCGGAGAATCTCTGCTTTTCGTTTTTTTTCAGGCCAATCGGTATGTGCTTTGACCATCTCATCGATTTGTCTGCCGATGCGAATGAACGGGGTAAATGCAGCATGGCAGTTTTGGAAAATGAAGGCGATCTCTTTGCCGCGTATATGACGGAGCTCTCTGCGGTTTGCCTCAAGCATGCTATGCTCCCCAAATCGGACATGTCCGGCGGAAACCGTTAATCCGCCCGGAAGCAGCCCCGTAATAGCCGAAGCGGTCAGGCTTTTGCCGCTGCCGCTTTCGCCGAGCAAGGCAAACCATTCCCCTTTATGGATCGAAAAGGAGACGTTTTTGACAATCGCGTGCTGCCGGCGGCTGATCGTTAAGCCTTCAATAGACAAAATCGGCATGTTAAGAAACTCCTTTCTTGTTTTTGACATCAAACCGGTCTCTTAATAAATCGCCGTAAAGGTTTGATAATAAGACAACGAACATGATCGCAAGGCCGGGAATCACCATCAGCTGGGGAGCGTGCAAGAAATAATGTTTGCCGTCGTTCAGCATGGCGCCCCATTCCGGATGAGGCGGCTGTGCGCCCAGTCCGATATAGGAAAGAGCCGCGATCATTAACACTGTTTTTCCGATATCAAGTGTCGCAAGGACAAATACATTCCCAAGGATATGGGGGAGGAGATGTTTTTTTAAAATTGCCGCAGGATGCAGGCCGGTCAGCTCAGCGAGGGCAATATAATCTTTTTGTTTTTCTGAAAACACCGTGCTTCTGACAAGCCGCGCATATCCGACCCATTTGACGGCGACGACCGCCAGGATCAAATTCATAAGCCCCGGGCCAAGCAGTCCGCTTAAAACGATCGCGACAATATAGTCGGGAAAAGCCATGACCGCATCAACGATTCTCATCATGATCCGGTCCAGCCTCCCGCCGAAAAAGCCTGAGACGAGCCCGATGGGGACGCCTATACAGAGGGAGATCACGATTGCGGCGAAGGCTGTGCCGACTGTCGCTTTCGCCCCTGTCATGATTCTGGAAAAGATGTCTCTGCCCAGATGATCGGTCCCGAGCAAATGCTCAAGGCTGGCCGGCTGCAGCCGGTTTGCCATCTCCGTCCGAAGCGGATCATACGGTACAAATAAAGGGGCTAGGAACAAAAGCAAAACAAACAGTGCAAGCACAAGTCCGATCAGCCAGGTTTTTTTCTGAACCATTCGTGTAACGGCTTTTTTCAACGGCGCCCAGCCTCCTTTATGCGAATTTCCGGGTTTAGATATTGATAGGAAAGATCGATGAAAAGATTAATCAGTACGACGGCGATCCCCATGAATAGAATGTAGCCTTGAATGATCGGATAATCCCGCTGGATGATTGCATCAACGACGAGCTTGCCGACGCCGGGGTATGCAAAAAGAACTTCAATAATCACCGTTCCCCCAAGCAGGCTGCCCAAACTGACCCCGAATATCGTGATGACAGGGACAAGGCAGTGGCGAAACGCATGAAACCAAAAAATTCTCGTTTCACTGATGCCCCGCGCCCTGGCTGACCTGATAAAATCCTGACCCAGGCTTTCAATCAGGCTTGATCTCACGAGGCGGACATAAACGCCCGACATGGCGATGCCGAGCGTGAGAGAGGGGAGGATCAAATGCTTGAACGTTCCCGCACCCATAGACGGCAGCCAATTCAGCCTGACTGAAAAAAGATCGATCAGAATCAATCCGAGCCAAAAGCTTGGAAGCGCAGCTCCGATTAAAGCCAGAAGGCGGCCGGTATGGTCAAGCCACCGATCCCGATATAAAGCGGAAAGCGTTCCGATCGGCACCGAGATCAGCAGCATGACGAGAAGCGATGTGCCGGTCAAAAGCAATGTCGCCGGAAATGTTCGGCTGAGTTCAGTGATGACGGGCTGCCCGGTTGTATAGGAATGTCCGAAATCAAGCTGGAAAAACCGTTTGAACCAGTTCCAATATTGGATATAAATCGGCTTGTTGAACCCGAGCTCTTCCCTGAACTCTTCGATCTGTTCGTCTGTTACGGCTACATCGTCTACGCGAAGCATTTGTTTCACCGGATCGCCGGGAGCCGCTTTCATAAAAGCAAAGCTGATAAATGAAAGCAGGAATAAGAACAGGATCAGCTCAAACAGCCGCTTGGCGATCAGCTTCATTTTGTTTTCACATCCAAATCTTTTGTGAGCATGTAATACTCGCTTTTGCTCGTTTCCCAGTTCACAACATGGTCTCTGTATGCCGTTATGTTTTGCGGGATAACGATAAAGGAGTTCAACGTTTCCTTTTGGATCAGTTCAGCCGCTTTTTTGGCAAGGCTGTTTCGTTTTTCTTCATCAATGGTGCGATTGAATTCGTCGATCCATGTAACCAATGTTTGATTGTGTATGCCGCTGTAGTTCAGCGCGCCGTTCGGCATATAGGCAGTGTTCAGAAAATAGCCCGCGTCCCCCCGCGGAGCGGTCATTGCGCTGTATGTCGCCATATCCCAATCGCCGTTTTCAGACAGATACTCATCGATATTTTCCACCTGCTGAATCTTGATCGAAATTCCCAATTGTTTTGCATTCGACTCCAGCACTTGGGCGATTAAAGGCAATTCCGGACGTGATTGATAGGTTAATAAAGTAAAAGACAAAGGTTTCCCGTTTTTCACGGCCTTTCCGTCCTGAAGCTGATATCCTGCTTTTTTCAGCTCTGCTTTTGCCTCTTCCAATCCGCCAGGCTTTCGGGTGCTGCGGGGGGCAAACGGGAAGTCGGCCAAAAACGGACCGTCAGCAGGCTGTGCCTGTCCGCCTAAGATGCTGTCCGCAATCTCTTTCCGATCAAGTAAAGCATCAAGCGCACGCCGCAGATGGACATTAGCCAGACTGTCTTTTCCTGTATTGTAGAGAAGCTGGTGAACGCGCAGACTCGGAGCCGTGTCGACGATGATAGACGGATCCTTTTGAATATGCTCAATATTTTCAACGCTCGGCCGGTAAATAATATCGGCATCTTGGGACTGCAAAGCCATCACGCGGGCATTTGCATCTTCATTAAACGAGAACGTGACGTGTTTCAGCTTTGGTTTGCCGTCCCAATAGCCATCATATCGTTCTAGTTCAATCTTATGGCCGGGTTGGAATGAGGATACTTGAAAAGGCCCCGTTCCGATCGGCTTTTGCGAGACATTCTGTCCGCTGACATCAATGATGGCGGTATTCGGATGAACCAGTTCGGACGGAAACCCCGGAAAAGGTTCTTTTGTCTTAATCGTTAATGTCCGGCCTTTCGCTTGGATCTTTTGAATGTTCAAAGCGTTTTTCATGGCCTCGCTGTCTTTGATCGTCCTTTCCAAAGATGCTTTCACGGCGTTGGCGTCAGCCCGTTTGCCATTTTGAAATGTCAGATGATCTTTTATTGTGAACACCCATGTTTGCCCGTCTTTGCTTTTCCAATCCTCTGCGAGCCATGGCTCAATTGTGAGGCCGGGGCTGATTTTTACGAGCGTTTCGGCGATTCCCGCACGGACGGCGGTATAATTGACATCCAAGTTGGGATCGAGAGTCTGGCTCGGAATATTGAAAAGAAACGTCAGTTTTTTGTCATCGCCGCTCCGGGTTCCGCCGGCAGGCTCGCCTCCGGAAGAGCAGGACGTAAGGAATAACAGGAAAACAATCGGAATGATCAAACGTTTTGCTATGTATGTCAAGATGATGCCTCCTAAAAAGTAATGATTACGATTTATAATCATTATCATATGGGATATCCCGCCTCTTGTAAACAGAAATTTTTCCGGTTGTGGCAACAGGGGGATGAACACACATTTTTAATCGGCAAAACAGCTTTTCCAAATAAAATAGGTCTTTAAAAAAGAAAGCCCGAATAATTTGAAACGAAAGAGTTAATGGCACGATTTATACAGGAAAAAAATATGCTGTTAATAAGATGCTGAAACAGCAAGCGAAAGGAGTCATAAGTGATGCTGATTACAGTAAAGATACGCCACACTGCTGAAACCGAAGGCACCGACATAGGGGACTTCTCTCCGGCTGAAATTGAAAATATTGTGCAGACCATCAGAAAATATGGAGCATGGCTTTCACCTGATGCTGAAACAGATGACTATAAGTTTTCCTTCCAGGATGCCAAATATAATCTTGAACAAAGAGTCTTTGAAATTATTGTCGAATAATAAAATGATATCGGGGGGTTGCGGACACTGAATGAACGATTCGTTAAGCGTTTATTTAGAGTCCTTTTTATTTCCGGCGGCAAATGAACGGGGAGACAGGCTCTGGGCGGCTAAAAGTGAAACCTTGGAGAGCCTTGTCCAGTCCCCCCAAGGTTTTTGTTTTTAATGCTGCCCGCTGTCAGCAAGTCCTTCTTTGATCAGAGCGTCGACTTGGCCGCTAAATAAAAGCCCGACATGGCTGACGCCGGAGATTTGTATGTTTTTTGCACCGTCCAATTTAGACAGGCTGTTTAAGACGACCAAATCGCTGGTACTGTAGATCGAGGTATACGAAATTTTTTGGTTCGGATCGGTGCCCGCAGGGGCCGAGCTTGTGACCAAACGGTTGGCGCCGCCCAGTGTGACCACATGTTCCACCTTATCGCCGCCGTCAAGGTTTTTAATATAGTAAAGGGTATTGGCGCCGCCCATACTGTGGGCGATGATGTCGACCTTTTTTGCTCCCGTTTCTTGCAAAACGTTTTTTACATAAGCAGACAATTGTTGAGCATTGCGCCTGTTGTTGCCAGTTTTATCAAAAAAGTCGACGGCATAAAGGTTCCGGCCTGACCAACCTTGAGAGTGCAAATACGTTTTAATGCCGGTGAAATTATAAGCTGCACCGCCAATTCCGTGCACCATGACGACGGGATCGCGGGAAGCGGCGGAAACTTTTGTAGACTGAAAAGCGAAAATAGAGACGGCAGACAGCATGCAAATCAATAGAATGGATAAAAATCGATGATAACGCATTAGGTTCCTCCTGTAGGTAGTAAATTCACAACGATTATTCTATAAAAGGAAAATATTAAAACGAAGTGTAAATTTATCTATTTTTCTACCCGAAAAAAGAGCAGGATATGAAACAGCACGTGGCTGTCATGGCTTGATGGATCCTTATGGAAAAAGGGGTCCGAAAGCGATCTCCGGAATGGCAGAACATTTGGATCTATTGTATAAGAACTAGGTGTTTTGTCCTGTTCATTGGCTCGTATTTGCCCATGGTACAAGGGGGAGAAAAAAAGTATAATCATGAAGTAGTGTGCTGATCCGCCGCGACGAGGCGGGGGCAAATGAATGCTCTAGAAGGAAGGGGGAGCGGAGGGCTGCCAATATCAGACGATGAATAAAATAGTTTGAAAGAAGGTTAGATATGAATGAAATCATTACACAAGATGAGTCGTCTTTTTCAACTGAAAAAAATCGCACCGGTTTTGCTGCTGTCATGTGCCGCGCTTGCGGGTTGTTCAGGGGGGGAGGCCCATTCGGCTCAGCCTGAACAAAAACATCAAGAAACCGCATTGAATGATGCGTTTGCCAAACTTGAGGATCAATTTGATGCAAGGCTCGGCGTTTATGCTCTGGACACCGGCACAAACCAGACCATAGCTTATCGGGCGGATGAACGTTTCGCATACGCATCCACTCATAAAGCGCTGGCTGTCGGAGCCCTGTTGCAACAAAAGTCAATTACAGATCTGAATCAAAGAATCACCTATACCCGTGATGACCTTGTCAATTACAACCCGATCACAGAAAAGCATGTTGACACAGGAATGACGCTCAAAGAACTTTGCGATGCTTCTATCCGGTACAGCGACAATACGGCGGGAAATCTGATCTTAAAGCAGATTGGCGGGCCAGACGGGTTTAAAAAATCGCTCAGGAAGATTGGCGATAAGGTGACCAATCCAGAACGGTTTGAGCCGGAACTGAACGAAGTGAAACCGGGAGAAACTCATGATACGAGCACGCCAAAAGCGCTTGCCACAAGCCTTAAGGCTTTCACAATCGGGGACGCCCTGCCAAAAGAAAAACGCATGATGTTAATCGACTGGCTTAAACGAAACACCACTGGAGATGCATTAATCCGCGCCGGAGTGCCAAAAGGCTGGGAAGTGGGAGATAAAACAGGAGCAGGATCATATGGAACACGGAATGACATTGCTGTCATTTGGCCGCCGAAAGGGGATCCTATTGTGCTTGCGATCCTTTCGAGCCGTGATCAGAAGGACGCAGAATATGATGACAAGCTGATTGCGCAGGCGGCAAAGGAAGTCATTGACGCCCTTCAAAACAAAGATAAGTAAGAAGGTAAAGACAGAAAAGAACCGGGTTTGTATGGCCCGGTTTTTCTGAAGGACACCGGAATCAATGATGGCCCATGTCATTGATAAAAAGGAGTAGGAAGCATATGATGATTCGTCATGTCGAAGCTTCAGATTTTGAAAGAATCACGCCGGTTATCAACGACTGGTGGGGCGGAAGGCAAATGACAGACAAATTGCCGAGAATGTTTTTTGAACATTTCAACAATACAAGCTTTATCGCTGAAAAAGATGGAGAGCTGGCCGGTTTCCTCATCGGCTTTTTATCACAATCCAATCCAGTGGAATCGTATATTCATTTTGTCGGTGTCCACCCCGATTACAGAAAACTTCAAGTCGGCAAAACGCTTTATGAAGCCTTTTATCAGAAAGCGAAAAAAGCGGGTTGCAAGACGGTCCGCTGTATCACTTCGCCAGTGAACAAAGTGTCCATTGCCTACCATCGGAAAATGGGATTTTCAATAGAAACAGGAGACAAAACGTCAGACGGCGTCCAGGTATGTTCACATTACGACGGACCAAATCAAGATCGTGTGCTGTTCGTAAAAGAGCTGTAAATGAAAATGATCGCAAAAACGCCGGAGCCTCCGTGGCACTCTGTGATTTTTACATCAGTCAAAACAGGCGGGGATCACCGCTACAATGAGATAGCTGAAAACATGATCAAGCCCGCCGGGGAACGGGCAGGCTTTTTAGGAGCCGAAAGCGTAAGGGACCTGAACGGAATCACGGTTTCTTATTGGGAAAGCCTTGAAGCGATAGAGAAGTGGAAGTGTCACAGCGAACATCAGCGGGCGAAGGAAAGAGGCCGAGAGGAGTGGTATGCTGAGTTTGCCGTGCGTGTAGAAAAGGTGGAAGCGGCCCGTTTTTTGGAGCGGAAGGCCGCCTTCGCCGCTGAGGGCAAAATTGGGGAGGAACCGTGATGATTCAATTATTACATCAAAAAGATCCGTATACAGCCCGCCGGATTTTGCATATTCAAATCCCAGCCTATCAAAAAGAAGCGGACATCATCCAATTTGATGGCATTCCTCAAGCAAAGGAAACGATCTCGGACATCATGAATTGTGATGAAACATTTATCGGCTGGTTTGAAGGCGAAGAACTGGCAGGGGCTGTTTCTTACACATTGACGCCCCAAAAACTGACGATCTGCAGGCTGGCCGTCCATCCTGATCACTTTCGAAAAGGGATTGCCACGGCATTGCTTCACTATGTATTGATGAAGGAGGAAGCAGATTCCATTGAAGTGACGACTGGAGCGCGCAATGAACCGGCAAAGACGCTGTACCGGAAGCTGGGCTTCACTGAGATTGAGCAATTCGCGCCTGAAAAAGGGGTTGTTCTTTCAAGGTTTATGTTACAGGCACCGAGAAAGGTGGAAGTTGTCTCTTACCGGCCGGAGTGGAAAGACAAATTTTCAAATGAAAAACAGCAGCTTGAAGGGCTTTATGGAATTGAAGCTATTCACATTCATCATATTGGAAGCACGTCCATTCCCGGAATAAGCGCAAAGCCTATCATTGATATTTTGTTGGAAGTAAAAAATCTCAGCTCTGCCGGCCGGTATGAATATGGAATGAGAAATCTCGGCTATGAGCCGAAAGGGGAAAACGGCATTCCAGGGAGAAGATATTTTCAAAAGGGCGGCCGGAAGCGTACACACCATGTCCACATGTATGAAAGCGGGCATCCTGACATTAGGCGGCATTTGCTGTTTCGGGACTATCTCATCTCCCATCCAGACCGGGCGGAAGAATATGCGGAGTTGAAGATGACCTTAGCGAAGAGATTTCCCTTTCATATAAAAGGCTATGTCGAAGGCAAAGACAGCTGGATAAAAGAGACGGAACGCCTGGCTGAAGAATGGGCAAAGCAAAAGGAGGACGGATGAAGTCCTCCGCTCCTCAAGCCCTGACGCAGGAGTCGAATGCCCCTTTATGTTGTCCGTCACAGTAGGGCATCTTCTGCGATTTGCCGCATCTGCACAGAGAGAAAGCCGCTTTTTTCGGGAATGGATTTCCTTCCATATCGATCAGTTCAACGTCTCCCGTGACCCGAAATCCGCCATTGTCCATCACTTTAATCTGTACTTTTTCAGGCAAAGATCCCAACTCCGAATCTCTTCATATATATGTTCAATAGATAGAAACGATGCGTGTTTGGCTGATCATGTGGTACAATGTCCGTAAACGAAACTAAAGAAGGATATGATATGATGCAGCTTCACATAACTGAACAGGCAAAACAGTCCATTCAACAGGCAACAGAGGCTTATCCCGATAAAAAAATGCAGCTTCGCTATGATACCGAAGGCTGCGGTTGTGCGGTCAGCGGCATCCCCGTGATTTGGCTGACGGATGAATTGGCGGGGGAGTGCGAGCTGTTGGAGACAAACGGCGCGCCCGTTTATATCCAGTCTTCGCAGAAAGTCTTTTTCGATGAAAAGATGACGATCGATTATTATGAGAAAGCAGGTACGCTGATGCTGAAAAGTCCGGCACAGATGTTTTCTCCACGAATGAGCATATTAGTGAAATAGGGTGGCGTTCGTTTTGAATCAAAAAGTGAAATCGTTAAAGCAGACAGCTCAAAATAAAACATGGGTGTCGTTTTTACATCAAAATCATCCGTACAGCCTCCTTCATTGGTCGATTGGAGGAACGGAATCTGTCCAAAAGGATGTATGGCTTCTTCAAGATGAAATGACCTTTGAAACAAAGGAATTCGATAAGCTTGAGTCAGCCATTGTCTGGATCAGCGAGAATATGAACGATATTACGGATGTGCTGTAGTGCAAATAGGCGAACAGGGCTTATGCCTGTTCGCTTTTTTTATGCATATTTGCCGTGATGTCCCGGAGAAAATCCTGGACCGCCTTTTTGTAGCTGTCCCGGTTGTGCGTATAGGACATCGCGTGCGCTCCTTTTTTGGCGATATACAATTGTTTGTTTCCGGTTTTTTTCTCATACAGCATTTCACTCGATTGGACCGGGATATAATCATCGTCTTTGCTGTGGATGAACAAAACCGGCTGTTTGACCTGATCAATGACAGCCAAAGGAGAGACATCGCCGATACGGTAGCCGTCCCGCCATTTCAAAAAGAGATCGGCAAGCGGCAAAATAAACGTTCCGGGAAGTCGGAAATCTTCCTTCAGGCGGTACAGCAGCTGGTCCTCAAACGTGGCAAACGGGCAGTCCGCCACATAAAAATCGGCGCGGGCGTCAGCCATCCCCGCGTACAGAAGCGTTGTCACCGCACCCATTGATTCGCCGTGAATGCCGATAAGAGCCTGTTCTCCGTTCCTTTCCCTCAGCCAATCGACAACCGTTTTCAAATCCTCTTTCTCATAATATCCATAGCTCGTCGTCTTACCGCCGCTCATCCCGTGTCTTCTATGATCGTAAATGACCGCATTCCAGCCGAGTTCCAAAAACAGATTCATATATTTGACGGAGTTCAGCAGATTCATGGTGACCCCGTGGCAAATAATGACGGTGTTTTTCGTCCTGTGCGGATGGACATAGTACCCTTTAATGTCATAGCCGAAGGCGGAGGTAAGGGTGATCTCTTCCTTTGGCAGAGCCTCAAACTCTTCTTCGGCGTAATGGCCGTCTGCCGTTTCCCGCTCGATAATGAATTGATCCGTCCGTTTTTTGATATACATGATTTGATTTGTAAAATATAGTCCCAGTGCCAACACGAGCAGCGCCGCCACCGCCCCGAGCACAGCAAGCCAAATAAACATCCGTTGTTTTCTTCCTTTCTGTTCAATAAAGCTTCTGCAATCTATCTTAGCATAAATATGTAAAAAATCACGCGGGAAAGAGCCGCAAAACTACAAAATCTTCTGCTTGTGAAAAACCGTTTCTTCCTGATAAACTATCATCACAAACAGGGTGAACGGAGGGAATACAATGGGAAAGAAAAAGCAGGAAGCGCGGGACAAACAACAGCTGAAGGACGCGCTCGCCGACGATTTGAAGCAAAAGCTTCAACAAATGAAAACAGAATTAAAAGAAGAAGATGAAAAAAGAAAAGAGCGTGAGAAAGAGCGCCTCATCAAACAAAGAAAAGAGAAGGAAAAAAATAAAAGCTTCGAAGAGCTGCTGAACGAAAGCGGGCTAGATTGGAGGCAGTATAAATGAGCAAAGCACCGTCTGCTGATGGACGGTGCTTGTTTATTTTATTTAATTGCGATGGGCCGTATACACATCGCGTTTCGTATAAAAACGGAGCGCTTTGATTTCCTGCTCTGTCAGCGGGCGAGCGCTTGCGGCTTCGACGTTTTCCCGCAGCTGTTCGAGTTTGCTCGCACCGGGGATCACCGCGCCGACAGCCGGCTGGGCGAGGATGTATTTTATGGCGGTTTCGGTCGCGGTCAGATCCGGCGCCGTTTTTTCAATATCCGCTTTTGTTTTGACAAGCTCCTCATACGAATAGGATAAAAAGCCGTTTTTCTTTATATTGGTGTTCGCATGTGAGACGGGTTTTTCCGTGAGGAGTCCTTTAGCGAGCGGCCCTCTTGCGATCACGCTGATTCCGTTTTCTTCAAGGATAGGAAGCCATTCCTCAGGCCGGCGGTCCAATAAGCTGTACTGCATCATGACGGTGATGATGCTTGATTTTTTGACATATTCTTTAATGACATTCGGACGGATTGAAGAAATCCCGTAATAACGGATCGCGCCTTCCTGTTTTAATTCTTCAAATGCTTCGATCGTTTCATCGATATTGTCTTCGATCGTTCCGCCATGAAGCTGGTAAAGGTCGATGTAATCCGTTTGCAGGCGCTTTAAGCTGCGTTTGACCGCTTCCTTTATGTATGCTTTTGAAGGGTCCCAATACCAGCCCGGCTTTCCTTCTTCCCAGCGGTTGCCCGCTTTTGTGGCGAGGATGATGTCCTTTCGCCTCGACTTGATGGCTTCCCCGACGATTTCTTCGTTAAGCCCGAAATCGTATAAATCGGCAGTATCCAAATAATTGATGCCAAGCTCCAATGCTTCATCCAAAATGGATAAGGCGCGCTGTTTTTCCGTACCGAGAGACATGCAGCCGAGGCCGACTTCGCTCACCTGTAAATCAGACTGTCCAAGCGTCCGTTTTTTCATATGCTTCACTCCTCTTATCTTTATATTGACCGTAATATAAAGATGGGAAGTTTTCAACTGATCGGCTCTATGTTGGCTTGACCAAATTGCCGATGCTAAAGCCGGGGCTTCATCCCGAAATCACGATGATGACCGAGACGGCTAAGCAGATCATCGCAGGCATGGCCGTAAAAACAGATTGGCGCGCCCGAAACAAATGCGCATGAATCGCTCCTATCATAAGAATGGCGAACAACATTCCCGCTCCAACAGCGAAATACCGGCTCCACATTCCCCCTGCCATCATAAGCGCCCCGGCAATTTCGAGAAAACCGGTAACAGATAGAAACCATAATGGGTATTGATAATGCCGCCAATGCTCTACTTGAAAGGGAACACGCAAAATCTTGATGATTCCTCCCGCCAACATAAAAGCCGACAGAATTGCTTTCAACATAAATATCACCTGATGTCACCCCTTTTCTGAAGCGCCCCCTGATTTGGGAGCATCCCGTATATCAATAGATTGACAACTTGTGCCGCGAGGCTTGCCGGATCTTTGCTTCCCGGTAACAAATGTGAATCCGTCAGGTGTTCAATTATGCCGATCAAACATTCAGCAACGGTTTCCATGTCCAGGTCGGAGCGAAAGTATCCGAGTCGTTGTTCGGCTTCTAAGTTGTCTTTCAAAACCATCGCCAAATCTTTTTTCATTTGTTTGGCATCCGGATTGAGAAAAAAGCCGATACGGGTTAAATCAAGGTCTGCGGCCAGAAACTGAAAAACGGTTTCCACGGCAGACAACACCCGGTTTGAGACGTCTGTCTGTTTGATCCCGGATTCCAGGAGGAGTGACTCTGTCAGATGTCTTACACGAGAGTGAAAATCGGTGATTAACTCCTCAAAGATGGCTTGTTTGCTTGGAAAGTAGAGATAGAAGGAGGGCTGCGTCAGTCCGGCTCTTTTCACAATTGTACTGACCTTTGTGTCGTGAAATCCCCGGATCGAAAATTCATTTGCAGCAACTTTGAGCAACCGTTTCCGACTCTCCTCGCCTTTGCGTCCTTTTCTGTTTTTCAAATAGAATCAACTCCACGAAAAAAAATAATACTCAAAAGTAATGTTACTTGCGAGTATTATTTCATAATGCCCGATTTTTTGTCAATATTTTAAACGGGCATGCATAAAGGAAAACTTGATTCTGCTTTATCTCCTTTCATATGAAATCCAATCTTTCATATATCGATAAGTCCGGCCGTACTCCCTCAGTTTGGCGCGGATTTCCCACGCTTTCCCGGACATGACGATTCCGTTTGGCAAACGGTAGACCTTCATGGCAAAAGCCCCCTCACATGGTGTATGATAAAATGTATGGGATCAACAGCAGCAACAGAACTTAGGAGATGATCAAACTGAAACATTTAGAGGAGAAAACCATTTCAAAGGAAAAGCTTTTTGCAGGCAAGGTGATCGATCTTTATCTCGAAGATGTCGAACTGCCGAACGGCAAGACGAGCAAACGGGAAATCGTGAAGCATCCCGGTGCGGTGGCAGTGTTGGCGCTGACAGAAGAAGACAACATCATCCTCGTCAAACAGTACAGAAAAGCGCTTGAACGGACGATTGTCGAAATTCCGGCCGGGAAGCTTGAAAAAGGGGAAAAGCCCGAATACACCGCGCTGCGGGAGCTTGAGGAAGAAACGGGATATACGGCGGTATCGCTTGAAAAAATCACCGCGTTTTATACATCTCCGGGGTTTGCGGACGAATTGGTGCATCTGTATGTGGCTGAACAGCTAACCCCACTTGAAGAAAAACGCGAGCTTGATGAAGACGAATTTGTAGAAGTGATGGAGGTGCCGCTTGCCGAAGCGCGGAAGCTGATGGAAAGCCGGGATATTTATGATGCAAAAACGGCGTACGCCATCCAGTATTTAGAGCTGCGCGAAGCCCTGCAAGCTAAGAAATGAAAGAAATATTCGCAGACATGCATATCCATATCGGCCGGACAGAATCAGGACGGCCTGTTAAAATCACGGCAGCCAGAACATTGACGCTTGATGAAATTTTGATTGAAGCAAGCGAGCACAAAGGGATGGGGCTGATCGGCATTATTGACTGTCATTCGCCCGAAGTGCTTGCCGAAATCGAAAAAGGGGTGTCAGCCGGACGCTATACAGAGCTTGATGACGGCGGCATCCAATACAAAGAGACCGTGCTTCTGTGCGGGGCGGAGCTGGAAATCTATGACGACAGGTGCCGCGGTCCGATACACGTCTTGGCCTTTATGCCGACGATCGAAAAGATGAAAGAGTTCTCCGAATGGCTTTCACAAAGAGTGACGAACATTCACCTCAGCTCCCAGCGCATCTATGAGACAGGTGTCGGCCTTCAGCAAAAAGTGAAAGCGCTCGGCGGTTTATTTATTCCCGCACATATCTTCACGCCGCACAAAAGCCTGTACGGAAAAGGCGTCAAATCTTCGCTGAAAGAGGTTTTTGACGAACGTCTGATTGATGCAGTCGAACTTGGGTTGAGCAGTGATACGCACATGGCTTCGCATGTATCAGAGCTGAACGCATACGCGTTTCTGACCAATTCGGATGCCCATTCTTTAGGGAAAATCGGCCGGGAGTATAATAAATTGCTGATGAAGCATGCGAGCTTTACGGAATTTTCTCTTGCTTTAAAAGGAGAAGCGGGCCGCAAAATTGCCGCAAACTATGGGATGAATCCGCAATTGGGCAAGTATTATCAGACCGCCTGTGAAAAATGCGGCTCTCTGAAAGAGGCTCATGATGCAACATGCACATCATGCGGCAGCACGAAATTTACAAAAGGGGTCAGCACGCGCCTTGAGGAACTCTATGATCAGGACGAAAGCCCGGTCAAGCGGCCGCCATACGTTCACCAGGTGCCGCTTCAGATGATCCCCGGCATCGGACCGAAAACGATTCAGAAGCTCAAGCGGGCGTTTGGAACCGAGATGAATATTCTTCATCATGTGAAGAGGGAAGAGCTGCGCGACACGCTTCGCCCTGAGACGGCCGAGCTTGTGATCAAAGCGAGAACGGGAGAGATGCAGCTGCAGGCCGGAGGCGGCGGAACCTACGGAAAAGTGAAAAGGGGATAACAACATGGAATGGAAATTGAAATCATTCGGGGAATTAACAAAAGAAGAGCTGTATCAAATCATTAAACTGAGAATCGATGTTTTCATCGTCGAGCAAAATTGCCCTTACCCTGAGCTTGATGATATGGATCAAAAGGCGCATCACTTATTTTTAGCCGACGGAAGCGCGATTTTGGCGTATTGCAGACTTTTTGCAAGCGGGAATGTCTATGATGAAGCGTCGATCGGCCGGGTGATCGTCCGCAGACGGGACAGAGGAAACGGCTATGCGAAAGTCCTTCTGGAAAAAGCGCTCCGCTTTTTGGAAAGCGAATGGACAGAAACGGCGGTCAAGATTCAAGCTCAGGATTATTTGCGCTCTTTTTACGAAGCGTTCGGATTTAAGGCCGTTTCGGGCGTCTATCTTGAAGACGGCATCCCGCATGTCGACATGTTTAGGAAAAACTGACATCCGGCATAGCCTGTTACGGGATGGTGTTGGGGATACGGTGAAGCGGGAACTTTTACTGTTGCGTTGACATTGGAATATTACTACGAAAAAAAGCATTTCTTTTCACAAGGGATGCTCTTTTTTATGGTGAAAAAACGGCCTGATTTTCGGAACAAATATCTTAGAACTTGTCATCCGCATAAAACATAAGATGCTAAAGAGCATTCACAACATAGGAGGGATAGAAATGGAGCAGGCAAAACAAATGTATCTTGAACTGTTAAAAAAAGCGATATTGTTTGAAATTTGGCAAGAGCATGAGCGTTACATTCCGCTCTCCACCCCTGTACCCGAATCATTGCAAAAGCAGATCGGATTAAAGAATGTAAAAATCGTCCAATATGTCGTTCCGGACTACGAGCGCCGCAAAGCGGGAACGGATTGGCCGCCGATTGCACACAGCATGATCGGCCGGGTGCGGATGAATCATCTGCAAATGTGCATGGAAACGGTTTTAACAGAAAACATAGCGGGAGACTTTATTGAAACCGGCGTATGGCGGGGCGGAGCTTGTATTTTTATGAAAGGCTTTTTAAAAGTGCATGGAGAAGACGGCCGTACAGTATGGGTGGCGGATTCCTTCGAAGGCCTGCCGGCGCCGGATATCGAAAAATATCCGCAGGATAAAGGAGACCGCCATCATAAGGTTGATTTTTTGAGGGTGTCGCTTGAAGAAGTCAAACAAAATTTTGAAAAATACGACTTGCTTGAAGACAACGTTCGCTTTTTGAAAGGATGGTTTAAGGATACATTGCCTTCGGCGCCGATTGATCAGCTCGCCATATTGCGGCTTGATGGCGATATGTATGAATCGACAATGGATAGCCTCTCAAATTTATATGACAAAGTATCAAAGGGCGGCTTTGTGATTATTGACGATTTTACGTTAAAAGGGTGTCATGCGGCCGTTCTCGATTTTCTGAAAGAGCATGGACTGGATGAATCCATACTCGTTTCCATTGATCCTTATTCAGTATATTGGAGAAAACCATAAAAAGGAAAAAAGGCTCTGCATATGTCGAGCCTTTTCATTATGGAGCGGCCGATTTAGAGGCACACTCAGAATAAAGCCGCGTATAAGCACGTGTCTCTGTACTCAGTTTGATCGCTTGACAGATGATCACTCCGCAAAACCGCCTCAAGCTGAAAGCCGAGCCGCTCAGCCATGTTTCTGCTTTTGACATTGGTGCTGTCACAGTATATCTCCAGCCGTTTTGCCGCGAGATGGTGACGGGCAAAAGCGATGAGGCCATGAAGCGCTTCCGTCATATATCCTTGTCCGGCGAATGCGGTGCTGCACCAATAGCCGATCTCAAATCTTCGGGCATCCCAGTTCATGCGGTGAAGCCCGGTGCTTCCGACAAATTCACCGCTGTCCCGATGAAAAATATGCATTCTCAAGTCTTTTCGCAAAATAAAATCGGCCTGCGCCCGCCTGATATTGATTTCGGTCTCCTCCGCCTTCGGCAGTTCTCTGGCAAACGGCATCCATGGTTGAAGCTCAGGTAAAGATGTGCGGATCGCATCATGAACGGTCCTGCCGTCACCGGCCAGCGGCGCCCGGACAAGGAGGCGTTCGGTTTGAAAGCCGTCCGGAAAATCAAGCAAAATAGGATTCATAGGTACTCCCCTCCATATGTTTTGGCCTATTATCCTATTAAAGACCAAAAAAGTAAATGGATGGAGGAATAAATGTTTATAGGCTGCCGCCGGCGGTATATTCAGCCGTTTGAGTCTGAACAGCAGAGGGCGGATGAATGCGCATCAGAACGATATATGTTCCAAATGCGAGAATCACTCCCGAAAACCAAGATATATCGTAGATTGGCTTCAGCGCCGGAAGATAGGCGCCGATTAAAGAGATGAACGCTCCGAGCGCAACAGCGGCGAATGCGCGGTAATTATAGCCTTTGTAATACATATACCGACCGTTGACAGAATAAAGCTCTTCGACATTAAGGCGGCATTTTCGGATGACAAAATAATCGGCGATCATTACGCCAGCGACGGGGCCCAGCATTCCGCCGATCGTGCCGAGAAATGAAAACACGCTGGCTTCGTTTTCCATCAGCTTCCACGGAAACGTAAACAGGGCGAGAATGGCAGTGATATAGCTTCCCCGTTTAAAATTAATATATTTTGGTAGAAAATTAGCCAAATCATAGGCCGGCGAGACAATGTTGGCAGCCACATTTACCGAAACGGCGGCAATGCAAAGCGTAATGACGGAAAGGGCGATGATATACGGATTGTCAAAGTGGTCGAGAATATCGACGACATCCCACAGCGGCTTTCCGAATGCGGCTTGTGAACCAGAGGTTACGGTAATGCTGGCAAAGGCGAAGAGTACGAATGTTCCGGGAAGACCGTAAAACTGTCCTCTGATTTGTTCTTTTTGGGATGCTGCAAATCTTGTAAAATCGGGAATGTTTAATATCAATGTCGCCCAAATCCCGATAATTCCTGTCACCCCTGCAAGAAAAGGCCATATCCATTCGCCGAACGTATGAAATTTACCCGGTTGGGAATAGATGGGACCGAGCCCTCCCGCAATATCGACCGCCCACCAAACCATTCCGCCGAAAACGAGATAAACGAGGGGACCGGCCCAGACTTCGAATTTTTTGATCGAGTCCATTCCATGGTGAAGCACAAGCAGATGGATTCCCCAAAAGAAAATAAATGACAGCAGCCCCGATAAATGAAGTCCGAACAAGTTCCAATCTCCGCCTATGTCTTTCCAGCCGCCCCACAGGTTCAGAAGCAGAATGTTAATGGCCGTGCTTCCCGCAAAAGCTTGAATGCCGAACCACATGATTGCCACAAATCCCCTGAGCAGGGCCGGAATATTCGCGCCATAGATGCCGAAAGAAGATCTGATTAAAACGGGAAAAGGCACGCCGTACTTTGCTCCCGCGTGGCCGTTCAGTGCAAGTGCGGCATAGAGGACGAGCGAAGCGACAGCAATAATCCCCAATACCTGCCATGGCGAAAGTCCGATTGAAATTAATCCCCCCACAGTGGCATAAGTTGGGATGTTATGTATGCAGCCCATCCAAATCGAAGCAAAATTGACAGCCTTCCAATTTCGTTCTTCAGGCTGTAAAGGCAATAAATCTTTGTTGCTCAGCATGTTTTCGCTCATATTCGCTTTCATGTCATCCTCCTATTTTGAATATTCCTATGAAATATAACGCAATAATCTGAAAATTACATTAGGTAAACTAAACAATTGTTCGGGAAGCATTTATAGAAGCTGTCCAAAATATGACTGCAAAGGAAAATAAATATTTTGCTTTTTATGAAACAGTTGTCTATTTCGATCATAGGATAAAAGACCAGGTCAAAATGGTACCCAAAAGAAAATGGAAGCGTTTTCTCGGGCGGTAAAGCCCGGTAAATACAAAAGGAGGGACCTCTCAGCAATGAAAAAAATCTTATTGGTTTGCGCGGCAGGCATGTCGACAAGCCTGCTTGTCAACAAAATGAAAAAACACGCCGAACAGATGGAAGAAGATATTGAGATTATCGCGTTGCCCGTTTCAGAAGCCGGGACGATGATTGCCGAGTCCGACATCGTTCTGTTGGGGCCGCAAGTCCGTTATCAAAAATCCCAGGTTGAATCAATGGCAGGGGATACTCCCGTTGCCGTGATCGATATGAGGGACTACGGGACAATGAATGGCGAAGCCGTGCTGGAAAAAGCGCTGCAGCTGATCAAATAAAAGGAGGGGGTCAGTTTTGAGCGGATTCATGGAGAAATTTGAACAAACCGTCGAAAAGTATTTGGTTCCGGTCGCGGCCAGGCTGAATTCACAGCGGCATATTTGCGCGATCAGAGACGCATTTATTTTATCTTTTCCAATCATCATGGCGGGCTCTATCATCACGTTGCTCAATTTTGCGATTTTGTCTCCCGACGGTTTCATCGCTAAAATCCTATTTCTTGATAAAGCATTTCCCAATTTAGCAGATTACCAGACGATTTTTACGCCCGTTTTGCGGGGCTCTCTGGACATTATGTCCATATTTGTCGTCTTTCTTGTCGCCCGCAATCTCGCCATTTCATTGAAAGCGGATGAGCTTCTGGCGGGACTGACGGCTGTTTCATGCTACTTTATCATTTATCCGCCGTACCGTCTGGTCGACAGTGAGAGCTTTTTAACGATGAAATGGCTCGGCGCCCAAGGTCTGTTTGTCGCTTTAATCATCGGCATTATCGTCGGGGAAGTCTTCAGCAGGCTTGCGAATTCGAAGCGGCTGCAAATTCAGATGCCGCCCCAGGTGCCTCCGGCGGTCGCCAGGACGTTTAAAGTTCTGTTTCCGATTATAATGATTACCATCGGCTTTGCGATCTTAAGCTTTGCCCTCGCGTCCGCGACGAAAAACGGGCTTCATGAATTGGTATATACCGTTTTGCAGGCGCCTCTAAGAGATATGGGCACAAACATTTTCACGGTCGTCTTTCTCGGCGTCGTCGCCAACTTTCTGTGGCTGTTCGGGATTCATGGGCCGAATACGATAGCGGCGATCAGAGAAACGATTTTTGCCGAAGCCAACCTTGAAAATCTTGCTTATGCGGCAAAAACGGGATCTGCCTGGAATGCTCCGTTTCCGGAAACATGGGCGCTCAATGATGCTTTTGCGAACTACGGAGGCTCCGGGATGACGCTCGGTCTTTTAATTGCGATCTTTATCGCTTCAAAGCGAAGGGATTATCGGGACATCGGCAAGCTATCCATCGGTCCGGGACTCTTCAACATCAATGAACCCGTCATCTTCGGCCTGCCGGTTGTACTCAATCCGATCTTTATGATTCCGTTTATCATCGTGCCGGCCGTTAACACGGTTGTCGGGTATTTGTTTATCAAGCTTCACATCATTCCGCCGATCGCCTATTCTGTTCCGTGGACGACCCCCGGGCCATTGATTCCGTTTCTCGGAACGGGAGGGAATTGGCTCGCTCTCGGCGTCGGCTTTCTCTGCCTCGCCATTTCCACGATCATTTACCTGCCGTTTGTGATCGCCGCCAATAAGACGATGAAAACGGATGCCGGGCGGTCCTGAAGAAACATAAAAAAGCATGGTGCCGCTTTGCTCGGGAAGGCTGATCCTTTAAGCCTTCCTTTTTTAGATTTTCAGTCTGTTGATCAAAAAAAGTCATGCGTTTCTCTTTTCTCTCATACAATCTATTAAAATCAAAAGCGCGTCTGGGAGGAAGATACATGCGGAAGCACTCAATGAAAGAGCTTATATTTCAGCATATGAAAGACCATTTGTCGATCTATTTATTCGTCTCTGTGTTATTTTTAATGGGTGTGATTTTCGGTGCGGTCATCGTGAACAGTATGACGATCAGCCAAAAGGAAGATTTGTTCTATTATTTAAACCAATTTTTTGGACAGCTCTCAGAAGGGAAAGCGGCAAGTTCGAAAGAAATGTTTTTGCAGAGTCTTCTTCATAATATGAAATACCTTGGTCTGATGTGGATTCTCGGAATTTCCATTATCGGCCTGCCCGTGATTTTTATCATGGTCTTTTTAAAAGGGATCGTTGTCGGTTTTACGGTCGGTTTTTTAGTGAATCAAATGGGGATCAACGGCTTTTTCCTGTCTTTTGTAGCCGTGCTCCCGCAAAATGTTCTCCTGATCCCGGCCTACTTGATCATGGGAACGTGCGCCATCGCGTTTTCCCTGCGGCTGATCAGGCAGCTGTTTGTGAAAAGAAGCCTTACGGAAGCGCCTGTTCACTGGTTTGGAAGGTATGCGCTCGTACTTGTCCTGATTTTTGCCATGTCGCTCATCTCTTCATTCCTCGAAGCTTATCTTTCGCCGCTGTTCATGGGAAAATTGATGAATTATATTCAAGCAAAGCCGAATTAATTTATAATGATTATTAAGAGATATTCATTTTGTTTATCAATTTATAATAATTATAGTTGGCTCTCTGCGCTCGTTTTGTTATAATAAGCTAGGTAATGCGGCGTAGGAGGGAAAGTCAATGGAAACACGTATTGATCGGATTAAAAAGCAACTGCATTCTTCCAGCTATAAACTCACCCCTCAGCGCGAGGCGACTGTAAGGGTGCTGCTTGAGAATGAGGAAGACCATTTAAGCGCAGAAGATGTATACCTCCTCGTAAAAGAGAAATCTCCTGAGATTGGTCTTGCGACAGTATATCGGACTCTTGAATTGTTAACTGAATTAAAAGTAGTGGATAAAATCAACTTTGGCGACGGTGTGTCAAGATATGACCTCCGCAAAGAAGGGGCTGCCCATTTCCACCATCATCTCGTTTGCATGGAATGCGGGTCAGTCGTTGAAATTGAAGAGGATTTGCTTGAAGATGTTGAGGAAATTATTGAAAAGGACTGGAAGTTTAAAATAAAAGACCACAGGCTGACATTCCACGGAATTTGTCATGACTGTCAAGAAAAAGAAGCGAAATAGGACCGGATATGCTGGAACCCTTTCATTTTTGGAGCGGGTTCTTTTTTGATTCACACGTATAAAACTTGTCTCATTTGGCATACGTTTTAGTAATCGAATCAAAAGAAAGGACCTGAAAACCGTGATGAAAATGCTGAAAACGGCCGCTGATATGATCAAGGTGTTCGTGCTGTTTACCGGTTTTACCGTCTTGTTTTATTATGCTATGATATGGATAAATTCAGAGTATGAAAACTATCATCGGTACGATGAACCGAATGGAGCCGCCCTCAAGGTCTCCTCAATGGACGGGGGCGAACAGGACGGCTGGTTTAACCGGTTAATCTTTTTTTATTTAAACGGGGAGTAGGATAGCGTGAAAGTTCATATTAAAGATTTTATCCACTATGCCGTGGTTGAGCGGGGGCTTTCCCACAATACGGTTGTCAGCTATGAACGGGATTTGAACAGCTATAGAGCCTATTTGGAGGATACAGAGGGCCTGAGCTCGCTCGATCAGGTGACAAGGCTGCACATCATTCAGTTTTTGAAGCATTTGAAGGAAGCCGGGAAATCCGGGCGGACGATCGCCAGACATCTCGCTTCAATCCGGGCCTTTCACCAGTTTTTGCTGAGAGAAAAGGTGACGGCGCAGGACCCGTCCGTCCATATTGAAACGCAAAAAACAGAGCGCACGCTTCCAAAGGTGCTGTCATTGCAGGAAGTGGAAACCCTTCTGGACACCCCGAAGCTTACGAGCCCGTTCGGCTATCGGGATAAGGCGATGCTTGAATTGCTTTACGCGACGGGGATCCGCGTCAGCGAGATGATCGAATTGAAGCTTAGCGATGTTCACTTGTCGATGGGATTTATCCGCTGCTTCGGAAAAGGAAGAAAAGAGCGGATTGTTCCGCTTGGTGAAGCGGCATCTCATGCGGTCGGGGAATATCTTTCAAAGGCAAGAGGAAAGCTTCTTAAGAAAAACACCGAAGACGCCCTGTTTCTGAATCATCACGGCAGACAGATGAGCCGGCAGGGATTTTGGAAAAATTTAAAAAAGATCGCTTTGGAAGCGGGGATAAAAAAGGAACTGACGCCTCATACGCTGAGGCATTCATTTGCCACGCATCTGCTTGAAAACGGAGCGGATTTGCGGGCCGTCCAGGAAATGCTCGGACATGCCGATATCTCCACAACGCAAATCTATACCCATGTGACGAAAACAAGGCTGAAAGACGTTTATAAGCAGTATCATCCCCGTGCATAGCCGCGCAGGCCGAAGCGCGGTTTTTCATTTGCCGGCGAACGGCCGCGCCATGAGTGAATTGCGGGAAGTTTCTCACTATTTGCGTTCATATTGTCAACCGTTGTGTAAACGGTTTATACTTGGATAATAGCGGTATTTTGCTTTTTTATGCGTGACAGCCTAAAGATCATTAGAAAGAAAAAGGAGGCCATCAAATGCCTGCATATCAATATCACCGCGTTTTTTTAATCGTCATGGACTCCGTCGGAATCGGCGAAGCGCCTGACGCTGAAACATTTAATGACAAAGGTGCGGATACCTTGGGCCACATTGCCGAGCATATGGGAGGAATCAACCTGCCGAACATGGCGAAGCTCGGACTGGGCAATATCCGCGAGATCAAAGGAGTGCCGCGGGCCGAACAGCCGCTCGCCTACTACGGAAAGATGAAAGAAGCCTCAAATGGAAAGGATACAATGACCGGCCATTGGGAGATTATGGGGCTGTACATAGACAAACCATTCCGGGTATTCCCAGATGGATTTCCTAACGAATTGATCAATGAACTTGAAAAAAGATCAGGCAGAAAAGTAATCGGAAACAAGCCGGCTTCAGGGACGGCGATTTTAGATGAATTGGGCGCTGAACATATCGAAACGGGAGCGCTTATCGTCTATACATCTGCTGATTCAGTGTTGCAGATTGCCGCCCATGAAGAAGTGGTTCCGCTTGATGAGCTGTATCACATTTGCGAAATCGCGCGCGAGCTCACGCTTGATGAAAAATATATGGTCGGCCGCGTCATCGCACGGCCATTCGTCGGAAAGCCGGGCGAGTTTAAACGGACGCCGAACCGCCACGACTATGCGCTGAAACCGTTTGACAGAACCGTGATGAATGAAATGAAGGATGATAATTTCGATGTCATTGCAATCGGCAAAATTTCCGATATTTATGACGGCGAGGGAATCACCGAATCGCTCAGAACGACTTCAAATATGGACGGCATGGATAAGCTGGTTCAAACGCTTGACCAGGATTTCACAGGCATCAGTTTTGTCAACCTTGTGGACTTTGACGCGCTGTTCGGGCATCGGCGCGATCCCGAAGGATACGGAAAAGCGCTTGAAGAGTTCGATGCGCGCCTGCCGGAAGTATTCGAAAAAATGCGGGAAGATGATCTTTTGATCATTACCGCTGATCACGGAAATGATCCGATTCACCATGGAACGGACCATACGAGGGAATATGTTCCGCTGCTCGTATACAGCAAAAAGCACGAAAAAACGGCACAGCTCCCTCTCGCTGATACATTCGCAGATATCGGAGCGACGATCGCCGACAACTTTAAAACGAATATGCCAAAGTACGGAAAAAGCTTTTTATCCCTGCTTAAATAGGAGGAAACTGAACGTGAAACAGATGATTTCAAACGCCGCTCGATACATTAAAAGCAAAGCAAAACACAAACCGTCGATCGGCCTGATATTGGGATCAGGGCTCGGTGTGCTTGCCGATGAAATTGAAGAAGCCGTGAAAATAAAATATGAAGAGATCCCGGATTTTCCGGTTTCTACAGTGGAAGGCCACGCAGGGCAGCTTGTCATCGGAACGCTTGGGAATATTCAAGTCGTTGCGATGCAAGGGCGCTTTCATTTTTATGAAGGCTATTCGCTCGATAAGGTCACTTTCCCGGTAAGGGTCATGAAGGAGCTCGGCGTTGACACGCTCATCGTGACCAACGCCGCTGGCGGTGTCAATGAATCATTCCGTCCGGGCGACTTGATGATCATTTCCGATCATATTAACTATTTGGGCACAAACCCGCTGATCGGTCCGAATGATGCGGCGCTTGGCGTCAGATTTCCCGATATGTCGGCAGCCTATGACAAAGATCTCCGCCGGCTGGCGAAGCAAACGGCCGAAGAATTGAACATTTCGGTTCAGGAGGGCGTGTATACCGCAGTTTCAGGTCCATCATATGAAACGCCTGCCGAAGTTCGTTTTCTGCGGACGATCGGGTCTGATGCCGTCGGAATGTCAACCGTTCCAGAAGTCATTGTGGCAAGGCATTCCGGCCTTCGCGTCCTCGGTGTTTCCTGCATTTCAAATGCGGCGGCCGGAATTTTGGATCAGCCGCTGTCACATGATGAAGTCATGGAAGTAACCGAAAAAGTAAAAGCCGACTTTTTACGGCTGATCAAAACAGTTGTGGCCAAAATCGGCGATAAGCAATAAAGTGCTGCTCGGCACATTGAAAAGCCACCCCATGTCCAAAGCTTGGACATGGGGTGGCTTTTTTTGTTGAGAAATTTTTACCAGCATATCCGTATAAATCCACCTGAATTGGAAAAAATAGAAAGGATTACGAAATGGAGGTCTGGGTGATGAAACGTCATTTATCCAAATTGCTGATTTTTACGATAATCCTGATGACAACGCCATCCGCGTTTGCGAAAGAAAGTCAATCGAAAACCCCTGAGCTCGCTCATGAAGCGAAATCCGCCGTTTTGATCGAACGGGACACCGGAAAGATCTTATATGACAAAAACAGCCATGAGAAGCTTCCGCCGGCCAGCATGACAAAGGTGATGACCATGCTGCTGATCATGGAAGCCCTTGATGAGGGCAAGATGAAAATGACAGATAAAGTGAGAACAAGCGAATTTGCCGCATCAATGGGCGGTTCGCAGATCTTTCTTGAGCCCGGTGAAGAGATGACAGTGGAAGAGATGCTGAAAGGGATTGCGATCGGCTCTGGAAACGATGCATCTGTCGCGATGGCGGAGCATATTGCCGGGTCAGAGGAAGAATTTGTGAAAAGAATGAACGAAAAGGCTGCTGAGCTCGGTCTCAAAAATACGTCTTTTCAAAATACGACAGGCCTTCCTAAAGAAGGCCACTACAGCACGGCCTACGATATGGCCGTCATGGCGAAAGAGCTCTTAAAATATGATAAAATCACAAAGTTTACGGGAACGTATGAGGATTATTTAAGAGAAAACACCGATAAAAAGTTTTGGCTCGTCAATACAAACCGGCTGATCAAATTCTATCCGGGAGTCGACGGTGTCAAAACGGGGTTTACAAATGAAGCAAAATACTGTTTGACGGCCTCTGCGAAAAAAGGAAACATGCGTGTGATCGCCGTCGTATTTGGCGCCAGCACGCCGAAGGAACGAAATGCGCAGGTTACCAAAATGCTTGATTACGCGTTTAGCCAATATGAAACACATCCGATGTATAAGCGAAATGAAGTCATTTCCGAATTGAAGGTCAATAAAGGCCGCGAGCAAAAAATAAAACTTGTCACATCAGAACCGATTTCCCTTTTGACGAAAAAAGGCGAAGATATCAAAGCCGTCAAAAAGGAGATGATACAAAAGAAAGATATCCAGGCTCCGGTCAAAAAAGGCACCGAGCTTGGCACGCTCGTTTTGAAAAAGGATGGCAAGGTTTTGCATGAAAGCCCTCTTGTAGCGGAAAAAGACATGGATCAAGCGGGGTTTTGGACCATGTTTAAGCGGACGATGACAAACTGGACAAAGTGGAATGAATAATGCCGAACGGCCACTAGTTTTGTCATGGTGAAGGAATTTGTAAAGTGCGAATCGAAACACTCATTATCCGATTTATATCAAGGAGGAATGAGGATGAGCCTCGGAATCGACTTAAACGTCAAAGAATCCGTGCTTTGTATTCGGTTGACGGGTGAACTTGATCACCATACAGCAGAAACATTAAGAAGCCAAGTCAGTGATCATTTGCGTCAGCACGATGTTCGCCATATTGTCTTAAATCTTGAAGAACTTTCGTTTATGGACAGTTCGGGACTCGGCGTCGTTTTAGGCAGATACAAGGAAATTAAACAGCTGGGCGGAGAAATGATTGTCTGCGCGATTTCCCCGGCCGTCAAACGTTTATTTGATATGTCTGGGCTGTTTAAAATTATCCGCCTTGAACACTCTGAACAGCAGGCGCTTGAAACACTGGGGGTGGCGTCATGAAAAATGAGATGAATATTCAATTTTCAGCGCTCAGCCAGAATGAATCTTTCGCAAGGGTGACGGTCGCCGCCTTTATCGCCCAGCTTGACCCGACAATGGATGAATTAACCGAAATTAAAACAGTGGTGTCAGAAGCAGTCACAAACGCGATCATCCACGGGTATGAAAATTCGGGAGATGGAACCGTGTATATTTCCGTCACGCTTGAGGACCATATCGTCTATTTAACGATCCGGGATGAAGGCGTCGGGATCACGGATTTGGAAGAAGCCCGCCAGCCGCTGTTTACGACGAAGCCTGAACTTGAAAGATCGGGAATGGGCTTTACCATCATGGAGAATTTCATGGACGATATCACGATCGATTCCTCTCCTGAGATGGGAACCACAATACACTTAACAAAGCACTTATCAAAAAGCAAAGCGCTTTGCAATTAAGGGAGATTTGTTATGGATGTGGAGGTTAAAAAAGAAAACCAGAGCACTCAGCTTAAAGACCATGAGGTCAAAGAACTCATAAAAAACAGCCAGAACGGCGATCAAAGAGCAAGAGACCTCCTCATAGAAAAAAACATGCGTCTTGTTTGGTCAGTCGTTCAGCGTTTTTTGAACAGAGGCTACGAGCCGGATGACCTCTTCCAAATCGGCTGTATCGGCTTGCTGAAATCGGTGGACAAATTCGATCTTTCCTATGATGTGCGGTTTTCCACCTATGCCGTCCCGATGATCATCGGGGAAATTCAGCGGTTTATCAGGGATGACGGAACGGTAAAGGTAAGCCGTTCGCTAAAAGAGCTCGGCAACAAAATCAGGAGGGCGAAAGACGAGCTCTCCAAGAAAAATGGCCGAATACCAACCGTCCAGGAAATCGCCGAGCATCTCGGGATCTCCTCCGAAGAAGTCGTGATGGCGCAGGAAGCCGTCCGTTCGCCTTCGTCGATTCATGAAACGGTTTATGAAAACGACGGGGATCCGATTACACTTCTTGACCAGATTGCCGATCAGTCAGAAGAAAAATGGTTTGATAAAATCGCTTTGAAAGAAGCGATTAAGGATTTGGATGAAAGGGAAAAACTGATTGTCTATTTACGGTATTACAAAGACCAGACGCAATCAGAGGTTGCCGACCGCCTTGGGATATCCCAAGTCCAGGTATCCCGCCTTGAGAAGAAAATTTTAAAGCAAATCAAAAACCAGATGGACCATACTGAAACATAGACTGCCGTTTGACAAGGCAGTCCCGGACGAAAGCCGGCCGCTATGACGTGCCGGCTTTTTCGGCGTGGTAATTTATGGACTTTCACGGCTGAAGTGAATGATAAATGAGATGTACCTCATACTACAACTATAACCATCATATAGGAAGTGACCCAGATGGAACGTCAAGTTTTTATCAGGCTCCGCCACCGTCTAGAGGCTGATCCCGATGAATTCATCACACTAGGGCATATCGCACAGGTGGCGGGCGACCGTCGGTACAAAGAAAAGCTTGAACGGCTGCCTATCTACCAGGTAAGCAAAGCAGACCAAAACATGGTGGTATTGGATGTCATGAAGGTTATCGAGGCCATACATAAATCGTTTCCGGACCTTGATGTCCAAACCGTCGGCGGTGCTGAAACCATCGTGGAGGTCAAATATCCTAAACGGGGATTATCTCCTGTTTTATTTATCGCTGTCTGGCTGCTTTTGTTCGTCGGTGCGGGTCTTGCCGTGATGAACTTTCATGAAGATGTCAGCATGAGGGAAGTCCACATCCTGCTTTATGAAATGATAACGGGAAAAGAAAACCGATACCCCTATCTTTTGCAGGTACCGTACAGTATAGGCTTGGGTCTCGGCATGATTTTGTTTTTCAACCACCTATTTAAAAAACGATTTAATGAAGAACCCAGCCCGCTTGAAGTCGAGATATTCAAATATCAGCTCGATTTGGACCAATATGTGGCCATGAACGAAAATAAAGAAACGACAAAGGATATCCATGATCATTAACACGCTTTTTCTCATCTTTCTCGGTCTTGCGGGAGGGGTAGCGGTGGGTTCCGGTTTTGTCGCTTTCCTTACGGTGCTCGGCATTATCCCGAGGCTGACCCAGCTGACAAAAACAAGAGCATATATACAGGCATATGAATGGGCCGTCATCTTCGGGGCCGTTTTCGGAGGATGGGAATCATTGAATATGAACCGGTTTTTTTTATCGAAGTGGCTTTTGATTCCTATTGGGCTGCTTGCCGGCATTTTTATCGGAATGCTTGCGGCTGCTCTTACGGAAGTGCTTAACGTACTGCCGATTCTGTTCAAGAGAATCGGCATGGGCGACAGGATTATAATTCTGTTGATGGCCATTGTATTCGGAAAAATTTTGGGCTCCTTATTTCAATGGCTTATCTTTGTTCATTTGTCATAAAAGGAGGATTATCATGTCAAGCTTAAAAGATAATTATCAATCGAAAGTAAAAACTTATCAGCCCAGCCCGCCTTATGTTATGAATTGCTTAAAGGCTTTTGTCGTAGGGGGGCTGATCTGCATGATCGGACAGGCGTTTCAAAATTTTTATATGACCGTTTTTGATTTTGATGAAAAAACAGCGGGAAACCCGACGGTCGCCACCCTGATTTTAATATCCGCTCTATTAACAGGGCTCGGGGTTTACGACAGGATCGGACAGTTCGCAGGCGCCGGCTCGGCCGTTCCGGTTACGGGGTTTGCCAACAGCATGGCGAGCGCAGCTCTTGAACATAAAAGCGAAGGATATGTGCTCGGCGTCGGGACTAACATGTTTAAACTGGCCGGCAATGTCATCGTGTTCGGCGTTGTCGCCGCATACATTGTCGGCATCATCCGCTATGCTTTTGACAAGCTGTTTTAGGAGGAAGAAATAATGAAAACAAAGGGAAAGCAAACATGGGTATTCCAAAACCCGCTGTTTGTCAATTCAAGCGGCACAGCGGTCGGTCCAAAGGAGAAAGAAGGGCCTTTGGGGCATTTATTTGATAAAACATACGATGATATGCATTGCAATCAAAAAAATTGGGAAATGGCGGAGCGCAAGCTGATGGAGGATGCGATCGAATCGGCATTATCCAAGCAGAATCTGAAAAAGGAAGACATCGATATATTCCTGGCGGGAGATCTGCTTAATCAAAATGTAACCGCCAATTATGTGGCAAGGCATTTGAAGCTCCCGTTTCTTTGTTTGTTTGGAGCCTGCTCTACATCGATGGAATCGATCGCGATCGGTTCAGCGCTGATTGACGGCGGCTTTGCCCAAAGGGCTCTTGCCGCAACAAGCAGCCACAATGCAACGGCTGAAAGGCAATTTCGCTATCCGACAGAATACGGCGGGCAAAAGCCCGGCACCGCAACCTCGACCGTAACGGGGAGCGGAGCGGTGGTGCTGAGCCAGCAGCCAAGCGGGATTAAAATAACAAGCGCAACCGTCGGAAAAGTAATCGATCTGGGAATTACCGATTCACAGGATATGGGGTCAGCGATGGCTCCGGCCGCCGCCGATACGATCAAACAGCATCTCGATGACCTGGGGCGCACGCCGGATGACTATGATTTGATCCTTACCGGTGATCTTTCAGGCGTCGGCAGCCCGATTGTAAAGGATCTTTTGCAAGAGGAAGGGATCAATATCGGGACAAAGCATAATGACTGCGGGCTGATCATCTATACACCAGACCAGCAAGTGTTTGCAGGAGGAAGCGGATGTGCTTGTTCAGCGGTCGTCACTTTCGCCCATATTTTTAAAGAGATTGAAGCGGGCAGGTTAAACAGGGTGCTTGTCGTCGCAACGGGCGCCCTCCTGAGCCCGACGATTATTCAGCAAAAGGAGTCGATTCCGTGTATCGCACACGGCGTCGTATTCGAACGGGCTGAAGGGGGGAACGCGTGATGGACTATGTTATCGCGTTTATCGCAGGCGGCTTGATTTGCGTCGTTGGCCAGCTGCTGCTCGACGTTTTGAAAATGACGCCTGCGCATGTGATGTCAACTTTTGTTGTAGCAGGAGCAATTCTTGACGGCTTCGGCATCTATGATCGGTTTATCGAGTTTGCCGGAGCGGGCGCGACGGTGCCCATCGTCAGCTTCGGTCACTCCCTTTTGCACGGTGCGATGCATCAGGCTGAAGAGCACGGTTTTATCGGAATCGGGATGGGAATATTTGAACTGACCTCCGCCGGTATTTCCGCCGCGATTTTGTTCGCTTTTATCGTTGCCGTGATTTTTAAACCGAAAGGATAAAGAACAATGACAGCAAAACGCAAGGTCATTTTGGTCACAGACGGTGATATTTATGCGGCAAAAGCGATTGAATACGCGGCAAGGCGGATCGGCGGGCGCTGTATTTCCCAATCAATGGGGAATCCGAGCGTGAAAACGGGCCCTGAACTTGTATCAATGATTCTCAGAACGCCGTATGATCCCGTATTTGTGATGTTTGACGATTCAGGCCTGCAAGGAGAAGGACCGGGAGAGACTTCGATGAAATATGTGGCGTCACATCCCGAAATCGAAGTGCTCGGCGTCATCGCCGTCGCTTCCAAAACCCACTACGCGGAGTGGACAAAAGTGGATGTGTCCATTGATGCAGACGGCGAACTGACAGAATTCGGAGTCGACAAACACGGAGTAAGAGAATTTGATGTCAAACGGATGAGCGGAGACACGGTCTACTGTCTTGATCAGCTTGATGTGCCCATCATCGTCGGAATCGGCGATATCGGAAAAATGGACAGGAAAGACGATGCCAAAAAAGGTTCACCGATCACAATGAAGGCGGTCGAGCTCATTTTAGAAAGGAGCGGGTATTATGAGTGCTCAGGCAAAAGAGAAAGAGAAGACGAACGTATTCCTTGATCCTTCTAAGAATGAAGCGTTTTTTAAAAAGCGGGTCGGTATGGGAGAAAGCTTTGACCTCGGAGTCAGAAAGGTCTTCGTTCTTGACCGGGAAATCCAGCTTTATTATGTAAATGGATTATGTGATACACAATACATCATTCACCTGCTAAGGGAACTGGTTCATCTGGATGATGCTGAAAAAAAATCAGGCGAAGCAGAGGAAATTGTTGAAAACAGGCTGCTGAACCAGCAGGTATCCAAAGTCGAAACGCTTGATGAAGCGGCCGATCAAGTGCTGTCAGGACTGGTCGCCATCATTGTCGAGGATGCGGGCTTTGCTTTTATCGTCGATGTCAGAAGCTATCCTGGCAGAACGCCTGAAGAACCTGACACAGAGAAAGTCGTGCGCGGGGCGCGAGACGGACTTGTCGAGAACATTATCGTTAATAGCGCCCTGATCAGGCGTCGAATCAGGGATGAGCGGCTCCGGTATAAAATGCTTCATATCGGAGAACGCTCCAAAACCGATATTTGCCTTTGCTATTTGGAAGACGTGGCAGACCCCGATCTGGTCGCCGTATTAAAAAAAGAGATCGAAAATGTAAAAATCGACGGTTTGCCGATGTCTGACAAATCGGTTGAAGAATTTATCGTCGGACAAGGCTTCAATCCTTTTCCGCTTGTCAGGTTTACAGAAAGAGCCGATGTAGCGGCGAGCCACATTCTGGAGGGTCATGTCATTATCATCGTCGACACATCGCCAAGCGTCATCATTACGCCGACCACGCTGTTTCATCATGTCCAGCATGCTGAAGAATACAGGCAAACGCCGGCCGTGGGAACGTTTTTAAGATGGGTGCGTTTTTTCGGAATTCTTGCATCGACCTTTTTGCTGCCGCTATGGATGCTGTTTGTCATTGAACCATCCCTTCTGCCCGAAAACCTGAGGTATATCGGCTTAAACAAAGACTCACACATCCCGATTATCATGCAGATTTTTTTAGCGGATCTCGGAGTCGAATTTTTAAGGATGGCCGCCATCCATACGCCGACGCCGCTTTCGACCGCCATGGGCCTGATCGCGGCTGTCTTGATCGGGGACATTGCCATCAATGTCGGCCTGTTTTCACCGGAAGTCATTTTATACGTCTCTTTGTCCGCCATTGGAACGTATACAACACCCAGCTATGAGCTGAGCTTGGCGAATAAAATGGTGAAGCTTTTTATGCTGATATTGGTGGCTTTGTATAAAGTGGAAGGATTTGTGATTGGCCTGACGATATTAACGATTATCATGACCTCAATCCGATCACTGCGGACACCGTACCTTTGGCCGCTTCTCCCGTTTAACGGCAAAGCATTTTGGCACGTTCTTGTCCGCACTTCCGTCCCGGGAGGAAAAGTCAGGCCGAGTATCGTTCATCCGAGAAACAAAATGAGACAGTGAATCATTCCGGAGGCTTATCATGATTGAAAGCCTCTTTTTCTGTTTACAGATAAAATCCGTATCTCGGCATTTGGGTTTGCATGCCTCTGTATTCATTGGCTGAAATGGCGACGGCGCGCAGGCTGCATATGTTGTTCTGCCTTCTGATCGGATAGACGATATAGAGCATTTCCCGGCCGTACGGGTCAACGGTTGACGAATGAAGGAACACTTCAGTGCCTCTCCGCCAAAACCTTGTATTCGCCGGAGCTGTGATAATTTGACCCTCGAACGGCTCATAGATCCTGTATTCATGCTGGTTCATCTGATATGGGTGATGGACATCCTGTTCCGCATAGCTGTATGAAGGGGCGTACGGATCATAATGTTGATACATGTTATAACCTCTTTCCATCATCTTTTCTTGGCTTTATGCTTATGTATATATGCAGATGAATGCCTAATCGTATGGGCGCAGTCCTCGGGTTTTTCGTTTTTATGCGTTGCTTTTTTCAAACGGTTATGATCCATTCCATTTTTAGTGCCGCAGTTGTTGAGGATGCCTATTTCTATCAATTACAGTTTTCTGCTATGCTATATAAAAGTAGATTTAACGTGGAAAACATTATCAGCTTAAATCAAGAAAATTTGGACAAAATGATGGTTTAGATTTTTATATGAAATGTTATAATACAACGTAAGAAATTTTAATTCATTAAGCGGATAAAGATGTTGGGGGCGGCAATCCGGACTGTCCTTTTCACCTTTGTAGATAGAGAAAGAGGGAATGACAATTGTTTTTACACGGTACGAGCAGACAAAATGAAAGCGGGCATCTCGAAATCGGAGGTGTCGATGTTCTATCATTGGCAGAAAAATATGGAACTCCCCTTTATGTATACGACGTCGCTTTAATACGGGAGCGGGCGCGTAATTTCCAAAAAGCTTTCCGGGAAGCCGATTTGAAGGCGCAGGTCGCATATGCAAGCAAAGCGTTTTCGTCGATTGCGATGATTCAGCTTGCTGAAGAAGAAGGGCTGTCTTTGGACGTTGTGTCGGGAGGAGAGCTTTTTACAGCGATTAAAGCTGGATTCCCTCCTGAACGGATTCATTTTCACGGAAATAATAAAAGTCCGGAAGAGCTGCAGATGGCTCTTGAGCATAAAATCGGCTGCATTGTGCTGGATAATTTCCATGAGATTTCGATCACGGAGGAGCTCTGTAAACGCGCTGGACAAACTGTAGACGTTTTGCTCAGAATTACTCCCGGAGTTGAGGCGCACACACACGACTACATTACGACAGGCCAGGAGGATTCAAAATTTGGATTTGACCTGCACAACGGACAGGTCGAACAGGCGATTGAGCGGGTGCTTGAGTCGCCGGTGTTTCATTTGCTTGGCGTACACTGCCACATCGGTTCGCAAATCTTTGATACGGCAGGTTTTGTTCTTGCGGCCGATAAAATTTTTGAAAAGCTTGCGGAGTGGAGAGAGTCCTATTCCTATACGCCAAAGGTGCTGAATCTTGGGGGCGGATTCGGAATCCGCTATACAAAAGAGGATGAACCGCTGGCCGCAGATCGCTATGTTGAAAAAATTATTGAAGCGGTCAAAGCTAACGCCGAACACTTTGGCTTTGACGTCCCGGAAATTTGGATTGAACCAGGCAGATCGCTTGTCGGAGATGCCGGAACAACGCTTTACACGATCGGGTCCAAAAAAGAAGTGCCCGGCATTCGCAAGTATGTGGCGGTTGACGGGGGGATGAGCGACAATATCAGACCCGCGCTTTATGAAGCCAAGTACGAAGCAGCCGTTGCCAACAGAATGGGCGCCGCCTGTGATGACACGGTATCGATTGCGGGGAAATGCTGTGAAAGCGGCGATATGCTCATTTGGGATTTAGATATTCCGGAGGTTCGGGACGGTGACGTATTGGCGGTGTTTTGCACAGGAGCTTACGGCTACAGCATGGCCAACAATTACAACCGCATTCCGCGGCCGGCCGTCGTGTTTGTGGAAGACGGTGAAGCACAGCTTGTCATCCAAAGAGAGTCATATGAAGATATCGTCAAACTTGACTTGCCGCTGAAATCAAAAGTGAAACAATCATAAACAAAACGGGAGAGCCTTTAAAGGGCTCCCGTTTTGTTTTGCAGACAAAAAAGCGCTTTACGCATGCCGGAAGTGCTTTTTTTTTGAAAAAGAACGGGTAATAAATAGAACAGCATGCAGGTTAATTGTATATAATATTGGGAATTTAACAAAAATTTAACAAAGGGAGATGATTCGTATTGATCATTATCGAAAAGAAGAGTGCGGTTATTCATACCGATCTAGAGGCGGAGTAGATGGAACCGGCCAAAGTATCCCTACCCCGTCGCATGCTCCAATGCCTGAAGCAATGTGTTGATTGTAACACAGCAAACCGATTTACAGCAATAAACAGATATGTGAATATTTTATTAATTTCTTCTGTGATTTCCATCCCATCCTTCGCAATGGCTCATCATGAATATGCGGCAGGACAATCAGACGATCGATATGCAAGCTTTGAAGAGCTCAAACAAAACGAAGATCCGTCGGATTACCGAATCGCGACGAAACAAGCCGGCAGCACGATGCTGATTATGGCCATCCATGGGGGAGGAATCGAACCGGGAACAAGCGAAATCGCAAATGAATTGTCACACTCGTATTCTATGTATTTGTTTGAAGGATTGAAGTCATCTGGAAATTCGAGCCTGCATATTACGAGCACAAACTTTGATGAACCGTCGGCACTTGATATGGCAGCCGGGCATACGTATATCATTTCGCTTCACGGCTATTATGCAGAAGACCGTCTTATCAAAGTGGGCGGCACAGACCGCGGCAGGATCAAAATACTCGTTGAGGAACTAAATAAAGCCGGGTTTACTGCCGAAATGCTGAAGACGGACGATCGATATGCCGGAACTAGTCCGGATAATATCGCCAACAAATCGATATCAGGCCTAAGCATTCAGCTTGAAATGAGCACCGGTTTTCGAAGGTCTTTATTCGGCGTGTTTACGTTAAAAGACAGGGCTTCCACACAAAATGAGGATTTTTACCGTTTTACAAAGCTGCTGTCAAACTTTATCGAAAGCCATTATGAATAAACATAAAACACCTCCTTAAAAGAGGTGTTTTATGTTTTCATTAACCATTTGATTCCGATGCTCCGCCTCCGGTAAATACGGAAACGATGGCATTCCAGATCGAAACAAAGAAATCAATCAGCTTTTGAATGAAGTTTTTGCCTTCATCAGAGTTGATAAAATTCGTGATTTTGTCTTTTGCTTTGTCAAGCTGGTCTCCAACCTGCCCCCAGTCGATGTTGATGTCTTTCATGTTATTAAACAAAGACAAGAGGGAATTCTTTTGATCATCTGTCAGTGTAACACCTAAATCGGAGGCCGCCTGATCAATCTTTTTCCCCAGTTCTTCCTGGGATTGCGGGACGCCGTTTTTCGCGATGTCTTCTTTGACTTTTGCCATTAACGCAGATGCGTTATCATTACCGATTTTTTCGCCGAGCTTGGAAGTGGTGACAAGCTCTTCATTGGCGACCTTTTTCACATCATCGGAAATCTTCTGATCGGAAGATGTTTCATATGCTTTCATCAGTCCCGTCAATGCGGCCGTTCCGGATACTTCAAACGGAGCGGTTACATAAACTTTCGCATCCTTTACCCCGGCTGTCATCAGCGCGTTTAAATACATTTCATCCGTGATCTTGCTGATATTATTTGTTTTGACTTCAAGACCGCTTCCTTTTTTCGCAATCGTAATCGATGAAGAAGAGATTGCCCTTGTTCCGATGTCTGCTTTAGATATATAGTTTCCCAAATATTTATGCTCTTCAGCATTTGTGACCTCAATGATCGTCGCGTTTTCCGGAGCATTCATTTCGTTCAGCACTTTTTGCCTGTCTTGAGCCGACAGGTCCTTACCGAGTGTGATGATCACGTCTCCCTCTGCGGAGTCAGCATAACTGATCTGCGGCATGATAAGCAGAAACAATGCTGTGCAAATTCCAAGTATCGATTTTTTCAAGCTGTATGCCCTCCTTAAAAAATGCAGGCTTCAGGCAGATATTGCTGTTTATTTTGGGAGAAGCCTGCCGGAACAATATCTTTATCTCGTGATTCGTTCCGACAATATAGACGGATGAAAAGAGGGGGAGGTTTCATTTAAAAAATAGCAAATTCGTATTTGAACTTGCAAGACTGTCAGAATTGCAGTTTAGACGGAGAAGCATTGATTCTGTCTTTCCTGGCGGATAAAATACGCCATAATAAATCAAAATGCTGGTAAAACCAATAATACAGCTGCCGCTGTTCAAATTGCGGAGCGACTGAGGGGAATTTTGGGAGTGTTTTTGCAGTTGGCTCTGCTTATCCCTTCTATGATATAATGAGCCATGTGAAACGAAAGGAGAGAATCAACATGGCTAAAAAAGGATACATACAATTAACGAACGGCAAAAAAATCGAGTTTGAATTATATCCGGAGGCGGCGCCTGGCACTGTCGCCAACTTTGAAAAACTTGCAAACGAGGGCTTCTATGACGGCCTGAAATTCCACCGTGTCATCCCGGGCTTCGTCAGCCAGGGCGGCTGTCCGTACGGAAATGGAACAGGCGGACCGGGCTATACGATTAAATGTGAAACAGAAGGGAATCCCCATAAACATGAAGCTGGTTCTCTCTCTATGGCGCATGCCGGAAAAGATACAGGAGGCAGCCAATTCTTTATTGTCCATGAGCCTCAGCCGCACCTAAACGGCGTTCACACTGTATTTGGCAAAGTCACTTCAGGCCTTGACGCTGTCACATCAATGGAGCAGGGCCAAGGAATGGAAAAAGTCGAAGTATTTGATGCGTAAAATCGTATAGAAAAACAGCCCGGAGGCGGGCTGTTTTTTGTTTTATTCTTGATCTGAAACATCCTTAAACAAAAAGAAGGAGATGGATGAAGCAAATGTCCGTCCCAATAAATAAAAACAATTCTTATCAAAAAACAATTGTAAAAAAATGTCCCTTTATGTAAAATATATTCAACGAAGCGTAAGATAGAACGTCAATTTGATAAAGAAAGGGGCGGATAGATTGAGTGTGAAAATTCCATCGGCGTCAGTTGGGGTCAAAATTAACGAGTGGTATAATGCAATACGCAAATTCAATGTGACAGATGCGGAAATGCTTAAAGCTGAAATTGAGCGTGAATTGTCCAAAATGGAAGAAGATCAGGACTTGTTATTGTACTACGCTTTAATGGAATTCAGGCATCGCATCATGTTGGACTACATCAAGCCGCTGGAAGACGGTGAAGTTCCGCCAGACTTTTCTAAAATATTAAAAGATATTGAAGATAATCAAGATCAGCTGACAGGCTTGCTTGAATATTATTTTAATTTTTTCAGAGGGATGTATGAATATAGACATCATGATTACATTAAAGCGATTTCTTTTTACAGGCGGGCAGAAAAGAAACTGCTCCATGTAGAAGATGAAATAGAAAGAGCGGAATTCCATTTTAAAATGGCTGAAGTGTTTTATCAAATGAGACAGAGTCATGTGTCGATGAATTATGCGCTTCAAGCCATCCAAACTTATCAGGCGCATGAGACGTATACAGTCCGCAGAATTCAATGTGAATTTGTGATTGCAGGAAACTATGATGATTTGGAGTCTAATGAAAAAGCGCTGCCCCATCTTGAAAAAGCGCTGAAGCTTGCTCAAAAAGAAGATCAGCGCATTTTAGAAGGACACACTTTCTACAATTTGGGAAATTGTTATGAGAAGATGGGCCATGGAGGTAAAGCAGCTGAATATTTTCATCAGGCTATTGAGATATATAAAGAAGAAAAATCAGATATTCTTTCAAAAGCCATGTTTAGCCTTGCACATGTTTACTTTAAACAAAAACAATATAAACATGCCAATGACATATTTAACAAAGGCATAAAAACAGCTCAACAATTAAACGATATGATCTATATAGCAAAATTTCGTTTTTTAAAGGCTTTATATGTGGATGATGACGGGATGAATTCAATTTTGGAGACATTTCATCTGCTTGAATCCAAAAAAATGTATCCGGACATAGAAGACTTGGCTTTGGAGGCGGCTGAATACTATAATGAAATTGGGCGCTTGAGCGACTCGGTGTATTTCTATCAGATAGTATTCAGTGCCCGAAAAAAAATGAAAAAAGGGGACTGGTCGTATGAAGTCTAAGCTTTTGCTAACTGCCGCTGCTTCAGTCATTGGATTATCTTTGGCGAGTATTGCGTTAACAGCAAAGACAGAAGGTACAAGCATTGCAGAGCGAAACGTGACATCCGTTCCATCAAAATCGGTCCATATCGCAGAAAGAAACGTAACATCTGTCCCATCCGCACCAATCCAAATTGCAGAAAGAAATGTGATATAACCCTATCAAGTTGCGCATAAAAAATGGCAGTGCCTTATGTAAAAGCACTGCTTTTTTCATGTTTACCTTTTCCATATACACAGATCAGCCTTCCAAACGAGGAAGTTTTTACAGGATAAAAAACGGTTTTAATTACATAATCGGGAAAGAACGAGAAACCATAAGATAAACGAAACCATAATGGAGGTAAGTGAATGCCATTAGTACCTTATGAACCATTTAAACATTTGAATACCATCAGGAGAGAATTTGACCGGGTGTTTGCCGATTTTCCGGCGACTTTCGGAGGTGAACACGGCTTTGGAGGCATTCGCGTCGATGTCCATGAAACGGAAAATGAAATCGTGGCATCCTGCGATATTCCCGGCCTCGAAAGCAAAGAAGATGTTCATATCGATGTTGAAAACAATATGCTGCATATCAGCGGTTCAATCAACAAATCAAATGAAGTAAAAGAGGAAAACGTGCACCGGAAAGAGCGGTTTGTCGGGCGTTTTCACAGATCGGTCGCACTTCCCGGGCCCGTCTCGAATGAAGGGATCACGGCTGCATATAAAAACGGGGTGCTTGAAGTCAGAATGCCTAAAAACAGGCAAGAGCAGAAAAGAAGGATAGACGTAGAATTTCATTAACGGCTCAGTTGCTTCAAAAAAGATCCCAAAATTAAAAAGGGATCTTTTTTTGATGGTTTTGGAACAAATGGCAGAAACAGTTGTTTCTTCTTGGAAGAAGAAGAATTATTTTTTATAATAGATAGTAATCAACAAAATATGACAAGCTGATCACCGTTAGGACTTTCGTTCCGATGCTGAGCAGTAAATTTGTATCCCCCAGTGAATCTATTAAAGGAGGCGTGGCGCATGAAGTGATGAGGCCGTTTTTACGCTATTCGCAACCGGCAAGTGCAGTGCTTGAACTGGTTCAACCAACACGCAAAGTAAATCTGTCAGACGCTTTTTTCTTTTTTGGTAATTTTATCGTCTTATTGTCGCGATGTTCATCTTGTTCTACCATGCACCCCGAAACAGAATATATATTCGTAGGAAATATGGAGTATTTCGACGGAATATGAAACGATTTGACGCCGTTTTGCGTTATACTTAAAAACCACATATTTTCCGTCTGACGCGAATATGTTTTTATTTCATCATTTTAAGGGAAAAAACATATAGATAGTTCAGAACGTGTTCTGGAGGTTTTGTTCATGGGGAAAATAAGAGCCAAGCTCACAATCCTGTTTATATTGGCCGCCGTATTGGCAGGAGGCTTTTACTATTTAAAAAACGGGAGTATGCAAGATGTTTCGACGGCACTCAGTCAAACGGTTTCATCTGAAGAAAAGAACTATACCGTTTACCAATATAAGATCACCAAAGTCGACGGTACGGAGTATCAAGGCGTATCTGATAACGGAACAAAGATTATTTTTGATGCGAAAAATCTGGATCAGGATCTGTCCGACATTAAAGAAGGAGACAAAGTGAAGGCTTACTTCAGCAATGCCAACCGGATTGACGGATTGATCAAAGTTGTCAAAGTCACGAATTAACCCCCTTTTCGAGAGGGGTTTTTCTTTGCAAAACTGTTTTCATTGCAATTTCGACAATCGGCGGCTATAATACGCATAAGGACAAGAAAATATCGATTGTATCCTTCGGGGCTGGGTGAAAATCCCGACCGGCGGTAGTAAAGCGAAAAAGCTTTAGAGCCCGTGACCCGCTCTGCTTTATGCAGGCGGTGGATTCAGTGAAAAGCTGAAGCCGACAGTGAAAGTCTGGATGGGAGAAGGATGATGAGACTATGTGAAACAGGTGTAAAAGCATAGTTTTATTTCTCATGCATAAAAAACAGACCCCGGAACGAATATTCCGGGGTTTTTTGCGTGATGTTACAACAGAAGGGAGGGAAAAAGATGACAGACGAGCATTATATGAACCTCGCATTGGGGCTCGCAAAGCAGGGCGAGGGCCAGACCGGCGCGAATCCGCTTGTCGGAGCGGTCGTCGTCAAAGACGGACAGGTTGTCGGTATGGGGGCCCACTTAAAATACGGCGAAGCGCATGCTGAGGTGCACGCTATTCAAATGGCGGGGCGCCATGCAGAGGGAGCGGAGATATACGTGACGCTCGAACCTTGCAGCCATTACGGAAAAACGCCGCCATGTGCCGAGCTGGTCATTCGTTCAGGGCTCAAAAGAGTTGTTGTCGCCGCCGAAGACCCGAATCCCCTTGTGTCGGGGAGAGGAATCGGCATGTTAAAAGAAGCCGGAATTGAAGTGACGTCAGGCGTTCTCAAGGAACAGGCGGAAGAGCTGAATGAAAAATTCATGCACTTTATGCGGACGGGGCTTCCGTATGTCACGCTGAAAGCCGCGGTGAGCCTTGACGGCAAAACCGCCACAACCACCGGCGACAGCAAATGGATCACTTCAGAAGAAGCAAGGATGGATGCTCACAAGTACAGGCGAAATCACCAAAGTATTTTAGTCGGTGTGGGCACAATAAAAGCAGATGATCCAAGTTTGACATGCAGGCTGCCTGGTACGGCGAATCAGCCGGTTCGGGTCATTCTTGACACAAACCTGACGATCCCGCTTCACGCGAAAGTCATTCATGATAACGAAGCGCCCACCTGGATTTACACAACCTCAAAGGCCGATCCTGACACGATCCGATACTTGGAAGACAAAGGCGTTCAGGTAAACGTGCTGGATTCCGGATCGATTTCAGTAAAGGCTGTTCTTCAGCATCTGGCGGCAAACGGCATCACATCGGTCTATGTTGAAGGAGGCTCGACCATTCACGCAAGCTTTGTCAATGAAGGGCTTTATCAGCAAATCATCTTCTATCTTGCCCCAAAATTAATCGGAGGGCTGCATTCTCCCAGCGCCATCTCTGGTGAAGGCTTTCAATCGATGAAAGATGTCCCCTTACTGCAATTCACAACCATTTCCAAAATCGGCCGGGATTTAAAACTGGCGGCAAAACCTATAAAAGAATAGGGTGGTGACCCATGTTTACAGGCATCATTGAAGAAATCGGAACGATTTTAGACATGAAAAAGACGGGAAACGCCATGTCTTTAGTCATCAAATCAAACAAAGTGACAGAGGACGTCAAGCTGGGCGACAGCATTGCGGTCAACGGAGTCTGCCTGACCGTCAATGATTATCAAAATGACCGGTTCACGGCAGATGTGATGCTGGAAACGCTGAAAGCAACATCGCTCGGCACTTTGACAAAAGGAAGCTCCGTCAATCTGGAGAGAGCGATGGCTGCAAACGGCCGCTTCGGCGGGCATATGGTGTCCGGACACGTTGATGGCACGGCTGTCATCACACGGATAGAAAAAGCGGAAAACTCCATATACTATGATTTAAAACTGGATCATGAACTTGCGAAAATGCTCGTCTTGAAGGGATCAATCGCCGTCGACGGCGTAAGCCTGACGATATTCGGGTTGACGGAGGACCAGGTCACTGTCTCGCTTATACCCCATACGCTTGACGAAACGATTTTTCCGGAAAAAAAAGTCGGAAGCATCGTCAATATCGAGTGTGACATGATCGGCAAGTATATTTACCGGTTTCTCCATCAGCAGAAAGAAGCGAAGCAAACGAAAACCATCACTGAAGCATTTTTAAAGAATAACGGGTTTTGAACGAAAGGAGGAGCGGCTTTTGTTTCATACAATAGATGAAGCCATACACGATCTGAAACAGGGAAAAGTCATCATCGTCGTCGATGATGAAGACAGAGAGAACGAGGGCGACTTCGTCGCGCTCGCGGAGCATGCAACACCGGAAGTGATCAACTTTATGGCGTCTTACGGAAGAGGATTGATCTGTGCGCCGCTCAATGAAGAAATTGCGTCAAGGCTTAACTTGCATCCGATGGTGGATGAGAATACCGACTCCCACCATACCGCTTTTACGGTCAGTGTCGATCACCGGGATACAAAGACAGGAATCAGCGCTCAGGAGCGGTCATTGACCGTCAAGTCGCTCATCGATGAACAGGCGCTTCCCGGAGATTTTAAAAGACCGGGACACATTTTTCCGCTCATAGCGAAAAAGGGCGGAGTTTTAAAAAGAGCCGGACATACGGAAGCAGCTGTCGATCTCGCAGAGGCATGCGGTTCGGCACCTGCCGGCGTCATTTGTGAAATCATGAATGAAGACGGCACGATGGCGAGGGTGCCCGAGTTAAAAAAAATTGCCGACCAGCACGGCTTGAAAATGATTACGATTAAGGATTTAATCGAATACCGCTATAGCAAGGGAACGCTGATCAACCGCGAAGTCAGCATTATGCTTCCGTCAGATTTCGGTACGTTCAAGGTTTTTGGATACACAAACGAAATCGATCATAAAGAACATATCGCCCTTGTAAAAGGTGATGTTCCATTTGGCGATGAGCCGGTGCTTGTCCGCGTTCATTCGGAATGTCTGACAGGCGATGTGTTCGGCTCCCACCGCTGTGATTGCGGTCCGCAGCTTGCCGCAGCACTGTCGCAAATTGAGAAAGAAGGACGAGGGGTGCTGGTTTACTTAAGACAGGAAGGACGCGGCATCGGCTTAATCAATAAGCTGAAAGCCTATAAGCTTCAGGAAGAGGGGTATGACACGGTTCAGGCAAACGAACAGCTCGGTTTTCTTCCCGATTTGAGGAATTACGGAATCGGCGCGCAAATGCTGCGGGACCTCGGCGTCAAGAACATGAAGCTTTTGACGAACAACCCGAGAAAGATCGCGGGCCTTGAAGGCTATGGTTTGACGATCGCCGACAGGATTCCATTGCAAATGGAGCCGAATAAAGACAATGAACATTATTTAAAAACGAAAAAAGCGAAATTGGGACATTTGCTTCATTTTTAATCAAAAAACATTCACAAAAAAGGACGGGATTCATATGAATAAAATAGAAGGCCATGTAATTGGAACAGATTTGAAAATCGGTATTGTCGTATCAAGATTTAATGATTTTATCACAAGCAAATTGTTAAGCGGAGCGGAGGATACGCTGATAAGACATGGGGTCAAATCCGAGGATATTGATGTCGCTTGGGTTCCCGGCGCATTTGAAATTCCATTGATCGCGAAAAAAATGGCTGAAACCAAAAAGTACGATGCTGTGATCACGCTAGGAACGGTGATCAGAGGTGCTACAAGCCATTATGATTATGTATGCAATGAAGCGGCAAAGGGAATTGCAGGGAGCAGCATGTCAACGGGCGTTCCGGTCATCTTTGGCGTGTTGACGACCGACACGATCGAACAGGCCGTTGAACGGGCTGGGACGAAAGCCGGAAACAAAGGCGCCGAAGCCGCTGCTGCGGCGATTGAAATGGCGAACCTGACCCGGTCGCTTCATTAATTTCCGGAAAAAGAGTTTAAAATGATGATAAAAATGTTTATAATGTGATGTGAAGCGACTAGCCTTCGTTAGATCCACATTTTGATATATTGAGGGGTATTTATGTTAATTCGTTATAAGAAGTCATTCGAAAAGATTGCGATGGGTCTCCTTTCGTTCATGCCGAATGAGAAGGACGTCAAGCAGCTTCAGCAGACAATGAAAGACTATGAAACGGACACTGACAGACAGCTTTTCCTCTGGAAAGAAGGCGAGGATATTGTCGGCTGCGCAGGGGTTGAAAAAAAAGATGATGAAGTTGAAATCAAGCATATCAGTGTAAATCCGTCTCACCGTCACCAAGGAATCGGCAAAAAAATGGTCTCCGCCCTTTCACAAATGTTTGAACCAAAGCCGCTGGTTCCGAATGAATTAACTAAAGGATTTTTTGAACGCTGTCAGGATCACGAAAATGAAGACATCACATATAACAAATGAGCAGAGGTTGTTTAGCCTCTGCTCTTTTTTCGCCGCGCGATCTCCTTTTCTCTTTCTGTCAGGACTTCGGTCCGGTCCCTCAGCCGGTGTTTATGAACGAGAAAAGCGTCCGTCTCCGGGCTTTTTTGCCCCCAATGGTAGGATTTTTGCTCGCATACTTTTTGACAGGCGTGAATGAGCCTCGGATCTCTGATGGGGAGCATGATGCTTTCATATGGAGAATGCGCTTCGATTTTTTGACAGGTCCGCCGCATGAGGCTGACCAAGCGACCGTGATCCAAGCCGAGCGCCTCGACGGCGGCTTGTTCAGCTTCAAGAATCCGGAGGCTGTTTGCCATTAACCTTTTGGCTCCGGTGAAATTGCCTCTTCGCTGATGATAGAGTGCGACGGCAAGCTGGATCAGACCGACCCAATATAATTTCCGTTTTCCCGGAGGGTCTTTTTTCCAATGTTCTTCTAAAAGTTCGTGGCACTCAAAATAATCTCTTGAGCCATGAAATTCGGCCAGGTATTCGATATATGCTTCGGGATACATCCGACATCCTCCTTTATCCTTCCGTTAAAGTGTATCACAGGGAAGTAACAGAGGAAAAATGCCGCCGCATCCTCTCGATTTCCGGGGCGCATCATAAACATGAGCGGCTTGCTTTCGGCCGCTCATGATGTATTTAATAGATCCAGGCTGCTCCTACAATAATCAATAAAATAAACAGAACGACAATCAAAGCAAATCCTCCGCCGTGGCCGAATCCTTTACCTCCCATGGTGTCTCCTCCTGTTTCATTAAGAATTTTACACGATTATCCTATGTCTGTTTGCCGCAAACTGTATGGGCGGATGCCGGCACTTCTTAAATTATATTGGACTTCACATAGACGCGTAATTTATACTAAAGGATAGCCAGTTGTAAGCCGGCTTAGAAGCGATGTTGAAAATGGTGAGAAATGATCATGGAATATCAGGTGAAAATCGAGGCGTTTGAAGGACCTTTAGATCTGCTGTTGCACTTAATCAATCGGCTCGAAATAGACATTTATGACATACCTGTTGCGAAGATAACCGAGCAATATTTATTATATGTGCATACGATGCGCGAGCTTGAGCTTGATGTGGCAAGCGAGTATTTGGTGATGGCTGCCACCCTCCTCAGCATTAAAAGCCGGATGCTCCTTCCGAAGCAGGAGGAGGAACTGTTTGATGAGGAACTGCTTGAAGAAGAAGAGGATCCGAGAGACGAATTAATTGAAAAATTGATAGAGTATAGAAAATATAAAAGCGCGGCACAGGCTTTAAAAGAGCGCGAAGAAGAACGGCAAAAATCTTTTGCCAAGCCGCCAAGCGATTTAAGCGATTACGCCAAGGAAGTCAAATTAAGCGAACAGAAGCTCTCTGTCACGGTATACGATATGCTCGGCGCGTTTCAAAAGGTGCTGAACCGAAAAAAAATCAGCCGGCCTTCTGAAACGAGAATTTCCAGACAGGAGATTCCGATCGAAGAACGAATGACCCAGATCGTCGACCGTTTGAAATCGTCAGGGAAAAGAGTGCACTTTATGGAACTGTTCCCTTATAAGCAAAAGCAGCACTTGGTTGTGACGTTTATAGCGATTTTGGAGCTGATGAAAAATCAGCTGATCATCATTGAACAGGAACACAATTTTTCCGATATTTACATAACAGGGAGTGAAGCGATTCATGACGCTTGATATCGTGAATTGGAAGGCCATCGTTGAAGCCTTGCTGTATGCAGCAGGAGACGAGGGCCTCACCAAAAAACAGCTGCTATCCGTGTTGGAGGTCGATGAGACGGAGCTCCAGGACATTATGCTGGACGTCAAAGAAAGCTATGAGAACGAAAACAGAGGCATAGAGCTTGTCGAATACGCGGATACTTACATGCTATCAACCAAAAAAGACTTTGCCGTCTATTTAAAAAAATTGATTGAAGCTCCTTCAAAAGGACTTTCCCAGGCGGCCCTTGAAGTTTTGGCGATCGTCTCCTACAAACAGCCGATTACAAGAGCTGAAGTGGAAGATATTAGAGGAGTCAAATCCGAACGGATTCTCCAAAGCCTTGTGGCAAAAGCGCTTCTTTGCGAGGTCGGACGCGCGGAGGGGCCCGGGCGGGCGATTTTATACGGAACAACCGAGACCTTCCTTGAGCAGTTTGGCTTAAAGGCGCTTGAGGAGCTGCCGCCTCTGCCTGAAAACGTAGAAGAAGACGGGATGCAGGAGGAAGCCGATTTGTTCTTCGAGAATTTCAATCAGACGTTTGAAGATATAAAATAGATTCACCTTAAGGACTGAAGTATGATAATATATATTATCGTATTTTTTATGTTTATTTGCTGAAATCAAAGAATACGAATGTAACAACGCAATGAGGGGAAGGTTGCCGACACCAATGGGACATTCAATGGCAAGAGCCCAAACCGAGCAGGCGCGGGAATTTTTATCACAGTCTGTTCAGACGTTAAGCGATTATTTAAATGAAACAACGCTGGCATCACTGGAACAGGAAGAGTCAGGGCGAAAGGATTATTACCGCGAGATCCTCAGCAATTTAAGAAAGCTTGCGGTTTACTGTGAAGAAGGACTTGAAGCCTGCCGCATCAGGCTGCAGCAGGAGCCTTTTCAGGACGCTGCAGCCGAAAGGACGCTCTATCAGATTTATCATCGATGTATAGAAGAATTTTTTACTCCAAAAAAAGATACGTGGTACGAAGACAGCAGAGCAGCTTATACGGGAAGAAATGCCATTCGTTTTCACGAACCAGCACCAGCCTCATTAAAGAATTTGATGGCTTCTCTTGAAACCGGGTATCAATCGATGAGAGAAGAGTTGGAATACTATGCGAATGACTATCGGATGAAGATGGTTCAATCCAGATAAATACAGACGGCAAATGTGCCGGCCTGAGGCCGGCGCTGCAAAGCCAATGCGAAACTCCCCCTTTTTTGGGGGAGTTTTTTTATGAAATTGGACAATTGAAGTTCATAACCGTAAGACAAGCGCATAAACTTGTACAAACCACAACAAGGACGTGAGAAAATGCGCTTTCTAAAACAAGCTGCAGCAATGTTTATCACGTTTTCTCTTTTTTTCTCTTCAAACCAGATCAGCCAAGCAGAACCCTCCATCAGTGTCAGCGCAAAAAGCGCCATTGTCATGGATGGAAGCTCAGGAAGGGTTTTATTTGCTAAGGACGAACATGAAAAACGGCGCATTGCAAGCATCACGAAAATCATGACAGCCATTTTGGCCATAGAATCGGGAAAATTGGAGGAGACGGTAACGGTCAGCGACAGGGCGGTCAGGACTGAAGGGTCTTCTATCTATTTGAAAAGCGGACAAAAAGTGAAGCTGAAAGATCTTGTATACGGTTTGATGTTGAGATCGGGGAATGACGCGGCGGTGGCCATTGCCGAACATGTCGGCGGAAGCCGTGAAGGCTTCGTTTATATGATGAATCAAAAAGCGGCAGACCTCGGCATGGAAAACACCGTTTTTCATAACCCGCACGGACTTGATGATCATAAAGACCATTATTCAACCGCATATGACATGGCGCTTTTGACCAAATATGCGATGACAAATAAGACATACCAAAAGATCGCCGGGACAAAGCATTATAAAGCGGAAACCATGCAGGGCTTCTGGAAGAACAAAAATAAGCTCCTGACGGGTCTTTACCGGTACAGCACGGGAGGGAAGACGGGCTACACGAAGCTCGCCAAGCGGACGCTTGTATCCACCTCATCTAAAGACGGGACAAATCTGATCGCCGTCACCATAAACGCACCGGACGATTGGAACGATCATATCCAGATGTTCAACTATGTGTATGACCACTATAAAACCTATGTCATCGCCAAAAAAGGCGAAATCCCTAAACTGAAAGATACCTTTTATGGAACGAAGGCTTTCATCAAAAGGGATGTCACATACTTATTAAATGATGATGAGAAAGATCATGTGAGAATCGAAACAAAGCTGCTCAAGCCGAAGAAATCCTGGCGGAAAAACAAACAGGCGATTCCGGACATCATCGGTGAAATGAATGTGAAGCTCGACACAGAAACGATCGCGAAATTGCCCATTTATTATGAGAACGAGCAGAACAAAAAACCGAAACAGTCGTTTTTGGACACCTTTACATCAGTCTTTAAGAAAGCCGCAGGCGGTGCAGCATGGTCAATATAATCTGGGTGGGCTTAACCGTGATAGGCCTTGTTTTCGCGCTTTTTAACGGAACGGTTCAGGACGTCAACGAGGCTGTCTTTAACGGGGCGAAAGAAGCGGTTACGATAGCGATCGGATTAATGAGCGTTCTTGTGTTTTGGCTTGGATTGATGAAAATCGCCGAACAGTCCGGGCTTTTGGACAAATTCAGCCGCTTGTGCCGGCCGTTCATTTCGAAGCTTTTTCCGGAGATTCCCCCTGATCATCCGGCGATGGGTTATATTTTATCCAATCTCATGGCCAATTTTTTCGGGCTTGGAAACGCGGCGACACCGCTCGGCATTAAAGCGATGGAACAAATGAAGTCGCTCAATCAAAACCGGGCCGAGGCAAGCCGTTCAATGATTACCTTTTTAGCGGTCAATACGTCAAGCATCACGCTTATCCCGACAACGGTAATCGCCGTGAGGATGACGTATGATGCGAAATCGCCGACAGATATCGTCGGGCCGACGATTTTAGCTACGCTGATTTCAGGCATTTTCGCCATCATCATTGACAGATATTTTTATTACCGCAGAAAAAAGAAGAAGGGGTGAGCATTTGGAATTCATCAACTGGCTTTCTTTGGCCCTTATTCCGTTTATTATAGCCTCAATTCTTTTATACGGCACATTAAAAAAGGTTCCGACCTACGAGGCCTTTGTCGAGGGGGGAAAAGAAGGAATCCAGATTGCGTTTTCCATCATCCCTTATCTGGTCGGAATGCTTGTTGCGATCACGGTCTTCCGGGCATCCGGAGCGATGGATTTTTTTATGGATCAGCTGAAGCCCGTTTTTTCAGCCATCGGAATCCCGACGGAAGTCGTGCCCCTTGCGTTGATCAGGCCGATTTCAGGGACGGCCGCGCTCGGCATGACTACCGATTTGATTGCTGTTTACGGACCGGATTCCTTTATCGGCCGGCTTGCTGCCGTCATGCAGGGATCGACTGACACGACTCTTTACGTCCTGACCGTCTATTTTGGCGCGGTTGGAATCAAAAAAATGGGGGATGCTTTAAAAGTGGGACTGCTTGCCGATTTAGCGGGGATCATCGCATCTGTTATCATTGTGACATTACTGTTTGGAAGCGCCTGAAGGGCGCTTTTTTGCTTTTCATGCAAAACTGTTTTACTTTTTGCGTCAGAAAGGATACATTTAAGGGCGAAGTTCCGTTTTTTAAGACATGCTGCTGCCTGTACAAAAGGTATGCTTGTTTGTTCGTTTGGAAAAAAGTAAGATAATACATGAGGTGAAAGATATGGAACGACTTCAGAAAGTAATCGCTCACGCCGGAATCGCATCGAGAAGAAAGGCGGAGGAATTGATAAAAGAAGGGAAAGTCACCGTCAACGGCAAAACGGTCAGGGAGCTCGGCGTCAAAGTGACAGGCTCTGACCGGATCGAGGTGAACGGAATCCAGCTGGAAAGCGAAGAACCCGTTTATTTCCTCTTTTACAAGCCGAGAGGCGTTATTTCAGCTGTCAAAGATGATAAAGGGCGGAAAGCGGTGACCGACTTTTTTCAAGAGATCCCGCAGCGAATCTATCCGATCGGCCGGCTTGATTATGAAACGAGCGGGCTGCTCCTTTTAACGAATGACGGCGATTTTGCCAACAAGCTGATGCATCCGAAATATGAGATCGATAAAACATATGTGGCAAAGTTAAAAGGAATTCCTGCAAAGGAAAACCTCAAAAAACTGGAGCGCGGCATACGGCTTGAAGAAGGCAAAACCGCCCCTGCAAAGGTCAAGCTGCTGTCGCTCGACAAGAAAAAACAGACAAGCATCGTCCAAATCACGATTCATGAGGGGCGCAACCGCCAAGTGCGGAGAATGTTTGAAGCGATCGGCCATCAAGTGCTGAAATTGAAAAGGGAAAAATATGCTTTTTTAAACCTGCAAGGCTTAAAAACGGGGGAAAAGAGAGAGCTGACGCCGCATGAGGTGAAACGTCTGCGGGCGATGGCAGAACACGGGAAACACGCTTTCTAAATTTTCACACAACCTTCAAAAAAGGATGAGTTCGAAGATGCTATAATGATACTGAGTGTCTAAATGAGGGGGCGGATTATGAAGAAAAAGCGTTTTTACATTCGGACAGGCATTCTCCTTGTTTTGCTGGCTGCGCTCGGCTATACACTTTACAGCGCTGTATTCCAAGACAAAGAGCAAGTCGCGGAGGGAGATCAGGCTCCCAATTTTTCGCTTGAGGATGTTGGCGGCAACCGTCTCAAACTGGACGATTTAAAAGGCAAAGGGATATTTTTAAACTTTTGGGGCACATGGTGTGAACCGTGCAAAAAAGAATTTCCTTATATGGCGAACCAATATAAGAAATTCAAGAATCAAGGGGTGGAAATCGTTGCAGTAAACGTCGGGGAATCAAACCTCGCCGTCCGAAACTTTATGAAGGACTACGGCGTTAATTTTCCGGTCGTGCTTGATAAGGACAGGCAAGTGTTGGAAGCTTATGACGTCACACCGCTTCCGACTACGTTTCTGATTAACTCTGAAGGCAAGATTGTCAAGGTCGTGACAGGCACCATGACCGAGCGTATGATTCATGATTATATGAATATGATAAAACCTGAGGGGTCTTCATGATGAAAGAAATCAAATGCGAGTGCGGGCACGTAAATCCGCTAGGAACCGTCTTGTGCGAATCCTGCGGAAAGCCGCTGCAGGAACAGGGGGCAAAGCTCCTTGACATGCGGTATGACGGAAGCGCGAGGCGCTCACAAACATATAATAAAACGATTGTCGATAAAATCTGGAACTTCTTCTCGTCTGTGAAGGTAGGCGTCTGGCTGATCGTCATCACCTTGGCGGTTTCGGCTCTCGGGACAGTTTTTCCACAGGAAATGTTTTTGCCGCCAGGAGCGCAGGCTGATACATATTATAAAGAACAATACGGACTGATGGGACAAATCTATTATACTCTTGGTTTTCATAATCTTTACGGTTCCTGGTGGTTTATTATTTTGATCGCTTCAATCGGCGTGTCACTGGTGATTTGCAGCCTTGACCGGGTTGTGCCTTTATACAGGGCATTGAAAAAACAGGGGATCACCCGAAACCCGAATTTTATGGAGAGGCAGAGGCTGTTCAGCCGGACGGAAACAGAGCTTTCCGACAATGTGAGAATGCAAATCATCGAGAAATTGCAAAAAAAGCGGTACCGCGTAAAAGAAGAAAACGGCAATCTGTTTGCTGAAAAAGGCCGTTTTTCAAGATGGGGGCCATATGTCAACCATATCGGACTGATCATTTTCCTGATCGGCGTCATGCTCCGCTTCGTTCCCGGCATGTACGTTGATGAATCCCTTTGGATCAGGGATGGGGAAACAGTTCCGATCCCGGGGACGGACGGGCATTACTATTTAAAAAATAATCGGTTTACGAAGGAAATGTACGACAGTGAAAATGAGAAAAAGGTATTTTCAGAGGCCATCAACAAAGCGGGAAACGGGATGGTCGCCAAATCGTTTCAAACCGATGTCGAGCTGTATGAAAGAAAAGATAACAGCCTGCCGGGCGAATCACCTGAATTAAAAAAGGTGAAAGACGGCAAAATCAGAGTCAATGAGCCGATGAAATTCGGTTCCTATACCCTTTATCAGCTCACTTACAAGGAAGGCGAGCTCAGCAAAATGGTGTTTCAGCTAATCGAAAAGGACACGGGGAAATCGTTCGGGAAGGTGTCGATTGACCTTTTCGATCCGAAGCCGGACTATGATCTTGGCAACGGTTACAAGGTGCACCTTGCAAGCTATCTGCCGGATTTTTATTTTAATGAAGACGGAGAGCCGAGCACGAAAACAAGAAACCCGAACAATCCGGCTTTTGTCTTTCAGATTACCGCTCCTGACAAGCCAAAGGGGGAAAAAAGCTTTGTGGCGATTCAGGAAACGATTGAAGGCTCTGACGATAACAAATATAAAATGAAATTTGATCATGTTGAAACAAAGAATCTGTCGGGCCTGACGGTCAGAAAAGATTTGACGCTGTGGGTGCTGATGCTCGGCGGCGCCATCTTTATGATCGGAGTCATTCAAGGAATGTACTGGCACCACAGACGGATTTGGCTGCGGTCAGCTGACGGGCACGTGCTTGTCGCCGGCCATACGAATAAAAACTGGTACGGATTGAAAAAAGACCTGCAGGCCGTGCTTGAGGATACGGGGATATCCGAACCGGCCGATCAAAAAGAACTGTTCAAAGAAAAAAATAAACAGCCAGCATAGGGAGGGGTTTTCATGGCAGAGCTCAGCGGAAATTTATTGTACGCGGCTTTTCTTTTGTATCTGGCAGCGGTCTTCTTTTTTGGCGGCTCAATCAGAAGTAAGACATCGGCGCATAAAAAGAAGAACCGATGGGCGTCAATCGCCGTCTTTATTACGATCTGCGGATTTGTGTGCCAGCTCGGGTATTTTATCACGAGATGGATCGCGTCCGGACATGCTCCGGTCAGCAACCTCTTTGAATTTACAACGGCTTTCAGCATGATGCTCGTGCTGGCGTTCATCTTCATCTATTTTATTTACAGGCTGTCCGCTTTGGGGTTGTTTACGCTGCCTGTCGTGCTGCTATTAATCGCATACGCCAGCATGTTCCCGACCGATATCACACCGCTGATCCCGTCGCTGCAAAGCAATTGGCTGCATATCCACGTGATAACGGCAGCGCTCGGTCAGGCGATTCTCGCGATCAGCTTCGTCGCCGGCGTGATCTTTCTGCTCAAGCATGTGGATCAGTCGAAACCCGGCAAAAAAACGTTTTGGCTGGAAGTTGTGATGTTTATGCTTGTGACCACGCTGGCGTTTATCATTGTGACCACCGCATTCAGAATCGCCGGTTATGAAGCGGAATTTAAGTGGGTGAATAAAAGCAATCAGGAAGAGGTCATGGTCTATGAGCTTCCTGCTTTAATCGGGCCGAACAAAGGAGAGCTTTTGACAGAGGGGAAGATGGAGCCGGTTGTTGATGTTCCGCCGATATTCTCGGGCCGGAAGCTGAACACCGTGCTTTGGTCGTTCGCCGTGGGAGTCCTGCTGTACGGGGCCATCAGGCTGATCGTGCGAAAACGCATCAGCGCGCTCCTTCAGCCGCTGGCGAAAAACGTCAATCTCGATCTTGTCGATGAAATCGGCTATCGGTCCGTATCGATCGGCTTTCCGGTTTTCACGTTGGGGGCGCTTATTTTTGCGATGATATGGGCGCAGCTGGCCTGGACCAGATTCTGGGGCTGGGACCCGAAAGAGGTGTGGGCGCTGATTACGTTTCTGTTTTATGCCGCCTATTTGCATCTCAGGCTTTCGCGGGGCTGGCACGGAGAAAAATCGGCCTGGCTCGCCGTCATCGGTTTTGCCATCATTATGTTTAATCTTATCTTTGTAAACCTTGTGATCGCAGGACTGCATTCCTACGCCTGACCCCGGGGGAAGGAGGTTCAGGCCTTGCCTGGACCTGCCGGATCTCCAAGGATGGAAAAATAAGGGGAAGAGTAAATCTCACTTGGATTACAACAGCTTTTCTAATAAAATGAATGTAAGAAGATTCAATTTCAGGAGGTTTACGATGGAACAGACAAAAGAGACAAAAATATTAGTAGTAGATGACGAGGCAAGAATCAGACGTCTATTAAAAATGTATCTTGAAAGAGAAAATTACAAAATTGAAGAAGCCGAGAACGGAGATGAAGCCATCGATAAAGCTCTTGGCCATGACTATGATTTAATCTTGCTTGATTTGATGATGCCGGGAACTGATGGCATCGAAGTGTGCAGACAGATACGGGATAAAAAAGCAACGCCGATCATCATGCTGACGGCGAAAGGGGAAGAAGCGAACCGGGTGCAGGGATTTGAAGTCGGTACAGACGACTACATAGTGAAACCTTTCAGCCCACGGGAAGTCGTGCTAAGAGTCAAAGCGCTCTTAAGAAGATCATCGCAAACCTCTTATCTCAATACGGATACAACGGCAAAAAATGTACTTGTCTTTTCTCATTTATCAATTGATCACGACGCCCACCGGGTCATGGCGGACGGAACAGAAGTCAGCCTGACGCCGAAGGAATATGAACTTTTGTACTTTTTGGCTAAAACGCCTGACAAAGTATACGATCGCGAAAAGCTGTTGAAGGAAGTTTGGCAGTATGAGTTTTTCGGGGATTTAAGAACGGTCGACACTCATGTCAAACGTTTACGTGAAAAACTGAACAAAGTCTCTCCGAAAGCGGCGAAAAAAATCGTGACAGTGTGGGGTGTCGGTTACAAATTTGAGGTCGGAAACGAATGAAGTTTTGGAAGAGCGTCGTTGGTAAACTATGGTTTACCATTCTTCTCTTAGTTTCACTCGTCTTGATTATTTTAACGTTTTTTCTGCTTGAATTTATCGAGAACTATCATGTCCAGGAAGCAGAGGCTGATTTGACGAAGCTTGCCAACAAGGTGGCCGTCATTATTGACAACCATGAAGATCAAAAAGTGGCCAGGTCGATCACCTGGGAGCTGGCGGACGAGATGACCGCCATCGCAATCGTGAAAAATGAACAGGAATATTGGTATTCGCCGAATCAGGATAAAAAGCTGTCTTCCATTACCTTAAAAGAAATCAAGCGCGATTCCGATTTAAACCGCGCGCTCGCCAATCATGAAAAGGTGCAAAAAAGGATGTCCCTGAACAACCAGAAGAACGATCAGCTGATTGTCGGTGTTCCTTATGGAAACGGGAAGGATGAGGGAATGGTTTTTCTTTCCCAGTCGCTTCTCGCCGTCAAGGATACGACAGAGCATACGACAAGGTATATCCTTTTTGCTGCTGCGATCGCCATCGTTTTAACGACGATCTTCGCTTTCTTCCTGTCAAGCCGGATCACCTACCCGCTCAGAAAAATGCGGGAAGGGGCGCAGGACTTGGCGAAAGGCAAATTTGACACAAAAATCCCGATTTTAACACAGGATGAAATCGGGGAATTGGCCATCGCTTTTAACCAAATGGGGCGGCAGCTGAAATTCCACATTACAGCCCTTAATCAGGAAAAAGAGCATCTGTCGAATATTTTAAGCAGTATGGCGGACGGAGTGATCACCATCAATATCGATGGAACGATCCTGGTGACAAACCCTCCGGCGGAACGTTTTTTGCAGGCATGGTATTACGAGCAGAACATGAATGTCAAAGAGGGGAATGAACTGCCCCCGGAAGCGCGGGAGCTGTTCCAAAACACCGTCAGCACGGAAAAAGAGCAGATGATTGAAATGACGCTGCAGGGCAGATCCTGGGTGCTGTTAATGAGTCCGCTTTACAATCAGTCCCATGTACGCGGAGCGGTCGCCGTCTTGAGGGATATGACGGAGGAAAGGCGGCTTGATAAGCTGAGGAAAGATTTTATCGCCAATGTCAGCCATGAGCTGAGAACCCCGATTTCGATGCTTCAAGGCTACAGCGAAGCCATAGTGGATGATATCGCAAGTTCTGAGGAAGAGAAAAAGGAAATCGCCCAGGTGATTTATGACGAATCATTGAGAATGGGACGATTGGTCAACGATCTGCTCGATCTTGCCAGAATGGAAGCCGGACATATTTCATTAAATGTTGAAAGAGTCGAGCTCAAGGAGTTTTTCGAAAGGGTGTTCAGAAAGTTCTACGGAGTGGCCGGCGATAAAGATATCAGCCTTACCAACCATCTGGATCTACATGAAGACCAATTTGTGTTTGATTCGGATAAAATGGAGCAGGTGCTGACAAACTTAATTGACAACGCCATCCGCCATACCAATGCAAAAGGCACTGTCCATATCGATGTGCAGTCTGTCGAAAACGGCTTGAAAATCGCGGTGAAAGATTCGGGCAGCGGGATCCCCGAGGAAGATCTGCCGTTTATCTTTGAGCGCTTTTATAAAGCTGATAAAGCGAGAACGAGAGGGAAAGGCGGAACAGGCCTCGGCCTTGCCATCGTCAAGAATATTGTCGATGCCCATAACGGTTCGATTACGGTTCACAGCAGGCTGAACGAAGGTACGACCTTTACGTTTTATATTCCAAGAAAAAAGCAAGATGCTGGCCAAATTTGACGAAGAATATTGTTCCATAAGAAACAGAGAGCACCTGTTCATTTCGAACAGGTGCTCAGTCATTCGAACAGCAAAAGCAAGTCAATTCGATAGAAATTCCCTGCTTAACGTACTGCTTGCTGGAACGTTTAAACCTGAGCTGCTAATAAAAATGGAGACAGGTGTAAACCATCCTGCTAACAAGGGATTTTGTGGAAGGACAGAAAGAATACGGACATCAAAGAATTTTTCAGGAGCAAAAAACTTGAACCATTTGATTTGCCAATGGCAAATCATCATAGCGAAGGCGCCGCAATTCCCGGAAAACTACATGCGGAAATTGTCATTTCATTATAGGAAACTTATAGAAAGTACAGGGATTTTTCTAAACCTAAACGTTCCACTACGCTTTTAAAGTGATGATCCAATACGGACATATTTCCACGCTTGATCTCCATCTTTCATCATGCCATACAATAACGGCTTTTTAACGGGGGAAATGAATTGCTGGCAAGCCATCACACGAATGACTTTCGATGCAAGGTTATATTTGGTGCCGGGTGGTTGTGAGACCTGAATGGACAATAGTTTCTATAAGAAGGATGCTACAATCAATTCATATCGGAAAACCCAAGAGATATCTAGATAAATATAAGCATGAAATAGGGAATGAGTGATTTTATATGGATAAAACGAAAATACTGATTATTGAAGATGATGAACCAATTGCCGATTTGCTTTCATACGGGCTTACAGCGGAAGGATTTCAGACGTACACTGCGGCTAGCGGGGCTCTGGGGATGAGCAAATTAGAACAATTCAAACCCGATCTTCTGCTGCTCGATTGGATGCTGCCTGATTGCAGCGGATTGGATATTTGTAAAAAGGTGACCGAGAGCTATAATATTCCGATCCTGATGATCACCGCAAAGTCAGATATCACGGATAAAGTACTTGGATTGGAATTCGGGGCGGATGATTATATTACAAAGCCGTTTGATTTGCGCGAAGTTGTGGCCAGAATACGGACGATACTTCGGCGTCTGGAGCAAGCTCATCATTTGAACGAACGGGAAACGGCCAAAGCCCATAAAATTCGCTTTAAAAATATTGTGATTGTTCCAGAAGAAAGACTGGTAAAAAAAGACGGAAGAACGATCGAATTAACTCCTAAAGAATATGATCTGCTTATGACTTTGATTGACCATCGCGGGAAAATTTATACGCGTTCAGAGCTTTTGGAATTCATCTGGGGGTACGATTTTGCAGGAGATACACGTACGGTAGATACTCATATTCAAAGACTTCGAAAAAAGCTTGATGCAAGTGACTTGATTACAACTGTGTTTGGTATCGGATATAAATTCGAGAAACAGGAGGAATAGAGGGTGTTGCGGACCATCAAGGGTAAATTTATTATCGGCTTTTTTCTGATTTTTTTTCTCTCTTTCCTCGTGCTCAATCAAACGGTAAAGACCGTCATTTGGTCGAGCAATGAAAAGATTGTGACCTCGGATTTAGTCGATCTGAAAAAAAACAGTATCGTGTATGTAAATCAAGCATTTTTAATCAATCACTATAAAAACAATGAGCTTTATTTCGGCGATATGGCAGATGAAATAGCGGATAATTTAAATCACTCCACTGGAAGCAATGTAAGTGTATATACCGTCGATGGCACTCTGTTGTCTTCTACTGATAAGAAGGTGTTTTCCGGAGGGAATGATGAGGATCTTAAACAGGCTATCAAAGGAAAGACTGCCTATCATATCACCTATGATCGAAATAAAGCAGAGGTTTTTTTCTCATATCCAGTTGTCATTGATGGCACAAAAGTAGGCATATTACGCTTTTCTAAAGATTTTAACCTGCTGTACAAGCAAAGCGGAGAGATTTTGGATATTGTTTTTTATATCGCACTTGCCATATTTGTGGCGGCGTTCCTTTTCTCCTACATCCTTTCCAGACATATTACGATTCCGCTTGTCAAGCTGACAGAGGCCTCCTCACAAGTCAAAAAGGGCAAGTTGGATGTAGATATCCAGATTCGCAGAAAAGATGAGATCGGCCAGCTTGCCGTCAATTTTAATGATATGATCAACCGGATTAGAGATCAAATTTCAACCATTGAAAGGGATCGCGATCGGTTAAAGGAACTAAACGAACAGGAAAAGCGATTTTTTGACAATATGACGCATGAGCTAAAAACACCTCTGACTTCCATTCAAGGATATGCCGAAATCATAAAAGAAAAAGGGGCATCAGATCAGACATTTTTTGATAAAGGAATGGATCACATTGTTGAAGAAAGCCGGCGCCTGCACGAATTGGTGATCAAACTTCTTGAAGTATCCCGGGAAACGTCCAAGGATGATCGATTTGACAGGATCGACGCAGGAGACATTTTAAAAGATGTATGCGAATCCATGAAGTTTCGGGCAGAACGGTATAAGAAAAGGATCACCTGTGACATCGAAGAAGGTCTGTACGTTCACGGTCAGGCGAACAGGCTGCGCCAGCTTTTTATCAATCTGCTGGACAACGCGATCAAATACAGCTTATCTCATTCGGAAATCATCATTAAGGCCGGGATCGTTGGAGAAAAAGTTCTTTTTACGTTCAATAACCCAAGTGCTCCATTTGAAAATAACCACCACTCCAAAATGTTCCAGCCTTTTTATTCGGTAAACCAAAAGATCAAGGAAGAGGGAAGTGTCGGTTTGGGGTTAAGCATTGTTAAAACAATTGTTGACGAACACGGGGGAACAATCGAGATGTTCTACAAGGAAAACTATACAATGATTAATGTTGAAATAGCTTACGCGAAGGTTGAGAAATCATCATGAAGAACAAACAGTTTATCATCTGGTCAGGGCTGCTTTTATTTCTCGTCATTATCGTGTCCAGTTATAATGTGGGAAAACGGTCGGAAACCGTTATTATACCGAGCAAGGAAGAGAATGTTCAGAAGAACCGGCCATTTCAAGTGAAGACGATATATCGCCTTCCAAAAGCAGATCAGTTGCTTGGATGGTCGTCATCGGATTCCATAGTCGGTTTTTTCAAGGGAAATGAGACATCAGAACGTACAGCGCATCGTCTTCAGCGCCTTTCCTCTCCCTATGAAAAAGCTGAAAATCTGCAAGGGATTGAAAGCAATACATCCAATCTCAAGATATCTCCAGACGGAACGAGCATCGCCGGATTAACCATATCATCAAATAAGGCCTCAATGAAGCTGATTTCGTTGGCAAACGGGAAAAAAACGGAAATCGCCAGCTTCACCTCCAACAATGAGGTCTATCTCCAAGATGTTTCATGGTCAAATAATAGCAGATACGTTTGTTATCTAGTCATAGATGCTGCGAAAGACGGTCAGGCTACCATTTATGTTTTTGATACAGATTCCGGAACGCTCAAAACGTATCCATTGAAGGATTTTGCCGAGAAAGATTCGCTTACGGGAGTTAACATCTCTGATAATGGACGCGGATTGCTGCTTACCGTGTTACAGAAATCCGGGCAGAAAGAAAACATCATGATGGGAACCGTTAGCGGCAATCGCATCAATATTCAGGACAAGCGTCAGAACAGCCTTGGGAAGCCTGTTTGGTTAAACAATGATCAATTTGTATTCCTGGGCACCGGGGAAACCCTGTACGAATACGATCGCCGAAACAACGAGCTTTCTGTTCTGCTCGAAAAAGTAGCCACTTTCACATTGTCAAATGACCGAAAGAAAATCGCTTACTCTCTGCATCCTGATAAGGACAGTCTCTATGCAGGTAAGCTTCAAGGAAAAAATATCCTTTATGAAGAACCGGTATATCACGGCACCATACCGTCAGAAACAGAAATATATTGGAGTCCGGATGGCAACAGCCTGCTCGTTAATGTGCAAAACCAGTATTCTTCTATGGAGAGTGCTTCAGCGAGATTTTTAGATGATCAATCTTATATCATAACTTTTAAATAACCGACAGTTTTCAGTTTTAGCTAAAAACCTTATTTCAGTTATATACCGAAATAAGGTTTTTTTATTAACGATTATACCTCTTGATTTCTACCCATTTACTCCGATTACACTTTTCATTACAGGGTAATAAGTCCGGTTATTTGCTTTTTACGATCCCGAAAAAAATGATGTTTTCCTTGTTTTTGTGACATTTTGTTTACAAGTTGGTCGAACTTCTGCGATATCTTCCCCTTATATTAAAAGAGCATCCTTCTTATCGAACTTTGTCTTTAAACATCAAAACTAAAAAATTGTCATTTGTGTGTGACGAGTTTTTAAAAGAAACCTAGTGATGATATCTACAGTTGAGGAGTTGGAAAAAGTGTCAGATTCACCAAAAAAAGATCGTAAATTGAACGGACTAGGAAAAATAGTATTAGGTATGTTGATTGTACTGGGTGTAACTTTGTTATGCATTTCTTGGAATGCACTTGCCGGTTCAAAGCAGGAACCGCTAAAAGGAAGTGCCAACGCTTCAGAGCAGATGTCGGGGAGCAAACATTCAGGCAAACATTCAGTAGCGAAAAAGGAAAGCAAGCAAACATCGCTGGAAACCGGAAAGGTAGTCTATTTGACATTTGATGACGGGCCGAATCCGGCTGCTTCAAAAAAAATCTTAAGTTTGCTTGATAAGTATCATGCAAAAGCAACGTTTTTCATGTTAAAACCGAATATTGAGCAGAACCCTGATATTGTAAGGGAAATGGTCAAAAACGGTCATTCCGTTGGGTCTCACGGAGTGACGCACCAAGTAGCGAAAATCTATAAATCTCCTGAAAGCTTTGCGGCAGAAATGAACGATACGCTTAAAACGATCAAAGAAACGACCAACGTCAATACACATTTGATCAGGTCGCCTTATGGATCAAAGCCTTACATTACTGGTCCATTTCAAGAAGCCATTAAACGTGAGCATTTTAACATTTGGGATTGGACTGTTGATTCAGAGGACTGGAAGTCTGCAAATACAAATGGCCAATTCGTCAATAATGCGATTCAGCAAGTCAATAACCTTACCGGAGTAGAGCCGCTTGTCGTATTAATGCATGAAAAACCGACGACTGCGGCGCATTTGGAAAAGTTGCTAAAATACTTTCAAGAAAACGGTTATGAAATGAAGGCGGTTCATGATTCGATGAAGCCTCTTCATTTCAGATGGAATTAATAAACGATTTCGACTGCGAATCAGCATATTAGCTGCATCGACAAGGAAGGGATACTATAGTGAAAATGAGAAAAAGAAAATTAAAGATAAAAAATATAATATTATTGGTCCTGGCTCTATTGATGACTGTTGGCGGTTTGGTTTCTTACGGTGTTTACCGCAACGTAGCAAAATCAATAAGTAATATGTACGAACCCCTAAAGCGGGATTCCGAGCAGCAGAATGCAGCCGCTTCGCACGATCCTATATCCATTCTTTTATTGGGGATAGACGAGCGCCCAGGGGACAAAGGCCGCCCGGATTCTATGGTTGTCATGACTGTTAATCCGGAGACAAAAAAAACCACGATGACAAGTATTCCGCGTGATACGAGGGTATTTATACGATCAAAGAATACCTTTTCTAAAATGAATTCGGCATATACCTATGGCGGAATTGAAGGTACCGTTCAAACGGTAGAACAATTTTTGAACATTCCAATCAATTACTATATCAAAGTAAATATGGACGGGTTTAAAGATATTGTAGATGCGGTTGGCGGAGTCACGGTGAATAATCGTATTGACTTCACCCTTGAAGGAGTGCATCTATCAAAAGGGAAGCAACATCTTAATGGTAAGACCGCTCTTACATATGCGCGGATGAGAAAAGACGATCCTCGCGGTGATTTTGGACGTCAACAGCGGCAGCGTGAGATCATCAACCAAATTATTCATGAAGGTGCACAATTAAAATCATTAGCAAACTATCAAGAGATCTTAACGGCATTAGAAAAAAACGTAAAAACGAACTTGACGCTGGACAAAATGATCGATATTCAAAGTTCTTATAAAGAAGCTGCAAAGAATATTAAACAAATAGAAATTGAAGGTGAAGATAAAAAAATGGATGGCTTATGGTACCATATTGTGACTGACGAAAAGCGAAAGGAGATCTCAAAAAAGCTTCGCCGGCAATTGAACTTAAAATCATAACGAGCGAATTCAGTCAATTTCAAAGTATAAACCTTAATTGCCTGACAAGGTCAACAACGCTCCGGTCACAAGAACAAAAGCCTTTTTACAGGCACAGCTTGTAGAGAAAATGGGGGTTACTATAAGCTTAGCACCTGTTCATTTAGAACAGGTGCTTTTATGCTGTAGTTTAGTTAAAATTAAGCTTAACTTTAGCAAAATCCCCTTTCAATTTTCATATGTTCGTAATATAGTTGTAATAGTTGTAATGTAACTTTTTGAGATTGACAAACGACAATAAATTGAACGGAGGGGTTTCAGGTGGAAGAAACCTTTCAGAGAATATATGATACATATCACCAGGATTTATTTCAGTTTTTATTTTATATGGTAAAAGATAAAAGCCAAGCGGAAGACTTAGTCCAGGAAGTGTATATCCGCGTGTTGCACTCATATGAAACATTTGAAGGCAGAAGCAGCGAAAAAACCTGGCTTCTTTCGATTGCCCGGCATGTCGCCATCGACTGGTTCAGAAAACAGCAGACGATCCGCCAGCGGATTATGGGTACGTTTGATTGGGAAAAACAAGAGGTGAGAGACCAGCAGCCACTGCCTGAAGACATTTTGCTGCAAAATGAAAACCTAAATGACATCTTTAAAGCGCTTGATAAATGTACACTGGATCAAAGATCTGTGATTATTTTGCGCTTTATTCAAGGTTATTCGATTTCAGAAACGGCTCAGGCGCTGCAATTTTCTGAAAGCAAAGTGAAAACGACCCAGCATCGCGGCCTGAAGGTACTTCGCAAACAGATGGAGCTTTTGAAGGAGGATCAAAGGAATGAAGAAGTCAGAATGGAACGAAGAACGGCTAAAGATGTTACTAAGCCAACTTCCAACAGTTAAAGATGACCGTTCAGCAAAGCAAATTTATCAAAAGCTGCTTCTTGCGCAGCCGAAGATGAAATCCCCTAAAAATCGGGCAGGGGCATTTGCTGCGACAGTGATGGTTCTCTTTCTTCTCATGCTGATCACTCCTCAATTAGTCGATCAAATCAGATCGCAAAGCGGGGAAAAGGCTGACATCGCTTCAGGCAGCCAAAGCAACATAGAAGCGGGGCACGGGGAAGCGAAAACGGCTGATGCAGGCCAGTCGAAGCCTGCCACTACTTTTGTCGTTCCCAGCGATCAAAAAGACAATTATGTCACTTTGGCATTTTTAGATGATTCAGACTCGGTTATCGTACCGGTCAGCATACGAAAAGGCACCGGCGTGAAAAGCGTGGAAGATGCCCTTAACGAATACGGCCAGCTTGATGTTGATCAGTTCAAACCGTTTAACACATCTTTTTTGCAAAATATAAAATTTGATGAAGAGAAAGAAAGCAAAACTGTGACCATTCAAGTGGATGAAAACATTTCCGGCATTTCATCTGGTGATTTTCAGCTGATGAAAAAAGTGCTCAATGAAACATTTAAATGGAGTTCTTATAACTCCGTACAGTTCGTCTCAAACGGAGAACCGGGGATTGAAGTCGATTCATATGGTATGCTTATGGATTTGTCCATTGAGCAGCAGTCACAAAGAGGCTATTTACTGTATGATAGCGCTGACGGAAAGCAGTATCTTGTACCGTCGAATGACTCATATCGAGATATTAAGGAAGCAATCAGGAAGATGCAGCAAGGAGAAAGCGGCTCTCATTTAACATCCATTATACCGAGTGACCGGCTGATTCAATCGGTTGAAGAAAACGGCAAAGAGCTTATTATTCATTTTTCGTCCTCAGCGGACATTCAAAATCAAACCGATGATATTTTAATGCTGGAAGGCCTGCTCCTGACAGCAAAAGATTTCGGTTTCACAAAAGTGAAATTTATGAATGCAAATATAAACAGGGTCGGAAGCTATGACTTGTCAAAATCCATACCTGTCCCATATGCTCCAAACCCGATTACGATAAAAAAATAAAAAAAAGAGACTCCTGTCCCGGGGTCTCTTTTTCAATGGATAAAATGTATAAAATGTCCTTATTTGGAAGTATACTAAGCTGTCGCAAAAGAAAAATCTTCTTGCCGAACGGGCATACATCGGCGTGCAGGCTGTATCCTGCCATTGCATAGGAGGACTGGAACACTTGAAACCGCTTAGACATAAATACGTCATATTGCTGATCATATCGCTGTCGGGCTTCGCTTACACCATGGCCCCATCTGCTGCTGCATCTAAAGGAGCGAAAGCCTCACATTGGATCGAACCGATTAAAGGGGAAATTACGGATCAGTTTGGCACAAGGGGAGGCAAACATAAAGGACTTGATATCGCTGCTCCTGAAGGAGAGAGCGTGGTGGCTGCCGCAGGCGGAACCGTAAGTAAATCATACGCATCCGATTCATACGGCCAAGTCATTTTCATCAAACACGATAACGGATATGAAACAGTCTATGCCCATTTGAGCAAACGGCTGAAACAAAAGAACGACCGTGTGAGAAAAGGCGAGCAGATCGGAATCATCGGCAATACCGGAATCTCGACGGGAACGCATCTTCACTTTGAAATCCATCATGGACCATGGACAGAGAATAAGAAAAACGCGATTGATCCGCTGACAGTCTACAACGAGAAAGCGTTTCAGCAAAATTCTGTTCATGTCCATAAGGGGAGCAGTGACGCAAACGGAACGATCACCGTGCAAAAAGGAGACACGCTCTGGAAGATCAGCCGAAAGAGCGGAATATCTGTCAACCGCATCATGAAGATCAATGCTCTTGCCAATTCGCATATTAGCGTCGGACAAATCCTGCACCTTGATGAGCGGGAGGCGAAACGCCGCACTTATATTGTCCAAAAAGGGGATACGCTTTACCAAATTGCCGAAAAAATGGGTGTAACGGTTCAGCATATTCAACAATGGAATGATCTGAAAGGGGAGCAAATCTATCCGCGCCAGCCCTTGACTATCAGAGATGATCATTCATCATGAAAACGAAAAAACGGAACTCAGGAAAGAGAAAGTCTTCCTCCTGAGCTCCGCCGGCTGCTATGGCAGGTCGATGACCTTAACCGATACAATGTCGTCGATGTTTTTTAATTCATTGACAATGCTGTCTTCAAGGTGGCGGTCAAATGAGAGCATCATGATCGCTTCGCCGCCTTTTTCTTTCCGTCCCACCTGCATTGTCGCGATGTTGATGTCATGATCTCCGAGAATCCGGCCGACATGGCCGATCATGCCGGGTTTATCCTGATGGTGGATGTAGACAAGGTGACCGGTTGGATAAAAATCAATGTCAAATCCGTTCAAAGCGACAATCCGTCCGCCAAAGTGCGGAATATACGTCGCTGTTAACGAAAACGTTGACAGATCGCCGGTTACTTTAACGGAAATGCAGTTTTCATAGCCGGATTCATTGGAAGAAATCTTTTCACTGAAGCTGATGCCGCGCTCTTTCGCAACGGTGCCGGCGTTTACTTCATTGACGGTGGCAGCGACGCGCGGTTTCAGGAATCCGGCCAAAAGGCTTTTCGTAATAAATGATGTTTCAAGCTTTGCTATAGACCCTTCATAATGGATGGCCACATCTTTAACAGGCTCGTTCATACATTGTGATACAAGGTTTCCGATTGTATTGGCAAATTGATGATAAGGCTGGATCTTTTGGAAAGAGTCCTTCGTCATGGCCGGAAGATTGATCGCGGACATGACAGGGTTCCCCTGTGCATATTGCAGGACTTCCTCTGAAACCTGGGCCGCTACATTTAGCTGTGCTTCTTTTGTTGAAGCTCCCAAATGCGGAGTGGCGATCACGTTCTGGTGATCGATCAATTTTGAATCCACAGGAGGTTCGACTTCAAAAACGTCGAGGGCCGCCCCTGCGACATGACCGCTTTCAAGCGCCTCAAAAAGTGCCGCTTCATCAATGATTCCGCCTCTGGCGCAGTTGACAAGGCGGACGCCTTTTTTCGTTTTGGCGATGGTTTCCTTGTTTAAGAGCCCCTTCGTTTCTTTCGTCAGCGGAGTGTGAACGGTAATGATATCTGCGGAGGCGAGAACTTCTTCAAAGCTGTTGGCGTTGACTCCGAGCTTGTTTGCTCTCTCCTGGGTTAGAAACGGATCATATACATGGACCGTCATTCCAAACGCTTTGGCGCGGCTTGCAATTTCGCTTCCGATCCGCCCCATTCCGACGATGCCGAGCGTTTTTCCGTAAAGCTCTGAACCCACGTAAGCAGAACGGTTCCATTCGCGCGATTTAACGGATATGTTCGCCTGCGGAATATGTCTCATCAAAGCGGAAAACATCGCAAAAGTATGTTCAGCCGTTGAGATTGTGTTTCCGTTCGGCGCGTTAACGACAATCACGCCGTGCTTCGTCGCTTCATCAATATCGATGTTGTCCACGCCTACCCCTGCTCTGGCGACAATTTTTAATGATGTCATCTTGTTGAACAGTTCTTCCGTCACTTTTGTGGCGCTTCTCACCAAAAGAGCATCAAACGTATGAAGCTCATCTTCCGCTTCCGCGACATTTTTTTGAACAATTTCAATAAAATCAGCTTCCATTAATGGTTTAAGGCCATCGCTAGACATTTTATCTGAGACCAATACTCGAAACATGTAAGATTTCCTCCTAAATAAGCGTCATAAATATCTGATAATTTACCATATTCCATAAATGGTGTCAATGAGTTCCCGCGGAAAAGACGAAAATTAAAAATGAATAAACTGTGAATGTGCGGATTTTAGCTGGAGAGGGGAAATGTGTTTTGCTGATGGAAGAAGCTGAGCTTCGATCTGTACATTTCTTCACAATTACATTATAATAATATCAAAATTAAAAAATCATATGATCAATCTTCGGGGCAGGGTGAAATTCCCTACCGGCGGTGATGAGTTTTGACTCTAAGCCCGCGAGCCTTTTTTAGGCAGGATTCGGTGAGATTCCGGAGCCGACAGTATAGTCTGGATGGGAGAAGATGGAGGTTCCGCGTTTGAAATGCAACATTTTCAAGCGTTTATTTAACCTGTCTGAAAACAGCCCCGCTTTGTCAAAAAAGCGGGTTTTTTGTTTAATGGCGGGGGCAAGAACCATTCCTCTTTTCGTGAGATGTTGATCGAAAAGGAGAAAGTGACAAAATGAAACACAACAGAGTAAGACGTCTAGTGTCCATCAGTATGCTGAGCAGCATTGCATTTGTGTTAATGATGCTGAGTTTTCCGATTTTGGGGGCGTATCCGTATTTGAAAATTGATTTCAGCGATATTCCCGCACTGCTTGCCGTCATATTATACGGCCCGGGTGCCGGTATCGCCGTTGAAGCAGTGAAAAATGTGCTAAACTACTTTATTGCGGGCAGCGCGTCAGGCGTCCCGATCGATCAGACGGCGAACTTCATCGCAGGAACGCTGTTTATTCTGCCGGCCGCTTTGCTGCTGAAAAAATCAAGCTCTGCCAAAGGGTTTGCGGCGGCGCTCATTGCAGGAACGGTATTGATGGCTGTTTTAATGAGCATTTTAAATTATGTACTGTTTATGCCTGCATACACTTGGTTCCTACATGCTCCGGCATTATCGGCAGCCGCGCTGAAGACGACGATCGTGGCCGGAATCCTTCCTTTCAATATCATTAAAGGCCTTGTCGTGACATTGGTGTCCACACCGATTTTCCTTCAGCTGAGACCTTGGCTGAAAGAAAATGTCCGGATGGCTAAACAGCATTAACGCATAGAAAAAAAGCCCGGGCTCGAAAGCAGCCGGGCTTTTTGATTAAAAAATATCCGGCACACGCTGTGCCGGATATTGCTTTTTTATTCGTGCTTAAGCGGGTCGCCTTCAAACGGCTCATCCGCAACTTTAATCGAATCGGTAGGACATCCTTCAAACGCATCCATCATGTCTTCTTCTAAGACATCAGGCACTTCGACGACACCTTGGTTGTCATCGAGAGTGACAAACGCGATTCCTTCATCATCGTAGTCATAAATATCAGGAGCGGCTGCGCCGCAAGCGCCGCATGCGATGCACGTATCTTTGTCTACAATTGTATATTTTGGCATGAATAAAAAACCTCCCAGATTGTTCTTCGTTGGAACAAATGGTTTAACCCTCTATCTGTCCGATATGAAACCTATTCCCATTCCTTATTGTAATGCTGTTAATCCTACATTTCAACTCAAAAATATTGAGAATGCTTATCACACAAGGGTTCTACTGCTAACATGCCCCTTTTAAATGACTTTAAACGTCGATTTCTCTGCAAAATCTGTTAAAATAATAAGAAGAAAATGATCGAATGTTGTCCGGAAGAATGTAGGTGATGCTATGTCAGTTCATTTTTTTGACGCCGTCGTGCTGGACATCCTCTCTGCGATGAGGGGAGAACGGTCGCCGAGCGCCGTATATCATTTGTTAAAGGGGAAAAGGTCATCACAGACGATACAGGATGCCGGTTTATTTGCCGTCTCAAAGTATTTCGGCTTTTGTTCGTCCCTTTCAAGAGACCGGTTGAATGGCAGCTTTCAAAAATTGCTGCGGCAATCTTTCATCACCGAAAAGCGGGAAACAGGCGCTTATGTCGTGACTGAAAGCGGCGAAAAGGAACTTGCCCGCTGCTTCAGCCTGCATCCCTGGCCCCGCCATTTTCACGGCGCATATTATCAGGCGGCCGCAAACATCATGTGGGGAAGGATGTCCCTATTGATTCAGGTGTTGTCAAACAGACGTTGTGGGGAACGCGTTTATTTGCCGATCATAAAAGATTACCAGATTCAACATTGGGTCAGGCAGTACTTGAGAAACCGGAATGCAGACGAGCTGGCAGCGCGTTTTCATGCGGAATTGAAGGAAAAACTGTCGGCATTGGATCATGACCGGCAGGCCGCTGTGTTTGTACATTCCCTGACATCAGCCGCCAAAGTCGGTTTTACATGTAAACAGCTTGCAGAAAAAATGCGTGAGGATGAATGGTACATATATGCTCTGTTTTGGGATGTTCTGCACTATTTTATTCAATCCGTTCAAAAGGGTGAAAGCCCGCTTTTTCAAGCGCTGATCAAAGACATCCCATTTAAAGACGGACTGACACAGTCGACAAGGAAAACGCTGTTTTTGATTAAAGAAGGAAAATCGATTGACCGGATAGCGGAAATCCGCAATTTAAAAACGGCGACGATCGAGGACCATATCGTGGAAATCGCGATTCATGATCCGGCTTTTTCCATTGAAAAATACGTCACAAAAGAGGAACAAAAAATCATTGCCGATTATGCGAAAATCAATCAAACCAATAAAATCAGACAAATTAAAGAAGGGCTCGGCGGAAGATACAGCTATTTTAAAATCCGCCTGGCCCTGTCGAAAACGGTGACCCGGCATGGATAAACTTCATCAGGCCCTCTACCGCCATTTCGGCTACAGCTCTTTTAAAAAGGGACAAGAAGACATTATAAAAAGCGTCATCGAAGGACGGGACACGGTGGCCATGCTTCCGACAGGAGGAGGGAAATCATTGTGCTACCAGCTTCCCGGTCTTTTGACAGACGGAACGGTGCTGATAGTATCCCCGCTGCTGTCTTTAATGGAGGATCAGGTCCAGCAATTAAAAATGCGCGGTGAAAAAAGAGTCGCGGCTTACAACAGCGCCTTAACCTATCAGGAAAAAGAAGCGGTTTTAAAACAGCTTCACCGGCTCAAGTTTCTTTATATATCACCCGAGGCTCTCCAGTCGGAGCAGATGTTGAAGCGGCTTCAAGCGATTAATATCAGCTTTTTCGTCGTTGATGAAGCCCACTGCATCTCGCAATGGGGGCATGACTTCAGACCTGACTACTCGAAGCTCGGCGAGATCAAAAAACAGCTCGCCGGCCCCGTCACCCTGGCGCTGACAGCAACGGCAACAGAAGCGACATTAAAGGATATATCCCGGCTCCTCGGTTTGGAAGAAGCCCGTTATTTGATTCATTCCGTTGATCGGCCAAACATCGCCCTTCATATTGAGGAAGTGCAGGATACCGCCGAAAAAACGAAAAGGCTTACCGAACTGGTCCGTAAGCTTCAGGGGCCCGGCCTCGTCTATTGTCCGACAAGAAAATGGGCTGAAGAACTGGCTGATCGGATCACAGAGGGGACGAGGCTGAGAACGGGGTTTTATCACGGGGGAATGGAAGCCGGGGACAGGATGCTGATTCAGCAGCAGTTCATCCGTAACCAGCTCGACCTCGTCTGCTGCACAAATGCGTTTGGAATGGGTGTTGATAAGCCGGATGTCAGGTATGTAATCCACTTTAACCTTCCCCAGACAGCTGAGGCATTCATGCAGGAAATCGGGCGGGCAGGACGGGATGGAAACCGGAGCATCAGCATTCTGCTGAAGGCTCCCGGAGATAAGGAAATTCAAGAGCAGCTGATTCAGACAGAAGCCCTCAGCCGGCATGATATCGATTTTTTGTATGAAAAGCTTGCCGGCGTTCGGGATGAACGCGGCTTAAAAGAAACCCTTCAGCAATCGGGCTTAACGGAAACACAGGCCCGCCATTTTGCCCACTTGTATGTAAAGTTTCGCCATTTAGGGAATAAAGGCAGAGAGCACATTTATCAGGAAATGGACTTCAGAAAGCAGCAAAAATTAAGCAAGATGGAAGGCTTTGCCCACATCGCAGCGAACAAAGGATGTTTTCGCGAAGGGCTGCTTGCTTATTTTAATGAAAGGCGAAAACCGAGGAAAACGCCTTGCTGCACGCACTGCGGATTACATCTTAAAGATTATGAAGCTAAAGGAGACCACCCGATTATGAATCAATTAACAGCATGGGAAGAAGAATTGGATATGATTTTCGCTGTCAGCCGTGATCATGTATGCTGAAAAAACAATCGGACATCATCCGGCGGCTGTCAGACGGGGAAATGCTGAAGCAGCTCTATTTTTCCCAGCTTCTCATGCTCTGTACAGCGATTTTGATGGGCGTCTTTTTGTTTGATGATACCGGCAGTTTTTTCTCGCTGTGGAATGGATATGATCTGAGAATCCTGACATACGGCGTGCCGCTTGCTGTTTTCGTAATCATCATCGACCTGGCAGTGATGAAATGGGTTCCCGAGCATATGTATGACGATGAAGGGATTAATGAAAAGCTTTTTCGAAGCCGTTCTTATCCTCATATACTGGTGCTGACGCTTTTCATCGCATTTACAGAAGAAATATTGTTCAGGGGCGTGATCCAGACCCATTTCGGCATTTGGACGGCAAGCATCATTTTTGCGCTTTTGCATTTTCGTTATTTAAGAAAGTGGCTGCTCTTTGTCATGGTGGTTTCCATCAGCTTTTTGCTCGGAATCAGTTTTTTAGCGACAAACAATTTATTCATCCCTGTAACAGCGCATTTCCTGATTGATGCTGTATTTGCGTTTCAGATTCGTTTTCAACACGTTAGGAGGAGTTTACATGACGGAGATGTCAAGGATAGAGAGGAAGAAAAAGGAGCGGGAAAAGGCTCAGGCTGAGCTTGCCCGGCAAACAGCGCCAGAGCCGGAAATCCGCGAAGATGAGATCCCTTCCAGACAGTCTTATCATGAAAAGAAGAAAAACAGCAAAAAAAAGAATAAAAACAGGAATCCTTTATTTACATCGCTTGCTGTCATATTTTTATTCATTCCGATCATCGTCTTCCTGGTGTTTATGTATATGATGAATCAAGGCGGTACGAATCCTGAGCAATATGACGATGTGTTTTATGAAAAGTCAGGCGATACAGGCTTCCTCAATGAAAAAAACGGCGGCGATCAGGAGGCTGATCAAAAAGCGGACTCTGAGCAAAAAGCCGCCGCTCTTCAAGAAAAAAAGCAGGAAAACAGCGAAAAAACGGACGAGACCCCAAAAAAAGAAACAGCGCAAGAACAGCCTACAGAAGACAAAAAAACGGAGGACAAGCCTGCTGCGGCAGAGAACAAGCCTGCCGTAACTGCGAAAAAATCCGAAGACAAGTCCGCTTCCACAAAGAAAAATACCGCAAAAGCCCCCCCGGTCCGGCAAGCGCCGCAACCAAAAAAGGTGATTCAGCATACCGTCGCTGAAAAAGAAACCCTTTACCGGATCTCCATGAAATATTATAAAGACCGGTCAGGAGAGGAAAAAATCCGCAATTACAATCAATTATCCGGCAACAACGTGTACGCGGGGCAGGTGCTCGATATTCCTTTTTATTGAGGGCCTGCATGATTGTCCCGTCTTCCTCATATACATTGTACAAACATGAGGACAAGGTGTGAGGAATGTGGAAAGCGCACTTGATCAGCTTGATCGTTTTACTGACGAACCTACAAAACAAATGCTTCGCGGCTTAATTAAAAGAAAACGAAAATATGAAAATTATAAAAAGCAATCGTTCAGATGGCAGGCGGCCGCCCTGATCTGCGCCGCATCGTTTTGCTTGTTTGTAGCCTGGAAAGGGTATGGAAAAAACAGCATCCTGGGAGAATTGCTGAACGATTCCATGTACATGCTTTGGATATTGTCGGCGGCTTTCGCTTACAGCACAGCATATTTTTTTAAAAAGAAGGAAGAGAAAGCGGAAGCGGACTTTCATAAGCTCAGATGCGAGATTATTCAGAAAAGCACCGATTTGTGGCCCCAGCCCGAGGAATGGAAATCGAGGGAAACGGTTTATAAAGTCATGAAACAGCAGTATGACATCAATTTGTATTTTGAAAGCAAATAAAAAAAGGCGTTTTCTTGGCAAAAGAAACGTCTTTTTTCATCAGGCGTCTTATATGAAAGAAAACAAGAATGGGGAATCAATATGATCTATTTGCTCAGTCTTATTTCCGCTGCTTTCGTTTGCGCTATTGCATTCATTTGGAAAATGTCGGCCATCGCCAAAGAAAACCGTGTAAAGCGCGCTGATTTTCCGCTCAGACGACTGGGGGGAAAAGAGCCGCTGAACATCTTTTTTATATCTGACATTCATAGACGCACAGTCAGTGAAGAGATCATCCGCGGAGTGGAGGAGCACGGCGTGCATATGGTCGTCATCGGAGGCGATCTGGCAGAACAGGGCGTCCCGTTTACGAGGATTGAAGAAAATATCAAACGGCTGACAAGTTTGGGAAAAACGTATTTTGTATGGGGAAACAATGATTACGAGGTCAGTCAGGAAAGGCTTGTCCGTCTGTTCAAAACATATGGTGTGACCGCTCTTCGCAATGAATCGGTCATTTATGACCACTGCGGACAGATCATCAATATCAGCGGTGTTGACGATCTCAGGCTCGGGTTTGCCGATTATCCGGAGGCGGTCAGGAAGCTTTGCCCCGGAGCTCCGACTCTTTTAGTGTCGCACAATCCCGGTATTCATCATCAAATACATGAGGAAGACGGAATCGATCTGATTCTCAGCGGCCATACCCATGGAGGCCAGATTCGCATCGGCAGATTCGGCCTTTATGACATCGGCGGAACGGGAATGGTTCATCAAGCGCATTATCTGATCAGCAACGGCTATGGAACGACAAGGCTTCCATTAAGGTTCGGGGCGAGGCCGGAAACGCACCTCATCAGACTGATGCCCGGACAGGAATAAGGCGCTGCACGCATCCGTTCCCGGCTTTTTTCCCGGAAAAGAAGGAAAAGACAGCATAGTGCTTGTCTTCCGCCCAAACACAGTGTAAACTGGTATCAAAATTAAGAACCTATGACTCATCATCTCCATATAATAAGATAAATGATGTGTGCAAGAAGAGGCAGGAGGGAACGTTATGCGGCTTGAGCGTCTTAATTATAACAAGATCAAAATCTTTCTGACACTTGACGATCTGACAGACCGGGGGCTGACGAAAGAAGACCTTTGGAAAGACTCATTTAAAGTCCAGCAGCTGTTTAAGGACATGATGAACGAAGCGAATACAGAGCTCGGGTTTGAAGCAAATGGCCCAATCGCTGTAGAAGTGTATTCTCTCCAAGCACAGGGAATGGTCATCATTGTCACGAAAAACCAGGAAGCAGATGAAGACGATAATGAGTATGATGAGGATTATATAGAAATGCAGGTCAAACTTGGTGAAAGTGTTGACATTATATATGAGTTTCAAACGTTTGAACATCTGATCGAGCTTTCCAAAAATCTCGACCGGATCGGAATTCAAGGCGGAACGGTCTATCATTATGAAGGAAGGTATTTCCTGAGTCTTGACGATTTCGATTCCCATTCCGTCGATGGCGTGATCTCGATTTTAGCCGAGTATGGAAACCCGACGACGTTAACCATTTACAGGCTTCAGGAATACGGGAAGAAAATCATGGAAAACAATGCCGTCGAGACCATTCAAACGTACTTTAAATAGCCTAAAGCGCAAAAGATGTACTGCTGTGTTAAACAGCAGTTTTTTTTAGCCGAAAATAAGAATATACAAACATGATTTTTCCCGAATATTTTTGCGAAAAAAGGCTGTTTGTCCTTTGCATGATTAATGCAAGGGTGTATACTATTCTCTGAAAGGACAACATGCCAGAAAGACTTTAGGAGGTTAACTTATAATGGTAGCCGATCAAAACACCGGTCATACTGAGGAAAATACACATGATGTTTTGAAATCAACGCAAACGGTGATACATAAGGCGCTTGAAAAATTAGGGTATCCAGAAGAAGTGTATGAATTGTTAAAAGAGCCGATCCGTTTTTTAACGGTTAAAATTCCGGTTCGCATGGATGATGGATCTGTAAAAATTTTCACGGGATACCGCGCTCAGCACAATGATGCAGTAGGGCCGACAAAAGGCGGCATCCGTTTTCATCCGGGAGTTACAGAAAAAGAAGTTAAAGCGCTTTCTATTTGGATGAGTCTGAAATGCGGAATCATCGACCTTCCATATGGAGGCGGAAAGGGCGGGATCATCTGTGATCCGCGGGATATGTCCTTTCCTGAACTTGAACGTTTAAGCAGAGGCTACGTCAGAGCGATCAGCCAAATTGTCGGACCGACAAAGGACGTGCCTGCTCCCGATGTATTTACCAATTCTCAAATTATGGCATGGATGATGGACGAATATTCAAGAATCGATGAATTCAATTCTCCGGGTTTCATTACCGGAAAACCGCTCGTTTTAGGTGGTTCTCACGGCAGAGAATCTGCGACAGCAAAAGGGGTTACGATTTGTATTAAAGAAGCGGCGAAGAAGAAAAACATCGATATCGAAGGGGCTTCTGTCGTCGTGCAGGGGTTCGGAAATGCGGGAAGCTATCTTGCGAAATTTATGCATGACGCAGGCGCAAAGGTAGTCGGCATTTCTGATGCATACGGCGGCTTATACGACCCTGAAGGTCTTGATATCGATTATTTGCTTGACCGCCGAGACAGCTTCGGAACCGTCACAAAGCTCTTTAACGACACGATTACAAACCAGGAGCTGCTTGAACTGGAATGCGACATTTTAGTGCCGGCGGCGATTGAAAACCAAATCACCGCAGAAAACGCGCATAACATTAAAGCGAAAATCGTTGTTGAAGCCGCAAACGGCCCGACAACGCTTGAAGGGACGCAAATTCTTTCAGACCGCGGGGTCCTCCTGGTTCCCGATGTATTGGCGAGCGCCGGCGGTGTCACGGTATCCTATTTTGAATGGGTGCAAAACAACCAGGGCTTCTACTGGTCTGAAGAAGAAGTGGAAGAAAGACTGGAAAAAATGATGGTCAAATCGTTTAACAACATTTATGAAATGGCCCAAAACCGCAGAATCGACATGCGGCTTGCCGCCTACATGGTGGGCGTCAGGAAAATGGCGGAAGCATCACGGTTCAGAGGCTGGATATAAGCATAGCATTTGCAACAAGTCAAAAAATCTCCTATCCTAAAATAGGAGATTTTTTGTTTTTCGGATATGACAGGAGATGAACGGAACATGAAAGAAGAAAAAGTGATCATTATCGGCGGCGGCCCCTGCGGGCTTTCAGCAGGTATTGCATTGCAGCAAATCGGAATCGATGCACTCATCATTGAAAAGGGGAATATCGTAAACAGCATTTATCAATATCCTACCCATCAGACGTTTTTCAGCTCAAGTGAAAAGCTTGAGATCGGTGATGTTGCCTTTATCACGGAAAACCGCAAACCGGTCAGAAACCAGGCGCTCGCCTACTACAGGGAAGTGGCCAAACGGAAGAATTTAAGAATCAATGCTTTTGAAAAGGTCCACTCTGTAACGAAAACAGAAAAGAACCGCTTTTTAGTCGAGACGTCAAAAGATGTGTATTTGGCCTCGTTTTGCATCGTTGCGACGGGATACTATGACAACCCGAATTATATGAATGTACCGGGTGAGGATCTGCCCAAGGTCTTTCATTATTTTAAAGAAGCGCATCCTTATTTTGACAAAGATGTTGCGGTCATCGGCGGAAAGAACTCAAGTGTTGACGCTGCGCTGGAGCTTGTGAAAGCCGGAGCAAGAGTGACCGTTTTATACAGGGGAAAAGAATATTCCCCGAGCATTAAACCGTGGATTCTGCCTGAATTCGTGTCCCTCGTCAAACACGGGAAAATACGGATGGAGTTTCGTGCGGTCGTCAAGGAAATCACAGAGGATCAGCTGACCTTTACGATTGATTCCAAAGAGGAAGAGATGATTAAAAACGATTTTGTGTTTGCCATGACAGGCTACCATCCCGATCACAGCTTTCTTGAAAAAATGGGGGTTGAAATTGAGCCTGAGTCAGGCCGCCCGCTGTTTAATGAAGAAACGATGGAGACAAACGAAGAAGGCATTTTCATCGCCGGTGTGATCGCTGCCGGGAACAATGCAAATGAAATTTTCATCGAAAACGGGCGTTTCCATGGCGGAATGATAGCCGCTGAGATCGCAAAACGGATATAAATATTCTTTAGTTTGCGGTTTGTAACTCAAGAAAGAGAGCATATTCTATATATAGATGTGCTCTCTTTTTTTATAGCAGCACAGATTATGACGAAAAGGGGCATCCTACGATGAAAAATAAAGTGGCTCTCATCACGACGGGCGGAACGATCGCAAGCAGAAAGACAGAAAGCGGAAGGCTTGCGGCAGGCGCCATCAGCGGTACGGAATTGGCCGAAATCTGCAAGCTTCCGGAAGATGTGCAAGTCGATGTATATCCGACGTTTCAGCTTCCGAGCATGCACATTACCTTTCAAGACTTGCTCCAGCTGAAAAGCGCCATCGAAAAGGTCTTCGAAGATGACACGTATGACGGCGCTGTTGTAACGCACGGGACTGATTCGCTTGAGGAAACGGCCTACTTCCTCGATTTAACCATCCGGGACGACCGGCCGGTTGTCGTCACAGGCTCACAGCGCCCCCCGGAGGAGCAGGGGAGTGACGCATATACAAATATCAGGCACGCCGTTTATACCGCCTGCAGCAAGGAGATAAGAGGAGCCGGGACGGTTGTCGTTTTTAACGAAAGGATTTTCAATGCGCGCTACGTTAAAAAAGTTCATGCGTCAAATCTTCAGGGTTTCGACGTATTTGGTTTTGGATACTTCGGGATCATTGACAATGATAAAGTATACGTCTATCAGAAGCCGCTAAGACGGGACGTGCATCAGCTGAAAAAAAGCCTCCCTGTGGTCGATATTATTAAAAGCTATCTTGATGCGGACGGGAAGTTTATCCGCGCCGCTGTGCAGGAAGGAGCCGCCGGAATCGTGCTTGAAGGCGTCGGGAGGGGGCAGGTGACGCCGAAAATGGTGGCGGATATAGAGGCCGCTTTGCAAAAAGGCGTTCATATCGTGGTCACAACAAGCGCAGAAGAAGGCCAGGTCTATACAACTTATGACTACGCCGGCAGCAGCTATGACCTCGTCAAAAAAGGCGTCATTCTCGGAAAAGATTATGACAGCAAAAAAGCGCGGATCAAATTGGCGGTTCTGCTTGCAAGCTATGACGATGGAATAAAAGACAAGTTTTGCTATTAGCTGTTTTTTTCGCCTGCCTTTTTCAATTTCAAAACATTGTGAATCATGGTAGGATAGAATCAGATGGAAAGGAAAGAGGTTTCACATGTTCGGAATTATCTCCGCAGGCGTAGCTCCAGGAATCGCATTGTTGATGTATTTTTACTTGAAGGAAAAGTATGAAACAGAGCCCATCCGTATGGTTATCCGCCTTTTTATACTAGGAGTCTTGCTCGTCTTTCCGACGATGTTCATACAGTATGTTTTGGAAAAAGAAAACATATCTGAGAGCAACTTTGTCATCTCGTTTTTATCTTCCGGGTTTTTGGAAGAATTTTTAAAATGGTTTTTGCTCATGTTCAGCATTTACCAGCATGTCGATTTTGATGAACATTATGACGGAATCGTTTACGGGACAAGCATTTCGCTCGGATTTGCCACACTGGAAAACATTTTGTACTTGATCGGAAACGGGGTGGAGCACGCGTTTGCGCGGGCGCTTCTTCCTGTATCAAGCCATGCCTTGTTCGGCGTTATTATGGGCTTTTATATCGGTAAAGCACGTTTTTCGAAGCGCAAAAAGCAGCTGGAATGGCTTTTGCTGTCGTTTTTTGTGCCGGCTGTACTTCACGGCTTTTATGATTATATTCTCCTTGCTCTTAAAAATTGGATGTATTTTATGCTGCCCTTTATGGTGTTTCTATGGTGGTTCGGCCTGCGAAAAGCAAAAAAAGCCCGTTCCATCCATGCCGGGGAACAGCCGCTCGATCTGTAGCCGCCTTTATCAAGGCGGCTATTTTATTTTCCAAAATGCTCTTTTTGAAACAGCTGAGCCAAATGTTTATTGGATTGAAACAGAAAGGAAAGCGTGTATAAAATCTGCCTCGCTACAAAAGATATGGGTACAAAAATGCTGGAGGAGGCTTAAAACATGAAGTCGAAAGGTTCTTTTTGTTTGAATGTCATTCTTTGTACCCTTATGGCAACAAGTCTTTCACTTCCATTCAGTCAAACAAGCTCCGCCTTTACTGCGCAAGTGATACAGCGGGGGGCGACGGGGGACGATGTAATTGAACTTCAGGCAAGACTTCAATATAACGGCTATTATAATGGCAAGATTGACGGTGTTTATGGATGGGCGACATACTGGGCGGTCCGCAATTTTCAGCACCGGTTTGGATTGAAGGAAACAGACGGTCTTGTCGGACCGAAAACAAAACAACATTTAGTCAACACGACAAAATACTACAGTGCTTATGTGCACAAACAGCTTAGAAAAGGTAACCAATTTACCCATTACGGAGGCATGCCGCTGAAGTATCAGACAAAGCCTTCAAAAGAAGTGCAGCAGCAGGCGAGACAAAGAGCGGAGGCCAGACAGCGCCAGCAGGCCGCTCCAAAGCAGTACGCGGCGCAAAAGCAGCAACAGAAGCAGCAGGCGGCCCCAAAGCAGCAACAGAAACAGCAGGCGGCCCCAAAACAGCCGGAAAAACAAGCGGCACCGAGAAAATACGATGCGGTCGCTGCCAACATGCCGGGCGGCTTTTCAAACAATGACATCAACCTATTGGCCCAAGCGGTTTACGGTGAAGCCCGCGGTGAACCATACGACGGCCAAGTTGCGGTGGCGGCTGTAATTTTAAACAGGATTGACAGCCCGATTTTCCCGAATACGGTAGCCGGCGTTATTTTTGAGCCGCTCGCCTTCACGGCGGTGGCCGACGGCCAAATTTATATGACGCCGGATAAAACGGCGAAAAAAGCCGTGCTGGATGCCATCAACGGCTGGGACCCTTCAGAAAATGCCTTATACTATTTCAACCCTGACACAGCCACGAGCCCGTGGATATGGGGAAGACCTCAAATCAAAAGGATAGGCAAACACATTTTCTGTGAATAAAAGCGAGGTGTTATAAATGATCAGAGGAATTTTAATCGCCATTTTAGGAATCGCCATTGTCGGAACGAGCTACTGGGGTTATAAAGAACACCAGGAGAAAGACGCGGTCTTGCTGCATGCCGAAAACAATTATCAGCGGGCATTCCACGATTTAACGTATCAGGTGGACCAGCTTCACGATCAAATCGGCAGCACGCTTGCCATGAACAGCAAAAAAACGCTTTCCCCCGCCCTGGCAGAAGTCTGGAGAACAACGTCAGAAGCACACAACAATGTCAGCCAGCTTCCCCTTACACTTATGCCGTTTAATAAAACGGAAGAGTTTTTGGCAAACGTCGGGGATTTCAGTTATAAAACAGCCGTTCGCGACCTTGATAAAGAACCGCTGAATAAAAAAGAGTATTCATCTTTGAACAAGCTTTACGAAAAATCGAAAGATATACAAAATGAACTGCGCAATGTCCAGCACCTGATCATTGACAATAATTTAAGATGGATGGATGTCGAGCTTGCGCTTGCTTCCGGCCAGAAGCAAAGCGACAATACCATCATCGACGGCTTTAAAACGGTTGAAAATACAGCAAACGCGTTCTCGGATACCGATTTAGGCCCGGCGGCCATGACAAACAAGGTAAAAGAGGAAAAAGGATATAATCATTTAAAGGGCGATAAAATCACCCAGGCAGAAGCGAAAAAGATTGCCCAAAAATTTGCCCAAGACAAAAATTACAATATTAAAGTAGCGAAAAGCGGCAGGAAGACGAACAAAGATGTCTACTCCGTCAGCATGCAGGACCCCGACCAAAAATCCGATATTTATATGGACATCACCGAAAAAGGCGGGTATCCGGTCTACCTGATTCAAAACAAAAAAATCAAGGATGAAAAAATCAGCTTAAACGATGCCACAAACCGTGCGCTGCAATTTTTGAAAAAGAACGGTTATGACACAGATGACCTTAAAATGGACGAAAGCTCTCAATATGACGGTGTCGGCGTGTTTTCATTTGTTCCCGTTCAGGATGGCGTATGGCTTTACCCTGACAGCATCCGCATGAAGGTTGCCCTTGACGATGGGGAAATTGTCGGTTTTTCTGCAAAAGATTTTCTGACATCCCACAGGAAAAGGGACCTTCCAAAGCCTAAGCTGACGCCTGAGAAAGCGAAAGCGAGTCTGAATCATAATGTAAAAGTCCAGGAAACACGGCTTGCCCTGATTACAAACGAGGACTCTCAGGAGGTCCTCTGCTATGAAATGCTGGGGACGATCGAAAACGATACGTTCCGCATGTTCATCAACGCGAACGACGGCAGCGAAGAAAAAATAGAAAAAATGAAAAGTGCAGAACCGATATACAAGGGATTGTAAAAAGACAAAGGGAAAAGGCGGCCGATACGCCTTTTCCTTTTTGGCATCCGGAATAATTAGCGGTGAACATTTCCATACTGATGGTATGGGAGGCGGAGGCCAGCCCATATATTTCAATGAAAAGGCTTATCGGCGGTTCCGGTAAAGCACGGAGGAATTTTTATGAAAACATTTGAGCGGATATTAATCAAAATACTCGTCGTTCAGGGAATGATTTTATTATGTGTGCAGCTTCTCTACCATTTTTCTCAGACGGAGCCTTATCTGTCAAAGGTTGTGCAGTATGAAGGCGTGAATAAAATGAATATCGGCGAATGGATCGAGACATTTAAGCCGTAAATCGACGTGAAAATCTCCCCTTTTTCGCTGAGAACATGATACAATCCTATAAGGAGTACCAGAGAGCAAGGAGAGGAATTATGGAAAAGAAATTATGTATTGCAATCGACGGCCCTGCCGCAGCCGGAAAAAGCACTGTGGCGAAAATCGTGGCTCGAAAAAAAGCCTATGTTTACATTGATACCGGCGCCATGTACCGGGCCATTACGTATTTGGCGCTGAAAAAAGGCGTCGATTTGACGGATGAGGCCGGCTTGACCCAGCTCCTGAAAGACTCGGCCATCGATCTTACCGTTTCGGAAAATGGGGAACAGAAGGTATCTATTGCAGGCGAAGATGTAACAGAAGCGATCCGTACAGACGAAGTCAGCAATCAGGTATCGATTGTCGCCAAGCACAGAGGGATCCGCGAAGAAATGACAAGAAGGCAGCAGCAGCTTGCCGTGAAAGGCGGAGTCGTCATGGACGGCCGTGATATCGGCACCCATGTCCTCCCGGATGCGGAAGTGAAGATTTTCCTTTTGGCATCAGTCGAAGAACGGGCCAAACGCCGCTTTGAAGAAAATCTCAAAAAAGGGTACAATGTTAATTATGAAACGCTTGCAGAGGAGATCAGAAGGCGCGATAAGCTTGATTCCGAGCGGGAGATTTCGCCTCTGAAGAAAGCGGATGACGCGCTTGAAATCGACACGACTTCACTTTCCATCGCTGAAGTGGCCGAAAAAATCCTGCAGGTAGTAGACAAAAAGGCGCAAAATTAAAAAAATCGGACAAATTACGTTTTGTCCGCATGTTTTGACTTGACAAACACATGCTTTTATTAGAAGTTAGTAATAATAAATCATTTTATAGAACATTCAAATATCCATTTTGAATAGTTCTTTAGTACATATTCGGCTGTCCGGATTGATGTTTACGCTCAGTTCGGTATAACCGTTTTTACAAAAGCTGTGTAGGTTTGGACCAAGGAGGTTATTGAAATGACAGAGGAAATGAATCAAATTGATGTTCAAGTACCAGAGGTTGGAGATGTGGTCAAAGGGATTGTAACCAAAGTAGAGGACAAGCATGTCGATGTCGACATTCCCAACTGCAAGCAAACCGGTATTATTCCAATCAGTGAATTATCAAGTCTCCATGTAGAAAAAGCATCAGATGTCGTCAATGTTGACGATGAGCTTGAATTGAAAGTGACAAAAGTGGAAGACGACGCCTTGATTTTATCTAAACGTGCTGTTGATGCAGACCGCGCTTGGGAAGACCTAGAGAAAAAATTTGAGTCAAAAGAAATTTTTGAAGCCGAAGTTAAAGACGTTGTCAAAGGCGGTCTTGTCGTTGATATAGGCGTGCGCGGATTTATTCCGGCATCGCTTGTCGAGGCTCATTTCGTCGAAGACTTTACGGATTATAAAGGAAAGACGCTTACGCTGATGGTCGTTGAGCTTGACAGAGATAAAAACCGCGTGATTTTGTCCCACCGTGCGGTTGTCGAAAAAGAACAGTCCGAAAGAAAGCAGGAATTCCTGCAGACGCTTGAAGCCGGACAGGTTCTTGAAGGCAAGGTCCAGCGCTTGACTGATTTCGGGGCTTTCGTTGATATCGGCGGCATTGACGGACTTGTTCATATTTCACAACTTTCACATTCACATGTTGAGAAGCCGTCAGACGTTGTTGAAGAAGGCCAGGATGTAAAAGTGAAAGTGCTTTCCGTCGACCGCGACAATGAACGGATTTCATTATCCATTAAAGAAACGCTTCCGGGGCCATGGGCCAACATCGGTGAAAAAGTGAAACCGGGAGACGTCCTTGACGGAACAGTCCAGCGTCTGGTAAGCTTCGGAGCTTTCGTGGAAGTGCTTCCTGGTGTTGAAGGTCTTGTTCACATTTCCCAAATTTCAAATAAACACATCGGAACACCTCACGAAGTGCTTGAAGAAGGCCAGGACGTGAAAGTCAAGGTTCTTGATGTCAATGAAGCCGAAGAACGGATTTCTTTGAGCATGAAGGAGCTTGAAGAAAACGATAAAACAGAACAGGAAGACTACCGCCAGTATCAGGCGAAGGAAGAGTCTTCAGGATTCCAGCTCGGAGAAATGATTGGAGACAAACTGAATAAATTAAAATAATTTGGTGATGATGGTGACGCGAGCCGAGAGAAAAAAACAACACATTGAACATGCCCTGTCCACCGGACAAAAACGTTTGACAGGGTTCGATGATATTACGTTTGTTCACGTCAGCCTTCCGGAAACGGCATTGTCACAAGTTGATACTTCAACAAAAATAGGCGAACTGTTCTTAAGTTCGCCTATTTTTATCAATGCGATGACAGGCGGAGGCGGACAGACGACACTTGAGATTAACAGAGCATTGGCCAGAGCCGCCGCAGAAACGAACATACCGGTTGCCGTCGGTTCCCAAATGTCAGCTTTAAACGACCCGGCAGAACGGCCTTCTTATGAGGTTGTCAGACAGGAAAATCCAAAAGGCCTCGTGTTTGCCAATTTAGGGAGCGAAGCGACGGTTGATCAGGCCCAGCGGGCTGTAGATATGATTGAAGCAGATCTGCTTCAGATTCATCTCAATGTCATTCAGGAAATCGTCATGCCTGAAGGAGACCGCTGCTTTGAAGGACGTCTGCGACGCATCGAAGAGATTTGCCGCACGGTCAGCGTCCCCGTTTCCGTAAAGGAAGTCGGATTCGGAATGAGCAGAGAAACCGCTACAAAACTCTTTAACGCGGGAGCTGCGGCGGTGGATGTCGGCGGCTATGGCGGGACGAATTTCTCGGAAATCGAAAATTTGCGCAGAGATCAGGCGGTCGAGTTTTTCAATCAATGGGGCATATCAACAGCTGCCAGCATTGCCGAGGTGAGCACCGTATGCAGTGAACATGGGACGGTTATCGCCTCAGGAGGACTTCAAAACGCCCTCGATCTCGCCAAATCGATTGCTTTAGGAGCGTCTGCGGCAGGAATGGCCGGCTACTTCCTCAAAGTGCTGACAACGTCTGGAGAGGACGCATTAGTCGAAGAAATAACCGGTCTTATCAGTGACCTGAAAAGGATCATGACCGTGCTCGGCTGTAAAACAATAGATGAACTGAAAAAAGCCCCTCTCGTTTTAAAAGGGGATACATACCATTGGCTGAAAGCAAGAGGAATTGATTCTTCAGCTTACAGCATGCGCTAAAAGCCGCCGGTTAACCGGCGGCTTTTGCGAACCAGAGGCAGCTCTGCGGCAAGCTGCCTTTTACTTATGGGTTTCGTTTACGCGCTTCCTCCGCGCTTTCAAGAGAGGTAGCTCCGTTATGGGCGATGGACTGATCACGGTCCGATTCGGTGCGCCTTTGCTGCTTCAATTTCTTTTCCTGCCTGTCTTTTCCCAAATGCCTTTCCCTCCTTATTGCACGTTTAAAAATTCCTCAGTCACTCCATACTAAAATATGGAGGACGAAAACAATGGAAGAATTTTATTACTATTGGTCAATGTGGTTTTTATGGGTTTTAACCACATTTATTCTTGAGAAAAACAGAACCCGTTTTTTTGCCTCGGCATTTATTTTGCTCAACATCATATTAAGTATGTATCAAGTCCGCTTTATCCTGTTGTTGAACGGCGCTTATCTGCTGTTTTATGCGGGCGCTTATCTGCTTGGCGGCTATGCGGCGCTCCATAGAAGTATCAAGCGCTTGCTGCTTCATCTTTCAATGGTGTCTGCCTACGGATTTTTGTTTCTTTTTGCATTATATGATCCGGTTTGGTTTATCCTAAAGCCTGAGTGGCTGATCATCATCTTGTTTGTCATCATGACCTTGACATTTGAAAAAAGCTTCATAAACCGCCTGGCGCTTATGGTGCTCGGGATGTGCCATGGAGAGCTTTTATATTCGCTCATCATCAGAAAGTTTCATGAAGGCCTTGTTGCCGGAGGATATTCTTGGCTTTCGATGTGTTCGGCAGGCATCGTCCTGCTGTACGGAGTTTCCCAATATGAGCGGCTTGTACAGCAGATTCATCAAAAATGGAAGCGATTGAACAAAGGAGCAACAAAAATGTCATGAATCAATATACCTATCCGATTATCTTGGGCATTGTCGCCGGGATTATCGTCAGAGTGTACATGCTGCGGACCGATTACCGCCAGTATCCAACTTATCTTCACGGAAAAACAGTACATATAGCTCAGGCCATGATCGCAGCTTCAATCGGAGCGGTCATCATCCCGTCTATTTTGAAATCCGATTATACAGCGATTACGTTCTTGACGTTAGCAGCGACCCAATTCAGGGATGTCCGCAATATGGAAAGAGAAACATTGACACAGCTGGACGGCTATGAGCTCGTTTCAAGAGGAAGCACCTATATCGAAGGAATTGCGATCGCTTTTGAAAGCCGGAATTACATCGTCATTTTCACAGCGCTTTTGACGACGCTGACCTATATTCTCTTTTCATCCGTATGGGCCGGAATGGTGATGGCGCTGTTTTGTTTTATCATCGGCCGCATATTGATGTCCGGCAGTTTTATTAAGCATATTGCCGATATAGAGCATCAACCATTGCACTTTGAGGACCAGGGGCTTTATGTAGACGATATTTACATCATGAACATCGGGATCCCCGAAAAGCAAAAGCTGATTCTGGAGCATGGAATGGGCTTTGTCCTGAAGCCGAAAAATTTCAATTCGGCTGTCACCCTTGCAAATCTCGGCCAAAGGCAGGCGATTTTATTTGATGTCTCAAACGTTCTCGGGGTGTACCGCGATTCGGGTGAACCATCCCTGACACCTTTGGCCAAGAGGGATTTAAATGACGGCCGGGTGGCGATTTTCGTTCTTCCTGTCATTAAGGACAAGGAGACGGCCATCAGAGTGATCGGGGATGTCCCGACACTGGAAAATGCGATACGCGTGCCGATGGAGTTTATAAAAGAACAGCATGGTAAGGTGATTCGATGAGCGATTCAATCACAATTCAAAGTTATATTCTGGCGGTCGTGACGACAAGGCGGGACCGGGTCATCGGAGGGACTAGCGTGTTTTATTGTGATGATGCCGAGGAAATGAACAAGTATGCCAAAAATCTAGAAGCGATCCTTGACGGAATCGCCCATGGAATAGGAGATGACCTGTATTTGATCGTGAAACATTTTTAATTACAGTTGTGATCTCTTTAGAAATTGATATAATATATGAGTTAAGCCCTTCTGTACAAAAAAAGAAGGGTTTCTTTCTTCACGATGAATATTTGAATATGCGGATGATCATTCCTGAAAAGAATGCTGGAAGAGAATTGAAAGGAAGGGTACTATGGGAAAACCTGTCGTAGCCATAGTTGGAAGACCCAATGTTGGGAAGTCTACGATCTTTAACCGGATTGCGGGCGAAAGAATTTCGATTGTGGAAGATACACCCGGTGTGACACGGGATCGGATATACAGCTCAGCCGAATGGCTGAACCATGATTTTAATCTCATTGATACAGGCGGAATCGAAATCGGAGATGAACCGTTTTTGGCGCAGATTCGCCATCAGGCGGAAATCGCCATGGACGAAGCCGATGTGATTATCTTTATGACAAACGGGCGTGAGGGCGTTACAGCCGCTGATGAAGAGGTGGCAAAGATTTTATACCGGACAAAAAAACCGGTCGTTCTCGCGGTCAATAAAGTCGATAATCCGGAAATGAGGGCGAATATTTATGATTTTTATTCACTCGGTTTTGGCGAGCCGTACCCGATTTCCGGAACGCACGGCCTTGGTCTCGGTGATTTGCTTGATGCGGTCAGCGAGCATTTTAAAAACATACCTGACACGAAATACGATGATGAAGTGGTTCAATTTTGCCTGATCGGGCGGCCAAACGTCGGGAAATCGTCGCTTGTTAACGCCATGCTCGGAGAAGAGCGCGTCATCGTCAGCAATATTGCCGGAACAACGCGCGATGCCGTTGACACAAAATTTACGTATAATCAGCGCGAGTTTGTCATCGTTGACACCGCCGGAATGAGAAAAAAAGGAAAAGTATATGAATCAACTGAAAAGTACAGCGTCCTCAGAGCTTTAAAGGCAATCGACCGTTCGGAAGTGGTGGCCGTCGTCTTGGATGGCGAAGAAGGCATTATTGAGCAGGACAAGCGGATTGCCGGCTATGCCCATGAAGCAGGAAAAGCCGTTGTCATCGTGGTCAACAAATGGGATGCCGTAGAAAAAGATGAGCGTACAATGAAAGAATTTGAACAAAATATCAGGGAGCACTTTCAATTTTTAGATTATGCGCCTGTATTGTTCATGTCTGCGTTGACGAAAAAACGGATTCATACATTGATGCCCGCCATCGTAACGGCAAGTGAAAACCATTCGATGAGGGTGCAAACCAACATTCTTAATGATATTATTATGGATGCGGTGGCAATGAATCCGACGCCGACCCATAGCGGGCAGCGTTTAAAAATTTATTATGCGACGCAAGTGGCAGTGAAGCCGCCGACTTTTGTCGTCTTTGTCAATGATCCGGAGCTCATGCATTTTTCTTATGAACGGTTTTTGGAAAACCGGATCAGGGACGCATTCGGTTTTGAAGGAACACCCATCAAGATTTTCGCAAGAGCAAGAAAATAAAGAGGTGTAATGGAATGAGTAAAGTAGCAATTCTAGGAGCCGGAAGCTGGGGAACAGCATTGGCGCTCGTCTTGGCGGACAACCAGTACGATGTGTGCGTATGGGGGAATCGCGATGACCTGATACGGCAAATCAATGAACATCATGAAAACAACGACTACCTGCCCGGCGTCAAGCTGCCTGAGAAGGTTTATGCGACAACGGACTTGCAGGCTGCATTGGCAGATGTGAAAACGATTATTGTCGCTGTTCCGACAAAAGCGATCCGTGAAGTTCTCAGAAAGGCGATCTCCTTTATTAAACAAAAGTCGATCTTTGTCCATGTTTCTAAAGGAATTGAGCCTGATACACTGCTTAGAATTTCGGAGATGATGGAAGAGGAAATCCCAGAAGACATAAGGGAGGATATCGTCGTTCTTTCAGGCCCAAGCCATGCCGAAGAAGTTGGACTGAGACACCCGACCACGGTAACCGTTTCAGCGAAAAACAGCCTGGAATCCGCTCAGGAGATTCAGGATATGTTTATGAATCAGAATTTTCGCGTTTATACAAATCCAGACATCATCGGCGTCGAGATCGGAGGCGCTTTAAAAAACGTGATTGCGCTTGCCGCTGGAATTGCGGACGGCTTGGGCTACGGTGATAACGCAAAAGCCGCACTGATTACAAGAGGCCTGGCGGAAATCGCCCGATTGGGGACGAAAATGGGCGGAAATCCGCTGACGTTTTCGGGACTTACGGGAATCGGAGACCTGATCGTTACCTGCACAAGCGTCCATTCACGAAATTGGCGCGCCGGTAATATGCTGGGTAAAGGCTTCAAACTTGAAGAAGTTCTTAATGAAATGGGGATGGTCGTTGAGGGGGTCCGCACAACAAAAGCGGCGTATCAACTTTCGCAGAAGTATGATGTCAAGATGCCGATCACTGAAGCCTTGCACAAGGTTTTGTTTGACGGCAAAAAAGTTGACATAGCTGTCGAATCATTAATGGCAAGAGTCAAAACACACGAGATGGAAGATCTTGTGAATACATTTGAAAACCGAATAAAATGACCAGCCCATCACAGCTTTTTCCCGCTCTCCTGCAGTTTGCACAAAAAAACTGAAACATTTTGGAGACCTAGGCAAGAGAGGATACATTTGTCCGTAGACTTGCATAAAATAGAATCGAAGTCTGGAAGAGCTGTATCTTGTCAATTGGGTTTTTATAGTCATCGTGAGTAGGCCTGAAGCAAAGTCCCCCTCTTTGCTTCAGGCTTTTTTTTGTGCCGGTTCATATGCTACGAAAAATTGGAAAAGCTGTTGAACTTCTGGTTTTTCTTATATAAAATGAAATATAACGCTTACATCATAAGAGAATGATAGAGAAGGAGGGCTTTTAGTGTGAGTCTCGGTATGTTAAAAATGTGGTTTGCTTTGGGATCGATGGGTCTGATGTTTTTAGCGGTGATTGCTATATACATCAGCAGATATAAATTTAAAAACCGTTTTTTGAAAATCGCAACTTCGTTTCTGGCATATACTTGCATGCTCATTTCCGGCGTTATCGTCTTTATCGTTGTCTTCAGCGGTCCCGTCAATGACTAACGTTTAAAAGGAAGATTCGTATGAAAAAAATCAACGTACTGCTCACATTTATATTCACAGCCATGTTTCTAAGCGGATGTTTATACCCTGAAGAAAGAAAGGCGCAACACAGCGCACCGTATGAACAGCAGCTGAAAGAGGTGCAGGCGGCGGTTAATGAGTTCAGGAAAGCGACGGGAGGCCTTCTTCCGATTAAAACAAAAGATATGTCAGTCCCAATCTATCAAAAATATCCTATCGATTTTAACAGGCTGTCTCCCCGCTATTTGGCTGAACCGCCGGGCACTTCCTATGAAAACGGAGGCGAATACCTCTATGTTCTTGTGGATGTGGAGAACAAGCCGACCGTCAAGCTGATTGACGTCAAAATGTCGGAAGCGATCCGCGAGCTGAAGCTCCGGGTCGAGATGTACAAAGATCAGCACCGGTATCCGCCCTATCAGAAAGTCGTTTCTAAGAACTTATTTATGCTTGATTATAAAAAATTGGGGCTCAAGGATGCGCCTGCGGTCGCCAGTCCATTAACCGGCACCTCTCTTCCGCTTCTTGTCGATCAAAAGGGTGAAATTCAAGTAGATTACCGTGTGGATTTAGCCAAATTGATCAAAAAATCAGGAAAGACCGTCAAGCCAGGAGAGGAAATCCAGGACCTCATCTGGAAGGAGACCCCTTTTGTACCGGCATTTTCAGTCAAATATACAGTGAACGACAAGCAGGAGCCTGTTTTTTTGCAATAGAGCCGCCCTGCAAGAATTAGTCATGAACCTTTCTCCTCTGCATACAATAAGGAGAAAGGTTTTTTCATGCATGCCGAAAAAATTTCCCTGAGCTGTCATATTGAAATAGGACAACGTCATACAATGTAGTGTCCTGTTTTTGAATGATGAAGAAGTAAAAAATTGAAAAGGATTGGAAGTCCGGGAGGGGATCACTTGGAAAAGGTCGATATTTTCAAGGATATCGCTGAACGAACAGGAGGCGATATATACTTAGGTGTCGTAGGAGCTGTCCGTACAGGAAAATCTACGTTTATTAAAAAATTTATGGAGCTAGTGGTGCTCCCGAATATCAACAATGAAGCAGACCGGGCGCGCGCGCAGGATGAGCTCCCCCAAAGCGCCGCTGGCAAAACTATCATGACCACAGAACCGAAGTTTGTTCCCAATCAGGCGATGTCAGTTCATGTCAGTGACGGACTCGATGTGAATATAAGACTCGTAGACTGTGTCGGCTACACGGTGCCTGGCGCAAAAGGATACGAAGATGAAAACGGACCGAGGATGATCAACACCCCTTGGTATGAAGAGCCGATTCCGTTTCACGAAGCGGCCGAAATCGGCACGAGAAAAGTGATTCAGGAGCACTCGACAATCGGCGTCGTGATCACGACCGACGGAACCATCGGAGAGATTCCGAGGCAGGATTATATTGAGGCTGAAGAAAGAGTGATTGATGAATTAAAGGAAGTCGGAAAACCGTTCATCATGGTTATCAATTCAGTCCGCCCGTATCATCCGGAAACAGAAGCGCTCAGACACGAACTGATGGAAAAGTATGATATTCCCGTTCTCGCGATGAGCGTTGAGAGCATGAGGGAAGCCGATGTGCTCAGCGTTTTGAGAGAAGCGCTTTACGAATTTCCAGTGCTTGAAGTGAATGTCAATCTGCCGAGCTGGGTCATGGTGCTGAAAGAAAATCATTGGCTGCGCCAAAACTATCAGGATTCGGTGAAAGAAACCGTCAAAGATATTAAAAGATTAAGAGATGTCGATCGGGTCGTCGGCCACTTCAGCGAATTTGACTTTATCGAGCGGGCCAGCCTCGCCGGAATTGAGATGGGGCAGGGAATCGCGGAAATCGATCTGTACGCTCCCGATTATTTGTATGATGAAATTTTACGGGAAGTCGTCGGCGTAGAAATCAGAGGAAAGGATCATCTTTTGCAGCTGATGCAGGATTTCGCCCATGCGAAGACGGAATATGACCAAGTGTCCGATGCGTTGAAAATGGTGAAGCAAACCGGTTACGGGATCGCGGCTCCGGCATTGACCGACATGAGCCTTGATGAGCCTGAAATCATCAGGCAGGGATCAAGATTCGGAGTGCGCCTGAAAGCGGTGGCGCCATCGATTCATATGATTAAAGTCGATGTCGAAAGCGAATTCGCGCCGATCATCGGGACGGAAAAGCAAAGCGAAGAACTTGTCCGCTATTTAATGCAGGACTTTGAGGATGATCCGCTATCAATCTGGAATTCCGACATTTTCGGAAGAAGCCTCAGCTCAATCGTCAGAGAAGGCATTCAGGCAAAGCTGTCCCTCATGCCGGAAAACGCGAGATACAAGCTGAAGGAAACGCTGGAACGGATCATAAACGAAGGTTCTGGCGGCTTAATCGCGATTATCTTATAAAAAGGGAGACCTCTTATGATACGGGAGGTCTTTTTTTATTTTGGAAAAAAGAAGGGGAGAAAACTGGAAATATAGGAAAGAATATGAGTAAAAAAGGAAAAACAGGAATATTTGTTCGGATCATTCTGCTTAAACCTTGACGAATAAGGGATCATAGCTTTAAAATGCTTGATATGGCTTTTCATATGTGTTAATCTACATACAGAAAATCTTCACTTTATTGGACAATCGTTCCTCTGACGTGGGATTTTCGCTAAAGCCGTGAAACGCCTTTTCTATATTTATTTGAAATTTCTGTTCAAACAGGTATAGAAACAGGTTGAACTGTGAAGAAATGATGATAATCTATTGATTGATACCTTTTGGGAGGAGGTGAAAGGCATGAACAAGACAGAACTAATCAATGCGGTTGCAGAAGCAAGCGAATTATCTAAAAAAGACGCTACTAAAGCAGTTGATTCTGTTTTTGATACAATTTTAGATGCACTTAAAAACGGTGAAAAAATTCAATTGATCGGTTTTGGTAACTTTGAGGTTCGTGAGCGCTCAGCTCGTAAAGGACGCAATCCTCAAACTGGTGAAGAAATCGAAATCCCTGCAAGCAAAGTACCTGCTTTCAAACCAGGTAAAGCGCTTAAAGACGCTGTAGCAGGAAAATAATGTGTGTATAGACCGTATTTTTACGCTTTATACATACCATGTTGTTTCTTCACAGGAAAGCCCCTTTTAGAAGGGGCTTTTCATATTTAAAAACGTATTTCAGAGCGGCATTCTTTTTGCGGGTTAAAACCTTTCATTTTGCTTTTATAAGCTGAAATGTGCTAGAATCTGAATTAAATGTATGCGTTTCTGGAGGATATAAAACAATGAGTGAAATCAACAAAGAACAGATTGAACAAGCTGTACGGCTGATATTGGAAGCGATCGGCGAAGACCCAAACCGCGAAGGACTTCTTGATACGCCGAAAAGAGTTGCAAAAATGTATGCGGAAGTTTTTGCCGGGCTGAATGAAGACCCGAAGGAGCATTTTAAAACGATTTTTGGCGAAGACCATGAAGAGCTTGTTCTCGTAAAAGATATTCCTTTCTACTCGATGTGTGAACATCACCTCGTTCCTTTTTACGGAAAAGCGCATGTCGCATATATTCCGAAGGGCGGCAAGGTGACGGGTCTCAGCAAGCTGGCGAGAGCTGTCGAAGCGGTTGCCAAGCGTCCGCAGCTGCAGGAACGGATTACGGCGACGATTGCAGACAGCATTGTCGAATCATTGACGCCCCACGGCGTGATGGTGGTTGTAGAAGCCGAGCATATGTGCATGACGATGCGGGGCGTTAAAAAGCCTGGTGCAAAAACGGTTACTTCCGCTGTAAGAGGAACGTTCAGGGAAAGCGTAGCCGCTCGCTCCGAAGTGCTGGAGCTCATTAAACATCATGATTAAAAATGAGAAGGTGTGCGATGAAGATGACCAATAATCAATCAAATGATTTTGTGGTGATAAAAGCCGTCGAGGACGGCGTAAACGTGATTGGCCTGACAAGAGGAACGGATACGAGGTTTCACCATTCTGAAAAGCTCGATAAAGGGGAAGTCATGATCTGCCAGTTTACCGAGCATACCTCAGCCATAAAAGTCCGCGGGGAAGCACTCATTCAATCGGCCTACGGCGAGATGAGAAGCGAATCCAAAAAATAGTGCGGCCGTTTTCCGCCCCTGATTAGATGGCATAAGCCGCTGTTTTTTATCATATTATGATATAATTAAACTTTCTCAAGATACATAAACAATTGAGAGAAAAACTGCGAATTTTGGGACAAGGGTGATATCTTTGCAAGACATCTACGGACATTTATCTCATTTGAAAATCAAGCTGAATAAAAAGCTTTCACATCCTTATTTAGCCAAGCATTTAACAGCGCCAAAGGTTGATGAGGATAAGCTGTTTCTTTTTTATGCTCTGTTTGATGAAACAGATTTAAAAGAAGCCGACAAAGAAAATTACATTTTAACGGCGATGCTTGTTCAAACAGCCCTTGATACCCATGATGAAGTCACGACCGCAGCTTTAATTAAACAAGACGACTATAAAAACCGTCAGCTGACGGTTTTGGCCGGGGATTATTTCAGCGGGATGTACTATTCCCTGCTATCGGGTATGAAGGATATTTATATGATTCGTACACTGGCAGCGGCCATCAAAGAAATCAACGAACACAAAATAAGGCTGTATGATCATTCCGCCAAAGACTTAAACAGCCTTGAAAAAAGCGTCAGCATAGTGGAAGCTGCACTTTTTCATCATCTTGCCGACCACTTTTATCTGCCTCACTGGAAGACCGCAGCCAATGATTTTCTAGTCTATAAGCGGCTTGCTGCCGAAGAAAAGGGAACGGATTCCCGTCTGCTGGAAACGATTTTGAAAGAGGAGTTTCCGGAAGATCAGGCTTCATGTGAACAATTGACTGTCGCGGCTTATGAAAAAGCAAAGCTTCAGATTAACCAGTGCCTTGCAAAAAAGCCTGCCGTTCAGAAATGGCTTTTGGAGCGCCTAAAGGCCATTAAGCCAGAAAAACGGACCTATCATCAGAAAGTGGAAGAAGGGTAACAGTCATGGAGCAGTCAAAAGAACAGCGCGTGCACGGCGTGTTTGAAAAAATCTACAAAAATTATGACCAGATGAATTCCGTCATCAGCTTTAAGCAGCATAAAAAATGGCGCAATAAAACGATGCAGCTCATGAACGTTCCGAAAGGGGCAAAAGCGCTGGATGTCTGCTGCGGCACGGCGGACTGGACGATCGCCCTTGCGGAGGCCGCCGGAGAAACGGGCGAGATCAAAGGTCTTGACTTCAGCAAAAATATGCTGAGCATCGCCGAGCAAAAGACCAAATCATACAGCCAGATCGAATTGATTCACGGCAATGCAATGGAGCTGCCTTTCCCGGACAATACATTCGACTATGTCACCATCGGGTTCGGGCTCCGCAATGTCCCTGACTATCTAGCCGTTTTAAAAGAGATGAAGCGCGTGGTGAAGCCCGGCGGACAGGTTGTCTGCCTTGAAACGTCCCAGCCGGAAATGATCGGTTTCAAGCAGCTGTATTATTTGTATTTCCGGTTTATTATGCCTGCATTCGGAAAGCTCTTTGCCAAAAGCTTCAAAGAATATTCCTGGCTCCAGGAATCCGCCAGGGAATTTCCGGGTATGAAAGAGCTTGCTTCTTTATTTGAACAGGCCGGATTAGAAAATGTTCAATATCATCCGTTCACTGGCGGTGTAGCAGCTACACATGTCGGCTGGAAGCGATGATGACTACAGAAATACTCGGGTGAATCGATATGAAATTAACAACGTTATATTCATTTTTGAATGAGGATATTGATTTAATAGAAAAAGAGTTGGAAAAGACCGTACACTCCGACTACCCTTTGCTGAGCGAAGCCAGCCTGCATTTATTGCAGGCCGGGGGCAAACGGATCAGGCCGGTGTTTGTCCTGCTCAGCGGCATGTTCGGAGAATACGACATCAACAAAATTAAAAATGTCGCCGTTTCATTGGAATTGATGCATATGGCTTCGCTCGTTCATGATGATGTCATTGACGATGCAGAGCTGAGAAGGGGAAAGCCGACAATTAAGGCGAAATGGGATAATCGCATTGCGATGTACACGGGCGATTATTTGTTTGCCCGCTCGCTTGAATCCATGACCAAAATAAACGAACCGAAGGCGCACGAAATTTTGTCCCAGGCGCTCGTTGAAGTTTGTCTTGGAGAAATTGAACAAATCAAAGATAAATATAATATGGAGCAAAACCTCAGAACTTATTTAAGACGGATCAAGCGGAAAACGGCGCTTTTGATCGCGGCGAGCTGCCAGCTCGGAGCCATCGCCGCCGGAGCAGGCGAAAACATTCATCAAACACTGTATTGGTTTGGCTATTATGTCGGAATGTCTTATCAAATCATCGACGACATTCTGGATTTTACGTCAAGCGAAAAAGAACTCGGCAAACCGGTCGGAGGGGATTTGCTGCAGGGAAACGTGACGCTTCCTGTGCTGTATGCGCTGAAATCTCCTGAATTAAAGGCGCGGCTTAAGCTGATCAACAGTGAAACCACTCCCGAACAGATCAAACCGGTAATCGAAGAGCTGAAAAAAACCGATGCCATTGAACAATCGTTTAAAGTCAGTGAAATGTATTTGGACAAAGCGTTCCGCCTGCTTGAAACCCTCCCGAAAAACCGCGCAAGAACAGCTTTGGGACAAATTGCGAAGTACATTGGGAAGCGAAAATTTTAGACAAATGAGTCAAAAGTATGAATATTCTCCACCCTTTATTGATTAATTGTTTGAAAAATGTTATATTTCCGATGTAGTGTTGAAAGCCTATACATAACAGTGGGGTGGAGAATCGATTATGGAAAAAACCTTTGTAATGGTAAAACCTGATGGCGTTCAGCGCCAGCTAATCGGCGATATTTTGGCTAGATTTGAACGTAAGGGCTTACAATTGATCGGAGCCAAGCTGATGAACGTCTCGGAGGAGACAGCCGGTGAGCATTATAAAGAGCATAAAGAAAAACCGTTTTTTGGTGAGCTTGTTGACTTTATTACGTCAGGCCCTGTTTTTGCAATGGTATGGAAGGGCGAAGACGCAATTGCGGTAAGCAGGCAGCTGATCGGCAAGACGAACCCTAAAGATGCGCTGCCCGGCACGATTCGCGGGGACTACGGCATGATTGTCGGCAAAAACATCATTCACGGTTCAGATTCTCCTGAAAGCGCAGCACGTGAAATCAGTTTGTTTTTTAATGAAAATGAACTGATTGAAGAAGAAAAATTAATGAATCAATGGATCTACTAAAATCAGCTGAAAAGCTGATTTTTTTTACATGGAAAAAAACGCCTTTCTCCTTACCGGGAAGCGGGCGTTTTTTGATTTAAAACATACAAATTGTGATGAAAACAAGCTATAATGATACACATATCAGCATGAATGGATTAGGAGAGAAAAAATGGATAATTACAGCTTCTTCGTCGATAAATGGAAAAAAATAACAGGTGTAGATTTAGCTTTGTATAAAGAGGCTCAAATGAAACGGAGACTGACATCTCTTTACGAAAAAAAAGGATATAGCGATTTTCGCGAATTTGCGATTGCGCTAGAAAAAGATGATCATCTTCTTCAAGAGACGTTAGACAGAATGACGATCAATGTTTCTGAATTTTACAGAAACTATAAAAGATGGGATGTGCTTGAAAAAACGATTCTTCCGTTATTAAAGCCGTCCAAAACACTGAAGGTCTGGAGCGCGGCTTGTTCAACGGGGGAGGAGCCGTACACGCTGTCAATGATTTTGAGCCGTCAAACATATCTGACAGACTATGAAATTATCGCCACAGACATCGATGACAAAGTGCTGGCAAAAGCCAAGGAAGGCATCTATCAGGAAAGGTCGCTTCAGGAAGTGCCAAAAGAGATGAAAGATCAATATTTTATACAAAACGGCAGCCGCTTTACCGTAAAAGATGAAATCCGGAAGAACATCCGCTTTCAAAAGCACAATTTATTGGCGGACTCCTATGAAAAAGATTTTGATATTATCGTATGCCGCAATGTACTGATCTACTTTACAGAGGAGGCGAAAGAAACGATTTACCGCAAGTTCGGCCAAAGCTTAAAGAAGAACGGGGTTTTGTTCGTCGGAAGCACAGAGCAAATCTTTAATCCCGACAAATATGGCTTTCAATCAACAGATACATTCTTTTATCAAAAAAGTTAGCTGACTTTTTACGAAAAAATGTGTTATAGTTTTACTTAAAAGCGTTAATGTGATGAAGGGAGAACGAAAGCATGAGGTATTTAACAGCCGGTGAATCTCACGGTCCGCAGCTTACGACAATTATTGAAGGAGTCCCAGCAGGGCTTCATATCACAAAAGAAGACATTGATTACGAGCTTCAGAGACGGCAAAAAGGCTACGGCCGCGGACGCCGGATGCAAATTGAAAAAGATCAGGCCCGGATCACAAGCGGCGTAAGGCACGGCCGTTCTTTAGGGTCTCCGATCGCCCTTGTCGTTGAAAACAAAGATTGGACCCACTGGACGAAAATCATGGGATCAGAACCGATCACAGAGGAAGAACAAAGCGAAATGAAACGCCAGATTTCACGGCCAAGACCCGGACACGCCGATTTAAACGGCGCGATTAAGTACGGGCACAGGGATATGAGAAACGTGCTTGAACGTTCTTCTGCAAGGGAAACAACCGTCCGGGTGGCGGCGGGAGCAGTGGCGAAAAAGATCTTGTCACAGCTTGGCATTCGAGTGGCCGGACATGTCTTGGAAATCGGCGGGGTAAAGGCCGAGCATACAAATTACACATCAATTGAAGATTTGAAAAAAGTGACGGAACAGTCGCCTGTCAGATGCTATGACGAAGAGGCGGGCAAAAAAATGATGGCTGCGATTGATGAAGCAAAAGCAAACGGTGATTCCATCGGCGGGATTGTCGAAGTCATCGTCGAAGGGGTTCCCGTTGGCGTCGGCAGCTATGTTCATTACGACCGTAAGCTTGACAGCAAGCTGGCTGCCGCTGTTTTAAGCATCAATGCCTTTAAAGGTGTTGAATTCGGCATCGGCTTTGAAGCCGCGCGAAAAAACGGCAGCGAAGTCCATGACGAAATCATTTGGGATGAAGAAAAAGGATACACGCGGGCAACGAACCGCCTCGGCGGACTCGAAGGCGGAATGACGACAGGGATGCCGATTGTCGTCAGAGGCGTCATGAAACCGATCCCGACTTTATATAAGCCGCTGAAAAGCGTCGATATTGAAACAAAAGAACCTTTCAGCGCCAGCATCGAGCGCTCTGACTCATGCGCCGTCCCGGCTGCGAGCGTCGTTGCTGAAGCAGTCGTGGCATGGGAAATCGCCAATGCGATCGTCGAGCAATTCGGGGTCGACCAAATGGACCGCATCGCTGAAAACATTGAAAAGATGAGAAAACTTGCGAGGGATTTTTAATGAAATCACTTCAAATCGAAACAGCTTCACTGTCTTATCCGGTTTTTATCGGCGGAGGCATTAGGAAAAACGCGGATGAGCTTCTGTCATCCTTGGACCTGCCGATGACAAAACTGCTTCTGATTACCGACGAAGAAGTAGATAAACGCTATGGAGAAGAGCTGCTCAATCTTCTCGAAAGCAAATGGCCCGTTAAAAAAGTGGCTGTGCCAAGCGGGGAACAAGCCAAGTCGATCGATATGTTCATGAAGTTGCAGACGGAAGCGATCGAGTTTCATCTTGACCGGTCTTCCTGCATCCTCGCCCTCGGCGGAGGAGTTGTCGGCGATCTTGCGGGATTTGTGGCTTCGACTTTTATGCGGGGCATTGATTATGTTCAATTTCCGACGACTCTGCTTGCTCATGACAGTGCAGTCGGCGGAAAGGTGGCCATCAATCATCCGCTCGGCAAAAATTTAATCGGCGCTTTTCATCAGCCAAAAGCGGTGGTCTATGATACGGAATGCCTTGGGACGCTGCCTGAAAAAGAAATGAGATCAGGGCTGGCGGAAGTCATCAAACACGCGTTTATCCATGACGAAGCGTTTTTACATGAGCTTCTCAAGATCAAATCAATAGATGCGATCACAAATGAACAGCTGAATGATATGGTGTATAAGGGCATTTCGATCAAGTCTGCGATCGTTTCACAAGATGAACGGGAGGCAGGAATCAGGGCCTATTTAAACTTCGGCCACACGCTGGGTCATGCTGTTGAAGCAGAATACGGATATGGTAAAATCACCCACGGTGATGCCGTTGCATTGGGGATGCAGTTTGCCCTGTTTGTCAGCGAAAAAGTTCTGAATTGCCCGCTTGACCGCAGGCAGATTACAAGCTGGCTGAAACAGCTCGGCTATCCGGGAGAGGTGAAGCTGGATACGTCAACAGAAGCGCTCATCAGCCGGATGCTGAACGATAAAAAAACGCGCGGAGGCATCATTCAATTTGTCCTGCTTGACCGGATAGGCAGTGTGAGACTGCATTCCTTTACGGCAAAAGAGATCGAACGATGGCTGAATATGTGGAGATTGGAGGGAGGCGAATGATGATTCGCGGTATTCGGGGAGCGACTACAGTAGAGCAGGACACGGACAAGGACATTACGACAAAAACAAAACAGCTGATTGAAAAAATGATCATCGAAAACAAGATCAAACCTGAACAAGTAGTCCAGATCTTGATATCCGCCACTTCCGATATTCATGCGGCCTTTCCTGCCAAAGTCGTCAGAACCTTTGACGGCTGGCAGCACGTCCCGGTCATGTGCATGCAGGAAATGGATGTGGAACACGGCCTTAAACAGTGCATCAGGGTCATGATGACCGTGCAGACTGAAATGCGCCAGGATGAAGTCCGCCACGTGTATTTGGAAAATGCAGTAACTTTGAGACCTGATTTATCATTGACAAAAAAGACTGAATTGTAATACGATTGTAGCAACCTTAGAAATACACAGGAGTGTGTATATAGGTTTTACAACTAAAGCTGAGATTGAGATTAGGGTAGTTTGAGAATGAGTGTAGATGAGCTGAGACAAAACGTTTATGAATTCTACCCAAAAGACTGATGTTCTTTTGGGTTTGTTTATTTTTACCGCAAATTTTACATCTGAATTTTTACCTCTCAAGCTTTCCCTCATTCTCCTCCGCCTGTTCAAAAGGAGTGAGAAACGATGAGTGTTCAACACGATTTTTCCTCGTTTATGGAGGATGCTTCGCATTTTAAAACAATTCCCATTATCGAAAGTTTTTCCGTTGATACGCTGACGCCCATTCAAATGGTCGAGAAGCTGAAAGACGACATTGTGTATTTGCTGGAAAGCAAAGATGATTCCTCCGCATGGTCGAGATATTCTTTTATCGGGCTCGATCCGTTTTTGACCATCAAGGAGGAATCCGGACAGTTCCACGCCTGCGGAAAAGGCATGAAAAAGCTTTTCACCGCGCCGCAGTTGAAAGAAGTCCTGGAATGGATGTCTGGCACATGCCTTATTAAGACGCCTGAGCTTGAGATCCCGTTTTCAGGAGGGGCGGTTGGATATTTAAGCTATGATGCCATGCCTCTGATCGAACCATCAATCCCCGCGCACCAAGGGGAAACAAACATGGATAAATGTCTGCTGTTTGTCTGCCGGACAATGATCGCCTATGACCACGAACAGAAAAAGCTGCATTTTATTCATTATGTCAGGCTGAACGGCGGGGAAACGGAGAGCGAAAAAGCAGAGGCCTATCATGCCGCCAAAGAAGAGCTGAAAGAGCTCATACACAGGCTGTCAGACCGAAAAACGGCAAAGGAGCTTTTTCTCCCGCAGGGCCGTCATGACGAGCCAAGCTTTGAACATGTCCGGTCCACATATGAGAAGCCGCAGTTTTTGCAAGATGTCGAACGTCTGAAAGAATACATCAAAGCGGGTGATATCTTTCAGGGTGTGCTTTCCCAAAGGTTCGATATTCCTGTAAAGGTCAGTTCCTTTGAATTATACAGAGTGCTGAGAATGGTCAACCCGTCTCCTTACATGTACTATATCAGGCTGCCGGACCGGGAGCTTGTCGGAAGTTCGCCGGAACGGCTGATCCATGTGCAAAACGGACACCTTGAAATCCATCCGATCGCCGGAACGAGAAAAAGAGGCATTGATCAAGCTGAAGATGAGCGTCTGCAGAAAGAGCTTTTGGCAGATGAAAAAGAAAAAGCGGAACACTATATGCTTGTCGATTTGGCGAGAAATGATATCGGCAGGGTGGCCGAATACGGGTCTGTCAATGTGCCGGAGTTCACAAAAATCGTGTCATTTTCCCATGTCATGCACATTATTTCGATCGTGACAGGGACTTTAAAAGCCGGCGTACATCCGGTCGATGCCTTAATGAGTGCATTTCCGGCCGGTACATTGACGGGCGCTCCCAAAATCAGGGCGATGCAGCTTTTAAACGAGATGGAGCCCGAGCCGAGGGAAACATATGGGGGCTGTATCGCCTATATCGGATTTGACGGCAATATTGACTCCTGTATTACGATCCGGACGATGAGCGTCAAGGACGGGGTCGCTTCAATCCAGGCGGGCGCCGGAATCGTCGCCGACTCCGTACCCGAAAAGGAATGGGAAGAGACGTGCAATAAAGCGGGGGCTTTGCTCAAAACGATCCAAATCGCCGAAGAGATGTTTCTTGAAAAGGGGGAGGACGGCTATGAACGAACTGCTGAAATCTTGCGTTAACGGAAGGACGATGAACGAAGCAGAAGCGTACGAGATCATGCATTTGATGATGAACGGCTCTTTGAGCGACGCGGAAATCGGCGGACTGCTCTCCATTCTTGCCCACCGCGGAGAAACGGTTGAGGAAGTAACAGGCTTTGTCAGGGCGATGCGGGAGAAGGCTTTTGCAATAGAGGGCCCAGAACATGTCGTCGATACGTGCGGAACGGGAGGAGACGGAATATCCTCCTTCAATATTTCAACTGCAGCCGCGATTATTGCCTCGGCGGCAGGTGCCAAAATCGCCAAACACGGCAACCGTTCAGTATCCTCGAAAAGCGGCAGCGCCGATGTGCTGGAATATCTCGGGGTTTCCATCCAGACGACGCCCGAGGAAACAAAACGAAGCATTGAGCGGCTGAACATGGGGTTTTTATATGCGCCAAGCTATCACTCTTCAATGAAGCATGTGGCTGGGGTAAGGAAAGATCTCGCCTTTCGGACGGTGTTTAACTTGCTCGGTCCGCTCAGCAATCCGATGAAGACCAAGCGCCAGGTCATCGGCGTATACTCAATCGAAAAGGCGAAGCTGATGGCCGGCGCTCTGGAATCATTTGAACCGGAGCATGTGCTATTTGTTTCAAGCCGCGACGGCCTTGATGAGCTTTCGATCACATCGCCCACAGACGTCATAGAGCTGAAAGACGGCCAAAGATTTGAATATACCGTTGAGCCGGCCGACGTCGGGCTGCCGCCGGGCGCGCTAAGAGACATTCAAGTTGGGACGCCTGAAGAAAGCGGCCGTCTCATCCTGAACATTTTGCGAAACAACAGCTCTGATTCCGCCCTTCACATCGCCGCCTTAAACGCGGGCGCGGCATTGTATGTTTCAGGCCGGGCATCCGGCCTGAAAGAAGGCGCAGCCGCAGCTCTGGAAACGATCAAAAGCGGAGAAGCGCTCAAACAGCTGGAGCGATTAAAACAGGAAGAGGAAGAGATATATGCTGAATCAAATCATTGAAAGAAAGCGGGAAGACCTTTTGGATATCGTGCTGCCGGAGGACGCGAATCTGCCAAAGCGCTCATTCAAGGATGCGCTTCTTTCGCCGAATCGCTTTATCGCCTTGATTGCCGAAGTGAAAAAAGCTTCACCTTCAAAAGGGGTGATCCAAGAACATTTTCAGCCGGAAGAGATCGCTAAAGCGTACGAGCGGGCAAAAGCCGATTGTCTGTCCGTTCTGACGGATGGACCGTTTTTTCAAGGGAAAAATGCCTATTTGACATCAATCAAACACAAGGTTTCCCTGCCTGTTTTGCGGAAAGACTTTATCATCGATTCCATTCAGGTCGAAGAATCAAGGCGCATCGGAGCGGATGCAATCCTGCTGATTGGCGAGGCGCTTGAGCCGTCAAAGCTTTATGAACTGTATGAAGAGGCCGTTCAAAAAGGCATGGATGTGCTTGTTGAAGTTCATGAAGAAAAGACGCTTGAAGGTATTTTGAACATGTTTACGCCTGAGATCATCGGCGTGAACAATCGAAATCTGAAAACCTTTGAAACTTCCGTCAGGCAGACGGAGCGGATCGCTGCGATGATCCCCGAAGGAGCCGTTCTTGTCAGCGAGAGCGGGATCGGCAAAACCGAAGATCTGTCGTTTGTGAAAAACTGCGGGGCCAAAGCTGTTCTCGTCGGGGAATCCCTGATGAAAGAACCGTCGCAGCAGCAGGCGGTCCATGCCTTGTTTGGAGAAGAAAACGATGAATAAACCGAGCTTAAAATATTGCGGGATTCATTCTTTCGCAGATTTGAAGGTGACAGCCCGTTCCAAAGCGGACTATCTTGGTTTTATTTTTGCGGAAAGCAAGCGGGCCGTGAATCCAGCTGACGTAAAAAGCTGGTGCGGGCAAATCGCTACCGCAGGAAAAAAGCTTGTCGGCGTTTTCGTCAATGAGAATGCCGGCCGCATTGCTGAGATTGCCGAAGCTCTACCATTGGATGTGATCCAGTTGCACGGCGATGAGCAGGTAGAAGACATCAAACGGCTGAAATGCATAACAGATTGTGAGATTTGGAAGGCGCTTCATCACGAAAGAGGAACTGTCGAAACTATGGAAGCCTTCGCCCCATATGCAGACGGGTTTGTGATCGACTCATCTGTCAAAGGGATGAGGGGAGGAACCGGCGTGTCATTTTCATGGGAAAGCGTCCCTTTATACAAAGAGGCTGCGGCCAAAGAAGGGAAGCGCTTGTTTATCGCAGGAGGCGTCAATCCTGATAGCATAGCAGCGCTCTTAAACTGGCAGCCTCCGGGAATTGATCTCGCAAGCGGAATCGAAGATAAAGGTCAAAAAAGCGAAAAGCTCATCAACCTTTTAGAAGAGAGGATGTACAATCATGTATTCATATCCGAATGAACAAGGCAGATTTGGCGACTTTGGAGGGAAATTCGTTCCCGAAACATTGATGCAGCCTTTGGAAGAAATAGAAAAAGCGTTTCATAAACTAAAGGATGACCCTTCATTTAAAGACGAATATAAAAAACTATTGTTTGATTATTCCGGACGTCCGACAGCCCTGACTTTCGCCGATCAGCTGACAAAGCAATTGGGCGGAGCCAAAATATATTTGAAGCGCGAGGATTTAAACCATACCGGCGCCCATAAAATCAACAATGCACTCGGGCAGGCCCTGCTTGCTGCGAAAATGGGGAAAACGAAGCTCATCGCTGAAACAGGCGCCGGCCAGCACGGAGTCGCCGCGGCAACCGTTGCTGCAAAGTTCGGCATGTCATGCATCGTTTTTATGGGAGAGGAAGATGTTGCAAGACAGTCGCTGAACGTTTTCCGCATGAAGCTTTTGGGGGCAGAAGTCGTTCCGGTCTCAAGCGGAAACGGAACATTAAAAGACGCGACAAATGAAGCGATTCGATACTGGGTCCAGCACTGCGAGGATCACTTTTATATGATCGGATCAGTTGTCGGTCCCCATCCATATCCTTATATTGTCCGTGAGTTTCAGCGCATGATCGGCGATGAAGCGAAAGCGCAGTTTTACGAAGCGGAACAAAAGCTTCCCGACAAAGTGATGGCCTGTGTCGGAGGAGGAAGCAATGCGATCGGGATGTTCAGCTCATTTATTGAAGAGCCTGTTGAGCTGATCGGCGTTGAAGCCGCGGGAAAAGGCGCCGGCACTGCGCTTCATGCGGCGACCATTACAAAAGGAACGAAAGGGGTCATCCACGGCTCCTTGACGTATTTGCTTCAAGATGAGTACGGCCAGATTATCGAACCATATTCTATATCAGCCGGACTCGATTATCCGGGAGTCGGACCGGAACACGCCCATCTCCATCAGATCGGCCGCGTCCGGTACGAAGCGGTGACAGACGATGAAGCGGTAGCGGCTTTAAAGCGTCTGGCGGAGACGGAAGGAATACTGCCGGCGATCGAGTCGGCGCATGCTTTGGCCAAAGCGTTCGAACTCGCAAAGGATATGGATAAAGAGAAAAGTATTCTGGTTTGCCTTTCAGGCAGGGGAGACAAAGATGTCCATACCTTAATGAAGGTATTGGAAGAAGAGGTGGATAAAGATGTTCAATCTGAAAAATCAGCCGTCCGATAAGTTATTTGTTCCATTTATTACAGCAGGCGATCCGCTGCCTGAGGTGTCGGTCGAATTGGCAAAATCCCTTCAGGAGGCCGGGGCCTCAGCTCTTGAAATCGGAGTGCCGTATTCTGATCCGCTGGCCGACGGTCCCGTCATCCAGCGGGCTTCGAAGCGCGCTCTCAACAATGACATGAATATCGTAAAAGCGATCACGCTTGGCGGGGAAATGAAAAAAAACGGCGTCCAGATTCCGATTATCCTCTTTACGTATTACAATCCTGTGTTACAATTAGATACAAATCACTTTTTCGCTTTACTGCGACAAAATAACATAGACGGACTTCTGATACCGGATCTGCCTTTTGAAGAAAGCGTATATTTGCAGCAGGAATGCAAAAGACAAGGGATCACGTATATTTCCCTCGTTGCACCGACAAGCGAAAGCCGCATCAAGAAAATCACACAGCAGGCCGAAGGGTTTGTGTATTGTGTATCTTCGCTCGGGGTGACAGGTGTGCGCAATGAATTCGCTGATTCTGTTTCTTCATTTGTCCGATCTGTGAAAGGGATGAGTTCCGTCCCTGTCGCTGTCGGCTTTGGGATTTCCAGCTCTAAACAAGTGGAGATGATGAATGAACTGTGCGACGGCGTTGTCGTAGGGAGCGCTCTTGTCAGAAAGATCGAGGAGCTGAAAGACGATCTCATCTGTCCTGAGACAAGAGAGCAGGCCTTAAAAACATTTGAAGAATACGCGAAAACGTTCAGCGTATCGTACATGGTAAAATGAGGTGACAGAAAGTTGCAAATCAAAGAACAGTTAAAGCAGTTGAAGCCTTACCAGCCCGGCAAACCGATTGAAGAAGTCAAAAAAGAATTTAATCTGGATACGGTTGTAAAGCTCGCTTCAAACGAAAACCCGTTCGGCTGTTCAGAAGCGGCAAAAGAAGCCCTCCAGACTGAAATTCAGCAAATGCAGCTTTATCCCGACGGCTACAGCGCAGCTTTAAGAACAAAGCTTGCCGGACATCTCGGTGTAAATGAAACAAACATCATTTTAGGAAACGGCACAGACGAAGTCATTCAAATCATTTCCCGTTCTTTGCTGGACCCCGGCACAAACACGGTGATGGCCAATCCGACATTTTCGCAATACAAACACAATGCGGTCATCGAAGGCGCAGAGGTACGGGAGGTCGGCCTGCTTGAAAACGGCTGCCATGACCTTGATGCCATGCTTGAGGCAATCGATGATAAGACTAAGGTCGTCTGGGTCTGCAGCCCGAATAATCCGACAGGGACATATGAGCCGGAGCAGAAACTGATCCGTTTTATTGAAAGGGTCCCTGAGCACGTCCTTGTGGTTGTCGATGAAGCCTATTATGAATATGTAAGCGCAGAAGACTATCATGAAACCATCCCGCTGTTGAAGCGCTACCCGAATCTGATGATCCTCAGAACGTTTTCAAAAGCGTACGGTCTGGCGGCCTTAAGGGTCGGCTACGGCATCGCTTCAGAACAGCTGATCCGGTCAATCGAGCCGGCAAGACAGCCGTTTAACACAAACCGGCTTGGCCAGGCTGCCGCGCTTGCCGCGCTGGGCGATCAGGCGTTCATTGAAGAATGCGTCAGAAAAAACGGAGAAGGGCTTAAGCAGTATTACGATTTCTGCGCTGAGCACGGGCTGGATTATTATCCTTCACAAACAAACTTTGTCCTGATCGATCTTAAACGAAATGCAGACGAATTGTTCCAGGCGCTGCTCGAAAAAGGCTATATCGTCAGATCAGGGAACGCTCTCGGCTTTCCTACCTGTCTCAGGATATCAGTCGGAACGAAAGAGCAAAACGAAGGATTTTTAAAAACTTTAGCTGGCATGTTGTAAGAGGTGATGTGAGATCACCTCTTTAGTCTATTGAATAGGTGATAAAGATGACTCAACCGAATGAAACGATATTATTGGCCGGATTAGGCTTAATCGGCGGTTCCATTGCTCTCGCCATTAAAAAAGAGCATCCCGGAAAGCGGATCATCGGGTTTGACGTATCTGAAGAGCAGGTGAAAGCCGCACAGAAGCTTGGCGTCATCGACGAGCCGGCCGCTTCTTTTGCGGAAGGCATTGAAAAAGCGACAACGGTTATTTTAGCGGCTCCAGTAGAGCAGACGCTGCATATGCTTGATGAAATTGCCGCGTCCGGCCTGAAGAAAAAAATGCTGATTACCGATGTCGGCAGCACGAAACAGAAGGTTGTCGCCCATGCGGAAAACGTCCTGCCCGAAGAGTATCAGTTTGTAGGCGGCCATCCGATGGCAGGCTCCCATAAATCGGGCGTGGCCGCTGCAAAAGAGCTGTTATTTGAGAATGCATTTTATATATTGACTCCGGCCAGGTCTGTTAAAAAAGAAGCGGTTGCGGCTTTAAAGGAACTGTTAAAAGGGACGAACGCAAAATTTGTGGAGATGTCTCCCGACGAGCACGACGCCGTCACGAGCGTGATCAGCCATTTTCCGCATATTGTGGCCGCCAGCCTCGTTCACCAAACGGTCAAATTCGAGGACCAGTACCCGCTTGTCAAACGTTTTGCGGCCGGAGGATTCCGCGATATCACGAGAATCGCTTCCAGCAGTCCGGCGATGTGGCGGGATATTCTTTTGCATAATAAAGAAAAAATTTTAGAACGGTTTGACGAATGGACGCTTGAACTGGACAGAATCCGGTCTTTTGTTAAAAATGAAGATGCAGACGGGTTATTTGAATTTTTTCGGGAAGCAAAGGAATACCGGGATGGGCTGCCATTGCGGCAGAAAGGAGCGATTCCTTCCTTTTACGATCTTTATGTCGATGTCCCCGACCATCCGGGGGTCATTTCGGAAATTACGGCGATTCTCGCCGACGAACAGATCAGCATTACGAACATCCGGATTATCGAAACAAGAGAAGAGATAAACGGGGTTCTCAGAATCAGCTTTCAATCTGACCAAGATCGCAAACGTGCTGAAAAATGCATTCAAACCCGCGCCAAATATGAGACATTTTACGCTGATTGAGGTGGAACACATGAAAAGAGGAAAAGTCAATTCATTACAAGGAGAACTTCATATTCCGGGAGACAAATCCATCTCCCATCGATCTGTGATGTTCGGCGCCATTGCCGAAGGGAAAACGGTGATTAAAAACTTTTTGCCTGGAGCAGACTGCTTGAGCACGATCGACTGCTTCAAAAAAATGGGTGTTGAAATCGAACAGGACAACAGCAATGTGACGGTTTACGGGAATGGCCTGGATCAGCTGTCTGAGCCAAGCGAACTCTTGGATGTCGGAAATTCCGGAACTACAATCAGACTGATGCTCGGCATTTTGGCCGGACGTCCGTTTCACACCACGGTAGCGGGAGACGACAGCATCGCCAAACGCCCGATGAAGCGCGTAACAGATCCGCTTCGGCAAATGGGCGCGAAAATTGACGGCCGTGCCGGAGGCGAATTTACGCCGCTTTCCGTCCGGGGCGGAAATTTGACCGCGATCGATTTTCAATCGCCTGTTGCCAGCGCGCAAATCAAGTCAGCCGTCCTCCTCGCCGGGCTCCAGGCCAGCGGCACCACGACGGTGACAGAGCCCCATAAATCAAGAGACCACACAGAACGGATGCTGTCCATGTTCGGCGTTACGCTTGAGGAAAGCGAAACCTCTGTTTCGATTGCCGGAGGGCAGACGTTAAAGGCGGCCGATGTATTCGTCCCCGGAGATATTTCTTCAGCGGCATTTTTCCTTGCGGCAGGATCGCTTGTGCCAAACAGTGAAATCGTTCTGAAAAATGTCGGCTTAAATCCGACAAGAACGGGAATCATCGACGTCCTTGAAAAAATGGGCGCAAATCTCGAAATTGAACCGAAAGACGCTGGAAGCGGTGAGCCTTACGGCGACTTGAAAATCAAGACCACGTCCTTAAAAGCTGCGGAAATTTCGGGCGATTTGATTCCGCGGCTCATCGATGAGATTCCGATTATCGCCCTTCTTGCGACCCAGGCGGAAGGTACGACAGTGATCAAAGACGCAGCAGAATTGAAAGTAAAGGAAACAAACCGCATCGATACCGTTGCATCAGAACTGAAAAAGCTCGGCGCGCATATCGAACCGACTGAAGACGGCATGAAGATTCACGGAAAGACACCTTTGACAGGCGGAGTGGCTGTATCAAGCCACGGTGACCACCGTATCGGCATGATGCTCGGGATTGCCGCTTGCATCTGTGAATATCCGATCGATATATCCCGTCCGGAAGCTGTCAGCGTATCATACCCGACGTTTTTTGACCATATCGAAAAGCTGGCCCAAAAAGCCTGAAGCTGCTCTGCTTCAGGCTTTTTCGCCCCTTAAAAAGCGGGCACATAAAACGAAGGTTTCCGGCATAGCTTGTCTTAAAGAAGCAAATCCGCTTTTATTTGCGGCTATATGAAGGCAACATATTTGCCGGAAGACGCCCGGGTGAATTATGATAATAACTAACTAAAATCATTTTGCCGGATCAGAATCACCGGCAATGATTTGACGAAAGAAAGGGACGTTCAGAATTGAATACTTCGATCCAAGAAGCCATAAAATTAGTTGAAGCAGGCCACACTGAAAGCGGATTGAAAAAGCTTGCCGATATCGAGCCTGCCCTTCATGATGAAGACAAAGCGATAGCAGCGCAGCTGTATTACGAATGGGGGATTGTCGACAGAGCCATCGCCATCGTCAGCGACTTACACGAGCTTTATCCGGGAGAAACAGATCTGACATGCTTTTATGCCGAGCTCCTCATCGAAACCGATCAAGAAGAAAAAGCGCTCCGCATATTGGAAACGATTCCGGAGACAGACAAGGCATTTCCGGAAAGCCTGCTTTTGATGGCTGATCTGTACCAGATGCAAGGGCTGTTTGAAGTCAGTGAGCAGAAACTCCTGAAAGCGAAAGCCCTTTTGCCGGAAGAGCCAGTGATCGATTTTGCTTTGGGAGAGCTTTACTTTACCCAGGGAGCCTACGGCAAAGCGGTAAGCCAGTTCAAAAAAGCGGTCCGTGCAGAGGCTGTCATCGGGGGCGTCAATGTTTACCAGAGGCTCGCCGAGTCATTGAGCACGTCGGGAGAGTTTGAAGAAGCGCTGGAATGGTATGAAAAAGCCGTCCAGGAGAATCCGGAACCCAATACATTGTTTGGCTTTGGTTTTACCGCTTTGAAAGCGGGGTATCCTAAAACTGCGATCAAACAATTGACAGAGCTCAAACAACTCGATCCGGCCTACTCCTCGCTTTATAAGCCTTTGGCAAACAGCTATGAAGAAGAAGGGCTTTATGAAGAAGCATTTGAAACAGCAAAAGAAGGAATCCGCGTAGACGAATACAATAAAGAACTGTATCTCTCCGCCGCAAAAATGGCTTTAAAAACAAAAAGGCCTTCTGAAGCGAAGGATCTGCTTCAAGAGGCGCTCGCCCTTGACCCCGGCTATATTGAAGCCGTTCACACCCTGCTTTCTCTTTATCTTGAAGAAGAAGATTTTGAGAGTATCATCGATCTCGTCGAAGAGGTCCGCAAATACGGTGAAGATGACCCGAAATTCAGCTGGTTTCTTGCTTCGGCATTTGCCGGTCTGGAAGAATATGAAAAGGCACGCGGGGAATATGAGGCCGCATGTTTGAATTATCAGGAAGACGGGGATTTTCTTTACGAATACGCGCTTTTCTTGCTTGAAGAAGGAAGGCGGAAGGAAGCTTTGCCGCTATTGAAAAAAATCGTTGAGCTTTACCCCGCAAATGAGGAAGTCCATGAGATGATTTTCAGAATCGAAGATGAAAATTCCTTTGAATAAGCAGGATATGCTCGGTTTGTGTGGAATTATTAAAGTAATACACAAGATGCGATAGAGGAGGGAATAACATGCAGACCCCTGTTTCTGTCAATGAAAAAAAAGATTTTATCCGCTGGTTTTTAAACCATTATCAGCTAAAACGTAGAGAGTGTGTATGGATTCTAAATTATTTAATGAGCCATGACTCGTTGATGGAAAAAGTACATTTTGTCGAGCAGGCCGAATTTTGCCCGAGGGGCATTATCATGTCCACCCACTGCGTCGAAGAAGTGCCTTTTCGTTTTTATAAAGAAAATGTGATGACGACAGATGCAGAAAAATCATTTCATGATATCAGGCTGAATAAGCAGCAGGATCTGTTTATCCAGCTGAATTTCCGCTCAGCCTACAATTCGCCGGAATACGCGGCAGTGCTTGAAGCCAACCCTCATATTCCGAAAGACCTATACGAAAATGAAAAAGACAAAATGATCGCCGAGCAGATTTTGGAGCACTCCATTTCGACTTTTCAGAGACAAAAACTGCTTCGCGAAATAGATGAAGCGCTTGATCGCCAAGATAAAGAAAGCTTCGAAAAACTGGCAAAACAACTGAGTCAGTTGCAATAATCCCGCCGCCACAAGCCTTGCCAACCGCAAGGCTTGTTCAGCGAGGGAAGCGCTGTCATATAAAGGGGGCCTCCATGTGAAATGGAATACGCATGATGCAGATGTTTACTTGAATGCCAAGGAGTATATCGACACGGCGGTCATTCCGCTGATATCGGTCCAGCTGGGAGATCAGTTTAAATCGGCCGTCTCAAAAGGGGAATTTACGGTCCTGCTTGCCGAAGAGCTTGAAAGGCAGCTGAAGGGCCGCGTCTATTTGTTTCCTCCTTATACATATCTGGAAGCTGATGAAAAATCGGCGCGGGATCTCGCTGCAGTGAAAGAAATGGCTGAAAAGCATTTTCGGCACACCGTGTTCCTGACGACGGATGAGCGCTGGAAGCAAACGCTCAAAGATGAGCAAAAACTGCTGTGGATTCCCGCGCTGCCCCTCGAACACATGAAAGATTCACTGAAGCAGAAGCTCCTTGATGACCAAATTGAGCAAATATTGAACATTTTGTTACAATATTGGAACTCTTAATAAAAACACTTACATTTCCTTAGTTTAATGATTTTGGCAATGTTGACCTTCCTAAAATATTGATATATTATGAGGGTGTCCTAGTTTCATGATTTTTCTATTTCAGTTATATTGTAGCTGGGGACTTGAGGGGGGATATGAAGATGAGCGAAAACAGACATCGGGTATCCAGACGTCAGTTTCTAAACTATACGCTGACAGGCGTCGGCGGTTTTATGGCGGCGGGAATGCTCATGCCTATGGTTCGCTTCGCGCTCGATCCGGTTTTAAGACCGACTGAGGATCAGGACATGGTTCAGGTTGTAAGCGTTGACGAGCTGACAAATGAACCGCAGCGCTTTGACTTCAAGATCAAACAAGTGGATGCCTGGTACGAATCAGAAGAATCGCGGTCGGCGTGGGTTTTCAAACATGGGGGAGAAATCGTAGCTTTATCTCCGGTTTGCAAGCATTTGGGGTGCACGGTTAACTGGAACAGCGATCCAAAAAATCCGAACAGGTTTTTTTGTCCGTGCCATTACGGGCTTTATGAAAAGGATGGTACCAATGTACCCGGAACTCCGCCGCTTGCTCCTCTGGATCACTATGAGCAAGAGGTTAAAAACGGCTATCTTTACTTAGGAAAAGCCAAGCCGAGGAAGGATGGGTGATCATGCTAAACAAAATTTACGACTGGGTGGATGAACGGCTGGACATCACGCCGCTTTGGAGAGATATTGCCGACCACGAAGTTCCTGAACACGTGAATCCCGCTCACCATTTTTCGGCATTCGTGTACTGTTTCGGGGGATTGACGTTTTTTGTAACAGTCATACAGGTGCTTTCCGGCATGTTTTTAACAATGTATTATGTTCCCGACATTAAAAATGCCTGGGAATCGGTTTATTATCTGCAAAACGAAGTAGCATTCGGGCAAATCGTAAGGGGCATGCACCACTGGGGAGCAAGCCTGGTCATCGTGATGATGTTCCTTCACACGCTGAGAGTCTTCTTCCAGGGGGCATATAAAAAGCCGAGGGAGCTCAACTGGATTGTCGGCGTGCTGATCTTCTTTGTCATGCTCGGCTTAGGGTTTACAGGCTACCTGCTGCCATGGGATATGAAAGCCCTGTTTGCGACAAAGGTAGGTCTGCAGATTGCTGAGGCGACGCCGCTCATAGGTCCGGAAATTAAAACGCTGCTCGCCGGTCATCCGGATATCGTCGGCGCTCAGACGTTGACGCGCTTCTTTGCCATACACGTCTTTTTCCTGCCAGCCGCTCTGTTCGGACTCATGGCCGCACACTTTATTATGATTCGCAAGCAAGGAATTTCAGGGCCGCTGTAAGCGAGTGACATAAAAAGAAGGAGGGGATGGCATGAAAAGGGGAAAAGGAATGAAGTTTGTCGGAGATTCGAGGATACCGGCGGAGAGAAAACCGAATATTCCAAAAGATTATTCGGAATTTCCGGGAAAAACGGAAGCGTTCTGGCCGAACTTCCTGTTGAAAGAGTGGATGGTCGGGGCGGTTTTCCTGATCGGTTTTCTTGTGCTGACCGTCGTTCACGAGCCTCCGCTTGAGCGGATGGCTGATCCGACAGATACCGGTTACATACCTTTGCCGGACTGGTATTTTCTATTTTTGTACCAATTGCTAAAATACGAATATGCCGCTGGGCCATATACGGTGGTCGGAGCCATTGTCATACCGGCCATCGCGTTCGGATCGCTTTTATTGGCGCCGTTTCTCGACAGGGGCCCAGACAGAAGGCCGTTTAAACGTCCTGTTACCGTCGGGCTGATGCTTCTCGCGCTGTCAGCTACGGTTTTCTTAACATGGCAGTCCGTCGTCACCCACGATTGGGCCGCTGCCGAAGAACAGGGGAAAATCAAGGAAGAAGCCGATATTGATACAAGCTCTAAAGGCTATAAAATCTATCAGGAGCAAGGCTGTATTTCCTGCCATGGCGACAACATGCAGGGCGGGGCAGCCGGACCGTCTCTCGTCGATAGCGGCTTATCTCCGGAAGAGATCGCGAAAATCGCCAAGGAAGGAAAGGGGCAGATGCCTGCCGGCGTGTTTAAAGGAAACGATAAACAGCTGAAAGAACTGTCCAAATTCATTTCGGAAACGACTGCAAAGTAAAAGATATTGTCAAGATGCCCAAGGAAAGATATACTCTTGATGAGAGCTGAAGCTGGCGCTGGGTCAGCCTTTGAGGCTGTCGACAAAGTCGACGGCCTCTTAAAATTGCAGCGCTCGTTTTTCCGCGCTGCATGAGGGCTTAAAAACACGTTCTCATCAGGCCGTTCCCGGGGCAATGGTGGGAAGCTGACAAGGCGCCAGCCTTTTGTATTTAAAGAGACTGTGAGTTGATAGCGGTGAAATGGATTTTGTACATACTCGGGCAAAGATCGGTACTCGTCTTGCTTCTGGCCGTGAATTTTTTAGGGACGGTGTATGGATACTACTGGTATCTGCCTCAGCTGATGGACACGCCCGCAAAATTTTTGATCTTTGTTCCAGACAGCCCGACGGCGACTTTGTTTTTTTTATTTGTTCTTTTGGGTTTTTTTCTAAAGCGAAATTCTGCTTTATTTGAAGCGCTCGCCCTCGTTACGCTCGTCAAATACGGGCTCTGGGCGGTCGTCATGAATATTCTCGTGCTTGTGACGGCGGGAAGTCTGCATTGGACGGGCTATATGCTGATTGCGTCGCACTTTGCCATGGCAGTGCAGGGTGTGCTGTATGCGCCGTATTACCGTTTTAAGGTTTGGCATTTGGCGGCAGCCGCGATTTGGACGCTTCATAACGACGTCATCGATTACCTGTTTCAAATGATGCCGAATTATTCGATGCTTGATCAATATATGCCGCAGATCGGCTATTTTACGTTTTGGCTGAGCATCGCTTCGATCGGGCTAGCGTATTATCTTGTCCTGTCCCGGAAGGCGTTTAAGCTGTAAGCTTTGGACAACAATCTTGGTCTAACCTTGTCCTTCCCTTCATACTCTGTAATAGAAGGAGTGGGAGGGACCGTAAATGATACGAAAGGTGATCCTTTGCATGCTGATCGGACTTGCTTTTCCTGCAGGCGCATTGAAAGCCGGCGGTGACTCGGCAGCCTTGCAGGAATTGAACGAGCTGTCCGATACGGTATTCCAATTAACAAGGCAGGCACAATACGAAGAAGCTGTCCAGATTCTTCATTATTTCGAAGACAGGCTGAAAGCCGCTGAACACGGCGGAGCGGAAGACGTGATGACCGGGGCGCAAATCCGCCAGGTCGATCTTGGCTATCGCGATGTCCTGAAAAGCCTTGAAAGCGAAGGGACGGAGCAAAAAGACAAGCTGAAGGCAGCCGCACAATTCAGGATGCTGATGGACGCCATTGAATCAGATCATGACCCGCTTTGGGGTTCGCTGAAAAAGCCGATCATGAATTCGTTTAAAGCGTTGAAAGCCGATGTTCAAAAGGATGACAGCTTGACATTTCAAGAAGAATGGAATCATTTCTTATCATTGTATGATACGATATATCCAAGTTTAATGATCGATGTTTCGCCAAAGCAATTAAAAAGCGTTTCAAGCCATATTGAAGTGGTCGAAGACGGGGGCTTTCAGCAAATGACGGAAAGCAGCAAGCTTGAAAGGCTGACGATGCTGGAAAAGGATTTGGAAGATGTATTTAATCAAGTGGAAGAAGATGACGCAGACCCCTCGCTTTTATGGGTCATCCTGACAACGGGAAGCATCATCCTTTCCACACTGACATATGTCGGATTCAGAAAGTATAAAGCAGAAGGGGACAGGCGCAGGAAAAGGGAAAATGATTGGCCGAAATAAAAAAGAAGCTCTGCGTGCCGCGGGCTTCTTTTTCTTCTGAATCAGCGTGAAATAGGGTTCTTATTTTCGTCTAGTGTAAAGCCTTCTCCCAATACATCGTGAACATCGCTTACCGCAACAAATGCATGGGGATCGACTGAGGTGATCACATTTTTTAAAAGGACTACTTCATTTTTCGGGACGACGCAGTACAGCACATCGCGCTCAGCTTTTGTATATGACCCCTGGCCTTTTAATATCGTAACCCCGCGCTCCATTTCTTCGATGATTTTGCGCTGAATCTGTTCGTTTTTATCGGAAATGATAGTGGCTCCTTTTGCCGCGTATCCGCCTTCCTGCATAAAGTCTATTACTTTCGAGGCGACAAATACGGCTACGAGCGTGTACATAGCTTCTTTATAGGAAAGGTAAAAAATAAGCGATAATGTAATGACACAGGCATCAAATACGAACATCGCTTTGCCCATAGGCACATGAAAATATTTGTTGATCAGCCGCACGATAATATCGACGCCTCCGGTTGTGCCGCCGTATTTGAAGATGATTCCCAGCCCCGTGCCGATAAAAACCCCGGCGAACAGCGCTGCGAGCGCAAGGTCATGCTGAAGCGGCATGTGGATCTGAAAGCGCTGGAATATCCATAAAAACACGGACAAGCTGACAGTTCCGAGAATGGTATACAAAAAAACCGTTCTGCCGAGCAGCTTCCAGCCGATAATAAAAACCGGAATGTTTAAAACCAGGTTGGATATGGAAGGATCGATATGAAACAGGAAATAAAGCAGCAGGGTGATTCCCGTAAAACCGCCTTCCGATAAATTGTTTTGCATATTAAAATGAACAAGTCCAAAAGAAAAAATAGCGGCGCCTGCCAATATAAACAAGACGTTTTTCATTCTGATGTCTCCGGCCATAAAAAAACCCCTTTCCTTCCATAAGCTGGCGTTAATATTATAGTGTATCCCATTTTAAACAGCAAACCCGTTTTAAACATTTGTCAAACTTGTTTGAATTCGCTAACATGTAAGAGATGACAGGAGGTTTTGCCGAATGACGAAGGAAAAAACGATGAAAGATATACAGCGCGAGGTTGATGAATATATCGGCCAGTTTAAAGAAGGGTATTTCAGCCCGCTTGCGATGATGGCCAGGCTGACAGAGGAACTCGGCGAACTGGCGAGGGAAATCAATCACCACTATGGAGAAAAACCCAAGAAAAAAACGGAAGCGGAAAAAAAGATCGAAGAGGAACTCGGCGACGTGTTATTTGTTTTAGTTTGTTTAGCCAATTCACTTCATATATCATTAGATGAAGCGCACGATATGGTCATGGAGAAATTCAGCACCCGTGACAAAGACCGCTGGACACGAAAAGAACAAGGAAAGTAGAGGAGATTCATATGTCAAAAGAAACGATCAAAATTGTCATAGCCGGACCCCGGGGGAGAATGGGAAGCGAAGCGGTCAAGCTTGTAGAGGACACCGCTCATTTTGAACTCGTGGGGGCGATTGACCGTACATATAACAGGAAGAAACTATCAGAGGTTTTAGCCTGCCGCTCTGAAGCGGCCGTATATACAGACATACACGAATGCTTTTCAGAAACAGATCCGGATGTCCTGATTGATTTGACAACACCTGAAATCGGCAAAGTCCACACGAAAATCGCGCTGGAGCACGGAGTCCGTCCTGTAGTCGGAACGACCGGATTTTCGGAAAGCGATCTGAACGAACTGATGGAGCTGACGGACGAAAAAGGAATCGGTGCGATCATTGCGCCAAACTTTGCTCTTGGAGCCGTCTTGATGATGAAATTTTCACAGATGGCGGCCAACTATTTTACCGATGTCGAAATCATTGAACAGCACCATGATCAAAAGCTTGACGCCCCGAGCGGAACAGCCTTGAAAACGGCGGAAATGATCTCGGCTGTACGGGAAGCAAAACAGCAGGGGCATCCCGATGAAAAGGAAATTCTGCCGGGAGCGAGAGGGGCCGAACAAAACGGAATCCGTCTCCACAGCGTCCGCTTGCCGGGATTAATCGCCCATCAGGAAGTGATGTTCGGAGGAGACGGGCAAACGCTGAAAATCCGCCATGATTCTTATAACCGCGCATCTTTCATGTCAGGTGTGAAACTGGCTGTTGAACAAGTGATGAAAATTGATCAGCTTGTCTACGGCCTGGAAAATATAATCGCTTAATACAAAAAGGGGGAAACCGCTTTGAAAATCGCTTTAATCGCCCATGACCGAAAAAAACAGGATATGATTCAGCTGGCGACGGCCTATCAAGACATTTTAAAAAAGCATGAATTGTTTGCAACGGGAACGACCGGACTGAAAATCATGGAAGCGACTGATTTGTCCATCGTGCGCCTTCAATCGGGGCCGCTCGGCGGAGATCAGCAGATCGGCGCATTGATTGCGAAAAATGAAATCGATCTTGTCATCTTTTTGAGAGACCCGTTAACGGCTCAGCCGCATGAGCCTGATGTTTCAGCATTGATCCGCTTATCTGACGTATATTCAATCCCGCTTGCGACCAATATGGGGACCGCAGAAATTTTAATCAGGTCTCTTGAAGAAGGCGCTTTTGAGTTTAGAAAGCTTGTGCATGGCAGGGATCAAGATGCTTGATATACTGGCGTTCGGTGCACATAGCGATGATGTGGAAATCGGCATGGGAGGAACCATTGCGAAATATAGTAAAAAAGGGTTCCGAATTGGCATTTGCGATTTAACAGAGGCTGAACTGTCATCAAACGGAACAGTCGACACGAGAAAAAGCGAAGCGGCGCTGGCGGCCGAAATCTTGGGCGCCAGCCCGCGCGTATCCCTCGCGCTTCCCGACCGCGGCCTGTTTGTAAATCAAGCGGCGGTCAGAGAAGCTGTCACCGTTATCCGGAAGTATAAACCGAAGCTTGTGTTTGTACCGTATCAAAAAGATCGGCACCCGGATCACGGACACGCGGCGGAGATCGTCGAAGAAGCGGTTTTTTCCGCCGGAATACATAAATATCAAGATGCAGAAGATCTGCCGGCTCATAAAGTGCAAAACATGTATTACTATATGATCAACGGCTTTCATAAACCTGAATTTGTCATCGATATTTCCGATACGATGGAGCAAAAAACAGCCGCTCTCAGAGCATACAAAAGCCAGTTCAGCCGCTCGGAGCATTCGGTGGAAACACCGCTGACAAACGGATATATCGAAACTGTCGAAGCCAGGGAAAAACTTCTCGGAAAAGAAGCGGGCGTCACATATGCTGAAGGTTTTTTTTCAAAACGGACGCTTCTGTTAAACAATGATCTATTTGGGGGCTGATGATGAAAAAATTAAAAATCGGAATCACATGTTATCCGAGTGTCGGCGGATCGGGAATCATCGCGACCGAACTCGGCAAACTGCTTGCGGAAAGAGGACATGAAATTCATTTTATTACGTCCAGTGTCCCGTACAAGCTGAATAAAGTATATTGCAACATTTATTTTCATGAGGTTGAAGTCAACCAATATGCCGTGTTTAAATATCCGCCCTATGATTTGGCATTGGCCAGCAAAATGGCGGAAGTGGCCAAACGGGAACAGCTTGATATTCTTCATGCCCATTATGCTGTGCCTCATGCGGTTTCTGCGTTTTTAGCGAAGCAAATGCTGGGGGGAGATATCAAAACCGTTACGACGCTGCATGGCACAGATATCACGGTGCTCGGCTATGATCCGTCTTTAAAGGATTTAATTAAGTTCGCGATAGAATCATCCGACCGCGTGACGGCCGTATCATCGGCTCTCGCTGCTCAGACGTATGATTTAATTAAACCGAACAAAAAAATAGACACGATCTACAATTTCGTCGACGAGCGGGTTTACATCAAGCAGGACCGGCATGTATTAAAAGAACAGTACGGCATTTCCGCTGATGAAAAAGTGATCATCCATGTGTCGAATTTCAGGCGGGTCAAACGTGTGCAGGATGTCATTCATGTCTTCAGCCGGATTGTCAGCCAAATGAAAGCAAAGCTTCTTCTCGTCGGCGACGGTCCGGAAATGTCCGTCATCTGCCAGCTTGTCAGACAGCTTGGCCTGGAAGATAACGTCCTTTTTTTAGGAAAGCAGGACAGCGTGGAGGAGCTTTATGCGATCAGCGATTTGAAGCTTCTTTTATCTGAAAAGGAAAGCTTCGGCCTTGTTCTGCTCGAAGCCATGGCCTGCGGCGTTCCCTGCATCGGAACGAACATCGGAGGCATCCCCGAAGTCATCAAAGACGGAATCAGCGGTTTTTTGGTCAATGTAGGCGATGTGGATGATGCTGCTGAAAAGTCGCTTCAACTGTTGACGGATGACGCACTGCACCGCCGCTTTACAGATGCGGCGCTGAAAAACATCATGGAACAGTTTTCTTCCAGCAGCATTATCGGACAATATGAGGATATTTATCATCAATTAATAGAACTGGGAGTGTGACAATGGAGGATCTCTTTCTTAAGGCTCTTCCCCTCCTTCATGAGCTGAAAAAACACGGCTGGCAGGCCTACTTTGTCGGCGGCGCCGTCAGGGACGTACATATGAACCGCGCTGTCGGGGACATTGACATCGCAACAGACGCACCGCCTGAGGAAATCGAGAATATCTTTCCAAAGACAATCGATGTCGGCAAGGAACACGGTACGATCATCGTTCTCTTTGATGGCGAGTCTTATGAAGTGACCACGTTCCGGGCTGAACTCGAATATGAGGACCATAGAAGGCCGAGCGGGGTTCATTTCATCAAATCGCTGAAAGAGGATTTAAAACGCCGCGATTTAACGATCAACGCCATGGCGATGGATGCTGACGGCAAGCTGATCGATTATTTCGGCGGTCTGCAGGATATTAAAGAAAAGGTGATTCAAACGGTCGGCGACCCGGCGGAACGCTTCCATGAAGACGCCCTCCGCATGCTGCGGGCGCTCCGTTTTATGAGCCAGCTTGAATTTGCGCTTTCCGGGAAGACAAAAACAGCGATTTGTGAAAATCGCCAACTTTTGGCGCATATTTCAACAGAGCGCAAAACAGTTGAATTTGAAAAGCTTTTAAAAGGAAAAGCGGCTGACCGGGCGCTTGCCATGGCGGCGGATACCGGGCTGTACAAAGAACTGCCCGGCCTGGCCGGCAAAAAGGACGGCGTCCGGTCTGCCGGCGTTTTTCCTTTTTATAAGCTTGAAAAAAGAGCAGACATCTGGGCGGCCTTCATCTCCATGGTGTCCATTGATGCAGCCGATGCCCCCGCTTTTTTGAAATCATGGAAACTCCCGGGGAAAATCATCAAACAAGCGGTTCACGTCGCCGAATCCATCGAAAAAAAATGGGACAGGCTGTCGATGTATGAGGCCGGTGAAGAAACGCTTCTTTCAGCATGCAAGATTCACATGCTGAAGGAAAAGGGCGAAATCGACGATCGGCGGTTGGCGGAAATCAGACAAGCTTACATGGAGCTGCCGATTAAAAGTCTGAAAGACCTCGCCGTGACGGGCGGTGACCTTCTCAATCTGAGAAACAAGCCGCCGGGCAAATGGGTCTCAGAAGATTTAAAACAGATTGAACTGGCCGTTTTAAAGGGCGAGCTCGCCAATCAAAAAAAAGCCATAGAGGAGTGGCTGGACGCATGCAGTCAAACTTAAGAAAAAAACTCATTCAATTGTTTACAGAGGCCGACGGAGAATTCATCTCAGGCCAGAAAATCAGTGAAGAGCTCGGCTGCTCCAGAACGGCGGTCTGGAAGCACATTGAAGAGCTGAGGAAATCAGGGTATGAGTTAGAAGCGGTCAGGAAGCTCGGCTATAAAATGAAAAAAAAGCCTGATAAGATCAGCGAAGATGAAATCAGGCTCGGCTTGAAAACGGAAAAAATGGGCCAAACCATTCATTTTCAGGATGTCGTGGCTTCTACGCAGAAAATCGCTCATGAACTGGCCAATAACGGCGCTCCGGAAGGAACGATCGTCGTAGCTGATAAACAGACGGAAGGACGGGGGAGAATGTCGAGGGCATGGCACTCCCCTGAGGGAACGGGAATCTGGATGAGCCTGATACTAAGACCTGAGATTCCCGTGCAAAAAACACCGCAGCTGACGCTTTTGGCCGCTGTGGCGATCGTCCAGGCGATCGAAGAGCAAACGGGCATCGTCGCCGAAATTAAATGGCCGAACGATATTTTAATCAACGGCAAAAAAGCGGTCGGAATTTTAACCGAATTGCAGGCTGAGGCAGATCAGGTTCACTCTGTCATTGTCGGCACAGGTATTAACGTCAACCAGCATGCTGACGATTTCCCGGGGGAGTTGCAGGAAACGGCGACAAGTCTGCGCATCGAAAGCGGCGAAAAAATCGACAGGGCGGCCCTCATTCAGACGATACTGTTAACCTTTGAAAAACGATACAGCGATTATCTGACACACGGTTTCAAGCCGATTAAACTTTTATGGGAAAGCTATGCGATCACATTGCATCGTCAATTGACCGCGCGGACGCTGTCTGGAACATTTCACGGCAAGGCGCTCGGGATCGATGATGAAGGCGTTCTCCTCTTGGAAACAAGCGACGGGATCAAAAAAATCTATTCCGCCGATATCGAAATCAATCCGTCATAGTTGGAACGGACGCGGCGTTTTTGGTATACTTCGATTGGGCAGTATCCGACGGAACTGCACCTGCAAAACGATTTTATTTTTCAATACAGTCTGCCTTGATCCAAAAAGGACTGGGACAGAGGGATGATTCTTGCCGATGATGGACGATTGAAATCTTCTTCGCGGAAGATTTTTTTACTGTCCGAAAAAAATAACGGCAGCTCATCTCCTCTAAAACAAGAGGAGGAGAAACACATGAAGACAAAACTGGATTTTTTAAACATGAAACAGAACGGAGAGCCGATCGTCATGCTGACGGCCTATGACTATCCGGGGGCAAAGCTTGCCGAACAAGCAGAAGTCGACATGATTCTAGTCGGCGATTCTCTCGGAATGGTCGTGCTCGGCCTTGACTCGACTGTATCGGTTACGGTGGCGGACATGATCCACCACACAAAAGCCGTAAAACGGGGAGCAAAGGATACATTTATCGTCACAGACATGCCGTTTATGTCCTATCACTGCTCACAGGAAGACGCACTCAAAAACGCCATGAAGATCGTTCAGGAGAGCGGGGCGGATGCTTTGAAGCTTGAGGGCGGAGACGGCGTGTTTGAAACGATTACAGCTTTAACAAGAGGCGGCATACCTGTGGTCAGCCATTTAGGCTTGACCCCTCAATCTGTCGGTGTCTTGGGAGGCTATAAAGTACAGGGAAAAGATGAAGAAAGCGCCAAAAAGCTGATTGAAGACAGCAGGCGCTGTGAAGAAGCGGGCGCGATGGCACTTGTGCTCGAATGCGTTCCAGCGAGACTGGCGGAACGGATTTCCAAAGAATTGACGATTCCGGTCATCGGCATCGGCGCCGGGGTCTACACAGACGGACAGGTGCTCGTTTACCATGATGTCGTCGGACACGGCGTCAGCAGGACGCCAAAGTTTGTCAAACAATATGCCCAGATTGATCCGCCGATCAAAGCGGCGCTTTCCGGCTATGCCAACGATGTCAGAACCCGGGCCTTTCCTGAAGATTCTCATTCATTCCATATTGATCAAGAAGTGCTGGAAGGCTTATACGGAGGAAAATAAGCATGATTGAAATCAAAACAGCAAAAGACATGCAGTGTGTAACAAAAACATATCGAAAAGAAGGAAAAACAATCGGGTTCGTGCCGACGATGGGATTTCTTCATGAAGGGCATATGGCGCTTGCAGAAAAAGCGCGAAAAGAAAACGATATTGTCGTCATGAGCATTTTTGTCAATCCCCTTCAATTTGGTCCGGGTGAAGACTTTGAATCATATCCTAGGGATATCGAAAGAGACCGGAAGCTTGCGGAAGGAGGCGGAGTGGACGTTCTGTTCACTCCAGCCCCGGAAGACATGTACCAGCAGGAATCTACGGTTATCGTCAATGTCAAAAAAAGGACGGATGTCCTGTGCGGCCGTTCAAGGGTTGGGCATTTTGACGGTGTCGCGACAGTGCTGACCAAATTGTTCAACCTCACGTCTCCGACAAGGGTTTATTTTGGGATGAAGGATGCGCAGCAGGTCGCTGTGGTCGACGGTTTGATCAATGATTTCTTCATGGATATCAAGCTGGTTCCCGTTGATACGGTGCGGGAAGAGGACGGTCTTGCCAAAAGCTCGCGGAATGTGTATCTTTCAAAAAGCGAGCGCGAGGAAGCGGCCGCTCTCTATCAGTCGCTTCAGCACGGCGCCCGGCTAATAGCCGATGGAGAGCGGAATCCGGACGTCATTATGGAAGAAGTGCGCGGTATGTTGAATAAAACGAGCGGTGTCATTGATTACGCTGAGATTTATTCATATCCCGACCTCAAGAGCAGGGAAATGCTGAGCGGGAAAATCATTATAGCGGTGGCCGTCAAATTTTCCAAAGCCCGCTTAATTGATAATATAATTATCGATATTCCCGATGATCGAAAGGAGGACCTATGATGTACCGGACGTTAATGAGCGCAAAGCTGCATAGAGCGAGAGTCACCGAGGCCAACTTAAACTATGTCGGCAGCGTGACAATTGATGAAGATTTATTGGATGCCGTCGGAATGATGGCAAATGAAAAAGTGCAAATTGTAAATAATAATAACGGCGCCCGGCTGGAAACGTATATCATTCCCGGTGAAAGGGGGAGCGGCGTCATTTGTCTCAATGGAGCGGCCGCCCGGCTCGTTCAAAAAGGAGATGTCGTCATTATTGTGTCCTACGCGATGATGACGGAGGAAGAGGCGAAGCATCACAAGCCGAAAGTAGCCGTTTTGAACGAGAAGAACGAAATCGAGCAAATGCTTGGGTTTGAGCCGGCCCGTACCATTCTGTAGAGCCCCCACCGCTGGGGGCTTTCATGTCGTTTTGGGAAGAACTTTTGAAAAGAGGCCTGTTTTTTCAGCCGCTGTCCTCATGTACTTTCTAAAAACGTGTTACACTTTTGTTGAACGTATCAAAATTGAGGTGTCCATTGAATGAACAATCAACGGTATGTAGTTATTGATGTGGAAACGACAGGGAATTCGCCGAAAAAAGGCGACAAAATTATTCAAATTGCAGCGGTTGTGATTGAAAATGGACAAATTACCGAACGTTTCTCCAAATATGTGAACCCGAACCAGCCTATTCCCCCATTTATTGAACAGCTGACGGGAATCACAAATGAGATGGTTGAACATGAAGAGCCGTTTTCGGCGATTGCAGAAGATATATTTGAGCTCCTCAATGAAAGCTGCTTTATCGCCCATAATATCCATTTTGATCTCGGGTTTGTCAAACACGAACTGAAGCGCGCGGGCTTCGACGGACTTGAGTGCAATGTGCTCGACACGGTGGAATTGGCCAGAATCGTTTATCCCCGTTTTGATGGCTACAAGCTGACAGAGCTGAGCGAAGAACTGAAGCTCAAGCATGACAATCCGCATAGAGCAGACAGCGATGCGGAAGTGACCGCAATGATTTTCCTACATATCTTGGACAGATTGAAGCGCCTGCCGCTTCCCGTCCTGAAAGCGATCAGGCGTCTGTCATGGCATCTGATCAGCGATGCGCAGGAGCTCTTTGACAGCCTGATCATCCAAAAAGACGGCCGTTCAGAGCTTGAAGCAGGGTATATAAAAATCGGTTCATTTGTCATGAAAGCGCCCGATACTCAGGCGGAAGACTTTGAAGAGTCCCGTTCCGAAGCTTTGCCTGAAACGCTTATTTGGGAGGAAGAAGGGGGCCTTTCTTCCCTGAACCATTTTAAAAAAAGGGACGGACAGACAAAAATGATGAAAGAAGTCTGGACGGCTTTTTCGAATCATGAACATGCCCTGATCGAAGCGGCAACGGGAATCGGCAAAACACTCGGTTACCTCGTGCCTGCGGCCGTTCATGCGAAAAAAACCGAAAAACCCGTCGTGATCAGCACGTTTACAACCTTGCTTCAGCAGCAGATTTTAAATCAGGATATCCCGCTTATAAAACAGATCTTTCCATTCCCGATCAAAGCGGCGGTGCTGAAAGGCCGGTCCCATTATTTATGCATCCACAAATTCGAGCATATTCTGCACGAAGATGATGATAACTATGACGCCGTCCTGGCCAAGGCGCAAATTCTCGTCTGGCTGACGGATACGGAGACTGGCGACTTATCCGAAATCAACCTGCCATCCGGCGGAAAGCTGCTTTGGGAACGAATCGTGCATGATGACCGTTCTTACGAGAGAAACCGTCCGTATAAAGAGCTGTGTTTTTATGAAAGAGCAAAAGCGAAGGCAAATAAGGCCGATCTGATCATTACCAATCATGCGCTTCTGTTGACAGACGAAATTAATCAAAGAAGCCGCACCGCCGATGCGGATACATTGATTATCGATGAAGCCCACCACTTTGAACGGGCAGCGGCGGAACAGTTTGGAACAAGGGCGGACTATGTTTCGCTTCATAAGAAATTGATGCAGCTCGGCACCTTGAAACAAAGGGGGCTGCTCAAAAAAGCTGAACGGCTGTTCCGTTCTTTCGGCATCTCTTCAGAATCTTTTTTCCAGATGGATGAATGGCTCAGCCAGCTCATTGAAGAAAGCGATGTGTTTTTCACATCGGTTCATGCGTTTGTGAAACGGAGGAAACCAAAAAAGGATGTAAACCGTCTGCTTTATAAGGTAGCTCAAACCGGTGAAAACAGAGCTTGGAGCCGCCTTGAAGAAGGTGCAAGAAGGCTGTGCGCCATGCTGTTTTACATGCATCAGCTGTTTTTGGATCAAAAAGAGCAATTAACAGGAAAAACCGTCTCTTTCACAAGCCGGCAGTCGTTTCTTCTTGAAGAATATCAATCCTGTCTGGCATATCTCGAAGAGTACGGCAAAAAGCTCGGCCGTCTATTTTTTGAACCTGCTGAAGATGAGGTCGTCTGGATTGAAATCGATGCAAAAGGAGCGAAAAACGCGGCTTCCGTATATGCCCAGCCGCTGGATGCGGGCGAAATGCTGGCAGATCGCTTTTTTACCGAGAAAAAAAGCGTTGTTCTCACATCCGCAACGCTTGTCGTTGAAAACTCATTCAACTATATGATCAAAAAGCTCGGTCTAAGCGATTTTTATCCCAGAACCTTGCAAATCGAGTCGCCTTTTTCTTATGATAAGCGTATGAAAATCATGATTCCGACAGACATCAGCCCGATCCAAAATGATCATTCCGAAGACTATATCCAAGATGTTTGCCGGTATATCAAGGCGCTTTCAAAGCAGCGGAATGCCAAGGTACTCGTTTTGTTTACATCACATGACATGCTGCGCGACGTGCACCAGCTGTTGAGAGACGATATCGACTTTCCGTGCCAGCTATTGGCTCAGGGCGTGTCAGGGGGAAGCCCCGTGAAGATCATGAAGGCCTTTAAATCGTGCCAGCATGCCGTCCTGCTCGGAACAAACCATTTTTGGGAAGGCGTCGACTTTCCGGGGGATGAGCTGACAACGCTGATCATTGCGAGGCTCCCTTTCAAGCCGCCCGATCATCCCGTCGAGTCGGCTAAGTGTGAAAGGGCGAAGAAAATGGGGGAAAGCCCGTTTCAGGCTGTTTCGCTTCCAGAAGCCGTTTTGACCTTTAGACAGGGAATCGGAAGGCTGCTGCGTTCTGAAGAGGATAGCGGTATGGTCGTGATCCTTGACCGACGGATCCGCACTTCTTCCTATGGCAGGGTGTTTATGAAAGCTTTGCCTCCCGCTTTAGTAGAAGAGCCGGATTTCCTTGAACTCGAAGCCTATATTTCAGGGCTGAATGCATAAAAGCCGCTTCAAGCGGCTCTTGGCATGGTGTGGATTAAGGTTTTATTTTTTGGCTGTTTATATAAACGGTTTAATCCGTTGTAACAACTATTATGGCTTATGGCAGACAGAGTATGAATAACAATTATTGTTTTGTGCGGAGGTATTTGATAATGGATAGCAAAATTGAAATTCTTTCTACAGTGACTGTTCAGCATTCAGAAGATCTGTATAAAATCGTCGATTTATTAAACAGGACGCTGAAACGCGATGATTTAATGTTCGGTCTCGCTCTTGATGAAGACGATCAAAAACAGGCGATTTTTACTATTTATCGGACGTAGGGGAGAAAAATGGGCAAAAAAACGTTAATTTTCATTCTGATATTTGGTATTATCTTTGTAACAGCAATTCTTGCCGGGGCGAATGTATACCAGACGGCAATGGATCAGAAAGAGAGCGGCCACCAGGAAGCTGCTGAAACAGCGAAGAAGAAAGCGGATTTAAAAGAGGTTGGCACCGTTGAAACGTTTGTCGGCAAGGAAAAACAGTACATTGTCGAAGGCAAGAACAAAAAGGGCGAAAAAATGTATGTATGGGTGCCGGCTGACAAAAAGCAGAAAACGATGTTTAAAAAAGCGGCGGACGGCATTTCAAGCCGTCAGGCAGCCAAAGCGGTTCAGGAAGAGGGCCTTTTGTCTGAATTAAAGGAGGTTCATCTGGCAAGGGAAGGCAATGTTCTATTGTGGGAAGTGACATACTTAAATAAAGATGGGCAATACAGTTTAAGTTATGTTGACTTTATAAATGGCAAAATTCACAAAAATATTACGCCTTAAGACGAAACAGGGGGAATCAAGTTGAATCTAGCTAAAAGAGTATCAGCATTAACACCGTCTGCGACATTGGCAATCACTGCAAAAGCAAAAGAATTAAAAGCGGCAGGGCATGATGTCATCGGCCTTGGTGCGGGAGAGCCGGATTTTAACACGCCGGAGCATATCATTGAGGCGGCTGTCCGCTCAATGAATGAGGGGCATACGAAATATACGCCTTCCGGAGGTCTTGCGCCGCTTAAAGACAGCATTGCAGACAAGTTCAAACGTGATCAGGGCATTGAATACAGCCAGTCGGAAATTATTGTATGTACAGGTGCGAAGCACGCTCTTTACACCCTTTTTCAAGTATTGCTGGATGAGGGGGACGAAGTCATTATTCCGACTCCATATTGGGTCAGCTACCCTGAACAGGTTAAGCTTGCAGGAGGACGTCCCGTATTTGTGGAAGGGCTTGAGGAAAACAGCTTTAAGATTTCTCCGGAGCAGCTCCAAAATGCAGTAACGAAAAAAACGAAAGCCGTGATCATCAATTCTCCAAGCAATCCGACAGGGATGATGTATACGGAAGAGGAGCTTAAAGCGATCGGCGACGTGTGCCTTCGCAACAATATCTTGATCGTATCTGATGAAATTTATGAAAAGCTGATTTACGGCGGAGGAAAACATGTGTCAATCGCACAGCTTTCCCCTGAACTGAAGGAACAGACGATCATCATTAACGGGGTTTCAAAATCGCACAGCATGACCGGCTGGAGAATCGGATATGCAGCTGGAAATCAAACCATCATCAAAGCGATGACAAACCTTGCCAGCCACAGCACGTCAAACCCGACTTCTGTCGCTCAATACGGCGCCATCGCCGCCTATAACGGGCCGCAGGAGCCGGTTGAAGAAATGAGAAAGGCCTTTGAAGAACGTCTGAACAAAGTATATGAACTGCTTTTGGATATTCCGGGATTCACCTGCCTGAAGCCTGAGGGCGCTTTTTATCTGTTCCCGAATGCAAAAAAAGCAGCCGAAGCATGCGGCTTTGCAACCGTTGACCAATTTGCTGAAGCGCTTCTCGAGGAGGAAAAAGTCGCGATAGTGCCGGGTTCCGGATTTGGCGCACCGGACAATATCCGCCTGTCATATGCGACATCCCTGCCGCTGTTGGAAGAAGCGGTGAAACGCATCCGCCGCTTTGTAGTCAATCACAGCAAATAAGTTTTAAAAGCGCCCGGTTCAAGGGCGCTTTTTTATGCTGCTGAAGATCTGTCCGGAATTCAAGGGTGGAACGGATTGACCGCATCCGTTTAAAAAAGGTATAATATACGTTATGGACTGCAGAGAGAAAACGGGTCAAGACCCTTTTCTTTGTTTTGGAGGGAAACGATAGTGAAAACAACAATCAACCAAGTGTACAAGCATGTTGGTGAAGAAGTGACAATCGGCGCCTGGGTCGCCAATAAACGCTCAAGCGGCAAAATCGCATTTTTGCAGCTTAGAGACGGGACAGGCTTTATCCAGGGAGTGGTCGTCAAAGCGGAAGTGGCTGAAGAGGTTTTCCAGACCGCTAAAACGGTCACACAGGAAACGTCTTTGTATGTAAAAGGCGTCGTCAAAAAGGATGAGCGTTCGCCTCTCGGATTTGAGCTTGCCGTGACTTCGCTTGATATCATCCATGAAGCGAAAGATTATCCGATTACGCCTAAAGAGCACGGAACAGAGTTTTTAATGGATCACAGACATCTGTGGCTTCGTTCCAAGCGGCAGCATGCAACGATGAAAATCCGAAACGAAATCATTCGGGCTACATACGAATTTTTCAATAAAGAAGGCTTTGTCAAAGTCGATCCTCCGATTTTGACAGGCAGCGCTCCAGAAGGAACGACAGAGCTTTTTGCGACGAAGTATTTTGATGAAGACGCCTATTTGTCCCAAAGCGGCCAGCTCTATATGGAAGCGGCTGCGATGGCTTTAGGAAAAGTCTTTTCATTCGGACCGACCTTTAGAGCGGAAAAATCAAAAACAAAACGCCATTTGATTGAGTTTTGGATGATTGAGCCTGAAATGGCTTTCGTTGAATTCAATGAAAACCTTGAAGTGCAGGAAAACTACGTATCATTTGTCGTCCAAAGCGTTCTTGAAAACTGCAAAATCGAATTGGAGACGCTTGGAAGAGACACATCCAAACTCGAGCAGATCAAAGCGCCGTTCCCGCGGATTACTTATGATGAAGCGATTCAGTTCTTAAAAGATAAAGGCTTTGATGATATTGAATGGGGCGATGATTTTGGGGCGCCTCATGAAACGGCGATTGCCGAAAGCTATGACAAGCCTGTGTTCATTACACATTACCCGACATCTTTAAAGCCGTTTTACATGCAGCCTGCGCCTGACAGGGAAGACGTCGTGCTGTGCGCGGACTTGATTGCTCCTGAAGGCTACGGCGAGATCATCGGCGGCTCAGAACGCATCCATGATCTTGAGCTTTTGGAATCACGGCTGAAAGAGCACGGATTGGAATCAGATGCTTACAAATGGTATGCCGAGCTGAGAAAATACGGTTCAGTACCGCATTCAGGTTTTGGACTCGGTTTGGAGCGGACGGTTGCCTGGATCTGCGGCTCGCCGCATGTCCGTGAAACGATTCCGTTCCCAAGACTGCTAAATCGTTTATATCCTTAATAAAAAGTCTCCTGCTGCGACAGGAGACTTTTTCACAGTCATCCTGATATACTGAAAGGTAAGAGGTGTATCAAATGAAAAAACAGCAATTTATTAAGATGCAGGAAATGGGGTCAGTCAGCGTTCCAAATCTGCTTTTTATGAACTACCGGGAGCTTGGCCTGAATGAAACAGAGTTCATGCTGCTGCTCAACATCAAAATGCATGTGGAAAAAGGATCTTTTTTTCCCACGCCCGAAGAATTAAGCAAAACGATGTCGATAGCGACTGAACAATGTATGGATATGTTGAGGATTTTTATCCAAAAAGGCTTCCTCTATATAGAAGAATGCGAAGACCAGCACGGCATCAAGTCAGAAAAATATTCACTCGAACCTTTGTGGAGCAAACTATTTGATCATCTCGAGATGGCTGAGAAGAAAAAACGGGAGGAGCAGCATGAAGGCGAGCAAAAAAGTCTTTATACGATATTTGAAGAAGAGTTTGCAAGACCTTTGTCGCCGTTGGAATGCGAGACGCTCAACGTTTGGCTTGACCAGGACCACCACGATGTGCAGATGATCAAGCAGGCGCTAAAAGAAGCCGTCATGTCAGGAAAATTGAATTTCCGCTATATTGACCGTATTCTTTTTGAATGGAAGAAAAACGGAATCAAAACAGTCGAACAAGCCGTAAGCTACAGCCAAAAATTCAGGCGCAAGACGCCCCGGCAGAGCGAGCAAAAGGAGTATACAAGGCAGGTTCCTTTTTACAATTGGCTTGAACATTAAAGTGAAAAGGTGAAGAGATGTTAACGAAAAAACAAATCGAATTTTGCTTAGAAACGATTGGCGACATGTTTCCCGATGCGGAATGCGAATTAGTTCACGACAACCCGTTTGAACTCGTCATCGCTGTCGCGCTTTCCGCTCAATGCACAGATGCCTTGGTCAACAAAGTGACAAAAACGCTGTTTCAAAAATATAAAAAGCCGGAGGATTATCTCGCGGTTCCGCTGGAAGAGCTTCAGCAGGACATCAAGTCGATCGGTCTGTACCGCAACAAAGCGAAAAACATTCAAAAGCTGTGCAAAATGCTGATCGAAGAATATGGGGGAGAAGTCCCAAGAGACAGAGATGAATTGGTCAAGCTTCCTGGCGTAGGGAGAAAAACGGCCAATGTCGTCGTCTCCGTCGCGTTCGGCGTACCGGCGATTGCCGTAGACACTCATGTAGAAAGGGTGTCGAAAAGGCTCGGCTTTTGCCGCTGGAAAGATTCAGTTACAGAAGTCGAAAAAACGCTGATGAAAAAAATACCTGAGTCAGAGTGGTCAGCCACACACCATAGACTCATCTTTTTCGGACGCTACCACTGCAAAGCGCAAAGGCCGAAATGTGAAGAATGTCCGCTGTTTTCTTTGTGCCGGGAAGGGCAGAAGCGCTATAAAAAAGGACTGGTGAAGCTGCCGTGACAAGCGTTTCCCTTTTATATGAATATGAACAATCGCTCAGAAAGGTCAAGCCTGAACATGATGACAGGCTTGCCATTCTGTCTGAGAATCCACTGTTTTTTGATCTGTTGATGGAGGAGGGGGCGGCAAAACCATGGGAAAATGCCCAAGAATGGGTGCCGCTTCTTTTTCAAATCTGGGAGAATACGAAAGAAGGGCTTCTTCCCGTCTTTCAAACGAGAAAATCAAGGTGCAGCCGGGACGAGATGCTAAAAGGGGTCTGCTGTTTGATCACAAGCTTCCATTGGACGATGAGAGAGCCCGTCACAACGCTGAGATGGGAGACGATCATTCAGAAAAACTTTCCCGTTAAGCCGATCAATTGGACGGAACGTCTTGAATTCATCTTGTTAAAGCCGACCCAGTACCATTGTTTTATCCAGCTTGATGAACTGTTTACGGAAATGAAAAAACAATTTTATAAATATGCCGCGATGAATAAATAAAGACCACTCACAATTTGTGAGTGGTCTTTATTTTTAATTGCCGGATTGAGTTTCTGTCTGGTTTCCGGAATTGTTTGTTTGATCTTTGTCATTGCCTGGTTTTTGGCTGCCGGAATCTGAAGAATCATCTTGATCTTCATCTTTTCTGCCATTGTTGTTGTCCGTATTGCCCGGGTTTTGATTTTGGTTATTATTGTCCGTATCGCCAGGGTTTTGTTTTTGGTCATCCGGCTGATCAGTGTTTCCGTTGTTTTGCTTATCTTTGTCTTCATCTTCGTCTTTGTTCTTCTGATCGTCATCTTGATTTTGCTGATCTTCATCTGTTTTTGACTCGTCGTCACTGGCAGCATTGACTTGAAGCGTCACAGAAGCCGGATCGCTTTCATTGTCATCGGTGACGGCCGTGACTTGGAATCTGTAGACAGATCCTTCTTTGGCATTCGGTATGACGGCCTCTTTGGCGCTGCTGTTTTGGATCTCGCTGTATCCTCCTCCGTCGACCGACTGTTTGACTTTAAATGTAGCATCATCATCACCTGAATATGACCACTTCAGTTTAATGCTCTTCGATGCTTCATCATACTCGGCGCTCAAGCCGGATGGTTTTGTTACATCTTCTTTTTCTTCATACTGCTTTGAAACGGTTGTCGGCTGTGTGCCTTTCACGAAATACTCGGTCGTCTTTTTATCGCTTGGCGTACCGCTGCTTGCCAGCGCCGGCGGATTTGATCCTTTCAGTACGGTCGCTTCCACGACGCTGTCAGGCTTATTGAATGATCCGCTGCCATCGTCAACCTTGGCAATGACCTGTTTAAACAAGATCTTGGCGATTTGCTGTTCGCTCGCACTCAGCGAATTATGGCCTTTTTTGCCGGTCCAGACGGCTGCTGTATATTGCGGCGTATAGCCGACAAACCACGAATCTTTCGCACCGTTCGGATTGATGCCGTATTTTTTAATGTCGGCTTCTTCAAAGTTCGTTGTTCCGGTTTTTCCGGCTACGGTAACGCCAGGGACCTGTGCGGCTGTTCCCGTTCCTGATTGAACAGCGGTTTTCAGCATATCCGTCATCATAAACGCGGTGTAATCGCTCATTGCAGCTTTCGACTCAGGCTTTAGGTCAAGTTTTGTGCCGTCATTGAATTCAACTTTTGTAACGAAATGCGGCTCATTATAGTAGCCATTGTTACCGAACGCGCTGTATGCGCCCGCCATTTGAACAGTGGAGACACCGTTTCCGAAGCCTCCGATTGCATATGCCTCAGACATCTCATCTGAATCAAGCGAAAGACCGAGACCTTTTGCGAACTTGGCGACGTTTTCCTTGCCGGCAGCCTGGAACGCTTTTAAAGCCGGAATGTTACGTGAATCGGCAAGCGCCTCTCTCATTGATATCCAATCTCTATACCTGTGGTCGTAGTTATGAATTTCCTGTCCTGTGGAATACTTATATGGTTCATCTTTTATTTGCTCATATGTCGACCACTTTTCGTTTTCGATGACAGGGCCGTAGTCAAGGATCGGCTTGATCGTTGAACCCGGCTGACGTTTTTCATTAACCGCATAGTTCCAATCGCCGGCATTTCGATTGCGTCCGCCGCCGATCGCTCGGATTTCGCCGGTTTTTGTATCAAGCAGTGTTATACCGGCCTGCATTTTCTCGGTGTACGGAATTGAATCGCTTTCCATAAGATCATCAACATAATTCTGTGCATCTGTATCAAGCGTCGTGTAAATTTTCAGTCCGTCTGTACTTGGTGTGACATGTGCTTTAGATTCGACTTCTTTTACAGCTTCTTCGACAAAGTCACTGTATTTATTAGAGTTTGTTTTTGCATACTGTTTAGGCGACACAAGCCCTTTTTTCACAGACACTTTTTTCGCTTTGTTGTATTCTGCATCTGACAGGAAGCCGTGTTTGTTCATCAGGCTTAAGACGATATTCCGCCTTTTTTCGGCTTGTTCAGGGTGTTTCACCGGGTTGTAGTTGTTCGGGCTTTGCGGCATTCCGGCAAGCGTCGCGGCCTGCTCCACCGTCAAGTCCTTCAAATTGGTGATTCCGTAGAACTGCTCTGCCGCTTTGCCGACACCATAAGCCTGCGGTGAGAAATAAATCCGGTTTAGATACATTTCAAGAATTTCGTCTTTTGAATATTTTCGTTCAAGCTGAAGGGACAGCCATACTTCCTGGACTTTTCGCTTCAGCGTTTTTTCATGTGACAGAAGGGAGTTTTTAACGACCTGCTGTGTGATCGTACTTCCGCCTTCTGAACCGAATCCGCCCTCAAAGTTTGCGAGAAGCGCTCCCCCGATACGGATCGGGTCAACCCCGTGGTGATCGTAGAAACGGGCATCCTCTGTCGCGAGGAAAGCGTTTTTGACATTATCCGGTATATCTTTAATCGACACATACTTCCGTTTTTCCGAGCCGAGCTCCGCGATTTTTTTCCCGTTTTTATCATAGATGGTGGACGAATACGGCGTTTTCAGCTTGGCTTCGTCAAGGGACGGTGCGTCGGCCACCATGACTGCAAATGTGACGCCTCCGGCAATTAAGCCGATGACGCCGATGATCAAAATAGATAAAAGAATCTTTTTAAATAGTCCGGCTTTCTTCTTTTTCTTGGGTTTAGAATGAGTATTAGACCTGCTTTTGCCCTGTTGGGCTCTTCGCCGTTCCTGGCGGCTGTTAAATTGATCTGACATAACATCTCAACCTTTCGTAGTTAAACCTTTCCGCTCACATGACTTTAAAATCATAATTTATGATGGCGAAAAATACAACTGGTCAATAACTTTAATATAATCAATTCTTGGCGCATATCCAAGCGAAATGGAGTGAGCGGCTTCTTCAAGCTCATCTTTTCTGATCGATTTTCTGCCGTTTTGCTGTTTCCTTTCCCAGAAACCAAACAATTTTTCAGCTTCCAGAAAATAAATTTCTCCAAATGCGGATATAATAACAAAGCAAATGCCGCCTTGCGCCACGACCTGTTTCATATGCTTAATCTGATGGTCGTGGAAATTCTGCAAGGGGAAGGATGTACGGCTTTTTGTTTCTTTCGCTTCAAAATCGATGTAGCGCCCTTTATAAACCCCATTGTAATCAGTCGTTGACGATTGTTTGAAATACGCTTCTTTTATGACAGCGGCGCTTCGCTTCGGATAATCGACTTGTACGATCTGCACAGGGGTCGGTTTTTTATGGATGACCGCAATGGAATGATTTAGATAATATATATTCGTTTCATTCAAATCATCTTCGAGGGTCATTCCGCGATTGCTGTACGACGTCTTTTTATTTAAGGATGAGGCAGTTGGTTTCGGCTGATAGGTTTTACCGTTCGGATAGCGAATCACTTTCTTCATCCTCCTTTTTAAAAAAATCTGGAAACAAACGGAAGTGACCTGACTTGGGCAACACAATCTCCTGGAAGGAGCTGACGCGCTATATTCAAGAGCTGACCGGAAAACTGAATAAAGATAATATCTCGCGGACCAATGCCTACAAAAAATACTTCGACCGTCATCCGGAGATCAAGTGGGCGCTTCTGGCATCGTTTGTTTCCCGGAATGCCGGCTGGTCGATGACTGATTTAAAAGGGAGCCTGTTTGGGCCCGGGTTATCAGATGCCCAGCAGAAATGGCTGTTTCTGACGTATGAAAGGGCAAACTGGCTTATTTTTTCCGACGCATATCCGCAGCTTCTTTTATATCAGTTGTCCAAGCAGTTCGAAAAGCCTCTTTTTCATTTGCTTCCCGCTTTAGGCGTTTCTTCGTTTATGGAAGCGGAATGGGAGCGGTTTTGGCATGAGCGGGATCAGAAGCGGCTCATGTATGCTCTTATTATCAATGAACAAAACACTATCCAAACTCCTATTATACAAAATCCTCTGTTTAAAAAGAATGTTTTTCACACGATTCCTTTTCAGGTATGTGAATGGTTTCATTTCAATACCGTGATTTTTCCGACGGTTGAAGGCGTTTTTTACGGCGTGTCGGTCAAACGGTTTACAAGTCTAAAAGAAAGAATCAAGCTTGGCAAACAATTAAGCCAGCTGTTGTTCAGGCCTGAGCTGTTTCCTTTCTTCTTCCATTTCACAACCTATGTTCCGCATACCGGTTCGCGCTTTGATATGGAGCGCTGGGCCGGGGCTATGAGCAGGTCCTCGCCATTTTTGAGAACATGCTTTCCCGTCATTGCCCATTCATTAGACGGAGTAAAAACCGATTGGTTTCACGGGGAAAATATGGAGGGGTTGTTTGAAGACGAAAAGCTGCCGGAAACGATTGAATTAACGGAATGGTATTTTCATAAAAGGCGGCAGCTGCGGGCTGTGTTCTCGCTGGAAAACTGGCTGAAAAAGAGCTGGAAATGAAAAAAAGCAAGGAGCCCTTGCTTTTTAAGTGGACGGACGGTTTGGTCCGCCTAATTTTTTATCCAATTGATCTGCCTGTTTTGCATCCGGTTTTGATTTAGCCGGGGATTTCTTTTTATTGTTTTCCACAGCAGGCACCTCCTTGACCTTTAGATTTTGCATAAACAGCCCCGTTCATACAATTTTTCGGGAGGCGCTGTCGAAACGGCGCCGATCGGAGGGAAATTCACTTTCTTTGACGGTTTCCTTCTAGTTTTGTCAGCCGTAAAGGAATGGACGGCTGAAAGGAAGAAAGCATAGAAAGCGATCAAAAAGGAGGTAGGCAAATGAGCGGATTTGTAAAAAAAGAGGTTGTCCTTCAAATGCTTTTGGAAACGGAAACAGAGCTGAAATCAGCGGAAATCAAGCTGACCGGAGCCATCATAAGGGAAAAAGCCGAAAAAGGCGCTGTATGGAAGGAACGGCTTGACCTCATTGAACGAGAACTGAATGAGCTGTCATCCTGCTTAAACAGTACGATGATGGGGATGAATCGCCACGGGGAATCCGCTTAGCCTTACGGAGCTCGAATTCGTTGTGTTTACCCGGTCTGTCTGGTACGATAAACCCGAGGTGAACATGTTGGATACACAATCTCTTCTTGTTCAGACACGGGAACTCATCCGCCTGGCAAATGAAGCTTATAAACGATATCAAAAGGGCAGGGAGGAAGGTGCAGAGCATGATTTCTTCAAGGTTGTCAAACCGGCTGCCGACCAATGCGAACAGGCTGTGAAAAGCTGGCTGAGCGACAGTCTGGCCTATGTAAAGGAATATCATCCAAAATATATTTATGAAGAGCAGCTCCGTTCAGTCGAGGAAAACCTGAATGAAATCGTGATGCAGTCCTATTTCTGTAAAATTCATAAAAAGCGTTTTAAAGATTTGACGGAATCTGTGCTTTACACGCTGAAAAACATGGAAGACGACATACAAAAAGGAGACCGGGATTAGCCCGCGTCTCCTTTTGGTCAATTGGCGTCCGCATGTAAATCGTAAGCAGGATGCTGTGCTCCATTCGCTTCAAGAACTTTCATACTTGTGCGAAATTCGTTTAATGTCAGATGCCCCTGAATGTATAAAAACTTAGCAAAATCCATCAGCTTATTCATACAGTCTGTCTCGTACTGCTTCATCTCGGCAAAACAATTTCTTAAGTATGATACGTTCAAATGTCGCATCCCCTCTCATCTATAGTAATAATATAGTACCATAACAATTCGACTTTTTTCTGTTTTTCAAAAATTAAATCTTTCGACACTTTTTGACAAATTTGTGACAGTTGCTTTGGAACGGGATAGGCATACATGTCATACGATGATAGAAAAAGGGCGCCAGAAGGAGAGATGAAAGATGGAAGAAAGGAGAGCCGCCACCAGATTTCCTTATTCCGATCAGCATTTATATTATCCGGGTTACCCGTATTCCCATGGGCACCCGTCTTATCAGCCTGCTCCTCATGACTACGGCCATGAACAGGCCCAGTATGCCCAGCCGGGAGGCAGCGGGTTTCAATCTTCGCCAGCTTTTTTTCAGCCGGTGCAGCAACAGATCGCCCCATTTTCAGCCTATCAGCAGCCTGTCCAGCAAGTTCAGCCATTTCCTTATCCGAATCCGTATCCGCTGCCAAGGCCCAACCTCCATCAGCCTTCCCAATTTCAGGGCTTCCTGTCACAGTTTAAGAAAAAGAACGGCCAGTTTGACTTTAATAAGATGATGGATACAGCCGGCCAAATGGTGAGCGCCGTCAACCAGGTGGGATCGCTTGCTAAAGGTTTTATAGGGTTTTTTAAATAAAAAAAGCATGGATGATCGTCATTCATGCTTTTTTTGCGCCGGAAAAGAAACGGTCAGAACGTTCCGGTTCCATGATGTCTTCATCGTTTCTTCACGCACGGGGTATGGGAGCAGGATTGTTCTTGACAGGCTTGAAAATGATTGTGAATTTCCGCCTTTTGTTTCTTCTTTTAAGGCGATGTGCAAATACCGCGACTTGGCTTCAATCATAATATCGCCATTTTGAAACGATTCGGGGACGGTAATGTCGATTTGAAGCTCTCCGTTTTTTTCTGTGAGGTTCATCGAAATGCTTGAATGCTGCAGCTGATCAGATATGATTTTTTGAAATGAATTTAAGATTTCATGAAAAGGAGAGGCATAAAATAATTGTTCAACCGCTTCTTGAAATTCGTCTTTTTTGCTGAGAGAGTGATCATCATGCTCTTTTGGATCCATTCACTGTCACCTCGGATTTTTTACTTTCAGCTTATGCAGGGGCAATTGATATGGTTATCGATTGATGGGAATTTGAAAGTATGGTTAAATAGTGGGGAATCCGTAGTTTTGATTAAAATTGTTCCTCTTTTAAAGCTACATAAAGAGGCGTATTTGAAAGGAGCCCAATTGCTTTGCTGAAAAAATTGTTCGGTATTGGTCATAAACAGGATGAAGTGAAAGAAGAAACCGTTTTTTCACCGGTTGACGGACAAGTAATCGATCTATCAAAAGTGCCGGATCCCGTTTTTTCTCAAAAAATGATGGGTGACGGAATGGCTGTAGAGCCTTCCAGCGGCGAAATCGTATCACCTGTAGACGGGGAAGTGATTCAGCTGTTCCATACGAAGCATGCCATCGGCATCCGTTCATTGTCCGGAGTGGAGCTTTTAATCCATATCGGGCTGGAAACGGTGAGCATGGAAGGGGAAGGCTTTACCGCCCATGTCAAAGAAGGCGACAAAGTAAAAGTCGGAGACCCTTTAATTACATGCGATCTAGAGCTGATCAAAGAAAAAGCGAGCAGCACGGTTACTCCGATCGTCATTATGAACGGCGATGCGGTGGAGCGGGTCACAAAGCATGAAGAGGGAGCGGCGAAAAAAAGCCAGACAAAGCTTATGGAGCTGAAAGTCAAGTGATGAAAAAGCAGGGAGCCGTTCTCTGCTTTTTTTGATGATATTCACCTCTTTCAGAACGAACGGACATTCGCTAAAATAGGTAGTGGAGAGGTGACAGTGTTGTTTCAAAAACGAAATTTGACAGAGATGATTCAGTTTCTGAAAGAAGACCAGACTTTCAGCAAACAAATCGTTCATTGGCATACAATCGAAAAAAAAGATGCGGACTACCGAGATTTTCCGGAACGGTTGAACGAAAAACTCGTTCAGGCGCTGCGGCGCAGAGGGATTGAAAAGCTCTACTCCCACCAGGCTGAAGCGTTTCTGCACAGCGCAAACGGCAGAAATGTAACACTTGTGACGCCGACTGCATCGGGAAAAACGCTTTGCTACAACCTGCCCGTTATTCAGCGGATTACCGAGGACTCTGATGCAAGGGCATTATATCTTTTTCCGACAAAGGCATTATCACAGGATCAAAAAAGCGAGCTTAATGAACTGATCGAGGAGATTGGCGCATCGATCAATTGCTATACATATGACGGCGATACATCGCCGGCCATCAGGCAGAAGGTCAGAAAAGCGGGCCATATTGTGATCACAAATCCGGATATGCTTCATTCGGCCATTCTGCCTCATCATACAAAATGGGTTTCCCTGTTTGAAAACTTGAAGTACATCGTTATCGACGAGCTTCACGTTTACAGGGGCGTTTTCGGCAGCCATGTTGCAAATGTCATCAGACGTCTGCTGCGCATATGTGAATTTTACGGCAGCAGGCCGCAGTTCATCTGCACTTCGGCGACGATCGCCAATCCTTTGGAGCTTGCAGAGACGCTGACGGGACAGCCGATGCATTTAATTTCAAATAATGGCGCGCCTTCGGGGAGAAAGCACTTTTTATTTTATAATCCTCCGATTGTCAACCATGCGCTTAATATAAGAAAAAGCGCTACGCTTGAGGTCAGGAAGCTGGCTTCCGAATTTTTGAAAAATCAGATTCAAACGATTGTCTTTGCGAGAAGCAGGGTGAGGGTTGAAATTATTTTAACGTACCTTCAAGACGTGATGAAGCCGATTGTCGGCGCCCATGCGATTCAAGGCTACAGAGGCGGATATTTGCCGACTGAACGGCGGATGATTGAAAAAGGGCTTCGCAGCGGGGAGATCAAAGGAGTCGTCAGCACAAACGCGCTTGAACTCGGCGTTGACATCGGCCAGCTGCAAACGTGCATTATGACCGGATATCCGGGAACGATCTCAAGCGCGTGGCAGCAGGCTGGACGGGCCGGGAGACGGCACAATGAAGCGCTGATCGTCATGGTGGCAAGCTCTGCGCCGCTCGATCAGTATATTGTCCAAAATCCAGACTATTTCTTTAAGCAAAATCCCGAAACCGCTGTGATCAACCCGGATAACCTTGTCATTCTGGTCGATCATATTAAATGTGCCGCTTTTGAGCTTCCTTTTAAGCGGACCGATTCATTTGGCGGTGTGGAGATAGAAGATATTCTGGAATATTTGGCGGAGGAAAGGGTTCTTCATTTAAGCGGAGAGACGTACCATTGGATGAACGACGCTTTTCCGGCCCACGGCATCAGTCTCAGGTCAGCTTCACAGGAGAATGTCGTCATCATTGACCAGTCAAAACGTGAGAAAGCAAAGGTCATCGGCGAGATGGACAGGTTCAGCGCGATGACGCTTTTGCATGATGAAGCGATTTATTTGCACCAGGGAATTCAGTACCAGGTTGAAAAGCTGGACTGGGAAGAGAAAAAAGCGTTTGTCCGCGAGGTCAAGGTCGATTACTATACAGACGCAAACCTAGCCGTTTTGTTGAAAGTGCTTGAAATTGACCAAACAAAGGAAACAGATGCCGCACAATTCGGATTCGGTGATGTGACGGTCCAGGCAAAAGCGACCATTTTCAAAAAAATAAAATTTGAAACACATGAAAATATCGGCTCAGGTCCGATCCACCTTCCGGAAGAAGAGCTTCATACAAATGCGGCCTGGGTTCAAGTCAATGATGAAGAAAGACAGCATTGGAATGACATCAAATTAGAAGAAGCTTTATTAGGCGCTGCAAACGTACTCGGCTATGTCGCCGCTCTGAAGGTCATGTGCGATCCGTCTGACTTGCATGTCTTCCCGCAAATCAAAGCGGTCCATAATGAAAAGCCGACGATCTTTTTGTATGACCGCTATCCGGGCGGCGTCGGTTTATCGCAAAAAGTTTATGAGCAGATGCCCGAGATTATCGGTGAAGCCTATCAGCTCATTGCAAATTGTCCGTGCCGTTCAGGCTGTCCGTCATGCATCGGAGTCGACGGTGAAAGCAATCAGACAAAGGACAATGCGCTTCGCCTTTTAAATGGCTGGAAAGGTTGAGATCACATGTCTTTAAAAAGAAAGCTGAACCGCTATAAACATCACCTGGGAAATAAAGAAAAAAGAAGCGGCGCTGAAGGCGGCGCCCCTTCCCAAGCCCTACAGGCCCCGTCATTTGAAAAAGAATGGTCAGCGTTCGGAGTCAAACCATATGTGTTCGAAGAATGCTACTGTTTGATCCGCGAAGTGGTCTACCCGCTGACGCATGTCCATGGGAAGTATTCGTTTTCCGAGCTTCATGACGTTGTCGGCGCATGGAATAACAGCGGTATAACCCATTCCTTGTCCAGCAAAGGCTATCAGCCTAGCCAGCTTTTTTTCTTTGATACTGAAACGACCGGGCTTGGAGGCGGTGCCGGCAACACGATCTTTTTACTCGGCCATGCAAGGGTTTACGATGATAAAGTTGTCGTCAAACAGCATCTGCTCCCCAAACCGGGAAATGAGGTCGCGCTTTACCACAGTTTTTTAAGCGAGGTTGATATTAAATCGCTTTGCACCTACAACGGCAAAGCTTTCGATTGGCCTCAGGTGAAAACGAGACATACGCTGATTCGCGACAGGCTTCCGGAACTTCCTGATTTTGGACATTTCGACTTGCTGCATGGCGCGCGGCGGCTGTGGAAACATAAATTCGAACGCGTCTCTTTGAGCACGGTTGAAAAAGAGGAGCTGGGCATTGAGAGAGCCGAAGATACCCCGGGCTATTTGGCGCCGATGATCTATTTCCATTTTTTAAAGGAGGAACGTCCTGACATAATTGAAGGCGTTCTTCGCCATAACGAGCTTGACGTCCTCTCATTGATCACGCTTTATATCCATCTGTCAAAGAAAATCCTTTCGCCCGGAAAAACGGCGGAAGCAAATGAAAAATATGCAATGGCCAAATGGCTCCTCGCAAACCGGGAGGCGGAACTTGCGACTGCTCAATTAAAAGAGCTTGAGTCTAAAACCTTTGAACAGTCCGACCGGGCGTCATTTGATTTATCGCTTCAATATAAAAAACAGGGCATGCTTGAAAAAGCAGCTGCACTGTGGCAAAAGCTGCGGGACGCTGCAGATGAAAAAACAGCCTGGCGGGCAAGCATCGAGCTTGCTAAATATTACGAACATCAAAAGCGTGATATTCCGGCCGCGCTCCACATCACAGAAGATCTCCTCAGCCAGTGCAGCTCCAAAAAGCTTGTGCCGACGGAAAGGGAGGCGGCCCAGCTTGACATCCGCCATCAGCGGCTGTTGAGGAAATGCGGGAAAAATATTCCCCGGGCAAGCGCAAAAACCGACGGTATTTTTTAATAATAACAATGGAACATGTTATGAATTGTAGAAACATCAAAATTCTTGTAAAATAACGCTAGACTGTGGTGAAGGGAGCGTTGATATGTATAAGGGGCTGTTTTATTTGTTTTTTGTCGTTGTTTTATTTATCATTTTTGTTTTGACCAATTTCAAGGAAAGCTTTATGGCTTACTTTTAAAATAGGTTTTTATATTAGTACATGTTCATCCCCTGCTTCATAGTTTAATAGTGTATATATAAGCTTTTAGGAAAGGGGATCAGATCATGCACTGCAGACCAAACATGGTGGGGCCGATTGTTCATCCTACACAATGCTGTTATACTCACACGCACGGCAAAACGTTCGTACCGCATATTCATCCGCAGCATACTACGAATATCAACCATCAACATTTTGCACACGTTCATTACTACCCGCAAACTCAATCAAATGTGAGTCAGGCGACACATCAGCATTTCGTCAGTCCCGGACCGGGCCCGTACACAGGATCAGGATTTGGCGGCTACTAAAAGGCGGACTGCGGAGGTTTTGTGAGGATGAATCAAGCCGGTTTTGACGGAAAGAGAATATTTTAAAAAATGGGGCGGAGCACGGCCCCATTTTTTAGCAGGTGATCAAGTGAAAGTATTGGCTGTTACAGGCTACAAACCATTTGAAATCGGAATATTTAAACAGGATGACCCGGCGCTTTTTTACATAAAAAAAGCGATTGAAAGCAGGATTCTCGCTTTGCTTGATGAAGGATTGGAATGGATACTCATTTCTGGGCAGCTGGGGACCGAAATCTGGGCGGCGGAAGTGGCGTTTTCCCTTCAGGAAGAATATCCGGAGCTGAAAGTGGCGGTCATTACCCCGTTTTTTGATCAGGAGAAGAATTGGAATGAGAAAAACAAAGAACAGTATGAGGCGGTGCTGGCCCAAAGCGATTACACGGAAAGCCTGACCCACAGGCCTTATGAAAGCCCGGCGCAATTTAAGCAGAAAAACCGGTTTTTCATTGAAAAAGCCGATGCTTTGCTGATTCTTTATGATGAAGAAACGGAAGGATCGCCTGTTTACATGCTGAATGAAGCGAAAAAAGCCCAGGAAAAACGCGATTTCCCGATCTACATGATCACGATGGATGATCTTAGATGGACCGTTGAGGAGCACAGTTTTTTTGAAGAGTGACATACACATGAGAAATTTGACATTGTACACGTTTTCTGAAAAAATATAAGATGATGATTCACGATATGAGGTGAAAAAGATGCTTGCTGATAAAGTGAAGCTTTCTGCTAAAGAAATTTTAGAAAAAGAGTTCAAAACAGGAGTCAGAGGCTACAAACAGGAAGATGTTGACAAGTTTCTGGACATGGTGATTAAAGACTACGAAGCCTTCCATGAGGAAATTGAGGAATTGCAGCAGGAAAACCTGAACTTGAAAAAACAGCTGGAAGAAGCCAGCAAAAGACAGCCTGCTCAATCAAATACGACCAACTTTGATATTTTGAAAAGACTGTCCAATTTAGAAAAACATGTATTTGGAAGCAAATTATACGATTGATGAAAAAACCTTGCCCTTTAGAAGAAAATAGGCTATAATAGTGGATGTCTTAACGTTCGGGTAATCGCTGCAGATGTTTGCATCTGTAGAGGAAAGTCCATGCTCGCACGGTGCTGAGATGCCCGTAGTGTTCGTGCCTAGCGAAGTCATAAGCTAGGGCAGCCTGTTTTCAGGCTGACGGCAGGAAAAAAGCCTACGTCCTTTTCGGATATGGCTGAGTATCCTTGAAAGTGCCACAGTGACGAAGTCTCACTAGAAATGGTGAGAGTGGAACGAGGTAAACCCCTCGAGCGAGAAACCCAAATTTTGGTAGGGGAACCTTCTGAACGGAAATGAACGGAAGGAAGGACAGAGATATCTCTGTAGATAGATGATTACCACCTGAGTACGAGGTGAAAGCCGATTGCAGTACGAGGGAACAAAACATGGCTTACAGAACGTTATGAACCATTTATTATGATGACAATGCATAAGCTCTCCGTCAAAAGGAGAGCTTTTATCATGAAAAGACATACATAAAAAACAGGTGATATGATGAAAACCTTCAAATTAATTGCAACAGCCCCGATGGGAATCGAAGCGATCGTCGCCAAAGAGGTTCGCGCCCTTGGCTATGACTGTACCGTTGACAATGGAAAAGTGGTGTTCGAAGGGGACGCCCTTGCCATTTGCAGGGCAAACCTTTGGCTGAGAACGGCTGACAGGGTGAAAATTCAGGCCGCTGAATTTACCGCGAAAACATTTGATGAATTATTTGAAAAAACAAAAGCCATTGACTGGAGCGCCTTCCTCCCCGAGAATGCGAAATTTCCCGTTACGGGGAAATCGGTAAAGTCGGTTCTCGCGAGCGTTCCCGACTGCCAGCGGATCGTGAAAAAAGCGATTGCCGAAAAGCTGAAAACACAATATCAAAAACAAAACGAATGGCTTGAGGAAACAGGTCCGGAATATAAACTTGAAATCTCGCTTTTAAAAGACAAGGCAGTCATCACGCTCGATTCATCAGGCGCAGGACTGCACAAAAGGGGATACCGGGCAGGCCAGGGGGAAGCGCCGCTAAAAGAAACACTTGCCGCCGCTCTCATTCTGCTGACGAACTGGACGCCTGACAGGCCGTTTGTTGATCCGTTTTGCGGTTCAGGCACGATTCCGATTGAAGCGGCCCTCATTGGACAAAACATCGCTCCCGGATTTAACAGGGAGTTCGCTTCTGAAAAATGGGAATGGATCGGAAAAGAACTCTGGAATAAAGCCCGGATGGAAGTTGAAGAAAAAGCGAATTATGATCAGCCGTTGTCCATCTACGGCTATGACATCGACCACCGTATGGTCGAAATCGCAAAGGCAAATGCCGAAGAAGCGGGGCTGGCCGATTTAATCGAATTTAAGCAGATGCAGGTTAAAGATTTTACGACCAAAGAGGAATACGGCGTCATTGTCGGGAATCCGCCGTACGGCGAACGACTCGGAGAAAAAGAGGAAGTCGAAAATATGTACAAGGATATGGGCCATGCGTTTGCCGAACTTGATACATGGTCCGTGTATATGCTGACATCAAACGAACGCTTTGAAGAATGCTACGGCAAAAAAGCGACGAAGAAACGAAAGCTCTTTAACGGCTTTATTAAAACAGACTATTATCAGTATTGGGGGAAAAGGCCGCCGAAAGCGAAAAAAGATTAAAACATTTAGGCCGATCAAAAGGGCTGTCACCAACATCGACAGTCCTTTTTGTGATGGGGGAAATTTTTATATCGCATCAACTGCTGTGATATGGAACCCCGCTTGTTGAAGCGGGGTCTTGCCTGTCGGGGACAAGCAGAAAACATATGGGAATCCAAGGCTGTTAGCCGCGCGTCAAAATATCGATTCTCTAGAAGATCCAGGAATCATTTTTCTTTTTATAAGAGTACTCATCGTACTTTTTAGGCGATTCATAGTAATAGTATTCTTTTTTGCATGGCTCATCATGTCTCTTGCAAGGATCGCAGTAGTAGTAATAATCCTTCTTATACTCGTGGTGCTTCTTGCAAGGCTCATGGTAGTAATAGTCCTTCTTATACTCGTGATGCTTCTTGCAAGGCTCATGGTAGTAGTAGTCCTTCTTATACTCGTGATGCTTCTTGTAAGGCTCATGGTAGTAGAAATCCTTCTTATACTCGCGATCCTTCTTGCAAGGCTCGTAGTAATAGTGCTCCTTTTTAGGCTCGCAATAGTAGTAGTACTCCTTTTTACAGCGCTCATCGTGCTTTTTGTAAGGCTCGTAGTAGTCCTTCTTGTAAGGATCATAATCATGCTCATACTTGCCGTAATGATCCCAATCGTGTTTTTTAAAAGGTACATAATAGTACATAAACTTTCCACCTCTGTATATAATTTTTAATTCCATACAACATATGATGAAATAATGGAATAGACTGGGTATGTGTGTTGGATAAAACGCACATTGTCTGTATCGTGTTCTCAGAGGAAAAGCCCAATTGCAGGGATGAAAGGGATTCTAGTATACCGTGGCATCCTCTTCAAGAAGGAAAAATAGGCAGATGTCCAAGCCTTCGTCTTACAATTCGCCGGGTTGCAACTTGAAAATCAGCCTGTATAAAAACGGAAAACTTTGCATATACTCGGGATTATTCCATTTGTAAAGAGGTGATGTCATGTTAAGCAGCGAACATATCCAAATGATTCAAAAAGCCCTTGAGATGTCATCCAGCGAGCTGGAAAGCGATGGCGGAGAGCAGCTTACATATGCGAAACAAGAGCTTAAAAACGCGATCAGCCATATGGAATCGACAGACCACCCGTTTTTGACGTATTCGATTTACCGGAAATGATGGCCCGCCCTGCCCCTTTTTACGTTTCACAAATCTTTCTTGTTGAATTTCTAAACCCATAGTGATAGGATAAAAGTTCTGAAAAACTCGATAGTTGGGGGTTGGAGCAGGGTGACAGCATCTCGTCTGCCTTTTTCATTAACAAAAACAAAAAACTTTTATGAAGAACTGAACAATTGGATCGGTGATGTATTTTACGATATTCTTCCTGAAAAGGGCTTTGATCTGCGGGATGAGCAAATATTCATGGCTTTTCAATTAGAGCGGGCATTTAAAGAAAAAAAGGTCATGTTTGCCGAAGCCGGTGTAGGAACGGGAAAGACGCTTGTATATCTGCTGTTTGCGCTCAGCTATGCCAGATATACGGGTAAACCGGCGGTCATCGCTTGTGCGGATGAGACGCTGATTGAACAGCTGGTCAAAAAAGAAGGGGATATTCATAAAATATCCGAACACCTGGGCCTGACCATTGATGCAAGGCTCAGCAAATCGCATGATCAATATTTGTGCCTGAAAAAGCTAGAAAAAACGATGCAGCGTTCTGATGATGAAAAATGGCTTGACCTTTATGAGGAGCTTCCGGGCTTTGTCCATGAATCACAAGGGATGCAGTCATTTTCTCCGTATGGAGACAGAAAGGAATACCCTTCACTGTCGAACGCGGAATGGGCTGACATCGGGTATGATTCATTTCAGGACTGCCTCACTTGCGATATGAGACACCGCTGCGGCTTGACGCTGTCAAGGGACCATTATCGGAAATCGACGGATTTCATCATCTGCTCCCATGATTTCTATATGGAGCATATCTGGACAGAGGAAGCGAGAAAACGGGAAGGGCAGCTCCCGCTGTTGCCCGAACACAGCGCTGTTGTCTTTGATGAAGGGCATCTGCTTGAATTTGCCGCGCAAAAAGCGCTGACATACAGAGTGAAGCAATCGACCCTGGAAATGTTTCTTGAACGGCTGCTGGGAAATGATATCAGAGAAGAGTTTGCCGAACTGGTGGAAGAAGCGCTGCGCGTCAATGATGAATTTTTTCATTTGCTTTCCGCCAATGCCGAAAAAGCCGAAGGTTCGGACCGCTTGCGCATCAAGGATGATGCCGGAGTGAAAAAAGCAGCCGGAGAACTATATGATCTGCTTGAAAAAATCGGCGAGGCGCTTGTTTTCGAAGGCGAATTGTATACACTTGACCAGTATGCTTTAACAGTGGTTGAAGAATATCTTGAACAAATGGCCTACTCTCTTTCGCTTTATAGAAAAAATGCGATCAGCTGGCTCGAGCAGAAAGAGCTTGAATCGACATTTGTGGTGATGCCGCGGACGGTCTCGGAAGTCCTTGGAGAGAAAGTGTTTTCCAAACCGATCCCATTTATCTTTTCTTCAGCGACATTATCGGAAAAGGGTTCTTTTGATTATTTGGCGAAAAGCCTCGGCATTCGCGACTATTTATCGCTAACGGTTGATTCGCCTTACGATTATGAAGAGCAGATGAATGTGTACATTCACCGAATCGCTGATGCGGAGAAGAAGGGGAGCGCGGCGGTCGGCAGCATGAGAGAAGAGGGGGGAAGAACCCTCGTCCTGTTCCCGTCATTTGAAGAACTGGAGGCGTTTAAACAGCAGCTCGCCGGGAAGAACCTTCCGTTCCCCGTATATTTTGAAGGAGACGAAGAAATCAGTACGATCGTCGAAAAATTTCAGAACATAGAAGATTCTGTTCTTTGCTCCGTACATCTTTGGGAAGGGCTTGACATCCCGGGCAGCTCGCTGCAAAATGTCATCATTTGGTCGCTTCCTTTTCCGCCGTACGATCCGGTGTTTGAAGCGAAGCGGAGCGGTGTAAAGGACGCATTCCGCGAAGTCGATCTGCCTTATATGCTGCTGAGGCTCCGTCAGGGCATCGGTCGTTTGATCCGTTCCAACGAAGACAGGGGCAAGATCCATATTTACGCTGTGTCTGATCAAGAGTGGAATGTGATGAAAGAGGTCGAGGCGGTGCTTCCTGTTGATCCGGTCTATGTTTAAATGAAAAGCGGGTTTTCCGCTTTTCTTTTTTTATACGGTTGCAACGGCATAAAAGTTGACTTTCGTAAATATTTCCATTAGTCTGATTACAATTCGCATCATTATCAGGAAGAGGGGGATCGATGTTGAGTGTGAATACATATGAAAAAGAATTTTTGCAATTGTTAAAGAAAATCAGCCAATATGAACAAGCAATCAACGTGATGTATTGGGATATGAGAACGGGCGCTCCGAAAAAAGGGGAAGAATACCGTTCAGAAGCGATCGGACAATTATCGGCAGACGTTTTTCAGATGAGGACGTCAAAGCGGATGAAAGAGCTGCTTGATGCTTTGTCCGAACAAAAAGAGAACTTGCCGCATGATACGCAAAAAGCGGTCGAAGAAGCAAAAAAAGAATACGAATTAAACAGTAAAATCCCTGAGGATGAATTCAAAGAATATACGACGCTGACATCCAAAGCGGAATCGGTCTGGGAAGAAGCAAAAACATCATCAGATTTTTCTCTGTTTTCCCCTTACTTGGAAAAAATCATCGATTTCAAAAAGCGTTTTATTACATACTGGGGATATGAGGGCCATCCTTACAATGCGCTTTTGGATTTATATGAACCGGGTGTTACGGTCAAAACGCTTGACGCGCTTTTCTCCGAATTGAGGGAGTCGATCGTTCCGCTCGTGCAAAAAATCGCCGACAGCCCACAGAAGCCTGACACGAGTTTTGTGAATAAGCATTTTCCAAAAGAGAGGCAGCGCGAATTATGCCATTTCTTTTTAGCCGAGCTCGGCTATGATTTTCATGCAGGCCGCCTGGATGAGACGGTTCATCCGTTCCAGATCACGATCAGTCCGGGAGATGCGCGGGTGACCACCGCATATAACGAGTCCGATTTCCGTTCGGCTGTGTTCGGGACGATTCATGAGTGCGGACACGCGATATACGAGCAAAACATTGATGAAGCTTTGAGCGGAACCAATTTATCAGAAGGCGCTTCAATGGGAGTTCATGAATCACAATCTTTGTTTTATGAAAACTTTATCGGCAGGCACCCCGGTTTCTGGAAGCGGTATTTTTATAAAATAAAAGAAGCAAGTCCGGAACAGTTTCAAGGTGTTACGGCTGAAGCATTTTACAGGGCCGTGAATGAATCGAAGCCGTCTTTGATCCGGATTGATGCGGATGAATTGACATATCCGCTGCATATCATGATCCGCTATGAAATCGAAAAAGCGATATTCAGCGGCGAAGTCTCGGTTGAGGACCTGCCGAAGCTGTGGAATGAAAAATATGAAGCTTATCTTGGTATTACGCCTCCAGACGATGCAAAAGGAATATTGCAGGATGTCCACTGGTCAGGCGGTGATTTTGGCTACTTTCCTTCATATGCACTCGGATATATGTACGCCGCACAGCTGAGGGCAAACATGCTTGAAGATCTTCCCGCATTCGACCAGCTGATAGAAAACGGAGAGTTTCAGCCGATCAAAAAATGGCTCACAGATCACGTCCATGTTCACGGCAAACGAAAAAAACCGCTCGAGATCATGAAAGCCGCGACAGGAGAGGAATTGAACGTCCGTTATTTGATCAGCTATTTGGAAGAAAAGTACACGAATTTGTATTTGTAATCGAAACCCCTTTCCATAACACGGGAAGGGGTTTTTGCCATCTGAATTTTCAGTCAAATACGAACGTTTGGACGGAAATTTGTCAGGGAGTTCGTTGTTTTTTGATTTTAGTCTTTCCAATTCGCCGGAAAGTTGCTATAATTTGATACAATATATCACTCATATAATCGCGTGGATATGGCACGCAAGTTTCTACCGGGCACCGTAAATGTCCGACTATGAGTGGGCGCTAACGATACGAATGTCTGCCGTCTTGTAAGCAGGCGGTTTTCGTCTTTTTCAGCATTGCCCGCTCGACTGTTATTACGAGCCGGCAATGCTTTTTTATTTTTAATAAGGGGCATTTCAAAAACGGAGGGTTATACATGGAACAGCTAAAACGAAAAATTGAAGAAGAAGGCACTGTGCTGTCTGAAGAAGTGCTGAAGGTCGATTCTTTTTTGAACCATCAAATTGATCCGGAGCTTATGCTGGCTGTCGGTGAAGAGTTTTCTTCTCTTTTTCAGGGCGAAGGGGTTACAAAGATTGTAACGATTGAGTCTTCCGGAATCGCGCCGGCCGTTATGGCAGGATTAAAGCTTGGCGTACCTGTTGTTTTTGCAAGAAAGCGCCAATCTCTCACATTGACCGACAATTTGCTGACGGCATCTGTTTACTCATTTACGAAAAAAACGGAAAGTACGATTGCCATTTCAGCCGGCCATCTTTCAGAGGATGACAACGTGCTTGTCATTGATGACTTTTTAGCGAACGGACAAGCTGCAAAAGGCCTTGTCTCCATCGTTGAACAGGCTGGAGCTAAGGTCTGCGGGATCGGGATCGTGATTGAAAAATCGTTTCAGCACGGCAGGAAAGAGCTTGACGAGCTCGGAATCAGAGTCGAATCCCTGGCGAGAATCGCATCTCTTAAAGGCGGCAAAGTGACCTTTTTACAGGAGGTGCGGTCATGAAGCTGACAGCCGGAAAAACCGTTTCATTAAGTATTCAGCACGTGTTGGCCATGTATGCGGGGGCCGTCATGGTTCCTCTTATCGTGGGGGACGCTCTGGGGCTGACGCCTGAGCAGCTTACGTACCTTGTATCAGCCGATATCTTGATGTGCGGGATCGCCACATTGCTGCAAGTATGGAAAAACCGCTTTTTCGGCATCGGTTTGCCGGTTGTCTTGGGATGTACCTTCACAGCCGTTTCTCCGATGATTGCGATCGCTTCGAAATACGGCATACCGGCGATTTACGGAAGCATTATCGCCGGCGGGCTGATCATTGTATTGATCTCGTTTTTCTTCGGGAAACTTGTCCGGTTTTTCCCTCCGGTGGTCACCGGTTCCGTTGTGACGATCATCGGAATTACGCTGATCCCAACAGCGATGAATAATATGGCTGGCGGTGAGAACAGCGAGGATTTCGGCGCGCTGTCCAACCTTGCTTTAGCGTTTTCGGTTCTTTTGGTTATCGTTCTGTTGAACCGCTTTACAAAAGGATTTTTAAAATCTATTTCCATTTTGATCGGGCTTTTGGCCGGAACGGCTGCCGCCGGCCTGGTGGGAAAAGTGGATTTTACAGAAGTGGAGCAGGCGGGCTGGATGCAGATGATTCATCCTTTTTATTTCGGAACCCCGGTATTTGAAGTCACTCCGATCATCACGATGACCCTTGTCTTGATCGTCAGTTTGGTAGAGTCTACAGGCGTTTACTTTGCGTTGGGCGATTTGACGGACAGACAGCTGACGGAGAAGGATTTAGCCAAAGGGTACAGGGCGGAAGGACTTGCCGTTTTATTCGGCGGAATTTTCAATGCTTTTCCGTATACAGCTTATTCGCAAAACGTCGGCCTTGTTCAATTGACAGGTGTCAAAAAAAACAGCGTCATCGCAGCTGCGGGAGCATTTCTTATTTTGTTGGGGCTGTTTCCAAAAGCGGCCGCACTGACAACAATCATTCCAAAACCTGTATTGGGCGGCGCCATGGTAGCGATGTTCGGCATGGTGATCGCCTACGGCATCAAAATGCTCAGCCGTGTTGATTTCGGAAAACAGGAAAACCTTTTAATAGTTGCATGTTCAGTCGGCATCGGACTCGGTGTAACGGTCGTTCCGCAGATGTTTCAGCATCTGCCTGAAAGCATCAAGCTATTGACTGAGAACGGGATTGTTGCGGGAAGCTTTACCGCAATTATATTGAACGCGATTTTTCATATCCATCCATTTTCACGGCCTGTGCCGGTGGAACATGCGGAAGCCGTACCAAGCGAAAAATCAGCTGTTTAAAACCTCACAATCGTGGGGTTTTTCTTTTTTGAACGTGTTTTCTGTTTTGTAATCAGACATACTATCCGTAAGAAGAGGAGGCTAATCTGATGAAAACAGAGCATGGGCTTGTTGAACACATCCGCACAAAAGACGGCGGACAGGCCGTGATTAGACCTGTCAGCCTGGCGGATGCCGGAGACATCATCGAAGCGGTGAAAGATGTGATCGACACCGGCGTGTACATCCAAAAGGAAAGGCCGCGCACGCTTGAGGAAGAACGCGCCTTTATCAAGGATATGAATGAAAAGGACAATATGTATGCAGCCGTTGAAATCGATGGAAAGGTCTGCGGCATCGCCAGGGTGATCAGAGGCGAGCTCCAGATGAAGCGGCATACCGGATTGTTCAGGACATGGCTTCACAGCAAGGCGCAGGGGCTCGGCATCGGCAAAGAAATCATGTCCTACACACTGAAATGGTGCAGACTTCATCAGCTTCATAAACTGTGCCTGACTGTATTTTCTTCAAATGAACCGGCTCTTGTTCTCTATAAGAAAAACGGATTTATCGTTGAAGGAATTCAAAAAGAACAAATATATGCGAATGGTGTGTATGACGATGAAGTGCTGATGGCATTCTTTTTTGGGCGCTCCACATGAGCATTGAGTACGCTTTTTGAGAAGAGGTGGTGCTTTGGCTTTTCTCTTATCGGCAGGAACGAGCATCCCCCGTTGCCATGTCAGTCAAGAACAGGCTGCCGGGTTTGCGAGAGACATGTTCAAAGATTCTTTTAGAGACATTGACCGACTGCTGGCTTCATTCAAAAATGGAGAGATTCAATCAAGGCAGTTTGTCATGCCTATAGAATGGTATAAAAAAGCAAAAAGTTTTCAGGAGAAAAATCAAATATACGTTGAAATGGCAGTACGGCATAGCGCAGAAGCCGCATCAAAATGTCTGGCGGATCAGCGGTTTTTAAAAAGAGAGATTCCATTTGAAAAAATTGATGCGATTTTCTTTGTGTCGTCAACAGGCATCTCGACCCCAAGCATTGAAGCGAAGCTGATAAACATTCTTCCTTTCAGACGAGAGACGAAGCGTATCCCGATCTGGGGCCTCGGCTGTGCTGGAGGCGCTTCGGGAATCGCGCGGGCGTTTGAATACTGCACCGCTTTTCCGAAAGCTTATGTTCTGGTGATTGCGGCAGAGCTTTGCAGTTTAACTTTTCAAAAGGATGATCAAACGAAAAGCAATTTGATTGGAACGTCTTTATTCGGCGACGGGATTGCCGCCGTTTTAATGTGCGGAAGGGAAGCCGACTTGCAGGACTCGCGGTTTGGCATCCTGCCGGAGGTGTTAAGCTCCAGGTCGTCTACTTTACCAGATTCGGAAGATGTCATGGGATGGAACATCAATGACAACGGTTTTCAAGTCGTGTTTTCCCGGGACATCCCGTCTTTGATCAGGACAAATTTAAAGAAAGACGTTGAAGCCTTTCTCAATGCACAAAACGTCGGACTGGACGACATTCAAGTGTTTCTTGCCCATCCGGGCGGCAAAAAAGTACTTGATGCTTATATGGAGAGCCTCGGTTTCTCAGAAGAACATCTTGCATGTTCAAGACGGATCTTGACGAAGCACGGCAATATGTCTTCAGCGACCATTATGTACGTCATCAAAGAGTGCTTGTTGACCGTCACTCCTGAACCGGAAAAGCATGGCCTTTTAGGGGCGCTGGGCCCCGGTTTTTCATCAGAGCTTCTCATCATGAAATGGACGAAAAAAGCAGGTGGATAACATGTTTTGGATCATTCTATTTGTTTTTATCTTTCAACGGCTTGTTGAACTGGCTGTCGCCAAACGGAATGAAATATACGCCAAAAAACGCGGAGCGATCGAATATGGGAAGCGCCACTATCCATTTATCGTGACGATGCATGTCCTGTTTTTCGCCTCTTTCATTTGTGAAGCGGCCGTTTTTGAGCGCGGAATCCTGCCGTTCCCGGCCCTTGTTTTGACGGGGTTCGCGCTTCTGCTGACACAAGGCCTGCGGTATTGGTCGCTTTTTTCGCTTGGGGAATGCTGGAATACGAAAATATTGGTTATTCCCGGGGCGAACCTGATCAGAAAAGGGCCTTACCAATGGATCAAGCATCCAAATTATCTGGCCGTCGTGCTTGAATTGTTCTTGCTTCCGTTGCTTTTTCAGGCGTATGTGACAGCGGTTGTATTTACGGTTACGAATGCCATATTAATGATGATCCGCATCCGTGAAGAGGAGCAGGCGCTGAAGAAATTATGTCATTGAAAATGATTATCATTTCATTTATAATGGATGTGAAAAACATTCTCATTATAGGATGGTGAAACATATGACAATGTTTTTTTTAGTTGGTGCTGTATGTACATACAGTCTGATGATCGGATATGTGTTAAAAGGAATTTCAAAGCGCTCCGCATAATTGAATATATCTGTGAAGCTGCCGTCCTGGCAGCTTTTTCTCATGTTTTCGTTAGATGGTGCAGAAAAATACAGAATTGTCGTGTAAAATGGGAAAAGGAACTGCATCTTCAACGACACTGCAAAAAGGGGTAAGATTGATGGCACATGTTAATACGAAAGACGAGCTGAAGAGGAGAGCGGGAGCTGTTTTCAAAGAGCTCAAGAAAAACGGGGATGAAAAACGGGCGGAACAGCTTGCATCCGTCATTCAAAAATGGGCCCGCAAAGAAGTGTATATCGCCTTGTGCGGGCATTATTCGGCAGGGAAATCTTCATTGGTAAACGCGCTGCTTCAAGAACATGTTTTACCGACAAGCCCGATTCCGACAAGCGCCAATCTCGTGCTTGTCCGCAGGGGCGAGACGAAGACGGCGCTTCATACGACAGACGGAAAATATGCTCTTATAAAGGGCGCTTACGATAAAGAAAAGGTGCAGGCGTACTGCAAGGATGGAAGCCAGATCGAAATGGTTGAAATCGAAGGTGATTTTCCGGGGATTGCGCCTCATGCTGTGCTCATCGATACACCCGGAATCGATTCTACGGACGATGCCCATTTCCTTTCGGCATCATCGATTCTGCATCAGGCAGACGCGCTGTTTTATGTCGTCCATTATAATCATGTCCATTCTGAAGAAAACGTGAATTTTCTTCGCTCCATTCGTGAAAAAATCCCGAATATTTATTTCATCGTCAATCAAATCGACCGTCACGATGAATCGGAAACAGGCTTTCAGACCTACAAAAAACAAGTTCTCGACATGCTTCAAAGGGAAGGAATCAAAGCGGATCATCTCTTTTTTACATCCGTTACAGAAACAGATCATCCGCTTAATGAATTCAATCGGCTTCGGAAGAAACTGACCGAGCTCCAGCAACAGACAGAACAGCAATTGCGCGGATATACGGAGCAGAAAGTCATCGCCTTGATCAGCGAGCATACCGAGATGCTGATGAGCGATGAAGACTCGTCTCTCTCAGACGAAACTTCCGCACTTTCAGAAAAAGTCCGGACTTTGAAGGCGGAGCTCTCTGAATCGCCAGTTATGGTCAAACAGGCGGAAGAACAAATCAAAAAAGAGATTCAGACGATCATTCAAAATGCAAATTTAACGCCGTTTGATATGAGAGAGCTGGCCAAATTTTATTTGGAATCGAACGAAAAAAACTTTAAAAAAGGATTCCTCTTCAGCAAAGCAAAAACGGCTGAGGAGAAGCAAAGACGAAAAGATGCTTTTCTGAGAGATATCAATAAAAGAATTCAAGCTGAAATTGACTGGCATATCATTGAAGCTTTCAAAACATTCGCAAATCGATTCGGGGTCAAAAGCGACGACTTTCTTTCCGATGTTCTTCAATTTGCGACAAAAGTGGGTGAACCCCATTTGCTCAAATCACTGAAAAACGGAGCGGCGCTTTCTTCTGAATATGTACTGAATTATACAAAGGAGCTTGCGGAAAGCATCAGAAGAGAAGCGAAAGCTTGTGCCCAGAATCTCATAGAACAGTTCACACACCTTCTCAGGCGGAAGGAAGAGCAACGGCTGACGGTGGTCAAGAACGAATATGAGGAGGGGAAAACGAAGCTTGCTGAGTTGAATTACCGCCTCGCTGCTCAGCAGAATTCCTATGAAAAAGCGAACCGCCTCTGGGATCATTGGGAAAACGGAGGAGGGGATGTACCGGAAGAAGATTGGTACGAACCCAAAAAGAAAGAATGGCAAAATCCGCTTGAAACGAAACAGCCTGACGACAGCATACGGCATCAGGATGACAACACCCCGGAATCTGGAGGTATCGGCAAAAGAAGTGTGTCTGAATACATGGACCGCTTTTTGCGGCTCGCCCGCGACCTTGAGGATGTTCCGGTCCTCCAAAAGCAAAGGAAAGCATTTTTAGCGAAAACAGAGCGGCTTCATTCAAGACGCTTTACAATAGCTCTTTTCGGCGCTTTCAGCTCGGGAAAATCATCGTTTGCAAACGCGCTCTGCGGTCAAAAGGTGCTTCCGTCGTCACCGACGCCGACAACGGCGACCATCAATAAGATCACAGAACCGACTGATGAAAAACAAAATGGGACGGCTGATGTGGCCTTTAAAACCGAAGAGGAAATAACCGCAGAACTAAACCAGCTTTTAGATGGCAAAATGTCAGGCGCAAAAGGCGCGACATTTTCTGAAAAGCTGGAGCATCTCTTGAGAAAAGGAAAGCTGCATCAGGATGAGCGTCCGGCAGTAGAGCATGTTCTATCAGCATATCAGCGTTTTCAGCACTATATTGTCAATCAAGATGTATGCACGATTTCATCCGGAGAGCTTCACCCATATGTGGCTGATGAGGAAACAGCTTGCGCCGTGCGGGAAGTCACCGTATATTTACATACGCCCGTCACAAATAAAGGGATCACGATTGTTGACACACCTGGTGCAAGCAGCATAAATAAACGTCATACAGAACTTGCTTTTCAATATATGAAAAACGCCGATGCACTGCTTTATTTAACATATTACCAGCATGCGTTTTCAAGAGCGGACAGGTCGTTTTTGCGAAAGCTCGGTTTAATTAAAGACGCATTTGGCATGGATAAAATGTTCTTTATTCTAAACGCGGCAGATCTTGCCGGAAGTGCTGAAGAGCTGGAATCGGTTGAACATTATGTGCGTGGCGAGCTGAGCAAAGAGGGGATAAAGCATCCGCATATCTATCATGTCTCAAGCAAACAGGAGCTCAGCGGAACAACAGCGCCTTTCAACGAATTCAGCCGTTTCAGGAAAGACCTTAGCGAGTTTATAGAAAACGGATTGGCGAAAGCTGCCGTCGATCAGTTGATACATGAAGGCAAAACGCTTTGCGAGACGGTTTTTCAGCTCCGCCGCTCTCTGCACCGTTCAGCAAAAGAGACGGAAGCAGAAAAAGAGCGGATCGCAAAAGCTTATGAAGCAGCAAGCTCGGCGATTGCAGAGACGAAAGCAGGAACGTACATTGTACAAATGACAGAAAAGGATATTGAAGAGCAATTTTACTATATCAGGCAGCGCCTTTCTTTTTATGCCTATGATCTGTTCAAAGCCGCCATCCATCCCGGGCTGCAAAACGGAAATTGGCAGGAAAATCTGCAACAAGCTTTGAAAAGCGTCCTGAAGGAGTATGAATTTGAATTTTTGCAGGAATTGAAAGCACTCGACATCAGGATCGAAAACATGATGGTCAAGTATGCAGATGAACAATGGGGAGCCGCGCTTCAACAAAAACTTGAAGGAAACCCGTATTTTTCAGTGCATTTGAAGGCGGAGCCGCCTAAAGCGGGCGGGGCGGTCGCCGATGGGGTCTCTGCAGAAGAAGCTGTTTTTCGTGAGGAGTTGAAAACATTCAAGTCACCGAAAGCATTCTTTCAGCAAAATGGAAAGGCGCGACTGGTCGAATCCCTCACGTCAAAGCTTTCGTCCATAACAGATGAATGGATTCAACACGAAAAGCAGACATTTCTAAGCCGCAGCCGGAAAAACGCAGACGTTCTCCAGGAGAAATCTTTTCAGAACGCGATGGACCAACTGGCGGAACAAAAAGAAGTATATTTCCATGAACCTGTAAACAAAACGGACGGAGAAACCATTGAAAAAGCATACGCCGCAGCAAAAGAATGGCTCCGCGACATCGAGTCATAGCCTTATTTCATCAGGCGTGGTAGACTGAATAAAAAAGAAGGGATAAAGACGATGACAAACGTACATGAAGCCATTACAGCACATTCCAAAAAACAGCACCAGCTTATTAAGGAGTTTGTCCTCCTTGAACAGGAGAGAGAAAGAGCGATCGAAGAGGTGGTCGCAACATGTGAACGGCAAGAACCTTTTTCAACAGACCGCATCAATCAGGTGACAGCGAAAATGAACGAACTCGCCAAAAAGGGCATCGTCCCGCAAAGACGGTTTGTCACAAAGGAAATGGTTGAAGAATACGTCAGCCGAAAAAACGCGCAAGCATAGCTGGCTGATCCTTCCGCGAGTGGTTCTCGATCTTCATGCAAAAAATAAGATCTGAACCTTCCGTGGAGGTGAAAGACGATGGGAAGAACAAAGCTCGGCAATGCAAATGCGCAGCGAAACAATAACGCCAAAAAGAAAAACGGCTTTAACACCGAATTTTCTACTGAATCTTATGCGCAGATGGAAGCCGCAAAGATGATCTCAAATAAGAAAAACCACCAAAAATAAGCAGATGAAAACAGCGTCTATTGGCGCTGTTTTCATCATTTTGGCTCCTGTGGTACAATAGGAACATTGTATGTATGAAAGGGAGTTTCCAGAATGAAAAAGAAGTTGCTGCTTGTTGACGGAATGGCATTGTTATTCCGGTCTTTTTTCGCGACAGCGGTGCATCGCAATTTTATGATGAATGCCAAAGGCGTTCCGACAAACGGAGTGCACGGATTTTTAAAGCATCTGCTGACGGCCGTGACGGTGTTTGAACCGAGCCATGTCGTCTGCTGCTGGGACATGGGCAGCAAAACGTACCGCAATGACTTATTTAAAGATTATAAAGCAAACCGGGGGGAGCCGCCGCTCGAATTAATTCCCCAATTTGATCTGGCGAAGGAAGCTGCGGAGGAGCTTGGCGTGCTGAATATCGGCCTTGCCGGATATGAAGCCGACGATTGCATCGGCACGCTGTCTGCGCTTTTCCGAAATGAAGCAGACATTACCATCGTTACAGGAGATAAGGATTTGCTTCAGCTTTTGGCGGATTCTGTCCAAGTCGCTTTGATGCAAAAAGGCATCGGCAATTATAAAGTGTATACAAGAGAATCGTTCATAGAGGAAACGGGAATCGAGCCGAAGGCGCTGATCGATATAAAAGCTTTGATGGGGGATACGAGCGATAATTATCCAGGTGTGAAAGGAATCGGTGAAAAAACGGCGTACAAGCTGATCAAGGAGTATTCGACAGTTGACCGTCTGCTTGAAAACATCAGCCTCCTGACAAAAGGACAGCAGACGAAAATAACCGAAAGTCTTGAAGACCTGAAGCTGTCGAGAATTCTCGCGGAAATCAAATGCGATGTTCCGCTTTCCTGCTCACTTGAAGATGCGGATTTTACGCTCTCACACGAGAGGGCTATAGAGATGCTGAAGCTTCATCAGATCAGGGGAATTGAACCGCTGCTGATGAAAATGGCAAAAAGAGAGATCGGGTAACATCGATCTCTCTAATGCTTTGTGTTGCTTTTTTTTGCCCGATTTTCAAGCTCTGTTTTCGGGTCTGTATGACGGTTCATTTCAATATCGCCCTGCGGCGTGACACCGCCTGTCAGACGGCCTTTGCCGGCCGGCTTCTGCTTTTCCACATCAACCACCTCAGAGCTTATGATGCACAGCCCGTGATGTTTTTAATCTGCCGGATTCAGTAAAATCGCATGTTTCGCGAGCTTATCGGCCGTCTGATTTTCCTTTGAGGGAATCCACTTGATGAAGAACAGATCAAAGGCCGCCTTTAAGCGGATAATTTCATCAAGATAAGGCTTGAACGCCGGATTTTTGACATATTCAGAATCCGCCGCGCGCTCGACGATTTGAGAATCGGTGCGGAAGGAAACGATCGAATATCGCCTGTCGGCGCAAAGCTTCATTCCTTCAATCAGCGCCATAAATTCGGCTTCATGGTTGCTTAAACGTCCGGCGGGAAGAGAAAAGGATTCCGAGTCCCTTCCATTTTTAATGAAAATGCCGAGCCCGGAAAGTCCGGGATCCCCGGCGCTTGCACCGTCAATATAGACCTCAACAGGCATCGTTCCCGCTCCTTTCATCCAAAGGAGTGATCCGTTTGGCAGCATAAGCGTAAGGGGCTGCAAAAAGGGCGACAACGAATTTTAGTGCATATGTAGTGATAAAAATCTGCACCCATACGTCGAGGGGATATGTGCCGATAAAAGCGACGCTCGTAAAAATGAACGTATCGAGAAGCTGGCTGACTGCGGTGCTGCCGCTGTTGCGAAACCATAATGCCCGATCGGAAGGAAATAACCTTCTGATCCCCGAATATACATAAACATCAAGTGTTTGGCTGATGATATAGGCAAGCAGGCTCCCGAGCGCAACGCGCGGCAGAAATCCGAAGATCGTCTCAAGCGCCGGCTGTGCGATGTCTTCAGGATGCGGCTTGAAAAGCAGGGCGCCCTGCATGACGGCGGTCAGGCTGATAAGGATGAAAAAACCGAGTGATACGGCTTTCTTCGCTTCTTCTTTGCCATATTTTTCATTGATGACATCTGTCGCAAAAAATACGCTGCCATACATGATATTGCCGAGCGTCGAGGTCAGGCCGAACAGCTCGACCGTTTTCGCAACCTCGATATTGGCGGCGACTGTGGCAAAACCGATCCAAACAAACAGGCCGGTTTTGCCGAATCGTTTAAAAAAGAAGAGAACAATGATAAAATTAATGATTGCAAAACTAATCCACAACATCTCGTTAAACAAAAACAAGTACTTCCTTTCTCTATAAGCTGTAATCAGACCGTTTTGATTATAGCATAACAAAACATCATTTGAATAAAGGTGATTTTGTGAAACTAAGAGCAAGCATGAATATAAATATGAACGCATCCGCATCCGTCCCGTTCACCGCCGATGAATGGATCGAAGTGAAAGATGCGGTGGCGATCGGCCGCAGGCTCACACGGAGTCCATATGTCAGCGGGCTTGAGTTTGAAGATGAAAAGGGCAGCTTCTGGACGCTGAAGGAACTTGAAAAGCTAAAGGAAGAACTGGCGCATGAACCTGATGAAATCACGGTGTTTTTTGACGGAAGCTATGACAAGGAAAGCGAGCTGGCAGGCCTGGGGATCGTGATTTATTATTCCCTCGGAGGGGAAAGATATCGATTAAGAAAAAACAAAAGCTTTCGGCTGACGACAAATAATGAAGCGGAATACGCCGCCCTCCATGAAGCAGTAAACGAGCTCAGGGATCTTGGAGCGAGCAGAAACTCAGTCATCATAAAAGGGGATTCGCTTGTCGTCTTAAACCAGCTTGAAGGAAACTGGCCGTGCTATGATCCAGTTCACTCAAAATGGCTTGATCGAATTGAAAAACAGCTTGAAAAATTAAAACTTTCGCCGACCTATATTCAAATCAGCCGCAAAGACAATAAAGAAGCAGATTAGCTTGCCAAAAAAATGCTTGAGCATACCATTGTGGAAAGCCACACGAAACTAGATAAATAACGGAGATGAAAGCCTTGGATAAGAAGGAGATCTTGAAAGAACTGACAAACCTGCAGGACACCTATTGTGAAGGGTGTTTTATCAAAAAACATTTCAGAAAGGAATACGGAAAAACGTATGCCCATGCATTTTGCATTACAAAATGCACTGTCGGAGAGAAGCTCCGCACATATGGAGAAGTGCTGACAAATAACAGCTGACACATTCATGAAAAAAACCGCAGTCATGCGGTTTTTTTGTTATCGCTGGGCTTCATCCAGCTGGTGCTGGCATTCGTTTAATCTCTCCAGCTGCTGGTGTAAAAATTCTTCATCCAAAGCGGATAATTCATCGGCTTGCGAGAGCCGTCTGGCATCCTCAATCGACTTGTAGGCTGATTCCAATAAGGTGGAGCTTTTTTGTCTGGTCGCCATCCCGGTCGTTTTCTGGGCGGTTTCCACGGCCAATTCAAGCTGTCTCCGCTGATTAAACCCCGTGTCAACGGCATCGTGATGTTCTGATGTCATCATTCATACACCTCCATCATTATTTTCCTGAAAACAATTATATTTATGTGCAAAAAAAGAAAAAATATAATAAAATTAAGCCGATATAACTATTGAGCCTAAAAAATATAAGTCTATATTACTAATTTGGGTATCTTATAGAAAAGGGGCCTGTGACAGTGGAAAGCAATGAATTGCAAACCGTTCTGCACAAGACATTTGTGGAGGTATATAAAGATTTAGAACAGCTGGTGGATATTGCGAAAAAGGGGCGTCCGTCTCTGGAAAAAAATATCGAGGAAATCGAACAACGGCTAAAACAAAACATTCTGGCCATTGAAATTCAGCTGAAAATTAAATAGGAGAGGCGCATATGCCTCTCCTCTATTTGAAGTCTCATTTTTTCTTCATTCTGTTAAAAGTTACAGCTTCACAACGTTAGATGCTTGAGGTCCACGATTACCTTCAACGATTTCAAAAGAAACTTCTTGTCCTTCTTCTAAAGACTTGTATCCTTCACCTTCAATTGCAGTGAAATGAACGAATACATCGTCTCCGCCTTCAACTTCGATGAAGCCGAAGCCTTTTTCATTGTTAAACCATTTTACTTTACCGTTTTGCATATTGCTTAATCCTCCTAGTACTGTAGCACAAAGTGCTAAAAAAAATTTTCATCATCTAACGATGTTTCTGCTAAATGATGGTTTCACTATACACCATCTACAGAGTCGCGTCAAGCTGTCAAGAGAAAAAAATGAACTTTTATGCTTTTTTAAGGAATTTTTTTGAAATCGCTTTCAGCATAAAGTCTTCAGAACTTATCTGAAGAAGAAAAAAATGAAACATGGAAAGGGCTTTTCCGTATATAAGTAAACAGTCATAAGGAGTGTGGATGATGAATCGTTATTCGATTGATGAATTTGTGAAAAAAACGCAGCAGGAAGACAAAGGGGAAGGGATGTTTGAACTTGAGACCCCGCGCCTGCTTGAAGTGAATCTAGACGGGAAAGTTTGGGCTAAAGCCGGTTCAATGATTTCCTACAGAGGGCAAATCAAATTCGAGAGGGAAGGGGTGTTTGAACACGGACTTGGGCGGATGATGAAAAAGGTGTTCAGCGGTGAAGGCGCTTCACTTATGAAAGCCGAAGGGGATGGAAAACTTTACCTTGCCGATCAAGGGAAAAAGATATCGATTTTAAATTTAGACAATGATGCCATTTTTGTTAACGGGAATGATCTGCTGGCCTTTGAACCTGCAATCAAGTGGGATATTAAGCTGATGAAAAAAATCTCGGGCATGCTGGCAGGCGGACTGTTTAACGTCAAGCTTGAGGGCACGGGAATGGCAGCGATCACAAGCCATTATGAGCCGCTTACTCTGCTTGTTTCTCCGGAAAGCCCCGTATATACCGATCCAAACGCAACCATTGCTTGGTCAGGCGGACTTCAGCCTGAATTTGTTACAGATGTCTCTTTTAAAACATTCATCGGCAGGGGGAGCGGGGAGTCGATTCAAATGAAATTTGCCGGAAACGGATTTGTCGTCGTTCAGCCGTTTGAAGAAGTGTATTATACCGAATCATAAAGCAAAAGAAAAAACACTTGTGAAAACAAGTGTTTTTTCTAATTGTCGGGAGCCCGGCTTAAGACAGGGCTCTCACAGCCTGTTTTTTATTCATGATGATTTCAGACTGTTCGACGATGTCAGTCAGGATGACTTCTGAAGAATTGGATAAGTGCAGGCTTTTAATATTCCGTTTCATTTCGTTTAGTTTTTGTTCATCCGCCAATAGGGAAGAGACGGACTCAAGGATCTCCTCATGCCTGTTTACCACGATGGCAGCGCCTTTATCCTCAAAGTACAGGGCGTTTTCTTTTTCCTGCCCCGGCACAGGTTTGTAAAGGATAACCGGAACACCGATTGCGGTAGCTTCCGTAAGGGTGATTCCGCCCGGTTTTGTGATCATGCAGTCGGCCACTCTGAACAGCTCGTCAATTCTTTCGATATAGCCGAACGTTTTCAGTTTATTCGGATATACGGCTTCAATTTCTTCAAGCGAGTTTTTTAATACCGTGTTTTTTCCGCAAACGACAGCGATTTGGACATCTTCTTTTGTCACAAGGGATTCGCACAGTTCCTTTACATTTTTGAGAACCCCGTGGGCGCCCGCCATGATCAGCAGAATCTTTCGATCAGGAGACAGCTGATACTTGGCGTAAATTTCGTCTTTGTCCATTTCTTCTTCAAACTGCCGGCGAATCGGAATGCCTGTAATTTTTACATTATTTGGGTGGGTGCCGATTTCAAGAAGTTTTTCCTTCACGTAATCAGTCGCCACATAATATTTATCGATATGTTCATGAACCCAAATTTTATGAAGGCAGAAATCCGTCATCACGTTGAATGTCGGAATGACTTTCCCCATTCTCCGTCTGTATTCAGGGACGACGATCATCGGAAACGTATTGATGATGATATCCGGCTGATGCTTTTTAATAAGCTGGTCAAGCCGCTTATTCCCCATTTTAAAATAGATATTAAACTTTCTTTTATTGTAAATTTTATCGACCCCATAGTAAAAAAGGCGATAAAACTGTTTCCCGATTGAAAAACTTTTCAGGTAGAGATATTGCGTAATGTCAGACACAATCGGATTTGATTCTTGATACAAATTCGAAACAGTTACATTCTTAAAACCAAGCCTTTCACACTCTTGATAAAGAGTTTTGGCTACTTGAACATGGCCATTTCCGTAATTTGCAGTCAAAATTAATATATTTTTGTTGGTATTCAAACATATTCACCTCAATTAATTCAAACAGCAAGAGCTCTAAATAGTAAAAAAACAGGAGTTAATGTCCACAGATACCATACCATAAAATTATAATTTAATTATAAATGAAGAACAAAAATTAAGGTATTTTTAAAGTTTGGATTCGCAGGAAAGCACTGGTTTCCAAGAGCTTCCTGACCCCCCGTAAAAAAGCCAGGGGCTGATGTTTGCGATGGTATAGATTCTTTTATGGAAGACTAACCCAACTGTATTTTATCATATTTCGGACATCTTGCATCAGACCGGAGCATGAGAATTTCATTTCCACTCATACGGTGTTTCCTGATAAACATAGTAATTCAGCCAATTCATAAACAATAGAGTGGCATGGGCTTTCCAGCGATTAACAGGCACCGGTCCGTCCGGTCCATCCTTAAAATAGTTCACTGGCGGGTCAATCTTCATGTTTTTGGCCAGATCTCTTTCATACTCCTCTTTAAGAGTATCGGTATCATACTCAGGATGTCCAGTCAAAAAAACTTGTTTTTCATCTTTTGAAGCAATTAAACAGACGCCTGCTTCATCAGAGATGCTGAGCACTTTTAAATCCTCCGCCGATTTTAAATCGTCCATGTTTATATCTGTATGCCTGGAATGCGGGACATAGTAGAATTCTTCAAATCCTCTTACCAATCTTTCATTTTTCTCTAAAATTCTGTGTTCGAACACGCCGAACGTTTTTTTCGGCAATTTTGTTTTGCGAATGCCGTAATGATGGAACAGCCCGGCTTGGGCTCCCCAGCATATGTGAAGCGTTGACGTGACGTTTGTTTTGCTCCAGTCAAAAATGTCCTGAAGCTCATTCCAATATGAAACTTCTTCATATGCCAGATGTTCGATCGGCGCTCCTGTAATGATCATGCCGTCAAATTTTTTGTCCTTGATCGAAGAAAAGGTTGTATAAAATTGTTCTAAATGCTGCCTTGCTGTGTTTTTTGGTGTGTGTGTAGACGGTATTAAAAAAGTGAAATATACCTGCAAAGGAGAATTTCCGAGCATTCTCAGAAGCTGTGTCTCCGTTTTGATTTTCTGCGGCATCAAATTGAGAATCACAATGTTCAAAGGCCTGATATCCTGATGGAACGCCCGTTTTTCATCCATGACGAAAATATTTTCACTTTCAAGAATCTGCTTTGCTGGCAAATCAATAGGAATGTTGATAGGCAACACGCCACCTCCGGTTTTCTCCGCTGATTTTTCTTCATTATAGGAACTTTTTGGCGATATTTCAATGTGTGAATTGTGATACAATAAAAGAAGTGTGTGAAAAATATGGAAATCATCATGTAATCAACGAAAAGGAGGCTCCTCTTCATATGAAATCCCACTTATCAGACATTGAGATCGCTCAAAGCCAGAAATTAAAACCGATAGCGGAAATTGCACGGAAACTCAGTATAGATGACGAAGAAATAGAGTACTTTGGTTTCACAAAAGCGAAAATTTCTTTAGATATTTTTGAGCGTTTAGCAGATCAACGAGACGGACATGTTATTTTGGTCACTTCCATCAATCCGACGCCCGCGGGTGAAGGAAAGTCAACTGTGACCGTCGGACTGAGCCAGGCGCTCTGGCAGGAGGGGAAACGGTCGATTGTGGCGCTGCGGGAACCGTCTCTCGGACCGACGATGGGTTTAAAAGGCGGCGCAGCAGGAGGCGGCTATTCGCAGGTTCTGCCGATGGAGGACATCAACCTTCACTTTACTGGAGATATGCACGCGATTACAAGCGCGAACAACGCTTTGGCTGCTTTCATTGACAATCATATTCATCACGGAAACGAATTAAACATTGACATCAGAAGAATCGTCTGGAAAAGGACCCTCGATCTCAATGACAGGGCGCTAAGGGAAACTGTCATTGGACTGGGCGGCAAAGCAAACGGCTTTCCGCGGGAAGACGGGTTTGACATCACGGTCGCATCTGAAATCATGGCCGTTTTATGTCTTGCCTCCGATTTGAAAGATTTAAAGAACAGACTTGCGGCAATGATTGTTGCATACACAAAAGACCAAAAACCGGTGACAGTCGAAATGCTTGGAGTTGAGGGAGCGCTCGCTCTTCTCTTAAAGGACGCGCTGAAGCCGAATCTCGTGCAAACCGTCGAGGGAACGCCGGCGCTCGTGCACGGGGGGCCGTTTGCCAATATCGCCCATGGCTCAAATAGTCTGATCGCGACTAAAATGGCGGCGAAGCTTGCTGATTACGTCGTAACTGAAGCGGGATTCGGCGCTGATTTAGGAGCCGAAAAGTTTTTCCATATCAAAACGAGGGCTGGCCGATTTACTCCGGGTGCGGTCGTGATCGTCGCCACGGTAAGGGCGCTGAAGATGCACGGCGGCGTCGCGCTTCAAGATTTAAAGATCAGCGATACGGGAGCCGTAAAAAGAGGCATTGCCAACCTTGCAAAACACATTGAGACGATCAGAGCTTTCGGTCTTCCTTATGTCGTTGCGGTAAACCGGTTTGTCCAGGATGGAGAGGAGGAACTTGAAGCCGTGCTTGACTGGTGCCGGGAAAACGGCCATCCAGCTTCAGTGTGCAATGTTTGGGAAGAGGGCGGAAAAGGCGGTGTCGAGCTTGCCCGAAACGTCATCAATGTGCTTGAAGAAAAAGAAAACCGCTTTTCTTATTTATACGAATTAACAGACCCAATCGAGGAAAAGCTGACGAAGATCGCCAGGATCGTATATGGAGCGGAAGGTGTCAAATTCACGGAAAAGGCGAAAAAGCAACTTGTCGAATTGGAAAAAAACGGCTTGAACGGGTTGCCTGTTTGTGTGGCGAAAACTCAATACTCTCTTTCAGACGATCCAGAGAAGACCGGGAGACCGCATGGATTTTACATTACTGTCCGCGAATTAAAGCCGTCAGCAGGAGCCGGCTTCATCGTCGCTCTGACAGGCAGCATTTTGACGATGCCGGGGTTGCCGAAGCGTCCGGCCGCGCTTCAAATGGATGTGGATGAAAACGGCAGGGCAAAAGGGTTATTTTAAAAGGAGCGATGGACATGTCCATGTATGATATCAGCGTAAAAACGATTAAAGGTGAAGAAACGACCCTGAAGCCGTATGAAGGGAAGGTTCTTCTCATTGTCAATACAGCCAGCAAATGCGGATTCACCCCGCAGTACAAACAGCTTCAGGAGCTTTATGATACATATAAAGACCGGGGGTTTGTCATTTTGGGCTTTCCGTCCAACCAATTTATGAATCAGGAGCCGGGCGATGAAAAAAGCATAGAGGAATTCTGTACGATGAATTACGGGGTGACGTTCCCGATGTTTGCTAAAGTCGATGTAAAAGGCGAACATATCCATCCGCTGTTTTCACATTTGACGAGCAAGGCGAAAGGAATGCTCGGAACAAAAGCAATCAAGTGGAATTTCACAAAATTCCTCGTCGATCAAACGGGCGAGACTGTTGAGCGCTTTTCGCCGCAGACAAATCCGAAGGAAATGGAGGATACCATTCAACAATGGCTGGGATGAGTCAGCTGAAAAAGAAGCAGATCAGCCTGATTGCAGAATGGGTCGGCGGAAAGCTTAGCGATGAAGGGACAGGCCATGACTGGCTTCATATCAAACGGGTGCAGCGCCTGAGTCTTATGATCGCAAAAGAAGAAGGGGCGGATTTGTTTATCACAGAAGCGGCCGCCCTTGTACACGATTTAATCGATGAGAAACTATCGGCGCGACATCGAATGCCGCTCTCAGCGCTGAAGCGGCAATTATCAGGCTTCGGCATTGACAATCAAGCCGCAGAGGACATCATTAGCATCATTACGAAAATGTCCTTCAGAGACAGGGAAAAATACAAGGATCAAAAGCTTTCTTTAGAAGGACAGGCCGTTCAGGACGCCGATCGTCTTGATGCCATGGGCGCCGTCGGAATCGCGCGGGCTTTCATGTATGCGGGTGCAAAGGGGCATTTGCTCTACCGGGAAGGCTCCCATGATAAAAACGCCCCATCTGCGGTCGGCCATTTTTATGAGAAGCTGCTTCTTCTAAAAGATCTGATGAATACCAAAACAGGGAGAAGGCTTGCCGAACACCGGCACAAGCTGATGCGTTCCTTTCTCAGCGAACTCAAAAACGAGTGTGCCTGCACTGAACAAGCCGCCTGGATAGATCGGGAATAACGGTTATGGTAGAATAAGACCCGGATCTTTTAACAGAGGGGGACAACTGATGAAGATTAAATCGATAGAACCGACACCGAGTCCAAATACAATGAAGGTCATTTTAACCGAGGAGCTGCCGGGCGGGAAAAGCAATAATTACAAAAAAGGCCAGGCGGAAGGGGCACCGCCTGTCATTCAGCAGGTGTTAAATATAGATGGTGTAAAAGGGGTCTACCATGTAGCAGACTTTTTAGCTGTGGAGCGAAATGCCAGGTTTGACTGGAAGGATATCCTGCCGGCGGTTCGTTCCGCCTTCGGGATGGATGAAACCGAAGCAAACGGCGGAGCTTCAGAGGAAAAAGAGTCGTTTGGCGAGGTCAAAGTATTCGTGCAAATGTTCAGCGGCATACCGATGCAGGTCAAACTGACTGACGGCGAGCGCGAAGAGCGGTTTGGACTGCCGGAGCGGTTTCAGGAGGCGATCTTAAAGCTGAAAACGGCTTCATCCAATGTCGTGCTTGAGCGCGCATGGAAGGAACAGGGCGTCAGATTCGGCGACTTTTCAGAAATCGGCCGTGAACTAACGGAAGAACTCCAGGCAGCCTATGATGAGGAGCGTCTCCGGAAATTAACGGAATCCGCCGCATCTCAGGACAAAGGAACCGAAAAACAAGCCGTCCAAAGAAAATCTTACAAAGTCACACTTGAGATGCTGGAGGATGAAGATTGGCAAAAACGCTATGCCCACCTTGAGCAAATGGATCCGGAGGAAGAGGACATTCCGGTGCTTGAAAAAGCGCTCAATGATCCGAAAACATCGATCAGAAGGCTGGCCGTCGTTTATTTGGGCATGATCGAAACACCTGAGGTCCTCCCGCTTTTATACCGGGCGCTTGAGGACAAAACCATTACGGTAAGAAGGACGGCCGGCGACTGCCTCTCTGACATCGGAAATCCGGATGCCATCCCCGCGATGATAAAGGCGCTGAAGGACCCGAGCAAGCTCGTCCGCTGGAGAGCGGCGATGTTTTTATATGAGGTCGGTGACGAAAGCGCGCTTTCTGCGTTGAAAGAGGCTGAAAACGATCCGGAATTTGAAGTCAGCCTTCAAATCAAAATGGCAATTGAACGGATTGAACATGGAGAAGAAGCAAAAGGATCCGTCTGGAAGCAAATGACGGAAAGCCGCAAAAAAGAAAATCGGTAAAAGGCGCTGAATCCAGCGCCTTTTGTTTTTCAGTCAGAAATCAAGACCGTTCCATCCGCTACCAAACAATTTCAACACCATCGCGTGTCCTGTCATAAAATATCACTTTTTCTATAAAAATATTTCGAATATTGTTGAAAAAAAGCCTGAAAATATATATAGTAGGTACCAATCAAGTGGAATGTGGAGGTTCTGATAGAATGGGGAGCGATTTTCAGATTGAAAAGCAAAACAGCCATCAGCTTGAAAATCCGTAATAAGAAGTATTGTAAAACGAATATTCTAAAAATACAGAATATAAAAACGAAGATATTTTAGGAGGATCATCATGACAGGTTTACGCAGTGACATGATTAAAAAAGGGATCGACAGAGCGCCGCACCGCAGTCTGCTGAGGGCGGCAGGGGTAAAGGAAGAGGACTTCGGCAAACCGTTTATCGCCGTTTGCAACTCATATATTGACATCGTCCCCGGTCATGTCCATTTGCAGGAGTTTGGAAAAATCGTCAAAGAGGCGATCAGGGAAGCCGGCGGAGTGCCGTTTGAATTTAATACAATCGGTGTCGACGACGGTATTGCAATGGGGCATATCGGAATGAGGTACTCCCTTCCGAGCCGAGAAATCATCGCGGACTCCGTGGAGACGGTCGTTTCCGCTCACTGGTTTGACGGGATGGTTTGTATTCCGAACTGTGACAAAATCACGCCGGGGATGATCATGGCGGCAATGAGGATCAATATTCCGACCGTTTTTGTCAGCGGGGGTCCGATGGCTGCGGGAAGGACGAGTGACGGGCGCAAAATCTCGCTTTCCTCTGTTTTTGAAGGCGTAGGCGCCTATCAATCTGGCAAAATTGATGAAAAAGGATTGCAGGAGCTTGAACAGTTTGGCTGCCCAACCTGCGGATCATGTTCCGGCATGTTCACAGCCAACTCGATGAACTGTCTATCCGAAGCGCTCGGCATCGCGCTCCCGGGCAACGGAACGATTTTGGCGACGGCGCCGGAACGAAAGGAATTCGCCAAACAATCGGCGCGCCAGCTGATGGAGCTGATCAAATCAGATCTAAAACCGCGTGACATCGTGACGGAAAAGGCGATTGACAACGCGTTCGCCTTAGACATGGCGCTCGGCGGATCGACGAATACGATCCTTCATACACTGGCAATCGCCAATGAAGCGGGTGTTGATTATTCGCTTGAGCGGATTAATGAGGTTGCCGCGAGAGTTCCTCATTTATCAAAGCTTGCGCCTGCATCAGATGTGTTCATCGAAGATTTGCATGAAGCAGGCGGGGTATCTGCGGTCCTAAACGAGCTATCCAAAAAAGAAGGCGCCCTGCATTTGGATACGTTGACTGTAACAGGAAAAACGCTTGGCGAAAATATTGCGGGGTGCGATGTAAAGGATTACGATGTCATTCATCCGATTGACAAGCCGTTTTCAGAGCAAGGCGGGCTTGCTGTGCTATTCGGCAATTTGGCGCCGGACGGGGCGATCATCAAAACTGGCGGCGTCCAGGACGGCATTACCCGCCATGAAGGACCTGCTGTCGTCTTCGATTCTCAGGAGGAGGCGCTCGACGGCATCATCAACCGGAAAGTGAAAGCGGGAGACGTCGTCATCATCCGGTATGAAGGCCCTAAAGGCGGACCAGGAATGCCTGAAATGCTGGCTCCGACTTCCCAGATCGTCGGTATGGGACTCGGACCGAAGGTGGCATTAATTACAGACGGCCGTTTTTCCGGGGCATCACGCGGACTTTCAATCGGTCATGTATCGCCGGAAGCCGCTGAAGGCGGACCTCTTGCATTTGTAGAAAACGGCGACCATATCGTGGTCGATATCGAAAAACGAATCTTGAATATTGAGATTTCCGATGAAGAATGGGAAAAAAGAAAAGCGAACTGGCCGGGCTTTGAGCCTAAAGTGAAAACAGGGTATCTCGCCCGCTATTCAAAGCTTGTCACTTCAGCCAACACAGGCGGAATCATGAAGATCTGACGTTTTTTACTTTTGGATGTTTGAAATTCGGCCCCCTCTGTAGTATCCTTTACATCAGTAGTTAAGGTTTATAGAGGGGGCTTTTATATGTCAACAGCTTATGAAGAATACATGCGCCAGCTCGTTGCTCCTATGCGTCAGGAATTGGCGCAGGCCGGGTTTAAAGAGTTAACGACTGAAGAGGAAGTTGAGAATTTCATGGAAGCTGCCGAGGGCACGACGTTTGTCGTCGTCAATTCAGTGTGCGGGTGTGCAGCCGGATTGGCAAGACCAGCCGCCGTTCAGGCAGTCTCCGGAAGCGAGAACGGACCTGATCAGACCGTGACAGTGTTTGCCGGACAGGACCGTGAAGCGACCGCAAAGATGAGGGAATACTTTAAAGGCCTGGAGCCTTCTTCTCCTTCCATGGCTTTACTGAAAGGAAAAGAGGTCGTTCATTTTATTCCGCGTGAAGAAATCGAAGGCCGTGAAATGACGGAAATTATGAAAAACATCACAGACGCTTTTGAAAAACACTGCTAACACGCCCTTTTTTTCAGGGCATTTTTTACGGAGAAAAACATGATTGTGACGACAAGCTACAGACCGGCAGAAGACACTATATTAACGGCAAAGAACATCAGCCGGACGCTCGGTGCCAAATTTTCCGAGCGGAGGAAAAGACCGATATATCAAATCATGGAAACGGAGCAGGATGAAGTCCTTGTGGTCGGAAAAGAGCGCTTTGAGCTTTATCACTCGGAAGGGGAAAAGTTTTTCTTCCACCCAAACTCGGCCATGTTCCGTGCCAAGCGGTTTTTAAAGGGGGAGGCAGATCCGTTTGTCGAAGCGGCTCACATACAGCCTGGAGATCAGGTGATCGACGGCACGCTCGGCCTCGGGGCGGACGCAATCATTGCGAGTTTGGCTGCCGGGGAGCGGGGAACGGTTCTCGGAATTGAAAAAAGCCCGCTTTTGGCATTCCTTGTAGAGGCCGGGCTTCAGGCGTGGGAGACCGATCTCCCTGTTTTGAATCAGGCGATGAAAAGAATCAGCGTCCGCCCGGGCGACAGCTTTGAATACCTTAGCCGGCTTGATGACGATTCAGCTGATGTCGTCTACTTCGATCCCATGTTTGATGAAGGGATTCAAGAATCTGACGGCATCGCCCCTTTAAGAAAATGGGCGTTCGGGAACTTTGAGCTTTCTGGATGTTTAGAGGAGGCTCTTCGCGTGGCGAGAAAAAGAGTTGTCCTTAAAGACCATTGGAAAAGCCCCCGATTTGCGGCATACGGCTTTGATGTCAAACGGCGGAAAACCGCTCTTTTTCATTACGGTGTTTTGAAACCGGAAAAATAACCCAAGGGTGCAGGCCCCTGGGTTTTTTAATCTGCGATTTCCATGATGATAAAGTAAGCGAGGGTAATGAAAGAAGCTGTGATGAAAAGTCCTTCTACCATTGAAGATCACTCCCGATTTTGGAATTTTCTCCTTTGATTGTAAACGTTTTAATAACAAAAGAAAAGCCGCTTTTGCCCTAATGTGCCCAATATGTTTTGAATGACTGAATATTCAACTTATGATAGAATAAGAGAAAACAATGTTGTCAGAAGGGAACTTAATCGGTTATGAAGATGTGGATGAGAAAAGCTCTTGTTGCCTTATTTACAATTGCGACGTTCGGCCTTGTATCTCCTCCCGCCGCTTTGATGGCGGACAAGCCGTCAGAGCACCAGAATATCAAGGAGACGGGATATACGGCTGTCTATGAAAACCGGGAAGAATCCCTGGCTGACGGGGAACAGGCTCCCAAGCCCTCCTCCTTTGACGCCTACACGGAGGAACTGCTGAATAAGGCGGAAGACCAGTCTTTTGCCAAGTTCGGGAACAGAATATCGCCTGTCATTGAAGACGAATACAGAGAAGAAGTTCTGCCGAAGATCGAAGAGGCGATCGTCAGCCATCTGATGACGCTGAAAGATGATGAAGCATACCAGGACCTCGTCATTTCCAAACAGCCGACGCCGGGAAAATCGGAAAAAATCTTCCACGTATACAACCGGAAAACGGGCGAGGATGTTTTGCGGTTTCATGTTCGAAGGGACCAGCCGCCGCAACAAGGCTACTGGTTTAATTTTCATTATCACAGCGCAGAAGACGGCTTTCAAAAACACCATGATCTCGGAAGCATTTATTGGGACCGCAATACACCGCCCAATTGGATGAGTCATTAAAGGAGATTGATTGCAGATGAAAAAATATACGATGAACGAAATGGTGCATTTGACAAAAAACATGCTCAATGAACGCGGCGTAGCCATTGAAGATATCGCGCTCATCGTTCAAAAACTGCAGGAGAAATATCATCCTGACCTGCCTTTGAGCGTTTGTATTGATAATGTGGAAAAAGTTTTAAATAAAAGGGAAATCATCCATGCCGTTTTAACGGGCATAGCGCTCGACCAGCTTGCAGAAAAAAAACTCCTGCCTGAGCCGCTTCAATATTTGGTTGAAACGGATGAGCCGCTTTTCGGAATAGATGAAATCATCCCTCTTTCCATCGTAAATGTATACGGGTCAATCGGCCTTACCAACTTTGGATATCTGGACAAAGAAAAATTCGGGATCATTAAAGAGCTTGATGATTGTCCCGAGGGAGAGGTCCATACATTCCTTGATGATATCGTGGCTGCGCTGGCCGCAGCAGCGGCAAGCCGCATCGCCCACACGCACCAGAATCAGCAGGATGAAGAGCAGGAAGAGAAAACCGAACATCCGAGCGTGCAGGGAAGCTGAGAAACCGCCGAAGGGCGGTTTTTTTATTTTGACGTCCTCTGAAAAATGTCTTGTTGCAAAAGGCCAAACGAGATACACTACAAAAGGATGAAAAAAATGAAACGAAATCGGGATTTATGCCGTCATATGGTTAGAAAACGGGAAAAAGACAAGGCGCTGCCATCAGCCGACGCAACCTCAAGGAAGCTTAGCCTCTTAACGCCGACACGCCCCGCAGGGAAGCAACATCGGCCCATTGAATTGCCCCGGACGATGCGGATCTTGATCATCCATAAAAAACGAGAAATACATATAGAGGAGGCTGTCATGCGCATGATCTCATTTATTTTTGCTATGGACAAAAACCGCCTGATCGGCAAGGACAACGACTTACCATGGCATTTGCCAAATGATTTGAAATACTTTAAAAACGTCACAAGCGGGCATGCCGTCATCATGGGGAGAAAAACATATGAATCAATCGGCAGGCCTTTGCCGAACCGGAAAAACATCGTTGTGACTTCGAATCGAGAGCTGGACTTTCCGGGCTGCGACATTTTGCATTCTGCAGAAGAAGTCGTCCAGTTTGCAACAGGCAGTGATGAAGAATGTTTTGTAATCGGCGGTTCAACACTATATACAGAACTGCTTCCTCACGCGGACAAGCTGTATATGACAAAAATTGATGAAGCATTTGAGGGGGACCGCTTTTTCCCGGAATTCAACGAAGATGAGTGGGAAATCGTTTCAAGACAAAAAGGTTTGAAAGATGATAAAAACCCCTATGACTACGAATTTCTCGTTTATCAAAGAAAAGGATAGAGGGGAGGGTGTTTATGTTTCGCTATTATTTTCTGGTGATATATACGGTATATATGCTCTTAAAGCACATCAAATTGTTATATGAGCTGCAGACGCTTGATCCGAGGCTTTCCTATGCCAAGCAGATGGAAGCTGTGTATGATAAGCCGAAGTCATTCATGCGGGGGTGCATCGGTTTAACCGGTTCGACCGTTTCCATTCATCAATTCGGCAAAACGCCGAAAGGTCCCGTGCTTTATGTCCATCCGAAGCTTAAGCTTGCGGATTTGGCTGTTTTGCTCGGCCATCTTGATAAAACGCCTTCTTTTTTTGCGGAGCCCCGCGCATTTCGATACCCGCTGGTCCATCAATGGCTGAATAAAATGGGCGCCATCAAAAAAAACGGCGGGGAACATACGGCCGTTGAACAAATCGAAGAAATCGTCCGTAAAGGCCAAAGCTTTATCCTTTCCGAGGCTGACGGAATCGATTATGAATCACTATCAAGCCGGCTCGGCGTACCTATTGTTCCAATTGAAACATCCGGTATCGAAGACATGCAAAAAGGCTCGTTTTTCAAAAGGCTGAAACCCGCTGATCTTGATCTCACGATTCATCGTGCCTACCTCCCTGAAAATAAGCGGCTTCGGGCATAGCGCCGGAAGCCGTAAAAAACCCGGGCTCATCAGAAGCCCGGGTTTTTTTGCTTATACAAAAGGCACCTTCGCCACGTAGAAGAGGATGCAGAAGAACATAGATGCGCTCCCTGCGAGAACAAAAGTGTGCCAAATAGCATGGTGATAGGGAATTTTCCGCCATAAGTAAAAGATTGTTCCGATGGAATACAAAATTCCTCCTAAGAGGAGAAGGGCAAAACCTTCACCGGTTAAAGCCGTATAAAGCGGTTTGATCGCAATGATCGCCATCCAGCCCATTAAAAGATACATCAGTGTGCTGACGACGATAAAGCGCTTGACGAAAAAGATTTTAAAGACGATGCCGCAAAGGGCAAGGCACCAGATGACCGCAAGCATCGTATAGCCGAGAGTGCCTTTCAGCGGACCGAGGAGAAGCGGAGTATAAGTACCTGCGATCAACACATAAATAGCCGAGTGGTCAATAATTTCCAATATATCTTTCGTTTTTTGATGCTGTATGCTGTGCAAGAGCGTTGAACTGATATAGAGAAACAGCATTGAAGCGCCGAAAATGGAAAAGCTGACGATGTCGACAGGATTACCGTAGCGGATCGCGAAAATCACCAAAAATACAATCGCAGGGATGGACAGCAGGACGCCAAGACCGTGTGTAATGGCATTGGCGATTTCTTCTTTAATCGTGTACAAAACAAAACACCCTTTCTATTCCTGAATAATATGATTTTTTAGCGAGCTTAAAAAACGCAGTCCTTCAAGTGTTATTTTCGTTCCCGCTCTTCCGCGGCCTTTTGTGACGTATTCCCTTTTTTCCAGGTAGTCCAATCTGCCCCGAACCTGCTGGGGGGTGAGCTCTGACTTCCCGTTCTTGCTCAGTTCAGATAGGATTCTCCGGCTGGCAGGCTCTCCTTTTTCATTTAATTGTTTGATCGTGTCCAGCAGAAAGGCGAATTCTTCTTTTTCCATCAGTGTCAGTGAAGCAGGCGCATTTTTTTTGTCCTTCGTTTTTTTCTTCTCAACCTGCCCCCTTAATACCGGCGGAATATCATAAAGCTGAATGGTTTTTTGATCTGAGACGGTTTTCATATAATCCGCCATGTTTTTCAGCTCCCTTACGTTGCCGAGAAATTCGTATTGCTCCAAAGCATCCCAGACGATGGGCTCGACATATATGTCATGTTCTCCGCTTTTTAGGAAATGATGCACGAGAATGGGGATGTCGCCTCTTCGCTCCCTTAGAGGAGGCAGCGGCAGATCAAGTACATTCAGTCTGTAGTACAAATCCTTGCGGAACTCACCTTTTTTAATCCGCTCCGGAAGCGGAACGCTTGAGGATGAGATCAGCCTCAGGCCGATTCCTTTTTCAATGGCGGCCAAAAGCCTTCCCTGAAGGTGTAAAGAGAGGCCCCACACTTCATCGAGAAACAGGGTTCCCTCTGTCTGTCCGGCTTCATGAAAAAGCTTGTCATCCAGTTCTTCTTCACTTACAGCGCCGCAATTGATTTGCAAAAACGGGCCATTGCCGAATGGGGAGGCGTGATGGATGGCTCTTGCAAACAGCCCTTTGCCCGTTCCCGTTTCCCCGGATATGTAAACCGAATGTGCGGATTCCGCAAATCGTCTCGCCCTGTTTTTTACCTGCAAAAAAGAATCGGCTTCACCGATCAGGTCGGCAAATGTTATCGAATGGCTCAAGTTTTTGATCATGGTCAATCTCCTTTTGGTTCCAATTGGTTCTATTATAACACCCAATTGGAACAAATAAAGTCTTTTTTACAAAACAATTTTTTGAATGAAACGTTTGAAGCCGCCGTATATATGGAAAAAGCCATTGAAGTTCTAAAAAGTCTATAATATTCTGAAATAAGAGAGAATTGCCCTTTAATTTTTGAATATTCATGATATAATGGCGTATTAAATAGAGCTTTAAAAAGAAAGGATCCTATAAATGAAACCGTTGCTTAAAGAAAACTCTCTCATCCAAGTCAAAGATATTTTAAAAGCACACCAAAATCTAAAAGATGTTGTCATTCATACCCCTCTGCAAAAAAACGAGAGGCTGTCTGAGAGGTACGATTGCAACGTTTATTTAAAAAGAGAAGATTTGCAGGTTGTCCGCTCATTCAAGCTGAGAGGCGCATATTACAAAATGAAGCAGCTTTCAAAAGAAACGACGAAAAACGGCGTTGTCTGCGCAAGTGCCGGCAACCACGCCCAGGGGGTTGCTTTTTCGTGCAAGCATCTCGGCATCCACGGCAAAATATTCATGCCTTCCACCACCCCGAGACAAAAAATTTCCCAAGTCGAGCTGTTTGGAAAAGACTATATTGAAATCATCCTGACCGGTGATACGTTTGATGACGCCTATCAAAGCGCAGTGGCCTGCTGTGAGGAAGAAAAACGGGCGTTCATCCATCCGTTTGACGATCCTGAGGTCATGGCGGGGCAGGGAACGGTCGCCGTCGAAATCTTAAATGATATTGAATGTGAGCCGCATTATGTATTTGCGAGCGTCGGTGGAGGCGGCCTTCTTTCCGGAGTGGGGACCTATATGAAAAACGTGTCCCCTGAAACGAAGCTGATCGCGGTCGAGCCCAAAGGGGCGCCCGCTTTGTTTGAGTCCAATAAAAACGGCGAAGTTGTCACACTCCAAAAAATCGATAAATTCGTCGACGGCGCCGCCGTCCAAAAAATCGGCGAACAGACATTCAAAACACTCGAAAACGTCGTGGACGATATTCTGCTCGTTCCGGAAGGCAAGGTCTGCACAGCGATACTCGAATTGTATAACCAGTGCGCGATTGTAGCGGAGCCGGCCGGAGCTTTGCCGATCGCCGCTTTAGATCTTTACAGGGATGAAATCAAAGGGAAAAATGTCGTGTGCATTATCAGCGGCGGCAACAATGACATCGGAAGAATGCAGGAAATCAAAGACAGATCGATGATGTACGAAGGACTTCAGCATTATTTCATCGTAAATTTTCCGCAGAGGGCCGGGGCGTTGCGCGAATTTTTGGATGAAGTGCTCGGGCCCAGCGATGATATTACGCGATTTGAGTATACAAAAAAGAATAATAAAAGCAGCGGTCCCGCGCTTGTCGGCATCGAACTGAAGCAGCGGGAAGATTATGAACCGCTGATCGCAAGGATGGACCGAAAAGGGTTCCGCTACCTTGAAGTCAATAAAGATGAAGGGCTGTTCAATCTGCTGATATGAGAAATTTTTTTGAAAAGAGCGTACAATTCACAGACAAAGCTTCCCGGGATTATGTATAATAAAGAAAATATCCAATAAAAGAGGATTGATACTTTGTTACTCAAAAGCCTAGAGTTCAAACGATCGGATGGACAGCAGGTGAAGGTGACGGAAATACCCTTGCTGAAGGAGGACGACCCCCATTTTTTCATGGCGCAGCTGAGGCTTGAAGCGTTTTTGAAGAAGCTTTACTGTTCGAAACGGAAAAAAAATGTGTACTCTTTCAGGGAATACTTAAAAAGAGCGCTAAAATGGCATGATTATCAAGCCATTTATCAGCAGGAAGAACTGAAACATAATGCATAGCATATAAACATTCTTTGCCAGCCTATATACCGCTCTGAAAAAACGGCGGCAAAACGGGCAGGCAAAGAATTTTTCATGCGTTTTTACAGCATCAGGATACATCACTTGAGACCGACAGGATGTGAAAGAGATTGACAAATATTAAAATTGTAACGGATTCAACGGCGGATATAAGCGATGAAGAGAAGCGCAAATACGGTATTTCCGTATTGCCGCTTTCGATAGCGATTGACGGGAAGGTGTACAGAGACCAGCTGGATATTCAATCAGAAGAATTTATTGTGAAAATGGAGGCCGCAGCTGAGCTTCCGAAAAGCTCGCAACCGCCTTTAGGAGCATTTCTCGAGCTGTATGAAAAGCTCACAGAGGATGGGAGCGAAGTCATCAGCATCCACCTTTCAAGTGAATTAAGCGGGACGTTCCAAACAGCTGTAAGCGCTTCGAACATGGTTGGCGGAAAGGTCACAGTCATCGACTCCATGTACATTTCAAAAGGTCTGGGTTTCCAAGTGTTAAGAGCAGCCGCACTTGCCGGACAGGGGTGGACATCTTCCGCTATTATCAAAGATCTTGAAGACATCAGAAACCGCACCTCTCTTTATGTGACCATCGACAGCCTTGAGAATTTGATCAAAGGCGGTCGGATCGGCAGGGGAAAGGCGCTGATCGGTTCACTGCTCAAAATAAAACCGATCGCAAGGCTTGAAGACGGCATCTATACGCCTGAAAAAAATGTCCGCAGCACTGCTCAGCTCATTAAATATTTAACAGGACAATTTCTCACGTCCGTAAAAGGAAAAACCGTACAAGCGGTCGGCATCGCCCATGCGGATGCATTGGATCTGGCGCATAAATTGAAGGCTTCATTGCTTGAACATATACCGGGGATCGACATCGATATTTTATGCACCACGCCGATTATATCGACCCACACGGGAAGAGGAGCGATCGGTTTTTCCTTTTATACCGACTGACAAAGGGGAGAAAAGGATTGAAAAACGTTTTCGGCTTGTTGATTGCGGGTGTTGCCATCATTTTGATGTGCGCCTGCGGAACCAATAAAATTAAAGATCCGTTGAATTATGATGTGCAGTCTTTCTCTTTTCAAAATCAAGACAACAAAACAGTATCGCTGGACAGCTTAAAAGGTAAAGTATGGGTGGCGGACTTTATTTTTACAAACTGTAATACGATTTGTCCGCCGATGACCTCGCATATGGCAGAGCTGCAAAAGCAAATGGATGAAGAAAATCTTCAAGCCCGGATTGTCTCATTCAGCGTAGACCCGGAGAATGATACTCCGGAAAAGCTGAAAAAATTTGCGGCTAACTATCCGCTTTCTTTTGAAAACTGGGACTTTTTAACCGGGTACTCACAGGCTGAGATCGAAAGGTTTGCGCTCAAAAGCTTTAAGGCGATCGTCAAAAAACCGGAAAATGAAGATCAGGTGATTCACCAAAGCTCTTTTTATTTAGTCGATCAGGAAGGGAAAGTCGTCAAAGATTACGATGGCGCGAAAGATACGCCGTACAGCGAGATCATCGCCGATATTAAGATTTTGGAAAATCGTTGAATATAGCGTTTAAAAGCCTGTTTATCCCCGGAAAGCAGGCTTTTTGAGCATCCGTAAATGATTTTTCAAAAGAAATAAAACATGTTACACTTTTTTTTAGGCTATAAAGAAGGAAGGGGCTTCGTTATTTGAGCATACGGTTTATATCAGTGGTAGCAGCCCTTGTCTGTCTGCTGTCCGCTTGTACCGGAGGTAACGCCGGAGCCGGAAAAACGGCGGCCGCACCCAAGCGGAGCATCGTCATTGCCGCAGTTGGAGATTCTTTGACAGAGGGGGTGGGCGATCAGGGAGGGAAGGGTTATGTCGGCATGATAGCCGAAAAGCTGAAAAACAGCAGTGATGTGACATCCGTCAAGGTGAAAAATTATGCGGTGAAAGGCTACCGGACTGACGATCTGTTGAAAAAGCTCGAAGAAAAAAAGGTGCAAGACGGGCTGAAGGACGCTGACTATATCTTCCTGACAATCGGCGGCAACGATCTGATGAAGGTCGTCCGGCAACATTTTTCCCATTTGACGCTTCAGCCTTTCCGAAGCGAGCAAAAGGCATTTGAGCAGCGGTTTGCCAAAATTTTGACAGAAATCAGAAAGCAAAACGGCAGGGCTGACATGATTTATGTCGGCATGTACAATCCGTTTACGTTTACCCTTTCCGAACTGAGGGAAGTCGATCAGGTCGTTGGGGAATGGAATCTGGGCGCTGAAAGGCAGCTGAAAAAGATTCCAAACGCAAAAATGGCGGATATCGCAGATATATTTGAAGAATACAGTGATGAAAAAAAGATGGCTGATGATGATTTTCATCCCAACCAATTCGGGTATGCTCTAATAGCAAAGCGGGTTTACGATCAAATGAGACAAGAAGAACTCCCGACAGAATAAGGTGAAAAGCATGAAGAAATGGAAGAGTTTATTTTTCATATTAGTGGCAGTCAATGCGGCCATCATTGTCGGCGCCTTGATTCTCATGTTCCTTCCAAGTGAAGAAAGGGAGCCGGCCGAACCTTCTCCAAGCGGATATGAACTGAATGTCACCAGCACAAAAGAATCATTGGCGGCATTCATTAATTCGTATTTGCAAAAAGAAACGTCATCTGAGCTTGACTACAAAGTGGAAATCGATGATGAAGTTCATGTCATCGGCGCCATCCGCGCCTTTTCATCGACGGTCGATGCAACGGTTTCATTTCGCCCGTCTGTCGAAAAAAACGGGGATGTCGCACTTCATGTGACAAAGTTTTCTATAGGCAGACTGGACATTCCGATTTCCTTTGTTTTACATTACATGGATGAGTTTTACGATCTTCCCGATTTTGTTCATGTCCGTGCACACGCAAAAGAAATTCAAGTCCGCTTATCAGAGATGCCGCTGAAAAACGGTATGTATGTAAAAGCCAAACACATCGATTTAGAAAAAGATCAGATAGAATTTGTCTATTATCAGCCGGCATCATCATAAAGTTGACGAATCGTTTAAAATACAGGAAAATAAAAAATATTAATCTGTAAGACGCGATGTTTTTTAATCATTCAGAGGTGACGGTATGGAGCGTATCAATCGATATTTCAGTTTACTCTCGTCATTATTTTCACTGTACTTTGCAGGACAGGCTGCCCTCAGCTTTTTCGATGAAAACATGGACAAAATGTATTTCAACATCGGCTATTGCGCGTTATTTTTAAGCATTATGGTGTTTACGCTTGATGTGAAAAAACGAAAAAACAACGGATCATAGCAACCGATAAAAAAGAGACGTCATGTCTCTTTTTTTCAATGCAGCCCATCATGGAGCCTTCAATATTTCAAGAGACGGAGTTCCATTCATATATCCGGTGCAATAGAACGTGACTGACTGACCGTATTGGAAATCGACTTTCGGGATGTTCAGCAAGACGGTTTCTGTTCCGGCAGCACGTATTTCCAATTCGTTTTTTTTCAAAGGGACATGAAATGTAATGGCTGGCATTTGCAAAGGGGATGTTGGCAAAAAGAACAGGGCCCTTTTTGATGGCAAGATCGAGAGCGGGAGCATCAGGAGAAAGATGAACGAATCTCATGCTGCGTTCTCCAGGAGGAACCGGCATCCCTGTCTGACATCACGATGGGCAGAGGCTTTGACAGTGTTCCTGTCATGCCAGCTGTATAATGGCCGGCCGGCATGAGATGATATTGTACGGTAAGGAGGGGAGAACGGTTTCCATTCGCCTTTAAAATGTCGATTCGGGAGAGGCCGGAGGCAACCGGTGCAAAAGCAGAAAGTTCTCTGTACGCTGCGTTTCGAAACAGCGGCAGTCCATTGACAAGTACATCAATATTTCCAATGTCAGGAGCGGCGTGAAGCACCCTGAGCAATGCCTGCCTTCCGCCGGATCGAAAAGCAGGGAGCGCGGTCAGGTTTTGCCGTTTGCCCGGCGGCCCCGCCCACATCCGCCGGCCGGCATGTATTGTGCAGCCCATCTGCATACGCCCCTTTCTATTTTTTCTTTATAATATGAGGTCTGCCCTCTACCTGTCACAGTACGAAAAAAGCTAAAAAGGAGCAGGATATGAAAACGGATTTTACAGAAGGAAATGTTTTAAAACAATTGATTTTTTTCTCTGGGCCCATCATCCTTGCCAACCTGCTGCAAATTTCCTTCCAGTTCGTCGACAGCCTGTGGGTCGGAAACCTGCTCGGCGCAAAAGCGCTTGGAGCGACGGCTGTGTCCGGCACGGTTTTCTTTACGGTCCTGTCGTTTGTATTGGGGATCAATAATGCAGCGCTGACGATACTGTCCCAGCAAAAAGGGAAGGATGACAAACATGGCCTTGCTTCATATGTCAATGCGTTTGTTGTGATTATGACAGTGATGAGCCTTTTGCTGGGCATCATCGGGTTTATCGCCGCAGAACCGCTGCTTGCGCTTCTGCAGACGCCTGACAATATGATGCATTTCGCTTCAGGCTATTTAAAAATTCATTTTATTGGAATTATTTTTTTGTTCGGCTATAATTTTATCAGCACTGTATTAAGGGCTGTCGGCGACAGTCAAACACCATTGCGGTTTGTCCTGATCGCTGTGATCTTAAACCTTTTCTTGGACCCGCTGTTTATATCGGTGTTCCATTTAGGAATTTTCGGAGCGGCCTATGCCACCGTCCTTTCTCAAGGAATCGCTTTTATTTACGGAATGGTCTATACAGTGAGAAAAGGACTTGTCCCATTTGCTTTGCCAAAACTTCCTTCGCTTTATGAAACATCGGTTATTTTAAGACTCGGGATTCCCGCAGGATTGCAGATGGTGGTGATTTCCGGCGGTTCAATGGCGATCATGAGCGTTGTCAACTCATTTGGAGAAAGCGTTGTTTCCGGATTTGGAGCCGTTCAGCGGATTGACAGTCTTCTCATTCTGCCCGCGATGGCGATCGGAACGGCCGTCAACAGCATGGCGGGCCAGACGATCGGCAGCGGGGACATGGCGCGCACGAAAAAAATCGCAAACTACGGCGTTCTTTATGTGATGATATTCATGCTTACGATCAGCGCCGCCGTTTTCTTTGCCGGATACCATGCGGTGAAGCTGTTTATTTCAGAAGTGCAAGCGGCCGGCTTTGGGGAGCAATATTTGAGAACGGTAGCCTTCTTCTATCCGTTTATCGGCATTAACTTTGTCCTGAACGGCGTGGTAAGGGCGTCGGGGGCGATGTTTCAGATTTTGATTCTGAATATCATCTCATTTTGGGCGCTCCGATATCCGTTTTCATATATGTTTTCCAGCTGGATCGGAGAAAACGGCATTGCGCTTGGCATCGGCATGAGCTTTTTATTAAGCAGCCTGACCGCGTTTCTTTATTACCGCTTTGGGAAATGGAAGGATCTCGTCCTGTTTGAAAAAGAAAAAAGCACACCTTCTGTATAAAAGGGGGTGTGCTTTTTCATATCAGTGTTTATCAAATTCGGCGAGCTTGATAAACGTTTTTTCATCTTCAATTAATCCGCAGGCACCGCACTGCACTTTTATTGACGGGCCGTTGTACGGAAGGTGAAAAGGGGACCGCTCGTCCTCTGAATACGTTTCCAAAATTTCCCCGGTAGAAGGATCAAGCTTCACGGAGGTCGGCGCTTGTTCAATTAAATTGAATCTCGTCCGGTTCGTCTTGCAGTTTGGACATAGATAAGGAGCTGTCATAATCTTGTGCACCTCTTTTTGGTTTTAATGTGCTCATGGGGGTGCCGATATATGTAAAAGCCCTTTCTTTTTAGTGCTGCCCTTTTTTCTTGTCAAGCTTGCTGAACAGATCGATTAATGTTTTCAGCTCCTCGTCGCTGTAGCAGCTGAACCGTTTAAAATAATATTCCGTTTTCTTTTCTTCGAAATATCTGATAATTTCTTTTCCTGCATCTGTCAGGTGGATTTTAATGATCCGTCTGTCTTCTTTGGAGCGGACTCTCGTAATCCAGCCTTTTTCGACCAAAGTATCGGTAACCGCAGTGATGTGGCTGGCGGACACTCCTAAAATCGTTGCAAACTCCGTCACTTTTTTCGGACCCTGTTCGCTTAACAGGCGCAGGATCATAAATTCATTGCGGGACATCTCTTTTTCGAGCAGTTCATTTATCTCATCACGTATTTGTTTAAATACTGTGCGAAGCAATGCTTCCATGTCATACATCATTTGTTCTCTAACTTTCAAATTTCGCCCCTCCATATAATTAGCAAATTCCGCTTTCTTTTTTAAAGGAATGACCGAATCAGCATGAATTTATTTTTCATGAACATGATAACACTATGATACCATAATTTTTGCCTTGCAAGTAAAAGTTTAAGCAGATTTTTAGTTCATTTGACCATCAATTGAACAAAGGAAAAATCAGGAACGGCGGGAGTATTGACGGTTTGTCCCTCTATTTGTGAAGATAAAGACAAATAATTGTCATAATTGTTTGCTGAAAACGGATGTGGTTTACCGGCTGATTGATGAGCAGAAGAAGCTTGAAAAACGGCCGGCTATGTTATAATAATTCCTATCACGTTTTAGAAAAGGAGGCAGCACAAATGGCTGAAAAGCGCGAACTCGCCACATTTGCAGGAGGCTGTTTCTGGTGTATGGTCAAGCCTTTTGACGAACAGCCCGGCATTATCAAAGTGGAATCGGGATATACGGGCGGGCACACGGAGAATCCGACATATGAAGAGGTCTGCAGCAATACGACCGGACATAGGGAAGCCGTTCAGATTACGTTTGATCCCGATGTATTTCCATATGAAAAACTGCTTGAACTCTACTGGCAGCAGATCGACCCGACAGACAGCGGAGGACAGTTTGCCGATCGCGGTGAATCCTATCGCACGGCGATTTTTTATCATAATGACAGACAGCGGAAGCTCGCCGAGGAATCAAAGCAAAAGCTTGCCGAAAGCGGTATATTTAAGGATCCGATTGCAACCGACATCCTTGAAGCCGGCCCATTCTATCCGGCTGAGGAGTATCATCAGGATTACTACAAAAAACACCCGGACCGCTATAAAAGATACCGGATCGGCAGCGGGCGTGAAGGATTTCTGCATGAGCATTGGGGGTCGAAAGAGCATGGCGGTCAAAAAGAAGAACGGTTGAAACAGCTCAATCAGATGCAGTACGAGGTCACGCAAAAAAACGGAACAGAGCCACCGTTTCAAAACGAATATTGGAACCATCGGGAAGAGGGCATCTATGTCGATATCGTTTCCGGGGAGCCGCTGTTTTCTTCACTTGATAAATTTGATGCCCATTGCGGCTGGCCGAGCTTTACGAAACCGATCGATTCAGAAGAGATCGAGGAAAAGCTTGATACCTCACACGGCATGATCAGGACGGAAGTCAGAAGCAAAACGGCCGATTCACACCTCGGCCACGTATTTCCGGACGGGCCCGGACCAAACGGTCTTCGCTATTGCATCAATTCAGCAGCGCTTCGCTTTATTCCGAAAGATGATCTTGAAAAAGAAGGATACGGGGAATATGCCGGTTTATTCCGGACACGGGAAAAAGAGTAGCGGTTAAAGAACATATTGACATTTACCCGGCAAAAGATGATCCTTTTATAAAAGGGTCATCTTTTTTATATCGCACCAAAAAAATCCTCCAGCAAACGAAAAGAGGCTCCAGTCATGAGATCCATACGACAAACTGAAGAAAACTATTTATTGCTGACATGCAGCAAACAAACGGAATCATTATACGATATATACATAGATGATCAGCTGCCGCAAATGTTTGCCCATCATTTCATACAACTAAAAGACGATTACCCGCTGGCCGAGTTATATTCGCTGCTTACTCGTGTTCCCGGGATGTTAAAACGCCGTTATGTTCATGTGAAAAGTTCATGTGGCGTAGATATTCCTTTTTCTATGAAAAAAGCTTTATTTGATCTCGGATATATTCTTGATGAAGAGCTGTTTTACAGTATAGACTTATCGGAATGGACCGGGCAGCAGCGCTTTGGCTCTGCAAAATGGGGAACGGCGGAATCGCTGCATGACGGCTGTCATGTAATGCAGGCCTATGATTCATTGTACATCAATGAGGCGTTTGCCAAAGAAAAACTGCGCCGCAAGTATCCTTTTTACGAAAAAGGCATCATTCAGCTGTTTGTCTGCTACTCGGACGAGGGAGAGCCGGTCGGCTGTGCGGAACTTTATGTTGACCACCGGGAAAAAATTTCAAAAATCGAAGAAGTCGCCGTTTTAGAACCTTATCAGCGCAAAGGCTATGGAACAAAACTGCTCAGGGAGATGCTTGCCGCATCAAAACGGGCGGGCATGAAGTCGAGCTACCTTGTCACTTCCGGCAGCGACAAGGCAAAATGGTTTTATGAAAAGCTCGGGTTTCAAAAGGAATATCATCTGACAACGATTTTTAAATATTTGTTTTCTCCCATGTAGGCAGATGCACAAACCAATGATAACTTGGCCCGCATAGGCTGGGGTGTAAAGACTTTTTAAGAAAGGATGATAGCCCGTGCATCATCATTACCCCCATCATTGCTGTGATTATGGAGGATATGGTTATGGATTTTACGGAAGAAGCACGTTCGTATTAATCGTCGTACTCTTTATTTTGCTCATTATCGTGGGCGCGGCTTTTGTTTACTAAGAAAAAAGAAACGATACCGGCACTTCATGTTTACAAACCTTCCATACGTCGGAAGGTTTTTGTTTTGAAAGATATTTGGGATGATGTGATATGCGTTGTGAAATGTTTACTTATTATGTGAAATGACCCTGTGGGATGAAGCTCATCCCTGTTGAATGATCAGGCCTGGCTGAGAGGGGAGCTTTTCAGTCTTTTTGGGCATGCGGGAACGCTGGGCGCCGCTCTTTTTTATCATTTGTCGCAAAGCCGGAGCATGCAAAGGCGGCTGTCCCTATATTGATGTTCATCTTTTGACTGCTTATATTTCCGCTCGGCTCGATCAAGAACGTCGTTCTCGGCGCCGCTATTCTGATCTTGATTGGAATGATCAGCGGAATCGTGAATATTTATATTGAGGGATATTTACAAAGGGCGACAGAAGGTGAGGATAGAGGAAGGGCATTGGGCGCCTTTTTCGCGGCCAACAGCGCCTTAATGCCGCTCGGTTATGCATTGGCGGGGATTTTGTCCGATGTGCTCAGCCCCGAATACCTGTTTCTCATCGCCGCTCTCCCAGCGCCGTTTGCCGCATTTTGTATGCTCAGATCTTTTCGTTTCTGGGAAAAACCGACGATGCGAACGATCGCGTCTGAAAAAGAAGCCTCAATGTAAAGCCAATAGGAATGATCTGGTGATAAAAGGAGATAGGCCCGAAGCCGGAGCCTGCTTTCGGGATGAACAAAACGGTCAAGCGCTTCTGTAAACAAAATTTCTCCCGCCATTACGGCGATGAAAAAGAATGCCGCCATTTCCCGCTTCATACAATGTAAAGAAAAATCCTGTTCTTCGGGAAGGGGGGATGTGCTGCATGTCATTTTTGATTAAACCGGATCTGCATGGACGCTATCCGGTCGTTCATCATGCGAAAGGAAGCTGCATTTTCGATCAATCCGGAAAACGATATCTTGATGGCTGTTCAGGTGCTGTTACCTGCAACCTTGGCCACGGTGTGCCAGAGGTTATAGCCCCGCTAAAAGAACAGCTTGATGCTGTTTCTTTTGTCTATCGTTCACAGTTTACGAGCGAGCCGGCCGAACAGCTTGCAGAGCTGCTGGCTGATGTGCTGCCTCAGGAACTGAATTGGTCTTTCTTCGTCAACAGCGGTTCTGAGGCGGTGGAAACCGCCATGAAGATCGCTGTCCAATATTGGCAGGAAAAAGGACAACAAGCTAAAACGATCTTTCTTTCGAGATGGAACAGCTACCACGGAATTACAAACGGAGCTCTTTCACTGTCGGGCTTTTATGAACGCCGTTATCGATTTACCCATCTTCTCCACAAATATCCCGCCGCATCGGCGCCCAACTGCTACAGATGTCCATTTGAGCTCGATCCTTTCGCTTGCAAAGAGGCGTGTGCAAATGAAGTGGAGCTTGCGATCAAACGAATCGGCAAGCAATTTATCGCAGGCTTTGTGGCTGAGCCGGTGATCGGCGCCGCGGGAGCCGCGATCACAGCTCCTGACCACTATTACAAAAAAATAAAAGAGGTATGTGAAGCAAATGACATTCTGTTTATTGCGGATGAAGTGATGAGCGGCATGGGAAGAACGGGGAAAATGCTGGCCATCGAGCATTGGGGCGTCACACCGGACATCGCTGTTCTCGGCAAGGGAATGAGCGCCGGCTATTCTCCGATTGCGGCGGCCGTCTTGTCTGATGACATCATGGAGACGATCAAAAAGGGATCAGGGGTCATCATGAGCGGACATACCTATAGCGCCAATCCTTTTTCAGCAGCTGCAGCGCTTGCGGTTCTCCGTTATATCGTGAAGCATGACCTGCCCAAAAAAGCCGCGGTGAAAGGGGAGAGGCTGAAGAAGGAATTGGAAGGAATCATGAAACAATCAAAGATTATCGGCGACATTCGCGGCAAGGGATTGCTGCTGGGTGTTGAGTTTGTTTCTGATAAAAAAAGCAAAACACCATTTCCCGCTTCAATGGAGCTGTCAGCGCGAATTATTTCCGAAGCGAAAAGAAGGGGCCTCCTCATCTACCCGGCACAAGCCGGAATTGACGGAGGGGAGGGCGACGCTGTCATCATCGCACCGCCGCTTACGGTTTCCGAAGCGGAGATGAAGGAGCTCGTACAAATATTCAGAGATTCTGTCCATATGGTAGAAAAACAAGCGGAAAAGGTGATGCGCGCAGATGACGCTTTTGAATAAACGAATGACAATCGAAGATGCGGTTTCCGGTTTAAAGGATGGAGCGATTGTGATGTTTGGCGGATTCGGCGGTGTCGGTTCACCGCCGTCACTCATCAGGGCGGTTTTGGAAACAGGCGTCAAAAACTTAACGGTCATTTGCAATGATGCAGGATTTCCCGAGATCGGCATCGGGCCCCTTATCGTCAATCACCGGGTCAAAACGCTGATCGCCTCCCATATCGGCTCCAACCCGGTCGCAGGCAAACAAATGACAGACGGTGTGCTTGAAGTCAAATTTTCGCCCCAGGGAACGCTTGCCGAAAGGATTCGCGCTGGCGGAGCCGGTCTTGGCGGCATTTTGACCGATATTGGGATTGACAATCAGATGGTGCTGGAAGACAAGAAAACCGTCACTTTAAATGGCCGTACGTATATTGCCGAAACGGCATTGACTGCGGAGGTGGCATTTATATCTGGAAAAACGGCTGATGAATGGGGAAATATCACCTATGACAAAACAGCCCGAAACATGAACCCGCTCATGGCGATGGCGGCTGACAAAACGTATGCGGAAGTTGAAGAGATCGTGCCGGCCGGCGGACTTGCCGAAGAAGAAATCGTGACACCCGGCATTTTTGTAAAAGGGGTAGCCGAAACAAGAGGGGTGACGTGGAAATGGGTTTGGGAGTAATCGAGAGGGAGAGCATCGCCAGACGGGCGGCTAAAGAAGTGGAAAACGGAATGATCGTCAACTTAGGGATCGGCATCCCGTCACTCGTCCCAAACTTTCTGCAGCCGGGGGTTTCCGTCATGATTCAATCGGAAAACGGTGTGCTCGGCATCGGAAAGACACCTGAAAAAGGGGATGAGGATGAGAATCTTTGCAATGCGGCAGGCTACCCGGTCACCGCTGTGAAAGGAGCGTCTTATTTTGACTCCTCCATGTCATTCGGGATGATCAGAAAGGGCTGTATCGATTTGACAATCCTCGGCTCGCTTCAAGTCAGCCAAGCGGGCGATCTTGCCAACTGGATTGTGCCGGGGAAAAAAGTTCCCGGGATGGGAGGGGCGATGGAGCTTGCGCAAAAAGCAAAAAAAGTGATTGTCGTCATGAGCCACACCGATAAACATGGAGCGCCGAAGCTTCTTGAGAGCTGCACGCTCCCATTAACAGCCAGGGGCTGCGTTGACATGATCATCACTGATAAAGCCGTGATCGAGATCAAAAACAACAGCTTTGTGCTGAAGGAGCTGATGAATGAAGCATCTGTTGATGATGTGTTGCGCCTGACGGATGGACGCGTCCGGATCGATCTGCCGTTTTCGTAAGAGGAGGAATTCGATGGAAAAGATAGAGAAAAAAGTGTGTGACTGGATTGATTCGCATGAAAAAAAGGCGGTTCGGCTGTTGAAAAAACTTGTCGGAGAAAAAAGCACAATGGGCCGCGAATTCAACGCGCAAGCGGTCGTTTTGGAAAAGCTGCGGCAGTTTGACGCCGAAATTGATGTCTGGGAGCCGAGCATCAAGCAATTAAAACAGCATCCGCTGTTCAAGTCCGACAGAACGAGCTTTAAAGAAAGCCCGAACATCGCAGCCAGAAAACGGGGCACAGGCGGCGGAAAATCGCTCATTCTGAACGGCCACATCGATGTTGTCCCCGAAGGAAGCCGCAAAGACTGGGATACTGAACCGTTTCAGCCTGTTGTCAAACAAGGAAGGATCTACGGCAGAGGCACAACAGATATGAAAGGGGGGAACACCGCCCTCTTAATGGCGATGGAGGCCCTCGAACAATGCGGGGTCAAGCTGAAAGGCGATCTCATTTTCCAAAGTGTTGTTGACGAAGAATGCGGGGGAGCTGGAACCCTCGCCGCCGTTGTCAGGGGATACCGCGCGGACGGCGCCCTCATCCCGGAGCCGACGAATATGAAACTGTTTATTAAACAGCAGGGGTCAATGTGGTTCAGAATTTCGGTCAAGGGGCTTTCAGCGCATGGAGGTACAAGGTATGAAGGGGTCAGCGCGATTGAAAAAAGCATGCATGTCGTCCAGTCCATACGCCAGCTTGAAATGGTGAGGAATAAAAGAATAACAGATTCATTATATGAAAATATCCCGATTCCCGTTCCGATTAACATCGGGACGATCAAAGGAGGAACATGGCCTTCTTCAGTAGCCGACACCGTTACAATAGAGGGAAGGTGCGGCATCGCCCCGAACGAATCCCCGGAAGACGTCCAGTCTGAGCTGGAGAGCTGGCTGAAGGATCTGGAATACCACGATGAATGGTTTAAACATTATCCGGCCGAAATCGAATGGTTTGGCGCAAGATGGCTCCCCAACGATTTAGCTGAGGATCACGAATTGGCGAATACGCTGAAAGCAGCCTATCAAACCGTTGCCGGTGAACAGCCTATCATCGAGGCATCTCCATGGGCGACAGACGGCGGCGTATTATCGCATGCGGGAAACACCCCTGTCATCGTATTCGGCCCGGGGGAAACGAAGATGGCGCACCAGGCCAATGAATATATCGAAAAAGACGCGCTCATCAAGGCGGCGAAGATTATCAGCCTTTTTATTATGAATTGGTGTGATTATAACAGATAAAAAGGCCGTCTGTTTCGGAGGGAAAACATGATCAAAACATGGGAAAATGAATGCTGCCGGCTCGAGCTTGATCTCGACGTCTTCAACAAAAGAATCAGAATCATCAATTATGAAGGGAATGTCTGCTCGTTTTTTCGCGACATCATGGAAATGGCAAAAGCAAATGATATTGAAAAAATCATCATCTTTGCGAAAACAAACGATATCGCCGGCTTGTTAGAGCATGTGTTTGAACCTGAAGGGCAGATTGATGGTTATTACAACGGGCATGATGCGGCCGTGCTTGTCAACTATTTGAAGGAAAGCAGACGAAGGACAGATGAGTGGATCGTGCAGGACGACATGCTCAGAAAGCTGTTTGGTTCGCCCATCCCGCAGGAAAAGAAGCTGTCGCCTTTTTTGATCCGGCCGGCTGCTCCGGGAGACGCTCCATTGCTGGCAAAGCTTTATCAAGAAGTATTCCCTGTTTATCCGGCGCCGGTTTCTGATCCGGTATATGTCAACAAGACGATGGAAGAAGGAGCTGTTTACTATCTCGCCTTTGATCAAGAAAAGCTTGTCGCCGCGGCAGGCGCTGATGTCAATTATTTATTGGGGCATGCGGAAGTGACAGACTGCGCCGTTCTTCCCTCATACCGCGGACATTCTTTGACAAAACGGCTGATTTCCGCCCTTGAAACTGAATTGAGGCAAGCGGGCATCTTTCATGTTTTTTCAATTGCGAGGGCGGCTTCCATGGGGATGAACGCCACGCTCTACCATTTATCCTACCGGTACAGAGGCCGGCTCATCAACAATTGTGTCATTTACAAAAGCATCGAAAACATGAACATATGGTGCAAAAATTTAAGCCGGCTGTCTGAATGACGGGAACCTGATCCGGATCAGCAGACCGACCTGTTTTTCGGGGGTGGTTTTCAAAATAAAGAGTCACTTTCCCTGCTGTTCACATAACTTGGAAAGTAATATAGGAAAAATGCTGATAGGGGGATGAAAAATGACAAACGGCCTGTTCAAGCCGAAAAGACACTGGAAAGAGATTGAGCTTTGGAAGGATGTAACGGACGAAAAATGGAATGATTGGATATGGCAGCTGACCCACACGGTCAGAACGCTCGATGATTTAAAAAAAGTCGTGAATTTGACAAAGGAAGAAGAAGAGGGGGTCCGCATTTCCACGAAAACGATCCCTCTGAACATTACGCCTTATTACGCCTCGCTGATGAATCCGGATGATCCCCGCTGTCCGATCAGGATGCAGTCCGTTCCGATTTCTGAAGAAATGCATAAAACAAAATACGACCTTGAAGATCCTCTTGACGAAGATGAAGATTCACCCGTCCCCGGCTTAACCCACCGCTATCCGGACCGGGTTCTGTTTCTCGTCACAAATCAGTGCTCCATGTATTGCAGATACTGTACGAGACGGAGGTTTTCGGGCCAAATCGGAATGGGAGTGCCCAAAAAGCAGCTTGATCAGGCGATCGGCTATATCCGTGATACCCCGGATGTCAGGGACGTGCTCATCTCCGGAGGCGACGGACTGTTAATCAACGATCAAATTCTCGAATATATTTTGAAAAACCTGCGCGCCATACCGCACGTTGAAATCATCCGGATCGGGACGAGGGCGCCGGTTGTGTTTCCGCAGCGAATTACCGACAAGCTTTGCGAGATTTTAAAAAAGTATCATCCCGTTTGGCTGAACACGCATTTTAACACAAGCATCGAAATCACCGAGGAGGCAAAGGAAGCCTGTGAAAAGCTGGTGAATGCCGGCGTACCGGTCGGCAATCAGGCCGTTATTTTGGCGGGCATAAATGACAGCGTTTCCATTATGAAAAAGCTGATGCACGATTTGGTGAAAATCAGGGTGCGCCCGTATTATATCTATCAATGCGATTTGTCTGAAGGAATCGGGCACTTCAGGGCGCCGGTTTCAAAAGGGCTTGAGATCATCGAAGGCTTGCGGGGGCATACAAGCGGATATGCTGTTCCCGCGTTTGTCGTCGATGCGCCGGGCGGGGGCGGAAAAATCGCGATTCAGCCGAACTATCTGATTTCACAAAGCCCCGATAAAGTGGTGCTCCGCAATTTTGAAGGGGTCATCACCTCTTATCCGGAGCCGGAAAACTATGTGCCCGGCAGAGTTGATGAGTATTTCAGCGAAATCTACCCTGAAGTGCTGAAGGAAAAAGAACGCACGGGAATTTCCGCCATATTCGAGGATCGCGCCCTTTCCTATACACCTGAAGGCTTAAACCGTTTAAAAAGAAGGGAAAGCTATAGAGAGAGGCCTGATTATGAAACATTGAAAAGCCGCAGAGCAAAACGGGATGAGCTAAAAGAAAAGAAATTTCTCGCCCAGCAAAAGAAAGAGGGCGAAGCTGAGGGGCATGCCACATGAAGCGCTGCGACTGGTGCGGCTATGCGGAAGCCGAAGATGCTCAAACGACCGTCTACTGGGAGCTGCCTGACGGAACAAAAGCGATTGAAATTACAGAGACGCCCGCAGTCGCATGTCAAAGCTGCGGGATGGTCTATCAGGAAGACTCCGTCACTGAAGATATTGAAAACCAGCTGCTTCTGATCGATACAAAGAAATTACCTTCATCCGTATCGTTTGACAGACTGATGAAAACCGAGCGGATTTTAAAGCGCAATTACTTTGATTTCTCTTCGTGACCGGCTTCCCAGGCCGGTTTTTATGTTGCGGAAAACGGTTTTTCGTTTGTGTTTTTTTCCATGGGCTGTATAATAAAACAACAAAAGAAGAGAGGAAGGGAAGCCGTGAAATCTTTTTACCACTATTTAATGAAATACCGTCATCCGAAGCCGAAAGACGATATCAGCGTTTTCGCCAATAACGCATACCTTGATCACGGATTTCCCAAGACATCAAATCATTACGATGAAATCAGTTCTTATCTTGAGCTCAATGGGGATTATTTATCATCAATGACGACATTTGATGAAGCTTGGGAAAAATATATCACCGATACAAAACAATAAAAAAAGCCGCAGCTATGACACCTGCGGCTTTTTCACTTCACACAGCCACGGCTCAAGGGCTTTTCGGAAAACTCGTCACCGCTTTGTATGCCTGCCCATGCGAATTGACGGCCTGGCGCATACGATAAGCGTAAGACGGAAGCTTTCAGGCAAGGGGGAATCAACATGAAGTCAAATACGCCTAAATACAAAGTCGGAGATGTGGTTGTGGTCGTCATGTACGGTACGGTCGGCACTGTGACAAAAGTTCATAAGATCGACAAGCATTTTCTGTATGAAGTCAACCATAATGAAGTGCTTTATTTCGAGACTTCTCTACAGCTTTATAAAGACTATGACGGGGTCATCGTTGATACAGAAAAGCTAGATATCGAATATGAATTTTTAATCGGTGATGTCGTGTATGTGAAAAACTACGGCAAAGAATTGTTTAAGATCACCGGCCACAGAACCGAAATCTGGAGGTATTTAGAGGACGGCTGGGAAGACATTATCTACGAACTGATCCGGCTGAAAGACGGGGAATGGCTGGAGACAGAGGAAGAGGATTTGACCCTTGTGCTTAGAACATACGAAATGGACCAGTTTGTTCATCAGCTCCTTTTTGTCCACTATGTGGGAGAAGCCGGACAGGAGCTTGATGAACCGCTCACAGAAAAGGTATTTCTGCCTTTTGCCGGTGACCGCGAGGAGCAGGAAAATGAGGGTGAAATGGCCGCAGTGGTGGTGGATGAGCTGCTGGATATTTACAACGACTATAAAGTATTGTATGAAATGTTTCAGGATGCGGAATATAAAGATATGATGGATTTTGTTCTGGAGAGCCTCAAAGAATATTTCAGCTGAAAAACACCACATATAAAAAATAAGGAAAACAGCCGAAAAAAATCAGTCCGGACATCACGCGCAAGATCTTCGCCAAGGCCAGGTCAAAACCGTCTCCGTCAATAGCTTCAATGGCTTTCCGTATCATTTTCTCGTCCCCCTTAAGGCTTTGTTTTGCTACAACATGTATATGTCAGGGGACAAACTTTATGACAAACCGGTTATAAAACCGGAAGACTGCTCATACATCAGAATAAGGAGGCGATCAAAGTGAAAGACATTGAGCTGATGATAGATACAGAAGAAATCGCTGATTTTTTTTATCTTGAGCTGACAAGAAGAGGCTACATACCGAGCGAGGACGAACTGTTCGAAATTGCCGACATCACCTTTGATTATCTGATTGAAAAATGCATGATAGAAGAGCATATAGATGATTAAGATGGAAAGATCGAAGCGATGATGCTTCGGTCTTTCATCGTTGCTCCCATAAGAAAGCGGAGTGTAAAATGGTTAAAACATATATCAAGGAGGCAGCAGCTGTTTCATGTACAAAGCAATTACTTCAGCGGTTCTTTTTATCATAATGGCCGTTCTTATCCGTGTACCATTCATTCAATCCATTGATGCCAACATTCTTCAGGCAGTCGAGGGCGTTAGACAGCCTTTTTTGAACCAGGTATTCAAAGTGGTGACCGATATAGGATCAAGCAGTGTCATGCTGCCGCTGATCCTTGTCTTGACGCTTGTTCTGGCGGTATATAAAAAGGCGGCCGCCACATTGTACGTGTATCTTTTATTTATTGTTGAAAGGATGGCCAATGAAGGCTTTAAAGACTGGATTTCAAGAGAGCGGCCGGCATTTCACCCGCTCGTCCATGAAACGTCATACAGCTTTCCGAGCGGCCACTCGATGAATGCGGCGGCCATGTATCCGTTTATCGTCTATGTCCTTATCATGCATGTGCCGTTTTTTAAAAGGCATCAGACGTCTGTTACGGTGTTGGCCGGGATTCTGATCGCATTGATCGGAATCAGCCGCATCTATCTCGGCGTTCATTACACGACCGATGTCATCGGCGGTTTTTCCCTCGGCATGGCGCTGTTTTTCATCTTCAAGAAAATTGACGAAAACTTCCCGCTCGTTCGACAAAAGTAGTCAAAGGGATCAAAAAACGAAACGCCAATATAATAAAAAAAGGGAGGGATCGTGTTGCCGTTACAGTTTCAATTGTTTAAAAAAAAGCTGACAGCTTATGATGTGACGATTTTTCAAACGCCCCGCTTTGGTGAGAAGAAGGGATATGAGATGGTTTACAGAACAGAAATAAACGGCAGAACCCATGAGGATGTATTGGAGCGTACGTTTTCGACTTTTAACGTTTATGACACGGTGCCAAACGATTATAAAGCCAGATTTCTTGCGACAGGCGACATTGTATTAATTGATGAAGGAAGGAAAGGAAAAACCTATTATAAACTGCTTTCAACAGGATGGAGCAAAATCAACCGCTTGTTGCTGCAGTCATCCTAGCGCTCAAAAAAACTGCGGACAAGTTCTCCGCAGTTTTTTATGTTGTATTCTTTCGTTTTCTGGCGCTGAATTCTTTTTCGTGCGCTTCCTCCGCTGCAATCACATCCTTCGTCGGGATGTGGTTGTTTTTTTTCTGTCCGGTGATTCTGTTGCGCTGTTTTTTTCCCATTGATGCTTCCTCCTTCCTAAAAAATAGGATGACTAAACAGCCCCGGATTTATTCTGTCATCTTGATTGTCACTGGATACACATAAGGGTGTTTCGGCTCTTTGATCATTTTTCGCTTTTCGGCTTTGATGACGGGGATGATGTTTCCGTTCCATGAAGCCTTGCCGAGCGTTCCTTCTATTTCGAGCCATGTATCCGGTTTTACATCCCGCGCTCCGTCCCATTCGGCAAGAAAGCCGATCAGACTTGCATCTGCAATACAATGTGTAATCAAAAAGCGGGACAAGACAAGCTGATCCTTTTTCAGGCCGGGATCTTTATGGACAAAACCCTTGACAATGATCTGTTTGCCGGTGAAATCACCTGGGTTCGAGCTGATTTCGTCGTAATAATCGGCAAACAGATCATCGTTCATCACGAGCGGGTTCGAGCTTTTAAACCGGGCCATATTCCGCTCATATGCCGTTTGCGAAATGGCGGACTCTTCCAATCCTTTTTGGATCCCGGGTGTTGTGACATGTCCGTTGTTTTCAGCATTGGCGCCCGGCTCTGTTTTGGCCAGCATCGTTCCTTTATTGGCGGCAACGGATGAGTTTAGAACAGCGGGGGCAAACGTAAAGCCGGTGATCAGCGGCAGAGAGATCACCGCATAATGAATCATCTTGATGAAAAAGGGTCTTGATTGGCCGTGGTCATGTCCGCATCCGCAATCATGCTTAGTTGTCTGAACCGTCCAAATTCTTGTCAGTTGAATGAAAAACAGGAAAGCGAACGCTCCGGCGGCAATCAGGCTCGTATACTCATATTTCGGATTGATCAGCCTGGCGATTTCTCCTGTGTAATGGATTTTGAACAAGTATCCTGAAAAGGCTGCCAAAATGACGGCCCGCAAAAATTGCTGCGGCTGAAACACCATGTGGATCAACCTCCTTTCTATCAAAGGCCGGCGGCCCTCACGCAAATATAGACAATCAGGGTGATCAGCACCGATAAACAAATCACAAACTTTGGTTTAAACACACTGAGCATCATAATCGTGTTTTTCAAATCGAGCATAGGTCCGTACACCAAAAATCCGAGGATCGCTGATTCAGGGAACAAGCTCCTGAAGGAAGCTCCGATAAATGCGTCCGCCTCGGAACAAAGCGACAAAACGTACGCCATCCCCATCATCACAAGGGTGGAGTCAAGCATCCCGCCTCCCAGAACAAACAGCGATTTTAAAGGCAGATACGTTTGAACAAGTGCGGCGACGAAAGCGCCGATAATCAGATATCTGCCCATCTCAAAAAATTCATCAATGGCATGCTTCAGCATATGATAGAGCCGTTCCGAAAAAGGGGGAGAAGGAGGGGCGGTTTTGCGGTCATCTTCGCGGCTGAGCATCTTGAGCTGGCTTGACCGAAATAACAGGCTGATTACCAGTGCGACAAGGACGGCAGCCGCAAAACCCGAGACGGCTCTCAAGACCGCCATGCGGACATCATTGCCAAATGCCATATAAGTCGATAACATGACGACCGGATTGATCAGCGGACCGGTCAGAAGAAAGCCGACGCCGGCGTAAATCGGAACTCCTTTAGCGACGAGTCTCCGGACGATCGGAACAATGCCGCATTCACAAGCCGGAAAACATGCGCCAAGCACACAGCTGGCAATGACGGCTGAAAACCTGTTTTTTGGCAGCAGGGCGCGAATATGATCTTCAGTTACAAATATCTGAATAAAGCCGGCGATCAACACTCCGATTAAAACAAAGGGAAGCGCCTCAATCAAAATGCTGATAAAAATCGTGTTGAGCTGTCCGATGGATGCCGGAATACGGAAAGGAAGGGCATCAGCCAGAGATTTTCCAATTGTCACAAGACATATTAAAACACCGAACACAAGTATACCGGTAAAATCGATGAGATATCTGTTAAATGAGCGAAACATCATCTTCCCATCCTTTCAGGCTAATCGGAATGATTCTTGTTTAAGATATGCTTGTCCTTATTTAAACATGACAGTTTTTCTGCAGCATGAAACATTGCTTTATTTTCTTTTTCTGCCATGTTGGTTTATAATACATAATGCGAGCGGAAGCTCCACCATTCATCACCAGTCAGCTTTAAAAGGCAGGAGGAATAATCATGAGCGTACATATTGGCGCGGAAAAAGGGCAAATCGCAGAAACGGTGCTCCTTCCTGGAGACCCGCTGCGTGCAAAATACATTGCCGATACATACTTGGAAAACGTCGAATGCTACAATGAAGTGCGGGGCATGTACGGTTTTACAGGCACCTATAAAGGAAAACGCGTTTCCGTGCAGGGAACAGGCATGGGTGTGCCGTCCATCTCCATTTATGTAAATGAACTAATCTCAAGCTATGATGTGAAAAACTTAATTCGCGTCGGATCATGCGGCGCAATCAGAAAAGATGTGAATGTAAGGGACGTCATTCTGGCGATGACTTCTTCCACGGATTCGCAGATCAACAGGGTCGCATTCGGGTCGATCGACTTTGCCCCATGCGCCGATTTTGAGCTTTTAAAAACGGCCTATGACGCCGCGAAAAAACGGAATATCCCGGTTACCGCAGGGAATGTGTTTACGGCCGACCAGTTTTACAATGAAGACAGCCAAATCGAAAAGCTTGCCAGATACGGCGTGCTTGCAGTTGAAATGGAAACGACTGCGCTTTATACATTAGCGGCGAAATTCGGCCGGAAAGCCCTGTCGATTTTAACGGTCAGCGACCACGTCATTACAGGAGAAGAAACGACGGCCGAAGAAAGACAGACAACATTCAATGATATGATTCTGCTGGCATTGGACACGGCTTTATAAGGCCGTTCCGCAGCTTTTGATAAAAGGGTGGATATTAATGAACAAAAAGTATAAATACGCATCGATCGCATCTCTGTTGAGCGCGGCGGTTTTGCTCGGCACAGGATGCTCAATGACAGAACAGAAGCAGACAGATACGACCAATACGAAAAACGTTTCAAATGTAAACAAGGATGCGAAAGATCAAAAGACGGACAACAGCAACAACGATCTCGAAGATCAGGAATTTGTGCTTGAAAGCAAATACTTCAACAAGATCAAAGATGTTAACGGTCTGCCGACGATTCAAAACCCGGAAAATATCCTGGCGCTTGTCAATAAAGAATATGCGCTTCCGGGAGACTATGAACCATCTGATTTAACAGTGCCGAATGTTGAATTCTCCTTTAAGGAGGACATCGATAAGCGCTATATTCGAAAAGAGGCGGCAAAGGCGCTTGAAGACATGTTCACCGCCGCAAAAAAACAAGGTTTTCAGCTTGTCGCCGTCTCCGGCTACAGGTCATATGACAGACAAAAAACGGTCTATGATACCGAGGTAAGCCAAAAGGGAGAAAAGAAAGCGAAAGAAGCCGTCGCTTTTCCGGGGCAGAGTGAGCATCAGACCGGGCTTGCGATCGACATTTCCAGCAGAAGCGCGGGCACAGCTCTTTCCGAGGCCTTCGGCAATACGAAAGACGGAAAATGGGTCGAGGACAACGCCTATAAATACGGATATATCATCCGCTACCCGAAAAACAAGGAAAGCATCACGAAGTATAAATATGAGCCGTGGCATATCCGCTATGTCGGCAAAAAAGCCGCCAAAGTCATGAAAGAGCATGATCTGACGCTCGAAGAATATTTTAAAGAAGTGAAGAAAATATAAAAAAGAAGCTTTCGCGCCATGCGCGGAAGCTCTTTTTTTATAAGAACCGATATCATAAGGCGGCGATTTTCATGAGCACTGGATGGAGTCACTTTCTCAAAAAAGCAAAAGACCGATGTACATCGGCCTTTTCATTCTACCAGAAAAATAAGCCCGCAAGTGCGACACCGGCGATTAAACCGAGTCCGAGTCCGTAAACAGGGCCCCAGCCCCACCAGCCGCCGTAATATCCATAGCCGTAGCCCGGAGCGCCTCTTCTGATCATCGGGGCGATAAATACTTTATTTGGCGACACACGGACAATTCTGCCGACATGGACGCGGCCTGTTTTGTCCGTGATTCTGGCCACTTTGCCGATGTTCTGATGACAAAATCTATAGTAGCGTTCCATTTACATGCTCCTTCCATCATCTAGTATATTCTCTATTCAGCATATGACAGGATTGCTAGAAAAGGGTGGACGAAAGAAGGAGGACAAATGATGGTTTATTGGCCGCACACAAAAATAATAGGATGAAGAGAATCCTGATATTTTGCCAGCAGCCGCTGATGTTTTTCCATTGTTTGATAGGATTTTTCTGGAATGACCTCCGACAGATCCATCTCTGTGACGGCTTCATCAATATCGGTTTCTTCCAAGGAGGAGCTGATTATCTCAATCTGTGAAAAGCCGCCTTCGCGGAGTACGCCCATCCATTCGTCTTTTGTGTACAAAGCGGTGAATCCGTAAAAATCACAGATTTCTTGTTTTTCTTCTTTTGAAAGGCTGTCGTCTGCAAGAGTTACTTCAATACAGATCAGCTTGCCGTCGGGCTCAAGTATCCGGCGGATTTCTGCCAATGATAAGTCAAGGTGTGTGAAGCTTAATACCGATTCTGACAATACATATCCAAAGCTGTCAGGCTGAAAAGGGGTCTCTTCGATTTGAGTGTGAACAACAGGGATGGATAATCCTTCATCTGCAAATCTTTTTTTCGCCTTATCAAGCATGACCGCATCTGAATCAAGAGCTGTCACCGAAAACAGAAGCTGGCCTAAATAAGCGGCGGTTTGGCCTGTGCCGCAGCCGGCATCAAGAATCGGACGTTCCGGGTCGATATCGGCTTTTGCGAGAACGGCTTTTGTCAGCGCCATCCCGCCCGGATGTGCGCCGGAAACTCCGAAATAAGCCAGCATGTCTAAATAATCGCTCAAAATAAAATCCCTCCTTTTTGTATGCATATGCGAAAAAAATGAAACCGTTTATCGAAAGCCGCTTTTCAAGTGATCCGAGTTGACGAATAAAGAATCGTCCGTGATAATATGGTAAGAAGAAAAGGTGGTGTTCGTTTGAAACAGCAGGTTAAGCTCTTTTTGATTGTACTGGTTACCGCCGTCGCAGCCTCGGCGCTTACGCTTTTTATCGTGGGCAAAGGAAACGGCGGGTCAGCATATTCCACGGCAGACAGCGGAAAATTTGAAAAGCTGATGGCGGCCTATGACAAAATCAAGAGTGACTATTACAAACAAGCAGATGATGAAAAACTGACAGACGGAGCGATTAAAGGAATGCTTGAGGCTTTGGGGGATCCGTATTCTACATACATGGATAAAAAAGAAGCAGCATCCTTTGAAGAAAGCATTACCTCTTCATTTGAAGGGATCGGCGCCCAAGTCGAAGAAAAAAATGGACAAATCTTAATTGTCGCGCCAATAAAAGGCTCTCCCGCAGAAAAAGCGGGCTTAAAGCCGCATGACGAAATTCAGAAAGTAGACGGAAAAAGCGTCAAAGGAAAGACGGTCAATGAAGCGACAGCTATGATCCGCGGCGAAAAAGGCACAAGCGTCAAGCTGGTGTTGAACAGGGAAGGCGTCGGTCAAATCAATGTCACCATTAAGCGGGATACAATTCCGATTGAAACGGTTTACTCGAAAATGATCGACGGCAATATCGGCGAAATCCAAATCACGTCATTCTCCGAAAATACGGCAAAAGAATTGACCAAAGCCATTGACGATTTGACTGAAAAAGGAGCGGAAAGTTTCGTATTAGACCTCAGAGGAAATCCCGGAGGCTTAATGGACCAGGCGATTGCCATGAGCAACCTGTTTGTCGACAAAGGCAAAACGATCATGCAGGTTGAAACGAAAAACGGCAAAAAAGAAGTGTACAAAGCCGAGAATGACCGCAAAGTGAACAAGCCGACCGTTGTACTCGTAAACGGAGGAACGGCGAGCGCCGCGGAAATCATGGCCGCTGCACTTCATCAGTCTTCAGGCATCCCGATTGTCGGAGAAAAAACATTCGGCAAAGGAACCGTGCAAAATGCGGAAAACTTCTCAGACGGATCTACTGTCAAGCTGACGATTGCCAAATGGCTGACGCCGAACGGAGACTGGATTCACGAAAAAGGCATCAAGCCTCAATACAAAGCTGAGCTCCCCGGCTATGCCAAACTGCCGTATCTCGATCCAAAGAAAAAGTATCAGTCAGGCAGCACGGGAGACGAAGTGAAAGTTGCGCAGCAAATGCTGGAGGCGCTCGGATACAATGTAAAACCGACAGGCTCGTTCGACGATCAGACAGCAATAGCCGTGAAAGCTTTCCAACGCGATCAAAAGCTGAAAACGACCGGCGTCATCACCGGAGAAACAACGACCGGGATGACAGTCAAGCTTCAGGATAAGCTTTCGAAAAATGATACGCAATTAAATAAAGCAATTGAGATTCTCAAAAAGGAACAATAATCAAAACCCTTACGCCCGGAAGAGGCGTAAGGGTTTTTTGATCAGGCGCTTGTTTGGACGTTTTTCTTTTGTTCAAACAGATAGCTGATAACGGAATTCGATTTTACATGTTTCACGAACAGCGGATTAAGGATGACGACAGACAGCAGATTGGCCGCCAGCCCCCAGAAGCCCTCGTAAATCCCGAAAGACGTCTTTGTCAGATAGACCGTAAATGTTACGGCAAGGCCAACCAAAAGCCCAATGATGGTCGCTTCTTTTGTCTGATTCCTCCAGAATAAACTGATGACGATCGCCGGAAAAATCTGCACCATGCCGGACACTCCGAGCAGCTGCAGTGTGACGAGTGCCGTTGGGAAAAGCATGCCGAACAAAAGCGCAAGCCCGATGACGACAAACACCATTGAACGGGTGATCAGCGTCAATTTGCTTCCCGCCACACTAGGATTGATTAAATCGCGGTACAAATTATTGGCAAACAGGTTGGAAGCGCCAATCGCCATAATCGAACACGGGATGAGACTCGCCAGGGCGATGGTCGAATAGGCAAGCCCTTGTGTAACGCCTCCGTAAGAGCTTTGAATCAAATAAAGCAAGGCGAGCCTTGGATTGATATTGTCCGGAAGAACGAGGAATGCGATAAACCCGAGAAAAATCACCAAAATCAGCACAATATTGTAAAGCGGCAGAAACATGCTGTTTTTCCTGAGTGCATCGGCGCTGTTCGCCGTGAAAACGCCTGTTGCCGCATGCGCCCACATAAATAAAGCGAGTGCGGATACAATGGAAGCCGTAATAAACCAGGCGATTCCTTTCGGCCCGTCCGCAGGGATCGTCAGCATGTGCGGCGCTTCACTTGCCAATTTTTCGACCATCGGCGTCCAGCCGTTAAAATGGATGAGCGGCAATGAGACGACCATAAACAGCATCATCACCCAAACTAAAATGTCTTTAATAATGGCTGTATATGTAGGGCCTTTGATGCCGCTGAAAAACGTATAAAGCGCAACAAGAATGAAAGAGATGATGACGACCGCTTTGACGTTAATGTAGCCTGTTCCCGCCACCTGTAGCGTATCCTGAATGCCGCTGAGCTGAAGGCAGATGTACGGAATGAGCATGAGAACCCCGACGATGGCGACAAGCGAGGACAGCAGTTTGCTGTTGAAGCGTTCCCTCGCGTAATCGGCAAGCGTCGTCAATTGATGAACCTTCGCGACATGCCAGATTTTCGGCAGAAAGAAGTAGGCGATGAAATAGGCCAAAACCGAATAAGGAATCGCAAAAAAAGCCACGCTTCCGCTCGTAAAAGCCGTGCTTGTCAATCCTAAAAACGTGTAGGCCGTGTATAAATCGGCGCCGACGAGAAACCAGACGAGCAGCCCGCCAAACCGCCTGCCTCCGACAGACCATTCTTCAACCGATGTGCGCGACTGCTTGTTGCTGCCGGCAAGAAATCCAATGCAGACAACGGCCAGAATAATGCCCGCCGTTATCAATAGCGCTGTTAAATTACCCTGCATCATTCATAACCTCCGTTTTTCTTCTCGATCTTGTAAATCAAAAATGTGATCAGCGGTGTCAGCACGATCCACAGCACCAGCCAAAAATGGAAGAATGGAAGCCCGATCAAGATCGGCTCGATCCGGTTAACATACGGCAGCAAGACAAGCTGTCCGATAAAAGGGGTGATAAATAGAATGAAAATAAAAAACCGTTTATTCACCTTGTTTCCTCCTTGAACGATTTTAATGTTCATTATCATAGCAGTTGTCAGATTTAATCACAAGATAATTATTAGAAAAAAGTGATTTTTTAAATTATTAAAACAATACTTCCGCCTTGCGAAAAAGAAAAAATAACATTACAATAATGAATATCTTGAATTCGAGATAAAAAGGAGAATCATCATGAAAACAGAAGGACTTCACCATGTTACGGCATTTGCGAAAAATCCTAAGGTGAATTTGGCATTTTACACGGAAGTTTTGGGGCTCCGCCTCGTAAAAAAAACGGTAAATTTTGATGATCCCGGCACTTATCATTTTTATTTCGGAAATGAAACCGGCGATCCCGGGACCATTTTAACGTTCTTTCCATTCCAGGGCAGCATGAAGGGCACGGTCGGGAACGGACAAGCGGGAAGAATTGATTTGGCGGTGCCGAAGGGCGCGCTTACCTTCTGGAAAAGGCGGCTTGAAGGCCTTGGCATCGCTGTTCGCGAAACCGAGCTCTTCCAAGAAAAAGTGCTCCTTTTTCAAGATGCGGAAGAGCTTCAGCTTTCCATCACAGAAGCCGGAGAAAGCGGACAAAGCACATGGGAAGCCGCAGGTATCCCGCGGCATTATGCGATTATTGGCATGAAAGGCGTTACATTGAACAGCCACCGTCCGGAGGCGACGATCAGCTTTTTGGAGGAGCAATTCGGCTATCGGAAAAAGGGCGAAGACGGGGATTGCGTCCGGCTGGAATCGGGCGGAACAATCGGAAACCGCTTGGATGTCAAAATCAACGGACAAACGAGGGGGACAGGCGGTTACGGAACGATTCACCATGTTGCGTTCAGAACGAATCATAAAGATCAACAAGAATGGAAAAGGCTGCTGAACGCAAGCGGGTTTTCTACATCAGAGGTTCTTGACCGGCAATATTTTACGTCCATCTACTTCAGGGAGAAAGGCGGGATCTTATTTGAAATGGCGACGGACGGACCGGGCTTTCTTGTCGACGAAGACCCCGCGGCTCTCGGAACAGCATTGAAGCTTCCGGATTGGCTTGAACAGCACAGGCGTCAAATCGAAGGCGTTCTTCCAAAATGGGAATAGGAGTGACTACATGTGAACCATATTTTTGAAAGAGGGACATCAGATACTACCCTTCTGCTATTGCACGGAACAGGAGGAAACGAACACGATCTTCTGCCAATCGGCCGCATGATTGATCCCCGCGCCAATTTGCTCGGCGTCAGGGGAAATGTGTTGGAAAATGGCATGCCGCGCTTTTTTAAGCGATTAAGAGAAGGCGTTTTTGATGTGGAAGATTTGATTGAAAGAACGGATGAGCTGAAAGCCTTTCTCGATCAAGCGGCAAAAGAGCTTGAGTTTGACAGGGGGCAGGTAGTGGCCGTCGGTTACTCAAATGGCGCAAATATCGCCGGAGGCTTGCTGTTTCGCCACAAACAGGTGCTGAAAGGAGCCATTTTGCATCACCCGATGGTTCCGTTCAGAAACGCCGCGCTTCCCGATATGACGGGGGTACCGGTTTTCATCGGCGCCGGGAAGATGGATCCGCTTTGCCCGCCGGAAGAAACAAATGAGCTTGAAGACTTATTCAAAAGCGCCGGAGCCGATGTGCTGCTTCACTGGGAGGACGGCGGCCATCAGCTTGCGCGCAGGGAAATGGAACAGGCAAAAAGCTGGTATGAAACATATATAATAGCATAAAAATAAACCTTAGCCTTAAAAGGGCTAAGGTTTTAAACATTTTACAGCCATGTTGACACTTCTGATACTTCGAAGCGGCTGCTTTTATGAGCCGGTTTAACCGGTTTTCCGATCGAAATCAGCATGACCGGTACATAGCGCTCATCAATCGCGAATTCTTTAACAAATGCTTCTTTGTCAAAGCCTCCCATCGCACATGTATCATAGCCTTTTGCTTTCGCTGCGATCATCAGCTGCATAGCTGCGAGCGACGCGTTGGTGAAAGCGGCGTCTCTGGCAAATGCGCTGCTTTGATATGCCCCGTTAATTTGGGAGAGCAGCGTGTTTTTAATGTCTTCCGTCATATATCCGGCTTCAGTTAAAGGACCGTAGACAGCTTCACCGTTCAAGTTAGCCTTGAGATCTCCCAAAACAGCGACAACCGCAGATGCTTGTGACACTTGTTTTTGATTGTAGGCGATTGGCAGCAGTCTGTCTTTTGATTCCTGGCTGTGGAATACGGTAAAATGCCAATGCTGAAGGTTCCAGGCGGACGGAGCTTTTGTCGTAATGCGCAGCAGCTCTGTCAGTTCCTCTTTTGAAATAGCGGCGTTTGTGTCATATTCTTTAATCGAAGTGCGTTCTGTCAATACCTTAATCATGTTGTTTTCTGATGCAGTCATGTGACTTCCTCCTTTGGGCTAAACGTGTTATGATAGAATAAGACAAAAAGTTAGAAACTTACTTTTTGTAACTTTAATGAGTATTCTAATGTTTCAATTTATATTTGTCAACTGGATATGGAGGGGTGAGAGAATTGGGGTTTACAATGTGTCCTAAAATGGAGGCCGCCTTTTCTTTGCTCGGCAAACGATGGAATGGACTGATTATTCATGTGTTATTGGATGGACCAAAACGATTTAAAGATTTAACTGAGATGATACCGATGATCAGCCAAAAAATGCTGGCTGAACGTTTAAAAGAATTGGAACACGGCGGAATCGTCGAACGTCAGGTTCTTCCTGAAACGCCGGTGAAAGTCATTTATCAATTGACGAAAAAAGGAACGGCGCTGGAACCTGTTTTGCAGGAAATACAAAAATGGGCCGAGCATCATTGTGATTCAGAAGGGGGCGGGCAGTGATGAACGAAAAAAAAGCCGCCGTTATCACCGGAGGCGCCGGGGGAATCGGAAAGGAACTTGTCAAAGCATACGCGGAAAAAGGCTATGACGTGCTGTTTGCCGACATTTTACATGAACAAGGCGGTCAATTGCAAAAGGAGCTGTCCGCATCAGGCTTGCAGGTCCGGTTTGTACACGCGGATATTTCCGATGAAGAGGATGTAAAGCGTTTAATGGATGAGGCTGTCAAGGACGGCCGTTCGCTTTCTGTCCTGATTAATAATGCGGGGAAATCAGCATGGAAATCACCGTATGATTTGACAGCCGATGAATGGGACGATGTCTTGAACACCAATTTGAAAAGCGTGTTTCTCTGCTCAAGAGAGGCCGCCAAAAAGATGAGGGGAAACGAAAATGGAGGCGCGATTGTCAATATGGCTTCGACAAGAGCCTTTATGTCTGAACCGAACAGTGAAGCATATGCCGCGTCCAAAGGGGGAATCATCGCTTTGACCCATGCATTGGCCGCTTCCTTAAGCAAGGATTCGATCGTGGTCAACAGCATTGCTCCGGGGTGGATCGAAACAGAACATTATGAAGATTTGCGGAAAAAAGATCATGAGCAGCATTTTTCAAACAGAGTCGGACGTCCGCTTGATATTGTCAAGGCATGCTTTTTTTTAACCGATCCGGACAACAGGTTTGTTACCGGCACGAACATAACGGTTGACGGCGGAATGACCAAAAAAATGATGTATGAAGAATAGCACAGAGCCCAAGCGTTTCCCGACTTTATGAATACCTTGACTATAGGCAGACATAAAGGAGGATAAATGCCGATGAACCCTCATATGTTTTATGGATACATGAGATCCAATCCAGCCGGTTATCCGGCAAGATCCCCGTTTTTCTGGGGTTTTGGAGCGCCCTTGGTTGGCGGCCTATTGGGCGGATTTCTTGGAAGCGCGCTTTTTAACTACCCGAGGCCGTACGCATACCCGCAGCCTTATGCGGGCTATGGCGGAGCGCCATATTACGGAGGAGCACCCGGACTTTACGGACCCGCCTCGTTCGGAGCGGCGCCTTACAAAGGTTTTCCTGGCGGAGCTCCATACGGAGGAGCAGCACCCGGCTACTGATCAAAAATGAAGCATTTTTCTAAATGATGAATAAGAAACGGCGGTCCAAAGCCGGAGGTTGTCCTCCTTTGACCGCCGTTTCGTATTGTCTGCTTTACTTAGTCAGGAAACTGTACTTTACCGGACACCATGTATGCCTGCGATGTCCCATTTTCAGGAAGCTTCGGTATCGTGTCTTTCACAACTTTCCCGCGGATGTCGGTGATTCTGACCTTTAGAGAGCCTGTCCCCAAATCGGTGCTGACGAAATGGTTGTAGTCCGTTTTCTCCATGTTGATCCATTTGCCGCCTTTGTAGTATTCCATTTTCATGACCGGATATTTGTGGTTTCTGACTTGGATCGCCGCCCACCAACGGCTGCTGCCTTCTTTAATCCGGTATGTGAAATTGCCTTTGATCGGCGCTTTGACGACCCGCCATTTAATGTTGATTTTTCCGTCTTTCATATCGCCGATTTTGCGGAAGGCATTAGGCGAAAGGTCGAGGGCTCCTGGTGCGCCTTCAGGATACAGGTCGGTAACATAGACGGTCGTTTTTCCTTTCGGCCCTTCTACTTCAAGATAGGCGCCGGCCAGAGCGGCTTTTACTCCGCGGTAATTAAGGTCTGTCGGGTTTAATGCCGTGATCTCCATATCGGAAGGAATCGGGTCAAGAAGCAAAGCCCCTCCTGAATAGCCTGATCCTGTATAGGTTGCATAACCTTTGTGCAGGTCGTTGTATGCAGCCGAAGCTTGCGGAGAAAAACAAAGGATCATCAATATCATCGCGCTGATAAGTGTGCTGATCTTCTTTTTCATATACATCCTCCTTCAATATAGGTTTCAAATGAGAACCATTATCATTATATTAATCAATCAATGCGGATTGAAAGAGGAAATAGATACATAGATTTTTTAAGGCGGATTGACTACAATACAGGGTTCATAGGACATGGTCTCACCGGATGAGGCAAATAGGATGATAGAGTTCCATCCGAGTGTTAATATGTATTATTGGAGAGCCTTGAAGGGAGAACGGCGCTTTTTTGTACGGATGACAAAGAAAAACAGCCCGTTTTTAAAACCGGGCCGTTTTCAAAACGTGATCTCGACTTCAGAGAGGCTGAAGTCTTCGTTTTTCAAAAACATCACCTCTAAAATGCCGTCCTGAAATACGGCCTTTGTACCTTTTTTCCGTACAAGAGAGGGAAGAATGACTTTTTTTTGCCGCCCTGCTTCAGGGTAATTTTCTATGATCAGGGTTTGTGAAGTATGTTTAATTTTCAGGGGGTTAAGCTGATCTCTAGTAAGCGGAATTTTAACAAATACGTGACTTGTTGTTTCAAACATGTCAATCGGTTCGGTTTCATCTGCCGCCGGTGTTTCTTTTGCGAGAGGGTCACGAAAAGGAAACTGAGCCGTATACCCCGGTCCAAAAACGCTTTTCATCACTTGGCTGATATAATGTTCAACATCTTTCGGGTCGGCGTTTCTAACGCCGTCCTTTGAAAATTGCTGCTGAAATGGAAAAAAGCGCTGCCAATCAAACACGATCACACTTCCTTTCACATAGACGGTACAGTATATGCCTTTTATGTGAAAAGCGTGCGAAGTGATGATAGAAGAAAGGAAGAGAATGGACTTATGAATCAATCAACTCACATGAAAGGGATTTATTATACAGCATGCTCTTATATATTGTGGGGGCTGCTCCCTTTATACTGGAAATTGCTCGATCATATAGGCGCGCTTGACATACTGGCTCACCGCATGATCTGGTCGTTTGTCTTTATGTGCGGGGTACTGCTGTTTTTGCGGCAATGGAAAGGCGGGATGAAGGCATTCCGTTCGCTGCTGAAAAACAGAAAAGCCCTCATTCCGCTTGTATTTTCCGCCGTGTTGATCACAATCAATTGGTATGTGTACATATGGGCAGTCAATCACGGCTTTATCCTTGAAGCGAGTCTCGGCTATTATATCAATCCGCTTGTTTCCATTTTGCTCGGGATCGTTTTTTTAAAGGAAAAGCTGTCGCGAATGCAGGCAGCCGCGGTTCTCATTGCAGCCGCTGGTGTGTTGATTTCCGCATTTCAGTACGGTTCTGTGCCGTACATCGCGCTTATACTGGCTTTCAGCTTCGGACTCTACGGATTGGCCAAAAAAAGGACGTCGCTCACAAGCGCTGTCGGACTTACACTGGAAACCATGCTGATTGCGCCGGTCGCTCTCATTTATTTGTTGTTCTTTAGCGGGCAAGGGCATTCACAGGCCGCATCCATGAGCATTGGAACGATGGCGCTGCTGTTTATGGCCGGCGTGCTGACAGCCATTCCGCTCCTTCTCTTTGCAGAAGGAGCGAAAAAGCTCCCGCTCTATCAGGTCGGAATTTTACAGTATATCGCGCCTACCATCACGCTATTCTTAGGTGTTTTTGTCTATCATGAACCGTTCAGCAGCGCAAAAGCGTTCACTTTTTCCTGCATTTGGGCGGCGCTGATTTTGTTTACTCTGTCCCAGTTCAAATGGAAAAAGCAGTCAAAGGTCATTCTGAAAAGAAAAAATTCCTATCATTCATAAGCCCTTTTTCTTTTCAATAACCGCTGATTATGTATAATTAAACATTATTGAAGGATTCGGAGGTGGCCCGGCATGGCAAACGAACCCGAACTTTTTCAAGCTTATCTGACCCTCTGGAAAAACCGGACGATGAATGGAAAGGGGAAACAGGCGCTCAATCAAGCCATCGATGATGAACTGAATGACCTCAGAACCCATCCGAGACTCAGAAAAACGAGATGTGAAAAATATGTTCAATCCGTTCAGCGGATTACCAGCTCCGCGCTTGAAGCAGATCTAAAAGTGAAGCTGATTGAACGGCATACAGAACGTTTGCAAGTATTAACAAACAAAGAAAGCAGGGAGTAGCATGAAAGCAATTATAAAAGAAGATGTTCAAGCTTCTTTAGACACATTTTTACGTGAGCCTGTCTATATTCATTTAGAAACGACAACCGGATCATATTCGGCTCATAAAAATGAACAGAACATGACAGTGGTTGCGTTTATCCGAAATGCAAAAGTCGTCTGCTCCCGTGCGAAAATCACGGGAAACGGACCTTACCGCGCAGGCTTGAAAACAGAGGAAGGCTGGATTTACGCCGAGGGTCTCACCGATTATACGATTGATGGTGAAGGACGGCTGCTCCTCGCCGGTCATTTGCCTGGAGGCAAGCTCGCCATTTCACTTCAAATCAGCAAAAAGCCATTTGCAGTCTAAAAAGAAGGTGTTATAAATGAAAAAACATTTGCTTGTGATCCTCCCGCACCCTGATGATGAATCTTTCGGAGTGGCAGGGATGATCGCTTTAAACCGAAAAGAAAATATACCTGTGACATATGCTTGTCTCACCCTCGGAGAAATGGGCAGAAATATGGGAGATCCGCTCTTTGCCAACCGTGAGACGCTTCCTCTGCTTAGAAAGCAGGAATTGATGGATGCCTGCAAGGAAATGAACATTCAAGATTTGCGAATGCTCGGGCTCCGCGACAAAACACTCGAATTTGAAGATGAAGATCTATTGGCTGACAAAGTGGAAGCAGTAATCGATGATGTAAAACCGAGCCTGATTGTGACATTCTATCCCGGCCACGGCGTCCATCCAGACCATGACGCCTGCGGAGCGGCGGTTATCCGTGCGCTGTCCCGGAAAAAGAAAGAAGACCGGCCGCGCGTGTTATGCATGGCGATCACCCATCATCGAGAAGAAGTATTAGGCAAGCCTGATGTTGTTCTTGATATTAAAGAAGTAGCCGATGTCAAAATGAACGCTTTAAAAGCGCACAAGTCACAGACAGGCGGCCTTCTCAAAGAGATTGAGAAAAAAATAGCGAACGGCGAGCCTGTCGTTGAAACATGGTTTGAAAAAGAAACATTTTGGACATATCAGTGGAACGATTAAAGGAAATATAAAAAAGGTATAGAGCGTTTCCGCTCTATACCTTTTTTTGACCGCTATCAGCCGTGCTGTCTGATCAAGCGGCTTTGAATGAGCCTGAGCCTGAGGAAAAGCCCTGCGGCTCCGGCTGCAAGCCCGGTGATCAATCCTATCCAGTATCCGTACGCCCCGAATGAAGTGTACGTACCAATGACAAAACCGGCAGGAAGCCCGATGATCCAGTAGGAGACAAGAGCGGTGACAAGCGTATAGTTGACGTCTTTATACCCTCTGAGCGCTCCTTGGATCGGTGCGGCGATGGCGTCTGAAAGCTGAAAAAACAAGGCATACAATAAGAAGTGCTTTGTCAGGTGCAGCACGTCGGGATCCCCCGTATACATTCCGGCAATCTGCTGTCTGAACAATAAAATGACAAAAGCGGTGAATAGCGAAAATCCAACCGCAATCGAGATGCCGAGGTAGCTGTAAGCCTTAGAATGCTCAAACCGTTTTGCGCCGGCTTCAAAACCGACGACGATCGTCAATGTCATTGAAACACTGAGCGGCAGCATATAAAGAAGCGATGCAAAATTCATCGCTGCCTGGTGGGAAGCGATCGTTACCGTGTCAAAGTGGCTCATCAGCAAGGTGACCGCAGCGAAAATGCTCGTTTCAAAGAAGATCGCAAAACCGATGGGCAAGCCGATTTTCAACAGCTTCAGACTTTCGGGCAAGGAAAATGAATAGAACGTCCCGAAAATCTTAAACTGGTAAAATGGCGTTTTTCGGTGAACGATCAATAAAGAAATCAGACATATGCACCAATACGTCAAACCGGAGGCCAATCCCGCGCCGGCTCCTCCCAATTTGGGAAATCCGAAGTTTCCGAAGATGAATAGATAATTGAGTACAAAATTAATAGGCAGGGCGCATAAGGTAATCAGCATCGTCACTCTCGTTTTGCCGAGAGAATCAATAAACGAACGCATAACGTTGTACACAAACAGCGGCAGGATGCCGATGCCAAGATATAATAAATACTGATGTGCGACGAGCGATACTTTATCCTCAAGCTGAAGTGTTTCCAGGATCGGATCGATTATGAAAAATCCGAAAAAAATGACCAGCAGGCTGAGGATCACCGCCACATAGATCGATTGAACCACAGTGTACGGCACATCTTTTTGCTGTTTGCCCCCCATTAATTGGGCGACAATAGGTGTCACAGCCGTCAAAATGCCCGCAAGCCCCGTATAGACAGGCGTCCACAAGCTCGACCCGATTGCAACGCCGGCGAGATCGGCAGCGCTGACCTTACCGGACATCACCGTGTCGAGAAACGTGATCAAAGACAATCCGGCCTGTGTAATTAAAATCGGGATTAAAATCGTTATAAACAGTTTTGCCTTTTCCTTTACATCCTTTGTTTCCCTCATCGTTGTTCCCCGTTTCTTTTGGATAACGAGAGAAATTATAACATGTTATGTATAAAATGCAATAAATGTCTGTTCAATCTTTTTTCGGATGTTTCGTTTTTTTAAACATCTGCACATATATAAATGAAAGAGAAATAACGCCAAGCAGGGAACATAAATATTGGAAACATTTTTGGATCACCATGTCGTCACCTCCTATGGCTTAAGATGTGATACAAAGGACGGAAGAATACATATAAAATGGAAAAAAATGATGTCCTGACAAACAATCGATTAAAGCCGAACTATGAAAGTTATCGGGAATTAAGACGTAAGGGTCTTTTTGCTCATCTTGAAATTAGCATTAACTAGGTTTTTCGGTATAGATTCATGTTTTCCGCTTTTTGAAGGCGGGTTTTTAATACTAAAAAATAAAAATGTAAAACGTCGGATGATCTAAATGAAAGATATGCCCTATTCCGGATGCTGGCAAAAAAAATGTATGATATAGTCAATTTGTGGTTTCAAGGAGGAATTTTATGATGAAAAATAGAATTGTATGGAGGAGCATGATCGAGAGTCTGCACCCGGATAACAGATGAGGATGATCGATTGGTGCCTAAGTTGCCCTCATTTGCTGCCGGATTCCCATCTATGGCCGGCCCGGCCATCAGCGGGTCTTGCCCAAGTCCAGCAAGCTTCGACCGACAAGCATCGATAAAAGCCGCATATAACCGCCGAAGACAGGCGCTTTTTCAGCCGGACTGTCCCATACATCTTTTCTGTATTTCCTTCAAACAGCTTTTACGGCGTTTCCTTCTTAGAAAATCAACACAATCAACATACCCGAAAAAACATCTTTGCGTTGCTATTGAAAAAATGGATTTATAAAAAACTATTAAAAAAAATCGAAATCAGCCGATACAAATCGTGAATTGCATTTTTGCTTAAGAACGAAAAGGGGGTCTCGTTCGCTTAAAGCAAGAGGTGATCACGTCACCCGCTTGGCAGGCGGACGGCGTTTTAAGCAAAGCAAGTGTAATGGATACATAGAGAGAAATAAAATTGAGGCGGGAGGTTAAAAGGTATGAAGAAGAAGATAGCAGTAGGTTTGGCGGCCTCTGCAGTAGTTGGAACTTCGTTGGCTGCGACACCGGCGGAAGCCCAGACAATCAAGGTGAAAAGCGGAGATTCCCTATGGAAGCTTTCAACAGAGTACAACACAAGCATTTCTGCACTGAAATCAGCCAACAATCTATCATCAACGGTCATTTATGTTGGACAAACCTTGGAAATTCCAGACGGAAAGGCAAAAAACAGCAACAAAAAATCAAGCAGCTCAAGCTCAAGTTCTGCAACAACGACTTACACCGTCAAATCAGGAGATTCTCTGTGGCTGATCGCCAGTGACTACAAAACGAGCGTCCAGGAGATCAAAAAGTTAAACGGCCTAAGCAGTGATATGATTTATCCGGGCCAGAAGCTTGTTGTTAAAGGAAAAGCAACGAGCTCAAGCTCAAGCAAGGGCAGCAAGTCGTCATCGTCAAGCTCAAGTTCGTCTTCGAAATCAAGCGGGTCAACGAGTTCAAGCAGCACGTACAAGGTCAAGCTGGGCGACTCTTTATGGAAAATCGCCAATCATTTGAATATGACCGTCGCCGAGATTAAAACGCTGAACAACTTGAAGTCGGATACGATTTATCCAAATCAAGTCCTGAAGGTAAAAGGGACTGCTTCAAGCGGAAGCAAAAAGCCGTCTTCCGGTTCGTCTTCAAGTTCTTCATCAGGGAAAACGGGCTCAAGCAGCGGTTCAAAAACGACGACTTATACCGTCAAGGCAGGCGATTCCTTATGGAAGATTGCAAACTCTATGAATGTGACCGTCCAAAGCATCAGAGAAGCCAACAACTTAAAGACTGATGTTATACAAGTCGGGCAAAAGCTGAAAATTTCCGGAGCGTCAAAATCAACGTCTTCAGGAAGCTCTTCGTCTAAAACGCCAAATACTTCATCAGGCATTTCACAAGGAACGAAGGTGGAACGAATGATTGCCGAAGCCGAAAATCAGCTTGGCGTTCCATACAGATGGGGAGGCAACAATCCTTCAGGTTTTGACTGCAGCGGTTTTATCTATTATGCGCTCAACAAAGTCACATCTGTTTCAAGACTGAGCGCAGCCGGATATTGGAGTATCATGACGCCTGTCAGCCAGCCTTCAAGAGGGGATTTCGTGTTCTTCTCTACATATAAGCCAGGTCCTTCCCATGTCGGCATTTACTTAGGCAGCGGAAAATTCATCAATGCCAATGATTCGGGAGTCAGCATCAGTGATATGAACAATTCTTATTGGAAGCAGCGCTATCTCGGTGCAAAGCGCTATTCTTTCTAAAAAAGCCATTTTTATGGCTTTTTTTTGTGCAATCAATCCCTATAGAGGAAAGGTTTATCAGATTCTGCCGTTGTCTAAACTAAAGGAAAAAGACAAAGGGGAGCTCGACATGAATCGATTGTACAAAGCGCTGCTCATATGTGTTTCCATCTGTCTGGCATCGGCGTGCGCACAGCAAAAAGAGCTTGATCATGAGGCTGTCGAACATGAGCATAAAGAAACATTTGAACCTGTGACACAGCCGATTCAGGTGCCGCTGATCAAACGCGATGGAACAAAAACCGGTTTTATAGAGGTTTCTGAATCTGCCGCCGAAGGCCTTGATATAAGGGTGGCCGCCCATGATCTGCCGCCCGGATTGCTCGCTTTTCACATCCATGAAACAGGCCAGTGCCGAACACCTGATTTTGAAAGCGCCGGCGCCCATTTCAATCCAGCGCAAAAGGAGCACGGGTTCAACAATCCGAAAGGGCCTCATGCCGGGGATCTGCCGAATATAGAAGTCGGGGCCGACGGGAAAGTCGATGTCATCGTCAATGCGCCTGACGTCACACTGGATAGGAAAAGCAAATTCAGTCTGCTTGACCAGGATGGAAGTGCTTTTATTATTCACGAAAAGCAGGATGATGATTTAACAAATCCGTCCGGAAATTCAGGCGGGCGAATGGTGTGCGGCGCTCTATCACATGACAGCAAAAAATAATCCATTTTTCCGATAAAACGGCAGCAGTCATATATATTGAGGAAAACAAAGGTTGTTAGTATACTTGATGCAGAAGACGTTTTTTAGAAAGGAACTTACAACGAATGAAATACGACCTACACGAACTACAGCTGCCGGAAAAAATAAAGGAGAGGCTGATGCAGTCCGCAAACCGGACACCAGGACAGGAATTTCAATCTCTGATCGGAAAGCCCGGTTATGAGGCAGAGGACAATGCGGTCCTTTACGATGCGATCATCGCCCTCTCGCTCGGCAAAAATGTTTTGCTGAAAGGGCCTACAGGCTCGGGGAAAACAAAGCTCGCCGAAACGTTGTCCGCCTACTTTCAACAACCGATGCACAGTGTCAATTGTTCGGTTGACCTTGACGCCGAGGCGCTTGTCGGCTATAAAACGATTGACAATACAGACGGGCAGGCTTCCATAGAATTTATTGAAGGCCCTGTTACCAAAGCGATGAAACACGGGCATTTTTTATATATTGATGAAATCAACATGGCGAAGCCCGAGACACTGCCGATTTTAAACGGGGTGCTTGACTACCGAAAAACGATGACAAATCCGTTTACCGGCGAGGTCATCAGAGCGGAAGGCGGCTTCGGCGTCATTGCCGCCATTAATGAAGGCTATGTCGGAACCGTGCCGTTAAACGAGGCATTAAAAAACAGATTTGTCATTATCGATGTTCCGTACATTAAAGGGGACCTGCTGAGACACGTGCTTGAAACACAGTCTGAATTAAAGGATCAGAAGCTGCTCAGCCGGTTTGTCACCTTGTCTTCTGACCTTATGACACAGGCGCACAATGGACAGGTGTCTGAAGAAGCGGCTTCTATCAGGGCTCTTTTGGATACATGCGACCTTTCAACATACATTCCGCCGCTGCGCGCGATAGAACGGGGCATCGTAGAAAAGCTGGATGATGAGCGCGAGAAAGCGGCTGTCCGAAATATTGCCCAAACTTTATTTGAATGAGGGTTCTTTCATGAAGTTTATTAAATTTAATGACAGCAAGATCGACTCTCTCTTATTTATGGAGCTGACGGATTTAGCCAAGACGCTCGCAAAAAGCGATCAGGTTGAAGTGGAGTACGGCGTTCAGTCCTATTACAATCCCTTTGAGAAAAAGATCTATATGAGCCATTTTTGGAAGGATCGTGATGAACGGGATATGGTTGCCGGGCTGAAGAGCGATGTGTACCTGCGCTCCGTCGGAACCCGCTACAGCTCAATGACTGATTTCGCGGAGATGCTTGCTGCGATCCGCCAATTCCAGTTTAAGAGTTTAGCAAAACAATTGTTTATGCTTTTTGAAGATATCAGAATTGAAGAGTGCATCAAAAAGGAGAGGCCGGGAACAAAATCCGTGTTTCTCAGCCGCAAATCGATGTACCGGAAACATTTTAAGACACAGCTGACGCTGAATTTGGAGCGGAGCATTTTTACGGACGCCCTGTTCTGCGCCATCTATGTCAAGCTTGCGGCCGAGTCGCCGCTGGAGGATATACCGCATATCCATGAATCGATTGATCCGCTGAAAGGATTTATTGAACAGCAGCTGAGCCGCGTATATGAAGCGCGTTCCACCAGGGAGATCGCATCAATTGTCAACATCTTAATGGAAGGCTTTGAAGAGGTTCTTGAAAAAGATATGCTGAACACGTATTTCTTTTTTCCTGAGCTTGAATACGGCGAGGTTGAAGAAGACTCCCTTTTCCATGATGTAAAAGCGAAGTCGAAACTCAGCGACGATCTGACTTTGGATGAGAAAAGCGATGGGGACGAGGAAGTCCTTGATGAGGAAATGCCGACATGGCACAGGGAAACGGAAGCGCCTGCCAAAAGTTTTCTCCAATTCGATTTGGAGCACGGTGCGAAAACGGATATTGCAGGCGGCGCTTTAAGAGAGGGCGAGGACGGCGACCAGGCCCTCGGTGCGGTCCAGGGAACGGCTAAACAGACAAAAAGGAAAGATTACTCAAAACTCGAATCCCTTGATTCCGTTCAGGATGAACCGAATGCAGGCGGAATGGCGGCCGGAAAAGAAAACCGCTACGCCTTTTCAATTTTTAAAACGCCTGATTATCCCACAGCTGAAGAAACACAGGCATATCACGAGCAGGCAAAGACGATCGAATCCTATCAAAAACGTCTGAAGCAAATGATCCAAAAAACGCTGGAGCATAAAAAAACGCTGCCAAGAACCGATTTGCACGCGGGCAGATTGAACAATAAGCTGCTTCGCTACTTTACGGAGCGGAATCCGCGGCTTTTCTACAAAAAACAGGAGCCGTCAACCGAAATTGATGCCGTCTTTACATTGCTTGTCGACTGCTCCGCCAGCATGCATGACAAAATGGAGGAGACAAAGCGGGGCATCGTGCTGTTTCATGAAGCGCTCAAATCTGTATCCGTCCCCCATCAGATTGTCGGGTTTTGGGAGGATACAAATGATGCGACAGAGACGAGCCAGCCCAATTATTTTCATACCGTCGTCTCCTTCAGGGATTCTTTAAAAGAGAACGCAGGGCCGCGCATTATGCAGCTTGAACCGGAGGAAGACAACCGGGACGGCTTTGCGATCAGACAAATGGCGAAAACGCTCATTCAAAGAAGCGAAGGGCAAAAATTTCTGATCGTCTTTTCAGACGGGGAGCCTGCTGCTTTCAATTATGAACAAAACGGGATTGTCGATACACATGAAGCGGTGATGGAAGCGAGAAAAAGAAAAATCGAAGTCATCAATGTATTTTTATCAAACAGTGAAATCGAAGAATCGCAAGTGAAAACGATCCAGGATATGTACGGCAAGTACAGTCTGTTCGTCCCTGATGTCGATCAGCTTCCTGATGTGCTGTACCCGCTGTTAAAAAAGCTGTTGAACAAAAGTATAGGATAGGTATGACAGATGGCTGCACGGCTTGCGGCCATCTGTTTTTATTGGCGGAATAAACCAATTTTTATTATCTTTATCAACTTTAATTTTTGAAATTTTGTTTTTTCGAATGTCGTTCATTCAGTGGTTTAAAAAATTTCCGGAAAGGGAAAATTCAAAGCGAGTTCAAAGAGTGTCCATAAGTTTTCAATCTGAATGTTCAAAATTATGAAATATTTTATTTTTCAAGATGATTTTTTAATTTTATTTGAACAATCTGTGTAGAAACGAATGAGAATCAGTGGTAAAATGTACGTGGAAGCGTTTTTATTACATATTTCTGGGCAAAGGGTTCAGAAGATATATTAAGATAGTGAATCATTCACTTGATTATTAGGTTGGGGGTAATGTTCAAATGTTTCAAAATAGTATGAAACAAAGAATGACTTGGGAAGAATTTCACGGTCCGAACCTCGGCTATGTGCTGGAGCTTTATGATCAGTATGTCAAGGATCCAGAGAACATCGATCCTGACTTAAAAGGGATGTTTGACGATCTCGGAGCTCCCCCGGGCGACATAAGGGCCGCCTCTGGAAAGACTGAAGAGGCACATTTCACGGCAGATTCTATTGAAAAAATCGCATCCGCGGTAAAACTTGCAGAAGATATTAGAACCTATGGCCATTTAAACGCTTCCGTCAATCCATTACGAAAAACGCAAGAAAAACAGGAGCTTTTTCCGCTTGCCGAGTACGGTCTGACCGAACAGGATGTGGAAAAAATCCCGGCATCTGTGATTTGCAAAGATGCCCCTAAAGAAGTAATGAACGGTTTAGAAGCCATCCAGTACTTAAGGAACACATACAAAAAATCGATTTCTTTTGAATTTGACCATGTGCATATTTTTGAAGAGCGCAATTGGCTGATGAAAAAGATCGAGTCGGGAGAATTATTCGCCCCGAAATCGAAAGAGAAATTAATAGATGTCCTAAGACGGCTGACAGAAGTTGAGGGATTGGAGCAGTTTTTGCACAAAACGTTTGTCGGGCAAAAGCGCTTCTCCATTGAAGGGCTTGATGCGCTTGTACCTATGCTGGATGATATTATCGCCGAGTCGGTTTCTTCGGGAACGACGAGCATTAATATCGGAATGGCGCACAGGGGCCGGCTGAACGTCTTGGCTCATGTGCTCGGAAAACCTTATGAAATCATCTTTTCCGAATTTCAGCATGCCCCGAATAAGGATCTCGTCCCCTCAGAGGGATCAATCGGAATCAACTACGGCTGGACGGGGGATGTCAAATACCATCTCGGCGCAAAACGCCAGATTCAGGGTGAGCAGACAAAAACGGCGCGGATTACCTTGGCGAACAACCCGAGCCATCTTGAGTTCATCGATCCGATTGTCGAGGGCAGCACAAGAGCCGCCCAGGAAACGAGAACAGAGAGCGGCTATCCGGTTCAAGATGTCAAAAAATCCTTGGCGATCCTGATCCATGGTGACGCGGCGTTCCCTGGCGAAGGCATCGTCTCCGAAACCTTGAACCTCAGCCAGCTGAAGGGCTATCAGGTCGGCGGAGCGATCCATATCATCGCCAACAATATGATCGGCTTCACAACCGAAAGCAATGAGTCAAGATCGACGAAATATGCGAGCGATCTTGCCAAAGGCTTTGAAATCCCGATTGTCCACGTCAACGCCGATGATCCGGAAGCATGCCTGTCAGCGGTTCAGCTTGCGGTTGAATACCGCGAGACTTTTAATAAGGACTTTTTAATCGATCTGATCGGCTACCGCCGCTTTGGACACAATGAAATGGATGAACCGGCGGCGACACAGCCGATGCTCTATGATGCGGTTAGAAAACATCCGACTGTCAAAAATATTTTTGCAGAAAAGCTGATCAGTAAAGGCATTATTGAAAAAGACACCGTTTCAAAAATACAAGACTCGGTGATGAAGCGTTTGGAAGAAGCGTACCGAAAAGTGCCGGCCAAAAAGGAAGATATGGTACATGAAATCGTCTTGCCGGAGCCGGTATCCAACGGGTTTCCGAATGTCGATACATCGGTTGATTTTGATGTCCTGCGCAAAATTAACAAAGAGCTGATCGCATGGCCTGAAAACTTCAACGTTTTCGACAAGTTAAAACGAATCCTCGAAAGGCGCGCCAAAGCGTTTGAAGATGACCGCAAAGTCGATTGGTCTTTGGCCGAGGTGATGGCGTTTGCGTCCATTTTGAAAGACGGCACGCCTGTAAGGCTGACCGGCCAGGATTCAGAACGCGGCACATTCGCACATCGCAACCTTGTTCTTCATGACAGCAAGACAGGGGATGAATTCATCGCCCTGCATCACCTTGCAGATACAAAAGCGGCATTTGCGGTTCATAACAGCCCGCTTTCTGAAGGATCTGTCCTCGGCTTTGAATACGGCTATAACGTTTCTTCGCCGGAAACGATGGTGATCTGGGAAGCGCAATTCGGAGACTTCGCGAATGCGGCTCAAGTCTATTTTGACCAGTTTATTTCCGCAGGAAGGGCAAAATGGGGGCAAAAATCAGGGCTTGTCGTCCTGCTTCCGCACGGATATGAAGGACAGGGGCCTGAGCATTCGAGCGGCAGAACGGAGCGCTTTCTGCAGCTTGCGGCGGAAAATAACTGGACCGTCGCCAATCTGACGAGTGCGGCGCAATATTTCCATATTTTAAGAAGGCAGGCCAAAATGCTGCTTCGTGAGGAGATCCGCCCGCTCATCATTATGACGCCGAAAAGCCTGCTGAGAAATCCGAATACGGTGTCCGAAGTGCAGGAGCTCAGCGAAGGCGGCTTTAAGCCGGTATACGAAATGTCAGGTCTTTCTCATCAATATGAAAAGGTGACGCGTCTCATTCTTTCGAGCGGTAAAGTCTCAATCGACATCAGCGATTACTTTAATAAGATGGAGGCTGAAAAAGACTGGCTCCACATCGCGCGTGTAGAAGAGCTTTATCCTTTCCCTGCGAAGCATATAAAGGCGATCTTCGCCAAGCTTCCGCATTTGGAAGAGATCGTTTGGGTTCAGGAAGAGCCGCAAAATATGGGCGCCTGGAATTATATTGAGCCTTATTTAAGAGAGGTCGCACCAAAAGGCGTGAACGTGCGCTACATTGGAAGAAGAAGACGTTCAAGTCCGGCAGAAGGGGATCCGACCGTTCATAAGAAGGAACAGGAACGAATTGTATCTGAGAGCTTGACTCGCAAAAATTAAGGGGGAACTAAAAAATGGCGGAAATTAAAGTACCTGAATTAGCGGAATCAATTTCAGAAGGAACGATAGCCCAATGGCTGAAACAACCGGGAGATTATGTAGAACAAGGGGAATTCCTGCTTGAACTGGAAACCGATAAAGTCAACGTGGAATTAACGGCAGAACAGTCCGGGGTTCTTCAGGAAGTGCTGAAAGACTCCGGTGATACAGTTCAAGTCGGCGAAGTGATCGGAACGATTTCAGAAGGCGAAGGAAAAGGAGGCGGGGACTCCGCTCCTCAAGCCGATGCTGAAAAAAGCGCAGAGGCTCCGGAAGTAAAGCCGGCTGCGCCTGAAGTGAAGGCTGACACTCCGGATCGCGCGTCAGGCCGGGAGGAGAACGGGAAAACAAGACCGGTCGCTTCTCCGGCTGCCAGAAAGCTTGCCCGGGAAAAGGGCATTGATTTATCAGAAATTCCAACTGGCGATCCGCTCGGAAGGGTCAGAAAACAAGATGTTGAATCCTACCAAAAGAACGAGCAGCCGCCTAAAGCTCCGGCCGCGCCAAAACCTCAAGGAAAGGCCGCTAATTCTGAGGATTCGGCAAAACCGGTTGAACGGCAGAGAATGTCCCGCAGGAGACAAACGATTGCCAAACGCCTCGTTGAAGTCCAGCACACCGCCGCTATGCTGACGACTTTTAACGAAGTGGATATGACGGCGGTTATGGATCTCAGAAAGCGCCGTAAAGACCAATTCCTTGAACAGCACGATGTAAAGCTTGGATTTATGTCCTTCTTTACAAAAGCCGTTGTCGCCGCCCTGAAAAAATATCCGCTTCTCAATGCGGAAATTCAAGGTGACGAGCTTGTCATCAAGAAGTTTTATGATATCGGAATTGCGGTCGCCGCTGCTGAAGGGCTTGTCGTTCCGGTCGTCCGTGATGCGGATCGTAAAACGTTTGCCGATATTGAAAAAGACATCGGCGAGCTTGCCAAAAAAGCGAGAAACAATAAACTGTCTCTCAGCGAGCTACAAGGGGGATCATTCACGATCACAAACGGAGGAACGTTCGGCTCTCTGTTATCGACTCCGATTTTAAACAGCCCGCAGGTCGGAATTTTGGGCATGCATAAAATCCAGCTGCGTCCTGTTGCGATCGATGAAGAGCGCTTCGAAAACCGCCCGATGATGTACATCGCTTTATCTTACGACCATCGGATCGTCGATGGAAAAGAAGCCGTCGGATTTTTAGTCACCGTGAAAAACCTGCTTGAAGATCCTGAACAGCTCCTGTTAGAGGGATAAATCAATCCATAAAAAAGCTTTGACCGTTTTGGCGGTCAAAGCTTTTTGTTTGTCATCAAAGGGAAGGGGATTCCGTCTTTTCCGGAGCGTTCTCCCGTTTTTTTGCTTTTTTGGCCCAGTATGTCGCAAGCCATGAACCGGAAAGGTTGTGCCAGACGCTGAAGACCGCGCTCGACACGGCGGCAAGCGGTGAAAAATGGGCGGTTGCAAGCGCTGCGCCGAGTCCTGAATTTTGCATGCCGACTTCAATTGAGACGGCTTTTTGCGAAGGATAATCCATTTTAAAGCACTTTGCCAACATAAAGCCGAGAAATAAACCGAGCCCGTTGTGAAGAACGACAACAGCGAAAATCAGCAGGCCGGATTGAATGATATTTTCCCGGTTTCCGCCGACGACTGCGGCTACGATCGCGACAATGCCGATGACCGACACGAGCGGCAGCACCTGCACCGCTTGTTCGACCTGTCTTTTGAAGAAAAACTGGACGAACAGCCCTGCCAGAATTGGAATCAGAACGGCCTGCAAAATCGAAACAAACAATGATCCGGGTGATACCGGGAGCCATTCTTTTGCAAACAGCAAAATGAGAAAGGGCGTTAAAAATGGCGCCAGCAATGTTGAGATCGTCGTGATCGCGACAGACAGCGCGGTATTTCCTTTAGCCAAAAATGTCATCACATTTGAAGCCGTTCCGCCGGGACAGCAGCCGACCAGAATGACGCCGACGGCAATTTCCGAAGGGAGGTTGAGCCCGTAGGCCAGTCCAAAAGCAGTGAGAGGCATAATCGTATATTGAACGAGCACGCCGATCAGCACCTGCAGCGGCCTTCTCAACAGTTCTTTGAAATCATCGGCAGACAGGGTCAATCCCATGCCAAACATAATGACGCCAAGCAGAATCGTAATATAGGGGCTGATCCAGGTAAATTGGGAAGGAAACGCAAACCCGAGCACCGCGAATAGGATCACCCATAGGGCAAAGGTTTTTCCGGTAAATTGACTGATCTTGATTAAATGACTCATGTGTCCAGCTCCTTACGCGTGGTGTAGAAAATCTAACGAAAATAGTATTCTCTTATTATAATTAATCTTCTGAATAATTCAACACCAGGAAGGTTTTTGTTTTATTAAACGATAAATATATTATGTAAACTGAAAGAAATGTTTGAAAACCTTGACGAATTCGTTTATGATTTTTAAAATGATAGTTTGTAGCCTGATGTGCAGGTTAGACATGAGAAGAAGAGGTGCTTTAGTGGAAAATAAACAAAATATATGGTCATCAAAGCTTGGATTCATCTTAGCTTCGGCCGGCTCGGCAATCGGGCTCGGCGCGATATGGAAGTTCCCTTATGTTGCCGGAACCAGCGGCGGCGGGGCATTTTTACTTATTTTTATTCTTTTTACATTATTAGTTGGGCTTCCTTTATTGTTGGCTGAATTTATTATCGGCAGAAAGACCCAAAAAGACGCAGTTGAATCTTATAAGGAGCTGGCGCCCGGTTCGCTCTGGCACTGGATAGGACGGCTCGGCATCATCACGTGCTTTATTCTGCTGTCGTTTTACAGCGTTGTCGGAGGCTGGATTATCATTTATATTTTCAAAGGATTGACGGGAGAGCTTTCAAGAAGTGCGGATTATGCAGCCCTTTTTGGGGAAACGATTGCCAATCCTTATCTCGTCCTGGCCAGCCAGTTCCTCTTTATCATCATTACGATCGTTGTTGTTGCAAAAGGAGTCAGCAGTGGAATTGAAAAGGCGAGCAGGTTTATGATGCCGGCCCTTTTCATCATCTTTCTCCTCTTAATTGTGCGCTCGGTCACGCTGCCTGGCTCAATGGAAGGGATTGAGTTTTTCTTAAAGCCTGATCTTTCACATATCAAAGCCGAGACCGTGCTGTTTGCCATGGGACAATCCTTTTTCTCCTTGAGCGTCGGGGTGTCCGTCATGGTGACGTACAGCTCTTATTTATCCAAAAAAGAAAATATCGTGCAGTCGGCTGTTTCCGTCACGCTTTTAAACGTATCAGTGGCGATCCTTGCAGGAATCGCGATTTTCCCGGCCGTGTTTTCATTCGGTTTATCTCCTGATGCCGGACCGATGCTATTATTTAATGTGCTTCCGTCCGTATTCCATCAGATGCCGTTTGGAATTCTCTTTTTATTGGCGTTTCTTTTATTATTTTTATTTGCGACGCTTACGTCAGCTTTTTCGATGCTTGAAATTCTGGTTTCCGTTCTGTCAAAAGGAGACGCGAGAAAAAGGCGAATATTCGCCTGGGCGGGAGGCATCGCGATTTTCCTGTTCGGCATTCCGTCAGCCTTATCATACGGAGCGCTTCAGCATGTTTCCATTTTCGGCCTGTCAATCTTTGATGCGGCGGATTATCTCGTCAGCAATATTTTAATGCCGGTCGGAGCGTTTTTAATCGCTGTTTTCGTCCCGCTGAAAATACCTAAGGACGAGCTGTTCGCGGAATTAAAAGAGGGCTCAAAAATCAGCCGCAAATGGTTCGCTGCCTGGCTTCTGTTAATCCGCTACGTAGCGCCGGTCGTCATTATTATCGTCTTTTTAGATGTGATCGGAGTTTTCAAATCCCTAAACCTTTAAGTTTAGGGATTTTTTCTGCCGATTAATATGGCTCCCACAGGATGTGTTTCGCCGCGGCGAAGCGTCTTTCCGGCTCCCGCCAATCAACGACGTTCCACCAATTGTCCACATATTTCGCCTTTTCATTTTTATATTGGAGATAGTAGGCATGCTCCCATACGTCAAGGGGGAGGAGCGGAATGACGTCCCATTGGCTCATCAGCTGGTGCTTTTCCGCGATCAAAATTTCAAGGCGGTGTGAGCGCGGGGCCCATACGAGAATCGCCCAGCCGACGCCTTCCACATGTTTGGCCGCTTCTGAAAAATGTTCTTTAAAAGCGGAATAACTGCCAAACGAACGGTTGATCATCTCAAGCAGCTCACCAGTCGGTCTTCTTTTGCCTTTCGGATTCATCGCATACCAGAAAATTGTATGCAAATAGTGCCCGGCGCCATGAAAAGCAAGCTCCCGTTCCCAATGGTTCACAAGCTGAAATTGTTTTGTCTGCCGCGCCTCTTGCAGCTCCCGTTCGGCTTTGTTCAGCCCGTCGACATAGCTCTGATGGTGTTTCGTGTGATGAAGGAACATAATCTCTTTTGAAATAAAAGGCTCAAGAGCCGAGTAGGAATAGGGAAGCCTTGGGAGGCGGTGGCCTCCGATCGGAACCATTCTGTACTGCTGCGGGTTTTTTGAAGCGCTGCTTCGGCTGATTGCTTCATAAACGGCTTCCGCCTGTTCATACCATTCCTGTTCAGTCGCATCAGCATCATCGAGCAATCGAAAAAGCTGATCTAAACAGCTTTCCAAAGAAGAATCATGTTTTACCTGTTCTTTCAGGCCGCTGGCCCAGGACGTCAATTCCTCCTTGTATACATCTCTGTTCAACGTTTCTCCCTCATTTCCATTTGTTTAATAAACGCGCTTAATGCCAAAAGAGGAAACACAAAAGGATAGCTGTGATAATAAATGTAAAATTGTTTTGGAAGCCCGATGCCCGTCGGATAGACGAGGTGTTTTGGCTGGTGGAGGCCATCGTCAATGAGAAAGCGGAACCCTTTTTGGATCAGAGGTTCGCGTGGATCCTCGTATTGCAGCAAAGCCTCAAGCGCCCATGCGGTTTGAACGGCCGTGCCATAGGCAAGGGGCGCAAACGTTTTGATTTCACAGCTTTTGCATGATTCACCCCAGCTCCCGTCAGGAAGCTGAATCGATTTAAGCCAGGACAGGGCTTTTTTGACGGAAGGGTGTTCTCCGCTTACGCCGACAGCTTTCATCCCGGTCAAAGCCGCCCATGTTCCGTAAATATAGCAAACGCCCCAGCGGCCGTACCATGAGCCGTTTTTCTCCTGGCGGCGATAAAGCCAATGCAGTGCCCGCCTGACAGCCGAATGGTTTTCCGTATATCCCGCTTTCAGACCAAGTGCGTGCAGAGCGCGGCCCGTCAAATCGGCTGTCGACGGATCAACCGCCGCTTCATCAGCAGATTCAATCGGCAGTCTGCGGATCAATGGATGATCGACGTTTTTTTCAAAGGCGGCAAATCCGCCGTCCTTGTTTTGCATGGACAAGAGCCAGGCAAGCCCCCGGGTCCAGTCGGCCGGCCTTCTGTTTAAAGGGATCGCTTTTAATGCTGCCGCTGTATCGTCCACATCCGGATTGTTTGTGTTAAGATTTGAAAAACCCCAGCCGCCCGGCTTTGCATGAGGATTAAAGACGGCCCAATCGGCTTTTCTGATATGCTGCCTTTTTTCCAAATAATCAGCCGCAGAGGAGACGGTTGGACTTTTTTGAGACATTCCCGCTTCCTGCATCGCATAGCTTAATAATGCCGTATCCCAAACGGTTGAAGTTGAATTCTCCACATAAAGGCCTTCACCGCCGCACGGCGCAACAAGTCCTTTTACTCCGCTAACCGCTTTTCTGATGACAGGGTCGTTTTTGGAGATCCCCAGTGATAGCAGACTGTAAACCATAAAAATCGTCGCGCTGGCATAGCTGTACAGTGTACCGTCTTGTTCAATTCTGTCCAGCATGTATCTTTTCCCGGCTTCGAACCCGAGGTTATGAACATAAACCGGCCATTTCAGAAGCTCCTTCCATTGCAGATTGAAAGGATAAAAGTTACGTTCATCAAAAGAGCGGATGCTGAGCCAATCGAGCGGATTTTTTGACATATTTTCATCCAAGTGGCGAAGCGAGCCGATCTGCTCGTTTTTCAGCACGTATTTTTTGTTCAAAGCTATCGCCATCGGAACGAAATGAATTCTGGCATATGCGCTGAAATGATAAAAATGCAGCGGAAACACGGGGGGAATGAGCAAAAAAGACAACGGCAAATATAATCTCGGCCACGGGTACAGTCCGTTAGCGGCCAGCATCCATTTTGTCATAAAGTGAACAGATCGAAGTCCGCCTTTTGATCTGATAAACGCCTCCGCCTTTTGCATGTGCGGTTCATCGCGGCTATAGATTCCTGAAGCCAGCATGCCGGTGTAGCCCTGCACCGTCGCCGTCAAATGCCCCTCAGCTTCATCCGGATAGTTTCGGAATGTCCCATCTTCGTTTTGCTCGGACCTGATCCGCCTGGCAAGACTGGAGATCAGAGAAGAGTCATGATCTCCGAGAGATGTCAGCAGAAGAATGAGAAAACTGTTCGTCATCACAGGCCCCTCAAAACAAAATCTCCATGATCCGTCGGTCTCCTGCCTGTTTTGAAGATCTTTCAGTGTCTTTTGTCTGAAAGCTTTCGCGTCTTCCAGTAAAGAACGCATTCTTCTCAGCTCCTTCATATTAATCTATTCGCCGGAGAAATGTGTCATGCATAGCGGATCGCAAAATAAGATGGTTATGCTGAACTTGCAGCAGAGCTTTCGGATAAATGAAAACAGAAAAACCGCGGAATACAAGCTGGGGAGAATGAATCATGGGGCGGAAGCGCTAGCCGAACAGCTTTTGCCGCAGTGACACATCGCTGATCAATTCATCAGCGAATTGCTCATTAGATCAAAATGCAAAATTCTAAAAAGCGAGGTCCGGAGAATGATTCAAAACGTCGGCATAACTAGGGAAACACAAATTTGTGAAAGTAAAAGTTACATAGCAAAAACGGCAGCCGAACCATAGAGGTTCAAGCTGCCGTTTTTGATGAAAGCTGCACTTATTTTTGGACCCACGATTACATTAGAATAACTCAAGTACAAATATAAGTCTATATTTTTAAAAAGATTTTCGATATATTTATCAATGCTTCAAGCATCCTGCAGAAATGCTCCGCAATCATATTCAATTGAGGTGGGAACATGAAAAAAAGAAAATTGGGCCGGTTAGAAGTGTCCTCCATCGGACTAGGCTGTATGAGCATGTCTGAATTTTACGGAGAAGCCGATGAAAGCGAAGCAATCTCAGCCGTTTACCAGGCTTTAGATTCCGGAGTGAATTTTTTTGATACAGCCGATATATACGGCATGGGGGAAAATGAAAAGCTGTTAGGCAAAGCGTTGAAAAATCGACGTTCAGAAGCCATCGTGTCCACAAAGTTTGGAGTTGTCCGCGATCGGCACGGAAACACGGTTGGGTTGAACGGAAGGCCCGAATACGTAAAAAAGTGCATTGAAGACAGCTTGCTGAGACTTGAAATGGAATATGTCGACTTGTACTATCAGCACATTCCCGACCCGGATGTCCCGATTGAAGAGACGGTCGGAGCCATGGCCGACCTGGTCAAAGAAGGAAAAGTCCGATTTTTGGGGCTTTCAAATGCGGGCGCAGACCTCTTGGCCCGCGCCAGTAAAGTTCATCAAATAACGGCTCTGCAATCAGAATATTCATTATGGAATCGTGATATCGAAGCAGTGCTCCCTGTAGCGCGGGAATTGGGCATTGGTATCGTCGCCCACAGTCCGCTCGGAAATGGCTTTTTAACGGGCAAACTCAAACAATACAAAGATTTTGCTGACGATGATATCAGAAGGCGCTTCACAAGGTTCCAAGAGGAGACGTTCAATCGTAATCTTCAATTAGTCGCAGAACTTGAGAGAATTGCAAAAAATCATAAGGCTGCGCCTTCCCAAATTGCGCTTGCCTGGGTATTAGCACAGGGCAGCGATATTGTCCCGATTCCCGGTACAAAACGAAAAAAATATCTGATTGAAAACAGCGGGGCAGCCAATATCACATTCACACAAAAAGACCTCGAGAGAATCAATAGGGCCGCCAATCCGTTTTTTGTTAAAAGCGAGTTATAAACCCGTAAAATCTTGGGAAGATGCGGAGATGGGTAAGATCGCCTATCAGGGTTCCCTGATGTTTTATTTACCTTCAGGGAAAAATCATGTATCGTATGAAGTAGATCCATAGACGGCAAATGATAGAGATTGTACACTGCCTTTGGAACACGTTCTGGAATATAGTAGATAATGGGGGATATAAACATGAAGATTGAACAAGCTCTTTACGAAGCCGCTGTCGACTTAATTCAAAAGAGGTATCCTACCGGATGGGGCGGAGCGGCCGCAATGTATACAGACGATGGAAGAATATTGACGAGCGTGGCTCCTGAAGTGATGAATGCTTCAACAGAACTATGCATTGAAACAGGCGCCATTCTTGAAGCGCATAAGCTGGGAGCAAAAATCACCCACTCTATTTGTGTTGTCAGAGATGATGAACATTCCGAATATAAGGTATTAACGCCTTGCGGGGTATGCCAGGAAAGGCTTTTTTACTGGGGACCGGACCTGAAAGCCGCTGTTACTGCCGCTGATGGCCGTCTCGTTTTTAAATCTTTGCAGGACATTCAGCCGTATCATTGGTCTGCTGCATATCAAGATTCATGATTGAAAGTGAACAAATCTTCAAGAGGGGGGATGGTCATGCAGGAAAGCCGCTCCGTTTATGTAAGACCCGTCAAAAAAGAAGATATGAAGAGCTTTTACAAGGCTGCTCAAGATGAAGAAATCAGGTATATGACGGGAACAAGGCATGTATTTACAATGGATCAATTGTATGAACATTATGAACGGATCATACAAGATGAGACACGCTTTGATTTCGCGATTTGCCTGCGGGATAACGATGAGCTGCTCGGCGACTTGTCGATTGTAGAAATCGACCGGGAAAATCAAAAAGCGGGCTTCAGAATTGCTTTGCACAGCAGAGGCCACTTGAATAAGGGATATGGAACAGAAGCCGTGCGGCTGGCGCTGAAATTTGCTTTTGAAACATTAAAACTAAACCGGCTTCAGCTGGAAGTGTTTTCCCATAACAGCCGCGCTCTGAGAGCATATGAAAAAGCCGGGTTTAAAAGAGAAGGAATCATCAGACAGTCTCTTTTTCTAAACAATCAATATTCAGACGAAATCATCATGGGGATGCTGAAAAAAGAATATGAAGAGCTGAAAAAGCACGATATCATTTAGGGACGGCTTTCAATCTAGGAAGCTTCGTCCTTTTTATGGCTTTTTCTCCACATTTTTTGGAGTGCAGCGGCTGTCACTGCACCGCAGCGATTGTGCTCATGCTGCGATTATGGAGAAAGCTTTTTTGATTTCGTTGCTAATCACCGCATATATCCCGCTAAACAGAAAAATCCCCTGGAACTTCATATCTCTTTTTCCCCTTTACCGTGTAAAATCACTGTCTCTTCCAATTGACGCTTTTTGAAGAGCGTGGAAAAGCAAGCGCTGCTGTTGCAAAATAAATGAATACGGCAAAGATAAAGTCTAGTACATCTACCAGTTCGTTCATCAAAGCGATCGCTGCAATCGACCGCGATGTAAAGATTGTGTCCCATGCGGGCAAGTATTGGCATCAGTTAATGAATGGAGAATAACGGTTTGGCTGATGTCTCTCATGATCGCTCCTGACTCTATTTTTTAGAGCTATTTGTATTCTAGCAGCTCTTTTTTTACAGCGATTATCACATATGTCGCCATAAGGGCCGTCAAAAAGAGAATTCCTGTATACAGGAATCCAATCAGCTCTTTCACTTTATAAACGAAGTAGCTTCCGAAAGAAAAGATTGTTCCCAATAAAGAAAATGAATTCAACCGGTTTAAACATTTACCCATTTAAAAAAAACATCCTTTTCCTTGACGGCCAACATCAGCGGTCAATCTCAAGACATGGCTTCCATTCATTTTACGATACATTGGAACGAAGAGCGGGAAGGTTATATTGTACATTCACTAACAAACACCGTCCAAGCCTGGGGACGGTGTTTGTTTGCCATATGAAACTGAAAATGTTGTTATTCGCCGACGTGAATCCATACGCTTTTGACTTCTGTGTAATTATCCAAAGCGTATGAGCCCATTTCGCGGCCGAGGCCTGACTGTTTATAGCCGCCGAACGGAGATGCTGCGTCAAACGCATTGTAGCAGTTGACCCAGACAGTGCCAGCTTGGAGCCGGTCAGCTATATAATGGGCGTTTTTCAGATTTTCCGTCCAAACCCCTGCGGCGAGCCCGTATTCTGTCCGGTTGGCCCGTTCGATTACTTCGTCAACCGTTTCATAAGGGATTGCCGCCAGGACAGGTCCGAAAATTTCTTCTTTTGCAATCGTCATGTCATCTTCGACATCTGTAAACACGGTCGGGGAAACGAAATATCCTTCTTCATAAGGGCATGTTCCGCCTGCGGCAATTTTCGCGCCTTCCTTGCGTCCTTTTTCAATATAGGAAAGGACCCGCTCATGCTGTTCTTTGCTGACAAGCGGCCCCATTTGCGTATCTGTATGAAGACCCGCGCCCTGGCGCAGGGATTTTGCATATGCGACCATTTCATCCACGACTTTGTCATACTGGTCTTTATGGATAAAGACGCGCGAACCTGCACAGCATACCTGCCCTTGATTAAACATGACCCCTGTCAATGCACCGGGAATCGCTTTTTTCAAGTTTGCGTCAGGCAGGATGATGTTCGGCGATTTTCCGCCGAGCTCGAGAGTGACCCGTTTAACGGTCTTTGCCGCTTTCCCCATAATTTTTTTGCCGATTTCGGTAGAGCCGGTGAACGCCAGTTTGTCGACGAGAGGATGGTCTGTAAGCGCTTCCCCGGCTGATTCTCCAAAGCCCGGAATGATGTTGATCACGCCCTTTGGAAAGCCGGCCTTGTCGACAAGCTCTGCTAAATACAAAGCGGAAAGAGGAGTTTGTTCTGCAGGCTTCAGGACAATCGTACAGCCTGCCGCCAGGGCGGCGCCCATTTTCCACATCGCCATCAGGAGCGGAAAGTTCCAAGGGATGATTTGTCCCACAACCCCGACAGGCTCATGGCGTGTATAGTTAAAATAAGGTCCGTTTACAGGAATCGTTTGGCCGGTTATTTTTGTCGCCCAGCCGGCATAATAACGCATGTGTTCGATAGACATCGGAATATCCCCGGCAGACGTTTCACTGATCGGTTTTCCGTTGTCAAGCGTTTCAAGCTGGGCCAATTCGTTCTTATGTTCCTCCATCAGATCGGCGAGTTTATACATGAGCCGGCTTCTCTCGGCAGGGGGCATCGTGCGCCACTCCCCGTGATCAAAAGCTTCCCTCGCTGCTTTCACCGCTTTGTCGACATCTTCGGGTCCTGCTTCGTACAAGGTGGCAAGTGTTTCTCCCGTAGCCGGGTTGGGGGTGTCAAACGTTTTGCTTGAAGCGCTTGCAACAAATTCGCCGTTGATGTAAAGCTTTTTTGTTCCCTGCAAAAATGACTCCAGCTTTTTACTGACCTGCATCGTTAAAGAACTCATGTTTGTAAACAAACCTCCCTCAAAATTTTGGTCTGTCTTCTTGTGGTTTTTTTCCTGGTGATGGGGTGTTTTATGGTTGGATCACTGAGGCGCCGAAGGTGGGGTATATTGCTGGATTTGGAACTGCACACCACTATTCTATAACAGAAATTCAAATGAAATCAATATTCATTTGCAGTTTCGGCTGTTCAGAAAGAAATGTGATGTATCTTTGCCTCATACACATTGCATTTCAGCTGAAAACCGCTACAATGGAAATATTACATCGTTATTAAAAAGGAGCTATTCATATGATTCACGAAAAATGGCAGAACAACCAAACTATAAAAAAGGTAACATGCATTCATACTGATGCGAAAAAATACATTGTCAACAGAGCTTTGACCGTTGGAAAAACTTATGAAGTCAAAAACGAGACAGAAGAGTTTTTGTTTATCATCGATAATACAAATAAAGTGGGCGGTTATTACAAAGAATACTTTGAAGATATCAAAGCCTGAATATTCCCCCTGTGATCATCACTATGAAGAGATGATCACCGAATGAAAGGGCGAATGTGGATGAAGCAAGACCGCTAATCAGAGCTCAAGAAATATCTTTGGGAAGACAGTCAGGAAAAAGCAGGAGGAAGGAATGCTGTAACGGAAGAGCAAGTGTCTGATACGTATGGAAGGCACGATAGAAAACGAAAACCGCTAAAAAGAACCGCAGAAAGGGACATCTTTCTGCGGTTCTTTTTAAGTTATGGGATAACATGCATATGATAAGTAAAAAAGTGATAAAAAGTTGAAACCTTCTATGTTTTATCAGCGTATTAAATGGTAGTAATAACATACACAGAGCGGTAAAAAAATGTAATCTGCTCGTAATTGTTTATAAAACAGGGTTATCGTATTCTATTCTTAGCAGTAACCGAAAAATACTTTTGCCTTGTGCATAAACATAAATTGGGTACATAGAAAGAGGGGTTTCGATTGGGCGTTTTTTCAGCTAGCAAAACAGCGGACGGAAAAAAGTTTGAACCGCTGCTTATTGAAGGAGAAAAAATTGAAGCTGTCTGCAGGCTAAGAATTGATCAAATTTGTTTTACCAACAAACGGATTATTTTTTTTGACAATAAACTGTTTTCCAAAAAGAAAGTCCGTGTTTTTTTGCCTTACAAATCTATTGAAGGCTTTGCGATCAGAGAAGTCAGCATGTTCAATCCTGACTCCGCTCTTTCACTGATGACAAGCAGCAAAGTCTTTGACCTGGAATTTACAAAGGATACCGACATGCTTGAAATCCAAGCGATTTTATCAAAATATTTATGCGCGTAAAGATGACAGGCCGTTTCTTCATGAGAACGGCCTTTTTTATTTGTGTTTTCACATTGCAGCAAGCTGGGTTTTTCGAGGGATGAGAAGACGCATAGAGCCGGTTGAAGTCCGTCTTTCTGAGTTGGTCTCATTGTGAAGGAGTGCACGTAAACACCGGCGGATGCAGATGGAAGTGGCCGTTGTCGAAGGATGTTGGAAAAGCGATGTTCCCGAAAAACAAAAAAATCGGGTCATGCTTTCAAAATGTAAAGCGGCTGACTTCGGATTCTTGCCGGATTCGATTTTTTCTTTGTCGGCGCTTCTATAAACATGACAATCAGATGAGTTTCCCTTTTAAACAGCTTTACGCCTCTCTGTCTGTATTGTATTTGACGACCGGCCATTTTTCCTTTCGCAAGGCGTTGATCAGCTCTGATCCTACATTCAAGTGGTCCTGCACCAACTCTTTTGGCGTCAGTGCCATCCACTGGTTTAATGAAACGTCGGCAAAGCGGCTGCTCTTAAAAATCTCTAAAAACCAAAGGCTTTGGGGGCCGGTATTTTGAATGTAATGCCCCATGGCAAAGGGGACATACCCTACATCCCCGGCCCGATAATTAAACGTCCGGGCCGTCCCGTTCGCCGCGAATACAGTCATACGCCCTGTACCAGATAGATAATACTGCCACTCATCGTTATTCGGATGCCAATGCATTTCTCTCATACCGCCGGGCTTGATTTCCACCAGCGCCGCCGCGATGGTCGTCGAGATGGGAAAGTTGGAGGAATCAACAATCCGAACCGTCCCGCCCGGAGTTATGATTGGCTCCTGTGCATGCAGGCGGTATATGAAGCTTTTTGGCACCGTCCCATAAGGATCTGATACTTTCTGGCTTTCCAGCGGGCCGGGCACCTTTGTTTGGAATATGTAGCGCTGTTTGTCGGGAATATGGGCAAAGGCGCTTTCAGGTACACCGAAATTTGCGGCAAGGACGTCCTTCGGTGTGTGTGCGAACCAGTCGGTAATCGTAAAGGTATCGAACTCTGAAAAATTCCCGTCGTCAAAGACGAGAAGGAACTCACAGCCATCACCAAGCCCTTGAATCGAATGCGGAATTCCAGCGGGAAAGAACCATAAATCCCCCGGTCCGACATCCGCTATAAAGTTCCGCCCGTCCTGGTCGACTGAGGTGATTCGGGCATGACCCAAGATCATGTAAGCCCATTCTGATTGCTTATGCCAATGCAGCTCGCGTACACCTCCGGGCGTCAGCCGCATGTTCACCCCGGCAATCGTTGTGGAAACAGGCAGCTCTCTAACTGTTATTTCACGCGACCAGCCGCCATGCTTTAACTGCATATGGGTGTCTGAGAACGAAAACTTTAAATTGGGGATTGCACCGGCATCCGTAGCCGGAGGAACGAGCATGTCGGGATTCTCGAGATCCCGCATGATGTCGCGGGGGCCAAAATCGGTTGCACCGGCGCCATCCTCCCTTATCGGATGCGGCACATGATTTTGCGAGCCTTGAGTTCCGGGCGTCTTTTTCATAAGAATGCTCCCTTCACTTGTCGTGATGTCATAATAACTGAAATTTATGATCCGGAAGCTAAAAATATATCTGAACCGTCCGCACAATAGCGCCATCACGTTTTAAGCCTCATACATCGGGAAAAGAAAAACAAAGGAGGAGATCGTATGTCATTGACAAAAGAACAAAAAGAACGCCTCTATCATAGATTGATGGATTTAAAAAAAGGACTTTCCGGTAAAAGAACAATTGATCAGACGATGAGCCAAGAAACGGGGGAATTGTCTAACGGAGTTGATAATCACCTTGCCGACCATGCCGGTGTGTATTTCGAACGGATGAGAGAGCTGACATTCCGGCAGACAGACAGGAACTTATTGCGGGAAGTGGAAGACGCGCTCAAACGGATGGAAGACGGAACATATGGAATATGCGAAAAAACCGGAAAAGAAATTCCTTATGAGCGCCTTGAAGCCGTCCCTTACGCAAGATATACGCTTGATGCCCAAGCCGAAACAGACAAAAGAGATGTAGCGGGGGAAGGGGATGACCGGGAATTTACAAGGCAAATGGAGGATTTAACAAATAAAGAAACGATGGGTCAAAAACATTCAGTTACCTATGAACGGCTTGATCAAGAGCAAGATTCAAAATAAGGCACCCGATTCCGGGTGTTTTTTTTGATAGAAAAATAATTTGATATTGAAATAAATAAGTTGACTTTCTGTCTAAAAGAAAGTAACATACTATTTGTAAGTAAATATTAAATTGTTAGCGCAGGAGGTAAAACAGAATGTCTAAAGTATTATTTGTGAAAGCGAATGACCGCACAGTTGAAGAAGCGGTATCTGTCAAACTTTACGAAGCGTTCCTTAACAGCTATAAAGAAAATCATCCTAATGATGAAATCATCGAGCTTGATCTTTATAAAGAAAACCCGCCGTACCTTGGCAGAAATGCGATTAACGGAACATTCAAAGCAGGAAAAGGCATGGAATTGACTGAGGAAGAAAAGGCGGCCGCAGCTGTTGCCGACCGTTACCTGGATCAGTTCGTTAAAGCGGACAAAGTCGTGTTTGCTTTCCCATTGTGGAACTTCGCGGTTCCAGCGGTGCTTCACACGTATATCGACTATCTATCCCGCGCAGGAGTAACGTTTACATACACTCCTGAAGGCCCTAAAGGATTAATGGGAGACAAAAAGGTTGCCCTATTAAATGCTAGAGGCGGCATCTACTCTGAAGGTCCGATGGCGGCAATGGAAATGTCTCTGAACTACATGAAAACCGTCATGGGATTCTTCGGAATTCAAGACTTGCATACGGTTGTCGTCGAAGGACACAACGCGCTTCCTGATCAAGCGCAAAAAATCATTGAAGACGGCCTTGCTGAAGCGAAAAAAGCAGCGGCTGCATTCTAATCCGGAAATCACCTGATTTAGTACACCCCTTAGATATTGGCGCCCTTTGCCGGGCCCAATCTTCTAAGGGGTGTATTTTTATGGGGAGAAGCGGCTGCTGTTTGAGAACTTGGAGACATCTAATATTTTTGAGTTTTAAGGAAAAACGACAATTTTTCCCTTACTTCGACAAAACGGCGGTGTTATATTGCAATTAGTTACATATTATGATAACGCTGGAAATCAAAGCGGCGGTTTTTTATACGCTATTTGTACAAGTGTGAACTTGTTTCAAAGCAGAAGAACCTGCAGCAGATGAACGTATCTTCTATTTTACCATCAACCGCATCGTTTTCTCTAAAAACAGTTTACAAAACAACTTTCTCCAATACGTTTCGTTTGAAACGATGCTTTCATCCTTCAATCCTCTTGGAAAACACACAACCATTTTTAAACCATGAACAATACTTCGCTTCATTGTCATTGTAACCTTTTTACACACGGATCCAAAGGCAGTAGAACCTGGATTCTATTCATCGTTTTATAATCCGGAAAATTCTGATTAATGAATAAAAGATAGCGTGAAAAAGGGGATAAAATTATGAGCGATCAATATGTCTATACGTTAACAAAACATTTCTGGATTTCTTGCGCCCATAAAGTAGCCGGTGCGGGAAAATGTGAAAGACTTCACGGCCATAACTACAAAGTGACCTTTTGCATCACCGGTTCAGCTTTAGATGAGAAAGATATGTTAATCGATTTCCGTGAAGTAAAGCATCATTTGGAAAAAAAGTATGACCATTATGTGTTGAATGATTTCGATGAATTTAACAAGGAAAAGGGAGGATATGAGCCAAGCACCGAAAGGGTCGCTCAAGTTTTTTTTGAAATCATAGAGTCATTATGCAAAACAAAGCGAAATAAACCGAATGTGAAATGGGTCGATGTCCTGGAAACAAATGAAGCCAGTGCGAGATATGAAAAATTTGAAAGGAGGTGATGGATATGGAAAAGAAACATACGGAAGAACAAGTTTCTGAAGATTTGCTCTTGACTGACGATTTGGAACTTGAAGAATATGAACTTTTTTTAACCAACGCTAAAACGATGTAACAAAAAACAGGGATCTGCAAAACGATTCGTTTTGCAGATCCCGGTACTGATAGGATGTGGTCTTATAGACATTTTAAACAAGTGCTATGAAGATTTTTTAAAGATAGATCTTGAAACAGAAATCGGACATCTTCTTAAACATAAACAGGCCGAAAAGATAGTAGGGATATGGAATCTGTGGAGCAGGATCAGCTTTCCGCGTTTTGAAACGTATGTGTGGCAGTGTGTAAATAGAGCAAACAGGCTTCAAGAGGTCATCGATATAACCGGAACGGTACACACCGCTATAAATCTCCTGTATGTGTTAAGTCATCACGGACTTTGTCAAGTTAGCCAAAACGGCGACATTGTATTTTCAAAGAAACTGAAAAACGATGAGGTTGCTGTTGATTGTGCAAATGCGGTTATACCCGAAAGGATAAAAAACAAAAGAGAACATGGACAGTTTCAAGCAACATGGAGCACTTCGGTTAAGCGTGCAAATATGATTTTTGAGCAGATACCTCCATGGAAACATATATTTTTTTGCGGTGATGACGATTTAACAAGCCTTGCTCTCGGGCAAATGAGCAGCAGCGCATGTAACATATCTGTGGGCGATATAGACCGTGATCTCATTTCTTTTATCAAAGACTACAGCGGGAGGCACGGGTTGCAAATTGAAGCATTCGAATTTGATGTTAAATATGAAGCCCCTGATCAGTATAAAAAGAAATACGACGTTTTCCATTGCGATCCGCTTGATCACGGACAAGGTATAGATTTATGGCTGCAGCGGGCGCAAGAAGTTTTAAAAGGAGAACCAGGGGATGCAATTTATCTCAATATTAGTGCAGACCGGCTTGGACAACGGGAGCATTATCTGTTTAAGCACCTGCATGAAATGGGTTTTGATTTGGAGGAAAAATATAAAAACTTCAGCAGCTATCAAGTAGCCGAAGAACCTTTTTTGAACACAGAAAAATTAAATGAGGAAATGAACAAGATAAACATCGGGTACGACACAATAAAAGATTTATATATTCATACTGATCTTTATGTTTTCATCAGAAAATCAGTTAGACCAATCTTTCTTCCTCAGGAATTTATGGAGATCAGGAGGAAAATATAATGAGGTGTTTTCATGTATGTGCTAGGGATAAATGGCTGGGATAAAGGTGTGCACGATTCGAGTGCAAGTTTATTTTATCAAGGGAAATTGCTGGCTGCCGCTGAAGAAGAGCGATTTATAAGAAGAAAAAAAGCTTTTGACACTCCCCCTTTTCATTCCATAGCGTATTGCTTGCATGAAGCAGGCATTACAGCAGATGACATCGACTACATAGCATTGGGGTGGGATGTGACAAAACTTGAAGTGGAGTATGGCGGCAAGCATGGGTTGACATCAAAGGACATCATGGGCCGCGTATTTCCAAGACATATATTTTCCCGGAAAAAGGATCCCGAGCTTCATATATACCCCCATCATCAAGCCCATGCGGCTGGAGCATATTATAGTTCCGGATTTGAAGAAGCAGCAATACTTGTCGTAGACGGTTCCGGTGAGGAAGAGTCCATCACAATCGCAAAAGGTGAAAAAGGGAAAATTGATTACATTGAAGTATATCCTTTGGAAAGTTCCTTGGGAATCTTTTATGAGGGATTGTCCAAATATATTGGTCTGGGCAGATTTAGAGAAGGAAAAACAATGGGCTTGTCTTCTTATGGCGCATGGGACGGGGATGTCCCTCTCATTGTCAATCAATATGATGAAAATAAAAGAACTTATCACCAAATTTTAAAAGATTGGATCATGTATTTTCATAAAAAGTTTGGCGAAAAAGTAAATTCAGCAAATTACTATTACGATAGCAAACAAGCCAAACTATGCGATGAGCTTGATGCCTTATCATATAAACATGTAGCTGCTTTTGGACAAAAAGCATTGGAAAAGAATCTGATCTACTTGGCCAAAAGAGCGCTGGAACTCACAGGCTGTTCCCGGATATGCCTATCGGGAGGTGTGGGACTCAACTGTGTAGGCAATAGAGAACTCCTTGAATTAGAAGAAGTGAAAGATATTTTTATACAGCCTGCCGCATCTGACGCGGGAACATCATTAGGGGCGGGAGCGTTGCTGTCTAAAGAACTGGGCTTTGAAGTCACACTTTCAAAAGATCATGTTTACTCAGGGCCGAACTTTAGTGATGGAGACATTAAAAACTTGCTGGAACAATATAAAATTAAATACGAGTTTTTTGAGACTGGCATAAACGAAGCTGCAGTCCAGCTTTTAAAAAAAGGAAAAGTCGGGGCGAGATTTGCCGGAAGAATGGAATTTGGACCAAGAGCATTAGGAAACCGGAGCATCCTGGCCAATCCGCAAAGTGAAAACATGCTTCAAAAAGTAAATGATATAAAAGAAAGGGAACAATGGCGCCCCCTTGCTCCGAGCATCAGCGCAGAAAACCAGGCGCTCGCGATTAAGGAGGAAACGGCGTCTCCTTATATGCTGTTAAACGCGACCATACACGAATCCTCGCGTGAGTTACTTCAGGCAGTCACCCATATCGATGGTTCCACAAGGCCGCAAATCGTAGATAAAGAGACAAATTTATCTTATTGGGAGCTCATTCAATGTTTTTACGAAGAAACCGGCATACCGGCTGTTTTGAATACATCTTTTAATATTGGAAATGAGCCGATCGTTTGTTCACCAAAGGATGCCATTCGTTCATTTTTTAGTTCTGAACTGGATTTTCTAATCTTAAATCATTTTTTTATCAAAAAATAGGATGAGGTGACAGATCATGAGCGCGACCTATCCCAACTTTCCAGAATACAAACTGAAGAATGTCTATAAGGGGGAAACGACCTTTAAAAGAGGGGCAACCCGCGACCATATTTTTCACGAAGAATTTGAAGAATGGCAACGGTTTTTTTGCAGTGGAGAATACGCGCCACCAGCAGGAAAAGACATTGCTTTATTTCATGTATGCACATGGGCTAAACCATACGACTTCTCCTATATCGGGAAAAAAATAAGGCAAGTGACAAATCAATATGAAAGGATACATCCGATCATATTGTCCAATGCAGGCGTTATTCCTTATGAATATCAAATGAATCCGACATTTTGCGCTTATGATTGGATACAGATGGGGGATTTATCCAAGGAAGAACATTTGAGATTGAAAAAACTATATCAACATTCGCTTTCAAATAGGATAAAGAACTATTTAACTTCAAAACAAAAGGATTATAAAGCGGTCATTCATTATTGCATGCCAATAAGAGACTCCATTGTTTCCGACATTCATCATTTTTGCGCAGAAATAGGCGTGCCATACTTTCATACACCTGAAGTGGAGACCTTCAGAAATTCAAAAGACGTTTTGGCTAAACTGAAAGATTTCGGAGAATTTTATATTTTGGATCCCGTTCTGAAAGATTTGGAAAATACTTTAAAAAAGGTGAGCAGTATTGATTGATTTGTCGATCGTAATACCGGCATATAATGATCCCAGGCTTGACGAGTGTTTAAAAAGCATAGACGCAGAGGCGGAAATAATAGTCGCGCTCAACGGTGCAACCAAACAGGTTGAAGACATAGCAAAAAAGCACAATACGAAAATGGTCCATCTGCCGGTTCCCAATCTTGCGAAGGCCTATAACGAAGGAATCAAAGCTTCCAGCAAGAACAATGTGCTGCTGATGGATTCTGATTGTATTTTTAGAAGGGGCTGTATAGCAACATTATACAAAATGTTGTCTGAACATCCGTTGGCTAAAGGAAGGGTGCTTTTTGCCTACCGGTCAAAAAGAGAAAAAATAATCGCCACTTCAAGGCATATTCATACCGCTAAAAAAAATGCGTATTCTCCGCCTTTGGCATTTAGAAAGAATATTGTCGATCAAATAGACGGCTACTATTTTGACGAGCAAATCAACTGGACGGAAGATTACGATTTTGATGCAAGGGTAAGGAAGGCTAATCTTAGTATCGGATACGATGACAGCGCGCGCGTTGTACATCCTGCTTTGTCATTGTATGGCGATTTGAAGAGCTCTTACAACTATGGCAAAGGACAAGCTAGAGGCGTTCAATTGGGAAAAGAATGGTACGCGCCTCCTGAGCGGATATTTAAAAACATGATAAAAAGCTGGACTCCTTTAAAAAATAAGTTTGGAACAGGTGTAGCTGCATATCTTGCTTTATGGCAGATTTCCTTTTTCCTGGGATTTAAAAAGGAAAGCAAAGCAACCGAAAGGGGCGTAAAAAAGAATGGCTCAGCAAATACAACAGTATGACAATATCTCAAGTGTTTATGACAAATTAATACCTGAACCGGACGGGTTATTTGATTTCTACACCAGCTTTGCAAAGGAAGGGGTCTCAATTCTTGATATCGGTTGCGGATCCGGCCGGCTGGCCTTTCAATTGGCGCAAAATGGAGCTATCGTTCATGCCATCGATATTTCAGCAGGGATGATTGAAACTGCAAAAAAGAAGCTTGCTCAATGTGATCGGAAATCTTCAGAACGCGTTCATTTTGAAGTTGCCGATATTAAGGATTTTCATTGCGTAAGCCGGTTTGATTATGTATTTATGAGCGGCGGCGTATTTGAGTATCTGTTGACTCCGAAAGACCAGGCTGAAGCGCTTCAAAAGATAAAGCAGCTGCTAAAACCAGAGGGCCGATTTATATTTGACATCATATCGCCGCCGCAAGTTTGCGCTTATGACAAAAGGCAAAAAGATTTCGGAAACACAGCTCATCCCCCAAAAGATCATCAGTATATTAAATCCCAGAATATTTTTCGCATCGATCATTACAAACAAATTGTATCAACCCGTTGTTTATTTGAAATACATCAACATGATAAAGTGACGGAAAAATACGAATTCCAATTTTTAACTCGGTATACACTGCCGACCGAAATGTTTTATCTTCTGAAGTCCAGGGGGTTCGCTGTCTTGGGTTTTTACGGAGATTACAATAAAGAGCCTTTTAAAAGAGGTAGCGAGTTTATGATTTACGTCACAAAGCTATCTTCAAGCAAGGAGAATGGAAATGCACTCAAATAAAAGCAAACATTTAGTCATTGCCCCGCACCATGATGATGAAATTATCGGATGCGGTGGAACAATAGCCAAAGCGATTCAAAATGGGGATCAAGCAAGAATCATTATCGTCACAATGGGCGAATTTTCCGGAATCGACGGCAGCATCGAAAACAATGTTGACATACGGGAGAAGGAATGCCGTAGAGCTTGCGGAATAATCGGAACGCAAGATATTCATTTTCTAAAAGAAAAAGACCGGGATCTCACCTATAGAAGAGACCTTGTTGAAAAGGTCATGATGCACATAGATGAGTATGAGCCTGACTATGTATACTATCCTCACTCAGAGGAAGCGGACCGTGATCACCGAATTGTCAATGAAGTTACCGGTGAAGCATTATTTTTAAGCCGCTCTCATTTTCTGCGAAATAAAAAAAGGACAAACAGGATCAAAAGGTGTTTGCAATACGAAGTTTGGACTCCATTAACAACGTATCAATTCGCTTGTGATATCAGCGGTGTGATCGATCAAAAAATAGAAGCGTTGAATGCCTATAAATCCCAAGGAGCCATTCTTCATTTGGAAAATGGGGTAAAAGGATTAAATGCATATAGGGGCATGCAGGCCGGCACTGATTTCGCAGAAATTTTCAAATTTTAAAATCTGACAACGGAAGGATTCGTTTCATGATTATAAAGGTGGAAAATGTATCACGTTCATTCAGCAGAGCTTCAATAGATGAAGGATTTTGGAATTCAGTGAAGAGTTTATTTCATCGCAAAAAAGAAATGGTTCATGCTGTAAAAAATGTTTCTTTTTCGATTCCAAAAGGAAAAATAATTGGTCTTATCGGTGCAAATGGCGCCGGCAAGTCGACATTAATAAAGTTGATGACGGGTTTGATTACACCCACTTCCGGCAGGATAACAGTCGATTCATTTACACCGCATAAAAAAGAACCGGCATTTTTAAGAAAAATAGGGGTGGTATTGGGACAAAAAAATCAATTGTGGTGGGATCTTACCCCATATGAAACATTTTTGCTTCATAAAGAAATATACCAGATTTCCCAAGACGAGTTCGAGCGGAGCATCGAGCGGCTGACAGCCGCTTTGCATGTGGAGCATGTTGTGAAATCGCCTGTTCGAAATCTTTCTCTCGGCGAAAGGATGAAATGCGAATTAATAGCCGCTCTCCTTCATTCACCTGACATTTTATTTTTAGATGAGCCAACAATCGGATTGGATTTTATCGCCCAAAAAAATATTAGACGATTCTTGAAGTCGTACTGCCGGGAGCGAGACGTAACGGTTATTTTAACGAGCCATTACTTGCCTGATATTGAAGAGCTTTGTGAGCATCTTCTGATTTTGCGGGATGGGGAGCTTTATTATAACGGGAGCCTCGATGGATTGCCAGGTTTGCACGATGGTGAATATAAGTTTTTGTCAATCACGTTTTCAGATAAGGACAGCCTTTCGCTGCTGAAGCAATACGGCGAAATCATCGAAGAACATGACCATACCATTCTGTTGAAAATCAGCAGAAATCTATTCAGCCAGGCTTTAAGAGATATAATCAATGATTGCGACATCATTCATTTTGAAGAGAAGCATACAGAAATACAATTTCTATTAGAGGAAATTTATAAACAATCAGAGCATGTCGGAGATGAAAAAATTGAAAAAATATATTAAACCAGGGCTCATGTCGATACAAACCGCTTTCCAGTACCGGTTCAACACCCTGCTGTATATGGCGTTCAGCTTGCTTCCTCTAATTGCCGTCGTTTATTTATGGCAAAATGTCTATGACCATAAACAATTCATTGAGGGATATACAATTCATTCGATGATTACCTATGTCATTATTGCAAAAATGTTCGAGATCTTATTGCTGCCCACTTTTCACTGGTCGATTCAAGATGAGGTGAGCAGCGGCGAACTTTCGAAATATTTAACAAAACCCATTTCTTACTGGGGTTTTTGGTTTTCGAAAAATGCCGGAAATAAGCTGGTGCAATTCATCCTTGTCAGCATTCCCTTGGTGATCGTTGCTTTATGCAACAGAGAATATTTTTTATTTCCTGATGTTCATGATGTAGCCGGCCTGATTGCAGCCGTCGTCTTGGCGATGATTCTGTATTATAGTTTGTATTTTCTCGTTTCTCTGTTTTCCTTTTATTTTGTTGAGATTGCCTCTTTCTTTTTTACAGTAGATATTTTGCTGGAGCTGCTTTCAGGAACGTTGTTTCCATTACAGCTTTTGCCGGAACCATTTTATCTTATCGTCAAAAACCTCCCATTTGCATACTTGATTGATTTTCCTGCAAACATATATCTTGGCCGTTTGGAAGCCGGCGATATCCTATACGGTTTATTTACACAGCTGATATGGATCGGAATACTATCTGTCTTTTCGAGGTACGCTTGGAAACGGGCGATGTCAAAATATGAATCGGTTGGTGCGTGACATGAGATACATCAGTCTTTTTCTTCATATTGTTAAAATCAATAGCATCAATTTAATGATGTACAGAACCAACTTCTTTATGAATATCATTGACAGCCTGATATGGTTTGCCATCACGCTGATTTTCTTCAATACACTTTATGGCTATGTGGAAAACGTCAATGGATGGAGTATATATGAAATTTACTTATTGCTTGGAACGAGCGAGCTTTTAAAGTCTTTCATTTTTGTATTATTCATTAATAATCTTCCATATATTCCGTCATTGGTTAATAAAGGAACTTTGGATCTTCTTTTGCTAAAACCGGTAAACAGCCAGTTCATTGCATCCTTAAGGAAACTGGATATGGGTAATTTCGGTAATTTATTTCCGGCCATTGCGCTGATCATCTATGCATTGGCCCATCTAAACGTCATGTTGCACATTCATCAAATCCTGGAATACTTATTGTTTATTTTAACTGGGGTGGTACTGGCTTACTCGCTCTGGATTATCACCATGACATTATCAATCTGGTTCACGAAAGTAGACGGACTGCATGAATTGTTTTTAGGAGCTATGACGTTATTTAGATATCCGACGTCTTTTTTTAAAGGGATCGGCAAAATTATTTTTGTTTTTGTTTTTCCAATCGTAATCGTCGCTAATGTGCCGGTAGAACGCCTTTTGCAAGTGTCCCATGAAACAAATATGCTTCACTATTTCTTATATGTCGGCGGTTTTCTAGTATTCAGTGCCGTTTTTTGGAAAATTTCACTGAAGTATTATCAAAGCGCAGGAGGGTGATGAGTGTAGGATGAATTTTGACACAAATGCTTCATTACCGCTGGTGGAAATGTTCGAAACCATTGAGGGAGAAGGATCTGCTGCGGGAAAGCAGACGACATTTATCAGGCTGTTTCATTGTAACCTGCGCTGTGTATGGTGCGATACGACGTACAGTTATGCACCGAGCAAACCTGAGTTTGAAGCGACAATAGAAGAAATCGCGGAAAAAGTTCGCTGTCTGGGAAATCATTATGTTTGTTTGACCGGAGGAGAGCCGTTAATCCACGGGGAAAAATCAATGGCTTTAATTGATCGTTTGGCCAAAATCGATTGCATTCAAGATATCCATGTTGAAACAAATGGCGCTATTCTTTTAAAGCCTTTTATAAACATGAGGCGTCTCTCCACCATCATATCCAATAAAGTCCGCTTTATCATGGATTTTAAGCTTCCAGACAGCGGAGAAATGAAAAAAATGGTCTATGAAAATTTTGATTTATTAGATGAACAGGATGAAATCAAATTTGTTATCGGAACGGAACATGATTTTAACATTGCTATGGAGATCATTGACAAGCATTATAAAAAAGGCCGTCTCTTAATGAGTCCGGTATGGGAGACGATGACGCCGGCAGACCTTGTCAAAAAAGTGCTAAACAGCAGACGGAAGGATATTCAGGTTAATCTTCAAATTCATAAGATCATTTGGGATCCGCAGACAAGGGGTGTGTAACATGAAAAAGAATGAAAAGAAAGCAGTTGTTGTTTTAAGCGGGGGATTAGACAGTGCCACCTGCATGGGGATTGCCGAGAAAGAAGGCTACATGCTGCATGCCATCACATTTGACTATGGTCAGAGGCATTCCAGAGAAGTGGAACAGGCAAAAAAAATAGCAGCGCATTATCAAGTACACGATCATAGAATTGTGAATATTGAGTTTTTCAAAGAAATAGGAGGCAGCGCCTTAACTGATGAACATATAGACGTTCCGAAGAAAATGAATCAAGATGCCATTCCGGCAACATACGTACCGGCGCGGAATTTAATTTTTCTCTCTTGTGCGGCAGCTTATGCGGAAGTGATAAAAGCGGAAGCGATTTACACCGGGGTAAGCGGAGTCGACTACAGCGGATATCCCGATTGCCGTCCTGAGTTTATTGACAGCTTAAACCATACGATTCGCCTTGCGACTAAAAGAAATATCGAAGGGAAAAAAACAAACATTTATACTCCTCTTATCAACTTAAGTAAAGCGGATACGGTCACTCTGGGACTTCGGCTGCATGTGCCGTACGAACTTACCACCTCCTGCTATAACGGAGAAGAATACGCTTGCGGTGAATGTGACAGTTGCACATTAAGGCTGAAAGGGTTTAAAGAAGCCGGCTGTAAAGACCCTATCCCGTATAAAAATACTCAAGTCATTTAAGCTCAAAACTGTCGAAAAAGCAGGAATATGCACCTGCGCAGATGATCATCGCACTGTTTTAACTGGATAAAAGCGGGGGCTGTATTGACTGTAAAAGAAGTCAGATGACTCCAAAGCCAGTATTTCAGCCCCCTTGATATTGTCAATACGAGCTATTTCCATAGATAATAGGCATAATCCGTCGGGACGCTCGAATATCCCATTTGCCGCAGCATTGCTGAAATGTTGCCTCTATGATAGGTGCCGTGGTTGATGACGTGATTCATCAGCTCGGCAACGGTTGTTTCTCTCCGCCCGAGCGCCGGGTGTTCAACCGCGAGAGGTAGGTCGAGATTGTCAAGCCCCTCTAAAAAAGCTTGATATTTGGCCGCGGTGTCTTCAAAAAAAGCGATCAGTTTCTCAATGTTAGCTTCCTTTAGTTCTTCATTGCGCCGCACAGCAAGTGCCTTTGTTTCCTCATAGCCGCCTCCGGTTATAATGTCCAGCCAAAGTGAGTCTGTGACACACATGTGGATGATGACGGCTGAAACAGAAGGAAACACGCTCTTGATTTCTGTCTTGAATAGGTCTTCCGGAAGGCTTTTCAGGCGCTCAAACACCTGGCGGTTTGCCCAAATATGGTAATCGAAATGTTTGGCTAGATCATGCTTCATGCTATGTCCTCCTTGCTTTTAAAGGAATAGATTTCGACAAGGCCCTGTTCTATTTCCTTCAAGAGGAAGGATTTATTTTATTTCAATTCCGAAGCTGTAGTGGCAGGAGGGGGGAAATCATGAATTATGATCTGTTGCACTGTCCGTATCCGTCAAAGCGAAACACCGTTTATGCAAAAAAAGGAATGGTGGCGGCGTCACAGCCGCTTGCGGCCCATGCCGGCCTTGATATGTTGAAAAAAGGCGGAAATGCCGTTGATGCGGCAATTGCGGCGGCAGACTGCCTTACAGGTGTTGAACCGACATCGAACGGAATCGGCGGGGACGCCTTCGCGCTTGTATGGACAAAAGGAGAACTGTTTGGTTTGAATGAAAACGGCCTTTTGGCGGGCAGAACAGATGGGTGTATAGCCGCCTGGCAAAAGATTGAAAATCCTATCGGAACGGATGAGCCCCAATAGGATTTTCTTTATTTTTTATCGCGTTTTTTTGATGGAGTTACCGGGTAAAGTTCATCTGACGCTTCATTTTGATACTGCAAAGCTCCTCTGTTTTCCCGCTTTTTTTCGCCCTCTGTTTCGTCTAAAATATTCGCCGCCATATAGCGGTGGAAGAAATACTCAAAAATGGTCACGCCCAGTGCTGAAATGATGGCAGCCCATGCGAGCGAGGCATACGGCGGATTATCCTGCATGGCGAGAATCGCCCAGATCAGAATCAGGGAAAGGCCGAAATCTCCCATTGTCGCTGTTATATTATTTGTTCTTGGAAGCAGCATAAGGTCGCCGACAAGATAGGATACAACTCCTACAAACAATGTGAGAACAAATACGTCTCCAAAAGGAACACCAAAAAACAGAGTTAAAATCACATATAAAAGAACAAGGCTTGCAATGAACTTTACACACAATGCCCTTACATGCTTCATAAAGTTTCATCACCTTCCGTTTTATTTTAATGTCCTGCCGCTTTTTTGCTGTTTGTTGTTTTTTTGGTCTTGCTGGAATGCGCTTTCTGTTTCATGGTCATTTTGAATTTGTTCGATGCTGCTGTTTTGGATGCCTTTCTTCTCCATGTTCTCACCACCTTTTTCACTATATTTTGGTTTATTTTAGGTTTCTTATTCATATTTTCCGGCAAAAAAAGAAGACGGGGGATGTCCCCCCCGATCTTCAGCAATTTTTTCTCAGCCCCGCTACAAATGCGGGGCCCATGCCAGTCATTTTTGATAAGAAGAGCGCCATTTCATGAGGCGTTTCCTTCATGCCGCTTTCCAGCCATTGCTGTAGGACGCTGATATGGGCCCCTACAATATAGGAGATTAAATATTCTTCGGGGACGAGCGTATTCGTCCTGATCGACTGTTGAATGCGTGTTAAGTTTTCGGACAACACGGATTTAAATTTGATTGGAAACGATCCCGTTCCCTTTGGGCCTAAAATCGCCTTCAAAAAGACCGCGTTCTCTTTAAAGTATTCAAAAATGTCGACTACAAATGGAAGAGGCGCTTCAATGACAGGCGTCTTCAATGCCCCCATCGATTCAATCGATTGTTTGGCGATCTCCCGTATTTCATCGATGATTTCTTCCTCGCTCTGATCCAATAAGTCGTATTTATCTTGATAATGCAAGTAAAATGTTCCCCTGTTAATGTCCGCTTTTTTTGTCATATCGGTTACGGTGATTTCTTCAAATGCTTTTTCCTCCATCAGCTCTGATAGAGCATCTCTGATCATCCTTTTTGTGCGGTTGATTCTTCTGTCCGTCTGTTTTGCCATACATACCAGCCTTTCGCCGCTTTATTTTTTCAGTTATAAACAATGTTCTTCTTTTTGTTGAGAAATGAACATTTGCGGATTTATCGTTCATTGAGTTTTGCCTTTATTCCATTATAATGAACGCAGTGATTGTTAATCAACACTGTGTTCATTTTTTGAAAAGGAGATCTGCCGAATGAAATTGCTGAAAGAAAAATTACTCTTATTCTCGCCGTTTATCGTATGCCTGGTGGTTTTGATTTTTTCTCTCACATTGATTCCATCAGTCCATCCAACCCCCCAACATCTTCCGATAGCGATTGTGAATGAAGATCAGGGCGCTGATATGCCGAATCAGGGAAACATAAACGCAGGCGCCGCTATTGTCCGCAACATAAAAGATGTACAAAAAGCAAATCATGACGGTACATCAGCGGTGAAATGGGTCGAAATAAAAAATGAAAAAACCGCCCGTGAAGGGCTGAACGATCGTAAATATTATGCCGCTCTTTTGATTCCGAAGGATTTCAGCCGAAAACAAGCCTCATTACAAACGCCGAATCCGTCCGGGGCAAAAATGACGGTTCTTGTGAATCAAGGCGCCAATCCAATCGCGGCGAATGCGGCGGGGCAAATTGTGAATCAAGTCGTCGATCACATCAATCATCAGTTCAGAGAAGAAATCATGACGGGATTCGAAAAACAAGGGAAGACCCTCACTGTGAAACAGGCTGCCGCATTGTCATCACCCGTTGCAAAGACCGTTGAGCAAGTAAATGAAACCGGGGAGCACAGCGCAAATGGAAACGCGCCGGTCTCTTTGGTTCAGCCGCTTTGGATCGCCAGTATAGCCGGGGCGCTGATCGTTTATACCGCATTAAGAAAATGGCGGTTTTCAAACGGGAGAGCGGCACTATTGTCCCGGTTTCTTCAAGGTTTAACCGGTGCGGTGCTCGCGGTTGCCGCCGGCTACAGCCTTGTATGGATCGCCGCGGATTGGGTGGGGATCTCGATTCCTCAAATTCATGATACTGCACTGTTTATCGCGATCTGCTACTTCTCTTTCTATTTAATGATCACTGCTGTTACGTCATGGATAGGTTTTCCCGGAGCCGGATTGTTCGGTCTGCTTTTTTTCTTTGGAACTCCGCTGTTAACGATGGCTCCCGAAATGATGCCGGCCTTTTACCGCGGCTGGTTTTACTCTTGGCTTCCGATGCGGTTTGCGTCAGATGGGCTGCGTGATTTGCTGTTTTTTAACAAAGGTTTGTCCATGAATCAGCCGGTTTCGGTTTTGCTGTCGATCGGCGCCGTCAGCTTCCTGGTTTTATTGGCGTCTTCTTTAAAGAATCATGCCGTGTCTAAGGAAGCCGGAATAAAGATGTTATAAAAAGGAGGAGCATCATGAATAAATATGTGCTGAGCTTCACTGAAATTGACAAAGCCCATTTGCCTCTCGCCGGCGGAAAAGGAGCGAACCTCGGTGAAATGACAAAGGCGGGCTTGCCTGTTCCAACAGGGTTTTGTATATCAACCTTTGCCTATCGTACGTTTATAAAAGCGAGCAGGGAAATGGATGGCCTGTTTGATCAGCTTGACCAGCTCACGTATGATGAATTGGAGCGGATTCGTTTCCTTGGCAAACGCATTCGTGAGCATCTTGCTTCTATTGTGATGCCTGTTGATATGAAGTCGGAGATAGTCAGGGCTCTCGATAAAACGGGGAGGGATAAAGCCTATGCCGTCCGCTCCAGTGCGACGGCTGAGGACTTGCCGACGGCTTCATTTGCGGGCCAGCAGGATACCTATTTGAATGTCCGCGGCTCTGTACAGCTGCTTCATGCTGTCCGAGACTGCTGGGCTTCATTATTTACAGATAGGGCCATTTCCTACCGGGTGAAAAACGGTTTTGATCACCGCTCTGTTTTTCTTGCCGTCGTCGTTCAAGAGATGGTGTTTCCCGAAGTTTCCGGAATCATGTTCACGGCTGATCCGATTTCAGGGCACCGGAACACGATTTCTATCGATGCCAGCTTCGGTTTGGGAGAAGCCCTCGTATCCGGTTTGGTGACTGCCGATCTGTATCAGGTTCGCGGCGGGGAGATCGTCAAAAAACAAATTTCAAAGAAAGAAGCTGCTATATATGCCGTGCCGGGAGGAGGGACCGTCACAGAACCGCTTCCATATGAAAAGCAAACATTGCAGGCGCTTCCCGATGCGAAAATTTTGGAACTGGCCGCGCTGGGGAGGAAAATTGAAGCCCATTACGGCCGGGAGCAGGACATTGAGTGGGGGCTTTCAGACGGCAGGTTCTATATTCTTCAAAGCCGGCCGATAACGTCGTTATATCCTGTACCATCTTTTTCAGATGAAAAGCTGCATGTCATGATTAATTTTGGATATATCCAAATGATGACGGATCCAATGAAGCCTTTAGGCATATCAGTTCTAAGCCGCATCCCTGATTTTTTAGCAAATGACCCGGAAGCACGGCCTATTATCCGCGAAGCCGGAGGAAGGGCGTTTGTCGACATCACGGGAGCCCTTTCAAGCAAATTCGTGCGGAGCCGAATCCTTACTGTATTAAATGGCATGGATCAATTGATGGCATCGGCCGTTTCTGAAGCCATGAAACGCATAGAATTCCAATATGGATCTGCAAGGGAAAGATTCCGGATTGCTGCGAGATTGGCTCCAATCATTGTGCCGGCAGCTGGAAAGGTGTTCGCCAACTTGTTCTTCAAAGCTCCGGAAAAGGCGGAACAACAAGCAGCTGCCTTTATTGCAAATATCGTAGAAGAAACAAGGGGAAAACTGAGCGGAGCTTCAGGTGCGGAAACGATACGCCTGATCAAGAGAGAGATGGGAAATCTGCTGCCGGACGTTCTTTCTAAAGTTGCGGTTTATGTTTTGACAGGAGTCATTGCATCAGGAAAACTGGAAAAGAAACTTAAGAAAAAAACTGGAAATGAGCAAAGCGCTGTCTTATTAAGCAAATTGTACAAATCCTTGCCTCACAATGTCACAACCGAAATGGGGCTTGAGCTCGCCGATCTTTCCGATCAGGCAAGGAAGCATCCTGAGCTGATCCGGTACTTGCGGGAAGCAAAAAGCGAAGGCTTCCTCGAAGAATTGGCGAAAATTCCGGGAGGTGGCGACTTTGCCAACGAATTGGAATGTTTTCTGGAGAAATACGGCGTGCGGTGTGCGGGGGAAATTGACATCACAAATCCGAGATGGTGCGAGGATCCTGTCCAGCTTGCTCCTTCCATCATCAGCAATATTCAATCGGGAGCCGCCGGAGAACACAGGAGGAAGTTTAAACAAGGTGAAAAAGAGGCGGAAGAGGCCGGCTGCGAGATCATCTCCCAATTTCGTTTGTTTGAAAAAAGATGGGTATCCCGGCTTGTTCGTGTTTATCGCAGTCTGATGGGGATGAGGGAGCATCATAAATACACATTGGTGAAACTTCTCCACTTGTATAAACAAGCGATTCTAAAGGAAGCGCGCACTCTTGTCAAAGTAGGAATCCTCCAACGCGAAGAAGACGTGTTTTATTTGACGCTGGACGAAATGGCCGGATTGCTGGAAAACAGGGAGGCCGGATCGATTCAAAGCATTTTGAAAACAAGAAAACAGGAACATGCGTCAAACCAAAAGCTGAAATCGCCCCGGGTGTTGACGAGTGAAGGGGAGATCGTTGCAGGAAAGCTTCACAATGCGAAAAGCCCTGAAGGCGCTCTCATAGGGACGCCGGTTTCTGCCGGGGTGGTCGAAGGAACTGCCAGAATCATCATTAAACCGGAGGATGCAAAACTGAATCCGGGTGACATTTTGGTAGCGCCTTATACAGATCCCGGCTGGACGCCGCTCTTTACTTCAGCTGCCGGATTAATTACGGAGGTGGGGGGAATGATGACCCATGGATCAGTCGTAGCCAGAGAGTATGGCATTCCGGCTGTTGTCGGGATAGAAAAAGCGACGGAATTGATTAGGGAAGGCGTCCAGATCAGGGTGGACGGAACGAATGGATATGTACAGATCGTAAGCAAAGAGCCGTCGTCAAACTAAATCAGCAATAAAAAAAGCCAGCCTTATCGGCAAGGCTGGCGAAAGCGAGTGTTACCAGCTCGCTTTTTTTATACCGGGAATCTGTCCTTTATAGGCAAGCTCGCGGAAACAAATCCGGCAAAGTTTAAACTTGCGAATGACAGAATGCGGTCTGCCGCACCGTTCACAGCGTGTATATTCCCGGACTTTAAACTTTTGCTCACGCTTTTGTTTGACGATCATAGATGTTTTAGCCATTGTTTTTCCCTCCTTTAATCATGATGATGTATATAAACAAAAGATGTTAAGGATTCTTTAAAACATTCATTATAACATATCATATGGTGAAAGTACACCATTTCAAAATATATCATTCAAATATACTGTTTTTCTATCTTGATATTAAGCGTTCGCATCAGTTTCCATTTACGTAAACGATCCTCTCTTACATGATTGAAAATGAATCATTTTGATCATGCTGAAAGCGATGTTGAATTAAAGCTCCCGACAGAAGTAAATGCACTATTCATTTTATCAAAAAAGGCCCAATTGATTGATAAGACCTATCGATCTGTCCCGCGTTATATTTTTTCTTTCTTCCGCTGTGATGATTTCCGTCTGATCAGAAAACACCCGTTTTGCATCATTATTCCAAATTGGAAACTTTGTATACTTGACTCAAGGAAAGGGGGATAGAGCAAGAAACAAGCTATTCTGTTATTTGCTTATTGATCTAACGCTCCCGTTTAAAAGCGCATCTGTTTGATCGCTTCTTTCTGTCTGCCGATTTTTGCCCATGCTGAAGAAAAAGAGACTGACCATACTGTCTCATCAATACCGACAGCTAAAGAAGCGATCAATCTTCAACAGCTAAAGCCCAGCGCCGCTGCTGTTGAATCTTGACGTCCTTGGCATAGCAAATTCAATTCGAGATACAGTTGTGCAAAACGCAAATCGAAGCGGTTTTGTCAAAAACATGATGGAGTCTGCCTTTTACTCCGTTATAATGTTATGGTATTTCATTTAAGCCAACAATACGAGGATCACTTCAATGAAGTCAAATATCTTAACGGAGAGGTGTACGGCATCTGGGATAACTGGGCTTTCCGAGACCGGTTTGACAGAAAGGGGAAAACATGTTGGATTTTATCAGCCGTAAGCCGTCAAAAAAGGTGTGCAGCCTTTTTCAACTGCACACCTTTTTTATTTTTGGCTGAACGCAATTTTAAGACCGATCAGCGCAAACAAAGTTCCTTGTATCAAATTTATCTTTTTCGATAGTGACGGACGTTTTCGCAATACATCTCCGAGTTTCCCGGCAAATAGGCTGATGAGGGCAAAGATGATCAAAGCCTGAATCAAGAAGATCAGTCCGTATATCAGCATTTGTTTGGATACAGAACCGGCCCCATCATTTATAAATTGCGGTAAAAAAGCAAGGAAAAATAATGAAACCTTTGGATTTAACAGATTCATAATAATCCCTTTTTGATATAGCGATTGATAGCTTAATGATGTTTTATCTTCAAGGTGAACGCCGGTGCTTTTTTCCCGAAATGACTGATAGGCTAAATACAGCAAGTAAGCCGCACCCGCGTATTTCACCAGTGTGAAGGCAAGAGCGGATTTGTAAATAAGCGCTGAAATTCCGATTGCTGCGGCAGAAATATGTACAATTAGTCCTGTACAGAGCCCAAAGGCGGTTGAAATTCCCGCGTATTTCCCATTCGATATGCTTTGAGCCAAAACGAACAGATTGTCTGGACCAGGCATGATGGTGAGCAATATTGACGCTCCTAAAAAAGAAGCTGCTGATAGAAAGTCCATAATACCACTCCGTTTCAATACAACGCTTTTTAATGCCATTATAACATGCAGAACACAGCAGAAGATGTCAATTCCTGTATCAGTCTTAAGGAAATCAATCATCATCTGCATTTCTCCGTTTTTTATCGCGCCAATGCCGCATGGATCATCGTGAGAAATAGATATCCACCGTTGTGCTACACTATGGATTGATTCATGGAAATAGAGCGGAAAACGATAAAAAGCGATAGTGAGTTTGGTTTTTTATACTAGTACAGATTATCACTATTCCACATAGTTTAATAATGTAAAAGTATTAAAAGACAGAAAGGGAGAGTGCTCATGTACCATTGCAGACCAAATGTAGCTCGGCCTGTTGTCCATCCTACCAAGTACTGTGAGAATCATTCGTTTTCTAAAACAATCGTTCCTCATATTCACCCACAGCATGTGACGAATGTGAATCACCATAAATATGAACATGTTCATTACTATCCTACTTCTTATTCCAAATATGATCCAGTCACGCACCATCATTCCCATTGCGGGAAGCCGTGTGATCATAAAGGCTACTGGTAACGGCTCTTCGGAAGCATAAATATGCGGACGGAAAAAGCACCCTTCGGGGTGCTTTTTGGCGCGGGGGGTGTCCGGCAAGAGACCGAATGCGCCTTTCATAAACTTCCGGGAAAAGAAGGGAAAAAGAGGGCGCTGATGCACCCTCCTCAAAAGAGATGGCCATCCCCCGGCATAATATGAGGGATTTCAAAAGTGCGCCTCACGCTTTGCAGCAGACAGGGGAGGCCATTGTATTTGTTCTAGTAATGCTTCTTACAAGGATCAAAACACTTAAAATAATATTTGTCGTAATCATGTTTTTTGTCGTAGTCGTAGTCAAACTTTTTGTCATGATCATACTCATAATATTTCTTATGATCATCGTGTTTCTTACAATGATCAAAATACACTTTCTTGCACTTGAACCAGAAGTAATCCTCGTGCTTTTTATCATATTCGTAATAGCTCATATTCGTTTCCCTCCTTTCTCTCTTATCGCTTTTATTCTATGTCATTTCAACGAAAGAGTTTGTGCATTTGAAACAGATCATGAAAACAGGCGTTTTACCGGCATATGCTGCTTGTGATCGGCACATAGAGTGATGGTCATGCCCTTTTAGGCTCTCTGAAAAAACGATATACAAAGTGAATATTTCATATATAATTTAAGAGAATGATTGAACCTGAAGCTATTAAAGGTTCCCCAGGAAAGAGGGAGAGAACATGAACGACATGATGCCAAATGATTTGCGCGCCGATTGCAGCAATTGTTTTGGACTATGCTGTGTAGCTTTGCCGTATGCGAAATCTGCGGATTTTGCGTTTGACAAAGACGGGGGGACGCCCTGCCGCAACCTGCAATCCAATTTTCACTGTGCAATACATCAGGATCTTCGAGAAAAAGGGTTTCGAGGCTGTGCCGCCTATGAATGCTTTGGCGCCGGACAAAAGGTGTCTCAAGTTACGTTTGAAGGGCATGACTGGCGGCATGACACGTCATCAGCTAACGAAATGTTTGCAGTATTTCCCATTATGCAGCAGCTTCACGAAATGCTTTGGTATATAAAAGAAGCGCTTTCAATAGATGCCGCTCAATCCATTCATCGCGATCTGGTCGCCGTCTTTGAAGAGACAGAGAATCTGACCAGACAGAGTAAGGAATCAATTTTGAATTTGGACGTACATGAACATCGGGCAAAGGTAAATGACTTGCTTTTGCGTACAAGCGAGCTAGTGCGTGCCAAAGCTGTACATAAAAACCGGCCGAAAAAAATCGGCCGGGGCAGCAGTCTCATCGGCGCCAAGCTAAAAGGAGCAGACCTTAGGGGAGCAAACCTGAGAGGAGCGCTATTGATAGCTGCCGATCTGAGAAATTGTGATGTAAGAATGGCTGATTTTATCGGCGCGGACCTGCGGGATGCAGACCTTAGCGGCGCTAATCTTACCGGAAGCATTTTTCTGACGCAAGCGCAGGTCAATGCGGCGAAAGGCGACATTCATACAAAATTACCGCCGTCTTTGCGGATTCCCGATCATTGGAAAAAGGTTTTATCGTGATGTGAAGAAGAAAGCAGCCGGAATCTTGAGACAGAGGCATGCGGAAGTTTTTCGGGAGCTCTGAAGTATTGCGGGGAGGGAAGCGGCAGAAGAAAAAACCCCTCCCGGCAGGAGAGGTTTTAAAAAACGCTGCGGACCAATCCGCCATCCGCCCGTAATGCGGCGCCATTGATCGCTGAAGAAAGCGGGCTGCATAAAAACGTGACAAAATGGGCGATTTCTTCCGGCCGGATCAGCCTTTGGATAATGGAAGTCGGGCGGTTTTCCTTCATAAACCGCTTCTCCGCTTCCTCAACCGTCAGATTTTCGCCAGGGTAGAGAGAATGCAGCATCGCCTCAACCCCCTCCGTCAAGGTTGAGCCCGGCATAACGGTATTAACGGTGACATTTGTGCCGGTCGCAAGCTCTGCCAAGCTTCTGGAAATGGAAAGCTGCATGGTTTTCGTTGCACTGTAATGCGCCATTTCCTGAGACGGCATAACCGCAGCTTCACTTGCAATGAAGATGACCCGGCCTTCCTTTTTCTCTATCATGCTGTGCAAATACTTGCGTGAGAGCCTTACTCCGCTCATAATATTCACTTCGAAAAAGCGGAACCACTCTTCATCCGGAATATCAAAGTATTCAGCCGGTTCAAAAATTCCTAAATTATTGACCAAAATGTCAACATGGGGAAATGCTTCAAATAGTGCGTTGCATCCTTTTTCCGTGCCAAGATCAAAAGCGGCAGGATAAAGAACGGCCTCAGGATATTGTTCTTTCAATTCGTCTATCGTTTGATTGACTTTTTCTTCCCGGCGTCCATTGATGATGACAGAGGCGCCTTCATCGGCCAGCGAAGCAGCGATCGCTTTGCCGATTCCTGATGTGGACCCTGTCACCAATGCTGTTTTGCCTTGCAAGTTCAGTTTCATGATACATCCCTCCGTCTTTGTTTCCTCTTATTTATGAACAACTTAAACACGTTCTATTATCATGATGCAACAGAAAGGTGCAATATGGAAGTACGCACTTTTCAGGTATATAGGCACTTTTTGGTGCCTATAAGAAAAGCCCTTCAAAAGGGCTGATTTGCGGCTGACTTCTTGAAAAGAAGTTTCCCGCATTGCGGCTCATTGCTATTCCCGCGTATTTAATTTTTTCACAATATCCTGATTGATTTCCTTCTCACTTATATGCTCTTTGCTTGAAATGATTTCTCTTCTATTTTCCCAATGAATGATATAATATTGACCCTTTTTCATTTTATCTAGGGAAGAAAGCCTCAGTTTCTTAGGTTTTCCTGTTTTATCATAACCGGTAACATCATAGTTATAAGTTATATCAGTGTACCCGTCGCTCGCCTTCTCTTTGACGACTTCCGGATCTGTTTTAATTTTCACATAATAATCTTCTGTGGAATAATAAGAAGAGAAGAAAAAATATCCGCCTGCGAACATGATCAAGATCGCCGCAATCATTCCTAGAAACCATTTCATGATTCATCACCTCGAAAAAATCATACTTTAAACCGGCGGCTGGAACTATCGGTTTTCCTTACATTTTGATTACACGTGTGTAAGCTTTAATCAACACAGCTTCATTTTCAAAAAAGACCGGCACCATAAATGGAGTAGGCGAACATATTTCCTTCAGAGATCACATCATGTTGTCAAAATAAGAGGAGATGGGCTTTAGGAGGAATGAGATGAAGTCTATTAAGTCAATCACTGTTCATTCTGACACCTATATTGTGGGGGAGCCGTGCCATTCTTTACATTTTAAAGGCGGCACGGTGATAAGGATTGAAGAAAAAAACAAGTTTTTTGGACGGATTAGCGGCTTTGTCGTTCATTTTGACACGAAAGCTGAACTTCATATTCATTCGAATGATGTGACGGTTCATTGGGATGATAAGGGAGAGCGCGTTTAGGACAGGGACCAGCCGTATACCGCTCGATGTCAATCATCAATATCTCCCTGCATAATAGAATCTTAATGATGAGGAGCATGTAGTAAAAGAGCCGCAGAAAACGGCTCTTTTTTAATTTCTTAAAACAGGTCACCTGCGTCTCCTTCATCCTAAAAATTCCTTACATCTTTTTTGACAAGATGAAAATGATAAGGATGTGATCAATTTTAAGGAGGATTTTTCGAATGACAAAAAATAATCAACAGAAAAACCAGCCGCAAAAGGAAAAGCAAAAACATTCCCAACTGCTTGGGGCAAACATTACAGATACTGAACTTGCTCAAGAACTTGGAAGCTTACAACAGCAGCTTGCCCAATTAGAACAAAATGTATCCCAATTAGGCGGAGCTCAACAACAAAGCGGCCAAGCTCAGCAGGGCTCTCAAATGAATCAAGGCATCAATCAATTAAAGCAGCAAATCCAGCAGTTCAGTTCTCAATCTCAACAGCAAATGCAGCAGACTGATCAACAAATTCAGCAAAATATCCAGCAAGCTGTTCAACAGCTTAATCAAGCCCTTCAAGGGATTCAAACCAATCAGGCAATGAACCAGATGAGCCAGGCTCTTCAAAACGCTCAACAATCATTTAATCAACAAGGCCAGCAAGGTCAACAAAGTCAACAAGGCCAGCAAAATCAACAGAACCAACAGACTTTACAATAACACTTCGTTATCCTAAAAAGCCCTTTTTAGAAAGAGAGGGCTTTTTTGAATGTATCATTCAGCCGTATTAAAAGGGGCCGTTCACAATCGGCTTTTTTATTTCTGTGAAAATAGAAAAAACTGGATTGGATAAAATTCAAAAATTTATTCATTCTACAATTAGATATAGTATTTGTAAAAAGGAGGGAACACACATGACTGTCATCAATCAAGTCAAACAGGCTCTAGCCAGTCTGAAAAGCGCTCAGGCAAGTTTAGAAACATTTTCATTAAGCACTGATAACCAAGATGCCAAGCAGCTTTATCAACAAGCAGCTCAACAAACCCAATCCATCGTTGAATCACTTGAGCCGCGCGTGCAGCAAATCGAACAAGAAGAACCGCAATATAAACAACAGTAAGCATTAAAAGGGTTGGTTGCTTTTTTGCCAACCTTTTTCCTGAAAGGAAGGTGATGCGGATGAAAGCTCTCTATCATTATTTGCTTATAACAGTTGTCTTGCTTTTTATAAATACCATCACCATTGGCTGTCAAAATGCAAATGAAAACGCCGCTCAAAATCAATCGGCAGCGGTCCGGAATGTAAATGCGAAAAATGAAAAAACAGATCAAACCGCGGCAAATAAAGCAAAAAAACGATTATTAAAGCTGGAAGAGGTGACGGAAGCCAGAGGAGCCAACAGCAAAAACGATTTGGTTCTTGCTGTACAAATCGAACATTTTGACCGTTTTCAGCTGAAGGAGATCGAGAAAAAATCGAAAGAAATGCTAAAAAAAGAATTTTCCGGTTACACCATTGAAGTTTCGACAGATCAAAAGATCTTTTGGGAGCTTGATAAATTAGAAAAGCAGCTTGAAACGAAAAAAGTCAGTGAAAAAAAACTAAACGATAAGCTTCGTCAAATAAAAAAATTGATGAAGGAAAAGCCTTAAAGAGGTGGTCGAATGGCTGATCAAAAAAAGAAAAAGTTAACGCCTGTCATGCAGGAATATCAACAATTTGCAAAAGAACGCGAAGTGAAACGGCCTGTTCTAAAAAATTGCTTGAATGCTTTTATAACAGGAGGAATCATCTGTTTAATCGGACAAGCGATCCAAATGTTTTATATGTATTACTTTAATTTCACAACTCTGACTGCCGGCAATCCAACGGTGGCGACGATGATTTTTATATCCATGCTGCTGACCGGGTTCGGGGTTTACGATCGGATCGCACAATTTGGGGGGGCCGGTTCGGCCGTACCTGTGACTGGATTTGGAAATGCCGTCATTTCAGCAGCGATTGAACACCGCACTGAAGGATTTGTGTTAGGGGTTGGCGGCAATATGTTTAAATTGGCCGGGTCTGTCATTTTGTTTGGCGTTTTTTCCGCATTTGTGTTGGCGACGATTAAAACAATCCTCACCACCTGGGGGGGACTGTAATGCTTTCCGGTCACCGTACTTGGATGTTTGACCGCAAACCGGTTATTGCAGCGACTGGAACAGTCGCAGGGCCATTTGAAGGAAATGGGAACATCCCGGAAGACTTCGATCTTTTGCACAAAGATATCTGGCTGAATCAAGATTCTTTTGAAAAAGCCCAGCAGGTTCTTTTGGAAGATGCGTGCGAAACAGCGATAAAAAAAGCGGGTATCCAAAAGGATCAGGTGCAGTTTTTTCTCGGCGGAGATTTAGTGAATCAAATCACACCTACCAGTTTTGCGACAAAAACACTGGGCGCTTCTTATATTGGACTGTTTGGAGCGTGTTCGACATCAATGGAAGGCCTGGCCTTAGGCGCTTTTCTCATTAATCATCATGGGGCTGATTGTTTGCTGACAGGGGCGGCCAGCCATAATGCGGCGGTTGAAAAACAATTCCGCTATCCCACTGAATACGGCTCGCAAAAGCCGCCCACCTCACAATGGACTGTCACCGCTGCCGGTGTTGCACTGCTAAAGAATAAAGGAGATGGTCCTGTGGTGACATCCGCCACAATCGGCAGAATTATCGATATGGGACTGACAGATCCTTTTAATATGGGCGGCGCGATGGCGCCTGCTGCTGTAGATACGATTGAAACCCATTTAAAAGAGCGGGGGGTTGATCCTTCCTATTATGATGTCATCGCAACAGGCGACCTGGGCCACATCGGCCGGGAAATTGCGCTCGATTTATTCAAGAAACACGGGACGCCGATTCATGAAAAGCAATTTCAGGACTGCGGCTTAATGATATACAGGGAAGGGCAGCCCGTTCTTGCCGGAGGAAGCGGGGCGGGATGTTCAGCAGCCGTTGCATACGGGCATTTATTGAATCGGATGAAAAAGGGTGAAATCAAGCGCCTTCTTGTGGTTGCGACCGGAGCGTTGCTATCGCCATTGTCATATCAGCAAAAGGAAACGATTCCGTGTATTGCCCATGCTGTTTCAATTGAGCGCGGAGGTGAAGGATAAGTGATATTTTTCTGGGCATTTGTTGTCGGAGGACTGATATGTGTCATCGGACAAATTATGTTCGATGTGTTTAAGCTGACACCGGCTCATACGCTGTCAATTCTCGTCGTTCTCGGAGCATTGCTTGATGCGTTTGGACTTTATGAGCCGTTTATTGATTTTGCAGGGGCCGGGGCGACCGTGCCGATTGTCAGCTTTGGCAACCAGTTATTCCATGGAGCGATGGAAGAAGCGGATCAATATGGTCTCATCGGAGTCATCACCGGCATGTTTAGGGTAACGAGTTCCGGCATTTCAGCTGCGATCATCTTTGGAATGATTGGAGCACTTCTTTTCAAACCAAAAGGGTAAGGGGGTTTTACATATGACAATTGGAGCTCAGGTGAAACAATGCTTGGCCAGTCTTAAGAGCATCGAAGCCGGTTTATCAGCATTGGCGCTAAAATCACGGGATGAAGAAGCAAAACGTCTTTTTCATGAAACCATGATGGTGAGCGAAGAAGTGATGTCAGATTTGAAAAAGCGCGTCGGTGAGCTTGAAAGAGAGGAGTATCAATATAAGGGATTTTAATTTCGAATTTATTTCTGGCAGGAGGGGTCAATATGCCTGATTGGTTAGATGTTGTCGTCCGTTCTATCATTTTTGTGATCGTTTTGTTTGTCATGACGAAGATGCTGGGAAAAAGACAGCTGGCGGAACTTTCCGTTTTCGAATATATTGCCGGAATTACGATAGGGGGCATTACATCCGAGGTCGTCATGGGGCTCGAAAGAAGCATCATAAACGCTGTTATCGCTATTGTTATTTTCTCATCGGTTCCTTTCCTTGTGGAATGGATCTCATTAAAAAATAAAACAATCCGGGATTTTCTTGAAGGAACAGGAACGGTTTTTATTAAAGACGGAAAAATCATGGAAGATAATTTAAAAAAAGAAAAATACTCGTCAGACGAGCTGCTGGAACTTTTACGCAAAAAAAATGTATTTCGCATTTCCGATGTTCAATTTGCCATTCTTGAACAAAGCGGTGATTTAAATGTCCTGCTAAAAAAAGAGCACAGACCGGTGACAATCAAGGATCTGCAGATGCCTTATCAATCAGAGAAAGAGCCGCAAACCGTCATCATGGACGGAGAAATTTTAGACGAGCCGCTGGCTGAAGCCGGATTAAATCGGCGCTGGCTGAACGAAGAGCTTGAAAAATTAGGCGTTGCACAAGAAAACGTATTTCTCGGGCAGGTCGATTCAGACGGACAATTGACTGTGGATCTGTATGATGACCAAATAAAAGTTCCGGCTCCCCAGGAAAAGCCTCTATTGCTGGCGACGATCAAAAAATGTCAGGCCGATCTGGAATTGTTTGCACTGGCGACTGACTCAAAATCGGCAAAAGCCATGTATGCCAAAAATGCAAAAAAATTAAAGGATATGATTCAAAAGCTTGAACCCGCGTTACATGACTGACGATCATCGAATGATCATACCTTTGTGATGTAAACCGCAATTCGCTTTTGTGTTTAGGCATCACCGATTCCCCGTTTGGCATGTTCATGTTCCGGCAGGCTAAGTTCATTGCTCTGTTTCATAATGGGGAAAAGCGTCAAACCGATTCAGTCAAAGCAGAAATTGCGATCTCCTCTTTCATTCCTTCAATTTCATTGGGATATATCTTCTTCAAGCTAGCTTATAGTGATTTTTGGAAATACATCCTGAAACAGACCAGCATAAACAATTCCCAGTTGAGAACATTAATTAGCGAAGTTAATTTTAAATGGTAAGGAAGTGAGAAAAATTGAATTTTCAGTGGATGACAACGTTGTTTAAAAATAGAGATCTTCTATTAGGCAGGAGAAGAAACAGGGGGACCATGTGGGTGTCGTTATTAGGGCTGGGAATTAGTCTGGCCGCCCTCCTGCTCAGAAGAAACGGAAACCAAAATAACGTGTTGCAAAATGCTATAAAAAATTTTACAAAACAAAACAATTTACAGCAAACTGCGTTGACCAATGAGTTTTCAAATGAATTAAAACCTGATCAACAAGCATTTAACAACAAGAACAACTAACATACAAGAGGATAGCATCTGAACATGAAGAGCCGCCGTAAAAAGCGGCTCTCTTCTGGATCGCCTTATATAGGCTTGCCGAATGACAAAAGGCATTGTTGAAACTATAATGGTTACAACAGTGGTGATGGAATGCAGATCAGCACACGCTTTTCAATTGCTGTACATACTCTTGATCTTATTTCTTTATGCCCTGAACAGTGTACAGGGGATATCATTGCAAACAGCGTCAATACAAACCCTGTAGTCATCCGGAGAATGATAGGAATGCCGAAGAAAGAAAGCTGGTCAAGGTTCGTCCAGGAGTTGGCGGCGCTTCTTTGCTGAAAGATATCGATGTTTATCGGGCTGTAAATGCCACAGAGGAAAACCAGTTGTTTCGGATTTATGGGAACCCCAATTTTGCTTGCACTGCCGGGCGGAAGCAGGTAACGAAGAAGCCATCTTGAAAACAGGTATCCCATACCCATTCTTACGCAACAACTGGTATTTAGAGAATGAGATATCAACCATTCAAGCTGTGCTGTCAGGTGCTCCATGGGTGACATCAGCCGGAAGAGGCAGGGTGGGCTGGGCATCCCAGCAAGATTATGCCGAGGCGGCAGCAGCAGTACTTTCTGGTGACGGACATGACAATACGATCTACGAACTTTCCGGTCAGCCACTGACCCAGAAAGAACTGGCATCTGCCCTTGGCGCTGTATTAGGCAAAGACGTGCCGGTGCAGCAGGTTAATGACGACGTATACGCCAAGATCATGAAAGGCGCCGGAGTACCGAATTTTCTCATTCCAATGCTTGTCAACATCCAGAAAGGCATCCGGGAGGGAGCGTTGGAAATCGAAAGCCATGATTTCGAGAAACTTCTCGGCCGTCAGGCTGCTCCATCAACGAAGCGCTCACTGAACTCGTAAACGGAATCTCACAATCAAAATAAAGGAACCAATTAAAACCGGCCTTTTGTTTATCAAGCAGGGCCGGTTTTTTCGATCCAGGATGACTTTGTTCATCGTCAGGATGTGGTCTTTGGCATTTTATACTTTCTCATTTCAAACACTATTTTTTAGAAATTTTTCTTGTTTTTTGAAAGGTCGTCATGAGGGCGTTATCGGTTCAATCCCAGATGTAGAATTGAAAGTCTGGCGCGCAGAATTAAAAAACCGACAAAAAAGAGTTTTTTGATTCCAAAAAGATGATGACAGAACCCCGGCTGTCTTCGAACATCAACATACATGAAAGCTACTGTCAATCATAAGAATCTTTTCCATGGAAAGACTATAACAAGCATCCATTCACGCTTTTTATAGTCTAATTATATTGGGAAGGGAATACAAACATGATCCAAACGACGCCTTTCTCATGTTTATTCAAGTCTGCTATACTTTTATCATAAATCTGCTGCGTTCCATCGGGCCAGCTGGAAACACGTGAGGAAGCTTATAAAAATCGAGAGGTAAAACATGAAAAGAATAAGAAAAGCAATTTTTTTAGGCGTTATAGCTGCAAGCATGCTTCCGACCACTTCAGCATTCGCGGCTGAGGTGCAATCGTTTGGATGGAAAACACTTGCAGACTATCAGGCGACCATTTCAAAACAGGGAAGCATGACTGGGGATTACAAATCAGATGGAGGCAATTACAGGATTTGTGTGTTTCATATTAGAATGGGAAATACAATGACGGTAAGCCTTTACGAAAGTGATCCCGAAATGCCTTTGGAGCGTGTGGGAAATAGAAAATTGATTGCTGCACCAAGCGGCTGTGCTACATGGACAAGCTTAAACAGTTGGATTGACGGCTCAAATAAAAAAGCGGAATTTAATGCGAAAATTGATTCCGAAACAGGACCTGACGCTGTGCAAGTCAAAGTTCAGGATTAAGCACAGCAGGCGGGTAAAAAAATCACTATTCTCATTCCTCTAGAGAGAATAGTGATTTTATCTGTCTTTTTGGCAATCTCGGCTACTTGATTTCGATCGCTGAAGCCTTGTTGTCCCAATCTGAAGCCATATTGGCTGTTTTGCCATACCAGTCGGAATGTCTAAACAAGACTCCCTTGCCATATCCTTGAGTAGAAGTATGCTCCCACAGCGTCGTCGAATAGCTTGAAGAAAGTGACGCCGTACTTAAGGAGGAAATTCTGTCATTCCAGCTGGAAGGCAGGTTTTTAAATCCGTCTCTCCAATATATATACTGTCCGCCTTTATTTTTATACTCATAGAAATCAGTGCAGCAAGGACCGCTCGCCATCGTCTTGAATTTGTTTTGAAGTCTCTGTTTATCTTTTTCAATAAATGCTTCTAACGCTACCTTGCTTGTAAATCCATACGCCAACATATCACCTTTTTGATTCTGTTTAGGCAGAACCATGGTTACTTTTATGTTGGAATTGTTATTTACGCGGGCTTGGGAATCCACATCTTTCCCATCCACAGCTACATAATCGAACGACTTAATCATAAAATCATCCGACTTGGCACCGCTTACATTTACGGACGCTGCGCTTGCTGGCAACGCAGACATAAAACAGGCTGCCGCAATGAGACTCGTCCCTATTGTTTTTCTGAACTTTGTTTTGAACATATTTGTCAACACTCCTTCTCTTTATTTTCCTATTTTGTGAATAGGATGGAAAGATAATAGCACTAATAGAAAGAAAATGATGTCCTTTTTTGCGGAAAAACTTTAAATTTAAATCAACAAATGTTTTCAAAAAGATGATCACAAGTGTGACAGGTAATAACGAATGTATATATAAAGTGTTTTGGTCCTTTTTCGAAAGAGAAAAAATATAAAGGGAGGATCTGTGATGATCATTTGGATAAACGGAGCCTTCGGTTCCGGAAAAACACAAACGGCGTTTGAACTGCAGAGAAGATTGAAAAAGTCTTACGTGTATGATCCGGAAAAAATGGGATTTGCGCTGCGCTCCATGATTCCGCGGGAAATCGCAGAAGATGATTTTCAGCATTACCCCTTATGGCGCGAGTTCAATTACAGCATGCTCTCCTACTTAGCCGATACATATAACGGCGTCATCATTGTGCCCATGACGATTGTGGACCCCGGCTATTTTGACGAAATCATCGGCAGGCTCAGACAAGACGGCCGAACGGTTAATCACTTTACACTTATAGCTTCAAAAGACACTTTACACAAACGTCTTCGCTCCAGAGCTGAAGGGAAAAATTCCTGGGCCGCAAAGCAAATAGACCGATGCATCAAAGGCCTGTCAGATCAAACTTTCGAAGAGCATCTCCATACGGATCATATTTCTATCCAAAACGTCGCAGAAACGATTGCCGAAAAAGCGGGCCTGGTCATTGAACCTGATACAAGAGGGAGCATGAAAAGATTTATCGACAGATTGATTGTCAAACTGAATCATATACGTTGATTAAAAAGCGATACAGGCTGACTTTGGCCTGAGATTTACAAAAGTCCCGATGAAGCACATCAACCAATCAAACAAAAAAAGAGGGACAGTGTCTGGCAAATCGGCACTGTCTTTTTTTTTTTGTAATGAACAAACGTTTCAACAAGACAGCCGGCGGCTGAGAGAGCTTGAGAAACAACTACAGTGGATGCCGATCGGGCAGGTGGGGCGGTGCTTTTTTCTGAAACGTGTTCTGCCGTGAAGCTCTTGAAGTATCAGAACATGCATTGGGGATAGAAGGGGGGGAGCCTGAACCGGCTGCGCCCCGGACCAATCATGGATGACATGCTGTATAAAAAACTTCTCCTGTGAAGAGGTCCGGTAAAATACCAATTTTCGAACACAACACACGAGATCTTAAGGCAACTGATTTAGCGTTTTTTCTTGTGCATCATAAAGTGCCAATTTGTAGTTGATTTGTTCAAGGTATTTATATAGTTCCCTCATTTTCTGTTCGATTTTTGCTTTATGGTCAATCATCATTTGTTTGCGTTTTGGAAGGGAGCTGTCCCCCTCTTTATACCAATTGACGTATTGCTTAATTTCGGAAAGGGGCATGCCGGTTGAGCGCAGTGCCACAACAAAATGAAGCCATTCTATGTTTTCCTCGTCATATGCTCTTTTTCCACTTTCATCACGCTTGACAGAAGGCAATACTCCTTCTTTTTCATAAAAACGCAGCGTGTAGTTGGATATCCCCGTCATTTCGGAAACCTCTTTAATTGTATAAGTGGCCATAGTTTTTCTCCTTTCGCTTAGAGTTACTATAATGGATTTTAAGGAATTTGAATTCTTTCGTCAATTTGCTGTTTTATGATAATCAGTGAAAAACCGCTTAATATCAACGTTTTAAAACAAAATTCAAGTTTATAAAAAGAACGTTTGACTTATAGTTTACTCTAATTTATATGATGAGAGTAACTTCCTTCGAAGGGGGCGGTGAAGCTGGTATAGCAGGTGGTTTTTATCAAGCTAAACGATGCAATCGTATACAAAATCATGAGGAGGATCTAATTTATGAGTAACGTTGCAATTATTACAGGAGCAAGTAGTGGAATGGGGGCGGCAACGGCTGAGCTGCTTGCCAAAAATGGGATGAAAGTAATGATGGCAGCACGCCGAGAAGACCGATTAAAGAAACTTCAAGAAAAAATCAGACAAGGTGGCGGGGAGGCAAGCTATAAAGTAACAGATGTTACTTCCCGTACAGATATGGAGACACTTGCGGAAGAAACCATTGAAACATATGGGAAAATTGATGTCCTAATCAATAATGCGGGCTTGATGCCGCTTTCTTTCTTCAATAAATTAAAAGTGGATGAATGGGATCGGATGATTGATGTCAATATCAAGGGAGTATTATATGGTATGGCCGCGGTATACAAACATATGGAAGAGCGCAATGAAGGCCACATTATTAATATGGCTTCCATAGCCGGCCACGTTATTTTTCCAACAAGCTCTATTTACAGTGCAACCAAACATGCAGTACGCATTTTAACAGAAGGTATGCGCCAAGAGCTTCGGGCAGACCAAAATATTCGTGTTACACTGATCTCTCCAGGAGCAATTGAAACAGAACTTTACCAAACGATCACTGATAAGGACATTCCTGGTGTCATTGAGAAATTGGGCGGAGACGAATGGAAGCAGTTGGAGCCAATGGCTATTGCTGAAACCACTTTATTTACCATTCAACAGCCACAACATGTAGCGATTAATGAGTTAATTGTCAGACCAACAACTCAAAAAAGTTTATAAAAACGATAACAGAATCATTTGAATCAAAAAAAGCTTCTTTTCCACATAGGTGGGAAGAAGCTTTCATATTTGGTGCAACAGGTCGCATCTCTAATACAAGAAGCGGCAGCGTCAACTGATACATCAGGCGTTGAAGCGATTCAGCATACAGTTCATACATTGGCCGCTGGGACAAAAGAAATGCCAGCGAATACAGAAGCTGGCTGTAAAATCATCACAGCAACAGCTCGTTTCAATGGAGGAAATCTCCTGTCCCTGCCATCTCGATTCCACTTGGAAGCTGGATTTAATTTGTGATCTGGTTAGTTAACCCATTGATTTGAGGACAGTCATTTTTACTGTGGCTGTTAATCAAAAACGGAACTAACTTACTCTTTCAAGTTAGTCCCGTTAGAATGACTAGTCCAAATTTTGATCGATAGTCCCTTCAAAATAGTCATCACTGACCTGTTCATGAGTTTCGGCCAATCCTTTTTCCAATTGCGTGGTTCCTTGATAATCCGAGGGGTCGAAATATTTTCCGGCAACATCTGTAGTGTCATTTATGTTTTCTTTGTTATGAGTTTGTGTTTCAGTGTTTACATTCTCTGTCTTAGCGCTGCTATCTAAAGATTGCTGAACATCATATTCCTTGTCTAATGAAGAAAATCTTTTGTAATCATCCGGTCTGTCTGCTCCATTTTTTTGAGTCACGTCACTCACTCCATATTATTGAAATTTTATTTTGTCAGATGGGATTAAGGCAAAAACTTATTTTAGTTCTTTTAGGAATAGAACCATGTTTTTTAGGGTCATCTGCTTTGAAAGCTGTATCAGTCTCATGGTCATTTCTTATTTGTTCAATACTTGAATTTTACATGAATCAAATGGTTTCACTCCTTTACGGCATGTGTTGAAATATCACCTTTTCTTATTCTGTCTGTTGAGATGGTATTCATTCGCTTTTTTTCGTTGACTCTTTCCCATTAGTCGAGAGAGTAGCTTTAAGCTAGCGTATGCACCCTACTGTAGAGATAGAGGGGGCAAAACCAACAAATCGTTCAGCAGCCTTTAAACAGGCAAATTTAAAGGCTGGCTTAAATAAGGACTCTGATCCGCCAGAAGGACATGCATGGCATCATCATGAAGATGGAAAAACAATGGTGCTGGTTGATAAAATAGTTCATTGAGAATTTACTCGCATTGGTGGGGTTAATACTTTTAATAAAGAGGAGGAAGTGTAATATGGCGCAAATCATTAATTCACACGATCAACTTTCATTGGAACAAATCGAACAATTTGAATCAGAAAATAATGTTAAGCTGTCAGAGCTTTATAGAGAATTTTTATTAAAATGGAATGGCGGTAAAGCAAGGCCAAATACATTTAAAATTTCAGATGAACAAGGTTCCAGTGTCTTAAATGTTTTTTATGGAATTGGGGATATGTATGATAATGTAGAGGATTTTTTGGACATAATGGAAGACCGTTTGCCTGAAGGATTTATTCCTATTGCAGAAGATCCCGCAGGAAATGTTATTTGCATAGGAACCCAAGAACCTTATTATGAAAAGATTTACTTTTGGGATCATGAAGAAGAGTCAGAGAATCCTGATGGCATGAGCAATATGTATTTTCTAGCTGATAACATCAATGAATTTTTGGACAACCTTTATGAAGATGATGAAGAATAAAATGTAATTCTAGAACCTTGATTGGCATTGCCTTTCAAGGTTTTTTATGTTCAACATCCAAGACAAACCCAACAAAAAGGGGGGATAAAATGGGGGGCTTTTTCTATTTCATTTTGTCATACGATAAACCTGAGTTCAAGGTGGAAAGCCTGCGGACGTTGATCTATTGCACATAGTTATATGTTGTTCAGCTGATTGGCGGCCGCTTTTCTATAAGGGACATGGGGGAATCGCCTTGACTCAAACTTAATAGCTGTTCTGAAAAAACCACATGGACAAAACTGTTTTCATCACAAAAAGCAGGCTTAAGAGTAGGGAAGGCCAGAATCATTCTGTGCTAAAATAGACTTCTAGCCAAAGTTCAATTGCGAAATGGCATATTGGCATGAAAAATTACACCGTTTAAAAATAAATTTATTTTAGGAGTGAACAACATGGAAGTTTTTGCAGAATATTTGGCGGGTATTGATAATCCGCAACATCGGGCCAGAACGGAAGAAGTTTTGGGTTGGGTAACTAAAAAATTTCCGAATTTAATGCCGAAAATTGCGTGGAATCAGCCTATGTTTACCGATCACGGCACATTTATTATTGGCTTTAGCGTAGCCAAACATCATATGGCTGTTGCCCCTGAAATGGCAGGGATTCATCAATTTTCAGATCAAATTGTGCAGGCCGGCTATGATCACACCAAGCAGTTGGTACGTATCCAGTGGGATAGTCCGGTTGATTACTCATTACTTGAGAAAATAATCGAGTTTAATATTTTGGATAAGGCAGACTGTTCTACTTTTTGGCGGAAATAAAAAAATAGGATAGGCGAGAGAGCTCCGTATGATGTCTGTCAGCGGTAACGGAACGCAAGGAGGAAAAACAACTAAAAAACGTTGGTTTATAAATCGATACAGCTTTTTTGACCACATATTTAAGTGTGACCACCCATTATTCAAAACACATTGAAGAGACGTGAGAAAAAGTAGGCGTAACTTTTATTTTAAAAAATAGGCTCTATTTTATGAAGCTAACGTGACTCAATATTTGAAAAAGGCAAATGATTCATAACACTTTGTTTTAAATACTTATATTGTTTCTCGTTGGTATCTGAATATGCTTCGTCTCTATTTGAGGGAATATCCATATACAGGATGTCTTCTTTAAATTGAGAAAGCGTTAAATCATATCTTTTACCATTGATAAAATTATAAAAATGCCACCCATCAGGCAGTTTTGTTTTCTTTATTTCTCCACCCAATATATCATGTACTACTAAAGTGGCTACGCCACATTGTCCCTTTGCAGGATTATCCTTACTCCATTTTGAGCTTGAGTCTAAAGACCAGGATTTAGACAATGCTTTAATTATTTGTTCGATTTGCACTGGGTAATGATTGTCCATAAAAAATCCTCCTTTTACATAGATTAACTTATTTCAATTTTAATTAAGTAAATCTGCATTGTTAGATGAACAAGGACTGCATATTGAGTTTAAACTATTATAAATATCGGTTATTTCAAATACAAATGAAGTTAATAAAAATTCCTTTGAGGTTTGTGTCTCCTTTTGAATTCACTGAGGCGAACCGGCCTCCGTTCTATCTTTGGCTGTGGCCTTGAGAAAGCCGTGAAAGCATTTCAAATGGCGAAAGGGCTGTCTGCGGATGGTATCGCCGGAAAAGCAACGTTGTTTTTAGTACCATTAAGGAACTGTTTTTATTGAAGTAACGACATAACTATATTTAAATTGAAACTTTACATCTTTTTCAGCGTAAGTATAGTAATTTGAAATGAAACATTTTATAGGGAGTGTTAAATTGAAGATTGCACTATGGGTTATCGTAGGTATAGTAATTTCTCTTGGTTTAGTAATAGGAATCGGCATTTTGATGTTTCGGAGGGAAATAAAAAAGTTAAATCATGAATATATTGTTCAGTTTGTCAAAGCAAAATCAGGAAGTAGAAATGTCTCATTATCCATAAAGCACAATGATGAAACTTGGGTAGATGTTAACGGACACGAACAGCTTCCTCTAGCAAGTACTGTCAAAATCATCTTGGCAATTGAATATGCACAACAAGCAGCAGAAGGGAAAATTGACCCGCAAAAAGAAGTAAAGTTAAAGGAATTAGATAAATTCTATATTCCGAAAACAGATGGTGATGCGCATGAGGCTTGGATTACTCAATTGAAAAAAGACAAAGAGACAGATAGTGTTCCATTATGCGAGGTAGCATACGGGATGATTGCTTACAGTTCTAATGCAAATACTGAATACTTAATGGAGGTGCTTGGCCTTCAAAACATCAACCATGTTCCAAAGAGCTTAGGTATGTTAAATCATGAGCCTATATATCCTATTGTAAGCGCACTGTACATACCTGCCCAACTGATGAATGAAAAGAACCTGTCAAAAAAAGAAGTATTAAAAGTAATAAAAAACATGGACATGTCTGAATACCGCAATAGAGCGATTGACATTCATAATAGATGGCTGAGCCAACCACTAACTGATCAAGAAAAAAACCAATTAAGAAAAACTTTGGTCATGGATTTTCAAAAAATTTGGTCCGACCGTTTGCCCCGATCAACTACTGAAGACTATGTATCAATTATGAAAAAACTAAACAGCAAAATACATTTTAATGAAAATGTATATAAATATCTTAATCCAGTAATGGAACAAATAATGGAAAACCAAAACAATCGTGAATGGCTTATTCATGCGGGACAAAAGGGAGGATCTACTCCGTTTATTCTTACAATTGCAATGTATGCGACAGATAAACAACGAAACCAGACAGAAATTGCATTTTTTGCAAATGATTTAACTGTATTAGAGCAAGCAAAACTTTCTCGAAATATGAACGGTTTTCAGCTCAAATTTTTAAAAGATGCAAAATTCCGCACACATATCAAAAAAGAATTGTCTAATCTAGATTTATAGGATAGTTAAAGGTCAATTTTTTATACGGAAATTGGCTTTTTAATTGAAATTTGCTTACCGTCCAAATTTCCGAAATGTTGTCTGTACCCCTTGAATGGTATCAACCATATTGGCAATATAGAGTTTTTTTGACCACATATTAAGCGTGACCACCAAAATGATTTTTTCAAAACACGTTGAAAATAAGAAGAGATGGCGTTTATAAAAGTGGTTTGAAAATGAAAGGAAATGAAGTTGTCGAAAAGGCATTTTTAAACGGGTGTTTCAATTATATTCGAGCATTGTTTGCATTAAAATAAATCCGCCACAAGATGATCACAGATACATGATAATCCGATCGGAATCACAAACAAAAAAGAGACAAACCCTTACGTATCAAGGATTTGTCTCTTTTCTTTCAATACGTCCCAGGAGAGATTCGAACTCCCGACACACAGCTTAGGAGGCTGTTGCTCTATCCACCTGAGCTACTGGGACACAGAACAATATTATAGTACAAAAATCCGAAAAAATAAAGGGGGAGACGGCAATTTTTTTGTTTCAGAAAAGGGCATGCATCCAGACAGGCTGACATGCATGCTCTTTGCCTTAGCCTTTCAGATCAATATGATGGCCTGAAACAGGGTGGGGCGCTTTTACCATGTCGATCAATTGCTCCGCATTTTGCTCGGCGGTGTCCAAAGCCGTTTTCGTTAAGGAAATATTCACGTTTTGGGCAAGCGCGGATTGACTCATAGCCATCGATAAAACAGCGATATCCAACTCAACCACCTCCTTACAAGTAATATCGGCCTGTACGGAAGGAGTCTTTATTCACATTTAATGGTTTGAATATTCAAATTTTTATTCCGTTATGATAATATAGATTTGGAAAAGCCTTCAGATTCAAGAGGTGTCCTTACTGCGGAGGAAAAAATCCGCAAACCTATACAGTTTGCGGACAAATTGTTAATGATGTTTCGCCATTCTGGCCAAGTTTAATAGCGTTTTTGTAGTGTCCTCGCCATAAGCGTCTTTCATTTTTTCTTCATCAATCACTGTGTATCCAGCCATTTCAACAGAGTGTTCTTTTAAAAGGGTATCGAGATCGGGATTTTGTTGCTCTTTTGAGATGTTTTTTGTAGCGGATAAGGAAGGAAAGGCGGTGATTAAAAACAAAGCTGCGATTACCGCGCCTGCCAGTCGTTTTTGCCGCTGTTTAACGTCTGTCATGTTTGTTTTCATCTCCTCTATATGCTTTTTGAAGTCAGGCGGGGAACATAGCTAGTGTTTCGTGTTTGGCGGATGACCTGTTTTTTCTTCCAATAAATCGATAATTCTATTGTTTTGTTTCACTATCGTTCTCAAGATTGTGATGATTGTTCCGATGAATCCGGCCAAAATGACGAGTATCAGCACGGTTACCTCCCTGAGCCTTTTATTCTTCTGTTCACAACATATCACCTGTGCATCAAAAAAATCAATGTCTATTAGGTTAAATATCAAGTGAGAAAGGGAGGCTGATTCATGGATTGGCTTGAATTTATATCTCATGTGATCCATTCATTGATATGGCCTGTTACATTGGTCATCATTGTATTGCTGCTTAAAGAACCTGTATCTGAACGGCTGAAGGAGCTTATGAAATTAAAGTATAAAGATTTTGAATTGGAATTCGGCATGCGGGTTCAAGCGCTTGCTGCCGCAAGGATCAAAGGAAAGGCCGGGCAGGCAGCAATCAAGTCCCGAAGCCCGTCAACAGCCGTCATAGACAGTGCGTGGTCTGAAGTGGAAGAGGCCTTGCATCAGGCCGCGAAAAGGTATGATGCCGATTCTGGCCATCATGATCTGCTGCGTGTCATCGATGTGCTTCATGAACAAGGCGCTGTCTCGAAAGAAACGGTGTCGCTAGTAAGGGAGCTTTGGAATTTAAGATTTATCGTTCAAGGCGAAGTCAGCTCCAAAAGTGCGTTGGAGTATAGAAGCCTTTGCCAAGAGGCGGCTGAAAACCTCAGATCAGTAGGAGAAGTGCCATCAACCTTTTAAACATTCTTTTTGGATCTTTATTTTACCTTTTTAGCAAAGGTGATTGTCTGCCCTTCCAAATATGATATGATGGAGGCACAGAAAGAAGACGATCTAAAGAGAGGTTTTCAGTAGTATGTTGGAGAAAGCTGAATCACTACTGCAGCGTTATTTTGGTTATCCGTCATTGCGGCCGGGGCAGCGGGAAGCCATTCAATCTGTTTTAGAAGGGCGGGATACGGCGTGCATAATGCCGACAGGCGGAGGCAAATCGATTTGCTACCAGATCCCGGCCCTGATGTTTGAAGGTACGACCCTCGTGATTTCCCCTTTAATTTCCCTGATGAAAGATCAGGTGGATGCTTTAAACCAGCTTGGCATTGAAGCTTCATACGTCAACAGCTCCCTTGATTCCCGCATGATTGAGGAACGTATGTCCATATTAAGCGAAGGCGGGTACAAGCTGTTTTATGTCACGCCTGAGCGTTTAGCCTCCCCGGACTTTATCCGTGTGATCTCACATCTTCATATTCCGCTTGCAGCGATAGATGAAGCCCATTGTATTTCCCAGTGGGGCCACGATTTCAGACCGAGCTACAGGCATATTGAAAGCTTTTTTGGCGCTCTCGGCAGCCGCCCCGTCGTGCTGGCACTGACGGCTACCGCTACTCCTGAAGTTCATGAAGATATATGCGCACAGCTTGGTATTCAAAAGGAAAATACGATTTTTACCGGTTTTTCAAGGGATAATCTGACGTTTAAAATCGTTAAAGGCGAAAACAGGGACCGTTTCATTGAAGCCTACATTGAAAAAAACCGTTCTGAAGCGGGAATTATTTATACGGCGACAAGGCGGGAGGCGGAAAGAATATCTGAAAAACTTTCGCAAAAGGGGATATCTGCCGGATGTTATCACGGCGGGATGAATGATGATGAACGGGACCGCCAGCAGGATCTGTTTTTGAATGACAGCATCAGTGTCATGGTTGCGACTTCCGCGTTTGGAATGGGTATAAATAAAACAAATATCCGCTACGTCATCCACTATCAGATTCCAAAGAACATGGAAAGCTATTATCAGGAAGCAGGAAGGGCCGGCCGCGATGGTCTTGACAGCGAATGCATTTTGTTGTTTTCCCCGCAGGACATCCGTCTTCAGCGTTTTTTAATCGAACAGTCGACAGAAGATGAAGCCATTCAGGCCCAAGACATGAAAAAGCTGAGGCAAATGGTCGATTTCTGCCATACTGAAGGCTGTCTTGAGCGGTTTATTCTCGGCTACTTCGGCGAGCAGCAGACGGAAGACTGCGGAAGATGCGGCAGCTGCCTTGATACAAGAAACGCCGCGGATGTGACAAAGGAAGCGCAGATGGTATTATCGTGTATGATCCGGATGGGGGAAAGATTCGGAAAAACAATGGTAGCACAGGTTCTTGCCGGTTCTAAAAATAAGAAAGTCATAGAAAACCAGTTTCAGCATTTATCGACGTACGGTATTTTAAGTCATCAGTCCTTGTCAGAGATCAGCGATTTTATCGAGTTTTTAATTTCCGATGATTACATACAGATGTCTGACGGGACTTATCCGATTCTCTTTGTTACAAACAAGGGACGGAACGTATTGCTCGGGAGGGAACAGGTGGCCCGTAAAGAAAAAATGGAAGCCGCCCGCATTGTTCAGGATGATCAGTTATTTGAACGTTTAAGGGTGCTGCGCCGGAAGCTTGCACAAGAACAGGGAGTGCCTCCTTTTGTTGTTTTTTCTGATGAAACATTGAAGGAAATGAGCGGCAAAATGCCATTGACAGAGGAAGAATTAATGGATGTCAAAGGAGTGGGAGAACAAAAAAAACAGAAGTACGGCGCTGTATTTTTACAGGAGCTAATAGCCTATAAAACAGAAAAAGAATCATAAAAATACGAATTTAAATGTTTTAGTAAAACTCTTTTTTAAAAAACATAAAACCTCAAAAAAACCTTGATATCGCTTAATTTATCCGGGTTTGTACAAGCGTGGAAAATCTTTCTTGTAAAAGAACTGTAATCAAAAACAAATTGTTTTGTTATTGAATTGACATTTTCATATGTTACGATAGCTCCTGTTAGCCGAACAATAAAAAGCTAACAAGGGAGGATTTACTTATGAAGAAGACGTTTATGTCCTTTGTTGCAGTTGCGGCACTGTCTACAACTGCTTTCGGAGCGAGTGCCTCTGCAAAAGAAGTAACAGTCCAAAAAGGTGATACACTTTGGGGAATCTCGCAAAAACAAGGTGTAAGCCTGCAGGATTTAAAAGAATGGAACCAGCTTTCTTCTGATGTTATTATTCCAGGCCAAAAGCTGAACGTTTCAGAAAAAACAACAGAAAAGAAACAATACACAATCAAAAAGGGAGACACTCTCTGGAAAATCGCCCAAAAATTTGGCGTCACTGTAAATGATCTCAAAAATTGGAACAACATAAAATCAGATATGATTTATCCGAATACAACGATTGCTGTTGATGGTCAGGCGACAGTTCAGGCTCAAGCTCCGGCAAAGCCTGCGGAAGCAAAAGCTCCTGTTCAAAAGAAAGTAAACACTGAACAGGCTGCTCCAGCTCAAAAGCCTGCAGCGGAAAAAGAGGCAGCATCTGATTCTAATACATCACAAAGCACTGCTAAAGAGCTGACGGTTACTGCGACAGCATACACAGCTGACGATGGCGGAATGTCAGGTGTCACAGCGACAGGAATCAATTTAAAAGCCAATAAAAACGCCAAAGTCATTGCTGTCGATCCAAACGTGATTCCGCTTGGCACCAAAGTTCATGTTGAAGGCTATGGTGAAGCGACTGCTGCAGATACCGGCGGCGCTATTAAAGGGAACAAAATTGACGTATTTGTTCCTAGCAAATCTGACGCAATAAATTGGGGCGTCAGAACGGTTAAAGTAAAAGTTTTAAAATAATACATGCGGCGATTTTGCCTGGACAATGGACACTGGACATATAATGGTCAGTGTCTTTTTTTCTGCTTTTTGATGTTTTGTCAGCTTGATAGATGGGTAGATGAATAGATATTCCAAAAGCTGATCATCATTTAAAAGGAGATGGAGACATTGCTGTGGATTGTTTTGACATTCATTATCATTAATGCGGGAATTTTTATTTTTTCTTATTTGAGGACAAAGGATATCAATTTGAAAACTTCAGACGGATATTTTCTCGGAGGCCGCAGCCTCACCGCTCTTTATATCGGGAGCTCTTTGCTTTTGACAAATTTATCGACAGAACAAATGGTCGGGTTAAACGGGCAAAGCTATGCCGGCACAATGAGCGCAATGGCCTGGGAGGTCACGGCACCGCTCGCGTTGATTATGCTGGCGTTTGTGTTTCTGCCGCGCTATCTCGGGACAGGTGTTGCGACCATTCCGGATTTTCTTGAAAAACGCTATGATCAAAGAACTCGGCAGATTGTTTCAATACTGTTGTTGCTGGGATATGCGACATCCTTTCTGCCTACGGTGCTTTATTCGGGGGCGCTCGTGCTGGATCAGGTGTTTGGCATTTCTGCTTTTCTCGGCGCAAATACGTTCACGACAGTCCTGCTGATCTCGCTATTTATCGGTGCTGCAAGCTGCTGCTACATATTTTTTGGAGGACTTAAAGCCGCGGCATCCGCTGACGCCATTTATGGGATCGGTTTGATTTTCGGCGGGCTTTTCATCTTTGTGCTCGGCATCATCGCAATCGGCGACGGCAGCCTGGCAGACGGCTATTCAAAGCTGACATCTGTACATACCGAAAAGCTGAATTCCCTATCAGCGGACAATTCCGCCGAAGTGCCATGGCCGACGATATTCACCGGCCTCTTGGTTAACAATTTGTTTTATTGGGCCGTCAATCAATCGATCGTACAGCGGGCGCTGGGGGCCAAAAATTTAGCGGAAGGACAAAAAGGGGCATTGCTGGCCGGTTTTTTTAAGACGATCGGTGTGTTTTACCTTGTTCTCCCGGGTGTGATCGCTTACCATCTTTATGGAGGAAACATTGCTAATCCGGACACCGTTTATCCGAGGCTTGTCGTTGACTTGCTGCCGACCGCGTTTGTCGGGGTTTTTGCCGCTGTTTTATTCGGGGCGATTTTGAGCTCATTCAATGGATCGCTCAACAGCACGATCACTTTATTCACATTGGATTTATATCAACCGATTTTCAAGCCTGATGCGACAGAAGAGGAGCTTGTTAAAACGGGAAGAATATTTGTCATCATCCTCGGAACCGTGTCCATCTTTATCGCGCCTTTCATATTGTTTGCACCGTCGGGGCTTTACAATTACCTTCAGGAGATGTTCGGATTTTTTAATGTGCCGGTTTTGGCGGCCGTCGTCGTCGGATTTTTCTCGAAAAAAGTGCCGGCATTAGCTGTCAAGCTCGCGATTCCAGCGCATATCATCCTGTACGCGATATCAAAAATTTATTTTGGCCACATTCATTTCTTATATATATTGGCGGTTTTATTTCCATTTTCCGTTCTGCTCATGCTCCTGGTCGGAAAGGTACGGCCGAGGGCACAGGAGTTTCAGCTTGAGATCAATCCGCAGGTTGACCTCAAGCCGTGGAAACATGTAAAACTGGCTTCCATCCTTGTGATTTGTGTGATGGCCGGAATTTATCTCATCTTTTCTCCGTGGGGGCTCGCCCGATAAAAAAGGCAGAGGAGTATGTTCCTCTGCCTTTTTGTGCTTTCGAATCTTTTAAAATATTTTCACACATGCAAAACGCAGAAATAGCCGTTCCTTTCGTTGTTTTTTACCGCTTTTTGTTCCTTAGGCAACCATTCCAGGCAAAAAGAATGGCAATTTGCCAATCTAGCTAAAAACAAATTTTAAAGTAATTTTAAGCATATTTTTCATCTGTGCGAATCTATTTTGTGATAGAATGCTTATGACTTCTGGTATATTTCGCTAGGATGAATGATCTTATATCCTCTTAAACCCAGAAAAAAACATGACAAAAGGAGCGTTTAAGTTTGAAGAAAAGAAACTGGTTTTTATTTTTAGTCGTTTCAGTTTTTATTCTTGCATTAGCTGCATGTCAGCAAGCTGATCCAAAAGGATCATACGCAGCCGCTTACAAAAAATTAGCTGAAGCGGAAAAATACGATTTTTCATCGGATATCGGCTTGAAAGTAGATGCCTCCAATATGGGAGCGGAAGATAAGCAGGTTGCCGAAATATTAAATAATTTAAAATTAACGGTCAGCGGTAAGACGGATTCAAAAACAAAACAATCAGAAATTGTTTTAAAAGGTCAAGTAAAAGTTGAAAACATGACAATGAATTTTGATGTCCCTGTGTTTATGGATGAGAAAAAACAAGTAGGGTACATAAAACTGGACAGCGTTCTTGATAATTTCGGAATCTTCCTTGGGACAGCCGGAATGAACTTTGACAGCCTGAAAGGAAAATATTTAGAATTCCCGCTTGAAGAAGATCAGTCATCATCAGGAGAAACGGAAGAAATCCAAAAGAAACTAATGGATTCAATCAAAAAAGCGGCCGATAATCTATCTTCAGATCAATTTAAGCAAGCAGACTTAACAGACAAAGAAAAAGAGCAGGGCGCCTCTGAGAAATTCACATTCAGCCTTAATGACGAAGAAATCAAAAAGGCGCTTGTGAAAATCATCGAAATTATTGGCGAAGCTTCTGAAAAAACGTTGTCAAAAGAAGACTTGAACAATGTAAAAGACAACCTGAAAGATTTGACGTTCAAGAAATATAAAGTGACAACTACGCTTGATGATAAGAAAAATATCCTTTCTGAAAAAGCCGATATCTCAATCGACTTTGACATTAAAGATTTCCCTGCATCAATCGGTATCACAACAAATTCTTCTTTTAAAGAAATCGACGGTGATGTGACATTCAGTCATAAACCGAAAAAAGCTGACATCGTGACAGAAGAAGAAGCAGAGAAGCTCATGGCCAACGATGCAATGAACTTCTAAAGACATCATTCCCTCCTGGGCGGAAAGCCCGGAGGGAATTTTTGTGTTTTCTATGTCTAAATTCCAACGAACAAAGCGAAAACATTGACAATGCCCCTGATATTGAATACGATTTTGATAGCTTGAACAAATAGGAGAGATTATCGTATATGAGCCATACAGAAAAAAATAAGAATTTTACAGGCATCGTTGTCGCTTTGACAATCATCATCAACGGTGTCATCGCATTGCTGTTTTTTATCCCGAAAGGCGACAAATTCAGCCATTTGGATCTGACGTTTTTGCCGCTGCTTAACGCCGTCTGCAACAGTTTTACGTTCATTTTTCTAGTTGCGGCGCTTATCATGATTAAGCAGAAAAACATTAAAGCGCACAAACGATTTATTTTTGCAGCGTTTACAACAACGGCGATCTTTCTCGTGTCTTATCTGACCTATCATTCGCTGATGCCTGATACCCATTTCGGAGGGGAAGGCATTATTCGGCCGATCTACTATTTTATTCTGATCACCCACATTATTTTGTCTGCCGTGATCGTTCCTCTGGCCTTGTTCACATTATTCAGGGGGCTCAGCATGCAGGTTGAACGCCACCGCAAAATCGCACGCTGGACGATGCCGCTTTGGCTGTATGTCAGCTTGACCGGCGTCCTCGTATATGTTCTCATTTCCCCTTACTATTAAAAAAGCCGGACAACCGGCTTTTTTTATTTGCTCTGATCCTTCGAAAAAATCTCTCGCTTTCTTTTTTGAAAATAATCTGTCCGAAATAGATAAACGTCCTACACAAGAATTGGATATGACAAATATAAATAATTAGAGCATTGGATAGAAATGAAAAGGGAGATGCTTATGAAAATACTACTTGCTACCTATTGGGATATTCCCCATGTAGGCGGTGTCTGGACATACATGGTCCAATTAAGAGAAAAACTCGAGTCTTTAGGGCATGAAGTAGATTTGCTGGGTTATGGGAAAGAGAACAAGATCGTTCATGTTGTAAATGAAAATCGAAGCATAGAAAAAAGCCAGCTGCTTCCTTTAATCAATACAATCATGAGCAAAGATCAGTTTCCGGAAATCTTTGCAAATCAATTGGTCAGTTATACCGAACAGCAGCGTTATGCGTATGAGATGGGCGCCGCATATTTGGGACTGGAAAAATATGATGTCGTACATGCGCAGGATATTATTTCGAGCTCAAGCATCAAAAGAGTGCTTCCAAAGAATATCCCGCTCGTCACCACCCTTCACGGCAGTGTCGCACATGAAATCAGAGCACAGCTCAAAACCATTCACAGGTCTTCCACCTCGTATCTGGCAAGAGCCTACTATGACCATCTTGAACAAACGGGGGCAATTTCCGCCGATAAGACGATTGTCGCCAACGAGTGGCTGAAAAACGTTCTGACTGAAGAATTTTCCGTGCCTGCCGGGCAAATCGAAGTATTTCAATACGGCTATGACATCAATGGTTTCTTGGAAAGAATGAACACTCAAACAAGCGAACCTCCTGCCACAGATAAAAAAGTCATCCTGTTTACGGGAAGGCTCACTGAGATTAAAGGTGTCCATGATTTAGTGAATGCGCTTGGTCAATTGAAGAATATTCGAAATGACTGGGTCTGCTGGATCGTCGGAGAAGGAGAGAAACTGGCGCCTCTCAGAATTCAAAGCAGGGAGCTTGGTCTTGAAGATGACGTGATCTTTTTGAAAAAGCGCGATGATATCCCTTATCTGCTGTCACTTGCCGATATGTATGTTCTTCCAAGTCTTTTGGAAAACCAGCCTTTATCACTCATTGAATCTCAAATAGCCGGGGTTCCTGCCATTGTCAGTGATACTGGCGGCCTGCCGGAAATGGTTGAACACGAAGTAACAGGATTGGTAGCCCCTAAAGGGGATCCGGAAGCATTGTGCAGCCATATGGATCGTTTATTGGATGACGATGATTTTAGAAGCAAATTGGGGTCAAATGCCAAGGAGTTTGCGAAGAAGCATTGGGATATGGATCAAGCGGTCAGCAAGGTTCTTAATGTTTATGAAAATGTTACTGAAACAGGGAGTGATGTTAAATGAAAACGCTAATTGTCAATCATTTGCTCGATACAATCAATAAAGAAATAGATGCCGATTGGTGGGCGGAGTATCTCGACCTGCTCTTCCAATTAGCTGAAGAACGGGCAAAACAATCATCGGAAGGTACAGAGGATACAGCGGGATCTGACTCTACGGAAGAATCCGTTTCAGAATTAAGCGAATCTGTCGACGATAGCATGAAACCATTAATCAGAGACTTAAATTCAATCTTTGACAATATGAATAATCAGATATTAGAAAATAATAATAAAGTCTTAAATGACATTATGTCAGCAGTCGCTCAAGGCATGGATCGGGAAGCTTTAGAAGAGATCATTGAATCATTGCCTAAAGTTTCTGTGGCGGGAAACACTCTGAATCGAGAAGATTCAGGAGAAATGACAGAATCATTGCCTAAAGTTTCTGTAGCAGGAAACACTTTTAATCGTTTGGATCGGGAAGATTCGGGAGAAATGAGAGAATCATTGCCTAAAGTTTCTAAAGCAGGAAACACTTTTACTGATACGGATCGAGAAGATTCGGGAGAAATAACAGAATCACTGCCTAAAGTTACTGAAGCGGCAAATACCCTTAAAGATATGGACCGGAATATAGTAGAAACACTAAGAGAAACGCTTCCTGAAGATCATACCCTGCCAAGTCCCGAAACTGTAAAAGTCCTTAAAGCCGCTCAGGAAAATCATGAGAAAAGCGGGAATGTATAAAAACTTGACTATTAATTAGCCTTCGGAAACCGGAGGCTTTTTCATGTTTGCCGGCTTCCAGACTTTTTCTCATTGAAATCCAAAAAGAGTAGGTAGCTGTCGTTTACCTTTCACTACCATAAAGCATACAATACTAAAAAGAATCCGCATGTGAAAGTTTGACATGCCTATTGGCGAGCAGATTTACAGGAGGGAAGTAAAGGGAGTTGGGAATATGAATTTACAAAACATTAAAGGGGATTATGATGCTATTTTTAGCTTAGGACACCTCTGTTTGGCGGCGATTCAGCTTAGAAAGCACGATTTAAGGCCGTTTGCAGGTCCTCTTGACTGGTTTGCTACTTATTCTTTATCAGACGTTAACCGACTTCTTCGAAATCGATTTACAGGCTTTATGGAAGCAAAAAATCTCAGGGTAGCAGGCTATAACACTGCCGAAAAAAAAGAGGGATCTACTATCTATGTGATAGATGATAATTATCATGTCGGATCGGTTCATGATTTTGATGCGGATAAAAATACACTAGATGATCTGGCTACGTATCCTGAAGTCATAGAGAAGTTCAACAGAAGGATTAACCGCTTTTTAGAAAAAATGTCAACAGGCAAGCGAATTCTATTTGTCAGGACAGAGGGCAGTTTTGAAGAGGCAAAGGAACTTGAACTCATTTTGTCAGAAATGGTTCAGCATGACTTTAGTGTCCTCCTCGTACGGCATACGAACGTCACCGGCATTGTCGAAAACCATTGGCCATTGGAGAAAGTTTGCGCTGTTGAATTACCTGGTGAAGAAATATGGGAGGCAAACCATGACTTGTGGACATCGCTGTTTGAAGGGATCAAACTCGTTTAGCCAGTTATTTTTCAGTCCAGTTCTGAGGAGGAAAAAGAATGTTTGAAAATAAAGTCATTTTCATTACCGGGGGAACAGGTTCATGGGGCCATGAGCTCATCCTTCAGTTGCTATCTTTAAATCCGAAAAAAATCATTGTATTTTCCAGAAATGAAGAGAGACAAGTTCAGATGAGAAGGGAAATTGAAGATCCGAATTAACGTTTTACATCGGCGATATCCGGGATCGGAAAGCCCTGGCGTCGGGGCTTAAAGGGGTCGATTATGTATTTCACTTAGCCGCGCTTAAGCATGTCCCGGTTTGTGAGGAACAACCGCTTGAAGCGTTAAAAACCAATGTGACAGGCACTGAAAATGTCATTGAGGCGGCAATTGAAAATGGCGTCAAAAAAGTGATCAATGTATCAACTGACAAAGCGGCCGATCCTGTTAATTTTTACGGGATGACGAAAGCGATCGGCGAAAAGCTGATTATTTATGCGAACCATTTGAATTCTGAAACGGCTTTTATTTGTGTCAGGGGAGGAAATGTGCTCGGAAGCAGCGGAAGCGTCCTGCAGCTTTTTAAAGACCAAATCCGGCAGAAGAACCAGGTAAGCATCACGGATAAAAGAATGACCCGCTTCTTTTTAACAAAGGAAAAAACGATCCAGCTTTTATTGAAAGCGGCTGTTCAAGGAATAGGCGGAGAGATTTTCATCATGAACTCGCCGGCCTGCAGGATTTTGGATATGGCGGAAGTCCTGATCGAGGCTTATGGCAGTCAACATACGTCCATCATTGAAAGCGGGGCCAGACCGGGGGAAAAACTGCATGAACTGCTGATATCCGCGCATGAGCGCCAGCATGCCGTTTCATTTACGGATGATCTTTCAGTCGTGCTGCCTTCGATCAAAATTCCGGAATTACATGCACATTACGCCGGCTACGGGCCCCTTCAAACGAAAAAATTAAGTTCGAATGATTTTTTAATCTCAAAGAAAGAAGTAAAAGAGATGTTAAAAGAGGGTGGATTTTTAGCGTAATGCGGTATGATTGATGAATCTCTTGATCATCTGCGGACTTTAAAAAGCATGGCATGCATGTTGCAGGCGATGCTTATGTTCGCTGGAAATGAACAACGAACCGGGCGCATACAAAACAGCTTGCGCCCGGTCCCGTTTTTTTAATGTTCAAGTGTTAAACCTTCAATTCTTTCTTCTACTTTTTTTGTTCGTTCCAATACTTTTTCCGAATAAGAATAATCCCCGTAGCAATATGGGTAGCGGAAGTTGTTTTTATCTCCTCCGCAGTTATACAAATCGGGATTTTTTTTCACTTGTTTTTCGGAGAATTCCTTCGCCAGTTTCTCAGTATGTTTTCCGCCATGTTTAGAGACGTAATCGATGTAGCCTGCCCCCATGTTATAGCTCTGGATGATCGTCGCCAAATCGACGCCTTTTTTCTGGCCCTTTTTGTACATATCCGAAAAATGGCGGATACCTTGCTTAATACTGGTTTCCGGATCATCAATCTGATTTCTTTTCATGCCGATAGATTCTGACGATTGCATCGGATCAGTGCCTCTGCCTTTTGACTCTTGATAGATCACTCCCAGCAAGAGTGAGGTATATTGTCCCAGCCCCTGCTTTTCAAGCTCTTTTTGTACAAGAGGCTTGTAATCTGTTAATCTCTCCATAATATTGGTTTCAGTATCGAGAGGAAGCCATTTCAGCTGCTCCTGACCGCTGAGGGCCAAGAACGCGATCAAGGGAACGAGCACAAAAAAACACAAACAGCCAGCTCCGGCAAAACACCCTGATTTCTTTCTTTTCAATGGTTTCACCTCTACAAAGCCCTAACTCGAAAACAGTACACAGCCTTTTTATTATGACATATCTTGATCCCAAGACCAAGCGATATTATCAACGTTTCTAGCGATAATCTCTATCAAATCCAAACGTGGTGTCCGGCAGGGTACGGACCCTGAACCAGAAATACAAAAATCCGGCAATCAGCCAAACGGCTCCTATGATGAGCGCGTTTTTGCTGATGCTGAGCAGCAGCAAAAACGCGGCGCCAAAAAAGGGAAGAATCAAATAGCGCACCGTGTTCAAAACGCCTTTTTGCCTCCGGCGGATATAGTAATGGGCGATGACAGACAGATGAACAAATATAAATCCGACTAATGCGCCAAAACTGATAAACGAATAAATGACCTCCAGCTCTCCGATCATGGCCGTCAGCGAAATCAGCCCGATCAAGATGATGTTGAAAACCGGGGTTTTCAATCTCGGATGGACATACCCAAAGAAACGCTTCGGCAAAGAGCTGTCGCGTCCCATTGCATACAAAAGCCTTGAAGCGCTCGCATGCGAAGAAAGCGACGATGAAATAACCGCGACCATGGTTCCGGCCAAAAAGAAAGATCGCAAAAAAGCGCCTCCGGCATAAAAAGCGATTTCCAACAATGCAGAATCGGCATGCCGAAAGCTTTCATAATTCGGATATATTTGCTGCATAAAATAAGATACAGCAGTGAACAGTACTCCACCGATGGCAACCGTTAAAAAGATGGCCAGGGGAATGTTCCTTTTCGGATGAATCGTTTCTTCAGACATTGTGGAAATCGCGTCAAAGCCCAAAAAGGAAAAACATAAAATCGTTGCCCCCGACACAATGAGGGAAGGCTCCATATCAGGCTGATAAAAAGGAGCCGCCGAGACGAGCTCTCCTGAACCGAGCCCGTTTGCAAGTCCTGTGATCATAAACCCCGTAAATGTCAAAGCAACGATGACTTGAAAGGCGACAAACAAGGACGTAATGTTTGCCGTTAATTTGATCCCCAAGATATTGACGAACGTAATCGACAAAGCGAGCAGGATCACCCAGAAGCTGTGAGGAATCTTCGGAAACGCTGCTGTCAAATAGGCGCTGCTGATCGCGAAGTTGACCATCGGAAGGAACAGATAATCAAGCATAATCGTCCATCCCGCTATAAATCCGGCGCGGGGATGAATGCTTTCAAACGCATATGTATATGCCGATCCGGCTTTTGGATAAGCTTTGACCATGCTGCCGTAGCTTAAAGCTGTCAAGAGTAGGGCGGCGACCGTGAACATATATGCCGCCGGAACATGTCCCTTTGTCATCTGGGCAACCACCCCGTAAGAATCAAATACGACAAGCGGGTCCATATAAGCGAGCCCGATGACAACGAGCGGGACAAGTGTAAGGCTTCGTTTAAGCGCAGTTTCGTTTTTCAATGACTTATAGAACTCCTTATGTGTATTGTAAATTAAGACATATTTTAAATGTTTTTTGGTGTGCTAGCAAGCGGATGAAACATCTTTTTTTCGTATAAAAACGAGCGGATTGGCAAAAGCTTTTGACTGACTTAGGAAAGCGAGGAGAATCTTTATTATGGATGAATTAAAAGGCTATGTAGAAGCTGTAAAAAGAAATATGGAAACGATGAATGCCGATGATTATGAGGGAAAAGAGGAGGATTTAAGAAGGCAGCAGGAAGAACTTGAACAGTATGAACGGCGGTTAAAGGAGCGCAGCGTTTCAGCCGAGGGGTTTGACCAAATCGTCAGTGCTGCCGTGGATTGTGCGGCAGGAGATATTTCCTTCTCACAGCTGGAAGATGTGTATCAGGACGTCAGCATATAGCATCCGAGTTCCGGATGCTTTTTTTCATGGCGCCGTACATCGAGACAGTTCGGCATCATATGGTAAAATATAGAGAAGAAAGGGGGAGAAACGATGAAAAACTTTATATGCACGACTTGCGGGGTTCAATATGAGCCAAGTCCGGCACCACCGACAGAATGCCGCATATGCAATGAAGAAAGACAATATGTCAATCCAAAAGGCCAAGCATGGACAACACTTGAAGACTTGCAGAAAAGCGGTCAGTACAAAAACGACGTCCGGTATGAGGAGAAGCGTTTACACAGTCTGACGACAACACCGGGATTTGGCATCGGCCAAACTGCTTATTTGGTTCAAGAGCCGGGCTTTAACTTACTGTGGGACTGCATTACATATTTAGATCAAGAGACGATCGACAACATCAAACAGATCGGGGGAATTCAGGCGATTGCATTATCCCATCCGCATTATTATTCCACACAGGCAGAATGGGCCGAAGCCTTTGATGCGCCGATCTATATTCATGAAGATGATAGAGAATGGGTGCAAAGACCGAGCGGACGGATCATTTATTGGTCGGGGGAATCAGTCGAGATATCCGCCGGGCTGACATTGCACCGGTTGGGCGGTCATTTTAAAGGAGGAGCCGTTTGCCATTGGAAAAATGGAAACGAAGGCAAGGGGATTTTGCTCACAGGCGATATTATTCAAGTCGTTCAAGACCAAGACTGGGTCAGCTTTATGTACAGTTATCCAAACTTGATTCCTCTTCCGGGGGAGAAGGTCAAACAAATGGCTGATCAAATAAAGGATGTTTCGTTTAACAGGCTGTACAACGCTTTCCGCCGCGTCGTTAAGAATCATGCCGGGGAGCGCGTTCAGCTGTCAGCAGACAGGTATATTCAAGCTATACAAGGGACGCTGTTTACCACATAGGCTGACAAACCTCCGCTCGGAAAACTTTTCAATCCGCTCTGTTTTGGTATATGATAAATGAGGGAAAACGATGTACGGAAAAGGTGAAAACATGAACGAGCAAAATCAAGAAATACCAGAAGAACAAAGTCGGCTTGAATTAGATGAAGAAACGTTGTTTCTCGTCTCACAGACGTTTAAAGCGCTCTCAGATCCAACGAGGATCAAAATCCTTCATTTGCTGTCACAGGGGGAACATTCGGTTAATGAAATTGCAGAAAAGCTGAGACTTTTGCAGTCGACCGTATCCCACCAGCTCAGATTTTTAAAAAATCTGCGCCTTGTCAAATCAAGAAGGTCAGGAACCTCCATTTTTTATTCCCCGGAGGATCAGCATGTGCTGGATGTCCTTCAGCAAATGATCGATCATACACAGCATGACTGATAGGCTAAAAGGCAAACTCAAGCTCCTGAGTTTGCCTTTTATAGTGAGCGGTTTTCTGCAATTTTGCCTTTTTTCAAAACAAAAAAAGAAAAGCCGACATAATAAACGGCAAGAACAAAAAAGCCAATCATCGTTGCCGGATCTTGCGCCAAAAACGTTCCGTAAGCGGCTGAACCGCCGTTTAGCAAAGCCGTCTCAAGGCCGTTGATTTCGATAAGACGCGAAAGGAACCGGTATAAAAATATGCAGAGTACGATCAGCTCAACCCACATATGGGTGCGAAAATAGATGATCCCCCCACGGTTTTCGATAGATACATGCTTTAACGCATATATCGTCAGCATCAGCCCAAGCAGAATCCCGATCAGATCGTACAGGTATGATAGAGGATGAAGGGAGCTCATCGTCAGAAGCGTCATGAAAATCCCCGAAAAAAGAACCATCCTGAATACCATGCGCGCCTTGTTTAGCGGCTGAAAACCGATGGAGCGTTTCACCCTGATATAAACGATCAGACAGATGACGAAAAACTGCGCGAAGTAAACTGCGATGTTGTTAACCTCCTTTCAAACCGAGTATATGTCCAATCTCGATCAATCGTACCCGGAAATATAATTTTAGGGCGAAAATGGGTCAAGAGATCTTGTTTTTGTTATTTTATGCTAAAATCTTTCTGTGCTATAGTAGAAGAACAAGAGAAAGGCTGTAGAGGCGAAAGGAGGGTGTGTAATGAAAATTGACCGCCTGCTGGCGATTGTCGTTTTGCTGGTCGGCAAACGGCAAGTACAGGCGAAGGAGCTTGCCGACATGTTTGAGGTTTCAGTCAGAACGATTTACCGCGATATCGAAACGATCAATCAGGCCGGCATCCCAATCGTCACGTCACAGGGAGCCGGAGGCGGGATCAGCATAATGGAGCGGTTCCGCCTGGAAAACAAGCTGCTTTCAGCTGATGAGCTGGCCGCAATCTCTACTGCGCTCGAAAGCGTCTCATCAACCTACACATCATTTCATCATGGGACCGCTTTGGAAAAAATCCGCCTTCTCGTCCCGAAAGAAGAAATGTCCCAGTTTCGTCAAAAAACGGAAAAATGGTTTTTCGATATTTCGTCCTGGGGAGAAAGCAGCGCATTAAAGGAGAAGATGCAGCTGCTGCATCAAGCGATCGACAGTGCAAACCTCGTGTCCTTTACATATGTAAACAGGGAAGGACGGACGGGAAAACGGCTTGTCGAACCCCACACCCTTGTTTTAAAGGCGCGGAACTGGTATCTCTACGCCTTCAGTCATGAAAAACAAGCGTTCCGTTTTTTTAAGCTGCTCCGAATGAAAGATGTCAGCGCTCTCCCTGACACATATCAGAGAAGGGAAGTCCATCTCGGTGATCTGCCCTGGGAGAAAACATGGCATCGGCCCGACAATATGACGGACATCACACTTCTTGTGAACCCGTCCGGGGAATCTATGGCAAGGGAATGTTTCGGTGTTGAGGCGCTTACATATGAAAACGGCAGATGCACCGCTTCCGTATCGTATCCTGAAGATGACTGGCTGTATGGGTTTTTGCTGCAATTTGGAACCCGCATCGAAATTCTCCATCCTCCTCACATTCGTGAAAAAGTAAAAGACTTGGCAAAGCAAATTGTTAACGTATATGAAACTTGAACTGTCCGGAAATATGTGTGGGGAGGGGAAGATTTGGTCCGGGGAGGAGACCGGGTTTCTCCGGCGGGAATTTTAAAAAACCCGCTGCAGATGTTGGCGGGGATTGACATTCTTGATTATTTTTTTAGTCATATGCCTCTATAAACACTGCCGCTTTTAAAGGCGGCACGTCCCCGTTCTGATGAATGAATTAGACCCTTGTGGGTTGATCGGGGCCAAGACTTGCAAATTCTCCATCCTTCCGGTCGGGCATTATAAATATACGTGCCATCGGCTGCCGGAGGCATTTTTTTAGCATGGCTCCGTCTTCTGTCCTGTAAACTTTTGCTCTCCCTCTAACCGCAATCTCTGAATCCGCCTCGGAAGTCTTGCCTTTTCCATCCGAAAATGCACCCTTTTTAACAACGATTATTTAAAGGATGAAACCTGACACAATGCTGTCAGGTTCGTTTTTGTAATATTAACATAAAGGAGGAATGAACAATGAAAATACAATTTTGCCAAAGCTGCTCGATGCCAATGGCTGACGGCCTTGCCGGAACAGAAAAAGATGGCGCCAAAAGTCCCGATTATTGTAAGTACTGCTATGTGAATGGCGTGTTTACACAGCCCGATGCCTCCCTTGAAGATATGATCGACAGCTGTGTGCCGCATATGAAAGATGAAGGCAGGACAGAGGAGGAAGCAAGAGTGCTGCTGAAAAGCACGTTGCCGTACTTAAAACGCTGGAAATCCCCAGCTGAAAAAACTGGAGGAGGGGCGGAATGAGCTTTTCTCATGTTGAACATTTGGATAAAAAGCGGTTCTCCGGAATATCGACAGTGACGAGCAATGCGGATGAAGCAGCAGGAAAGGGCAGAATTTCCGCCATGTGGGAATTATTTCGGAAGCAAATCATCAAAACAGCAACATCTGACATTATCGCCCTTTACTCTCAATATGAAACAGATGAATCTGGAACATATACGTATTCCATCGGAACGTTTTTTGACGCTTGCGAACATGGTGAGGATGTGATCACACTTCCTTCTTCCTTATATGCTGTTTTCACTTCGCGACGGGGAAGACTGGAAGAGGTTGTTTTTGAAACATGGCAGGACATTTGGTCATGGGATCAGAAAGCGTTACGCACATACACCGGTGATTTTGAGGTTTACGGTGAAACGGCGGCCAATTCTGAGGACGCCCAAGTCACGGTATACGTAGCTGTCAAACACGAAAATAAATGACTTGAAAAACTAATGATGTTAGTTTTATAATGAAAACTAACATCATTAGTTTTTTATTTCCTATAAAGAGGTGGCGTTTTTGAGACTGACCCAATATGAAACGATCTATCAGCTGACATGTTTTCCACTTTTATTTCCGGTTAATTGCTATTTGGTTGAAGAGGAGGATGGTCTTACACTCATCGATGCCGGGCTTCCAATCAGCAAAAAAGGAATTTTGGAGACCGCCGCCGGTCTTCGAAAACCGATTAAACGAATTGTACTGACACACGCCCACGGTGATCATGTCGGATCGCTTGATGCCCTAAAACAGACGCTCCCCGGCGTCAAGGTTTTTATTTCTGAACGGGATTCACGCTTGTTGCACGGAGATAAATCACTCCTTGAACATGAAGCGCAGACACCTATTAAGGGAGATATCCCAAAAAACATCATGACAACACCGGATGGGTTTTTGCACGACGGCGACCGCATCGGATCGCTGCTGACGATTTCTACACCGGGGCACACACCTGGAAGTCTGTCATTTTTTGATGAACGGCACGGGGTTCTGGTTGCGGGGGATGCCTTTCACACAAGAAGCGGAATAACGGTATCCGGGCGCTTGAAGCTCTCGTTCCCATTTCCCGCTTTTGCCACCTGGAATAAGGAAGAAGCTTTACAAAGCGCGCGAAAATTATTAGACGTCAAACCGAAAGTGCTTGCCACAGGCCACGGAAGCATCGTAAGCGGTCCAGAAGAAGGCATGAAAAAAGCGATAAGCGAAGCTGAGTCTTTATTGAACAGGAAAGGGTGAAGAATCATGTCTCCAAGAATAGGACTGAATATGCAGACGATATTGGAAGCTGCGGCAGAGCTGGCAGATCAAGAAGGTGTTCACGGGTTGACGTTGGCATCCATTTCCAAAAAGTTGAATGTTCGCCCGCCGTCTTTATACAACCATATTGAAGGACTTGGCGGCATTCGCACAGAGCTTGCGGTTTGGGGATTGACAAGCCTTTATGAAGAAATGGCGATATCGATTCAAGGCGCTCAAAAAGATGAAGCTGTCTGCAATATGGCGCGAGCGTATATCGATTTCGCCAAAAAACGGCCGGGCCTCTATGCAGCGACTTTGTTAAAACCGGCGGGTGAAGACAAACGGATAGAGGAAGCCGGCGGACAGATCGTCAATCTGGCTCTTTCAGTGCTAAAACCTTACGATTTAGACAGCGTTTCAGCGATTCATGCGGTCAGAGGATTGAGAAGCATCATGCACGGTTTTGCCGCACTTATGCAGAACCGGGCGTTCGGTCTTCCATATGATATTGAAGACAGCCTGGAAATGGCGATTTGTGCATTTTTAGCAGGACTTGACACCTGCCGGAAACATAGGCGGCAAGACATCTAAAATAGAAGAATGATTTTTGAATATTCATAATTGTTTACTTTTTCCTGAAAGTTTAGTATCATTGAATTATGGCTCATAAGTTTTTGAGTCATAGGTATGATAAGGCTTAACCAGCCACTTTCCTGCCTTGGCTCAATGCCAAGGATTTTTTTTGCCCAGCGCTTTTCTTTCGGAAATTGAGGAGTTAACAATTTTGTAAAAAGGATTACGCATGACAAACAGCGAAATAAAAAACGAAGAGCAGTCTTCTCGCCGGCACCGGCAGACTGAAGACTGAAAACGGCAGGAGGGTTGTTATGCTGAAGAACGTATTTCTCAATCAATTGAAGGCATGCTATAACGAAACAACTTGGTTTGTCTGCTTCCAAACGGCTGCCGAGGGTCTGACCGAAAACCAGGCAAAACAAAAAGGAGAAGGTACGGAAAATTCGATTTTCGAAATCACCAACCATTTAATTTTTTATAATGAGCGATATTTAAAACGGTTTAAAGGAATCCCCGTCCCGGTGTTCGATTACACAATCGATGACACGTTTGTGAACAAAAGCGGACTCGGGTGGGAAGAAAGCAGAAAGGATCTGGACCGTATTTATTCCGAATGGATACATGAGATGGCCTCATGCGAAGAATCGAAGCTGACACAGCCAGCCGAACATGAACCGGATTCCACATGGGCTGACATTTTATCCTGTCTTATTCTTCATAATGTCTATCATTTAGGGCAGATTGTCCATATGAGAAAGCAGCAGAAAAACTGGGACCCCGCAAAAGGGGTGAACTAATGCCTTGCGCCGCGGACTCCTGCGGAGTCTGGGCGCCGCTTGATGGCAATACAAAAGCCTTGCTGATTTTGGAAAACCATAAAAATATTATGTCAACCAATTAAAGATTGACAAATCCTTTTTTCCATATTAAAGTTTTCGCAGATAGTTAGTTATTTGGATAACTAAGAGGTGAGAGAATGGCAAGACCAAATGTCACATCGAAGAACATGCTGATTGAAGCTGCCAAGATGTGCATCATGGATCAGGGCTTGGAAAATCTGACGCTGAAAGCGGTCGCTGAAAAAGCAAATGTAACGCAGGGGACCGTATATTATCACTTCCGCACGAAAGAGCAGCTTGTTTTCGAAGTCGTGCAGGATGTTTGCTATATATCTTGGGAGAATTTAAAGAGCGGACAGAAGCCGGCAGCTGAAAAAATAAAGGAAGGCTTGATGTCTGCCCAGTCAAGAACAAAGGAAGATTCATATTATCATCGGTTGTTTTTGGAGTCGGTTGTTTCCGGATTTCGCAATGACATGATCAGCAGCCAATTGAGCAAGCTGATAGAGGACGAAAATATGTTTTTGACAGAACAGCTGTCTGCGCTATGGGAGCGTTCTCCGGTTGAAGGGGTTTCTTTAAAGACGTGGGGAATTCTTTTAAACGCATTGATTGACGGCCTTGCACTGCAGTCTGTTATTTCACCCGGCTTTTCTTCTGAAGAGGTATACCGGGAATTGGAGCTGGTTTTGCAGCATCTGACTGAAAAAGCGCAAGTTGCTGATCAATCTGGATCAAAGGAATAGGGAGGGCAAAAATGTTTACGCAAAAATTAGGTCTGGCGCTTCTGTTTTCATTCCTTGTCTGGTTGGGTGCCACGATGTTTTTTGTATGGTTTGGAGATTTGGTTCTCGTTGATCCCGGCCAACACAGCTTTTTGGTTCGTTTTTTGCTTCTTGAAGCGGGAACTTTTGTCCTCCTGTACGCGGTATTGTTTTTTTATCAAAAGCTTGATCAATCACGCTATGCGGTAATCAAGCTCGGGATATGGGGGTCGGCAGTCGGTTTATTTATGGACACTTTTTCAGTCTGGAACCATTCGCTGATCTTTCCGGAGCTTTCTCAAGGTCAGGTGATTGCTTTTACCATTTGGATGGTATGTGCGTATGCGATGTATTTAATAATCCCGCTCCTTCTTGTGAGGAAGGATGAGCGGGGAGTATTCTGAAATTTTCCCCAATAAAGTGTTCGCCCGTTTCCTCATGTAAAACGGGCGAATCGGTCATGCTTTGTCAGGCGGAGGGGATGGAATTTTCCGCATTGATATAGCCGGCGCCGTAGATGTTTGCGTCTTTATCCTTCCACAAATCGGCTCCTTCCATCAAAAGTCTTTTGACTTCATCAGGAGAAGCGTCGGGGACGTGTTCGAGAATCAGCGCGGCAATTCCGGCGCAAATCGGGGTTGCCATTGATGTTCCGGACATTGTCATATAATCTGTGCCGACACGGCTCGATTTTTGCAGCTTATCCAAAAAAGAACCCGGTGATCGGAGCGAAACGATATCGGTGCCCGGCGCTAAAAGGTCGGGTTTTACCTTGCCGTATATCGTCGGCCCTCTGCTGGAATAGGATGCCACATCATCATCGTCCCTGTTGACCGTGTCACGGTCATCCAAAGCGCCGACCGTAATGACTTTTCCGCTGACACCAGGGCTTGCTATCGTTTTCGCATCAGGTCCGGAATTCCCGGCTGCAACACAGACGACAATCCCTGCATCCCATGCGGCATTAACAGCTTTGACGACAGGGTCCTCTTGTTCATTTTCATATGAGAGCGCCTCTGAACCGAGCGACATTGAAATAATATCGATTGGACGATCTGGATGTTCTTCATTAAATTGAATGCACCAGTCGATCCCTTGAATGACGGTTTCCAATGTTCCGGACCCCATTTTATCCAATACTTTTACACCGATGAGCTCTGCTTCAGGCGCCGGTCCGCGGTATTTTCCGGAAGAAGCGGCACCGTTGCCTGCCACATCGCCCGCGCAATGGGTTCCGTGTCCATTGTCATCATATGGCTCTATTCTCTGATTCACAAAATCGGTAAAGGCCCTGATTCTTCCTTCAAGATCTGAATGCGGATAAATGCCGGTATCCACGACGGCTACTGTGACACCTCTTCCCGTCAGCGTTTGATTGTTTCTGACGACTTCTTTGGCATTGCTTGATTCGACAGCGACATCAAGAAGAGCTGTCACCTTCCGATTTAAATATATTTTTCGAATGTCCCCGCACTCCGAAAGAAGAGATTGTAAAACCGTTGGCGTGACTTCAGCGCTGCAGCAATTGATTTTCGGAAAATGATTCTTCATTTTATTTCGTCTTTTTTGATCGATCATCTCGTGAACAGACTGATAGCCTCTATGACAATCTCCTTCAAACTCAATAATCACTGACATCTTTTTGCGTTTCATGAGCATTTTTTCAAACAGTCCGTGCAAAAAACACGGCGTCCATTTAAAAGGTTTGTAGAGCCTTAATACTTTTTCTCTTAGCGGCCGGTCTAATTTATGGGCATTGGCGCGAACCATTTGAACCATGTAGGAACCAAACATCAGCATCCACCTCACATTGATTTTTCTTTCTGATAATCTATGAATCTGAGGCTGAATCCGTAAAGTTGGTTGTCCTCATGACAGATAAAAGGGGCCGGTTCATTATCATCCATCAGGTCCTGCATGAGGATCTGTTGAAAGAAAAGATTGCCGGAGTGCGGCGTTTTGTACAATTGTCCGCTATATATGGATATAGTTGACAAAAATAGATTGGGAGTTTATATTTATTTTATGGAAATAATGTTATGTAATGGATTTCACATATGCGGAAATCCAGGGAAGGCGCATGAGTTTCTTTTGTTAGCAGGCGTTTTTTCAAATCTTGGCTGATAGATTTGAGTTTGGTTTTTTGTTTGGACTCTGTTAACAGCGATGATGCATAAAAAATGACTCCTCGATTTCTTCTTTGGCTTATTTTAATCAGAGCCCAACACTGAGGTATTCAGCTTTAAAATCCATGCTTTTATAAAAGAAGGAGTGATTTTTATGGCTTCATCGGAAATGACCGGATCTTGTGAAAAGGCGTTGTATCCATTCGGCGAATTCAGCCGCTTTGTGGTCCATGAACTTCCCGGATATCAACAGAAGGAGGAATATGCAGAAGGAGTCAGTGCGTTACTTCACTTGATGCCATCTTTTGACGAAGTGCTGGACATCGTGTACGGTCAGCCGTTTGCAGTAAGAATCCGGGCGATAGGTGATTTGGGTATTTTTCTCGTCGCTTCTGAATTGGGTCAGTCATCTGCCTCCCGGGATATCATCAGCCGATTGAAGATGCTCGCTGCTTCTGTCGGAATGGCGCCAAGAGATACATATTCCTCCTACGTGAATTACAATCCTAAAGAAGCGCTGCGGACCTTTACAGGAGATGAAAGCGAAGTCAACTTCATCCGGCAGCTCCAAAAATCAGATGAAGCGATCCGGCCGGCAGCGGAAAAACTGCTTCTTTTAAAAAAGAACCCTTTTCATGAGAACCGCATTAATTTTCTGGAAGAAGCCGCATCCTGTGTCCGTATGTTGAAACATGAGAGTCGGACCGTTCATCAAACAGTAGACCCGGCTTTCTTTTTTCATTGTTTTCGGCGCTATTTTTTCCCGATTCAGATCGGCGGGCGGGAATACAGCGCGCCAAGCGCGGTTCATCTGGCCAATCTGATTATCATCGATATCGTGACAGGGACAGCGAGCGAATCGCACCTTCAGATGATCCAGACCTTATTCCCTTATTTTGAGCCGAAACATAAAGTGAACATCGCCCAAGCCATGTCCACGCCCTCACTTAAAGATTCCTATTTGAAGGCAAACGATATAGAAGAACTATCGTTATTGGATGAAATCTATCAATCTATTATTGAATACCGTCTGACGCATCAAGGAATCGTAAACAGATATATTAGAAAGCAAGATCCAGATGTCAAATACGGAACAGGCGGTTTCCCGTTTGATTCGTTTCTGCAAGAATTGATTGACATGGTTGAGGTTTCCCGGAAAGATATCAATGACTTTGTGAAAAAATGATAAACCAGCTTGAACCGTTTTTGCCATGTTTCTTTGAAAAGAAATGCATGATATTCTATACTTGCCAACATCTATTCAACATGGGAAAGATCTTGACTATGGCAAAGGGGTGACAACATGGCAGTCATTGAAGACTTTTTGAAGCTTGATATTCGGATCGGAACGATTGTAAAAGCTGAAATATTTAAAGAGGCGAGAGTACCGGCGATCAAACTGGAAATCGATTTTGGCGCTGAAATCGGCATGAAGAGATCGAGTGCGCAAATTACGAAGCGTTATACACCTGAAAGCCTGGAGGGCAGGCAGGTAGCGGCAGTCGTCAATTTTCCGCCGCGGCGGATTGCAGGATTTCGATCAGAGGTGCTTGTTCTTGGCGGCATCCCTGAAACAGGCGATGTGATCTTACTAACGCCTGATGAAGTAGCGCCGAATGGCACAAAGATCGGATGAAACAAAAGGGAGGCTCCCGGCTTTTGGCCGGAGAGCCTCTTTACTTGATTAAATCTTAAATTTTTTCGTCAGGTTGCGCAGATCTTCAGCCATTTGTTCAAGCGTGGCGGCGGATGAGCTGATTTCTTCCATTGATGCCAGCTGTTCTTCCGCTGATGCGGCGATATCCTGTATGCCTGCCGAGCTTTCTTTTGAAACTTCGGCTATCTCTTCGACCGCTTCCGATACTTCCTCAGAGCCTTTTGAGAGCTGTTCGACCGCTGTGTTCATCGTTTGCAGCTCGCCGGCGATCTCATTTGTCATATCATAAATATGCTTGAAGCTCGCCTCGGTGTCTTCGGTAATGTTCAGGCCTGACTGCACTTCATAATTGACCGATTGGAACATGGTGAGCGAATGTTCGATTTCTTTGACGATGTCCTGGATTAAGCTTTCAATTTCTTTGGCCGAACTGGCAGATTGGGCGGCGAGCTTTCTCACTTCTTCAGCCACAACAGAAAATCCCCGGCCCGATTCCCCGGCGCGCGCCGCTTCGATTGCGGCATTCAGCGCCAGCAGATTCGTTTGGTCGGCAATTCCGTTAATAACGCGGAGGATGGCTGTAATGTCTTTCGACTTGGCTTCAAGTCCTTTGACGACGCCTTCGGCCTGTTTGACTGACTGGTTGATTGAATTCATCTGGCCGACGGTTTTTTGCACGAGCTCTCCGCCGGTTTCGGCAATTTCCGTTGATTTGATCGATGATTCTGTGACCGCTTCTGACACTTCCGTCACTTCAAACAGCTTGCCGTTCATTTGATTGAGCTGCTGCGAGCTTGTCTCGACTTTTTCATTCTGGCTTTCGGCTCCGTTTGAGAATTGCTCGATCGCCAGTGTGATATGTTCTGTCGCCTTGCTCGTCTGATCTGCGCTTGCTGTCAGCTGTTCAGACGAAGAGGCGACATGTTCTACCGATTCCTGAATCGCGCTGATCAAAGAGCGCAGCGATTCCGCCATTTCGTTAAAGCTTGTGCCAAGCTGGCCGAGTTCGTCTTTGGAGCGGACTTCGATCGTCTGTGTCAGATCGCCGTTGCTGATGCTCTTTGCAGACGACACAAGCTGATTCAACGGCTTGCTGATGGCGCGGACAATGAAGTAGACAAGTATGCCTCCCAGCACGATCGCCGCGGCTAAAATGATCACAGCCATGTTGAAAACGGGCTGTGCCGCAGCTGTGATTTCATCTGTGACCATCGTTCCGCCGATCTTCCAGCCTGTCAGCTTGTTAGTTACAAAGACCATTTGCTTTTCTTTGCCTTCGAACGTGTATGAAAAGAGGCCTTTGTCTTTACTGTACATTTGCTTCATCCAATCGCCTTCACCTGCCGTTCCGGCCTTGGCTTTCGGGTGGGCAACGTATTTTTGATCAGCGCTTGAAATAAATGCAAATCCGCTTGTGCCGATTTTTACATCATTGGTCGCTTTAATCAGCTCGTCGATGTTCAAACTGAGCGCGGCAACCCCTGAACCGTCTTGATTTTGTTTGGCGATGGTAATGACCGTATTGCCTGTGGCGGCAGACTTGTAAGGCTCAGTGACAATGATTTCGCCTTTTTTCGCAACGGCTTCTTGATACCAGCCTCTTTCGACGGGATCATAGTTTTCCGGCATTTTTGTCCGAGGGTACTGGACATAGATGCTGTCTTTTGAACCCGTAAAAACGGCCTCGACATCTTTGTTCTGTTTTGCGTATTGCGCAAATTTTTCTCTTACAGAAGCCTGATCTTTTTCCTTGTATGTTTTGTCCTGAATCGTTTCGCTAAAATAGGCGATGGCATCGGCCTTTTTTTCGACGTTTTGATCAATCATCTTGTTTAATTGATCAACACTGTTTCTCGCGCTTATCATCATTTCGCTTTCAAGTGAACTTCCAGCCGTATAATATGAGCTGCACGCAAGTACTGCAACAGGAATTGTTAAAATGAATAAAAATGAGAATATTAATCTTTTTGAAATAGACGGACGCTTGATCCAGTCCCATAATTTCCCCATGGCCATAACTCCTTTTTTCAAGTCTATGACATGATTACCGGACGATTATCACATTTTTATATTAAATTTAAAAATTTCGTTTTCGAAATAAAAACCGATTCGTAAAAGATGATCTTCATGGGAAAAACGGGTAAAAATAAAACCATCCATATCCATGTTTTCAGCAAACATCAACGTCTGCCGATCGATTGTCATACCATCCCAGAATGTGTCGCTTGATTTTGACTTCACCAGTTTTCAACATCCACACGATTTCATGAATGCCGGGTGCTTCCGCCAAAATGCTTTTTAACCATGACGACGGCTGTCAACAAGAAAGGGATGATGAATTCAAATAAAACAAAAATCGAGCGAAGGACGATTTTTGCCTGTTCGATATGTTCGACATAGCTAGCTGCCGAAGCCATTGAAACCGTTAAAATGATGAAGCCGATCGGAGCGATAAGTGAAGCATGATGTTTCAGATTGAATAAATCGGCTGAACATATGATTGCTGCATAAGAAAAGATGGCCACTTTAAAGAAATTCCCCACGACGAGAACGATCATTGCAAATCCCTGCAAGCCCTGTATAAAACCGCCGATATTGATCTTTTCCACAAACCTCAAAAACGGAAAAGTGGAAGTTGACCATCCGTATACACCCAACACAGCGATTTCTAAGACGATCGTCATGATTAACACAAAGCCCGCAAATATCATGGCAGTCAATCCGAATTTCATCCCATTCCGTGACCTATTGATATAAGGGAAAATAACGGTAAAACAAACCAGCTCGCCGTAAGGGAAGAAAACACGTTCAAGAAATGCTGTTGTTACAACAGGCTCCCAGCCGTTTTCCAGGACGGGAAGCAGGTTTTCAAAGCGGATGACATTAGATGCCGCTAAAAAGACAAATGTCAATATAATCAGAAACAAAAGCAGCGGGAAAATCAATTCTGCCGTTCTGGCCAATACTTCTATACCTTTGTACAGCGCGTAGCAAACGAGAAGCATCGTAATTCCGCTGACGATATACATGGGGGTTTGATTGTATTGAAGCAAAAGGAGTTCGCTTGAATCCCGCAAATCTCTTGAAGCTCCATAGATAAAAAACAGAACATAAGAAAGGCCGATCAGAAAGCCGAGGTGCTTTCCCAATATCTTTTGAAAATAGCGGGTCGGCAGCAATTTAGGGTACTGTTTGTAAAGATAATAATAGTGAAAAAATAACACGGTTCCGCCGATCATACCTATCAGTTCCGCCAGCCATGCGTCTTGTTTGGCACCTATCCCCAACGGAACGATCAGAGCTGTGCCAAATTCGAATAATACAATTAAAGTAAATAGCTGTTTTGGGCTGACTTTTGCTGTTTCCAAGTTTCCTCACCCTCAAAGAACCTTTTTTGTCAATGTACAGTTAATCATTGACAAAAAAGGTTTTGGATAATCAAAGGTCTTGGATGATTCTTCTTCAAAAGGATAAAACGGAGACAATAAAGGGATAGTAAAATCAATTACAAATGAAAAGTGGGTTCATCATGAGTTTGTTTAGAAAGCGGTATAATCGATCCTTTTCCATCACAAAGCCTGCCGAAGATCATGCCGGTCCGAAAGATATATTAAGTGTAGCCCTTGCTGAAAATCTCCAGCGGGTCAAAGAAACGCTAGGAGGAAGCGATGATATTATCATTCGCGAATTTTTAATCGGTAAAGGCGCGAATGTGAAGACGGCAATCATCTATACCGAGGGCTTAATCGATGCACAATCGATTGAACATTCTATTCTCGGGTCCTTATTGTTCCACTTAAGGGACATAGACATCTCGATTGAAGAAAGCCCGCTGGAAAAGCTGAAAGAATCGGTGTTAACCGTCTCTGACATACAGGAGTTGACGGAATATGGCCGGCTTTTCAGCCTGCTCCTGAGCGGTCATGTCATCTGTCTGCTTGACGGTTATCAACGGGGATTTGCCATTGGGATGAAGGGCGGCAAAGACCGGGGGGTTACGGAAGCAACCGTTGAAAATACGGTGCGCGGCCCAAAAGAGGCATATTCGGAAAATCTGCGGACAAATACAGCATTATTGCGGCGGAAAATCAATGATCAACATCTTTGGTTTGAAACTAGGAGCATCGGCAATGTTACGAAAACGAAGGTTTCGATTGCATATATAAAAGGAATCGCAAATCAAAAGATCGTTGAGGAAGTCCGAAAACGGCTGGATCAAATCGATGTTGACAGCATTTTAGAGACCGGCTATGTCGAAGAGTTGATACAAGACGAAACATACACGCCGTTTCCCACCATTTTTCATACTGAACGCCCTGATGTGACAGCGGCAAATCTGCTCGAGGGGAGGGTCGCTATTTTTGTCGACGGAACACCTAATGCGCTGTTGGTTCCTTCTTTATTCGTGCAATTTTTTCAAACTGCTGATGATTATTACCAGAGGGCCGACATCACAACGCTGCTCCGAATTCTTCGTTTTATCGGATTTTATATAGCGCTGCTCGGACCATCATTTTACATCGCCATTACCACTTTCCATCAGGAAATGCTGCCGACCCCGCTGCTTGTCAATCTGGCTGCACAGCGTGAAGGCGTTCCGTTTCCCGCTTTTGTTGAAGCACTTTTAATGGAAGTCACGTTTGAAATCCTCAGGGAAGCCGGCGTGCGCATGCCGAAGACGATTGGACAGGCGGTCTCGATTGTCGGTACGCTTGTTATCGGTACAGCGGCAGTTGATGCAGGGATCGTGTCCGCCGCCATGGTTATTGTGGTTGCGATCACGGCGATTTCAAGCTTTATCGTCAGCTCTTTTAACCTGGCTATTGCCGTTCGAATGCTTCGGTTTATTTTTATGGGACTTGCCGCGTCATTCGGATTATTCGGGCTGATTGTGGGGCTGATTGCTCTTGCTCTTCATTTATGCAGTTTGCGGTCGTTTGGAATACCGTATATGTCCCCGTTCGCTCCTTTTATCCAGGAAGACCAAAAAGATGCGATTTTCCGGATGCCGCACTGGGGATTGTTTTCCCGCCCCCGTTTGATAAACCAGAAAAATGTCCGGCGCGAACATACAGCTTCACCAAAGCCGCGGCGAAGAAACTAAAATTGAGAGGAGGATAAGGGGTGCGAAAACACATCAGTTTATTGATGATACTATTCCTTGCATGGCCTCTGGCATCAGGCTGCTGGAACAGGCGTGAAATGAATGAGCTTGCCATTGTAGGTGCGATGGGGATTGATAAGGCGGGTGATCAAAAGGTTGTCACAACTCAGATCATCGACCCGGGACAAGTTGCCGCCAAGCAAAGTAAAACTGTGCAAACTCCGGTTATGACATATCAGGAAAAAGGCAATACGATATTTCAAGCAGTCAGAAGAATGTCAACCGAGACGGCGAGGGAGCTTTATTTTTCACATTTAAGAGTGCTGGTCATCGGCGAGGAGCTGGCGAGGGAAGGGATAGGTGAAATCCTTGATGTTTTTTCACGGGATCAAGAGGTGCGGCCTGACTTTTTTATTGTCGTCGCAAAAGATGCAAAGGCGGAAAATGTATTGAAAGTTTTAACCGGATTGGAAGACATTCCTGCAAATAAATTGTTTTCCTCTTTAGAAACGTCTGAGAAAATGTGGGCGCCTTCCATGACCGTTACCTTGGACAAGCTCATTTCCGATACGGCTAGTGATGGAGTGCAGCCTCATTTAACAGGGCTTCTGATGACCGGCTCAATGAGAAAAGGGGAAAACCAGGCAAATGTTCAAGAAATTTCACAGGATGTCAGACTAAAATACAATGGAATAGCGGTTTTTAAAGATGACAAATTGATCAGCTGGATGAATGAAAGCAACAGCAAGGCAGTGAATTACGTGTTGGGCAATGTGAGGGGAACGGTTGAAGAAGTGCCTTGTTCAGCCGGAAAAAGAAAAATTGCGCTCGAGGTCATTCGCATGAAATCGAATATGGGAGTTAAAGTCGCAAATGGTTTACCGAGAGGAACCGTTCAAGTCCATGTGGAAGCCAACATTGGTGAAGTTCAATGCAAAGTTAAGCTGATGAAATCAAAAACGATTGAAGATGTAGAGACAAGAGCGAATGAACAGCTGAAAAAGAACATTGAAGAAGCGATCAAAACAGTGCAAGAACAATATAAAATCGATATATTCGGTTTTGGAGAGGCGCTTCATCGCTCAAATCCGGTTTATTGGAAAAAGGTTAAAAACAACTGGGACGAAAAATTTGCAACAATGCCGGTACACATAAAAACCGATGTACAGATTCGACGTGTCGGCACGATCGGAAAATCACCAATGGAAAAACTGGATTGAACAGTCATCTAAAATATTGACAATGTTTCCCTTCGAATATATACTGTTTGATAAATACAGTGAAAGGAAAAGGTATAGGGGACATGATTCAGTAATCTTATTTTCCATCGTTTTTCATATGAAAAAACGGAAACTTGGAGAATAGGATACGTCTGCCCTTTTATACCTTTTTTGCATTGCCTTACACCCGCATGTTTATTTGCCATGCGGGTGTAAGGAGATCAGTTCATGCTGTTTTCACGATGCATATGTTGGCACACGATCCTCTCCGGGTTTCCGCGAGAGGTTTTTTGTTGTTCGGCCAAAAACATACAAGAGGTGAACAGTATGACAGTTTTGATGAAAATAAGAGGATTGAAAAAAAGCTTTGGAGACCAAACGGTGTTAAAGAACATTGAATTTGATTTGGCCACAAATGAACGAATTGGTTTAGTGGGATACAACGGAACGGGAAAAACGACGCTTGCCAACATCCTGGCCGGCCGCATGGACGCTGATCAGGCCTCGATTGAAACAGCGTACCCGCTTAAAATAGGCTATCTGCTGCAATCCATTGAATATTCGATCCATGATTTCAGCCAAATGTTAACTGATGATGAGAGCGGCGGATTATATAAACTGACGAGCCAAATGGGGCTGTCGAAGGTTCAGGCCTGGAAAACTGAACGGCTTCGCCACATGAGCGGCGGAGAAAAACTGAAGCTTGCCCTCGCGCATATCTGGAAAACGATGCCGGAGATTCTCATCTTGGACGAACCGACAAACCACCTGGATATAAACGGCATCAACTGGCTCCTTGAAGAGCTTGAAACGTATCAGGGCGCCGTACTGATCATTTCTCACGACCGCTATTTTTTGGATCAGTCCGTTTCGAAAATTTTAGAGCTTGAAGACGGAAGGCTGCATGCTTATCAAGGAAACTATTCCGACTACCAGCGCGAGAAAAAACGGCTGTATGAAGAGAGGCTGCATCAATATGAAGAACAGCAGAAGTATAAACAAAGAATTGAATCACAGATTGCAAACCTTCAAAACTGGTCCGGGAAAGCCCATCGGGATTCAACAAAAAAAGAAGGCTTTAAGGAATATTACCGGTTAAAGGCCAAAAAGCTCGACAACCAGGTGAAATCTAAATTAAAGCGGCTCGAACAGGAGCTGACGAAACATAAACTCGAAAAACCGAAAGAAGAAGAATCCGTCAAGTTTCAATTTTCTTCAAATGAAAAAAGAGGAAAGCGGATTATTGAGGCGAAAAACCTGGCAAAGGCTTTTGACGGCCGCACGCTGTTTGAAGACAGCAGCTTTTTTATCAAGCATGGCGAGCGGATTGGACTGGTCGGGAGCAATGGGTGCGGAAAGACGACTTTGATCAGAATGATATTGGAAGGTGAACCGGTGACGAGCGGAACCCTTTGGAAAAGCCGCTCCATGAAGGCCGCTTATTTAAGCCAGGATGTCAATGATTTAAATACAGATCAAACGATCGCACAAGCGCTGCAATTGTCTGACAGAGACAAAACGGCAACCGTGCGGACGATTTTGGCCAATATGGGCATAAAAGAAAATCGATTCGACCGGCCGATCGGGACGTTTAGCTTGGGTGAGCGCACTCGGATCAAGCTCGCGGGCATGATCGTAAAGGATTATGACATTCTCATTTTAGATGAACCGACAAATCACCTTGATTTGCCCAGCAGAGAACAGCTTGAGGAAACATTGCTTGAATTTCAGGGAACCATCATCATCGTTTCCCATGATGTATATTTCATGGAAAAATTGTGCGACAAGCTTCTTGTATTTGAAAACGGGAAAGTCCAGCGAATCGAAAGGGGTCTGAAGGACTGGCAGAACAAAAAGGAAAAACCCAAAACCGAACATGATGAAGCCGAGCGTCTGCGGATCGAAACCCGAATGACGGCGGTGCTCGGGGAGTTGGCCGGGCTTTCGCATGAGGATCCCCGATATCATGAATTGGATCAGGAATTTTCACAGCTTTTGAAAATGAAACAAGCGCTTTCCAATGAAAAATAAGGAAAGACAAAACAGCCATCTGTGTTTTTCGACGGATGGCTTTTTTTTGCTTATCCGGATCAATCGTGGTTTAAATTACCATATTTATAGAAGTCATCCAAGGCAATAATAGGTTAAAAAAGATGGTATTAGCAAAACAGACGAGGGTGATGACAATGTGGAATACGATCGTGTCCTTTCTTCCGAATTGGGTGGTTATCATGCAGGCGATTTTTGTATTTTTAATTCCGTATGCCATTTCAAAATTTTTTCATTGGATTCAAATAAAAGAGGATGAGGGATGACATGAGGTGGTGGAAATCAAAAACAAGGCGAATTACAAATCAGTCTCTTGAACGCCGTTCTACAAACAAGACGCCGTCTCAAGAATCAACCGGATTTTTCACCGGTGATTTTGATCATGATCTGAAAGTGATTAAGACGAAAATAGGACATAACTCAGATGTGCATTTCCGTGAATTTGACATCGGAAGAACCGGTACCAAAGGGGCTATCGTGTTTATCGATGGGCTTTCAGATAAAGACCTGATTAACAAACATATCATGAAATCGCTGATGGCCGATTTCTCAGACGAATATAAAATCGAGCCCTCTGCATTAAAAAACAGCCTTATTCCCCTGATTAAAAAACAAATTCTGCCCATTAGTGAATTGACAGAAATCAAGCATATCAGCGAACTGGCGCCGGAAGTATTAATCGGTTCAACAGCCCTTTTAATCGATGGTTCTGCAGAAGTATTCATATTGGGGACAGCCAAAGGAAACAAAAGGAATATTGAAGAACCCGTATCAGAAGCTTTGGTCAGGGGGGCCAGGGTGGGCTTCACTGAAGCATTGAGCACAAATACCGCCCTTTTAAGACAGCAGGGGAAAAATGAAAGTCTGACGATGATTCAGCTTCAAGTGGGAAAACGGGCCGTAAAAAGGCTTGTCATTGCCTATATTGAAGAGTTGGCTGAATCGGAGCTTGTGGAAGAGGTCAAAAAAAGAATTCAACAGATTGACATTGATAATGTTCCGGAATCAGGCTATATCGAACAGCTGATTGAAGACAATTATTTGAGCCCGTTCCCTCAGGCGCAAAGCACTGAACGTCCCGATCGGGTCATGAGCGCATTGATGGAGGGCAGGGTGGCCATTCTGCTCGATGGCACGCCTTTTGTTTTAATCGTTCCGGTTACATTCAGCATGATGCTGCAATCGCCTGAAGATTACTATGAACGCTGGTTTCCAAGCTCATTTATCCGCATCTTACGGTTTGGAGCTGCGATGATTTCGCTATTGGGGCCCGCTTTATATATTTCATTTATTTCGTTTCATCCCGGCTTGATACCGAGTGAGCTGGCGATTTCCATTACAGGGACGAGGGTCGGCGTTCCGTTTCCTTCTTTAATCGAAGCCCTCATTATGGAAGTGGCCATTGAAATCTTGCGTGAAGCCGGTTTGCGTCTGCCAAAGCCGATCGGGCAGACGATAGGAATTGTCGGCGGTCTCATCATCGGCGAGGCAGCCGTTCAAGCGGGGATCGTCAGTCCTATCATGGTCATCGTCGTAGCGGTAACCGCGATTTCTTCATTTGCGATCCCGCAATACAGCGCCGGGATTTCTCTGCGGATGCTCAGATTTGTAGCAATGTTTTGCGCGGGCGTATTTGGATTATACGGCGTTATTATGTTTTTCCTGATGCTCGCAAGCCATGCAGTGAAGCTGAAAAGTTTTGGCGTTCCATATGCAAGTCCAGCCGTGCCATACCGTTTAACCGATTGGAAGGATTTTATCATCCGCATGCCGATTTCGGTGATGAAGCGCAGGCCAAAAATGATGAAAACGAACGATTCGTCGCGCAAATGATAGCCCGGAAAGGAGTGAGGCATGAAGATGATCAGTCAGAAAGAGCGGATGACCACTTCACAGACAGCTGTTATCGTCACCAATTTCCTGCTTGGAACAGGCATCTTGACGCTCCCGAGAACTTCTGTAGCTGAAGTGAAAACGCCGGATGTTTGGATCTCACTATTATTAGGCGGCCTGATCGCCCTTATGGCGGGGATCATCATGGTGAGGCTAAATCATCATTATCCTGATAAAACGTTTTATCAATACAGCAGGGATATTGTGGGAAGTAAGCTCGGCGGATTGTTCAGTTTGTTATATATTTTTTATTTCATGGCGCACTCCGGGTTTCAGGTTCGTTCAATGAGTGAAATTACGCAGTTTTTTTTGCTGGAAGGAACCCCGCTTTGGGCGACCGCCATCATTTTTTTGTGGGTGGGGCTCTACTTGATGATCGGCGGCTTATATCCGATTGCACGTTTGTTCCAGATCATTTTTCCGATTACGGTTCTGTTGTTTTTGCTGGTAGCTTTTATGAGTATAGGGATATTTGAATTGGACAATTTACGGCCTGTAATGGGAAAAGGAGTTTCGCAGGTGCTGAAAGGTGTCAAAGTAACGGCTCTGTCTTTTTCGGGCATTGAAATTATCCTTTTCATGCTGCCCTTTATGAAAAAGCCTGATCAAGCGATAAAAGCCGTCCTGGCGGGGGCGGTTCTCCCGCTGCTCTTTTATATGATAACCGTCGTGATGGTCATCGGCGGCTTATCGGTTGAGGGGGTGGTCACCCGCACTTGGCCGACCATCGATCTGATGCGCAGCTTTGAGCTGCAGGGACTGATATTCGAACGCTTTGAATCCTTGCTGCTTGTGATCTGGATCATGCAGCTTTTTACGACCTTTGTGATTTCTTTTTACGGTGCGGCTTTAGGCATATCACAGCTCTTTCAGAAAAATATTCAGCCGATTATGTACGGGCTGCTTCCAATTATTTATTTGACGGCAATGGCTCCGAAAAATATCAACATCATGTTTGCATTCGGCGATTTCATTGGCAATAGCGGAGTGTTTTTAGGCGGTATTCTCCCGCTTTTGCTCCTTATGATTTCAAAGATTAAAAAACGAAAACAATCGAATCCATGAAATAGGGCGTGCAGAGGGATTGAAAGGAAGTGAATACATTTATGACGGCCAGTCCCAAAGACCGAATTACACTTTCTCAAACCGCCATTATCGTGACGAATTTCCTTTTAGGAACAGGTATCCTGACACTCCCCCGAACATCCGCAGCAGACGTAAAGACGCCGGATGTTTGGCTGACTGTCGTATTTGGAGGACTGATCGCCATGATCACAAGTTTTATCATGGTGAAATTGAACAAGGAATTCCCCAAAAAAACGTTTTACCAATACAGTCAGAGCATCGTTGGCAAGTGGGCGGGAGAACTGATCAGCCTGCTTTTGATTTTTTATTTCCTCATGACCTCGGGCTTTCAGGTGCGTTCGGTTTCTGAAGTGACGCAGTTTTTTTTGCTGGAAGGAACCCCGCTCTGGGCGACCGCGATGGTTTTTTCATGGTGCGGCATTTATGCAGTCATCGGCGGTATAAGCACGATTGCCCGGCTGTTTGAAATCATCTTTCCGATCACAGTCATTATTTTTTTATTGGTGGCATTTATGAGCGCGGGGGTAATTGATTTAGACAATCTGCGGCCTGTATTGGGGAAGGGCATCAAGCCCGTGATGCAAGGCGTCAAAACCACGGCATTCGCCTTTACAGGCATTGAAATCATGCTCGTTATCGGACCTTTTATGGAACGGCCGAGTCAAGCATATAAAGCTGTATTGATCGGAATATGCTTTCCCATCATTTTTTATATGATTACCGTCATCATGGTCATTGGAGCGATGTCTGTCGAAGGCGTTGTAACGAGAACATGGCCGACGATTGATCTGATGAGAAGCTTTGAAATGCCGGGCCTTATATTTGAACGGTTTGAGTCTTTGCTGCTGGTGATCTGGATCATGCAGATTTTTTCGAATTTTACGATCAGCTACTATGCTGCCGCTTTGGGGCTGTCCCAGCTTTTCAAAAAAAAGATTCAGCCGATCATATTCGGACTGCTTCCATTGATTTATGTGATTTCGATGACGCCTAAGAACATTAATCAGCTCTTTCAAATCGGAGATCTGATCGGCAACACCGCCATCTATTTATGCGGCTTGGTTCCTCTGCTGCTCCTTGTCATCTCAAAATTAAGGAGGAAAAAACTTGAAACCAATTAATAAAAAGATCTGCCTCATCTCCGCCGTTATGCTTCTGCTGTTAACCGGATGCTGGAGCAGCCAAGAAATCGAAGAGCGCGGTTTAACATTTGCCATAGGGCTTGATAAAGGAAAGGAAACTTCTCTGGAAAAATCGTTTGATAAAGAAGGTGGATATTATCCAAAAAAAGACCGGATTACCATGACCTTTCAGTATGTAAATGAACAGGCCGCCGGTTCAAAGGCATCCGGAGGAGGAGGAGGCACGCAACAAAAATCTTATATCAATGTATATGAAACAGGAGACTCCATCCAGCAAATCACGACAGAAATCGCCTTAAGAAAGGACAGACCTGTATACAACCCCCACTTAAAAGTCATTGTCATCTCCTCTGATCTCCTGCGCACTTATTCCCTGGAAGAGCTGCTTGATCAGCCTCTCCGTGATAATGAAATAAGACCAAGCAGTCTCGTCCTCATCACAAGAGGCCAGGCGAGAGATACACTTGAGCTAAAAGAAACAGGGGAAATGCCGGCGTTTCGTCTGCGCAAAATCGTTGACAATGCCAATGAGGCCAAAAAGATTCTGCCTCCTGTGACCCTTGCCAAACTGATAGGAAAAATGAGAGCGGGGACTAGCTATTTGATCCAAAATGTGGCTAGTGCCGAAGGAGAAATTAAATATGCGGGAGCCGCCGCGATCAAAGGAAAAACGAATAAACTTCTCGGATTTTTGAATGAACAGGATCTAGACGGGATCATGTGGATTATCGGAAGGGGAAGAGGCGGTGCCATTAAAAGCTATGATCCAAAAACAAAAAAACTGACCACTTTCCAGGTGGAGCACATCAATAGTAAGATCAAGCCAATTGTCAAAGGAAACCGGATCTCATTTGAGGTATCTGTTCAATCCGAAGGCCATCTTGCCGAAAAATGGGTGCCTTCTGAAAAAGCGTTTGATAACAAATTTATAGAAAAAGCAGAAAAGGATGCGGCATCTGTCGTGAAACAATTGATGGAGAAAATCACAAAGAAAATGCAGGAGGAATACAAAGCTGACCTTGCAGGCTTCGGAAATGAGCTCAGAATTACTCATCCGCGGCTTTGGGATAAGCTGAAGAAAAATTGGGATGAGACATTTACTACGATACCGATTAAATATCATGTGAAAATGAACATTAAAGATTATGGAACCGTAGGGGAGCAGTGATAGAACAGCTTTAGGGACCAGATAGGCGGTGATGAAAAATGATCAGTTCCCAGGATAAAATAACGACGCCTCAGGCAATCGTCGTCTTTGTCAGCTACATCATGGCGGCGGGGATTCTTTCGCTGCCGAGAACAGCCGCGGCGGAAGCCGGCACCCCTGATGTGTGGCTGTCCGTGATTATCGGCGGCCTTATTACGATGGTAGCAGGTGTGGTTATGACAAAATTAAGCCAGGGCTACCCCGGAAAGACCTTTTTTGAATATGGCGGAGATATTGTCGGAAAATGGCTGAGCGCGTTGATTAGCTTGTTTTTTATCGGACATTTTGTAATGATCGGAGCATTTGAAGCAAGGATCATGGCGGAAGTCATCGGCTTTTTTTTGCTGGAAGGAACCCCTCTCTGGGCAATCATCATGACGACGATATGGGTCACATTCTATGCAATAAAAGATGGCATGGGTTCAATCGCCCGTTTGGCTGAAATCATATTTCCAATCACAGTGATCATTTTTTTGACGATTGTCTTTTTGAGCAGCAGCATATTTGAACTGGATAATTTGCGGCCCGTTCTGGGAAAAGGGATCATGCCGGTCTTTAAAGGAACAAAAGCAACCGTTCTTTCCTTTATCAGCGCAGAAGTGATGGTGTTCCTTTTAGCGTTTATGAAAAAGCCGGAAAAAGGCGTCAAAGTCGTGGTAGTAGGCCTGACCATTTCTTTGGTTTTTTACTTGATAATCGTTATATTCGTCATCGGCACGCTTTCTGTAGACGGTGTGGTCACAAGAACATGGCCGACGCTTGATCTGATGCGCAGCTTTGAAATTCCCGGTTTGATATTTGAGCGGTTTGAAACATTTCTTCTCGTCATCTGGATTATGCAGCTGTTCGCGACGTTTTCGATTTCGTACTTCACGGCGTCTCTCGGCCTGTCACAGCTGTTCGGCAAAAACATCAGTCCGGTGATGTTTGGTCTGCTGCCTCTCATGTATTTGATCGCGATGACTCCCAAAAATCTTAATCATGTATTTGCGTTTGGGGATGTGGTCGGCCGAATAGCCGTTATCTTATTTGGCCTGGTGCCGATTCCGCTTCTTTTGATCTCCAAAATGAAAAAGAAAAAAGCAAAAACGTAAACAACGCTCATTTGAAAAAAGCCGGAAAAACGAGGACGTTTCTCCGGCTTTGTTTATTTGCTTTTGGCGGTTATCTGCATCCGGTCTTTCGGCATAAGGAAAACGAGTAAAAAGGCGGCAGCCGCAGACAAAATCGCCCATGAAAACGTATGGACAATAGAGTTTGACAGCGCTTCTGTTATCCAGTTTAGAATATCCGCCGGAATCGAGGATCTCGCGCTTGATAAGATCTGATTTGCATCATGCTGGGAAGAGAGCCCCGGCATTTCCGCACCTGTAAAAAGATCTGACATTTGTTCTGAAAAACTGTTCTTTTGCAGCATGCCGAAAATGCTGGCGCCGACTGTCATCCCGAGCGAACGCAGGAAGTTGCTCGTCGAAGTCGCCGAACCGCGCTGTCTTGGACCAAAATGGTGAATGGCTGCCATGCTTAACACAGAAAATGAAAACCCTACCCCTAAGCCGACAACGATCATATATCCGGTTAATAAGAGGCGGGGGGTACCGGTATGCAGCGTGCTTAATAAAGAAAAGCCCGTCACTAACAACAAGCCTGAGATCAGCATGATATTCCGGTAGCTCATCTTCGTTGTTAAAAAACCGCCGATTTGCGCGGAGATCACGGAGCCGAGCATCATCGGCAAAAGGATGAGCCCCGAATTTGTCGCTGAGTCACCATAGACGCCCTGGACAAAAATCGGAATCTGGATCGTCGCCGAAATAAACGTCGCTCCGTAACATAATGCAACTAGCGTGCTTGCGGCAAACAGGCGGTTTTTAAACATCTCAAAGGAAATGATGGGCTCGCTCGCCTTCCGCTCAATCAGAAAGAAACAAATAAATAAAATAGCTGAACCGCCAAAAAACAGAAGAATGATGCTTGAATCCCAAGCATATTTTTCACCGCCAAGCTCAAGCGCGAACATGAGGCAAACGACTGCGCCCACGAGTGTAATCGCGCCAAACCAGTCGATTTTTTGTTTTTCGTGCTGCTTTGCCTCTTTATAAAACAAGAGAATCAAAAGGAAAGAAATCAAACCGAGCGGCAGGTTAATATAAAACACCCAATGCCAACTGATGTAATCTGTGATATAAGCGCCGATGAGCGGACCGAAGATGCTTGACAGTCCAAAAACGGCGCCGAACAGCCCCGAAACCTTGCCGCGTTTTTCCGGCGGAAAGATGTCAAAAATAATCGTAAAGGCAATCGGTATCAGCGCGCCGCCGCCGATTCCCTGTATGGCACGGTAGATGCTGAGCTGCTCAATACTCGCAGCCGTTCCGCACAATGCCGAGCCGGCCATAAATAAGATGCTTCCAAAAAGAAAAAATCGTTTTCGGCCGTACATATCCGACAGTTTGCCGAAAATCGGCATACCTGCCATTTCCGCGACCATAAAAGCCGATACGACCCAGACAAAGCTGTCAAGTCCGCCAAGGTCGCCGACAATCGTTCCCATTGCGGTAACGACAATAGTGTTATCCATAGAGGCCATGAGAATGGCCAGCAGCAATCCTGCTACAATCAATCCTAATCGCTGATGCTGAGTATGTGACAAAATCATCTTGCTCCTTTAATGAAAAATTCAACCTTAGCAGTTGTTTGGCATGAGAAGATCATTCCTGTTATAATCATTTTATATTAGGAAATAAATATCTTAGGCGCTAAGATAATTTGATTTTAAAGAAGGGTGTTACAGATGTCAAGAAAAAATCAAACAACAAGAGAGGAACTGATCAGGGAGCTGGCCCGGCAGCTGAGATATCACAGCACGGCGACCGTTTTCATGCATCAGGCGATCGCCGAAAAGATCGAACTGAACAGAACGGATCACAAATGTCTTGAAATCATCTCGCGAAGCGGAAAGTTAACAGCCGGGGAATTAGCGGAAAAAAGCAACCTGACGACCGGAGCCATCACGGGGGTAATCGATCGCCTTGAAAAGGCGGGATATGTCAGACGCATCAGAGATTCAGCAGACAGAAGGCGGCTTTTGCTTGAGCTCATTCCGGAAAATATGGGTGACATTCACGATATATTTGAAAATCTGACTGAATCTTCCGTCGAGTTTCTCAGTCAATATACGGACGAGGAGCTGAAGATTATTACCGGCTTTATCAAACATAGCACCGAATTTGCCGCAAACTATGCAAAACAATTGAGAAAGGCAAAGGATAAACAAACGAAAAAAGGCGCCGGGGCCCAAAGATGATGGAGCATCTCTTTTGGGCCGGCGCCTTTACTCATGTTTTTAGCGCAGAAGCTGCAACACGTTTTGCGGCTGCTGATTGGCCTGGGCCAGCATCGCTTGGGACGCCTGGGAAAGAATATTATTCTTTGTAAACTCGCTCATTTCTTTCGCCATATCCACATCGCGAATCCGGGACTCTGCAGCTGTTAAGTTTTCAGAAGAAGCCCCTAGGTTGTTGATGGTGTGTTCAAGACGGTTTTGAACGGCACCGAGTTTGGACCGCTGTGCAGATACTTGTTTCGTCGCCGCGCCAATTGCCGCCAGCTGGTTTTGGAACGAGTACTTCGTTTTGTCATCATCGCTTAAAGGCGTTCCATCCGCATTTTTACCGGTGAATTTCGTGACATCAATATCGGCGATTTTGAAACCGGATGTCGTCACTTTTTTCCCGTCTTCGTCCTCTGATGTGCTGTCTTCAAGGCCTAAAGCGGTGACAGACATGTTCTCGATGTTCACGCTGATCGTTTGACCGCTGTTGGCGCCGATTTGGAACTGCAGTTTTTCTCCTCCATCTGATTTAAAGGTGCCGTCCAGCAGGTTCTTTCCATTGAATTGCGTACGGTCCGCAATCCCTTTGCTGGCGTTTTCTCCTTCTTTACCGCCGATCTCTTCGAGCAAAGAGCTGATTTCATCTTGAATGGCGCTCAGGTCAGTCGTATCCTGTGTTCCGGTGTTGTTCGCCTGAACGGCCAGTTCGCGGATGCGCTGAAGGATTGAGTGGGTTTCAGTCAATGCACCTTCTGCTGTTTGAATGAGAGAGATTCCGTCTTGGGCGTTTTTAGACGCCATTTCCAAGCCGCGGATTTGCCCTCTCATTTTTTCAGAGATTGCAAGACCGGCCGCATCGTCTCCTGCTCGGTTGATCCGAAGGCCGGAAGAAAGCTTTTCCATGTTTTTTTGCGATGCTCCGTTGTTTACTGATAGCTGCCGGTACGTGTTAAGCGCTGCAATGTTGTGGTTGATTCTCATGTTTCCTTTACCTCCATGTAATCGGTTGATATGTTGAGATCTTGGAAAAAAGATCCCAGTCGGGCCCTGACATATTTTGCATCGGCATATATTTACTATTTTTAATGATAAAACCTAACAGTTCAAAAAATAGACAAAAATGATAAATAGAAGGAATATTGGTAATATTGTGAAATGTCTTTCGTTATGATATCAACGCAAAAAAGACCGGTAAAAAACACCGGTCTTTTTCATACTCACCCTTTTTGAATGTCAACTTTTCCGGAAAAAAAGGTTGCACCGCCGCCCATATCTGCTAATCGGTCAGGTGTCAACGCATTGACGAGATAATTTTTTCCCTCTGCATCGGCCCACAGCCCCTGGCTGACCACTACGCCGGGCAGGACGTTTTCTCCGACCGCTGCAGTCAGCACACAATCCCCGCGGTCATTCCAAATTTTCACGGCGTCTCCGTCTTTGATGCCTTTTGCTTCCGCATCTTTTATATTCAGATGTACCTTTGGCTCTTTCTCCAGTTTGATGTGTTTTGCATTATTTGAAAACGTCGAATTTAAAAAATTATGATTTGGCCCAGGCACGAATAAAAACGGATAGTCACTTGTCTCCGCAAGGGGAGTATGGGTCGGCAGAGCCGGATATCCGTCCTGCTCCATCTGTTTGGAATACAATTCGATTTTTCCGCTTGGCGTCGGGAGCCTGTCAGGAAAAATCGCTTCTCTTTTTGCTTTCACAAAATGCTTTTCAGACAAACTGTCGTAATCGATCCCTTCAAGCCAGGGGTTTTCGGGATAGTCGAGGGCCTGCCTGATCATCTCTTCATCCGAATCCTTCAGAGGCTCGTCATCAAAGCCCATCGCTTCTGACAAAAGGCGGAACACCTCTGTATTCGATTTGCTTTCACCGTACTTTTCGATGACGGGTTTTTGAATTTGCGTGTAGTGATGCCAATACGATGTATAAAAATCTGTATTTTCAAAAGCCGAAGAGGCCGGCAGCACAATATCGGCATACCGTGCGGTCTCCGTCAAAAATAAATCATGCACGACCGTAAACAGGTCTTCGCGTACAAGCCCTTTTCTGACTTTGTTCGCTTCAGGAGCGACAACAGCTGGATTGCTGCTGTAGACAAATAAAGAACGGATCGGCGGGTCGGCGATTTCCAAAAGGGCTTTGCCGAGCTGATTCATGTTGATCACCCGCGGCGTTCTGCCATTTAACAAATCCGGACGCTGTAATGCCTTTGTATTATAGGCTAAAAATGCTGTGTTGCCTTTAATCGCACCTCCGCCTTTTACTGTCCATTGACCGGTAATCGCGGGCAGACAGGCAATGGTTCTGACAATCATCCCGCCGTTGTCGTGATGCTGCAGCCCGTTCCCAATGCGGATAAGGGAAGGGGAAGTTTTTCCATACAGGCGGGCGAGCTTGATGATATCCTCACGGGGAACGCCGGTAATTGCCGCAACCGTATCTGGATCATATTGCCAAACATGCCGGCGGAGCTCTTCATGACCGACCGTATATTCTTGAAGAAACGCTTCATCAGCCAGGCCTTCGGCAAATAAAACGTGCATGATGCCGAGGGCGAGGGCGCTGTCCGTTCCCGGCAGGACCGGGATGAACCAGTCCGCCATTCGGCCGGTCTGATTTTTATGAACATCAATTACAACGATTTTCGCGCCGTTTTTTCTCGCTTTCTGAGCGATCGTGATCTGGTGCATGTTCGTTGATACCGCATTGATTCCCCAAAAAATAAACAGCTTCGTCTCTGTTGTATGTTCCGGGTCTGTGCCGATGCTTCCGCCCATTGTGTATTTATAGCCCGTCGAACCGGCAGGCGTGCAAATCGCCCGGTCAAGCTGGCTTGATCCGAGGCGGTGGAAGAAGCGCCTGTCCATTCCTTCGGCTGTCAGATTGCCCATGTTGCCGTAAAAGCTGTAGGGCAATATAGATTCTGCGCCGTCTTTCTCAATCAGCTCCATCCAGCGGGAGCGAATCGTTTCAATCGCTTCATCCCAGCTGATCGGTTCAAATGCCCCTGATCCTTTCGGGCCCGTTCGTTTCAGCGGCGTTTTCAGTCGTTTAGGATCATAAATCCGCTCAGTCATGTTGCGTACTTTGTTGCAGATGTTGCCCTGTGTGACAGGATGATCGGGATCACCCTGTATTTTAACGATTTTGCCATCTTTTTTATGAATAAGAAGACCGCATTGATCCGGGCAGTCAAGTGAACATACCGATTTGAAAATGCCGTCCCTTTGCTGAATATAAGATTCCATGGAATACGTTCCTTTCCGGTAAAATAACTATGATTCTAGCATTATAACATGTCACAACATCCCGTCAATTCTGAAAATATATGCTGATCAAGTCATGTTGCCGGTTTTCCTATACAAACACATCATTTTTTCTAAGTAAGAGACATTCAGCGACAGCTGGCTGACCTAGCGGCCAAGGGGAAATGAGGGGAGGGCGATATGGCGTGCTGGATGAAAAAACCCCCGGAAGAGAACACCGGGGGAGTAAAAAAGCCGCAGGCAGATATTAATTTTCGTCAAAATCGGGCGCAACAGCTTTTTTAATTAGTAATGAAATAAAGAAAGCGGCGCAGCTTAAAGCCAAGGCAAACCAGTAGGCATGATGGACACCGTGTGTCATTGCTTCATTTATGAGCTGTTTGCCGGCTGAAGCCGCCTGATGTTTTTCCAAGAAGCTTTGCTGACCTTGGCTCATGATGCTTACAAATACCGAAACGCCAAGCGCGCCGGCAACAGGCTGCAACGTATTGGCGATTGCCGTTCCATGAGGATATAAATGCTTTGGCAGCTCATTCAATCCATTCGTCTGTGAAGGCATCATGATCGCGGAGATGGACAGCATCAATATCATGTATACCACGATAAACCACCATATCGGTATCGACGGGCCGATATTACTGAAGAAAATCATCACACCGACCAATACGATCGTTCCGGGAATGATCAGTTTTCTCGGTCCGAACTTGTCGAATAAAGCGCCCATGGCAGGCGACATGAGGCCGTTTAATAGCGCACCCGGCAGCAGCAATAGCCCGGCGGTTTTGGCAGAAAGGCCGAGCGGGCCTTGTAAATACATCGGCATCACAATTTCAGAAGCAAACATCGCCATGATGACGATGATAAAAAGAATGACCCCGCGCGTATAATTTTGATAGGCAAACACGCGTACATTCAATAACGGCTCGTCCAGCTTCAATTGTCGGAGCACGAACAGCAGCAGACTGATAAAGCTGATCACGATCACGGAAATGACCGTCACGGACGCAAATCCGTGCTCAGCTTCACCTGCGCTGCTGAAGCCGTAGACCATTCCTCCGATTCCAATGGTTGAAAGGATGATCGACAACACATCCGCACGCGGCTTTGTCACTTCTCCGACGTTTTGCAAATATTTCATCGCAAAAAGAATCGAGAATACTGCAAAAGGAATCACAATGATAAACAGCCAGCGCCAGCCTAATAAATCAACGATGACGCCTGACAGCGTAGGACCGATTGCGGGAGCAAACATAATCACCAGTCCGAACGTCCCCATAACCTTGCCGCGGACTTCCGGACGGTAAATTAACAGCAAGGCATTCATGATAATAGGGATTAACAACCCTGTGCCGACGGCCTGTATCATGCGCCCGGCGAGCAGCATGGGAAAGTTCACCGCACAAGCGGCGATCAATGTCCCAACCAGAAAAACGGTCATCACGCCGATAAACATCTGTCTTGTCGTAAACCATTGAATAAGCAATGCGGAAACAGGCATTAACACACCCATGACAAGCATAAACCCTGTCGCCAGCCATTGAACAGTCGCAGCACCCACGCTGAATACCGTCATTAATTCAGTTAATGCAATATTGAGCAAGGTTTCGTTCAATATTGCAAAAAATGCGCCAATCATAAAGGTGATCATTATCGCCTTAGAATTAAGTTTTTTTTCCATACCATTCCTCCTAATCGTTACAATGGTGCCAAAGCCGCGTCACTGTTCCGGCCTTTAGGCACAGCTTACATATTGATCAAATGAAGGTTTCCCGGAAAGTGAATACCAGTTCGGTTTTACTTCCCCCTCTTCATGTTATGTTCTGGATTTTCGTCATATCTGTTTACGTGTCTCCACCGCCATTATATAGATTTTTTTCTTACGATTGGCAACTATATGAGTATACTTGGTCTGTCCCATTTTTACAATAAAATTGTCAGGGTGTTTCTTAAAAAATCTCAACAGCGGATTTATGACAAATGGCTGATATTTATACGGGGCGAAATACGGGGCTGAGCTTTTTATTTGTTTGCGTATTGGGATTTCTTTATACTTTTCATGTGACATACATATGGAAAGGAAGTTTTACTATGCAGTCTCTACAACATAAAACAGCTCTGATTACGGGCGGAGGCAGAGGAATCGGCCGTGCAGCCGCCATCGCCCTGGCTAAAGAGGGCGTTCATGTCGCTCTGATCGGACGGACAAAAGCCAATCTTGAAAAAGCGGCTGAAGAACTGAAGGCGTTCGGTGTAAACGTATCGATTGCAGAAGCCGATGTAAAAGACTTAAAAGCCGTGGAAAGTGCGGTTCAAGCGGTGAAACAAGAGCTTGGCCACATTGATATTCTGATTAATAATGCCGGAATCGGCGGTTTTGCCGGTTTTCTTGAACAGACACCTGAAGAATGGGAGAATATCATCCAGGTCAACCTGATGGGCGTATACAATGTAACCCGCGCCGTCTTGCCTGAAATGGTGGAAAGAAAGACAGGGGACATCATCAATATATCTTCTACAGCCGGCCAACGAGGGGCAGCAGGCACGAGCGCTTACAGCGCATCTAAATTTGCTGTTCTCGGCTTGACGGAATCCTTAATGCAGGAAGTCAGAAAGCACAACATCAGAGTGAGCGCACTTACGCCAAGCACAGTCGCCACAGATTTGGCGATCGATTCAAAATTAACCGACGGCAACCCTGAGCGTGTCATGCAGCCTGAAGATCTTGCGGAATTCATGGTGGCCCAGCTTAAATTACATCCGCGTATTTTCATTAAATCCGCAGGCATGTGGTCAACAAATCCTTAAAGCAAACGAAAAAGGACAAGAGCCCCCCAGGGCCTTGTCCTTTTTTATGATTGAGATAAAAGGCGTACCGGCAGGCGGCGGACGCCGAAAACAAACGGGCTTTGAATCACTTCGAGCTTCTCTGATGGTTCTCTTACAATTGAAGCGTGCCGCAAGAGATATGAGAGCGCAGTATTTGCTTCCAGACGGGCGAGGGGAGCTCCCAGGCAAAAATGGATGCCAAACCCGAAACTCATATGGGGGTTTGATTTGCGATCAAGCCTAAAGGCTTCAGGATCATCAAATTTTGTTTCATCCCGATTGGCTGAAGCCACCCAGCTGATGATGGTAGAACCTTTTGGAATCGTAACACCCTTGATGTCAGTGTCTTGGGCTGCAATGCGGCCGATCGCCTGCACGGGAGGGTAGTAGCGCAGCGTTTCTTCAACGAGATGAGGGACGAGAGACAGGTCGCCTCTCACGGTCTCCTGCGTTTTTGGATCTTCTGTCAGATAGCGGACGGCATTGGCTATTAAATTGGTTGTCGTTTCATTGCCCGCTACCAAAAGAATCGTGCAGAATCCCAACAGTTCGTCTTCTGTCAATCTTTCTCCTTCCACTTCAGCCTGAATCAAAAGCGAAATCAAATCCTCTTTGGGGTCTTTTTTTCGTTCTTCAATGATCGTTTTAAAGTAGCCTCTTAAAAATTCGCTGCCTTCTTCCCGTTGCTTGTTCATCTGCTTGATGGCTTCATCTGAGCTGTCTTTCGCGCCTGAAACCAAAATATCGGAATAGTGTTTGAAGATGCGCCGGTCTTCGGTAGGAACACCGAGGAGCTCAGCAATGATAATCACCGGAAGCGGTCCGGCCAAATCCTCGACCATATCAAATGTCTCTTTGTCTTTCGCTTCATCAAGCAGAAAAGCGGTCACTTCTTCGATGTGCGCTTCCAGCTGCTTCACTGTCTTAGGGGTAAAAGCCTTATTGACGATCGCCCTCATTTTTGTATGCCTTGGCGGGTCCATCGTCAATATGCTTTTTCCTTCCATGTCGCCGCCCCGTTTTGATGAAAAAAGCTTTGGCGTTTTTAATACGTACTGAACATCTTCATAGGCAAAGATATCCCAGCACTTTCGATCTTGATCATAACGCACCGGGCTAGTCTTTCGGAGCCGGTTGTAAATCGGAAACGGAAAAAGCTGATCTTCATTTGAGCTGATTTCTTTCATCGGAATCCAATTTGCATAACGATTGCCGGATTGAATTGATTTTGCCATGGTACCTCTCCTTTTTCGAATCATTCGATGTCCATGAACCGGTTCATAAAGATACGTTATCACTCTTTGTGCGTTCATTTCAACGGACATGTTATGAAAAAATTGTCAATTGGGCGAAAGTCGCGCTTTGAAAATGCAGTGAAAAGAAATGCGGGCATTATATAAGGATCTGTTTTATGATTTTTAGATTAGCCGCAGAATATTCACTTTTGCGATGGAATCTATTTACATCTCTTTTTCTATCTGTTACATTTTAAACAACAGAATAGTTTAATAGACGAAAGGAATGATAACGCTTACAAATAAGTCGAGATGCGGAAGAAAAGTAGTCTGCCGTGAAAGCCTCGGGCTGTTTTTCATTTTAATCGTAAAGGAGACTGTGCAATGAAAATCAATGTTTCAGAGTCTTTTCACGAGAAAACCGCAGGCATTCGGACAGCAGAATCAGACGGAAGGACAGCGGCAGAGAAAGTGCCGCGGTTTACCGCATACCCGTTTACGTTAGGAGTCTCATCTGGTGAGCCTCTTCCAGACAGTGTCGTGCTGTGGACCCGGCTTGCACCTGAGCCGCTGAATGGAGGGGGCATGCCTCCGGAAGATGTGATGGTAAGATGGGAAGTTGCCCGCGATCCTGATTTCCGGGAAGTTGTCAAGCAGGGAGAGGAGGCGGCCAAGCGCGAGTACGCCCATTCCGTTCATGTCGAAGTAGAGGGGCTTGAACCTGACACTGTTTATTATTATCGGTTCCATGCGGGTTATGAAACAAGCCAAACCGGCCGGACGAAGACGCTTCCTCTCCAAACCTCCGCAGTGGATCGGCTTGTATTCGCATTTGTCTCATGCCAGCATTTTGAAGAAGGATATTACACCGCATACCGCCGGCTTGCCGAAGAAGATCTCGACTTTGTTTTGCATTTAGGCGATGCGATTTATGAATATGGCCCGGGGACTTCCTCTAAGTGCGTCCGCCTTCATAAAGGCGCGGAAACCTTGACGCTTGAAGACTACAGAACACGCCACGCACAATACTTGTATGATGCCGACTACAGACTCGCCCGCTCGCTGTTTCCGTGGATCGTGACTTGGGACGATCATGATGTTGAAAACAATTATGCCGGATTGATCCCTGAAAAAGACCAATCTCCTGACCGTTTTATTTTGCGGCGGGCAAGCGCCTACCAGGCCTATTATGAGCATATGCCGCTCAGACGCTCGTCGATGCCTAGGGGAGGGGACATGCAGATGTATCGCAAAGTGACCTGCGGCGATCTGGCAGAATTCCATATCCTTGATACGCGTCAATATCGGGACGACCAGGCCAATCAAGACGGCAATAAACCGCCGAGCTTTGAATCGACAGATCCTTCAAGGAGCATATTAGGCCATGAACAGAAGAAATGGCTGTATGACGGACTTCGCCGTTCACAGTCGACTTGGAACGTACTCGCCCAGCAAGTCTTTTTTTCACAAGTGGATCATCAGGCAGGTGAAACTAAGGTACTGCCGATGGATGGGTGGGACGGCTATTCGGCCGAACGCAACGAGCTTGTCGAATTTTTGCAAAAACAGCATATTGCCAATCCAATCGTCCTGACAGGCGACGTTCACACGAATTGGGTATTCGACATCAAAAGCGATTTTGACAATCCCAATTCCACAACAGTCGGCGCTGAATTTGCCGGAACCTCCGTGACATCGGGGGGAGATCGAGCGAATACGATCAAAGATCCGGACATCCTTTACATGGAAAACCCTCATTTGAAATTCTTTAATGATCAGCGCGGCTATGTGCGCTGCACGGTGACCAAGCAATATTGGCGCAGCGACTACCGGCTTCTCGATTATGTCTCAAAACCCGGCGGGCCGATCAGCACCGTCGCCTCATTCATTTGTGAGAATGGACGTCCGGGTGTCCGCCGCGTATCGGATACGATGTAAATAAAAAAGGCTGTGCCCAAAAAGCGTTTCCTGACGCTTAGGCACAGCCTTTCCTTTAGCCGGCGGCTTCTTCCTGTGAAAATTGGCTGTTATACAAATCAGCATAAAAGCCATTTTGGCGAAGCAGCTCATCATGGCTTCCTTTTTCAATAATATCTCCGTTTTTCATGACCAGAATAAGATCCGCATCTTTAATCGTAGAAAGACGGTGGGCGATGACAAAGCTCGTACGGTTATCCATCAGTCTGTTCATCGCTTTTTGAATGTTCATTTCTGTCCGGGTGTCGACGCTGCTTGTTGCTTCATCCAAAATCAAAATCTTTGGATCAGCCAAAATCGCTCTGGCGATCGTCAGCAACTGCCGCTGCCCTTGGGAAATGTTTTGCGCATCCTCGCCTAGTATCGTGTCATAGCCGTCTGGAAGGGTGCGGATAAAGTCGTCGGCGTAGGCTCCTTTTGCCGCCTGAATGATGTCTTCGTCTGTTGCGCCTTCACGGCCGTAGGCGATATTGTCGCGGATCGTTCCGTTAAATAGCCATGTGTCCTGAAGAACCATCGCAAACATGCTTCTTGCCTGTTCACGCGACAGATTTTTAAGATCCATGCCGCCGACTTTGATGGTGCCTTTGTTTAATTCATAAAATCTCATCAGTAAATTAATAATCGTCGTTTTTCCGGCGCCGGTCGGTCCGACAATCGCAATCGTCCGGCCTTCTTTGACATCAAGGTTTAAATCATGGATCACCGGAACGTTTTTATCATAGCCGAAGGCGACGTGTTCAAACGATACATCGCCTGATAATGCCGCAAGATCGACATCTGCAGGCGTTTCCCGCATCTCTTCTTCTTCATCCAAAAGGCTGAACACCCGCTCTGCTGAAGCGATCGCCGATTGGATCGTATTCGCGATTCCGGCGACTTGAACAAGCGGCTGGGAAAACTGCTGGGTGTATTGAATGAAAGCCTGGACGCCGCCGACCAGCAATGTTCCGTTTAAGACAAAAATACCTCCCGTGATGCTGACGAACACATAGCCAAGGTTGCCGATGAACGTCATCATCGGCATCATCAATCCGGAGATAAATTGCGATTTCCAGCCGGATTCGTACAAACGCTCGTTCATTTTATCAAATTGCTGAATCGCTTTGTCTTCATGACCGAATGCTTTCACTTCCTGATGTCCGGTAAACATTTCCTCAACATGGCCGTTTATGGAGCCGAGCTCTTTCTGCTGTTCGGCAAAGTGCTTTTGTGAAAAAGATGCAATCAGTTTGACGGCAAGCATGCTGAGCGGAATGGTGATGCATACGACAAGCGTCAGCACCGGACTGATCAGCAGCATCATGATGATGATTCCGAGTATCGTAATCACCGATGTGATCATTTGTGTGAGCGCCTGTTGAAGCGAGTTGTTGATGTTGTCGATATCGTTAACCGCGCGGCTGAGCGTATCTCCGTGCGGATGTTTGTCAAAATATTTTAACGGAAGCCGTGACAGTTTTTCATTGACTTCCTGGCGCATTTCGAATATTGTTTTCTGCGCCACTCCGGCCATTAAATACTGCTGCAAAAATGTAAAGAAAGCCGAAAGAAGATACAGCCCCGCAAGGATCAGCGTGATCTTCCCGAGAAATCCGAACTGAACGCCGGTGCCTTTCGTAAAGCTTGCAAAGAGGGAGGAGGTGGCGTCTCCGAGAAGCTTTGGACTGATGACATTAAACAAGGTTGATAAAATTGCCGCAAAAACAACCAGGACGAGCTGAAATGTCCGCGGCTTCAAATAGCGGGCCAGCCTTAAAATGGTTTTCTTAAATTCTTTCGGTTTTGGCTGCTGCATATTGGGAGACATAGAGCCGGAATGCTGTTGCTCTTTCTTACTCATGCGCTCTCCTCCTCACTCTGCTGGGATGCGACGATTTCTTGATAAATGCTGTTTTCTGCCAGCAATTGTTGGTGTGTGCCGATTCCGGCTATTTTTCCTTCATTTAAAACTATGATTTGATCAGCGTCCATGATCGTGCTGACCCTTTGGGCGACGATGATGACGGCCGCATCAGCAGTTGTTTCCTGCAACGCTTTTCTGAGCTTTTGATCAGTTTTATAATCCAGCGCTGAAAAGCTGTCGTCAAACAGATAGATTTCCGGTTTTCTGACGAGCGCGCGGGCGATCGATAGCCGCTGTTTCTGTCCGCCTGACAGATTGGCGCCGGCTTGTTCGATATTGGAGTCGATTCCGTTTTCCTTATCATTTACGAATTCAGAAGCCTGGGCGGTTTCCAGCGCCTCTAACACTTCTTCGTCTGTCGCGTCTTCTTTTCCGAAGCGGATATTTTCTTTAATCGTGCCGCTGAATAAAGACGCTTTCTGCGGAACATACCCGATTTTCTCCCGCAGATCTTTCTGCGGGATCTTTCTGATATCGATTCCGTTTACGAGCACCGCGCCTTTTTCAACATCGAAAAATCGCGGGATCAATTGCAGAATTGTTGTTTTCCCCGCACCTGTGCTTCCGATAATCGCGGTCGTTTCACCGGGCTTAGCCTGAAACGAGATGTTCTCGAGGACGGGTTTTTCAGCTCCGGCATAACGGAACGTCACATCTTGAAATTCAACATACCCGTGCAGCCCGGTGTTTTCTGCAGGCCTGGTTGAATCGGTCATATTCGGATTGCTCATCAGCACCTCATTAATACGGCTGGCGGAAGCCTGGGCCCTCGGGATCATCACGAATGTCATCGCAAGCATGATCAAAGCGATCAGAATCATGGATGCATATTGGAGAAAGGCCATTAAATTTCCGACCTGCAAGCTGCCCTGATCAATGCGAATTCCGCCAAACCAGACGATGGCGATGTTTGTAAAGTTCATCATGATCATCATTACAGGGAACAAAAAAGCCATGATTCGATTGACCGCGATGCCGGTATCGCGAAATTCCTGATTGGCCTGACGGAATCTTTCTTTTTCGTCATCCACCCGATTAAAAGCGCGGATGACGCGGACGCCTGTCAGTCCTTCGCGAAGCACAAGGTTGAGGCGGTCCGTCTTTTTTTGCAGGACGCCAAAGAGGGGAACGGCCTTTCTGGTGATCAGAAAAATCAGTCCCGCCAAGATCGGGAGCGCCGCCACAAAAATCAGAGACAGCTTTGCATCCCGGTATACGGCCAGCACGATCCCCCCCATCAGCATCAACGGAGCTCTCGTCATCAGCGAAAGCATCATATTGAGCACATCTTGTATTTGTTTGACATCATTTGTCGTCCGGGTGATGAGGGAAGAGGAGCCGACTTTTCCAAACTCATCCATCGAATAATGCTCGACTTTCACAAACAGCTCTCTCCGGATGTCTCTCCCAAAAGCAAGGGCCGCTTTGGAAGCGAAAAAAGCCTTCGCTATTGTCATCAAAATCGCAAGGAGTGAGCAAGCCACCATCCACACGCCGGTTTTCAGGATATATGTAATATCTGAATTGACAATGCCGACATCAACGACATCAGCCATCAAAGTCGGCAAATACAGCTCAAGCAGGCTGCCGAGCAGCGTAAAAAGCGCCACAAAAATAACCTGCAGCTTGTAAGGCTTTAAATATTTTAAAAGAGAAATCATATGTCACCCTTCTTTTTTATCTGACTTTTCCATTTCCATAAAATCGGACATTTTATCAATCAAAGAGGCAAACTGTTTGCTCTCAGCCTCGCCAAGATAAGAGACGAGCTGGCAAAACCATTGATTCGTCTTGTTATGAACTTCGTTTGCCGCTTTTTTTCCCGCTTCTGTTAAAAAAATGCGGACGATCCGCCTGTCCGTTTGATCCATCTGCCGGATAATCAGCCCTTTGCTCTCGAGTCTGTTTAAAAGCTGCGTCACAAAAGGAGAGGTGACATGCAGAGCCTGGCTGACTTCCGTTACCATTTTGCCTTCCCGTCCGGTTCCTTCATTTAAAAACATCAAGGCTTTGGCTTCGTTTCTCTTCCACTCCATGACGGGAAAGGATTGTTTCATTTCCGTGTAGCGGAGCCGCTTAAATGCTTGAACTAATTGTTCAACCGTTTCATAGTTAATATCATCTTGTTTCATGAAAGCACCTGCTTCTCAAATTTAAATAAGTAAGTAAACTATCATTATATTATATAGAACAACAAAAAATTGTCAAAGAAAAACCATTGAAAAAAGGACGGGCCCGACCCGTGTTGAAAACAGGCCAGGCTATTGGACGAGCTTGCTGAAAAAATCCTTTGCATCAATGTGCCGAAGGTGTGCGGGAGCTTTTTCAGCGCCGATGATAATCATCGGCGCCAGACTGTCCGTTTTATAAAGAGAGCCGTGTCCGCCGCCCCCGGGATGAGTAGGGGATGTTTCGCCGGCAAATTGAAAACCCGGCTTCGCATCTGCGATGATATAGCGTCCGGGGTGGGAATGAAGGGCGCCGTAAAGCCGTGCGAGGGCATCGGGATAATTTCCGTAGCGGAGAGAATGTCCACTGGCTGACAGATCCAATACAGAAAAATCGCCGGCAATCGCCCAGGATTGTCCATACTGATCGGCATATGCTCCCTTGGGACGGAAACGCAGCGGATTTGCAGCATGTTTTGCGGCAACATATACCCAGCCATTCTCTTTCCAGGCTGCGAAGCCGACCCGTTCATCCTGCAAGAGCGGTTTTGCCGCATCTTTTGCAGGGATGGTTTGATCCAATACATAAATAAACGACATTCGGTCGTTTACGGCAAAAAGCAGTTGATCTTTCTCATACGGCCCTTTGTTTATTTTCGCAATCCGATAATGTTTAAATAGAGAGTGCAGCCGGATGACTGCTTTGTTTTGATCGCGGCCGATGGAGGTCTGGCCGCTGTCGCCCATGACGACCCATACCGCTTGCTGGGCGGCCGCATCCCAAGAATCAAATGCGTTTAATATGCGCTGCAGCTGTCGGTCTGTTTTTTCCAAACCTGAAATATCAGCCGGCCCTTTTTTATGAGTGCTGTGGTCATTGTCCGGCAAATAGGCCACCGTCAGGGAAGGAAGCTTGTTTTTCCTGATTAAATAGGAAAGCTCCTGTGCCGTGAATTGATCATTTAATCCATAGCCTTGCCAAAAACGCTGATGGCGGTTTTTCGGATCTAATTGAGCGAATCTGCCGAACGAAAAGATGGCCGGGCCCTTTACGGTCATGTGTTCAGGCATCAGGCGGAGGCGTTGGACAGGAGGCGGAACGTTTAGATCATGATGATGGTTTCCGCGGTACACAAGGCCGTTTATGGAAGCCGAATGTTTTTTCCGTCTATCGAGTTCTTCATGAACGGTTTTGACCCGTTGATCTAAATGTTTTTGATTTAACGAATACATGCTGTCTTTAATCGCCCGCCTCACACCGAGTGCGGCGATTTCTTTTTTGCCGCTGCCGTAATTGACGATTCGGCGTTCGTTCTGGTTGTACCAGACGAGGCCTGGTACACGGTGGCGGTCAGGATAGGTGCCTGTCAGCAGGGTGCTGTCAATCGTGACAGACATGGTCGGATAAGAGCTGACGACTTCGGGCTGATAATGGCCGTGTTCGAAAAAGAATTGAAGTGCCGGAGCACGCCCTTCGTTGATGGCCCTTCTTAAAGAATGATCCATTAAAGAATCAATCATCAGCACGATGACAGGCTTTTTGGCAACTTTAACAGCAGCGCTTTCTTCAGTTGAGAGCCCCAGTTTTTCATCTCCGGTATTGATCCAAATGACAAATGAAAGCAGCGCGCATAACAAAACGATGACAATGATGATGGTTTTTTTCATATCGCTTCAGTCCTTTTACAGCCGATCTGATGATATGCATATCTTGGCATAAACGTAAAACATCTATAGCTGGTAATAGGTTCTAACCCAAATGAATTTTTGAAAAAGGGGAAAGCTAATGCTTTAGAAAGGAGGGTAAACCGCTTGAGAAAACATAAATGGCTGACAGGCCTCACAATCGTTGTTGTTTTATTGGCGGCCGGCTACATTACAATTCGGTTCCTCGAACCTGAATATGCTTATATGCCGCCAAAAGAAAAAGTCATTTCCAAAGAAAGCCGCAAAAACGGATATGACATGTGGGGACGTTTCGTTTCAAATGAAGAGGCCCGGCGGTTGGGGTTCTCCAGCAAAAACGGTGCGGTGAAGGTTGATGATCAGCTCTATGATTTGGGCAGGGAAACATTTTATAAGGAAACGTTCGGAAACGAAGTGTTTTTGACAGACATTCTTGGGCTGATTGACGGACCGATTACGTTTGCCAATATGACAAAAGCGATCACTGAACTAAAAGGGAAGGGAACGACAAATTTACGGGTTGAGCTGGCTAAAACGGCCAACATCGGCGGGAGAACGTATAAAAAAGGAGAGAAGATCGACACGGGAATCGATGTGCCAAAAGGAGCGTATGCCCCTCTCGGTATGCCGTTTAAATATTCAGATGGGAAAATCAAAGTCGGCATCAGCTGCGCCGCCTGCCATGCGACGACACACCCAAAAACAATGCAGGTGATGGAAGGGGTGACAAATCCGGATTTAAATACAGGACTGATGCTGGCCCTAGCCACAAATTCTGCCGCTTATTTTACCCATTCAGAAATTAAAAGCATTAAACAGTTCATCAATGGCAACAGTCCGGTGATTACTGGGGCTAATGGGAGGAAGGAGCGCCTTCCTGATCCGGATCGGCTTGAAAAAGCGGTTGATCAAGTCTTTCTGAAATGGCCGCGGGGCTACTTCGATTCGACAATCGATATGAAAAGCAATCCGACGCAAATTCCGGACGCCTTTACATTGGGCGACCATCCGTACAGCTGGAGCGGAGCGGCCATGGCCGGTCCGTTTAAAGGACTGAGTGTGTTCAGCAATAACGTTCATGCGCAAAACTCTGACAGCCTCTCACAAGTACCGGGAAGCCAGGCTCTTTTCGGAATGAGCCGGGACGTATACCTCGGGACGATTTTGCAGCGCGCGGCCAGTAAAACTTATCGCTATCATCCGAAAGGTAAGGATAGCCCTTCTGCATTTTTTGCAAAAGCAGACCCGACACCAGGCGCTCCAGGTGTCAATGAGCTGATTAAGCCGCCGAGCTTTCCGAAAATCACGATGGTTGCGCCGGACGGGGTAAACGCCGGTTCTTCCGACAGAAAAGCAAACGAAGAAAACAATGCCATGGCCGCCTGGCAAAATACGCTTTCGCCTCCTGAACCGCCTCGTAAAGCAAACGAAGAGACGATCAAACAAGGAAGAGCCGTTTTCGAAAAGGCAGGGTGCATATCCTGTCATGCAGGGCGTTATTTGACAAACAACAAAGTTGTTTCAGCGAAAGAAATCGGAACGGAGCCGACAAGGGCGCAGTCTTTCAAAAAAACGGAAAAGCTCTTTGGGAAAAGCACCATATACGCCCCGAATACGAATGTGCCCGTCAAAAACAACGCAAAGGTGCTTAAGGTGCCGACCGGCCATTTTGACAAAGAACAAATCGAATTGGCTTGGGCAAAAAACGGTTCGCCGGGAGGATATAAGGTTCCAAGCCTCATCGGGCTTTATTGGAGCGCACCGTACCTTCACGACGGAGGCGCCGCTGTCGGCAGCTCATTGACAGAAGCCGGCATCCCGGAGACCCTTGCGAAGGGAAAACCGGCTGACCCGTATCACAGCTTGCTTGCCTTGATTGACAGAGATTTGCGACAGCGGGTGATCAAAAGCAATGCCGCTTCACCGGATGCTCGGGCCGTCCGAGTCACAGGGAAAGGACACGAATTTTGGATCGATCAAAAAAGCGGCTTTTCCAAAAAGGAGCAAAAAGCAGTCATCGACTATTTAATGAGTCTTGATCCGCCGAAAAATGAGACAGGCCGCCCATAAGAAAGGCGGCCTGCTGTTTAAAACCCGGTGATTGCGACAACGCTCGGCCGCGGGATATCATCGCCATTGCGGTGCGGCCACATGCTCGTCGGTTTTGCAAGGTCTTCCGTTTCTTCACCGGGGTGCTGAACAGAAAGAAACAGTGTTTTTTCATCAGGGGTAAAGCAGGGGCCGGTCAGTTCTGCTTCGACAGGAGCTGAAGCAAATTGAAAGGCTTCACCCTCTTGTTTGCCATGCGTCGGGATGACAAATACTCCATTATTCCCGAAAGGTGTCCAAATGGCGGTGTTCATACTGCTGCTGGAAATATCTGTGACAGTCCATAGATTTCCGTCTTCATCAAACGTCAGGTTATCGGGGGCGCTGAAGCCGCTTTGAATACCTCCGGCGGCAAAAATCGCAAACTGGAATTCCAGTGCTCCGTGATCATCGTCTTTTTCATAAAACCTTGTAATATGACCGTGGAAATTCCCGTGTTTGTCATTGTTTGTATGAGCGATAAAAATCGTACCGTCAAACGGGCTGATTTCAACATCTTCCGGCCGGTCTGTCGGCGTTCCGCCAAGCAGGAGCGCCGCTTCATGGCAGTTGACCAAAACGTCCGCCTGGGTTTTAAATCGTTCAAGCAGCGCGCTGTTTCCTTCCGCTTTTTTTCTGACGGCTTCAATTGTCAGCGGAATCCATTGTCCTTTTGCAAAATTCGCCGCATATAACACGCCTTCTTCCAACAGCTTCGCGTTCTTTTTGCCGGCTTTTGGCTTGTATGTACCCTTGCTGATAAATTTGTAGACGCAGGCATCTTTTTTGTCGTCTCCCATATACACGACAACCCGGCCGTCTTTTGCAAGCCCCATGCACGTATTTTCATGATTAAATCTGCCGAGCGCCGTATGTTTGCGAATCTGGAAACGAGGGTTGAACGGGTCGACCTCGACGACCCAGCCGTAATGGGTTTGGTTCAGCTTGGCGGCTTTTGAGGTCGACTCAAAGTTTTCTTCACACGTTAAGACCGTATTCCATAATGTACGTCCGCCTGAGCAATTGGCAAATGTCCCTTGCACCGTCACCGCCCCGTCTACGGCCGCACTGCCTCTGGCGGGCCCTGTTAAATCGATCGGCGTCAGTCCCGTGACACGGCGGGCGTATGTTGAAGAAGGGTCCATTTTCCAGCCTTTGCTGTCTTGATACACTTCGATGACAGAGCCGCCCTGGTTGTACAGCAGGGTATTGATCTGTTCCGCTGTGTAGCCGGTTTCAATGGTCCGGCCGAAGACGAACAAGTCTGAAACGTATTCATGGTTGACCCACAGAAGCCCGCGCCCTTTTTTGTTGTCCATAGGGAAATAAAGCGTGTAGTCATTGTTAAATCCAAACGTATCCCCCTTTGGATTGATCTTGTCGCCGTATGAAGCGATTACATCGTAGCGATAGCCTTTCGGAAGCACAAGCTCGTCCTTTGTCGAAGGCTCAATCGGTGTGAATTTTAAAGGGCCGTACTTCGGTTTTTTCGCTCTGCCTGGCTGATGGAACAGGCCTTTCGCTTCAGCCGTTTTGACCAATCCGTCCAGCCCGGCTCCGGCCGCGGCCAATGCGGCTGTGCCTGTGCCAAGATAGCTTAAAAATTTGCGGCGGTTCAATACAGGGGACATATATAGACACCTCATTTTAATAGATTTGCTTTCATCGTAAAGGAAAACTGTTAAGAATGATTTAATGCAGTATAAAGGATTTGAAAATTCGGCATCTTAGTTTGATATGCGACATAAATATATGGGATATGGGCGTTTATTATAGAAGAAACTGATTCGGGGTTAAAAAGACGAAAAATTCAGATATTTATTTTGTTTTATGATAAAATAAAATCAGCCAAGCTTCCCGCCCGGCTGATCGATGTTTTTGAAATGACCTTCTATTGATATTGCTGAAGGCGCGAGAAGAACTTTTTCACAAACTGGTAAAAATCCTTCGTAGAAGGGGAGAGATCCCTGTTTTTTGGGGTAATGATTCCGACGGTCCGTTTGACCTGAGGATAATCAAGCGGGATTTTCTTCGTAAAGCGGGGGAGTGTTTCATTAAAGGCGCTTTCCGGCAAAAGCGTCACCCCTATCCCGGCGGATACCAGCCCTTTGACCGCATCCAAATCTTCGCCCTCCGAGGATATTTTCGGCGTATACCCCACCTGTTTACAAGCATCTACCGCCATTTTCCGAAAGATGAACCCATCCGGAAACAGGACGTAATTGTCGTTTCTAAGATCGCCCAAATGAAGGCTTTTCTGTTCAGAAAGCGGATGGTCGACCGGAACAAGGGCAAAAATGCTTTCCGTAAACAAAATGTCTCCTTTAATATCGGCGTTGTTCGTCGGAACAGGTCCGAGAAAGGCCAAATCGATATCCCTGTTTTTCACCGCTTCAATTAAAAATTTATATGAACCCTGTCTTAAATGAAAAGCGACGTTCGGATACTCTTCTTTAAACGCGGAAATGACGGTGGGGAGAAACTGGCTTGCAAGGCTTGTCGGAAAGCCGATCTTGACGGTTCCTCTGTGCGGATCCAAATACTCATCAATTTGTTCCTTCGCAAAATCGATCGCTTTCATCGCCGTTTCTATATGATCTAAAAACTGCTTTCCGATCGGAGTGAGTTTGACATTTCGGCCTTCACGTTCAAAAAGGTCGACGCCGAGCTCTTCCTCCAGGTTGGCAATCTGCCTGCTGATCGCCGATTGGGCGACGTGGAGATGCATGGCCGCTTCTGAAACGTGTTCTCTTTTTGCGACTTCCATGAAGTAATGCAATTGGCGTAATTCCATCGTGTTTCACCTGCTCATCTCAAAATGAGATAGTTTTAATCTAAATTATATATTGTTTGTATAGATTTGAAAACCTACAATAGAATTAGAGTTTGTAAGATTTTATGACTGGGGACAAACGGGAAAAATGAACGGGGGAGAGGAACTATGACTTATAACCAATTACCGAAGGCACAAGGTCTCTACCGTCCTGAATTTGAACATGATGCATGCGGAATCGGTCTTTATGCTCACTTAAAAGGCCTTCCTACTCATGATATTGTCAAAAAAGGATTGCAAATGCTTTGTCAATTGGATCACCGGGGCGGCCAGGGCAGTGACCCGCATACCGGAGACGGAGCAGGGATTATGATGCAGATTCCTGATGCTTTTTTCAAAAAAGTCTGTCCTGACTTTCGCTTGCCTGTCAAAGGACGCTATGGGGTAGGCATGATTTTCTTTTCAAAAGATGACAGTGAACGCGGTCAAATCGAAGCCCATATTAACCAGCTGATTGAAGAAGAAGGGCAGTCGGTGCTCGGATGGAGAACTGTGCCGACAAATGTCGGAAAAATCGGAACAGTGGCACAACAGAGCGCCCCTGTCGTCCGCCAGGTATTTATCGGTGCTAATGAACAGCTGAAGGACAATTTAGCGTTTGAACGCAAATTATATATCATCCGCAAGCAGGCGGAAAACTGGGCACGCGAACGGGAGAAATCGTTCTACGTCGTAAGCCTCTCAAGCAACACCATTGTGTATAAAGGGCTTCTTACACCTGAGCAGGTTGACGCTTTTTATGAAGATTTGCAGGATGAGGATTTCGTTTCGGCTTTTGCGCTCGTGCATTCGCGCTTCAGCACAAATACGTTTCCAAGCTGGGAAAGGGCGCATCCAAACCGCTATCTCATCCACAACGGGGAGATCAATACGCTTCGCGGCAATATGAACTGGATGAAAGCGAGAGAGCAGCAGTTTGTTTCTGAAGCGTTCGGAGAAGACCTGCAAAAAGTTTTGCCGATTTTAGATGAAAACGGGAGCGACTCTTCTATATTGGACAATGCTTTTGAATTCTTCGTACTGGCCGGAAGAAAGCCGGCGCATGCGGCCATGATGCTGATTCCTGAACCATGGAACGAAAACCCTTATATGTCTAAGGAAAAGAAAGCGTTCTATGAATATCACAGCTCATTAATGGAGCCGTGGGACGGCCCGACGGCGATTTCTTTCACAAACGGAAAGCAAATCGGAGCGATTCTTGACCGGAATGGCCTCAGACCTGCCCGCTATTATGTGACGAAAGACGACTACATCATTTTTTCCTCAGAAGTCGGCGTGATTGATGTTGAACAGGAAAATGTATTGTATAAAGACCGTCTCGATCCGGGAAAAATGCTGCTCGTCGATCTTGAAGAAGGGCGGATCATCTCAGATGAAGAGGTCAAATCAGAAATCGCCGGCGAGTTTCCATATCAGGAATGGCTCAGCGAAGGGCTGGTGCATGTCAGCAATGACATCCAGGAAACCGAAGAAAAGCCGGTGCCGGACCTTTTGACTCGCCAAAAAGCGTTCGGCTATACGTATGAGGATATCCACAAATATTTACTGCCAGTTATTACAGAAGGAAAAGATCCGCTCGGGTCAATGGGGCATGACGTTCCGCTTGCGGTTTTGTCAGACCGGCCGCAGTCGCTGTTCAATTACTTCAAGCAGCTGTTTGCCCAAGTCACCAATCCGCCGATCGATGCGATCCGTGAACAGATCGTCACATCAACTTTGACATGGCTTGGAGCGGAAGGAGACATCCTTCATCCGAACGAAAGCAGCTGCCGCAGAATCAAATTGTATACTCCTGTGCTAACAAACGCACAGTTTAACTCGCTGAAGGGGCTCGTGCATCAAGATTTCAAAAGCAAAACCATCCACACGCTGTTTACCGATGATTTGAAAAGCGGGCTTGACGATATGTTCAAGGAAGCCGACAAAGCGATTGCAGAAGGTGTGACACTGCTGATTTTATCCGACCGCAAAATGGATCAACAAAAAACTCCGATCCCTGCACTTCTTGCTGTCAGTGCGCTGCATCAATATTTGGTTCGCGCCGGGAAACGCACGAAGGTGAGCATCATTGCCCAATCGGGTGAAGCCAGGGAAGTCCACCACTTTGCCGCATTGATCGGCTACGGAGCGGACGCGATCCATCCGTATCTTACGTATGCGACATATAAACAAGTGATTGAAGATGGAGCCCTGTCGATCAGCTATGAAGAAGCCGTTACCAAATACAGCAAGAGCGTAACGGAAGGCGTCGTCAAGGTGATGTCAAAAATGGGAATTTCCACGGTTCAAAGCTATCGGGGCGCACAGATTTTCGAAGCGGTCGGCATCAGCCAAGACGTGATTGACCGTTACTTTACAGGAACGGCGTCGCAGCTCGGCGGGATCGGGCTTGACACGATCGCAGAAGAGGCGAAGCGCCGCCACAGGGAAGCATATACAGACACCTTGAATGAAACGCTCGATTCAGGCAGCGATTTTCAATGGAGAAAAGGCGGGGAACATCACGCCTTCAATCCAAAAACGATTCATACGCTCCAATGGGCGTGCCGCAAGGGTGACTATAATCTTTTTAAGCAATATTCAAAAGCTGCTGATGAAGAAAGAATCGGATTTTTGCGAAACCTCTTTTCCTTCGATGAAACGCGCAAGCCTCTCCCTCTTGAAGAGGTGGAATCTGTTGATTCAATCGTGCGCCGTTTTAAAACAGGAGCAATGTCATTCGGATCATTGAGCAAAGAAGCGCATGAAGCATTGGCGATCGCAATGAACCGCTTAGGCGGAAAAAGCAACAGCGGAGAAGGCGGAGAAGATCCGGCGCGCTTTATTCCGGACGAAAGCGGAGATAACCGCCGCAGCGCGATCAAGCAGATCGCGTCAGGACGCTTCGGCGTGAAAAGCCACTATCTCGTCAATGCCGATGAGCTGCAGATCAAAATGGCCCAGGGCGCCAAGCCGGGAGAAGGCGGGCAGCTGCCGGGAAATAAAGTGTATCCATGGGTTGCCAATGTCCGGGGGTCAACACCTGGCGTCGGCTTAATTTCACCGCCGCCTCATCATGACATCTACTCGATTGAAGACTTGGCACAGCTGATTCATGACTTGAAAAACGCCAACCGCGATGCCCGGATCAGCGTGAAGCTTGTCGCAAAAGCCGGCGTGGGTACAATCGCAGCCGGTGTCGCAAAAGCGACGGCAGATGTCATCGTTATCAGCGGATACGACGGCGGCACAGGGGCTTCTCCGAAAACGAGCATTAAGCATACCGGTCTGCCGTGGGAGCTCGGTCTGGCTGAGGCGCATCAAACATTGATGCTGAACGGCCTCCGCAATCGGGTCGTATTGGAAACCGACGGAAAATTAATGACAGGCAGAGACGTCGTGATGGCCGCGCTTTTAGGTGCGGAAGAATTCGGCTTTGCCACCGCCCCGCTCGTCGTGCTCGGCTGCGTGATGATGAGAGCCTGCCATTTGGACACATGCCCTGTCGGGGTGGCGACGCAAAACCCTGAGCTTCGCAAAAAGTTCATGGGCGATCCGGATCACATCGTGAACTATATGCGCTTTGTCGCGGAAGAAGTTCGCGAACTGATGTCCCAGCTCGGTTTTAGAACGGTTGATGAAATGGTGGGACGCACGGATGTCCTTCGTGTGAGCGAGCGCGCCAAAGCGCATTGGAAAGCCGGGCAGCTCGATTTATCGAATCTGCTGCATCAGGCAGAAGGGGCCCGCACATTCGGTACGCCGCAAAATCATAAAATCGACGAGTCGCTTGATGTCACCGAAATACTGCCGGCGGTGCAGGCTGCAATTGAAGACGGGATTCCGGCGGAAGCGTCATTTGCGATCCGCAATATCAACCGTGTGACAGGAGCCATCACCGGAAGCGAAATTTCAAAACGCTATGGTGAAGAAGGCCTCCCAGATGATACGATCACGCTGCGCTTTACGGGTTCAGCCGGGCAAAGCTTCGGGGCGTTTGTGCCGAAGGGAATGTCGCTATATTTAACGGGAGATGCCAACGACTACATCGGCAAAGGCCTGTCTGGCGGAAAAATCGCCGTCAAGGCGCCCGAGGACTTCAATCCAGCTTTTCGTGAAAATGTCATCGTCGGAAATGTTGCATTTTACGGCGCTACAAGCGGTGAAGCGTATATCAACGGCCTTGCCGGAGAGCGGTTTGCCGTCCGAAACAGCGGGGTAAACGTTGTGGTCGAAGGCATTGGAGACCATGGCTGTGAATATATGACCGGAGGACGTGTCGTCGTTTTAGGCGATGTCGGCAAAAACTTCGCTGCCGGAATGTCAGGCGGAATCGCTTATGTGTATGCCGAAGATAAAAAAGCGTTTAAACGGAAATGCAACCTGGAAATGATCGAATTCGAGACGCTTGAAGCACCTGGGGAAGCGGCAGAAGTGAGGGCGATGGTCGAAAATCATTACCGATATACAGACAGCCCGAAAGCGGCTTCCATTCTCGAAGATTGGGACTCTGCCGTCACCCGCTTTATTAAAGTGATTCCAAAGGATTTCAAACAGATGATAGAGCGCATAAAAGAACAAAAAGAGGCCGGCTTATCAGACGAAGAAGCGATGATGTACGCATTTGAAGCCGGTACAAAGCAAAAAGTTCAAACTTCTGCCTCGGCAAAAGAAGCAGTGGCACAGTAAGAAAGGGGAGGGGAAAATGGGCAAAGCAACAGGATTTATGGAATTCCAGCGGGAAAAGCCTGCTGAACGTGATCCTCTCACGCGGATAAACGACTGGAACGAATATTCGTCTCCATTTTCTGAGGAAGTTTCGAAAAGACAAGGAGCGCGCTGCATGGACTGTGGCACACCTTTTTGCCAAATCGGCATGGATATTGGCGGCTATACGTCCGGATGTCCGATTCATAACCTAATCCCGGAATGGAATGACCTTGTCTATCGGGGAAGATGGAAAGAAGCGCTTGAGCGCCTCCTGAAAACGAACAACTTTCCCGAATTCACCGGGCGCGTCTGTCCGGCGCCTTGTGAAGGCTCTTGTACAGTGGCGATTTCCGATCCGGCCGTATCGATCAAAGGCATCGAACGGACGATTATTGACAAAGGATTTGAAAACGGCTGGATCAAACCGCGCATCCCGAAAAAACGGACCGGCAAGAAAATTGCGATTGTCGGTTCCGGTCCGGCAGGGCTGGCAAGCGCGGACCAGCTGAATCAGGCCGGGCACTCTGTCACCGTTTATGAACGCGCAGACCGCCCAGGCGGCCTGCTGACATACGGGATTCCGAATATGAAGCTTGAAAAAAGCGTCGTCGAGCGCCGCATCAAACTATTGACGCAAGAAGGCATCGATTTTATCACAAACACAGAAATCGGCAAGGATATCACAGCAGATAAGCTGAAAGAACAATATGACGCGGTCATCCTCTGCACAGGGGCGCAGAAACAGCGCGACCTTATGATTGAGGGACGCGAGGCAAAAGGCGTTCATTTTGCAATGGACTATTTAACAGGCACAATCAAAAGCATGCTGGATTCAAATTTTAAAGATAAAAAATTCATTAATACGAAAAACAAAGACGTCATCGTCATCGGCGGCGGAGATACGGGTGCGGACTGTGTTGCGACGGCTTTGCGCCAAAAAGCGCGGAGCGTCGTCCAATTCGGCAAACATCCGAAACTGCCTGACACAAGAACCGGTGAAAACATGTGGCCGGAACAGCCGCACGTTTATTCGCTTGATTATGCCTATGAAGAAGCGGAGGCAAAATTCGGACGCGATCCTAGAGAATATTGCATTCAGACGAAAAAACTGGTCGCTGATCCAAATGGCCATCTTAAAGAACTGCACACGATTCAAATGAAAAAAGTGAAAAACGAACAAGGCAAGTTCGAATTTCATGAAATTCCGGGAACAGAGAAAGTCTGGCCTGCCCAGTTTGTTTTCATCGCCATCGGCTTTGAAGGGACAGATCAGCCGCTATTGGAGCAATTCGGGGTAAAAGCGGTCAGAAACAAAGTTGACGCAGCATACGGGGATTTTAAAACAAATGTCGAGGGGGTTTTCGCCGCAGGGGATGCGCGAAGAGGCCAAAGCTTAATCGTTTGGGCCATTCATGAAGGACGCGAAGTCGCCCGTGAAGTAGACAAATATTTGATGGGGGCTTCTGTACTTCCGTAAAAACAAAGGGGTATGATCATAAATGACAGCCTGGTTCATGAACCTGATTGCAGGATCATGGACCAGGCTTTTTATTGATTCGGTACAATATCTTCGAGTCGGCAAAACATACGGTGGTATGATCTTTTTCAAGATGCGCAAGCCTATCTTGTTTCAAGAAAAAACAGCCCGTTTTGCAAAAGGGGCTGAAGCGGTGCCATAGGTTCGCTATGATTCGGCTCAGACAAGATGGCATGCTATATCCAGGAAAGAGAGGGAATCGGAATTAATCGCGATGTGTACGTACTCCATTTTATGGGATTCTGCATAGCCTAAAGTATTCAATCCCATGAGGAGGTTATGATGTTGGAAGAAAACTACAGTTTCGAAAATGACTTTGAGGAGATCACAGATGAAAGACAGCAGCCCTATTCATACTCTTATCCATACCCACGGCCAAGACCGCGGCCTCGGCCTCGGCCACGTCCGCCGTTTTTTCCTTACCCATACTTTTATTTTCAGTTTCCTTACCCGTATTATCCTTACTATCCTTACTATCCGTGGTAAGAATGAAGGCTTTCCGGCAGCCCGGAAAGCCTCTTTTTTATTTTGATGAATTTTTCAAACCGGCTGAAGCAATAATAAAGTGACAGCGCCCCCAAAAATTTCTTCTCTTGGAACAAGAAAAAAAGATGGATGTGTTGTGTTCATGTCATTATTTTCAAAAAAGATCAGCCGGGAGACCATATGGCTCTTCTTCGGCTTCACTGCAATTTTGCTTTATGTATTGCCGCTTTACATCTTAAATGAGAACGCCCATATCCGCGTTCACGACAACCTTGATTCAAATATTGCCTGGTATAAAGTGCTGGCGCAAAGCGGACAATTGCTCGGAGGCGTGAAAGCCGTCATCCCGCAGATCATCAACGGGCTTCCCCGTGATGCGTACGGAACGGAGTGGAGCGGAATCGTCTGGCTGCACGCCTTGTTTCCGTCAATGACCGCATACGCGTTAAGCCAAACGATCACACGTGTTTTCGCCTTTATCGGCATGTATCTGCTGTTAAAAAAGCACGTCATCCGTGCTGAGAAAGCGTATCTGATCAGAATCGGCGTCTCTCTCGCTTTTGCGCTTACACCGTTTTGGCCGTCCGGAATGCTGAGCACCCTCGGTCATCCGCTTGCACTGTGGGCTTTTTTAAATATCCGGGCGCGCGATTTTTCCTTGAAAGAGTGGCTTACACTCGGTCTATTGCCGTTCTATTCAAGCTTTGTCCTCGGCTTTTTCTTTTTCCTTGCAGCCGTATCGCTCTTTTGGCTGTATGATTTGATCACCAAACGCGATTGGAACCTTCCTTTTTTGGGAAGCATCGCTTTCATGACGGGGATTTTCCTTGCTGCCGAATACCGGCTCGTTTATTCAATCTTCGCTTCAGGCGAGATGATGCACCGTGTGGAGTTTATCTCATCGCGTCACGACATCTGGCACTCTTTCCGGCTGTCTTTTAAAAATTTCGTCCTCGGCCATAATCATGTGATGACGGTTCATACCGCCGTGATTCTGCCGGTGATTTTGCTCACTTTTTTCGTGACAATCGGGAAGCAGGGGCGGCGGCGCAGCGAAGAAAAACTCTTCATTTTTCTCGTTGTGCTGAATTATGCGCTTTCTTTATGGTATGCGTTTTGGTTTAACAAGCTGTGGGCTTTGCCGAAAGAAAAAATCAGCCTTTTGACGGCATTTAACTTCGCCCGTTTTCATTTTTTGCGGCCGCTTGTGATCTATGTCAGCTTTGCGGTGGCGTGCTATATCCTGTGGCGGCTCGGAAAGAGGTGGCGGCTGTTTGTAAACGCCGCACTCATCGCACAGCTGATCGTTCTCATTCCTTTTCACGAGGAGCTGACCTATGGCGCTTACCATCATTCGCCGACCTTCCGGGAATTTTATGCGAAAGAACAATTTCAGCAGATCAAACAATTCATCGGGCGTCCAAAGCAGTCATACAGGGTGGCGAGCATTGGCCTCCACCCGGCGATCGCACAATATAATGGTTTTTATACGCTCGATACATATGCCAATATTTATCCGCTGAAATATAAATACCAATTTCGGAAAATCATTGCCAAGGAGCTCGAGAAGAGTCCCGGCTTGAAGCGCTATTTCGATGAATGGGGGAGCCGGTGCTACCTGTTTGTTTCAGAGCTTGGGAAACACTATGCCTTTAAAAAGAATTCCAGGAAAAAAATCAAGAACCTGGAGTTAAACACTGCAGCCTTTAAAGAAATGGGAGGGCGCTATATATTTTCATCGGTTCCGATTATGAACGCTGAACAAAACAAGCTGACATTTTTAAAACGGTTCAGCCATCCGCAATCGGCCTGGGACATTTATGTATACGAAGCCAAATAACAGCATAGAGGAGGAAGCACATTGAATGTACCGCAGCCTTTATTAACGATCGTCATACCGTGCTACAACGAAGAGGAAGTGTTTTCAGAAACGGCCAGGCGGCTGACCGCCGTTTTAAGCGATTTGGCAAAAGAAAAATTGATTTCAGCCGACAGCAAACTGTTATTCGTTGATGACGGATCAACTGACCGCACATGGTCGTTGATCGCCATGGAAAGCACAAAAAACCATTATGTCACAGGACTAAAATTGGCCCGCAATACCGGGCATCAAAAGGCGCTCTTGGCAGGGATCGACAGGGCGAAGTATAAATCAGACTGCGTGATTTCGATCGATGCCGACCTTCAGGACGATATCTCAGCAATTCGCGAATTTATCAAAAAGTACCATGAAGGATATGAAATTGTATACGGCGTCCGCCGCAGCCGGCAAACCGACACTGTTTTTAAGCGCACCACCGCAGCATGGTTTTACCGGCTGATGAATACACTCGGCATCCGTCTGATTGACAATCACGCCGATTTTCGCCTGTTAAACAAAAGGGCGCTTGCCGAGCTTGGACGATACCGTGAAGCCAATGTTTTTTTGCGCGGCATCGTGCCAATGATCGGACTCCGCTCGGCAAAGGTGTTTTACGACCGAAAGGAAAGACTTGCAGGTGAGACAAAATATCCGCTAAAAAAGATGCTGTCGTTTGCTTTTCACGGCATTACGTCATTCAGCGTCGCTCCGATCCGCTTTTTTACATTTATCGGCTTTTTCTTATTTTTCCTAAGCGGCATTGCAGGCATATACGCGATCATTCAAAAGATGCTCGGCTACACGAATGCTGGATGGGCATCCCTGATCATTTCCATATGGTTTTTGGGGGGCTTGCAATTAATGGGAATCGGTATTATCGGCGAGTATATCGGAACGATTTTTACAGAAGTCAAGAACCGCCCGAAATATGCGGTAGACATCGATCTGTATACAGAACGGCTGGGGCGTTCCGGCCGGCAGGGCCATGAGAAAATCCAAGGAACAAAGCTGATGTAAAGGGCGGATGGATAAGAATAGCATCTACTTCTTGCGGATATTCTAATTGAGATGTCAAGTTTATTTTGTAGAAGGAAGGATGTACAAGCTAATGGCAGAAAAACAAACCTCAGGGCTGACCGTTGTCGCCATCGGATCAATTCCTGTCATCATGACATTGGGAAATTCAATGCTGATTCCGATCTTGCCTAAAATCAAGTCTGAGCTCAATCTGTCGCAGTTCCAGGTCAGTCTTGTCATTACCGTATTTTCGATTACGGCGGCCGTATTCATTCCGCTGCTTGGCTACCTGGCCGACAGATTTTCTCGAAAAGTTGTGATCATTCCGTGTTTGTTTCTGTATGGAATCGGCGGAATTCTCGCGGGATTCGCCTCCACGACATTTGAAAATGCTTTTCCTTGGGTTCTGATCGGCAGGGGGCTGCAGGGACTCGGAGCCGCAGGGACAGCTCCGCTCGCCATGGCGCTGACGGGAGATCTTTTTAAAGGCGCAGACGAAAGCCGTGTGCTCGGACTTGTCGAGGCTTCCAACGGTTTCGGGAAGGTGCTGTCTCCGATATTAGGCTCGCTGATCGCTTTAATCGCTTGGTATTGGGTGTTTTTCGCCTTTCCGGCCTTTTGCATTGCGCCTATCTTGTTGACCTGGATATTTATAAAAGAAAACAATAAAAAGAAAGAGCCCCCCGCTTTTGGAAAATATGCAAAGGGGCTTGTGAGCGTTTTTAAACATGAGGGCAGATGGCTCTTCACAGCATATTTGGCAGGTGCGATCTGTTTGTTCACTTTATTTGGCATTCTGTTTTACTTATCAGATGTGCTGGAGAAGGAGTTTCAAACGGACGGTGTAAAAAAAGGGTTGATTTTGGCGATTCCCCTTCTAGTCATGTGTACGACTTCCTATATAACCGGAAGTAAAATCGGACAAAATCAGCGGCTGATGAAAAGGTTGATGTTGATCGGACTTGGATTGATCACGATTTCTTATGGGACGCTGTCATTCTTCTCCGCTCTGATTCCGTTTATTTCAATTCTTGTCGTCAGCAGCATTGGGACCGGTTTTGTGCTGCCGTGCGTCAACAGTTTCATAACAGGCGCAGTCGGCAAAGAAAGACGGGGGTTTGTGACTTCGCTTTACGGTTCTGTCCGGTTTTTAGGGGTTGCCATCGGTCCGCCGATTTTCGGAAGGCTGATGGAATGGTCAAAATTCGGAATGTTTATGACGATCGCGGGGCTAACCCTCTTCATAGGCGTGCTCGTTCTCACCATGATCCACGTTAAAAAGGAGGACAAGCCAAAGAAGGGGCCAAAAGGGCTGCAGCCGGCTGACGCAAGATAATGGGAAAGGAAGACATGATGCGTATCGAAAGAGTTGAAACGTTTCCGCTATTTCACAAGCTTTCCTCGCCATACGGCGATGCGAATGGCTACAAAAACTACAGGACGTGCTATTTAATCCGGATGACAACGGCTTCGGGGCTCACTGGCTGGGGAGAGTGCGCTGACTGGCTTCCCTTATTGGAAGCCGGCTTTAAGAAACGGATCATCCCTTATGTCATCGGAAAACAAGCGACTGACCGCCTGAAGATCGTCGGCGTTATCAAGAAGTGGCATCAGCGGGCCGCGGCTGCTGTCAGCATGGCTCTCACGGAAATTGCCGCGAAAAAAGCCGGCCTTTCTGTCTGTGATTTATGGGGAGGGAAACTGAGAGAACGCGTCCCGGTTTACGCCTCCTTTCAATCCTATTCAGACAGAGCCGATTGGATCAGTCATTCGCTCCGTTTGATTCAACAAGCTGTCAGTGACGGGTTTGATCAGGTCAAAATCAAAACGGGCGGCAAAGCGTTTGCGGACGATCTCTCACATCTACAAGCTTTTCAAGACATGACGGAGCAAAAGGTCCGTTTTATCGCAGATGCCAACCAAAGTTACGATATGGCTGCCGCCCGCAGATGGGAGCGCTATTTTTCGGGCTGGCCGAACCTCCTTTGGTTTGAAGAGCCGATGCCGTTTGATGATGTCAAGGAGTATCAGCTGCTGCGCTCTGCTCTTTCTGTTCCGATCGCCGGGGGAGAAAATCAGAAGGGCGCCAAACAGTTTTTGCCGCTGCTTGTTGAGCATGCCGTCGACATTATTCAGCCTAATGTTATGCATTGCGATGGAACCGACGATTTTCAGAACGCGCTGCAGCTTGCCCGTCATTTCGGCAGACGTGTATCCCCGCACAGTTATGACGGAGCGCTGTCCAGATTGTACGCGGTTTTCGCCCAGGCCTGCTTGGCGCCGTGGTCAAAAATGTCCGGAGAAGACATCGAACCGGTCGAATGGGATGTGATGGAAAATCCGTTCTCGCGTCTCGTACATTTTAAACTGGAAAACGGCCATGTCCAGGTGCCGGATCAAATTGAAGTGGATGCTGAAATCGTTGAAGCACATCTTTGGGACGGGACAAACTACCGATGACCTTCAGAAGAAAACCTGTTATATTTTTGTTTTCCCCTTTCATATAGTGAAGAGAGGACAAGTTCATTTAAAGGGGATAACATCCGCATGGGAAGAAAATGTAAAATTGCACATGCTATTTTGTGGGGCAGCGTGCTGCAGGGGCTCGGCATGGCGCTGTTTTTATTTCCGAACCATATTCCTTCAGGCGGGGCGGCTGGAATAGCCGTTTTGCTGAATTTTTGGTTTCAGGTCCCACACGGTTTAACGGTCTGGGCTGTGAACTTTTCACTGCTCCTGACAGCCGTCAAATGGCTCGAGCCGGTGACGGTCGTTGGAACGATGGCATCAATTACGATGACATCCGTCTCGGTGCAGATCTTTGAATCTCTTTTTCCTGCAATGACGACGGACAACGTATGGCTCGATTTATTTTACGGAGCCGTTCTTTTAGGAACCGGCGTCGGTATTTTATATAAATACAATATTTCAAACGGGGGATTCGGCGCCCTCGCTTTAATGATTTCGATTTACCGCGGTGGAAAGCCCGGAACGGCATTATTTATGATGAATGCTTGCATCTTTCTTTTAACCGCTTCTGTCATCGCCTGGGGGATCGTGATTCAAGCGTTAGTCTGCCAATGGATTTCAACCAAAATCATCGATGCGATCTATCAGATTCGTCTCCGTCCGCTTTTTATGCCTATTGCCGGTTATCGCAATAAAAAATAGACCCGCCCGGGGGGCGAACCTATTCAAATAAATAAAACGTATCTGAACGAAGACCCAGCCTCAGCGTTTCCAAAGGAATGGCATCTTGAAAAGAAATATTCGCCAAATTCACATCGGGACCGATTTTCTCGATAAAACACGTCTGCAGTTTTTTCGTCGGCGCTTCAAAAATCAAATGTTCCGGATGAACCCCAGACATGAGAATGTCTTCAATCAGCTGGGAGCGCATCTCTCCATCGCTTTTGCATAAACCGCTCGTTCCGCCCTCTCTTGTTTCTGTGATGACCTTTTCAGATCCTGCTGCAAGATCTTCAAGGATGAAATCAATCCATTCTGATGACTGCTGCTCATTGCTGATCGCGCAATCTTTAGAGCCAACCTCGCTGAACACATGAAATTCTTTTGAAAAATCGGAAATAAAGCTGGCTTTTTCTTTATTGGACAGGCGGATCGTCCCGTTGGATATTTCCACATACCGGCAGCCGTAAGATTTGCAATAACGATAATAATCCTCAATCTTATCCTGGCTTAAAAACTTTTCAAATAAGGTGCCTCCAAAAAAGAATTGAACATCATTTTCCTTTAAACAATCGATCTTTTCCTCCAGGCATTTTGTGATGAGAGATGTTCCCCAGCCGAATTTGACGAAGTCTATATAGTCTGCCGCCCCGCTGATGGTATCTTGAAATAAATTTAGGGGAACTCCGTTATCAATCAGTATGGTGATCCCGTTTGTTCTCGGTTTGAGCTGCCTTTCAGGCAGTTTCAATTCAGATGTAATCATTCTATTACCCCTCACAATCTTTGACTTTCATAATATAGTCGCTGTATGTTCCATGCATATAAAAAATGTGTTGTTTGTCACAATGGCGGGCGGCCGTTTCTAAAAGATGTATTTTTTCCGTTTGCTTCCTCTGTCGGCTGTCCTATCAGAAGATGTTTCGCTTATCCGGCAAGGAGTTTTTCAGGTCTTCACCTCCCTAGGGGCAGCGCTGTTTGTAGCCAATCAGTTGTACAGCTGATCGCGCATAGGTATCTATCTATATTGTGAAGTCAAAGTCATTATATTCGCCCCCCTTTATAAGGTTCCTGATTTTGTTCCCGCCGCGGGATAGAGAGGGGGAGACAAACATAACATATATAATTGCCAGATGGGTATCTATTGTTTCTCCTCATTTGCCATGATATTAAATCCCTTTATGATAGGATTTCTCTTTCCCTCCAAGAAGTACTTGATACACCTTCACACCTCAGAATGGATGTATTTTCGCCTGGTGACGTTTTTGAGGCTTAAAAAAACGATGATGAAAAGCTTTTCCGGAGCACGTTTGTTTTGGAAAGTGAATAATCTGCCTATATGTTCTTTCCATTTATTTTATCGGCAGTCGGAAGGCGGAACTGTTTTTGTGACGCGTAATTCTTTATGATCCATCAAAGTGGGGGAAAACAGATGAACGACGTTTTAACGTATGATACGTGGAATGAAGACGATGCAAGAAAGGCCATGGAAAGCTTTAGCGGCGAAATGGATGTTTTGAAATGGGCATACCGCACGTATGACAACATTGTGTATGCCTGCAGCTTCGGGGCGGAAGGCATCGTTTTAATCGATTTAATTTCAAAGATCAAAAAGGATGCAAACATCGTTTTTTTAGATACAGGTTTGCATTTTCAGGAAACCTATGACCTGATTAAAACAATAGAAGAGAGGTATCCGAGCCTGTCGATTCGTTTTTTGAAGCCTGACTTGACGCTAAAAGAGCAGGAAGACCGGTATGGGAGGAAGCTTTGGAAGCATCAGCCAGACCTTTGCTGCAATCTCCGCAAAATCGAGCCGCTTCGCAAACATCTTTCCGGCATGGATGCCTGGATTACCGGACTCAGGCGGGAACAGTCGGAAACAAGAAAGCATGTCCGCTATATCAACAAGGACGAAAAATTTAAACTGATTAAAATATGTCCCCTCATTGACTGGACATGGGATGATGTATGGAATTACATCAAATTAAATACACTCACTTACCACAAGCTCCATGACCGGCATTATCCCAGCATCGGATGTGAGGTATGCACCCTGCCTGTGACAGAGGGAGGCGATTTAAGAGCGGGAAGGTGGGCCCATCGCGATAAAATAGAATGCGGGCTGCATCAATTCCGGTAGGGGCTGTGTAGAAGATGACGATTACAGTTTTGGCATTTATAATCGCTTTATTTTTCGCCATGAATATCGGAGCCAGCGGTGCAGCGGCAGCAATGGGCATCGCCTATGGAGCAGGGGCCGTCCGGAAAAGGCGGGCCGCCCTGTGGATCAGCGGTATCGGCGTTTTTCTCGGAGCGATGATAGGCGGGGGAGAAGTGGTGAAAACGATCGGTTCAGGCCTTATCCCCCCGTCCATTCTTAATGTGAATATTGTCGTGATCATTCTTGGAGCGTCAGCTGTATCGCTTTTTATTGCGAACATGGCGGGCATTCCCCTTTCAACAAGCGAAGTAACAGTCGGCTCGATCGTCGGTGTGGGCATCGCTTTTCAGGCGGTATTTACAGATCAATTGCTTGTCATTGTCATGTATTGGCTGATCGTCCCGATCATTGCTTTTTTTCTCGCTTTTTTCCTCGGACAGTTGATCAAAAGCGCAGAACGAAGACTGAAATGGCTGAAACGCAAAAAATGGTCCCGCATCCTGGCCGTGCTGGTTGTGTTGACGGGTTTTTTTGAGGCCTTTTCGGCCGGAATGAACAATGTCGCCAATTCCGTAGGGCCGCTTGTAGGAGCAGGACTGTTATCAATTGAAAGCGGAACATTTTGGGGCGGTTTGTTCGTTGCAATCGGCGCGATTTGCCTCGGCAGCAGGGTGATTGAAACAAACGGCAAAAAAATCACGAATTTCTCCCTATTACAGGGATCTGCCGTTTCAGGGCTTGGAGCCGCATTAGTGATCGGCACATCATTGCTTGGCATCCCGGTTTCGCAAACCCAGATTACGACATGCAGCATCATCGGAATCGGACTATCTGAGAAAGGGAGAGGTGATCTTTCGTAAAAGCCTCATTGCGAAACTGCTGAAAGTATGGATTGTTTCACCTGTTTTTTCGCTTGTTATTTCTTATAGTCTTGTCAAAATCTTTCTTGATTTTGATCTTTATTCAGTCGCTGTTGTTTTCTGCGTCTTCCTCGCCACGCTCGGTATTGTCAGCCTGATGAAGCAGACCGGCAAATGGGAGCCCAGAGACAATCGGCAAAGGAACAATATAAAATCGATCGTCGGGAGGAGAAAACATGAAAGAGAACCAGCCGCATGGAGGGACTTTAGTTAGCCGGATGGACGCCTGCCATCCGGAAAATCAAGCTGTCTATGAAGTCGAACTGGATGATATGGCGTTAAGCGACCTTGAGCTTATTGCCACAGGCGGTTACAGCCCTTTAACCGGGTTTTTAAATGAACGGGATTATCAGTCCGTCGTCAATGAGATGCGCCTTTCAAACGGGATCGCGTGGAGCATTCCGATCACACTGCCCGTTACGAAAGAAGCGATCAGGCGGATCAATATCGGCGACTCCGTCAAACTCGTCAAAAACAAAATCGTCTACGGCGTTTTGACTGTTACCGATCTGTATATGCCCGACAAACTGCAGGAGGCGGTGAACGTCTACGGAACAGCCGACCCGCACCACCCGGGGGTAAAGAAACTGTTTGAACGTCCGAACGTGTATATGGGCGGTCGGGTCATGATGATCCGCCGCCCGGAACGGGAAAAGTTCGGCCGCTTTTATCTTGACCCGAAAGAAACGAGACAGCTGTTTAAAAAACAGGGCTGGAACACCGTCGTCGGCTTTCAAACCCGAAATCCGGTGCACCGCGCCCATGAGTACATTCAAAAATCGGCTTTGGAAATCGTTGACGGACTGCTTCTACATCCGCTCGTCGGACAGACAAAATCAGACGATATCCCGGCTGATGTCAGAATGGAAAGCTATGAGGCGCTTTTAGAACGCTATTATCCTAAAGACCGCGTTTGTTTGGCAGTATTTCCGGCGGCTATGCGCTATGCCGGGCCGCGGGAAGCGATTTTTCACGCCCTCGTCCGCAAAAACTACGGCTGCACGCATTTTATCGTAGGACGCGATCACGCGGGAGTCGGAAGCTATTACGGCACCTATGATGCCCAGCATATTTTCAGCCGATTTACAAAAGAAGAGCTCGGAATTGAGCCATTGTTTTTTGAACATTGCTTTTACTGCAAAATATGCGGACATATGGGATCGCTCAAAACATGTCCACACGGCAAGGAAGACCATGTCCATTTATCAGGAACAAAGGTAAGGGAAATGCTCAGAAATGGGCAAAAGCCGCCAAAGGAATTTACAAGACCTGAAGTGAGCGATGTGTTGATTAAAGGCATGAAAAAACAGACTGCAGAAGAGGTGAGCCCGAAAAGATGACGAATATCGTTTGGCACCAGCCATCTATTACAAAAGCCGACAGGCAGCGGCTCAATCAGCATAAAAGCGGTGTGCTTTGGTTTACCGGACTTCCGGGCTCCGGAAAATCAACGCTAGCGAACAAGGTGGATGAACGGCTGCATCAGTCGCGTATGAGAAGCTATGTGCTGGATGGGGATAATATCAGGCACGGTTTAAATAAAGGTCTCGGCTTCAGCAAGGAAGATCGGGCCGAAAATTTGCGGAGAATCGGAGAGGTTGCCAAGCTCTTTGTTGACAGCGGTCAAATCGTTCTGACCGCTTTCGTTTCACCGCATCGCAAAGACCGCGACCAAATCAGAACGCTGTTTGCCGAAGGGGAATTTATCGAAATTCATGTCAGCTGTCCGCTCGATATATGTGAAAAGCGCGATCCGAAAGGGCTTTATCAGAGAGCTAAAAAAGGGGAGATTCAGAATTTCACCGGGGTGGATGCTCCTTATGAACCCCCTGTCAGCCCTGAATTGACTATCGATACAAACCGCTGCACAGCAGATGAAGCGGCTGACGTCATTATTGGTTTTTTAAAAGAAAAAGAATGGATATAACGTTTGTTCAAAAAGACGGCGGATCAGCTTTTTCGATCGTTTTTAGGGATAATGCCGAAAACACCGGAGGTTTAAACTGCATCCCGATTGTTAACAATGAAGAGAGAATCGGGAGGGAACCTTGATGGACTATTTACATTTAGCAGTTGAACTGACAATCGGATTTGCAGCTTTATTTATTACGACGAAGATACTAGGGAAAACCCAATTCGCCCAAATCACCCCGTTTGATTTCATTTCCGCGCTTATTTTGGGAGAGATGGTGGGAAATGCGATTTTTGACGAAGAAGTGACCATTTGGAAGATCCTCTTTGCCATCATTGTTTGGGGAGTCCTCATCTATACGATCGAGATTCTATCACAAAAAGTTCAAAGCATAAGAGGCTTCCTCGAAGGACAGCCGAGCATCATCATCAATAAGGGAAAAATCAATTATCAAGCCTTAAAAAAAAATAAACTGGATCTAAACCAGCTGCAAACATTAGCGCGCGAAAAGAACTGTTTTTCCCTTCATGAAATCGAGTACGCCATATTGGAAACCGACGGCTCAATCAGCGTCCTTCCGAAACATAAATACGGGATCCCGACGAGAGCAGACTTAAACATCCCGTATAAATCCATTCAGCTTCCTATCGCACTTATTCTTGACGGCCAGCTAAGAAAGGAAAACCTGAAGGAAGCCGGCTTTGATGAGAGCTGGCTTCAGCATCAATTATCACGCCAAAACATAACAGATTACAGCAAAGTGCTGTATGCGGAATGGCGGGGTGATGAAGAGGAGCTTTATATTACTCAATATTGACGTGAGAAACCGCGGGTTCCGGCTCTTTCAGACCCGCGGTTTTCCTTTTGCTGCAGTTCTGTCTTGATTTCATCCTATTGAACCGCGCCAAAAGTTCTGGATTTCCCCGCTTTCATAAGACAAAATGCCTTCTCATGACAAAACATGCATAAGGCAAAGGGCCGGTCTTTCCAAATAGACATATTTTATGCTTCCTTTTTTCTGCAAAAATCTCCATTTTCCGCATTTTCAATCCCGTCCAGTCAAAGCATGCAAACTTGACATAAATATCTAAAGTGTTAATATACTAACCGTGTTCGAAAAATACGAACAGAAATGCGAACAAAGGGAGATGTTAAAGATCAATATTAAGCAAAAAAACGTAGCTTTTATTGGAGCAGGCTCCATGGCGGAAGGGATGATTTCAGGCATCATCCAATCCAAAAAGCTGCCCGCCAGCCAAATCTATGTGACCAACCATAAGAATCACCGCCGTTTACAGGAACTCCAAAAGAAATATGGAATACAGGGCATTAAAAAAGAAGAGCTCGATTATCAGAACATCGACTGTTTCATATTGGCGATGAAGCCCAAGGACGCCGAAAATGCTCTTCATTCCATCAAACCGCATATTCAACCCCATCAGCTTATTTTGTCAGTATTAGCTGGCATCCCAATTTCATTTATCGAAAAAGCGCTGCACGATAAGCAGCCCGTCATCAGAATGATGCCGAATACGTCCAGTACGATCGGCGCCTCGGCAACCGCGATGTCTGAAGGAAGCGCAGTCTCCGCCGATCAATCACAAACCGTGAAGCAATTGCTCCAATGCATGGGAGAGGTCTATGCCATCGACGAAAACAAAATGGATATTTTCACAGGAATTGCCGGAAGCGGGCCAGCCTTCTTTTATTATTTAATGGAGCATATCGAAAAAGCAGGGGCAGAAGCCGGATTAAGCGGAAAATTAACGAGGGAAATCGGAGCGCAGACACTGCTCGGCGCCGCAAAAATGCTTCTGGAAAGCCCTGAAGATACCGCTGTTCTGAAAGACAACATCACATCTCCTAACGGTACGACCGCTGCCGGTTTGAAAGCTTTGGAAGAAAGCGGGGGCGGCGAAGCGATCGAACAGGCGATCAAACATGCAGCCAAACGCTCGAAAACCATCAGCCGGGAATTGGAACGATTCGTCACAGTAAAGTAGCACCGGACATGAACGAAAAAACAGGAGTGATAAAATGACCTCTAAGCAAAAGAGGGTAGTTGTCAAAGTGGGGAGCAGTTCGTTAACAAGCCTCCACGGCGAAATCAGCAGCAAAAAACTCGAAAAGCTCGTCGAACAGATCGTCCGTCTGAAGGATGAAGGGCATGAAGTGCTGCTCGTATCATCAGGTGCGGTTGCAGCCGGATACCGAAAGCTCGGATTTATGAACAGGCCTGATACACTGCCCGAAAAGCAGGCATCTGCGTCAGTGGGCCAAGGGTTGTTGATAGAGGCCTATTCCAAACTCTTTTTATCCCACGGCTATATCGCTTCACAAATTTTAATCACGAGAAGCGATTTCTCTGATGAAAAACGGTACAACAATGTGAGAAACACCATGAATGTCCTGCTGAAGCGCGGAATCATCCCAATCATCAACGAAAATGACACGGTCACCGTAAACCGGCTCAAATTTGGTGACAATGATACGCTTGCAGCGAAGGTCGCCGGCCTGATCGATGCTGATGTGCTGACCATTCTTTCAGACATAGACGGACTTTATGATGCAAATCCGCGGCAAACACCAAATGCCAATCTGATAAGAGAAGTGAATGAAATCACCGCGGAAATGGAAGCATCAGCCGGAGACGCCGGAAGTGATGTCGGCACCGGCGGTATGAGATCAAAACTGGACGCATTTAAAATCACAATGGCCTCAGGCATCAAAGGTTTTTTGGGGCGCGCCGACAGTCCGGATATTTTATATGAAGCCATCAGCGGGACCGCGCGGGGAACGTATTTTGAACCGAACGCCGCTTCACACACCCTCAATCATAAAAAACAATGGATAGCCTTTAACTCTGGCCCAGAAGGCGACATCATCGTCAGCAATGAAAGCAAAGAGTTGATCATCGACCGAAAAAGCCTGTATCCTTCTAGTATTTACGAAATAAACGGCCGTTTCAGCAACGGTTCCGTCGTTCGAATCCTTGACCAGGAGGGAGAAGAAATCGGCCTCGGCGTCGTCAATTTTTCTTCATCCCAGCTTCGTAAATGGAAGAAGGGTACGAATCAGGAAACAGCAGCTTCCTCACAGGCTGTCGTAGACAGAGACGCGTTTGTCTGTCATTTGGAGCTATCCATCCCGCTTTAAGGATCAAAAAAGGAGGAATTGACCATGACGGCAATTGACAAAGGCATCCGGGCACACATCGAAGAAAAAGCGATAAAAGCAAAAAAAGCGGCAAAACGTTTAAGACAGGTCACAAAAAATGAAAAAAACGAAGCGCTGTACACGCTGGCGGACCATCTTGAGAGAAACATGCGACTGATCCTCACTGAAAATAAGAAAGACACAGAAGCCGGACGAGACAAAGGCTATGATGAAGCATATATTGACCGGCTGTCACTGAACGAGGAGAGAGTGCACGGCTTTGCCAAAAGCCTTAAAGAGGTGGCAGAGCTGGATGATCCCGTCGGCGAAACGCTGTCAGCCTGGACGCTTGATAACGGGTTGAAAGCGGAAAAAGTCCGCGTTCCTCTCGGTGTCATCGGCATGATTTATGAAGCGAGGCCAAATGTGACCGTCGATGCGGCCGGTCTTGCTCTAAAATCGGGAAATGCGATCGTTTTAAAAGGCGGATCATCTGCCAGGCATTCCAATCAAGCGATCGTCTCTGTCATGCATGAAGCCCTTGCCGGCACAAACATTCCCCATGATGCCGTTCAATTTATCGGGAGCACTGATCGGAGCGCTGCAAAAGAGCTGTTTACGATGAAGGAACACATCGATGTACTGATTCCCCGGGGAGGCGGCGCTTTAATTCAAGAAGTCGTAGAACATGCAACAGTCCCCGTCCTTGAAACCGGGGTGGGCAACTGCCATCTTTATATCGACAGAGAGGCTGACGCTGAAAAAGCGCTCAGCATTCTGATCAATGGAAAAACAGACCGGCCGGCTGTTTGCAATGCGCTAGAAACATTGATCATCCATGAAACATGGCTTGAAGAAAACAAAAATGCGTTGATCACCGCTTTAAACGAACACGGCATCCGGGTCCATGGCGACGAAAAGGCCATCCGCTTCATTCCAGACGCAAAACCCGCCGATGAAGCCGATTGGCGAAATGAATATTTAAGTCTTGATATCGCCGTCAAAGTCGTCAGCAATCTGAATGAAGCGTGCGACCATATTGAAACATACGGTACAAAGCATTCTGAAGCGATTGTCACGGAAAATAAGGAAACGGCAAAAGCCTTTTTCAGCGCCGTTGATGCCGCGGCGCTTTATCACAACGCATCCACCCGGTTCACAGACGGCGGAGCTCTCGGCTTCGGCGCGGAGATCGGAATTTCAACGCAAAAGCTTCACGCTCGGGGACCGATGGGGCTGAATGACCTGACGACAAGCAAATATATGCTGACCGGAAATGGACACATTAGAATATAAAGCTTAAAACCCGCCGAAGCCGGCGGGTTTTTTAGTGCGTTCAACCGGGGAAATCCGCGCCTGTCCGAAATCCTCTGGCATGAAGACCGCACGTTTTTAATATAATGTTACAAAGTTTTGCCGCTCAACATATTGACGAGAAAAAAAGGGGGGCATCTGATGAATTTCGAATTGACAAGAGAACAGAAAATGGTCCGCGATCTTGCCAGAGACTTTGCTAAACACGAAATCGCGCCTCATGCCGAGCATGTGGACAAAACAGGAGAATTTCCGATTGAAACCTTTCGCAAAATGGGGAAGCTCGGCCTTTTCGGCATCCCGTTTCCAGAATGCTACGGCGGATCAGGAGGCGATACGATTTCCTATGCGCTGGCTGTTGAAGAAATCGGCAGAGCATGCGGCAGCACCGGGCTCAGCTATGCAGCCGCCGTTTCTCTTGGCGCTTCGCCGATCTATTACTTCGGCACAGAAGAACAGAAACAGAAATATCTTGTACCGCTTGCCTCAGGCGAAGCGCTGGGAGCGTTCGGGCTGACAGAGCCAAATGCCGGATCAGACGCCGGGGGCACACAAACAAAGGCCCGCGAGGACGGTGACGACTTTGTGATCAACGGGGAAAAATGCTGGATTACAAATGCGGGATACGCCCGCACCGTCATTGTCACAGCGGTGACAGGCAAGGATAAAAACGGAAAACATATCATTTCAGCGATCATCGTCCCGACAGACGCCGAAGGCTTCACCATCAAAAGCGAATACGACAAAATGGGGATGCGAGGCTCCAACACATCACAGCTTATATTGGAAGATGTCCGGGTTCCGAAGCAAAATCTGCTCGGCAGCCCTGAGAAAGGGTTTAAACAATTCCTGAAAACGCTTGACGGCGGGCGGATTTCGATCGGCGCGCTTGCAGTGGGAATCGCCCAAGCCGCTTTTGACGCTTCATTGGCTTATGCAAACGAGCGGAAGCAATTCGGCCGGCCGATCTCTTCTTTTCAGGCGGTTCAGTTCAAGCTTGCCGATATGGCGGTGGAGATTGAGCTTGCCCGCAATATGGTGCTGAAGGCCGCCTGGCTGAAGGATCAAGACCGCCCGTTCACAAAAGAAGCCGCTTTTGCCAAACTGTTTGCTTCGGAAATGGCTGTGAGAGTGTGCAATCAGGCGATTCAAATTCACGGCGGATCCGGCTATATGAGGGAATATGGAGTGGAACGGATGCTGCGTGACGCGAAGCTGATGGAAATCGGTGAAGGAACATCAGAAATACAGCGGCTTGTGATCGCGAGACAACTGGGCATGAACAAAATCGCTTATTAATGAAAACGCTTTCTGTAGAAGGGGAGAGAAACGAGTGGCAGAGCGGATCCATTTGACGATTGGAAAGCTATTGGAAAAAACGGCGGAAAAAGCGCCTGATCATGAAGCTGTCGTCTATACCGGCCTCGGCCTTCGCTATACGTATCAGCAATTTGACCAGCTATGCCGGAAAGCGGCAAAAGGATTGATGGCCCTCGGCATTCAAAAGGGTGAACACATTGCCATTTGGGCTTCAAATAGGCCTGAATGGCTGACCGTCCAATTTGCCGCCGCAAAAATCGGAGCGGTCCTCGTCACAGTGAATACGAATTATCAATTATCAGAGCTGGAATACGTACTAAAACAATCGGATTCGACCACGCTTCTTTTCATGGATTCCTACCGCGGCACTTCCTATACTGATATTCTTTATGAACTTCTTCCCGAATTGAGAAACTCCAAAGCGGGCGAACTCAAATCTGACAGACTGCCTTTTTTGAAACATATCATGCTGTTCGGGAAAAACAGGAAACCCGGGATGTATCTCTGGGAAGACCTTTTAGAAAAAGCCTCGCTGACCAGCGAAAAAGAGCTTGAAGAAAGAATGGCCAGCCTGAATGAACACGATGTGATCAATATGCAATATACATCAGGCACGACCGGTTTTCCGAAAGGCGTCATGCTGACCCACTACAATTTAGCCAATAATGCCGTCAATATTGCAGAATGTATGAATTTAACGGCAAATGACCGCATGTGTATCCCGGTTCCTTTTTTTCACTGCTTCGGCTGTGTGCTTGGAAATCTGGCCTGTGTCACCGTGGGCGCCACAATGGTTCCCGTTCAGGAATTCAGCCCGAGGGAAGTGCTCAAGACCGTTGAATCCGAAAGATGCACCGCGCTTCACGGCGTTCCCACGATGTTTATCGCCGAGATGAATGACGAAGATTTCGCTTCATACAATTTGTCTTCTTTAAGAACGGGGATTATGGCGGGCTCAAATTGTCCGACAGAGGTTATGAAAGGCGTCATTGAAAAAATGGGAATTTCCGAAATCACGATCGCTTACGGGCAGACAGAAGCTTCACCGGTGATTACCCAGACAAGAGTTCACGATTCACTCAAGCGAAGGGTTGAAACAGTAGGCCGGGCCCTCCCTCATATTGAAGTGAAAATTACCGATCCTGACAACAACCGGGAGGTGGAAAGAGGGAGGCAAGGCGAGCTTTGCACACGCGGCTATCATGTCATGAAAGGCTATTATAAAAATCCGCAGGCGACAGCCGCCGCGATTGATGATGAAGGCTTTTTGCATACAGGCGATTTGGCTGTGATGGATGATGACGGTTACTGCCGGATTACAGGACGATTAAAAGACATGATCATCAGGGGCGGCGAAAATATATACCCAAGGGAAATCGAAGAATTTTTATATCAGCACCCAAAAATACTCGATGTCCAGGTTGTCGGCGTACCTGACGAAACATTCGGCGAGGAAGTGTCAGCCTGGATCAAGCTCAAAAACGGAGAACATGCAACAGCCGAAGAAATCCGGGAGTATTGCAAAGGAAAAATCGCCCGCTATAAAATTCCCCGCCATGTTGTCTTTGTTGATGAATTTCCGATGACGGCCTCAGGAAAGGTGCAAAAATTCAAATTAAGGGAACAGGCGCATGAGATGTTTAAACTGTAATTTTGTTGTCAATGCCCGACTAACATGAAAGGGGGAGCTTTTTTGTTTAAAAAATTGCTAATTGCCAACCGCGGAGAAATCGCGCTTCGCATCATCCGCACCTGTAAACGGCTCGGCATCCAAACAGCGGCCATATACTCTGAAGCAGATGCGGAATCCCTGCATGTAAATGCAGCCGATGAAGCCTGGCTGATCGGGAAGCCGCGCGTCAATGAAAGCTATTTAAATATCGAAAAAATCATCGAAACGGCTAAACAAGCGGGAGCCGATGCCATCCATCCGGGATACGGGCTGCTTTCGGAAAACAGCCGTTTTGCTGAAAGGTGCAAAGAAGAGAATATCATCTTTATCGGGCCTTCCCCGGATGTCATCGCAAAAATGGGAGATAAAATTGAAGCGAGAAAAGCGATGGAAAAAGCGAAGGTTCCGGTTGTGCCGGGAATCACGCATAGCCTGTCAAGTTTGAATGAGGCCGTCGGCACCGCCCGGTCGATCGGCTTCCCCGTCATGCTGAAAGCCTCATTTGGAGGGGGCGGAATCGGCATGCAGCTGATTCGCAATGAAGACGAATTAAAAAAGGCGTATGAAGGCAACAGAAAGCGGGCGGCCGATTTTTTCGGAGACGGCGCCATGTATATTGAAAAGTTTGTCGAACATGCACGCCATATCGAAATTCAAATTCTAATAGACCACTATGGGAATGCCGTTTACCTATGGGAGCGCGACTGTTCGATCCAAAGGCGGCAGCAAAAAGTCATCGAAGAAGCCCCGGCCCCTCTGCTTGATGAAAACATGAGGGCAAAACTCGGTGAAGCCGCTGTAAAGGCCGCTCTGTCAATCGGTTATACCAATGCGGGGACAATTGAGTTTTTAGTAGATCAGGAGAATCGTTTTTATTTTTTGGAAATGAATACACGGCTTCAGGTCGAACATCCGGTCACAGAAGAAATTACAGGGCTTGACCTTGTCAGGGAGCAGCTGTATATCGCCTCCGGCGAACCGCTTTCTTTCTCACAGAAAGATGTAAAACGGGACGGCCACGCCATTGAAGTCAGAATTTACGCTGAAGACCCGAAAACGTTTTTTCCATCGCCGGGACGCATCACCGCCTTTACGCTGCCGGAACATCCGAACATCCGCCACGAGTGCGCCGTATCAGCCGGCATGACCATCACCCCGTATTATGATCCGATGATCGCCAAGATGATTGCGAAAGGAAAAAGCAGATGTGAAGCGATTGAAACCTTGCGCGCGGCGCTCTCGCAATACAAAGTGGCTGGAATCAAAACAAACATTCCGCTGCTTGAAGAAATCGTACGATCTCCTGCCTTTCAAAAAGGCGGGGTGCAAACCGATTTTATACAGCGGCATGTATTGAAACCAAAAGGAGGGGCTTTATGAATACAGTTGTCATCAATATGGCGGGCAACATATGGAAAATTTTAGTTCGTCGGGGAGATGAAATCGAGAAAGGACAGGAGGTGGCCATTTTAGAGTCAATGAAAATGGAAATCCCGATTGTGGCGGAAACGAGCGGCACTGTAAAAGAGATCAAAAAGCGCGAGGGCGATTTTGCTGATGAAGGAGACGTATTATTAGAGCTTCAATAGCGTCTGGGGGAAAGCAGATGAACATTCCAAATAACATCCGCATAAAAGAAGTCGGACCGCGGGACGGTCTGCAAAATGAGAACGGCGTGCTCTCTACAGGCGACAAAATCGCCTGGATTGACATGCTCTCCCTTACAGGGCTTCCCTATATTGAAATTACATCATTTGTCCATCCTAAGTGGATTCCGCCACTTGCCGATGCATTGGAGGTCGCCAAAGGAATCAAGCGGAAGCCGGGAGTCACATATGCAGCGCTCGTCCCCAATGCAAAGGGGCTTGAACGGGCGCTTGAAGGGGATATCGACGAGGCGGCCGTCTTTATGTCGGCAAGCGAAACCCACAACCTGAAAAACATCAACAAAACAATCGATGAGACGCTTCCCGTCCTGAAAGAGGTGATCACAGAAGCCATCAAGGCGAAACGTACTGCAAGGGCCTACCTTTCTGTTGTATTTGGCTGTCCTTATGAGAAAGCCGTGCCATTGGATCGGATCATCCGCATCTCTGAAACACTATTCGACATGGACATTTGCGAGCTGTCCCTAGGCGACACGATCGGCGCGGCGAATCCCGTACAGGTGGAAATCGTACTGGAAGCGCTGCTGAAACGCTTTCCAAAAGAAAAGATCGCGGTTCATTTTCATGATACAAGAGGGATGGCACTCGCCAACATGCTGACGGCCATGAACATGGGAATCACGGCTTTTGACGGGGCATGCGGGGGATTGGGAGGCTGTCCTTATGCGCCGGGTTCTTCCGGAAATGCCGCAACAGATGACCTCATCTATATGTGCGCCCAAATGGGCATTGAGACCGGTGTTGATCTTGGGAAGCTTCTCAAGGCAGCGAGATGGGTCGAAGAAAAAATGGGAAGGCAGCTGCCGAGCCGCAATTTGCAGGCCGCCAAATCACTCGGCAAATTGCCATAAAGGAGGGAGACCATCGTGGAGCCGAACATCCTGTATTCTGTTCAGAAAGATACAATCGCCGTCTTAACACTAAACAGGCCGCAGGCCGCAAATTCGCTGTCGCTTGCGCTGCTTGGCGAGCTGTGCGGCCTGCTCCGCGACATGAGAAACAATCCGGACATCCGTTGCGTTATCATTACGGGACAGGGGAATAAAACGTTTTGCGCCGGTGCGGATTTGAAGGAAAGAGCTCGGATGAATCGTACTGAAGCGAAGCAGGCGGTTTCCTTGATCCAAAGCGTGATTCATCAGGTAGAAAGCCTGCCTCAGCCTGTGATCGCCTCTCTCAATGGCAGCGCCTTGGGCGGCGGGCTTGAGCTCGCCTTGGCATGCGACATCAGAATCGCAGCCGACCATATTGAAGTCGGCCTGCCTGAAACAACGCTGGCAATCATTCCTGGTGCCGGCGGGACGCAGCGGCTTCCCCGCTTGATCGGCAGGGGCAAGGCGAAGGAGCTGATCTACACGGGACACCGTATCAGCGCCCAAACCGCACTGGATCTAAACCTTGTCGAACATGTCGTTCCATTATCAGAACTAAGGAAAAAAACCGAAGAGATCGCACAAAAAATCGCAGCAAACGGGCCGGTTGCCGTCAGACAGGCAAAGTTTGCGATCAATAAAGGTCTTGAGACAAACATCGAAACCGGGCTTGCCATCGAGCAAAAAGCGTACGAACTGACGATTCCGACAAAAGACCGTACAGAAGGACTGCAAGCTTTTTTAGAAAAACGAAAGCCCGAATATAAGGGAGAATAACAAGAAACGGAGGGAACAGCCGATGCCGGACGAAAAGGATTTGAACGAGCGAATCAGCGACATCGCAAAAGGCGGAGCGCAAAAATACCATGACGCCAATGCAAAAAAAGGCAAATTGTTTGTCAGGGACCGTTTGAAACTGCTGCTTGACGAGGGGCTTGATCTCGAGGACGCTTTTTTTGCCAATTGTATGTCTGAAGGGCTTCCTGCTGACGGAGTCGTCACGGGGATCGGCAAAATCGGCGGGCAAACCGTTTGCGTCATGGCCAATGATTCAACCGTCAAAGCCGGATCATGGGGAGCCAGAACCGTCGAAAAAATCATCCGCATCCAAGAAACAGCCGAAAAATTGCATTGTCCGCTGTTTTATTTAGTCGACTCGGCCGGAGCAAGGATCACGGATCAAGTTGACATGTTTCCCGGGAGGCGGGGGGCGGGCCGGATCTTTTACAATCAAGTCAAATTATCCGGTCGCATCCCGCAAATCTGTCTGCTGTTCGGCCCTTCCGCAGCGGGCGGCGCCTACATCCCGGCTTTCTGCGATATCGTCATCATGGTCGACGGAAACGCTTCAATGTACTTAGGCTCACCGCGCATGGCGGAAATGGTGATCGGGGAAAAGGTCACCCTTGAAGAAATGGGCGGTGCGAGAATGCATTGTTCTGTATCAGGGTGCGGAGATGTCCTCGCTGAAACGGAAGAAGAAGCGATTCTCTCAGCGCGCCGGTATCTGTCCTATTTCCCGGCAAACTATGCGGAAAAAGCGCCCATTGCCGAAGCGAGACCCGCGCAAACATTTGACAAACCATTGGAGGATGTCATCCCGCAAAACCAAAACACCCCGTTTGACATGATGGAATTGATCCGCCGGGTCGTCGATAAGGATTCATTTTATGAAATAAAAAAATTGTTCGCACCCGAGCTCATGACAGGGCTGGCAAGACTCCACGGGCTGCCCGTCGGCATCATCGCCAACCAGCCGCGGATAAAAGGCGGAGTTTTATTTCACGATTCCGCAGATAAGGCCGCGAAATTCATCAATTTATGCGATGCCTATAACATTCCGCTTCTTTTTTTGGCCGATATACCGGGATTTATGATCGGAACAAAAGTGGAGCGGGCGGGAATAATCCGGCATGGCGCCAAAATGATTTCCGCCATGTCAGAAGCAACCGTTCCGAAAATATCCGTCATCATCCGCAAAGCATATGGCGCCGGATTGTACGCGATGGCAGGCCCGGCATTTGAACCAGACTGCTGTCTCGCGCTGCCGACGGCGCAAATCGCGGTCATGGGGCCGGAAGCCGCGGTCAATGCCGTGTATGCCAAAAAAATCGCAGAGCTCCCTGAAGAAGAACGGTCCGCATTCATCGCCAAAAAGCGTGAAGAGTATCAAAAAGACATCGACATTTTCCGTTTGGCTTCTGAAATGATCGTCGACGGCATTGTTCCGGCCGGCTCTTTGCGGACTGAACTCGGCAAACGGCTTGGCGCCTATATGTCTAAATATGTGGCATTTAGCGAGCGGAAGCACCCGGTATATCCTGTCTGATCATGGAAACACGGAAAGGAGAACGATGATGACTGAAAAAGCGGTTTGGCAGCCTGATCCGGAATTTATCAAAACAACCCGGCTGTTTCAATGGATGAAGACACTCGGCTTTTCCGATTATGCCGATTTCTTGAAAGCCACTACAGATGATATCGCCTGGTTTTGGGAGGAAGCCGAAAAAGCCCTCGGCATCTCCTGGTACAAGCGATACAGCAGCACATTAAACATGGACCGGGGCATCAAATGGCCGAGATGGTATTCCGGCGGCCGCTTAAATGCCGTGTACAATGCCGTCGAAAAATGGGCCGGACAAACAGATACAGCCGCAAAAACGGCAATCATTTGGGAACGTGAAGACGGGAAAACGGAGCAGATTTCATTTTCTTCATTACACGATAAAATTGCGCGGGCGGCCAAAGGTTTTACACACCTGGGGATTTCAAAAGGGGATGTAATTGGGATTTACATGCCGATGATTCCTGAAACGGTCATTGCCATGCTGGCAGCCGCCAAAATCGGAGCGATCTTTTCCCCGATTTTCTCAGGCTATGGGGCTCATGCGGCAGCTGCCAGACTGAATGCCGCCGAAGTGAAAATGCTTGTCACCTGCGATGCATTTGTCAGGCGCGGAAACGTAATCACCATGAAAAAAGAAGCAGATGAAGCTGTGAACAGATCCCCGTCTGTCCAAAAAGTCGTCGTCTGCCGCCTTCATGATGCAGATGTACCATGGCATGAGACAAGAGACGTGGATTGGGATGAATTGATGAAACATGAGCCGCATGAGAGGACGGAAGAGATGGAAAGCTCTGAACCGCTCATGATTCTTTACACGTCGGGAACGACCGGACAGCCGAAGGGCGCCGTTCATACCCATTCCGGTTTTCCGATTAAAGCGGCGTTTGACGCCGGCTTCGGCATGGATGTCAAACAGGGGGATGCGTTTTTCTGGTATACGGATATGGGCTGGATGATGGGACCGTTTTTAATATTCGGAGGTCTCATCAACGGAGCCGCGATTTTATTATACGACGGAGCACCCGATTTCCCCGGGCCTGACAGGCTTTGGGAGCTTGTCAGCCGCCACCGCGTCACACATCTCGGCATCTCACCGACGCTTATCCGCGCCATGATGCAGTATGGCGAAGATTTCCTGAAAAAATATGACCTGGACAGCTTAAAAGCAATCGGTTCGACCGGAGAACCATGGAACTATGAACCGTGGATGTGGCTTTTCCGCCATGCCGGAAAAGGGAAACTGCCGATTTTTAATTATTCGGGCGGAACCGAAATTGCCGGCGGGATATTGGGAAATGTGCCGATATTGCCGATCGCACCGATGACCTTTAATTCGCCTCTGCCGGGTATGGCAGCCCATGTTTTCAATGAACAGGGAGACGAAGTCATAGACGAAGTCGGGGAGCTTGTCCTGACAAAGCCTTGGGTCGGAATGACAAACGGTTTTTGGAAGGAGCCTGACAGGTATGAAAACGCATACTGGAGCCGCTGGAGCGATGTCTGGGTGCATGGGGACTGGGCGGTTAGGGATGAAGAAGGATACTGGACGATCAGCGGCCGTTCGGATGATGTGATCAATGTTGCCGGCAAAAGGATCGGACCGGCCGAAATCGAATCCGTTTTCGTCAGTCATCCGGCTGTGGCAGAAGCCGGGGTGATCGGAGTCCCTGACGATCTGAAAGGGCAGGCCGTTGTTTGCTTCGCCGTTTTGAGAACGGGCGAGCAGCCTTCTGCACATTTGAAAACCGATTTGCTGAAGCTGGCCGCCGAAACGCTCGGAAAAACGATGAAACCGAAAGCGGTATATTTCGTCAGCGATCTCCCGAAGACAAGAAACGCAAAAGTAATGAGAAGGCTGATACGGGCTGCTTATTTACACGAGCCAACAGGCGATTTATCAACATTGGAAAACCCTGAGTCATACAATGAAATCGCACGGCTTTCAGCAGCCGAAGATCTGTAGTATACTTCAAAAGGATGCAAAAACAAAGAAGAAGGATCATGTCCTTCCTCTTTTATTTTGATCAGAACAATTGATGTTCTACATACGGACAATGACCGATCCTCCGCCGCCCGATGTGCAGACGCGGTTTTGCTGCTCTTCAATGGAACGCAGGAGCTGATTGTTGCTTTCCATCAGCTTGATCAGCAAAGCCATTTGATCCTCGAGGTTTTTCAATCTTTGGGTCATATGCTGCGGGTGTTGCCCCGGCGGCAGTTGTGGCGAGGCAGCGGGCGGGTAAGATGTTTCAGAATTCCATTTTGAATGCATGGTAACTGCGCCTCCATCATCAAAACTTATGTACCTTATCGTATGATCTTTAAAAAAACAACGTTCGCCTAAATTCGGACGAAAGGGAATGAGACATGTATTTAACAATAAAAGAAACAGCAGAATATTTGTCGCTTTCTGAAGCATACATTGAACAGCTGATCAGAGAAAAGAAAATCCGCGTGATCGACGACGGGCAGCAATATTTAATTAACAAAGAACAATTCAACTCCCATCTGGAGCAGATGGAAAAGTATAAGGAACTGGTTGAGGCCATCCTGAATGAACCCATCCCCGAAGATCCGGATGTAAAAGACGAAGATTAGTATAATATAAATATATTATGTAAACTAAAACAGCGTATTGTTCTGCCCCCAACGCTACAAAACCGGCGGGGAACTGATAAAAAAGTCACAATTAAGGAAATGAAAGGGATGAAAAAGCGGCATTTTTCAAGGTTTATACGATTTTATTTCATTTCAGAAACAATCACGTTCATTTTTTGTTCAAAAAATGTTATCATTTAATAGTAAAATATATCGTGTTTTGAGATTGCAAGTTTTTCAGTCCATTGACAGGGGTACTGAAAGAAGCAAAACAAACACATCAGGGGGGCTCTTTCTCTGCGGATTTGTTTGTGCATAAATTCACAAACTCCGATCAGAAAGAACTTCCTGCAAAAAATAGCACATTGCTTATTGTAAAGGAGAATTGGTTATGCCGGAAACAATCGATCAAACAAACGAATCTGTTAGCCAAAGCCAACGCGATCTCATTGATCAGCTGCTAAAACCTGAAGTACAGGAGTCTTTGACTGTTCTAGTCGACCAGCTTCCAAAGCTGACTGAACTGGTAAACATTTTGACGAAGTCTTACGATTTCGCGCAATCCGTGGCGACTGACGAAGTATTAAAAAGCGATACTGTAGGTGCCATTACAGAAATTCTCGAGCCGGTAAAAGAAACGGCGAAAGATATCGCGGCGACGGCGATCGAAGCAAAGGACCGCGCTGACGAAAGCAATGAAGTGATCGGACTGTTCGGTCTTCTGAGAATGCTTAAAGATCCGCAGGCTCAAAAACTGTTCCGCTTTGTCCAAAGCTACCTGCAAATCATGTCAGAACGCGAAAAACAAAAATAATACCTTCAGAACACATTTAGAATAAGGACGGAGGATTCATGATGTCAAAACATATAGTCATTCTAGGCGCTGGTTACGGCGGATTACTTTCTGCTTTAACAGTACGCAAACATTACAGTAAAGAAGAAGCAACAATAACAGTGGTCAATCAATACCCGACTCACCAGATCATTACGGAACTGCACCGTCTTGCGGCAGGAAACGTCTCAGAACAAGCCATCGCTATGCCGCTTGCAAAGCTTTTCAAAGGAAAAGACATCGATCTTAAAATCGCAAAAGTAAACTCTTTTTCCGTTGATAAAAAAGAAGTCGCTCTTTCAGACGGTTCTACGCTAACATACGATGCGCTCGTAGTCGGCCTCGGTTCTGTAACGGCTTACTTCGGCATCCCTGGACTTGAAGAAAACAGCATGGTTCTTAAATCCGCAAATGATGCGAAGAAGATCTTCAAGCATGTCGAAGAACGCGTACGCGAATACTCCAAAACCAAAAATGAAGCTGATGCAACAATTCTTATCGGGGGAGGCGGCTTAACAGGCGTCGAGCTTGTCGGTGAGCTTGCTGACATCATGCCAAATCTTACGAAAAAATACGGTGTAAACCCTAAAGAAATCAAATTAAAATTGGTTGAAGCAGGGCCGAAAATCCTTCCTGTTCTTCCGGATGATCTTATCGCACGCGCGACTGCCAGCCTTGAAAAACGCGGCGTTGAATTCTTAACAGGTCTTCCTGTCACAAATGTAGAGGGGAACGTCATTGATCTGAAAGACGGATCAAAAGTAGTTGCCAACACATTTGTTTGGACTGGCGGCGTACAAGGAAATCCTCTTGTCGGCGAATCAGGCCTTGAAGTCAACCGCGGACGCGCGACTGTGAACGAATTCCTTCAATCTACTTCACATGAAGATGTGTTCGTTGCCGGAGACAGCGCTGTCGTCTTTGGTCCGGACGGCCGTCCATATCCGCCGACAGCACAAATTGCATGGCAAATGGGCGAACTGATCGGCTACAACCTATACGCATACTTAGAAAACAAATCTCTTGAAACATTCAGCCCTGTCAACTCAGGTACGCTTGCAAGCCTTGGCCGCAAAGATGCAGTTGCGATCATCGGCGCTAACTCAACAGCCCTGAAAGGACTTCCTGCTTCCTTAATGAAAGAGGCAAGCAACGTGCGCTACCTAAGCCATATTAAAGGTCTATTCAGCCTGGCTTACTAATAAAATTCCAGCACTACTTATAGTGTAAACTATAAGTGGTGCTTTTTTATGCCGTAAATTTGACGGGGAAATGAAATATTTTGAATTTTTTAGTTTACTGTTGTTCCAGTCAGCTTCAAATGCCCACACTACACAATTTTCGAAGTATATCCCGCCCCTTTTTGCAATAAAGTATTAAAACATGAGCGGAAGGGGGGAACTGAATGTCCAAAACCGTAAAGCTTTGCCTGTGCATCATGATAATATTCGTTCTGGGGATTGCGTCCCACACAGTTGGAGAAGAGGCTGCCGTCCATGCGACTGAAAAGAACGACGGCCTTGCCGCCGAACTTGACCGGATATTAAAAAATGAGCCTGACTTAAAAGGAGCGCTTGCGGGAATCAGCGTCAGATCGGCGGACACCGGAAAGGTCGTATACAGCCATATGGGAGACGTCAGAATGAGACCCGCATCCAATCTGAAGCTTTTGACCGCCGCCGCTGCTCTTTCTGTGCTTGGCGAAGATTATTCTTTTACAACAGAGGTGCTGGCTGACGGGCCTGTCCAAGGGAAAAAGGTCGAAGGGAATCTCTACTTAAAAGGAAAAGGCGATCCCACACTGTTAACAGAGGATTTTGATAAGCTGGCTAAAAGCATCCGTCAAAAAGGAATCAGGCAGATCCGCGGAAACCTTGTCGGGGATGATACTTGGTATGACGATGTCCGCTATTCGCCAGATATATCCTGGAGCGATGAACATACATATTACGGAGCACAGATTTCCGCATTAACCGCATCGCCAAATGAAGATTATGATGCAGGCACAGTGATCATCGAGGTGAACCCTGGCGGAAAAACCGGGCAAAAACCAAAGGTTACGGTATCTCCAAAAACGGCATATGTAAACATCGCCAACCATGCCGAAACCGTCCCCGCCGACGGAAAAAAAGAGATCACAATCGCAAGGGAGCATGGCACAAATACGATCAATATCAAAGGCACGATCCCGATGGAAACATCAAGAGTCAGGGAATGGATCGCTGTTTGGGAACCGACCGGCTATGCTCTTGATTTGTTTAAGCAGGCGCTCAAGCGGCACGGCATCAAAGTGCTCGGAAAAACAAAAACCGGCGTCTCGCCGCAAAACGCGCACCGTGTCACAACCCATCAATCCATGCCGCTTTCAGAGCTGATGGTGCCGTTTATGAAGCTCAGCAACAACGGCCATGCCGAAACATTGGTCAAGGAGATGGGAAGGACGGTTAAAGAAGAAGGGAGCTGGGAGAAAGGGCTTGGCGTTTTAAAAGAAACGCTTCCGAGGTTTGCCGTTGATCCAGACGCCATCCTCCTGAGAGACGGTTCGGGAATCTCCCATATCAATCTCATCTCCGCACATCAGATCACAAATCTGTTATTTTCCGTTCAGGATAAAAAATGGTTTTCCGTTTTTCTGCATTCACTGCCGGTTGCCGGCGAAAGTGACAGAATGGCCGGCGGAACATTGCGCAACCGTATGAAAAATCCGGCCCTCAAAGGTAAAGTAAAGGCAAAGACAGGCTCGCTGTCGACCGTCAGTTCATTATCCGGCTATGTTGATACAAAAAGCGGAGAAACGTTGATTTTCTCTGTCATTTTAAATCAGCTGCTTGATGATGAGAAAGGAAAAGATATCGAAGACAAAATCGCCGAGGTATTAGCCGCCCAATGACAGCACCCGTTTCTTAAGAAGCGGGTGTTTTTCTTGTCCTAAATGGAGACAACGCGCCGTTTTTCGGTATTTTGATTTATATATAACAGTTTTGACTTTTTCTTCTTTTATTATAATACAGATTCAATCATGAATTTGTTTTCTAAGGGCTGCATCTTCAATTTGTGTAAGTTCTACGAACTTTGTTAAGAATTTCACATACTTGTGACTTTTTTCACATTCAAACCTGTTCTACAGATCATAAGATATATATGTAACAGCTGTTATAAAAATGATTAAAAAAAGAGGTGGACGAGATGGAACAATGGAAAGGCTTCACCACAAATGTATGGCAAAAAGAAGTAAACGTACGGGATTTCATTCTGAATAACTTTCAGCCTTATGAAGGCGACGAATCGTTTCTGCAGCCTCCAACCGAAGCGACAACTGCATTATGGGATCAAGTCATGGAGTTATCGAAAAAAGAGCGTGAAAACGGCGGTGTTCTTGACATGGATACGGAAATCGTATCAACCGTCACATCGCATGGACCCGGCTATTTAAATCAAGACCTGGAAAAAGTGGTCGGCGTTCAGACAGATGAGCCATTCAAACGCTCCCTTCAGCCATTCGGCGGCATTCGCATGGCAAAGCAAGCCTGCCAATCATACGGATTTGATTTAAATCCGGAAGTCGAAAGAATTTTTACAGACTACCGCAAAACGCATAACCAAGGTGTATTTGACGCCTATACAGATGAAATGAAGCTGGCCCGCAAGGTCGGAATCATTACAGGTCTTCCCGATGCATACGGACGCGGACGCATCATCGGCGACTACCGCCGGGTCGCTCTTTATGGTGTGGATTTCTTAATCAGCGAAAAGAAAAAAGATGCAGCCGGCACATCAAACATCATGTCTGAAGAAAACATCAGGCTGCGCGAAGAGCTGTCAGAGCAAATTCGGGCATTGAAAGAATTGAAAGAGATGGCCGCAGGATACGGCTTTGACATTTCACAGCCGGCTGCAAATGCGAAAGAAGCGTTTCAATGGCTGTACTTCGGATATTTGGCCGCCATTAAAGAGCAAAATGGAGCCGCGATGAGCCTTGGCCGCGTCTCAACGTTCCTGGATATTTATATTGAAAGAGATTTGCAGAATGGGGTGCTGACAGAGGAGGAGGCACAAGAGCTTGTCGATCATTTCGTCATGAAGCTCCGCTTAGTAAAATTCGCCCGTACGCCGGAATACAATGAATTGTTCAGCGGCGACCCGACATGGGTAACAGAATCAATCGGAGGAATGGCACAAGACGGCCGCGCTCTTGTCACAAAAAACTCGTTCAGATTCCTTCATACGTTGGACAATCTGGGTCCTGCACCTGAACCGAACTTGACCGTACTTTGGTCTGTCAGACTTCCTGATGGCTTTAAACAATACTGCGCCAAAATGTCCATAAAAACGAGCTCGATCCAGTATGAAAATGATGATATCATGCGTCCCGAATATGGTGATGATTACGGTATCGCTTGCTGTGTATCAGCAATGGCAATCGGCAAACAAATGCAGTTTTTCGGAGCACGCGCCAACTTGGCGAAAGCGCTTCTTTATGCGATTAACGGCGGAAAAGACGAAAAGCATAAGATGCAGGTCGGACCGGAAATGCCGCCAGTCGCCTCAGACATTTTGGATTATGATGAAGTCATGCATAAGTTTGATCAAACGATGGAATGGCTTGCAGGGCTGTATATCAACACGCTGAACATCATCCATTATATGCATGATAAATATTGTTATGAAAGGGCGGAAATGGCGCTCCATGACACTGAAATTCTTCGCACAATGGCGACTGGAATCGCGGGATTGAGCGTTGTCGCTGACTCGTTAAGCGCTATTAAATATGCAAAAGTGAAAGCGGTCAGGGATGAAAATGGCATTGCCGTTGATTTTGAAACAGAAGGCGATTTCCCGAAATACGGAAATAATGACGACCGCGTGGACGCCATCGCTGTCGACATTGTTGAAAGATTTATGAAAAAGCTGCGCAAACACCAGACATACCGGAAATCCATGCCGACAATGTCCATATTAACGATTACATCAAATGTCGTATACGGGAAGAAAACCGGAAATACGCCAGACGGCCGCCGGGCGGGTGAACCATTTGCCCCGGGAGCAAACCCGATGCACGGACGCGATACAAAAGGTACGCTTGCTTCCCTTTCATCAGTGGCAAAACTTCCTTACAGCTATGCGTTGGACGGAATTTCGAACACGTTTTCCATCATCCCGAAAGCTCTCGGCAAAGATGAAGCAAGCCGCGCTGCCAATTTATCAAGCATTCTTGACGGATATGCCGAAAAAGCGGGCCATCACTTAAATGTTAACGTATTCAACAGGGAAACATTGTTGGATGCGATGGAACATCCAGAGGAGTATCCGCAATTAACCATTCGCGTATCAGGCTATGCGGTGAACTTCATTAAGCTGACAAAAGAACAGCAGTTAGACGTCATCAGCCGCACATTCCATGAAACCATGTAACATCAATCATGCGGGGCGTCCTTCGGCGCTCCGCTCCCATCACAAGGGGTGATCCACATGATGCACGGTCGCATCCATTCGATTGAAACATTTGGCACGGTCGATGGGCCGGGTATTCGCTATGTCGTCTTTATGCAGGGCTGTATATTGCGCTGCCAGTTTTGCCATAATGCGGATACCTGGGAAATCGGAACAGGAAAACAAATGTCCGTTTCTGAAATCGTCGATGATATCCAATCCTATCTCCCGTATATGAAATCTTCCGGAGGCGGGATAACAGTGAGCGGGGGAGAACCGCTTTTACAGCTGCCGTTTTTGATCGAACTGTTCAAGGCCTGCAAAAAACACGGCATTCATACGGCGCTTGATTCTTCGGGCGGATGCTATTCCAAGGCAGACGCATTCCAGGAGCAGATCAGCGAATTGATCCAATATACCGATCTCGTTTTGCTGGATGTAAAACAAATCGACCGTAAAAAGCATATGAAACTAACCGGAATGCCGAATGATCATATTTTGGAGTTCGCCGAATTCCTCAGCGATCATCATATCCCTGTCTGGATCCGCCATGTCCTTGTTCCCGGCATCACGGATATTGATGACGATTTGAACCGGCTCGGAACGTTTATCGGAGGCCTTTCAAACGTCGAAAAGGTTGAAGTCCTCCCATACCACAAGCTCGGTGTCTACAAATGGGAAGCGCTTGGACTTGAATACCCATTAAAAGAGGTCGAACCTCCCGATGAAGAACGGATTGAACATGCATACAGATGTTTGACTGCTCATGTAAACTTCAGGAAGCCGTTTACCGAAACACTTGCATAAAAACGCCGCCTTTTTACAATAGTAAAACAGATGTTGGAAGTGAAACCTGCTTCCCTATATAAAAACGGCAGGCTATAAAAACAATAAACATAAGCAGGGTGGACAGCATGATGTATCATTTGTATTCTCATAATGACCTGGACGGAGTCGGCTGCGGAATCATCGCAAAGGCGGCCTTTGGCGAGCAGGTGGAGGTACGCTACAACTCCGTCACAGGCCTGGATGTCCAGGTTGAACGGTTTTTAGACAGAGCGAAAGACAAAGGAAAAAAAAAGGGCGGTTTATTTATCACGGATTTATCCGTTCATCAAGAAAATGAAAACAGGCTGAATGAATATGCCGAAGCAGGCGGACAGGTCAAACTCATCGATCACCATAAAACAGCGCTCCATTTGAACGAATACCCATGGGGAATGGTAAAAGTCGAATATGAAGACGGAAGACTCGCCTCAGCCACTTCTCTTTTTTATGAATACTTGGCTGAAAACGGCCTGATCGAGAAAACGAAAGCGATGGATCAGTTTGTCGAGCTCGTCCGGCTTTATGACACATGGCAATGGGAAGAAGCCGGCGCACTTCAGGCGAAGCGGCTGAATGACCTGTTTTTTATGGTGTCCATCGATGAATTTGAAGAAAAAATGCTCCGGCGCCTGAAAGAGAACGGCGAATTTTCTTTTGACGAATTCGAGGAAAAAATTCTCGATATGGAAGAAGAAAAAATCGAACGGTACATTCGCAGGAAAAAGCGGGAAATCGTACAGACCTTTATTCACGGGCACTGTGTCGGAATCGTCTATGCCGAAAACTATCATTCAGAAGTCGGAAACGAGCTGGGGAAGGAATATCCCCACCTTGATTATATTGCGATCTTGAATATGGGCGGTAAAAAGGTGAGCCTTCGCACCATTCATGATGAAACAGACGTTTCAGAGATCGCCGGCACATTCGGCGGAGGAGGCCATGCCAAAGCAGCCGGATGCCCGCTGACAGACGAAGTGTTCAGGCTGTTCGTGCAAGAGCCGTTTCCGATTGAACCGCTTAGAGCCGACGCTTTCAGAAACATATATAATCTGAAAGAATCTGAAAACGGATCGCTTTATGCAAACAGAGAAGAGGATCAATTTTTCCTCTTTCCGGCCGAAAACGGCTGGAACATTCAATTGAACGGGGTCATACAGCACGAAACCTTTGCTTCCTTTCAAGAAGCCGAGCGGTTTATCAAGCGGAATTATGCGGCTTGGCTTGTCAGGGATGAGCCATTTGTCCAATTTCTGATGCAGCACGTCAAAGACCATCTTCATACAACAGGCTAAGACACAAAAAGTCTTAGCCTGTTATCCTATACAAATGCACCGTTTTGACATATAATAACAGAAAGTTCAGAATTTTTCTAAAAGGGGTGGATGCTCATGAACGTGATGTGCGAAAACAGCCAATCAAGGGAATTCCGGGCGGTGTGGATCGCCACTGTCACAAACATCGACTGGCCTTCGCAAAAGGGCCTCACAGTGGAGCAGCAGAAAGAGGAGTACCTGAAGCTGCTGAATGATGTGACAGAGATGGGAATGAACGCTGTCGTCGTTCAGATCAAACCGACGGCTGACGCCTTTTATCCTTCCGCATACGGACCATGGTCTGAATATTTAACAGGGGTCCAAGGAAAAGACCCGGGATATGATCCGCTTTGTTTTTTGCTTGAAGAAGCGCACCGGAGAGATCTCGAATTTCACGCATGGTTCAACCCTTATCGAATCACGATGAATCATACCGATTTGAACAGGCTGTCAGCAGATCATCCGGCGAGAAAGCATCCGGACTGGGTTGTCGCCTACGGAAGCCAGCTGTTCTACAATCCCGGCATTCCAAAAGCGCAGGATTTTATCGTCAAAGGAATAGAGGAAGTCGTCAAAAACTATGACATAGACGCTGTTCACATGGATGACTATTTTTACCCGTATAAGATAGCGGGCAAAGAATTCCCCGACTTTGATACGTATGAACAATACGGAAAAGACCGCTTTGCCAATATTGAGGATTGGCGGAGAGACAACGTCAACCAGCTCGTTAAACAGATCAACAGCGCTATTAAAAAACAAAAACCGAATGTCAAATTCGGAATTAGTCCGTTCGGCGTCTGGCGGAACAAAGCAGATGACCCGACAGGATCGAACACGACAGCAGGAATGACCAATTATGACGATCTTTACGCAGATACGAGAGAATGGATTCAAAAAGGATACCTCGATTACATTGCCCCGCAAATTTACTGGAGCATCGGTTTTGCCCCGGCAGCCTATGACATCTTAGTCGACTGGTGGAAGAATGAAGTCAATAACCGCCCCGTTCATTTATATATTGGACAAGCAGCCTATAAAATCAATAACAACTCTGATCCGGCCTGGTCCGATCCCGAAGAATACCCAAGGCAGATCGCCTTAAACCGCACATCGCATGTGTCAGGAAGCATTCATTTCAGCCTGAAGGATTTAAACCGCAACCCGCTCGGCGTCAAAGACAGGCTGACGAGTGACCTGTACCGCACCCCCGCTCTGATTCCCGAAATGCCCTGGCTCAATTCAAAGCGGGAAACATCTCATGACCCTTCCTGACAAAAAGAAAGGAACAACAGGACCTTCCGTCGAAAAAGAACCGTACAAAAAGAGTTGACGGAAGCGGGTTCCGGCCTTTATGGATCAAATAGCGGCTGAAAAACCTGCCGGCGTTTATGAAAGAAGACGGTTTTGTTCTCGGTTTGTACGCAAAAGAAGGAAGAATGGGTGATTACAATGGGCGGGATTAGCCGATTAAAAAAATCAATCCAACACATATCGAATGGCAGCTCGGCCACTCGCCACAGCAAAATTCGTTTATACCATGCAATCTGGAATGGGGGCGAAAAAAGTGGAGGGTGTTTGAAGGCGGCGGTATGCGGATGTCCTTCATCCCCGCCCAGCAGTATGACGGGATTTTATTTTTCAAAAACGTGCATCCGGTTTGAAACAAGTGGATACTCCCGAATGTCATTTCGGGGTATTTTTTTGTTTTAAAAATTCCGTTTCAGTAAACCTTAAGAAGTAAAGACACAAAAAGAAAGGTTTACATTCACATGGATATTTTCTTAGCCATTTTACCCGCAATCTTCTGGGGCAGCATTGTATTGTTTAATGTCAAATTAGGCGGCGGACCATACAGCCAGGTGCTTGGAACGACGATCGGCGCTTTAATTTTTTCAGTCGGTGTCTATTTTGTCGTTCAACCTGAATTATCCCCCAAAATTTTTGCGGTTGGTATCATTTCCGGTGTATTTTGGGCGCTTGGCCAAACCAATCAGCTGAAAAGCATCCAATTGATCGGCGTTTCAAAAACAATGCCGATCTCTACAGGGCTTCAGCTCGTGTCGACCTCGTTATTCGGCGTCCTTGTTTTTCATGAATGGGCGACAACGATTTCGATCGTTCTCGGTGTACTGGCGCTGATCTTCATCATCGCCGGAGTCGTATTGACATCATTGGAAGACCGCCGGCAAAAATCTGAAGAAAAAAACGGAGATATGAAAAAAGGAATCATCATTTTGTTGATTTCAACACTGGGTTATCTTGTGTATGTCGTAGTCGCGCGCTTCTTTCATGTCAGCGGCTGGGCGGCTCTTTTTCCGCAAGCCATCGGAATGGTGGCCGGAGGATTGCTGTTTACATTCAGACACCATCCGTTTAATTTTTATGTAATTAAAAATATTATTCCCGGTTTAGTCTGGGCGGCGGGAAATATGTTTTTATTCATTTCCCAGCCGCGGGTCGGTGTAGCGACCAGTTTTTCTTTATCACAGATGGGGATCATCATCTCTACGCTCGGCGGAATCATTCTGCTTGGCGAGAAAAAGACAAGACGCCAGCTGATCGGGATTATCATCGGGATTATATTAATCGTAACAGCCGGCGTATTGTTAGGGATCGCAAAGGCGTAAAAGGACGGCATCCAATGTCCGTCCTTTTACATTTTGATCACGGCCTTCAGCGGCAAATGGTCAGAAGCTCCCGGATTCATGGTAACGACTTCAGCCTGAACCGCCTGAAGACAAGGACTGGCAAAGATATAGTCGAGCCGTTTCTTCGGACGCCTGGACGGATAGGTAAAACCAGGTCCGCCTCCGGCAGCTTCCCATACATCGGAGAGCAGCTCTGTGACCGTTTTCCAGCCTCCGGAGCGGGGCTTCATATTCCAGTCACCCAATACAATCGCGGGCTGATCAAGCTGTTTGATCCTTCTGACGATGTAGCCGGTTTGTTTTCTATGAAGAAAGGGATTTAAACTTACATGCGTGACAAACAGATAAACCAGCCGCCCATCGATCTGCACGGCTGTTTCAAGCAATGACCTTCCCTCAATCACCCCTCGGACAAAATCAAACTTATGATGCCGTTCATCCACAATCGGAAACCGCGTCAAAAGGGCATTTCCATATTGTCTTGCCGGTGAAGAGCATTCTGAGCGCAGCGACAGAGAAGGGCAGTACGCATGCTCCATCTTCAGCTCTTTCGCCAGCCAGCTGATCTGATCTTCATAGCGGCTTCTTTTGGAGAAATGCCGATCCACTTCATTAAGACCGATGATATCGGCCCCGCTTTCGGCAATTAAATCGGCGATCCTTTGCAGATCAAGGCGCCGGTCGCTTCCCTTTCCATGATGAATATTAAACGTCATAATGCTGAGGTTCATGGATATCCCGCCTGTTCAATGGATTCTCAATTAGGGTGCCTCCAAAGCGGAGATTTTATTTTTTCCGCCCCATTTTCCGTCATGACATCTGGACAAACTGAAATTCCTGCAATTTCTTGATAAATCATCCTGGGAGGCTGGAATGAAAATCGATCATAAAGCGATCGTTCTTGCTTTTAGCTTTCCTCATTCGTTATCACTGTAAAAACGGTAAAGCAATCAACAAAATTACTTATTGATTATATAAGAAAATGTTTATATAATGATTGTTGACATTTATCAGGCAGGAGGGGAGTGGCATGGCTGTACAAACGAAGCTTGATTGCAAAAGAACCGTGAACTGTATGAAGATATTAAGCGACCCGACAAGACTGCTCATGCTGAAATTGCTTCAAGAAAAACCGTATTGCGTTTGTCAGCTCGTCGACATGTTCGAAACGAGCCAGCCCGCGGTCAGCCAGCATATCCGCAAATTGAAACAGGCGGACATGATCAAGGAAGACCGAAGGGAACAGTGGCGTTTTTATTCACTGCGTGACGATTTTCCGGAACGCGAATTAGTAGAAGCCGTTCTCAATCAATTAGAGGATGATGTTCTTCAAGCGGTCAAACAAAAAGCAAAGCCAGTGTCATGCGGCTAGGGTTTTGCACAAACAGATTCGCCGGACAGTGAAGCGCCTGCAAGCCGCAGGCTGCACACCTTTCCATAGACTATATAACAATTTGCTTATATAAAAGATTTGATACATAGCATAAAGGAGGAATGAAATTGTCTTCAACGATTTTAGCAGCCGTGATTTTTCTGCTGACGCTTATACTCGTGATTTGGCAGCCGAAGAATTTATCGATCGGCTGGTCAGCCTGCGGCGGCGCCGTATTGGCTTTCATCACCGGAGTCGTTGATGTCCAGGATGTTCTGGATGTCACGGGGATCGTATGGAATGCGACATTGACCTTTGTCGCGGTCATCATCATTTCGCTGATTCTCGATGAAATCGGATTTTTTGAGTGGGCTGCCTTGCATATGGCCAAAGCAGCAAAGGGAAACGGGATCAGGATGTTTATATACGTATCCGTCTTGGGCGCCATTGTCGCCGCATTATTTGCCAATGACGGGGCTGCGTTGATTTTGACACCGATTGTTCTTGCGATGGTACGCGCCCTGAATTTCAAAGAGGCACTCGTATTTCCATTTATAATCGCGAGCGGGTTTATTGCGGATACCACATCGCTTCCGCTTGTTGTCAGCAACCTTGTCAATATCGTTTCGGCAGATTTCTTTCATATCGGCTTTATTGAATATGCGGCGCGGATGATCGTTCCAAATCTGTTTTCACTTTTAGCAAGCATGGTCGTCCTTTATTTGTTTTTCCGAAAGAGCATCCCGCGGCATTATGACATGACATATGTGAAACAACCGAAGGAAGCCATTAAAGATGAGAAGATATTCCGCTTGTCATGGCTTATATTAGCCATTCTTTTAGCCGGCTATTTCGTCAGCGAGCTCTTTTCCATTCCCGTATCCATCATTGCAGGGGTAATTGCCGTTATTTTCATAATGGCAGCGAAAAACAGTTCGGCTGTTGAAACGAAGAAAGTGCTGAAAGGCGCCCCTTGGGCGATCGTCTTTTTCTCGATTGGCATGTATGTCGTCGTATACGGTTTGCGAAACGCCGGATTAACAGCTGTCCTCTCTCAGGTGATACAAGCTGCCGCTGATCAAGGAATGTTTGCCGGAACGATCGCCATGGGCTTTATCGCGGCAATTCTGTCTTCTGTCATGAACAATATGCCGACTGTTATGATTGATGCGCTTGCCATTCAGCACACGGATACCCACGGAATCATGAGGGAAGCATTGATCTATGCCAATGTCATCGGCTCCGACCTCGGTCCGAAAATCACGCCGATCGGCTCACTGGCGACACTTTTATGGCTTCACGTCCTTTCATTGAAAGGTGTGAGAATTTCCTGGGGAACTTATTTTAAAACAGGAATCATTTTAACGATTCCGACGCTTTTCATCACGCTTGTCGGACTATATGTTTGGCTTTTGATCATTCACTAACAAAGGAGATGATAACCAATGACAAAGAAAACGATTTACTTTTTATGCACAGGAAACTCCTGCCGCAGCCAAATGGCTGAAGGCTGGGCGAAATCACATCTCGGAGACGAATGGGACGTATACAGCGCGGGCATTGAAGCTCACGGATTGAACCCGAAGGCCGTGAAAGCCATGAAAGAAGCGGGCATCGATATTTCCGGGCAGACGTCGGATATAATTGATCCGGACATCTTAAACAATGCAGACCTTGTCGTTACCTTGTGCGGAGACGCGGCTGACAAATGCCCGATGACGCCTCCGCACGTCAAGCGGGAACATTGGGGCTTTGACGATCCGGCAAAAGCCGAAGGGACCGAAGAAGAGAAATGGGCATTTTTCCAGCGGGTTCGCGATGAAATCGGCGAACGCATCAAACGTTTTGCGGAGATAGGGGAATAAAACGACCATTAGAAACAGCCGATCCCCATGATACGGGCGATCGGCTGTTTTTATGCAGCCGCATTTCCAGACCAGTGTCCATTGAATGCCATACCTGCTGCAAGACACGGGAAAAAAATGCCGATGGATACTGACATGTTATCGTTGATGAACATATCTCTTTTGTTCAGATTCCGGCACAGTCAGACTGGGGAAGCCATTACTTCAAATGAAAGACCTCCATATCAAGATCAAGCGGAGGTCTTTTTTTATAGCGAGGTTGACAACGGTGTTATTACTGTTTATATTGTATATATACAGTAATAACGAATTGAGGGATGTTATGCATTGAATATATTGATTTCAAATTCTTCTGATGAGCCGATCTACATGCAGATCGTAAACCAATTCAAGGAACAAATCGTAAAGGGGGAGCTGGCAGAAGCAGAGCCGCTCCCATCGATCAGAAATCTTGCCAAAGAACTTAAAATCAGCGTCATTACAACGAAAAGAGCCTATGACGAGCTCGAAAAAGAAGGATTTATCGTTACCGTTGCAGGAAAAGGGTCGTATGTCGCAGCCATCAACACGGAGATGCTGCGGGAGACGAAAGTGAAAATGATCGAAGAAAAAATGACTGAAGCCATTACAGAAGCCAAGCTTGCCGGCTTAACTTTAAAAGAGCTCCAAGACATGCTCAGGCTGATATATGAGGGGTGGTAGCATTGGATAAGATATTGGAAATCAAGAATGTATCGAAAAACTTTAAAGATTTTTCATTAAAAAACATTAATTTCAGCCTTGAAAAAGGCTATATTATGGGCTTTATCGGGCCAAATGGCGCGGGGAAAAGCACAACAATCAAACTGATCATGAATTTAATCAAAAAAGACCAGGGAGAAATCAATATTTTCGGTCTGGATCATGAACGGCATAATCTCGCGATTAAACAGAGAATCGGCTTCGTTTATGATGAAAATCATTTTTACGAAGAGCTGACCGTAAGCGAAATGAAGGGGATCATCAGCCCGTTTTACGCCAGATGGGATGAAGCCGCTTTTCAGCAATATGCGAAAGACTTCCGCCTCCCTCTAAAGAAACAGATTAAACATATGTCAAAAGGGATGAAGATGAAGTTCTCATTAGCGATCGCTCTTTCGCATCATGCAGATCTGCTTATCATGGATGAGCCGACTTCGGGATTGGACCCTCTTGTCAGATCTGAACTTCTCGATGTTCTGCAAACATTGCTTGAAGACGAAAACAAATCGATTTTCTTTTCGACACATATTACATCAGATTTAGAAAAAGTCGCCGATTATATCACGTTAATCAATAACGGCCAGTTGGTATTAAGCAAGACAAAGGATGAGCTTTTAGAAGAATATTGCATTGTCAAAGGGAGTCATGACACGCTCCATGCAGGAGGGGAAGGCATCCTGATCGGCCTTAAGAAAAACCGCTTTGGTTTTGAAGGGCTGTCCAGACATAAGCGGGAAGTCGTTCAGCAATTCGGGGATTCGGTGATGATTGAAAAACCTACATTAGAAGATATTATGGTGTTTTCCACTGGCAGGAGTGATCAAGATGTTCCATCTTATTAAAAAAGATATTTTGATGCAAAAAAAAGCGTTAAAATTGTCCATTCTATTAATGGTCTTTTTCACTTTTACCCTCGCTAACATCGGGCAAGTCGGATTTTTGGTCAGCGTATTGGCCGTCACATATCAATTGGCCTTAGGCGCAAGCTCTTTGGAGGATAAAAATAACAGCGATAAAATACTGATCAGCCTTCCGATCAGGAAAAGCACGATTGTATTGTCAAAATACGCATCGATCTATGTGTACGCCGCGTTCGCCATTCTGATCTACTATGTCGTTTATCTGGTCATCAAGCTGGTAAACGCTCCGCTTGATATTTCTTTCAATTTAACGGGAATTTTGGGCGCAGCGGTCACGGTCACCTTGTTTTGTTCGATATCGTTTCCGCTGATTTTCAAGTATGGCTATCTAAAATCGCGAATGGCCAATATGGTGATCTTTTTCGTATTCATATTTGGAGGATCAGGCTTATTCAAATTTTTAAACCAGGGGCCGGCGTCTTGGAATCAAAGCATCATAGCGTTTCTCCAAAATGCAACAGAGACGGGGGCGATCGCGCTTTTAATTTGTGTGCTGCTGCTGATTCTGATATTGTCATATACTGTGTCTCTACATTTTTATCAAAAACGAGAGTTCTAGCATGAAAAACCACCGGCAGCGATACCGGTGGTTTTCATTTGCTATGCTTCTTTCGTTTTGTTGAACAGCACCAAAAAACGGCAATGATCGCCATCGTCAGCCCTGCATGTCAGCCTTTTCACCTGTTCCGTGCCCAAGACTTTTTTAAACATCTCGGTCTCACAGGCACAGGCTTTTTTAAATTCTTTTGCCACAGCGAAGATGGGGCAGTTATGTTCAACGATTTCATATGTTTCATCATCTATTTTTGTAACATCGGCCATATAGCCTTTTCCATTTTGGATCGTTGTAAGCTCTTCGATTTTTTCTGATGCTGTCTTCCCCCTCATATTGGGCAAGTAGCTGTTTTTTTGCCGTTCGCTTCTTTTTTCCAACAGATAATCGATAATGTCTTCACCATGCAATTCTTTTAGATCATGAAGAAATTCAACCGCCATATGTTCATAGTTTTTCGGAAAAAGCTCTTCGGCTTTAGGGGACAGCGAATATACCAGAAGCGGGCGTCCCATCGGCTGTCTCACTTCGCTGATGGTGAGAAGTGAATCCCGCTCTAACACATTCAGATGTTTTCTGACAGCCATTTCGGTTATTCCCAAATAGTTAGAAAGCTGATTGACGGTCAGCTGTTTCTCCTTTTTTAACAGTTCAAGTATTTTATCTTTTGTCGAGAGCCTGGAATCCATTTGATCACCCGCCTTTTTCAAGAATGTTGAACAATTAAGTTTATCATATTTCAGTAAAAGAAACCAAGCTTTAACAAGCGCGCCATCGCCTTAAAACCAACACGAATCGCCGATTGAAAAGGGGCTTCTCGTCACTGTTGGCGGGCTAATCGAACCGATCAGTCAGAGGAGGGAGAAAAACTACCGGCAACTTTTTAAACTTAATGGTTGAAAAAGTTTATAAAATGAATTTATAATAGATTCATAACCTAATCCATACATATGAGGAGGAAATAACATGTCAAAATATGAACTTCCTGAATTGCCATATTCTTTTGACGCGCTTGAACCTTATATTGACGAGGAGACGATGAAGATTCACCATGACCGCCATCATGCTACATATGTGAATAATTTAAATGCGGCATTGGAAGGCCATGATGATCTCGCCGGCAAAACTGTTGAAGAGCTGATTGCAAACCTTGATGCAGTGCCCGACAGTATTCGCATAGCCGTTCGCAACAACGGGGGAGGGCATGCAAACCACAGCCTGTTTTGGAATATCCTTTCTCCAAACGGAGGCGGCGGCCCTTCAGGCGAGATTGCAAAAGCGATCGATCAAACGTTTGGAAGCTATGATCAATTTAAAGAAGAATTTGCGAAAGCAGCGGCCGGACGATTTGGCTCAGGCTGGGCTTGGCTTGCCGTCGACAAAGACCGTTTGGTGATTACCTCTACACCTAACCAGGACAGCCCGCTCATGGAAGGTCAAAAACCGGTCCTCGGACTTGATGTGTGGGAACATGCCTACTATTTAAATTATCAAAACAAACGTCCTGATTACATTTCCGCTTTCTTCAATGTCGTCAACTGGGACGCGGTCAATCAATATTATCAGGCTGCCCGCGGATAGAAGATTTTGTTACAGGGCTTGAACGATGGAGGTTTTTTAAATGGCAAAGGTTTTATTTATCAAAGCAAACTCGCGTCCGGCCGAACAGGCGGTGAGCGTAAAGCTTTATCAGGCATTTTTGGACAGTTATAAAAAATCGCATCCTGAAGATCAAACAACAGAGCTGGATTTATTTAAAGAAAATCTGCCTTACTATGACACAGATATGATCAACGGGATGTTTAAATTGGCAAAGGGCATGGAACTGACAGATGCTGAAAAAGAAGCTGCAGGGCTTGTTCAGAAATATTTAGATCAGTTCCTTGCAGCCGACAAAGTCGTTTTCGCATTTCCGCTCTGGAATTTCAGCGTTCCATCCGTGCTTCACACATATCTGGACTACCTTTCACAAGCCGGCAAGACCTTCAAGTATACGCCGGAAGGACCTGTCGGGCTGATTCATGACAAAAAAGTGGCGCTTCTCAATGCGAGAGGGGGCATTTACTCAGAGGGACCGGCACAGTCAAAAGAAATGTCCGTCAACTATGTGCAAAACATATTGAATTTCTGGGGCGTGGAAGATATGACAACGATCATTGTCGAAGGACATAATCAATTTCCGGACCGGGCGGAGCAAATCATCGAAGAGGGAATACAAAAAGCTGAAACCGCCGCTGTGAATTTTTAATTGACATTTCCACTCGATATCAGTTTACAGGCGAAAGTAGGTTTTTCATTCATGTCAACATCCATCGGACTTCTTCGCGGCATCGGTATAATCGAGGGAATTTCCTACTTGGTTTTGCTATTTATCGCTGTGCCGCTTAAGTATGCTGCCGGTTTTCCCGGCCTTGTGCAGATCTTCGGCATGGTACACGGCGTATTGTTTATTCTTTTTGTGCTGATGCTGGTCATTGTATGGTTCCGCCATCGCTGGCCGCTCTTCAGTGTTCTTGGAGCATTCATTGCGTCGCTTTTGCCGTTCGGCACGTTTGTTCTCGATGCCCGCTTGCGGAAAAAGCTGTAATCAGAAAAAGAAGGATCTCAAGAAAAGATCCTTCTTTTTTAGTTGGGATACCTGCATTAAAATAGGTTCGTAAAGTTGGAATACCATATATTAATCCATACCATTTTATTCGTATACAAAAGGATTCCGATCAAAACCAGAATTCCTCCGCCAATCTTCATCAACGTATTTGAATACTTCGCAAAAAATGACACTCTTCCGATAAAAAACGCCATCAGCAAAAAAGGAATGGCAAACCCCAATGAATATGCCGTAACAAGGATAAGCGTCCTGGCCGGATCGGGATTCGTGAAATTGGCGTATGCAATCGTTCCGAATATAGGTCCTATGCACGGGGTCCAGCCGGCTGCAAAAATAATGCCGACAAGTATTGAATTCAACACCCCGATTTTGCCTTTTTTAAAAGAAAACCTTCTTTCATGCATCATGAATTTTGGCTGAAAGACCCCCAATAAAAATAACCCCATCAAACAAATCAAAATCCCGCCGAGCATTCTGATCAAATCTTTATATTCAGAGAAAATCGATCCGACTGAACTTGCAGAAAAGCCGAGTATGTAGAAGATCAAAGAAAAGCCGACAAGAAAAGCAGCGGCATGAAGCAAAACGATTTGATTGACACCTTTTGATTGCTTATTTTTTAAATCGCTTACAGAAAATCCTGTGAGATAAGAAAGAAAAGAAGGATACAAGGGCAGACAGCATGGGGAAATAAATGATAAAAATCCTCCGCCAAACGCCAGCCATACCGTGATGCTTTGCATCTGATCAGCTCCTTAAAGGTGGTAAAACTGCCGGAAAACATAGAAAAGTACAGTACGATGATATCATTCCATATAGTGGGTCGTCTACAATAATATGCAAAAAATAGGACTCTCATTTGATTATGTGGGGATCATAATGTTCTAACTTTTCCATGACATCATCCTAAAGCTGATCATAAAGTGATCGTATCCATTTCATTTGCAGGAGCCATCGTCCATGGCGCGTTGAACACGCTCAGAAAAATGATGATTTCCACAGATTCGCGAACAGGTCAACATTGATTGACAAAAAACCGTCCAGACGGTACAGTGAAATTAATGATAAGGAGTGAAATCAGATGGAATCAAAAACGAATGCAAAACGGCAGCTGATTTTAAATACCGCCAAACACATCATACTAGATCACGATTTTAATGCCCTGACTTTAGATGCAGTGGCTAAACAAGCCGGCATCAGCAAAGGGGGATTGCTTTATCATTTCCCGAACAAGGAAGCGCTTATAAAGGGGCTGGCTCTATTTGTTTTTGAAGAAATGAATGCGACTTTTGAAAAAAACGCTGAGGCCGATCCAATTGAGGCGGGGAAATGGACCCGCGCATTAATAGAAGCGGCCAGACTGGACCTGGAACATCACGCTGAACTGAATGTGGGTGTTTTTGCAGCCTCTTTGCTGGACCCGGACGCATCTGTACATATTTCCCACAGCTATCAAGCGATCCTGTCCAAACTGGATGACGACGGAATCGATCCGGTCACCGCGACCATTATTCGATTGGCGATAGACGGTCTTTATTATGCTCAAATGCTAAATGTCGCTCCCGTAGAGAAGGAAATGCGGCAAGAGGTCATTCGGCGGTTGCTCGCGATGACCAAAAAGGAGGGATAACGGTGAACCCTTATGTACTACTAACCTTTGCTATTACCGGTGAAGTGTTCGGCAGTTCCATGCTGAAAGCCGCAAACGGATTTAAAAAATTATGGCCCAGCATTTGCGTAGTGATCGGATACGGGACGGCTTTTTATGCCTTATCTTTAACACTGAAAACGCTGCCGCTTGGAATCTCTTATGCCATATGGTCGGGATTGGGGACAGCATTGACAACTTTGATCGGAATCGCAGTATATAAAGAAGCGTTTAATCGAAAAAAGCTGTTTGGGCTTATTCTCATTATAGGCGGAATCATTCTTTTAAATGCTGCAAAAGGCGGAGCTCATTAAGAAAGGACGGCTAAAGATGAAAGGCTATGTTTATTTAGGATTTTCGATTATTGGAGAGGTATTTGCGACGGCAATGCTCAAAATGTCGGAGGGATTTACAGTCTTGCTTCCAACCATTGGAGTGATAATCGGCTATGCGCTTTCGTTTTATCTGATCTCCTTATCCCTTAAAACGATTCCGTTAAGCTTGGCTTATGCTGTTTGGTCAGGCGTAGGCACGGCATTGACCGCTTTAATCGGCGTTGTGGTTTGGAATGATCCGTTTAACATGCAGATGTTATGTGCGATCATTCTCATTATAGGCGGAGTTGCACTTTTGAACAGTTCAAAACATCCGCAAACAAAAAAAGAACCGTCAATTTGACGATTCTTTTTTTAACAAATGAAGACCATTTAGCCGGCTTTGACTTGAAAACAGCAGATCAGCGAGTGATTCTGCGCTTACCAAGGGTGGCGGACATAAGGTCATCGGGGATCTTTGTATCAACTATAATATCAATCTGATGAGTGCAGATGAAAAAAGGCTTGACGACTTCTTTTGCCTGATCAGCAAACAAGCCAAAACACTTCCGCCGAAATAGCAGAGAGTCCCACGATTCAATCAAAATGCAGCAGAGATCACAAATCAATTTATCCAGCACACTTAGACATGTCAACAGTCACCGTATACAGCTAAAATAAAAAATTTGATTTGCAAAATGACCAAGCTTGCTAATTATATAGAAACGTTTGTTCCGCATGAAGAAATAACACGAATATAAAAATCAAGCAGGGAACGAAAAGGCTTGAAAAGCTGTGAAAATCGACTAAAACAATGTGTTGGATGATTCAGAGCCGTATAATTTGTGAAGGTCGATACATGATGCCCACTCTTTCTTTTTGTGAAAGCAACATCATGTTTCATTCTTCCATTATTTGATAAAGTCTATTTTTCCGGAAGTTTCGGTAAAAAATCGAACTTTTGACACTTTTATTTCACTTTATAATGTAAACGGTTTCGTATGTAGTATACTTATACTATCAATTCATCATATCGCGACATATACAGGAAGGATAGAAAAACAGGTGGCATTCATGAATACTAGGCAAAAAGAAATTTTATATCTGTTGTTATCTGAACCTGAGGACTACTTAATCGTACAAGATTTCGCAGACAGGGTAAAGTGTTCTGAAAAAACGATCCGGAATGATTTGAAAACGATTGAACATTACCTCAATGAACATTCCAATGCTCAGCTTATTCGAAAACCAGGCTCAGGCGTGTACTTGCAAATAGACGAACATGAAAAAATGCGGTTAAGTCATCAGCTGCACAAAGAACATCAGCGCGTAAATGAACAAAGCGATGAAGAAAGAGTGCTGCAAATTGCATTTCTCTTGCTGATGAATACAAAGCCGGTGACAGCGAAAGAACTCGCCAAGCGGCATTTTTTAAATAAATCCGCGATTAAAGGCGATTTGAACATGATAAAAGAATGGCTGAAACGCTTTCAGTTAACATTGATTTCTAAACAGCGGCTTGGTTTGTTGATAGAAGGAGATGAGAAGAATAAAAGAAAGGCATTGGCCAGAATCTCGGATTTGATTGATAATCAAGAATTGACCAGTCAATTTATTAAAAAGCAGTTTTTGCGTCATGAGGTCACATTTGCGGCGAATGAATTGCGATCGCTGCAAAAGCATCATTCTCTATTTTTCACAGACGAAACATTTGAAAGTCTATTATTGCACACATTGCTGATGATCCGCCGAATCAAAATGAAACAGCCGATCGCCATTCCCCAAAAAGAAATGGCGATTGTCCAGGAGAAAAAAGAGTATCAATGGACATCCGAATTGATGAAACGGCTTGAACACGTTTTTTCCATCCATTTCCCTAAAGAAGAGATCGTGTATTTAACATTGCATATTTTAGGCGGGAAGGTGCGCTATCCAATCGAAAAAGAGAAGAACGTTAAAAACCCTTTGCTTTTTAACGTTTTGCAGTATTTGGTTGACCGCGTGTCCGAACTGAAAATGCTTGATTTCCGCAAGGATCAGGCTTTGATCAATGGCTTGGGCGTTCATTTAAATACAGTGTTAAACCGGCTGAATTATGACCTTTCTGTCTCAAATCCAATGCTGAATGATATAAAAAAGATGTATCCATATATGTTTCATACCGTGGTTGACGTTCTGGAGGATATGAATCAGTCATTCTCCCTTTCTATTCCCGAGGAAGAAGCTGCATATCTTACTTTGCATTTTCAAGCGGCTATCGAACGCATGAACGGCATCAGCCAGACAAAAAAGAAGGCCATCATCGTATGTCATATGGGAATCGGAATGTCGCAATTACTACGGACAAAAATTGAACGGAAATTTCATCAAATCGCTGTGATCGACTGCATCGCAAAAGCGGATTTAGCGGATTACTTAGCTGGGCGCGGTGATGTGGAGCTTGTCATCTCTACGGTATCCTTGGAAGAATTGAAGATTCCCCATGTTGTTGTATCACCGCTCTTGGAGTCAGGTGATGAGAGGAAGCTGGGCGTTTTTATGGATCAGCTTGATGAATCATCCCGCCGTAAGCAAAAAGCATTTCAGATGTTAAATAATACGACTCCTTTTTTAGTGTTCTTGCAGCAAAAATCAGAACACCGCTACAAACTAATTGAACAGTTGGCAATGGCTTTATATGAAAAAGGCTATGTCGAAAAGGAATACGCCGCTCATGCCGTCATGCGGGAAAAAATGTCGGCGACAAACATCGGGGCAGGCATCGCGATTCCACATGCAAATGCAAAATTTATTAAACAATCAGTCATTGCCATTGCCACGTTACAAGAGCCGCTTGATTGGGGGACTGAAAAAGTGTCGCTTGTCTTCATGCTGGCCGTGAAACATGAGGATCAAAGCATGGCAAGACAGTTGTTTCATGAGCTTTCCTATCTGAGCGAGCAGCCTGATTTCATTCAAAAGCTGACGAAGGAAACAGATGTGATGAGATTCTTATCTTATTTGGATTATTAAAAGCGGGGCAAAGGATGCCCTGCTTTTTTGTTTGATCAGGAAAAAAGCCGATTTTGCCGGAAATTGCGGTAAAAAACGGCGCTTTTATCTTCATGATTTTGATATACAGTAGTTACAAGGCCTACTACAATTCATGAATATATTGTGCCAAAGGAGGATTGACATGAAACTGTTAGCGATTACATCATGTCCAAACGGAATTGCCCACACGTATATGGCAGCAGAAAACCTGCAAAAAGCAGCCGGCAAACTGGGCGTTCAAATGAAAGTTGAAACCCAGGGCGGCATCGGAGTGGAAAACGAGCTGACCGAACAAGACATTCGCGAAGCAGACGCGATTATTATCGCCGCGGACCGCTCTGTCAGCAAAGACCGTTTTATCGGAAAGAAACTGTTGGCGGTCGGTGTTCAGGACGGTATCCGCAAACCTGAAGAATTAATCAAAAGGGCATTAAAAGGCGATATCCCGGTTTATCAATCAGGCTCAACATCGCCTGCCGCCAATCAAAATGAAGAGAAAAAACAAAATCCGATTTACCGTCATTTAATGAACGGTGTGTCTTTTATGGTACCATTCATTGTCGTCGGCGGATTGTTAATCGCGGTTGCACTCACGCTCGGAGGCGAGAAGACGCCGAAAGGTTTAGTCATCCCGGACGATTCTTTTTGGAAAACCATTGAGCAAATCGGAAGCGCTTCCTTCACATTCATGATTCCGATTTTAGCCGGATATATTGCCTACAGCATCGCTGATAAACCCGGACTTGTCCCGGGTATGATCGGCGGATATATTGCAGCGACGGGTAGTTTTTACGGCAGTGCAAGCGGCGCCGGTTTCCTCGGCGGTATTATCGCAGGATTTTTGGCAGGATATGCCGCACTGGGAATCAAAAAATTAAAAGTCCCAAAAGCGATTCAGCCGATTATGCCGATTATTATTATTCCGGTGCTGTCCTCGCTCATTGTCGGATTGGCATTTGTATTCTTGATCGGCGCTCCGGTAGCGCAAGTGTTTGAATCTTTGACGGTTTGGCTGGCGGGCATGCAAGGATCCAGCTCGATCCTTCTGGCATTGATTTTGGGCGCCATGATTTCATTTGATATGGGCGGCCCCGTAAACAAAGTGGCATTCCTGTTTGGCTCGGCCATGATCGGTGAAGGAAATTACGAAATCATGGGACCGATTGCCGTCGCCATTTGTATACCGCCGATCGGCCTGGGGATTGCAACGTTTTTAGGAAAAAGAAAATTCCAGGCGTCAGAAAGAGAAATGGGGAAAGCATCATTTACGATGGGTCTGTTCGGCATCACTGAGGGGGCCATCCCATTTGCAGCGCAAGATCCGCTGCGCGTGATCCCGAGCATCATGGCAGGTTCCATGACAGGCTCTGTGATCGCCATGATCGGCAATGTGGGGGACAGAGTGGCCCACGGCGGACCAATAGTCGCGGTGCTAGGAGCAGTCGATCATGTACTGATGTTTTTCATTGCCGTTATTGCCGGATCTCTTGTCACTGCTTTTTTAGTCAATGTGCTGAAAAAAGATATTCCCGGAGCAGACGATGTGAAAAGTGAAGCCGCAGCGGCGAAAGACATGCCGCAGCAGGAGATTCAAACGGAAAGCAAACAAATTGAAATGCCGGAAATCCAAAAGCTGACTGACATCACCGGCACAGAATTGATCGAACCAACATTATCTGGTGAAACCCGGGACGACATCATTGATGAAATGATTCAAAAATTGTCCCGTGCTGGCGTCCTGCATTCAGCAAGCGAATTTAAACAAGCGATTTTGAATCGCGAACAAGAGAGCACTACGGCAATTGGAATGAATATTGCGATTCCGCACGGAAAATCGGACGCAGTAAAAAGACCAACTGTAGCATTTGGAATCAAGCGTTCCGGAGTAGATTGGAAAAGCCTTGATGGAACAAAGGCGAAATTAATTTTTATGATCGCCGTACCGAAAAAAAGTGAAGGGAACGAACATTTAAAACTTCTGCAAATGCTGTCGCGAAAACTGATGGATGACAACTATCGGGAACGATTGCTGGCAGTCAAAACAAAAGAAGAAGCTTACAAGCTATTGAATGAAATCGTATAAAGCGGGGGATTTTTGATGGCGACGGAACCATTATTTTTTGAACCGATTTTCAAAGAAAGAATATGGGGCGGCAACGCTTTAACCTCTTTCGGCTATGACATTCCATCAGAACGAACGGGGGAATGCTGGGCTTTTGCCGCACATCAAAACGGACAAAGCGTTGTACAAAACGGAACGTACAACGGGCTCACACTAAGCGAATTATGGGAACATCACCGGCATTTATTCGGACACCTTGAGGGAGACCGCTTTCCTCTTCTGACGAAAATGCTGGACGCAGCTCAAGACTTATCCGTTCAAGTGCACCCGAATGACGAATACGCAAATGCTCACGAAAACGGGGAGCTCGGAAAAACGGAATGCTGGTATATCATTGATTGCCAAAAAGACGCGGAAATCATTTATGGCCATCACGCAAAATCAAAGGAAGAACTGAAAGCGATGATACAGCTTGAAAAATGGGACAGGCTTTTGAGGCGAGTAAAGGTGAAGCCGGGAGATTTCTTCTATGTACCAAGCGGAACCGTACATGCGATCGGGAAAGGCATTCTCATTTTAGAGACGCAGCAGAATTCTGATACAACCTACAGATTATACGATTATGACAGAAAAGATGCGGAAGGAAATCTGCGCGAGCTCCATTTGGAAAAAAGCATTGAAGTGATAGACGTTCCATCTGCGCCGCATCAGCCGGCAGTTCATACTGAAAAAACGGATGATCTCCATGTAACCACATTTATCGAATGTCGCTATTTTTCTGTGGAAAAGTGGGATTTATCCGGATCAGCGGGATTCAAACAGGAAAAGCCGTTCCTCCTCACGAGCGTCATCAAAGGAGAAGGCTCCATCATATCCGGCGAAAATGAATATGTCTTCAAAAAAGGCGATCATATTTTACTGCCACACGGGTTTGGAGAATTCGAACTTTCCGGACATGCCCAATTTATCGTTTCAAGCCTGTAAATAAACCGGTTCCTTTATTCGAAGGAACCGGTTTTTTATTTTCTCAATGGCGCTCCGGCTATTCCTTCATAATTCGAAAATCGATGATATTTCCATATCGATCAGATTCGATATGACAGCATCTCATCATCAGCTGTTTTAGTTTTTCCCGTCCCCGCTGCACCCTTGATTTTGCCCCGGAATATGAAATGTCCATTTTTTCGCATAAGTCTTTTTGGGATAATCCTTGGATTTCGGTCAGTTCGAGCGCCACCCGATATTTCTCCGGCAGTTTTTTTATACTGGAGCGGATACATGCAGCCGCTTCCTTTGTAAAGTTTTCTTCATCGGCTTCATCGCTGAATTCAATATGATCAGGAAGTTGATCAATTGATCTTTCTGTTCGGTAAAAATCGATGATGCTATTCCGGGCAATCCGGTAGATCCAGCCGCGGATGCTTTGTTCATCCTTTAGACCCGGAAGATGAATTTGGATTTTCATAAACACGATTTGCAATATATCATCAACCATCGATTGGTCACGGACTCTTGACGCGATAAATTTTTTTAAAGGCTCATGATATCTATTCCATAGATCTTCTACATTCACTTGAAAATCCTCCTGTTTAACCATTTCTTTATTTTTTTGCGTCCATATCAAAGCTGCTTCGTCTTTTAATCGTAACAGGAAGTTGGAAGGTTGTTGAATAAATTTGCTTGCAGCAAGACCTGCTACAAAAAATGATATAAGGAGAGGTTTGTTTTGGAGTATACCTTTTTAGGAAGGACAGGAATGCGTGTCAGCCGTTTGTGTTTGGGGACGATGAATTTTGGAGTCGATACAGATGAAAAGACCGCGTTCCGTATCATGGATGAAGCGCTCGATAGCGGCATTAATTTTTTTGATACTGCCAATATCTACGGCTGGGGCGAGAACGCAGGATTGACAGAGAGCATTATTGGAAAATGGTTTGCCCAAGGGGGACAGCGCCGCGAGAAAGTCGTTCTGGCAACAAAAGTATATGAACCGATTTCAGATCCGAATGACGGACCAAACGATGTGAGGGGCTTGTCTCTTTACAAAATCAGACGGCATCTGGAAGGATCGCTGAAGCGGCTTCAGACAGATCATATCGAATTATACCAAATGCACCATATCGATCGGCGGACGCCGTGGGATGAAATATGGGAAGCCTTTGAGAGCCAGGTTCGATCAGGCAAGGTCGACTATATCGGCTCAAGCAACTTTGCAGGCTGGCACTTGGTCAAGGCGCAGGCGGCAGCCGAGAAACGGAATTTCATGGGGTTAGTCACAGAGCAGCATAAATATAGTTTATTAGAGCGGACGGCGGAAATGGAGGTATTACCGGCGGCGCGGGATCTCGGCCTTGGCGTAGTGGCGTGGAGCCCGCTTGCAGGAGGGCTTCTCGGAGGCCGTGCACTGAAAGGAGCCGCCGGAACCCGAACATCCCAGAGGGCGGACTTAATCGAAAAGCACCGTGCACAGCTTGAGAGATTTTCGGCTTTATGCAAGGAGCTGGGGGAGAAAGAAGCCTATGTCGCTTTGGCATGGGTGCTGGCAAATCCGGCATTGACCGCTCCAATCATCGGCCCAAGAACAGTAGACCAGCTGCGGGACACTGTCAGAGCGGTTGAAATCATTCTGGATGAGAACGTCATCAGCGAGCTGAATGACATTTTCCCCGGACCTGGTGGGGAAACACCTGAAGTATACGCTTGGTAGGAGCAGGGCTTTTCAATTAAAAAATGATTTTAGCAAAACGATCATTTGTTGAACTGATATTTCCGAAAAACCCATTTTGATGATGCTTTATCAAAATGGGTTTTTTCTTACAGAACAATTGCGATTTCATGTAAATAAAGCAAAAGAAAAGCTTATAGGTCTCCATTTCACTTGCGGGCTCGCCGAAGGGGATGCCGGCTAAATTAATAAAGTTGTCATGATCACAGGTTGATAGGAGAGGCGGCTCTTCCATTTAAAGCTGCAATTTTGCCTTATCGATAGCTGGCATCGTATTCATTGCCCCCGGTGATAACAAGGTAATGTACGTTTATGCACACTTCATCACCTGATGGGGGACCGGGAAGCAGATCACAAAAGACCATCAGTCGGCAGGAAAGGTTGGCAAGCCTTAAGAATATAACCAAGCCTGTAGCAGTAAAATAAATGCAACCGCAAAAACATTTGGAAACTTTCCAATTATTTGATATGCTTAGTTTGGAAACAAAATTGAACATCAAGAGCTTTGGAAGATTTAAGGTTAGTCGGTCTAACGAAATGCAAACCAGAAGCAAGCAATATGACTCAATATCCAACTCCGAATAAAGAAATGGCAAAAGACCTTAGCGTAAAAACACACCATAGAAGAGAAGGCGATGTTTCGCAGCACGAAATAAATGTAAGCGGATACATCACCTTTTTATCACAGCTTTTATTCATGAATGAAAGCGAGGCGGAAAGCGATGGGCAAAGCGGAAGTTCAACGGAATGAACCCTTCATGTTTCATCATGAATCAGCCGCTGAAGTATTTACTCCAGACGATTTTAACGAAGAAGAACAACTCATTTCAAAAACGACAGAATTATTTGTCAGAAACGAAGTCATGCCCTTACTCGAATCGATTGATCAGCATGATCACGAGAGTGTAAAAAAATTGTTTCAAAAAGCGGGAAATCTAGGCTTGCTCAGTATCGAAGTGCCGGAAGAATATGGCGGCCTGTCTCTGAACAAGAAGCTTTCAGGGCTTGTAGCCGAGAAGATGGGGGCCGGCGGATCGTTCAGCGTCTCCTTTAATATTCATGCAGGTGTCGGGACATTGCCGTACATTTATTATGGAACAGAAGAACAAAAACAAAAATACCTCCCAAAGCTCGCGACGGGAGAATGGATCGGAGCATATGCCCTAACAGAGCCTAACGCAGGATCAGACGCTTTAAACGCAAAAACGACGGCCGTTTTGAACGAGCAAGGAACCGCCTGGATTTTAAATGGCGAAAAACAGTGGATTACAAACGCTCAAGTGGCTGATGTCTATGTCGTCTTTGCGAAAACGGCGGAAGGCATGACCGCATTTATCGTAGAGCGGTCGTTCAAAGGCGTCTCGATTGGACCTGAAGAGAAAAAGATGGGGATAAAAGGTTCTTCAACAGCAACCTTAATCTTGGAAGACGTCACAATACCGGTCGAGAATGTTCTCGGAAAAGTCGGAAAAGGTCATCATGTCGCCTTGAACATTTTAAACATGGCGCGATTAAAGCTGGCGTTTTCGAACATTGGAACATCAAAACAGGCTTTGATGCTTGCCGTGAACCACGCCAAACAGCGTAAACAGTTTGACAGGCCCATCATCAGTTTTTCGATGATTCAAGAAAAAATTGCGGATATGGCGATTTCGATTTATGGAGCGGAAAGCGCCGCCTACAGGACGGCGGACAGCTTGGACCATGTTTTTGATTCTGCCGATCCATTAAACGAAAGATTGAAAAAACTAGCAAACTATGCGTCCGAATGTGCGATCAATAAAGTAAACTGCTCCGAAGTGCTCGACCGGGCCGCAGACGAGGCGGTGCAGATTCACGGCGGCTACGGATACATGCAGGAGTATGAAGTGGAACGATTGTATCGGGATGCGCGGATCAGCCGGATTTTCGAAGGAACAAACGAAATAAACCGTCTGACGATCGCAAAATTTTTGATGAAAGAGATGCAACAAAACAGCGGCACAAAGCCTGAAACCTCATTAAGCCGAAACCGGCAATTCCTTTACTTGTCCTACCAGCTTCTCAACAAATCTCTGAATGCACTGATATATTCTAACATTGATATTCAGCAGGAACAGGAATACTCACGGCTGCTCGCCGACATAAAGAAAGGAATCTATGTGATGGAATCCGTTGTCATGCGAACGGAAAAAGCGATCCAAAAGAATGGGAAAGAAAAAGAACGGTTGAAAGAGATGATGACAAACGTCATATGTGAAGAAGGGTTCCGCAAAATTAAAGAGATGACGGTGTCTGTTTTATCAGGGGCAGAATCAGATGAAACCGAAAGAAAACTCATATTGGAAGAGATTCATAGCCTTCCTGCCCCCCTCTTCAGCGACCTGTTTATTCAAAAACGTGAAATCGCAGAAATCATAGCCGATCATGAAAAATATATAGTGTGAACGGAGTGAAGTCTTGTGAAAAAAATCGGATTTATCGGTTTGGGAAACATGGGTCTGCCTATGTCGCGAAATCTGCTTTTGGCAAACTTTACTGTGTATGGAATGGACCTCAGCAAAGAAGCTGAGATGTCCTTCCATCAAGCAGGAGGAACGATCGGCCTTCCGGTTGAAAAAATGGTTGAATTATGTGACGTCATCCTTACGAGCCTTCCTTCGTCAAACGCAGTAGAAAAGGTTTTTCTAGGGGAAAAGGGACTCGTCAACCTGGCTGAACCCGGCATCCTGCTGATCGATACGAGCACGGTCACTCCTGAACTGAATCACCGGATTGAAAAGGCGGCCAGACATAAAGGCGTTGATTTTCTCGCGGCGCCTGTCAGCGGCGGTGTGATCGGGGCGAAAAACCGGACGCTTACCTTTATGGTAGGGGGTGCGAAGTCCGCTTTCGATAAGGCCATGCCTGTTTTTAACGCAATGGGCGAAAATATTTTTCATGTGAATGAGAACATTGACAGCGGAACGAACACAAAGCTGATCAACAATCTCTTAATCGGGTTTTATACAGCCGGTGTCAGTGAAGCTCTGCATCTTGCAAAACATAGCAATCTGGATCTTGATCGGCTGTTTGAGATGCTCAACGTCAGCTATGGGCAGAGCCGTATCTATGAACGCAACTATAAAAGTTTCATAGCAGATGATCACTTTGAACCCGGGTTTTCTTTAAAGCTGCTGCTCAAAGACCTCGGCTTTGCACTGGATTTAGCCAAAAAGAACAATGTGGAACTGCCGGTGAGCAAAATCCTTTTTGATCTATATGAAGAAGCCGAAAAGAGCGGATACGGCGAAAAGGATATGTCTGTCTTATACAAAAAAATAAGCGGACAAACGACAACTTTTTCGTAAGGAAAGGTGAGAAAGCAAATGATAACAACCAATGCAAAAAAAATGAAAAACAATATCAATGGAGAATGGGTGGATTCTACAGGCACCGAATCAGAAGAAGTGATCAACCCTGCTAACGGAAAGATCATCGCCTATGTGCCTCTATCTACGAGAGCAGATGTAGATCGGGCCGCACAGGCTGCCCAACATGCTTATCAGGCTTGGTCATTGGTGCCCGTCCCCAACCGGACAAGACTGCTATACAAATACCTGCAGCTTCTGCAAGAGCAAAAAGAACAATTGGCTGACATCATTACGATGGAAAACGGCAAAACATTAAAGGATGCCCGCGGAGAAGTGCAGCGGGGAATCGAAGTCGTTGAGCTTGCGACCGCTACACCTACTTTAATGATGGGAGAATCCCTGCCCGCGATCGCAAACGGCATCGATGGATCGATTTGGCGCTATCCATTGGGAGTCGTTGCCGGTATTACGCCATTTAATTTTCCGATGATGGTTCCCCTGTGGATGTTTCCACTCGCGATCGCGTGCGGAAACACGTTTGTCCTGAAAGCTTCGGAACGGACGCCTATTCTTGCCGAGAAACTTGTCGAGCTGTTCTATAAATCTGGTTTTCCAAAAGGAGTCCTGAACCTCGTCCATGGTGGGAAAGAAGTCGTAAACGGTTTATTGGAGAATGAAGATATCAAAGCCATTTCCTTCGTTGGTTCAGAGCCGGTCGCAAGGTATGTGTACCAAACGGGTACAGCTAACGGAAAACGCGTTCAGGCACTTGCCGGAGCTAAAAACCATGCGATTGTCCTGGCGGATTGCCATCTTGAAAAATCGGTTCAAGGCATCATTGGAGCGGCTTTCGGCAGCAGCGGGGAACGCTGTATGGCATGCTCTGTGGCTGCGGTCGTTGATGAAATCGCCGATGAATTCATGGAGTTGCTCGTTTCTGAAACGCGAAAGCTGAAAACAGGAGACGGCAGATCCGAGGATCACTTTGTCGGTCCGCTGATCCGTGAAGTCCACAAAAACCGCGTCCTAGATTATATCGACAGCGGCATACAAGAAGGAGCCGCTTTAGCCGTTGACGGACGCGATCCGGATGTTCAGGAAGGATACTATGTAGGAGCCACGATTTTCGATCACGTGACACCTGACATGAAAATCTGGCAGGACGAAATTTTCGCGCCGGTATTGAGCGTCGTCCGGGTAAAAGACCTTGACGAGGGGATCGAACTCGCCAATCAATCCAAATTTGCCAACGGTGCTGTCATCTATACGTCGAGCGGCAAAAGCGCCCAGCAGTTCCGCGACAAAATCGATGCCGGCATGATCGGCGTCAATGTCAATGTACCGGCTCCAATGGCGTTCTTCTCGTTCGCAGGGAACAAAGCCTCATTCTATGGAGATCTTGGGACAAACGGAAAAGACGGCATCCAATTTTACACACGTAAAAAAGTCGTCACCGAACGCTGGTTCTAACCTTTAACATACGCCCCCTCTAATAGCTGGATAAAGACCTTTAGGGGGGCTTTTTGATTTATACTGGAGGGATAAATCTTGAGCTATAAATACGTAACGCTTAAAAAAGAACATTTTATCACGACTGTCACACTGAACAATCCGCCGGCAAATACATTATCTTCTTCCTGTATCGCCGAATTGCGATCACTGTTTCAGGAACTGGCCGCAGATGATGATACAAGAGCGGTTATTATCACAGGAGAGGGCCGCTTTTTTGTGGCGGGAGCGGACATAAAAGAATTCGTATCAAAATTAGGGGATCAGGAACAAGGCTTGGCCCTCGCCGAAGGAGGCCAGGCGCTTTGTGATGAAATCGAAGCGTTAAAAAAACCCGTCATCGCCGCGATAAACGGACCGGCTCTTGGCGGAGGACTTGAACTGGCGATGAGCTGTCATTTCAGAATCGTATCAGATGAGGCGGTAGTAGGGCTGCCGGAATTAAAGCTCGGTCTGATCCCTGCGTTTGGAGGTACACAGCGGCTTCGCAATATAACAGGGACTGCCACAGCACTTGATCTCATCCTTACAAGCCGAACACTTTCAGCTCATGATGCGGTAGAGCTTAAGATCGCGCAGCTGGCCGTGAAGAAAGAGGAGCTGTTAAAGACGGCAACTGCTGTCGCGGCGTCATTTATAGAAGGAAAAAGCATGACAAGTGTCATGCGCGCAGTGGAATGTATTATACAGGGCAGCAACGAAAGCATGGAACAAGGGCTGGAAAGGGAACGAAAAAGATTTGCCGAGCTGTTTTTGACTTCCGATGCTAAAGAAGGAATTCACGCATTCGTCGAGAAACGCAAACCAGACTTTCATCATTCATAAAAGGAGGGGGATCAAGATGTCCGACGACGTTTTATATTCCGTCAACCAGCACGGTACCGCAACCATTGTTTTGAACCGCCCGAAAGCGCTCAACTCACTCACTTATGACATGGTCCGTGTGATTGGCGAAAAGTTAACAGAATGGAAGACAGATCATAACGTTTCTGTCGTCGTCATAAAAGGCGCAGGTGCAAAAGGGCTTTGTGCCGGCGGTGACATTAAAACGCTCTATGAAGCCCGCTCGTCCAAACAAGCTTTGCATGATGCAGAGCGATTTTTCGAAAAAGAATATGAGGTCGACAAGGCCGTCTATCGATTTCCGAAGCCGATCATCGCTTGCCTGGACGGGATCGTCATGGGCGGAGGGGTAGGCCTGACGTATGGAGCCAGCCACAGGATTGTGACGGAGAGGACGAAATGGGCGATGCCGGAAATGAATATCGGGTTCTTTCCGGATGTCGGTGCAGCCTATTTTTTAAACAAAGCCCCAGGTCACGTCGGACGCTACCTTGGACTAACGGCGTCTGTCATTCGCGCTGCTGATGTGCTGTTTATAAACGGTGCAGACACCTATATGGAGAGCGATGCTTTAGAGCGCTTGATCAAACAAGTGGAATATACGAACTGGCGCCTTGTCAACGTTAAAGAAACGCTTGAACAGATGATCAAGGAATTTCAAGCGGAACCGCCTCAAGAAAGCAAGCTCGCTCCTGATCAAGACGCGATTGATCATCATTTTAGGTTTGATACGTTGGAAGAGATCCTTCAATCGCTCGAAAACGAAGGAAGCGGCTTTAGCGTGAATGTGAAGAAACTTCTTCTTTCCAAGTCGCCATTTTCATTAAAAGTCGCCTTAAAACAGCTGGTCGACGGCAAACAAAAAACGATGGAAGAATGCTTTGCTACAGATCTGCTGCTGGCAAAGAACTTTTTGAGACATAAAGATTTCTTTGAAGGCGTACGGTCTGTCCTCATCGATCGTGATCAATCACCAAACTATGAGTATCAGCACGTTTCAGATGTAACCGATGATGAGGTGAATCAGTTCTTTCAACCTTCTGAAAATGTCCGTCGGAGCTGACCTTTGATGTCAGCTCTGTTTTTGTTGTGGGTTTAACCCTTTGAGATCTTAGCGCTTGCACTTAAAGTCAACTGTAAACATGACGATGAATCATGCAGAAAAATTTTAATAATCCACTTACATTCAAGTTTACTTGCTGCCTAGTTAAGTTTCGTTTATCGGTCTTTTTTAAATCGCAATTTTTCGGTATTAATATCCACCTTTGGAATATGAATACTACAAAATATGGTTGGAGGTTGATAACATGAAGACTGGAAAATCAGGCAAGTTCCTCATGTCACTTTTGATCGCTATAATGACGGTTTTATCTTTTCATACCGCATCTGCACACGCTGCACCAGACGCCATTAAGCCAAGCGAATGCTCAACTCATATCTTCACCGTTTACGACGAAACAGTTGGCATTGGCGATATTGGCCATTCGCGTTTCTATTGTGGCAGTATAAACAACGGTGTTCCAATTGAGTTTTCCGATGCCGATTTAGAAATTGCTGTTGACAATCCCCATATGCTTCATGCCTATGCCAATCCAAGCTTGAACTCGGTGGACTTTGAAGGACTCGAAAAAGGGGATGCGGAGGTCACGATTTACTGGAAAAACAAGCCTGAGGGCACAAAGTACACATTTTTATTGGTGCAGGTAAAATAATTGGCAAGGCTTGCCGCTGTAAGTATAAAAACCTTGATTGGCTGTGCGCCTTATCGCAGCGGGCGCGCAAATGATATACTCATGAAAATCGTTTGCATTTGGTTTATCGTAGCCCGGCGGGTAAGTGAAAGTTATGTTATAGAGAGTATATAAGAAACGATAAAACAAGCCGCACCGACGTGTTTATTCACAAAACGAACCTCTTTTCAAATGATATGGGTGTAAGAAAGACGCCAAACAGAATGAGGGTGATGCTCAAACATCACCCTTTTTATCATTTCCTGAATCAATCGAATCAAAAACATCACCCTAATCAAAAAAAGGAGGGAATATTGTGCTTGATGAGAAAACAATTAATTGCGAAATCGACCGCTCCAATATTAAAGGATCATAGTCATGAAATCGGTAAACATTTTTATGAATTATTATTTTCAAATTGATCAGCGGCGGCGTTGGGATTACACCGCTACTAAGCATGTTGCATACGATCGTTTTACAACAACAAGAAAGACTATTCACTCAGCAAAGAACAGCGAATTTCACGCATTTATAGAATACGCGGCCGAATTGGCGGAACAGCATCCGAATATCCGTTCATTTCATTTATATGCTATGAAGCCCCCGCCTCCCTGCAAAACTTTAAAACGGGAGGTTTTGAAAAAGTGAAATAGTAATAACTAAAGTTGATAAAGAGCCTAGAGATATCAAGGACACAATTTTTCGGTTGTTTTGCTTTTTTGAAGGTTTACTTAGTTCATGGGTTAATGCGCCCCATAAAAGCATGGATGCTAAAATAATAATACTCATATACATTTTAATCCTCCCTTTCTTATATTTTTATAGTTTTAACATTTGTCATCGATTTTACCACATTTAGGATTGAGAAGTCGATGAAATAAGGATCTCTACCTCATTCGCAGATTTTTAAATCATGATAAAATTCTATATTTGTTATTTGATTGTTAATATGGGTAATCTAAATCAGTGTTTAAGTTGTCATTCATGCTGTCATCTCCTTTATACAGCGATGTCTGTGATAGCAAATTTTTGATACCAAAAAATCGGTTTAATTCTGAAAACTCTTCGAAAACCCCTTGCAAAGAACAGCAAAAACACTGATATTTTGCGCTTTTGTGTTTTTCTTGGCCTTTATATTTATATAGGAAGGTTATATTGACTTGGAATGGCTGCAATCCATTCTTCCAGACAAGGATGCTAATTTTTATTTTTGCGGGCCGATTTCCTTTATGAAGGCTATTAACAATGCGCTGAAGCAATGGGGTGTGCCGAAAAACAACATCCACTATGAAGTATTTAACCCGATCGCTATTTTAGGGGAAGAATGAACTGAGCCTCACCCTGTTACAGCTTTTTTGGTTTCCGCATATCTTTACCATTCGTGAACATCGCCGCCCCTGGAATATTTCATTTGCAAAACTAACAGTCCTGCGAAAGAAGTTGAAATTGTTGTAGAAGGGGGGCTTCTTTATTAAACGAGTGGAAATAAATGCATAACAGCTAATGATTTGGGGATATTGAAAATACATAAAATGATAAGAAAGGGCATCCAAAATGAAACGAACTAAAATCCAGCTGCCTCTTCAAACATTGAGCCTAATTGTGGGGTTTATGGTATGGGTTGTGATTTCCTCATTAATGACATATATCAAAGAAGATATCTCCCTGTCATCAATTCAATTATCATGGGTGACGGCCATTCCGGTCATTCTCGGATCTGTTCTTCGGGTGCCGATTGGTTATTGGACGAATCGATTTGGAGCGAAGCTGATTCTTCTTATAAGCCTCTTATTTTTAATCCTGCCCGTCTATTATTTAAGTCTGGCCGACTCTTTTACTGATTTATTAATATCCGGTCTTTTTTTAGGGGTTGGAGGAGCGATATTTTCGGTCGGTGTTACTTCTTTACCGAAGTACTATCCAAAAGATCGGCATGGATTTGTCAATGGAATTTATGGAGTCGGCAATATTGGAACAGCGTTTACTTCGTTTGGAGCACCTGTTCTTGCAAATCAATTAGGCTGGGAAGTTACTGTCAGGCTTTTTCTCATTCCGCTCATTCTATTGGCTGCCCTAAATTTCTTATTGGGGGATAAACATGAACCGAAAGTGAAAACAGCTTTAAAGGAGCAAATCATCAATGTTTATCGGGATGAGAAGCTATGGTTCCTCAGTCTTTTTTATTTTATAACATTCGGCTCATTTGTTGCATTTACCGTATATCTTCCTAATTTTTTAGTAACCCAATTTAAGCTTAGTGAAGTGGATGCAGGATTGCGCACAGCGGGGTTTATCACCATATGCACATTGGTGCGTCCTCTTGGAGGGTGGCTCGGAGATCAATTCAATCCGTTTAAAGTTCTTATCATTGTATTTTCGGGTTTAACTTTCTCAGGTATATTACTGTCTTTTTCCCCAACGATTACATTATATACCGTGGGAGTTTTAACAGTTGCTGTTTGTTCGGGGATTGGAAATGGAACAACGTTTAAACTTGTACCTCTATATTTTTCAAAGCAAGGCGGAATTGTTAACGGAATCGTTTCAGCCATGGGAGGACTTGGGGGATTTTTTCCACCCCTTATTCTAACAACTGTCAATCAGATGACTGGAAATTATGCGATTGGTTTCATGGCATTATCTGAATTTGCTTTAGCAAGCTTAATTATCGTGATATGGATGTTTTATTCAGACAAGCTCAGACTGGCGGACAACATCGTTGAAAGCACAGGTCAAGGAGTAATGGTTACAGATACTAAAGGCATGATTCAAAAAGTAAATCCCGCATTTAGTGCCGTAACAGGATACAAAAAAGAAGAAGCTGTCGGCAAAACCCCCCGGCTCTTAAGGTCTGGAAGACATGACAAAAGTTTTTATAAAGCGATGTGGGATGAACTCGAGAAAAACGGATATTGGCAGGGTGAAATTTGGAATAAGCGTAAAAACGGCGAAGAATATCTCGAATGGCTGACAATCAGTGCAGTGGATAACGATGCTGGCGAAGTCATGTATTACGTAGCAATCTTTAGCGATATTTCGCAAACAAAATAAAACAAACTGCAGGGAAGCTTACTGTATACGGGCTTAGTAAAACAATCGAAAGGGAGTATCATCATGAAGAAAAAAATGTCCCCATTGCTTAAAAAGCTGACTTTTTTTGGACGCACCACTGATCTCAACACTCACAGCACTCTATCTGCCGCAGACCGCGAATCTGAGAAATACTACCGAAAAAGATGGCAGCATGATAAAGTGGTTCGCACCACCCATGGCGTGAATTGCACCGGTTCGTGCAGCTGGAAAGTCCATGTGAAAGACGGAATCATTACTTGGGAAACACAACAAACAGACTATCCGACGACAGGGCCGAATATGCCGGAATATGAACCGAGAGGATGTCCGCGCGGTGCAAGTTTCTCATGGTATACATACAGTCCCATCCGTGTCCGCTACCCGTATGTGAGAAGTGCATTGTTGAAGGTCTGGAGGGAAGCGGTGCAACAAACAAACGACCCTGTAGAGGCATGGAAAATCATTTCTGAAAATCCAGATTTGCAGAAGACATACAAGTCAGCCCGCGGCAAAGGCGGATTTGTCAGGGGAAACTGGGACGAAGTCAACATGATGATTGCTTCTCAATTGATGTATACAATTAAAACATATGGCCCTGATCGCATTATTGGTTTTTCTCCGATTCCGGCGATGTCCATGGTTAGTTATGCGGGCGGCGCCAGGTTTTTAAACTTAATTGGCGCACCGCTTCTCAGCTTTTACGATTGGTATGCCGATCTGCCGCCAGCATCACCGCAGGTGTGGGGCGAACAAACAGATGTTCCTGAAAGCTCTGACTGGTATAATTCAAGCTACATATTAGTTTGGGGCTCTAATTTGCCGCAAACGAGAACTCCTGATGCGCATTTCTACGTAGAGGCAAGGTACAACGGTACAAAAGTGGTTTCTATAAGTCCGGACTATGCTGAGTTTGTGAAGTTTGCCGACCATTGGTTAAACATTAGTCCAGGTATGGATGCAGCGCTAGCGATGGCAATGACACATATCGTTCTCAAGGAATTTTATGTTGATAAAAAAACGCCGTATTTTGAGGATTATATAAAAAAATATACTGATTTGCCTTTTTTAATCACATTAAAGAAACATGGCAACCACTATAAAACAGATCGATTTTTACGCGCAAGCGATCTGGGGATGAACGTAACCAAGGCAGAATGGAAAACCATTGTATTTGATAAAAATTCAAATCAATACGCTGCTCCTAATGGAACCATGGGCCACCGCTGGTCGGAAGGGGGAGAGTGGAATTTACACCTGAAAGATACTGAAAATCAGCTCGGAGATCTTGAGCCTGCACTCACCTTTCTAGGAATAGAAGACAAAAGCGTACTGCTTCAGTTTCCTTACTTCGGCCAAGAACAAAAGCAAATTATGTCACGCGGAGTACCAGTCAAGGCAATTCAACAAAATAGCGAAACCGTTTATGTCACTACAGTGTTTGATCTCATGCTGGCGCAAACAGGCGTAAATCGCGGTTTGCCTGGTGATTATCCAAAAGATTATGATGATCCCACACCATACACTCCCGCATGGCAGGAACAAATAACAGGTATCGACCGCAAGCTCGTCGCTCAAATCGCAAGAGAATTCGCTCAAAATGCTGTTGATAGCAAAGGACGTTCGATGATTATTATGGGGTCGGGCATCAATCATTGGTATCATTCCGACACCATTTACAGGGCGATCCTTAACCTTGTTTTGCTAACGGGCTCACAGGGAGTAAACGGCGGTGGCTGGGCACATTATGTCGGCCAGGAAAAAGTGCGGCCCCTTGAAGGATGGCAAACTGTCGCGATGGCTCGTGACTGGGGAGGCCCGCCGCGTTTACAAAATGGAACCTCTTTCTTTTATTTCGTCACAGAGCAGTGGCGGTATGAAGACCAAAAGTCTTCAGATTTAATTTCACCGTTAGTCGACAAGCCCAGATACCATCATCTTGGAGATTATAATGTGCTCGCCGCAAGATTGGGATGGCTTCCTTCCTATCCGCAGTTTAATAAAAACCCCATTAGATTATATGAAGAGGCGAAGGCAGCCAGTAACGATGAAGCCGTAAAGTATGTTGTGGATCAAATTAAAAATGGCCAAATGAAATTTGCAATTGAAGAGCCGAGCAATCCCGTTAATTTTCCAAAAACGTTATTTGTATGGCGCGGGAATTTAATTGGAAGTTCTGCAAAGGGGCATGAATACTTCCTAAAACACCTGCTCGGTACACATTCAAGCATTTTAGGAGACCAAGATCAATCCCTGCACACAGAAGAGGTAGATGCAACATCGGTTGCACAAGAAGGAAAGCTCGATTTATTAATCAATCTGGATTTTCGGATGTCTGGCACAGGATTGTATTCCGATATTGTCTTGCCGGCTGCAACCTGGTACGAAAAGTATGATATCAGCTCAACCGATATGCATCCTTTTATTCACCCATTCAATCCGGCGATTACACCTCCATGGGAAAGCCGGTCTGATTGGGATACATTTAAAAAGTTGGCCAAAACATTTCAAACTTTAGCTGAAAAATACCTTCCGGAGATAGTAAAAGATATTGTGGCCACACCACTTCTTCATGATACGCCGGATGAGACGTCACAGGCTTTAGGATTGATCCCCGATTGGAAAAAGGGTGAAAGCGAACCTGTTCCTGGAGAGAATTTTCCACGCATTCATGTCGTGGAAAGACAATTTACCAAAGTATACGATAAATTCATTGCGCTGGGACCGAATATACGGGAAAAAATCGGAGCAAAGGGGCTAAGCTGGGATGCCAAAGAGGAGTATGACGAATTAAAAGATATATTAGGCACGGCGAAAAGTACAAAAGAATATAAAGATTGCCCCGACATCTCAGCAGACCGAAACGCTGCAGAGGCTATCCTGACATTATCCAGTACGACAAACGGTTCGCTCGCGATGAAAGCTTGGGATACATTGGAAAAGAAAACGGGACAAAAACTAAAGGATCTGGCCATTGAACGTGCAGAAGAGCATATCTCATTTGATGAAATTTCCGCCCAGCCGAGAAAAGTATTATCATCTCCGGTATATAGCGGTACTGAAACAGGAAATCGCCGTTACTCACCTTTTACGACAAATATAGAACGGCTTATTCCATTCCGCACATTAACCGGCAGGCAGCACTTTTTCCTTGACCATGAAATCATGCAGGAATTCGGAGAAGATCTGCCGACTTTTAAAGCGCCTTTAAGAAAAGCTGCTTTCTATAATAAAGATGGTCAGCCCGCATCAACAACACAGGAGATCAAACTGCGCTATTTAACGCCGCATTTTAAATGGTCATACCATAGCACATACTATGACACATTGCCGATGCTTACGCTGTTCCGGGGCGGACCGCATGTGTGGATGAATAATAAAGATGCGGCAACTGTGGGTATACGTGATAATGATTGGCTTGAAATGTACAACCGCAACGGTGTCGTCGTCGCCAGGGCTGTTGTCAGCCATCGATTACCGAGAGGGGTAGCATTTATGTATCATGTTCAGGACAGAACGATTAACGTTCCCGGGTCAAAAATAACGAAAGAACGCGGAGGGACTTTTAATAGCCCGACAAGGATTCACGTTAAGCCGACGCAAATGATAGGGGGATACGCCCAGCTTAGCTACGGATTTAATTACTATGGTCCGACCGGAAACCAGAGAGATGAACAAGTCGTTATTCGGAAATTAGAACGAAACGAGGTGGATTGGCTTGAAGATTAAGGCGCAATTTGGCATGGTAATGAACCTTGACAAATGTATCGGCTGCCATACGTGCAGTGTGACATGTAATAATACGTGGACAAATCGTACAGGCGCCGAGTATATGTGGTGGAACAATGTTGAAACAAAACCGGGTGTCGGATACCCGAGAGAATGGGAAAACCAAGAAACCCAACGCGGAGGCTGGGAGTTAAAAAACGGGAAGATCGAACTGAAAGCCGGCGGCCGCGCCAAAAAGCTGCTGAATATTTTTTACAACCCTGATTTAACTCGAATTGATGATTATTATGAGCCTTGGACCTATGATTACGAAAATTTAATCAAAAGTCCGCAGAAAAAACATCAGCCGGTGGCAAGGCCTATCTCCCAGCTTACCGGCGAATACATCGATTTAAAATGGGGGCCGAACTGGGAAGACGATCTTGCAGGTGTTTATGAAACGGCTCAAAAAGACCCGAACATGCACAATGTTGATGAACAAGTCATTCAAGAGTATGAACAAGCATTTATGATGTATTTGCCGAGAATCTGCGAACATTGCATCAATCCATCATGCCTTTCATCTTGTCCGTCGGGAGCTATTTACAAGCGGGATGAAGACGGTATCGTGCTTGTTGATGAGGATTCATGCCGCAGCTGGCGTTTTTGTATGTCAGGCTGTCCGTATAAGAAAGTTTATTTTAACTGGAAGACAAATAAAGCTGAAAAGTGCACGTTTTGTTTTCCGCGTATTGAAAATGGCCAGCCAACAGTTTGTTCTGAAACGTGTGTCGGGCGCTTGCGCTATATCGGCATTGTGCTTTATGACGCAGATAAAATAGAAGAAGCGGCATCTGTTGAAAATCCACAGGATTTATATGAATCACATGTAGATCTTTTTTTGGACCCAAAAGATCCAGAAGTCGTGAGGCAGGCAAAAAAAGACGGGATTCCGGAAGATTGGATAGAAGCAGCCCAAGCGTCCCCCGTATATAAGCTTGCAGTCGAATATAAGGTGGCATTGCCTCTGCATCCTGAATACAGAACCTTGCCGATGGTATGGTACATTCCGCCTTTGAGCCCTATTACCAATACATTCGGCGGTCAAATTGATACATTAGATCCAAAAATCATTTTTCCGACGATCAAGCAATTCCGAATCCCCATCCAATATCTTGCAAATCTAATGTCCGCAGGGGATACAAAAGTAATTGAACGGGTGTTAAAGAAAATGGTTGCCATGAGGAGTTATATGAGAAGCGTTAACCTAAAGCAATCATTTGATCAAGCCATCCTTAAAGATGCCGGTTTAACGGAAGAAACAGCCGTAGAATTGTATGAGTTATCCGCGATAGCGAAATACAATGATCGTTATGTCATTCCAAAATCTCATCGGGAAGAGGCCGGCAATATGTATTCCGGTCAAGGTTCAGCAGGCTACGACTTTATGGAAGGCTGCTCAGGCTGCAGTTTAGGCACTGAAAAATATGAAGATTTATACGCATTCAGTGAAGAATATTGGAGTGATCTAAATGGAAATGCAATGGATGGAAGAAAATAGACTCGTGTTTAAGCTTTGTTCATTATTCTTGAGATATCCGGAAAAAGAATGGACTGAATCGGAAGAAGCGGACGAGCTTGTGGATGAGATCGCAAACAAAGGAATGAAACACTGTCTCCGTCAGTTTTTGGCCTATGCGAATGAAACCCCTTACAAAATATTGTGCGAGAATTATGTTCGATGGTTCGACTTTAGCGAACAAAAAACCCTTTATTTAACCCATGGAAGATTTGGAGAGAATAGAGAGCGCGGGCTGGCTTTTGTAAAACTGAAAATGGAGTTTGCAAAAGCCGGGTTTTACATTAAAAACGATGAATTGCCTGACTATTTACCCCTTATTTTAGAGTTTGCCTCCATTGCTGATAAAGACTTTGTTCAAAAAGTGTTTTTAATTCACAAAAAAGCAATCGATCAATTACTGACAGAACTTGAAAAAGAGGATAATCCGTATGGCTTTTTATTAAAGGCCTGTTTAACAGCCATTGCGGCATATTTGCCATCTAATGAAAACGACCTGGGTCATCATGCAGGCTAAATCAAATTGGAGGGATCATTATGACGGAATTAGATTATTTCTTATGGGTGATCATTCCCTATTTATCATTGACGATTTTTGTTGTCGGTCACATCCATCGTTATAATACAGATCAGTTCGGATGGTCAGCTCAATCAAGCGAATTTATCCAAAAGGATCATTTATTAAAATGGGGGAGTACACTGTTTCATTATGGTGTCATTTTTGTTTTCTTCGGACATGTGGCAGGGGTGTTGATTCCTAAAGGATTTTATGATGTTGTCGGCATTACTGAACAGATGTATCATTTTGGCGCCATATGGTTCGGAGGAGCCGCTGGAGTAATGATGGTTGTTGGCGGAGCATTGTTGACAGTACGCCGGCTTAAAAGCAAAAGGGTAAGGAGGAACAGCTCAAAGAAAGATCTGTATGTACTACTCCTCATCGGAGTTGTGACGGTTGTTGGATTTACGAATACTGTCGGCTATACGGCAACCGGAGGAGAGTTTGATTATCGGGCAACCATAGGCCCATGGTTCAGGGGAGTTTTGAGTTTTCAGCCTTCACCATATTTAGTGATGGATGCACCGCTGGGGTTTCAACTTCACATTTTGGCAGCATTTGTGTTATTTGCTGTTTGGCCGTATACGAGATTAGTCCATGTATGGAGTCTGCCTTTAGAATATCTGTCGCGGAAGTATATCGTATATCGAAAAATGAATCCGAAAAAAGCACTGAAATATATGGAGCGGAAAAATTAGTTTTTTGCAGATCAAAAAGCCACTTCGGCATAATCCAAAGTGGCTGAATTTGAGGATGGTTTCCCAAATGCTTAATGATGATCCAGCAAATGGGCCTCTTCATCCCGATTATGTATTTGAACCAGAACATAGATCGCTTTAAAGCGGTCGAGCACGTCATCAGTTACTCCCTGTCCATCCAGCAGTTCTTTAATCTCGCTTACAAGAATGCGAAGCAAATCATGGTCACGCTTGAGCATGCTCAATGTATGGGAGATATCTGGATTATCTTCAAGTTTTCTCTTGTACAACCCTTCTTCTTCCGAGTCGGCGTGTGCAATTGTACGAGTTTCCCAATGATCCAGAAGAGCCTTCGCTGCAATCATGGCGTGTTTTTCGTGTTTTTCACGATAAACACGTTCCAATACTTCCATCAAATCTCTTCCTTCGGTTACGGCACCATCATGGATCGATCTATGGGCGCCCAATTTGTTTAAAGACGGTCCTGACATAAAGCAAGCCTCCTTTTTTCTGAACGTTCACATCCAGTATGAACAGATATTTTCATGCTCAAACAAGGGTGACATGTCATCCAGCGGGAAAACAACATCAAATAGACCTTTTCCTTCTCAACAATGTCCTCGATGTATAGCCGATAACTGTCACACTGATTTCGCGCCTGCAATGCCAACCTCAGCCAATCAAGCATTGTAACGTATCCCTATAAGTTTGTAATGTCAGCAGAACACTCCCGGCAATAAATTGAGATACATCGACGTTTTTTATTCATGTCTAAAAGAGACAGTATTAAGAACGCGTTCAGAAAAAAAGGCTAGACATATTATTTATTTTATACAAAAATAGTAGGACAAAAAATAATTTATAATGGGCAAGAGATAGACCAAAGCGAATTCTATGCCGAAGCTTGCAAGCATATTAAGCGATGTCAGCTCATCACCCCCGCAGGATTTATGATTAGAACATGATAGGAAGTGACTTATGATTACATTCAAAAATGTATCAAAGCAATACACAACCGGAACTTATGCTGTGAAATCATTTAATGCAGTCATCAAAAAAGGAGAATTCTTTGTCATTATCGGTCCCAGCGGCAGCGGAAAAACAACGGTACTAAAAATGATCAATCGTTTAATCGAGCTGTCTGACGGTACGATTTTTATTAATGATCAAAAAATAAGCGAATATGATATTCATGAATTGCGGTGGAACATCGGCTACGTCCTTCAGCAAATCGCTCTTTTTCCGAATATGAGTATCGAGGAAAACATAGCAGTCGTTCCGGAACTGAAAAAATGGAGCCGGGAAAAAACGAAACAGCGGGTCGACGAGCTTTTAGAAATGGTCGGATTGAAACCTGACATATATCGCAAAAGAAGGCCTGATGAGCTTTCAGGAGGCCAGCAGCAAAGAATTGGCGTGATACGGGCCTTGGCTGCTGACCCCGAAATGGTTTTAATGGATGAACCGTTTAGCGCTCTTGATCCAATAACAAGAGAGAAATTACAGGATGATCTTCTGGATTTGCAACAAAGCATAAACAAAACGATTGTATTTGTGACTCATGATATGCAGGAAGCCTTAAAGCTGGGGGACCGGATCTGCATTATGAATCAGGGTGAAATTGTGCAAATCGGTACACCTGATGAAATTTTGATGCATCCCGCCAATGATTTTGTAAAAGATTTCGTTGGGGGGCAGGAAAGATTGACCGACGAGAGGCTGAATCTCGAAAAAATCGTCCGGCAAATGGAATATACGGAAGAGGGGTCTTTTGAGACAGTGCCTGTATCAACTTCATTGCAAGAGGTTTTGAGTAAATTGGAACATCATGACCACATCTTTGCAGAACGCGACGGCCAGATTATAGGGGCTATCGACAGAAAAGGCATCATCCAATATCTGGCTCATCACATGCAAAAGAGAGGCAGCGCGAATGAATAATTTTTTTCATGATTTAGCAGAAAGAAAAGGACAATTGATAAATGCATTGCTGGAACACATTCAAATTTCACTTATCGCACTCTTTTTTGCAGTTGTGATATCGATTCCCCTCGGTATTTATTTGACGAGAAAGCCAAAAATAGCGGAAGGCATCATCGGGGTAACGGCCGTTTTGCAAACCATTCCCTCGCTGGCCCTTCTCGGCCTTCTGATTCCCATCGTTGGTATCGGGAAAGTACCTGCGATTATAGCTCTTATTGTCTATGCATTGCTTCCGATTTTAAGAAACACATATACAGGAATTAAAGAGATTGATCCATCTTTGCTAGAGGCGGCAAGAGCAATGGGGATGAACAGTCAAAAAAGGCTGATCAAGGTAGAGCTTCCTTTGGCTATGCCGGTTATCATGGCAGGCATAAGAACGGCTATGGTATTAATTGTCGGCACCGCAACACTGGCGGCCCTTATCGGCGCCGGAGGCTTAGGTGATATCATTCTTCTTGGGATTGACCGAAATAATACTGAACTCATTGTACTTGGAGCGATACCGGCGGCCATCCTGGCCATCATTTTTGATTTTCTGCTCCGCAGCTTTGAAAAGCTGTCATTTAAGAAATTATTAGTCGGCATTGGGGGATTTGCAGCCGCGACCATTATCATCTTGGCCTTGTCATTTTCTTACGGACAGGGAGGCAAACATATCGTCATCGCGGGCAAACTTGGTTCTGAGCCTGACATATTAATCAATATGTACAAGCTTTTGATTGAAGAAGATACCGATTTACACGTAGAAGTAAAACCGGGGTTTGGCAAGACTTCATTTGTGTTTCAAGCATTAAAATCAGGGGACATAGATGTTTATCCCGAATTTACTGGCACCGCAATCTCTGAGTTTTTAAAAGAAACTCCTGTCAGTACAGATCAAAAACAGGTCTATGAACAAGCAAGAAAAGGAATGCTCAAAACATTTGACATGACGTTGTTAAAGCCGATGGCGTATAACAATACTTATGCATTGGCAGTACCAAAACAGCTGGCCCTAAAATACCATTTAAAAACGATTTCGGACTTAAAAAAACATCAGGAAAACATCAAAGCCGGTTTTACACTCGAGTTTGCAGACCGCGAAGATGGATACCGCGGTATCCAGAATACTTATGGAATTACATTTTCAAATGTCGCCACGATGGAGCCGAAGCTTCGGTACAACGCAATCAAAACAGGCGATATTCAGGTGGTAGATGCTTATTCAACGGACAGTGAATTAGAACAGTATAACTTGTCTGTTTTGAAAGATGACAAACATGTATTTCCTCCATATCAGGGCGCACCTTTGCTGAGAAAAGAAACCCTGCAAAAATATCCTGAAATAGAACAGGCATTAAATAAACTGGCCGGAAAAATATCTGATCGCAAGATGCGTGAAATGAATTATCAGGTGAACGTTAAAGGCAAACCTGCAGAAGAAGTGGCCCGCGGGTTTTTACAAGAAGAAAGGCTACTGAAGTAGGCGCTCAAGGGCTGGCATCAATCAGAAAAGCTATACGCTGGTTTCTTGCAGAAATAAGTATATGCAGAGCTTCGGAATCTATGTAAAAAATTGCAGCGGCTTAAAAAGGGTGATGCACAAACATCACCCTTTTTATCATTTCAGGAAAGCGGCTAACATTTTTACGAATGATGAATTTCCAAAAAGATGAGTGGACGTCCCGCTTTATCCGGCAATTTCAGCTGATTCAAACGTACCGTTTCGATTGCCGCTAACAATGATCGAGTGTCCCCAAAACATATCACCGTCATCAAAGAATACTTCAAAGTCTCCCTCAGGATACACACTGATACTGCTCAATTCCATAAGCGCGATAAACATCTCCTTGGTGATCTCGTCAACCTCCGCTTCATCATTATCCTGCAGCCAGTCGTTGGCCAGTTCGACCAATTCTTCGGCAGCGTAAGCCCGTATTTTCGCATTCCAATGCGCTTGGTCTTGAAATAAAATATGTGCGGTTTCCAGCGAAGCCTTCATCTGCCGATCGTCTTCATCCCAGTCAAAGTAGAGCTTTCCATGTTGTCCGGCCCAGGTGATGTCCTTCTCAAACACATTGACCGACTTGAACAGCGCAAAGGTGCCCAATTTCTCGTCCTCGTAATATACCGGCTCCAGCGATTCCTTCAAAATACTTTGCAATTCGTCGTCCTGATAGGCCGAATCTACAACCTTTACAAGCGTCATGGCCTGATCTCCCATACGAACATACAGTCTGACAACGGCATTCGCTTCCAATATATCTTTCGTTTTTTGCCATTCGTCATCATCGGCAAGCCATTCCAACTGCAGCTCTTCCTGAACAGCAGACTTGCTGCCGCTGAGCTCTTTCCAGGCAATCAACGGAATGGAGGCATTCCACATTTCATCGTCGTTCGCTCTCCATGCTCCAATACCGGATGGACCGGTGACTGCGGCCACCTCAACCACTTCGTTCTTAAATCGCCTTTCAAACTGCTTCTTTTGACTCGATCTCCCCATACTGTCTTCCTCCTGTTTCACTATGTATATCTGTCGTTGATCTGCATTTCTTCGCATTAATCGGACACTGGAAGCACCAATCCAATTGTACCAAAAGCATCAATAAAAAAGAATCAATTTCCTGTATGACAAGCAGGGGAAGCGCCTGAACAAGCGGCAGGAGCGGGAATAAAAAAACACAACTAAATCTTACTTTAGTCGTGTCTGATTACTTAATCCATCTGAATCAGCCGAGATACTGTTTTAGTATGTCCAACCCCAGTTTCAGCTCATCTAATGAGTTTGTAGAAGAAAGCGCAATGCGCAAATATTTTTCACGTGTCGTCTGCCCGCTGAGGAAACGGTCAGAATGAAAAACACGAATACCGCGCATCTTCAAATCCACTTCTAACTGTGATGAATCAACATCCTCTTCAATAGAAAGCCAGCGGTAAAAACTGAGAGGATGTTCACCGGGCTGACCCGCTGGAAAATATTCTTTATAAAGATCATTAGCAGACTGTGCAAGCTGTTTCTTTTGCGAAACAATTTCATGAGCCTTGCCTGATAAAATCAGCTCCGTGATGACCTCGGCATCTAAAGAAGACGTTTTGACATTGACGTTAAAAATGCTCTGTAACATATTCTTGCGGAAGGCATCCCCATAGACCATGTAGGCGACTCTTAATCCGGAGCATAAAGACTTAGAGGTGCTGCAAATATAAACGCTCTGTTCCGGAAGCAAATTGAACATCGGCTGCCGATAATCGGAGACAATGCCTGCCGTCAGAAATGCATGGATGTCATCCTCGATCAAAATTAAATGATGCTTGCGGATGATCGCCGCCAATTCATGCTTTCGAAAATCTGAAATCATGATTGTGGTCGGATTAGAGCAAGAGGGGATCAGAAAAATCCCGTGAATTTTTGTTTGGCAGCACTGCTTTTCCAGCTCGTCCGGCAGCATTCCAAACTGGTCTCCGGGAATGGGGACTAACTGTATATGGAACATCTTTGCCAACTCAATAAAGTTTGAAAAAGTATATAAGTCGGTTGCAATGCGATTTCCGGGCTCAAACAAGGAGATCAACGCAATGGCCAACGCATTTTGAGCGCCGGAAACAATCGCTATATGCTCTTGGTCTGCGTGAATACCGAAGGATTCCATCCAGTTTAGCCCTGCCGTTTTTTGATGCGGAATACCTGTCGGATCATTGTAATTCAATAGCTTCTCTAAGTAGTTTTTCTCCGCAACCTTTTGCGCAACCTCGGCTACGATGCCGTTGGTTTGCTCAAAAGAGGCTACAAATCCAAAATCAATAAGGTTTGTGGTGTTATCTGCGGAAATGGTAATAGAACGGGCAGCATTAGGAGAAACAAAGGTGCCGCTTCCGGTGACTGCATAAATCAATCCTTTAAACTCGCACAGTTTGTAGGCACGGGTAATCGTGGTAAAGTTCAAATCGAGAAAATCTGCCAATTCCCGTTGCGGAGGCAGCTTTGTCCCGGGTGCCAAGAAGCCGTTTATGATATCCTGTTCAAGCAACTCCGCAATCGAATAATAGTAAGGACGCTTTAATGCTTTCTTATCAGGTTTCCAAGACATTGGATAATTGTCAAATGAATTTACTGGCATACTGCACCTCTTATATCGTATTCCATACAATCATATCATTTATTGTATGGTTTCAAAAAGGAAGTTCATTTTTTATCAGCCTCCATTTCATCCAAATGGAGGCATTTATTTTATTGTAATCCATACAATTATCTTATTTATTGTATGGATTTCGTGTGTTAAATTTGTATGGAATTAAGTTAGCAGCTGAGGATGTGGATCATATGAAAAAAAGAAATCAAATATGGATTGCATGTCGCGCGGCTTTTCCATATACAGTTCCTATTTTGGCGGGCTTTGTCTTTTTGGGGATTGCCTATGGGATCTATATGAATTCATTAGGGTTCAGCGCCATTTATCCAATCATCATGAGCTTTGCAATTTTTGCGGGGTCAATGGAGTTTGTCGCAGCCAATTTATTGCTTGGGGCGTTCAACCCGATGAATGCTCTTTTTTTAACTTTAATGGTGAACGCACGACACCTTTTTTATGGCATTTCCATGCTGGATAAGTATAGGGGAACCGGCAAGAAAAAGTTTTATCTGATTTACGGGATGTGCGATGAGTCTTTTTCTATCAATTGTACCGTTAATGTTCCGAAGAATGTAGACAAGGGCTGGTTTATGTTTTTCGTGACACTGCTCAATCATTTCTATTGGGTGATAGGAGCAGCGATTGGCGGCACTTTTGGATCTCTTGTCAAGTTCAACACAGAAGGGCTCGATTTTGTGATGACGGCTCTTTTTGTTGTGATTTTCGTTGAACAGTGGATGAAAGAGAAACGGCACTATAGCGCTCTCACAGGGCTTGGAATTTCAGCTGCCAGCCTGATGATTTTCGGCGGAAACAACTTCATGATTCCTGCGATGCTTGCGATTCTGGGGGTACTTACCGCTTTTAGAAAACCATTGGAGAAAGTTGAGGTTGCCGCATGACAATGAGTGTAACGCAGCAAATCATCACAATTGCTATGGTAGTGCTTGGAACAATGCTGACACGGTTCCTTCCATTTATGATTTTCCCATCGGGCAAACCGACACCGAAATATGTACAGTATCTCGGTAAAGTGCTGCCGTCGGCAGTAATTGGGCTTCTAGTTATTTATTGCTTTAAAGATGTGAGTTTACTTTCTGGAAGTCACGGCGTCCCTGAATTGATTGGGGCGTCTGCAGTTGTGCTGCTTCACTTTTGGAAGAAGAATATGCTCCTTTCTATAGCAGGTGGAACTGTTGTCTATATGATTTTGGTGCAATTGATTTTTTGATCATACCGATTAGGATTTGTGAATATCAAAGGAGGCTGGGGATGGTGAAAAAGAAAATTAACGAGTATCAAATCTATGAAGAATACCGCGAACAAATTTATAAGCAAGTAGAGAATGATTCGTATGCAAAGTCGCTAGGAATTGAATTAACCAAATTTGAGGCGGGGTTTGCAGAAGCTAAGCTTGAAGTGCAAAGCCATATGGTAATTGCATACGGAAGTGAGCCTATATAGGTAATTGCACAAAAAAGAGCGGGAAATTTGAAGATACCCGCTCTTTTGTCCATATAATACATTTTTGCATTAATGTTTTAAAGAATTTGTCGCTAAACGAGAGTAACTTTTATTCATTTAGATATCGCTCCAATGTGTTTATGTGATTGCTTTTTCAGCTACTTGAAAACCTGATGTTCCGCCAGTAATCGCTTTTTCAAGAGGGACAAAAGCAAAAGTGATTGTAAGGATGCTTAAAATTCCGATGATACTTAGTTTTTTCATGCTAACGCCTCCATTACTTTCATAATTTGATTTTTTGCTTTTAATGCTCTTTTATAGTATTCAACAGCCTTGATTAAATTTCCTTGTTTTAAATAATATTCCGCAATTTGTTCATTAAGTTCTGATGTATCTGGCCATAGATTTTTTTGTTCAAGGTATTGTAAAGCTTCATTTATTAAAGAATCATTATGACAATCATATAAAGCATGGATCAGCTTTAGTTTTGCTTCGTATTCCTTTTCTTTTAACGATTCTGCCTTTTCAAGGCCCTTATCATACCAACTCCTTGCTTCGGCAACTTGATTATTTCTGTAAAGAACACTTGCTATCATATATAAACTTCTAACACCATTTATTGATTCTAAGTGCTCTTTAATGTGAATAGCTTTTATAAAGTATTCTTCAGCTAGTTTAGGTATATTTTTTCTATCATATATTAAACCGAGATTATGATAAACTATGCCAACTTCCTTTGGAAATCCTGAGCTTTTGGCTTCATTCAAAGCTTTTTGATAGTGCTCTTCCGCTTGGGAAAATCTATACATATCATACATGTTAGCTCCAAGAATCATTTCACATTTAATCGATCTGTGCTTATATTCTTCATGTTCTCGAAAAATGCTTCTTGCTTTTAATGCATGGCTTATAGAAATAAGATGTTGGTCTATCTGATAATATGCTTCAGCAATTTTATAATGGAATTCTGCATGTTCTATTTGGTCGGGGATATTACGAAGTTTTGCTTCGGCCAGTTGATAAAAGCATATAGCTTCAACGTAGTTCTTTTTGTAAAACTCATATACACCTGAGAAAAACAACGAATAATAAACGATCATATTATCAGTGTTTTCTTCGCCAATACCCTTGATGATACAATAGGCTTTATCAGCTTCCTCAAGTTTTTCTTCTGTTAACACCTTGTAGCGAAAATCTAAGAGGTTGAAATAAATAAGAAGATCCTGATTTTCATCCATATGAGGTAGCAAACTACGGATCTCCTCTTTTAAAGCAGCCGCTTCTGCGGTTTGATGACGTTTAATCATGCCATACCATTGATTTAGCATTTTTGCCATTTTTTCAGGGGCTATTTTCGTCTCCACCATGTTAACATTCTTCCTCTCTTATTGTTTTAAATATTTAGAAAATTAAAACCGATATTGTGGCTCTTAATTCTCATTTTACAAAAAAGAGTTTTAATTTACAACATTCACCCAAAATTGATTATATATGTAAATTAATCATAACATTATCCAGATCAGTCCAGGTGGGGAGATATATCCTTTTCATTTTGAGATACAGGATATTCTTTAAATCATACCCCACTCACCATTCAAGCAGCTGTAAACTAATCTGCTGGACCGCAATATAAAGGTCCTTGAAATATACTGTAATTATTCTGGAAAGCATTAAATTTTAAAAAACATCTATCTTAGGGGGCATCTAATCGTTAGATTGAAAAAACTATAATAGTCTTCTCTGAATAGATTGTCCATTCCCAAAAGTTTTGATCCTGGGATAAAACAAATCTTTACAATTCCTCTTTCATCAGAGAGGAAAGAGAAAAGAGCTCACTGGACATATCCACTATGTTGATGCCTAGAAGGGGAGTTGCGTATCATGAGCCTTACGGATGAAAAGCATATTATACAGTTGGATGATATTGTTGGAATAGAATAAAGTCACTTTATCGTTTATAAGTGGCCAGGGAGTATCAGTGTCGGATCCTTTAGACCGCCAATTTTCTCGGCAAAACTTCAGAACAAACCGGGCACAGGAAGACCTTACTTAATAACATTCGGTTCATGCATTTAGACCTGATCAATGAGATTCATTTTCTTGGATAGACAGGATTTATTCACCAATCATTTTTCGTATAGTGGTAAACTCATTATTGGTCATTACTTTTGTCATGTTTTTTTGAGGAAGTGAGGTGTTGAAATGATCGGTTCAATCCTGGGAGAACCTAATCACAACGGATTTATTTCACAAGCTTTCCTCGAACACGAATTGGAACAAGGTTTGAATGCGGCTGATCAAACAACGAAACATTTGGTATCAAAAGCCAACGCCACGATTGCTAAAGTCAGCCATATCGCCTTTACGTGATATATCTGGTAAGGAACTATACGTTGAAGCAAAAAATAACGATTGCGAAGCCGGTGCAACAGTTAATGTCGATGTTTACTGGGATTATAATACTCTATAATGATTAGAGAGGGTTTCCCTCTCTTTTTAAATTTGAGATAATCCTTTCCGGAATTGAGTGGCCATTAAACCACTCTCTTTAATTTAAGCACTCCTCAGTTCCGAAATAGTAGTGCAGCCTTTTTGGGGCAAACATTGCCCAGGGCGACGACTGCAAGGTAAGCAACAGGCATCTCGATACGAAAACACCAAGCGTCGGCTTCTTTTGGCTAGGGCCCTCACGATTCTTGCAGGGTATTTTGCGGCGTTGCCGGGGAAAAAATCCGTGATTTTTGAACCAAACATCGAAGTGTCGCGGAATTCTAAAGATATCTTGTAACAAGTCGGCCGTCTGGAAAATACTGTTGATAGCAAGGTCCCTTTTTTCGAGACTCCTTTCTGATATACTTCGGCGTGTATACAGTAAAGGAGGAATTTAAAGTGACTTGCCGACAAAAATTCAAAAAAGGCATGCTACCACCAGCATCAAAGTTTAGGTTGGAAATTCTTACATTGTTAAAGGAGAGAGGGAATGAGGGAGCGCTAATAAGGGAGCTTTATCCGGAGATAGCAAACAATTTGAATTTATCCTATGAGCAGCGAGAAATCCTAGTCAATTCAAAAGCCGAATTAAGATATCATAATTTTAGTCGCTCAGCATGCACAACACTTGCCAAGAAAGGACTCGTAAGAGGGAAAGAAGAAATCGAGGACAAAAGCAGAGCTAATCGATGGTTTATCTCGAAGAAGGGGATAAACTATTTGAATCAGATTAAGTGATGTTTGGCAATTAGTAGGATCTTTCCTATTGATCGGCCGACAACTGTCAGAATTTCAGCTCGAATTCCTCAGGATAGCCATGCTCTATGCGTCGTTTCTATACTTATTAGAGCCTGGCTATTCCTTTCACTTCACGGACGCTAAAGTGGTCAACCGAGTGTGTATATAGAGGACCTAAGAAACGGAGCCGAGCCACTCATCACTTTTCTTGTAAGAAGGTACAGAAAATCCAAGTGTCAGAATTCTGTTGCTTTAGGTTGAACGTAAATAATTATGTCACTGAATGACATATAATTCTGTCACTATACACTTGATAGTAGGGGAACGTTATGTAATTCTGCTCAAAAGATTTGTTCACATAACCCTAATTCTGAAAACAAATGTTATGAAAGGGAGAGAGGGAGTATTATGCTAATTCAGCCTCGATAAAGTGAAAAGGCCGCGTTGGATTAAAAACAACATTCGATTTATAAAGATACGATTGTTCAAGGCTGGTGATTCTGCTCATCCGCCCTGTATGTTCCAAAGACCACAATATAATTTCAAACAAAAAGAGAGCGGCCATTAAACCGCTCTCTTTAAAACCTTGCTAGAAAATATAGCTCTCCTCAGCTCCGAAATAGCAGTTCGTCTGTTTTCTGAATTTTTCTTTTTTTCATACAAAAACAATACGGTATTGACATGATAAATTTTAAAAGCTATGATATTAAAAAATAACCCCGTAAAATCAATAATCGTAATCTCATGCAAAAGAGCTTTAGCATTCGGCTATAATGCCATTATGGCCGCGTGAAAAAGCATTCTTTACATGCATGACATTAACATTTTGATAGGACGGTATATTTCATTTTCCCTATTTGTATAAGGAAAAGAAATATACCGTTTTTTAGGAGGATATAACATTGGAAAAGCAGAAAGTGACGAAGGGGTCTTTGGAGGCTGAGATCAGCAAAGCCTTAACCCAATGGGAAAAAGACTACTTGGGACGGGGATCCGTGTCTGTCAAAACAGATATTCTCAGAAATATGATCATCGTTTCCTTGAACGGGATTTTGACGCCCGCCGAGTACGAACTTTGCAGTTCAAAAGAAGGCCTGCTGTCAATTAAAAGAACCCGCTCCGGCTTGGTAGAATCGGGTATGGAACACCTGTACCGCTTGGTGAAGGAGCTGACCGGTGAAGAGACGATCAGCTTTCATACGGACATCAGCACGCGCACAGGCGAGCGGATCATGGTGTTTAAATTGGCAAACGACCTGCAAAAAAAATTATCATAGAAAAACGGAAGATCTTTAAAGCATGAACATGAGTTAAAGATAAGCCGGTATCATTCAGAAAAATTGGCAGAAATAGGCCATTCCTGAATATACCGGCTTTTTTACGTTTTCAGAAAGGAAGGCAAGACATGAAACAGTATGTACTTTTCCATCATGCCGACGGAGGGATGCCGGGTGTTTGATCTGCTGGATTCTTTATTTTGGCTGAAAATATTTTTCGCGTCGCTTGCGCTCTGTTTGTTCAGCGCACTGCTCGTGCTGAATCGAAAGGTTCCATTGCCATATGTACGGATTCACGCCAAGATCATTGCCCTGCCTCCGCTCGCCGCGCTGGCGGCATTGATGACCGCGAATCCCGGTTACGCTGCAGCTCCTTGGCGCTTGGATTCGCTGGCTTGGCTGATCGCCTTGTTCGTTTTGACCATCGGCTTTATCGTCCAGCGCTATTCTGTCCGGTATTTGTTCGGCGACCGCTCCTACCGTAAGTTCTTTTTGCTGCTGACGCTTACGACAGGAGGGGCTTCATGCGCCTGGCTTAACGATGATCTTCGCTGGCTCCTCTTGTGCTGGGGTATCACGCTGTTCGGCTTGACTGCGCTAATCGGCTTAAACAGCGCGTGGCAGGCAGCGAAAAATGCCGCTTTTTATGCGGGCCGGATTTTTGCAATCAGCTGGGTGGCTATAGCGGCAGCGGCTCTTTGGCTGTCTCTCGCGACGGGGCATTGGCAGTTATCATCCGCCGTAGCGGAAGAAAGCCTTGTACAGCTCGGCTCATGGGAGAAAACCGGGATCGGCCTCCTCGTCATCGTAACGGTGATGATTCCTGCGGCGCAGTGGCCGTTTCATCGCTGGCTGCTCGATTCGGCGATCGCCCCGACTCCCGTTTCCGCGGTCATGCACGCCGGACTCGTAAATGTCGGCGGCGTCATGCTGACCCGTTTCGCACCGATGTTCAGCGGTGATGGGTTGCAGATTATTCTGCTTGTTCCCGCCGCCCTTTCAGTTCTACTCGGAACGGGTATGATGATTGTCCAAACAGACTATAAACGGCAGCTCGCGGCTTCAACGGTCGCGCAGATGGGTTTTATGCTCATCCAATGCGCATTAGGCGCTTATATTGCGGCTGTTATTCATCTTATCTTGCACGGCCTGTTCAAAGCCGCCCTTTTCCTACAAGCCGGATCAGCGGTACGCCGTTATGAATCGTTCGCATCTAAACCGGGCAGGCCGGCTCTTTTTTGGAACATCATAGGCGGCGTCTTCGCTATTACTCTCGTAATCGGAAGCTGGGTCACAGCTGCGGACTCCGGCTATCAATTGATCAGCGCCCTTGTTTTAGGCTGGTCACTGTTTGTTGCTTGGAGACAGCTTGTCACAGCCAGTTCCGGACACGTCACGCGAATTGCCGGACTGTTCATTTTAACGGGGGCTTCTCTCGCGTTTGCCATCATTCATTTCCTTTTACACGGGCTCCTGAAGGAAGCTGTTGTACAGGGGGCGCAGCCGCCTGCAATGGCGGCCATTTTAACGGCAGTCGTTTTGTTAGCCGGCAGTGCGGCCGGCGCCTTTATCGTTCGCCAGCGCTTTTCATGGTCCGGCGCACTTTATCTGCGCCTTGTGAAAGCGGGTGAACCTCATTCCGATTCGGTCGAAGGACGGCCGAATTATCTTGACCAATATCTTACTCAAGGAGGTCGTCAATCATGAAAGCAGCATCCACATTGTCTAAACAATTGATCTTCAAATATGAACATCAGGCCGCTGACTTTAATATTGATGAATTGGTTCAATCGGCAGCACGGGTTATTGCGCCGCTTTGGCCTATTCAAACCTTTGCCGCGCGCCATCCGTGGATGGGGCTTGAAGAACAAACATTTGAACAGACGGCCCGACGGCTTAAACAGCAGCTTCATGTTGATATCTATCCCAAGTCCTCCATATTCCGCTCTGCAAAACAACGGGGAGAAATTGACGAGTCGATTCTTGAAAAAAAGCTGATGGAATGGCTCGATTCACATCAGCCCGGCATGCCGGGGGAAACAGCGGAAGCATTTTGCAAAGCCGCGCTTAAACTGGATGACATCCCTGAACAGCTATTGTCATCCCCCAATGTCAAGAAGCTTGCCAAGCAAGCGGCCAGCAGGACAATCGATGATCGGGAAACACGCTTTATCAAACCGCTCAGCGTCTTTGCCGGACAAAAAACCGCTCACCTCCTTGACCATCATGTGATTAAATGGTGCAAGCTGTTCCTTGATGAATCGCATTCGGCATGGCGGCTTCCGCATCGTGAAAAAGGGTTTTACAGCGCATGGCGGCAGCTTGTTGAACATGATCCCGCCCTGCCCCGAGCGGAACGCCAAAGGCTGAATGGGTGGCCGGAAGAACCGCGGGACGCTTTGAAAAGATCACTCAGGGCGCTTGGTATTTCTGATGGAGACGTTCAGGCATACTTTGAAGCTCATTTGCTTTCTCTGCCGGGGTGGGCTGGAATGATGCTCTGGCGTTCCCGGCAGTCGCGGGACGAAGAAAGGCTGTTGCTCGAGTATCTTGCTGTCCGGCTTTCAATGGAGTGGATGCTTATCGAACCTTATTTGCCGCTGTCTGAGCCAAAGCCTGGCAAAGAGATGCAGCTCGCTCCTTTGATTGCGGCCTGGCTGCATTGGGGCGGCATCACGTCTGACGAATGGCTCGAACTTTCCGCAGCAGAGCAAAAAGCGAGATTAACACTCGCCCGCCGCTTTGATGATATAACGTGCAGGCGCCTCTGGCTGGAAGCGTGGGAACAAACATACGCCGCTGAGGTAAGGAAGCTCATCGCGGCAAACAAACCGGCCGCTGCTGAAACAAGTGAACCGGTGCTGGTCCAGCTCGCATTTTGTATAGATGTCCGTTCAGAGCCGTTCCGCCGCGCATTAGAGAAATCAGGACCTTTTGAAACGTTTGGAACAGCCGGCTTTTTCAACCTGGCAATCGAAACGTGCGAACTTGGCAGCAAACACAGCCACAGCTCTCTGCCGGTCATTCTTAAACCGCAGCATCGAGTCAAAGAAACGGCGGAAGAATCCAGTTTTCAATCGTATCAAGAACATCAAAAAGCGGCAGTTTCGCTCAGCTCCGCCTTTAAAATGATGAAACAGAATCTATTGGCGGGCTTGCTGCTTCCCGAAGTAAGCGGGCCTTGGCTGAGCCTGCAAATGGCCGCGCGCAGCCTGATCCCCCGCGCAGCCGGGCAAGCTTTCCGGAAAGCGCGAAAGGCATGGCTGAAGAAGCCTCAGGCAAAGCTCTCGCTTGATCGCATGGAAACTCCTGACGCCGGTATTCCGGTCGGATTTACGGAAGAAGAAAAAGCCGCCTATGCCAGACAGGCATTACAGATGATGGGCATTACAGACCGGTTCGCTCCGCTGGTTGTCATTTGCGGACACGGCAGCAGAAGCACGAATAACCCTTATGCCTCGGCACTGGACTGCGGCGCCTGCGGAGGCGCATCAGGCGCTTTCAATGCACGCGTCCTTGCCGCTTTATGCAACCTTCCGAGCGTCAGACAGAGGCTCCGCTCCGACGGCATCTTTATTCCGGATGATACGGTATTCGCTGCCGCAGAGCACATCACAACATTGGATGAACTGCAGTGGATCTATGTACCTGAACTCCCGGCTAAAGCTCAACAAGCGTTTGACCGGATCAACTCGGCGCTCCCCGATGTCAGCCGTACTGTCGGGGCCGAACGCTTAGGGGAGTTGCCGCAGCTTGGATATAAAAATCCGCGGCATGAAGTTGAGCGCTTCGCCGAAGATTGGAGCGAAGTCCGCCCCGAATGGGGACTGGCCCGAAACGCTTCATTCATCATCGGCTCACGCCGGCTTACACGGGGGGCCGATCTTGAGGGAAGGGCTTTTCTGCACAGCTATGACTGGCGGAAAGACGAAGACGGTTCCATCCTTAGCGGCATCATTTCAGGGCCGGGGACGGTGGCCCAATGGATCAATCTGCAGTACTACGCGTCAACCGTTGCACCGCATTACTATGGAAGCGGAAATAAAGCAACTCAAACCGTCACTTCCGGACTTGGCGTTATGCAGGGAAATGCAAGTGATTTGCTGGCAGGCCTCCCTTGGCAGTCTGTCATGCTGTCAGATCAAGAGATTTATCATGCGCCTCTCCGGCTGCTTGTTGTCATTGAAGCGCCCCGTGAACATATCGAACGGCTGCTTGAACAGGATCACCGCTTCCGTCGAAAAATGGAAAACGGCTGGATTATCCTTGCTTCGATCGATTCGCACGGGAACTGGGAGAACTGGACAAACACAAAATGATGAATGAGGTGAAAGTTATGGAAATAACAGAAAATAAAAATGTGTTGTTAATTACCGGGATGGAGGATAAGCTTGAACAGTCAATCTGCCATGCGGCAGCGATTCAGCCGGAAAAAACGGTCACTTTAAAAACCGTATTTTCTCACATTTCCCAGCCATACAGCGATTTAATGAGAGATATCATCACTCTTGTCTTCCAGAAAAAAATCGAGGAAATATTAATTGTTCGATCCAAAAATGAACAGGCGGCTGATATCGATCTTGAGGATTTTCCGCATGTAAGCGATAGATTACAGACTATCGATTACCTTTTTCAACATGGCAATCCAGAATTTCCATTCAGCAATCTGGATGAATGGCTGAATGGGGGAAAAAACGTTGCTCTAGGGATACAACAAAGCGTCGACCTGATTCGGAGACATCCGTTAATCCCTTCGCATGTCAAAGTCCGCGGCTTTTTAATAAACATGGAACATGAGGAATTAATAGAAATTGAAGACTACTAGAAAAATGGAGCCGAAGATGACTCGGCTCCATTTTTCTTTAAGGCTGTGAGAGCGATTCCGGTCCTTGTATACAAGCACAGGCTGATATAGCTTTTTGTTGGACGGGGAAAACTGGGTTATAGATCGCAATTTCGTACAGCTAAAAAAGCACTTAAAAGTAACAGTTCGAATATAGAGTTAAATTGATTTAGAGCGATTCTTTATGCCATGAATTGAATGACACTCTACAATCAAACAAAGGCTTAATATCATTGCGCTGACCAGAAAGCTCCTCCAAATTAATTTTTTTATAGATTATCCAGATCTATTTAAAGACCGGAAATAAAGACAAATCTGTTAAAATAGTCTCTAGATTGGAATGATTTTCCGTTATAATGCTGGGCTATTGGAGTGGGACATGACGCTATGGTCTCTAGGAATAAATCAAAAACGTTTGAATCCTGGCATAAATGGTGAAGTCCGAAAAAACAAGACGGGGTCCGCAGATGCACCGACAATACTGGCATCGCGCTCATGGAAAAATCAAGAACATGATATTGACAACAATAGAAAGGACCTTGTTGCAACCCCTTGCCGCTCTTAAGGAGGAAGAAATGAAAAGACTAAAGGCCCTGTTAATTTTATCAAACATGCTTATAATCACAGTGGCGTGTGACTTGCTGCCTGCTGGTAGAATTCTTAAAAAACGAATTTCAATTAAAAGATGATTGGAATGAAACTCTATTGTTAAAAACAGTAAGAGTATCTAAGAACCGGATGGATTTCAACTGTCTGGGCGACGGCAGGGCATTCCTGGAGGCCGCCTGCCCTCTATCGATGCAGCTTTCGTTCAGGTCCAGTTTCCAGCCATGATAGATGGACCTTAAACGCCTGGCGTTTTCACACCGATGGCGGGGGAGAGCCGCCGAAGATCCTTTAGGTGACCGTCCGCGGTACGGCGACTTCTGAGCGGAAAAGAGAACGCCTTAAAATTGCTTTCAACAAAATAAGAAAAGGTGTGCAGTTGATAAGAATGCACACCTCTTTGGCGTTTTACGGCTTATAAAATGTGACATGTTTCCCATCTCTGTTAAACCAGCCTCTGAAAGCCCAGTTATCCCAGCCGCCGTCGCCTTTGTTGGTGAATTCTCCGCTTTCAAACACCCAGATGCCGTACACCACTCCGTTCAGAACGGCGGATCCATAGAATTTGACTCCATTGAAGTGATCTTCGTATTCCTGGCTTAAATTAAATACCATGACATTATAACGCTGTCCCGCAGCGTAAAAGGTAGATTCCATCATGTTTTTGACAAAACCGCTTCGATTCGCATTTTGCACAACCGCATCTCGAATTGAATTTGCTATGCCGAGGACGTCAAAATTCACGTTGAAATTAACAGCAGCAGCGCTTGGCTTAAATTGTTTAAGACTCATTGTTTCTTTAACGTTCGGTGCAGATGAAACAGTGCGGTCAGCCTCTTTTTCTTTAGCATGGGCAAAAACCGGCAGACAGGAAGAAGCGATCATCATAGCGGTGATGGGCGCGATTATCTTTTTCTTCAATCCATTTCCTCCTCGAGATTTTTAAATGAGTGTTAAATCAATAGGCAAACAACAGACAACTTGTTTATCGTTTCCGGATCCATCTCCCCCTTTCCTTGGGGATAAGTATACAAATTTTCAAATTTAGAATAATGATGCGAAATGGGTATTTTCTGATCAGACGAAAATCATCAAAACGGGGGGGAGAAAGAATATAACATGGGGTAGAGTGATAAGGCATATAGAACAATCGGGGCTTATTTAATAAAATGAATAGTGCACTTTACTTCTGCCAGGACAAAATCACAATTGTTTTTCAACATGATCCAAACAATCTATTTTTTCAGTGACTTAAAAGAGGACGTTAATAAAATAGGAATGATATAAAAATAAGACCTCCCTTAACGTTGCTGAAGGTGGAGTATCCGCCTAACATGCAATAAAAAGGCAGACTCTTTTTCCAAGAGTCTGCCTTTTTATTCTTTTCTGCACAGGAATACCGCCCGCCTTTCGGTCGTGTCCGGCTTCTGTTCATCTCCAGCTGTCGGCCGCCGCAGCCTACGACACATGGCCATGAAAAAACGGACGCCTTCCCGATGATCTGGACGGGGTCACTCCAACAAAACGCGGATTTACAACGTTAAGAAATCCGAATACAAAAAAGAGCCGGTTTTAACCACGTTAAGCGTGTAACCGGCCTGATTACTATTCTTGACTTAATGGCCGCAATGTTTCTAAGGTGGTAGCCCCTTTTGGGTCAAAGCGATATTCACCAAGGAAGTTGATATGCTCCCAACCCAATGGAGACACGTGTTTTAATAAATCCTTCCGTAAGGTTCCTTTGCTTCGGAGTAAATCCGTAGCCTTGGATAGATAAACGGCATTCCAAACACTAATGGCATTAATCAGTATGCTTAATGCACTTGCTCGCTGCAGCTGATCCTGTAAAGCACGTTCTCTTAATTCCCCATGTTTTCCGAAGAAAGGTACAGAATGGAAAAGAAGTAGAAATTCAGACAGCACTTAAGAAGTCAAAAGTAAGCGAGCTTGAGCTTCCAGAAAAACTTTGGACTGTCATTCAAGCTTCAGGTCCATGGTTTAACATTGAGGAATAATCTTACCAGGATCGATTTAACAAAGGGCAAGTGATGTTTGCGAAGGAAGATGACTTAAGTTAAAGATATTAAATGGGGGAGAACAATATGAAAAAACAAGTACTATTTAAAAAGCACAATTTGAATATGTCTGGGAATCTTCATTTGCCAAATGAAATGGATGATAACGGGAAATATCCAGCTCTTATAGTTTTGCATCCGGCTGGTGAAGTAAAGGAACAGACGGCTGCTGTAAGCCTCGGGATTGAATACAGCCGTGATGAGCTCGGTGGGGAATTGAAGCCCCTTCAAATATCACGCTTGATCTTTATCACATATGCCTTACATTATTTGACCACTTTTATGAAGGAAAAACAGTTCGAAAAATTTCCGTTTCTCTTTCCAATATTCAGGATGATAACCAGATCCAGCTCGATCTATTTCGCCCCAATCAAGAAAAAAGCGGATCCTCGGGTACGTTATGGACGGTATAAGGGAACGGTATGGCTCATCGGCACTTTTACGAGCCGTTTCTTATACAAACGCCGGAACCGCCCGTCTGCGATCAAAGCTTGTCGGCGGACCACCAAGCATAGAAAGGAGAATGCTGCGATAGTGGCCGCTAAGCCGAATAATATAAGTGCAATTTTCTTCTTCAAGACATTTCCTCTTTAGCTTCCCAATAGCGAGAATACGATTTTCGTGAATGCTTTCTCCGTGATGAGCAATGCCCGCTCATCGATGTCGAATTTTGGATGATGATGCGGATAGTGTGTGGCTGTATCCTCATTGCGGCAGCCGACTTTAAAAAAGCTGCCGGGTTTTTCCTGCAAGTAATAAGCGAAATCCTCTGCTCCCATCCCGGTTTCAAGTTCTATTAACTGTTCTTCACCGAATTGTTCAGAGAATAGCCGCTGCAAAAAAGCAGTTTCCTTTGGATGGTTATAAAGCGCAGGATAGCCGTGCAGGTAATCGATAGAATAAGTCGCATCGAAACCGCTCGTGATTCCAGAAACGATGGCTTCTATTTGCTGTCTGACCTGCTTGCGGATGTCGGCATTGAATGTCCGGACTGTGCCTTCCAGTTTGGCGGTATCCGGTATGACATTGAATGCGTTACCTGACTGGAAGACACCCAAAGTCACCACTGCTGATTCCAGCGGGCTGACTCTTCGGCTGACAATTTTCTGCAAAGCACTTACGATATCACTGCCGATGACGATTGGATCGACAGCCTCTTGTGGTGCTGCGCCATGACCGCCTTTTCCTTGGATGGTGATCGCAAATTTATCCACTGCGGCCATTTTGACTCCTTCACCAACGCCGATCTTCCCGACAGGGGCAGCAGAGTTAAGATGAGCACCATAAACATAATCGACACCGTCAAGTGCGCCATCTTCAATCATTGCCTTGGCACCGCCGGGCGGTACTTCCTCAGCAGGCTGGAACAGGAAGACAACTTTGCCTTTCAGGCTGTCTTTATGCTTGATCAATGCTTTGGCAGTCCCCAGCAAAGCAGCAGTATGGCCGTCATGTCCGCAAGCGTGCATCACGCCAGGTGTTTTGGATCGATAGGGTGTTTCTTTCTCATCCTCTATCGGCAGGGCATCGAAATCAGCTCTGAGGGCAATCGTAGGTCCTGCCTCTTTCCCTGACAGCGATGCGACGATGCCATACCCGCCGATTTCTGTCTGGATATCTTCGTAGCCGAAGCTGCGCAGCTTATCGGCGATGAAACGGGCGGTTTTCGTCTCCTGAAAACTTAATTCAGGATGCTGATGCAGATATCGCCGCCATTCGACGACTTCTGCGAAATCACTTTCCAATTCTGCATGTACCTCTGCAAGTGTCTGCTTCATGGTCTCCATCATGTAGCCTCCTGTGTAATAATCTTGACATTTCCAATGTAATTAGTCGGATTTTACCTTTAAAAAAGACCCCTTCCGAATAGAAGAGGGCCTTTTTTAAGCTTCCGCTCTTCTTATCTTCGGTGACAAACACCTGGAATTAGCACAGTACTGCGGCTTGCAGCCTGTTGCTTTGGCTTCGCAGGGCCATTCCCTCCACCAATCTTGATAAGAAATATTAGTTGTAAGGATAGACCGAAAAGTTCTGGGTGTCAATCCTATTTTTTAACTTAGAGTGCCCTCAGAAACTGCTGTAGCTAAAAAATTCAACAGAAATAATTGTACTTGATAGAAAATTTTTAAAAATGACTTGACCGGATTTTACTGTATGTTAACATATACTTCAGGAAAATTATACAAAGTTTCCCATTTGGGATAATGATGCAAAATGAGTATTTTCTGATCAGACGGAAATCATCAAAACGATGGGAGAAAAAATATAACGTGGGATGGAGCGATAAGGCATATAGAACAATCTAGATGAGAAGAAATGGCTAAATAAATTCTTGGACGTACGCTATGATGACCTGATGAATCCGGCGGATCCCGACACCCGAGATGTGTGGAGAGAATCGGTTGCCCGTGTGGATGTGTTTCGCTCTATCTCAAGTCGAACAACTACAATCTAAACGGACCGATACATGTTCAATCAAAAGAATACGGTGATTTCGCCATCAAGTAGGCAGCGAGGGGAACGAAACCGGCTGCACCCTTTGGCTCTTGCAGCCAGAATACACTGCTGTCCCGTATGGCCTGACCTGTTAAAATAACCCCCCGCCATGTTATTTTGGCGGGGGTTAAGGTGCATGAACCGATCTGAGCAAGTAAGTGTTTTTTACTGCAGCCATTTATTCTTGGCGTAAAATAGCATCGCTGGAGCTACCCCTATAAAATTAAAAAAATCATTAAACCTACTTGATTAATGGGTTTAGTTGGTTTAATATCAATTATTAATAAACATTGTGAAAGTTCTAAATTAAGAGACATCTGATTGGTCAACCAAAGGATGCAGAAATGATTGATTATTTCATTCATTTCTGCATCCTTTTTTGTTTATTAAATATGGTTATAAACACTAAAGATAGGTTGGTGGAAGAGTTGGAAATTGATTTCTATAAAAGAACTTCAAAATCGTTATGAAGAAATGGTGTAATTGGCATCATTGAAAGTGTCAAGCCAGGGAAAACTATCGCATTTCGAGCAGATTTTGATGCATTGCCGATTCAAGATGAAAAAAGTGTCCTATAAATCCACAATCGAAGGGGTAATGCACGCTTGTGGCCATAATGGTCATAATACATCAAGCTTACTAGGAGTAGCAAAAGTATTGAGCGATGACGGAGAGGAGAATGATTATGGGATTTCGATTTGATCATCTCGTACATTTTGTAAACAGTCCATTAAAAGCGATTGAAGAATACAACAAATTGGGGCTATACGCAGTAGAAGGAGGCAAACATGAATACCTTGGTACGTATAACTCCCTTAGTTATTTCGATTTAAGCTACATAGAATTGATTGGTGTGTATGATCCACAATTAGTAGAGTCAGCTGCTGATATTAAATACAGCTTAAGGAAGACATTTCAAAATGAAAATTTTGTGGAAGGCTTATCAAGAATAGCTCTTCGATCAACTGATTTAGAGGCCGAGGCAGAGCGTTTTCGAAGTTTAGGCTTAGAAGTATATGGTCCTTCCCCATTCAGTAGAAGAAGACCTGATGGCAGCATTGTTAGTTGGGAGCTGCTACATGTTGGGAAATCCGGTGAAAAGCTTGAATTACCATTTTTTATAGAATGGGGCGAAAAAGATGATGATCGTAAACAGAATTTAATAAATCGATCTGTTATCGCTGAGCATCCAAAAGGGAACATTTCGTTATCATCAGTTGCATTTGCAGTCCCAGATTTCAAGGGTGCAATTGAAAAGTGGTCCAACTATTTAAACTTAAAAACTGAAGAACCATTTGTTGATGAATCGTTAAACGCCAACGGTCAACGATTAAAACTAGACGGTGGGGATATAGTATTTTACAGTCCAATTGGAGACGGGATAGTTTCACAAACTCTAAAAAATCGAGGAGAAAAGCCATTTTTAGTTGAATTTACAGATTCAGATCATGAAGGAGATTTTCAAGTAATGGGTTCTATATATAGATTTTCAAAAAAATAAGTAAAAAGGGGAATGTATATCAATGATTATAAAAAAATCAAAATTAGTCCTAGGATTTGTTCTATTAATGTCAGCATTACTTATAATCACTGGTTGCGGATCATCAAAAACAAGTTCAGATAGTAAAGATACAAAAGTCATAAAAATTGGTTATCAAAAAGGAAATACATTAAATATCCTAAAGGAAAGTGGATTTTTAGAAGAAGCGTTAGAGAAAGACGGTTACAAAGTAGAATGGAAACTTTTCACACACGGGGGCACATTATTAGAAGGAATCTATTCTAAGTCTATTGATTTTGGTCACGCTGCTGATGGATCAGGGATTTTTGCCCAAGCATCTGGTAAACCTCTTGTTTATGCTGGGGCAGATGCTCCAAATCCTGAAGGTGTTGGTTTAATGGTTTTGAAAGATTCAGGGATTACATCCATTGAACAATTAAAGGGCAAGAAAATAGGCGTTTTAAAAGGCGGAAACCACCATTACTTAACAGTTCTTGCACTTGAATCAGTTGGTTTATCAGCTGATGATGTTCAATGGGTATATCCAGAAGATGCTGCACAAGGCCGTTCTCTTTTTGAAACAAAAGAAGTAGATGCTCTTGCTTCCTATGATCCTTTTTTTGCTGGTATAGAAACAGAACTTGACACCATTACATTTACAGAGAATAAGGATTATGGCTATCCAAACCGTACATTCTATTATGCTACCCCCGATTTCTCAAAAAATCACCCGGATCTTGTTAAAACGATAATAGACGCGATAGATAAATCTGATCAATGGGCAAATGAAAATAAGGATGAAGTTACAGCATTGTTATCCAAAGCATTAGGCATTAATGAGAAGATTATTGCCAAAGCGGTTGAACGTCGTACTTATGGAGCAACTCCAATTACACAAGAAATAATAGATGCTCAACAAAAGCAAGCTGACAAGTATTTTGAAATTGGGTTAATTCCTAAAAAACTTGATGTATCCAAAGATATGCCTATCCAATAATTAAAAATTGCTAAAAAGGAATGAAACAAATGACACAAACTTGGTTAAACAAGTCCATACCTTGGATTATTCCAATTATACTATTGATCATTTGGGAGATAGTCTCCTCACTAGAGCTTGTCTCGGCATCATTGTTTCCTTCTCCAGTAACAGTGTTAATGAGCGGATGGAATTTAACAGTTTCCGGTGAATTGTTGCAACATGTGCTGGCCAGTCTCTCACGTGCTGCGATTGGTATGTTAATTGGCGGATTAATTGGTTTTATTCTTGGAATATTAAATGGACTTTCCAATCTATCGTTTCGTTTAACAGATACAACAATACAAATGATAAGAAATATTCCTCACTTGGCTTTATTACCTCTTGTAATTGTGTGGTTAGGTATTGATGAAAGCGCAAAAATCTTTCTTGTTATATTAGGGGTTTTATTTCCCGTATATATTAACACTTATCATGGCATTCGAACTGTTGATCCGAGCTTCATCGAAATGGGGAAAATGTATAATCTAAAAGGTTGGAATTTATTTAAACATATTCTTTTCCCAGGAGCACTTCCTTCGATTTTGTTAGGCTTAAGATATGCCCTTGGTGTCATGTGGTTAACTTTAATTGTTGCAGAAACAATCCCAACAGAAGAGGGCATAGGATATTTGGCAACAAATGCTCGAGAATTTATGCAAACCGATATTATTATCTTAAGTATCGTAATATACGCCTTACTCGGTAAAGCAGCTGATATTATTGCTCAAATTGGTGAAAAGAAAGCTTTAAAATGGAATGCAAACTATAACAAACAACGATAAGAGAGGTGTGAAGATTTGAGCGATTTACAAGAAAAAGATGTTAAAAAAAATAAACAGTCTCTCCATAATCATGCCATTCAAATTGATATTAAGAATGTAAGTAAATCTTTCGGTAACAAAGAAGTTTTAAAAGACATACAACTAACAATTGAAAAAGGTGAGTTTATAGCAATCATCGGAAAAAGCGGTAGTGGTAAAAGTACACTTTTAAGACTGGTAGCCGGATTAGAAACATTAACGAATGGGGAGCTGCTGTTTGATAAAGTTCCAGCTAGTCAATCGACAGCCAATATAACAATGATGTATCAAGATTCTAGACTGTTACCTTGGAAAAAGGTAATTGAAAATGTAGGACTAGGCTTAAAAGGAAACTGGTCAGAAAAAGCAGAACGAGTTTTAGATGCAGTAGGCCTATTGTCCTTAAAAGATCAATGGCCATCCAATTTATCTGGCGGTCAAAAGCAACGTGTAGCCCTTGCTCGAGCACTAATTCACGAACCATCTCTACTTATGCTTGATGAACCGCTTAGTGCGCTCGATGCTTTTACTAAATTAGAAATGCAAAATTTAGTCGAAAGTATTTGGGGAAGAATTGGATTCACTGCATTACTAGTTACGCATGATGTTAGAGAAGCAATTCGGTTAGCCGATAGAATTGTCCTAATAGAAGACGGTCAAATTGCAATGGATATAAAAGTAGATGCACCGAGACCACGCCATTTCTCTTCTAATAACCTGGCTTTGTTAGAAGAAAAGGTGCTTACTCGAATTATGAACGGAAAAACTCCGCCAAACGATATTGAAAGAAGAAAACTGTATCAATTTTAATAGGTTACTCAACTTTCGCTGTACGAAAATTGAGTTTTAATCAAATTTGTAAAACGGAATGTTCAATCAAACTTAATTTTAAAACTGCACCAGATTAATTTGTCCGTAATTTTCACATAACGATCCTGAAATCGTAAGTGGCTTGGCCGTAAACTTGATATTTAATGATCTGATCTATAAACGACTTCAAAAAGGCAAGCCTGCATGCTTGCCTTTTTTACTGTTGAAGACGAAACGACAGTGGATTTATCGATTTCCTAGATATCGGTGTGATGAAAGTCGTCAGCTTCACAGGAGGAGCGGCTAGAGTCTATTCAGGATTGGGCGCGATAGTCACGGGGAACGCAAGCGGCGAGATCCCATTTGAGCAGGCTTAGGTAAAGAACATTCAGGCAGCCGGCTTAGTCAAAAGAGTTCACTCAGTGCACTATGATAAAAGAGCCGCAGCCGGCCGGCTAATCAATATGAAATCGGAGCAAGAAGAGCTCACGCAAAAAACAGGAAGATCTTGCGAGCTGGCAGTGGTATGAAAAAGTGCTGGATGCCGGCAGCACTTTTGCAGGAAAAATCACCGGATATTATGATTACAAGAAAGCCACTGAGGGTGTTAATCCCGTTACCGGAGAGAAATTTGAAGGTCAGCGGGTTGCGTAGGAGCAATGTGCACGGCCGGATACATTTTGGCTGTCTGCTGGCTTGGCAAGGGTGCCAAACCCAGAACCCATTTTTCTTTGTTCATTTTCCTAGTTTACATAATATATATTCTCGGAAGTTAACGATTCAAACGAAATTCTGTCTCAATATCTAAGTATACTCAAGTTAGTGAGACGGAATTTAAAATTGTATTGTGTTGCAGCTGCCGGTTTATTTCGAATGCTCTTTCGATATTTAGATTTATCAGGTCTACCGCAGCACGTTTCATTTGCTCTAATGGCCGTTCAACATTTCCAGCGCGGTGAATTCTAGATAATCTACTAATTGATCATGTACGTTTATTCGCTTATTCAGTTAGAAAAACCGAATAAACAGCAATTTCTTTTCCCCATTTATGGGTGTGTTTTTCTAGTGTCATGCCGATCCGTTCGGCGACTTTTCTGGAAGGCAGATTATTGATGTCTGTTAATGACACGAGCTTTTGAAGGTTCAATTCTTCAAAGCCATAGCGTTTGCATGCCGCAGCAGCTTCGGTTGCATAGCCGTTTCCCCAGGCGCGTCTCGCAAATAAGTAGCCAATTTCCATTTCGGATACGCCCTCGACTTCTTGCGGAACGATGCCGCATTGGCCCAAAAATTCGCCTGTCCCTTTGTTTTCAACAATCCAAAGGCCTGTACCGTGCCTTTCATAGTTGCCTAATGTCCAGTCGATCCAGTCCATTGTCTGTTTTTCGTCTTTTGTTGACGGATAGTATGTCATGGCTGTTGGATCGCCAAAGATTTCCATCAAATGTCCGGCATCATCCCGGGTCATGCTTCGCAACATGAGCCGATCTGTGCTCAATATGAATTGCTTCATGGTTCTCCTCTCCTTAAAACGGCTGTCAAGGTGCGGTTAATTCATGATAAACCGTTTCTAATTCTTCCATTGAGATATCTCCGTATGCACACTTGATCACCGCATCAGCAAACTCATCATAGTCATCATCTGTGGAAAATCCTTGCTGCAGCTGTTTTGCGTAATATTCGATTTGTTCCTTTTGTTTTTGAATGTCTGTTTCCTTACCGGGATAGTCCGGTCCATTGATTAAGTCGCTGTTTTCTTTGACCAGCAGCATGTATTGTTGTAATGTGTCATTCATGTTCCATGGTCACCCGTCCTTTCTATTTCTAATGTTCCAGTTTTGATCGTTTGTATGCTGAACACTTTCAAAAATCTTCCTCTCTCTTACCTTCATCATATCATATGCCAGCCTGTAATAAGAAAACGGACACCATCATCGGTGTCCGTCGGGCTTATTTAGGCTCTGTGCCCCAAATCAGCTTCCCATTTTGATATAATGTGATCCTTTTTGTATTCTTAAATGTGCTGGAATTTACAAACGAATAATTGTCGCTTTGCGCATAATTGCTCCAGTCGTCATTGTGGAGACGGATCTGGATTTCCCCTGTGCTTGCTCCGGATGAGAGGGTCCCGTTTTTAAATCCAAGCTCCAGGTAAGTGTCTGCGCCTTTTACGGATTGATTTAACTTCACAAATTTATGTGTGATATTGTTGCATCCGATCTGCGCATAATCACAATCGAAATTTTGTCCTTTGTTGTTTGCTTTATACCAGTAGCGGACGGTCAAGTTTTTTAATGAAACCGTTTTTTTGCTGTTGTTTTTAATATTGAGCTGCGGGCGGATTTGGTTTCCGTTCACATTCCCGTCCCCTGCTCTGTGTTGCACGGCGATGCTGTTGCTTTTTACACCGCTGTCCTGATCAGACTTGCCTTTGTCCGGTTTTTTTTGTCCGGAATCTTTTGAATCGGAGCCTTTGTTTGCATCAGATCCTTTGGATGAATCTTTGGAGCCGCGGATATTCTCTCTTACAAATTTTCCTGAGGCCGATAAGTCAGACAGCGACCAGCCTCCTGTTTTAGACGCTCCTGAATTCAATGCAGCCGATGATTCCTGTTTATCAGAAAGGTTCCAGTTGACCCAGCTGATTTTTTTGCTGTCCAAGTAATTCAGCCACTCCCGGGACTGGTCAAGAAATACCCCGCCATTTCCGGATGCATCGCTTGTCCCCCATTCGGTAACGAAAATCGGAGCGCCTTTGCTTAGTGCATAATCCGCTTTATCTCTTAAAAATTGTCCATGTGTACCCGCATAAAAGTGGAGCGCGTACATGACATTGGCGTCTTTCAGCTGGTTGTCCGCAGCATCGTTGACATCCTGGCTCCACGTTCCCGTGCCGACGATGACAATGTTATCCGGATCGTTTTTGCGGATCACAGAAAGCACTTCTTCTGCGTACGGCTTGATATCACGGTTCCAATTCACATCACCGTTCGGTTCATTGGCGATTTCATAAATGACGTTCGGCGTGTTGCCGTAAAGACTGGACATTTCCTTGAAAAATTCTTTTGCCTTTGCTTTGTTTTGATTTGGATTGCCGTCGCTTAAAATATGCCAGTCAATGATCACGTATATTCCGAGTTCTTTTGCCGCTTCAACAGCTTCTTTGACTTTGCTTTTAACAGACGGGTTGTCAATATAGCCGCCTTCACCCGTGTACATGGCCGCACGGAAGACAGTAATGCCCCAGTCATCTCTGAGCCATTTTAAGCTTGCTTTATTGACGTAATCGCCGTACCACTGCAAACCATGCGAGCTGATTCCTTTCAACTGCACGGCTTTTCCGTTTTGATTGACAAGCTGTGCGCCTTTGATTGAAAGCTGGCCGTTTGCGGCTACTGGCGTTTTTGAACCGGCTGCAGATGCTTGTGGCGTCATCGCACCGCTGAACACAAGCGCTGCAATCACTAAACAAGTCATGAAGACAGAGACTGAACGTTTAAAATGTCGCATTCTTTTTCCTCCAAAATGAGTATTTTACAGCATGCTTTTCTGCCGGATGTTTTTCCCTCCTTTTCTTGCATTTAGCACGACTTTGATTGTAAAAAACCTTTTGAATGATTGTCTATCAACCATATTTCTTGTTTTTAAGAGACTTAAAAATCTATCTATTTCCTCTTTTCGTATCTGCCGGAAGGTCGGAATGCTAATGTATGGCAATTGTAAGATCACATGAACAGGACTTTGCACATTCTTTTTCTTTATATTGCAAATTTTAAAAATTGAAATAAATTCTCTATGTCTTTTTTTCGGGAGTAAAGCGCTAGAGAAAATGTTCAAAAAGTCGTCATAATTCAGCTTTGTTCACAAAAAAATAAAAAACCATCCGATTCAGCTGAAAAGGAATGGTTATTTATTTAAATCAGATAAAAAACCGACAAGCTTTGTTCCGATTCCCACAAATGTTTCAAGGATCGCCTGTGCTCCCGCGATCGACAAAATAAAAATGACCGGGGTGCTCGCTTTCGGCATGAGCAAATAGCCGAGGCCGATGATAAGGGCGCACCAAATACCCGCGCACCAGTAGCAATTCAGCAAATAGCCAAAGTTCGACTTCGGCACCTTTTTCACATCAACATGCCCTGTTTTATCAACGATTTTCTCTTTCTTCATAAACGGCTTTCGAATGAACTCCGTGATTTTATCAAAGACAATCAAATGGGTTAACCGGTAGCTGGCGAGAATCAGCATCACATACGTAAGCCAGGATAGTTCCTTCATATTGGGCCTCCACAAAACGAAAGTTATATGTTAGCTATTCCCCTTTCCCTTCAACTTATTGCTGCTGATGCGATTTTTTGTGATGTAGATCACGATCTTCTCTCCCTGAACAGGATACAGTTATTTCATAGCATGAAAATATAAGTTTCAGGAGGTTTTTTGCATGGAAACAGCATTTGACAGAAATACAAAAACCGGTGATATTGTGACCCGTTTTCCAAAAGCCAGCCGTCTGTTAAAGGAATATCGAATCGATTTCTGCTGCGGAGGAAACCGACCAATCGCCGAAGCCATTCAAGAACAGAATTTAAATGAAGAAGAGATATTAACGAAAATCAATACACTGTATGAACAGACAAAAACGTTAAACGAGAAGGAGATAAACTGGAGTGAAGCCCGCTATTCCAGCCTGATCGACTATGTGGTCAATACCCATCACGCCTATTTATATGAAGTCTTGCCTGAGCTCTCTGGATTTGTCACAAAAGTATACCGCGTCCACGGCCGTCATCATCCTGAACTCGCTCAGGTGCATCAGCTGTTTCATCAGCTGAAAGCAGAATTGGAACACCACCTCATCCAGGAAGAAGAGCACATCTTTCCTAAAATCACGGCTTATGAAGAAACAAAGTCAGCCATCCACTTGACAGACGCTGTTGAAGCGATCGATACGCTGGAGAAAGAGCATGAGGCAGCAGGCGACATATTGAAAGAGTTACGCAAAATAACAAATGATTACGCCCTTCCGGAAGGAGCGTGCACAACATATACGCTCACTTACTTAAAGCTTGACGAATTAGAATCAGACCTTTTTCAGCATATTCACCTAGAAAATAATATTTTGTTCCCGCGTCTAAAAGAAGAAGCGCAGCAATAACAATAAAGACAGAGGATCTTGTCGAGATTCTCTGTCTTAAGACTGTCTTCTAGACAGTCTTTTTTATGAATTTTGGAGCCGCGGAATAAAAATCAAAACAGAGGATCCCGCTTAGATCCTCTGTTTTTTATCAATCTTCTGATGCTATATCTTTCACAGGCAATTCCTCTCCGTCTTGATGCGTCGGTTTACGCAAATGAAACAGCGATTTGACGGTGAAGTATGCAAGCAGCACGATGCTGATTAAAAAGATCGTATCCGGAATCGAGCGGAGCGTCAGCAATGTTTGTACAACATCCTGCTGTAGAAACTCGGGCGCTCTTGAGCTCCAATAGCCGTCTTCAAACGCCTTTTTCAATTGGATGAAACCGATCGGCAGAAGGCTCATAAAGACCATTCCGAACAACCCGATATTCAGCCCCCAGCAGGCGATTTTCAACAGTTTATCATTCCAAAACTGCGGTTTTACGATATTGCGCAATGAGTACAGCCATACGGCAATGGCGAACATTCCGTAGACTCCCATCATCGCACCATGGCCATGGGCCGGCGTCAAAAATTGGCCGTGCTCGAAGTAGCTGACGACAGGCAAATTAATTAAAAAGCCTAATACTCCGGCGCCGACGAGATTCCAAATCGCCGTAGAAATTAAAAACCAGAATGTTGCTTTATACGGAAAATCGTTTCCGCCGTCACGCATCATCTTGTACTGCTCATACGCTTCAAGCACAAGCAGTGTCAAAGGGATGACCTCCAAGCATGAGAAAACCGAGCCAAGCCCGATCCAAACTTCTGAAGATCCGTTGTAATAGTAATGATGGCCGATTCCGATTACACCGCTTCCGAGCAGAAGCGTTAATTGGAAATAAAGCGATCTGACCGTCGACTTTTTCGTCACCAAATTCATCTGCACCAATAAAAATCCGATGACGACGACGGCGAAGACTTCAAAAATTCCCTCCACCCATAAATGGATGATCCACCAGCGCCAGAAATCAGACATGGTGATGCTTGTCCCCGGGTTAAACAAAAACGCGGCTCCATAAAACAGCGGAATGGCGATCGATGAATAAAACAGAAGATGAATCAAACCGCCTTTATCAGACTCTTTTTTCAGACCGCTTTTTATTCCCCTGAAGACGATAAACAGCCAAATCAGCATGCCGAGGGCAAGGATGATCTGCCAAAAACGGCCGAGTTCGATGTATTCCATCCCCTGGTGGCCGAACAGGAACCAATTGTTTCCCAGATAACCTTTAGCACCGAGCCATTCGCCGACAACGCTCCCGCCGACGAGAAAGATGAGCGCCCAGAAAAGAATATCCACCAGCAGGCCTTGCTTTTTCGGCTCCCGTCCCCCGACAAGCGGGGCTACAAAGATTCCCATGCCAAGCCATGCTGTCGCAATCCAGAAGATCGCCAGCTGCAGATGGTACCCCTTAGAAATGCTAAAAGGAAGCACCTCTCTGATCCAATCGATGCCAAAAAAGCTGTCAGGCTCCACATAGTAATGGGCAAGCAATGCACCGAGCATCGCCTGAATGAAAAACAAGAGCGAGACGACGGCGAAATATTTTCCCGTTTTCACTTGTGATGCCGTCAGCGGCTGGTTTTCCAAACGAAAAACAGGAAATTCTCCTTCTTTGTAAGCTTCCTTCATCCCAAGCTTATAGCGGTAAAACAAAAATAGAATAATACCGACAAATAAAATGAGGATGGTGACGCTGGCTCCGCTCCACCAAACCGCGGAAAATGACATCGTATTGCCGGCCTCTTCATCATAAGGCCAGTTGTTCGTATAGGTAATATCATCATTTGGTCTTAATGTGCTGGCCAGCCACGCCGTCCAAAACATAAAATCAGAGACCTGTGTGATCTGGTCCTCATTCGCGACCCATGCCCTGTCATGATCAGGCATGTGACGTTCCTGAATCAATCCGGGTTCAATCCCCCAGCCGTCTCCATTTGTGAACACGTCGCGGTAGTGTGAGCGCACTTTATTCAAGCCATATACTTGCGCTTGTGTAAGCTCCAATGTTTTCGAATCTGAGTCATAGCGGTTTTTGCGCATTTCCCGAATGACCCTGTCCCGAACTACCGACTTTTCTTCGTCAGAAAGCTTGTTGAAGCTTTTGCCGTAATCGTTGACCGCCTTGAAATTTTGCATTCCTTCTGTATAGATTTTCAAGGCTTCTGCTGTATAGTCCGGCCCCATATATGAACCGTGCCCCAATATTGTTCCGTAATCCATCAGCGCATATTTTTGAAATACCGCCTGTCCTCCGCTGATTGACGCTTCTGTCATCAGCACTTCGCCTTTTGGATTGGTCACTTCAAGCGGTCTTGGGGCAAGTCCCTTGAAAATCCAATAGCCTCCCAATAAAAGCACCGAAAAGCTGACGATTAACGTAAAGACAAGAATCGATTTCAAAAAGCCGTTCTTTGCCGTTTTCTTCACCGGTGCGGACTCTCTTTGCACTTCCATCAAGGTTCACTCCTTTCCTATTTGCATGTCCTAAGATACTGGAAATGCAGCGGTCCGGATGTGAACCAGATCACTGAATTTATGGCAAATTCGTGAATTCAGGGTAAAAAAATCAGGCTTCCATCGGATCATGGAAAGCCTGATCAGATTAGCTGCTGCCGTTCAGCCACTCAGCATCGTAAATCAATATCCCGCTTCTGTCGGCGGAAAGCAGGTTTTTCTTTTTCATTTCATTTAACGTGCGATTAATCGTTTCCCGCGACGTACCCACCATATTCGCAAAGTCCTGGTTGGTAATCGGCAAATTGATATACACCCCTTTCCCCTTTCGCACGCCGTGTTCAGCCGCCAGTTTCATTAAAGCATGCGTCAGGCGGTGCTGCACGTCTTTTGAAATAAACCCTTGGATCCGTTCCTGCAAATCAATGATTTTTTTGCCCATGATTTCCATGACCTTGATCGTCATTTGCGGATATTTCATGAGAAGATCGTCAAAATCGGCAATGCGGATGACGATTAATTCCGTTTCCTGAACGGCTTCAGCCGTCGCCGGATATGGAGACCTGTCAAAAAAACCGACGTGAGGGAACATGTCGCCGCTTTGGAGAAGGGAGATCACTTGTTCATTGCCGGCTTCATCGATCTTGTATGTTTTCACAAGACCTGATTTGATGAAGAATACGGCTTCCCGTTCTTCCCCTTCCATAAACACGAACATTCTCGGCTGATAGGTGCGTTTCATTGCAATCCGCTCAATCTGTTTGAATTCTTCTTCATTTAAACCGCTGAAAATCAGAAATTGTTTCAAAAATTCCATCATAACACCTCAGGTCCTTCAAGCATTTTGCATAAAGGTGATTGTGTTCAACCCCCTTATGTTAGAGACGCTTTTCAAGCGCAAAAAGCTCCTCCTCAATCGCCGAGGCTTTCTCTTCCACCACCCGGCGGCTGTCTTTTAAAGCCTGATTGTAAAAGTAGGGACCAAGCTTTTCTTTCACAAATTCAAACGTCTGGATCGCCGCAATATCCCCGATCTCTTCCCCTCTTTCCTCAAGATAAAAGCGCTTGATCTCATTCATAATGGCTTGTTTTTCTTCTGCCGTCAGCTGCAAAAACATGTATCAGAAACTCCTTTTTATTTTCATCATAAACGAAAAACAACAAAAATGATCGGTATTTATATGATGATTTAACAATTTATTCACAAATAAACATGAAGCGGTATTCCGTGTGACGTATTTCACAATGTCTTTGAATGACTTTTTGTAAGATGAATTTGCTGATTCATTTTCCTTCGAAAGGAGTAAAGCCGTAATGGTAAATCGTCAAAAATTACAATTGCCGCTGCAATCACTCAGTTTGGTGGCAGGATTTATGGTTTGGGTTTTAATCTCATCATTAATGCCTCATATTAAACAGGATATTCCCCTGACCGACGGCGAAACATCTCTGGTTACTGCCATCCCGGTCATACTTGGATCTCTGCTCCGGATTCCGCTTGGATATTACACAAACAAATTTGGGGCGAGAATCACTTTTATGATTAGTTTTTTGCTGCTTCTGTTCCCGATATTTTGGATCAGCGCGGCTGATTCATTATCCGATTTAATCATCGGCGGGTTTTTTCTCGGAATCGGAGGAGCGGTGTTCTCCATTGGGGTCACATCATTGCCGAAGTATTATCCTAAAGAAAAGCACGGTTTTGTAAATGGAGTCTATGGAGCCGGAAACGTCGGTACGGCGATTACCACTTTTGCCGCTCCTGTTGTAGCCAAAGCAGCCGGCTGGGAAAATACGGTGCGGATGTTTATCGTCTTAGTGGCCGTATTCGCCTTGCTGAACTTTTTGTTTGGCGATCGGAAAGAGCCGAAAGTCACAGTATCCGTCTCAGAACAAATCAAAGCAGTCTATCGCAATCAGACATTGTGGTTTTTAAGTTTATTCTACTTTATCACATTTGGCTCTTTCGTTGCGTTTACGATCTATCTGCCGAACTTTCTTGTCAACAACTTCGGACTGGATCCCGTTGATTCAGGGCTCAGGACCGCAGGATTTATCGCAGTTGCGACGTTTCTCAGACCTGTCGGCGGCTGGCTGGCGGATAAGTTCAATGCGCTGAAGCTTTTAATGTATGTTTTTGCAGGCTGCACGTTGTCAGGAATTTTATTGGCCTTTTCACCGAGCCTCGGATTGTATGGATTCGGCGTTCTGACGGTTGCCGTATGCGCGGGAATCGGAAATGGCGTCATCTTCAAATTAGTGCCGTTTTATTTTTCAAAACAGGCCGGGATTGTCAATGGCATCGTCTCAGCAATGGGCGGCTTAGGTGGATTCTTCCCGCCTCTCATCTTATCAAGCGTCTTTCAGGCGACCGGCCATTATGCAATCGGATTTATGGCTCTTTCGGAAGCGGCCCTTGCCAGCTTTGTCATCGTCGCATGGATGTATTTTCAGGAAGTCGGCAAAACATCAACGGGAACAAAAACGCGGGATTTATAAACCTTTCGCATCCCGCATCATTTCAAAGACCTGAGGCTAATGTGCTCAGGTCTTTTTCTGGGACATTCTTCATAAGTTCACAAGATTGTTATTTTTATAAGATGATTCAGGTTTATTTAACGATACAATAGAACTGCTTAATATGACTTTCTCTAAAAGGGGTGACGCTCCCATGAATGTGTCTGTTCGAAAATCTGATACAGATCTGATCTCTGCTGATCTGCATTACTTATTGGAATCGATCAGCACCAAAAGAAAAATCCGACAAAATACTTATCTTTTTCAAGAAGGTATGGATGCAGAAGAACTATATCTCATTCAGTCAGGGCTCGTCCAAATTGGCAAATTGACGTCTGACGGAAAAGAACTGACGCTTAGAATGTGCAAAAAAAATGATATTGTCGGAGAACTGACGCTTTTTACCGATGAAGCGAAATATATGCTGAGCGCGAAAATCCTCTCGGATGGCGAAGTATTGGTTATCAATAAAGAAAAACTTGAAAAAGAACTGATTCAAAACGGCGCTTTAACGTTTGAATTTATGAAATGGATGAGCACTCATTTGCGAAAAATCCAATCGAAAATTCGCGATCTCCTTCTGAATGGCAAAAAGGGAGCACTCTACTCTACGCTGATCAGGCTCGCCAACAGCTACGGCATTACACGAAGCGACGGCATTCTCATTAACATCGTGCTGACGAACCAGGATCTGGCGAAATTCTGTGCGGCTGCCAGAGAAAGCGTAAACCGCATGCTGAGCGACCTTCGGAAACTCGGCGTGATTTCGATTGAGGAATCGGGAAAAATCGTCGTTCACAACCTAAGCTATTTAAAACGTGAAATCGACTGCGAAAATTGCCCGCTTGAAATATGCAACATCGATTAATACAGGAACAAACGGGGCTGCGGGCAAAACGGCTCCCCTTTTACGCAGAAACGCCGTCTTGGCCTGGAAGCGCGAATATGCTGACAGGATCACGGCGGCGGCGTTCAGTCTGTGACGCCGTCTCAAACAGACGGTTTGCCGCTGAAAATGCAAGCGTTTTCCACGATGCCGAAACAAGGACAATGAGATGTCCTTGTTTTTATTTATATATTCAGCAAAAAGACGCCCATCGCAAGCATGAAACAACATGCATTAAGCAATTCAAAGATTCCTATTTTTTTGACCGGCAATTTTCTCCCGTATAACAGCCATGCCCTCAAGCTGCTCGGAATAAAACCGATGATCGCCCATCCGGCCCCAAATGCCAAAGATAAAAACGGCAGGATGAGATGATAGCTCCATGAGTAATATTGAAACCGTTTGTTTTTCTTTTCGCGGATCATAGACTTTACATAAAATGCACTGCCGACAAAAAACAAAATCGATTGGATAAAAATGAACCATCCCCAGCCGTCCAGCCGCCCATCGCCGGCCCAATAGGCCGCAAGCCCGCCTGCGGCAAAAACGATGATCGCCGCAATATCATTGATGAGCGCTCTGTCGTTGTTCTCTTTCGCATAATACAGATTGACGAGAAAAAGCGGAACGAGGGACAACCCGAGCCAAACGAGCGCAGGTAGCGTCCAGACCGCGGCGAGCAGGAACAGGACGGCAGGAACGCTGTAGATCAGCGCCCACTTTTGATAAAAAGCGGTCTTTTTCTTTTTGACCATCATTGTGAGAGGAAAAGCCGCCAGGTATAGAAAAAACCATCCGATAAACAGCGGAATATGCCGCACATGAGCACCTCCGCCGATCATACCGAGGAAAAAAGGAATCACAAGCATCGCCCAGGCGCCATGCTGTTTCGGTATCAACACTTTCATAAAAAACACTCCTCCCTTCTACTCTATTATAAAAACTTCATGTCCAGCAGTGAGTGACATTTTTCATATCCCGAGTGTGAACTTTATCACTGCCTTTTTCTGCCTTTCCTTCTATACTGTAGCTACATGCATAGAAGGAGGACATTCAATGGACCGGTTTGACTACTTGATATTTCTGAAAAATCTTCCTATGTTTTTAGGGGTGCCCCTCCCCATCATTAAAAGGCTGCTGAAAAACGGAAAAGTGATTGATATCGCATCGTCCCGCCACACCCGATCGTTTCTGCATTCACAATCCGTTTATTTTGTTTTGAAAGGGGAAGTGCTCTTTGCGGACAAAAGGCTCCCTGAGGATTCCCGCATCATCGCCGAATGGGAGAAAGGCGATGTGTTTCCCATAGATCAAAAGGGAGAGCCTTTTTTATCTCCGTTTATTTCTGTCAAAACTGCCGCTGATACCACTGTACTAGAAATTCCTTTTACGATATTTAAAAAAATGATGACTTATAACCAACAACTGCAAATGAACTTTCTCAAACTGCTCCAGCAAAATCTATTCTTTTCCTATCAATTATTTTTGCGTTATCTCCATTCCTCCCAGGAGAACGCCGAATGAGAAGGGCTCCTCCCTTCTCTCCTCTTTTCAAACTGTGATCTACTTAACATTCTCATTTTCTTATTTCCGCTACGATGAATGCGAAGAGTAACGAAAGGACAGATGAAGCATGATACAGTGTGATTTTCAGGAGGCTCCGTTTATTGTCATTTGGGAGCTGACCAGAGCCTGTGAGCTTAAATGTCTCCACTGCCGGGCGTCTGCGCAAAACCGCCGTGACCCGCGGGAGCTCTCTCTTAAAGAAGGAAAAGCATTAATCGATGAAATCTATAACATGAACAACCCCATTTTGGTGCTGACCGGCGGTGATCCGCTAATGAGGGAGGATGTCTTTGAGATCATTCAATATGCCGTCCGAAAAGGCGTCCGCATTTCCATGACACCGAGTGCAACGCCGAATGTGACGAAGGAAGCCATCCAAACTGCAAAAGATATCGGCTTATCCCGCTGGGCGTTCAGCCTGGATGGCCCGAACCGCGAAATTCATGATCACTTCAGGGGAACAGACGGCTCCTTCGACCTGACGATGAATGCAATCCGGCATATCCATGAATTTCAATTGCCTTTGCAGATCAATACGGTGATCTCAACTTACAACATCGATTACCTTGATGAGATGGCACAGCTGGTTGAGCAATTAGATTGTGTTTTGTGGAGCGTGTTTTTTCTCGTCCCGACCGGACGGGCCAAACGGGAGGACATGATTTCAGCCCTTCAGCATGAAAAAGCGTTTCAATGGCTCAGCCGTTTGGCCAAACGGGCGCCTTTTGACATTAAAACGACGGCGGCCCAGCATTACCGCCGGGTCGTCATCCAGCAAAAAATGCGGGAAGCAAAAGATCCCCACCTTCAGATCCGCTATGAGGATGCATTGCAAAAAGGCAAAATCGATGCGATCGGAGGGCTTGGCCGGGCCCCTAAAGGCGTTAATGACGGTAACGGCTTTTTGTTCATTTCCCATATCGGTGATGTGTATCCCAGCGGACTATTGCCTGTTAAAGCAGGAAACATTCGCCAACAGCCGCTGTCAGACATTTACCGCGAGTCGCCGATTTTCAAAGAGCTGCGAAATCCTGACGGTTATAAAGGCAAATGCGGGGTCTGCGAATTCCGTCATGTTTGCGGAGGCTCGCGTTCACGCGCATACGCTTTGACAGGCGATTATTTAGAAAGCGATCCCAGCTGCATCTACATTCCGAAGGCATTGCGCAAAAAAATGTGATCTGGATCACAAAAGTATCTTCCTGCTTGTATTATGATCGATTCTGAGAATGATCATCAATTTCAAAAGGATGTGATCCTTTCTGAACAAGACATTGGATTTAAACGCTTCTGTCTATGAACTGTGCACATTGCATCCTGAGCTGAAAGTCTTAATGAAAGATATCGGTTTTGACCACATTGCAAAACCCGGAATGCTTGAGACTGCCGGCCGCATCATGACGATCCCAAAGGGCGCGCGGCTGAAGAACATTGATTTGACGCACATCCTGACGATTTTAAGGGAACAAGGCTTTGAACCTGTTTGGAGAGGAGACGAACCATGAGCGAATTCATTAACAACAGGGAAACTCATCAGAAATTATCACATGAAAGAAAGCAGCAGCTGAAAGACATCATCATCGATCTTCATAAAGGAGCGCCTCTTGAAGATGTCAAACAACGGTTTCAGGCCGCGTTCGGGTCGGTTAATGCAGAGGAAATCGCCCAATTGGAACAGGCCTTAATACAGGAAGAGGGAATCGAGCCTGAAGAGATCCAAAAGCTCTGCTCCGTTCATGCAGCGGTTTTTAAAGGATCGATTGAAGACATCCACCGCACGGAGGCCGAAAAACAGCCCGGCCACCCGGTTCATACATTTATAAAGGAAAACAAAGAAATAGACTTCCTTTTGAACTTTAAAATCCAGCTTCATTTGGACCGGTTTGAAAAGGAAGACACGGAAGAACATATTTTCAAGCTGATCAGCGATTTAAACCTGCTGGCGGATGTAGACAAGCATTACAGCAGAAAAGAAAACCTGCTCTTCCCCTATCTGGAAAAGTACGGGATCACCGGCCCCAGCCAGGTCATGTGGGCGATTGACGATTTTATCCGCAAAAGCATTAAAGAAACGAAAGCGTTATTGGAAAACTACACACCTGATCAAAAAGCCGAAGTCATTCGCGAGCTGGGCTTTATTATAAAAGAAGGCACAGAAATGATTGATAAAGAAGAAAAGATTCTACTGCCGATGGCCCTGCGGACATTAACGGAAGACGAATGGCTGAAAATTGCGGCGGAAAGCGATGAAATCGGCTATTGCCTGACAGAGCCTGAAGCCGTCTGGGAGCCTAAGCGCCACCCGCTTCAGACAATGGAAAAAGCAGTTGACGGATATGTCAGACTCCCTACCGGAACATTATCCCTTGAGCAGCTTGAACTCATGCTGAACCACCTTCCCGTTGACCTGACGTTTATTGATGAGAATGATGTTGTCCGCTACTTTTCTCACGGCAAGGAACGGATTTTCGCCAGAACAAAGGCAGTGATCGGCCGAACCGTACAAAATTGCCATCCGCCGGCAAGCGTTCATATCGTCAATAAGCTCCTCGATGATTTTAAGTCAGGCAAAAAAGATGTTGAAGATTTTTGGATTCCATTCAAAGACAAATATGTGTTCATCCGCTACTTTGCCGTCCGCGATGAACACGGCAAATACATCGGCACATTGGAATTCACCCAAAACATCGCCCCGATTCAGGACATAACCGGAGAAAAACGAATTTTAAACTCCGCTGAATAAAAGCAAAACGGCCCGCTTTCATTTGTATGGAAAGCGGGCCGTTTTTTGTGACGCCTGCAGTCCGAATGCCTCCCCTCCCCTTTTTCCTTCAAATTCGTCTAAAAAATGTGACGAATTTGTGAAATCCGCAAGCATTGTGACAAAGTTAACAAGGTCCCGCTTCTCCTCCGTATATAGTGAAGATAGCATCACTGACTCAGGAGGAGTGAACCAGCAATGAAAAAAAAGAAAAACAGCCCTATTTCCAGGAGATTAAATTATTTCTCTCCTATAGAACACCATTCTGATAAACACAGCCAGACTTCTTATGAAGACCGAGATTGGGAAGATGTATACAGAAGAAGATGGCAGCATGATAAAGTGGTTCGTTCGACCCATGGCGTCAATTGCACCGGCTCTTGCAGCTGGAATATTTATGTAAAAAACGGGATCGTCACCTGGGAAGGCCAGCGTCTCGACTATCCTTCCACAGGCCCTGATATGCCTGACTTTGAACCGCGCGGCTGTCCGCGGGGAGCAAGCTTCTCCTGGTATATTTACAGCCCGCTTCGCGTGAAATACCCATACGTCCGGGGTGTGCTGATCAACATGTGGCGGGAAGCCTTAAGCGCCCACAGCAACCCTTTAGATGCATGGAAATCGATCGTTGAAAACCCTGAAAAAGCAAAGGCTTATAAACAAGCGCGCGGAAAAGGCGGTTTTGTCCGGGCGGAATGGAGCGAAATATTAAAGCTGATTTCCGCTTCCCTCCTTTATACCGTGATGAAATACGGTCCTGACCGCAATGTCGGCTTCTCGCCGATTCCGGCTATGTCCATGCTCAGCCATGCGGCCGGCTCCCGGTTTATGTCGCTGATCGGCGGTCCGATGCTCAGTTTTTATGACTGGTATGCCGACCTCCCTCCTGCCTCTCCGCAAATCTGGGGAGACCAGACAGATGTACCGGAAAGCAGTGACTGGTACAATTCCGGCTATATCATGACATGGGGGTCGAATGTCCCGCTGACAAGAACACCTGATGCACACTTTTTGGCTGAAGCCCGTTACAGAGGGACGAAAGTCATATCCATCAGCCCGGACTTTGCCGAATCCACAAAATTTGCTGATGACTGGATGAGCATCAGACAAGGAACAGACGGAGCGCTTGCGATGGCAATGGGCCACGTCATACTCCAAGAGTTTTATGTCAATCAAAAGACGGAGCGCTTTATTGACTATGCAAAACAATATACTGATTTCCCGTTTTTGGTGACCTTGAATAAAGAAGGCGGACAATTCACGGCCGGCCGTTTTCTCCATGCGAAAGACATCGGCCGCCGGACAGAGCATGATGAATGGAAACCGGCCGTCTGGGATGAAGAAACAGGCGATTTCGCCATCCCGCAAGGAACTATGGGCTCGCGCTGGGACGGCAAAGGGAAATGGAATTTGCGCATGATTGATGAAGAGACCGGACAGCAAATTTCACCGCGGCTTTCCATGCTCGGAAAAGAAGATATGATCGGCACGGTCAAAATTCCTTATTTCTCTCATGACGGCAACAAAGTGCTGGAAAGGCCCCTTCCGATCAAAAAATTGAATCTGAACGGCGAGGAAGTCTTTGTGGCTACCGTATTTGATCTGACTCTTGCAAACTACGGCGTCAACCGCGGAATTGGCGGACAGACAGCTGAGTCATTTGATGATCCAGAACCGTTTACACCTGCTTGGCAAGAGCAGATCACCGGCGTTGATCGCGGCCAGGTCGTCAAAATTGCGAGGGAATTCGCGCAAAACGCGATAGACACAGATGGCCGCTCAATGATTATCGTCGGTGCCGGGATTAACCACTGGTTCAATTCAGACACCATTTACCGGGCGGTATTGAATCTCGTTCTTCTCGTCGGTGCACAAGGAGTCAACGGAGGCGGCTGGGCCCACTATGTCGGCCAGGAAAAGCTCCGTCCTGCTGAAGGTTGGCAGACGATCGCCATGGCTAAAGACTGGGGCGGTCCGGCTAAATTGCAAAACGGAACTTCATTCTTCTATTTCGCGACTGACCAGTGGCGTTATGAGGATGAACCAATCAGCAATCTGGCTTCTCCAATCACGGGAACGTCCCGCTACAAACACCATGCCGATTATAACGTGCTGGCGGCAAGGCTAGGATGGCTTCCGTCATACCCGACATTCGAAAAAAACGGGATTGATTTATATAAGGAAGCGGAACAATCGGGCGCCCGGAACGTTCAGGAAGTCGGGACATACATCGCCAAACAGCTTGAAGATAAAAAATTGAAATTTTCGATTGAAGACCCTGACAATGAAAAGAATTTTCCGAGAAACCTTTTCGTCTGGAGAGCCAACTTAATTTCAAGCTCAGGCAAAGGCCACGAATATTTTCTGAAGCATTTGCTCGGCACAACAAACGGGCTAATGAATGAAGATCATGACAGCATCCGTCCGGAAGAAATCACCTGGCGGGACAAAGCGCCTGAAGGCAAACTCGACTTATTGATCAATCTCGACTTCCGCATGGCCGGCACGGCTCTGTATTCCGACATTGTGCTTCCTGCGGCTACATGGTATGAGAAGCACGATCTCAGCAGCACGGATATGCACCCGTTCATTCATCCGTTTAACCCGGCGATTTCAGCCCCTTGGGAAGCAAAATCTGACTGGGACATCTTTAAAGCTTTGGCAAAAGCGGTTTCCGATTTGGCTGAGGAAGTTGACATGGAACCGGTGAAGGAAGCAGTTGCCACTCCCCTGCTCCATGATACCCCTCAGGAACTGGCGCAGCCATTGGGGAAAATCACGGATTGGAGCAAAGGCGAATGTACCGCTGTTCCAGGTCAAACCATGCCGCAAATTCATGTCGTGGAACGCGATTACAGGCAGATTTTTCATAAAATGACATCTCTCGGGCCGAATGTCGTCAAACAGCCTTACGGAACAAAAGGAATGAACTGGTCTGTTGAAGAGGAATACAACTCCCTGAAAAAGATACTCGGTGTTGTGACTGAAGACAATGTTGCAAAGGGCTGTCCGATGATCCATGATGCAAAACAGGCCGCAGAAGCCGTTTTGACCCTGTCGTCTACTTCAAATGGAAAAGTAGCCGTAAAGGCATGGGAATCGCTTGAAAAAATCACGAGTCTGGAATTGAAAGATTTGGCTGATGAACGGGAAGAAGAACGTTTTACGTTTGAACAAATATCGGCTCAGCCGAAAACAGTGATCACCTCCCCTGCTTTCAGCGGGTCTGAAAAAGGAGGACGCCGCTATTCTCCATTTACGACAAATGTGGAGAAGCTGATCCCGTGGAGAACACTGACAGGCAGACAATCGTTTTATCTTGACCATGAAATGATGATGGAATTCGGAGAAAACATGGCGACATTCAAGCCGATCCTGATCCATCGCCCATTCTTGAACAAGCGTCCTGAACAAGAAGGAAAAGAAATCGTGTTGAACTATTTAACACCGCATAATAAATGGTCGATCCACAGCATGTATTTCGACTCCCTGCCGATGCTCACCCTGTTCAGGGGCGGACCGACGGTTTGGATGAATAAAGATGATGCGGCGGAAACCGACATTCAAGATAATGATTGGATTGAGTGCTTCAACAGAAACGGAGTCGTCGTCGCCCGCGCCGTCGTATCGCACCGCATCCCGAAAGGAATGGCGTTTATGCACCATGCCCAGGACCGGCATATCAACGTGCCGGGGACAAAACTGACGAACAACCGCGGCGGCACCCATAACAGCCCAACCCGCATCCATGTCAAGCCGACGCAGATGATCGGCGGCTACGGACAGCTCAGCTACGGCTTCAACTACTACGGGCCGACTGGAAATCAGCGCGACCTCAATGTCGTGATTAGAAAATTGAAGGAGGTCGATTGGCTTGAAGATTAAAGCGCAAATCGGAATGGTCATGAACCTGGACAAATGCATCGGCTGCCATACGTGCAGCGTAACATGCAAAAACACATGGACAAACCGTTCAGGTGCAGAATATATGTATTTCAACAATGTCGAAACAAAACCGGGCATCGGCTACCCGAAACAATGGGAAAACCAGGATAAATACAAAGGCGGCTGGGAGCTGAAAAAAGGCAAGCTGCAGCTGAAATCGGGAGCCAAAGCAACGAGGCTGATGAATTTATTTTACAACCCGTACCAGCCGACAATCGATGATTACTACGAACCTTGGAACTATGATTATGAAACATTGACAAACAGCCCCGAGAAAAAGCATCAGCCTGTCGCAAGACCGAAGTCTTCCATTACGGGAGACTTCATGAATCTTGAATGGGGCCCGAACTGGGAGGATGATCTCGCCGGCGGCCATATTACCGGACTTGAGGATCCGAACGTTAAAAAAATGGAAGAATCGATTAAAACAGAATTCGAAGATGTCTTCATGATGTACCTTCCGCGAATTTGCGAACACTGCATCAACCCGTCATGCGTCTCTTCCTGTCCATCAGGAGCGATGTACAAACGCGAAGAAGACGGGATCGTTCTGGTCGATCAGAATGCATGCCGCTCATGGAGACATTGTGTATCATCCTGCCCTTATAAAAAAGTATATTTTAATTGGCAAACGAACAAGGCCGAAAAATGCACATTATGCTTTCCGCGTTTAGAAGCCGGACTTCCGACGATCTGTTCTGAGACATGCGTCGGCAGAATCCGCTATCTCGGCGTTATGCTTTATGACGCTGACAAAGTGCAGGAAGCGGCGTCAGTCGAAAATGAACAAGACTTGTATCACTCCCAGCTGGAAATTTTCCTTGATCCGAATGATCCCGCTGTCGCCGAAGAAGCGAAAGCGCAAGGCATTCCGGCGGAGTGGATTGAAGCGGCGCAAAAATCGCCGATTTACAAAATGATCATCGATTGGAAAATCGCCCTCCCCCTTCACCCGGAATATCGGACATTGCCGATGGTATGGTACATTCCGCCGCTCAGTCCGATCATGAACATGTTTGAAGGAAAAGGCACAGCTCAATCGGCGGAAGACATCTTCCCTGCCATTGAGCAAATGAGAATTCCGATTGAATATTTGGCGAATTTGCTGACGGCCGGTGATACAGCTCATATCAAAACCACATTAAAGAAAATGTCCGTCATGCGGATGTATATGAGAGCCAGCCAGACAAATAAACCAATGAACCCTGACCTGGTTGCCGACACAGGTTTGACGGAGCAGCAAATTGAAGAGATGTACCGTCTCCTCGCGATCGCCAAGTATGATGACCGCTTCGTCATTCCAAGCGCACACCGCGAAGAGGTGGCGGACTTATATATGGAACAAGGAAGCTGCGGGTTATCATTTGCCGGAGGTCCCGGCCCCTGCCAAAACCTATGAAACTGGAGTGAAGCATAATGGACGCAACAGATAAACAGGCCGTTTTCGCTGCTCTTTCCTATCTTCTGTCTTATCCTGATGAAGAATGGAGAAATGAACGCTCTGAATGGCAAAACACGATCAGCCACATTCAGCATAAACCGCTGCAAGAGCAGCTGCTCGGATTTTTGAATGATTCGGCTGCCTATTCTCCGGAGGAACTGATCGAAACATATGTCTACACGTTTGATTTCGGCAAAAAAACAAACTTATATGTCACCTATTTCAACTCCGGTGAACAGCGTGAGCGCGGACTCGAGCTTTTGCAGCTGAAAGATCTATATCAGCAATCGGGCTTTCAGCCGATTGACAAAGAACTTCCGGATTATCTGCCGCTGATGCTTGAGTTTGCCGCCCTTGCAGAACTCGAAAAAGTCAAAGCCGTTTTTCAAAAGTATTTATCCAATCTGGCAGAATTAAAATCACAGCTTCTGGAAAACGAAAGCATATATGCAGCGCTGCTCGAAGCCCTGTTAATCGGATTGGCGGAAATCGGCGTTGAAGGGACGGTGCAGGTATGATCGATCAATTACTTTGGGCCATACTCCCCTATATCGTCTTAACGGTTTTTATCGGGGGGCATATTTACCGCTATCAACATGATCAGTTTGGCTGGACAGCCAAATCAAGCGAGATGCTTGAAAAGAAAAAGCTGGCGCTTGGCAGCAGCCTCTTTCACTGGGGACTCCTCTTCGTCATCGGCGGACATGTGATGGGAATATTAATACCGGAAAGCGTTTATCACACGCTTGGCGTCTCAGAGCATATGTATCACAAAATTGCGATCGGCTTTGGACTGCCCGCCGGGATCGCTGCGCTGTCAGGACTCATCATTCTCACTTATCGGAGAATAACTGATAAACGGATTAGGAAAACAAGCTCCGCCAGTGATTTGATCACGCTCGTCGGCCTATTGTTCATGATGGTGACGGGATTGGCGGCGACGTTTTTAAACATTGATTCAAAAGGCTTTGACTACCGTACGACCATCGGGCCGTGGTTCCGAAACATTTTCTTGTTCAGACCGGACGCTTCACTTATGGCAACCGTGCCCCTCTGGTTTAAAATTCATATCGTCATGGGCTATGCCATTTTCATCGTCTGGCCATTCACGCGGCTCGTGCATGTATTCAGCATGCCGCTTAAATATTTGACAAGAAGCTATGTCGTATATCGAAAACGGGCGCCCCGCAAAAGCATATAACCTTTCTCCCTAAAGCCATTTCAGGCTTTAGGGATTTTTTTAAATAGGCAAGCTCCCATTTCTCTGTCAGAACATAGGATAAAGCAAACAAAAAGAAAGGAGCGTTTTTTGATTGCATCCATATCATCCCGCTCTATATGATCCGTATGATCCGTATCGCCAGCAATTCCCCCCAGGGCCGCCTCCAGGTGCGGGAGGGCAGACACAGCAGCAGTTTTTGCCCCCTCCTCCCAGCCAGTTTCCCCAGGACAGCGGTGTTTCAACCTTTGCCGTTGATCCGGGCGGAATCAGAAGGTGCCTTTACCGATTTACGGTTATCCGTTTAAGAAACGGAAGACGTTTCTGGTTCTTTCCGATTTTTGTCGGCCGCAATTCCATCGCGGGATACCGGTGGAGGCCGCGCCAGTACCGCTGGGTCTACTTCGGCATCGATTTGAACGAAATCACTTCTTTCAGCTGCCAATTTTAAATAAAGAAAAAAGGCGTCATGATCGATCAAATGACGCCTCTTTCAATATATCTTTCCTTATGACTCCGGTGTTTCCTTCTCTTCTCCCCAGGCTTCAGCATTCTTTAATCCAGGAATAGAGCTTGCTTTGAAAACCGGATTTTTCCCTTCTTTCCGCTGATCAGCATAATCCTTCAATACTTTGGCCGCGATTCCTGAAAGGAGCAGAATCGCAATCAGGTTAATAATCGCCATCACTCCCATAAATAAGTCCGCCATATCCCAGACAAGCTGGAAACCTGACAGCGAACCAAACATTACCATGGCGACCACGGCAATACGGTAAACGGTCATTGTGATTTTGCTCTTTTTAATAAATTCAATATTGGTTTCACCATAATAATAGTTTCCGACGATTGAGCTGAAAGCAAACAGGAAAATCGCCACGGCGACGAATACCGGCGCCCAGCTTCCGATATGATGCTGCATGGCCGCCTGTGTAATTTGAATGCCGTCAAGCTTTTTCCCAGGCGTCAAATTAAACAGGAGAATCATAAAGGCTGTCGCACTGCAAATGACGATCGTGTCAAAGAATACGCCGAGTGTTTGAATAAAGCCCTGTTTAGCCGGGTGTGACACATGAGCCGTGGCGGCCGCGTTCGGGGCGCTCCCCATTCCGGCTTCGTTTGAGAAAAGACCGCGCTTGGCACCGATAATAATCATTCCTCCAAGCGACCCGCCTGCAACCTGCTCAATGCCAAATGCATCTTTTATAATCATCGCAAAAACGGACGGCAGCTCTGAAATGTTCACCAATACGACGTACAGAGCAAGAGCGAGATAAATAATCGCCATGACGGGAACAATCAATTGTGATACGGTAACAACCCGTTTCAGACCGCCGAAAATAATAAAGGCTGTTATGACGGCTAAAACAATTCCCACGATCGTTTTATCAAAATTGAAAGCCCCTTCCATTGAACCGACAATCGTATTGGCTTGTACAGCGTTAAAAATCAAGCCGAATGTAATCGTAATTAAAACGGCGAATATAATCCCCAGCCATCTGGCGCCAAGCGCTTTTTCCATATAGTAGGCCGGACCTCCGCGAAAGTGGTCGCCGTCTTTTACCTTGTAGACTTGAGCCAATGTACTTTCAACAAAGCTTGACGCCATCCCGACAAGCGCGACAATCCACATCCAGAAAACCGCTCCCGGCCCCCCTGTTGCAACAGCAAGCGCCACACCGGTAAGATTCCCCGTTCCAACGCGCGAAGCCGCTGAAATAAAAAATGCCTGCAGGGATGACACGCCTTTTCCTTTCTCCTTTTTTTCCCCAACGATTCTGAACATCTCTATAAAAAATCGGAATTGGACAAATTTCAGCTTAAAAGTGAAATAAAGGCCCAGCCCTATTAATATATAAACTAAATAAGTCCAAATATACCCACTCGGGACATTGATCACTTTGCTCAAAATTTCTTCCATAGCACCCTCCTGAAACAAACAGATTTTGATGTTAGGTTTCTTAACATGGTAGGATTATATCATAATATTGACGGAAACATAAAAAATAGAAAATTCCGTCTTTTGAAACTCCTAATCCCTCCCCCTCCTTTTGACTATCGTCCCAATAGGCCCATTATAACAAATCAATCGATTTAATAAATTAAAAAAATCAGAAATATCTACACAAAGAAAAAATCTTGTCAATAAATCTGACTAAAATGTCACAAAAAAATCATCTTTTCTGATATCATATAATATGCTAAGATTATGAGATCAAAAGGGGGGTGAGAGCTGATGAAAAAGTCGTTGTTTCTGCAAATGTCTATGTTTTTCTTAGTCATTGCAAGCCTTCATTCGTTCTCAATGCCCCATGTGCCTATGAGCCATCATGCACAGAAGGCGGCTGTTTCAGGCGATGAACTGCACGAACTGACAGCCGGCAAGCATGGTGAAGAAAAGGCTAAATCTTTATGGGATTCGCACGGGTTAAGAGATGAATTCATACTGCTCTTGATCCTGGCTGCGGCTTCTGCCCGGGTTTATATTCTAAACCGGCTGAAAGAACATCTGAAGGCATTCATGCTCGCTGTTTTCTATCACTCTTCTTACGTTGATAAAGCACATGTTTAAAAAACCATAACCAACATAAAAAACGGGAGGTTTTAGACATGTTATTTATCATAAGAATGGTGATTATCGGACTCTTTTCCTTGACAGCTTTAAATTTGTTCGTCTTCCAGGGAATTGAAGTCATGCACGCGATTACCGATCTTTTCGACCGCCAAGACAGCTAATTTAAAAAAGAAAACACTCGCCTTTGCAATGCCCCCAAAAAGTGAGGCAATAAAAATTCATGAAGCAGTTTGATTGGCATGAGTCCGATATTGTTCCGGACTCATGCCTTTTCATTTGATCTTAATCCGGTTGTGAGTGATTTTTTTAAGGATAAAGATCGTCTTTTCTATGCGTCCCATCTCTCTAAGCGCCATGGCAGCCTTGTTCTGCCGAGTATAAAAACCAAGCTTACCCATAATAAGCGCACTGGACACCTTCCCCTCTCGAATAGAATGTGCCATCCAAAAGACACTCTATCAATATCGTTATACTCATCGAAATGTCGAAAGGATTGTCGCTCGTATCAAGAGCCCAGTCGCGAGAGCTGTCTTTGCCGATTGGGATGCAACGTTTCGGAAATTTTGTAAGTAAAAGAAAATGAAAAATAGGTTATTTCCGCAAAGGGTGTAGCTGATATTTTGTTTTTGGAACGCCTTTTGGTGCTGCTATTTAACCTGGATTTAGTTTAAATGTGACAAGTAGTTGAACATTTCTTTTTTATCAATGTTTATCGTCTTAACGTACAATTTTTCCGTTTTGCTGCCTGTATTTCTTCTAAAAAAGTTAAAATTTTTTCAAAAATTAAAACTAAATATCACATCTTTTTTACAATCGCCGCGGCTTTATTTCACATCGATAAATATAAGGTATAATATTTCTGTACCAAATAAATACCAATTACATATAGAAAGAAGATGTTCATATGAGTAAAGTATCTGGAAAAATCGCCTTTGTTACTGGCGGCGGCCAAGGAATTGGCGAAGCAATCTGCAAACGCTTGGCAGAGGATGGATTCGCCGTTGCGGTTGCAGATTATAATGAAGAAACTGCAAAAAAAGTTGCTGAGGAAATTAACCAATTTAATGGGAAAGCAATTGCGGTTAAAGTAAATGTTGCTGATCGTGATGATGTTTTTAAAGCTGTCGATGAAACCGTAAAAAGGCTTGGTGGACTTGATGTGGTTATAAATAATGCAGGTCTTGGACCAACCACCCCTATTGAAAGCATTACTTATGAAGATTATCGAAAAATTTATGATGTTAACGTCGGCGGTACTTATTGGGGAATACAAGCAGCTGTAAAAGCCTTCAAAGAACTCGGTCACGGTGGAAAAATCATTAATGCTTCTTCTCAAGCCGGTCAAGTCGGTAACCCGGGCTTGGCAGTTTACGGCGGAACAAAGTTCGCTGTTCGCGGTATTACCCAAACGGCGGCAAAAGACCTAGCTGAATTAGGTATTACTGTAAACGCCTTTTGTCCGGGTATCGTAAAAACTCCTATGATGATGGGCATTGCACAGCAAACCGCTGATGAAGCAGGCAAGCCATTTGAATGGGGAATGGAGCAATTCGCTAAAAATATTGCATTAAAACGCTTATCCGAGCCGGAAGATGTAGCAGCGTGCGTTTCCTATCTTGCAGGACCAGATTCAGATTATATGACTGGTCAAGCTCTTATCATCGATGGTGGAATGGTATTTAATTAAGTTTGAAATTTTAGAAGATCATAGTTTGTTTCACAACTTGAACGTATAAGCTGAACGAATTTCTTTCAAATATGGAGGGGGAAGTTTTCCGCCTCCATATCATGTTCACGATTTGTATATGATGAATACAAAAGCATCTTCACTTTTGAAACCCCTGTTTCAAAATGCACTAGTGCAAAGATTTCCCCTGCGATAAGCGGTGCCCAAGATAGCTTCTTTTAATTCCACTCCAAACCTCATAGGTTTATCTGGGCGCTTTTTGCGTTAACTTGTCTATTTTCTCCATTTTTCTCAATTTCCTCTAAACTGCGGCCTCGAGTTTCAGGGACGCGTGTCCGGATAAATACAACTCCAAGTAAACAAATCACACCGAAGATTGCAAACACAGCTTCTTGAGACATCGAAGCGGTCATAATAGGAAATAGCAATCCAACCAAGAAAGAACCAATCCAGTTAAATGATGAAGCTAATCCAGACGCACGCCCGCGAATTGCCAGCGGGAAAATTTCTCCAACTATGACCCAAGTTAAAGGAGCCCACGTGAATGAATAAAGTGCTACATAGATACTTAAAAAGACAACCATCATCATCGGATTTGCATTAGGAATTAATATATTCAATATTGCCGGCAAAATAAAGGATAGCCCCATAATTGTTCCGCCTACTGTTAATAAAGTACGGCGATTAAATTTATCAGCAATCATCAGGAATATTAATGAACCTAGTACGAGAATAACTCCTTGAATAATTGGCCACATCAACGCTGAACTTGCTGCATTCCCTGTTGCTTTTTCTACAATCAAAGGAATATAATAAAAAATTGCGTTTGCACCCTGGAATTGTTGAAAAGCAGCAACACCCACACCGGCAATTAATAAAAAACGATATTTATTACTTAAAAGTGTAGCCCATGATGCTTTTTGATTTGCCTTTGTTTCCTCTCTGGCAGTTTCTTGAATTTGCGTTATTTCAGAATCAATCTCTTCTTTGTTAGAGCGAATATAGCTCAACACCTTGCGAGCTTCATCAAGTTTATTGTTCTTTATTAAAAAACGTGGTGATTCAGGTAACTTTAACATTCCAACATATAAGATCAAGGCAGGTACGGCAGCCAAACCAAGCATCAACCGCCATGCCATTGTTTCCGGTAAATCTTTCAATAGAAAATCAACAATGTAAGAAAGCAACATTCCAGAAACAATCATTGTTTGATTAATTCCTGACAGACGTCCACGCAAACGTGCAGGCGCCATTTCCGACATATAGGCTGGGACCAACGCAGAAGCAGCACCAACGGCCAATCCCAATAAAACCCGAGAAACAATCAAAAATAGTATCCCATTATGAGGTGCTATTCCTGACAAAATGGATCCAACAACAAAAATTAAAGCGGAAATTAAAATCATTTTGCGCCGTCCCAAACGATCAGAAAGTTGTCCGGCCAGGGCGCCTCCAAAAATAGCTCCTAACATCACCGAAGAGGTAATCCAGCCAATAACCCCGGCGTTGTCTTGAAGGTTCCAATCATGTTGCAGAAAAGGCAAAGCACCCGTCATAACGCCGATATCATAACCGAAAAGAATGCCGGCAAAAGCCCCAAAAAAATAAATGAAGCCACTTGAGATTTTCTTTTCATTAACCATTAAAGTTCCCTCCTCAAGGTTGAAATTATATTGTGCAAAAATCCCACCACCAAAACTATTGATGGCTTTTTAAGAAATAATAAAAGCGCTTTCAAACCGCAAATACATGCTAGGATATTATTTGTTGGGACTTCTCCCTAAATCTCAAGGTTTTATTCGCCTATTATTAAACGCTTTCAATTTTTCCTGAACACCGCGATAACGCTTACAAAATCATAAATATTTTGAAATCTGATATACCTATTTTTCACCTCCAAGGAAGCAGAACCTCCTCGGAGGTTAGAGGCATTACTTAATCACTACATATTCCAGGTCAACCAGCTTTGCATAAGTGATCATTTGGTCTGTTGTTACATTCAATGAAACAACTGTATGGTGACCGCCGCCATTCTCAAGCCATGCTTTCACTCCATCTTGGAAGTTAGGTTTCACTTCCCAAAGTACCCGTGCCACTGGAAGGTTTGGTGCTGGAACAGTTGGTTCATATGCAGAAACTTCGTTAATCAACAGTTTGTAATGCGTACCAAAGTCTGCCATTGAAACAACCACACCATCTCCTGCTTTTCCGTCGAACACTAAGCGTGCTGGGTCTTCACGATCACCAATACCTAATGGAGATACGATAATTTTTGGTTTGTTGCTTGCTAAAGATGGGTCAACTTCAAGCATATGTGATTGAAGGATTGATTCTTGACCGGCAGCTAATTCATATGTGTAGTCTTCCATAAAGCCAGTTGATTGGTTGCGGCTCATCACTTTGAGTAAGCGATCGAGCGCTGCAGTTTTCCAATCTCCTTCACCAGCAAAGCCATATCCTTGCGCCATCAATCGCTGGACGGCAAGACCTGGAAGTTGTTTCATTCCATATAAATCTTCAAAGTTAGTTGTGAAGGCATTGTAACCACCATCATCCAAGAAACGTTTAATGGCGATTTCATAGCTTGCTTGTACTTTTACGCTCTTCTCCCAATCTTGCTGACTGTAAGTACCATAATCAAATTCATAAAGGTCTGCGTATTCTGCAAACAAATCATTAATTTCTTTATCTGTAACCGCATTCACGTATTGAACAAGATCACCAATACCAAAGTAATCAACTGTCCAGCCAAATTGAATTTGCGCTTCAACCTTATCCCCTTCGGTAACAGCAACGTTACGCATGTTGTCACCAAAACGAGCGACCTTGATGTTGAAGCTTTCGTTATAAGCAACCGCTACGTCCATCCATTCTGCAATTTGCTGTTGCACTTCAGGGCGCTCCCAATAACCTACGACAACTTTATTTTGTTTTTTCAAGCGGGCAATGATAAAACCATATTCACGGTCACCATGAGCAGATTGGTTTAGGTTCATAAAGTCCATGTCAATCGTTGTCCATGGAATACTTTCATTAAATTGTGTCGCTAAATGAAGTAATGGTTTTTGTAATAATTTTGTCCCGCGAATCCACATTTTTGCAGGTGAGAAAGTATGCATCCAAGTGATGACACCGGCTACTTCGTCACGATAGTTTACTTCTTTCATGATGCTTGTGATTTTATCAGCACTAACAGCTAAATCTTGCAATACAAGCGGGTATGGCAAAACAGCGCTTTCATTTAATGCATCGGTCATGGCTTGTGCGTGTGCTCTGACTTCTGCTAACGTTTCTTCCCCATAAAGATGTTGTGAACCTACGACAAACCAAAATTCTTTTTTCCCTGTTGTTAACATAATAACCCTCTTTTCTTAAATTAATGGGATAATTGATAGTTTGATAGAATTGATATTACTTTTGACCATAATAAGCATTTTTACCGTGTTTTCGTAAATAATGTTTATCTAAAATACGTTGTGGCAATTCTTTTGCAAAAAGATTTAATTCTCGTGTAAATAAATTCATTTTCGCAACTTCGTCCAACACCACACTATTCAATACTGCTGATTTTACATCTTTGCCCCAAGTAAATGGACCATGACCATGAAGTAAGACACCAGGAACAGCTAAAATATCTAACCCACGCTCTTCAAATGTTTCGATGATTACATTACCTGTTTCTACTTCGTAACCACGATCAATCTCCTCTTGTGTCAAGTAACGGGCACATGGTACGGAACCATAGAATGTGTCTGCATGAGTGGTCCCCATCGCTGGAACATCAAGGCCTGCTTGAGCCCAGATTGTCGCCCAAGTTGAATGAGTGTGTACAATTCCTCCAATTTCAGGGTAATGGTTATAAAGTACTGCGTGAGTCGCTGTATCTGATGAAGGCCTCAACTCTCCCTCAACAACATTGCCATCTAAATCAACAACCACCATATCACTAGCTTTCATCGTTTCATAATCAACACCACTGGGTTTGATAACGAATAAACCGGTTTCACGGTCAATGGCACTTGCATTTCCCCATGTGTATTTCACGAGTCCATATTTAGGCAAGTCCAAATTTGCTTGAAATACTTCTTCTTTCAGTTGTTCTAACACGTCAATCCCCCCATCTTTCCACTCATAAAATCAAATGATCTACAGCGGCCTGCTCAATCATTAAACCTTTTTTGTACCGTTCGATAAATGCTTCAAATCCTTCAACATCTAATTGATCAGGGTAAATTTCTTGCCCATCAGCCTCTTGAAAGACTCTTTTGTCGAGGAAGTCTTCTAAGCTTTCTTCTTGATCTTTGTTCATCATGTAAGAAGCAAGAATAGCCATTCCCCATGCACCGCCTTCTCCGGCTGTCGCCATAACTGATACTGGCGTATTCATTGCAGCTGCAACAATTTTTTGTCCAACAAGAGGGGTTTTGAATAAACCACCATGAGCTAAAATGCTGTCAATTGCAACATTTTCTTCTTTTGTCAAAATATCCATTCCGATTTTCAAAGCAGCAAAAGCTGTAAAAAGGTGTGTCCGCATGAAGTTTGCTAAATTGAAACGACTCTCTGGTGAGCGGACAAATAATGGCCGGCCTTCTTCTAATCCTGTAATATTTTCACCGGAGAAATAACCGTAGCTTAGTAAACCACCGCCATCTGAGTCGGCTTCCAAAGCTTTATTTAACATCACTTCGAATAATTTATTCGTTTCAACCTTTTGTCCCATTGCCTCAAAAAATTCACGGAACAATCCTAGCCAAGCATTAATATCACTTGAGCAGTTATTCGCATGAACCATTCCAACCGGACTGCCGTTTGGTGTTGTTACCAAATCAATTTCCGGATATACTTTTGAAAGTTCTTTCTCTAATACAATCATGGCAAAAACTGAAGTTCCTACTGAGATGTTTCCAGTGCGTTTCCTCACACTATTCGTAGCAACCATTCCTGTTCCAGCATCGCCTTCTGGTGGACAAATTGGAATGCCTGGTTGTAAATTTTTTGATTGATCCAGAATTTTCGCACCAATTTCGGTTAATTCACCTGCTTGCTCGCCTGAAATATAAACTTTGGGGAGAATATCCTTCAGCTTCCAAGGATAACCTTTGATCGAAATCAGTTCATCAAACTGCTTGACCATCGATTCGTTGTAATTTTGCGTTGATTCATCAATTGGGAACATGCCCGAAGCATCTCCAATGCCAATTGCTTTATTACCAGTCAGTAACCAGTGAATGTACCCGGCTAAAGTGGTGATATAATCAATGCGAGGCAAATGCTTCTCTTCATTTAATATCGCTTGATAAAGGTGAGCAATACTCCACCGTTCAGGGATATTGAATTGAAATTGATCAGTTAATTCTTTTGCTGCAGCACTGGTTGTTGAGTTGCGCCAAGTTCGAAACGGAACAAGCAGCTCCCCTGTGTTGTCAAAAGCCATATACCCATGCATCATTGCAGAAAATCCAATAGAACCAATTTTGCGAATGGTGATGCCATAATTTCGTTCAACTTCTTTCTTCATTTCACTGTAAGCTGTTTGCAATCCAGTGATAATATCTACTAAGTTGTACGTCCAAAATCCATCTTCCAAGAGGTTTTCCCACTCATAGCTTCCAGATGCGATTGTTTCAAAACTACTATTAATCAACACTGCTTTAATACGTGTGGATCCGAATTCGATTCCAAGTGATGTTTCTCCCTCAGTTATCGCTTGTTTGATGTTTACTCGATTCGTTTTCACGTTACTCCCCTCTCTGATAGCGATTTCAAAATTAATCGAAAGAAGGCGCTTTCTTTTTCGCTTAACTTTATTAACAACCTTAGTATATTTTTTGTACGTACATTTGTCAACGAATAATAAAATATGTTCATATAAATATCACAACGATATTTCTGTTATTTTTCTCTTCATGTTTATAATAAAAGGTATTTGTATAACATAAAACCTAAAGAAAAAATATAATTGCTTGTTAATTTAAATAGGTGGAATCTTTTAATTCATTCAAAGCCATGATAAAATATGTCCACACAAATCATTCAATTAAAAAAATTAGAATGCGAACAACTATGAAAGAAGTGAGTGAAATGAAACCAAAGTATAAGGTCATCATTGATGATATAAAAAGTAAAATTCTTTCAGGAGTTTACAGCGTAGGAGAACAAATTCCTACTGAATCCGCCATACAAGAAGAGTACAAAGTTAGCCGGCACACTGTTCGAAAGGCCATTTTAGAACTATCGAACGAGGGATTCTTAAGAAGTGAAAAAGGGTCTGGCACTTATGTTAGTAACCAGTATCAATCAAAATCTGGCGTGAATTCCAATAATAAAACAATCGGTGTAATCACGACCTACATTTCTGATTACATTTTCCCCTCAATTATTCGTGGAATTGAAGGGAGATTGAATGAGGCTAATTATTCGTTACTATTAGCTAGTACAAATAATGATGTCGAACAAGAAAAAAAAGCTCTGGAAATGATGTTGTCATATGGCGTAGATGGTTTGATTGTTGAACCTACGAAAAGCAATCTATACAATCCCAATATTGCTTACTACCTATCGTTCAAGGAACAGGATATTCCTTTCATCATGATCAATGCTTATTATGAAGAATTAGAAGTTCCTTTTCTTTGTCTCGATGACGTGCAGTCTAGCTATCTCGCTACAAAAGAATTAATATCAAAAGGACATACACGAATTGGACTCATTTCAAAAGAGGATGATTTACAAGGAAAGTATCGAATGAAGGGGTATATAAAAGCGCTTGGCGAAGCCAAATTGCGATTTCAACCAGAGCATGTGCTTTCGTACAATACAGAGACGAAGCTGGACCTATACACAAACCTGAAGAAGTTCCTAAATGAAAATAGAGACGTGTTGACTGCAATTGTTTGCTATAACGACGAAGTAGGGTTGGAAGTAGCAAATGTATGCAGACAACTTAATATTTCTATCCCAGACAAATTATCAATTATTGGTCAGGACAATTCGTATATTGCCAAAAATGCGAATATCAAACTAACAACATTGACACACCCTCAAGAACAAATGGGGCGCGATGCAGCTGATTGGGTCATTAAGAAATTACAAGGAAAGAAGGATTTGCCAAACGAAACCTATTATCAACCGGTGTTAATTGAAGGCGAAACTGTAAAAGAGTTAGAAGTACAATAATCTTGGTGTGAACAAGGAAACCCAGTCCATCTTCACTAAAGGCGTGAACATGGACTGGGTTGTTTTACTCTGTTATCAAATAAGCAGAGAGACCTTTCATATATTTGACGCTTACTCAGCACTACAAAAAAATACGTTGTAACGGCACAACATTATATATTCAAAAAATAAGGGACTCTGCTCTAAGTATTCACTGGTGTTAGCTTGGCATGTGTGATGCCCCTGGATATTGAATTACAATTGGGTGCAGGTCGATTTCACTCCTGTCCTTGTTTGCTAATCCATACATCCGTTACTTCCCCGGCCTCATCTTCGTCAATGATGAAAGAACCGTTGCTGTAACGGTCATGAAGCTTGATATCCTTGACAAGCATCTCTTCTATAATGCCTTTTTCAGTTTGCATCGTGATTTGATCATGGTAGGAGCAGGCAAGCAGTCCGGCGATGCGGTGCGGCTTTTTCTTCAGCTCCCTCAGCATCAGGACGCCGCGTTTTGCCCTTGATGTTTTTTCAAATTCGGTGCGGTTCATTCTTTTAACAGCGCCGCGCTGCGTGACGAGGACGAGCACGTCTGAATCTTCAAGGATCTGGCCTGAGACGGCAAAATCGCCATCCTTTAAATTAACGCCTTTGACACCGGCCGCCCTGGCGCCGACGACGCTGACCTCTTCCTCTGTAAACCATAAACCGTAGCCCGAGTGTGTCGCGATAAACACGTCTTTCGCTCCATCTGTTACATGAACGTCGATCACTTCATCATCGCCTTTTAGGTTCAGGGCGACTAAAGCCTTCGAATAGCGCTGCGCTTTATATTGAAGAAGCGGTGTTCTTTTCGCCATTCCGTTTTTCGTGAAAAACAGCAGATATTCTGATTCTGTAAATTCCTTGACCGGTATCGCCTTTACGATCGATTCATCACTGTCAATCGAAATGATATTCGTAATATGCTGACCCAAGTCTTTCCATCTGATATCCGGAAGCTGGTGGACTGGACAATATACATAGCTTCCTTTATTCGTAAACAGGAGCAGCACATCAGTCGTATTCATTTCCAGCTGACAAAGCAGGCGGTCCGTATCTTTCATGCCGAAATCCTGGCCGTTTGAAGCAGCGAAAGATCTCTGGCTTGTTCGTTTGATGTAGCCGTCTTTCGTCACCGTAACATAAACATCTTCAGAGGCCACCATGACTTCGAGATTGATTTTAATCTCTTCGATTTTTTCTTCGATCACAGACAGCCTGTCGCCCGCATAGGCTTTTTTGACTTTTCTCAGATTGTCCTTGATGACCTTCAGCAGCTTCTTGTCATTGGAGAGAATCGCTTCAAGCTCGTTTATTTTTTGCTCAAGCTCTTTTGCCTCTTCTTGCAATGCCGTAATATCGGTATTGGTCAATCTGTAAAGCTGTAATGAAACAATCGCTTCAGCCTGCGGCTCTGTGAAGGCAAACTTGGCAATCAGGTTGTTTTTGGCATCCCGCTTATCATTTGATGAACGGATCGTTGCAATGACATCATCCAGGATGGACAATGCTTTCATTAAACCTTCGACGATATGATGCCGTTCCTTCGCTTTTTTCAGCTCATACTGAGAACGATTTGTGATGACTTCCTTCTGGTGCCCGATATAAGCATCAAGAATAGAGGTCAGATTCATCAGCATCGGCCTTCTGTTATGGATGGCCACCATGTTAAAGTTATATGGAATTTGCAAATCGGTGTTTTTGTATAAGAAATTTAATACGCCTTGGGCATCCGCTTCTTTTTTGAGCTCAATGACGATTCTGAGGCCTGTGCGGTCGGTCTCGTCGCGGACTTCTGATATCCCTTCGACTTTCCGCTCAATCCTGAATTCATCCATCTTCTTCACTAAATTCGCCTTGTTGACTTCAAACGGGATTTCGGTAATCACGATTTGCTCACGGCCGCCTCTGATCGTTTCGATCTCGGCTTTTCCCCTGATGATGATTTTGCCTTTTCCCGTTTCATAGGCTTTTTTGATACCCTCTTTTCCCTGGATGATTCCTCCTGTTGGAAAATCAGGACCTGTAATGAACTCCATTAAATCATCAACACTGCAGTTCGGAGAATCAATCCGCTTAATGACGGCATCGATGACTTCTCCGAGGTGATGCGGCGGAATGTCTGTCGCATAGCCGGCTGAAATCCCGGTCGATCCGTTGACGAGCAGATTCGGGAACATCGCCGGAAGGACGACAGGCTCCTTGCTTGTATCATCAAAGTTTGGAACGAATTCAACCGTATCTTTATCAATATCGCGCAAAAGCTCTGCGGCGATCGATGCAAGCCGCGCCTCCGTATACCGCATCGCAGCCGGCGGGTCTCCGTCGATGCTTCCGTTGTTTCCGTGCATTTCAATCAAAACGTTGCGGACCTTCCAATCCTGGCTCATCCTCACCATCGCTTCGTAGACGGAACTGTCCCCGTGCGGATGGTAGTTCCCGATCACATTACCGACCGTTTTCGCGGCTTTGCGGAAGTTTTTGTCATGTGTGTTTCCTTCCGCGTGCATGGCGTATAGAATTCTCCTTTGCACCGGCTTCAGCCCGTCGCGCGCATCAGGAAGCGCCCGGTCCTGAATGATGTATTTGCTGTATCGGCCGAAACGGTCGCCGATCACGTCTTCCAATGGTAAATCATGATAAATCTCTGGCTGTGCCATTTATTTAAACCTCCTCAGCGACCGATAAGTTCTCGTTTTCCAAAATATTGCTTTCTTCATCATCAAGTCCGAAAGCGACATTTTTCTCAATCCATTTTCGTCTCGGCTCAACTTTGTCGCCCATTAATGTCGTCACACGCCGTTCAGCACGAGCCGCATCATCGATTTTCACCCTGACAAGCGTTCTTGATTCCGGGTTCATTGTCGTTTCCCAGAGCTGATCTGCGTTCATTTCGCCGAGACCTTTATAGCGCTGGATCGTGTAGCCTTTTCCGACTTTTTTCAAAACATCGTCCATTTCTTCGTCAGACCATGCGTATTCAATGATTTCTTTTTTGCCTGACCCTTTGCTGACTTTATAAAGCGGCGGCAGTGCAATAAAAACCTTTCCATGCTCGATCAGTGGCTTCATATAGCGGTAGAAAAAGGTTAGCAGCAAGACTTGAATATGGGCGCCGTCTGTATCGGCATCGGTCATAATGATGACCTTGTCGTAATTGATATCGTCGATATTGAAATCGGCGCCGACTCCGCCGCCGATCGCATGAATAATCGTATTGATCTCTTCATTTTTAAAGATGTCGGCAAGCTTTGCTTTTTCCGTGTTGATGACTTTTCCGCGAAGCGGCAGGACAGCCTGGAATTTCCGATCCCTTCCCTGCTTGGCAGAGCCTCCGGCAGAATCCCCCTCAACAAGGTACAATTCGTTTTTGGCCGGATTTCTCGATTGGGCGGGTGTCAGCTTTCCGGAGAGCGTCGCCTCTGATTTCTTTCTTTTCTTCCCTGTTCTCGCCTCTTCCCTTGCTTTTCGGGCGGCTTCTCTCGCCTGTGCAGCTTTAATTGCTTTTTTGACAAGCAAAGTCGCCGTTTCTCTGTTTTCCTCCAGAAAATAGGCAAGCTGTTCAGAAACGATGGCATCCACCGCAGACCTCGCTTCACTGGTTCCAAGCTTTCCTTTTGTCTGCCCTTCAAATTGCAGAAGCTCCTCCGGAATGCGCACTGATACGATGGCCGCGAGCCCTTCCCGGATATCTGTTCCTTCCAGGTTTTTGTCCTTTTCTTTTAAAAGGGCCACTTTTCTCGCATATTCATTGAACGCGCGCGTCATCGCCGTTTTGGCGCCCGACTCATGGGTTCCGCCGTCTTTTGTCCTGACATTGTTGACAAACGAAAGAATGTTTTCGGAATAACCGTCGTTGAATTGAAAAGCGAAGTCGACTTCGATTCCGTTGTGCTCTCCTTCAAAAGACACCACTTCACATAAAGGGTCTTTTTCTTCATTTAAATAAGCGACAAAAGCTTCGATTCCGTTTTCATAAAGGAACGTTTCCTGTGTTTGGTTCCGTTCATCAATCAGTTCAATTTTTAAGCCTTTTAATAAAAAGGCGGATTCTCTCAATCGCTCTGAAAGCGTTTCAAAGTTATAGGTCGTCGTACTGAACATTTTTGGATCCGGCTTGAAGTGAATCAGGGTGCCGGTTTTTTTCGTCGTTCCGATTTTTTCAAGGGATGTCACCGGCTTCCCGCCGTTTTCAAAACGCTGCCTGTAGACGTTTCCGTCCCGTTCTATCGTGACCGTCAGCCATTCTGACAGGGCGTTTACGACAGATGCACCGACACCGTGAAGGCCTCCGCTCGTTTTGTAGCCGCCTTGGCCGAATTTCCCTCCGGCGTGAAGCACGGTCAAAATGATTTCGGGAGTTGGTTTGCCAAACTTATGCATTCCTGTGGGCATTCCCCGGCCTCTGTCTTGCACCGATATGCTATTGTCTTTATGTATTTTTACTATAATGTGATCCCCGTGCCCTGCCAGAACTTCATCAACGGAATTGTCGACGATTTCATAGACGAGGTGGTGCAGGCCGCGGCTGTCTGTTGAACCGATGTACATGCCGGGGCGCTTCCTGACCGCTTCAAGGCCTTCGAGCACCTGTATGGAATCATCATTATAGTCAACCTGCTGTTTTTTAACCAAATGCATAAACCCCTTTCAAAAATCAAACATTGCTTATAAAGAATAATACACACTCTGAAATATAAATCAAAGCGATATCTAATTCTTTTCCCTACATCGCTTTAAGAGTTGTCAGGAAAATGTCAAAAATGAGCGGCTGCATGGCACAATCGTCATTTTACACGAATCTCTCGAGGCTGCACAAGGCAGCTTAACGTAATATGGAAAAACATTCTTAAAAAAACTGTCCAAGACTTATTGTATCTTTTTCATAATAAATCGCAAATAGATTCTCGAATAAAAAAGACAAAAATCCTTGAAATCACAAGGATTTTTGTCTTTTTTAAGCTGATTTGGTCAATGCATGGGCCACTTTTATGCACAAATCCATAATAACTGTATAGCCCTTTTCGCTAAGCATCTGATAAGCTTCTTCACTGACAAGTCCCTGCTGTGCCCAAAATACGTCGGCATCTATTTCCAAAAACTCTTTGGCGACATCTGGAAGATGTTCCGATCGTCTGAACACATTAACAATATCGACATGGCCCTCAATATCTTTCAGCGAAGCCACCGCCTTTGCTCCGAGCACCTCATCGATTGTCGGGTTGACCGGGATAATCTCATACCCCGCATCCTGCATCGCTTTTGATACCATATAAGACGTTCTCTCGGGATTGTTTGATAGACCGACCACAGCAATTCGTCTGCTGTTCTCAAGGATTTTTTTAATTTCCTGTTTCGTTGGATTTTCCATCCTGCTTCAGCTCCTTTTATATTCAGTTTACATGAAACCGGACATGATATTCAAAGTTTTAATAGGCGCAGAGCGCATTATCTTGTATGATATATACGGTGCATCTAAAAGAAAAGCCGTCATGAAAGATGCCTCTCATGTTAAAATAAAGAGTAGGGATCATTTAAAAAGGAGAAATGAAATGTTAATTGCTTTATTATTGATTTTAGCCTATTTACTCGGCAGCATTCCATCCGGCTTGATTGTCGGCAAAGCTGCCAAAGGAATCGATATCAGAGAACACGGCAGCGGCAACCTCGGAGCCACAAATGCATTCCGGACGCTTGGGGTGAAAGCGGGTTCGATTGTCATTGCTGCGGATATTTTAAAAGGAACGCTCGCCGCTTATTTGCCGGCCTTCCTGCACATCGGCGTCCATCCTTTGCTGGCCGGTGTGGCCGCCGTCATCGGGCATATGTTCCCTGTTTTTGCAAAATTTAAAGGCGGAAAAGCCGTCGCTACGTCCGGAGGCGTAATGCTCTGCTATCAGCCTCTGCTGTTTGTCACAATGGTCGCGGTGTTTTTTCTGTTTTTATTTCTTACAAAGTACGTTTCACTGTCTTCTATTTTGACAGGCCTGTATACGACGATATACAGTCTGTTCACCAAAGACGTTTTTTTGGTGGCGGTTGTCGTCATTCTTACGGCATTTGTCATTTACAGACACCGGACAAACATTAAAAGAATTTTAAATAAAACCGAACCTAAAATAAAATGGATGTCAGGCAAAGGCTGATGCCTCCCTGCCTGACATCCGCCGCATGATAACGGAACATCAAATGTTCATGATCAAACCAATTCATTGTATACTAAATAAACAACACCATATTGAAACCATTAAAAAAGGAGTGCTTTCCCGTGAATTTGAAGATTAATGAAGAGGCGCTTAATTGGTATAAGGATGAGCTCGATTTGAAAAAAGGTGATCAAGTCCGCTTCTTTGTCCGTTACGGCGGTTGCAGCAATGTTCAAAAAGGATTTTCCCTTGGAGTTTCAAAAGATGAGCCGCAGCAAATCGGCGCGAGCGCGGAAGCGGACGGGATTACGTTTTTTATTGAGGAAAGCGATATTTGGTACTTCGACAACCACGATCTCTTTGTGACCTATAATGAATCTGCTGAAGAACCGGTTTTTGAATATCAGTAAAAAAGAACGCTTTTACAGCGTTCTTTTTTACGACGGACTATGGTCCTGCGTCTAAAGGCGGGTCAGCGTTCCTGAAGCCGAAACCGTCTGATGTGGCTGAAAAGCTTTTCTTTTGTTAAAATCTCGATTTGCTTTTGGCCCATTAAATCAAAATGGGGAAATTCGCTTCTTCGGTCGATCCATTCCTTTTTCAAACCGTACTGTTTTCCCCAGGCGGCAAGCTTCTCAATATTTTGACAGCCTGCTTTTGTCACAGTGCGGGCGTCGGGAAACCTGTCATCGAGCCAATAATGCGTTAAAAACGCGATCTCTCCGTTCTGGACCGCCCGCTTCCATGTATAGAGCTCCTGTCTGTTAATTCCGAAAGCCATTTATTTTTTGGCCTCTTCATACGCCTGATGCCATTCAGGATAAAGCTTCCTGAATTGAAGCGGCTTAAAGCTGCCCCGATCGACGCAAATATGGGACGATGTCCCCTTTACAGCGGTTTCTCCATTCGAATTGAAAATCTCATACCCATAAACGGTCTTAAATCCGTTGTACTCTTCAATCCATGTATGTACGGACGCTGTTTCTCCGTAGCGAAGCGGTTTTATGTATCGAACGCTGACATCGACAACCGGTGACAGAACGCCGTCTTTTTCCATTTCCGCGTAGGAAAAGCCGAGGTCTTTAATGAGAGCCGTCCGTCCTACCTCCATCCAAATAAGATAGTTCGCGTGGTAGACTACGCCCATTTGATCTGTTTCAGCATATCGGACTTCAATTTCTTTTTTTGAGACGAACAAATTCCTCTACTCCCTTATAAAAAATGTATATTCCATTTTAGCATAAGCCCTTGATAAAAACACGATTGGCGGCTTCCATTTGCGGCATGGAAAAAACCAGGTTGCCCTGGTTTATTGATCATATCCTTGTTTTCGAGCTTGAGCTTCGTCTTGGATTTCGCTGCGCATTGCCTCAATGCTTTCATTCCGGCGCTCATTTTTTTCGCGGATCTGCCTCTGTTCTTCATTGCTTGCAAATGACAGCTGTTCTTCGGATTCCTCGATGTTTTCAATCGTGTTCTGTACCATGTCCTGAAGCTTTTCAACATTGTCAGATCTGTCATCCGGATTGTGTTTCATCATTCGAACCCCTCCTTTTAAAAAACTACTCACCTTTTGTCTGCATAATAATCGGAGTTTCCCCTGATTTATCATGCATCTTTTTTCCTTTGTTGCGCTTATATTCAACCGGCTTTGTCCCAAGGTGGCTCGGGGCAAATTTCGCCTGTTTGTCATGCTCTCTCGGCACATCTATCCCTCCTTTTAAGAAATAGGATTCTCAAAAAGAGGCGTAAACATGAATTGATTTTTAAAAAGTCATTTCAGCCTGAATTTCTCTTCAAGCTTGTCTTCCAGCTGATCGAGAAACTCCTGGTTGGTTAAAAGCTCTTTTTTGTTTTCTGAGACAAGTTCTTCAAATGTACGCCTTTTTGTTTTTTTCATGTTGAATCACCTCCAGATGATTCTCATTTTCTCCATTTTTTTGACAATATAAGCAAAAAGCCGGGATTTTTTATAATCCCAGCCTTTTTTCCATTTCGTTTTTTGTCATCGTTCCCAAGACGATGTCTTCAATGATTCCGCTTTCATTTATGATAAATGAAGTTGGATACGAAAAAATCCCGTATTTTGCATTGATCCCCTCTTGATCAAGTACGATCGGAAACGTTAAATCAAGGCTGCCGGAAAATTCTTCCACCTCCTTGCTGTTTTTTTCAGATGAGGTAAAATTAACTGCCAAAACGGCGATATTTTTATGATCGTTTTGCAGCTTTTCCATATCGGGCATTTCTGTTTTGCACGGTTTGCACCAGGTCGCCCAAAAATTCAACAGCACTTTTTTTCCTTTAAAATCAGATAATGAAATGTCTCCGTCTTTTAAAGAGGACAGCGTAAAATCCGGCGCTTTTTCTCCTTTTTCAATCCCGATGTCGGCTTTGTTGTTGATAGCAAAGTTCCACACCGCAAATCCGGCCAACAGAAGAAGCAAGGCGGCAGCCAGCAATTTTTTTACCATCGGCACCTCCAAACATAAGGCATGTCATCTGACAAAAAGAAGAGAAAGCAACTGCTCTCTCTTCCTTCATTCAGACTACTGTTTCATTTTATTGCGGAGAACCATCTGCAGAATTCCGCCATGGCGGTAATAGTCGATTTCCACTTCACTGTCAAAGCGGACAACGGCTTCAAATGATGTCACCGTTCCATCTTCGCTGATCGCTTTTACTGGGACAAGATCGCGCGGACGAACCGTTTCGTTAACATCCACTTCAATTGTTTCTTTTCCGGTCAAACCAAGTGTTTCAGCGTTTTCTCCGTCTTTGAATTGAAGCGGAAGCACGCCCATCAGGACAAGGTTGCTTCTGTGGATTCTTTCAAAGCTTTCAGCAATAACGGTTTTAATGCCGAGAAGATTTGTTCCTTTTGCCGCCCAGTCGCGCGAAGACCCCATTCCATAATCTTTGCCGGCGATGACAACCAAACCTGTGCCGCTTTCTTTATACTTCATGCAAGCATCATATATCGACATGACTTCACCGGTAGGCCAATAGGTTGTATATCCGCCTTCTGTTCCAGGAGCAATTTGGTTTTTGATTCTGATATTGGCGAATGTTCCTCTCATCATGACTTCATGGTTGCCTCGGCGTGAACCATATGAGTTGAAATCTCTTGGAGAAACGCCTTTTTCCTGCAGGTACTTTCCAGCCGGTGTATCCTTGCCGATGGCTCCCGCCGGAGAAATATGGTCTGTTGTGACAGAGTCTCCGAACTTGCCGACAACACGCAGACCTTTCAGCGGTTCCACCACTCCCGGCTCGACTGACATGTTTTCAAAGAACGGCGGGTTTTGGATGTAAGTAGATGCTTCATCCCATTTGTAAAGGGCTTCATCTGTTGTTTCGATCGCATTCCAGCGTTCGTTGTCATCAAACACGCGCTCATACTCTTTTCTGAACAGCTCAGGCGTAACGGTTTGCTTCACGACTTTATTAATTTCGTCCATCGTCGGCCAAATATCGTTGAAGTATACGTTTTGCCCGTCTTTTCCGACTCCGATCGGTTCTTTTTTCAAATCGATGTCGACCGTTCCAGCCAGTGCATAGGCGACGACTAGCGGCGGAGAAGCCAAATAGTTTCCTTTGACAAGCGGGTGGATCCGTCCTTCAAAGTTACGGTTTCCGGACAGAACGGACGTTACCAGCAGATCGTTGTCAGCTACTGCTTTCTCGATCTCAGGCGCTAACGGACCTGAGTTTCCGATACAGGTGGTACAGCCGTATCCGACGATGTTAAAGCCGAGTTCGCGCATATATGGAAGCAGCCCGGAGTTGACCAGATAACCTGTGACGACTTTTGAACCCGGTGCAAGCGATGTTTTCACATAATTAGGCACTTGTAAGCCCAGCTCTACCGCTTTTTTGGCAACGAGCCCAGCACCGATTAAGACGTAAGGGTTTGACGTATTCGTACAGCTTGTGATCGCAGCGATTGCGATCGCACCCGTTTTCATGACCGCTTCCTCACCGTTTTCAAGCTTAAACTTGATTTCTTTGTCGGCTTCAGAAGCGTCCAGGCCAAATCCCTGGTTGCCGGCAGGGCTTACCAAATGCTTGTGGAACGTTTCTTTCATTTCGGTCAGCGGGATTAAATCCTGAGGGCGCTTCGGACCTGAAAGGTTCGCTTCAACTTTTGACAAGTCAATTTCGACGATGTCTGTAAACACAGGATCTTCTTGATCAGGTGTGTAGAACAAACCGTTTTGGCGGCAGTATTCTTCAACAACCGCAATGTGCTCTTCATCGCGGCCTGTTAAGCGCATGTATTCCAACGCCTCTTCATCAACCGGGAAGAAGCCGCAAGTCGCCCCGTATTCAGGAGCCATGTTGGCGATCGTTGCTCTGTCAGCAAGCGGCAGCTCTGCCACACCCGGTCCGAAGAATTCGACAAACTTTCCGACTACGCCTTTTTCGCGAAGCACCTGCGTCACTTTCAAAGCAAGGTCTGTCGCTGTTGTACCGTTTGGAAGCTTGCCGACCAGTTTCGCTCCAATAACTTCAGGCACAGGGAAATAAGAAGGCTGTCCAAGCATGCCCGCTTCAGCTTCAATTCCGCCGACGCCCCATCCAAGAACGCCGATTCCGTTAATCATCGTCGTATGCGAGTCAGTGCCGACAAGTGTGTCAGGGTAAGTGACGATTTCGCCGTCTTCTTCAATAGCATGGACGACATTCGCCAAATACTCGAGGTTCACCTGGTGGACGATACCAGTCGCAGGCGGAACGGCCTGATAGTTGTTAAACGCTTTTTTCGCCCAGCTTAAAAATTTATAACGTTCTGCATTTCGTTCGAATTCAAGGTCCATATTGACGGTCAGCGCGTCGTCAGTGCCGGCTTTGTCGACCTGTACAGAGTGGTCGATGACAAGGTCAACAGGAATTTCCGGATTGATTTTATCCGGATCTCCGCCGACTTCGGCCATCGCTTTTCTTAATGAAGCGAGGTCTACAACGGCAGGTACACCGGTGAAATCCTGCAAAATAACCCGGGAAGGTTTAAAAGGAACATCAATGTCTTTTAATTCGGCAGTGCCCCATCTTGCCAAATTTTTAACATGCTCCTCCGTAATGACTCTTCCGTCGACTTGACGAAGGACAGACTCCAGCAGAACCTTGATGGAATAAGGCAGTTTAGACACTTTTCCAATTCCTTGATCCTCTAATGCTTTTAAAGAATAATAGCTGTACGTTTTACCTTGTACAGAAAACGTTTTTCTTGATTGAAAAGCGTCTTTTTTCGCGATTTGCTGCTGTTTCGCCATTTCTCCAAAATCCCCCTTTAAAGATCAAGATCATATACCAGAAAAATCGGCATATTTCACCACAATTTTCTCACAATTTAATCTTAAAACAATTTTAAACATAAGTAAATATCAATGTTTTTATTAAATTCAATAAGAATGCCTTATACTTTTAAAAAAGTTTATTTTATTGGAAATACATTTTTTTATACAAAGCGGTGAGCGCGGATATACTACAGTCTGAGGTGATCGCATTGGCAAAACGAAAAGCAAACCATGTCATAAACGGGATGAACAATGCAAAAAGACAAGGGAATGGCGCAGGCTATATTGAGAATGATCAGCACATCCTGACCGAAGCCGAACGCCAGAACAATAAAAAGCGCAAAACGAATCAGTAACGATCCTACAGTCCAAGGAGGTCAAAGCATTGACAAACAAAAATGACGGCAAAGATATGCGCAAAAATGCACCGAAAGGCGCTCAGCCCGGCCAGCCTGAACCGCTGAGCGGAAGCAAAAAAGTAAAAAACCGCAACCACACAAGGCAAAAACACAACTCACATCACGATATGTAAGATGAAACAGCCTGCGCCAGCTAAAGCTTGTCCGCAGGCTGAGTTCTCCTCCGGCAACAGCGAACGCCCGCACAGATGGCAAGCGGTCCGTCCCCTAATGATCTCCAGCCTTGCTGCCCGGAAGTCTTTTCACAAATATTCAAAACCGCGCATAGCTTATCATAAGGCTAGGTATGGAGGAATGCTTCAATGACAAACGTGAAACGGTCCGATTCCTCGGAATTTGATGAAGAATGGCTGAAGCAGTTTTTTGATGATCCTTTTGCCCTTTATGATGAAACCATTCCGCTTGATCTGTATGAAACGAGTACAGCCTATATAATTGAAGCAGATTTAACCAATATAACCCCCGCCAACCTTCACATGACATTTTCAGGTTATGATTTCACACTTTCTGTTAAAACCGATGAACAGGCTTACGAAAAGACCATGATGCTTCCTTTTTTCCTCAATGACAAACAAATTGAAACCGAATATCAAAATCATATCCTCTCTGTTAAAATCAACAAACAAGGAAGCCAAGATGAAGCTTCTGTTTCTTTCAATATTCCTTTCCAAGAATAAAAAGAACCCCGTCTGGCTAGCCCGGACGGGGTTTTTCCGTTCACCCGCCAAATATCCTCTAGCAATCCCCCATGGCCGAAAAGGAGAGTTGCTATACAATAGACTATGTTCTAGCAACTCTTTTGATTAGGTGTTATCACCAGTTTATAATATTTTTTCTATGTTCTTCTAAATGTGGTTCATGTAAAATAGTCTGTAGATAAAGGAGTGATGATAGATGCTGGAAGGTTGGTTTTTATGGCTGATGCTGTTTTGGATCGTCACGATGGTCGTCCTTTTATCGATCGGCGGATTTTTCATGTTTCGCAAATTTTTAAAGCGCCTTCCAAAAGAGGACGGAAAGTCAGAGCTTGACTGGCAGGACTACTACATTGAACAGACAAGACACATGTGGAAACAAGAAGAAAAAGATTTGCTTGATGAGCTTGTTTCTCCGGTTCCCGAGTTGTTTCGCGATATCGCCAAAGCGAAAATCGCCGGGAAAATCGGTGAATTGGCTTTGAAAGAAAACGCCCGTTCAATCAATAAAGATTTAATCGTCAGAGGCTATATTATGGCCACACCGAAAAGGGATCATAAGTTTCTTCTCAAACGCCTGAAAGAAAAAAATATTGATCATTCTCCATATCAAGCGCTTTTTAAATAAAACAAAACCTTTCCTGATGTGCGGAAAGGTTTTGTTTTAGTTCACCTGTATATTGTTCGCCGAGTCGAGTTGACTTGAAAGTTTTCTGAAGGATAAATACATGGCGATACGCCATGGAACGATCATCCCAAAAGCCAGAATCCAAAACATTCCGCTGAGCGCCCCGTAATCAATCGATGTGCTCAGAATGCTTTTCATGCCGATCCGGATCACAAGCAGGGCGATTAAAATAAATACAAATGCCTTGGAGCGCTTCAAGTAAATCTTATCTTCCCTGATTTCAAATTTCGATGTTTTAATCAAGAAAATCGAAAAAAACATTCCTACGGTTATGGCTTCCAAAAATTCTGCCCCTGTAACATGAAACATTGGAAATAAAAACATCAAAGCGCCTGTGCTCATAAAGATCGGCGGCAAAATAATTTTTTTGGCCGTAGCCGGTTTTTCAGATGACTTGATTCTGACAGCCATGACAATGACGGCCATCAAGACAGCAAGTATAGATGAAACCACAATCATCATACATATCATCCCTTTATCTAAGCGAATTTCTCTACTTGTTACTATACTCCAAAACGGAGAAAAAAACCAATCCTGCGGTTGCCTGGCTTATGCGTTACCCAATACAAGCCGAATGGCTTCCAGCACTTTTGCCTCTTCAAAAGGTTTGACAATAAAGTCTTTTGCCCCGGCCTCGATCGCTTCGACGACAATCCGCTGCTGGCGCATGGCCGTACACATAATCACCTTTACTTTCGGATCAATCTCGATCATTTCCTTTAACGCTTCGATTCCGTTTTTCACAGGCATCGTAATGTCCATGATCACCAAGTCCGGTCTCAGCTTTTGGTACAACAGTACGGCGTCTTTTCCATTCCCGGCTTCCCCTGCGACTTGAAAGTTCTCCGTTTCAAGTATTTCTCTGATTTTGTCTCTCATAAATTTTGTGTCATCAACAATTAATACCCTTGTCATACTCCCCTCCAACATCACGATTGATTATAGCAAAATCCATATCCAAAAAGGCTTCTAAAAGCCCCTAAAATCGCCGAACAGCTCTGATAACACAATGATGATTTTCGTCATCCAGTCAAAAAACAAAAGGACTCCGATCAAAACCATGGCGGCTCCTCCAATCTTCATGATCAAAAGCTGATGATTGCGGAACCATTTCATCTTTGAAATGAAAAAGGACAGCAGCAAAAACGGCAGGCTGAATCCAAGCGCGTAAAGCAGCATATATGGCACTGCAGATACCGGATTGGTACCGGCCAGCGCGATAACGGCTGCCAATATCGGCCCCGTGCACGGCGTCCAGCCGGCCGCAAATGCCATTCCAATGCCGACGGACCCCAGGAGCCCGCCCGGCCTGTTTTTCAATTGGAGACGCCGTTCCTTCATTAAAAACGCCGGCTTAAAAACGCCCAGCGTGACAAAACCGAAAAAGACAATCAATATAGCGCCAAGCTGCCTGATCAGATTGTGGTACTCTTTAAAAAAAGAGCCGATAAGCGATGTCCCGTAGCCCAGGGCAACAAAAATAACCGAAAAGCCAATCAGAAAAAACACCGTATGCAGCAGGCTTCTCTTTTGCAGCATAAGCCTGTCTGTATGGATTTCTCTCATGCTGACACCTGTAATGTAGGATAAAAATGCCGGATACAGCGGCAGACAGCAAGGTGAAATAAACGATAGGAATCCGGCGCCGAAAGCCAGCACATAATTAATATCTGCCATTCCCCCTCCTCCTTCCATCTATTGGAATATCATACAGAAAAATCATCTCTTATGACATTTCCATTTCAATTTCCTAACATATCACCAAAAAGGATTTCGATTTTCCGAATTCATTTATATAATCAATTTTGGCAATTTCCCCTTCTCACCTTTAGAATTGAAAAGAAACCTATATATGGATATAATAGCATTTAGTAGGCATCGGAAAAGATGAGTTATACAGAAGAAAGGATAAATTTCTGTGATGAAAGAAAACCTGCTTCATGAAATTGAGGAAAAAAGAAAAGAGCTGCTGCAAATCGTCATGACAAACGGCATGACATCACATGTTACCCTTCAGCACAGCCAGCAGCTGGATATCCTTCTCTTGGAATACCAAAAACTATCGCTCAGCGGCAGCACCCAATAATTATAGATCAAAATAAAAAACCCAGAAAGCGGGTTTTTTATTTTATAACCATGTTCCTTCTATGTCATAATCGCATTCGTATTATTTCGTTTGATTTTCCATGGCTTTCATCATTTGGTTAATTTTCTTTTGCGACGGCTTCATGCCCATCTGCATCATCATCATACGTAACATTTGTTCATTAATTGGCGGATTCTTTTTCAAATAGTTCATCATATATTTACGAGCGATGAAAAATCCAAGTGCAACTCCTGCGAGCAATGCCAAAACGCCCACTAGGATGACAACCCATAAATCCATTTAACTTCCTCCTTCATGTTGTCTCGTATAAAGTGTACTAAACCAAAGGCTATTATACAACATTTACAGTCCAAATTCTTTTTTTTATATAAAATTTCTTTCTTTGACGGGGTTCAGCCATCCGTAGCGCTTCATACCAAAATCCATTGCGAGAAAACAAGGGCTTACTTTCCTTAATATTTCAAAAAAGACGGTTTCCACATCGAACTTGCCGTTTGCTAAAATTTCGATATAGCGATCTTTCATAATAAAAGAAGCGCTGCCCTCCGGAACCAGCAGTCTGTAAATACAGTCAACCTGTGTATATTCCGCTCTGCTGAGGTTCATTTTAAGCCTTTTGTGGATATGAGAAACCGGAATCGGCTTTGTAATATACTCGATTTGCCTGGAAGCCAGCTGAGATTTTGTTTCCTCGGGGCTTGTCCAATGATAATCATAGAAAAGCTTGAACATGACAGATTCCTTCCCAAAATAGTGGCTGGCAAATTCCTCTTCAATCAGATACGTATAATAATGGCGTTCCATCCCTGCTCATCCCCCTCGGTATCACGATTCTGATGATATATGTCTTCTATTATACAAGAGGGGACAAGAAATAATTGTCTGATGATGATAAAAGAAGGGACTAATTTTGTCGAAAACCAAAAAAGAGAATGATCATCAAGATCATTCTCTTCTCTATTTGTTAATTATTTTTGTAAAAGTTTTTTCACGCGGTCTGCCACGTTTTCTGCCGTAAAGCCGTATTCCTTCATAATGGTTTCTCCAGGAGCGGATGCACCAAATTGATCGATGGCGAGAATATCTCCTTCAGTGCCCGTGTATTTGTCCCATCCTAGCGGGGAACCCATTTCAATTGCAAGACGCTTCGTCACATCAGACGGAAGAACAGCGTTTTTGTAATCTTGAGGCTGCTTGTCGAAGCGGTCCCAAGACGGAACGCTGACGACAGATACGTCAATGCCTTCTTTGCGGAGTTCGCTTTGTGCGTCGACCGCAAGTCCGACCTCTGATCCGCTCGCAAGGAGAATCGCGGCGGGTTTTTCATTTTGAGATTTTGAAACGACATAGGCTCCTCTTTCAACGCCTTCATATGCCGCTTGGCCAGACTGGTCGATCGTCGGCAGGTTTTGGCGCGTCAGTACGAGAGCGGTCGGCTGATCTTTCGATTGCAGCGCAAGCTTCCATGCAGCAGCTGTTTCATTTCCGTCCGCAGGTCTGATGACAGACAGGTTTGGAAGAGCGCGAAGCGATGCAAGCTGTTCAATCGGCTCGTGCGTCGGGCCGTCTTCTCCCACCGCGATGCTGTCATGGGTAAATACATATGTGACCGGAAGTCCCATAAGTGCAGCAAGGCGAATCGCCGGTCTCAAGTAGTCTGAGAAGACGAAGAATGTGCCTGCAAATACCCGCAGACCGCCATGGAGAGCCATCCCGTTTAAAGCGGCCCCCATCGCAAATTCGCGAACGCCGAACCAAATGTTTCTGCCGGCATAGTCCTTCGCTGAAAAATCGCCGCCGTTTTTGATCGTTGTTTTATTGGAGCCGGCCAAATCGGCGGAACCGCCAAAGAAAAATGGAACTTGTTTTGCAATCCCGTTCAGCACTTCTCCTGATGAAGCGCGGGAAGCAAGGCTGCTTCCTTTTTCATATACAGGAATTTCTTTATCCCAGCCAGACGGGAGATCTCCTTTTATGCCTAATTCCAGCTGCTCCGCAAGATCAGGATAAGCTTTTTTATAGGCGGAGAAGAGCTCGTTCCATTCCTGCTCTTTGCGTTTGCCGTCTTCTTTTACCGTTTCACGGAAGTGGTCGTACACTTCGGAAGGAACATAAAAATCTTCTTCATATGTCCACTCGTATGCTTCTTTCGTCAGCTTGGCCTCTTCTGAGCCAAGAGGAGCGCCGTGAACGCCTGAAGTTCCCGCACGGTTTGGAGAACCGTAGCCGATCGTTGTTTTTACTTCAATTAATGTCGGCTGCTTCTCATTTTGCTTCGCCTTTTCAAGGGCTGCTGTAATTTCAGCAATATTATTTCCGTCTTCCACATAGAGTACTTCCCAGTTCATCGCTTCAAAGCGCTGCTTGACATTTTCGGAGAAGGAGCGGTTCAGCTCTCCGTCAAGGGAAATATCGTTGGAATCATACAGCACGATTAAACGGCCGAGCTTCAGATGGCCAGCAAGAGAAGCCGCTTCTGATGATATTCCTTCCATTAAGTCTCCGTCACCGCAAATGCTGTATGTATAATGGTCGACAACACGATACTCGTCACGATTATAAGTTTCCGCAAGGTGGCGTTCTGCAAGAGCCATACCGACCGCCATTGCGATTCCTTGTCCAAGCGGGCCTGTCGTCGCATCAACCCCAGGAGTATGTCCAAATTCAGGGTGCCCAGGCGTTTTGCTGCCCCATTGCCGGAAATTCTTTAAGTCATCCATTGAAACGTCATATCCGCTTAAATGAAGCATGCTGTACAACAGCATAGAACCGTGTCCGGCAGATAGCACAAAGCGGTCTCTGTTGAACCAATTAGGATTCTCAGGGTTTACATTCATCATTTTAGTCCAAAGCGCATAAGCCATTGGAGCAGCCCCCATCGGCATGCCTGGATGGCCGGATTTGGCTTTTTCGATAGCATCTATGGATAGTGTTCGTATCGTTGCTACAGACTTTAATTCAATCGTTTTCATTTTTATCCCCTTCCTGTATGTACTCTACTTTCTTATCATAAATCTACCCATCAGTTTTCACAACCATTTCAGCTCAAAAGCTGAATGAAAAAATCATGAATTTTTGTCATGCTTTCCTTATTGTTCATCAATAGTATATACAAAAAGGGAATACGATATTGGCGTATTCCCTGAAATTAATGCAGCCTGCGGCTTCTTTTTTCCTTTTTCAGCTTTTCGGGAGTTACATCATTGCCCTCCGGATCTACGATCGTTACGTTTTTCAAAGTATTTTTCATAGATGCGCGGACTCCCTTCAGATATTCTTGGCGAAGCTGCTGCTGTTCGGCTTTTTCTTCGTCTGTTAAAGAGCCAGTTTTTGATTTTTTGGCAAGCTCTTTAATTCTGGCTATTTTTTCTTTAGAAATCATGGTAAACTCCTTTAATCTGTTTAATCTTCATACTACTAAATTCGCTCTCATTTGACAACAGATTGGTCTGATCCGCCCTCTTTAAATTCCTGGTAGCGGCGGTGAACAGTTGCTTTGGAAATGCTGTAGCCAAAACCTCTTAGAACCGCTGCAATCTCGGCAAACGTCAGCTTGTTTTCCCTCAGCCTGATGATTTCCGACAACGGGGCTTCTATCCGCTCCCTGCCGGTTCCTTCATGCTGATTTTTCAAGTTTTTCTCCGGACGGTATCCGTTTTCGACCGCTTTTTTCATGCCCCTTTTTATTTTCAGATTATGGATCTTCCGCTGATATTCTTCCACAATGCCGACAATCTCCAAAACCATTGAGTCTGCTTCTGAAAGTTCCAGCTGTCCCCTGTGGGCCAATGTGTAGATTTGGACACCTTCTTTATATAAACAGTGAAGCAGCGCGATTTTTGCATTGCCTCTGCCGAGCCGCGTGTCATCCTGAATTAAAACGGCGTCGACATCAGACGTTTTTATCTCTTCAAGCAAATCGAGGACGCCGTCGCGATCCAGCTCATATCCGCTCGCCTGTTCGGAAATGACTTTCAAAACGGTCATCCCGTGCTCGGCGGCAAGCATTGCAAGCTCTTCTTCCTGCCGTTTTAAGGAGGTCTCCTGCTGTTCTTTCGCCGTGCTCACCCTGGTGTATATAATCGCATTCACGGAAATCCCCCCCATTCCTGTTACTCTACCACAGCCAGCTGATATTGGTCAGAGTGCTGCTTGGTTACCGGCACGACTAAAACATCGCCGGGTTGGATAACGGATGTCGGCAAATCGTTTTGTTCGGCAACCCACTCGATGAATTTTTGCCTGTCGGCGGCTTTTCCTCCTTGAATGCGGTCTGCCAGCCCCCATAACGAATCCCCTTCTTGAACTTCTATTTTAACATATTGCTTGTTTTCTTCGATCTTAGCGGCAAAAGACATAAACAGAATACAAATGCTAATCCCGACGGTAAAGAGACTAACGAAAATGAATGATTCTTTTTTCAAATCGATCACCTCAAACAGAATATTTGTTCGCTTTTAGTGACTTCAGTATACATACGAACAAATGTTTCTGTCAATCGTTTTTTTCGAACCTATGTTTGTACTCAAAGGAAAAACATGCTATAATCTAGCTAAAATCGACGTTTTGAGGTGCAAAACATGACGAAGCTATCAAAAAGACAACTTGATATTTTGCGTTTCATAAAGGAAGAAGTGAAGCGCAAAGGCTATCCGCCTTCCGTGAGGGAGATTGGCGAAGCGGTCGGCCTGGCATCAAGTTCAACCGTACACGGCCATTTGGCAAGGCTTGAAACAAAGGGGCTGATCAGAAGGGACCCGACAAAGCCGAGAGCGATTGAAATCCTGGACACTGAAGAAGGAGTCCACATTCCGAAAAACCAGGTTGTCAATGTTCCCGTCATCGGAAAGGTGACGGCCGGAACACCGATTACCGCCGTCGAAAATATCGAGGAGTACTTTCCGCTTCCGGATCGCCTGGCTCCGCCGGACGAGCATGTTTTCATGCTGGAGATTATGGGGGAAAGCATGATAGACGCAGGAATATTGGATAAAGACTATGTGATTGTGAAACAGCAGAACACGGCAAACAACGGTGACATCGTCGTCGCCATGACCGAGGACGATGAAGCGACCGTCAAACGGTTTTTCAAGGAAGCGAACCATATCCGCCTGCAGCCGGAGAACCCGACGATGGAGCCGATCATTCTGCAAAATGTAACCATTCTCGGAAAAGTGATCGGCGTTTTCCGCACCGTCCATTAAAAGGGGAAGCTCTTCTTGCTGCCGGTTATTCCGGCAGCTTTTTTGCATAAAAAAATCAGGTTCATATCCGGACCCGTTTTGGGAGGATGAACCTGAAAAGAGGAATTCATAATATGCTTACAACATCATTATCTCCGATATCATATTTCCAGTCAACAAAAAAGTTGCATAAAGGAAACTTTTTTTAGGCTTCGCCGGAACTGCCGGCCCCGGAACCTGCCCTTGCCATCTAGCTCAGCATGTCCCGCCGATCTCTCCCGATAGTGAATGTTTGGCACTCCAGTTGTGAATGAAATATGGAGAAATGTCTCTTCTGCCCGTCTTGCCCGCTATTTAATCATGACAAGCGCGATCCCGTATCCTTTTTCAAGGCTGTAAGGAGCGGTTATTTTCATCACTTTCCAAGAACCTGCGCCAGCCCTTGTCCCGATTCCGTTAAGCGCCTTGATGTAATCGCCTTGTTGTACCGTGCCGTCAATCCGTACATACTGCCGTCCCAAAAGGCCAACGACATGCCATTGGTCTCCGGCAGCCCGCAGAAAACGGCTCGCTTCCAGAGTTTCATCAAAGTCGGGATTTATTTTCGGGATGCGAATCGTCTCCCCTGTTTCTTCATCAATCGCGTTCTCTTCAATCAATCCGCCGAATTCGTTCGTCAAATAGCGTTCCTGCCGGGCGAACCCCAATTCTCCCGAAATAAAAGCGACCGTTTCCGAAATAACCCCCAGCATGTCATCCCCTGCTTGGGCCGGTGCGATTTTTTCTCCTCTTAACGCCACAATGGTGCCTGTTTCGATGAGCTGCCCGTTTTCACTTTCAAAATACTCTCCGTATCCGGTTAAGGAAGACCTGACAGAACCCGCAAATGTTCCATTCCCGTAAAGGGAATCCAGAAGCCATTTAATTGACTGGTATCCCCCGGCTACTGTGTACGGCTCTTCAAGCGTAATGCTTTCAGAGGACAGTATCGTTCTGGATACGCTGTTTCCTTTAATATGAGAGTTGTTTGAAGCGGTGATAAAGGCGCGGGAGCCCTCTGTGCTGGAACCGCCTGAAGACCCGATGACGGCATTTCTTTCGCCTTTGGCCGTAATATCGCCTGTTCCTGCGATGACGGCGCTTGATGGCTCAAACGCAAAGCCTGAGGTGGTGGCAATTTGCGCTCCGCCCTTTAAGCTGACGGGTACCTGCTGGTAGGTTTGCCCTTTAATGGATGCAGCCGCATCATACCCCTCTGCGAGAACGCCGACGACCACGGCCTGGCTGTTCGGTGTCTGAATTCCTACTGTACCGCCATCGGCTATCATCGTTCCATTCATAATATTGACATTATAAAGCCCGCCGCCAATCGAGATTCCTTTTGGAGCGGAATGATAAATATCGAAGTTTGAAATTTTGACATGATCGGTTTTATTTGCCCCGCCTGACAGATTGATATCGACGCCGGCCTTTTTAAATCCGCGGATTTTGATGCCGTTGATCGTGATGTTTTGACTGCGGTACTGCAAGGCTACCACCGGATTGCCTCCATAGTCGTATTCCGGATTGCCGATCGCTGTGAATCCGCTTACATAAACATTCTTATATGCTGAAATAACGAGTGCCCTTGGCGTTATGCCATCATACAGCGAGTTAAAGACCGGTTCGACAGCCGTGCAATCAATAAGCGTGACATCGTACGCTGTGGTGCTTTCAGGATCTGTAGCCTGATGATGGCCGATATGGCGAAGGTCAAATGCACGGGTATCGCGGTATGAGACATGCCCGATAATATGGACGTTTTGAGAAGCCGGCCACATGTCGTGCGCTTTGACCTCAACCCCGCGGATGTTTCCGCTTGTAACATTATTCAAAAGCCAGACATGCTTGGAACCGTCGTCAATTTCTATCCCATTGGAGTTGGACGCCCCTTCGGCATGCTCTGTCCCGCGCGGATTTGCCGAATGACAGTTTGAAATAAAAATGTATTCGCTGTAATGCGTTGTGATCCCGTCATCACCCGCGCCATATGCCACACAATTATCGATCCAAATATATTTCGAGCCGTCCTTTGTCCAGTCGGTTTCAGGAGAATGATCATATGTCGGCGACGTAATGTCAATGCCGTGAAGACCTGCATTGACGGCTTCGACATCTTTGATCCAGCCGAACTCCACTTTGGCAAGCGTTAAACAGCTTGAATACTGCCCGCCGGGATTTCTTACCCCGCCTTGCCTGTCCGGATTCCAGTCCAATGTCATCCCCTGGACGAAAATATTTCGGTTCCCATTTTGATAATCATCATTTGTGATCACCCATTCATATGCGGGTGCATCTTCATGAAGTTTAATGACAGTTACGCCTTTTCCTTGTCCGACAAAATACGTCCAGGACGGAAGCTTGATTCCCTGAACGAGATATACGCCTGCCGGAACGTTTATTTTGACGTGTCCATTGCCAATCGCTTTGCGAAACGCTTCTGTATTATCTCTTCCATCGGCAACGGCTCCAAAATCTTCGACATTTACCTCCCGGGTGATTTTGCTGAGAAGCTTTTCATATTCCTTGTCAAGCCGCTCTTTTAACACCGAGGTGATCTCGCCTTCAGCCGTCACCCTTGCATCTGTTACTTCAACGCTTTGAGAAGTCCCTGCATGCTGTATAAGATTATCCATCCTTGCTTTGAGCTGCTCCATTTCTGTAAGTGCAAAGGAATCCTCATCAATACGAGTCCGCAATCCCGCATGTAGAGACAGATCAGAAGGTTTCTTGAAATTGACCATTAAAAGACACCTCTTTCTTATAATATAAGCGTTGAAATGTGGGGCGGAAAAACCGCGGTCTTTCATTACAGGATCAGTAATTTCCGCCTTCTTTTTCAAAGTTATAATTAGCCGTCCATGGTCAAAACTCCTCTGCCAAACATGATGATTCGTAAAAAAAGATGGAGAACATTTATGGTACCCCATCCTTTCATGTAAAACCTGCAATTTTTTCCTCGCTGCAATTCCTCCCGGAGTCTGTAAAAAAGCGGAATGACCGCCCCTTTTCATACTGCCACTTCAAATGTCAGCTTTTCACCGTGCTTATAATCGATCAATTTAAAATCATCAATCGTAAAATCATAAAAATCTTTTACATCCGGATTGATCCAAAGTTTTGGCGCTTCATGCTGCTCGCGCTTCAGCTGAATGCGCAAATGATCAATATGGCGGGTGTAGATGTGGCAGTCGCCGATATTAAAAATATACTCCCCAAGCTCGTAGCCGAGCACTTGGGCAATCATCCGCTGCAGCACATTATATTGAAACACATTGAACGGATTCCCCAAAGCCATATCATTGCTCCTTGCTCTTACTTCCAATGATAGTTTTCCTTCCTTAACATACCATTGCGTTTCATACACGCAAGGCGTCAGCGCCATCTCATCCAAATCATCCGGATTCCACAGCATTGTGATATGTCTGCGTGACGACGGATTGTGCTTTAATTGATGGAGCAAATAATCGACCTGATCTACTTTTTGGCCGTTTAGCGCTCTGTTTTTCTTTGCCAATTGATACCCGTATGCCGCACCGATCGTGCCGTCCTTCAGTCTCCACTGGTCCCAAATATGTACACCCATATCATTCAGCACTTGCACGTCATTGGATTTAAGCTGCCAGATCCACAGCAATTCTTTAATCGCCGTTTTCCATGCCACTTTTTTCGTTGTCAAAATCGGAACCTCTGAATTATCAAAACGCATTTTCTGGCTCATGACGCTCAAAGTATGGGCCGGTGTGCCGTCTGAATCCCACCTTGTCCGCACATCATACTCTTTATCAGAAATGCCGTTGTCCATAATGTTTTGAATGATTGCGTTGTATTGCTGATCATAGTGGCTCATGATATCCTCTCCTCTTCTTCTCTTTCCAAATGATATGAATAAAATGAGTTTTTTTCAATAGAAAAATCTTACGTGAATAAGTTGAACTTATAAATTTCCAAAGCTTCACGCAAAACATGTTTGTCATATCCGGCCATATGATGAATGTTTTCAACCCATCCCTCTATTGTATCCGGAGCCGGTTCATTGACTATTCCCCGGCTTGTGCTCAACCAGCTGCTCCAGTCGCAGAACTCCCAATGCGCGGTTTCATCTTGATACGGGACCCTGCACTCCAATAACGGCTCTCGATTGAATGTACGTTGCGAATATTCGGCGGCTTCTAAAAAAAGCTTCATCTCAACAGGTTCAGGGTTATAGCCTTGTTTTGACGTTTTTCCGTTCGGCCTGTGGTAGACGACTTCAATATGGCTGTGGACAGGCGTGATTTGAACCTGTGCAGCCGGAAAAAAGCCGCTCAGCTTCTCGTTTGTATAGTCTTCACTCTCAATATCCACTAAAATCGGCTGCAGCCACTGGTCTCCTAAATCGCATAAAAACCGCCGTCCTCTTTCATCGAGTGCGATCACCGCTGCATGCGCATCTTCCGTTTTGAAATGATGGCCGATCGGATAAGCTTCAATCCCCTCTTTGCTAAATTCATCAAGCAGCCAAATCGCGAGGTCGAAACAATTGCCTGAAATGCCGAATTGCCGGTAATGCTCTTTCATCAAAGATACCTCGCGCTGCTTCCGATTCCCGGCCTGCTGATAAAACCACGCTTTTGTCAACGTTTCCATCGGAAAACGGTCAAATTTCCGCCATGTCGAAAGGATGTTTTTCGAAGCCTGCATTCGATCACTCCTCTGTTTTTATTCGAACGCGAAAAAACCCTTAGTCAATAAGGGATTTTTCATAGAAAACTTATTTCTCATCCTTTGGGAGCTGGATTAAAGCATTTGAACCCGTAGCCTTCGGCATTTTTCCGTCCCACTTTTGTATCCATTGGTACTGAATCATTTCGTCAGACATTGATTTTTTGATAATGTCATTATACTCGGCAATACCTTCTGCTTCGATCTTTTTCTTTTTCGCTTCCGCTTCGGCTATCTTGAGTTCTGTCTGCGTTCTTTCCAGCTCCTGTGATGATTTGACGCGTGCGTCAATCGCTTCTTGTGTTGCCTTGTCAGGCTTTGGTACGCCCAGGGTTAAATCGTCAATGACAAAACCGAGCCTTTTCATATCATCGGCAAACGTTTTTTGCACCTCAGCGGCGGCATCAGATGACTTTTGTCCGTACGTATCAATGACTGAGTATTTTGAAATCGATTTTCTCGCCGCGTCCCACAGTCTTGTTTTCAGATAGCTGTTCTCAATTGATTGGATATCGACGGCTCCGAATTTATTAAACAATTCCACGACTTTATCAGGCTGAACGACATAGTTATAGGCAATGTCCATAGAAATGTTTTTTCCGTCAGAGGTGGCCACCTGGATATCCTGGTTGTTTACCGTCTGCATTCTGACCGGGTACTCTGTCACCTTGTCAAACAGTCCGACGAAATGCCACCCTTGATCAAGTGTTTCTGATTTGACGCCGCCGTTTGGAGAGTATACAACGCCAACGTAGCCGTTTGGTATTTTTTCGATAAATAACGATGCCAGGAATCCCCCTGCAATCAAGGCAATGCCAACGATTATTCCGCCAAGCAATGCTTTGCTTTTATTCTTTTTCGTTTGTTGTTCTTTCATCCGTGTCATCCTCCAGTGTTTTCTTGATTTTACTTGCCCCTCTTCCGATTTTTTGAAAAAGCGGACTTAGCATAAGCCATACTCCAAACCCGATGATGAACAGCAAAATGATCGAACCAATCATAACTTTCATGTTTCTCCCCCCTTGAGTTTAGAATGCAGTATGACTTTTCATCCTGCTTATATTTACGTTCATATGAACTTAAAGTTTCATTTTTTTAAAGCCGTCTGGAGGATTGCTGAAAGCTTTAGAGAATTTATAGCAAAGCCCCCCTAAATTGCTGCTTTTCGGGCAGAGTGACGAATATTTCAATAAGGAGGAATCCCATGATGCTTAAAAAAGGCGTTTATATCATAACCGGACTTATGGCCTCAGGAAAATCTACGATTGCGCAGATGCTGGCAGAACAATTTGATCAGGGAGTCCATGTACGCGGAGATATATTTCGGAAAATGATTGTAACAGGAGGAATCGATATGGCGCCTGAAAGCCCTCAAGCCGCAGTAGAACAATTGAGGCTTCGCTACCATATAGCGGCAAAAGTTGCAGACATGTACTACAAAAGCGGATTTGCAGTTGTGCTGCAGGATGTTTACTTGGGAAAAGAGGTCTATTCTTTTCTTGACCTGTTTGAAGCAAAGCCGCTGTACTTCATTACGCTGAATCCAAAAATTGACGTTTTGTTGAAGAGAGAGAAAAAGCGCAGTAAAACAGGCTACATTATCTGGGAAGTTGAAGCGCTTGAAAACATCATGAAAAATGAAAATCCGAGAATAGGGCTTTGGATCGATTCATCTGATTTGACGCCTGAAGAAACGCTGAATGACATTATCAAACGGGCAGAATCTGAGGCGCGCCTTGTATGACACGCTGATGACCCGGGGAATTCTGAGACAATGCAAGGCTGCAGACAAAGTCAGCAGCCTCTTGACAAGCGCCGGCTGTTCAAAACATTGGTTATGTATTGAAGATTTTATTTTTTATTTGTGAATAAATGGTTGGATTGAGCAAATAGATGATGGATTGCAGCTGTTCCTGTTTGTTGATCGAGGGATCTGCGTGATTCTGATGATTATAGCCGCTAAAAATCGCGATCATCGTCGATGCCATTACTCTTGGAGGAATCTGGGTTTGAACGATGCCTTCCTTCTGCAGCTGCTCGATCAGCACAACAAAAAACTCTCTCCATTGTTCATATAATAGTGCGACCTTCTTCTGGATTTCAGGATATCTGTGACTGTTTGCCATAAATTCCATAAATAAAGCTGTCGTATGCTCTTTATTCGTTTTTTGAATCAATTGCTCGATACCTGTTAACAGTCCCCTTAAAGTCTTCTTCCGAAAGCATTTCATGCTGATCTGAAAGCGTTCTTCCATTTGCTCGTTCACAATATGTAAAAATAACGTCTCTTTAGACTTAAAGTACAAATAAAATGTGGCTTTCGAATAACCGGCTTCCTTCATGATTTCATCAACAGAGGTTGCCGAATAGCCATTTTGAGCAAACAAACGGCAGCCCGCATCTATGATTTTTCGGACCGTATTCAGTGTATTCTTTTTCATTAAGCTGTCCTCTCTTTTCTGATTGAAAGTGAATGGGTATGTATTTAGAAAAGCAATAAGCGTTAAGCACCATTCCATTTTTGATAGAATCATAACTGTAAAAAACGCTTAATGATTACGATACGCCAACAGCCTGGACAGACGCTCTTTTATCAAGCATAGCAGTGTCAAGCGAACTACGCCAAGTGACATAAGCCCGTTATCTCCAATGAATTGAACAAGGCCAAACGGTATGTAAATTTATGCTTGAAGGTACTTCTTGACGACGAATTTCTCCCTTGTTTTGTTTTAATAAAATTCCCGGCATCCATTCTAACATTTAATGCTAAAAAATTCATATATATTCTAATTTATTTAATGAAACATTTCAGTCTTTTATAGGAATTGATAAAATGATCCGGGTCACCGTTGACCTCATAGGCGAAGACCCCTTGATTTGTATGGAGATAAAGCAGACCGGCGTCAGTGAACGGCCTGTATGACATATCATTGATATTTTCCAAATCAAATTGATGGCTTGCGCTTTGGACTCGATCTTTGTATAAACGGAGACAGTGCTGTGTTTTCACATATTTTTGCTGATTGTATTTGATGATCTTTTCTGTTTTATGATAAGAAATAACGGAAATGACGCTTTGCTCTTCCTTCACCTTGTTAGACCTCCATATTCAGGACAGACTGATCGGTATCCCGGCTTTTGACTACATGTTATCTGTTTCATAGACAAAGGTAAAGTCGCGATCTCCGTCAAAAAAGCACCGTTGAAGCATAATGAACCGCTTTTAAAACTACGCAATTGGATGTCGATGGATTTTATATAACATCTATCCTTTTGTGTATGGCGAATCCTCTATAGCCGGATGGTTTCCGCAGTGTGACAGGTGCCAAAGCGCTCTCCTGTTTGGGAAAGCACCTCTTCCCTTAATGTTGCTGTCGTCGTGCAACGCCTTCGTCCACCATATTGCTCGCATGACGGGCGGTTTTCTGGCGCTGAGATGATCAAGAGATTTACCGGAACGGAAAAATCGATACTTTCGCCGCTTTAAGTCTGTTTCATCAATACCCATTTGTTGTTACCACAAACTTACTTTTATAGCCGATTGCGCTGCCGGAAAAAAGCGGTCAGCCGTTTTTTTCGTTCGTTTCCCGGTAGTCTGCGGGCTCCCTCCTTTCATTGATTTTGAACATGAATGGTCCGTTTTCTATATTTTTCTTTTACCCCAAAACATGTCTGTCCTATTTTGTACATCGGAAGTAAAATGGATTTCTTTAACAAATGAAACATAAAAAAGCATACATATGTACGCTTTATTTTTCCTGCAGCCGCGGTTTTGCAGGATCGCACGCTGGCTTTTCCGTATTTGTCGATTCAGCGATTTTCATTAAATAATAGCATTCTTCCCTCGCCATATGGTCTGCCATCAGGGCTGAAAAAGTCCCAAGCATTTGATCGGTCAACTCCAATTCCTCTATCTCATGTAAAAAAGTACGGAACAATTCGATCTCAAGCTTGATGTCTTCGTTCATTTTTCTGAGGGCTGGAAATGATTCAACATTGGCTCTAAGGTAGCCTGTCAGCTCCACAGATTTCAGATAAAACTGTTCAAAGTGCTTCACAAAACCCCGGCTTTGTTTTTTCAGCCGTTTTTCAACCGCGTCGAGATCGTCGCTGATCGCCCCCGCATGTCCCGCTGCATCCATCAGCCACAGCATATGATGGTGCAATTCATGAAAAATGGGCGGGACTTCCCGCTTTTTCAGATATTTCATGACAAGTAAATACTCCTCGAGTTCATTTACCATATGATTGATAAATGTTGGTGAAAGGTGAATCCTAATATCGCCTGTTAAGTGCCTTCTAATCAGAGAAAGCTTGAATTTTCTGAAGCTGAGGGTATATTCCTCCGCTTCCAATGTGAGCGAATACAAATCGGCAGAAGTATTTACTTTCTTCAACAGCACATCAAACGTTTGCTTGAACCGCTTCGCCTGCTGAATGTCATCCTTTTCTTTTTCCGCCAAAGAATCAAGAATAAAACGGGCATGATCCCCCAAAACCTGAAGCCAGAATTTGTGTTCAAAGACTGCCGTTTCCTGAAATGTTTTCAAGACCGCGCCTCCCTTTCATAACCATTCTTCATTATGGCTATTCGCCGTCGGCTTGAATTATGATCAATGCAAGCTGTGATTCTATTAATTAATAGAGGTGTGGAGGCGGCGTGTCATGAATATAAGGCGGAGCTGGTCTTAAAACGGGTTTTTTGGCAAGCGGCTGCGGATGTTCTACATATGAAACACCCCTTCGCCATCTATGCTTCGGCCCTTTGCCCATCTTCCAGCGGCACTTTCATTTCCTCTGGAGAAATTAAATAAAACACGGGACACTTCTCTTTTCTCAAGATTTCTAGGGAAGGTGCTGGAAACGACGACATTTTCTTTTGCTTCTAATTCTTTAATCGCCAGTTCCCCAAATTGGCCCCCTAAAATTTCTTGGAGCTTTTTGGCGAACAAGGCATCGGGCTTGTCGGGTTTTGCATGATACTGCAATTCTTTAATATGAAAAACATAGGAACCGCTCCTTTCCCGATACCTTATGAGAAAGAAAAAAACAGGTGTATGTCTGATGGGTCTGATTGTACAGAAGGAGCCTTGGTACACAAGTCCTTGAAGCCGGCAAAGCGGCGAAACCGGCCTGGGCAGACATTCTAAAGAGCAAACATTAAAGCGGAAAAGCCTTCCGATTTTCATGATTTGTCTTGCAATAGCTCAACTATCCACTGATTCAGCTGCCGGGTTGACATTTCTCCTTCATAAGCGCGCTCGACCGTGCCGTCAGAATGAATAAAAAAGGTTGTCGGCAGATTAAGCAGCTCCCAGGAACGGAATACCTCTGCTCTCTTGTCCATAGCCACAGGAAAGGTCAAGCCGTAACGATCCAAAAAACTCCTCACCGCCACATCTGATTCCTGGACATTTACGCCGATGATTTCAAAATCGTCTCCTTTATAGCGCTCATATGCTTTCTGAATGGCCGGCATCTCTCTTTTGCATGGTTCACACCAAGAACCCCAAAAATTCACGACAACCGCCTTGCCTTTAAAATGTTTCAGCTCGATTTCCCCGCCGTTTACCCGCGGCAATGTAAAATTCGGGGCGGGCTGATGAAGTTCAGTGCTTTTCCCCCGGTCATCGTTCATCGCAAATTGCTGATAAAGAGCAAACCCTGCGGCCGAACATAACACGATGAAAATGATCATTCTGAACAAGCATCTCTTCTGTCTTTTCATCTGTATTCTCCTTTGACTCCCGCATGATCACGGATACAGCTCCCATAATACTTAGATACGGCCGGGGTGAATTCCTTTATACTGCACAAAAAACTATGCTATATATGGCAAATATTTTACGGAACCATTTCCCTCCTCTATTCGTATTTATCATTATAAAGGAGGAGATGCTAATGAAAGAATATGAATTTGTAAGAGTCGAACTGAGCGCATTCAACAAAAAACCAAAAGAAGATTACCAACAAATCATTCACGATTACGCACAAAAAGGATGGAGGTTTGTTCAAATCTTCGCGCCCGGCATTTCCGGATATGGAACAGCAGCTTATTTTGATCTGATCTTTGAAAGGGACGCCTAGTCAAGATGACTGGGCTTTCATTCTTTTTCAGAACCGGCTCTGTGTGGCCCCCTAAAAACTAGATATATAAATGCTCACGATTTATTTTGTTTTATGGCTAAAAATTCGTTTTGAAAAATGCACATTCTGATGGCATTATGGTAAAAGCCGTCCACGAAAAACTCGTCTTGCAGCTCGCTTTCGATTGAAAAACCGGATTTTTTATAAAGATGAATCGCTTTTTTGTTTTCTTCATCGACGATTAAATAAAGCTTATGCAAATTTAAAACCGAAAACGCGTAATTCATCGCCAAATAAGTGGCATCAAACGAATAGCCATTGCCTTGATGCTCCGGATCGATGATGATTTGAAACTCCGCTCTCCGATGAATATAATCAATCTCGACCAGCTCAACCAATCCGATCATCTCTGTGCCTTTTTGCACGATAAAGCGCCGTTCACTTTGGTCATGAATATGCTTATCAAACAAATCCTGCAATTCCACAAACGTCTCATACGGCTCCTCAAACCAATAAGACATGATCTTCGCATCATTATTGAGACGGTGGACAAACGGCAAATCCTCTCTTTCCAACGGACGCAATTTCAGCTGATAATCCATGTACATATCCTCCTCTATTAAGATGTAAGCCGGAGCCCAATGACCCCGACGATTATAAGACAAAGGGAAATCAATTGCGGGACACGGAACCGCTCCTTGAACCAAAGAAAGCTGACGGCTGTCACGCCGATGCTCCCTACTCCGGTCCAGACGGCATAAGCCACGCCGGAAGGAAGAGCCTGCATAGCTTTTGAAAGGCAATAAAACGATAGAGCAAAGCCCAGCGTCATGACAATGATCGGCCATTTCTTTCTCATGCCATCAATATATTTCATCGCTATGGCCGCAATCACTTCCTCAATACCGGCAATGAATAATAAAAACCACGCCATTACTGTTCACCTCTGGATTGAATGTTTTTTTCTTTAGTGAATAGCTTCATTCCGATAATCCCGGCCAGCAGCAAACCTAAAAAGAAAATCTGTCCTCCTGAAAAAGGTTCCCCAAAAAAGATTCCTGCTGCATATGTGCCAACCGTGCCAATTCCGACAAAGACGGTGTAAGCCGAAGCCATCGGTATTGTTTTGTAAGAACAAATTAACAAAATAAAGCTGACGGCAATCAAAACAAGGATGATTAACCAATCAGAGAACGTATCCGCATGTTTAAGAGCGGTGGCCCAAATCACTTCAAGAAAACCCGCGATGAAAACAAGCAGCCAGCTCAAACAAAACACCCCCATGATATGAATGAATGTCAGTCATTTTTAGGCCATAAAAAATGAACGGTGCATACCCGTCATTTTTTATGTAAAACTAAGCTCCTTTTGAGAAATGTAAAAATTTCATTCTTGAATGCTTCCAGATCTTCATCTTTTTCAGCCCCAATGTAGTACCGTTCAGCTGTATTTTCAACAAAATTAATAATCGTTCTGGCCGTCCATCTTACATTAATATCACGAATAATGTCACCGTTCTCAGCGGCTTTTTTGATGATTTCCTCAAGCCAGGAATAATACGGCTGATAAATCGCTTCCCACTTTTCCATTGAGTGATCGATCGCAAGACCGGAATAGCAAAGAACGATAATATCCTTATGAACGTTGGTTATATGAAAGGTTTCATCAATTAAAATCTCTAAAACCCTCCAGAAATGCTCTGTGCCGTCAATTTTGCCTTTAATTTGCTCCAGAGTATGTGTCAGAAGATTTTCGGCAATCGCCGGTATCAAAGCATTTTTTGAGGAGAAGTATAAATAAAAGGTCCCTTGTGCGGTCCCTGCCCGTTTCACAATATCTGAAATGGAGGCCTTATCCAACCCTTTTTCAGAAATGACTTCAATGGCCGCATGCAGAATTTTTTCATATTTCCCCGACGTTTGTTTTGGCATATTGAAGACCTCCCTAAAAATGAATGACTCTCATTCATTTTAGCGGATCAATTTTTTCGTGTCAACAGAGGCTTGAGCCGTTTTGCTGAACGTTGAAACGGTCTTCGATGAATGAAAATCCACAACCGTATTCTATGATACTGTCTTGTCACTAAATGAAATAACCGAGCGAATCCGGCGGGTGGATTGATGTTAATTGCCCTTTGCCAGCAAAGAAAAACTCCTTGCAGCGCCTATTTGGTATGCATGCAGATGTCTGTTATCGACGCCACTCAATCGACAAGACAACCTAATTCAAGGTTGTCTTGCGTTGAAAAAAGCCCCTGTATTCCATTACGTTTCCATTCTTTCAGCAGCTTTAAATGCTGCACTTTCGTATTGGACGTTGGTCGTGCCGATAATCCCTGTGATTCCCAAAAAAACAACTGCATAAATGAAAATTTTAGACTTCAAGCAACAATTCACCCCGCTGAATTTTTATTCGTGCGTCAATCGCCTTGCGGTAAAACTCGTTTGCGCCCATTAATTCCCGCTTGCTGGACAGAAAGTCCCCGATAAAAACGCCGTACCATTCCATATCAGGATACATGTTTGTTTTTTCGAAGTATTGAAATGTTTCCCGTAAAAGGTCTAAATTCGGAGATAAGTAAAGACCTTTAACCATTTTTAGTTTTTCGAGCACGGTTTCCTCTCTGCATTGTTTCGCTAACTTCTTTGACTTTTTATAAAATTCCTTGGCATTTTCCAGATTATTTTGTTTCCCTTCATTAAACGCCATCATAAACAACGTTCTTGCCTGATAGTTCAAATTTTCAGGCTCTTGAATGTCAAGTGATTTTTTGTAATAAAGGGAAGCATTAGCATATTCTTCAAGCTTATCATAACATAATCCAACATTAAAAAGCGCTTTGCGGATCAAATAATTTTCGCCAAGTTTCTCGGCATCTTCTAATGCTTGCTTCGCGTGCTTTAACGCTTCTTCATTGCGCATATTATCGAGCCAGTTTCCTGAAATGACAAACTGACAGTGAACCTGTCTGCCGCCATAGCTGGGGTCGTTGCGGTAAATATGATAGGCGCGTCTGGCGTAATGCATCGAAAAGTATGTCTGCTTCATATGGTAAAAGACTTCAGACATCTTAAAGTAAAATTCAGCTTTCTCCACTTCTTCCCCTTCGATAGAATCGAGTTCTTGCTCCGCTATTCTGTAGAAATTCAAACAATGAATCAGTTCTTTTTGCCTGAAATAGTACATTCCCATAAAGAAATGATAATAATATTCAAGCTTCCCATTTAAGTTCTTGCTTCTTCTCGTTGTCTTCAGCTCTTCATATCGCTTTTCAATATCCCTCTTCACATCTGGATAGAGGTAGTCAAGCATCAGTTCGTGGCGGAATTCCAGAAGGGAAAAATAAAGGAGCACATCTTGATTTTCTTCCATCAGTGCTATTTCTTTTTTAACTTCCTCTTTTCGTTCTTCAGCTGTCTTCACCCAATTATTTTTAATAGCGACATACCAATGATTCATTTTCGTTGCTACCCAATCATAAGGAATCACCATTTCATTGGACAAGTTTCAAACCCCTTCCGTTGGGATAAATGATAAAAATGAAATTGTTTCATCCCGTATCTTTTGGACTTGTTCAATATCGTGTGAAACTTTACCGCACGCACTCTTTAAGCAACTCCCAAATATTTATTGATGTTTATTATATTATACGATATTTTCAGAATCTTAAGAATATGTAATGCAAATAAATGATTTTCTTACATTTTTACGCTTCCCTCTTTTTCCCTTATCAAGTCTGAGCGCTGTGACCGACAAAGTTTTGTAAATGTTAACACCCCTATCCCTGCAAGGATTTCAACCAGCCCTCCAAAAGCAATTACTTTTCCCGCTCCAAAAATTTCCGCTGCGTAGCCTGAGATTAACGCCCCCAACGGAATCATGACATACGAGATCGTTCTGATAACGGCAAATACTTGCGGCTGATCATCATCATCAACCGATATCTGAATAATCGTATGTTCAGGGACATTGATTGCACTGATTGTTGCTCCAAGAGTAAAAGCCGCTAAGAATACAAGCAGCAAGATTGAATTCATTCCGGTCAAGAAAAATGCTGCGCCCTCTACCATTCCGGCTGCGACAAACAGCAGCCCATATCGATTCACTTTTACTTTTGTCAAAATATATCCCATCAAAAATGCTCCTGCGGCTGTTAAGATCCTCATGATGGAATGAACCATCGGCCCCTCGTTTAAATCTTCGGCAATATAGACTGCAGCCAATGCTTCCCATGGAGCGGAACCTATATTTAAAAAAATGCAATAGACCGCAAGCGGAAACAAAATATGATGCTGCCGGACAAGAGCAAATCCCCTTTTTAATTTCTTCAAATATGTACCCTGCTGTTTAGGGCCCCCGGCTTTCGCTTCTTCAGCTTTTGTATGGTACGTAATCAAAAGAACCAGAAAGGCCGACATCATGTAGAGCGGAAGGATGATCAGCATTGTATAGGCTGCGCCGATCACAACGATCATAGCGCCGCAAAGCGTCACAGCAGCCAGTTTTACAATTTGACCCGAAGACTGGATCACTGCATTCGCCTTTTGAATGAGATCCTCTTTCACAATTTTCGGAATGATGGAAACAGATGCAGGGTCATATGAAGCTCCTGTGGCTGAATGAATAAGCATGAGTAAGATGATAAACCACAGCGGAGAAAAGCCATTAAAATAGCATATTGGAATCACCAGCATGATGAATGCCCTTGTCAGATCAGAAAAAAACATCCAGAACTTTAGTGCGGCTGTGTTCATCAGCGGCGTGATGATTGGCCCTATAACGGCCTGAGGAAGAAAAGTGACAGCTATTAAAAAAGCAGTACCGAGAGCCCCTTTGCCATCCAGAATCAAAAACCACAGAATCGTATTAAACGCCAAGGTATCTGCCGTTATCTTTACCATTTTTGAATAAAAAAGAAACGTGAAGTTTTTTTGCCAAACCGTGTTTGTCCCATCCATTTCTCCGAAATCCCCCTTACAAAAATCCCTCATTTTTACAATAGCTATCTATTAAGGTATCCTATTTTTGGTTTGCAAGTCAATAAGTGCATGAAGGACTTTTACATTCTCTCGTTATAGTAAGAGCCTTCTCACATGATTGCTTTATCAGCAATATAGACATGGCGTTATATTCCATTCGTGAAATATAACAAGACTAAAAATGTGTTTATTCATCTAAATGGAAAACGAAACGTATGGCTTGACAAACGGCAAGCCTTGATTTCCCATGTCTTCCAATGATATGATTCGTGGTGAACATATTCATTTTAACGGTCCGACTTATGAAACAATGTCCGGCAGCTAAAACACCGTATAATCACAAATGGCTGGTACATGAATGGAGCAGGGGAGGTTCAGATACATACAATATAGCTGAAAAATTCGGGTTTAAAGAAGGTGGAATACATATGAAGTTTAACAAAGCCGGTTTTTTGGGGGCTCTTTTTATTTTTTTCTCTTTCATCATATCAATATATTTTATCTTTTATACTGATGCTTTAATACCTGCAGGGTATGATTTAGCGATTGACGGAATCGTCATCTCCAGAACTTTAATGATCGCTCTGACTTTATACTTAGCCTCAAAATTAGGATACTTCCTTCTTAACAAAAAAGATTAACTGATTCATTGAAAGCCGGTTGCAGCTTTGTTAATAATCTGTGGTAACCGCTTTCCCCCTTTCAAGCTTTTGCTGCTATGTATGGCCTATATATGATAACCTGTCCTTTTCATCCGCTGTAAAAAGGAATGACATTTAATGATGGATATGATTAAAAAAATCATTGCCGGTTTTTTCATCTGCCATATAACGTTTTTAAGTCTCATCTATTTACATCTTTTTCGGCTGGGAGTACTTAATGAATGGGACGATACGTTCATCTATGCATTCATGATATTTTCTTACATACCAGTCATGGCTCTATTGGAGTACTTTATGTTTTATATCTTTATCAACATGCTTCATTTGCGATTTTCCATAAGAATAGCCACAGTGTCTGTATTAACGGTTCTGGTTAATAGTGTCATTCTTTATTTCCAATCAAAAGAAATGATAATAGCGGGTATAACGGCCATAAGCACTCTCATGATGTGTACGGCCCTGCCTTTTATAAACAGAAAAAAACGCACCGAAACAAAGAACTAAAGGAGTACAGCTGAAACATGAACAAAAAAGATTTACCCTTCAAAAAATTGGATTTGAAGTCTAAGTTAAGCGTCATCATTGGCATCGGTCTGATTCTCTTTGTGGCTGTTGCAATCACCGCGTTTTTTATCTTTTTTGGCGTCACCGGATTTTTCAGGCTATTTGGTGTTTCTTATGAATCGAACACCTCCATCGTGATCTTTATTCTTCTTTGCTTTTTAGTCGGCGCGTTTTTTGAATTTATTGAAAAAATACTGGTCGTTATGGTCTCTCTATCTTTTGATAACAGAGCTTTATATCTTTCTCTAACATTTACAATCCATTTTTTTATGAATTTGATCACATTTCACATTGTAGACAGGATCATGTCCAGCATTTTTATACCTGCACACGTTCTTTTAGCCGCCTCAGCCTTGATTGCTTTCATTGAAGTGGTGTTTGATAAAAAACACGCTAAATCTCATTAAAAACAATTTTATATTTATGGCACGATGTTGCCGGCTGCTTTGTAAATCTCATACCATTCCTCACGGGTCAGCTTGATTTCAGAACCCTTGCACGCATCCTTCATTCTCTTCATTTTCGTCGTACCGAGCACCACTTGAATATCAGCCGGATGAGTTGTAATCCAAGCAACAGCGATTGCCGTGTTTGGCACATCATATTTTCTAGCAATTTGCTCAATCACTTCATTTAGTTTTGGGAATTTTTCATGATCTCCCAAAAACGGCCCTTTAAAAAAGCCGGTTTGGAAGGGCGACCATGCTTGTACCGTAATATCATGCAGACGGCAATATTCCAATATACTGCTGTCGCGGTTAATCGCTTGATCTGCTCCCATATTTAAAGCAATTCCCGCATCAATCAGCGGTGTATGGGCAATGCTGAATTGGAGCTGGTTTACCACCACTTTATGCCGAATATACTTTTCCAGTAATTGAATCTGTGCCGGATTGTGGTTTGATACGCCAAAATACCTTACCTTTCCGCTGGCATGAAGCTCATCAAACGCCTCGGCAACCTCCTCCGGATCCATCAACGGGTCGGGACGATGAAGCAAAAGAATATCCAGATAATCCGTTTTTAATCGATTTAAACTATTGTTGACGGAATCAATAATATGCTCTTTTGAAAAATCATAGTAATTTTTTGCGGAGTTGATGCCGCATTTCGTTTGCAGAACCATTTTCTCGCGTATACCGGCGTTCATTTGAACCGCTTTCGCAAAATGTTCCTCACATTGGCCGACAAATTCGGATCCATAAATATCTGCATGATCAAAAAAGTTAATGTTCTCCTCCATCGCTGTACGAATAAGCTTTTCAGCAGCAGATACAGACAGCTCAGTTAAACGCATATTTCCCATTATCAGATTTGACACTTGCAAATCGGTATTAGCTATCCTGTTGTATTTCACTTAAAATACCTCCTTTTGAGATGTGCTGGTGAGAATTGCTGTTTACTCCTAGTATTCGATACGGGCACCCTCTCCTCCTTGGAAAAACTGGTGAATAAAGATTATAAGTTTATTTTTGAAACCCCTTATATATGATCTATACAATAACTCGTGATTAACATAGGATGAACTATGACTTCAAGGAGGTGAACTACATGAGCGGAGGTTACGGAACAGGTTTTGCGTTAATTGTTGTTTTGTTCATTCTCTTGATCATCGTCGGAGCCAGCTGGGTTGGCGGCGGATTTTATTAATCGTCATTCCCCAACTCCTATTTGAGAAGTGCAGGAATAACATGTCGGTACACGGTAAGCAAAAGGTGTTATCACTGCACTCTCAAACCACTGTCAGAAAAAAATGCTTTTCCCTGATTTATTTACTCCTCCCCATGTTATTGAATGACGTAATAAAAGGCCCTTTTTAAGGGTCTTTTCTCTTTACAGCTGTTTCAGCGGGTAAGAATCGTCGCATGCAGTTTCAGTTACAGATGACCCGGAATGGCAGTTTCCATAAGTGCTGCCTGTCCCAAAAAACCCTCAGCCATTAGACGGTTCTTTAAAATAAAAAACTGGTATGAATTCGATTAAATATCGTCATCACACCAGCCAATATGTAAAATTGCTTCTATTTTCTGATTCAACTGTAAAAACCAATTAGAAATTATTTAAACCAAGCTTTTCCTAAGTTATTCATAAAGTTTTTATCGTTAAAAGGAACGTTTGCTTTTCCGAAATCTGTTGTATTTAGTGCATTCCTTGCAGCAGGAGTTAAATCATCCCAGCCGATTAACGGCTGAGTGCCACCTACAACACGATCGCTCATCATCAATTCATGGTTGAGCGGCCACGTGCTGTCATAGGCAATCAAAGGATGAGTGCCATCTTCCATGTTGGTTCCGCTAGGAGCTGCATTTGTAAATTTTCCGTGGCCTGAATATGCAACCGATAAAGCTTTTGGATTTTGATTTGCCGGATTATCAACCCATACGACGATTCCTTCCCAGTCGTGTCTATGACCTAATCCAGGCGAAGCTTCATCTTTAGGAAAATACCAGGAATACATAATAGCCCAAACTCCATTGTACCAGGCAGAGCGCGTATATACTTGTCCAGTATTTTTGCTGCAATGTCCTTCAGGCGCTCCAGTAGGCTCCAACCCTCCACTTGTGTTGCCTTGCGCATCGACTGCAGGAAATGGCACACATCCGCTGTACACCTTCAAATATGGCTGAAAACGTTTTGCTGCTTTTTGAGAAACGGTTGAAGGGGCTACTTCTTTGAATCCTACCACTTTGTCATGATCAATGACACCTGCATTTGCAGTTGGAACCAGGCTGGCAGATGAAAAAAATGACAGTAACAGTGCGGCACATACAATTTTCTTCATTTTTTTACCTCCTCTTCCTTTATAAGATTGATTGTATGTAAGGGGCATGCTTTGTCAATTGCATCATTTGTACTATTTTTCAAGGATGGATGTGATTCGATTTATAAAAGGAATCCCCAGGTTAAAAACTGGAGACTCCTCCTTTTCTCAATATTTTCTTAAACGATAGCACGATAAATAAAAGAGAGACGATCATTTCTGATCATCTCTCTTTTAATTTCCAACCGATGCACTGCATTTCTTATCGATAAACAAGACCGCCATCAGTCAGTATAGCCTGGCCGGTTATATAATCTGAATCATCTGAAGCCAAGAAAGATACTAAATTAGCGACATCTTCAGGTGTTTGATATCTTTTGAGCGCAATTTCTGAAGAGAACTTTTCAAAAGCTTCCCCCGGCTTTAAGTCATCACTGTACTTAACCATTTCTTCATCGATTCTGTCCCACATTTTTGTTTTTGCAACACCTGGACAGTATGCATTTACGGTTATTTTATATTTAGCCAACTCTTTAGCGGCTGAATGTGTGAAAGATTTTACGGCATGCTTAGTTGCAGAATATGTGCCAAGCATTTCAAATGATTCGTGGCCTGCTATACTGCAGGCATTAATGATTTTTCCTTTTGTTTCTTGCTTAATGAATTGTTCTGCCGCTGCCTGAGTGCCAAATACCACACCATTCACATTAATGTTAAACAATCTGTTGAGCTGTTCTTCTGTAATTTCCAAAAACGGCGAAACCGCATCGATCCCCGCATTGTTCACAAAAACATCTAAACGGCCAAATGCAGCGACTGCTTTTTTCACTAAATTGAACTGGTCTTCTCGTTTAGATACATCCCCTTTAACACCGATAACACGAAAATTTTTTTCTTCAAATTCTGAAACCGTTTTGTTTAGCAGTGCTTCATTTATATCATGCAGCACAACACGAAAACCATCCTTGCATAGCCTCTCAGCTATGCCTTTCCCTAATCCGCCTGCAGAACCTGTAACGATTGCTACCTTGTTCATAAACATTCCCCTTTTGCGAAAAAATTAGTGTGTTCATCTCTTTCAGTATAGCAAAATCGATGTCAATTTTGTTTGCAGACGCATGGGGCGCTTAATTAAATGTAGTTTGAATGACTGATTTTGCAGAGAGGAAAACCTTAAGAATCAGCATGACTAAATACTTGTTTAACCTTATAAAAAATTGCAGCAAGATATAAAATTGCAATAAACACTAACACTCCAGTGCCAAAATCAGTTTTCGACACTAAATAAAGGCTTATCACACCGAAAATAATGTACATTACAATATCAAAAACACTTTTCTTGTTGTTCATGAGGCTCCCCCATTTAGAATTGACTGCAACCCTAGGATTCTACAATATTACTTTGGATCATTATTTACCACTAACCCTATCATATTTCTTTTTTGTCATACATAAAAAATCAAAAAATTGAGTCAATGTTCCTGATGGATGCTTTGAGTTCTTTTTCTTATGTTTGCTTCTATTCCAAATTTAAACAAGGAAAGGAAGTGATCAGCTGTCAAAAGCAGCTCCATACAACCTTACTGAACAAGCGAAGTTTAAAAAAGAAAAGGCATCCTAACGGATGTCTCTTTATAGTGATATCTATATTAAGATTAGCCTTTCGAAACACAAAACAAACAATTTTTAAATTTCCCAATCCGGATTCCAGACTACCTCCCATAGATGGCCATCAGGGTCTTGGAAATATCCAGAATAGCCGCCCCAGAAAGTATCGTGTGGCGGAACTGTTATAGCGGCACCTGCTTTCTTCGCCCGTGCCATGACCTCATCTACTTCCTCTTTGCTTCCAACATTATGCCCTATCGTAAATTCTGTTGGGCTTGGCGCTGTCTTTTTAAGCTTAGTGTCATGGGCGATATCATCCCTCTTCCAAATTGCAAGCCTGAGGCCTGCTTGTAAATCGAAAAAAGCAACAGCACCATGTTCAAACTCTTTTCCAACAATACCGTCTGTGGAAAGCCCTAATCCATCGCGGTAGAAATGAAGTGATTTTTCCAAATCTTCTACTCCCAGTGTTATCACTGTAATTCTTGGTTTCAAAATATAGCCCCCCCAAAAAGATTTTTTCGCATCAGAAAAAAGAAGTCTCTTTAATTGCCCAAGTCAGTTTGAAAAAGCTCGTTTTATCACTTTCTAATTGAACCACTGATGAAAAGCTCATCTACTGTGGTATCCAATACAGAGGCTATGTCAAACGCTAATTGTAAAGTAGGGTCGTATTTATCATTTTCAATTGCATTTATTGTTTGTCTGGATACCTTACAGAGTTTAGCCAGTTCTTCCTGGGATAATTTAGCTGATTTTCTTAATTTCTTAATGTGATTTTCCATTTAATCACCATATTTTTTCCTGTAAATTAGTAATGTTACCAGGTATATAATTAAAATCACCGTCAGAAACATTATCGGCGAAATTCCATAACCATTATAAGAAGTATTCCCCTGAATAGTTAGATAAATTGACTGTGCAACTTCTAAAATCAGCATACCTGTAACTACGATAAATACATATGATTGAGCTTTCGTGTTGATAAACTTCCTTCTTTCATCACCCTTTTGAGAAAATGGTGCAGCAAAAATCAAAATTCCGCAAACTAATAATATGACTGAATACACAATTTTAACCCAATCCATTTTTTAGTTTTCCTCCTTATTAAAAATGTAAAAAGTATTTGACACTTATTATTGTAGCAATAGCTTCAAAAATGTCAAATACTTTTTACACTATAAATTTTTTTTATACAATTATAACTAAAAACAACAATCTTTTAGAAAACAGCCTAAAATAAGATTCAGCCTTTTCTGTTCGGTCACTTTCGATCGCTTCGATTTCCATTTCAGCCCTTCTGTAGCAATTCAATGAGAATACAAGCTCTTTTTGTCTGAAGTAGTACATTCCCATAAAAAATGATAATAATATTCAAGCATTCCGTTGAGATCTTCGTTCCCACTTTGTTTCCTTCAGCTTTTTGTATTGCTTATCGTTGTATCAGCAGTTGGATAAAGTTCTCCCAGCATAAGCTGATGACGGAACTCCAACAACGAAAAATAAACAAGAGCATCTTGATTTTCTTCCATCATTGCTATTTCTTGCTCCACCTCTTCTTTTGCTTTTTCTGCAGCAGCACGCCTGTTATTCTTGATAAGGAATCACGCTTTCAGTAGCCACTTCTTAACCCCCTCTCGTTAAATGAAGCAAAGCGATGAAAAGATGCCCTTCTTGATAAGAAAATTAATATTATCTCTCTTTAAAACTCTAAATATTCTATATACAGAAAAATATATTCCATATACTCAGCTATTAAAGCGCCCAGAGGAATCATCACATATGAAATCATGCTTATAATAGCGTATACTTGGGGTTGATCTTCATCAGCAACCGATATTTGTATGCTCAGGGACATTGATGGCATTAATTGTCGCTCCTAATACAAAGGCTGCAATAAAAACCAGAAGCAAAAGTGAGTTCATGCCTGTAATGAAAAATGCTGTTCCCTCAACTATTCCAGCGGCGACAAACAACTCCCCATATCGATTCACCTTGACTCTAGTTAAAATGAATCCCATAAAAAATGCACCGCCGGTTGTTAAAATTCTCATGATCGAATGAATAACCGCCCCTTGGTTTAACTCTTCCGATATGTAAACTTCTTCCGTTTATTCCTATGATGCAGATCTTAAATTTAAAAATACGCTAAAAATAGCCAAGGGGAACAAAATCTGATGCCGCCTGCACAAGTGTAAACCCTCTTCTTCATTTCTTGAAGCGTGGTTCTTATGGCCTTGTTACATTTGTATTTGTGTTATCACATGTAAGAAAGCCCTTATTCAGAAGGGCTTTCATTCATTGCATTCGCTTTCGTTTTTCTATAAACATAGCGGCCGCGATATGTTTTTTCAACTTCAGGATGGAATCTCATCAACCCCTGCATAAAAGTTGTCATATTATTGATGGGTATACCCGTTTCTTTTTCAATTTCCTTTTGAAGCTCATAACCCCTTATTTCACCTTTTTGGTTCTGTAATATTTTTAATGCTGCTTCACGGTGTTTATAAGCCTTTGTTCCAGGTTTGGGTTTTCTCGGTTTTGAGATGGAATCATTTGATGAAGCCGGATGTTTTAATTTATTATTTTCAAAAGACTTTGCGGTTTCACTGACCAGCTCAATTAATGATTTTTTATTCATTTCGGGGGAATCACCCTGACTGTCTAATTCACGCAGCTTTGCATAAATTTCATTTCGCTCTGTTCGAAGTTCCCGCACGGCATTAATCTCAGCATCTTTGAGCTGTTCAAGTCTTAATCGGAGTGCATCTCTTTCGTTGAACAACATTCCCATCTCCCAAAAATATTATTTTATTATAGTTTATAGCAATTTTTTAACTTTAACAATTGTTTTGTTAATTTATTTAAATGCAATAAGCTCCTTCTCACGACGGAAGTTGATTCCCCTTTTTTAGGGTGTCGAAATTATATCATTTGAGTACACGGACTGCCTTTTATCTAAAAAGTTCATATTTATGTTGATTTTGAGAACAGAATAGTGTGCTAAATTATGAGTGTAGGACCAATTACCTAACAAAAATTGGAAGGGGTTTTATTTGAATGAAAGCAGTAATAGCAACAAAAGACAAAAGTGTAGAGGTAGTAAAAAAAGAATTGCGTCCTTTAAAACATGGTGAAGCCAAAGTCAAGATGGAATACTGCGGTGTATGCCATACTGACTTACATGTTAAGAATGCTGATTTTGGTGATGTTGCAGGCGTCACTTTAGGTCATGAAGGAATAGGGATTGTAACCGAGATTGGTGAAGGCGTAACGACCTTAAAAGAGGGAGATCGCGTCTCTATTGCGTGGATGTTTGAAAGCTGTGGTCACTGTGAGTACTGCTTAACAGGTCGTGAAACACTATGCCGTGATGTGAAAAATGCCGGTTATACAGTTGATGGAGCAATGGCTGAAGAAGCAATCGTAACAGCCGATTATGCAGTAAAAGTGCCTGAAAATTTAGATCCGGCAGCAGCAAGCAGTATTACTTGTGCAGGTGTAACAACATATAAAGCAGTAAAAGTCAGTGAAATTAAGCCTGGTCAATGGATCGGTGTATTTGGTGTCGGTGGTTTGGGCAACTTAGCTGTGCAATATGCAAAGAATGTATTTAACGCTAAAGTGATTGCTTTCGATATTAACGATGAAAAATTGGAGCTTGCTGAAAGCTTAGGTGCAGATATTGTTGTAAACAGCTTAAATGAAGACCCAGTTGCTACGGCAAAAGAAGTGACAAACGGTTTAGGTCTTGATGCTACAATAATTACTGCTGTTGCTAAAACCCCTTTCAACCAAGCAATTGATGTTGTAAAAGCTGGCGCTCGAGCAGTTGCTGTTGGTTTACCCGTAGACAAGATGGATTTGGATATTCCTCGTCTTGTACTGGATGGAATTCAAGTTATAGGTTCATTAGTTGGTACTAGAGAAGACTTGAAGGAAGCTTTCCAATTTGCTGCAGAAGGCAAGGTTGTTCCTAAAGTTACAAAACGTCCAATCCAAGATGTTCATGATATTTTTGAAGAAATGGAACAGGGTAAAGTAACAGGCCGTATGGTTATAGATTTTGCTGAGTAATAATTTTAAAGTAAAAGTCCAAATCAATAAGGCTGTCGAGATGTTGTCGATAGCCTTGGGTCCCCTCTTCTTTAAAGCTATCGGCTTATGAACTGCTCGAATCGCCTATGCCAGAAGGATATCTCGTTATGGCCGATATATGCGAATCATCCTTCCAGAGTATCGAGGGTTTTGTTTTTATGGTGAAGGAGGAACTATCAGAAATATTTGAGGATGCACTTGAAGAATGGTTTCTCTCTGCATCAATTCTCATAAGCCAATACGGTGGAGATAGTGATGATCTTGAAAGGAGAGAAAAATTGTTTAGACAGCGTTTTATTGATGTGTTGAATAGAAAGGGAAGCAGTTCTCTCCTTTCAGGCGGCATTAAACGTTTCAGATTAATTCCAGTCCGGCTCCTCATGTTCAAAGCCGTAAAAACCTTTAATTTTGACGTCACCGCAGCCATCAGACACCTTAGTAATGTCTATATAATGGTTCCTTCTTGGGGTTCCTGCTACTTTGTCGGTGGCGCTAAAATCAAAATGATTTCCAGTAAACTCTTTTTCGCTTAGCGTAAAATATCTATTGCTTATTGTTATCCTCTGCAATTTAATGTTGAGAGTACATCCATCCGCATTAAATATTGTAAATCTGTAATAAGGCCAGGTTGAATAATTATCCTTATTATTACTGTCAGCCATAAAAAACCCTATGTTATCCTCAGTCATCGTAAAACTGACTTTTTTTTGATCCTTTGTGATCTTTGCCATTGAATTCTGCACATTGAAATTCAAAGCCAATAAAAATGTTAACACCGTACAAGCTAAAAATTTTTTCATGAACACCCCTCCCTATTTACCCGCATTATAACTCTTTTTCAATAAAAAGGAAATCAGAAGTTTAATTGTAAAGTGTCTTTAAGTGGTTTAGTGATGGAAGCGTCGATCGAACAAGTGAGGTCTGAAATAGAGAAGCAGTACCCCCTTCTATAGAAAACTGATAACATGAACAACTGGTGTTAATGAAGGGAAAAATGTCATTATCGGAAAAGAATTGTTTGCATTACTCGAATGTTACACCCGGATGAGTGGCCATGCCGATAATCCAAGTTGTTTGAGAGCTGTCATTATGGCTATGGTTAATTTTAAGAACATTTTATTTTTCAATTTGTTAATTTCTTCCACTTGATGTCATGCGGAGGCGAAAATATAAAAATGATCCCTTGGCTGCACTCTGCATAGTATGAAGGCAGCCAAGGCTTGTTTATTTACTTAGTGCCGGTTGAGCCGTGTCCTCCGCGATTTTCGTTGCCTAAATGATCAACTTCAACCAATTCAACTGCAGGCATCTTCTTCATGATTCTGAACTGGCAAATACGTTCTCCTTTCTTAATTTCAGTGTCTCTTAACGCATAAGCCGGGAAAAACCAGAAATCATCGTCCCCTTTGTATGACTCATCAATCACGCCCATAGAATTTGTCTGAATGATTCCAAAGTTTTTATATGTACTTGAACGAGGAACAACATGAGCTTCATATCCTTCAGGCAATTCCATCGCTACTCCAAGAGGGATCAATTTAAACTCGCCTTTTGGAATTGATACATCTTCCGCGGCTCTTAGATCAATCCAATCACCTTGTGCAATTTTTGAAATTCGTGTTTGTGTTTCATCTGAATATTTGATTTTGATTTGCAGTGACATATGTATTAGCTCCTTTATTATTTATTGCATTACCATACGGTAAGACTTGTTCTTACATCGTTTTCATCAGTTATAAATTTAACATCTTCGAATTCATTCTTTAAGGCATTTAGATAAAGCTTTTCAACAACATTTATGTCTTTGCAGTATATCGAAACATAACTACTGTCTACCAATAATAGGACAAGTTCGCATTCACTGTTCATAAACTCTTCATATGTATTGATTTGATTAACTACTTTGCCCAATGGATATGCTCGTAATTCAACGAAAATGGCATAGTACTGATTATTTCGTAAACGACTGGCTAAGTCTGCTCCTTCAATTACTGAGTTGTCTAAAAGGAATTGTTCATAATCTAACTCACCGTCTATAACGAAATAAGATTCCCCACCCATTTTCCACAAATAGTTCCCTACGTTAAATGGCTTTAATATCTTCCATAGGTAGTTTCCATATTCATTTGGTATTTGAAAACTTACTCCCCTTCTCATTAAAACTCCTTTCTAGGGTCAAAAACTGAATATGTAATTATATACTCAAACCTAATTAAAGTATAACAATCTAATAACCCTTATCTCCAGCTAAAACTTTGACGCCAGTCCCCTTTCTCATCTTCACACTTGACCTAATACTGCATTTCATTTTATTTCCATTTTTGACGAGAAGGATTGTGACAGTGACCTCATCACTCCATACTCTGCTGCCCGTACGTAACAACAATCGCAAGAGTGGAATGATGACAAGTAGTCCAAGTTTGATTATAATGTCTTCTGTTGCTGTTTTGCACCCATTTCCTATTGTGGTCAAGAAAAATCGAGCGATTTTATTTTCATAATCAACCAATAAAGTTAACATCTTCAGGTCTGCCCCAAACTCATTTTCTTCATATACCATGGATAATTTGATAGGTGATTTCCCAGATTGCATTAATTCAATACTGCTCAGCAAACTTCTCTTCTTCAATAGCTGCAAAGAGTGATCCCGAATTTTCTCAAACAGAAGATTGAAAAGGCCTCTTGAATTTATGATGTATATGATCCCCTAGTTGTGACATCGATGAACTTCTTCTCGTTATATCAACGGTTTACTGTTGAATGATTTCAGTAAAGGTTGAATAAAAATTAGATTGAAAGCACCAACATTGATGTTAAGGAATTTATGGAACGGCTACATGCGGTTTATACTATTCTATAAGAAAGAAGGAAACGTTGATGAAAAAGCTTTGCCGTGAAGTTTGGGCAGAAGTGGATCTTGATGCCATTAAAAAAAATTTACGAGCGATTCGCCATCATATTCCAAAGAAGAGCAAAATTATGGCTGTCGTAAAAGCGAACGCTTATGGTCACGGGTCGGTCGAAGTGGCGCGCCATGCATTGGAACATGGGGCGAGTGAGCTCGCTGTTGCCAGCCTTGAGGAAGGAATCGTATTACGAAAAGCGGGGATTACAGCACCTATCCTTGTGCTTGGTTTTACACCCCTTAGATGTGTCAAAGAGTCAGCAGCATGGAATATCACGTTATCAGCATTTCAGGTTGATTGGATAAAAGAAGCGAACGAAATATTGGAAAAAGAAGCGGAGACGAACCGGTTGAATATCCATATTAATGTGGATACCGGCATGGGGCGATTAGGTGTACGGACAAAAGAAAAGCTTTTAGAAATAGTGAAAGCACTTACAGCAAGCAAATTCCTTAGATGGAAAGGAATCTTTACACATTTTTCAACAGCTGATGAGCCAGATACTACACTCACCAGACTGCAGCATGATAAGTTTATCAGTTTTCTTCGCTTTCTAAAAGATCAAGGGTTTGAGCTGCCCACCGTGCATATGAATAACACGGCTGCTTCTATCGCTTTCCCGGAGTTTAGCGCTGATATGATTCGTTTAGGTATAGGTATGTATGGGCTATATCCTTCAGAATATATAAAGCAACTCAATCTCGTTAAGCTTGTTCCTGCATTAAGTTTGAAAGCGCGTATCGCTTATGTGAAAACCATGCTGACAGAACCGCGGACCATTAGTTATGGTGCTACATACATCGCGGAGCCTGGGGAAGTAATCGCTACACTTCCGGTCGGCTATGCTGACGGTTATTCCCGCGCACTTTCCAATCGCGGGTTTGTTCTTCATCGCGGAAGACGAGTGCCGGTGGCGGGAAGAGTGACAATGGATATGATAATGGTTAGTTTAGGAGAGGGTGAAGGGAGACAAGGAGAGGAAGTTGTGATTTACGGCCGGCAAAAAGGAGCAGAGATTTCCGTTGATGAAGTGGCTGACATGCTGGATACGATTAACTATGAAGTGGTATCTACCATAAGCCGCCGCGTCCCTCGTATTTATATAAGAGATGGCGAGATTTTGAAGGTGTCGACTCCGGTATTATACGTGTAGGTTTTTAATCCCTCTTGTAATCACCTTACTTGAGGGGTTGCACAGAAGAACATCACTTTATCCAAAAAAGGAAACAAAGTGATGTTAACATCATTAGCTATTATGGTCGTATATGGTGCAACCGCCTCCCCATTCCAATCCTTGATGCAGTCACTATAAAGCTGCTGAGTGAAAGGAAGATGAAGAAGTTTACCAATAATGCGATAAAAAAATTCTGTCTCAATTGCTTGAGACAGAATTTAAAAAATAAGTTACGATTTAATCACTTATATACGTAGCAAGTACCACTGATAACTGTTACACATGTATATGTTCTAGAATAAGATTTACCTTCACTGTCTCTAAAGAAAACAGTTACAGTATTGTCGCCATTCCATTGGAATTGATATGCATCTGGATATTTATCTCGAATAGGCGTTAAATCCGGCGCCGCACTTGCAGGTAGTCCAGATACTAACAAAGCCCCGGCAACTGCAACCGCTCCCACTACTTTTTTGAATTTGTTTTTAAACATAAACACATCCCCTTTACATTTTGTTGTCCTATTAAATGCTTGTCCATTTAATAGGCATCTTGATCTTAACACTTCAAGGATGAAAAAATTGTCAAATAATGTAGAATTGAAAAATTTTTCAAAAATAATACACATATTTACATTTGTTTAATAAGGAGTGTTCCCTTTCAACCCCTCTTCCTTAACCGAAAAACAAAAGAACACCACTTTTCAGGGCGGGGTTCGCTTTAAGTATGCTTCTCTTTGCTATTATAGCGGACTTTACAATAATGCCTATTGGGTAACTCTATAAATTTATCAATAAACTCTTGGATTCCAGTGTTTCTTCTCAACCTATTTGAACACTAGTCCCCCTTTAAAAATTTCCACATTTGCTCGATAATAGATTCGAGGTGAATATTGGCATGTGGCCATTTAAGAAGAAAACTTCAGCAGGAACTTGATTTGGCATTAGAATAGAATGGACAATTTTTGACGTTTAAACCTCAACCTTCAGCTAAAATGTATTGATTACACAAGGAAGGGGCTTTATGAAAAAAATGGCAGGTTTCACTATAACGATTTTGTTTTCAAGCCTAACCTTAGGCTTGATTCAATATTTGATAACTGGCGCTTTCTCTCAAATATATTTGATCATTGTATTTCCTTTTTATTTTTTCTTCCCTTTATTAATATTTGCGATTCCTTTGCAGTATGTTCTGAATAAAAAACCAAAAAAATTCTCGTTCGTTTATTTCCTGTTCTATTTACTCGTGTCATCGGCAGCAAACTTTTTGCTTTTTTATCTCGCAAGCATCCCTGGTTATCCGCCCTTATTTGCAAGACTTGAAATATATTTCTATAGTGTGGTTGCTGCTATTACATACTGGTTTTGGGATTCGATAGTTGCACAAAAGAAAATTACCGAGCATTAATTTTTCCTGCATCTTACTATTAAAAATACCCGCGAATTAAAACCCCTTGGCACCAGTGGTGTCAAGAGGTCGACAGATTGATACTGAGCATATACTGCTCGCACTCCCAAGGATAGACTTGTGTGCGGATTATAATCTAATAGCACGATAAAAAAAGAAGACGACGTTATGCGTCCCTCTATTTCTGACATTGTTTTCGTATAAAACACCCAGACCAAACAAAAAAATTGAAGTAATTATTGTATCAGCCGACCCAATTACGGCAAACAATATACCGCAAATGATTAAGGAGAATGATTTTACATTTGGGGTGAAGATTCTATTGCGGCATTACTTTGAAATAAGATCACTCACTCTTAACAATTTGCGGATTCAAGGAAACGGAGGCAGGATCATAAGAAGCCCCAGTTGCCGAATGTATCAGTACAAGATCGTATAAGACAAAAAGAAAGGAAAAACGCACATGTGAAGCCATCCGCTGCGGCTCTCACTCCAATAGTGCAAAGCAACGTAGTTTGAAAGAAGCTGATTTTTATTGAAGGAAAGTGAATGTTATGTTGATAATGTAAGTTTAAGTGAAGTAACTGTTGCCAATTGGGAAAGATAGGCATATAGATTAATTGGGTGTTTTCATTTTTCTCTTTTCCGCAGGTTTGCTCCACTTGAAAATTTTGTTTAAATGTTTATAAAAACTCTTACTTTCTTTTGCCATAAGTGGTCCTGCAACTGCCAGAATGAGAACATAGAGCGCGGTAAAAGGCGTTAAAATAGGATTTAATCCTGCTGTAACCCCTAAATTAGCTACGATGATAGAAAATTCTCCCCGAGCCATGATGGTTAATCCGATATTAGTAGAAGCTTTATGGGATAGCCCCGCTTTCCTTCCAGAAATCATTCCGGCCACAAAATTGCTTATTATCGTAAGTATAGCTGCACCTAGTGCCAGCCAAATGGCATCAGCTAATGTTGATGGATCAATACTTAATCCAAAACTGAAAAAGAAAATGGCCCCAAAGAAATCCCTAAATGGAACGACAAGATGTTCAATACGATCCCGATGCTCAGTCTCAGAAAAAACCAAACCTAACAATAAGGCACCAATCGCTTCTGCCACGTGAAGTGTTTCTGAAAATCCCGCAACAAAAAATAGGATCGAAAATATCACAATAATAAAAATTTCATCTGATTTTATGTTTAACCATTTATTTAATAACGAGGCTCCTTTTCGTGCGATAATAAAGAATAGTAACATATAACCAACAGAAATAAGTACAGAGGTGAAGATACCGAGAAAAGATGTAGAACCTGCAAGCAAAATTCCCGATACAGTTGTTAAAAATAAAGCCAGAAAGATATCGTCAAATAAAATAATCCCCAGTATGAGCTCTGTTTCGGGATTAGCTGTTCTTTTTAAATCGACAAGAACTTTGGCTACAATCGCACTAGAAGATACACTAAGCAGTCCAGCAATAATGAGTGTTTCCATCCAAGGCATACCTGTGACAAATCCATACAGAAGACCTAAGATAAAGTTAATGGCCACATAGATACTGCCGCCTACTACGATGTTTTGCCCTGATTTGACCAGTTTGCCAACGGAAAATTCAAGCCCTAAATAGAAAAGCAAAAAAAGTACGCCTATTCGGCCTAGGAATTGAATAATCTCCTGACTTTCGATAAATGTTAAATCAATGATCCCAATCGTCGGAGCATGTGGGCCCACAATCATCCCAAAAATAATTAGAAAGGGGATGATTGAAAACTTTAGTCTGTTTGCAACAACAGCTCCAATCGCAACTATAACAAGTGCCGTACCAACTTCAAATACTAAGTGATCCATCTATATTCTCCACTCCTTACGTTGATAGCAGCTTTTTAATTAATTCTTTAATCTGCTGTCTTTCTCCTGAAACAACTAATGTGTCGCCAGCTTCAATAACTGTATCAGATCCCGGATTGTGTGACTTTTTGCTGTTTTTTTTCTTAATAGCAATGACAGTAACTCCAAAGTTATTTCTGATATCAATTTCACCAATGGTTTTATTTACAGCGGGTGCATTGGGCTCTACTTGATACCATTCAATGATTGTATCATCAAAGGCAAATTCTACAGTTTCTAAAGCTTTAGGTTTATATGCCATACCTCCTAGTATACTTGCAATTTTTCTGGCTTCAGAATCGTTAAATGTAGCACTGACCAAAACCTCTTCATGATCGTCAGCATCAAAATGATAAATTTCTCTGCGGCCGTCATCATGGATTACAATGACCAACTTATCCTGATTTTTTGTAAAGATCTCAAACTTATATCCGATTCCCGGAAGCTCAATTTCCCGAATATTCATTTAATATTCCTCCTCTGAAAACAATAATGGATATGGATTAGGGCTTTTCTTAAGATTGACTTCAATTTTGCATTCCTTCCCCATTTTAAATTCCAAGACATTTGAACGACTCAGAAGGGCCGAATGATGAAACCGTTTTCAAAAGAAACCTCCTTCCCTATTGCCCCTTCTTACTCCGATAAATTTAGATGTGAAGACAAAAAAGAAGGTAAGATTGTTCCGAACACTTTTTTACATATTTTATAAAATTAACGCACTCAACATAATTTACATATATTGCTCAATGAGCCTCCTTTATCCATGTAACTCAATACCATTATAGTATTGATTTGTAACAATGCAAACGCCAAAGATTATGTAATTAGCCAACACTTGATTAAAGATCTTTCGACTTCCTCAGTTTTATACGATTTTCTCACGAATGCTCGCTTAATCGCAGGATTCCATCTGAATTAACGGGTAATTGCAGAGGGATTCAGGAACAGTTTAATAAACCTACAGAAGTTACATGCAAAAAGAACCTGGTTGAACACTTTAGCTCAATTTGGGATGCTGCAAATGCTAATTTGTTGTTTGTAGGACCTGACACACTATATATAAAAAAGGACACATTTCAAGTAAATAATATTTTATTTCACCCCACTCCTAATGAATGTAGTGTGTATGATTGGTTGAGACAAGGAGAAAACTCCTTGAAATTTCCCTTTATGATGATCCACCAAGTGCAGTATACTTAGCGGATGGTCAGAAAATATGGAAAATAAATAATGATGAACAGCAATTGACAAGTTGGAATTTATAAAAACAGCCCTCTCTTCAATTTTAGCCTTTGTTTTCGGCTCGTAAATGCCGTCAGCAGAGCAAAACGTTCATGGATTGAAAAAAAGAGCCCAACTCTTTAAGAAGGACTCTTTCAATATGTGACAAATTTTATTTAAACCAAGCTTTTCTTAAATTGTTGTTAAAATTAGCATCATTAAAAGGAACATTGGCTTTGCCAAAGCTGATTGTATTAAGAGCATGTCTTGCAGCAGGGGTCAGATCATCCCGTCCAATCAGCGGTTGCATGCCGCTTTTTATGCTATCAACATACAAGCCATGATGTAGCGGGGCTTGAGGAGCATCATATGCAGGAATGTACCATTTTAGACAAAAAGAACTGCTTCACGCTCTGGGCTACTATCAGCTAAACTCTTCATAATGAACCTCTATATCTCTCGCTGCTTCTGGATAGAGGTATTCTATGACGGAATTCTAGCAATGAAAAATAGATAAGAACATCCTGATTTTCTTCCATATAGCGATCTCTTGTTTAACCTCAGATTTCATCTTTTCGGCTTCATCAAGCCAGTTGTTTTTAAGAGCAATCTTTCTAATACTTAGATTCTTGAAAACTCTTTGTACTATACTTTTGAAATTTTTAGTATTGAAAACATGAATTTTCCTACATTTTAATTTAAAACTGCTATTTTATTCAGACTCCTTCTCATAGCTGTTTTTGTTATTAACTGTTGACTTTAGACTCTCCCTTTTTAATTACGTCTTTACTCAATAAAACGATATCTCCTCATAGTCAATATCATCGATCAGGTGTCCAACAGCTGCAATGCGCTCATCTTCCAATTGCTTGATAAACTTTATATAATACGTTTCCCACTCGCTCTTTGCTTCAGTGCAGTCAGCAACAATGTCAAAGAAATTCCGAATTCCCCCTCTTAATTCTTCATAAAATACAATTTTAGCAAAAATAGCCAATTCAAAATTTCCAAACGTAGCAAAAAGTGCGTCATATTCGTCGTCAAACAGACATCCCGAATTTAGCAAATCCAGATAATCATGAAGTGAAACAAAATGATCGCGAATCAGTGATATTTTTTCTGTTATGTTTTCACTTCCCATGATGCAATCCACCAATTTCCGAATTTCAATATCACTCATACGATCATTTTCATTTAACATTAACGCCATTGGTTTTTCGCTCTCTTCAATTTCCCTGATGATCAACATTTTGAAGCTATCAATTTCCGCAGCGTTATTTACCCTTTGAATAAATTCATCACGATACAAATTGATATAACTGGTAAGCGTTTGATCCGTTTGTAAATCCCTCTGTAACCGATCAAATGCTTCGTTAATCAAATTTGCCCTTTTATCTGCATGGCAATCACTTAACAACCGACTCAACCTGTCATATTGAACTTCAGAAATTCTGACTTGATTGGCGCCACCCCCGGATAGCAGTGAAAAAACAGCATTGTTTATCATTAACTCAAAAATATTAAAAAGTTCAATGCGATAATTAAAGCGGCATATTCTCCCGAAGTTTGTCAAGACATACATTAAATCCTGATGGTTAAAAAAGTGACAGAATCTCGTTTCTATTAGCAGTCGTTCTAAATACTGTTTAATATAAAAAACACCTTGAAGTTGCATATTGTCAATGGCTAAAGGATAGTCAATGCTCGCCATTGTGTTTTGAGCTTCAAAAATAATATTATAATTGTTCATAAATACAGGTAACGATTCGTCAATAGTTAAATTATAAGCATCAACAGGAACATCTAATTTCATTTTTTTCACGTCTTGATACAATTGTTTAGTTTCTTCAAAATAATGGTGAAGTAATTCGACACCTTTGGTATATATATTTTTTACACTATCAGAACGCAAATGCACTACAACCTCTTCAGGTTTCTCAAAATGGAGAGCATAAGCATCCATTGCATACATGAGGGAAACCATAATCCCTTCCGCCGTTTCCGTTGTCACTGACGTACTTTCCCCTTGGGTATACTGACCTATCAATCGTTGCAGGATTTGCATCATCTCTACCTGTATCTGGCAAGCTTTCTCACTGGTAATAGCTCCAACATTTTGGCCTTCTTTTAGAAGTGACAACATATATTGACTTTGCTTTAGCTTTGATTTATCAATAGTAAAATTTGATACCGAATCATAACGATTTAAAGTGTTATCTAAGTCCATGTTATTCATCACCTTTATATAAAGACTCACTTCTTATCTTATCCCTTCTGAAACTATCCGCGAATTCCTCCATGTTACTTCTTAATAACTCTAAAGACCCGGCAGAAGGCCCGTTAAAACACTCCATCATCTGATGAATCAGTTTCATGTCCCCAATCTTATCTTCTGTTTCATTTCTAAGATAATAAAAAATCTCCTGAAGCTCGTTTAACGTTTCAACATAATTATCCTCATCCGTATAGGGGGAGGCAGCAAACACCTCAATTAATTCCTTTAATACTTCAATCCCCAGTTCTATACGTCCATGATCATGAAGCACTTTATTTCTAAAAACCATTAACGTTTTTATATCGTTGGGCGTTAAAATCAGGCCATGCTCTTTTGTTTTTTCATTTAATTCAAGTAGTTCGACTATTGGTTTAGATTGGGGAGATAATTGAATGGAATTCAAAATCCGAGATAAGTTCATAACCTCTCTTCCTTTCAAAAGCATTTTTTTTAAAAAAACATTGACTTTTTATATCTTTTGTGTTATAATAAAATTGGACTCTTTTAGTCCGTAAACAATAATTTATTCTATTTACTTAAATATGTCAATAGTTGTTTTTCATCAGTATTGTTTCTTTCCCTCTTAAAGGCTACAAGATACGATTCGGCTTTTTTATTCCTCAAAAACATTTTTAATTCCCTTCAAGAGTTTTCCGTCTTTTGCAAAATTACGTTTTACCTCCAAAATTTTTATCTCCTTATACTCCATTCTGTTTAAAATTGTTTTTTATCCTACCTGCTCTACATCATTCAAGTTAAACCATTAAATCATAATTGGATTATCAGGGTTTGGTTTATCATATTTTTCAAATTCGTTTTTCTTTATATTTATATTATTTTTAATTAGTTTATAAAGTTGTATGTATTAGTCTGCGAAGGGTTTGGGAAGGTACAGACCAAATTAAGACAGTGAAAGCAGTTTTAAATATTGATCAGCATCCCAAGGTTTTCATATGTTTATTCTTTTGAAGTAATTCAGATAATGTAAAAGGTCCCTGATCAATTGTATACGCTAGGTATTCTTTATGTTTAAAATTATTTGCAGCTCTTGCATTGCATGAAACAAAACCTTTAGTATAACCGTTACCCTTTATCTTCCTTGTTTATGATTGGGGCTGCTATGAAGACGATTCTATTATGAGAGATTACGTTGAGTGGGGTCATTTCGTTCCTGCTGAGTATGAAGAAATTACAGGTAGAAGCTATGATAAACCATTCATTAATGTCAGTGTGGATTTGGGAACGTGTGTGACACCAAAAGGTGTTTTTTATTTTGGATTTAAAAGGAGGAATTATGATGACAACGCAAAAATTAACGCTCAGTCATATTAAAGAGGATAATAAGAAATATAATGAAAAGCAAAGAATCGAATTGAATGATCAATATCATACTTGCATTTATCCGAATTACAATAATACTCTCCTGAAAGACTTGAGATCCAATCAAAAAAAGGAGTTAAAACTGATTTAGGTGCTGGAGATTTAGCTTATCTCTATATGTTAAATGATATCAGAAGAGATGAATGTTAAACAGGTCATGAAGGATGTCGATTTACACTACATCCTTCCCCTCTGCTTTTCGTGAATACGAAATAAAAAAAGAGCAGTCTCATCAACTGCTCCTAAATGCTATGTGTATTATTCTATGATCTCCGCTTCTATGTGAGGCAACGTAATCTGATATCCTATGTATAGGAACCTTGAATTGTCCGGCATTCAATAATCTTATTAATTATTCAATCGTTCCTCTAAATCATGAATCCTTCGTTCAACTCAGAGAACTTCTTGTCGTTGTATCTATGATCACGTTCAATGTTCTTATTGATTAGTTTAAGCATGGATATGACTTCTTCAGGCTCGTTTTCTTCAATGCGTGTTAATGTTTTGTCGATTGTATCTAAACGCTCATTTACGCTTTTGAAGCCTTCTTTCATTTCCTTTTGCATTTCGTAGATCGCTTGCAAAACTTGATTATCCATTTCGTTCACCTCTTTCTATTGATTATATCATCATTGTAATGGTTTTGTTTAATCTTTTTTGGAGTGTTCCCCCCGCTGCTCGATTTTCAGAAGAAATCATGTCTGTCAATTTGACAGGTATTATAAGTTGAAAAGTCCACTGTCGGTTTAACCGACGGCGGGTACAGCAAACAGAAATTCAGTTTGCAGGTAAAAATACCGCCTTGCGTTTAAGGTTGACGATTTAAACTGCACCTTTCCCTTCTGCTTAAGATAAACATTCCTGAGAAAGAAAATTGTGGTATAATTAGGCATATTGTTTGATGAGGTGGTTTGATGAATAATAAAGCTTTATTTTATATGGAGTATTGACAGCTTTCTTCCATTTTATGGATGGAGAGTTTTTGCTGTGATACTCACCATATTAGGAATATCACTTTTGGCAACTGAGCCTTTTTGAATGCGAAATAAACAACTAGCCAATAAATTTAGAAATGATGTTGAAATTCTTAAACAATACGATTCAGACTTCAATGCCGATGGTTCTTTTACTAATTACAATAAAAAAATTTCGCTCAATGAGTTCAAGCGTATTTTAAAACTTTATAAACGAAATGAACAGAATGAACTTGTTGAGTTCTCCTACCCTTTTTCACAAATAGTTGAGTCATCAATTGCATTAAACTTGGCATTGTTTATATACATTAAAAAGAAATAGACCATCCCTTGTGTTTATGGAAAAATTAAAGGGCGGTCTATATTTTATTACTTTAATTATCCGCTTACAGTTTTTACTTCCACATGCTTTTTTGAAAAATGTGTATCAGAAGACAGCCTTTTCAGCAACTTGAACATGTTCACCTTGTTGGATTGCAATCTTTCCAGTAGATACTCCGAAAGCAACCAGACCAGCTAAGATGACCGTAGAAGCAATGGCAATTGTCTTTTTCATTTTAATTCCTCCGTCATTTTTAGAATTTGATCCCTTGCGTGAATACATTTTTCAAGAAACTTAGCCGTGTTTGTAATATCATCCGATTTTTTGAAGTAGCATCCCACTTCTAGTGTTAATTCTGCTACATCGTTCCATAACCCCATCTGCTCTAAAGTGTCAAGGGAATCCGCTAATACACTTTCATTGTACTCATCGTACAAAGTGTTAACAAGAGTAAATTTCGCCAAATATTCCTTATCCCCTTCTTTTTCTGCACGATTTAATCCTTTTTTTAACCATTCCCTTGCTTCTTCAATATGTCCAGATTTGTACAAAACGTGAGTTAGATTGTAAATAGCTTTTAACCCATTATAAGTATGAGCATATTCATCAATTAGTAAAGCGTTTTTAAAACAGTCTTCTGCTTCAGAAAGCATATTTCTTCTAATATAAAAAATTCCCAGATTATGATAAACCTTTCCCACTGAGTTGGGGATACCCACTGTTTTGGCAATGTTTAATGCGTGTTCGTAATGTTTGTATGCTGCTTCATAGCGGAATAAATCCAGCTTGTTTGCTCCGAGAATCATTTCACTGCTGACTGTACGATGGGCATAGTCGTCATATTCGCGAAATACAGCCAAGGCTTTTTCTGCATACGCCAACGAGAAAAAGTATTGATCAATATGATAATAGGATATGGCTAAATGATAATAGAATTCTGCTTTTTCAATTTCATCCTCAATTTTCACAAGTTTATCCTCAGCTAATTTATAATAATTAATTGCTTCAATGTATTTCTTTTTGGAAAACATGTATTGACCAGAGAAAAACAAGAAGTAATACTGCAACATGTCATCAGTTTTCTGCATTTCGGGACTTTTCTGAATCTTCTCGAGAATACTGCCAGATGATTTGAACATATCTAACAACAGTTTATGACGAGAATCTAAGAGATTATAATAAAGAAGCAAGTTCTGATTTTCTTCCATGTCTTCTAGCATGTTGTTAATTTCTTCTTTTATTTTCACTGCATTTTCAATTTCACGCTTCTTAATCATCGTATACCATTGATTAATCTTATTAGCTACTTCTTGATATGCAATTTTTGTTTTTGCCAATCCCTTTCATCCTTTCTTTTATGGTTCACGAAACAAATTTTATAATCATCTGTATTATCGCAAAATTCAGAATGATTCGAAATATTTTTGTTTAAATTTGTAAAACGATGTCGTTTTTCATAACAATTCTTTTTTAAACCCTTAAACTCTCTTCCTTTTCTTTGATTAGATCAGTACGCTGAGCTTTCCCAAGCTTAGTAAACAGCAGGATACCAATTCCAGCAAGGATCTCAATTAATCCACCGAAAGCAATTACTTTTCCTGCACCAAATACAGTTGCAGCATATCCCCCTACTAATGCACCTAAAGGAATCATGACATACGAAATCATACTAATAATTGAATAAACCTGTGGCTGATCGTCATCATCAACAGACATTTGAATAATGGTGTGTTCAGGAACATTAATTGCGCTAATTGTGGCTCCTAATGCAAAGGCGGCTAGAAATAATAAAGGCAAAAGGGAGTTCATTCCTGTGACAAAAAAAGCTACACCTTCTACAATTCCGGCTGTGACAAACAACAGACCATATCGATTTACTTTAACCTTTGCCAAAACGTAACCTAATAAAAATGCTCCACCAGCAGTTGTGACTTTGATTAAAGAATGAATGATTGGATCACCATTTAGTTCCTCAGCTATATAGACTGCCGAAAGTGCTTCCCAAGGTGCAGAGGCCAAATTAGAGAAAACGCAATAAATAGCTAATGGAAACAAAATATGGTGATTTCGGACAAGAGTAAAACCTCTTCTTAGTTTTTTCAAATATGTATCCTTTCGCTTTGACTCTTCAACTTTCTGTTTATTGTTTTCTTTCATGCTATATTTAATAAAGAGAACTAAACTTGCTGAAATCATATAAAGTGGGAATGTAATCAACGTAGCTTGCGCTGCCCCAATTGCGACAATAAGCACACCACAAAGGGTAACTGCAACAAGCCTAACGACATGTTCTGACGATTGCATGATTGCATTTGCTTTTTGAATGAAATCTCGTTTTACAATTTTCGGAATTAATGAAACAGATGCAGGATTATAGGATGCTCCTGTGGCTGAATGAACAAGCATAAGCAAAATGATAAACCATAATGGCGAAAAACCGCTGAAATAGAATATTGGAATCATTAGCATGATCGACGCTCTTGTTAAATCAGCAAAGAACATCCAAAATTTTAATGAATATGTTCTCATGAGAGGAGTAATAATTGGCCCCAACAGGGCTTGTGGAAGAAAAGACACCGCCAAGAGCAGAGCTGTACCAATCGCGCCCTTCCCTTCATAAATCAAAAACCACAGAATCGTATTAACAGCAAAGCAATCTGCGGTTATCTTCACCAATTTAGAGCAAAAAAGAAAGGTGAAGTTTTTTTGCCATACGGTATTACCACTATCCATTTTTCATAAATCCCCCTTACAAAAATCCCTCTTTTTTACAGTGGTTATTTTATAAGCATATCCTATTTTTAGTTAACTGGTCAATGTCAGGAGGGAATAATTAAGGAAAAGTTTATGTTAAATGGACTCTTAATCGGTACTCGGTAATGGAAAATGATGTTCACAGCTCCTGCAATTTATTCTTCATATGCAACTTTAACGAGCTACCTCGCCTCCCCTTCTTCAGTTCTTATATAATAAGGATACTCTACAAACATGTCATCACATATGATCCTTCTTGGATTTTTGCTTTTTCTTTTCTCAAATAATGATTAAGTTGTTTTATTATCGAAAAAACTTTCTTAACTTTTCCTCATAAATTCAACAAGCTCTGTGCTTTTATCTGAATCTGCTTTCTTCATCCTTGTTCTATTGCATGAATACAAAGATTAATAATGATTTTTTCGTGGATAAGTTCATCTCAAATAATAGGTTTCATACCCTATTACCTCGTTAACCGAATATATGTTATACATCAATTTAACAGGTTCCAAACAAAAAAGCCCTTACTTGGGGTAATACCACGTAGCTGACACCACTCGAAAAACTCATTGATAAAAATATAAGAACCCTCCGGATCCGGAGAGTTCTTTTTATGAGTGATAAATGCAGCTGTAGCAACCGCATGATGTTGGTTGACCACCGTCTTTCGTTTGTTGAATAAGGCTTTTGTGCAATAGACAGCAATTACAATATTTCGATATAACCTTCTGTTCCATGCATGCGAATTCGTTGCCCATCTTTTATCAGTCGGGTAGCATTCTCCACTCCGACGACTGCCGGTAAGCCATATTCACGTGCGATAACTGCTCCATGGGTCATCAGGCCGCCGACTTCGGTAATCAGGCCTTTTATGGATACAAACAATGGTGTCCAGCTGGGATCAGTAAAGGAGGTGACTAATATATCCCCTTCTTCCAGATCGGCATCTTCTAGTTTTAAGATGACACGCGCTCGCCCCTCTATAACTCCGGAAGAAACAGGCAGACCTACAATTGCTCCGTCCGGAAGATTTTCTCGTTTGTACTCACCTGCAATGATTTCGCCATCAGACGTGATTACACGTGGTGGAGTTAGTTTTTCATATAATTTGTACTCGTCTTTTCGTTTGCTGATAATCTGATCATCTAATTTTTTTGTGCGTACGACTTCGTGAAGTTCTTCAAAAGTGAGATAGTATATATCTTCTTTTTCTTGGATAACACCCAATTGTACGAGTTGTTCGGCTTCTTTCAGTAAAGCCTGCTTATAAACGAAGTAGCGATTCACCATGCCGTATTTTGGATATTCCCTATACCCGCTGAAATTCCGGATTATGTCGATCATTCGTTTGGTTTCTTTGGCTTTTTGTTCACCATCCGGTAATTCCTTCAATCGATCTAATAACTCTGGTTCTTTTTTCAAAGCTTCCTGCCGTCCTTGCTCGAATTTTCGTTTTCTGGCATTAGGAGCAAAGTTTTTGATGTTGCCCAGAATCAGCGGGACAAGTGTAATGGGTTTTTCACTCCAACGAGTTCTGGTTATATCGATTTCTCCGGCACAGCGCATTCCGTATTTGTCAAGATAAGCATAGATAGCGTCTTGTGTTTCCTGTCCGCCATCAAACTGAGCCAGCTCATCCAAAAAGTTATCATCTTTTACATGTTGTAAATAATCAATGACTTCCGGATAAGGACGAATTACATCTGCGACATTGAGTAGCGCCAGACCCATTTCCGAAGTAATATTGTTTGGTACAGATTGAGAAAGCGGATCTGCTGCATGTTTTTCACCTAACCACTCGTTCATATTTTCGTTAATCCATGATGAAGCATTCATAGCAGCTCGAATCACAACCGAACTTTTTGGGTTAAATAAAATCTTCTTTAATTCCTGGATATCTTCCAGAATAAAGCTAAATAAATCCGATCCTGATTTCGTTTGGATGTTTTGTTTTAATTTTTCTATCGATGTTTGACTACTCTTAATCAAATCAGAAACGATTGTCGGATCGTTTTCAACTTGAGCCAGCATATCTGCATTGCCTCTGCTGGGATTTGGTGCTGTTTTATCATTTGGTATCGACTTAATGAAATCTCGTCGCTCAATTATGGTCATAAGTGCGTCTTTTAAGAGCGGATCGTGTTGTCCCATGCCATTTAATAAAAATTCTCTGCTGTCAGGTGATGCCAGATTATGTGTGACATCAACAAATAACCTTCCACCAGCTTTACGCATGGGTGCAGAAGTCGTCAACAGAAAAAAAGACAATCCCAGTGGTTTTATGGGATCCGTCATCATTTGTTGATGACCAACAGAGATATAGACGTGATTTTCTTGATCGCTCGCTTCAGGGATGGGGTATAAAGTTGTGATGGGACGACTCTGGACAATATAAAAAGTATCGCGGGCCAAACACCATTCGATATCTTGCGGCCGGCCGAAATAAGCTTCGATCTGTCTTCCGATGCGTGCCAGTTGTAAAATTTGTTCATCAGTCAGTGTTTGAGTCTTTTGCTGATCAGGATCGATCTGCTTCGTCTCCGTTCCGGCTTCTTTTCGTCCATAGATCGCCAATTTTTTGGCCGCTATCCTCTTATCGACGATTTGCCCATCCTGTACTTTATAACAATCGGCAGATACCAAACCAGAGACCAGCGCTTCTCCAAGTCCAAAACCGGCATCGATTGACAGCAGCTTTCGGTTGGAAGTAATCGGATCAGCGGTAAATAAAATCCCTGAAGCCTGCGGGAAAACCATCCTTTGAACAATAACGGATATATAAACTTGACTGTGGTCAAATCCATTTTGCACACGGTAGATGACCGCGCGGTCGGTAAATAGGGAAGCCCAGCATTTGCTGATATGCTGCAAGATTGCTTCTTTTCCAATGATATTTAAATAGGTGTCTTGTTGACCGGCAAAAGAGGCATGTGGTAAATCTTCAGCAGTCGCACTAGAACGCACGGCATAAGCATGTTCATCGCCAAACTGGGAGAGATAGTGAGCAACTGCTTTCACAACATCGGAAGGAATTTCTGCTTCCATAATGATTTGTCGAATCTTCCTGCTGATTTCACGAATTTGATCTCGATCCTCCACTTTTAGCATGTTCAGTTGATCCAACAACGCTTGGAACGTTTCGTTTTGTTTGATGGCTTCCCGATACCCAACTGTTGTGACACAAAATCCTTCTGGTACTTGTATTCCTTGAATTTTTGATAATTCCCCTAAATTTAACCCTTTTCCCCCAACGAGCGAAAGCTTTGTTTTTTCCATTTCGTGAAAACCGAGAACCAAAGAATCCATTCTATATCTCTCCTTCGAAAAAAAAAATTGACAAAAGCTTTCCGGCGTGGTACACTCAAAATATAAGATGGATAACTATAACTTTTCACCCGAAAGCAGACGTAATCTGATTATATCATCGTGTCTGTTTTTGGGCAATATAAAAAGAACCTGGCGAAAATGTCAGGTTCTTTCTTACTTTCCCGCTACCATTCGTCACATCAAAAAACCTGGTTCAATCGGTTAGATCGATTAGATTGTTTTGCTTGTCTGAGCAGCTTAGAATATTCATTTTGCTCTGCTCTTCCCGAGGTTGGCGTATAATATTAATCTCAGAATCGTTGAATTGCTCAGATCTCACACGTAATGCTTCCCTTTCAGTAATGGTGTTTTTTGATAAATTGCAAAGAAAACGAGGAAAATCACCTTATAGACAAAAAGAATAAGAAAAAAGAGGACATTAAAGAGATAGTATACGCGCAAAAGGCGGTGACTACAAAATCTTCTTGGTCAGATACTCATATTATCCAAGCTGATTCTTTTTCCACTTCCGTATTTTAGTCCTGAAACTTTTAAATGGAGCCACAGAGTTGATATGAATAAACCTTATGGCAGGCCATTTTGGATTTTTGCCTGTCCAATTTAAAGTACCTTGGATATATAATTCTTCGTTCGTGAGCGTATCAACCCAAGACTGAAATTGCGCCTCTACTTTCTTGAATTCTTGACGAAGTTCAGTTAATGAAAGGTGGGAATATGTATTGTAAAAAGATTGATAAAGAGCTCCTAATTGGTTCCATTTATAATCAGGAGAAGGCGTTACCACTGGTTTCCCTAGGCGCTCATCAGTGTACACGATTATTTGAGTTCGGATAAAGGGATGCTATTATATTTGTTCTAAGGCTGCTAAAAGTTCTGAATCATTAATTTTAAGAAATTTTTTGAATTTACTTGGGTTAAAGTTATTCAATGCTCGCCCTCCAATATTGTGTATAATGTATAGCACAACAACGATAACGAATTACTTATCTCAAATGCACAGGCAGCTATTGCACAAATGAAAATTGAAAATAGCTCAAGAGTTTGGTGTTCAGTTAGGTGCTGACCTACACTTGGAGTAAATGGATAAGCTGGCGGAGTTATCAACTAAAACGTCTTGTTCAAATTGCTCAATAGCATCAGGGCTTTCAGTCCCATTAACTTTCCGGGCTACTTCTAAATTCCCTTGCTTTAATTTCCATAATTTACAATTCTGCAATCTTCTATATAGCCATAGGACCTGACACCCACTTATGAATGGTAAAAGTAAATCAATTAAGAAAAGAGTGGTTTTCAGATGTTCAAATCCCATCCTTTTATTAGAAATGCACTTAACTTCCTGGTCATCGCTATCTCTCTAATCAAGGTATTAATCATCTATTAAGTGTAGTCTTAGCATTTGTTCCTGCAGGAATTATTCGTGCTATATTAGGTTGCACATGGGAGCCTATCAAAAAAGCCTCAATAACTCCAATTAACAAACAAAAAAGACAACCAAGTCACAGTTGTCTTTTTGAAATTTATTTAGATATAGCCATTTAAATTGCCATTCTGTCCGCCACATGATAAGTTGTTGCGTTATCTAATTGGGCAAAAGAAGAACCTGCCACACCGACAGCACCCAATAAAAGAATAGTACACATAATCAGCTTAATCTTCATTTATCATGCCCCTCCTTTGAATTTGCCTTCTTGCATCCACTACTCTACGATAAAACTCAATTGAATCATGCAGCATGTCTTTTCTTTCTAAGAATTCTGCAACAGTGACTCCATACTCTTCTATGTCTGCATACATACTTTTCTGCTCGAAGAACTCGAAAGCTTCTCTAACTAAGTCTAAATCAAAGGACAAATATACTCCATTAATCATTTTCATTTTTGTTAGGAATTCATAATCCCCCAATTTTTCAGCCATTTCCTTACCTTCAAAATATAAATCTTCTGCGTCAATCCACTTCTCCTGTTTTGCTTTGACATGCGAAAGATTAAAAATGGCTTTAGGCAAATAACTGTGCTTATCTTTTTTATAAAGCTCCACAGCTTTTTGGAAATGTTCATCCGCTTTGTCAAGTTCTTCAAGTTGATTATAACATATTCCAGTGTTTAAGTGCGAAGAACCGATTAAATAATCTATTTTGAGTTTTTTTGCGTCTTTAAGAGCTTGTCCAGTGTGGTGTAGAGCTTTTTCAGGATACATTTTATCTAACCAGTTACCAGAAATCAAAAATTGGCACTGAACTCGCCGCTGACCATAGGTAGGGTATTTTAAATAAAGTTTGTATGCATGATTAGCATAATACATTGAAAAGTATGTCTGTTTCATATAGTAATAAATTTCTGACAATTTAAAGGAGAATTCCGCCTTTTCCATTTCATCACAGTCAAATGAGTTCAATTGGATTTCAGCATCCTTGTAGTACTTCAAGGCAAGAATCAATTCTTTTTCTCTGAAATGATACATTCCCGCAAAGAAATGATAATAATACTCTAACATTCCGATTAACTTTTCGTTTTTTCTAACTACCTTCAAGTCTTCATATTGTTTGTCAATGTCTCTTTTACCATCAGGACAAAGATAGTCAAGCATAAGCTCATGACGAAATTTTAAAAGCTGGTAATAGACCACCGCATCTTGATTCTCTTCCATTACCTCAATTTCTTTTTTGACTTGCTCTTTCATTTCCTCAGCTGTTTTTACCCAGTTATTTTTCAATGCAACATACCAATGATTCATTTTCGTTGCTACCCAATCATAAGGAATCACACTTTCATTCGACAAGTTTCAAACCCCTTCCCTATTTTATGATAATCGAATTACAACTCAATCCTCATTTAAACTCTTTAAATTATAGCATATTTTTGGAATATTTAGCATATAAAACACATGTGAGTATGAAATAATTTTCAATCATATTTTCAAGCTCTCTTCTTTCACCTTTATCAAGTCTGCTCGTTTTGTTTTACTAAGTTTAGTGAGAGTTAGAATAGCAACTCCTGCGAGAATTTCAATCAATCCACCAAAGGCGATTACTTTTCCTGCACCAAAAACAGTTGCTGCATATCCACCAACTAATGCTCCTAATGGGATCATTACATGAGATGTCATTCTTATTACGGCAAATACTTGCGGTTGATCTTCTTCCGCAACTGATGTTTGGATAATCGTATGTTCAGGGACATTGATAGCACTGATTGTTGAGCCTAAAACAAACGCTGCAGTGAGCACCAATATCAAGTATGAATTAATACCTGTGATGAAAAAAGCTGTTCCCTCTACTATGCCAGCAGCGACAAACAGTAATCCATATCGATTTACCCTTACTTTTGTAAGAATAAAGCCCATAAAAAAAGCACCTATTGCAGTTGTAACTCTTAAAAAAGCATGAATGACCGAGTCGCCATTCAAATCTTCTGAAATATATACAGCTGAAAGCGCCTCCCAAGGAGCAGCACCCAAATTTAAAAAGATACAATAAATAGCCAATGGGAATAAAATTTGATGATTTCTTACAAGGACAAAACCTCTTTTAAGTTTTCTCAAATATGTACCTTTTTGATTGAGTGCTTTTTCCTTGGTTTTATCATCTTTTAATTTATATTTTATTAAAAGAACTAAGCCGGCGGAGATGATATATAGTGGGAAAGTAAGTAACATTGTGTTTGCTGCCCCAATAACCGCGATCAACACCCCGCAAAACATGACGGCTGCCAACTTTACAACTTGTACTGACGATTCTATAGTGGCATTTCCTTTTTGGATAAGATCTTTCGTTACAATGTGCGGAATTAAAGAAACAGATGCAGGATCATAAGAAGCTCCAGTCGCCGAATGTATTAACATTAAAGAAATAATAAACCATAATGGTGAAAATCCATTGAAATAGCATAGTGGAATTAATAACATCAGTATGGATCTCGTTATATCTGCTGAGAACATCCAGAATTTCAGTGTGTCTGTTTTCATTAAAGGAGAAATCAACGGTGCAATTAAAACTTGAGGAAGAATAGTGACTGCTATTAACAACGCTGTCCCAATAGCTCCTTGTCCATCTAATATAAGAAACCACAGAATAGAATTAAATGCAAAACTATCTGCAATTACCTTCACCAACTTGGAACAATAGAGAATGGTGAAGTTTTTTTGCCATACGGTCTTACCACTATCCATTTTTCATAAATCCCCCTTACAAAAATCCCTCTTTTTTACAGTGGTTATTTTATAAGCATATCCTATTTTTGGTTAACTGGTCAATGTCAGGAAGGAATAATTAAGGAAAAGTTTATGTTAAATGGGCTCTTAATCGGGAGTGAAAAATGATGTCACAGCTCCTGCAATTTATTCTTCATATGCAACTTTAAATGAGCTTTCCAATACCTCGCCTCCCCTTCTTCAGTTCTTATATTATTAAGGAAACTCTACAAACATGTCATCACATATTAGCTTTCTTGGATTTTTGTTTTTTCTTTTCTCAAATAATGATTAAGTTGTTTTATTATCAAAAGAACTTTCTTAACTTTTCCTCATAATATTCAACAAGCTCTGTGCTTTTATCTACTCTGCTTTCTTCATCCTTGTCTCTATCTCATGAATACAAAGACCAATATTAATTTTTTCGGGGCAATAAAAACATAACGGAAGAACAGGCAAGAGCGAAGCTAACACGAAATGTTAAGCGGTTCAAGATGAAGCGCCAGAGCGCGTTCTAAGAAGTGGGCTCTTTTCGAATGTTTATATGTATCATGATCTTCACATAACCGAAATTTGCTAAAGCTCATGCTTTATTCCGTTTCTTTAAATGCTAAAACAATCATCTTCTTTTTTTCATTCCATTATTTCTTCTTACCTATCGACTTAAAAGCTCGTTTAATAACATCAAAGAAACTTAAGGACCGTACCATGTGATCTGGATTTACATATTCTCGTATGGCCCGAAGAACTTTTTTAGGTTCCTTAGAAGAAAAGCTGAAGCTCCCGTTTGTCTTCGTTTCAATCGCATAACGCGGAATCCATTTCCCCTTAAACATCACAGAGGCTATAACGTAGTCTACTTCCTCCCACGGAATTTGAATAAACTTACGAGGATCACGAGAATTATAAAATTCAAACCCTTTATCACCAATCATAATTTTCCCATAGTCTGTAAATCCAGTAAAAGCGGTGGCATCCATTACTAAATCTACCTTTGTATTAATTGATTGAACCATTATATCCGCTCCATTTCATTTATTATACGTTTCTTTAAGCAATTGACCCAATACAAAAAATGGCTAAGACGATAATTTCCAGCCACTTTTTGTATGCTAACATTATCGATTCACAGACTACAGAAGTCTGCTACTAAACTATACTTCAATCTCAACAATCTTAAATACTAAACATGAAAGCATCAGCAACTTTAATTATAAAAGTCCAATTACGTGACCAACTACCCCAAATACGAATAAACCAAGAATAATAACAATTGGGCTGACTTTTTTCTTAAGCAGCCACATACATAAAAATGTCAGAAGCAATGCAGCTAAACCAGGAATTAATTGATCCAAGTTATCTTGTAAGGTCGTTACTTTCGTAGATGAAAGTGCCAGTCCTGAGTTTGCTTGTTCAAAAGCTTGACGAATCCCTTCTCCACCTGCAGGAAGTTTGTCCCATTCAACATATGCACCTTTATCTAACTGAACTTCAGAAACAACCGGCTGGAATTTAATCGATACCCACCGTTGCACTAAGGCAGCAAGTACGAACATACCAAGGATTGATGCACCTTTTGTAATATCTTGCAATAATCCACCTGAAAGATCATCGGTGATTTTAGAACCGGCTTTATATCCAAATTCTTGTGTATACCACATAAATCCCCAACGAATCAGGTTCCAAGCTAAGAAGAAAAGGATTGGCCCAAGAATATTTCCACCCATTGCTAATGATGCCCCTAAAGCACCTAACATCGGACGTAAAGTAAACCAGAATACAGGATCACCGACACCAGCTAAAGGACCCATCATCCCAACTTTAACTCCTTGAATTGCCACATCATCAACTTCTGCACCATTAGCACGTTCTTCTTCAAGTGCTAATGTAACTCCTAGAATTGGTGAAGCTATATAAGGATGCGTATTAAAAAATTCCAAGTGACGTTTTAACGCTGCTACACGATCTTCTTTGGATTTATATAATTTTTTGATTGCTGGAATCATTGAGAAGGCCCAGCCGCCATTCTGCATACGTTCATAGTTCCAAGAGCCCTGAATAAACGTAGAACGCCAGGCAACGGTTAAGCGATCTCTTTTTGTTAATTGTATTTTTTCCGCCATTTCTCTTCTCCTCCTTCAGGATTAATAATCATTTAAGATATCACCAAGCGGGTCGCCAGAATTGCCTCCGCCACCTTTTGAAGAACCACCCATTTTAGAAAGATTCAAATAAATAAGAGCTAAAGCTACACCTAATGCACCCAGTGCAATAAGTGTTAACTCAGAAATTGCGGCTATTACGAAGCCAATAATGAAGAATGGCCATACTTCTTTTGTTGCCATCATATTAATAACTAATGCATAACCAACAGCAACAACCATTCCACCACCAATAGCCATTCCGTCTGTTAGCCATGCAGGCATTGACTCCAAGAATGATCGAACGCTGTCTGCCGGGATAAATAAAAGTGCTCCTGCAGGAAACGCAATTCTGATACCTTGTAAACACACCGCAACGATATGTAAAATTTCGATTCTTTTAATATTTCCTTTCTCAGCTGCCGTATCCATCATATGTACGATAGGAACAGCAATTGTACGAACGATCATTGTTAAGAATAGACCTGCTACTGCAAGTGGAACCGCTACTGCGATTGCTGATGCAACACCGTCAACACCTTGTCCGCCCAATACTAAAATAATTGCTGATGCAACTGATGCAAATGCAGCATCCGGCGCTACGGCTGCCCCGATATTTGCCCATCCAAGCGCAATCATTTGAAGTGTACCGCCAAGAACAACACCAGCCTCCAAGTTACCTGTTACTAAACCGATTAATGTACATGCCACTAGTGGTTGATGGAATTGAAATTCATCTAATATTCCTTCCATACCAGCCAGAAAAGCAATAAATATGATTAAAACAATTTCTATAATAGACATCATATGCCCTCCTTTTATACAAAATTGTTATATCACTATACCAATTCACCCTTCGCTTTTTTTAAAATGTCATCCATGTTTGCGCGAGAATCACTAGGTACTTTACGTACATCAAACCGGATGCCTTTTTCTTTCATTTTTTCGAAAGCCTCAACATCTTCTCGCCCCATAGAAAGTACATGACTAACGACAACTTTACCGGTTGAATGAGCCATAGACCCAACGTTAACTTCTTTAATCGCCACACCACCCTCAATAACTCTTAGGACATCTAGTGGGTTTTCAAATAATAATAGTGCTTTCGTGCCGCCAAAACGGGGATCTTTTGCAACTTCAACCATTTTTCTGATTGGAACAACATTTGCCTTAACCCCTGGCGGTGCCGCCTGCTCGATCAATTTCTTACGAAGGTCATCTCTAGACACTGCATCTGAAACTACGATTATACGATTTGGTTTTGTAGCCTTTGTCCATGCAGTCGCTACCTGACCATGCAATAAACGAGAATCCACACGGGCTAAAACGAACTTAATCTTCCCGTTACCAACTACTTTACCTGGAGGAAGCACACCCAGTGCTTGTCCGCCTTCCGCAACTGCAGCAGCAGCATTTTCTTTAGGTTCTAGCTCTTCAGGTTTAATTCTAACCCCTTCTTTTGCTGTTTTAATGATGTGAGCTGCGATTTCTTGAGCAGACGTCATTGAAAAACGGGATGCATAAGCTTCAATCACCATTGGCAAGTTCATACCGGCAACGATTGCCCAATTGTCTTTGTGTTCTTCATACAAGCCATTAGCTTGATTAAATGGAGTACCGCCCCATAGATCGACAAGGAATAATACTTCATCTTGATTATCAAAAGATGCAATTGCTGCTTCCATTTTTGCTCTCAAATCGTCTGGACCTTCGCTTGGCATTAAAGTGACAGCCTTAACATTTTCTTGTTCTCCCAAAATCATTGTGCCAGATTGTAAGATGCCTTCAGCAAATCCGCCATGGCTTGCCAGGATAATCCCTACCATCTCTCTACCTCCTAAACATTTATTCTGAATGGATACAACCAACACAACTATTTATGCTTCAGTTTCGTCAGTCTTTATCTATTAAAAAATACTTCCCCTCCTAAGAAAATCCACCCTTTACTCCTAGTCTATTCTGTATCACCACTTGTATAAACCGCTTTCATTTTACTGTTTTTAAACTAAATTGATTCTAAATCGTCACTTCAAATACATTAAACTACCAGTTTTTTGTTTGTACTATACTTTTTTCTCATCTCCCTATCGAATCATTTGTTCAGTTATTACAATAACATAGGAAAAAGGTTACAAAACAAGTCCTGTATGACATTTTTATGAAAAATTCCATTCTATCATTTTCACGAGAGAAACCGCGATAATATTTTCTCTATTTAAATCTTCGCTTCACCCCCTGTAGAAATGGTATTTCGATTTAATCCAATGCCCGCAAACTTCCATGGTTTTCGCTGTTTTCATCTCGGTTTTCTAATGAATCCTGTTGATGATCATTATCCCAATCGATTATCGTAAAATTAACATTTTTTTGAAAAATTAAGACCGTAAAATAAGTCGTTTAATTGTAAATATTGTGATAGATCATGGAACAGTTTCCGAATATCCGACAGACGGCAAGAACAAGCCGTAAAAATGGATAAAACCGTATTACTTTGAGGGTTGTCCATAAGCTACTCAAACAAGAATTCTTTTGTCTGTTTAGCAGGAAGCACCCATTTTCTCCCGACTTTTCTTTTCGGAAATCTTGAATCAAAAAAGGACTTCTCTTGAATGGCGTTCCAACAGATTTTTGTATTTTTCATTAGATCTTCTGTATCCCAGAATAATAATTCATTGTCTAATTTATTCAAGTGTTTTTCTAGTTCCTCAAGATATAGCTTCTATACTTCTTTTTGATCAATGTTGATATTTAACATATAATCCCCTTTCGATTTCCGTTTTTGCTCGTTTTTTATTAATTCATCTCAGAACTTGTTCAGATAATATGTATAATTGACTTTTTTCTTCATCCATCTGACTTCAGTTTCGATTTCTTCACAGATCTTGACTATCGGTAAGCTTGAGTTGTTAACTTAATTTATGCTCTAACTGATTTTCAGCTATGTTTTATATGAAAGGAAATTATCAATATGTACGAAATACACTTTGTTTCCCGGCTCTCTAAATTGAAACAGAAAACCTGGTATCACATAATCGAATTTAGATGCCTCTTTAAGATATTTGATTTGTTGAGGCTTTATAATTATGATGAATGAATTGCTTATCCTAAATGCTCAGGCTGCTATTGAACAAATGAAGTTTGAAATAGCTCAAGAGTTTGGTATTCAATTAGGCGCTGAGACTACTTCAAGAGCAAACGCATCGGTTGCTGGAGAAAATTACTAAACGCCTTGTCCAAATGGCTTAACAGCAAATGAGCGGGCAATTTCATTAGGAGTGGCTTATAGCTGCTCCTTTTCCATCTACACTTGATCAACCACAATTTCTAATGGTATTATTTTCTTATACAGAAGCATTAAGAGGTGTTAATTGTGACTTGGATCAAAAGATTAAGAGAGTACTTTAAACAACATCGCAAAATATCTTTGATTATTGAATTACTTATTGCGATTCTATCGGTATCAATAAGCATTCTATTTTTCGGACGCCATGAAGGTGCTTTTATTGGATTTTTCATGTATATCTTTATAAGTAATTTTATTGGTACAAATGGATCTTTTATCGATCCTGATAAATTCATCGAGTCAAAAAAACATGGAGATAAATAACATCATTGTAAATGATTGACGTGATCCTCTTCCAAATTCGTATAAAAATTATATTCACCTCAAAAGGCCTTCATTAATTCATTCACACAAGGCCCCCCTTTAACAGCTCCCGGGCCATGTAATGAAAATGATGATAGATATAGTTTCCGGTCGCGCTCGGGTTAATAAAAACGGTTGAAAAATTGTAACGGACTTCAAACGTTTTTAAGCTGCCGAGCAGAGACTGCGGCTTATATTTTGAGCGATATTTTCCGTTCAGTATTTTTTGAAGCCTTCCAGATCCTCCACAAGAAGAGCGAAGGGATAGTTTGAGACGCGGATCAATTTATTTTCAAACCGGTAACGAGAAGAGCTTGTGCGTTTCTTCATAGCTCACCCCGACCGTTCTCCAAAATAGAACGAGCAACATAACAAAATAATTGATGATTTTGGATTTTATCAATCGTCTGTCTAACTGTATAATCTTGTTCAGAGATATTCACTAAGAACTGTATATTATGTGACTGGACAAATTCCTAGAGCTCCGGATCAGCGCTCTCCATGATACTTAGTGTTCCGATTTACTATCATAGCAACAAAAATGATCTGAATTTAATGATTTGATTATTTTATGCATAAAAGACAGCAAGTTCTTTTGTTGTTACACAACCATTAGGACACTTCACAGTTTTAGGATATCCCGTTCCCAACTCCTTAAACATTTTCTTTCTGCACTTTGGACATACTCTATACGCCATTTCAGCATAGTCTTTTTTTGTCTTCATTTTTGTTTCTCTCTTTTTGTTTATATGTAGATTCTCATATACATAAAATACCAATCTATTGACACATTGAATAAAGAGAGATGCTAGGCTATGATTTCATTAGATGGAATTATTTATATAAAATTCCATCTAAAAGGAGGAGAGTTTAAAGATGAAAAAGGTTTTAAGGCTGTGTGTTTTATTCGGTGTCACCATGGCAATTCTTTTAGGGTTCTCACCTCAGAATGCTTCTGCGGCTTGGTCAGATTGGCAGAGCTTTGACGGGTTTAAACAAGGCTGTAAAGTGCGTGTCTATACTGATGCCTTGAACTACTCATCTAAGGCTAGTACAGTTGATGTGAAGGCTGAACAGAATGGTAACTGTGGTACTATTTATTATAATATGTTTTTGTCCTGGAAGGGATCAGATTCAGTTTCGATAGGATCAAACGTGCCAACAGGTTCATTTACTTCTAATACTCCTTTGAAATCTATTAATATTATTCATCAACAAGAGAAAACAGATGCTATTGTTTATTTAGAGATGAAAAAATCGTCTGATGGAGATATTTTATATAGAGCTAAATCACAATGGCTTACTGTAGAATAAAGAATAGTGGGGATCAGTTTAATAACTGGTCTCTTTTTCATGTGAGGAATATAATACATGTGTGTTGATGTAATGAGATGATTAATAATATAGCACAAGTGTGTTAAATAAAAAATAAGTCTTCGACTCGCGGCTTGCTGTTATTCTCACGATTATAAATAAAAAAGAAATGTTTCAGGGTTATTGTGAACATCAATAAAATTTTTTCGAAATATATTTACTCAACCTATTGACTTTTCATTATAATATGTTCTCTCTTATTTCTGAATAATGGTTCAATAAATCCAGTTATAACAACCCTTATAACCGCAAATGGATTCCATATATTAGGTTATAGAGGGGGGGTTAACATCCAAATTGCGTCAAATGGGGGTATATTCGCCCCTAGCACTTCCATTTCCACACCATGATTATTTTTTCGATTTCAGCCAAAATTCAATCGTAATCGCTATCGTAAAATCCTTTCACCCCATTGCCTTTCTCTAGTACACTCCCCTTCTCAATCTAATCATTCTCATTTCCTTCTACATCAGGGGTTTTACGATTCAGCTCCCCTCTTCCCTAAATAAATAACGCATAAATCCCTTGGCGCTATAGCCTTTTATTTACTTCTATCATCTCATAACGATAACTTCATTTTTTCGGTTTCAATATAATATGGGGAAACAAAAAGAGATAATCATTTCTGATCATCTCCCTACAATATTTTTCCATAACGAAAGTAAGTTGTTCTTATTAGCTGCTGTATAGTCGGTATCTAATTTAAATTCCAACTTTTCATTCACGTGCCTTGGGATTACATGAAAATGCAGATGTTTAATATCTTGTTGAGCAAAATGCCCATTATCCGACAATATAGTGTAATCTTCACAAACACCTGAGTTAATTAATATTTGAGGAACATTTATAAGAGAATTCATTAAAGCCTTTGAAAGTGAAGGGTCGTTTAAGTGATCTAATCTTTCAATATGATTATTAGGGATAATTAATGTATGACCATATGAAATAGGATTTATATCAAGAAATGCTGTTACAAAGTCATTTTTGTATATCTCAAAACAAGAAATTTTTTGTCTAACTATATCACAAAATATACATTTATCCATTTCACTCATACTTTGTTAAGTGTTCCCCTCTTTCTGACATTGTTTTCGCACATAATAAAAAATAAAATTCCATTACAAAACACAAAAATTGAAGTAGTTAAAAATAACAAGTATTCTGTCAGATGTATAGTATTTCCGACTACACTTCTTTTTAAAAGTGAGGATATAGAATATAAAGGTACAATATCGGAGAAAAAGTCTGTGTTAAAAGGCAATGACATTACAGCTAACAACAAACTTACTAATTCACCTGGATTAACATTAAAAGAAACATTTAAGAAATAGCCAACATTTATCTATCCCACCTCTAAACAGTTAAAAACAAGCCTACGTTTTCTTTTTGTAAGAAAACCTAGGCTTTTTATGTGTTCAACTACACATTTACACTTGAATTTTTGCTATTTACATTTCCATATAGCGTATTGTCAGTCATTCCATTGTCTTTGAAAGCCTTTTGCCTATTTTTACATGGATCACACCAACCACAATGAATAGTGCTATTAGAAGCGCAACTCCAAGTTTCTTCAAGTGGTACACCAAGATCGAATCCAGTTTTTAAAACCTCAGCTTTTGTCTTATCAAGAAATGGTGTGTGAATTTTAAATTCGCGACCCAATTCAATTGAAATAGCTTTTGAAAGTAAATTGAAAAATTCATAATTGTTTTCTCTAAAAATCGTATCATCCTTGTGAACCGCGTAAAATAAATGATGAATGTCATTCTCTGCTGCATAAGAAGCAGCTAAAGAAATAGCAATTCCTGCTCCAAATGCTTTAATAGGAGATGGCAGATGGGCTATACGAAGAATATGAATTGGATCGTCTTCCATATAGAATTCTCGTAAAACGCTTTCAAAACTAATGAATTTATGAGACTTACTAATATCTTTCGCAATGAAATTAGCGGTTCTCTTTTCTGCCTCCCCCTCTTCTTCTCCAAAATTGAACGTTAATGTGTGCAGTTCATATCCCTGATGTTTAATCCAGTAAGCCAAAGTTGAAGAATCTGGTCCTCCTGATAACATTAGTAACGCTTTTTCCATTAAAAATCACCTCTTCCAATTTTTCTTATATTGTAACCACAACCCTTATTGGGATCAATATATTTTTTGAAATTATTGAAAATACAATTAATATTGCCCATTTTTGGACGTGTTATGTTCAACCCTGAAAGGTTATGGTATTAAAAAAATATTAGATACAAACAAATTAAAAGGATATTTTAGATATATATAAAAGTGAACAGGGAGTTTGATATGTAATTGGGATCAGTTGATTAGTGTTAAACGTCCTAAAGAATATTCAATAGGAGTGTGATTCAGTGAAAAATAAATCGAAAATTTTGGAGGAGAAGCATGTTACTACATAATACAGAAGGATATACATTAACAAAAGATATTCAAATCAAAGAAAATGGTCATACATACATAAAACGAGAAGCATTAAACCGTGATCTCAACATTGGGGAAGCAGCTTATGTTGGTCATAGCAGAAATAAGAGATTAAGTGAAGAAGAATATATGTTTATTAGAAAAGAACCTGTTACCTATGAAAACGATACTATTTCAAAAAAATTATTAAACAAATTAAAAAGATTGATTGAAGACGAAATTAGTAATGACATTTGTCTTTCGTCTGAAGAGAAAGTGAAACACATTAAATCGATCATCAAGAGAAACCCCTGGATTGAAGATATGTCGTTTATATCTTGTCCATCCAATATGAGTAATGAGGATCTTCCATCACCTGCTTGATCAGATGGGATCATACATAACTGAAATCGAATTATTAAAAACAAATTAAAAAGATGAATTAAATAAAAGGAGGATTGCCTATTGGACAATAAACAATTTTATACATATAAATTTAATTCTTCGCGCCTAAAGGAATTTGGATACAACATTACTCTTTCCTTTCAAGAAGCACAGGAATACAACGAGGTAATTGCCTTATTTGATAATCAAATTTTAAGATCAATAAGAGACATTAAGAACGAAATCATCGACTATACTTACCTTGAGACTCTTCACAAAGAGAAAGAGCATTTACAAAAACAAGAGCATTCTCAAGAAATCTCCAAAAGATTAAAAGAAATTCAGTCAGAAATCAATGAGATGCTTTTCGTGCCAGAATACATAACGATCAAAATGGATCACAATAGCCATTATAGAGACTTACATAAAAATGGATTGATCTTAAATAATAAACGGTTTGTCCGCTTCTCTTCTTCTGCAGGTCAAGCAAAGAGTATCAACCGTTGTATTTATCGAAGAAGAGACATCGAAAAGACTTAATGAAATCCTGGATAACGGAAGAAATTTAAACAAAGCCCTAGTCCCTTCTAAGTTTAATGCTTATAAGGGATTGGCTGGCAGCGCCACTCAAGTGGTTAGCGCTCCCCGGTTTTGCTTAGTCCCTGATTATTATAGCGAAACTAACGTTAAAGTAAACTTTGTGACTGAAACAGATTATGAAGACGATGACATTATCGAAATTAAAGATATTGTTGAATCATTTAACCGTTTTGACGGCCAAGGTTTGATCAGCTATGAAATGGCGAGGAAATGGGCAGATGAATTGGGTTTAGATTATGTACCCGCGCAATGGTGCATCAGACAGAACTTCATCAAAGGAATGCTCAACACCTTCCCCATTCATGAGTTTTGTGAAAAAGTCAATAACGGCAATTACAGAATAAGAACTTCATATAAGGACATAAATGGGAAACCAAAAATTGTTGACTTAAGAGACATCGATGTAATCCTTACCGAAAGCCAATTTAAACTTTGGGACAGCTTTCCTTCTATTGAAGTTTATGAACATAATTGCGAAAAGAACAATTTAAAATGGCATAGTCCTAAAAAAGATAAAGGCATTTTGAAAATGAATTATCAATTTTTGCAGACACTGAACCTTAATAACGAGGACATTGAAACGATCTGTGAGAAGTTTGTAAATTGGATTACTGGTGTTAATTCAGGGAACATCTATTACACCATTCTGTTCTTGCTTGGAACTGACATTACAGACGAAAAAATCATGAATTACTTAGAGAAATCTGAAAATCATTGGGTTAAGTCCTTAATCGTAAATCTAAATTTAATCAATTCATCTTTTCTCTCTAAAATTATCTATCTCACAGTTAAAATCCTTACTTATTGTGGGAAGTTTTCTGATATACTCTTCGTAAAGGAGACAATTATATGGATGCAGAAATGAGAGAAAAACCCATTGTAACAGGAAAAGATGCTGAAAGGTTCCTTGAAAAAGTACGACGTAATAACAGAAGAATTGAGGCGAGAAGAGCACGAAAAAAAGAATTAATTCGAAAAGGATCCGCAGCAATTAACAATCAATATGGAACCACATTGAAGATGTTAAGCGAAAATGATGAATAAGGATGTGTGGGAACTTAAACAAATAAACATGCCTCTTCCCTTCCCATCAAAAACAATTGGGGTAGAAACATATGAGTTAAAATTCTTGAGGTGACTGACAAAAATGACTTTTTTAACTGTTATTAAGGTTATTGTGGCATTAACTGTGCTGGGTTTATTTGCTTGGACATTCAAGAGCCAAAAAAGTGCTGACGATGATGATGTGTTCAAATATGGCAGGTATATGATTTATCTGCTTGTAGCTGAAGTCGCATTGTATGCCATATTCAGTTTTGTTTGAGATAGTAAACCTACATACATGTTTCCTTGTTCTAATTCAAAATCCCCACCATTCAGTGGGGGTTTTATTTTATATTTGATCTAGTATAGCTAAAAGTTCCGGGTCATTAATTTTAAAAATCATAAATTGAATATAATCAATTTTGTTTGTGTCAGGGAAATGACAAGTGGTTATGGTAAAGTTCGTAGCATGTTTTCCTAACAGTCCAGCAATACGCAAGGCGATATCTACATTTTCAAAGTCAATATTAAAGCTTGCATACTCTTGATTCGAGTAATAATTTCTTATCCTTGTGTCCTTTGGGTTTGGTGGGTTTGAAATGCTATCAAGAATTTTCTTGAATTTTTTCGAATCAAAGTTAATCAATGTTTGGCCTCCAATAAATGTTATCGGCTTTTAAGCACAGCTAAAAGTTCAATTTAAAATGTAGGCTCTTCTCTTTCAATTATGTTTTTGCAGCCCCTAGAAATAATGATACCTAAAAGTATTAGTGGGATAACAAAGCTCCATACGGCTAAAATTCCTAATATTGAAGCTCCAGCATAATCAACTGCAGCAGCTTGTTTAAATATCGAACCTGCTAAACCATTAAACAACAGAAACATGGTAAATAAAACTCGACCTTCCACTGTAATTAATGCTGCTATGTATTTTTTTAATTTTTGCATCATAATAAATTTCTCCCCCTTTATGTAAATTATAGCACAAAATGCTTTAAAAATTTCCACATTTGCCCGATAATAGGATCGAGGTGAAAATGGTGGAATTTAGTGAAATCGTAAAGCATCAGCTTGCAACAGCAACATTAAGAAAATTAACCAAATTCATTCGAAAAGAGTTTCCTGCTAAAGGACAACCTCATTCTGAACAAGAGAGGAAGTATGAAGCTCTTAAAAAGTTAAGTGATAATGATCTCTCCTCTGGCATAGCTCGGATGGTCAGAATTGGAACAAGCTTTGATCATTCAAAATTTGCTGCGCTTTTTGTTGTGATATTGACCTTATTATTTGGTGTATTCAAAGTTGTATTCGTTGACAACAAACAACCTCTTGGAAGTGGAGTTTACTTCACATTTACGGTGTTTGCAGTTTCATTGCTTTTGATTGCTATCGGATTAGATAAAGGGAATATGATTACTGCTTCCTATTTTAAAACACTGCTGGAACAAGCAAAGGCGGACAAAGGGAATGAAAAGAAGCCCCCTCTTCTAAAACAAGATCTAATAATCAAATTAAAACAAAGATCTCAAATGTGTGGCCTTTTTGGAAAAAGAATAATTTTTATATAAAAGAAGCAAAAAATTTAGAGGAAGTCTTACTTAAGTGGACAAACAAAGAATTAACTTTCTATATAAGTGACTGCTTTGGCTATTGGTCATCTAAAGATAAGAAAGCTGAACTGCAGCGTATAAGGGGCTTAGATCTGGACACTGTAATTCTGTCTATTGCAAGAATGAAGGATATCGAAGAATACACTGATAATTCAAAGATTATACCAGGTCTAGCAACGGTAACCACCTTCTTCGTACCACAACTTATACAGTACTTTGCGTATGGAAAGCTTACTTTTTTTTCAGTCACATTTGGATTTATTTTTTCTTTGGTGACCCTTTATGTGTTTAGTGTGAATATTGATTTTGGAAGGACATATCGAGCAAGAGCAGCTCAATACAGAAGTTTACTTGAACAGGTGAAGTCTGAAATGGAGAAGACATCCTAATGGGTGTCTTTTTTATTTAGTTGCAAATAGCCTGTAATTTTCGTAAGAATGTCAGTCAAAGTTTTGACCCGAATATGTCAACTCAATTTGAATATAGTTAACATTTTTGTTAGAATAGAGAGGGCTAATCACAAAATCCCATTAGGGTAAGCATTTACCACGAAACCTAATTTTTAAAGGATCGGTGATTGAGATTGAAAAAAATTGCACTGTCTTTTCTTATTGTAGCTGGTTTGGTTGTTGCAGCAATTTTTTCGGTTAATTATTTTTATAATGTCCAAGCTGAAAAAATTGCGGATAAAACTGAGAGCTATCTTTTAAACAAGGAAAATAAGAAAAAAGAAGATATCAAAGAGATAAAAGGCATACGTTCAAAGGGTGGTGACTACGGGATCTTGGTTCGAGTAATTTACAAAGACAATCCGAACGTTCATTATTTTTATAAGTCTTATAAGGGTAAGATCACCTACGACGGCAAGGAAGATATAAGCAAGGCTAAAGAACCGAAATTAAATTGAAAAAAATGATAAAAAATGAAGGATTATCCTCCTTTGTGTTTAATTATGTAAAATAACACAATAAAAGGAGGATAAAATATGAAAGTCGTTCGCAAAACATTAACTTTGTTGCTTTTGTTTGGGTGTATATTTACTCAAACGCAATTTGCTCATGCTGTTAACTATAGTAATGGTAAAGCAGCTAAAGCCGGAGATGTTTTAATTTCCGACCTCTCTATAGACAATTATTTTGTAGGTCATGTTGCAATCGTTGGGCAAGATGGGAAATCAGCTATAGAGGTGTATAAAGGCAGAAGTACTGTTAAAAGCTCTTCATTAAGCTCGTGGCTTAAAAAACAATCTACAGGATATTATGTACAAAGGTATAACAATGCTAGCATCAGAGCTGGGGCAGCCGCATGGGCAAGTTATAATGTTGGAGCAAAATATAATTATAAAATTATATCTGGTTCTGCCTTAAGAGACTGGAAGGATCTTTATTGTTCCAAATTTGTGTATCAGGCTTTTTACTATAGTGGAGGGGTTAAGTTAAAAGCACTGGGACAACAAGGTGAGTTGATAGAATATCCTCCAACGTCAAATTGGGTTCTTCAACCTATGACTATGATTGTTATGAGTGGCTTCACAAGAATTAAATAATCTTACAAACAAATAAAAGGCATCCTAATGGATGTCTTTTTTTCATATTATAATACAGAAGATGCCCTGAAAGCCCATGAACAATACCTAGAAACTCTTCAAGAAAGCCAAAACAGTGATATTTAATTCTTCTTTATTTTCGGCGGATTTAATATTAGTGATGGTTTATCGGCTGAATTTTGTTCGTGTTTTGGTGTGTTCATTGCATTCTCAGTCGGTCTAATATCTGGTCTAATTTCCGTTGGTCTGTTATTGGGTCTTTTTTTCATAACAATCTCTCCTCGTTTGGTGATCATTCTAATCGTACCACAATTTAGGGAGGTTTTCCCTCCTCTTTAAAATTTTCCATTTATGTACGATAATCATCTTGAGGTGAATGTACAATGAGTGCTGATGAATATTATAAAAAATATTTAGAAGAGAGTTTAATTAGGCTAAAAACTCCAGAACTCATAAAATTTATTAAAAGAGAATTTCCTGAAGAGGTGACTTATAACCATGAGGTTCACCAAAAGAAAATTGAAATTTTGAAATCCTTATCAGCAACAGACTTATCAGCAGCTATTGCAAGATTGTCTAGAATTCAGCGAAAGTTTGATCATACTAAATTATGGACTATTGGCGCGGTTTTTATTGGTACAGCTCTTGTTAATTTACAAATCTTATTTAAAGTGAATCTTACAAAAATTTCTGAGGAAAATTATATTAGTTGTATATTGTATGGTATTGCTGCCTTAACAGTGTGTTATATCTTGTATAGGGCTATCAGAAAGGATAAGAAAATATCAGATACAGCACATACTTAAAGGACTTGATTGAACAGGTTAAATCAGATAAGTAACATTTTAAGCTGATATGAAGAAAGAAAAGGCATCTCAATTGGGTGTCTTTTTATTTTGAGGTTGCGGGTGAAAACCTATTGCGGACACCAGAAAAAGAGTCCGCCGAGATGGAACGACAAAAGCAGGCCAGGCAGCCTGCTTAATCTGCTTTAACTAGCCTGCTCTTAACAATCCCCATGAACAAAATGTGAATCAATACAACGATGATATTATACAAAGGGTCAATTTTTAAAAAGAAAGTATTAAAAGTCATCACTAGAACCATAAGGAGTGTTGTAATCCACCATATAAACTCATATTTTTTTTCACTCTGCTTTTCTCTTACGTTTAACTAGGTCAAAAATCAAACAAGCAGCCACAAAAAACATTAAAACAATTGTTGTTACAGTAAACGAAAAATTTTCTTTAATAGTATTCATTATTATTCCAATCAGAGCAAACCCCAAAAAAGTCCAAAGAATTCTCATGAAATATCATACCCTTTTAATTTTCACTTAATTTATTAAATCATTAATTAGCCGCCTACGTTCCCTTTTTTCATGTATCCATCCAAATTATTTAATTGCTCCTCTATGTGTGTTAATGTCTTATCGATTGAATCTAAACGCTCATTTACGCTTTTGAATCCTTCCCTCATTTCTTTTTGCATTACATGGATTGCTTGCAAAACTTGATTAGCCATTTCGTTCACCTCTTTTCTAGAATAGGTATCAATTAGCACAAATATTGTAAATGAAAAAGCTGATGTCGGTTAAAATGACGGCAGCTATGAAGAAGAAAAGTCTCCACTGTCGGAACCGACGGTATTCCATTCTGCTCAAGATACATATTGCTAAGGAAGGAAAATTGGGCTGCGTTTATTCTTTCTCAACGTACTATAAAGCGCCCTCGCTTTTTCAGTGAGGGAGCTTTAAATTAGAGAGCTTTATTTAACTCATGTTTAATCCAAAGTTCGAAGTATTGACTAGCCTCGTCTTCACTTAAATCTTTACTTGTTATTGAAAATATCTTGCAACCGAATGGATCGATTTTTGAAAACCTCAAAGGCGGCTCATCCATTGTATGATCCTGAAAGTTAAAATAAACGTCCCAAACATCAACATCTTGTCGCTTTAATCCTACTGCTTCAAGATCTAATCCCTTTTTATTGTAACTAATATGTAGATGTTGCATTTCATCATAATTCATTAGGAAACCCTCCCTTTTGAAAATTATATGATGGGCGGCAATGGTACTAGTGTTGTTTAATTTTTCCCTTTAATTGATCCTAATCCGCTCATGATCAGAAGAACACAGACGAAAAATGTATGGATAATTCCGATACCGCTTAAAACTAGAGTGAAACCGGCATTATTCCATATGAAGTTAATAATTGTTTCAGTCGAAGCAAATCCTGTTTGAAAAAACAACAAAAAGATTAAGAAAAAAAGTATTGTTAGCTCAGACATAAATGTATAAATCGAATCCATGTGAAATTTCGGATATCTAAAGTTTTCATCTAAAATTTCATATTTCTTGGAAGTATATTTAATGTACCACTTATGAAATAGAAAATTCCAGATGAAGCCAACCCCAGAAATGGATGAAATGATCGTGAAAATGTAAAGTGTATCAAGCGTGTTTATGTTTCTTTCATGAAAATAATTGACAACAGATGATGGAAGAAATTTTATGATGGCATTGAAAAAATGTGTGAGAATTCGAGGATCTCCCCATGCAATGAGATTACAGATTATAAGAATAATAATCGTGTATATTGCGTATTTGGAATAAAGTTCAGGAATTTTATCAAACATTGAATAGTCCCCTCCTTTTTTCATGAACAAGAATAATATACCAGAGAGTTAGTGAAAAACCCATGAATAAAAGTGAAGTATTAGAAATATTTGAGGACGTTCTTGAGGAATGGTTTATCGCTGAATCGACTCTCATAAGCCAATGCGGTGAGGATTTTGATGATCTTGAAAGGAGAGAAATTGTTTAGGCAGCGTTTTATTGAGGCGTTAGAAACGTTCCCTTAAAAACATTGCCTAAAGGGATTTTTCGTTGTTTACCTTCAAAGGCAACCAGAATCGGTGTTTAAATACTACCATTTGGTCTCGAAAAATGGAGCTTCTTTAATTTTTTTGAGAGTTTCTCTTAAAAAATATTTTTCTGAATAAAAAGATTAACCCAATCAAACCTAAGATGGTGATGATACTTCCTGGAATTCCAATACTACTTAGCATGTTATGGATTCTCCTTTTATAAGTACTAATTTGGGTTTATTGTGAAAGTACCACCTTTATGATTGACAGTAACAGTACACCATGTTGAAGCATAAGCTACAACCGCGGTGTATCTCTTAGTCGCAGATAGAGTGGTGTTTTTTCCAGAAGTGGAAATTGACCCTGAGTATACTTTACCAACACCTCCACTTCCTACTAATCCATAGGCATTGTGATAAACTACAGTTTTTACAGAAGTTACTTTACTAGCACCTGCTGTTGTTCTAGTCTTTAGGTTAGAAGCGCCAAAACTTTGATTTATCAAATTTTGAATATCATCTTTAATGTTCCCGTTAACTTTTACTGTAACACCATTGGATGTTTTAGAGCCGGAAATGTATTTTGTAGCAAGAATATTTACACCTTCAGGATTGACTGGAGTTGCATACATCTCAACAAAAGCTTGGTCTTTTAATGAAAATTCCTCCCCTAAATTGTATTCTCGATTGATTCTTTCAAAATTTGAAACTATTTCTTCCTGAGTTAAGTTTGTCAATTTTTCTTTATACGCTTGTTTTTCTTCTTCAGTTTGACTTGAATAATCTTCTTTTGAAACCTTTGAAGTAGCATGAGTTGTGTTATTAAATGTGAAACCCAAAGTTAAGACAAGTAGCATAGCTAAAAATAAGAGTTTCTTTGCCAACATAAAAATTCCCCCTCACTACCTATTATTTGTGACTAAAAAAATAATATCATAGTAGAGGGAAATTCCGTGTAAAGATTTTGTAAAATTGCTTATTGATTCCTGTTGACTATTTCTGTAGATGAAGATGAAAAGAATACCGCCATTTTAAATGACAGTATTAAGTTGAAAAGTCCACTATCGGTTAAACCGACACCCTTCCCTTCTGCTCAAGATACACAAGCTGAGGTAAGTAAAGTTTACCTCTCCGATTTGATAATGGTGAAAAGAATACTGTCATTTTAAATGATGGTATTGGGAACTAAGTTTTCAGAGGTGAAAATTGACACTGGTGAGGATAAGTCTATAACGCTTCGTCTTGTTATTCCCCCTGTGGTTTCAGATGATACTACTCTTTTTCCTGATAATTCGAATACTGAAAGTAATGCAGCTCAAACATCAGCTACTACATTAATGGAGCCTATCTTGAAATTTGAAGTTAACGATGGAATAGCGACTGAACAGATCATGGATATGAACAAAGAGGATGCCACGATTTTGTTGCAGGTTCTCAGAGATTTTTTAAAACAAATGTAACTCAGAGGGGATTTCTCCCCTCTCTTAGTTTATTACGTAGAGATAACATTTTGACTTAATCTAAATTTTACCTCTAGGTAATAAAATTTTCCCGAAAACCCAGTTAAATGGTATACTAGATGCTGTACAAAGTTTCGGCTCACTCAAGGGAAGTCTTGCTCATCCCCTATGAAAGGGGATGATGCTGATGACAACATTCGAAACAACCCCTTTAATGATTGCTTTCGGCATGTTAATTGCCGTGTTGTCAAAGAAAGAAAAATAGACCTCCCTTGAGCCTGGAAAACTTAAAGGGATAGGTCTATTTTAAAAACGCCTTTTCTGAGCAAGCCCCTTAGTGGGCTGCTTTTTGTACATTGACTCGACTGTTGGGCGTAGTCGGGTCTTTTTTATTTTATGCATTTTTTTCTGAGTTGATGAGTCATTGCAATACTTTTGCTTAATGAAAGCAGTTTTCTTAGTTTGTTAATATTAGGTGTAATGCATTTCACTAATATAAATTTTTCAACATTATTATGTTGTTTCACCATTTATTATATTCATGGCAGTACATATTGTCAAATACGTGGTAGCAACAACAAAACGCGAATTTCGGACGATAAGCGAATTTCGACACAAAAAAGCCAAATTCCTAACGTATAGGTATTTGGCTTTATGAGAGATTCAAATAATCTAAGGAAACCAGGCCTTATCTAACTTATCATAATAAGGTTTTAGCTCTTTTTTAAGTTGCTGAAATATTTGTCTTTCTTCTTTTTTTAGTATTTCGATACAACCATTTGCTTTATCAATTTTTAATTGATAAGGTGCTATGTCTTTAAGTAATGAGATAAAGTGATTAAATTCTTGAGTATCTAAAACTTCTTTTAAGTTCTGTTTCATCCCTATAGCCTCACTTTCATTGCCTTAGTAAATATGAAAAAAACAGAACCATATACTTCTTCATATACTTATTTGGAGACAGTCTTCACTTATTTTTTTCTAGTTTATACGATATCCATAGATAAATGGCAATTCCGCCAAAGGTAATCCATGTGCTTGTGATTAGTTGTATTTCATGTTTCAATGGTGTTAAGTTTAGTAAGTAATCGGGAAGAGTTAACAATGCTACTATAATGATTAGAGTCCATGTTTTTGCCCAAAAGGACATTCCAATTATAAATAATGCTGTAATAACGCCGATAATCATGCTTGCCGTATTGCCAAAGTGAATGATAGGAGTATCGATGGCTCTATTTAAGTAGATCAAACCGACAAATAAAACAATTGGTAGTATCACAATAGTCATTAATATTAATCCTTGTTTCTTGATAGATTGATTCGTTGTGGAAATATATTTAAATCCCGTAAAAATGGAAGCAATAAAAATTACACCGATCATAATATGTCCGACAATTTCCAAGACAGAATAGGAAAGGTTCCCTTTCAATAAATCCGTGAAAATCGTAAAAGAAAATGATCCAAAAAAATTAGGCAAATGTATTTGATCCATGTTCGATAGTCAATGACCATTTCATTAGAAACCATCTCCATATATTCCTTCGGTGATTTTCCGATAATTTTTTCAATGGGCTTTCCACTTTTTTCCGCTTCTGTTAAATGGACTTCCAATTCCTCCACAATTTCTTCGATTTCATCCAAATTTTTTCCACTGGAAAATAAGTATAGGCGTAAATTTTCCAAAAATAATTTACTTTTATCAGAAAGTTTTAGTTCATTATTCAACCGTCTCATCTCCTTTTGCATGTTTTGTATCTGATTCATGGTGTAATACCCTGTTTACATTGGTTTGTAAATAGTTCCAACGCTCCATGAACATTTTCAATTCTTCCTCGCCCTTTGGTGTAAGCGAGTAATATTTCCTTCTTGGTCCTGCCGTTGATTTTTTCAATGTTGAAGTAACTAATTCTTCTTTTTGCATCCGCATCAACAATGGATAAATCGTACCCTCGCTGAAAGAGTGAAAACCATAGCTTTCAAGTTTTTCGGCCAGTTCGTAACCATATACTTCTTTATTCTTGATAATCGCCAGCAAACAGCCATCAAGAATCCCTTTTAGCATCTGTGTTGTTGACAAATCCTTTTCACTCCTTTCAATATCTTGCAATACAAGGGTTATGATTGATAATAAGCCTTGTATTACATGATATGCAATTAGTATAGCATTGTTAGTCATGTAATACAAGGTAATTTATCTCCTTTATTTGGATCAGTGTAACAATGAAGACATATTAAATAACTTCTTTATCAAGAAATCCCGATAATTACCGCCATTCAAACTCCAATGTTTTTAGTTTTGACTCAAATTCAAAGCCCAATTTTTTTGCTAAACGTTTAGATTCAAGGTTGGTTTCCATCGTTGACCATTGGGGCTTTAAACCATTTTTTATACAATGCTCTAAATATGCAGTACATACTAATGTAGCTAGTCCTTTATTCATATGCTCCTCATCATATGTCTCAACACTAATTTCATGTTTATTTCCGTGCACACAACAAGAAAAACATGCACTTATTACTCTATTATCCTTAATGACACAATATCCAAGTCCATGAGTATGAAAATCTTCAATTGAATACCAAACCTCTCCTAATACTTCAGAGAGAATTCCATCTGGATCGTTCTTAATGACATCAGTGTCAATTTTTTTTATGAGATAATCCTCTGGTAAAGATTTATACTTCTCTTTTAAAGAAGCGAAGGTTTTAGGATTGAATTGATAATACAACTCATAATCCAGTTCATACTCTTTATCTGCGATAATATTCTTTAATGTTCGTTCCCATGTTTTATCTTTTAAGACTGTAATAAACCAAGTTCCGCCACACGATTCATAAGTATCAATTTTTAATTGATTATCGAGAAAATCACGTAAATAATCAATAAACTGTTTATTTGTCGCATCTCCAATAAAAATACTAATTATTCCTGTTACATCTATCAGTGCTGTTTTTGGTGCTTGCAGATTGTCTACATAAATTGTTCCTCTATTCATACCATTAATTATTGAATTTAATGTTAGATCATTCTTTTGGTCAGGAGTTTGTAGCAACCTTTTTATTTTGTAGTAGTCCCTTTTATCTAATTTATAAATCATAAAAATACTCCTTTTAAATATAATATATTGTTACTATTTAATTTCTATAGTCTTTTCTTGAGAAAATACTGCTGTATATCTTCTGGATAGTCTTCAATTATCCCAAAAACCTCATACCCCATGTTCTTATAAAAATGAGGAGATTGATAACTAAAGGTCGATGTATGTGCAAATGTACATCCGACTTTTTTTCCAATACGCTCTGCCTCGTTAATTAACAGCCCTCCATAACCTTTGTTTCTATATTTTTCTGCTATCCAAAACATATCAATATATAAACAATAAGAATACGTTTCACAACAGATTCCACCTACGACATTCCCTGATTTATCTTTTAAAAACAAATGAATATCTGACTCTGGTTTTGTTAGTAATCCTTTCGTTGCTTCTACGTTATATGCATATAAACTGTTAGCAACAGTGTCATAATCCTCATCATTAAAATCATCAGCCATACTTATATCCTTATCAAGAAACAATTCCCCCATAAATTCTCACCTATTTTCTATAAGTATTCAGTACGAAATTACATAGACTTGATATCATTGCGATATCCACAAAAACAAATTTTCAGAAAAGCATCTCAATCCTTTTCATCTTCAATAAAAGAATAGAATTGACTGCTCATCTTATCAAAATCCTCTAATCTTTTTGATACATTTTCTACGTCGAAGATCATCAAACCATTTACCAATATTTCTAAAATAGAAAAAATGGTAATCATCCCCCCCTACATATATCGTTTCAGGAGGGGTTACTTTAAGCATTACATCAGCTTCAGAAGCAATAGGAGATACTTCTCCTTCTGTTATCGAAATGATTTTTGCACCAATCGATTTCACCGCTTTTATAAATTTCTGTTTTGGGATGACGTGGGAAGGATATGATAATCACTAGCCATTCTGATTCTCTATCGGTAAAGAAATAGTTAGTACTATCTATACCACCTGTATATAAATAGGTATTCCCCTTAATCGTATTCAAAATCATTAGAAAACCACCTTGCTGGAACATGTGCCTCCATAAATCCAACAACCAATATTTTCTCGGCCGTATAATAATTGATCGTCTTTAAAAACCTTATAATAATCACCGTCTTCTTGTATATCTAACATAACAGATTTGTTGCTAGATTTAATATTTACAGGTGACTCAGCAGCAGCAACATTATCTGAAATTAACACAATAAGAGCTGCTACGGATATGCAAATAAAAAAATGAATAAATTTTCTCAATTTAAATCCTCCAACTTCAGTTATAATGTAATTTGTTACATATTTTCCAAAAAAGGAGGGGGTACCATGAAAAAAAGAAACTTAGCTGCGACGCTTTTGTTCTCAAGTCTCACCTTGGGTTTTATTCAATATTATAATGTGGGACTTTTTTCAATGACATTTTTGATTATTGCATTTGCCGTTTATTTTTTCATCCCTCTATTGATATTTGCGGTTCCTTTACAGTACTTTCTGAATAAAAAACCAAAAAAATTCTCGCCTGTTTATTTTCTTGTCTATTTGCTCATGTCATTAGCAGCAAATTTTTTGATTTTTTATTTAATGAGTAAGCCGTTCCAACCACCTTTACATACAAGAACGGAAATTTATTGGTATGGTGTGGTTTCCGGTATTGTATATTGGTTATGGGATTCGATATGTGCACAGAAGAAAAATACTGGCCAATGATCCCTCCCTTTTCATTTTATATTCATTTTTCAGTCACTCCTTTACGTGTTTTTGGTATAACTAAGAATAAATGTAACATAATTCATGGATATTTCAACAGAAAAATACATTTTTTCCATTTTGATTTCAATTGATGCCTACTTTCTCCTTAATTAGTAGGCATTTTTTTTCGGAATTCCAACAGCTTAACTTTACCTTCAAGCCTAATTAAAACATTTCATTGAACGTGTATTAATAAAATGAGGATTTTATCGGGAATTATAAAAGAAAAAAACCTTCAAAAGGAAAAAGAACAGACGCAAATTGAAAAAGAATAACTTAGAATACATCAAATCAGAAGATATACCTAAATTCTTACGTATCGCAAGACAGGATAATTATATCTATTATATCTTCTTTAAAACACTAATTGAAACTGGGATGCGAGAAGGCGAAGCCGCAGCACTACAAAGAAAAGATATTGACCTTAAAAACAGAACTATTACCATTAATAAATCACTTGATTTTCAAAGAGAGCCAGATGGAGATTTGTTCGGAAATACAAAACCTATCATTCAGAACGAATAATCAAAATAACCGAAAGTTTTGCTAAAGAATTGTCGTCACATATGAAGTGGATTAATGATAATAAAATAGTATTTAATGAGATTTATGAAGATCTTGACTTGGTTTTCTGTAGAGAAAAAGGAGAGCCTTTACCTAAATCTACCCTCTTCAATGCATTGAATCGAATTTTAGACAAGGCAGGTTTGGAGAGAATACCTGTTCATGGATTACGGCATTCACATGTTGTTCTTTTATTAGAATCAGGTGCAAGTATGAAGTTTATTCAAGAAAGGCTTGGACATAAAAATATAACTATCACGTCTGATGTTTATTCTCACATTTCGGAGAAACTCGAAAACACATCAGTGGACAGTTATGAGAGTTATTTAAAGTCAATCATGACTTAAATTTTTTTATGAATTTTGGTGGTCAAAAAGTGGTCAACCCTATCAATTTAGGTGTCGCCATTCGATTTGACCACCAAATTATTTTTCTAAAATCCCGTTAAATCAACGTTTCTCAACTTAATACTGAGACATATACTGCTCGCGCTCCCAAGGGTGGACTTGCGTGCGGAACATATCCCATTCGATTTCTTTTGCTTCGACGAAGTGTTCGAATAGATGGTCGCCGAGGGCTTTGACCATGACTTCGTTTGATTTGAATTCTTCGAGAGCGTCAGCAAGTGTTGCCGGAAGGTCGACGATTCCGTTTTCGAGGCGCTCTTCTTTTGTCATGACGTAGATGTTGCGGTCGATCGGAGCCGGTGCTTCCAGTTTGTTTTTGATGCCGTCAAGGCCTGCTGCAAGCAGAACGCTTAGTGCAAGGTACGGGTTTGCAGAAGGGTCAACGCTTCTAACTTCTACGCGGGTGCTGACGCCGCGGGAAGCCGGGATGCGGATTAACGGGCTTCTGTTTTGTGCGCTCCATGCTACATAGCAAGGCGCTTCATAGCCTGGAACTAGACGTTTGTAAGAGTTTACCGTCGGGTTGGTTACGGCTGTAAAGCTTGTTGCGTGTTTCACGATGCCTGCGATAAATTGCTTCGCCGTTTCACTCAGCTGAAGATCGGCGTCTTTGTTAAAGAAGGCGTTGGCGCCGTTTTTGAAGAGTGATAGATTGCAGTGCATGCCTGAGCCGTTTACGCCGAACAATGGTTTTGGCATGAATGTCGCGTGCAGGCCGTGTTTGCGCGCGATCGTTTTGACGACGAGTTTAAATGTTTGGATGTCGTCGCAAGCACGAATGGCACCAGCGTATTTAAAGTCGATTTCATGCTGTCCAGGAGCGACTTCGTGGTGGGACGCTTCGATTTCAAAGCCCATTTCTTCAAGCTCAAGAACGATGTCGCGACGGCAGTTTTCGCCGAGGTCTGTCGGAGCCAGGTCAAAGTAGCCGCCTTTATCGTTCAGTTCAAGTGTCGGCTCGCCTTTTTCATCAAGCTTGAACAGGAAGAATTCCGGCTCTGGTCCGAGGTTGAAATCTGAGAAGCCCATGTCTTCCATTTCTTTTAAAATGCGTTTTAAGTTGTTGCGCGGATCACCTTCAAACGGTGTGCCGTCCGGGTTGTAGATGTCGCAGATGAAACGGGCAACTTTACCTTTTTCAGCTGTCCAAGGGAAAATCACAAAAGTATCTAAGTCAGGATATAAGTACATATCTGATTCTTCAATGCGGACGAAGCCTTCAATTGATGAGCCGTCAAACATGACTTTATTATCAAGTGCTTTTTCCAGCTGGCTTACAGGAATTTCAACGTTTTTAATCGTCCCAAGAATGTCTGTAAACTGCAGGCGAATGTATTTGACATTCTCCTCGTTTACTAGTTTAACAATGTCGTCTCTTGTGTACTTTGCCATTCGTAAAACTCCTCCTCTAAAAAGGTAAATGTATATAGCAATGCAGTTGCTAACTCATTAATGAAAAAACCTGGACATGTCTCCCTGGCGGAATGTCGTCCCTCTTTGGAAACGGCCTGCTTGAATGAGCTCGTTTTTCAACAGCTGTCTCAATTCTTCATCAGACAAATTGTGCTTCTCCGCTTTTTTTGGCTGGTCTTGCTTCTCTGTTTTTTGTCCGTTTTCTGATTTGGCGAAAATTTGTTTGATTCCCGCCATGTTTACACCTTGTTCGATCAAATCTTTAATCTCAAGCAGCTTATCTACATCCTGAAATGAGAATAAACGCCTGTTCCCCTCGCTTCTCGCGGGAAATACCAGTCCATTTTCCTCATAATAGCGAATTTGCCTTGCCGATAATTCGGTCAGCTGCATGACGATTCCTATTGGAAATAAGGGCATTGAGCGGCGAATTTTATCACTCATCTCAATTTCCTCCTTTTCTTAATAAATTCATTATATGTGATGTTATAAAATGTGTCAATACGATGTTAGGATTCTTAACATCAATTTCGTTGATTATTTTTTTATACTAATTGCTTTTCCATTAATGCATTAACAGCGCTGCAGATCGCGTTTTTGACGTGGGCGTAGGTTAATCCGCCTTGCACGTATGCGACATATGGCGGCCTTATAGGGCCATCAGCCGATAATTCAATGCTCGCCCCTTGAATAAAAGTGCCGGCAGCCATAATGACATCGTCTTCATATCCCGGCATATAGCTCGGATACGGCGTGACATGGGCGTTGACCGGTGAAGCGTATTGAATCGCCTGACAGAAGGCGATCATTTGTTCAGGCCCGGTAAATTCAACCGACTGGATCAAGTCGGTACGTTTCGCATCCCATGAAGGGTTTGAACGAAAGCCCAGTTTTTCAAGGAAGCGGGCGGTAAAAACGGCGCCTTTCAACGCCTGGGACACAACGTGCGGCGCGAGGAAGAAGCCTTGATACATCTCTTGCAGCGAATAGAGCGATGCCCCGGCTTCTCTGCCGATTCCGGGGGATGTCATCCGGTATGAGCAGGCTGTCACCCATTTTTCTCTCCCGACAATATAGCCTCCCGTTTTAGCCAGCCCGCCGCCGGGATTTTTAATGAGCGAGCCTGCCATGAGATCGGCTCCGACGTGGCAAGGCTCGCGCTCTTCCACAAATTCGCCGTAGCAGTTGTCGACAAAGACGATAATGCTTTCATTTATGCCTTTTACGAACCGAATCATTTCTTCAATCTCGTCAATCGTAAAAGAAGGCCGGTTTGCATAGCCCTTTGAGCGCTGTATTCCGATTACTTTTGTCCGGGGCGTTATGGCAGATGCAACCCGGTCAAAATCGACGGTTCCGTTTTCCGTCAAGTCAATGTGGCTGTAGCCGATGTTGAAATCCTTCAGCGACCCCGAATGTTCCTCGCCTCTGACCCCGACGATTTCTTCAAGTGTATCATACGGTTTTCCGGTGATATAAAGAAGCTCGTCCCCCGGACGGAGAACACCGAATAAGGCGATCGATATCGCATGGGTTCCCGAGATGATCTGCGGTCTGACAAGTCCCGCTTCACCGCCGAAAACGTCTGCGTAGACGGCTTCAAGCGTGTCCCTGCCGATATCATCATAGCCATAGCCTGTCGAAGGTGTAAAATGAGTGTCTGACACTTTATGCTTTCGGTAGCTTTCCAGCACCCTCCATTCGTTCCGTTCAGCGATTTCGTCGATCGTTTTATGAACGGCCGCGATTTCTTTTTCGGTTTCGATTGCTGTTTTTTTCAATAAATTTCCGTGCTTTAATGTCTCAAACATGTTTTGCAAGTGTCCTTTCTTACGTATACTTCTTAAGCTCTCCTAAAATGTTTTGTTCAGGCATAACGTATCCTTCCACCTCGTATACTTCCTGTTCTTCATCAAAAGTGGTGCTCTCTGTCATGGTTTCCGATTTCACTTTTGATAGGAGCCTGCCTTCTGAGGCGGGAATCTGCGCCGTGTACGGAGTGAGCAGCTCTTTTTTGAGATAGGCTTCAACAGCCTGCTTGCATAGCGGGAGGTCGCCGGCGATTTTGGCGCTCAGCATAATATGGTCTCTCCCTGATGAAGGGATGAAATCCGGCCTTTTTTGATCCCTTTTGTTGTAAATCGTGAGTACAGGGATATCGTCTGCTTCAAGCTCCTTCAGAAGACGCTTGACCGTAGCCTCGTGACCTTCATAATCTTCGTGTGAAGAATCGATCATATGAAGAATCAAATCGGCTTCTTTTACTTCCTCCAATGTTGAGCGAAACGCGGCGATTAACGTTGTCGGCAGATCCTGAATAAAGCCGACCGTGTCCGATAGTAGCACGCTGTAGCCGCTGGGAAGCGTCATTTTTCGGGTCATCGGATCAAGTGTGGCGAACAGCAGGTTTTCCTCGAGGCTGTCCGCGTCGGTCAGAAGGTTGAACCATGTGGATTTTCCCGCATTTGTATAGCCGACAAGCGCGATTTGCAAGACGCCGTTTTTCTTCCTTCTTTCTCTGTACCTGCTTCTGTGGCGGATCACTGTTGACAGCTGAACATTGATTTCGTGAATCCGGTTTCTGATATGGCGCCGGTCGGTTTCAAGCTTTGTTTCCCCCGGCCCCCTCGTTCCGATTCCGCCTCCCTGCCTTGACAGGTTGATCCCCTGTCCGCTCAACCGCGGGAGCGCATATTGCAGCTGTGCAAGCTCGATCTGCAGCTTTCCTTCTCTCGTTCTCGCCCGTTTCGCAAAAATGTCGAGGATCAATTGCGTCCGGTCGATGATTTTCACGTCAAGATAAGTGACAAGCGTCTTGAGCTGGCTTGGCGATAATTCATCATTAAAAATAATGACGTCAGGCGACAGCTCTTCACAGAGCCCCGCCAGTTCATCCACTTTCCCTTTTCCGATATATGTAGCAGCGTCCGCGCGATTCCGCTTTTGCGTAACGGTGGAGACGACCGTCCCATCAGCCGTTTTCGTCAAGGCGGCGAGTTCTTCCATCGAATAGACGAAGCGCTCGTCAGAGACATGCGGAAGCTGGCATCCGACTAATATGGCCTTTTCTTTAATGACATCCTGTCCATTCAAATGATCATGTTCCTTTCTAAAACATAGTCAATAAACAGTACTATCATAACAAACGTAGGGAGAGGTTGCCAGAACTCCTTGAAAATAAAAAAAGACGCGCCGTCATACGCGCGGCGCGTCTTCTTTCAGGTCAAGATCCTGGCTTTTAATGGTCATTAAATCATTCTTCAAATAGCAGTCTCCCATCAAAAGCCGCATTGCCTGAGAACGGATTGATTTTTCGATTAAATTGCGGACAAAGCGGCCGTTGCTGAATTTTGCCGGACTCACCGTGCTTTTGACCGCCATCAAATGGTCTTTCAGCTTCCATTCCGCCTCAGGGCTGAACTGGTATTCTCTTTCAGCCATCATCCGTTTGGCAATATCCATCAGCTGACTGACCGAATAATCGGGAAAATCGATGCTGATCGGAAACCTGGACTGGAGGCCGGGATTTAATGAGAGAAAATGATCCATTTCCCGTGAATAGCCGGCCAGAATGAGGATAAATTCATTGCGTTTATCTTCCATATGTTTGAATATGGTTTAAGTTTCTGTGCGAGTTATCAAGAATTGCTCCCATCTCTTCGTTGAAGAGTACACCTTGAGTTTTCTGATCATCATTTCCCTTCCAGACAATTTCCATATGGTCATCATCAAACAATGTTACCTTTTCGATGAAAAAATCAATGAGTTTTCTTTTTTCATCCATTGAAAGATCTTTGTCAACCATTTCGGAAAAAGATTCTACATATTGCATTATTTTTTGGTTTTTGTCTTCAACTTCTTTATTTGTTTTTAGCTGAGATTTAACTACGCTCAATTCATTTTCAACATACTTTTTGTTTTGTTCAAGTGGTTGAGTTAATTTATCAAACATGTCTTCGTTTATTTTTCCTTTACCAAAGAGAATCACGTAATTTGCAATTTCTGAATCAATTCCTTCAATTTGTTTCTCTAGCTTGTTCGCTTTATTTTTTAGTTCTTCAATTTTCTTTTCATTTGAAGTTTCAGCTAATAATCGTTCTAAAAATTCAGTCGGATTCTTTAGCAACTTCTTAAACCATTTCCAGAATACATCATCCACAATGTCAACTCGCCAATTCTTACCATGACATTGCAACACTTTCTTCCCATTATGATAGCCTTTCGCATTTTTTCTTCTACACGCATAATACTTATATACACCTGATTTTGATCTTGAAACACTTCCTGATCCACATGAGCTTCCGCAACGGCCACATTTAGCTTTATTTTTCAATAAATAGTCTCTCGGTGATCGACGTCCACCTTTTCTGTTCGCCTTTAAGTGTTTTATAATCTGATCTCTTGTCTCATGATCCCACATTGGAGGAATTTTAATTAAAACCCATTCCTCTTCAGGTGTTGGGACTTGTTTTTTCTCTCCGTTTATTTGAACCACCTTGGACTTTCCATAATAAAAATCCCCTGTGTAGTCCTCATTTTGAAGAATTCTACTTACTGTTGCTTGATACCAGATGTCGCCATCAGGTGCAGGTAATCCTCTTCGTGAAAGTTCTTTGGCTATTTCATTTGAAGACATTCCTTGTATTAAGAGCATGTTTTTCATTTCAAGTAATATTGCTCGTTCTTCTTCGTTATATTCTGGAATGTCAGTTTCTTTATTGAATGTATACCCATATAGCCTTTTAAACGATGGGAATTCGCCTTTTTTGGCCTTAGCGAACCTGCCCCTTTTAGAATTTGCACTGATTTTTGCTTTATTGTATTGGGCAATAGATCCTTGGATATTGTACATAAGCATAGATTCTGGATTTGTTGGATCTACTTCAAATTCAATGAATTCAATATCAACACCCATTGACCAAATTTTTCGAGAAACAATACCTTGTAATGTATTATCTCTTGTTAATCGATCTGGATGTAGGACAATAAATTTCTTTCCCAATCCTTTTTCCATTAAATACAAAGCATGATTAAGAGCAGGTCTATTGGGGTCATCCCCCATTTTACCTGGCTCGATCAGAGCGATTAATTCACTATCCTTATATCCGAATTTTGTTATTGCTCTTTCTTTACATCTATCAATCTGCGATTCTAATGAATAACCTTTTTTAGCTTGATCGGCTGTAGACACCCTTACATAAATAATTGCATTTATTCTTCCGATCAGCCCCATTATTTGCTCTGTGTTTAGTCTTTCTTCTCCTTTGAGTATAAGCAATTCATCTACCTCCAATTGCTTTATCCTTTATGCTATATAAATTAACAAGTATATCACCCGAAGGTGATACACTTGAATGCCTATATCTTTTTATACTTGTACATTAAGGATACAGCAAAATCATAAAATTTTTTACTTCGCATCACCTCCTTAATCCATTCTTGAGCTTCCTCAGTTATTTCTGTTGTTACTTTATAATTTTCTGGGCATTCTATCCGTCTACTCATTGATGTACCACCCCTAATGATGACTTGGTGCAATCAATGTATGTTGATGTAGGATTGTCCAATGACATATGTTTATATATAAGCTCATTGCAGAGCTTGTTCAGATAATATGTATAATTGATTTTTTTCTTCATCCATCTGACTTCAGTCCCGATCTCCTCACAGATCTTGATCGGTATACTTGATTTATTAATTTTATTCTTATATGTATGTCCTAACTGATTTTCAGCTATATGTTTATATGTAAGGAAATCATCAATATGTACGAAATATACTTTGTTTTCCGGTTCCCTGAATTGAAACAGGAATCCAGGAATTATGTATGGATATTTAGCTGCTTCCGCGAGATATTTGATTTGTTGAGGCTTTATAATTTTCTCGCTGAATGAGAAGGACTTATTCTTCGTCGATTTCATCTCAACAGGGAACAAGTATCCTTTATAATGAATGAAACAATCATATTTGTTTTTGGATACTGCAGCCCCTCTTCTCAAAAACATGGGATTGACATCTTTTATTCTGTAAAAGAAAATGTTTTGATCTTTTGCTGATTTTTCAACATTTGCTTCAAATACTTTACCTTGATTACTTGCTACCAATAAACCACTCTCCCGTTCTAATTTTTAATTCGTTTTCTCTTTAAGACTTCATTCCTTTTTCATCATCACCCGACACTGATGCATAAGCTCCTCATTATCGTTTGAAAGATTAATAAGGTTTCGGTGAGCTCTTGAATAGTCATTTCCCTTTAACGCCTCTGTTGCGGTATCTAGATTTCTCTGAATCTTGTTTAAAATCGATTCAAATTGATTACTCTGTTCCATCCGAAGCCTCCTTAAGTTCATTTCTTACCTTCATTAGAATTTTCCCCAGTTTGTTTTCTCCGACTCCATTACAAACTCCCCAAATCTTGTCTCCCCAAGTATTACCTTCGATTAAAATTGATTCTCCAGTTTGTAAAAGCTTATTTTTGAGGTGAGCATTCTGCTCAAATTTAGCTTTCACGATTTCATACATGAACGTTTCCTTTACTTCCTCCCAATCTAGTCTCAGCTTAACTCTTCGTCCTTTCCTTTTGGCCAAATTAGGGGGAAGGTCTGAAAACTCCGAGTGAATCGATTTGTCTGTTACTTTCATTGCTTGAAAGGCAGCTTCATTATTTTGATATGTGATTCCTTGATACATTACTGGGGCTGAATAAAAATTACTTAAGAAATAATACTTGCCTTTAAATTCATCAATTACATCCAATTCATATCATCCCTTTTAATTAGTTTATTTAAAAGACCGATTTTATCTAATTTTTATTTCACCTTATTTAAATTAAAAGACAAGTGTAGTGTATCCAATAAACTGTATAGTGACTTAAGAAATTCTTCGCTGCATTCTTGAATAAGAATAAAATATTCTTCAGTCGTCCGATTAAAAACGAAAACTATTCTAATCAATAGAACACCCCTCCCCAAATCACAGAAATTAAATTTCATTAGAATGAAGAACTTGATATCCTGTGTTTCTGAATCTGTTAAGTTCAAATCTGCAGCATGATCCATGCTGTTGTAACCATGAATGCTCAGCTCCTTTTAAGCTTGTAGATCTAACTGTACCAATCTTCAACTACACCAATACTTTATAATTGTTATACTATAATGAGAACCCCATTAATCATTAAAAACTGGTAATACAAATGTTGTTTTAGACTTTCGAATACATACTAATAACTGGAGGTTTATTTATGACAAGCTACTCAAAAACTATAAGTCACGATTTACAAGGTGTAACCAAATTATTAATAGAAGGACGAACTTTACCTAATTATGCGTCAGGCCCCGTATTCTCTCTTTTTCGTGATATATGTACAATTCTTTACGAAACAAACAAAGTATTAAAAGAAGAAGGGGTAATTCATTCAGATTTACCGAATATGGATATAATTAAAGAAATCCGTCATAAAGTAAAAACTAATCAAGGTAGGTTAAATAGGGAAATTTTCAACAAACTCCTAAACGGACATAGAAATATTTTTGGTAGTGATATAGATAATCTAGGCTTTTATCTGGATAATGATATTTTAGCCAGCAGTACACTATTTCCAACCTTCGTTTTCGCTGGCACTCCATTGTTTAATCAAAACCAATTTGATAAAGAATTTTTCTCTAATTTCATACCTTTTATTGGCTCATTGACAAGCAAAATTATCAATATTATTAATCAGCCGCTCGATTTATACTCAAACCAGTTGATCATTCGTGATGCAAAGGAATATAGCAACAAGGATATTTGGGACAGAAGATTCTTTAAAGAAGACATTACATATAATATATTCTTAACTCGACTTCTCCTTATTCAAAATGAGCTTACTACCTGCATATGGGTGGAAAATCACTTGGACTATAATTCACAAAAGTTTAACCTTGATAAATACATATTATTACGTTTAACATCCATAAAGTTATATGAGACAATGCGAAACATATTAGATATCCGAAACCGAAAAGAACTCAAACAACATTGGAAAGCTTTCAATTTTAACACCTTAGATACTTTAATTGAGAAGTATGAAAGCACACTTCAAGATGAGATGAAAACTCTAAGAGATATGCTCCATTATGACAACAAGGGAGTTAATTTTTATGATTATATTGAACAAAAATTTGATGAAGATTCTAACTACCCGGATGAATTAATCAAAACAATATTTAATGATTATATCCATATCATCAGGAATGCAATCTCAGTTAACATCAACATTCAGTCTTATGAAAGCATGACTGATACTGAGAAAATCACTCGCAGGTCAAAAAGTTTTTCAAATGAATCATTTAATTAATGTTCATTGACATATGAGATTATATAATGCAACAAAGATAGATAAAGTTTTTTATTATACTCATTTATCTTTGTTGCATTTTAATGGCTGACATAAATAACATTATCATAATCTCATCATGGTCTACATAAATCTTTTATTTTCTAACTCGATCTTTCCATTAAGAGTCCAATTCTAATTAAAATTAGAATTTCATTTCAAATCTCAAAGGTTTTGACCTCAAACTCTTCATTACCTGGTATCTCGTTTACACTCGGATACTTATCGTAGTCGTATGGATACCTAATACAGTTCATGTGAAAGCTTGTCACCTCATGATTAAACTCAGTTTGCAAATGTTCATGCCCACAAATCCAATGTTTAGCATTAATGAATGGTACATCGACCATATAGCAGCTATTAGGTTCAAATGGAGAAAAAGGATTATGAACAGGAGGGACATGAGAAACAAACACATCGATGTGAGTTTTTTCGAGCGTTTCATACCAATCCATCGAACCTTTCCACATTGCTCTTACTCCATCTTCCTTACTGTAACCATTAATGCTAATGTAGTTTGAGTCATTAGAGACTCCTTTGAAGAAATCCCATCCTTCAATCCCTTTTGGTAAATACCACATAACATCTCCTGCAAAGACTTTCCCTTTGAAAGTATCCGTTGACTTGATTAACGGAGTCACATTCTTTATGTCATCAGCCTTTTTGATTAAATCATTCACCCTTCCCAATGAATCAGAGTATCTTCTTTTTTGGTTTTTGCTTAGTATATAAAGATCATGATTTCCATATGTGAAGTAAACCTTCTCGTATTGTTTTGCTACTTCATCTAAAACCCAAATGGCTTGCTGATTCCATTCAGTAAAATCACCAGCAATGATTAATACCTCTCCATTACCGTTTGAAATTAGTCTCTTAACAAGCTCCCTTGTTCGCTTCTCCCATTTGAGTTGGTTATTATTCCAAGGAATCCAATGATTGATATGGAGATCTGATACATAGTCAATTTTCATTTTATCCTCCCATTTTTCATCATGAACAATTAAAATTTGTAAACGTGTATAAATTTAAATAATACTTCCATAATATAATTCGAACAAGTTTGATTACATTACACTTTAGGAGATGATTTGTATGGCACGCAACAATAATAATGAATTACTTATTCCAAATGCTCAGTCAGCTATTGAACAAATGAAGCTTGAAATAGCTCAAGAGTTTGGTGTTCAATTAGGTGCAGAGACTACTTCAAGAGCAAATGGTTCAGTTGGTGGAGAAATTACTAAACGTCTTGTTCAAATGGCTCAACAACAAATGGGTGGACAATTACATTAACAACTACATGAGGGGTCATCCCCTCTACATTCCTTTCACACTCTCTCCCTTTCTACATGAAATACAGCTTTCATATAGAATCAATTGTGTCAGTGGATAGAGATCTCACTTAGACCTAAAGTTAATAACACCGAATGCAGATGTCATAAATCCATATATCCCAGCATATATCCACTCCGCATTGAATAATGCCAACATGACCATTGCAGCTCCATAAATACCAAATATGTAGCTAAAACCCTACTAGCTTTATCCGGGAATCTAAATCACCTCCGTCCGGCTGTCGTCGATGATTTTTGCGTGTTTGACAGCAATAGATGTAAGCGCGGCTCTTCCGCCCCCTGTTGGTTCACCATCGGCAACTACAGTCGCATACTCAATCGTTTTATAGAATCCGCGGTAAGCGACAACATCTCCCACACGAACCTCAGTCGGCTGCGGTGCGTTAAGATATTCGTCAGGTACTTCGAGTCCAAGTGCGCGATGGAGAGCGATGGCTTCTCCGATATGAACGTTGAAGCAGTCGTTCGGTGCGGCCTTGGCGATTCCTCTGCGGACTATGTTCGTACATCCTCTCAGCTTTCTCAAAACCACGACGGTTCTTTTTTCGGTGTTTACGATGAATTCGTGATCATGTCCGATGTCTCTTTTGAGTAAACCCGATACATCCGCCTTCGCCTTCGTAATTACCGGCCTTTTAATTTCGCTCATCTTAGCGCCTCCTTATACTGAGAATGCCTCGTATATCTCCCGGATCTCTTTTGATAATTCCGTATAGTCCGTCTTACTTTCGTCCAAAGCTGGCAAGCAATCCGCGAGCATTTTAATAAGTTTAACGTTGTATTCGTCGCATTCTTCGTATAGATATTTGTGGAATTCATCGGAAGCCTTCATCCGCTCGACCGTTTGCTTTACGAGGTCTCTTACGCCCTCCGGATAAGCTACCGCATATTCGAGTGTGCCTTCCTCGAATCCGTAATCTTTCGGCAGCATATCGCGAATAGCCGCGAGTTCTCTTGCCCAGCGCTCGTTTTCTTCCTTCAACCGCTCGTTTTCCGCAATCAATTCGGCTATGGTACAGCGTAGGTCTGCGATTTCGTCCGCCATGTTTTTTCACCTCCATTGGTTTATTTGTCTTTCTTGATTTGTTTAACATAGAATTCTTTGTAAAATGATTTATCGCATCCACATACAGGGCACACTTCGATCCTTTCATCAAAACCATCGTAATCCATGACTTGCTTATAGCTTGGTTTCTCGAATAAATGTCCTTCATGACACATATAAACCTTTTCAGAATCATCTTCTGTGACAGAGATGAATATCAATGTTAAAGAAATAAGAATTAGAAAAAAACAAACCACCTCTCGACACCCCAATATATTTTTAATTAGTTTATATCACTTAATTTCATTCAACTCACCTTTCAATATGAAAAACTCATGATCCAATTCTTTCAATCTTTTATTTATTATGTATGCTTTACCGTTTTTCATTTCAAATAGATCAGAGTACTTCCCTGGATTAGTTCTAATAATCTTAAAAGCTATTGTTGCGCTTACCCATTTCTTATTTTCAATTTGCTGAAGCACTTTACTCATTTCAAACAATAAATCAAGCTGCTCTTTATCTTGTTCAGTTTCCAGTTTTAATATGTCACGCTCCTTTTCAAGTATCTTCCCTTGAAGAACCTGGCTCTCCTTTTCCAATTCAGCTTGCTTTGTTTCTAAATTGTCATTATGTAAATCATTCATTTCAGAATTCAACTGATCACCCCCTTGAATCAAAATAAAATATTAGTTTTATTCAGTTTTCACTTTTAATTCGTTTGTTAATTGTTAAAAAAATGACCCCCTATGAATGAAATAAGAGCAAGCCTCTCGGCTTACTCCCATTATATCCTTTTAATTTGTTTAAGTCTATAATTTTTTAAAATTTTTTTCCTCATAATTCCTATATTGCCACTTCTAATTTGACCTGATCATGAGGATTATAACCAGCCAACATGAAATGTTCAGGCTTGAAATCATAAAAATTCTTTATTGAATCATCCATAATAAGTTTAGGTGCAGCTAACGGTTCACGCTTAACAATTTCTTTTGCTTGATCAATATGGCGATCATAAATATGTAAATTGTTTATGTAATGATGAAACTTCCCTGGTTTATATCCGCACACTTGAGCAATCATATGCTGCAATAAAGAATACTGAGTAACATTTATGTTTCCTGCAACGAGATAATCGGATGAACGCTGGATAAGAGTCATGTTTAAATACTCGCCATCATAGTCCCACATTGTCAGAAAAGCGCATGGATACAGCGTCATTCCATGAAGATCTTGGTGATTGTACAAATTGGTGATCATTCGTCTGCTATATGGGTTGTTTTTCAAATCCCAAATTAACCTGTCAATCTGATTGAAGTAACCTTCTTTGTATTGATGTTCATACTTCATTTGTCTTCCATAAGCTAAACCAAGATTCCCGTCTTTATTAGCCCAACTACGCCAATACTTAACTCCGTATTTCTCTTCTAGCAACTGTACATCGTTAGCTTGATCTTGGTAAATCCAAAGAATTTCTTTCAGTCCCGATTTAAAAGCTGTTGGCCGTAAAGTAGCAATAGGAAATTCTTTTTGCAAATCATATTCATTCAACACTCCAAAGCACTTCAACGTATAAGCAGGTGTTTGATCAGACCACTTGGGACGAATTTTTTGTCCCTTATCTGATTTTCCCTCGGATAGTACTCTTTTTAAATTTGATTTTAAAACTGTATCTGCAATGTTAGCGATATTGTTCACCTCATTTTAGTCCATTTATTAGTTCGTCCATATTCTCCTTGACACTTTTCTGAACCGCATCGGGTAAAGCTTTAATTTTATTATTGATTGTTGTGCTTCCTACATTGCGTATTTTTTCAGTTAATTCAAGACAAGCATCTAAAGATAAGTCTCCAATTTCATTAAACTCCCCCTGGATTTTATGAAGGACATCAAGGTACAAGTCATCTGATTCTTCAAAAACAGACAATGTTTGTTCTAGTTTCTCGATCTTTTCTAAGCGCTGCTTTATTTCATCTACCCTATTCATTTTGCACCTCCTCAATAATTACGATAAAAGTCTTCTTTTATTTAAATTTTGAACCTATATAAATCCCCTTTTCGATCAAGGTGATAATTGCCTTTCGGATAGGTTAAATACCCGTCAGAGTTCAGTTTTTCAACTAGATTAAACATAAACGTTCCATATTTTGTTTTGCCTTTCTTCCACATCTTTTTTCTCAAAAGTTTTTTCATTAAAGTCTCCCTTGAATTAAATGAGATATAACTGAATATATTATTAAAGTGGCCTTGGCTGCACTCCACATCAGCTTGCTTTACATCATGAAGACAGCCAAGGTTCTTTATTTACCTAGTGCCAGTTGAACCGTGTCCGCCTCTATTTTCATTGCACAAATGATCGACCTTGACCAATTCAACTGCAGGCATCTTCTTCATAATTCTGAATTGGCAAATCCGATCTCCTTTTTTAATTTCAGTATCTCGGAGCGCATAAGCCGGGAAGAACCAAAAATCATTGTCCCCCTTGTATGACTCATCGATAACACCCATTGAATTAGTTTGAATAACGCCAAAGTTCTTGTATGTACTTGAACGAGGAACGACATGGGCTTCATACCCTTCAGGCAATTCCATCGCCACTCCGAGAGGAATCAGTTTAAACTCATCCTTTGGAATAGATACATCTTCCGCAGCTCTCAGATCAATCCAATCACCCTGTTCGATTTTTGAAATGCGCGTTTGTGTTTCGTCTGCATATTTGATTTTGATTTGTAGTGTCATTTTTCAAACTCCTTTTGATTTATTAATTAATCTTAGCAAACCATTAGAATACTTTAGATAACCATTTAGCGGCTTCTAAAATTGCATCCTTATCGTAGTTATCAAAAATAAAACCCTCTAATGAAACTCCGCTTGAATATTCACCGCCTCCGTAGTATTCATCTTCAGTTTGAACCCATAAACTAATACCATTTTCAAGTTCAATTACCCAATCACACGTTTCTTCAGCAAATGGCATATGTATGTCATAAGGTTTTTCATCAAAAACGCAGTTTAAATCACTTATAGCATTCTCTGCATCATCGTAATCTCTTATATTGAAATTTGAATTAGACATTTTTGAAATCTCTTTTCTTAATTCAAACTCCCCTTCAAACTCAGGATCTCCTGAATGCCTTATTGGATATCTTAATAACTTACCCTCTTTAGCTTTTTTATTTATATAAACCCAATTATTTTTGGTAAGCTTAGATTTCATCTCTTTTCTCCTCTCCTTTTAATTTAATAATTCTTCAATTTCTTTAACTGAGATGACCCCTTCCGTGGCCATTTCTTTAATGTCATCTAATAAAAGATCTTTACGTATGTATTTTGCATTTATTTCATCGATGATAAATTGAGAATCCGTCAGTGGTTTTGAATATTGTGTAAAGAAAGAATAAACTTGAGACGCATTTTTTAAAAGGTTTTTATAATCGTATAATTCTTTTTTTACCTGCTCGGTGTTTAAAGTTCCATCGCTATTTTCCACAATTCCTTTCCAAAACAATTCATAAATCTCCTCATAATTTTCCATACCATCACCCCTTTTAATTCGCATTAAAATTACCATTTTATTTAAATTTAGGTGTACAGTTTCAATTCCTTAACCCAATCAGGGAGCTCTTCAGGAGTATGAATGCCAAAGTTGACACAAGTTAAGGTGTTAGGCTCAAGCTGTGTATATCCTTTATCTCGAATCACAAAATAGCCCCCTTCGTGTTCAAGCTCTTCAAGTTTCCACTGTGGACATTTTAGAATAATTTTCTTTTGTTCAGCCATGTATTCATCCAAACTTACATATTCTTTTCTTTCTTGTATCGGTTTGATCATTCGATGATACACATAACTCATGACTGCATGTCCCACTTGCCCAGCCAGTTTCCCCTTACTGATCTTGATATCTTCGTTGACCAAGATATACATCCGATAATCCCTCATGTGTATCACTCCTTCAAATTTTTAATTAGTTCATCTAATTCATCTGGCTTAAATCCGATGCTGCGTTTTACTTCGTTCCCCTCTCCATCTAGCAGGATAGTGACGGGTACCCCCATTACTCCATACTCTGCTGCAACTTCTGGCTGTTCTGTAACATCAATTACTTCATACTCAATTCCTTTTTCGTTTAGATAATTAGAAACTAATTGACAAGGGGTGCATGATGGCTGTTCTAATTTGATTAATTTCATCATAGTGATGCCTCCTCAAAATAAAAATCTTCATCCTTAAGGGCTTCTACAGTTGCTTTTTTGTATCCATTCCCCTTACCCGAAAAGAAGTCATGCGATTTAGTTTTTGTGCTTAATCCGTTCAACACAATTGGGTTAACATCCTCCTCCTCAAAGTAATGATCGAATCCTAAATTGTTTAAGGCTTTATTTGCGTTATACCGAATAAACTTTTTCACATCATGAGTAAGTCCAACTTGATCATAAACATCTTCGGTATACTCAAGCTCGTTTTCATATAGATCGAGCAGCAAGTTAATAACCCATTCATACAATTCTTTTTTCTTGATTTCAGTTTGTTTATTATAGATTTCCTGAGCCAACAATCCAGTGTATACACCATGTAGTGCCTCGTCACGAATTATCAAATTTATGATTTCTCCGCTGTTCATTAACTTCCCCTGACCATAAAAATACAATGGATAATAAAATCCTGAATAGAACAGGAAGCTTTCAAGTAATACAGATGCAACCATTCCTTTATACAAAGACAATTCATCATCACTTTTAATTTGTTTATATATAGAAACAATAATACTGGCTTTCTTCTGTAGATACTTATTGTTTTTAACCCATTCGAAGACTTCATTAATTGTTTCCATCGGAGCTAAGGTAAGAAAGATATTGCTGTATGATTTAGCATGAACAGCGTTTTCCATCATGGCCATGAAATTCAGCACAGCTTTACGCTGGTGTCCTTCGACATGATCAGCAATTGTTGGCATACCAGTATTCCCTTGTTCTGTGTCCAGTAAGGTTAATCCGGCCAACACTTTCATGTATGTATCCTTTTCTTGGTCTCCGAGGTATTTCCATGTAAGCAGATCGCCATTTAGCGAAATCTCTTCAGGAAGCCAGAACTGCTTAACGTTCTGTTCGTAAAACATTTGTGTGAATCCGTCTTCGTGTTGCGACCAGTTGGCCGCTGTATATTGCGTCAATTATTCGTCCTCCATTCGCTTTAATGCCTCGTAATTATTGTTGATTGTTTCGTTGATTAAGATTTCTCTAGCTTTCTCTTGTGATGTGATTCTAAATGCACATTCGCCCTTCCCGTACATTTCGGAATTGACAACATAATCGCGAAACAGCTCATTCATGTATTCGAGGTTGCCGGCGCCGTAGAATTTTCCGTTTAAGAAACAGGCGTATGTTTGCGACATATTATTAACACAACTCCTTCATTTAAACTACACAAGACAAGCAGCCTTCCTGCCCCGTGTCCTTTGTCCGCGCATAATACAGCGTTTTGATGCCGCGATGATGCGCATACAAGTCAATTCGGTTCAGATCACGCGTCGTCATCGTATCCTTCAGGAACAGCGTAAATGAGATACCTTGATCAACGTGCTGCTGAATTGTCGCAATCATATCGACGACTTTAAACATATCCATGTCGTACGCTTCCTTATAGAAGAACCAATTCTTCGCACTAAGTCCCGGCATCGGATAATACGTCTTGGAATTTCCGTATGTCCGTTCCTCTATGCGCTCCATAATCGGCATGACACCTGCTGTTGAAGATTGAACATATGAGATGCTTCCTGTAGGTGCTATTGCTTGTCTATATGAGTGATACAAACCATATTTCATCACATCTTTTTTAAGCTGCTTCCAATCTTCAATTGTTGGAATATGCTGATCTCCAAACAGTTTTTTTACCTTTTCGAACTTTGGACTAAAGCTTTGTTCTTCGTATTTCTTGAAATACTCACCTGATTTGTATGTAGAGCCTTCAAACTGGTAATATGTTTCCCCGGTTTCTTTGGCGATTTCCATTGAGCGCCCAAGGGAATAATAGTTCATCATCATAAAGAAAGTGTTGGCAAAATCTCTCGCTTCTTCGCTCTCATAGGCGATGCCATTTTGAGCTAAGAAACCATGTAGATTCATTGCTCCAAGTCCGACTGACCTCATAAGCTTATTTGCCTTAGCAACTGCTGGAGCATTTGTAATATTGGTTTTATTCGATACATGAGTCAATGCATCAATAGCTAATTTGACTGTATTCTTAATTGACCCATTCTTCATTACGTTGAAGATATTAATCGAGCCTAGATTACATGAAATGTCCAAGCCAATTTCGTCCTCTTCGCCATAGTCTGTATACGTTGATACTTGGGAAGCCTGAAGGACTTCTGAACAGTTACCAGTTACAATTCCATTAAAAATTAGAGAATGATAATCTTCTTGTGTTGTGTCATAGACATCCTCTACCCCATCTTTTTCAATGCTGATAATTTCGGCTGTGAAATCATGTTTTGGCTTTCGTGATTTTGCTTGCAATGTTTCAGTCAACATGTTGAATTTGTACTTATCATATTCTTTCAAATCAACAATGCTCATGAACAATTCTCTTGACGCTCTGTCTTGAATGCTAAGCTTATGAGTTGGTTTAACTTTGTATAATTTGGAACCGCCCCGGCCATCAGGGAGAAGCTCCTGTGAGCGTTTGTTATTGGTATAAATGGTTGTATATACTCCCATATTAATGAGTAACTTTTGCACATCTTGCAAACTCTCAAAATCAACTGATGTTAATTCAATTGTTAGTGCCTTCGCTTTATGATTGGCATTTACACAACCATCCGTTTGAAATAATCCAGACAAATAAGCTGCTTGTGTTTCCTTATCAGCTTGATATAAGAACTCTGGAACTCTTGTTTTTGTTTCTTTTGTCATTCCATATTTATTTAAAATATCAAAGAGTACTGTACTAGACATATATAATAGATCTTGTTTTTCTGGATCAGCAGCAACAAATTTTGGAGTAAAAGAAGTGTTGTGCTTATAAACACGATTAATTTTATGTTTATCAATTACACGGTGCACAGCATCTTTTACCTTCTTCTCCAACACCTTTTTATTGTCATATAAATAAATCTTCGCTGTCTTATCTGTAATTGTTCCATCCCCAGCTATAATCCCCATGATATATGCGAGGTCAGGTTCATGAATACTCCCATATTCTCCTTCACCAGACTGAATCAGTAGTTTGTCTCCCGGAACAAGTTGGTTAAGCTGAAGTTTTTGTATTTCGTTATTTCGCTTAACATAAAACTTATGCCACTCTGTTGCTCTGATTTCAAATCCTTGCTTAGTTTTAACTTTAAAGACATCTGCGTTCTTTTTAGTTAGCTGCATAGGTATCGCATTCACAATTGAAGTCCCCCTACAATCCTTGTCAAACTGTTTTGTCCGATTGTCAATAACGACCCTTAAATCTTTTTGACTTTTATATAGATCTGAGGCTTTTTCGTACCCATTTTCGGTTAAAAGAAAAGTATCTCCTGTCACACACAAATTAGAAAATTTAACCATCGAAATATGACTGTTAGCGTGGAATCGGTTTACATTGTCGGTAAACATCAGGTAAGGATAACCCGATTCTGATCTTAAGATTGCGAGCTTTTCTAATAGTTTACGAGCATTCGCTTTTTTCTTTCTGACATTTAGGTTTTCGACCAATTCATCATACATTTTTGCAATATCCATTTCGTCTAAATGTTGCCTGTATTCCTTATAAACTGAATAAGGATAGAACATGTAGAAGTCTTTATCTTCCCTAGCAAGTTCAATAAATTTATCTGGGATAACTACACCAATTGATAATGTTTTTGCCCTGACATCCTCATCTGCTGAGATTTTTTTGGTATCAAGGAAGTCATTAATGTCTGGATGAAAAACATTAAGATAAGCAGCTCCTGATCCTTGTCTTTGCAGACTATTCGGACGTGTTCGCTACAAACGCCCCGCCTTGCGGCAGCTTCATGTTACCACGAAGATTAGACTATATCTTCATCCCATTGGGATGCCTCCTGTTTCGGCTACCAATCGCTTGTAGCCTACGGCTTTTGCCTAGTCGTTGAACGTTCCTCAAATGAGGCTTCGCTGCTGATTGTCCTATAAGGAGTTCCCAGCAATTAAAGAGGTTTTTCGATCGCCATTGCTGACGAAAGGGGCCAAATTTAACCCATCTGGTCTGCATATCGAAAAGCGTTATCGAGCAGTTTCATTACACCTACAACGCCTTTTGTAGCATTCTCAACTTTTTTAATTGGCTCACCTTTTGCTCGAATCTTGCTCAGATTAAGTGCAACACCACCACCAAGCTTAGATAACTGCATTGAAATATCGACTGCTCTAGAAATGTCATTCAATGAATCATTAACTTCGAGTAAGAAGCAGCTAACCATTTCACCTCTTCTTTTTCGTCCTGCATTAAGAAAAGTAGGTGTTGATGGTTGATATTCCTGTTTCATCATAAGTGAAGTGAATTCTTTTGCTTTTTCAGCATCTCCATTGGCGAAAAACAAAGCAACAACACTCACTCGATCTTCATACCGTTCAAGAATTTTCGTTTTATCGTTTGTCTTCAAGGCATAGTCATTGTAAAACTTGAATGCACTCATGAATGAAGGGAATCTGAATTTGAAGCTATACGCCAATTTGAACACTTCTTTAATCTGTTCAAAAGTATATTTGCTTAAAAACTCTTCTTCGTAATAATCATTCTCTAAAAGATAGTCCAGTTTTTCTTTGAGATCGTGAAAGAAGACAGTGTTTTGATTAACATAGTCAACAAAATAACTGTGTACAGCTTCCCTGTCCTTCTCGAATTGAAACTTCCCGTCTTTTTGAATCATAATTTCGTTATTCAGTTGAACCCACTTTGGCACCTGATTGATTACTGTCAATAAACTTAACCTCCTGTATTAACTTGTCCAAGTCTGAATCTGATCCACTTAATTCAAACTTAAGAAGTACTGGTACTTGATAATGTTGTGAGAGTTTATCTGCCGCCGCAGCATAATAGCTACCCCAATTTCGATTCCCGCTTGAACAAACCCCGTACAAAAAATCTTTATTATTATGTATAAACTTCTGAGTTTTTTCAGGAATTTGCCCGAATTTAATTGTGTATGTAATATGTATGAATGGCTCATCAACCTTTAAATCCTCAGTGATTTCCATAGTTTTAATTTGCATTTTTTGCTCAAGCTTTCTTACAAATCTTCTAACATTACCTGTCATGCTTTCATATGTAACAAGCATTATTCGTTTATACTTCCTGAAACAAATTTTTCAATGATTTCTTCTGCTTGATTATCTGCAGAAAACCCGGTATTTGCCTCTTCTAAATTAATTGCTGCCATTTCTTGATATCCTTTTGCCATCGTCTCGTATAACGAAGCATCCCTAAACTGTTTGACTTCGACATACTTGTTCCTGTAGCTTTTAGGTACTACATATTGCTCTCCTTTTGGATTGGTGGCCACAAGTTCTCCCACTGCTACAGGGACAGAATAGCCTTCCGGTGTATGTATTGTCATATTACTTTTAGCTTCTTCAATGCTCACAAGTTGATCTTTTTTCACATACAGTTTTTTAGCAGCGACCATCACTTTTCCTCCTTATATTACTTTTAATTAGTATATAAAATTATGATTTTATTTAGATTATTAGAATCAAATCACCATTTTCGATATTTGACAGTTTAAATTTGAAATGGTTACTCATAATCTTCCTCCTTTCATTTCCCTATATTAAGCACGGCTCTTAATTCATCAGCCAATACTGAAACTTCACGACCATAATCATCAAATTTAAGGTTTACATACTCTCCGTTTGGTTTTACGATGAGTTTCCCTTGTGGATGTGTATTGTCTGAATCTTTGTGTATTTTCAATCTAGCTTCAAGTTCCATGAGATCATACCTCCCTATAAATCCGTAATTCCACCTAAATACACGATAACTTTGTACTTCACCTCCCTTTACTGATCATTAATAAATGCTTAGCTCCTATCCACAGGTTCCTAGCTAAAGCAAACTGTGAACATTCATCAACTCGAGCACAGTATATTGTGTTTCCCTGAATGGTAGTATACTATATATTGTGAAGGAACACATATTCTACCTTGAAAGGCAGGTGTATACATATGCCTAGAAAACCAAGCTCCAGAAGAGTCTCATCGCCAAAAATGGTTAAAGTCGCTTCAAAAGTCTTGAGAAATAAAGGCTCTAGCAAAACTTCAAAGAGTTTAGCAGGTTCAGTTCTCTCTCAAGCAAAATCAAAAAGAAAATGAACAGGAGATGAAAAATTATGAGTAATGGTTTCAAAGAATTCGATCGAAAACTTAAAAAAATGCAACAAAAAGCTAGTGAACTTGAAAAGGGACAAGAACTTCAATTAAATGAGCTTTTTACCGATTCATTTATGAAAAAGAATACGAAATTTTCGTCTCTTGATGAAATGCTTGATAAATCTCCTTTCACCATTGAAACCCAGCAAGATTTTGAATCAATCCCCGATGATTTATGGGATGACTTTGTTAGGGAAAACAGTAAATTTTTTAACTGGGAAGAAATGCAACAAGAAGCAGCAAACATATATGTTGCTAAACAATTAGGCTTCTAGGGAGATGGCTTCGGCCATTCTTCCTTCGATTAACGGCTTCTCAATCCATTTTTATAAATCTCTTATTCTCTTTTCCATCTACAATCACATTCCCAAAAAACATGTCCTTAGGTCTTGCCCAAAGTGTTCCATCTTGATCTTCATATGTAACAAGTATTTCTTCTGTTTCAGTATGAATGATTTCCCCTATAACCTTATAAATGCCACCTTTATAGTGTTTAAAATAACATCGATAAAATCAAAAGTGTCCATTGTAGCTTTCCTCCTTAAACTTCCTCTAAATGCAACACAAGAACATTTTTATATGGATCTAATTGAATCTCATCCCTTGCTTCTTCACCATCAATCCTGAAGTTAACTGGTGTGTCGCCGTAAAAATCAAGTTGATCTTGTAATGCTTTAATTACATCACTTACTTTTGGGTTAATTAACTTGCCATTAATCTCATCATAAGCCACGGGCTTTCCTCCTCTTTCTTTAAAATCATCCTTTTATCTAAAATTACCCCAAGATAACACTCTTAACATGTGGGCTCGTTTCTTTTAAATAACCAAGAACGTGTTGTTTAATTCTTTCTTTCAATAATGAGTTTTCCTCCCCCAGAAATTCTGCTAACTCCTCGATATTTATAGAAAGTAGATCGTGGTTGATTTTACTTATTATATCTTTAAGCTGAATCGACCTTTTTTGAATCTTTTTAAAATCTTCAATATTCATTTCGTGGATAGTATTCATAAAACGCTTCATCATAAAATCAAGTTGAAATGAAATTGAATCTATCAACATTTTCTTTAGTGACTGAAATCTTTCATCTTTTCTTACTTCAGCAATATATTCCCCAATCGTCACGCTTATCTCCTCATTTCTGTGCTATGTTCAAATAAATTAAAACTTTTATTTAGACTTCAATCAACTGATTCGTACCTTTAATCTTTGGATAGGTTGTTTTCTTATGAACTCTTTTCCTACACAATGGGCACTGAAACGGATATTGTGGTGGGTTTGATGTGAGCATCATATTTACAAACACAAGCTCTGGAGCTTCTTCGCATTCATCACAATGTAACGTCTCTCTAAAAACTTTAACTTGCTGCGATTTAATCATATTCAGATTCCTCCTTCGTTAAATAAACAATGTACTGACATACAGAACAATCAATGCAAAAGCTGAATGAAGTAAAGACTTGCCGGCTTTCTTGAAAATGTTCTCATCTTTTTCCTGATCTGACCGTTTTACACCTTTGACAAATACGTTGAGTAAAACACCAATAACAAATGCATGAGGTAAAGTGACATGGACATTCTGAATGTTGTATGTATCAATAAGCAAAGGATTTAACACGTGATTCAATCCATAATAGACAACTAGTGACATAGTCAATGCTTCAACAAAAATGAGTAACCCAACTACAATCATTGAACCTGATCCGATAAAGAAACCGTTCCAAATATCTTTTGTATCCTTATTCAATAAATATCTCTCCTTTAGTCTTTTTTAGTTAGCCTCTTCCACCAAGAAGTTTTTATCAATCTTTTATTTCTTCCATCATTGCTTTTTGCTTGCTCCTCATTGAGTTCTTCGCATTCCTTCAGGCTTTTTTCATCTACAATTGTCTTAATCAATCTGTCAGTTTGATATGTCCATTCGTTATGTATGTTTCTCTGCCTGTCAGTCACTATGACATATTCTTTAAGTCCGGGGATATAAACCTTGCCTCCAATTTCTATAGATTCAATATCTATATAACCCTCGAAGATTGCTTCAGTACGAGCTACCACACACACTGGCTGAGTAATCCACCTCTCTGTACCTGGTGCACGGTGTGCGTAATAACTTTCTTTCATAACCAATCCTTCAAATGTTGCTTTATGCCGTCCCACTTATTCACCTCCTTACAAGGGATGTCTTTAACGTTACATTTCATTAAATGCCTTTATTGCAACCAATAGTTGTTTGGCCTCAACTTCTGCCATTTGATCTCCAATTTGCACCTTTACCTATGTATCTGGATAATCAATACTCTTAGTTGCCAGGAGTTTCATAGTTTTTCTGTTTACTCCTCTTAATGTGAATTCGGATGTAATGTCTCTCATGATTTTCTCCTTTCTTTATAAAATTTGAATTTCATTCAAATCTTTGTTTGGATTTGTCGTTATATGCGCTTGCCTGGGAAATTAGATTATTGAGGTTAAGAATAATTGCCAAGCCTGTTGTGATTGTTCCTAAAGCCAAAAATGCAATATAGTAATTCTTAAAATCTCTCCAATCTCTATAAAATATTAGATGAACCAATGTTGATGCTAATAAAGAAACCCCGCATATAATAAGCAAAAAAGCTAATCCTTGATAAAGAATATGGATACACCTCCCTTAATTAAATCAAACCGATAATCAATAACAATGCTGCTGTTATAAATGATAATCCAGACAATAATGCTATAATCGTATGTACATTAGAGTGAAACCTTCTTCTCTCTTCATCCAAAGAGACAATCCCAATCAGAATACAACCAATAATTTCAAGAATATTGATAGCTAACTGCATTGCTTTTATCTTCTCCTATATCTATTTTTGTCACAATGTGCGCTTGCCCAGGAAATTACAAGAGGAATACCCCTACGCTCTATTACAAATTATCTTTTTAATTAGTTTTATGGGGATAATTAAGCCCTATATGATTTAATGTTTTCTTAATACTCATCCCCTTACATTCGTTACTAATCCTTGAGAATAATTCATTACCACATTTTTTACAGCAGTTAATTTCAATTCTGTCTTCTGCTGTTCTAACTTTTTCTTCGGATATCCTTACACATAACGGTTGTGCGGTGTATCCTTTGCAGATATCACATATGTAGTTCATTATTCAACCTCTAAAATTATGTTTTAATTATATCTTTTTAATTTGTTTAAGTAAATAAGAATTCACCAAATTTCATTTTTTATTTCTTTGATTTTCATAAGAGAAAAAATCAAATCATTGTCTACACGTTTCCAGGCTTCATCAGAAATTGTGTCTTCTAAATATGTATGTAACTTATCAAGCCGATCTTCAATAAAATCCAGGTCATTAATTATGAATCTATAAGGATGACTAATGTTCCTTTCCTCCAATCAGTATGTATGGATAATCCAACTATTCACCAGCTTGTGGTCATATGTGCGCTCTTGAATCTCACAATTGAATGCTCTTCTTCTGTTTATGTATGCAATAGCTTTCTTTTTAGTCGGGAATTTAAGGTTGACCCTTGTCCCGTTCCATAAGACTCTAAAATAATTCTCCCCCAAATTCACTTACCTTTCTCTGTTTAAATTTGATATTTTATTTAGATTTTTATGTAACTGCTCAGGCGTTTATTTGCAATTTCACAATACTCTTTACTAATCTCAGTGCCTATGTATTTGCGATTATTTAAAGCAGCCATCTTGGCCGTTGTTCCACTACCCATAAAAGGGTCAAAAACAATGTCTCCTTCCTTAGACCACGATAAGATATGGTCTTCGGCTAACTTCTCTGGAAATATTGCCGGATGTTGAAAAGCTATTTTGTCACTAGTGCTCTTATGCATACCAACTAAATAACTCCAAATATTCCCCTTAGTCTTTTCATCCTTAGTAACTAAGCATACTGATTTTCTTCTTACCGCGGGATTGCATTCCTCAATAGAAGCTACTCCACCTCTTTTAGAATAATCATATTTCATTCCCGCGGTTCGACAAGGTTCTTTTCTTGGATTAAACACGTTTGGTTTTCCTTTAGAAAAAACGAACGTATATTCAAACTCTTGTTCATACCTGTTATGGTTTTGAGGCAGCGGATTTTCTTTTCGATAAATCATTGTATCGTGCAGATTAAAGCCAATTTCCTTAAAGAATAGAGCCTGTTTAAAACTTGTCCCTGACTCAGACCCTTTGTGTGTTTTGTCTCCAACAACCCAAACGACCACTCCTCCCTTTTTTGTGATTCTGTACAACTCTTCAGCAGTTTTTTCGAAATTAAATGAATAGCCATTGTAATTTCTTAAATCATCATAAGGAGGAGAAGTAACTGTTAGATCAATGGAGCAACTATCTATGTACTCTTTCATAAACTTAATACAATCGTAGTTATGTATCTTGTTTAGAATCTTGTAATCTATTTCTCTTCACGTCCTTTTTCTCTTTAAAAGAGATATTTTATACAATTGTTTTCTCAAAGGTAAGGCTGTCTCTTCTAATTTCCCGAAGTTTGGCCTTTAGTTCACTTGTCTCTCTATCAATCTCCAAATAGCCATTTACTTCTTTCATCACCTTAACTTCTTTTTTAGATTCGAGAATTTCAATGACTCTTTTCATTTCTAAAATTAGAAGCTGCTTTTTCTCTTCTTGACTCATCATAGTCCTCCTCAATCGTTTTGAATTTGTCTAAATACGAAATCAACAACCTCGTCTTGATTCATGTGAGCAGTATCAATTTCAATCAACTTCACACTTCCCTCGCAATCCCAATCAATATGTCTTTTTAATTCATCTATGAATTTATAATAAGAATCCTGCTGTTTTAATGATTCTTCCACACTTTCCTCCACTTGAGCAAACAGAATCTTATCTCTTTTCAATCTTTCTTTAAGCACATCCTTATCGGATACCGTAAAAAAGAAAATGTAGATTTCGTCATCGAGTGTAGGTAGCAATTTACACAGGCTCTTAAATTTTTGATGAAAATCATATTCTTTATATAGGGATGAGAACACCATTTCTGTTGGGAAGAAACGATCTAATATCGTTGTATAGCCACTCATCTTTGACTTCCATTTGTGAAAGAGCTCAAACATGCCATCATAATAATTAGATATTTTCTTAAGCCCAACTTCACCATCTTCGTGGAAACCTGTCGGATTAATCAATGTACTATGCTTCAGCCGCTGCCTAAGTTTATAAGCTACTGAAGATTTTCCAGTCCCTCTTGCTCCCTCTAAAATTATCAGCATTAATCCACCTCCTTTCGAATTTTATGGAATCCCAATACCTCATAAGATCCATCTTCATATTGAACTTCTACTTGATGATATCGTTCGTCCACTGTTTTTACAGTAGCTCTTTCGCCGGAATGGTTAACAATGACTTTCTCATCAACTTTGCACACTAAACACACATCCTTTTAATTAGTACAAAATAATTTCATCAAAGTCATATTCCTCATACCCAATTCCATCAAAATCAATTCCAGCTATTTTGTTTTCATGATCTATGTATGAAATAACCCCAGTTCCCATTTCATCTACGTATGCCTTTTGGTTAAGCTTCAATATGTATCACTCGCTTTATGTATTAAATTCAGTTCCGACTCTTTGTATCTTCCAACCTCTCCATTAGTGAAATGAAGAACATCGTAATCATATTGCCAACTGTTTATTCGATCAATAATAATACCTTTAAGCCCAACATACGATGGCATTCCATATTTGGCGTTACTGTTGACCTCAACTTCATCATTAATGTCGTAAGACCAGTACTTCGGCAATAAATCATCTCCCTTTTTTAAGAACTGTTACTTTAACATTTTTCCGGCCAAAATCTTTTGCAATTGATTCAGATCCAACAAGAACATCAATCCTATTTCCTTTAATATCTCCTCCTGTGTCTATTGCGTAGGCTTCAAATGAATTGCTGCCGTATGAAACTCTGACTAATGAATTTAAAGGGATTAGAGAGGGATCAACAGCAATGACCCTCTTCCCCCTGTAGTAAATCGTATTTGACACGTCGTAGCCTGTTTTCGTTGTACCTATGCAGCCAGTATCGCAAAATGAAATGTAGGCTGTGGCAACCATACTAAAGACTTGAGCTTGTTCTTCAGGCTTCTTTTTTGTTTTCTGCTCATATCTCTTCTCCTCACTCTCGTAACTCACTTTTAATTTGTTTTTATGTTTTTTCTTTTTTATTTCTTCTACTTTTATATGTAAATACTTATCTTGCGCTTCATTAATGATCTCTTGACTTGTCTTTAAATGCGGCAGCACCTCACTTTCAAATTCGAAATCCCAAATGTTGAGTTTTTTATAAAATGGCTCTTTTATTGGGTCTTTGTTTGGCTGCATTAATTGATCATTCATTGATTTGTATGTTAATGTTGATCCCACCCCCAGTAAGAAGATAACTGAATATATCTTTATTTCTTTATAGATATTATATACTTTTAATTTGTTTAAGTCTATCAGTTTTTTGAAAATTTCCATCACATCCGTTTATATTTGCTTTCTTCCTGTGGTTAAAATTAAGTTACCTTCTTCGTCTACATCTTCAATCTTACATACAGTATGCTGATAGACACTGTTTTTATATATCTTAGGAATAAAGTTGTTCCCTCGTCTAAAACCAGTAAACATAAGCAATGTTCCTCTTGTATACCAGGACTTCTCAATAACTTCTTTCTTTCCGTTCACGTTATGTGAAATTTGTTTATTATAATGACTGAAGCTCCCCGCCCATTGTTTTACGGTAACAACTCCTGTAGGAGTTAAGAGAGTAACTGTGTGCTTGGTTTTGTCTCTGTCTAGAGCAGTGCCTATGATTCTTGAAGTCTCATACTCATATAATTCTTTTCCTCTCCATTTATATGGACTGCCTTTAACTGGTTCTTCTGGCAACTGATAAAAGTCAACAATGTTATACTTTGAAAAATTCACATTTCTTAATTCATGATCATGGTAGTAGTAACTTAGTGAATCCATTTCCCATTTGCCATAAGATCCACTTGCATACTTTTCCCATTCTTGCATAAAAAGACATTCATTTAGCTTTATTAATGGCTCTTGGGTTCCAATCCAGTTTTTTAACTTCAGCATTTTTTTGTCGTATTCCTTTTTAAATGCCTTTTCGGATATCACAAGATGACCGTTATGTACATCAACAATGCTGCTCTCATCAAAGTGTTCATTATAAAAAGCAGACGCTATATCATCAAGTAGCAGTAATTTATCTTTTGGAGAATCGATCTTTTTAAACACTCTCTTGCTAATATAGTCTTTAAAGCGAAAAAATCGTATTTCTAATGCAAAATCCTCTGAAACTAAATTGTTTTCAATAAGCATCTTCAAATTAGACATGGTTAGCTTACTTTTAGGTTCAGAAATTAAAGAAATAAACGATTTCATTAAATCTTTTCTCTCCCCAAATGAATCAAAGCAGCCCCCTTTGATCAGTTGAATAACCTGTCCTTTCTTTATGATGCCACTGTGGTACATCCTTTCTAGAAAATCTTCAAAATCAGCATAAGGCCTATTGCTGATGATTTGATGAACAACCTCGTCACCGATCCCGTTCATCCCCTTCATCCCAAAAATAATTGAATTATTTTCAATATCAGCCTTGAAACCAAATCCCGCTTTGTTAATATCAGGCAAATCAACTCTAATACCACGGCGCCGTATATTCCCTATTGCAGAAGCTACTTTACCGTAATCTGTTTTTTGTGTTTTCTTCTTTTTGTCTGGGTCATCAAATTCTTCTTCAGTTTCAACACCTCCGCTGTTTACAGTCAAGCAAGCCGTATTCCAGTATAAAGGGTTATACCGATAGTTTAAGTTCAATTCTTGTAACGCAATAATCGAATACGCCAAAGTATGAAGTAAACTGAAACTGTAGCCAAACTGTCTTTTAAATTGAACATTCCATACATAATTCAAAAGGTTGTCTGACGCTCCAATTTCCTTCCCCTTTTTGAAGAATAATTTTTGAACCTCTTTTAACACATCCTCTTTTTTCTTTGCTATGGATTTTCTTAGATAATTTGACTCTTTAATATCGAACCCAGCTATTTCATTATCCATTACCATTTGCATGACAACTTCTTGAGTGTCAGCAACCCCATAGATGTCTTTCAAATGTCTCTCAATTACCTTTATTTCATCATCACTTAGGCCATATTTCCGCATTTCTTCATACCATAGTGATAAATTATTTTTATATTTCACATATGTGTCTACAGGTTGCTCTTCCCCATCGGACATGAGTCTCATTAGAGAATTTGTAACTGCTGCCTCAAGCAAATTTTTAGGTTTAACTTTAATTACAGCTTGGTGGCCGACCTCGGTCGAAAATTGGAACAAGTCCATTACCCCTCCATTTCCGGCCATCTCCCACAACTTTGCATTTTCATACTCAAGTACATCAGGATGAATGTATTTATTGTATGTTTCTTTTAAAGAGCCCTGCCATTGAATTTCTTCATTTTCGATCAATTGATCCAGTGTTACCCGAATCTTATCTAATGCTTCAATTGTAAGAAGATCAAATTTTACCGACCCCATTACTTCACTGTCGCCCATATTGAATTGTGTGATATAAGCCCCTTTAGGAGTTTTCATCATTGCATTAGACTTGGTGTACTCATTATTAAAAATGATAACCCCAGCAGCATGTGATGAGCGCTTATTAGTTAGTCCTTCGATTTTCAAAGCAGTTTCTTTGAGGTTAGGATAGCGTTCAACTTCCCTAATGAATTCCTTAATTGGCTTCCTGCCTGTTTCTACATCTCCATAAAAGCAGTGCTTTAAAGGCCAGTTTGATCCTCTTTCGAAAGGAATCATTTCACTTAAAAACTGAGAAATATCGTTATCAATCCCTAATCCCCTACATGCTGTCTGAAGAGCAGACTTAGAACCTTCAGTCCCAAATGTAGCGATCTGCAGTACACGTTTTTCACCAAATCTGTCTCTAAGCGCTTTAAGTATTTTTTCCCTTTTTGATCCTTCAGTGTCTATATCAATATCCGGCAACTTCCCTACCCTCTCTTTCGAGATATTTCTCATAGTGTCTTGGCACTAATCGGGAATAGACCATATCTTCACCCTCAGCACAATCTGTTAGGGCTGCCCCGCTTCGCAGAATTATATTCCACTACGTTCCTTTGAACTGGTCGTTGAACCTTTACCATTTTACAGGCACTTGGCTGCTGATTGCCCAATCATTATTCTTTTCAAACTTTCACGTTCACCGTTTCCAGTCACGTTGTAGTGAATAATGCTCTAAGGGGTTCCCAGCAATTCGAGGCTCTTTAAGCATACTGTTTCCAATATGCACGACTATCGTGTATCTTAATTTACCTTATTTAAAACTTTTCTTATGTAGTCTCTAGAAAAACCAATGATTCTATGAATTTCTGATTTATTAGTTATTCCATCATGAAAAAGGCCAAGAACTTGTTTTTCTTTATCTTTACTAAGAGCTGTTCTATATTTTTTCACATACCTTGTTATATTGGCTTCTCCGCAGTCAAAATGTTTTGCAATATCTTTTCCCGTGTATCCTTTTCTAAGCATCTCTACCATGTGTAAAGACTTGATCTTAAACTCTAATTTATTTATCTCATCAATACATTGATTAATTTCATTAAGCAATATTAAATCCTGATATTGTTTAAACTTTCTATCTAAATAAATTGTTGCATTATTGTAGAGCTTGTTTGCAACATCTAATGATTGCTTATTCCCTTTAATTCTAATTTGTGCAAAAGACTCCACATCTTTTTTGTTTATTAACCGCAAATTTTGCTTATTTAATTGACTTAAAATAAATTCGCATACCTGTGGCGTTCCACAAAAGTTTACTGCATAAGTAAGGTATTTATCATGAGTGGTAAATCCTCCATCTCCATCAAAATAACCCCGAATATAGTGAAACATTAAATTAGGTGGTATTAACTGTTCTGTAGGTGGAATAAGAGTTTTTGACTTTCTTTCAGTCACACCTAATTTCAGTAAATCTTGAAATATTTTTCTGCTGACAATTGATACTCTGCAGCTATTAGTGTTTTGTATTATTGGATAATTCGAGTCTAAGCATTTATTGAATTTAACTAAGTGATTAACATCTTTGATATTTAGACTTATTTCTAAAATTCTTGATCCAGAATTTTTTTTAATATACACACAACCATCAGCACTTATAAACCCCAACCAATATGCCTTTTCCTCAGTATCAATTGTCTCAAAAAAGGAATCATTAACCCTATACTTTCTCTTGTTCATAACATCACCTCCTCTTTGTTTATTTCGGTTTTTCTTCAAAATAAGGTAAGTTAAGATTGACAATCTGGCCTTGATTTATGAATATGCCTCCAATGTGGTAAATCATATTGCATTGGATTAATTTGTGTATTGTCAAGCAAGTAATTGATTAAGAATCCCGCCGCGCTTCCTCTTGCAGCACCAACTAAACTGTCTCCACCGCATTCATCATCCCAAATGATATTAATGATTTCCCTTACAGTTATGTAATAAGAGGCCATAGATTGGTTTAGCTTTTGGCTGATCTCCCAAAGCTCACCCAATTCAACATTAATCCTGAATAAAATTTTATGGAATCCATCTCTGGTTAGGTCGTCTTTTAATAATTTGGCTTCAAACCCGTCTTCAATAAGCTTTAGTAAGTATCTGTCTTGCTCCTCCTCCGACTCTGACATCTTTTTAATGTATTCATACTTCTCATAGGCTGGTTTAAACAAATGCCTAAGTTCAAAGTTAGGCAGTTCCATTTTAGGAATAATGGGCTCGTGCTCAATCGTATAATCTTCTATCATCTCGCCAATTAAAAGAGTGTTTTGAATTGCTTCTTCAACAATCTCTTTATCAATATAATTCATTCTTTCATGGATCTCATCTATATTCTGCACAAAACAAGCTTCATAAAATGAGTCGACTTCTCTTTCCCCATCTTTGGCATTTAAGAATGCTTGGTGTATGGCTCTGTCTTCTGGTCTTAAATAGTGAGCATCAGTGGTTACAATTCTTTTTAAACCATAACCATCTGCTATCTGAATCAACTTTTTATTACAATAAATTTGTTCCTCGCTCAAAGCTGGTTGTAGCTCTATAAAAAATTTGTCTTTCCCAAACACATCAATACACCATGTGATGAACTGATGTATTTTTAATTTATATTCTTTGATTAGATCAGGATCTCCATCGCCCTTTTCGATTTCCATGATCTTCTGTAAGTAGATATTTACTTCTGAACCTAGACAGGCCGTGGTTGCAATTATGTGTCCAGGATCTTTCTTAAGAAGTTCTTCGACATCCCGTTTTACAGTTGGCACCCTTTCCATTGTTCCAGTATAAAACGAGTTTTCCCATGCTTTAGAAGATAAAATTCGTAATTGCTCATGACCTTTAGGATCAACGGCCAACATTAAAAAGTGAGGAAATTTTGTTTTACCTGGCTGGTAGTTGTCTCTTACTTCTTCTAAGGAATCAACCAGATATGCTTCATTACCAAGGATAAGTTTAAAATCTTGAGGCATTTTCCCCTCTTTTTTCATGCTTCTAACAGTTTGTATTGCTTCTAGATGTGCTGACAGAACTTCATGGTCTGTAATAGCGAGTCCTTTATAATTCATTTCCAAAGCAGTTTCAAGTAAGCCCTTAACTGAATTTGTGGAATCCAGCAGCCTGATGTTACTTTTACATGTATGACAATGACATCCAATCACAGCAATCCCCCCTATCTAAAAAACAAGTGCTTTTTTCTTTGTTTTTACCACCTCCATCTCTTCGATTTCAATCTGAGGTGTTTCTTTACCCTTGTATTCATTTACTTTGGCTTTTCCGATTACAGTAAGAACCAATCGATCTCCTCTATTAACGAGAGATTCATAGAATTCTTCATCGCTTTTAAATCTTATGTACTCAATACCGCCAACCTTGAACTTGACAGTGTTTTTTGTTTTTTTGCCAATATGACAAATATCCTCTTTATTTATTTCAATATCGGTAATGGCAAGTAGCGGTTCTTCGACTTTATATCCCCAATAGTCTTGGTAACTATTAATTAGCTTTATAAATCGTTTAGTGAGATTGCTCGCAGCGATCTCAAAGTCAACTTCATATTCATTTTGATTAATCACAATATCTTTTAATTTATGATTTAGAATATCATTGACCTGGATTAAATTCTCTGGTGCAATGCTGAATCCAAATGCCTCAGCATGTCCCTCTACAAACTCGAATTTACCTGTTTCCTCTAAAAGCCGTTTGAAATTTTTTACTGCCCCTTTGTCGTATCCCCTTCCTGATCCCCCTAGAGTTCCATCTTCAAGTTCCCTAGCCAATAAAACTGGTCTCTTGTATTCACTTGCTAATTGGTTCGCAACAAGCCCAGCCAAGTTCTTGTCTAAGATACCTTCAATATAAACTATCAAGACCTTATTTTTTAAAAGTCCTTTTTCTTCAATCCGCTTCTCGATTTCCAATACCGCACTGTCAACTAATTTTTTTTGGCGTTGCTTAATATTCCCCAGTATTCTTGCTGTATCCCAATGAATCGATACCAGTTCGCCCTCATCTTTTCCTCGCTTTTTGTAGTATACTTCTTCATTAGATTCAAGCAGCGATCTCATCATCTGATGCTTCTCTTCTTGGGAACCTATTCGAATAGCTGCATTAATTAATGGATTGATATAGAACTGTGTGCTCTGTATGTTCTTTTTCCCTTTGGTTGAGTATTCTTGTTTTATGAAGAGCTCTCTAATCAAAGGATTCCTTACCTTTTTGAGCCCTTGATTCATATAGTATCGTGTCTCTGGCTCCCTTGAGTCTGCCGAATCCGCAATGTTCCCGACAGACACAAGATCTATAAATCGTTTTGCTTCATTTTTCCCAAGTTTATCATCTAAGGCTTGGCACAGCTTATAAGCCATTCCCGCTCCAGTTAAAGCTTTATTTTTATACTTTGGCGAAAGCTGATTATTTACCACGATAGCATTTTCGGACTCCTTATCACATTCATGGTGATCAATTACTATAACATCAATCCCTTTTTGTCTAAGGACATAATGCTCTTCATATTGATTAGAGCCTGCATCGGGTATTAATACAAGATCAACGCCTTCAGGAATAGTTTCTAAAATTATCCCGTGCTGTTTCCCTTCATGTATTCTCCATTCAACATTAGCTTCGGGGAAGAGTCTCTTTATGTAGTTAATAATAATAGAGCTTGAAGTAACTCCATCAACATCGCTATCCACCTGAATAAAAATTCTAGCCTGGTTTCTGAGGTGCTTTATTAGGCATTCTGCTGCTTCATCAATATTTTCTAAGTCAGAATAATGATTGACTACGTCCTCTGATAAATTTAAAAAGCTTTCAACGTCTTCAATCCCTCTGTTCTTTAGTATGGTTTTTAGAGGAGAAAAACAAAAATCATTATTACCAATTAAATTATATTTCAAAAACTATTCACCTTCTCTTGTTCCAATTTCAATTTTATTTCTCATCAACTCCTCTAGAATTTCTTTTCCTTTGTCTGCTGGGCTGTCTTTATAATCAAGTAACCCTTTAGTATCCCAAAGAACATATACACGCATAAATGGCGAAAATTTTGCTGCTAAATTCAATATTTTTTCTTCATAATTTTTTAGGTTTTCTTTGTACTTTTCGTTGCTTTCACCTTCCTTAATCCCTCTAAATTTATCTAAAGCAATAAACACTTCTTGCACATCCAAGGAAAGAAGAATGTCTCTATGGAAATTTGAAATATTATTTGAACAAACAGCGCAGGTGAAATTCAAATCCCCATAGAAATCTTGACATTTTAATACTGATTTTTCTGATTCGAAAATCATCGCCTTTTTCAAGCGTTTAATTGCTTTTTTTGTTTTATGTAATCCATAAAGGTTCATCATTGTTTGGTGATTATACATTGTATTCCCGACGGTTAACGGCATATACTTTCGGCCATTGTCAATATCTTCTTGGATCATTGAACGTCTGCGTATGCCAATTAATCTCCCATTAATGTCTCTGTGAGGAATCACTATGCCTTCCTCTCGATTTCGAAAATAATATCCGATCTCGAATTCCATTATGGTTTCATAACTAATTCCTTCGTTTAGCCACGCTTCATGAGGATATTTCATAAAAACATCTAGAACTGTCTCACTATAGGCTGGCAGCGTAGTATCAATTTTTTTCCGTGTTTTAAATTTAGTAATCCAATCCCAATCATCTACTATGTGTTCCTTTGGGGTTGAAGATAGAAAACCAAATCCAAAGTTTTTACCTGATACTTTAACCACAAACTCAATCGCTTGTGTAAACGTTAGGGAAATACCTTGCTGTTTTTTAGATCGGATAACCAGTTCATAAATATCAAAAGTATCGCCACATTCTGTATAACAGTGAAACTGTTGTGCCTCATGATAGTAATAAAGTTTAAAACTCCCGTTTGTTTTATTGTGACATACTGTTCTATAGATTGGATTTCCGTTGCTATCAGTTTGATATGTTTCGCTACCAAGTTCCCTTAAAATCTTATGTATGTCTTCAATTGATAAACTTTCTTTAACTTGATCTTTGTCGTATCTCAAAGGGCTTTACACCCCGCTACCCTGCTTTAATAATTAATTTTTCAATTTGAATCAATTCATTATCAACATTAGTAACAAAGCAATCTTTTATTCTCATGTTCCCCATGTTGATATGTGAAAAGACTTTAACTTTATCATGTTCGTTCCCTCTATTTTTAAATACATGAGTTACGAAGTTTGGCTCCGGATAGAATCCAGATTTCAAAATAACATCAACCGCTTCTTTTTCTTTCTTGCTTAATGGCAAAACAATCATTGCAGCGTCAGTTTTATCTGCGATCGCTTTACTTCCTCTTAAATAAGTAGCATCAATTTGAAGCCCTCTTAGCCAAGCGTCTTTCCACTCACCATTTAACTGTGTTGCACTCATCATATAGATATCGTATTTGTTGCAAAGTGCCTTCAACTTATCTGACATGAGCAATAGTATTTGATCTTCTCTAAGGTTAACTCCACTTTTCTTACTCATTTCAGCGAAGATTGTTACAGATGAATGAATATAATCAAAATAAACATATTCAACTGCATTTCTTATGACGTTTTTTTCAATAGTTCTTTCTATTTCTTTGATATTGAAATCAGGCAAATGCTCAAACCAAATGGGTGATTTTTTCAACACCTCAGCAGCTTTTTTTACTCGCGCTTTTTCACTCTCTGTTGTGGTGTTTCTCAGTATATTTTTCTCCTCAACCCCGCTGATATAAGCTAAAGCTAAACTTTGCAGCTCTTCAGAGATCATTTCAGTTGAAATGACTACCGACTTTTCCTGAAAATCATTTTTAACCCATTTATTTTCTTTTAAATCATAAAGTTGATCTGCACTTAGCCTGCAAGCGTCGGCCACCATATTACGGGTTTTCCCTCCGCCAGTCATACTCGATCTTAAATAAAATTTCTTTTTCCTAGATCCACGAAAAATAGACGTTAACATCTCACTATTCATTGGAACCCCAATATCCGGTGATTGTTCAAGTCGCTTGAGAAGCTCGTCTATTCCTTCCCCACCTTGAATTCCGATACTGTCAGAATTTGTACTGAACTTTTCTTTAATTTCAACGATTTTCATTTCATAAAAAGAGAGAATGTCTTCAATTGATGTCTTATCAAATTTTTCCTTCATTATTTCTTGATCTTTGGGATCAATTATTGATTCATCATATATCTCATCAATATTGAATCCTAGACCGACCATCTCTCTGAGAAGGCTAAATTTTTTCAACCTGTTGTAGTAGTAATCAAAGTTTTCAACAACAGCCAATTTTTGAATTTGTTCGATATACTCATGTCCATTGTTTTCATTGAAAATTTTGTATTGTATATCGTAATCTCTAAGATATCCATCAATTTCAATTTCGTTAATGACTTCTGTTCCTTGATGAAATAAGTTATACATCGCAAAGAAAAGAATTGAGTGAAAACGTTCAGGGAAATCACTTGCTGTAATTTGGTATTTGTTGCTGTCCGATAAAAGCGAAGGTTCCTTTAAGATGCTGCCTAACACTTGAATAATTGCTTTCTTGTCTTGTAACAAATGAACTCCCCTTTCTACAAAGTAGATATATCAACAATTTTTGTATTTCTTCTGCTTTGTTTTTTTATTACAACAATTCTCTCTCTCTGTTTTTGATTTATTGCGCTTTTCACTGATTCTTCAATGGCCTTTTTCTGAAGGTAGTCTTTTTTCGCTTCTTCATAAATGAATGGAACTATTCCCAAACCATCACCTTCACGAACTGGATTACCCAAGGTTTCATGAAAGTACCTTAATGCTAATTCAATCCCTTTTAATTTATATTTATACTCCTCTTGAAATTCTTTAATTTGCTTAAGCATCATCCCTGTTGGAGCTTCTATTTTATATAGTTCACATATGTATTTGATTAACTCTTTCCGATGTTCTGCTTCCATCTTCCATGTTTCAAAACATTGCTTGTGATAATATCTTTTTTTATAAGGGATTGCATCATCCTTGTCTAAATAATTTTCACAGTATGGACATTTAACACGACGTGCCATATACTCACCTCTAAATAAAGAGGGAGATAAACTCCCCCACTTTAGTTTTCAAGAAGGTCTCTAAGATCGTCTAAAATAACAGACATTATATCCGTTTGTTTTTTAGTGCATTCAGTCACCCTAGCCCCTTGTCCGAGATGTTTTTCAGTTACTTCATTAACTTCTTCAAGTCTGCCTTCTTCGTTTAGCTTTGACCCAATTTCAATAATCTGCTCCATTAGTTGATCATAGTCTAGTTTTTCTGATAAGTTCTTTTGTTTCTGTTCTTCATATGTAACGGCTTGAATTCCCTCTGCTTCTTCTTGTCGTTTAATTGCTTCAACAACTGCCTTTTCTAGATTTTCAGCAGTAAACTCTTCAATATATGTATCAATATAATCAAAACGGCTTCGAGCAAAGAACTTCTCAGTTTCAGCTAACCAAGCACTAGATTTAATTACTTTATTATCTTCATCCACACCATTTGAGCTCAGGAATAAGACGATATCGCTATTATCGATGACTGGTGCAAGCACTCGCTTATCACCTTTAGGAATGATTTTTCCATCCTTATCTTCCGTTGCGTGAGCAATAAAGACTACAGTGAATCCTACATTTAAGAGCTTGTTAATTTCCTCCCAGACTTCCGTTTCATACTCTTTCCATAAACCGAATCCATCGTTCCCATCCTTAATTCGACCAACATCATATTGGTCACATACATATCTCGTTGCATACTTTGAAAAAGCATCTACTTCATCAACAATTATGGTTTGATAAACTTCTTTAGCCTTTTCAGGATTTTTTGTAAGCTGCTTGTTCACTTTTTTGAAATCTCCCCAGCTATTAATCGGCATGAAAGGGACTCCAGCAATTGCGTTTAATCCTTTTTCAAATGGAAGGTAAAGTGGTTTTTTCATTCTGGTACTCTGTTTTGTTTTTCCTAAGTTGTTAGATCCATATATCGTAATAACTTTACCTTCAAGTCCTTTTGCTACTACGGAAATCTGAGGGTTAAAAATATCTAATGCCATAAACACTTCTCCTTTTAATTGATTTATTAACGTTTTCTCGATTGTCATTAATTATTAAAATGGTAGACCATCTTTAGAAATCGATTTAGAAGCGCTTGTGCTTGCTTTTCCTCCGAAACCTGTTTTCTTCTCGTTTTTATTATTTTTCTTACTGTCATTCTTCATTTGCTCTAAGTAAAGCTCTCTTTCAGTCAATCCGCTTTAATCGCTTCAGCGTCAAAAGCTGCTTTATCGTCTTCGTCATACGGCTCAAAGCCACCTGTAATTAAAAATTCGCGCTTTGTATTATATGTAATGTTTTGTTTGTCTTTACCAAAGGCAGCTTGTTGAAGAGTCACCTTCTTTTCTTTGAAATTGATGATGTTTCCAAATACTTTTACACTGCTGCCTTTTTCATAATTGTTCTCTACGTAATCAGACCCCTCTTTTGTAACCGCAAACGTAAAAGGAATAATCTTTCCACCATACAGAGGGATGTACCCTTCCAATAGGACTCTGCCCGTTTCTTCGCCTTTAATTTTTTCTTCTTTAACGCCTTTTACAAAAAATTCGACTTCAAATTCTGCTCTCGGATTATATTCTTCATCCGACTTTAAACGGTTAACAAAATTAGTTGACAATTGCGGGTACGATTTTAAATTATCTTGGACAAAATATTCATTCAACCCAATTCTTCCTTGTGTTACTCGAACTCTGTCAGCTTCTTCTTTGCCATGAGTAGCTACAGACTTATAGTCGTTAATGATTGTTTTGTAGCCTTTAGCAATCCCATTGTCTGATCCATCTTCTTTTTTATACTTGGACATTCCAGTGACTGTATGTACTTCATTTGGAGCTGTTTCAATGTCTAATTCAATATTTAGCCCCTCTCCATTTTTCCATTCATTGTGGCGCACTTCTAGAAGTAATCCTTCTAAAACTACTTTGTTTTCTGCTTCACGCAATACTGTTTGATTTTCTGCCATCCAGCAACTCTCCTTTATTATGTGTATATTTTTAATTAGATTATAAAAAATGAATCAAAATACTCTCCGTTATGCGAGTTCTTAATATGTGCTTTTGCATTTTGTTTTTTTAAATCAAGAAATTTTGAAATTACTAAGGCTACATCAAATCCAACATAGACGTTGCCAAAAACCTGATTATTCAAACCGATCTCAGCAAATTCAACAAGAGAATATTTTATCAGTTACCTCAGAACATGTTTATGTACGCTACCTGGCTATGCAATGCTTTCTGTAATACTTTATGTCTTTGATGCCTAAAGCTTTCGATAATTCTATGTATCTTTTCTTCGAAAATCTTGGTCTCTTATGGTTTACAATTTTAATAACCTTCCCATTCCTCACCGTTATATGGAGATCATGGTACATATAAACCTTTGAAAAGAGCCCAATTCTTAGAACACGCTCCGGTGTTTCAGCTTGAACCAGTTTTACATTTCGTGTAAGCTTCGCTCTTGCCTGTTCTTCTGTTATGTTTTTATTCCCCTTGACGCTTTTCCTGTAGTAATTTAAAGCATCGTTTGTAACTTTTAACATCTTCATTTTCTCACCTCTCTCTCAACAGGATAATTACATTATATCCTTTTAATTTGTTTATGTAAATGCAAATTAAAAATTTTTTTATTATCAGGTTAACAGTTAACATTACCTTCTATTATTATATATTTAATTTTTCTAAGATTAAGAATTATATATTCCCATCTTTACTTGACAATGGAAATATTATATTATTTTCTTGTATTAGTTAAATTATGGTGGAAAAGGTAATTGAAAGAGGTTATTAGATTGAAAAACGTTGTTTTTACTTTGATTTTGTTAATATTACTTGCTAGTTGCACTAATAACAGCTCCCAAATTTCTTTTTCAAAAAGCGACTGTGAAAAAAATTGGGCACTTTGTGCTGTTTTCCCAAATGAAAAAGTCAAATTGAATTCACCTAAAGAACCTGTAAAGGTAGCATTATTGGATAGTGGAGTCAATAGTTCTCTATCATTTTTTAAGAATAGTTCAATAATTTCATATGATGCTATAAACAATAAGCCTACTACCACAGATTCTTTAGGTCATGGTACTGCTATAGCCAGTATCTTATTGGCTCCTGCTAATAAACGAACAGTTCATGGCGTATCACCTAATGTGAAATTATTTGATGTAAAGGTACTTAACGATAAAGGAGGTGGTGACATTGATGATGTAATTAACGGAATCGATTGGAGTATCAAGCAGGATGTTGACATCATTAATCTTAGCTTTGGTTTTCAAAAAGATGACAAAAAGTTAAAACATGCTATTGACAAAGCAATCGAGAAAAATATTATAGTTATCGCTTCTGCTGGGAATACATTAGGTCTTTCAGCAGATTATCCAGCAAAATATCAAAATGTCATATCTGTTTCTTCTGTCGATAAAAACCTAAGAAGAGATAAATTTGCAGCTAAAGGCAAGGTTGATTTTGTTGCACCTGGCGTTCAAATTCCTGTTTTGACTCATTCAGGCAAATTAGAAACCGTTGATGGCACATCCTTTGCAACAGCTTTTGTCACAGGTATAGTATCAAATATCCTATCGAAAAATCCAGAGTATGAAAGGAAAGATGTCTTGAATTATTTAAAGAGCACAGCAAAAGATTTAGGAAGGAAAGAAGACTATGGTTACGGGTTAACACAATATGACTAAAAAAAAGGAGAATTAAATTGAAATATTTTATTAGCTTTTTGTTAACTGTTTTTGTATTTTATAACGTAGGGACGAGTTTTTCCTCTGCAACAACAAACCAAACAGAAAACAATTATGAAGATGTAATTAATAAGGAGCAAATAGAATCTGAAACAGAAGATTTCTTTGGTGAGTCTGTCAATGGTAATGATGTTGCATTAGAAAGCCAAGTCGATGGTAATGAAGCAACTATTCAAACAAAGATTGAAACAGATGATTTATCGGTTGATGGTGAATTAGAATTAAATTTAGATACTAGTGACATAATTGTTTCCGCAGAAGCAAAAGATGATAATGGTACACTTTTTCAGGGCGATTTTGAAGTGGAATTACAAGATATAAATGATGATGGAGATTTTATTGCAACTTTAACTGACACTGAAACAGGAGAACAATTTAAAGTAAATACTGCTGAAGTTAAAGCTTCATGGTATCCTTTAGTTGTAATTGCTATTACTGTTGCACGTATTGGCATTAAACAAGCTATTAAGAAATTTGGAAAATCCAGTGTCAAAAAAGCAACGAAAAAATATGGTAAAAAAACCTCAGCGTCAAAAGCTGTACGAAAAGTAAATATGTCGAAATTAGATTCTCATTACAAAAAGCACAAAAAAGAGTTCGGTAATATCTCCAAATCTCAATATTTGAATAAAGCACGAACATTTTTAGGGAAAGCTACTAGCAAAACAGTTCTCCAAAAAAGGAGCAAGAAAAAATTCAATGGTAAATATCGTTACTATAAGTATAATAAAAAGACCAATGAATTTTTAGCAGTAGAACGACAAAAGGATAAAGATGTGATTATTACATATTTCAAGCCAAAACATCCAAATAAAAAAGCTGGTTATGAATATTATAAACGGCAATAATTAAATAAAATAATAAATGGGGGATCAATATTGGAAAAAGAATTATATTCCTGTCTAGTATGCGGATATAAAGGATTAAATGAAAAACTTTTAGATAATGGCGAGTATCAAAAAACATTTGAAATTTGTCCATGTTGCAATTTTGAATTTGGCTACAGTGAAGATCATGATGTGAGTTTAGGCTTTATTGTAACTCCAGATCATTTAATTGAGGCTGCATTTCAATTGTATCGAAAACAATGGATCGAGGCTGGGATGAAAATTGCTCATCCTGAAGAAATTCCAGAAGATTTAAAAAATGGGGAGTGCTTAAAATTTGAAGTTTTAATGAAACAATTGAAAGCCCTAAATCTTGACATGGAAAATCTCGATATTGATGGCATTAATTAATATCCCAACCTTAGAAAAAGCCCTTATGGGCTTTTTCTTATCTACTCACTAAAATACACATATACAGGGATACTCTTGCTATCACTCCCCCACCGTTAATTAACTTCCCGTTAAAATGACAGTTTTATTGAATCTTCTTCACGGTAATGAAATGGGTATCCCCAATGAGACTTTAGGTTCTTTTTGAAATAAGTTATGTCTCGTATAATAACAAAATAGTGGACTATATGTTTTTAGATCAAATTCAATTTTTGTCCTTTCTTTTATAACCAAAAATTTCTTAGGGAATATATTGATTTTTATCCAAATATTTAATATAGTTAGCAATATATTAAATTAATGGTTATTAAAGGAGGAGTAAAGAAATGAAGAAAAAACTTATTTCATTTATCATGGTGTTCACGTTAGCTGTGCTGGCTGTATCAGTTGTTTCTCCTGGCTATGCAAGTGCAGCGGAAAGTAAAAAAGTACCTGTAGTTCAAAATAGCATACAGGCTCCTTTAGCTTCAAATATGAAAACCGATATTGCTAAAATCCAGTCAAAGCTTGAGACTCCTGTAGCTGCAAATTCTAAAGTACATACACAGGGTATTCCTTTCGCTAAACAAATATTAGTAAAAGCACTTAGGGTTGGTGGTCCCGCTTTAGGAACCCTTATTAAAAAGATCCCATATAAATGGGCTCAAAAAGCTGGAGATGCTTGTTCTAAGTGGGGACACAAAGCCGCGGACGTTATAGATGAACTTACAAATTTCGGAGAAACAGCCGTTACTGTGGCATTAGTGAAAGCTGGAATTCCATTAGCTGATGCACAGTTAATTGCGAAGGTTGTTGTGTTCTTTTTGCTATAACTATACATTAAAACAAAAGAGTGAGGCTTATAACCTTCACTCTTTTGTTTTAATTAGGTAAGGAGAGATCACCATGAATCTGCTTGTTATGACGTTATCAATTTATCTTTTGTTTCTCATCGTCTTTTTTATTTTTATGTACAGAGGAGAAAAGAAAGAAGCTGCAGAAAAAAACACAAATGAAAAATTTTTATTATCTACAGTAATAGGAGCTTTGGTTTTATCACTAATTCCTACTGCAGTCATAATGGGGATAATCTTATTTGCAACAGGATCAGCAAATGTACTTGTAAGCTTCTTTGAATTAGAAATAGGATTCAATCAGATTGTTATTATGAGTGTGTGTATGGTTGTTTATTCTTTTACTTTTGATAATATTTTTGTGGCTGTTGGAAGGCACCTCATTGGAGATAACTTTTTCAAGTTTATATTTGCCTCATTGTTTAGGTTTTTATTTATTTATATAGTGGGTATCTTGTGTTCAATTGGGAGTAGCGACAACTTTAAATTATCATTAGGATTAACTTTATTTTTTCTTTTATTAGAATGTATTTTCCCTAAAAAGCCTGATCGTACTCAGAATATAGAATCTTAAGGGCGGACATATCATGACCGACAAAGAAAGAGAAGAACTTGCTGCGAATTTAATGCATATGAAAAAAATGAACAAAATGATTAAGAAGGTACTGAAGTAGTAGATATAAAGCAGGCTCTAAGCCTGCTTTATTGTTTAAAACTCCTCTTCATACAATGCTTTCTCCAAGCAGTCCAATTCCTTCAGCTCGCACTGAACCTTTTCTAATTCACATTTAACCTTTTCAAGGCTATCATTTTCTAATTGCAGTAAATCTGTCAGACGTCTAATCTTAGCCTCAATATTTGCCAATTGAGTGAGTAAGGCACTTTGCTGCTGCAGTAATTGCCTTCTAACCAATTCAATTGTTTCTTCTGTACATTGTCCTCCGCATAGTTGTTCTACTGACATTTTACTTCTCCTTTTTATTTTTAATTAGTTTATGAATCCTATAAAAGATTGTTTTTATTCAGAAGTTATGTAATCATTCCTCCATTGCCCGCTCTGTAACTCATTCCGTCGCCTGCCGAAGCAATGATTTTTCTGGCGGATGGAATGTCAATTCCTTATAACCTTCTTCATCTTTATAAGTAAATACTCGTTTTCCGTAGTGGTATCCATCTATTCTTACAATCGGGTGAAATCGCCCGTTAAATTCAATAGTTCCTAAATCTGCACGAAAAGGAATGTAAATTCCCATTATTCCGCCGCCGCCTCCTTATTGATCCGGTTACTCCTTCTATCTGCAAACATCATCATTTGATACTCCTGCAACTGCTTTTCAACAGTTTCCACAGGCACTAAAGGAAAAGCAGTCTTTTCCCACAAAATAAAATCGCACTGCTTATCATTTGCATCAGGGAAATACTTTCTCACTAAGTCAATCCACGTCATTCCGCCGCCTCCACTTCGCATTTGGCACCTTTGAAAACAGTTTCGTAATGTTCGTTTGTATAATGCCCTCTCAATTCCCGGTCGACTTCAAGTGTGACCTCGCCGACATTACCAAACTTCTTTTCTAAATTGTTTTTAATTATTTGTTTCACTTCTTCAGGTGATAAAGTCACTTGCATTTTCATTCTTCCGCCGCCTCCAATAGATTAGGATTTTCGTAGATATTGCCGATTATGTCCCCTTCATAAGGTTGATAAACTTCATCAGCGCAACAACCGCAACCTCCATCATTAGCAAAGGGGAAATACCCGCACCGATCTTCCTCAAATTCAACTTGAAACCTTCTGCCAATATCCCAAATATCCCTATCGTAGATCATGCGGCCGTTTTTGTCCTTCAATCCAGTGAATAAATCCCGGCTGATTAGTTCATATTCATCTGAAAATACCGGGGACAGTTTGGCGGCTGCCCTTTCTTCCAATTGCCCGATGCTGTACCATTTCATTTCAATGTTGCCGCTGCCTTTATGTCTGAATGTGTAACGAATCTTGATAATTTCCATTTCTCTTACCTCCCGTCATCTTGTAACCATTGTTCAATCTATTTTTTATTTGCATTGTGATAATCTTCATCATAGGAGACAACTCCGCATTCTTTGATTACTACCTTTTGTTCCCCGCCCAACTCAATCATTTCCTTTTCCCATTTAGCCGTTTGTTCATCTCCGCATATAGACATTAATTCGTTATTAGCCATAACAACATAGACTCGCATTTCCCCCTTACCTCCCGTCATCCTCAATCCATTGTTCAATCTGTTTTTCCCTGTATCCGACTGCTGTATCCTCTGTCCCGCCTTGTTTACTTACTTTTAATTTGTATAAAATTTCTGTTTTATCTAATTTTCAGTGCTTTTAATGCCGCTAAGCATGTTGCTTTCTCTGGTTTTTCTGCCCAAGCTTCATACTCGTCAAAAGCAGCACACCAATCTTCCAGACCGATAAAATCGTGTTCTCTTGATAAATAAAAATTTAGTCCATAACCTTTTTGTAGCTTCTCAACTACCTGCAATGCTAAACTCATTTCTCCCGCAAAGTTTTTAAGATTAACCACTTTCCCATCATTATCAAAAGCCAATTCATCGGCCACAATATCCCCTAAAAGCTCAAAGCATTCATCTGGAGTGATTTTCCTCTTCTTGTAACCGTTGAATAATCGGTCTTGAATCAATTCATTAATTTCAACATTACTTCTCATCTAATCCCTCTTCTCAATTTGTTTTTATCCATCACATCAACAACAAAAGCTTCAAATTCCTTATCCCAATATGGTTTTGTTCTTGCTATGTACTTTTTTAAAACTCCATCTTCCTCGATCATAAACGTCTCGCCACGTTCTATTTCAGTGAATTTCTTCTTTGTCCAGATTCCCCTAATCAATACTTTCACATCTTTAAGCTGCACTGATGTTTGGTACATTACATCCCTCCTTTTAATCCATTAAGTACCATCAGCATTTTGCTTTAAATAACATCTCTCCTTAGATAAGATGTTTAAATGGAGGTGGTTTTTTGTTTATAGCTCCAATGCTGCTTGATTCAGCCAAAGAGCCATTTGATGATGAAAACTATATTGCTGAGCTTAAATTTGATGGAATACGAATCATTCTATCTAAGCAAGATGGTAAGATTAAGCTCTACACGCGCCATAATAATGAAGTCACCAATAAATTCCCTGAGCTGCATGATATTGATATTCCCGAAGGGACAGTCTTAGATGGGGAAATTATCGTTACCAATTCTGATGGGTTGCCCGATTTTGAATCTGTTATGGAACGTTTTCAATCAAGCAAATCTTCTCATCAAATTGTTTATTGCGTGTTCGATGTCATAAGATTAAATGAAATATCAATAGCTTCAAATCCACTTTTTAAACGCAAGGAATTCCTTAGATCACTAAATCTTAACCATCCAAATATCTTTGTGATTGAAGGAGTACAAGGCAAAGGAAAAGCCTATTTTGAAATGGCTAAAGAAAAGAACCTTGAAGGAATCGTGCTTAAGAAAGCAAACTCCCCTTACGAGATCAACAAGAGATCGGAAAACTGGATCAAGGTTATAAATTATCAGTACACTGACGTGCTCATTACTGGATACACTAAGGAAGATATCAAGTTTCTTCTCAGTTACCCTGACGGTTTATCTGCCGGGTTCATGGAATTTATGCCATTCGATGAACGCAAATACTTCCACTCTATCAAACAAATAGAATATGAAAATGACGATTATGTATTCATTAAGCCTTTATTATGTAATGTGAAGCACCGTTTTAAGACTAAAAATGGCAAACTTCGTATCCCCTCATTTAATTCCTGGAGAGATTAATACTCTCCGTTACATAGCTTCTTCTAAAACAAATTCAAAAATTTTATTCTTCACATACGATTTACCTTCGTATACATCGATAATTCTCCATTTTTTAAACATATCGCAATACCATGTAACTGCATATTTTGCGTGTTTCAATGAACTGAAAGCTTCTGCATCTCCCGGACAGGCCACTTCGATATAGGGGTGTTCTAATGACTCGCTCCCATTATGTTTCAAATAGAATTCCGTTTCGATGTTTTGAATGATAAACACACAATTCCTCCTTCATAATAAAATAACTATTTGATCTTAATTGAATCCCAATCAAATGTTTCTAATATCTTCAATAGTCGTTCCACTTTAGGCGCTCTCCAAGCTGTCATAGCATAAGTATGAGCTTTTGAAGTGTAATGATGCTTATTCGATTTGATGTGACTCTTTGCTTCTTTTTTGGTTAAAAACATTGTATTTGGTTGTATAATGTGAACCTTTCTTTCTGGAATTAGCTCTGCTTCTTCGTCAATGTATTTTCGAATCCACTCAATAGTTTCGTCATAGTCGCCCCCAATTTTTTTCAGCTCAGTTAGGCATTCTTTAGACAGCCCACTATCTTTTTTTATTTCTTCTAGATAATCATCTAAAACATATGATTCTGCAACATTTGGCAGGTATACAGAATAGCGCTCTGCGTTCTCCTCCCGAGCTTCGACCCATTCATAATCACCGACTGTCCAAAATCGTGGTGCAGCTTGACCGTCGTTTTCTTGCGTCCTCAATTCTTCTTGCAACTCTTTTAAAAACTGGATATCTCCCACATAATACCTCCCACCTCGTTAAAAACATGCTTTTATCTAAACTCTAATGGTTCATTTAATTCATGTGCTAGTCTGCAGCCAGCAATAAACTGTTTTGTGCACTCTATGTATCCACAATCACGTAATATATGACCATGAGACATTTCTTTTTTGCCAACTCTTCTACATATGGCAAGATGGCTTCTAATTCATCCGCAACAATTTTACACATTTCAGGACTAATTTCACCATCACAATCTGAATGACCGAAAAACTCAGTTAGCCCCTTATGCGTTTTTGGAATAACCTTTACCAAAATACCAATAGCCATCCTTAAATTTTTTATTGTCATGAGGCGGCCAACTACCTCCAATTGACCTTAATAAAAACCTTCTAAGATTATTAAACGCCGAGTGTGCTCCAATAAAGGCGCCATGTGTTACATTTAATCCCATATAATCCTCCTTCCATTTGATGAAAACTATCTTTTAATTTGTTTAAAATGACGATTTTATTGACTTTTCAGCTCCACACTTATGTTCAGGTTATTTGCAATTCGTTTGCCTACCTCATTTGATACTGTTTGAGACACTCTTTCTTTAAAGCCGTAGAGCAACCTTCCCTCATCTCCAAATCCCTCTTCTATAAGTGAGTCAATTTTTGAACTTATAAATGACTGAAATTCCCCTGACTCTGCTGCTTTTTTAACTTCATTTGATACTGCAATGCGAATCATTTCTTGAATGTCCTCTTTCGTTATACCTAATTCATTATGTATAAAGTTTTTTACTTCTTTGTATCCCCTTTTCTTATTTTTGAATTCTTGGTATTTATTTTCTTTAGACAATGGAACAAGGACACGGTAACATCCATGGGAAAATCCGCACGTGATGTCTCCGTCTGGACGTTCGTATTCGATTACATCGATCGTGCCAACGCCCACATTAGTAACCTCCCTTACCCTTCCTCCCGATTTACCGTTGTTCATATGAATAACCTTCTCGCATACTTCCGCCTTGCGGTCGACCATTTCGTAGCGCTCCCCGTCAATGTGGACGACGTTGGTCGGTTCGAGTGTACGGTATTCGTTATTACCAACAAGATGACCGCATTCTGTTGCTACGCCACTACCATAACCCGTGTAGAGCTCGACCGTAAATATATCCTCATTTGAATAATGATCTCCATAACCTGGGTCTGCATCGACAATTACGATCTTCTCACCCAGTTTCGCCTTCCTATTGACCTCTACATACTCGCGTTTGATTCCGCCAAGTGATTCGTCAGCCAATACGTGAATTTTTTCGTTAGTTTTTGTCATTTATTCCTTCTCCCAAATATCCTTCATAATTTTGATGTGTTCTTGTGTCAACTTCATCTTTTCTCCCCCTCGTCATCTTCATCCACTTCAAACTGTTCCTTATAGCTATCCCAACCGCAACGGCATTTGAAAGCGCACCAGACGCCTTCACCAAGTGACCTCCGCAATAACTTGCCTGTCCTCGCAGAGCGTTCATATCGAAAAGTATCCTCTCCATACTCGATAATCTGCTTATTCCCGCATTCCGGGCATTCTGTGTAATTCATATCGCTTCTCCTTCCCGGCTCCGTCCGCGTATTCCTTACTGTGTCACCTCTTCTTCTAAGATAGAAGAAACGCCTCCCCCTCTATCAGAAGACCAAATTTCAAAGGATTTTCCATTAATTAATTTCACAATGATAGGAAACCAGTCCTCGGGTAACAACTCACCTTTTTGCCTTTCTTCATTTTTTTTCAATGCATTATAAAGCTCTTCAAATGAATGAGTGGACACATAAGAAGGCTTATTTATAAATGCAGACTCCACGACATCACCAAAAATTTCTTTTGCTTTTTCCGTCAAAATAATTTTATCTTTTGTTAGTTTCAAAAGTTCACCCACTTCTCCTATCTAAATATTGTAACGTTCCTTCATTTCTTCAATTTGGCAGTTAATTTTTAGTAACAAATCCTGTTCGCTTTTAAAGTCATCATTTGTTATACCTTTACGTTGCATATACTCCAATAAAGCGTGTTTTAATGTGTACAGCTGTTTGTATGAAAATTTAGTGTTAATGCCGCTCATTTCCTCATCCTTTCTCAGTCACTACCTCAATACTTTATATAAACCACTATTGCTTTTTTCCACGCTAGACTCTCTATTTTTTTCTTAGCTTGCTTCTCTACAAAAGCTGATTGATCATTAGTTAGTGGAAATTCCGTATATAAATCCTCCGCGACACTATCAGCAATCTCCTCAAACAATTCGTCTTTCTCTTCATTAAATAGCCATACTCGATCATTCAATGTAATATAAGAATCAATTAAAATTCTAGATGGATAACCAAGCGTGTAAGGGTGGTCAGATCCTTCATTTGGATACATGAAAATAAGTTCTCTTTCTGGATACATGCTCAATATATTTAATAATTCTGCTGTTTTATCCAGTTTCCTCATCTCCTTATAAACCATTTTAATATTGTTCTTTTAATTAATTTATGTTTTATCCAATAGCATATTTTGATTTGTGCGGTCTTTTATGTATGAATTCAGGAATATCAATACGCTTATTGACTTTTGTTTTAGTTCTTACAAGGACACGGTTTTCAAGAAACTGTACTTCTTCCACTTTCTGACCATGGGACTCAAAATAAAAATCAAAAATCTCTTTAAGGGTCTTATCATTAAGATTGTAATTCATCATTGCCCCTCCTTTTGGAATCTATATAGTCTTTCCAGCTGCAATTCTCAAACACTTTCATATCTGCCCCCAAATGCCATTTAAACCATACTAAGTTAAACCATGCTGTTTCCAATATGTATTTGATGTAACCGATACTTTCATCCCCTCTTTGGATAAAATAATCCTTTTATATAATTTTATTGTTTAAAATCAGATCCAAACATTAGCTTGCACTCCTCTAAAGTAAACGGCTCTTCCAAAAACAAAACATCCCCTTTGTTAAACGTCACACAAAATTGATTATTACTTAATGGAAGTGGGCATTCGCTACTATCCTCAACTTCAACTACATCACCTACAGCAATCAGACCTTCTTCAATAAGTTCTCTGAAATCCAAAGAGCCATCATAATGCTCTTCCCAATCCAGACCTCCCAAATTTACAATTTTATATTTATTCATCCCGTGTCTCCTTTTATTTTAAATTTAATTGTATTTTTCACTTACCCTGCTGTATATGAAATTTCTAACTCAAAGTCATACTTAGGATACAACCTCCATATTTGATGTCCTAAATAGCATCTCCTTGCATAATTCAAGCAGTTCGCTGTACCTCCTTTACCCCCATCATAGACGGCCACTATTGCTTGACTGTGATCAACCATATACTCATTACGTTTCAGCATTTTAGCGACTGAAAATTCACCTGGATTATCGTCATCAGTTTTATACTTATCGATTTCCTCAACATTCACAATTTCATCAGCCAATTCAAGCATTCTCTTGTACCAGTACTTCTGGTCATCTGACCAAACTTTATCTTGGTTCTTGAATGGAATAGCGACAATGTTTTGAATATCGGGGTATTTCTTCTTCAGCATATATACACACCAAAATGCAGCTATATCAGTTCCTAATGCGCCACCAGAAATGAATCGATTTTTATTTTCTCGTGTAATCAGTTCTTCAATGACTTCAAGCAGCTTGTCTTTCAATTTCAGCATTGTAGGGTTTTTCATATCATACCCTCCTAGCTTGTCCGGCCTATGACCAGTGAAACACACAGTTTTCTCTCTTAAAGCCTCCTTTTCTTCAAATTGCCGCTCACGTTCTTTTCTCTCAATTTCCATCTGCTTAATATATTCAGGATCACTAAGTTTTTTGAAATCGACTATCGGTTCTCACCCTTTCCCTTAAAACAGTTTTTTATTGAGTAATCTTTTCATAGTCCTCAAATTGCAACTGCCTTTCATGTGGATATCCTTTTGGTTTAATAAATGGGAGTCCGTCTCTCTCCTCCCCCTTTTACCTCTACAACGCTGCCCGCTTTCAAGACGATACCGTCTCTAAATAAAATGTCTTTTTTCAGCAAGATTTTATCTCCTACTCTCATTATCTCTCTCCTCTCTTTAAAACAGTCTTTTTATTTTAATTTATTTATAAATCTCTAATCTTCCCCAGCAAGTTTCCCATTTAAACTTTATTCCTAGAATATTATTAATATCATCATGAAACTTATTCATCATTCTAGTCGCAAAGTGTCTTGCATCTCGCTCGCTTTTCTGTGCAAAATAGCCAGGTTGACCTCCATCTATATATTTCGAATCTTTAACGCAAGTCATAAACTCATCTTGGTAAGCGTGTCTAAGTTCATGATACAGTGTTTCGAGAATAAAGAGCTTTATAGTCTGATTGTAGCCTTTTGGATAATTGAATGGATAAATGTGAATAACCCCAAACCCATTTAAACCAACCAGTTGTTTTCTAAAGATACTTCTGATGGTTTTTAAGCAAAAAGGTGCTCCAAGTGGGTTCAAAAAATTAAGCAATGCTTGGATTTTATTTTGAAACACAAATATTCTAATCCCTAGGTTATGATAATCCTTATGTAGCAGCTGTATACACTTCTCAATCTCTTTTGCACTTATTACAGATGATTTATTCTCTATCAAATTACTTTTTAGGTCTACCCCCGTTATCAATCGAAAATGATCTTTATATAACCTTGCTATATCATCCTCTAAATACATCTTTACTGAGGCATTAGTTTTTTCAGCAATCACTGATCTCCTCCTGTATTTAACTTAAAACTTCAATTTTATTTGATTTCACGCTCATGTATTGTAAAGAGGACAAATGGACAATCATTAAAGTATGAACCCCTTTCAGGTTCTTGCACTTTAGTCGTTTGATAAAGTTCTTTAAACCTTTTTACTTCCTCATCGTTACGCAATTTTAGTTCAAAGAGAGGCATCCCTACAACGCTCACTCTTGTGTTTCCAGACCACCCCTCTTGTTCAAGTCGCTTGATTGTTTCCCACATCTCATCCAAGGAATTATGAAACACTTCTATAACCATCTTTTTGGTTTGTTTTTTAATAAACATCCTAACCCTCCTTTTAATTATTTTGAAACTAATTCTTCATCCATGACTTTATGGTTTCTTTGGACATAACCACAACCACTACAGCCCCCAACAAAGTCATAGCCGCGATAAAAGCCATTTTGTTTCCGATGAAAAATTCAAGCACATTCGTTTCCACCTGATCTAATTCTTTTTGAGCTTCCTTTGCCATATCTCTTTCAAGAATTTGATCTACAAAAACCATCTTCATTCCTGCCAGAAATCCAATGGCTAACCAAATGAATAAAGCGATTCCCAAGTAGAACACATAATCACCTGTCACACATTATTTTTGAAAGCCTGACCATGGAATCTTATTGGAAGAATCATTTTCTAACAATTCATCACACACTTTGCAAAGAGTCGACTTTGTTATTGTCTGATAAAAAGAGTCTTTTCTACCGCAGCATTGGCAACTCAAATCAAATGCATTAGACTCTCTCTTTTGCTTCCTTTGCATGGCATTCCCAGTTAATATTATTTCTGATTGAGATAAATCCCCGCTCTTTACACGTGCTTCCGTACTCCAAGGAAAAACTGATTTTTTCAGCACTCTATGAACTGACAAGTTCAAGGGGCTTTGTTTAATTTTCTGAAAATCCCTGTTGTCCGTAAGATCTACGTTTCTTTTCATTGCTTATTCCCAAAAAGCTTTTTTAACCAACTTGAACGTTTATGTAGCTTACGTTCTCGATTTATTCTAAACCCGTCAACGCCGTCCTCCATATTATTTAGTTGATTTTTTAATTGCTTTATGTCATGAGGAGTACTGATTGTTATTGAAATATCCTTGTTCTTAGATCTCTTGACTTCAGAAATCATTTTGTCCAAAGTTAAATCGCAATACTCGTCTTCCCAATCACCTATGTAATAAAACCGTTCAATTAAAGTACCACTAGATTCATCTTGAAATGTTCCAAAAAGAATAGGATCTTTATCCCGCCTTTCTTTCTCCACCTGTTTTTCGATCCTCCCTGTATAGTCAGTAAACACAACGTAAAATCGGTCGAATTTATCGCTTACTTTTTCATATTTATGAATCACGTCATCAGGGATCTCTCGTTCGTAATTTTCAAGCTCAATGATCTTAACAGTATTTTTTGCAATATTGTCTATGAATTCCTCGATATCATCTCTATAAATAAAAGTATCGATTCCCAGCTTCACAATTTCGCGTTCTTTTTCAATTGTTTCAAGATGAAAAATCAGCTTTTTAGCTGCCTTAATTTGGTTAGTTCTGTTATATTTGTTTAACAACACTAAACAATTATCGTAATATTGCTGGAGAACTTCATCTGTTACTTTGTTTTTTTTCGACTTAACCATTTCGAAATATTGACTTGGCTGCAATTCCTCCATAATCATCCTCCCTTTTTAATTTGTTTAAAATACATCTTTTATTTAAAACGATAATTCAACCATACTTTTAATCAATGTTAGATTTCTTCATTATCACAAAATATTCGAATCGACTTGAATATGTACGTTTATTGCAGTTATGTAGTACTGTTTCTACACATCTTTTTGAAATACGTTGAGCGCACTCCCATCCGACTGTCTCTTTTTCTCTAATTCTTTTTATTAAGCTAATTTGATTGTAATCTTTCATAAAAATTTTCGTCGGGTATGTTCCAATCATTCTCTTCCCTCTCCTCAACGAGTTCGTTCAGTATGTATGTTGCTTCCTGGGCATTTTCAATGACAAAATGCAAATCCCCGATTGCCCGTCTGAAATCCCCTTGCTTCATGTCATGTAGTGCTCTACTGTGTGAATCAAGTATCTTCTTCATCTTTTGTAAAACAATCTCTATCTTCATCACTCCTTTTTTTATACTTTTAATTTGTTTATATTTTATTATACAGAAAATGTTTAGTCAATAGGGATTTGAAAAGTCATTAAATATATTTACTTTCATTCATCCCTATTGACATTGACTGTCATCTGATCTTGAAGATGAATTCGTTGATTTCATTTCTTAACTTTACTAAATCTTCAGTGGTAATTGTTAATTTCAAATTGCTCTCGGTTTTGTCATGAAGGACTATTACGGCCGAAAACTTATTAGACGAAAGACTTTTGCTCTTCAATTTGATCTCTATGTTCTCTAAGGCAATATTAATTGATATATCCATATCGATTGTCCTTTTAAATTTTAATCATTTGATTCAATGCTGCATCTGTTTCCTTTATATAGCTGTCTTCCCATTCTTCAGTATCTTCAACCTCATACTCAAGGTTACAGATATCAAACTCTTCAGCCTCCCCGTCTATATTTATAAAAACAATTTTATAAGCCTCTTGCAATTTCTCAAGTAAAAATTCGGCTTTGTCTTTTGAAGATTTCATTGAGTCTGCTGAGTTCTCAATGAAGGTGTCAATCTGTAGTAAGCAATTGTTTAGATACTTTTGTTGTGCCATTATCATTTCCCCTATATAATGAATTTCCGGAGCAGAACACATGTTCTGTTTTGTTCGTGAGTTTATTATACCTCTTTTTGCTAAACATTTCTAGAGGTAATTTTATATCCTTAAATCACTAGGCCAAAAGATCTTATTTATAATATTCCGAAAGTGATTCTTAAACGAAAAGGACTTATGACTCATCCAACTCACTAATACCTCTTCGCTCCGTATGACTATGTTACTATATGTTAATTCTTAAGAGAATAGCTATTTTTGTCTCTTTATGTCGAACAAACTCGTTTAAATGGATTTTTCCGATAAATTTACTCGATATTTTATTGAATTTATAAATCTAAATTTTAGTAAAAGAAAAGGCACCCTTTCATTGGGTGCTCATTTCATTAACGCATTTTTATCCCGTCTTTAATTCCAAGTTCTTTAGCGTAGTACTTTTTAATTTCTTCTTCGTTTACATACTGTTTGATACTATATATTTTTTTAGATAAGTCATCATACCGTTCACTTCTCTTATTGATGATATGCTCATAATCCTCTTTCTCTAACTTACCCTTTTCCTTGTATATTTTATAGCCTTCATACAAAACACCCGATCTATTTATCCTTGTCGGATTTAAGAAAGGATAATCATTAACTTCTGGGGCCAGTACAGTCCTCATGGTATAAACAACAACATTAAAAGAAGATCTCTCTAAGTCTTTTTGGGTGCTTGTTTTTTTATTCCGAATAACATATTCATTATCCGCTAAGGTAAACATACTCCCTCTTGATGATTCTGAAGCTCCATTCTTGTTATGATATTTATTTTCATCCGCTGCAAGAAGGCATTCGTTTATACATTCATCGCTGACCTTGATTTCCCTTGAGCCATATTTATCATCATGCACAGTTAGGATGTTTCCGTTTTCTTTTGCTTTTAGAACATCGACTTTTTTTAAATTACGTATTTCACTACATCTATGTCCCTGAACTCCATCAAACAGCAACATAAACATGGCTCTATCCCTATGATTGACTAAAGTGTCAATAATCCCTTCGAATTCATTAGCAGTAATATAAAGTTTTTTTCCTTCGTCTATACAATTTTTAACATCTTCAATTGTCAAATCTCTAGACAAGTTTGTAGTACCTTTAGTTATTTTTTGATAAATCGCCCAATCAATATACTTTGTAATGTGTGACCAGCAACTCAATAAAGATGAAGTTGTAGATCTATTCAAGAGTGTCAAATAATCAAGGATTTCATTAGAATTAAAATCATAAAGATCTTTCTTTAAAAATTTTTCAACCTCTGCTCCTCTTCTAAATATAGAAAGGATTTGAGGCACCTCTTTCTCATTGACTATTTCTAAAAATTTATTCTTTATATCCTCATTATATAATTTCATTATAAGCACCTCTAAACTTAGACATCTAACTTGGAAAAGTAATCAATCACATGTTTTAAGCCGTACCTAAACTGAACATGCTTTTTATTATTTAATACTTTTAGACTTTTCCATAGGTCGTTATCCATGGAAAAATCAACTTTCAAAAGTGCCTTATCGATTTCCTCGGCAGATTTTGACTCCTGTTTCATTTTTACTCCTAATGCTAAAATGCCTATTATAACAGGAGACGCGGTGATTAGACTTCTTCTCTCTCTGCCAAATGAATGATTTGTAAAATCATCGATATATGAATTAAAAACAGTATTGAACACTTCCGTAAGATACATGCCCAACTTTCTTGCCTCAGCTAGATTATCCACTTTGTAATTTAAAGAATTGAGAACCATTTTTAAACCTGTAGTAAACCTTTGGAATGTAATGACGAATTTTTCATTTCTAAAAATTTCATCACTATTTACTTTAATGTACTCACCTATATCACTGTTATCTCTAATAAAATTAATAATAGTTGACAGATAATCATTCTCACTCATTTCTGCAACTTTAGATTTTGCCACAGGATTGATGGTGTTTTGTTGTCCAAAATGTTTTCTCGCTTTTTTCATTGTATAGTTATACAAATCAACTTTCAAATAAAAATCGTTAACGCTTGGATTCCTTCTGAATGCTCTATTTATACCGTTCAATCTGTGCCATCCATCAATCACATCCAATTGCGTTCCTTTAGTGACAGTTAATTTTCTTTCTTCCGGATCGAATAACAGTTCAATTCCCTCTTCTGAGCTGCCTAATAAGGCATTGAAAGTCAATACCGATTTATTTAAATCATTTTGTTCCACTAATTTTGCAATTGCTTCAACGGAAGCATCAACGAGATCAGGAACTGGTATTTCATCTTCAATCTCTTCGATATAAAGTGTTTTATCTGTTCTCTGAGCTTTTGGATTATAGCGCAATAGCTGTGATTCATATAGTTTATGCAGTTCACTTGCTTTAACAAGAAAAATAAAATTATCTTCTGAAACCTTTGTTACATCTGTAAATGTATAGGGAAATGAAACCTCTTCACTCTCATAACCCTCCCAATTTAATTCCATCTCTTTAATACGGTTAGGGGGAAAATAATTTTCAGGTGAAATTGTTTCATCTCTTGTTAAAGTATACAAATTTTTTGCAAGAAAATATTTTTCAATTGTTGTAAAAACAGCATTTGGGTTACTCAATTGTTTAAAAAGCTCCTGCGTTTTCCCAGGCTGAAATTTATCTTTAGCCATCAAATTTCTAAAAGAAATCATTAATTTATTATCGTGTTGTATTTTTAATTTAACATCAAGTAACCCATCCATTAATTTTTTATCTGCTTCCGCATCAAAAATGATTGGAGAATTCATTACATCACCTCATTTAATCTAAATTAAATGTAGCAGATCGCCTTTTTTTAATCAAGATTATAATGGTTTAACCGCGAAAAAATGTAATGCCTTTCTTAACGTTTGTTTATCACACTGCTCAAAAAAACGTAAGAATTCTTCTTTTGTAATGTCTTTCAAAATTGATACATCTAATTCTTCATCCATTATAATACCTGCAGTCTGTGAAATGTCTTTATTATCATTTAAATAACGTAGTGTTGTGTCGAATCTGCTGTGGTCTGCTTGCTTCATTGCAGCTCTATAATCTTTCCCTGTCGCCTCAAATACTTCAGTTATTCCCACTCCTCTAAATGAATGAGGTACTATACCTTTTTCTTCAGGTATTCCAAGTCTTTTCAATGCACGCTTTAGTGATTCTCTAAAAGCGTCTTCTGAAAGTCCTTCAAACACTCTGTCAGTGTCTTTTGTTTCTTCACTCTTTAATGCAAGTAACTGTTCATAAAACACTCTGTGTATACCTGTAGTACGCAATTTCGCTCCCTTGTCAATGACCGTAACAATAAACCAATCCGGGTTTTCAGAAGAAACCTCAAAATCACACCATCTAACGTCCAGGGCAGCCGATATTCTGAAAGATGATCTAAGCAAAAAACCTCCGAACAATTTTTTCAAAAGTGGTTTTTGCTTTTCATAAATGAACATATTTTCACAGATCATCTCTGCTTGAATTTGGGAAGTGTTTGCCCTAGTTCTCTTTATTTCAGGACTTCTTTTAATTTTATAGAAAGCATCATCGTCAACAAATTCAGGATACAGTCTCTTGAGCTCCGAGTGAAGCGATTTCAATGCTGCGATCTTTCGATTAATTGTTGTGTTAGCTAATCCCTTCTGTGTAAGATGGTGTTTAAATGCCAAAACATCTGACCTTTTAAAAGACAGATGCTCCTCTTTTAAAAATTCAATTTCAGTTTTACAATAAAATCTAAAGAACTGCTTTATGTCACCTAAATAATTTATTGCTGTGTTTGATTGAAGTCCGTACTTGGATTTTTTCTTTTGTTTTCTGTCAAATCCTTTAACGTTTCCGGCCAAGCTTTCGGTGTCTTTCTCTCTTAAATAAGTTAAAATATCATTAAAGACCGAGTATTCCCGGATAGATTTAACTTGAGCACCCATTATCCGTAAATCCCCCTTTTTATAAGCTATATTATGTATTCGATTTATATTTTTAATTTGTTTTTATTTAGATAGGAAAACTCCAAATTCGTTCAATGCGTCTTCTTTTATGTCTAATAAAAATTTTAGAACTTCTTTATTCTTTTCTTTCTTTTCAAATAGATCACTACAAGTTATTCTAATTATTTTAATCGATTCGTTTATTTGTTTAAAAAATTCATCTATTCTTAATTTCGCTCTAAACAACTCCATTGAGCTGTTGGATCGTAATAATTGATGTCTAATATGTAGCCTTTCGTCTTGAAATGTTTTTATAATCTCTCCATAATCATTATCTGCTTTTAATTTGTTTTTTATATTTCTCATCTATTTTCCCCTATTTGTGCACTCAGTAGCGCCATATAACCTTTTGTGAGTTCTTTTCTAATATTTTTTCTCTTTTCTTTATCTAGCTGCTCTTTTTCATGATCAACATCAAAAATCCATTTTTCTCCATACTTTCTTAATTTATTTTCATATGCTTGTTTGAAGTACTCAATTGTGTTATTGCTTTGTTGGCCGCATGGAATCATAATCTGAACCCCTCTCTAACTAAACTATTTATTAATATATTATCATTTTAATTGATATAAGAAGCTTTGTAAACCCTTTTAGATTATTTTTCCACGGCAAATAGCACATTCTTTTTGGCTTTTTTGAATGTGCTGCATGACTTATGATTTTACTGAAATGGAGAACTTGAATTTTAATAAAAATTCTAAGAAAATGGAAAAGACGCTTGACTAAAGTGTCAAACGTCCAGTTATGTATAAAGTGCTTTTATTTAATTTTATGCTCCAACCGTAAACCCTGCAATAGAATAGCCGCTGTTGTTAACTTGGGAAGCAACGTATCCTACTGCCAGAAGAGTAGCTGAAACAAAGATTCCGATCAATAATTTCTTCATACTATCACCTCCTTTCAAGGATAATGAATTACATTACCATTATCTCTAAAATTTCTTTGTCTACTCCCAATTTCTCCAACTCCATTAAAGGCAGTCTACAAGAGAATTTATCACCGCTCATTTTAAAATACTTAACTGATTTTAAGAAATAATCTTTAGAATTTTCAACAAGTCCTTTGTAATAATAATGCAATCCCATTTCATTAGCGTCTTGCTCTAAAACCTCTAATTTAGAAAGCATTTTTTTGGCCTGTCCAATATCCCCTTTTCTGATAAGATAATGAATAACCTCTTGTCTATCTATGATTTCCTTAGAGTCTACATTTAAATATTTGTTTTCTTTATTCCATAAATTCTCTAAAAAACAAAGGTTTCTAATAGCAAATCGCTCATAAAATGCATCCCCTTTTACAAGTTCTAATCCTTTTAAAAAACAACTTTTAGATTTCTCATAATCAGTCATCATTAAAGAACTCCCATAGGTAAGAAACGAGAAAAAATTAATTCTTTTTACATTTGAGTTTTCCATTCCATATTTGGCATACTCCCGTGCTTTTTCAAGCTCATTAGTTCCAAAAAAACAATTAGCTAACAACAGCATATATCTACTTTTAAATGAATAATAAACATAATTCTCGTTCCTAATAACGTCTAAGACTACGTTCTCACTCATATCTTTAAGCCTGGTAAACTGCCTTGAAGCAAGAATGGAATACATAGGAATTAACCTTGAATAAACCTTCATTTCAAGTGATTTAGGATTAATTTCTCCCAGAATCCTTATACACTCTTCGATGCTTATCTTTCCGCAGTCGAGTTCTCTTTGGAGAGAGTATACCTTTCCCCATTCCTTACTGATTGCATTTTTAGCAGCTCTTAAGTTCTCGATATGAGTATCTAAAGTATCGTATAACTGATTTACACTTAAATATTCTAAACCTTGTCTTGCTGCAGACTTATTAGGATCTAAAGTTAGTATGTATTCACTCATTAATTCAAATTCATTATCAGGGGATACTCTTTGAACAACATTTATTAAGCCCTGGATGTTATCCATTTCTTTTTTATCATTAAAAATAAACTGATGAAACCCAGATGAATTAGAATATCCAGCTATTTTAGCGAGTTCTTTTTCGAGTCCTCGTTCTTCTTCACATTTGTTCTTTAATAAACTTTTCAACTCCAATTCTTTCACCACGTTTCCCCTTTTAATATACATTCATAATATCATGGTACACATTTCTGGTCAATTATTATTTTTAATTTGTTTATAAAATTTTAAATGCACAGAAGATCGCTCTCCCCTGCGCATCATAGGTTATATAATATTTTCAATTTTCTTTTTTCATTAAGATATTTAAGTGCTCTCTAAGAAACTTTTCGAACTCTTCATCATTATTAAGGTCATTGAGATCCGTTTCTTTATTTAATATAGTTTGCTGACTGTTATACTCACTTTTCAAAGTCTCAATAAGCTGCAGAAAGCTTTTGTCGTGCTGTCGCTCCCAGATTTGAGTAATCAACCCTGCTATTCTATTAATTCGTTCACCGTCTCTCATGAAACACCTCCAAATGACTTTAAAACAATTATTTTAAATGGATTTGTTATTATTACATGTTAATTTGCGCCAACTCGAGGGCATAATCAGGAGAAACACCTAAACGAATTAGAGAGTCCTTAATATCATTTTTATCATAAGCCACGTAATCCTTGCTATAATGTTTCATAGTATATTGAATAAGCTCTATATATTCCTCTATTTTGTTTAACCTCTTAACAATTTTCTCCACAACCATTGGATTCGGCATTTCAAAACATTTTTTTGATTCGCTATTCCTTAATTGTTCCTTTATTAAACGATATGCCCATCCAATGTCTTTGTCTTCTAAGAAGCTAATTAGTTTCCAATAATGTAGGTCATTTTTAACTTGTACGTTACTCTTCCCTATTTTGTTACCTAGAATAACAACCTCATCATAAAGGGATCTAAATCCCTCAAGTGTAAGTGTATCTAATTGGTCATACAATATTTTAGTTTTTATTTCATATTCTGCAGTGATTTTTCTTTGGCTTATGGTCTTCTCCTTGATATTTAATTCACTTTCTTTTTTTTGTATTCTTTCTCCTCGTTTCAGCAGTTCTTTTTCTAGACTTTTCAATTCATCTTGTTTCCTTACTATATCTTCCATCTTTTGGAATGCTAAAGTTAAAACTTGATCGGCTTTTTGTATTGGAGTAATCTCGTTATCTTTAATATTAGGAATTGCCTTGAGTCTAACTGTTTTTTCATCATTAACATTGTCATTATCTCTTATTTCTTGCTCATGTTGAAAACAATCAAGATAATAATTTTTAATAACATAGCCTTTAAAAAAGTCTTCATTTTTAAATCGCAATACATTATTCCATAAATCGTTCCCGCTATGATCCTTTTTGAACTGAAATGGCAAGCCATCAAAAAAACGTTGAGTAATAAATATTTCACCTGGCTCAGCCATGTCTGTGTGTTTACTTGCGATATTTGCAATTTTTCCAGCCCAAACTAAATCTTTCGACTCTTCTTCCCGCAACTTCATGCCGACTTGAGTAAGTAATACATTTCCATAGTCAATACCTATACCACATTCTATCTGTTTCCCATTTACAGTTTCTTGGCATTTAGGGTTAAAGTAGTTGTCAATTACAGTGAGAATCGCTCTTGCAGCTTCTAAAGCTTTTTCAGTTGATTTTCTGTCTTCATCGTCCACAAACACGCCCATAACTCGATCGCCTACAATCTGTCTTACACTTCCACCACTATAATTAATACACATTACGATTGCACGCACAAAAGCTCTATATATCTTTGCCATACTTTTAGCCCAAGAGCTATCTGATAAGCTGGTCGAGCCCCTAATGTCAACGAACAGAATTGAGCAGCTAACCACTAAACCTATATTAACGTCCTCTAGTTCCTCAACAGAAGGAACTACACCGCCATCATAATCCTGTACCTTCATTTCTGAATCAAAAACTTCACTCAGCTTATATTTAATTTCTTCTAACTTATCAAGTTTCCAGTTCTCCATTTCCCCACCTCTATTTAACTAAAAACATTGTCCAAGTTCCCATAATCAAAAATAATGCAAAAAACAGTAATGACCATTTTGTAAATGACATTGCTTTTTTAAAACTTGTAAATTTTTCAGTTGCTATTTTTGAATTAATATAGACTTGTGACTCTATGTCCTGTATTAAATCTTCCTCTGATTCTAATTGTTTATTTTCTTTATAGAATTCGTTAAAACTTTTTTCTGCTATGCTTTGAAAATGCAAATTTGAATTGGCTTTAATATCATACTCAATAAAGTGGTTAGGATCTAAATTCGGTCTTAATGAATCTAAAATATACTTACTCGCAATCCCAAACAAAGAGAGAAAAACAATTAATATTATTAAGGACAGCGATGCTAAATAAAAAATAATATTTTTATAATCGAATGCCAGCAATATCTGAGCAATCGTTTTTAGAATGTCATAAAGAAACTCACTCGAAAACAGTACTCCTATAAATATTCCTAAAAAAGCGAGCACAAATGATGCTTTGCTGTCGCTGTTTGAAATCCAAAAGTTTATTCTATCTAAGTTTTTATATGCATCATCCTTGTTATATTTTCTTACTCTGTTACTATTCTTCATAAAATTTTCCCCTATGATATGAATTTACTATAAATTATACTTTTTTAAATCCTCTAAGACTCTATAATGATATTCAGAATCCTCTTCCAATACGTCATATACTATTTTTGTTTTCGCGTATTCATCTGCCCAAGACATATCGAATGTATCTTGTGAACTCACTAACAATATTTTTTTAACATTTTTAAAGAAATTAAGATCCTTCATTAACTCTTCTCTAAGGGTCTGTTTTGTCAAAGGCTTAAGAGGGTATACAATTACAAAATCAAAATCATTTGGCGTCTTATCCCATGTTCTTTTATTAACAGTATCAATATAAATGGTACTTCCATTCAAATTATAAGGAACTCCTGTTTTTAAAGCTCCCGTTGCTTTCATGAACACTTTAGCATTATCTAAGCTGCTAGTTCTAAGTAAAATTCTTGATCCAGCGAAATTCTCAGTTATTGTTTTAAATACTAACTCATGTTTTCTAAACATGTTTGTCCCAGTCATCAAAGCGGTTTTCTCCTCTGACTCAATAAAAGAAAGAATTTTTTCAATTGCTTGATCCTTATTATTGTTCATTTGTTTCGCTCATCCTCTTCTGTCCTTATTTAACCAATACTTTTATTTCCGCGCCTTTTGCTTTAATCTTTTCTAAGATTGATTTCATTTCCTCTTCATCTCTTGAGAGACGATCCAGACTCAATAAATATACTGTATCCCCACTCTTTAAATCGGTGATTAATTCATTGAGTGCTTGTTGTTCGTGTCTTCCAGGAACATCGTAATAGACCTTTTCGGCGCCTGCTTTATTGAGTTCATCAATATGTTTAAGCAGCATAGGTTTCTGTATCTCCATGCTCATTCGAGTGTATCCATAAATCATAATTTGTTCCCCCTCATCGTTTTAAATTTTTGTCACCGTTTCTTCTATTTCTAGCCCAGAGTTTAACCCATGAACTGTTTCTGTAATTGCAGTAACACCCTCAATAGATTTCATATACAACTCAGTGAGTTCTCTAATTTTCGTCATAGTCTCATCCTGATTTCTAATATTCAGTTCCATTTGACACAAGACGCTATTGTCTTGATCTTTCAGTGTAACATTAAACCTTTCTAATTCAGCTTTCAGATTTTTAACCATTTGATTCCTCTTCCTTTAATCAATAATACAAACACAATCTATGTATTCTCATTATTAATATTATACAACATAGGAAAGGATTAGTACCCAAAATGTGCGAGAGATAATACAAACACTGTTAGTCCTAGACTTAAAACACCAATAAAGATCAAATTGTCTTTCCAATTTTCAATAATCAATCTTAATCACCCCATGTAATTATTTTTAATTCGATTAAATTGGCCGTAATCATTGTCGGCTGCTGTTATGTCTGATTTATGTTTTGTTTATACTTTTAATTAGGATTAAAACGGTAATGCTTTATTCTTCATCGATGTAATCGTACCAAGAGTATCCGAAAGGATCATAGCCGTTAACATTTAATTTTACGCCAGCTTTTTCAAAATCATCTAATGTCCAAACAGGTTTATCTTTTAATAAATTGTTCAATTTATCAAGCATATCTCCATTATAGTCGCCGCGAAAGCGTAGTTCATTGATTAGCTTTACATTGTCCGCTTTTTTGATAATAATTGCTGTTTCAGTTTGAAAAACTCTTCCGATGCCACTTTCAATATCTTCTTCCTCAAGGTCATACCCTGAAACATTCACAAACACTACAGCATTTTCATCTTCATGCAATTCAAAAAAGTAGCTGAAATCATTGTTGTTTAATTTGTTTACTTCCATCAAACCTTCAATATCTTCAATCCTTTTATCACTGTTAAGCTCATTCCATTCGATTTCAATTTTGACTTTGGGCAGTTTCATTTTGTCTCCTCATTTCTTTGATATTGATCTGTATTTGGATTTCGAAATTTGTTATTCTTATAAAGCTGACTTTATTTTTTGAAGGTGATTTTTATGGAGAAAGAGTTTGAAACAAAGGGTTATGATACTTCTATTGTCTACGACTACAAAGAATATCCAGATGCTCATCATGGCCGATGTGACAATTGTGACAATACCTTGTTTAAAAGCTCAGTTAAGGACGGCATATTCTTGCGGGAATGTCGCCGCTGCGGGATGAAGAAGAGTATTTAACCGCTCTTCTTCCGCTGCCTGTTATGTTAAAATGCTTCTTTTATTTAAAGTTACTTAACGGGAAACATGTAGCTAACATAAACGTCAATATCCCCATTCTTAAATACTGCAACTTTATCAACATCAGGCTCAATTTTGTTTATAATCTCTTTAGCATCCTTGTTTTTCTTCGGTGTATTTGCAGTAACAATCCAATTCCAGTAATTCCATTCAGAAATACATGCCTTGATCTCTTCAGGGATTCTATGTCCGACTGTATAAGCCTTAATCATCCTGCAGCCTCCAATTCGTTCAACATATTCTTAACCCTTGCAATCTCTTCTTCTGAATGAACAGTACCGCCTGTGTTCAATTCAATATACCACTTAAGAACATCTTTCTTTGTAGGAAGATCGTTTATAACAAACTCTAATGCAATCAAATTACTCAAACTATCTTCGTATTCACCTAAAAAGTGCCCAAATACAGGGATTTCATTATTGAGGAATCTTAAACATGCTGTTATTCTTTGTAAACCATCAACACATACAAATTCACCTTCAGGCTTTTTCATCCAACCTTTTTGATTCAGATAGACTGGAGTTGTTTTACCACCCCTCAATAAATGTTCAACGAATTTAACTTGCTGCTCTTCAGTCCATACATGACCGCGCTGAAAGTCTGGGTTAAGCTGCAACCCTTCTTCAATATACGTTTCTATGGTGCTTTTTAAATATTTTAAAGGATGATGTACCCTATAGTTACCATCTTTCGTATAAGGTTTGATATCCGAAAATTTCATAAGTGATCTCCTCTCTATGTATTAAAATCAAATGAAAGAGTTGTTTTATTTAAACTTTTTGCAGTGTTTTAATATCATTAGCAGAAAGGCACTGCCATCCGTTTTCCTTTGTATACAAATCATACCGCCCTGTATCATTTAGAGTTTCTTTAATAGCGTCTATTGAGTTGAGATTCCATCCAATTGAAGGATCGTTTAAAAGCGTCTGACCATCATTCAAAATTATTCGCAACATATACAGCGCCCTTCCTTATAAAATCGTAATTTTATATAAACTCTAACAATACAGTTGTAAAAATACCGATCAATGATGCAATGAGTGATAAAGTTGCTATTAGTATAACTAAATTTTCCTTCTGAATAGAATAAGCCATTTTAATATGATCAAAGCATTCCTCATAGATAGTATTATATTTCTTTGTATATTGCCCATTTTCAAAACTAATTGAATCTTCTTCTTCCCCCCCATAAAAAGGTGTCCAGTTTTCTAATAATTCTTTAGAATCGCGATAGCCCTGATGTAGTTTATTATCATTTAATGAACGTATTTTGTTAATCAACCATTTATAATCGTTTAGGGAGACCCTCTTTTTTGAACCTGAAAAATATTTGTTAATCCTTGAGTCAATTTCAAAACTTTCTATTTTTTCGAATAGAAAATAATAAAAATCCATCCTATAATTAGAAAGTAGTTGCAAAAAATTCATTGCTGAATATGCACCAGAAAAGTACAAATTCATTTTTAATCCTTCTTCGCTCGTTAAATCAACAACCAGATATTTATTTTCAATTTCATAAGTTCTACAGAGAAAGACATCGTTAAAATACTCGTTTTTAAAATGTTCTTGAGGAACATAAACTGCGTTATATTGTGGCAAAATATATTCGCTTCCAAAATTCAATCTAAACGTATTTAATAGCTTTGCTTGCAGGGCTGCATCTCTAACCTTAGAAATAGAATTATAAATCAAGGAATAATGCTCTGATCTAATTATTTTATCAATATCGTAACATCCAAAAAACTTTTTCTTGTAAAGCAGCTCTTTATTTTCTTTTATGAAATCAATCCAGAGCTCATGAGTCATAGATTTTTTAAATGAGATTCTAAATTCAACTACTGCTTGATTATTATTTATTTGTGTAAAACCTGCTTCCACATCATCTATAAATAAATCATCTAAAAAAGTTACTTTGCATAACGACCGCGTACTAGAACGATCGTATTGGATATTCAAATACATTAAATTCTTATATTTTTTAGGAATTAATGAAAGTTCAATTCTGTATTTTTTATTATTTAAATTATGTATTCCCTTTATTAAATTGTTCAATTGTTTATTATTAAAAACATCAAAAAATGTAACTTCCCAAACACCTATATTATAGTTAGATAAAAGCTCTTCTTTATGAGTATTAATGAATTCTAAATAGCTTTCATTACGCTCTATGGTTTCAAGAAATTTATTAATAAATTTTTCTCGGTATTTATGTATCTCTCTTTTTCGCAAAAAGCATCACCCTTATTCCAATTACTATTACTATATAAAAGACTGGTTTTATTCTAACTCTTGATCAGAAGAATCTTTCTTTTCCTTTTTGCTTTCCTTGATCTTATGTAGCAGCTCATTCATTTCTTTAGCATCGTCTTCAGGAAGCAAATCAGACTTTAAAAGAAATTCGTTTGCTTCCCCAACCACATGCGCGGTCATTTCCAAACACTCAAAATGGATCTTGGATAATTCGCGGAGCTCTTCTTTTGTAATTGATCCATCATGCAGTTTAAACAGCAACTCTTTCAATCTTTCGACATGTGTGCTAAAAATTAAAGATCTAACTGAAGTTGAGCTGTTATCCATTTGATTTATCATCCTTTTTCAATGACTTAAGAAACCCACAAAAATCTCTCTAATGATTCCTTTAAAAGTATGATTTCATTCAAACTTACTTTGAGATAAACTCACTCATCTTTTTCGAATTTTATTAAATCACCTGGTTCACAGTTGAAATGCTTACAAAGCTTATCAAGCAATTCCCGTGGGTATCGTTCCATGTCATCGTTGTACATTTTTCTCACAGTTTCTTTCCCATGATTTATTTCGGCACTTAACCGAGAAATTGAGATACCTGCTTCATCTGCGATAGCCTTTAAATTTGATCTAATCATTTTTCTCACCTCTTATTCAACTTTACTTTGACTACTTAAAAACGTCAATCAAAATTTTCCTATTTCAGAAAATGCCCGTGATTTTTCAAGTTGGCTGTTATATCGTTTCCGCAAAAATTGCCCGCAACTTTTTACCGCTGCTGTTATACTGTTTTAATTTTTTTAGTGAGCTATGTGGCATCTTAAAAAATCCATTTGTGTACAAAATTTTGCCCGCAATAAAGGATAAGAGCTGTTATACGCTTTATAAAGGGTATCCCTTTTTGGTTGCTTTAAACTCTTTTTAAAATGGTGTTTTTATTCAATTCTGTCGCCTTTCTTTTTTGATTTTCTTTGAACAGCACGATCACCATTTACTCAATAATAGTACGGCCGTGTAAATGTGGGTCAAGATCAACCTTATAAACGATTTTCGTTTTTTGTTTGGTTAACTTTTTCAGCTTTATCAGAAGACGCTTTAATCCTTTCACTAACCTGCTTAAATTGTTCTTTTGCCTCTGGGGTCTCTAAAGCTCCAAAGAACTTATCAGCAAACTCATCCCCTAAAGTCTCCGCCGACCGCTTCTTAAATTCTTCTTTATCCTTATCCAACTTTAACCCTCCCACTCTTTTTGTTGCTTAAATATTAACATCTTTAACGGCATCATTCATTAATTAATCAAATTACACTTTATAAACACAGTAGCAGCCACCCGAAAACAACGTTCGTCATTTTAATTTGTTTTAATGATAGCAAGGCAGCTCCGCGCACCATTCAAGATAATCGTTAATACTGCCGCCATACTGCTGTTGGTATTCAATATAGCCTTCCGCAAGCTCATCTAGTACCTGTTCCTGGCTTCCCCATTCTTTGGACAAGTCTGAAGACTCTGGAGAAAGCAAGTACAATTTAATTTGCTCTCTTGTTACTTGGAATTGATTGTTATGTAAGATCATTGATTAACTCCTCTTTCTTGTTATATTAAAACAAAGTATACTTTCAAATATTTCTTAACCTTTGTGCTAATGCTTGTTGATATTTTTTCCCTTCCTCAGTAGCTGAACAGTCAATTAAATTAAGTGTATGCCCACCTTTTTCTATAGCCTCTAATAATTGATCTCCAACATCGCGGTTAACCCATTTCTTATGTTTTCTTTCGAACATGTACGAAAAACCAAAATTGTTTTGGGTATATAAGTTAACTTTACAACTATAAGAAAGACTCTCTATTGCTATTTTAGAAGCCAAAATAATTGATCTGTTTTGTGTCCTCTCTAAGCAAGTAAAATATGTTTCCTTCGCTATTTCTTTATATCTATGTATTACAACAGCCTTTCCGGATTCAGCAGGCGCTTTCTGTAAGACTCTAACGAATATATCAATTTCCATCATAGACATAATATTCACCTTTTCCAAAGATTTTATATTATATCCAATTATCCCACATATTCCTTGAAATGCTCAATATCATTTAAGATAAAACTCCGTGTCATTGATATTTTTCTATACAGAGCAAGGACTTTTCTATTTTCCCTTTCCCATTCAGGATTTTTCAAAATGGGAATACAAAACTCTTTTTCTAGCTCTGTCATGAGAATGGCAAGTTTTTCATCTTTTGTTTTTTCTGTAAAATTAGAATTTAAAATATCTTCGTATCGATTTTGATATTCTGACAATATCATTGTCTCATTCCTCCATTCTGTCTAAACTGCTCCTTATCAGTAATTGCAATTACATGTTTCATGACTTCTCCACATTCTGGACATTATCAAGCATTCTTTACCCTCCTATCTGTTTGAACAACTGTTTTATTTTCTGTAAAGCAAACCGCTTTTTAGTTCTACATTAAGTATTTCTAAAGAATCTTTGTCAAATTCAACAGGGCTTGACTGCATATAATCTATATAAAAATCAAGAGCATGATCAGGATTACAAAAAAAACTCGCTGCACCATTTGCTGTATTCTACCTCTGTTTTATCGGTTATAGGTTTACCACACTGTCCGCACTTTATTTTTCTCATTAGAAAAAAGTCCTTTCTGTTTAGAACTGCTGTTTTATTCATTAGTTTTCAAAAATCAGTTTTGTTTTATTGCCTATTAAAGAATCTGATAATATAACATTTTCATATTCGTCATATTCTAACTTAGAAAGATAAACTTTAAAGCCTTTTTTATTGCTTGATTTTATCAGATTTACGAGTTTTTCTGCTTCATTAAGCGCACTATTTTCAGTTAAAAAACTATTCATTTTTTCCCCGCCGTTATTGGATTTCAACACTACGCCGTAAAGAGTTTTAATATTCATAATATCATTTACCTCCTATGTAAAATTGTTGTTTTATTTAGAGTCCAAGTACCTTTTAGCTACTTCATCAATGTGCTTTTCAAGCCCTCCAATTGTTGCTCGTGTATTATTTCTCGCACATTCTCGAATATAGATCGTTACGTTTTCGCCTAATTCTGTGAGCCAATTTTCTCCACACTGTCCTTCATATGCTTTTCTTTCATACGATTCCAGCTTTTTCTACAAATCTTTTTCCCCATTTCAACCTTCTCCATTCTGTTTAAATTACTGTTTTATTCATCCTTAGAAAATTGTCTATTGAAAAGTTCAATCGCTCTATCATAGGTTGCTAATTGTGCGAGATGTTTGTCAATATTACTGCCATTTCCTTGCAAGCCATCCGATATATATAATTGCTGATTGTTTTTTAACTTTGATTCTAAATTATCTAACATGTTACGAATGCTTGAAATTTCATTCTCTAATCGCATTTTAGCCTGTTCTCTTTCTGCTTCAAGTATAACTAGGTTCCTATTTTCTTTCGTCATATCATTCTCTTTCATTTCAATCTCCCCGTTCTGTTTAAAATATGCATTTTATTTATTTAGTAGTTGATACACGTTTTCCATACTGTCCATCATGTCAGGAAACACTGTATGAAATACTTCTAGGTCATACTCTTCTAAAAGCACATTTTCTAATTCTTCGTACTTCTCATCAATTTCTAGTTCGTATTCTCTAGCTACCATTAACATTGATTTAAATGCATGAATTAAATCAATTTCATTCATATTATCATTCCTTTTCTTTTTAATTCGCATTTTAATCGCGATAAATAATATAGAGTTATTCCTGTTGCAACCTACCCAATAAGGGGAACGCTGGCGGCTTAATGCCTAGTTAACGTCACCGCCACGACTGTTATACTGTGTCTGATATATCCTTTTAATTTGTTTTATTTTTATTTAATAAGCTTTTTTGTGTCATTACCCAGTCACCGATTTTTTCAACCACTTCACAGAAATCATTATCAAATGGATAATCATCACAAAGATTACTATCTGTTATGCTGTCGGCTTGCTCCCAAGATTCCCGGATTTCATATGCTGAATTTTTGAACTGCATTAATGCGTTTATTAATTTTTCGTTGTGTGTCATTGTTAAATCCTTCCCATCTATGTAAAATATCTTTACTCGCAATATTCTTCTGTTACACTGATTTCAAAAGAACTGTTATCACTCTCTACACTGCTAGTATTTAAACCTTTCATAAACTCGTAGCCCCATGTGTGCCCTTCTCTCCCTCTGTTGTGAATATGCAGAGTATAGACAACAAACACCCTGTTAGGCTCTTCGGCTTCTTCCCACTTCCTCCCGCTGAATTTCTCCCATTCTTCCACCTGTTGCGGGGTAGGATATGCAATTAATTTATATTCGTACTCGTCTTGGACAAAATCTATTTTCTCGGCTTCTGTGTACTGTTTAAATTTTGTTTCGAACTCCTCGGCTTCTTCATTAGTCCAATCATTAGAAAGATAATCTTGAACTAAGTCGTCGAAAATATCGTTTAACGTTGTATGGTGTGAAAATTCTCCTGTCTGAAGATCTTTAATGATATACTGTTTTGTCATTTTAACCGCTCCATTCTTTTTCAATTAACATATGTTTCAAACTCATCTGCTAAGCTAGCATTAAAAAATCTTACAGCGTCAATAAAATAGTGAACTCCATTTTTAAACTCTTTTATTTTATCGATATCATTTTTTTCTTTAGCTCTGTTTAGGAATTTCAATTCACTATAGAATTCTTTTCTTATTTCATCATCGGATAGAGTAATCTCTCTCTCATAATCTCTTGCTGGCTTGTTGATTTCATCTCTTTTAACTCCAAACGCTTTCATGATTATTGCTATTTGTATCATTACTCTTGTACTATGCTCTCGTGTACTTAAATTTTGAGTACCTAAATCATTTACTTTTTCCATTAACTTTTTATTTCTCATTTCCCTCTCCCCTTTTCAAATTTTACTTTTAATTAGTGTTTTGGGTTTTTATTAATCGCTTTTTCTTATGTTTTTATTATACTACGACTATTTTAAATAGTCAACACATCTTTTTAATTTATTTTTAATTCGTCTTTGATTTCTCTTAAACATTCTAGAATTAAAGAAAATTTATCATCAGGAAACATTTTGTACCCTACAGCATCAACTTTAATCAGCTTGCATAAGGATTCTTTATAATGTTCTTTAAGCTCTTGAGCTTGCCTTTGTTTATTCATGATATCAATTTCAAATTGATCACGATTTAAACCGTATTTGCTTGATGGATCGCCTACACGCTTGCTATACATGAACCCAACTCTTTTTCTCATATATCCTTACCACCTTGTTATATTAATTATTGGTGTTAAATTAGTTGAGTTTGCCGCATCTGTTATAAACCGAGCGTCAAAAGCTCCATATCTGCTTTGTTTTACAATCAAGTCCGCTGTCTCGCTTACTACTTCTGTAGCTCTTGGATCGATGTCATGCCACCCTTTATAAACAATCAATGTATTAACAGGTGTAAACACTTCCTTATAATCAGTGCGTTTACGCTTCACCCTGTGAGTTAGAAAAAGACTGTATTTATATTGAGCATAAGCTTCTACTGACACATCTTTGACAACTGTTTGCGTAACACTTGGAAAACCAAAGTCATCATATTCAAGCATTGTTACCCTCTCGCCTTTTAAGGGTTCAAGTTGCCTAGCCGCTTCGGTGAATGTTTTTTTGTCTTCGCGATACATAAATGATTCTAAAAGATCAGTAACACAGTTCCCCGGATACATTCCTTTGAAATCGTAAATCATCATAGGAAATTTGTATTTTTTATCAAAGTCTTTTTCGATTTCCGTTTGTTCAAGCATTTCAAAGAATGTTTGTTTCACCTTCTTTTGCTGCTCCTCTGTCATATCTCCATAGACACAATGATCAACACTAAAGACAGCCTCCGCAAAGCAATCTAAGATAATATTTTCAAAAAAGTCTACCGGGCTCATTTCTTGCCCTTTGTATGTATAAGTTTTCATGCATATCACTCTCTTCTATAACTTTTAATTTGCTTATGTCTTTATTATAAGACGACTATGTTAAATAGTCAATATATTTCTTTTAATTTGTTTATAAATGTGTATTAGTCTGTGAAGGGTTTGGGATGGTGCAGACCAAAACATTTAAGGCAGCGAAGCTGTTTTAAATGTTTGTCAGCATCCCAATGTTTTTCTTTATTTATTCTTTTAATTTATATACATCCTTTGTTTTACGAGACAAGCCTAAAAACCCCTTGTGTATCAAGCTTTTTAAAAATGGTTTATTGCTTTTTTTTTCATATCCTTCTTTTAAATTTTGTTTTCAAGCCAGTTTTTTAACAATCCCCTCATTCTTGCAGATGGAACATATATATTTATTGTTCCTCCGTTTCGTATAGCTGATCTCCAAATCCATTGAATCATCTCAGATAACGCATAGATATCTTGGTTAATTAATATTCCTTTTGATCTGAAATAATCGTCAATAGCTGGATTGACAAATCTGTTTATTGAATAGACTAATGTCTTTTTGTGGCTATATTCATTTGTTGCCTTTGTATTGCAAGGTAAAAAGCCTTTTGTGTATCCCTTCCCGCTCAATTTGCTTTTATGTGTTTTGAATGTTGTCCAAAGATTATCTTTTGATTTTGATTTAATAATATTTTGATAATAATTTAAGATATTATTTTTAAGTCTTTTATGTAGTGCTGAACGTCTTTCAAACCAGTTTTTAGATAATGCATATTTGTCATCACCTATTTTGTTTAATTGCCCTTCATATATCTTTATTTTGTCTTTTAGATCCGCTTTTATTTTCTTATCATTGTCTTTATTATAGTTAATTAGTTTATATTCATTCCCATCGTTAATTACTGTGTATAGACTGTATTGAATATTATTCAGATCATAATAATATTTTTGTATTTGGGCATCAAACAAATAAGTTAAATTATATACCTGTTTAAACTGTTTAAAGATATCGGCTGGAAATTGCCAAAAAAGAACGCTGTCGTTATGTAAAATTAAATTTCTGCTCAATGCTAATTGTTTAAGGTTTTGAAATTCTCCTTTGTATTCCCTGTTTAACTTTTCTTCATGTTCTGCATTCCAAACAATTTGACCGTTATTATTTATAATCCATTTGTTTTTAAACAGCATATCTAAATCATCTTTTGATATGTTTAATTTTTTTACAACCTCCATAGCTTCATCTAGGATTAGTGTATAGTTACCAGAATAAATAAGTTCTTTTGTTGTTTCATTAGCCATGCTAAATAATGCGTGTGTTGTTACAATATCTCTGTTTTCTGCTAAATATTTGTGAAGTGAATCAAGTTTATATACTGTTTCCCCTTCCTCGCTGTGAACTTTAGGTTCATAAAATTTTCTATTCGTACATGATTTCTTTATTCTTGCCACCTCATCAAGATAAGGCGTAATAAAAATAAAGTGTTCATCTTCTGAAGAATTATTCATCATATTAATTACATACGTTGTTTTGCCGCTTCCCATTATTGAATCAATTACTTTAACTTTCACTATAACGACTCTCCTTTTTATTATGTTTTATCCAACCTTTTAGGATATCCTCCATTCTTTTTGAAGCAACATAAATGTGAATAGGTTTATTTATATTTGAAACATCTACAATCCATTTAAGTAAAACCGAAAGCGCATAAGTCTCTTCAGTAAGATCTTTTAATTCTTCATATTTTCGTTTCAAAAATGGATTCAGAAAACAATTCGCCGCAAAACAAAGAGTATTACGTCTGTCATCCTCTTCAAGTTTATCTGTCAAAGGGACAAAAGACTTGATATTACCAACATAAGATAACCTTTTATACTGTTGTGTAAATGTTGTCCATGCCCTGTCGTTATGGACAGTTTTAATTTGATTCGCAAAGTAATTGTTTATGTTAAGCCTTAATCTTTTTACCCCTTCACTATTTTTATTGAACCATAGTTTAGAATAGTCATATTTACCATTACCATATTTAGATAGATTGCCTTTCTTTTCGTGTATATTTAGATTTTTAATTAGTTTATTTTTGATTTCTTCATCCATTCTGTCAGAAAAGAAAACACTGTTTAAAAAGTCTACAGGTGCTGACTTTCTCTTTAATGAAGTGTCCAACATCACATTATAAAGGGTTGATACATCTTCCCCATCTATCCACATTTGTTCGATTTTTAATAAGTCTTTCTTGTCCTCAACATATTCCAACACTTCAAAAGTGAAATCATTCAAACTGTATTTTTTCCAATCTTTTTGTAACAGGTGTGAATGATGCAACCCATAGTGCAGATCAGTCACATGCTGTTCCCATCTTTTGAATACATTTGAACTACTGCCTATATACTTCTTCCCGTTTTGTTTATTTGTTATTTGGTAAACGCCTTTCATTCACTATCTCCTTTTAATTTATGTTATGTATTGATGAGCGATTACCTTCACTCATCTTTTTTGATTACGCTTGATTCCAAAGTAAACAAACCATGAAACCACAATAAGGACAAGCGTAACAATAAACACCGTATAAATAATGATCTGTGTTGTGCTGCTGAAGTATTGTTTATTGAACAAGAATAGAACAAAGCAAACAATAAACAATAAATGTGTTAGCCATAATGGATTACGCTTCATGTTTTATCATGTGCTTGATTGTGTTATACTGTAGGTGTAGCTAAGGGAGAAGCCTCCCCTAGCCTTGCTGTATTATTGGCGTGTACGTCTGCGATGCCTTGCCCGGATTCGCTTATGTATACGCCTTTTCTTTTGCTGTTTTTGGCGTTCCTTTCTTATCGCTGTCAGCTTCTCAATGATCGTTAAGATATTAAGTGTTAACGTTGATAAAGAAAGGACGGTAGCCAATACAACACCTACCTTATCAAGCACATTTTCCCCTCCTTTCTATATATTAATTTTATCACGACTCCTTTAAATAGTCAATCATTATTTTTAATTTGTTTATAATTTTTAGGATGATAGATAAAGAGTGTTTACGTTCGATATAACAAGGATTAAAGTTGATGAGTGTATTTGGGTTAGGATTTGATTGTAACGTCTGTATGAGGCTGTAAAGGTGGTTAGAATAGAAATAAAAAAGACCCAGTTATAAAACTGAGTCGTGTTTTATTTCTATTTTTAATTTGTTTTGTCATTTTATGAATCCCTTTCTTGTTTCGTTCCTTTACTAGACCTTTCAGTCTTCGTGTTGCTTTGATTTCCTGGCATTCACCTTTTGCAACTGACAGCCTATACTTTGCCCATTGTTTAGTTGAATCATCTAAGCCCCAACAGAAACGCAAAAGAGTCATAACGTTTAGATCGTTATTATATTCAGCATGGGCAAACTCTTTAAACCATTTACCGGATTGGATAAGTCTTAACGAACGCTTGCGAGATTTTTCGCGAATGATTCAAAATTATCCTCCTTCCTCTAAACATATTATATATTCAATGAGTATGAAATAAAAGAGAAAAATTTAAAGGGCCATATCCCTTTTTTAAAAGATCCTATACATTGCTTTCTCATCATCGTTTTCAATGTGATTTTTCCACTTGGAAAGGAATTTATCTACTTTGTTGATGTGTTTTGAAGGCACATTCGTATGTCCCTCAATCGCAAGGTCGCGCTCAGATAAAACCTTAAACATTACACTAGAAATCGTTTTGCTTTCAAGGTTATCAAGTTCGGGCGCGAATTCATCTAAATGCAGCCCCCACGCTTCATTTAAACATTTCTCGAATTTTTCATTTTGACCCATAAATTTGATCGCTTTTGCCATTTTTCATTTCCCCTTTCGGTTATATATGTATCGATTAACTATATTTAAATTGTATCACGACTATTAAAGATAGTCAATATATCATGTAATTATTTTTAATTTGTTTATGTTTGGATTCTCAACATACATAAAATACCAATCTATTGACACATTGAATTAAGAGAGTTGCTAGGCTATGATTTCATCAGATGGAATTATTTATGTAAAGTTCCATCAAAAAGGAGGAGAGTTAAGAGATGAAAAAAGTATTAAAACTATGTGTGTTGTTCGGTGTGAGTATGGCGATCTTATTAGGGTTCTCACCTCAGAATGCTTCTGCGGCTTGGTCAGATTGGCAAAGCTTTAATGGATTTAAACAAGGATGTCAAGTTCGCGTGTATACTGATGCATTGAACTACTCATCTAGAGCTAAGACAGTTGATGTGAAAGCCGAACAGAACGGTAAATGCGGGACTATTTATTATGAAATGTTTTTGTCTTGGAAAGGAGATTGGTCAATAGGAATGGGTGAAAATCTGCCAACAGGTTCGTTTACTTCCGTTACTCCTTTGAAATCTATAACTATCATACATCCGGAAGAAAAAACTGATGCTATTGTATATGTAGGATTGAAAAAATCTTCAAACGGAGATAATTTATATGAAGCTAAATCGAAATGGTTGACTATAGAATAAATAACAAAGGGGATCAGTCTTGTGGCTGGTCTCTTTTTTAATGTGAGGAATAGCAATGGAGAGAAATTTATAATATAGTACAAGTGTGTTAAAAAGAAAATAAGTCTTCGGCTCGCGGCTTGCTGTTATTCTCACGATTATAAATAAAAAAAGAAATGTTTCAAGGGTTATTGTGAACACAAATTAAATTTTTTTGAAATATATTCACACAAACTATTGACTTTTCATTACAATGTGTTCTCAGGAAGATTCTGAATAACGGTTCAATAAATCCAGTTATAATAGTGCTTATAACCGTAAATGAATTCCATATATTAGGTTATAGAGGGGGGTATATTAACATCCAAATTGCGTCAAATGGGGTTATATTCGCCCCTAGCACTTCCATTTCCACACCAAGATTATTTTTTCGATTTCAGTCAAAATTCAATCGTAATCGCTATCGTAAAATCCATTAATATCAACACATTTCACACTCTCCACTCCCTCTAAATCATTCCTCGTCCTACTCAAATCTTTCTCATCACCTTCTCCATCAAGGGTTTCACGATTCACCCTCCCCCTTTCCTAAATAAATAACACATAATTCCCTTGCAGCTACTGTCTTTTATTTACTTCTATCACCTCATAACGATAGCTACATTTTTTCGGTTTCAATACAATATGAGGAAACAAAAAGAGATAATCGTTTCTGATTATCCCCCTACAATATTTTTCCATAATGAAAGTAAGTTGTTCTTATTAGCTGCTGTATAGTCGGTATCTAATTTAAATTCTAACTTTTCATTCACGTGCCTTGGGATTACATGAAAATGAAGATGTTTAATATCTTGTTGAGCAAAATGCCCATTATCCGACAATATAGTGTAATCTTCACAAACACCTGAGTTAATTAATATTCGAGGAACATTTATAAGAGAATTCATTAAAGCCTTTGAAAGTGAAGGATCGTTTAAGTGATCTAATCTTTCAATATGATTATTAGGGATAATTAATGTATGACCATATGAAATAGGATTTATATCAAGAAATGCTGTTACAAAGTCATTTTTGTATATCTCAAAACAAGAAATTTTTTGTCTAACTATATCACAAAATATACATTTATCCATTTCACTCATACTTTGTTAAGTGTTCCCCTCTTTCTGACATTGTTTTCGCACATAATAAAAAATAAAATTCCATTTGTATAGTATTTCCGACTACACTTCTTTTCAAAAGTGAGGGTATAGAATATAAAGGTACAATATCGGTGAAAAAGTCTGTGTTAAAAGGTAATGACATTGCAGCTAACAACAAACTTACTAATTCACCTGGATTAACATTAAAAGAAACATTATCAATAACACGTGACTTTCCAAATGTCTTACTGACATAAGAAATAGCCAACATTTATCTATCCCACCTCTAAACAGTTAAAAACAAGCCTACGTTTTCTTTTTGTAAGAAAACCTAGGCTTTTTATGTGTTCAACTACACATTTACACTTGAATTTTTGCTATTTACATTTTCATATAGCGTATTGTCAGTAATTCCATTGTCTTTGAAAGCCTTTTGCCTATTTTTGCATGGATCACACCAACCACAATGAATAGTGCTATTAGAAGCGCAACTCCAAGTTTCTTCAAGTGGTACACCAAGATCGAATCCAATTTTTAAAACCTCTGCTTTTGTCTTATCAAGAAATGGTGTGTGAATTTTAAATTCGCGACCCAATTCAATTGAAATAGCTTTTGAAAGTAAATTGAAAAATTCATAATTGTTTTCTCTAAAGATCGTATCATCCTTGTGAACCGCGTAAAATAAATGATGAATGTCATTCTCTGCTGCATAAGAAGCAGCTAAAGAAATAGCGATTCCTGCTCCAAATGCTTTAATAGGAGATGGTAGATGGGCTATACGAAGAATATGAATTGGATCGTCTTCCATATAGAATTCTCGTAAAACGCTTTCAAAACTAATGAATTTATGAGACTTACTAATATCTTTCGCGATGAAATTAGCGGTTCTCTTTTCTGCCTCCCCCTCTTCTTCTCCAAAATTGAACGTTAATGTGTGCAGTTCATATCCCTGATGTTTAATCCAGTAAGCCAAGGTTGAAGAATCTGGTCCTCCTGATAACATTAGCAACGCTTTTTCCATTAAAAATCACCTCTTCCATATTTTTATTATATTGTAACCACAGCCCTTATTTGGATCAATATATTTTTTGAAATTATTGAAAATACAATTAATATTGCCTATTTTGGGTCGTGTTATGTTCAAACCTGAAAGGTTATGGTATTAAAAAAACATTAGACATAAACAAATTAAAAGGATATAATTAATATAGAAAAGTAAGCAGGGAGTGATTTTGATATGTGATTAGGATCAGTTGATCAGTGTTAACCGCCCTAAGAATATTCAATAGGAGTGTGATTCAATGAATAAATCGAATATTTTGGAGGAGAAGCATGTTACTACATAATACAGAAGGATATACATTAACAAAAGACATTCAAATCAAAGAAAACGGTCATACATACATTAAACGAGAAGTATTAAACCGTGCTCTGAACATTGGTGAATCAGCCTTTGTTGGTAATAGCAGAAACAAGATTAAGAGATTAAGTGAAGAAGAATATATGTTTATTAGAAAAGAACCTGTTACCAGTGAAAACACTGTTGTTTCAAAAAGGTTATTAAACAAATTAAAAGGATTGGTCGAAGATGAATTTAGAGATGATATTTGTCTTTCTTCAGAAGAGAAACTGAAACACGTTAAATTGATCATCAAGAGGAATCCTTGGATTGAAGATATGTCATTTATTTCTTCTCCATCCGATATGAGTAATGAGGATCTTCACTATTTGCTTGATCAGATTGCATCATACATAACTGAAATTGAGTTATTTAAAACTAATTAAAAATACATAGTGTAAAATGAGGGGTGCCTATTGGACAATCAACAATTTTATACATATAAATTTAATTCTTCGCGCCTAAAAGAATTTGGATACAACATTACTCTTTCTTTTCAAGAAGCACAGGAATACAACGAGGTAATTGCCTTATTTGATAATCAAATTTTAAGATCAATAAGAGACATTAAGAACGAAATCATCGATTATGCTTACCTTGAGACTCTTAACAAAGAGAAAGAGCATTTACAAAAACAAAAGCATTCTCAAGAAATCTCTAAAAGATTAAAAGAAATTCAATCAGAAATCAATGAGATGCTTTTCGTACCAGAATACATAACGATCAAAATGGATCACAACAGCCATTATAGAGACTTACATAAAAATGGATTGATCTTAAATAACAAACGGTTTGTCCGCTTCTCTTCTTCTGCAGGTCAAGCAAGAGTGTCCACTGTCGTATTTATCGAAGAAGAGACATCCAAAAGACTTAATGAAATCCTGGATAACGGAAGAGATTTAAACAAAGCCCTAGTCCCTTCTAAGTTTAATGCTTATAAGGGATTGGCTGGCAGCGCCACTCAAGTAGTTAGCGCTCCCCGGTTTTGTTTAGTTCCTGATTATTATAGCGACACTAAAGTAAAAGTAAACTTTGTGACAGAAACAGATTGTGAAGATGATGACATTATCGAAGTTAAAGATATTGTTGAATCATTTAACCGTTTTGATGGCCAAGGCTTGATTAGCTATGAGATGGCGAAAAAATGGGCAAATGAATTAGGCTTAGATTATGTACCTGCACAATGGTGTATCAGACAGAACTTCATCAAAGGAATGCTTAACACCTTCCCCATTCATGAGTTTTGTGAAAAAGTCAATAACGGCAATTACAGAATAAGAACTTCATATAAGGACGCAAATGGGAAACCGAAAATTGTTGACTTAAGAGACATCGATGTAATCCTTACCGAAAGCCAATTTAAACTTTGGGACAGCTTCCCTTCTATTGAAGTTTATGAACATAATTGCGAAAAGAACAATTTAAAATGGGGAGTATCACTGCATAGTCCTAAAAAAGATAAAGACATTTTGAAAATGAATTATCAATTTTTGCAGACACTGAACCTTAACAACGAGGACATTGAAAAGATCTGTGAGAAGTTTGTAAATTGGATTACTGGTGTTAATTCAGGGAACATATATTACACCATTCTGTTCTTGCTTGGAACTGACGTTACAGACGAAAAAATCATGAATTACTTAGAGAAATCTGAAAATCATTGGGTTAAGTCCTTAATCGTGAACCCCAGTTTAATCAATGACAAATACATAAAAAAGAAAATATATGACCTTATGAAAAAGAAAATCCAACGTGGCTGCCTAGGGGATATTATCTTAGACGGAAATTTTCAGACGCTTGTCAGCGATCCCTATGCAATGATGCAGCACGTTTGTGGGTTAGAGGTAACGGGGCTTTTAGGTAAGCGTGAATACTACTCAAACTATTGGAATCAAAAAGGGGTCAAATATGTTGACAGTATGCGCGCTCCCCTCACCTATCGCAGCGAACATTTGATTTTGAATCTTAAGCGAAATGAGGATTTGGATTATTGGTACAGATACAATTACACAGGCATCATTGTGAATGTGCATGGATCTGAAACAATGAACTGGGCTGGTAGTGATTTTGACTATGACATTATTGCAACCACGTCCAATGAAACAGTATTAAGAGGGGTTTATAAAGATGAGCTGCCAGTTGCATACACCCCTCCCACTTCGACTAAAAAGGTTTTAACAGAGGAAGATTTGTTTAATGCAGACCTGTTTTCGTTTGGGTCAATCATTGGCTCGATAACAAATAAAAGCACGAGTGGATATGCCCTTCTTTCGCAATTAGACGTTGATACTGATGAATATTTGACTACATTGAACCGTGTAAAGATGTGTACGAAATTGCAAAGTGCTCAAATCGACAAAGCAAAAATTGGGAGAGAAGTTAAAGGAATTCCTTCGCGTTGGATCAATTATCAAAAGATCAAAAAAGATGATCCGGAGAAAACAAAACTGGAAAAGGAATTTCACAATAAAATCCTATTGGATAAGCATCCCTACTTCTTTATTTATTTGTATAAAGGCACAAAGAATAAGTATAAAAAACATGTCAAAACCTACGATATCACTTGCAAGCAGAAGTTTGGAATTAGCCTTGAGGAGCTAAGGAAAGTAAAACGAAAGACAAAGGAGCAACATGAATTCCTTAAGCTATTTGAAAGGTTTAACCCTGTGATTGAGAGCGACTGTGTAATGAATAGGCTATGTAAATACATTGAATCTGTTGATTTCGGTATAAGAAGCATTGTAAACAAGGATGTTGACTATGAGATTTACAAGCTTTACATGGACGACACTATTGACTTTGATGAATCGCGTTACAAAAAAATAATGAAAGCATACCAAAAACATAAGAAGAGCATTAATCAATCCTTTTCATTTGGAACAAGTAATGAATCTGATAAGAATCTCTATGATGCAGAGCTCTGTAACAATTTCTCAAACTCCCTAGAATTATTTAAGCAAAAGATAAGCGATATCTGTTCCAATGTTTATGAAGCAGTTAATTACCTTATTCGCTTATTCTATGTTGATGAGAAGAGCTCCAATAAAGAGATTCTATGGCATTTATACGGCCAATACATATTTGAAAACGTAAAAAGAAAACAAGACAGCTTCTACCTCCCTGTTTTGGATCAAGACGGAGATATTAATTACCTTAATAAACACTATTCATTAAGAAAGGTGTGTCTATGATAGACAAATTTAAGTTTAAAGAGAAAGAATATGCAGAAGCAATTATTGAAAATGGATTTATTTCAAAAAACCTGAATTATGAATTGAAGCTATTGGCCAAGTATTATAAAGAATTAGGATATAAACCTAAAAAACGAGAAGAACTCCTTTATGATTTCTGTGAAAAAAACATAGAGAATTTTAGCCGGGTGCTATATTACAAAAAAATTAATACAGTACTCAATCATGCAAGAAAAAAAGAAAATATTTTAATCAATATAGATGAAATTGATATAACCGATAATGAACTTCGATTTATTGATTCTTTAGATATCAACCATCAACAAAAAAAGCTCTGCTTTACCCTTCTCGTCTTAGCAAAATTATATTCGACAGTTCATCACATCAAATACGGGGAGCATACAACAGAACACTATTTTGGCGGAAACAACAAAAGATACAAAGAACTTATAGATGCTTCTCATACTTCGCTAACTGCCAACAAGCTGCATCAAAACATTGGAGAGTTGGCCACGAAAGACATTGTTGAGATTCGAAATAAAGGATTCATTAAATTAAGTTTTATCTATGGTATTGAACCTGGCGGAGAAACGGCTATCAAAATAAGATCGTTTGACAGTATCGGCCTTTATTATGATCTGCACACTGGTCAAAAGAAAGTTAAACCATGTGTCAATTGTCAAACCCCATTTAGATTTAAAAGTAACAAATCTAAATACTGCCCTTTTTGTGCATCCGTTATAGCAAAAGAAAAAACAAGGGCAAGAGTAAGAAAATATCGAAATGTAACGCTTTAGAAAAACGCTAAAACCCTTGATATATAAGCGTTTTTGAACCATACATAAATTTTTATTATATGGAAGGATACATAAAATTAAACTTACATTTAGGAGGAAATAAGAATGAATAAAAAAGAACTAATTGGTGCAGTTGCAGAGGCTACAGGACTAACAAAGAAAGATGTGGAATTGGTTGTTGACTCAACATTTGATGTAATCACATCTGCTCTAAAAGATGGTGAAAAAGTTAAAGTGCACGGTTTTGGCAGTTTCGAAGTGCGAGAGCGTGCTGCACGCAAGGGGCGCAACCCTCAATCAGGGGAAGAAATTGAAATCCCAGCAACAAAAGCACCAGCATTTAAAGCTGCTAAAGCTCTTAAAGATGCTATCAAACAATAATTAAAAGGAGAATTATTCTGTTGATTGAGTTTAACTATGATGATTTAGAAAAAGTAATATTAAAAAATGCAAAGAAGCACAATATTACGATTACCAAAGAACAGATCGAGCTTTTCTTCGCCTCAGAGGAAGAGTATATGAGGAGTATTGGGTTAATCCCTTAGAATAATTACTCCTTTTCCCTCCACTTCCATTTGAAGTGGGTCGGATAATAGTCATTTGCGAGGGATCGAGGTTAGATCGATCGTCTGTATCTCTAGGAGACAGGCAAGTGGCTATTATCGGGCTGGATATTGTCGATAAGACCTAAGCGCATAAAGACGGGCGAACCCATCGCAGTCTTATCATGGGGGACAATTAAGCTCACCAATTAATTGCGGTGTACAGCTTCGGCTTGCACTTAAGGGGATTGGATGCGTCTTGTCCCCTTCTAAAAATAATCTATCAGAGATAATGTGTAATAGTTGGCAATATATCAAAATTATATTAAAATCAGTCTATATTCCTAAAAAGGAGTCGATAGAAAATGTCAAAAATCGCACTATTCGAGGCTCTTCCTTTAAGAAATACTATTTCTAAACGTATTCAGGAACTCTTACAAGAACGTGACAGTGTTGCATATGTTGAGTATGATAAAGGCGAAGAATACATCAAACCTACAAAAAGTGTAGATCAAATTACATCTGATCTGGAAGAGGCTAGAAAAGATTATCGAGATCTGGTAGTATTAATGTCCGAAGCTAACCTTAATGCTAAAGTTGTATGGGATGAAAAAGAATTGTCTATTACTGAGGCTCTTGAGTTAGCTCAGCAACTTAGAGGTGAAGCTAATAGACTTAAAAGCTACGGCCGTTCTAAAGAAACTGAACGACTATCATCTTACTCTGATGTTATTAGCTATCGTAAAGCAATGTTTGATCCTGAGAAAATGCAATCTAAAGGATTAAAACTTGAAAGAATGGCGAATCGCTTATCAAATGCAATTGAAAAAGCAAATCATAACTATGAAATTGAGTTTGAGGCCGCTGACAAGTATCTATAAATGCTGGGCTTTTGCCTTAGCTATGAGGGTGAAACTGATTTCACCTTGATAGCTGATGTAAAATCATCAGCACGGAGCATCAGAGAAGTAGAGAGCCGCCTTGGTTTAGAGCGTATCTGAACTGTAATACCGATAAAATTACAACATTTATTTGTAGGATGGGAAACGGATAACGTTTAACAGCTTACGATTTACGTGATTTACGATTTGACGGACGTTAGATATTTAGTGTGGTCATATTTCGATAAAATAACTTTAACTCTGTTCTCTGCTGCTTCACTTTTAGCTCATCTGCCACGTGTAGAAGGAGTTCCTGAAGACGTCTTATAAAGGCGTCTTTTGTTATTTCGGCTTACTTAAATTTTTGCCGATTTAAAGGTTTTGGCTAACCCGTAATCAGCCACATTCCCTGTCGATCCGAAGGCTTGCGTTCCTACGTGAGCTACTTATGTAGGTGAGAGGGGCTTTTATTTTTTGTAAATTCCTTCGGGTGTTTTCCCTCAACACCTATCCGATTTATTCATTTCTTATTATTCCCCTCCATCCCCTCTTTTCGGATTGGCCGATGCTGTCGGATCATCGGACTTCCGAAGGAATTTATTTAAGTTTATATATCAATTAAAAGGATAACAAGGAGGAATTTTGGTATGGCAAAAGGTAGATCAAGTAAAAAAGTTAACCAAGTGAATTTAAAAGGTTTTTTGGATATGGATTTAATGGAGATAACTGAACAAACAAAAGAAGATGAGTACACATATGATTTAAGGGAACGATTATATGAGTTTAATGGGAAAAACGTGTCAATCACAATCAAGGAAGAAAATGAACTTCCTGTTAAAGAAGATGAGTAGGATGGTGATTGAGTGATCGATCCTATTCAAACGAAACGTCGCCCTGATGAGAATTTAAAAGAATGGAAAATTAGAATTTGCTCCAATAAAGATGCTTACGATTTAAACTGGGAAGAAATTAAGGAGCTTATTAACAAAGAAACTGGTGAAAATAAAGGAGAATCCGTTTATAGGAAATGGTTCAAAAACTTCATTGAAGGCGTTGAATACCAAAAAGAAAAATCAGTAGATTCCAACGCTGCCTTGATAGAATTAGAAATGAAAAAGCTTGAAGTTATGGAAGAACGAAAGAAACTTCAGGCCGTTAAACATGAATTTCATAAGGAAACACGAATAAAAAGCAGAACTGAACTGCTTTATGAAAATGTATCTCAAGCAATTAAAGAAATTGGCACTCTTCCCCCTCCCTCTTTTCAAGTGTTGGAAAAGAACGTGGGAAAAAGAGCTGCTGTTCTTGGCTTTGGTGATGAACATTTTGGTAAACAATTTAAAAGTTGTAACAATGAATACAACGAGCAAATTTATCTTGAACGTATGAACCAAATTCTCTCTGAGACTATTGAATACATAAAAAAAGAAAGCTTAGATGAATTGGTCGTACTAAATGGTGCTGACAGTGTTGAAGGAATGGCATTACGGGTATCTCAACTGACGGCTTTACAGTACGGTTTCATTGATCAAGTTATTAAATACTCACGTTATAAGGTTGAGTGGCTTAAAGAACTTTCTAAATACGTAAAGATCAAGTACATACATATCCCTTCTGCTAACCATACAGAGTTAAGATTACATAATTCAAGTCGTTTGGAAATGCCTAAAGAGGATGTTGAGCGTATCATTGCCACATATATTCATGACATGCTTAAAGACAATGAGCGAATTGAAGTTCCGCTTCAAGATGAAGCTATCGTAGACTTCAAATTACTGGAGTTTGAAATTGCAGCTTGTCATGGTCACCAATTAAAAAATAAAAAGAACGCTATTCGTGACATTTCACAGCTGAAGCGAAAATTCTACGACTATTTATATGTGTCCCACTTCCATCATGGAAACATGCTTACAGTTGGCGAAGCAGCCACGCATAATATTCAAGTTATTCAACTCCCTTCTGTGATGGGCTCTGATGAGTATAGCGACGGTCTAATGACAGGTGCGAAAGCTGGAGCTAACCTCTCAATTTATGAGTCTGGTAAAGGTCGGACTATTCAGTATGATTACATATTAAATTAGATTAAAAGGAGTTGTAAACATGAGCAATGAAAGAGAATCAGCTTTTAATAATTTAGTAACATTGATTTGTAAAGAGTGTGAAAAACACGGTTTTACGTTAAATGAGTTAGAGAGGATTCAACCCCTTGTAAAAAAGTTTTACTACGACAATGCTATTCCTTTTAAGCATTAGAATGATAAAGCCTTTCTCAAAATTAATCGTATATAATGATGAAGATATTGAAGCTATATACATAATTCGTTTTACATGAGAAAAACTTTAGGAGGATTTTAATGAAACTAAGAAGGTTTTTAATTGAAAAGTTGGCTGGGAACTGACCTGTAGCCCTTAATTTAAAAGTAAATGGAACATTGGATGCAGATAAAACAAAAGAAGGTTTGTTTAAAAACATTAAGTGTATCTGAATAAATCTTTAATTTTATTTGAATTTAAAGATCATTAAGAGGGTATGATTCCCCTCTTAATGATTAATGTTTTTTTGATAATATGATCATAGATGTAAATAGTGTGATGAGTGTGAGTGCTATTACAGTACTTATGATTTCAAAGATTGTTAACGTTATAACATTAAAATAAGTACCATACAATATCAAAACCAAATATATAAGTAGAGCAATGAATGAGTATTTCGTCCCTTTTTGCTTAATAAAATTTGCTCTTTCGTCTTTCTGTTTGAATTGATGATAAATATATCCTCTTGCAAAGCATATAAATGCTGCGGTTCCATACATTAGTATTTCTATAAATGATAAAGAGTTTGTTGCTACTCTAAAAAAAGCTATTACACCTAAAAGGATCAAGAATAAAACCCCAAGAAAATAGAAGTTTCTTTGAGAAGTCATAATCATCCCCCTATATAAATAATTGTTAATCATCTTCCAACAAAAAAATTTCCTCAACAATGGTATTAAATGTTTTTGCAATTTGTAACGCCAAAGGTAATGAAGGATTGTATTTACCTTTTTCAATGGAAATAATCGTTTGCCTACTTACGTTCAGCAAATCTGCAAGTTTATCTTGTGAAAAACCATATTTTTTTCTATATTCTATTACTCGATTTTTCAAAGGCATTCCCCCTTGTTTATTAATCATAACGTAAAACCCCCTTTACGTAAAGGTTACTTTACATATTGCAAGCACATTTTTAGAACGCCCAGTGATGATTAAGGTTGCCCCTCCTTCCTATTGCTGGGCGTTTTATAAAACGTGTTTAACTTAAGTATTGGAGGTGAATTAATGGCTACACAAAAAATTATGTGTTCTTGCTGTGGGAAAGTTCAAAATATAAATCAATTTTACAAATCTGAATCATTATTTAATGCTGCTACTGGAAAGCTGACAGTTTGTAAGACATGCCTTCAAACTGAATACAAAAAAGATCCTGAAAACTTAAAGCATGTGCAAAATATTTTACGCATGATTGATCGTCCTTTTATTTATGATATTTGGACAGCTTCAATTGAGGAAGCTAAAACAAAATCCAAGAATGGCGATGCTAATGTTTTTGGTGTATACATGAAAAATATTGGCATGAAAGATTTCATCGCTAAAAACTGGTCAGACAGTGAATATGATTTTGAAGATGATCAAGAACATACTACAAAAATGCTGCTCGCTAAAAGTAATGAAGATGTAACTCCAGAAGATATTGAGGAGTTTATTCAATTTTGGGGACGCGGTTTATCGGTTGAGGACTATTTGTGGCTTCAAAATGAGTACATTGATTTTACAAATCGGTATGAGTGCGATTCTAAAGGAATGGAACTGCTTATAAATCAAATCTGTCTTACAATGTTGGATATTCGTAAGCGCCGTGAAAATGGAGAGAAAGTCGATCAGCAACAAAAAACACTCCAAGACTTATTGGGTTCAAGTAATTTGAAGCCGGTTCAAGAATCAGGAGCTAGTGGCGTTGAGCAAGAGACCTTCGGAACATTAATAAAGAAATATGAAAACGAAAGGCCAATTCCAGAACCTGAGCCTCGCTGGAAAGATCCTGATAAGATCGGTAAGTACATAAAAGTATTTTTCTTAGGTCACTTATCGAGGATGCTTGGTATCAAAAATGAGTATTCAGATGAATATTGGAGCGAAATGCAAAAGCACACTGTTGAAGAGCCTGTAGATGATGAAGAAGACGAGGTAACAGAAAATGGCCTCATACAGTAACTTCACAACAGATCGTAAAAAACACAGCAGAGGTATTAACCTCTTCAATAAAGGCAGGAACTTCAACAAGAAATCTAAATCAGAAAGACTAATGGATGGTATTGGTGCTTGGGCTTCTTTTTATCGAGCAAATCCCCATCGTTTTGTAAAAGAATACTTAGGGATAACCCTTAAACTATTTCAATGTATTTTGATTTACATGATGGTACATAACCATTATTTTATGTATTTAGCTAGTCGTGGACAGGGTAAAACTTGGTTAACCTCGGTGTACTGCTGTGTTCAAGCCATACTATTTCCTGGCACAAAGATAGTCATTGCTTCAGGAACTAAAGGACAAGCAAGAGAAGTTATTGAAAAGATTGATGATTTGCGAAAAGAGTCTCCGAATTTAAGACGAGAAATTGAGGACTTAAAAACTTCAACTAATGACGCAAGGGTCGAATTCCATAATGGTAGTTGGATTAAAATTGTTGCATCAAACGACGGAGCTCGCTCAAAACGTGCAAACCTTTTGATTGTGGACGAGTTCAGAATGGTCGATTTTGAGATCATCAGCAAAGTATTGAGAAAGTTTCTTACCGCTCCAAGGTCTCCAAAATATCTTGAAAAAGAAGAATATGCTCATCTAAAAGAACGAAACAAAGAAATTTACTTATCATCCTGCTGGTATAAGGTTCACTGGTCATATAATAGATTTGTCACCTATTTTAATGCAATGATGAAAGGATCAAAATATTTTGTATGTGGTCTTCCTTATCAAATTGCCATTAAAGAAGGATTGCTTGATAAAGATCAAGTAAAAGACGAAATGTCTGAAGAGGACTTTGACCCAATTGGCTGGTCAATGGAAATGGAAGCATTGTGGTTTGGAGAATCAGAAAAAGCTTATTTTAAATTTGAAGATCTCGAAAAAAATCGAAAGCTCGCCTCTCCCCTATTTCCACCTGATTATTATGACCTCATTAAAGATTCAAATTTTAAATTTGAAAATAAAAAACCTGGTGAACTAAGGTTAATTAGCAACGACATTGCTGGCATGGCTGGTAAAGATAATGACGCCAGTGTTTACACTATTTTTAGATTAATTCCAAATTCAAATGGTTATGATAGACACATTGTTTATATGGAGAGCATAGTTGGTGGACACACAGGTTCACAAGCAACAAGGATAAGACAATTATTTGAAGATTATGCATGTGACTATATTGTGCTAGATACTCAAAGCATTGGTCTAGGTGTATATGATGCTCTTTGTCAGCCTCTATATGATAAAGAAAGAGCTAAAGAATATGAACCACTCTCTTGTATCAATGACGAAAAAATGGCTGAACGTTGCACGTATCAAAATGCCGAAAAACTCATTTACAGCATTAAAGGTAACGCTCAGTTAAATAGTGAGATTGCAGTTCTTCTTAAAGACGGATTTAAACGAGGAAAAATTAAAATCCCTATAAATGAAAATGAAGGTCGAGAGTATTTGAAGCGATTCAAGGGATACGAAGCCTTACCAGAAGAAACCAAGGCCAAATTTGTTTCATCTTATGTTCAAATCACCTTGTTGATCAATGAAATGATAAACCTTGAAGCTGAATACAGCGATAACGGACAAATCAAGCTAAAAGAACCTAAGAGTAAACGAAAAGACAGATATAGTTCCGTGGCGTATGGGAATTATGTTGCTACCCTTTTAGAACGAAAACTCAACAAACAAACAGAATATGACATTGATGATGATCTTGTCTACTTTTAAAAGAAATGAGGTGAATTATGGCTGGTATTAATAAAATCGATATTGAATCAGAGGAGTACCAAAAGCTGCTAAACGATTACAGTACCTATGTGTCTACTTTTGCATCTGGCTTCGTTTCTAACCTATTTTCTCAAGGTATTATAAGTGAAGTAGATGCTAAGCAGTTAAAAGAATACTTTTCTAACCCTGATAAGTTTCAGGAAGAGATAGAAAATCTTGCTCAATATTTCTATATTTCAACCGCTGAGATCCACCAACTTTTTGAGTTAATCGAAGCTCTCCCAACTTTGAATTATAAAATTGATTCCTTTGTGAAAAGCAAGTCCTCTGATAAGCACATCTCCCTTTTAAATAAATCCCTCCATAGAGTAAAACATAAAAGATTAACTCGCGACTTGCTAAAACAAACTGCAGCAGCAGGAACACTCGTTGGAATTTGGCTAGGAGATGAAAAATCCCCCTACCCTTTTGTGTTTGACAGCGTTAAATATGCTTTTCCAGCTTTCAGAAGAAATGGTGATTGGGTTTGTTTAATCGATATGGAGTATTTCAGCAACATCAAAGAGGACTATAGAAAAGAGCTACTACACAGCTTTTCCCCTTTCATTAAGAATTCAGATTATGAAAACTTCCTAAAAGATCGAGAGAAATACAGATATAAGGAACTCCCTCAAGAACGGACATTCCCACTTCGAACCGGAACTTTAAAAAGGAATCAAGGGTTAGGTACATCTTGGGTAACACCAGGTTTATATGATGTTCTACATAAGAAGAAACTTAAAGACGTTGAAAGAGCTATCGCCAATAAAATCATTAATGCAGTTGCTGTTTTAACCATCGGGACTGATAAAGGTAAAGGCGAGTACACAAATCTTAAGCTTCCAAGACCAGTAAAGCAAAAAATTCATTCTGGAGTGAAGACTGCTTTAGAAAAAAACAATAAAGATGGAGTTACAGTCGTTTCCATCCCCGACTTTGCAAATTTGGAGTTCCCGGATGTAAAAGCCGATGGATTAGACGGAACAAAATTTGACCACATCAACAGTGACATACAATCTGCTTATGGTTTATCAGGATCTTTGCTAAATGGTGATGGCGGCAACTATGCAACGTCCTCATTAAACTTAGATACCTTTTACAAAAGAATTGGCGTCTTAATGGAGGAAGTTGAACAGGAAGTATATCAAAAACTCTTTAACCTTATCCTTCCTGCAGGTCAAAAAGATAATTATTACATGAACTATGACAAAGATAAGCCTTTAACACTTAAAGAAAAGATGGACATTCTCATTAAGCTTAATGATAAAGGATGGTCAATTAAACATGTTATCGACAATATTGCAGGCGTGTCATGGGAAAGTTATTTGGAACAAACTTTATATGAAACAGATGAATTAAATCTTCAAGATAAGATAAAGCCTTATCAAACATCCTATACATATACAGGCAATGAAGCTGGACACCCTGTTGTAGATGAAAGTACTAATGAAAACACTATTAAATCTGCAACATCAAATGGAAACAGCTTACCAGACTAATTTGCAATGTTTTGAAAGGAGGTGAATAAACGTTTGTCCAAAGAGCAAAAGAAAAAAGTTTTTCAATTGCAGCTAAATGAGATAAAGAAAACAGATGATCCCACAAAGCTCCCCTGCACTTTTATCATTTTTGACTTTGAGGCATCTCATAACAATACAGTCATTTCTAAGGAAGTTGCTTTGGACGCCTCCCCTACTATTATCAATAAGCCTATTGTTGCAAAATACCATGAGGTTGAAGAAGTCAACACGGCTACCGATGCTCTTGGATCTCATGAAGCATTTTTAGGTACTGATAAACATGGTGAACTTGAAGTTAAGACAGATACTACTCCAATTGGCGTGTTTACTTCTGAAGGATACATTATGCAGATCGATACTCCAGAAGGAAAAAAAGAAGTTTTGGCCGCCGATGCAGTTTTATGGAGTTCACGTTTCAGCGATGCCTGCGAGCTTTTATTGGAATGGTATTCGCGGGGCATCAATATAAACACAAGCTGCGAAATTCTATACTCAAATTACTCTGTTAAAGATGGGATAGAGTATATTGAAACACCCATTTATTTAGAAGGTCATGCGATCTTGAATTCTGAAAAGCGAGGTGAACACGATGTTGTCCTCCCTGCTTATGATTCATCTCGTTTAGTGAGCTTTAATGAGATGCAAAAATTCGAGAAATTAATAGCGCAAGCCGCTATCCAAGAAAAACAAAAGGAAGGTGAAAAAGTGGATAAATTTAAAAAAGTCTTTGAGTTATCACATTCAGACATAAGAGCACTTATCTATAATCAGCTTGATCCAACTCTCGAATCAAATGAGGAATCATACATTGCTGATGTGTATGATTCATATTTTATTGTAAACATTTATAGCTGGTCTGAAGATAATTCTTACGACAAATATTACAAAGTTAACTACACCAAAAATGGGGATACTTTGACAATTGATTTGGACTCTAAAACTGAAGTCTTCTTAAAAAGAAATTGGGAAGAAGTTGTCCCCGAAGATATCCAAAGTCAACTGAATGAGAAAAACAAAAAAATTTCAGAGCTCTCCGAGCAATTTAATGAAATCAAGGAGAGTAAAGCTAAGCTTGAAGAGCAGTTTAATGCAGCAAGCGAAAAACTCGTTCAGTTAAATTCTGCTGTAGAAGAGCTAAAACCGTTCAAAGAAAAACATGAAAAAGCAGAGTTCGAAAAAAGAATCCAAGAAAAGAAAGAATTCTATAAATCTAAATTTGAAGCTCTTAATGCTGAAGAGAAATATGAAACTGAAGAAGTTCAAAATCTTATTCTGGCATCTGCTAAAGACAACGAAGAAGCCGATAAAGCAGTTCTTCAATTGAATTCAATGTTGGTCGAACTTGTTGATCATGCAACTGATCAAGATGGAATTTTTATTAGAGAGATGTCCAGCAAACGTGAAAAATTACTAAAAGATGATGATTCGTTTGAATCGCGTTATTCATCTTAAAAAACTTAAAATGGAGGATTTATAAATGGCTACTAGACTACAAACTGCCCTCACAGAAGTAGGCACCCACACTACTGGTAACTTGAATTCATTAAAAATCAAAACTCTTGCTCACGGTGCTAAGGTGTCTGGATCAGATATCGACAACTTTATGCTTGTGGAACTCGGTTTTGATGAAGAAGGAAACCGCATTGCAAAAAAACTTTCCGACAAAAAGCACAGAGCTTATTTAATTGCAGCCCCAGAAGTTCGTTATTTGGGCGAGTCTTTGACTGATTTCTATAATGCTAAAGGTGAACATGCTCGTATCGTTATTTTGGAACCAGGATACACACGTTTTGATGTTTCTGCTTTTTCTCTGAATGAAGGCGTCAAAGAAGTTAAACGAGGACAAGTGGCGCACTTTGATATTAAAACTGAAAAATACATTTTAAGTGACGCTGCTTCACCACATGCTGACTTTGCAGACTCTTCTGCTAAATTCCTTGTTGTAAACAGCGAGGATGATCTCCAATACACAATGGGACAAAAGCTCGTACGTCTCGAAGTAATCACAGGATCAGAAACAGGATTAGTCCCAAGAACAAGTGCAGAAACTCAAACTAAAGCCGTAGACATTGGCGATTAATACATAAATTTGAATAAACACTTATTGAAAAGGAGTACGTTATATGAAACTTGACACTGTAAAAATTAAAGGCTTATTCAGCCGTGTGGTTAACAATAAGATGGAAACCACAGATAAATCAGATATCGAAACTTATATTAAAAAAGTATTTGGTGATGGAACTGTTACTCCTGACCCTTCTATGTTGCATCAGTTTAATACACTTGTAGTCCAACAGGCTGATGAAATTGCAAAACCGATGGTAACGAATCTTCTTTCGCTATTTGCAAATCTCGAACAAGAGAAGCCTGGGAATCTAAAACTAATCAGAATCCCTAAGAAAAACAAAGCAAAAGTGATTTGGTCTGCTAGTGGATCAGGCGTAGATCTGGTTCGAGTTGAAGGTCGGGAGAATGTACCTGCTGTTCCTCAAACCCTATCTACTGGTTTTTACTACGAGCCACTTGATCTTGTAACTGATTCTGTTGAGTACTTCAACAAATTAGTTAATGATATTGCCAATGCAAAAGTTCGTTTGTATTTGGATAATATTCATCAATTAACTGCGGCTGCCATTGCTAAAGGAAAAATCCCACCAAAAAACGTTTCTGTTGGTTCAAACCTAACACTAAAAAAATACAGTGAAGTTGCCTCTGTTCTTCAACGTTATGGAGGTAGACCGGTATTCATCGCCGATTCCCTACTCATTGATTACTTTGCATTCCAACAATCTACAGATTCTACATATAAAAACCTTCTAACTGATGGCATTAAAAATGAACTTTTGACTGCCTTAAACCCTGCAACAATTGGAAGAACCACAGCAGTAAACCTTACAAATCCATTTACTGATGAAACTAATTCAAAAGTTGAACTTCCAGTAAATAAAGGCTATATGTTTGCTGGTGGTGTATCACAAAAACCATTTTCAATTGTTGAGTATGGTGGACTTCGCCAATATACAGAACAGGATATCGAAGACGAAAGAGTCAAAATGAAAATTGCTCAATCAGCTTCCGTCAACCTTCTGTTTGGTGAGGCAATTGGAATTATCGAGGAGCAAGCAGCAGTATCTATTTAAGGATTTAAATATAACAATAAGGATTTATTAGGAGGAAGAAATGGCTGAAACAGTTAAATTGGCTCGATATAGAAACACTTCTTATTTTGTTGGAGACACTGGAGATGGCACACATAAACAATACACCTGGGCAGGAAGCAAAAACGGTAAGGCTGACATTAAAGAAGTGCCAAAAGAGGTCGTTGAATGGTTGACAATGAACAGCGTCTGCTTTGATAAAGGTGAATTGGTTATTGTCGATGAAGATGACTCAACAAAAGAACTTAAAGAATCTATTGTTGATGCAGAGACATATTCAAATAACACCCACACAAAAGAAGAAATCACAAAAATGATCAAAACAGGTAACATTGCACAAATGAAAAGTAAACTTGAAAAGATAACAGTTGACTCGGAAAAACAGTTTGTTATTGATGTTGCCTCTGAATTCAGTGATGATATTCCTGCTGGGAAACTTAAAGCATTAGCTGAATGGATGGGTGTCGAAGATCCTTCCTTGCTTTTTGACTAGGAGGTTCAATAATGACTTCTTATGATGAAATTTGGGAGTTTTTCTTGCTAAACTGCAAAACGTCTGATATCAATTTACCCACAGACGAAACGCTAATTTATAAGTCTATAAGGAATGCAGTTCTTCGATTCAACAATCGACTTCGCGACAAAAAAATAAAGTGTAACGATGAAACCGAAACGGTAAATAGAGTAATGAACGAGGATGATTTATTGATTCTCGTTCATTATTTACGTCTAATTTTTTTAACTAATGAACAGACTTTTTTCCAGACAACATGGCAGCCATTTGCAAAAGACGTTGGCGTTACTAACTATGGTACACAAATCAATTCATTAGGAAAGTCTATCGAAGAGCAAAAAGCAGAAATTGATCGCCTCATTATGAATACAGAGGTGGACTATTTATGAGCAATAAAAGTGTTTTTCAACCCTTTGATGAAGGACAAGCACCTTTCTCATTACAAGAGCACTGCGTAAGATTAAGCAAGAAAAACAACTCAGTTCTTTATAAAGTAGAGCAACATCTAAATAAGAAAATGCTTGCTGATGCAGAACTGGCTGAAATTCGTGAAATCATTTTGGACGTGAGTGCTGAAATCGTAAGATTAGGTCAATACCTATCCGGTGATTTAAATGAAGGACTTTAGAAATTATTATCAGATTGATGCTAATAAAAAAATTGAACATGATGGAAAATTGATTTTTCAGGCTGGTCTAAAAGGATTTCAATCCGAGACTGTATCAATTGACGGGAAAGAATCGATACAGTGTTTGATTACCTCGAAGTATTCCAATGGTGATGGAATGACTAAATACATTCTTGGACTGCCCGAAGATATCTATATTGGAGGAGTTGTTAAATGGGGTACTGAGCAATGGTTAATCAGTACATTCCCAAGCTTTAATAAAATTTATAAAAAAGCAGAAATTAGACTGTGCAACTCCTCAATAAAGATCACCGCTAATGACAAATGGATTGATTCAGACAAGATAAGCGAAGTTACTGGAAAACCAATCAAAGTTAAAGTGCCTGGAGAAGTTATTAAAATACCCTGCATTTTTGAACGATCCACATCTATAAATGGGACTGACCTCGCTGTAAATCTCCCTGACGGCCAAGCGAACATCACAATTCCAAATGTAAATAACGACAAAATTAAAATTGGGCTCCTCCTCTCTTTCTTTGGTGAGGATTATCTTGTTAATGACATTGACTACTCTAAGGTTTATGGAGATCACGGCACAATAAAATTAATTGCTAAAAAGAAAGTCAGAGGTGATGGTAGTGCATGAGCAATATGGTTGAACACATGACCAAGATTTTCAGAACATTGATTAATGATTCTGAACTCAACAGGCTTCTGTATTATAAGGACAACCCCCTCTCCCCTGACCTCCCGGATGTTCAGGACTTAGAAGGCTATGAAGTCGAAACAACTGTTGAAGAAGATGGAAAAGTCCGCATTATCCCCCCTATTTTCAAGACAATCTTCAAAAGAGCTCCAAAAACCGATGACATTACTGAATCACCAATCTGTAGAGTATGCATGTATTTAGGAAGTGGCTTATCAAAGCCCTCTAATCAAAGCTATTTGCTTATGGATCAAGACCTTCATATTGATGTCTACACTCATATTGAGACATATGAAGAAAATGAATTTAGATCTTTAAAAATTTTGGACAGGTTATCTGAGCTTCTTTTCAATAAAAATATCGCTGGCTTCGGAAAGGCTATGGCTCCTAAAAGAATGCTGATCGGAAACCCACCTACTGGGTATTTGGGTTATAAAATGATTTTCACATTCGGAGCAATGAAATGAACGAAAATTCTCAAGAACTATTTATCTTAGGTATCCCCGTTGACACTCCTATTGGTAAGTGTCATTTCCTCAAAATGAAGGATTACAACGACTATGCGGCATACCTGAACTTAATAAAGATGAGCAAAAATGAGATTGTTTATAGATATAGCCAGCTTAATAAAAACGGTGAATTAAACGAGCTTATTGAAGAAATGAAGAAGCTGCCTCTTTTTGATATCGTTAATCAATTACCAAATTTCAATGAGGCTTATTCTGAAGTGTTCCAAAAGGTCTTTCAGAATGAGGGTATATTTGAATTAATTGATCGAGATAATTTCATTTCAATAAGAAAACTTATTATAGAAATGCACTGTCTCAAAGAAGAAAAGATTAGTCCAAACCCAGAAGTTCAACGAAGAATCGAGCAAAGTAAAAGATTAAAAAGACAAGAACAAGAGCTGCTTGAAGTGTATGACATGATCAGTTCAATCATGGCCTTTACAGGTGTCCCATACAAAGAAATTGCAGAAATGACAATGTATCAAATGTATATGACTTTCTATCGTATCGATAGAATCAAGGATTACGATACATCTATTTTATTTGCAACAGTATCCCCTGAAGCAGGTAAGAATATTAAACACTGGAGTGAACATGTTGACCTCTTTGAAGAAGAGAGTCATGCACTGACTGATGAACAAGTTAAAAACTTAAAAAGATTGTTTCAAGGCTGATTAATCATCAGTCTTTTTTTATTTAAATTCAAGGAGGATATTTAATGACCAAGAAAACAGTTATTCATGATACAGCAGATGTTACTTGGAAACGAAAATCCGATGGACATGTGATTTCTGCTGCCGAAGCTCAATTGGCTTCTATTTCTCAATCAATTTCAGAAGAAGAGTTAAAAGGTGGTATTGGAAACAAAACTCTTTATCTCCTTCGTTCTGATAAGTCAATTGATGCAAAAGTTAAAAATGCATTCTTTGACATGGAATTCATGGCAATGACTCAAGGGGTTGCAATTGAAGAAAACAAATTCAATGTATTTGAACGCGAAGATGTAACCGTTGATACAGATGGGACAGTAAAACTGCAGAAAACTCCTATTGGTACGGTATCGCTTAAAAATAGCAAAGGTGCAGCTGTACAAGCTGAATTTAAAGATGGCGTAGTTACGGTTCCTGAAGGTTTTGCCGAAGAGGGAGATGTGCTTACTGCAGTATACAAAGTTGAAGTAACTGGTGAAACAGTAGAAATCAACACGAACAAATTCTCTGAAATGTACGAGCTTGAATATCACACTATCGAGTATGATCCGGACACTGGTGTTGTTTACAGTGACCTCTATATTCAATTCGACAAGGTTGCACCATCTGGTGAATTTGAAATGTCTCTTGAAAATGGCTCTGCTTACACGCCAGAGCTTTCATTTAAGGTTCTTGCAGCAGACAGCAAAGGTAAAATTGGTAGGTTCGCACGAGTGCCTCGAACTGAAACCAACACACCTGTAACTCCTCCCCCATCTCCAGATACAGGAACTCAAACAAAAGCTGTAGATATTGGTGACTAATAATCAAAATTCAAAACATAAATAAGGAGAGATTCTATTATGGCAGAACAATTTCTAAACGAAAGTAACGGAGTATTCACTGCTGCAGAGAACGATGGCACAGGTAAACCAGTAACTCCCGTATATCTGAAAGGTAACAGTGAGGTCAATCCTTTATACATTAAAGGAATGCAGGGTGAACCTGGACCACAAGGGCCAAAAGGTGATAAGGGAGATAAAGGTGACAAAGGTGATCCGGCTGTCATTGAAGCAAAAAGTATCACCAACGAAATGCTAGCAGACAAGTCTGTAAGAAGTAACAACATCGGAACCGGCAGCGTCATGCTGGATCACTTTAACAGCGAAGTAAAGGCCGTTTTAGATGGTCTGCAAAAGCAAATCGATGAGTTGAAAGGTGGAACAACTAGTTAAAAAGAGTAGTATTCGAATACAGAATATAATGACGAGGGGATTTCTCCCCTCTTCTTTTTTATTTCGATAAAATACAAGTTTTATGCAAATCAATATAAGGAGGCGTGTAATGTCAGTTTGCGATTATAAGAAATTGCCTCGAAAAATCGAACCCTTAGTTACCCCCTTCACCTTTCACGATTCAGTTACTGAAGTCGGAGAAGGAGAAAAATTCATCGTGGAGTCTCATCGAACACTTACAGTAGAGATTACAGGTGACTGTACTTCAAGAGAAGTTAAGTTTTTCACCGTTACACAGAATGGGAAAAAGATCGCTCTTGAAGGAATTAACACATCTAATCACATGTTTGGCGCAAGTACACTCGGTATTGATGAGATTTGGGAGTTCGACATTGCTGGGAAGACCGCAGTTCTACTTGAAGTGACAAAGATTAATGGTGGTTCAATTACCATCAAAGGAAATGCGGTGACTTAACTATGGATAATCTCTCAAGAGCACAGAACAAAGAAAATGAAATTAAGATTGAGAACCTTAAAGGGAAGTTTTCTGGATTTGAAAAACACAGCCTTGACACAGAAAAAGAACTAAGGGTAACAATCGAGCAGCTTACAGATTTGATTAATTATCACATAGATAATAAATCGAACCCTCATAATGTTACATCAGAGCAAGTCACCATTATCAGTGACCCATCACCATTTCAAGATGCTTCTTACTCTGGAGATAACTATCCAATAGGAATTTCAACATTTCACCTCTCAACAGGTTCAGTTGGATATCCAAGTTCCTATGGTGAGTGTTTAAATGTAAAGACAACTAAATATCGATTTGCACAGTTTTTCTTTCATGCTGGAAACCGTAATGATTCAAGAATTTATCTTCGTCACTGGTATCCATCTATTGGATGGACTGAATTTATAACTATCCCCTCTTCTTCTGATTTGGATTCTGCTTTAGCTTCTATGAAGGCTTACATAGATGCCCATGCGAATAATAAAGATAATCCACATAAAGTTACAAAAACACAAGTCGGACTGTCTAATGTTGATAACGTAAAGCAGGCATCGAAGACTGATTTTGATAAACACAACTCAGACAACACAAGGCACATAACAGTTGATGAACGGACAAAATGGGACTCTGGGCAGCTCTTTAAAATGACCGACGATAATGGTAAGCCTTTTTATAAGGGAAGCAATGAGATAACAGACTATGACACACTGACTCAAACCGGTATGTATCTTATCTACAATGAAGGAGTAAATTCCCCTCCATCTTCGAACCGTGTGTTTTTAATGGTTATAAGCTTCGGGAACACGCTTGCTCAGGTTGCATATGAATCCTATAATGGAACGCAGTCTTTCTTTAGATTCAGAAAGAGTGATTCAACAACGTGGACACCGTGGCAGACACAAGAAACGACTTCGGGTGCACAAACAAAAGCAGATAAAATGTTGAGTGATGCTAAAGCTTATACAGATACTCATGCGAAAAATAAAATTCTGCACATTACTGATTCTGAGCGCGCAAAATGGAATAGCGGACAGCTTTATAAAATAACTGGTGATAACGGAAACCGAACAAAACTTCCTGACGGTACAGATTTGCTAACTTTACCTACTGGATTTTATTATGCACAAGGTCACCTTGTACAAAACAATCCCGTACCAAACGATTTAAATTGGTTTAACTATGATGTCGTTGAAACTGGAATGGGGAGAAAAACATTTTTGGTTTGGCGTAGCTCCGATAATACCCTATGGCATTCAACTACTCATAATGATGGGGTTTTTAAAGGTTGGAAAAAAGTCTTAACTGACTCAGATATATTAGCAACATGGAACACGGTTACGTTAATCAATGGTGCAAAGCAAGATTCAGCTTATCCTCTGAAATTCTCTGTGGTTAATAACGTTATATGGCTAAGAGGCACTTTTGGTTCCTTACCTGCTATCGGAACAAACGTTGCAAAGTTTGCAAATACTCCCTCTCAATTAGTTGATATAGTTGTCCCTACTGTGGGCTCTTATGGAACTGCTCGATTTGCTTTTACTACAGAAGGATATCTCCGTTATGACGGGATAAACGCTAATGATCCTGCTAGTGTAACTAGGGTTTCCTTTAATGTTGGAATTCCGCTATGGTAAGGAGGGATTGACATGCATGTTCTTTTTTATGATAAAAATTTGATGTATGCTGGTGAAGGTGATATTGAAATAAACCTTGAAGCAGGTGAAGAAATGCCGCCGAATTGTACAACAACTTCGGTATCAGTAGATATCATCAATCCTAAATATGATCCTCAAAAAGACGTTTGGGTCGAAGCAGCTACACCGGAATATATTGAAAAAATAAAACCGACTAAACCTAATCCAAGTGAATTAGAATTGCTGAAAAGGCAAAACGCGTTACTCTCCTATCAACTAGCCCAGGTTCAAGCAGAAATTGAAAAATTGAAAGGTAGCGTTGCTACATGAAGTATCCTGACTATGCTGCAATTAAACAATTTTATGATTGGGGCTGCTATGAAGACGATTCTATTATGAGAGATTACGTTGAGTGGGGTTATATCACTCCTGCTGAATATGAAGAGATTACGGGTAGAAGTTATGATAAACCATTCATTAATGTCAGTGTGGATTTAGGAACGTGTGTGACACCTTAATAAGTGTTTTTTATTTGGATTTAAAAAAGGAGGAAATTTGATGACAACACAAAAATTAACGCTCAGTCATATTAAAGAGGATAATAAGAAATACAATGAGAAGCAAAGAATCGAATTGAATGATCAATATCATACTTACATTTATCCGAATTTCGATCCTACAAGGATAAACAAGATGATTAAAACTCTCGTTAAAGACTATGTTGAGATCCAATCAAACAAAGGAGTTAAAACTGATTTAGGTGCTGGAGATTTAGCTTATCTCTATACGGTTATTGAATTTAGTGATATCGCTGATATGCCCCAGACTTTAACAGCTAAAATTAAAATGCTTGAAGAAGTTGCTAAATCAGAGCACATTAGAACTATTCATGAAGCCTTCCCTAAAGAAAGTTTAAAAAAAGTTGAAGATGCTGCTAATGGTTTTGTTGATTTTATATCAAGAGCAGCAAATGAAAATGCAGACAAAATAAACGAAGACATCCTAAAAAAAGTTGAAGAGCTTACTAAAGAGGACAGCTAATGGCGACTTACAAAGATCTCGCCATTTTAGTTCAAAAAGAAGCTTTAAAGGCCATCCAACAGTCAAATAGCAGCACAAAGCAAACATTAATCAAAACTGGGCAGGATCATGTTGAAACAGATGTTTACGATGTATACGATCCCCTAGTTTACGAAAGGACACATGAGTTGAAAAGCTCTTTTGTAGCAGAAAATGAAGTAAACGGGATCTCATTGGATAACATTCGCGAAGATGATGGGCGTGACGTTGCAACGATTGTTGAAACTGGGCAAGGTTACACATATCCAGATGAACATGGTTATGGATATGGAAAACCAAGACCTTTCATGGCTAACACTGCTGAAGCTTTAAAGGATGGCCGATTAATTGAAGCTGTGTCCAAGGATGTGAACAGGCTTGGACATAAGACAATAAAATAGTCGGTGGTGGATTAATGGCAAAAGAAATTAAGAAAAATATGATACGCCCCCGTGCAAAGAAGCTGCCTGAAGTAACTGATGAAATGTGGTCTCAGGTTGATGAAGAGCACAGAAATTTAACACAAGAATTTTTGGACGCTCACTCATTCCGTGATAAAACAAGAAAACAGTACACCTCTTCCCTTCGGCAATTCTTTTGGTGGGTGCATAATTCTCTAAATGGAAAAAAATTATACAAAATCACTAAACGTGACTTCATTAAATATCAAAGTTTCCTAAAAAACAGAGGCATGTCTTCTAGTGGTATTGCGCTTAAAAAAGCTGGTGTTTCTTCTTTAAACAACTATATTGAAAATGTTGTAGCTGAAGATGATGACAATTATAAAACATTCAGGAACTTTACCCGCGGCCTCCCTGCTATTCCTAAGACAGTCACTTATGAGAAAGTAAAGATTACATATGAAGACTATCAAACAATGATGAATACGCTTGAGGAAGATGAGAATTATTTGGGAATGGCCTGGCTTGCAACGGCTTTTAACGTAGGTGCCAGGAGAGCTGAAATCATTCAGTTTAAGACAGAAATCTTAGATTACCCTATCCCTGCCGGACAACCATATGTGTTGTCACATAAAGTGTTTGGTAAAGGAGGCGGTGAAGGCAAGGTATTGGAATATATGATTAACACCGAAGCTCTAAAATATTTAAAGTTGTGGCATGAAAAACGTGGATATGACCATGAATACCTCTTTACCACTACATACGGTGGACAACCAAAACAAATGTCAGAAACGTGGGCTGATTATTTTTGTTCTGATGTTCTGTCAGACATTCTTGGCCGTAGAATCAACCCTCACCTATTTAAAGCCTCTTGTATTACCTACTTACTCGAAGTCAAGAAAATCAAGATTGAACTTGTCAGCAAATACATCGCTCAACATGAGGATGTTTCCACTACAATCAAACATTATGATCTTCGTGATTTTAAAGAAGAAAAGAACCAAATATTTATGTAAAATCACTCTTTTATTCAAAATCAAGATCCCTTCCCTAGAGGGGGTTTTGCTTTTGAGTGAAATAAAAATTTTGTAAAAAAAGAAGGTATTTCCTCCTATTCTGTCGAATCGATTATTCATCAAGTTTTGGGAGGATCAAATGCTTAAACCTGATTTTAGCAAGTTTAACAATTTATCAAATAATATTAAGGCTTCTGATTCAGAAAAAGTATGGAGAGAGTTTCTCCTCACATCTTTTAACTTTGTAAATCACTGTTCTTATAAAGTTAATGAAGATGAGCTGTCAGAAATAACAAAGAGCCTACAGAACTGGATTCAAAGAAGGCGGTTTAATCAGTATAAGGAAAGGAACAATATAGTAACACCACAACAAGGGGAAATCTTTTTAGCCGATTTAGGACTAAATTTCGAATTTGCTTATTGTCATCCTGTTCTAATTCTCGATGAAATTGAAAACAAATTGATCGTGTTACCTGTTACATCAAGTCCTGACAAAGTGAAAGATGCTTTTCATCCAATAACAAATCCTTCTGGACTTAAACGTTACAGGAGGGTTACTCCTGCTGATGGATTTGAATCTGAATCAGCTATTGTAATGGATGAATTGAGGATTATAAGTAAAGGGCGATTATTGAATAAGATATCCTCTTTGAATGAAGATATTTATTTAGTGGGATCAATTTTTCAAGAAGTAATTGAAACTTCCTTTTCATTGCTTTATAGCTTACAGTATCAAAAAATCAATGACATGGAACAAGAAATTGCTGAACTAAGAGATGAAATAAAGGTTTTAAAAGAAAAAAACCATCAAGTTTAAAACAACCATTGACAAAATAAAAACTTAGATGTATTATAATAGTAACAAAAATGTTAATCGCTTTTTAAGAGTGCATCCTTACAGAGATGCACCGATTAATAACCAATCCCACTTATCATTAAGTGGGATTTTATTTTTATATTTGATCTAGGATAGCTAAAAGTTCCGGGTCATTAATTTTGAATACTATAAATTGAATATAATCAATTTTGTTTGTGTCAGGGAAATGCAAAGTGGTTATAGTAAAGTTCGTAGCGTGTTTTCCAAAAAGTCCAGCAATACGCAAAGCGACGTCTACATTCTCAAAATCAATATCGAAAGATACAAACTCTTGATACTCTTGATTCACATAATAGTTCTTTATTTTTGTATCCTTTGGATTTGAAGGATTTGACGCAGAATTAAGAAGTTTCTTGAATTTCTCAGGATCGAAGTTCATCAATGTTCAACCTCCAATATTTTGGTAATTAAAGTATAGCACATTGTCATATCCCCCTCTTTAAAATTTTCCACATTTGCCCGATAATAGGATCGAGGTGAATGATGGGATGTTTAGATGGTGGATTAGGAAAAGGAATAAACTAAAAAAAGAGCCTGAAGATTTAGGAGAGGTATTGCTAACGTGGCCTGATGAAGAAATACAGAAATACATTAGAGATTATTTTGGTTATAGTTCAAACAAAAACAAGAAAATCGAGCTTCAACGAATTAGACGGCTTGATTTAGATACAGTCATACTTGGTATCGCAAGGATGAAAGAAATCGAGGAGTCTTTCGACAATTCGAAGACAGTTCCCAGTTTAATTGCGGCAACTGTTTTTATGCTTACTCAAATTTTCAATTATTATACAGATGACGAAATGTATCGATTGTTCCTTATTCTGGTGTCTTACATTATTTTCTTCGTTTTTCTATTTGCCTATTAAAAATGGTAGTGATCATCGATCCCGAGCAGCTCAATATACGAGCTTACTGGAACAGGTGAAATCGGAAAAAGAGAAACAGTAAGCAAAAGAGGATACAGAAAACCACGCAGTCTGAATCGATGTTATAATTGAGGAAAATATTACTGGTGGTGAGAAAATGACTGAATTGAATGCAAAAGAAAGGGTTTTAGTCGCCCTTTATTTAGAATATCAAAAGGATTTACCTATGCTTGAAAATGTAGATGCAAACTGTTTAGGAATGAGTCAGCAAATGTTTTACGAAGCAATTAAAAAGCTTGAGAACGAAGGATTCTTAAATAATGTTAAATATACGAAGCCATACGGCGTACTTTTGCAGTTTGCTTATCTCAGTCGCTTTGGAATAAATTATGTTGAAGAAAAATTGAAAATTGACGAACACCTTAGTAAACCTGAAAAACTTAAAGAGATAGCACGCAAACTGGCTAAAGGTGGCTACAATGAAATAAAAGACATAGCAATAAAATTGGCAGCAGAATTACTTAAAAACTAACCAAGGCATCCTAATGGGTGTCTTTTTCAATTTGAGATATGTGGTGAATTATCCAACATTTTTCTGTAAAATTAATTTAAAGGAGTGTCAGGATGGAAAACTTTGTAGCAATTTTGATTTTTACTTTACCAGGATTATTGAGTTATTTTTGGATACAGTTATTTGGATTACATCCAGCAAGTAAACATATAAACTTTGAGATAGCAGCAATAAGCGCAATTCTATGGTTCCCTGTTGGTATGGTTGTGCTTGGGATTTATCAGCTTGCCGCGAAAATTATTAATGCGAATTCGGTAAATAATCCTTGGTTATCTGTTCATACACTTAGTGACGTTCTCGAATTATCGAATAACCTTGGTTTCCTTGTTTACTTTGTGTCATTCAGTGTTATTTTTAGCTTTCTTTTCTCTTGGTTTGTATCAAGGTTCGCTTACAGATGGATGATCAGATTAGTGAATGTTGTGAGGAGAGGAAGTGGAACTGCTGAACTTTCAGATACAAGTACAGTATGGAATGAGACATTTTTAAAGAATGATGCTCAGCTCGTTTCATTTAGAAAAATTGATAATCCAGATGAAGTAATTTATGGAGAAATAAAAAAAGTGTCCAGACCTGTTGAATTAGAAAGGAATCTATTACTCTCTAATACAGAATACTGGACAGAACTTTTAAAAGACAATAAAGATGTTAGGGTACCATATGTATTCCTTGATACTAAGACAGGGTTTATCATATCTATTTATAATACAGAAGATGCCCTGAAAGCCCATGAACAATACCTAGAAACACTTGAAGAAAGCGAAAACAGTGAAATTTAATTCTTCTTTATTTTCGGCGGATTTAATATTAATGATGGTTTATCGGCTGAATTTTGCTCATGTCTTGGTGTGTTCATTGCATTCTCAGTCGGTCTACTATCTGGTCTAATTTCTGCTGCTCTGTTATCTGGTCTTTTTTCCATAACAATCTCTCCTCGTTTGGTAATCATTCTAATCGTACCACAATTTTTGGGGGTTTCCCTCCCTCCTCTTTAAAATTTTCCATCTGTGTACGATAATCACCTTGAGGTGAATGTGTGATATGTGGCCGTTTAGAAGAAAGAAAAACGATATAGACCTTGAAGATGTGAAAAGTTGGTCTAAAGAAGATACAAAGCACTTTTTCTTAACTGCATCGGATGAAGAATTCCATGTATTTATCGAAACTTGTTTTTCAGTTAAATCTGAAGGAAACTGTGTCGATATGTTAAACCTTTTAAGGGGTCTTGACAATGATGGATTATTTTATGGGATTGCAAAGGCAACAAAAGTTGAATCCCAATTTGATCATTCTAAATACTTTGCGGCAATAGTTGCTTTGATAGGATTATCATTAAAACTTTACATGGAGATTAGTATTTGGTGGGCTTTGTTTGTGACTTCGCTTATAACTGGAGTGTTGTTGAAAATGATTGCCAGAGAAACTAGAAGACGTGTAAGTGCTGTTTATTTAAAAAGCTTACTGGAGCAAGTTAAAACTGAAAAAGAGAAAGAAAAGGCGTCCTGACGGATGTCTTTTTTATTTTGAAATTGAAGGTGAAAAGCCCATGAACAAAAGTGAAGTTTTAGAAATATTCGAGAAGGTTCTTGAAGAGTGGTTTTCTGCTGAATTGATTCTTTTAAGCCAAGGTGGTGATGGTACTGATGACCTTGAAATTAGAAAAGAATTGTATAGGCAGCGTTTTATTGAGGCGTTGAGTGGAAATTGATGAACCTCTCCTCTTCTAAAGAAGAATTAAAGAGAGTGAAAGCCCACTCCCTTTAAATGGCGTTGTTTAAGCAAAACTGTTTAAAATGGCAACTCAAAATAATGTGAATTTACAACCTCATATATTTCTTGTTTGACAACGGGGGCTAAATTGCGAAGCTCATCAAATATTGGCATAGGCATTTTATACAACTTCACATTACCATATTCCGTATAATCTTTCGGCTCAATTAAACCTCTATCCAGAAAATTTTCTAAAACAGATTCATAATTATCTATTAAATTACTCTTACCTAAAGATCTTTGATTCTCCCATTTTAAAATCATGTTCTTCGAATCATCCGCCATCCACCTAACTCCAAAAGAGCGATTCCCGGTCTCCAATATGTAACCAAGCAACAAAAATTCATTAACAGTTAGACTGCCGGAATAAATTAGATTTTTAAGGTTGACTTCTTCGATCTTTTTCTTCGTTAATTCCCTTTGAATAAATGCACTTTCTGGGTTGTTTCTTTTATATTCAACTACTTTATCGTATAGATGATCAATAACTTTATACTTGTCATAAGAACTGTATAGTCCAGTGTATTTCTTTTTAAATTCATCTACTCGCTTTAGCTCATCATAGTTAATTCCTTCTCGAGGAATGTCCTTGTCAACAAAGTAAATTAACACTTCTTTTTGTTGCTGTATAAAACTTTCGATTTCTTCAAGTGTTCCTGATGGGGCACTAGTAGTACGAGTCCCAAGTTTTGTCCAAAAAACACCTATTAAAATATCGCATTTCTTCACAAGTGTTTCATTTATAATTCGCTGTGGCTCAATAGGATGGTATGTTGGTGCAACATCTTTTTCCCAGCGATTAGGCAGAAGTACAATGTTCAATTCTTCTGCAAAACGTCTGTTCCAATCAAAAATCGCATTTTCAATTTCGTCTCGTTGGCTTGATACATCGGAAGGTGATGCAATAAAAACCTGCAGTACATCAGCTTTAAAACTCACAGTAATCAACTCCACTCTCTAAATCGTTTGCTCTCTATATAATGAACATCTCTAAGTGTTTACTTCACTGTTAAATTATATCAGAAGAGGTGAATGTTAAACAGATTATTAAGGATTGGAAGTAATCCATCTTGTATTTAACGCAAAGTGAATATTGTTGGATTTAAACTATCCCCTTCCCTTTTGCTCAAGATAAACATTCCTGGGGAAGAAAATTGTGGTATAATTTAGGCATATTGTTTGATGAGGTGGTTTGGTGTGTTTATCGCAATGTTAATTATTGCAGGGTTTATTGTTTTCTTTTTGATTGGATTTATAGGAATGAATAAACAAAAAGAAGACGAAAAACAAATTTTAAATTTGCTCGAATCCGCAGGTAATTATCCATCTGATTATAAATTTCATATTACACCTGATAAAGATATGAAGCTTACTTTAATTGAATCCGAGGAAAAATTCGTTGCACATCGATTACATAAAGATCAATCTTTAGAGGAAATCGAAATCCCATTTAATAAAATTATCGAAGCAGAAGTAACAGTAGACGATAATTCTGTTTCAAAAGTTTCTAGAGGAAGTCAGTTGGCCGGAGCAATAGTCGGTGGGGCTGTAGCTGGTGGTATTGGAGCTGTGATTGGTGGATTATCTTCAGACAAAGTAGAAGCAAAACGCTTTCGAAAAATTGCACTTAAAATAAAATTGGATGATTTCAAGTCCCCCATTATCAAAATTGATTTCCTGCCAAGTAAAACTGATATGGGCTTAGAGAATGTTACTGGATTTAAACAAGATGATCCTAAGGTTAAAAAAGCTCTATCTAATGTTGAAATATGGCAAAGCATTTTTAAAATTGCTATTAAAAAAACAAATCAAGTCGCTCATTAATTGGGCGACTTATTTATTATCTTCTTTATTTTGATTATCCATAAATTCTTTAAGAATGTGCACTATCTGTCCATTTAAGCTTCTCATATTGTCGTCCGCTTCTTTAACAAGCTTAGAATGAAGCTCCTTAGGAAGCCTTAATGTCATTCGTTCAATCTCCTTTGACATGGAACCCTCCCCTTACTTACACTGCTTTACACTAACCACACATACAGAATACTAACACAAATCAATCGAATAAAAAAGTAAATATTTAATTGACAACAGTGTCATTATGGTGTCATAATAGTGTCATAATAAATCGAGAGGATGACTAACAATGTGGAGTACAAATGTGTATGGCACTATTATTCTTACCGTTTCGCGCAAAACAGCAGCTTCAAGCAAATGTTTAGCAATACTGGATTCATACTATGCCATATCCGATGACAGAGTTGATTTAACAGAGTTAACTTTGCTTCACCAAAATGGAAAAGTTCTAGGGACTGTAAAGATTCACAATATCGATTTAAGATGGAATGGTTTTTGTTCTAAGTTCAAAAGTGGAGATGTAAACTGTGGCAGTAATAATTAATCAATTTGTTAAAGTCCGAGCAAGTAACAGAAACAAAACTTATTATGCCAATTTGGGTTATACGCCAAATGAAAAACAAGAATTCAAAATCCATTTAAAAGATCTCCCATTATCGAGTCCTTCTGAGGTTAAAATTGTATGTGATTATTGTAATAAATGTTCAAGTAAACCCTACAAAAATATTTCTAGTCAAAAAAACCATTTTTGTTCACGAGAATGTGCTAACAATTTTCTAATAGGTAAACCTTCGTGGAATGCGAGGCTAATACATATTAAATGCTCAGAATGTTCAAAAGATATTATAAGATCTGAATGGGAAACTAAACAGCATAAAAACCTTTTTTGCAGTAGATCTTGTGCAGACAATTTCATGAGAAGGAATAGAAAAGGAAAACTGAAAGTAAAACGATATGAATTAAAATGCTCTTTCTGTAATGCGACTATTGAAAGAACAGAAAATGAGTTAAAAAGAGCTAAAAATCATTTTTGCTCTCAAAAGTGTTTGAGTGAATTCTCTAAAGGTAAGCCGAAAAATACTAAAGAAAAGATAAAGAAACTATGTCACAATTGCAATAAGCCAATATACATGACTCCATATAGAGCTTTACAAAGTAAACGAACATTTTGCTCAAGAAATTGTCGTTCTAGTTGGATGAGAGAGTCAGATGAGTACAGAAAAATTGTTTTTAAAGGAAAAAGCGTGGAGCTTACATGCTCTAATGAATCATGTAACAAAACATTCACTCGGAAATTTTCTGAACTAAAAGAAAAGAATTTTTGCTCTATGGAGTGCGCAAAATCACTCAAAAAACTATCCTTTATAAGGAATAATCCTAATCCAAAGAAAGAAAAAATAAGTGTCAGCTGCTATACATGTGGTGCTGGTAAAAAGGTACATGAGAGTGTTTTTAAAAAGAATAAACATTTTTTCTGCTCCTATGACTGCTACCATCAAAAAAGACTTGAAATTACTGAAAAGAAAGTTACTTTGACTTCAATTCATAAAAAAATAAATAGGCTCTTGAATGAATGTGAAATAGAACACATCAATGAAAAAAACATTGGATATTTTTCATTGGATATATATCTACCTGAACATAAACTAGCCATTGAAGTTATGGGAGATTATTGGCATGGACATCCACAAAGGTACAATTTCAATAGTCTCAATAACATTCAAAAAAAGAACATCAAAAGAGACTACAGAAAGAACAGATATATCACAAAGAATGGCATAGTAATTCTCTACCTTTGGGAGAACGATATAAATCAAGATTTTGAGTTGTGCAAACAGCTTATTTTGAAATTTATTTCAAAAAGAGACGGTCTTCAAAATTTTCATAGTTTCAATTGGGCACTCGACAGTAATTCAAAAATAGTTTTACGAACCGAACTTTTTTGTCCCTTTTTTGATTATTTTCAAGGAGATGAACAAAAATGAAAAAATACGTTAATCATTTGACATTGACTATAGCCGCTTGCCAAACAACACTTGGAAACTCTGAAGATGGAGCTAAACGATTTACAGAGTATGATCTCTTGGATTTTGGAGAGTTTGAAGAACTTAAAGAAATAACATTAATAAATTTTGACGGTGATAAGATAACCCTTCAAGCCTTTAATATGGGGCTTGAAATTGAGGACACCGAAGAAATCGATGAAGAAGATGAACTGCTATACATAAAATAAATGATTTTCTTGACTCTGCTAATGCAGAGTTTTTTTATTTTTGTCCACCTCTCCCCCACTCTTCGCTTTGAAAGGATGTGATTATTAATTGAGCCAACAGTTGAAAATTGTAGTTACTCCAGTTGCCGACACCTCCGCTCAATCAGTTGAACAAATTAACAAGCAACTTAAAACACTACAATCTAAGTTAAACTCCCTTCAGCTCCAAACAAATATTGATGCTTCTGCTTTAAAAACCCTCAAAGAATTCTCTTCTGCAATTGAAACATATCAAAAAAATCTTAAGAATTACAATCAGACAGTTAAAGAAACACAAACGGTCATTAAGAATGCTGATGGGACAACTGAAAAAATCATTCAGCAGCACAAAAAGAATGGAGAAATACTTCAGCGAGAAATTAAGACGATTGATAATCGAAATCAAAAGATTCGTCAAGAAACTCAAGAAACAGCAAAATTAACCTCTGAAATTCAAAAGCTTGGCCAAGCTCAAAAGATAATTGAACGTCAAAATGCTCAAGGTATCAAGACAGGCACTACTCAAAAAAATCGTGATGGTTTTAAGGATATTACGTACAATCTCGACCAAAATGGGAATATTAAAAACTCAACCACTGTAACAAATATTGATCAACAAAGAAAAGCAATCGAACAGCTTAGAGTAAGCCTACAAAGACTAAAAGAGCAAGGGCAACTGTCTGAAGTCACGCTCTCCTCTCTTGGAAGAAAAATTAATTTAGTTCAGTCTACAGAACAAATTGAAGCACTCAGAGTCAAGCTTAAGACTCTTGATGACAAGTCAGCAGCAGTTGCAAAGACTAAAGAGCTTGAAAGGCAGTTAGAACTATATAGAAGACAAGCACAGGTAAATACTCAGAACCTGCAAAACAGATACGGCAGCTCATTGAGCAATACAAGTAATCAACAGCTTCAACAGTATTTGAATTCAGTTAATCAATTAACTGCAAGGACACCTAATCTAAGAAATCAGATGGCTAGTCTTAATGTGCAGTTTAGGGAAATGTCCTCTAACATTGCTGCTACTACAAGGCAGACAATGAGTTTTGGAGAGCAGCTTCAAGTAGCAATGTCCCGCGTGCCTGTGTGGATGGCATCTATGACACTTTTTTATGCACCTTTGAGACTGCTTCAAGATCTCACCAGCCAAGTAATATCGCTTGACACTCAAATGACTGGCTTACGACGGGTTATGGACTTACCTGATTATAAGTTTAACGAGCTTCTTCAAAAATCTATTGATTTGAGTGATGAGTTAGCAAACAAGACTTCAGATGTTCTAACTATAATGAACGAATTTGGGCGTATGGGTTACAAAGATGATGAGCTATTAGATCTAACCAAGACAGCTCAAATGATGGAGAACATTAGTGAACTACAACCTGAAGATACCGTTAAAGCTCTCACAGCAGCGATGGTCAACTTCGGAATTCAATCTAAAGACAGCTTAAAAATCGCCGATGCATTGAACGAGGTTGACAATAATTTCCAAACAAGTACATTGGACTTGGCTCAATCAATGAGAAAGTCAGCTGCCGCTGCAAAAGTATATGGCGTGAGTATGGAACAGCTTTTAGGATACACAACTGCTATTCAATCTAGTACCAAAGAATCTGGTAACATTGTCGGTAGAATAATTGCTGACATTAAATCTCTTCTGATTGACTTGGAAATCCTAACGTTCAGTCGAGGACGACAAGGGGCAAGCGTAATGGTAGCCTGAACGACTGAGTGAAGAGACACAGAAATGTGAAGCGACAGTCTGAACTCTATGGAAACATAGAGAGTGAGGTTGAAGCGCCTCACCGCCATTTATAATGGTCAGTAGCCTTTTGGTGAAAGTAACAGAATTGAACGCCTTAAAAACAATATTCGCCAGAATCCAAACAAATGGAGCAGCCATTAAAAGTCTTGAGAGTGTAGGAATTGCAGTTAAAGATGTAGGTGGAGAAGCTATACCTGTATCTGAAATCCTTGAGAATCTTGCTTCTAAGTGGGACAGTCTCTCTGAGGCACAGAAGCAGCAAATCGGGGTTTCGTCAGCAGGTATGTTTCAAAATACTCGATTAATTATAGTCGCCTTATACAGTAATGTATAAGTGAAAACCCAGTGAACCCTATTGCTCAGGGGTGTGTCCTTTTCACAGGATGCTAACGGTGGAACTCTAAGGGAGAAATCCTATGACAATACCGTGCCAAGCCTATTTTAGGAAGGTGTAACGACTAGCCTAACGGCGTAGAACAGACATTGAGCTACTGTTCAAAGTGCTGGGCATCCTTTTAGGATGAAGATATAGTCTAGTCCCCTACTTAAATATCGGGAAACCGAGGGTATAAACGTTTTAGCGCTCATGGAGCAATGGAGTACGGCTACCAAGGCCACTACTACTGCAATTAACAGCCAGGGATCTGCAATGCGTGAGCAAGAACGATACTCTGAAAGTTTGGAAGGACGCCTCAACAGATTGTCTGCTTCTTGGTCAGGTCTTGCAGCAAATGCAGGTGATGCTTTCCTTTCTGATGGAATAATTTCATTTGCCGAAATATTGAAAGATATAGTCCAAGCAGGAGCAAGCGTAACAAAAACAATTGGATTTTTGCCAAGTGTATTCGCGACAGCATCTGCTGCAATTCTCCTGTTTAATAGCAATCTAAGGTCAACCATGATTCTTGCCGGATCAAATATGGGAACCGCGTTAAAGTCTCTTATAGCTAATTTTAGTTTGCTCAATGTGGCTTCAACTGGTGCTGCCGCAGGACAGAGAATGCTTGCAATTGCGACTAACGTAACTTCTGTTGCAATAATTACATTAGGCAAAGTAACCAAAACAACAATGGCTTTTCTTGCAGGTGCTGTACTGCCTATGGCAGGTTTCATGGCTTTAGGCTTCGTAATCGAAAAACTTGTCTCTGCTTTTTCTGATGCTAAACAAGAACAAGAAAAGCTTGCAGAGTCACAAAAGAAAAGCGTTGAAGCAATAACCACAAATAAAGAACAGACCGATCAGTTAATACAAAAATATAAAGAGCTGCAAAAAGCAAAAGATAATGGCTCCCTCTCCCCTGACAAGGAGCAAGAATATCTACAGGTCACGCAACAATTAGCACAAACGTTCCCTAATTTGATTTCTGGCTATGACTCCCAAGGTAATGCCATCATTAAAAATAACGAAGCATTAGAAGATGCCATAAAATACACCAAAGAATTAGCTGAATTAAACAAAAAAGACATTCAAACTGGCGCAAATAGCAACTTTAAAGAAACCCTCAGTGATATCAGTAATCTGACTGATGAAATGAAAGAGTATCAAAAAGTTGCAGACCATTATAAAAACAACGATCGGCCATTCTGGGATATCTTCGACAGCGACAGTGATTATAAAAATTTTGGGATTAAAGCTGAACAACAAGCTCTTCAAGTCAACCAGAAGCTATCTAGCTCACAAGCTAAACTTAGAGAGCAAGTGCTGCAAACTGTTGACGCTTATAACTCCATTAAAATCAACCCTCAGTTAACCAAAGATATCAACGAAGCCTTCAATAAAATTGACTTTAGTAAGATGACTTCTGATGAATTAGAGTCGTTTTCCATTAATGTTTCAAAATACATGGATGACATTCAGAAAGCATTGGAATCAGGGAATAAAGTTGATTTCTCAAGAGCATCTCAAGCACTTCAGAATTTAATTAACCAACAAATCAAAGGTTCTGATGAAGCTGACAAACTTTCCTTATCTTATGATGACCTAAAGAATGCTATAGACTCTACAAAAAATGCTGCTGATTCTGCAAAGGTCACTTGGGATGAAAATGGTGAAGGGGTAAACGAATTAACAGGAGAAGTCGAAGATTTAAGTCAAAAGCTCAAGGATGCTAAAGGCGATCTAGAGGCAATAAAAGCTGTAATGGACGATTTGGTGGCTTCTCAGCAAACAGAACTAGCTATTTCTGCCCTTCAAAATGAAGCATATGATTCTTTTGCTGACTCCATCTCCCCTCTCAATGAACTGCTTGAGAAAATGGCTGAAGGAAAAAGCATCTCAGCTGCTGAAGCAATGAAACTGGTTCAAAAAGAAAAAGACTTGGCTGGAGCTATTAGTGTTGAAAACGGCGTAGTTAAATTAAACCGAGATGCTATCATAAAACTACGTGATGCAAAACTTAAAGCATACAATGATATGCAAAAGTCAGTTAAACAGGATCTAATCAACCAGGCAAACGCAACAGTAAAGAAAATAAAGAACTATGGTTTAGAGGTCAAATCAATCCAGACTGTTGCCGATGCGCAAGCCAACCTTTCCAAAATGAGAAAACAAGTAGACACTTTGATGGAAAGTGGCAATATCCAGATGGCAATGCCAATCATTAAAGAAATAAACGAGTTGAGCGACGTCACTGGACAGTTAGAAGATCTGGATAAAATGGCTGAATTGGCCAACTCATCTTTAAATGAAGTTGGTACGTCCCTTGAGAAATATTCTGATGAACAAGAGAAAGCCAGCAAAGAAACTGAGAAATCCAAATACGTCATTGATAAATATAAAGAAGCCCTTGAAAAAGTAAATGCAGAAATTGAGAAATACAACAAGCAAACCAATGATTATCCTAAATGGTCACAAAAATACAGAGACGCAATCAATAAGGAAATCAAGGCATTAGAGCGTAAGAAAAAGCTAATGCAAGATCAGATTAAACTGCTGAAACAGCAAATCAAATCTGGTTATATTCCTCAAACTGGACTTGTTACCTCCTCTTCCTCTTCTGGTTCTTCATCAGGATCATATTCTTCTGGAGGATCATATTCCGGAAAATACTCTTCTTATATTAATACTGCAGCAAGCAAATATGGTGTTGACCCTGCACTAATCGCTGCGATTATTAAACAAGAATCAAACTTCAATGCCAAAGCTCGTTCTGGCGCTGGAGCAATGGGTTTGATGCAACTCATGCCTGGTACTGCAAAAAGTCTAGGTGTAAACAATGCATATGATCCTTATCAAAACATCATGGGCGGTACAAAATATATCGCTCAAATGCTCAATAAGTTTGGCGGCAACATTGAAAAAGCATTGGCTGCTTACAATTCGGGGCCAGGAAACGTTATTAAATACGGTGGCGTCCCTCCTTTCAAAGAAACACAAAATTACGTTAAGATCATTCTTTCCAACTACAATAAGAGCTTATCTACTGCGACATCAAAAATTGCTAATTACTACACCAGCGCGAATGGATTTAGAGTAAGCTCAAAATTTGGACAAAAAGAAAGTGGTCTCCGCTCCTCCCCTCATAAAGGATTAGACTTAGCAGCTAAAGCAGGTACTCCTGTTAAAGCTTTAAAAGCTGGTAAAGTCATAACCGCTGCCTATTCTAAAACAGCAGGCAACTGGGTTGTCATTCAACAGGATGATGGAACAGTTGCAAAATACATGCACATGCAGAAAGGTCTTAAAGTCAAAAAAGGCGATGTTGTTTCTGCTGGTCAAACAATAGGTAAAGTTGGAAGCACTGGACATTCAACAGGAAATCACCTTCACTTACAGATTGAACAGAACGGAAAACCAATCGATCCAGAAAAGTATATGAAAGGTTTGACGTCTGACCTATCTCAATCTGAAGCCGAAAGACAACAGGCTATTGCTCAAGCAAAGTCTGATCTAATCGGCTTACAAGGTGATTTGGACTCAGTAAATGATCAGATCCAAGAACTTCAATATGAATTAGTTCAATCTAAGCTCGATGAATTTGATAAGCGTAAATCAGATTTGGAAGTTAAGATTGCTAAAAACGAATCCTTAGCTAAACACTACCTCACCGACAGCAAAGAATTCCGTAAATACACTAACGAGCAAAAGAAAGCTGTTGATGAGCAGCGGAAAATTCAACAGGAAAAGCTCAATTGGATTAACAAAGAGCTTAAAACAAACAAAAAGCTCAACTATGCTCAACGTGATCAGCTTAGAGAAGAACTGAAACAGGCCAAATTAGATTTAATCTCCCTTGAGGATCAAGTCAGAGAGCTACAAGGTCAGCTTGTTCAATCTAAAGTTGATCAAGTACTCAACAACATCGAGAAATCAGTCAAGAAAACTGAGGGTAAGCTTAAAGATGTTGATATCAAGATTCAGATGACTGAGGATGACAATCAAAAAGTCAAATACTACAGTCAGCAAGTAAAATTGATTCAACAGCAACAAGCTGAAGCCAAAAAGTACATCAAACAGCTTGAGGAACAGAAAAAGGCAGCTAAAGGTTTTCCTGATATCCAGAAACAAATCACAGAGGAAATTGAAAACTGGAAAGATAAACAAAAGGACTACAACCTTGAGCTTTATAACACCAAGAAGTCCATTAAGGATATTTACAAATCACTTGCAGATGAAGTCGTTTCTATTTATAAAGAAATGTACGAAAAGATGCGTGATATTGAACTTGAAGCCCATCGAAAAGCAACTCAAAACATCATTGATGAAATTGACAAAGAAGACGATGAAGCCAAGTTCCAGAAGTCCCTTAAAGAGAAACAGGAATCCATTCAGGAAACAAAAGATCAAATCAATAAGCTGTCTTTAGATGATTCTGATGAAGCCAAAGCAAAATTAAAGGATTTGGATAAACAGCTTCAGGAACAAGAGCAAGACCTTGAAGAGTTTCTGAAAGATCGTGAAAACACGAAACGAAAGGAAGCACTCCAAGATCAGCTTGAAAAAGATGAAGAATCAATCAACAAAAAGTATGATGACCTTGTTAATGATGATCGAGCCTTTAAGGAACTTGAGAAAAAACTTTTGGATGGTAAGATAACCGATATTGCTAAACAGCTTAATGAATTCACTAAGTTCATCAACAGCAACATGGATTCCATCGGTAAGAGTATTTCAAACAACCTTATCGATAAACTTAAAGAAGCTTCCAATGCTTTAAATGTCGTGATTGCCGGAAATAAAACTGGCAAGAAGGTTTCCTCTTTTGATGTTGGTGGGTATACCGGAAAATGGGGAAGCTCAGGAAAGCTTGCTATGCTTCATGAGCAAGAGCTTGTATTGAACAAATCTGATACAAGCAATGTCCTGAAAATTGTTGAGCTGACTAGAAACATCTTCGGAGACATTCCAACAAAAGCTACGCTCCCTTCCCCTTTTACTGCACCTAATCAAACGACAAGCAATCAAACAATCAATATTAACTTTAACGTGGATAAAATGACTGGTTCTAAGGCTGATGCAGAGAAATTCTTAGGAGAAGTGTATAACATTGCATCAGCTAGAGGAGTGAAAATTTAGAGTCGGCAAAATTTGTCGGCTCTTTCTTTTTAGAAAGGATGTGAGAAACATCAGTGATAAGAGAGAGCCGTTACTTTTTCTTCGGAGATAGAAAATCAACAGATATGGGGATTGAAAATGTCAATACTGAAGGCGGTTTAGTTGAAGAAACATTTCTAGCTACCTCTTCAATAAACGAGACAACCATAAAAGGAAATGACACTCCCTTTTATGAAGGAAAAAAACGCGATCCTAAACAATTCAACCTTAATTTTTATATTGTAGATTACTGGAATGATAAAAGACTCGCTGACATTAAACGATGGCTGGATGTTGATACATACCAGCCTTTATCTTTCAGTGAAAACTTAGACATCGTTTATTATGCTATGCCTGTTGATACAAATGATTTAGTTCATAACGCAAGCAAAGAGGGCTATGTCAGGTTAACAATGCGATGCGATTCCCCTTATGCCTACAGTAGATCGATAACCACTCCATTGTACGATGCTTCTAAGGAAGACATTACAATTGAAATCAACAATAAAGGTGAATGCACCATTGTCCCATCGTTTAAAATTCAAAAGATTGGTAAAGGCGATGTTCAAATTGAAAATCTAAGTAACTTCTCCTCCCCTTCTAAGTTTATTGATCTTGAGGATGGCGAAGTCATAACAGTTACAGGTGAAAAAGAGATTGTAGATTCATCAAAATATGGAGACGAACGATACGACAATTTCAATGAAGAGTATCTTCAACTCGGTTATGGAATGAACCGAATTAGAGTGACAGGCAGATGTAAAATTCTTTTCAACTATAGATTCAAATATCGTTAGGAGGTGTCGGTACTGTTTCAAGAGGTATCAAGATCATTCAATTTATTAAAGCCCAAACTTTCCCTAGCCAAAGCAAATAAAAAGAAAATCGCCAACCTGGTTGATGTCTCAAACGTTAATTTGACTATAAAGTTAGGCGAAATTAATGAGCTTTCCTTCACTGTGCCTTTGAAAATTGAGATAGACAAACAATGGGTAAAGAACCCCCATCTCAAGAGATTGAAGCTCCGAAGGCTGGTGAAATTGTCTGCTTATAATTTCAAGGATGAATGGTTTATCATCAAAACTAAGCAAAAATCAGGGGCAGAGAATGAATCAGTTACATTTACCTGTATGTCTTTAGCTCATCAATTAAGCTACCGGAAAGTCAGAAGGTACGAAGTCACTTCCTATAACATGAAACAGGTAACTGATGATTGTTTTGCAAATACGAACTGGAAAGCCGGATATATCAATCCACTATTCAATGAAAAATTCAGGAGTTTTGATATCACATCTTCAACCAAGTTAGATTTCCTAATGAAAATTTGTGAAACGTTTGAAGCTGTTCCGGTGTTTGACACTATAGAAAAAAAGGTTCATTTCTATACTGAAGATGAAGCGTCAAAATATAAAGGAATGAGAATTAAGTACGGCCAATACTTAGACACCATTGAAGACACTGAGGAGCTTGAAGAAGTTTGCACCAGGCTTTATGTGACTGGTAAAGATGATCTTTCAATTAACGCGGCCAATCCAACCGGACAAGCATACATTGAAGATTTTACGTACTACCTCTACCCTTTTGAACGAGACAAGGATCGAAATGTAATATCCCATAGCTATGAGATGAGTGATGAATTATGTCATGCCATTCTTGACTTTAATGAGTTCATCGATTCTCAAACAGAAACGTTCTCCTCCCTTCTTGCTCGACAAACTGAAGAAGAAAAGAAATTGGCCAAATTGAAAGCTCAAAAGACGCAGCTTGATTTAGAGCTTCAAGTTATTTTGGATAAGATTGTAGTCGCAACTGAAGCGAAAGATCCCACTGCTGAATTGATTAAAGAAAGAAATGCGAAAGAAGCAGAGATTGCTGCTAAAAAGAATGAAATCAAAAACAGGGAGAATTTGATTGCCGATATTCAAAACAAAATTACACTTTTAAAGGGAAAATTAACCCTTGAAAGTCATCTTAGCAATGAACTCAAAGAAGAGTTGGCTGAGTTTATCAATGAGCAAGAATGGTCAAATGACAACCTATATGATGAAACTGACCTTTATGAAGCTGGTCTGGAGGAAATGAAGAAACGAAATACCCCACCAGTCAATATCACAATGAGCATCGTAAACTTCTTTGGCATCATAAGTGAACATCAAAACTGGAATCGGCTTTCTATTGGGGATATTATTCGAGTTCAACACGACCGTTTAGGCATCGATGTTAAAACAAAAGTAATTGAAATGAGTTTTGATTTTGAATCTAATAAGATCAATTTGACTATTTCAAACTCAAAACGTGTTGAGACTGTAAAAGAGAAAATGGTTAAGCTCGTTTATACCATAAATCACATCGACAATGATTATGCTGTTAGAAAAATTGATTGGATGAAGACTGCGGAAAACTTCAACATCAGGAATGATCGAATTTCTACTCCTGTCGCAGCCCCTACGGTTAAATCAGATGGGACAGCGATCTCTCATGAATACAACGATAATGGATCGGTTGATATTGTTTTGAAATGGGAGTATCCAGAATCTGATGAAGATCAGTACAACATAGATGGATTTGAAGTATATCTCTATTCCAGCGAATCATCTGATGAATATATTTTTGGTTCTAAGATGAGTCATGAGGAAATGGTAAATGTGAAGTATGATAAGCGTTCCTATAAATTCACGGGATTAGCATCAAATAAATACTACACATTAGGTGTTAGAGCCTACCGTAGGGTTGATGCAGATATTGAAAGAGCAGGAATTATTCTTTCAGATATTGCTCAATCGAAACATGCTTCTGAAAACCCCTACCTCCCTTCTGCTATTGCTGAGGTCAAAGGGAGAGTGAATGGATTAATTCAAGCAGTTTCTGAGGTAAGACCAGAAAATCCGGATGTAAACACTGTTTGGATTAATCCCAAAACGAATAAACAGGAACTTTACGACGGTGAAAAGTGGATTGAGCAATCCGTTACATCCGCTGAATCTTTGAATGGATACACTGCTGAAGTTGCATCAACTCCTAATACAATAGCTGTTCGAGATGAAACAGGAACAATTAATGCTTCAATTACAGGAAGTGCAACTCAACTCGGCGGTTATGATTCATCTGCGTATGTTCTTAAGTCTGATCTCCCCTCTTCTCCTCAATACGCAACAGGAGAGTACATCGGTGACGGAAAGCAAAGCAGATCAATTAGTTTAAACTTCATTCCTACTTTGGTCAAGATTTATTCTACTTCCCCTACTGATTCAACACTTATCATTCAAAACAGTTTAGGTGGCTACTCAATTCAAAATGGAGAAGCAGGTTCCTACCTTAAAGGCGGCGATAAAACATACGGGTCAATGAATTTGAATTATTTTATTACCGGCTCAGACATCAACACACGCGGAAATAAGCTGAACGTTAAATATATTTGGGAAGCATTCAAACAAAATTAATACGGAGGTGATCATTTGGAAGATACTGCAAAACTTTATAATGATCCTATTCTTTCTAAGAAGAGAAAAGGATCGATTGATGATCCTTACCAGCTTTACAATGAAACACAGGTGGTTTATAACGGAAAAGCTCAATTAACCGAAGTCCCCAACAGAGAAATGAGAGTTGAAGTCACTGGGGACGACAAAGTGTGGAAAGAAGTTGAAGACGGTGAGTTACAAGACGACTACTTTAGGGTTGATTACCTTAATGGAGTTGTCTATTTTAATGCCTCAAATGAAGGGAAATCTCTTCAATTCAAATACAGCGGCGAAGGTGCTTATTACTTCCCAGGCTCACGTATTTGGACAAAACGCGACGGAAATGAAGTTGTTGAAACACTCGACTCATTGACTGAAAGAACACGAAAAGCGACAGAAGAATGCGAAGAAGCAACTGAGGAATCAAGAGAAGTTACAAAATGGACTAAGTATGCTACTTCAGATTATGAAGATGTGGTGGCTAACACAAGGAAGATATACCTCCCTAAAGTTTATACATACACAGATATCATGACTACATATCCAAACCCTCAAATCGGATGGACAGTTGTAACCGAGGACACACACATTGAATGGAGATGGGATGGGTTTGATTGGATCGATATAGGTGTGTCAGATGCCTATGATGGATTCAATGTAATCGTCAGTGAAGTCCCTCCTAACAATGTTAATCACTTATGGCTCCAAGCACCTGTCTCTCCATTTGCAGCAAGAATCAAAAAATCAGAGACTGCTCCCCTTACCAATCAAATATGGCTCAAGATCGAATAGCAATTCAGGAGGTATATAATGAATTATTTAAAATATTATGATCCACTCTTGGAAAAGTGGGTCTCTATTGAACTTGAAGCAATAAGCTCAGACGGGGAAAGATGGACAGCCCCAATGATTACAGAAAAATTTAAAGAAGTATTAGGCAATATCGGCGACGTTAAACAAGATATCATCAATGTCAAAATTGAATTTCAAAAAGAAATCACCAATGTTTCGGATAAGATCAGCAACGTCGAAAAGATTATTGGTGATGTATCAAAGTTTAAGGTTATTGGTGACACCCTAGTTGATAAAATCATTAATGAATTCAATATGAGAAGTGTTAATGTTAAAGATTTTGGAGCAAAAGGAGACGGAGTAACTGACGATACCGCTGCGTTTGAGAAAGCTATAGGAAGTGGATTTTCAAGTATTTACGTTCCTGATGGCACATACATGGTCAAAGGAGTTAAACTTCCCTCTTTCACAAAACTTTATGGCAATGGTATGAAGTCAGTGATCAAACTTCATCCTGATACCCCTCCTACTACACATGTCATTACAAACAAAGATTATACAAATGGTAACTCATATATCCAGATCGAAAATCTGCTTGTTGATTGGAATTTAAATAAAAAAGACAACAAGATTGGATCGGGGCCAAATGCAAGCTGCGTAAACATCACTAACAGTCAATTTGTTTGGATTAATAAAGTTCACGCAAAAGATGCTGGTCTTCATGGTTTTGATGTCACCTCTCCAAAGTACAACTCTTCCTCAGATGGTGCTGAATACTATCAGCCTAAAGGTTCCAAGTACGTTTGGATCGACAATTGTACAGCTTGGAACTTCGGGGATGACGGGTTCACAACTCACTTTTCTGACTACATTTTCTTTTCAAATTGTTATTCATATGATGGAAATGGTTCGGCTCACCGTGCTGGAGGCAGTAACACAAATGGTTTTGAGATCGATGATGGTTCTAAACATGCATGGCTTATGAACTGTCATAGTAGAAAAAATTGCAGAGGTTTTGAAGTAAAAGCGCACGCTTTAGCACCTGCAGCCCAAGATGTTCATTTTGTAAATTGTTCCTCTGAGAATGATATTCGAGGCTTTGACTTCAGACATATTGGATTCCACCGCGCTTCAGATCCAGTTTCAAAAAGTGCTTTTAATGTTAGTGCTACAAATTGTAGAGTTCTTAACCCTATTTTCAACAGCTTGTATGAAGGACTGTCCCCTAGAGCCTTGGTAATCTCCGCATTTCGCAATGTAAATATAAACAACTTCACAGCAATTGGAGATCCCTCTTATGACTACAAAGGAAATCCTGCAATTGCAACTCAATTTAAATCTAGAAACATTAATTTAAACAATATTTCCGTTTCTGGCTTCAAGACGGCTGAAGCAGACATTTACGTGATCGGAGGAAGTCAAAAATCTGACAACGTAAATATAAGCAATATCAATTCCTTTGAATCAGCGAGAGTCGGTGTAAGAATCGGCAGCAAAACAGAGAATGTAAAATTAACCAATGCAAGCTTAATCGGGTATGGTCGGAAAGATAGTGTTGGTGTTTATTGCTCGAATTCTCAAGCTTACATATTTGGAGTCACTGCTGAAAAGTATGGCAAAGCTTCAACAATCGCTGGCTATGATTACTCATATGTTCCAAACAACTTTAAAGGTGGGACAAGAGCTGCCACTACTTCTGGACATGTTAAAACATCGACGGGTTTTATCGCCGCTTCTTCAGGTACGCCAGAAGTTACTGGAGAAGCATCTGCAGCTATTGGAACAACTGGAGGAGCAAAGGCTAAAGGAGTTCGAACAGGGGTTTATTCTTCATCTGGCGGAAGCTCTGTTGATGGTTCCCGTAGCACAGTCATGTCTTCGAATGATTCCCATATTGAAGGTGAAAATGTCTCTAGAACCATTCTGTCTTCTGGTGGGGTTAAGCTCGGAGCAAATGATCGCTATATGGTTGTTGGCGGATATGGAGAAACCCCTTCACGTTCAAATATAAAGTGGATGCTTAACTCTATGAATGGAGACATCTCCGCCACAGGGAAGATCAATGGTGGAGCAACATTCAGTGACTACGCGGAGTATTTTGAAAGCCTTGATGGCAAAAGCATACCTTCTGGAACCATCGTTACCCTTGAAAAAAATAAAATAAGACCTGCTCAAAAATCTGAATTTATGCTCGGCGTTATATCTGAAACAGCAGGAACTGTACTTGGAAGCGCTGAGGTTTATTGGAAAGATCGTTATTTAAAAAATGAGTTCGGCGGTCTTATTTATGAAGATGTTCTTGATGAAAAAACAGGCGAATACGTCAAAATGCCTGTTGAAAACCCTGAATGGAAGTCAAAAAAAGATTATATACCAAGAGAACAAAGACCTGAATGGAATATCGTAGGACTTGTTGGACAGGTGTATATTCGCATTGATGGAACTGTCGAAGTTGGAGATTGCATTGAAGCAAATAACGGAATAGCTACAAAATCAGAGAACTCCACTTGGAGAGTTATGGAGATTACAAAACCATACTTTAAAAAGGATGGATATGGAGTGGCAATTTGCTTTATTAGATAAGTCGCTTGGACGATTGGAGGTTCAGATGAATACATTAAGTTTCTACAACAAAAAGAAAGATAAATGGGAAGACATCTACACTGTTGCGGTCACAGATGGGAAAAACATTCTCACCGCATCTGAATTGTTTGAGAGATTGAAAACTTTAGAGGATGAAGTTGCTAAGCTAAAAGGTAAGACTTAAAGGAGGTGATTCAATTTTAAATAAAATTTAGATTTCATTCAAATTACATATTAGCAAAACAGAGAAAACAAGAGCATATGTGAGAACGAGAGAGATTGGTAAACAGCCAGTCTCTTTTTTAATGCTCAAAAACAAACAGGAGTGATTTAATTTGGTTAAAGTCGTAAAAAATTTTGTGAAAGTCAATCAATACACTCGTCCAGGTCTAAAGCTTTCTGGCGTTAAAGGAATTGTAATGCACTGGACTGCAACTCCAGGAGCTAGTGCGTTAAATGAGCGAAATTATTTCAATGGTACATGTATTGCTGACAAACGTTATGCTTCTGCTCATTACTTTGTAGATAGAAATGAAGCGCAATATATTATTCCTGAAAATGAAATGGCTTATCATGCACACGATCAAAACCGCTGCTTTGTGAGCTTCCTGAAGCCGAATGCGAACCAAACATCGATTTCCGTTGAAATGTGCGTGGAGAAAAACGGCACCATTCATGATGAAACTGTGCAGAATGCTGCTGAATTGGTTGCTGATCTTTGTAAAAGATTCAAATTGTCTACAGATAAAATCGTCCGTCATTACGATGTCACAAATAAAAGCTGCCCTGCTCCTTGGGTAAGTGACTCAAGCAAGCTGGCAGCATTTCGCAAAAAAGTTGATGGACTGCTCGGAAACAAAACTGTTTCAAATTCTACAGCTCCCTCTAGTAAAGGTTCTTCCTCCTCTACTGCTGCAAGTGGCTCCCTGAAATCAAAAGTTAATGGTCTTCGCTTTTATTCTAAACCTTCTTGGGAAGACAGAGATGTTGTTGGTACAGTGAATAAAGGCTATGGTTTCCCTACTGTTGTTGAAAAAGTTAAGGTTGGAAGTGCTTATCAGTACAAAGTTAAAAACTCTAAAGGAGCAACATATTACATTACTGCATCTGATAAATATGTTGAACTTTCAGGCAATGTGAAGACTGCCTCCTCCCCTTCTAAATCAACAGCAACAAAATCTAGCTCTCGATCTTCTTCCATTAAATCTGTAGGGAAAATTAAAATTGTTGGAGTGTCAAATGCTGCAATTGTCATGGACAAACCTGATCGTAACAACTCAAAGAATATCGGAACAGTTAAACTTGGCAGCAAAATTGACATTTCTGGATCAGTGAAAGGGAAAAATAACCCTAAAGGCTATTGGGAAGTCATTTACAATGGCAGACGCGGTTATGTTTCAGGTCAGTTTGGTACAAGAGTCTAATTGATTTTTAAATATCTTTAAGGATATTTGTTGATCTAAATTTATCAATGAATATCCTCTATTTCTTTTGGAGGTGAACAACGTGGGATGACGTACACCTTCTTTATTAAGGATAAAGGACGGTTGAATTTGTGGCAGAAGTAGATGTAAATACACGATTAAGTGTATTAGAAGAAAAAATGAAAAATCATCAAGAAAAAATTACAAATTTAGAAGCAAGAACTGAAGACATGAGCCGACTAACAACTCTTATGGAACAACAAATCGAAATAAACAAAGATACCCAAAAACAATCGCGAGAACAATTTGTCACATTGACTGAGATGAATAACAGCTTAAAAAATTTAAGTAAATCATATGAAAAGCTCGATAATCGAGTGGGCATTCTTGAGCAATCAGATTCCAATAGAAAAATCGACCCAGGTCAGTTCGGTAAAGATCTTATGTACAAAGTTTTGCCAACCGTGATTGCAACATTAGTCGGTGCATGGTTGCTTATACATTTTGGACTTAAATAAGAAAAGGAGATTGATATTATGACTAAAATCAACTGGAAAGTAAGACTTAAAAAGAAAACATTCCTTGTAGCAATTTTCTCCGCAACACTTTTATTTGTTCAATCAATCGCTGCAGCATTTGGATATGATTTGACTGCATTTGGCAATGACCTTACGGAGAAATTTAATGCCTTCCTTGCGTTTTTGACTGCAATGGGCATTATCGTTGATCCAACAACTAAAGGTATCTCTGACAGCGAACAAGCAATGGATTATGAAAAACCAAGAGAATAATCGTAAAGGGTTGATTTGATGAAAACAACAATTACATACTCCCCCTATCCTTCAAATTTTTCGGAAGTCAAAATTGACACTGGTGAAGATAAATTTATAACGCTTCGTCTTGTTATTCCTCCTGTGGTTTCAGATGATGATGCTGCTTCTCCTGATAATTCGAATACAGAGAATAATGCAACTCAAACATCAACAAATACGTTGATGGAGCCTATTTTAAAATTTGAAGTTAACGATGGGATAGCAACTGAACAGGTTATGGATATGAACAAAGAGGACGCAACGGTTTTGTTGCAGGTGATTAGAGATTTTTTAAAACAAATGTAACTCAGCATAGAGGGGACTTTCCCCCTCTTCTTTTTTATTATCTAGAGGTAACATTTCGGTTCAGCCAACAAATTTTACCTCTAGATAATAAAATTTTCCCAAAAACCCAGTTATATGGTATACTAAATGCTGTACAAAGCGGCTCACTCAAGGGCGGTCTGGCTCACTCCCGATAGAAAGGGGGTGAGAAAAATGTCAACTTATCAGAGTTTAACTTTGATGTTTATGTTTGGAATGTTCATTCTGGCATTGTTGACATATCTAAAAAAGAAATAGACCACCCTTGAGACCTGGAAAGTTACAGGGGTAGTCTATTTCAATAGAAAAGACACAAAAGAGCTTTGGCCGCTATTGGCCTGCTTTGTGCGATTGACTCGACTGTTCCCAGCAGTCGGGTCTTTTTTATTTTATGCATTTTTTCATAAAATAAAACTAATTTGCAATACTTTTGCTTAATAAAATGGCTTATGTTCCATGCTAAGATGTAATGCATTTCATTAATCTAACTAATATAACATTATTATGCAGTTTTATTGTGTTGTTGCTTCACCATTTATTATAGTCAATGGTATACTTTTTGTCAATTGCAGTCTTCGGTGATGGTTGCATTTTGAGCAGTTCCCAAAGTGAAATTCAAGAATAATTGTAATGCATTACATACTTTTGGTCAATCTAAAAAAGAATGTAACGCATTACAATTAATTAGGAACAGCCAACTTCTTAAAGAAAACATGTCATGATTAAGTCAATTAACAAATGTGCTGTATTTATTGAGATCCTTAAGAGCATGTTTCTTACAGAAGTGAATACAGATGGCTACAGAGAGACTGTAAGTCTCTCTGTATTTTTGTTTTGTGTGGTTATGAACCCGCTCCCCTTGATGCAAGTAAGTTGATTGTGTTGTCTGTGTGGAATGTTTCATTTAAGAATCCTGTAGCACCTGCTAAAACAAGCCCCAGAGTTGCAGTAATAAAAACTGTTACAGCTAATTTTTTCATTATAAAACCTCCTTTCCTGTTAGTTTACCTGATTTTATGGCTTTTTCCAAGAAGTATGTGGAAACTTTGTAATTTTTTAAAGCTATATAAACATATGCCACATCCTCAGCAAGTGCCTCAATGTCTACATAAGCCTTCCTTGCCTCCAGTCTGTTGATAAACTCTTTGACTTGATCTACACCATCAAGAGGAGCAGTGTAACAAGTATTAAGAACAGAAAATTTCAAAGAAAAATTTATATTGTTTGTCTCTTGTGAAAATTCAAAACCTTTTTGCACCCATTCAAGAGCTTTGTCCACATTTCCTAATTTATAATTTGACCTTGCTGACTCATAAATACACTGCAAGTACATTATGGGAGCATTCTTTTTCAGATCATTTGTTTCAAAAGACTTGTTAAAGTATTGAATAGCCTCAGTATGTTTGTCCTCTTGGATTTTTAAAAAGCCTAAATCATAATAAACAGCAGATAATAAGTGATACTCATTCATCTTGATTAATCTATCAGCGCAAGCTTTTAACATATTTTCAGCTCTCATAATTCTTCCATCATCTATGTAGTTAAGTGCAAGTAGCACAGTACAATTAATGGACTGTATTTTGTATTCTTCATAGGCTTGATAGATACTCTTAGCTATTGAAAGGTGATGGAAAGAGAGTAAGGTAGTTTTAGTGAAGTAGTAGAGGTTGCCTAGTTTATAGTGAAACTCAGCTTTTTCTATTTCATCCTCAACCTTGTCTAACATTCTCTCTGCTACCCTGAAACACATAAGTGCCTGAGAATAGTTATTTTTGGCACTCTCATACATTCCTTTAAACAAAAAATAATAATACCTTAACATTCCATCAGTTTTAGCTTTATCCTCAGCGCTTGGAGGTAAAGAAGGTTCTTTTCCTGCAATGTCTTCCATTAAAACTCTAAATCTGTAGTCAAGCAAATTAAAATAAAGCAAAACATCTTGATCTTCTTCCATCTCATCAAAAAGCTTTACAATCCTGTCTCTTAACTCTATGGCCTGAGAAACCTCTCTCTTTTTGATGTGAACATACCAAGTATTGATGAGGTTTGCCACATCAACAGAGGCAACAACTTTCATTATTTACCCTCCTTGTAATAGTCTTCCTCCAGTCCTATGATAATATTTTACAGAATACGCCTAAAGTTTGCAAAGGAATTCCCATGTACATCTTACTTTTTCAAGAAAGCTGGGTTATAAGCCCCGATCTTCCCTCTCTACTGTAACAACATGTGAATTTGACACTCATACTTTGATAATGGTCAAATTTTTCTCACAATCCTTCCAGCTTATTCTTCATATGCAATTTCAACGCCGCTTTCCAATACCTTGCCTCCCCCTCCTTTATCCCCCCTTCTTTAGTTCTTATATAATAAGGATACTCCACAAACATATCATCACATACGACAACTTCTTGAATCTTTGTGTTTTCCTTTTTTAGAAAGTCATTCAACTCTTTTCTTATTGAAAAGAGCTTCTTCAACTTACCCTCATAGTATTCAACAATTTCTTGGTCTTTATCTGATTCTGTTTTCTTCATTCTTGTCTCTACTGCATGAATACAAAGATCAATAATGATTTTTTCGTGGATAGCATTTGCAAGTTCATCTGAAATAACAGGTTTCATACCCCATCACCTCGTTAACCGAATATACGTTCCCCTTCATTATACATCAATTTAACAGGTTCCAAACAAAAAAGCCCTTAATCAGAAGGACTTTCATTCATTGCGTTCATTTTACTTTTTCTGAGAACATATCGACCGCGATATGTCTTTTCAACTTCCGGATAGAATTTCATCAATCCCTGCATAAAAGTTGTCATATTGTTGATTGGTATACCCGTTTCTTTTTCAATTTCCTTCTGAAGCTCATAACTCCTTATTTCACCTTTATGTTCCTGTAAAACCTTTAAAGCTGCTTCACGATGCTTATAGGCTTTTGTGCCAGGTTTAGGCTTTCTTCTTGGTTTTGGTGTGGAATCATTTGATGAAATTTCATTAGACTTGTTATTTTCTAAGGCTTTTGCAGTTTCACTGACAAGTTCAATTAATGATTTTTTATTCGTTACGGATGAATCACCTTGACTGTCTAATTCATGTAACTTTACGTAAATCCTATTACGCTCAGTTCGAAGTTCGCGCATGATTTTAATTTCAGCATCTTTAAGCTGCTCAAGTCTTAATCGGAGTGCTTCTCTTTCATTGAACATGTTCCCCATCTCCTAAAAACCATTATTTACTTATAGTTTATAGGACTTTTTTATGTTTAACAATTATTTGAACGAAAATCCCTTCTTATAATTTCCAAAAATAAAAACCTCACCCTTATTAAGGATGAGGATAATCTGATTACTCTTCATCTTCCCATTCTTCGTCTTCTTCCCAGTTTTCTTTCATTCGTTTAAGCTTATCGTAAAAATATTCAATGAAACTGCTGGCCACAACATTTTCATATCCATTTTCTTGATCCCATATAAATACTGGACATTCCCCATTCTCCATCTTGTTTGTATCTAAACAATAAGCAAAGAAGTCAATATCTTCTATGACCACTAATCCTTCTGCTAAGTTGTAATCTTCTCTGTATTCTACAGTTTTGTTAACAACTGTAGCGGTGTCAATATTATATCCGAAAATTAATACACCGAACATTCCACCCGCACCATAATTTCTTAAAAACCATTTATAACTCTCTGGAAGATTGACATTAAGTTCGTTTTCAATAAGTTTAACTTTTTCTTCAGAAACTCCCCCAGTAAAAGTCGCATGATCTTTGTTGTCATTTATAAAACCCTCTACTTTTTTAAACAACAAATGAAACACTCCTTAATCTCTATTTTAAGTATTGTTTGGCGGCTCTTCATTTCATCTGTTTTGATTTGAACATAAAAAACCTTGATTAGCAACTGCCTTTCAAGGTTTTTTGAAATGAATTAAATTTTTGGAACATCAACCACATGTCCTGGTGACTTATCAAGTAAAATATCCGAAATATTCGGGTTGCTTTTTTTCAACTTAAACTTTTGAATCTTTGTTAATTCAGGGTCAAATGAAATGTTCTGAGATTTAAACTGCAAATTTATAAGCTTATTATAAGTTTGGACTAAAAAATCCTTCCATTCTTCTAAAGTAGATTTTGAAACATCATCTGGATTTTCCAGCATACGATAACCATCTGCATAATGGAACATTAATAATCCCGTTCCAAAATCACAATTCTCATTTTCAAGAATTGCTTTTGGGACATCAAAGCCGCTATTCCAATTATAATTAGCTGCAAAAACATGGAGCAACAAAGGGTCATCAATGTTTCTTACCTGACTTATTGTGCTGTCTTTTTCTGTATTATAAAGCAATTCTTCGAGGAAATTAATATTTTTCTTATCCATTACATTATTACCTCCTAACACACATAGTATATAACTTTGTTGGACATGGTTTAGATCTGATCAATCTCATCCACAGCCCAAAAGAAAAAGCTCTCTTTCCAGAGAGCCTTTGTACCCCATTAAAATTTCTTTCAGAATAATATATAGTTTATGACCAACATCTTTCGGACAAACCACCGAAACACTTATCTAATTTATGGGAGGTGTATTTTAAATATCAGCAAGGAATTTTTTTCTCAAAGACTCAATCATATCAATTTCACCATTATAATCTACGTTATTAACATAGGATTCATTCATTTTTTCAAAAAAATAGTCCGCCCCTTCAATTAAAGCAAGAAGGAAGTCTCTTTTAGGTACGGCAGCTTTAACTTGAGTAGGAGCATCTAATTCAAAAAATAATAAATCATTAGCTAATGATCGCATACTTAAACGTAACGGCTGATCTGGAAAGTAAGTTTCACCATATCCTGTGTTCAAAACATTCTCGATTACATTTAATAAATATGCCCACAAATCATCAACTAAATCCCATGTGGTTACATCCATCAAAATTTGATCATTAAATTTTATTATTATTGCGCCTTCAAGATAGTCAAAATCCAATATATGTTCAATACTTTTTAAATCATTCATGTTATTAATATCTACAAAATAATCATTTTGCTTTGATTTCAATATCGATAAATCAGTAATTGTTTTATCTGGTCTACGAATTAATGTATTAATATAAAACAAAATTTTCACCTACTCTACTGGATAGAATTGACCTATTCGTCCTTTTTTAAAACCAACTACATATTTTACTCCGTTATACGTTCCTGTTATTTGCTGCTTACCTGTTGTTCCCCTAAAGTCTTTTTCAGTCAAAACCCCTCGGTTTTGTTTTAAAATAGATTCTATCGCATTAGCTATGTCTTCTATAGACAAATCCTTCTTGAAAAAAGACTGTGTCGTTTTAACTGATCCGTCCCAATATTCAGGATGATGTCTTTCCAAAATATGCTTCATCCCTTTTTTATCTAGTAAGAACCGTTGATTTCCAAATGTCATTTTTCTGCTTTTGAAATTAGACAAGGCATTAACGACTTTTTCGGAAGTAGCTTTATTTATTCTGATATCGCCTTTCTCAACATCAGCAAGTTCCTTTATACGCCGAATAAGGGTGTCTTTAAAGTTTTCACCATCAATAGCATTATAAGGTACTTTCCCCCCACCAGCCAACTGAACTTGTGGCTCAAAAGGATTGTGTATATGAATCCCTTTTACTTTGGAAGCGACCCTTTGCATCGTTTTTTGGAAAGACGCTACGCTTTTTTCCACAGCTTCTTTCGAAACCTTAATCGTTTTGCTCACTGCTTTTTTAGAAGCTGCCTTTACTTTAGATCCAGCTTTCCCGATTTTCCCGGCTTTCGATACTTTGCTTAATTTGTCTGTTCCTTTTGTGCCTACTATCGATGTTCCCACCGTTGTAAGGGCATATCCGAACCAATGGCTTCTACTGTAGGAATCACCATTGATCACATCTCGTTCAAAGGATTCTTCAATATCCTTTTTTATAATGTTAAAGGTATCTACGGGGTGAATGATCGCATTGCCGATGCCCTCAAGTGTTTCCATAGGATGGGTTACAGCATCCCATAAACCAACGCCCGTATCGACGAGATTATCTTTTACTCCGTCAACAAATCCAATCGGATCGGACTCTACGTACTTCTTTTTCTCCAGCAGCCATAAATATAGCTTCTGATCTGAATCTAGATTTTCATACCCAATCTCTTTAGCAATCTTAATGTATTCCTCTGAATTGGATGCGTTTTCGAGCTTTTTCTTTAACTTGTACATTTTAACATCATGTTCGCTAACTTCACTAATCTCTTTTTCAAGCTTTGATCTCTTATCAAGCTTATCCAACATGACTCCCATCGCTGCCTCTTGATTCCCGCTCAAAGCATCCAACTCATCCGGTTTTAAAATCGATCCTTTTTGATAGGTGGCAATTTCAATTTTAGGCCCCGTATACATTTTTTCAAGTCTTTTTATGTATTGTTGCATCGTCTCAAGATCGTTTTCAGCCGTTTTGAGGGCGTTTGTCTGTTCCCTGTCAAACGTATGCAGCTTTTCAATTGTCTGATTGATGTCAGTCAATGCTTTTCTATTCTGTTCGTGAAAATCGTTGTCATTTAAATCTGGAAGATCGACAATATGGCTGACTTTTGCAATCGTGGCGTTGGCTTTGGAAACCAAATGTTTTGTTGTTCGATCAGCCGCGTTTAAACCTTGTTCCAGATCGTGTTCGAGAAAGGTCTGCGATATATATCCGTTGTGATTCGGTTCAAGGGAATTCAGTGCATTTTTGATTTTTTTCAATGCTGATTCATATTCGTCGATGAAAGTTTCGTAGAACTGAAGAAACGGGGTGTGGCATTCTTCGTAGAAAGCACGAATCGCATCTCCCCCTTTTCCTTTTAAGGCATCGTCAAGGGATGTGATGGCTTTAACGCTTTTTTTGACTTTAGCCATTTCATCCGATTGCTTTTTTAACTGTTCCAGCGTATGGTCAATTGCTTTGTGCAACGCCTGAACGTCCAAAGTTTTCATGACATTCTCCTCTAATACAAAAGTTACAATCAGTATATATTTTACCACTTTATAGAAGAGTATTGGCGAATAAATCCTGCTTATCCATGAAAATGAATCGAATAGACTAGTTCATCATTCCTGTTTGTTTTAGACACAAAAAGACAGCCATGTCTGACTGTCTTATGCTCATTATCTATAATAATTTTCTGCTGTTCGATAACGCCAATCCCAAAATGGCTGCCCTTGGCACATGATATAGCGATCTAGAAATATCTCAAAATTCAAGTTTAACGGTGTGTACTCAAGACCATCTTCAAATAAATAGAGATAATTTGGATCACCCTGATCAATTCTATTCTTGTCAATCATTAGATGACATTCCTCCAAGAGGTGCCCTATCGGAATGCCGTTTACGCCTTCAAACAATTCCACATATCCCAGTTGTTCTTCAACTTCTTCAAGGCTGAATAAATGGAGTCCACCACCTATGTTCTCGCCATCAGAAATAATATCAAAAATTCTGGCGCCATTGTACTGCGTCAGAAATTTTGTGTAATCTTTTGGGAGGGATAGTTGATGTTTGGATTCAAAGTTTTGAATCTCCTCATAAGATGCACCATAGGCAGGGAAAGTAACAAGTGTTTCAGTAACTTCTCCTTCGGAACCAAATAGTTTAATAACCCCGTTTGAGTCTAAAAGACTCTTTAGACCATTCACAGTGTTATGCACAAAATTAGTCAAATACATCGCCTCACATATAGATTAATATGCACTCCACCAAGGTGTTACAGTCTTTTGATGAAACTTTTTTTCAAGAGGAAACAAGTTGCTCATATCATTACTCCCCCCATATTTTAGAGGAATAACATGATGAACTTCGTATTTATCCCAGTTCCATTTTGGTTCTCCGTATTTTTTAATATACCACTTTTTGAATTTTTTTCTTAAGTTAGGATCTCTATCTTCCCTCTTATCTTTTGGAACAACTTTCATGTTTGCATCTGCAGGAGCTCCCATTACTTGTTTAGTGTGACTATCCTTAGCGTGTGGATAAAGAGCAGGTTTTTTATTTGCTAGAAAAGGCGAACTCTTACTTGCATCCGCTATAGGTGGAGAATCTTTCCAGACTACTGTTGCTGCATAATCTCTCTTATAGTAACTAGAAGCCCCTACCCTAAAGCTTTTTGACGAACTGCTTCCGGGTTTAATTTCAAGTACTGAGAATTTCTTTGTATGATTTAACACCTTTATAAACTTACCATTGTAGTAGCGACTTGCAAGTAGATCGTGGGAGGCGTTGATGTATAGTGGTTTTTCACCCATAACTTTACCGATTCTTATGACATTGGTGATTGTGTGATTTTTTGGATTGAGCAAAGTTTCAACTTGAATTTCGACGTATCCAGGTACTTTTCCTTTAATTTTATTATTGTTTTTTTGTTTTTCTGAGTATAGGTCGACTCGTTTACCATCTTCACTAACAGCACCTGGATTTGAATGGATTAAATAATCATGCTTAAGTTTAGCTGCTTCCTGGTCTGCTCTTTTAATTTGCTCTTTTTCATCCCTGAAATCAACTTCCTTAAGTTTAGCAGTTTTATTTTCGTCAACTTCAAACTTAAGAGTACCCTTGAGCAATGATTCTGTAGCCTCATTCTCCGTTTCTAAGGATGCTGCTTGTACCCCATCGCTATCAAGCTAAGCTCATACAACGTCAATTATAGTAGATGTTGTTTCTTTTTTCTAAAGGCTACGTGTAGGGATTTTAAAGATTTGCATACGAAATAAACCCTAACGGGTTTCATTTTTTGATTTAAGCCGCTTGATTATCAGACATGGTACAACTGTAAACGACACCTAATATATCAAAGACTGTTTTCTTCTCATATCGATGAGATTTTCGCCCGTTTTGCTGTAGGAGGTTGAACAAGCGAATTAGAATCTTTGATAGCTCTTGGGTGTCTTTCTGTATAGCTTGGAAAAGAAGAAGAAAGTAATCTTTAATCATATATATGGCCTTATATTCACTCAGTTCTCGTTTCTTTTTTCTAAGAAGTAATTGCCGCATTTGAAACATGGTAGAAGAACAGAGTAGAATGGCAATCAGTTGCCCATACAAATGGCATTCCAATCGTTCTCGTTTTATCTTTTTACAATGATGAATATGAAAGAATGATTTCCACGTTTTAAATAAAATCTCGATTTGCCAACGTAAAGAATACCAATCATGTACTTGTCCCATTGGGACAATATCCGTAGGAGTATTTGTCATATATACATTGATACCGCTAAGTCGTTTACTACGAGGAGAATACTTCATTCCTTTCTTTTTTTCTCTTACAGTTTGATCTTGTAATCGTTTTTGTTGTTGTTCTGTTGTTAGTCGATGAACAATCACACGAGTTGGGACTTTATCAGTCATTCCTACATAAGCGTTGGATATTTCACATGTTTGTCCTGATTGAAGAGAGTTCATTAAAACCTCCATATCAATCTGGATATACTCTGTACCTTTCTTGATTCTGCCATCTTGAAAATAATCAGGGTTAGGATTTTTTTGATAAATACGTGTATTCGATTTGATACGAGAGATATAGTAAGCCTTTTTATCTTGTATATGTTGAAGATCTTTCAAATGGAAATAACCTAAATCTCGGATACATAAATCATTCGCTGTTACAGTTGGGACACACAGGGAACCGTAGGTTCGATCATGTTGTTTACCTGGACCTGTATGAATATGAAGGAACTGTCCACTTAATAAATCATACTCAAGCTGAATCTTTACTCCCGCTTTATGGCTGCATCCTCCCGCACCTGGATAAACGAACAAAAAGGGATCTGGAAGTTGAAATGCAGTTGAATCTAAAATACGAATACGTTTGAAAACAGAAGTATATGGAGAAGAAATCGGCATAGATGAGGTCAATTTATGGTTTAGTAGTTCAGTTAATAGGTGTTGTAAAAATTGGACAGCTGCTTGATTAAATCGTTGATTCAATCCCTCAGGACTGATGAGCACTTCTGTTGATGCTTCCAAACAGCTAGATAATTGAGTTAAAGAAGTCGTAGCGATATTTTGACTCATCCATACACATAAAGCGACTAAATCTTTTGCTTGGTATTTACTGGTTCGTTGCACGAAACCAACATCTCTAGCAAGATCTCGTAAGATATGTGGAGATAAAAAGCTTTGAATCTCTTGAGCAAATAGTTGTAATTCATCGGATACAGAAATAGACATACAAAAACGCCATCCTTTCCTATGATTCTACAGAAAGGATAACGTCTTTTTAGTTTTATGGATAGTGCAAAACTTTAGCTTTATGGCAGTACTTTATATAGCCGTTTAATAATTAATTCTGTTATTTACCTATGTTTACATGACCTTCGTTATTGGTAATAAAAAGAATCTTTCAGTAAAGATCCTTTTTATTTCATCACTATTATTTAATTTTATTTATTAAACAAAGAATTTATTGAAACGAATCTTTAAGCTCATTTGAATTAGAATAGAATTTTGCTTTTGATGGTTGAACACTGCAAATAAATAGTATAATAGATATCAAAAACATTACAAATGCTCCTGACACTACAACAAATCGTATAGATATAAGCTCTGAAAAAACACCAAAGATTACAGTAAATGTAATAATTAAAAAAGCCTCAATAAACCCGTAAATACTTACAACTCTGCCCATCACATCAACAGGTATATTGTTTTGATAAAAAGTGTCAAAACCGGTATTAGAAAAGGCAGTAGCAAATGATAAAACAAAAACCCCTACAGATGCTATAAAAAAGGTATTAGAAGATGTAAAAATCATATAACCTACTGCAGTTATTAAGGAACCCATACCCATAAGCCATGAGGTAGGTATTTTTTCATTAATTATTGCATTAAATAAAGAACCTACCAATACTCCTGCTCCAGCAATGCTAACTAAAATTCCATATTCACCTTCTGATAAAGAAAGTATCCTAGTTGCAAAAGCAGCTTCCAATGAATCTGTAGCTGTCATCATGACTACCATCGCACTAAATAAAAGATAAATTATCATGACATATAGAAACTTACGGCTAAATCCAATAACAAGCTTCCAATCATCTATTAATAACCTAAGAGATAATTTTGTCGTATCTGCTGTTTTTTCTAACTGTGCAGAGGATTCAACATTAGGCATTCCTACTGTAATTAATGCAGATAAAAATAAAGCTCCAGCATTGATATAAATAGCCATATTAGGTGTACCAATTGTAAACATCATTCCCGCTATTGCTGGTCCAGTCAAAAATGCTCCGGAATCAAGTAGGCTACGTAAAGAGTTGAAACGTTTTCTTTGTCCTATTGGTATTAACTTTGTAATATAAGTTACCGATGTTGAGTGGTACATAGAGCTCGCTATTGTAATAAGAAAGACCATAGCATATATAACCCCTAAAGAAGAGAAGAAAGGTAACAATGCAATTAGCACAGTCTGAAAGACACCTAGTGCTATCATGAGATATTTTTTATTTGAACGATCTACAAGACTTCCTGACCAAATATTAGTAAACAATGTTGATAAAGCCCTAATAATATATAAACCAGAGACAGCAATTGCCGATTCTGTTATGTTAAGAACGATTAGGTTTAGAGCAATAAAGTAAACCCAACTACCAACACTTGAAACACCAATACTAAACAATAAGATAGATGGATACCGCCAAGTTTCCAATGTTTTTTTAAAACTCAATTGAATTCCTCCTAAAATATAATTAGATAGAATGCAACACTTAAAACAAAATAAAAAAATCTCACCCCCAAGACTTGAAGTCTTAGGGACGAGATTTATCATCGCGGTGCCACCCTAGTTTATTAATATGTCGCCATATTAACCTTATCAGGTACGGCATTTAAAAATGCTTATACCTTAGCTCTATAACGGGAGCTCCCGTCACATCACCCCCTCCTAAAAGGTTCCGACGTGCTGCTCTGAGGCTTGCTTCAATAAAGAAATTCTAACCCTTTCTCAGCTACCAGGGTTCTCTGTATAGAATTCACTTTATTTACTCTTCTCTTCATCGCATTTATTTTTTATATAATATCACCTATTGGTATCTATGTAAATATCTGAAATTTTTTAATAATTAAAAAATAATCTATTAAGATATATGATTCTTATCTAACAACTAAAAAAAGAAAAATACTTCAGAGCAAAAAATCATTTGCAACTTTAATACAAAGTCGTTTTTTTTCGTTTTGGGGGTACTATAAAATTTTAGCTTGATAGCAATGTGCTTGTACCCCTTTAAAATCAAAACCAAATAGGACTGTCAATGCCAACATACTTATCAAAAGACCTTGTAAAAACTTTTTCATAAAATGGCTATCCCCTTTAACTAAAAATTTGTAACATCTTATGAAAGTTCTTAGGTGCTTTCAGTTTTGGACTTACAGATAATCCCTCCTTTCCCAGATATGATAGTACCATTATCCTTGAACCCCAGCAACACCTTTTTCTCATTTTTAAACATTTATTTACAAATAACAGGTTCGTTTTCTCTAGTGAGACTCTGAAATATTTGTTAAATTAAATTGGTCACTTTTACAAAAAGGAGGATTTTTTCTTGACACAACAAAGAAAAGAGGTTCATGAATAGCTCACCCCAGATGAGGAGTTATTGTATAGCCTTCACAAACAGGGGTTTGCAGAGCTTTGTAAACACCTCTTAAAAACAGCAGACATCCCTCAAGCAAAGGCATTTGTTAACAAGATGGAAAAATGAGAAGGAGTTATCGTGATCCCTTTTAGATTCTCAATAAAATAATGATTTTATCGAAATTTATAAAAGAAAAACCCTTCGCTTTGAAGGGTTATGACTCTTTACTGTTCTGATTAATAAAACCAAGATGAGACAAGCCCTTTTCTTTAAATACTTTTTTCGTGTAGAGTGGCGAATGTCCAAATTGTCGATGTATCTCGTTAAGACTTAACCTTTGATTAAAATGCAAATCATACAGCTTATCAAAATCAAGTTCTCTTCGTCTCCGGCATAATTCAGGGTAGCTAAGCTTGTCCACTTTTTTGGCTTCAAACAAATCCAGTATGATCCAATCTGGGATGTTTAATTTTTCACTTATTTGTCCTACAGTCAGCAGGTCTTTAAAATGCATCTTTTTGATTTCTTCAAAGCTGCGTTCATACTCTTCCCATGCGTATTTATGGCTACGTTCCGCCTTGGGGATATCTACTTCAAAAGTGGCACAGAAACTAAAACCATGTTCTTTACCAATGTGTCGATCGCTTCTTTGCCGAAATCCTTCTCTCCGCCTCTTGCAAGAGAGTATGCCTCATCAATAAACAGGATGCCGCCCATTGCTTTTTTGATTAAATCCCTTGTCTTTTGCGCCGTATGTCCGATGTATTCGCCGACGAGATCAGCCCGCTCAGCTTCGATTAAATGGCCTTTGGAGAGTACGTTCATTTCATGAAAAAGCCTGCCGATCAGCCTGGCAACGGTCGTTTTTCCCGTTCCGGGATTTCCTTTAAACATCATGTGGAGCGCTTGTTTTCCGGCCTTGAGCCCTTGTTCTTCCCGTTTTTTGTTGATGAAGATCCAAGCGTAGATTTCCTTTATATTGCGCTTCATTTCCTCCATACCGACAAGCGTGTTCATTTCCCTTTCAATCTCTTTCAGGATGCTGTGTTTGGCTTCATTTTTCTGCAGTGCGGCCTGATATTCCGCTTCCGCCTCAGAATTGGCCAAAACCTGCTTCTGGCCGTTCAGTATGATATTGATCTGTCCGTTGTTTTTGTAAGTAACAGCCCTCTCCAACACACTCACCTCACCGATTCTCTCTTTATATCCTATTCATGAAGCGCTGCACCGTGACAGCCGCCCAGGTAATGGACACATTACGATGATTTCTGACACGTTCGGGGCCGGCTTTGTTGAATTTTGCGCTTTCCCGAGAAATACTTTATTTCTTATTGTATTCAGGTAAGGTGTGTGGACAAACCAATTTTTTTCTTCACTTTTTTTTGCCTTTTCGATAGATCAGCCATCCGATCAAGATAATCAAAAGCCCTGATGCATCATAAGCGAGATCAAAAAAGAGCAGGTATGGGCTTTGCGGGTTGACATGGTGGATCTGAAGAATGTGGTGGTTGATGATTCCCTCTATAAAGTTAAACCAGCCCGCCCCAAGCAGAAACGAGCCCCAAAATATATGCTGCGGACGGCGGCCGTTCAGCTCTCCCCTGTTCCACAGCATGATTCCCCCGATAAAGAGGATGACCAGGGAAAACAGGTGGAACAGTCCGTCGCTCATGATTTGGTGAGGGCGGTCTGTATCCATGTACACACTATGCCATTGAAGCAGTTGATGAAAAATGATGCCGTCGATCATGGCGATGATACCGACGCCGAACAGGAAAGGCCCCCAAAACTGTTTTCTGTTTTTCATTTTTAACCTCCTCACGCGCTTATCTGTTATGTACCCGCCGGCCTAAAAGGAAAAACCGGTTATGTTTAGATTCTCTCCCGAAAGCAATTATCCTCTTTTTACCATGTCATAAAAAGCTATGCTGTATTAAATAGAAGAAATCCGGCACTGGCAAAATAAAAAAGCTGATCTTAAAAGGCTTCTAAATCCCTTTTAGATCAGCTTTTTATTTATGAAATCCGGGAAGTCCGCACGCGTTTTGTTTCAGCCTCGTTAATTGCAAGCGTCTCAGGGTCGATCACGACGCCATAGTCGTGCAATGCTGATTCAATGCTGACAAACTCGTTTAAGACGTCGTCCAACACCTTTTCAGGTTCCCGTTCAAGAGGATTCCCCCATCCTCCGCCGCCTGCACGGTAAAACTGGATGATACCGCCCGCAGGCATTTTGACTTCAAAAGCCGTTTCATCGATTTCTCTGGCTTCGTCTGTTCCATACCCGACGATCACCTTGTTGCTTGGTGCATCGTCGGCTCCGCAGAACTTTTAGTCAACATAATACTTTTATCATAAACTGTTTTTAGACAAATAAAAAAAGCCATTTCTAAAAATGACTTTGGGTGCTGCAATTGCCGTATGCAAGTAAGAAAGTTTTAAACCACACTCCTCAAAGTGGGTGTCTGCAGAAACTTTCCTGCCGTCCTTTCAAAGAAGGCTTGGCATTCCAGGTTCGATATAAAACTCCCTATTACAGCTTAAAGGTTAAAACTTAATTATCATTACGTACAATGCAGCGTAGTTGTATTATATGATAGATAAAGAAAAAAAGCAACCCCTGGTCAACGGCTTAAATTTTTTCAAAATTCGGTTAATTTATGGCGATCGTACAACCCTTCCGGACAGGTATGTCATAGACTGATTTTGAGGTGATGTCATATGGTTAAAATTTTCATCGATCCGGGCCACGGCGGTTCTGACTCAGGGGCCAGCGGCAATGGTCTGCAGGAAAAGCATGTCACATTGCAAATCGCTCTTGCCTTAAGAACCATCTTACTTGATGAATATCAAAATGTTTCTGTACAGTTAAGCAGGACAAGCGACCAGACTGTCAGCCTGACGCAAAGAACGAATGCCGCAAACAGCTGGGGAGCGGACTTTTTTCTTTCGATCCATATTAATGCCGGCGGGGGGACTGGTTTTGAATCGTATATTTATCCGGGCGTCGGCGCACCTACTACCACTTACAGAGATAGGATTCATGAAGAGATATTAAAAGCCGTCGATTTCAGGGATCGCGGCAAAAAAACCGCTGACTTCCATGTGTTAAGAGAAACGGTCATGCCGGCGCTGTTGACGGAAAACGGCTTCGTCGACAACGTCAATGACGCCAATAAGCTGAAATCATCAGCTTTTATTCAATCGCTTGCCAGAGGGCATGCGAATGGGCTGGCAAGAGCGTTTAACCTTTCAAAAAAGACAGCCTCTCACTACAAAGTCCAGATCGGCGCTTTTCAAGAAAAAAATAATGCTGATTCTCTCGCCGCTCAGGCTGAAGCAAAAGGTTTTGACGCCATTGTCATTTACAGGGACGGCCTTTACAAAGTGCAGATCGGCGCTTTTTCATCAAAAGAAAATGCTGAAGCGCTAGTTCAGCAGGCGAAAAGCGCGGGATTTGATGCATTTATTTATCAGGAATAAAAAAAGCCTGCGCTCCCTCCCTAGGGAACGCAGGTTTTTTACGCCTTCAGCACTTCGTTTTTGACCGCTTCTTTTTTGTTTGATACATAGCTGTTCAGAACCATTCCGATGATCACAAGAGCGATGCCTGCGCTGGAAACGGCACCGGGAAGCGGGCTGGAGAGAATCCAAACCTCTCCTGCTGCGGCAAACAGGACCTCAAAGGACTGCGTCGCTTCGACTGCCGCCAATTTCGGCATATCCCCTTTGACCATATCGGTTGCGGCGAAGAAGAGGACGGTCGCACATATCCCGGAAAACACCGCCACCAAACCCGATTGAATGACTTGGCCGCCGCCGGGAGGACCCGCTGTCATCACTCCGTATAATGAAAGGATCAGCCAGAAAGGAAGACTTGCGATCGTCATCCCCAGCACGCGTTGATAGGCGTCCAAACGGCCGGCGCAAACCTCCATCATTTTCCGATTTCCCAGCGGATATGCAAAAGAAGCAATGATGACGGGAACCACGCAGTAGAGCATGTCTTGAAAAGAAAGCTGTGCGGCATGTTCGAGCTGCATCAGCGCAACTCCCGCCAAAATAATAAGAGACATCATCAATCCCTTGTAGGGGATCTTTCCTCTTATTTGTACGGGGCCTGCTTGCGTCTGCACCGTTTCATAAAAAAGCGGCGCCATCAGCGAGCCCGAAATAATCGTGATCTGCCATGTGCCGGCGATCAGCCAGCCCGGACCGAAAGCTGCGGCAAAACAGAGCGGCGCATAAAATAAGCCAAATCCGACGGTGCTCCAGATGAACCAGGCGTAAGGCGCTTTTTTGATTTCCTGAAAAACGCGTCCTGCATTCCCTCTTGCCCAAACGATCATGAACAGAAGCGGCGCCATTATGATGAAACGGAGTGAAGCGCTCCAAATCCAGCTCCCCCCTTCCAATTCCATCCCCCTGTTGAGCACAAAGGTAAAGGCAAAAAAGAACGCGGCAAAAATGCCAAGAATAATCGGCCTCATATTGCTTCACTCCTCTTCTTGATGCCCGGCCAACCGGTCTCCAAGGCTCAGCCAGTTCTCCTCAGCAAGTCTGACAGCCGTTTCTGCATCTTTCTTCCTGCACGCATCGATCATCTGTCTATGCTGCTCAACGGATTTCATACTGCTGACTGAAGAAAACTGCGACATTTCGAGCCTGTATATCTTGGAGGCTATCCTCTCCAGGGCGCGCGTAATTTCCGGGTTTTTAGACGCCTTTAAAAACACGCGATGAAAGGCCTCATCTGATTCGATTGCTTCTATAATATCCTCCTTTTCAATCGCATGCTTCAAACTTCTGTTATGGGCCTCCAATTGTTTTATGTCTGCCTTTGTTAAAAAAGGGATCGAAAGCTTGACAGCCAAAGCGTGCAACGCCGCCGTCACGGTAAAGGCGTGCTTCGCCTCTTCCGGTTTCAGCGGGGCGACGCGCGTCGCCGATCCCGGAACGGCTTCAACAAGCCCTTCATCCTCAAGCCGTTTAAGCGCTTCTCTGACAGGCGTTCGGCTGATTCCGAACTGCTCTGCAAGCTCCTGATCGTGGAGGCGCTGACCGGGTTTCAGCTCGAGATGTACGATCGCGCGTTTCAGCGCTTGATATACTTCTTCACGAAACGAGACTCTTTTTAGCGGTTTAATGTTATGTTCCATCATAAAACCAATATATCGCATTTTGGTTTCATATGCAATAAAAAAAGAGCTTTGGCCGAGAAGACCAAACCTCTTTTTATTTATACTAAGATATCAACGACAAATTGCGACCATGGTTCAAGTCTGTCATACACGCTTTTCTCTTTCAGATCGGCGGCTTTCATCCACCGTCCTGCAATCTGGTCTTTTTCTTTTACTTCAACGCGTGCGCCTGCTTTCAGCTCAAGGGCGGAAAGAATGCCGATATGGACTTCGCCGACGCTGTTTCCATCATCATTAATGAGGCCGAGCGTGATCATTTTCTCTTTATCAGATTCAGCGATCAAAAGCTCCTCATTAAGCTCCCGGTCTGTGTTCAGCTTCAAAATATCAGCAAAATCGAGGCCTGCCGCAAAGTTCATATGGCCGCCGAATCCGAGAGAAAGCTTGTTATGGAGCCGTGCTTCCCCGCCTCCTTCAAGCCGTTCGTAAACGAATATCTCATCTTCTCTTTTAATGACGACATAAGGAATCGGCTGTTTAAAAGAAGGGTTTTCCTCTGCGTCTCCCCTTCTCATTTCGCTGAAATGGCGCTCAATTTGTGTCATGATCTTCTGAATTGTTTCCTGGTCGCTATTGACGCCTTGGAAGGTCAGCGTTTCTTTTGCAAATACCTCTTCCCGCGGCGCCACGAGAATCATTTCATCCATTTTTCCCATTGTATCCGTTTCCTCCTCAAGATAAAAGAGCAGATCGGTTCTGCTCTCATTTCGCCTTTTATTCAAGTCCATATAAAGACTGCAGGCTTGGGACCATTCCCCAAGCCCTGTCTTTACTTATCGCCAAAATAGAAGTCTTCGTCCTTTAATGGTTCGACGGTCGCCTTTTTGTAGCCGTTTCCTTTCATTGAGAAGAAGTCGTGCGACTTGGTCTTCGTATTTAAACCGTTCAATACGATCGGGTTGATCTCTTCCTCTTCAAAATAAGGTTCAAAGCCAAGGTTCATCAGCGCTTTGTTGGCATTGTAGCGGATGAATTTTTTCACATCGTGTGAAAGACCGACTTGATCATACAGATCTTCGGTATACTCAAGCTCGTTTTCATAGAGCTCTTTTAAGAGGTCGATCGCAAATGCATACAGCTCTTCCCGCTTCTCAGGCGTCTGCTTATTATAAATTTCCTGGGCGAGCAGGCCGACATAGACGCCGTGGATCGCTTCATCCCGCAGGATCAGGTTGATGATTTCGCCGCTTTGCATCAGCTTGCCTTGTCCATAAAAATAGAGCGGGTAATAGAAGCCGCTGTAAAACAGGAAGCTTTCCAAATACACGGACGCGACCATTGCTTTGAACAGCGAGATTTTGTCGCCTTGGCGGATTTTTTCATACAGTCCGACAATGATCCGCGCTTTTTTTTGCAGGTATTTATTTTGTTTCACCCATTCAAAGACTTCATTGATCGTCTCTGTCGGGGCAAGAGTCATGAAAATGTTTGAATAGGATTTGGCGTGAACCGCATTTTCCATCATGGCCATGAAGTTCAGCACCGCTTTGCGCTGGTGTCCTTCGACATGCTCCGCCACGAGCGGCATTCCCGTATTTCCCTGTTCCGTATCCAGAAGCGTCAGCCCCGCGAGCACTTTCATATAAGTATCCTGCTCATTTTGGCCCAGGTACTTCCATGTGAGAAGATCGCCGTTTAAGGCGATTTCCTCCGGAAGCCAAAACTGCTTTACATTTTGGTTGTAAAACATCTGGGTAAAATCATCTTCATGCTTTGACCAGTTTGCTGCATCATATATTTTCGTCACTTTCTCATACTCTCCTTTAATCAAACGACACAAGAAAGACAGCCTTCTTGCCCTGTATCCTTCGTTCTCGCATAGTAAAGTGTTTTGATCCCTTTGTGGTGGGCATAGAGATCGATCCGGTTCAGATCGCGTGTCGTCATTGTATCTTTCAGGAACAATGTAAAGCTTATGCCTTGGTCAACGTGCTGCTGGATCGTTGCAATCATGTCCACAACCTTAAACATGTCCATATCGTACGCTTCCTTGTAGTAGAACCAGTTGCTTGGCGCAAGTCCAGGCATTGGATAGTATGTTTTTGAGTTGCCGTATGTTCGTTCTTCAATCCGCTCCATGATCGGCATAACCGATGCGGTGCTTGACTGGACATAAGAAATTGATCCGGTCGGCGCGATGCACAGTCTGTAGCTGTGGTACAAGCCGTGTTCTGCGACAAACTCCTTCAGACGCTTCCAATCCTCTTTTGTCGGGATGTGCATGCCATCAAAAAGCTTTGCAATCTTTTCAAATTTCGGCGAGAAATCTTGTGTAATATACTTTTCAAAGTATTCTCCGGTTGCATATGTGGAACCTTCATATTGATAGAACGTTTCCCCTTTTTGTTTGGCGATCTCTGCAGACCGTTCAATCGAATAGAAGTTCATCATCATAAAGAAAGTGTTCGCGAAATCTCTGGCTTCTTCGCTTTCATAGGAAATACCGTTCTGCGCTAAATATCCGTGAAGGTTCATCGCTCCGAGACCGATCGATTTCATCGCTTTGTTCGCCTTTTTGACGGCCGGCGCATTCGTGATATTTGTCGTTTCTGAAACATGTGTCAATGAATCTGTGGCAAGCTTGACCGTTTGTTCGATCGATTTGTTTTTCATCACATTCAGGATATTCAAAGAACCCAGGTTGCAGGAGATATCCAGACCGATTTCATCTTCCATGCCGTAATCCGTGTAGGCCGATACTTGGGAAGCCTGAAGCACCTCTGAACAAAGGTTGGAAAATTTAACCTTGGACACATGGTTGTTCGCGTGCACTTTGTTGACGTTGTCTTGGAACATGATGTACGGATACCCGGATTCCGATCTTAGCATCGCAAGCTTTTCAAGCATTTTGCGCGGGTTGATTTTTTCTTTTTTGACCCTCGGGTCTTCCACTAAACGGTCGTACATCTCGTTCATGTCCATCTCGTCCATATGTTCGCCGTATGCTTTATAGACAGTGTGAGGATAGAATACGTATGCCGCTTTATCCTCTCTTGCCAGCTCGACGAATTTATCCGGAATGACAACCCCGATGGACAGCGTTTTTACCCTGACATCCTCGTCCGCGGAAATTTTCTTCGTGTCAAGGAAATCGTTGATATCGCGGTGGAAAATGTTTAAATATGCCGCGCCTGAGCCTTGTCTCTGTCCCATTTGGTCAGCGTAGCGGAACGCGTTGTCCAATAGCTTCATGACGCCGACGACCCCTTTTGTGGCGTTTTCGACGTCTTTAATGGCTTCGCCTTTCGCGCGCAATTTTGAAAGGTTGAGGGATACGCCCCCGCCAAGCTTGGAAAGCTGCATGGAAATATCCACGGCTCTGGAAATGTCGTTTAATGAATCATTGACTTCAAGGAGAAAACAGCTGACAAGCTCGCCGCGGCGTTTGCGTCCGGCATTTAAGAAAGTCGGCGTGCTCGGCTGGTATTCCTGGTTGATCATCATTCTGACGAATTCCTTCGCTTTCTCCTTATCACCGTTTGCAAAGAATAAGGCGACGATGGAAATCCGGTCTTCATAGCGTTCAAGAATTTTTTTCTTATCGTTGGTTTTCAGCGCATAGTCATTGTAAAACTTAAAGGCGCTCATAAATGACGGGAATCTGAATTTTTTGGCGTATGCCTCTTTAAACACTTCTTTGATTTCTTCAAAGGTGTAGCGGCTTAAAAATTCTTCTTCGTAATAGTCATTTTTAATTAAGTAATCGATTTTTTCTTTCAGATCATGAAAAAACACCGTATTTTGGTTGATATAATCTACAAAATAACTATGTACAGCTTCTTTATCTTTATCAAACTGGAATTTCCCGTCTTTTTGAATCATGATCTCATTGTTTAACTGGATCCATTTTGGCACTTGATTTTGTGACAACTCTTTCTACCTCCTGAGTAAACAGTTCAACGTCTTTAGCCGTCCCGCTGAGTTCAAATTTGTGGAGAATCGGGACTTGATACTGTCTCGATATTTTTTCTGCGCTCCTCGCAAAATTATCTCCCCAATTTCTGTTTCCGCTCGCCGCGACTCCCAGTAAGAGATGGGCGTTTTTTTCAAGAAACATCTCAGTTGTTTTCGGAACTTCTCCAAACCCTGTCGTGTACGTGATCAAAATAAACGGCTCGTATAAATACTCGTCTGCGCTGACTTTCCGCTTATTCCGAAACGGCGTTTTATCCACAAAGCGCTGAACATTCCCCGTCTTTGAATCAAATACGATTTGAAACATCATTATCACGACCTATTAAAATTGTTCCCGAGTCTCTCAACTCATCTTACACAATATATAGTATACTATCATTCCGAAAAACACAATATATTGATTCGCAAGTTGAGAAAGTTCACAATTAGCTCCAGCTTAGGAGCCCGCAGGCCAAAGAAATATGAGTAGAATGAGAGCTGATGCTCACCCTACTCATAAACCGAAATCTATCATAACACGAAAAAAATTGAGTTAGTAGACTAGACTTTTCCGCTTATTTTTTGTAAGCGTCGCAGCACTTGTTTTCGCATACTTCTTTAATATCGGCTTCAATCCCGAGTTCTTCAAGGACCGATTTAACGGCGGTCAGAATGGAAGCTTCCCTGATCAGCTCTTTCCCATTCACAAGAACGCTTGTTCCGTATTCGTAGCAGGAATCATCTTCACACGTTTCTTCCCAGTGGTTAATGACAATTTTAGGTTTCATCGTTTCGCTCATTCCTTTGCTCCTTTTGGTTCAAACAATACCTAGTTTATCGGTTAGCGCCCGCTTTGTAAATTTGTATGCATCGGGAGTTGATTTTACCGCATCGCGGTTGGCGGGCGATACATAAAAAGACCATGCCGGCGGGCATGGTCTTTCTGAGCCGCGAATCGCTATTCGAGTTCGAGCTGGACGTTTTTCTGCGGTGCGAAGGTTGAAATGGCGTGCTTGTATATGAGCTGCTGCTTTCCTTCCGTCTCAAGCAATACTGTGAAATTGTCAAATCCTTTTACCTGTCCGCGCAGTTGAAATCCGTTGAGTAAAAAGACCGTGACAAATGTATTTTCTTTACGGATCTGATTCAAAAACTGATCTTGAATATTTATCGATTTCATATTCTGGTCCTCCTTGTTTCTCTATAACATATTGTTTCGATTAAAGTTCGAGCTTTCCTGCTATATAAGCGAAAATTTCCTGTTTTTTCTGCTCGATGTTGACAGGGGGCGTCATGTCAAACCAGGCGACGTCCATTTTGTTCCTGAACCATGTCAGCTGCCGTTTGGCATAGCGTCTCGAGTTTCTCTTCAGCGTCTCTACTGCCGCGTCCAGCGGCTCTTTGCCTTCGAGATACGCATAGAGCTCTTTATAGCCGATCGCCTGAACCGACTGGCAGCCCCTGACGTGTCCATCATAAAGGCGCTTTACTTCTTCAAGCAGGCCCTCGTCCATCATCTGGTCGACCCGCCTGTTGATTCTGTCATAAAGCACTTCCCGATCCATCGTCAGGCCGATGAGGGCCGTGTTGTACAAAAGGTCTTTTTTCTGGCCTTCCATATGTTCAGTCATGGTTTTTCCGGAAGTATGTAGTATTTCGAGCGCTCTGATCACTCTCCGCGTATTGTTCGGATGAATCGCTTTGGCAGATTCGGGATCACGCACCGCCAGCAGGCCGTGAATATAATCAGCCCCTTTTGTTGACGCGAGGTTTTCCATCTCCGCCCGGAATGCGGGGTCGCTTGCATCCTCTGTAAATGAATAGTCATAAAGGACAGACTGAATGTACAGCCCAGTCCCGCCTACGATCATCGGCAGCTTCCCGCGGCTTTCAATTTCAGCCATTTTCTCCCTGACCATCTCCTGATATTCAGCGACGGAGAAGGATTCGGTCGGCTCCTTAATATCAAGAAGATGATGCGGTATTCCATTCATTTCCTCTTCTTTGATTTTTGCTGTGCCGATGTCCATTTTTTTATAAATCTGCATCGAATCGCCGCTGATAATTTCTGCGTTTAAACTGCCGGCCAGCATCACGCTTAATTGTGTCTTGCCCACAGCGGTCGGTCCGATCAAGACGATGACCGGGGGTTTCTTTTTATTCACTCATGATCACTCTCTTTAAGCAAGCTCCTCCCATTATACCATTTAACGTTCAAAAACACCTATTTCATTTTACCCTTTTTTGTTTCATGGCAAACATTTCCTTCACCAGCCAAGCGGTTCATTTCCGACGATTTCTCTTGTGATCCCTTTATATGAGTGTCTGTGCCTCTCCTTGTAGCCGTCGCTGACATAAACGACACCTCCGTACTGGATCGGCGGAGCAGTCGTATAGGCCAGATAGGTAATGCCCTCGATCTCATGGTAGTGCGCCCCGTCAGCCCTGGGAATCGCCGGTCCCGTAATCGCGTAGTATCTGTGGTAGTGTCTTCTGTCAAAGGACGTAATCCCTGAATAGAAATGGACATGCCGATCTGTATTGCTTCCATTCGCCGGCTGTGAAAATCCCTCAATCAAATGGATGTGTCCTTCGGCTTCAGACGTTGTCGCTCTGTATGCATGAGCATGCGCGGGGGCCTTCGTCCAATCTGACGGATATAATGCCATGTCCCTCTCTCCTTTTAGGGCGGATTGATTAAAAAATCGGCCCTTTTATAGCCGTCTGCCCAGGCAAAAAAAACCGGGCGGAATACATTGATGTTAGTCAGATATCATTTTATTACTGGGGGAATTTTTTTATGAATGAATTCGGACATGACGATTTATACCAGGTTGAGGACGATCGAATCATCGGCAGACCATTTTTCGGAAGGCCTTTTTTTGGAAGACCTTTCTTCGGAAGACCATTCTTTTACGGGCCGGGGCCATTTCTCGGAGGATTTTTAGGCGGACTTACAGCCGGAGCGCTGATAAGCCCTTTCGGATACCCTTATTACCCGCCATTTCCTTACTACCCATTCTACTGACAAATAAAGGGCCTCAAAAAGGGGCCTTTCTACATAACAATCCGCTTGACTTGGATCTTTCGGATCATTTATGATGGATTTTGCCATCCGGTATGTATAGCCGGGGGGATTTTTTTATGTCTAAAACTGACACCAGCTTTATCATACCGGCCTTTTATATTTCTTTTTGTCCCCAACTTTAGGAATTTCGGCTATGCTCTGCGGTTTAGCCATGGACAAGCCTGCAATGCCGCTCCCGGTGTCCGGGCTCCGGACCGCCGGATAAGAAGGAAATGGGCTTCTATTGAGTCATCTTAATGAGGAGGATGTGTTATGATTACGGGCTATTTGTTTCTTCTGGTCGCGATCCTGTCCGAGGCTGCAGCCGCCGCGATGCTGAAAGTGTCTGACGGATTTGCGCGATGGCAGCCGGGGGTTCTTGTCGTCATCGGATATGCGCTGGCCTTTTATATGATGTCGCTGACATTGCAATTCATCCCGCTCAGCCTCTCATATGCGACATGGAGCGGCGCGGGCACAGTACTGACGACCTTCATCGGTGTGATGTGGTTTCAAGAAAAACTGAACCGCCGGGCTGTATTCGGCATTCTTTGTCTAGTTTTAGGCGTTGTACTGATCAATCTCACATAAGGAAGGGATTTAAATGAAAGGCATTCTATTTTTAGCGGCGGCCATACTTTCAGAGGTATTCGGAAGTACAATGCTGAAGCTTTCGGAAGGATTCAGCGCCCCTGTTCCGGTAATCGGCGTCGTAATCGGGTTCGCATCATCGTTTACATTTCTCAGCTTTTCTTTAAAAACGATCCCTCTTTCATCGGCCTATGCCACATGGGCCGGAACGGGAACAGCGCTGACCGCGGCCATCGGCTGTTTATTGTTTCATGAACCGTTCAGCCTAAAAACGATCATCGGACTCGTTTTAGTCATTGGCGGCGTCTATTTGTTAAACCATTCAAAAGGGGAAGAAGCCGGGGAGCCGCCAGCCCAGCTTCATTCAGAACGTTTAGAGCCGGCCAAACGGCAGCAGTAGATGACCGTTTGAACAAGCTTGCCTTGTTTATTTATGGCACAATGATCTCCGGCTCCAGTTCAATGGCTACATTCCCTTGAACGGCCCGGGAAATCATACATGATGTTTCCGCTTTTTGAGCCAATTTTCCGGCAAGCTCCACATCTTTTTCTGACGCGTCTTTTGTTAAGCGGATCACAGGTCTGTGAATGATTTTCTCATATGTAAAAACGCCCCCTGTCACATCCACGACAGCTTCCGATTCCATCGTCAGCCCCTCTTTTTCAAGGCCGCTCCTTTCCATCATGGCAGCGAGCGTAATGATATAGCACGTCGCAGCCGCGCCAAGCAGCATCTCATCGGGGTTTGTGCCTGCTCCTGGACCGTCCATTTCCTTTGGGATAGATATCTCGGTTTTTAGATTTCCGCTTTCAATCCTTCCTACGTCGTTTCTTTTTCCAGGCCAGTCTGCCTGTAGATGGAAATGATGTTTGGCCATCTTAAACACCCTCCTTCTTTGATTTCTCTTTTAGTCTACTCATGTTTTGTCTACCTGTCCTTTTATTTGCTTGATTGATCGTAAGGACAGCAAAAATCCCAAGTCGTGATCTTCGTCTAACACGCAGGACATTAGCGGAGCATACGATACAACGAAACTTACCGAGAAAGGACGAAACTGATGGAAAACAAAGAACATATGCATATGCCGGGAGCTGCCCCCCAGCCGGATGTACCATTTCCGCAATATCCGCAGTCCGAGGCATTGGCGCACCAGATCAAATGTCCATTATTCCCCCATCTTAAACCGGTCACCTTATGCACAATCGCACCATTTGTTCATTACGGGCTCAATGAAGCGCAAGCGACTTCATACCGCCATGCCATGGAAGAAGTGGCTGCGATGGCATATTTAATGGGGATGGGGATTGACCCACACTTGGCCTACTATACAGTTGAATCCTGGGAAATCAATGAAAAATTTTACTGAAAAATTCAAGACTGAACGGTCAAAAAAGAGGGGAAAACGACCGTTCAGTCCAAGTCTGACGCCAGTGATCAATCAAGCATGATTCCAGGATCGGGCATGGCTTTCGGCAAAGGCGGCCAATGAACGCGGCTTTCTCCCGGTTACACGCTCAACTGTATTGGTGATGCGATTTTCAGCTCCATGCTTGATTTTTTGATCCAAGTCCGCCATGAAGCTGGCATACTCCGGCGATAATCCGGCTTTCATCAGCCTGTCTTTAAGTGCTGACACTGAAATATTGACATGGCTGACTGTTCGCCCGGCCGCCTCGCCGATAATCGCGGCCGCTTCAGCGTAGCTTAATGCTTGAGGCCCGGTGATCACGTGGTCTGTATTATGAGGAATGTCATCCATTAACGCACGGACGCCGACTTCAGCAATGTCGTCCGCATCAACAAAGCCCACCTTCCCGTCCCCCGAAGCAGTAATGATTTCGCCGCTCGTTTTAATAGAGTCTGCATGCTGGACATTGATAAAATTTTGCATGAAATAAGAAGGCTTGAGAATCGCCCATTCCGGAGCAAGGTCCTTGACCGCCTGATGAATCTTTCCAAAGACAGGGCCGTCTTCATCGATAATTGCGGCGCTGAGCATGACAATCCGCCTCACTCCGGATTCAAGAGCGCGTTCTACAAACGGCAGCACTGCATTGGAGGGATCATAGACGCCGACAGGCGCGACAAGATACAGTTTTGCAACATGTTTCAGCGCCTCCCTGTGAGTCGTTTCATCATTCCAGTCAAAATATACATGCTCGGCTCCGCTCATCAGCGGTTTCCTTCTGCTCGCAATGCGTACGATGCTCCCCTCAAATGATGAAATCAAGCGCTTGGCAATGCGGCCTCCTGTTGTGCCTGTTCCGCCAGTTATTAATATACGGTTTCCGTTCATTTCCCACACTCCTTATACTGATCATCGTTTTGGACTGGCGCTAGAAAGGATTCCGGCTGTCCTCCAAATGCTTCGATCACGGTCAATGGATTCCAGTAATCTTTATAGTGGACGATTTTCCCATCCTTCGTTTTAATGACGCTGATGTACTTCTGTTTGTACGGCAGCCCCATTGAGATGACGGTTCCCTCGCACTCAAACTCTGCAATCGCCGTGTTTGAATCAGGTATTTGATAAATGACAGGAGGAGTGAAACGTACAATATCAATTTTTTCTGGAAAATCCTTAATATAGTCATAGATTGCGGATTTCCCTTCAATTTTTTCTGGAAAACCCGCCGGTGCATACGGAAATTCGAAAACGGCTTGATCATCCCACAGTTCAATCCACTTCTTCATATCTTTTTCAAGCATAGAGTCTAAAAATCGCTCAATAACCTTCGTTATGCTGATACTCATTTCATTCACCTCGGATTTTATTTTTTAGACTGATCAGTCTAAAATAAACAAAAAATACCGACAATCAAAATGGGTAAAGCCGAAGCCGAATCTTTACCCGCTTTACTGTCGTCCGGCGATTAATCCAAAACAGATAGGCTGATATCGATCATGTCCTGAAGAACATCAAAATCCGCCGTTATTTTAGCGTTAAAGGTAAGAGACAGCCGCGCTTGATTTAAAAAACGGGCCAGTGCGAGCAGATCTTGATGATGATCCTTTAATTCGCCTTGCGATTGCGCCCTGACAAGAGCTTTGTAAAATGCGGCTTCAAGCTGTTTTGTCTGGTTTTGAAAATACTCGGAAACTTCCGCATCATGCGGCATTTGTTCAATTGCGCTGTTGATGATATAGCATGCTTTTGCACGTTCGGGATCCTTCAGGACTTCAAACCCCTCCTGAAAGATTTGCCTGATCGCCTGTTTCACAGATCCCGGGCTTTCAAGCATTTCAATGACCCGGGCATTTTTATCCCCCAAATAGCGCTTGAGGGCTGCCAAAAAAAGGTCGCGCTTCGTGCCGAACGTATTGTATAGGCTCTGCCGTGCAATTCCCAAATGGCTGAGTAAATCTTGGAGCGACGTTCCTTCAAAACCGTATTGCCCAAACACTTCCATCGCCTTATGAAGAACAAGGGCGGTATCAAATTCTTTATTCCTTCCCAACTGGTTATCACCTCCCTATCGTGAAGAATACTCTTTTTAGACTAAACAGTCAAGATTTTTTTCAAAAACAACCCGCAGCCGGCCCGCCGAAAAACAGAGCATGATTGTTTTACAGCTCTCATAGACATAGCATAAAGCGATCCGATTCAAAATAAACGGAATAAAGGAAGTGTGACAGTTGTTTATTTATACCGTTCGGCCTGGAGATTCTTTATATGGCATCGGTTCAGCATTCGGTATTTCCACTGATCAAATCCGTTTGACGAACGGACTGACTGAAACAAATATCGTTCCGGGACAGGCCCTTTTAATCCCGCTTTATACATACACCGTTCAATATGGAGACAATTTTTATTCGATTGCCGACCGGTCATTTGTATCAGCGGCGCTCCTGCGACAGGCAAACCCGCATATCGCGCCGGCCGCCATGCGCCCCGGCATGAAAATTACGATCCCCGACACACCGAAAAAACCGATCACAGCTTTAGGCTATTACGGGCTGAGGAGCCCTCAATTAGATCAGGAGCTGATCAATGATTTCGCTCCTTATGCCACTTACCTGGCGTTTTTTGAATACCATTTTTCAAATGACGGGTCTTTAAATGACATCAATGATCTGCCTGCTGTTCAAACGGCATGGAGGCGCCGCGTCCCCCCTCTGATGACGGTCACCAACTTAACCGAAACAGGCTTCAGCTCAGCGCTGGCTCATCAAGTCCTGAACCGCCCCGCAGCCAGAAGCAATCTGATCGCGAACATTGCAGCCACCATTTCAAGAAAAGGATATGCGGGGGTTAATATTGATTTTGAAAATATATCAGCGGAAGACAGGGACTTATTCACGGGCTTTTTGCGCGAACTGAAGGGACGGCTTCAGCCGTCCGGATACGTAGTGACGATCGCCGTCCCCCCAAAAACAAGCGAGGATATCGCCTGGTTAAGAGGCTATGATTACGGCGGAATCGGCTCGGTCGTCGATCTGATGTTCATCATGGCTTACGACTGGCATCACGGGGCAAGTGAGCCCGGTCCTGTGGCACCGATCAATGAAGTGAGGCAAACCATCCAATTTGCCCTCAGCCGGGTTCCAAAACATAAAATCATTCTCGGGTTTCCGCTTTACGGCTATAACTGGACTCTTCCGTATCAGCCCGGCGCCACCTATCCGGGAATCTCAAATCATGATGCGATACAGCTCGCTATGCGGCATCAAACTCGGATTCAATATGCCAAAGAATATGAGTCCCCGTTTTTCGAATATACCGATGAACAAGGCAAAAGACATGTTGTTTGGTTTGAAGACTCGCGGAGCATCGGCAAAAAAATGCTCCTGATGCGGGAGTATGACCTTGACGGAGGAGGCGTATGGCAGCTGACGCTTCATTTTCCGCAAGGAACGTGGCTTTTGACGAAATTCTTCCGGGTTCGTAAGGTTTAGCAGAGTGAAGTATTGCAAATGAGTAAAAAATTGCAAGTTCTAAAAATGAATAAAACAACTATATTCCTCCAAAATATACTGCGAGTGCCAAATATCATCGAAAGGAATGTTTTCTTTGAACAACGCTATTCACGAAACATTGGAGCTGCATGAACTTCTGATGTTTAAAAATCTCTGCCTGACTAAGTCTTCAACGATGACCGGGCTCGTGAAAGATCAGAAACTTAGAGACATCCTGGAACGGGATGCTTCCCAAACCAAACATCAGATCGAACATTTGCAAGGATTATTAACAACAAGGGGTGAAAATCTATGAACGAATTTATCCAGAACATGACGGGTATGGGAGCGATGACTGAACAGGTAATCGCGACAGACTTTTTGATTACCGCTAAAACAGGCGTTAAAAACATAGCAACAGCCATTACAGAAACAACTTCCCCCGAAGTAAGAGATACGCTTAAGCAATATTTAAACGATGCGATTGAAACACATGAACAAATCACGAATTATATGATATCCAAGGGTTACTATCATCCAGAAAACATATCTGCACAAATCAACACGGATATGAAAGCTTCTGAAACAGCGAAAGATTTGCCGCAAATATAAAAGAAAAGGAACCTGCAGCAGGCGGGTTCCTTTTTTTACGGAATTACACAGGTTCCTCTTTTTTCTCATCATAATCGATCACGGCTTCCGGTAATGCCGTATACTTCGCCCAATAAAATACCGCAATGGAGCAGACCGCAATCAGAGTCAAATCTACAGGCGTCTTCAATAAGCCCAAACCGTTTCCGAAGGAGCCCAAGTATGAAAAAATCAGCAGTATGATATAGTAGCCGACAAGCCACCATGCAGACTTTAGCTGCTGTCGGAACGGTACATCATCCGTCGGGACGAATTTTTTGCAGGCCCAATAGATGGCAAACATCACCAGCTGGGAGCCGAGCAGCCACGAAACCGTATTCCATCCCGACCAGTACACAATAAATGACGCAAAGACGAATGAAATCGGGGCAATGACAGCCATGCCTTTAATCTGCAGCGGTTTTTTTACATGCTTCGCGTTAAGGTTTAAAGCTGCTGCAGATACTGGAGCAATCGCATAAGAAAGAATCAATGCAACCGAACAAACATTGACGAGCGCATCCCAAGACGGAAAAGGAAGCGTCCAGAAAACGGCCAGCCCAAATGACAGCCATAAAGACGGACGGGGAATTCCTGTAGGTTTATTGACCTTCTTGAACACTTGAAACAAAGTACCGTTCCGCGCCCATGCATATACTAAACGTGACGTCGTATTCATAAAGATATTTCCGTTCCCGCCCGGAGACAAAATCGCGTCCAGCACAACAAGAGTCGCAAGCCAGCCCAACCCCAGCAGAACGGCGATATCTTTAAATGGCAAAGAAAATTCCTTTCCAATCGCCTTCCAACCATTCTCAAGCATATCCGTCGGAATCGCGCCGATAAACACCACCTGCAAAATCGTGTAGATGCAGGCAGAAACGATGATACATATAATCAAAGCGACGGGAATATTCCGCTGCGGGTTTTTTACTTCGCTTGCGACCGAAACAATCGGATGAAGCCCGAGATAGGCGAACATGACACCGCCTGTCGAAATTGATGCCTGTACACCGGCAAAGCCGAACGGCGAAAAATCACCTGCTGTAAAATTGGCCGCTTTAAAGTGAAACGCAAGTACGACAATGATGGTCAAAGGAACAACATATTTAAAAATGGAAATGATCAAATTGGATTTTGCGAATGCTTTCACACTCCAGTAATTCAGCAAAAAGAACAAGCATAATAAAGTAAATTGCAAAAGCCAGCCGATGATGGTCGGCGACTCTGACCCTTCTATCGTCAATCCGGGAAACCAATAAGCCATATACTGGCGAACTGCTGTGACTTCAATCGAAATCAGACTGGTATACGCAACGATCGTGATAAAGGAAATTAAAGACCCGACAAGATGGCCGTGCGTATAAACAGGGTAGCGGATAATTCCCCCCGTGCGCGGCAAAGCTGCGCCAAGCTCCGCATAGACCAGACCGATTAACAGGATGATCACCCCTCCGATAATCCAGGAAAAGCTTCCCGCAGGTCCGGCTTTTGAAGCGACATTGCTGACGGCAAACAGCCAAGCTGAGCCGAATATCGCGCCCATCCCGATCAAAATCAGATCCAGCAATGACATTGTTTTTTTGAATTTGCCCTGGTTTGACATAATGCTTCCTCCTAGTCATACGTTCTAAAAAGTCACACATGAATAGAAAGTAGTATGTTCAAAATGTGACACTGTATACTTTTTAGCCTCTTCTGGACTTGTTCAAACAAAACAGCCCTGGGGAACATTTAAATTCCCCAGGGCTCGTATATGACCGGTTGTGCAAGATGCTTCTTCAAACCATTAATTTACCGTAATCGGCTTGAAAAACGCTTCGATTTCATCAGCGGCTTTTTCCGCTCCTCCCGCTTCTTTTATGTTTTCTTGCATGTCTTTGACCCGATTCAGAAGTTCAGTGTTATCATCGACTTGAGAGACGGCTTCCTGCAATCGTTGAACCGTGGTTGCTTCAGGCTGCAGATGACGGCCGAGACCAAGCTCTTCAACGCGGCGGGCCGTCATCTCCTGTTCAGGCATTTGCGGAATCACAACGAGAGGAACACCTTCATTTAATGCTTCCATCGTACTGTTCATTCCGCCATGAGTAATGAACAGCTTTGCTTTTTTAAGGATCTCGAGCTGCGGAACAGACTGACGAATCGAAAAATTGTCAGGGATGTCCTCAAAGCTTTCGGGATCGATGGCTGCTCCTACCGACATGATGACCTGCCATTTTGTATCCCTGAACGCATCGATGCACATACTATAGAACTCAGACCAAGCATTGAACGCCGTTCCCAATGAAATGAGCATCACCGGGCGGCCATCGTCTTTGACAAGCTGCTCATTGTTGTTCTGAAATTTACGTTCGGCAAGAGATGGACCAACAAAACGGAAACGTTCGTCAAATGTGTCGCCATAAGGCTGAAAAGCGCGCGGCATAAATACAATGTTCAGCTTTGCCGGTTCAAACAGTTCTTCAAATCTCGCTGTCGAAAAATTGGCATTTTTCAAATCAGAAACCTGTTGACCAACCTTTTCGATCTGCATCCTTTCTACCAGATCCTTGAATTGAAAATGCTCGTTCTGAGCATATGTCGAGCAAAGCCGCACCGCCTCGACCCCAAGCTTTTCCGCTATGAGTTTACCTGTCATGGCCATAAAATCGTAAACGATCAGGTCAGGCCGGTCATGTTGGTAAAGCTCTTCAAGCTGAGGCAAAACCTCTTCCACCTCTTTCATAAACATTTTCGGCGCCTGCGGCATATCTTCTTTATTTTTCATCATCTCTCTGATTGTTTGGGGATTGATGTTTAAAGTAGAGCGGTATTGAAGCGGCTCTGCCCCCGTTTCTTCAATTGCCGCGACAAACTCGTCTGTGACCGGATATGTCACGCGATAGCCGCGCTCCACGAGTTTTTTTGTTAATGCAAGTGTCGGATTAATATGTCCATGAGCCGGAATATTGAAAATGGCGATATGTTTTTGTTCCATTTTAAAACCTCCTGTAATGTTTTGGAATGCGGATGGCGGCAGTTTGCTGTAGTGCAAAAGAGTCACCGATCTCGCTTTCATGCACATATATTAAATGAAGATATTATAGATAATAAAGGAAAAACCCTTCAAAATTAAGGTAAAATTAAAAAATACTAATATAGTCCTTTCTTCGAAAATAAAACTCAGAGCTTTAGTCTCATCTTCGAAAAAAAACTTGACTTTCATCCTTATTTCGTTACCACAGCCTTATATTTCAGCCTTTTCCGATAAAAAAAAGACACCGGCAAAACATATAAATGTCAGCTCGGCGCCGAGGAATTTTTGTCAAAATTTTGTCTAAATTTACTTAAATTTAGCTTAAATTATAACGCAAATGATGGTAAATCCCTGAACTTTTTTATAATGTTATGTTTGTCGTGCCTGCACTATCAACAAACCGCTTTCTATTTCATTAACTATAGATATGAGAGGACTGGTTTTTTTGGAACACACAACAGATCAGCTCGATGCCTATCTAATGGAACAAGCATCCAGAAATCATTTTCACGGCAGCATCCTGCTGGCAGACAAGAATGGTATTATATTGTCCAAGGGTTACGGATACTCCAATTACAGGGATAAAATTGAAAACGGACCGGAATCGCGCTATCAGATCGCTTCTTTGACAAAGCAGTTTACCGCTGTTGCGATCATGCAATTGCACGAAAAAGGTCTGCTCAAGACATCTGACCCCGTTCAATTGTATTTGCCCGACTATCCGAACGGGGACAGGATCACCATCAAACACCTGTTAAGCCATACTTCAGGCATTCCGGATTTTTTGGAAGAAGAACTGCTCGATATCGAATTAACACTTTCGACATTGGACCAATTCATTTCCCTCTTTGTGGACAAGCCGCTCGAATTCACTCCCGGACAGAGATTTAGCTACAGCAATTCGGGTTACATCCTGCTGGCTAAAATCATTGAAACGGTCACAGACGACTCTTATGAACACAACATCCAAAAGTTGATATTTGAACCTTTAGGCATGAAAAACTCCGGATTTTTCACTTCTCCGGCAGATATTTTTCCAACAGTCGGATATTTAGCAATTAATCGGGGAACGGTTCAAGCGCCGATCGTCTACGGCCATGGAGAAAGCGGGCTCTACTCAACCGTCGAGGATTTATATTTGTGGGACCGGGCGTTATATACTGAAAAACTGATCTCGGAAAGCGCGCTTAAAGAAATCTTGTACAGCTGTGTCAGAAAACCGGCTTTTCCGTGTGACGGCCCGTTTTCAGGACTTGTGCAAAACAATTTGATCGGATATGGTTGGTTTATTAATAAACAAAATAAGTATAAAATATGGCATGATGGAGAAATCCACGGATTTATCAGCTCTATCAACCGCTTCATTGACCAAAAAAAGGTTCTCATCATGCTCAGCAATTGCAATCTATCAAAAGCTGATGAGATCTTGGCTTATTTGGAAGACGCGTTGTTAAAGATGTAATGAATTCATAGAAAGGCAGCGGACATCGGTATGATAAAAAAAGGATTAAGCTTTGTTGCGGTCATTGTAATGATCATGGCCGGATTTTCACAAAAAGAAGCCTGGCTTGAGCTGATCAAACTAGGCGGAATGTTGTCGGTCATGTTGAGCATCCTGCTCGTGGCAGCCTGCGTCTTTTTCCCTGTCGTACCGTTTGCCATCATCGCCGGCCTAAACGGAGCGGTTTTCGGTATCGCAAGCGGTGTCTTGATCACATTATCAGGATCGATGCTCGGCACAATGCTGCTGTTTTTTCTTGCCCGCTACGGATTCAGGGATTGGGCGAGGAAAAAGACTTCGAAATATCCTAAAATCAGTGAATATGAAGCTTATTTTCATCAGAATGCCTTTACAGCCGTCCTTTTGGGCAGGCTGATACCTGTCATTCCTTCCGTTGTCATGAACACTGTCTGCGGCTTGAGCACCATCAAATGGGCGGTCTTTTTCACAGCATCAACGCTCGGGAAAATCCCCAATGTCCTTGTCATATCGATTGCCGGCGCCAATTTCAGCGAACATAAACTGGTGTCCTTCGGCATCTATGGCGCGTACATGCTGATCATCATGATCATCATCTATAGAAAATACCCCCATCTTATCTCAAACCGTAAGAAAACAGAGCAGTCAGAGAAAACGCCTTAATAGAAGGCGTTTTTTTCTGCTAAAAGCATGCAATTAATCAATTACGACAGCCGTTCCGTATCCGATTAATTCTGAAGTGCCCTGTCCTGCCGAGAGTTCAAATCTTAATCCGACAATAGCGTTTGCTCCCAATTCTTCCGCTTGTTTTACCAAGCGTTCCTTGACCATTTTCTTCGAATCTTCAAGCATCTCTGTATAATTTTTCAGTTCTCCGCCAATCACCGATTTCAAACCTGATAAAATATCTTTTCCAATATTTCGCGATTGGACAATACTGGCTGTGACGATTCCCTTCACTTCTTGTACGGTTTGATGAGCGATCGTATCCGTTGTAACGATGAGCATGTGGCGTCCTCCTTTTTCTGCATATGATTTATATCGGCAGGATATTGGAAATGTTTAGCTTTGCTCATTTTCAATATCCTGCCGATTTTTGGTAATGGGAATGATTCATCATATTTTATGCGGCTTTCCATTATTGTTTAGCGCCGGAATCCCCGGATGGGATGCCGCCGGCCTGGCCAACGGCGGCAGGCAGTACGTGTTAATAGATTATAAGCTTTTGACTTTGTTTAAAATCCCCAGCAGAATCTCTGCATTTTTTTCAGCAAATGGCGAATTCAACATTTCTTGATGGGCTCCGTATCCTTGATAAGAAAAAGGTTTTTGGATCGTCATGTTCGCAATATCCTGATTATCCCATTTTTCATGCTCGGCTTCAATTCGATGGATCTCGGCATTGATCGGCGCTTCGTAAACCATCTCCTGCCGATATTGATAAAAGCTCAAAACGCTTTTACGTCCTTGATTGCGAAGATATGTGATGTGCGCATGATCTTGTATATTGTTTTTCTTTACAAATTGTTCGATGATGAACTGTTCCACAAACTCTTCTGCATGTTTTTCCACCTTTTGCTGATCAAGCTTTTCTTTGCTGTTCTCCATTCTGCAGTCGAAAAGAATCAATTGTTCCACCCGGTCATTGTTGGATTCAAGCTGCTTAATCACCTCGTATGCAAGAGCAGAGCCCGCAGAGTATGCCAAAAAGTAATATGGGCCGTGCGGCTGAATGCGTTTAATCTGTTCCACATATTCACCAATGCGATTTGGCGATTCGATATAGTTCATTCCAAAGCCATTCCAGCCAGGAAGGTGCTCGCATAATGTCCGAAAAATATAGCCTGCCCCGCCAATACCGGGAAAACAATACAGATTGCCGTCTCCTTTTTTGCTGAGTTGAACCATATGACCCTTCAATTGATCAAAACTCAACTGCTTGGAGCTCGCGATGAATCCCGCAAAGTCTCTGATCCGCGGATATTGAAACACGGCTTGCAGCGGAACATCAAGATTCATCTCTTGTTTAATGCGCCATATAAGCGTCATCGCTTTCAGCGAATGGCCTCCAAGTTCAAAGAAATGGTCTTCAACGCCAATCCGCCCGATGCCGAGCACCTCCTGCCATAACCTGGCCAGCTGCGCTTCTGCTGCCGTATCCGGCGGGACGTGTTCGGCTGCAGAAACCGCACCATCCGGCTTTGGCAGCGCATGACGGTCAAGCTTTCCGTTTGCTGTCAAAGGCATTTGCTCAAGGGAGATAAAAAACGCTGGCACCATGTACGGAGGCAGCGCAACTTCCAAATGCGAACGAAGCTGTTTTGCCTCTGTGGGCCGTTCCGTGACGTAATAAGCGCACAGCGCCTTATCCCCGCCGGTGTCTTCCCTCATGATAACAGCCGCCTCCTTTACCGCGGGATGCTCAAGCAGCCGGTTTTCGATTTCTCCCGGCTCGATCCGGAAACCCCTGAGGTTGATCTGATGGTCTGTCCGTCCTATATACTCAATGTTTCCATCAGGAAGCCATCTGGCGAGATCGCCGGTTTTGTACATCCGCGCCCCTGGAGTGAACGGATGGGCCGCAAATTTCTCCCTCGTCAGTTCGGGCCTGTTCAAGTATCCGCGGGCAAGACCCGCGCCCCCAATACATAATTCCCCTGCAACTCCGACAGGCTGCAGCTTGTTATACCGATTCATAATATAGACTTGGTCATTCGGCAGCGGTTTTCCTATCGGTATTGTTCGGTGATTGCCGGGCTTCACATGATAGGAAACAGCGTCAACTGTGCATTCCGCAGGACCATAAATATTGGTTATCACCGGCTTCGGACCGCCGCCATACATTTCCCAGATCCGCTCCACCAGATCCGCGGGCAATGCCTCTCCGCCAATGATAAAGTGTTTTACGTGAACCGGCCGCTTCGCTCCGGCCAGCAGCTGAAGATGGGCTGGTGTACCATCAGATATGTCTATGTTTTGCCGGTGATAAAAACCGGTCAGCAGCCGATGATCGAAGCGCGCCGCTTCGGGAGCGATCACCAGCGTGTGTCCCAGCAATAAGCTGGCGAATATCTGTTTAACGGATGCGTCAAAGTAAACCGGCGCAATCAGCGCAATTTTCAAGCTTTCAGCATAATGGCGGTAGATGCGCTGATACAAGCCATCGACCAAGTTGACAACATTGCTTTGTTCAATCAGGACTCCTTTTGGTTTGCCTGTCGAGCCTGACGTATAGATGGCATACGCAAGATGCTGTGGGCTTGAAACAGCCGGAAGATTCGATTCAGCCGGCAAAGATTCGATCTCACCCAATAGAACTGTTTCCCCGGCAAACGGAATGTTTTGTCCATTTTGGCGCCTCAATAAAAATTTTGCATGACTATCCTCGAGAATAAAACCCGTCCGCTCTTCAGGTGAGTTCAAATCGAGCGGCAGATAAGCACCGCCCGCCTTTAAAATTCCGATTATGCCGATGATCATTTCGACGGAACGCTCAACCGCAAGGCCTACGATATCATCAGGTCTGACGCCTTTCTTTCTCAAAAGCCGTGCAAGTCGATTTGCTCTGTCGTTCAGCTCCCGATATGTGATCGACTGATCTTCGCAGATCACCGCTGTCTGGCTTGGTCTGTGATAGACTTGTTCTTCAAACAGCTGATGAATCGTTTTATTTGTCGGCTCACCAGACTTTTCCTCATTGAATGTGTGAAGCAGCTGATGTCTTTCCTTCTCTGTCAAGATGTCGATCTCTCCGAGCCGTATGTCCGGATCGGCTGCCACCTGTTCAAGCAGCTGCTGCCAGTGACCCGCCCATCGCTCGACGGTCTCCTGTTTGAACAGTGCCGTGCTGTATTCCAATGCGAACAGGAGCCGTCCGCTTTGTTCCTTAACACGCATTGTCAAATCAAACTTGGCGGTCGTATGCTTCCGGTCGCATTGACGCAATTTGAGTCCATCCATTTTCAGCTCGTGCTGCTCGATATTTTGGAAAGAAAACATCACATCAAACACAGGGTTCCGATTTATATCGCGCCGCACTTCGAGCTTCTCCACAAGCGCCTCAAACGGCACTTCCTGATGGTCGAACGCTTCAAGCGTTGTTTTTTTAATGTCTGTTAAAAATGCTTGAAATGTTTTCTCCTCCTTCGGATATCCCCGCAGCGCCAATGTATTGACAAACATTCCCGCGATTTTTTCCAGATCTGGATGAGGGCGGCCGGCGATGGGTGAACCGACGATGATATCATCCTGTCCGCTGTAGCGTGAAAGCAATGTTTGGTACGCAGCGAGAAGCACCATATAAAGCGTCGCACCATTTTGTTCCGCCAGCCGTTCGAGCTTTCGCTTTAATTCTGCATCGGCGGTTGATTCGACAACGCCTCCGCGAAAATCTTGAACAGACGGCCTCGGCTTGTCGCCTGGCAGCTTCAGGTAAGGCAGTTCGCCTGCAAGCTGCGCAAGCCAATATGCTTCTTTTGCCCGATAGGCCTTTTTTTGGATCCGGCTGTTTTGCCAAACAGCAAAATCCTTGTATTGGATGCGCAGCGGTTTGAGCTCAAATCCCTGATAGAGCGCGTTGAACTCATTGATGAAGATACTCATCGTCATCCCGTCGGCAATAATATGGTGCATGTCGATCACAAGCAGATGCCGTTCATTCGAGATCGACATCACACCTGCCCGAAAGAGCGGTGCTGCGCTTAAATCAAACGGTTGTACAATCGAATCTACCCAGCGCTCTGCATCGGCTTCTGTCCCGCAAGTATGCGGCAAGGAAAATGGCACATCCTCCTCGACGATCTGCATCGGAACCCCTTCTTTCAGCACAAAACGCGTACGGAGCGATTCATGCCGCCTGATCAGCGCATGAATCGCTTGTTCCAGCCGCTGAAGATTGAACGCCCCCTCGACAACCATTACTGTCGGTATATGATAGGCTGTCGTCTCCGGATGCATGTGGTGGAGCATATACATTCGTTTTTGTGCCGGTGAAACCGGGTATTCCTGTTGCAGCGGAACAGGTTCGATTTCTTTGTATGCTGAGACTTCCCCATCTGCTTCTATTCGCAAAGCCAGCTGTCTCACCGTGGGGTGCTGAAATACATCCCGCACCGGCACTTCGGCTCCGAGCTCCCGATGAATACGCGACACAAGCAGCATCGCCTTGAGCGAATGCCCTCCAAGCTTAAAGAAATGGTCAGCGGCGCCGACGCGTTCAACACCAAGCACCTCCTGCCAGATGAGAGCTAAATCCCTTTCTGCTTGAGTTGCCGGCTCTACATACTCTGCCGCTGCAGATAGCCGGTCCGGCTCAGGCAAAGCTTTTTCATCAAGCTTGCCGTTCGGTGTCACAGGCATACGGTCAAGCTCGATAAAAAAGGACGGCACCATATAAAACGGCAGCGCCGCAGTGGTATGCGCGCGCACATCACCGGGATTGACCGGCAGGCAGGCTACATAATATGCACACAATGTCTTGTCGCCATCAGCTTCCTCTTTGGCAATGACAGCTGCTTCTTTTATCGCTTCATATGCTAAAAGCGTTTGTTCAATTTCTCCCGGCTCAATACGATAGCCGCGTATTTTCACCTGATGGTCGATCCGTCCGAGAAATTCGATGCTTCCGTCAGGCAGCCAGCGGGCGAGATCTCCCGTCCTGTACATCCGTTCCCCCGGTGCGTAAGGGTTTGCTACAAATTTCTCCGCTGATAATTCCGGCTGATTTACATAACCGCGGGCAAGACCTTTTCCGCTGATGCACAGCTCTCCGGGAGCGCCGATCGGCTGGAGGCTGCAGGCTTCGTTTACGATATACATGCGGGTTCCGCGAATCGGGCGTCCGATCGTGATGTTTTCGTCTGGGCAAACGTCCCGCTGAACACTGGACGTGACACAGCTTTCTGTCGGCCCGTATTCGTTCACAAGCTCGATAAACGGAAAGTTCCTTTTGCTTCGGTAGACCATGTGTTCCGGCAGTCTTTCTCCGCCCATAATAACCGTCCGAAGAGAAGCGGCTGCTTCCGGCGTCAAAGCGTCGAGGAGAAGCGTATAGAAACTGGGCGGGCAGCATAAATGAGTGACATTATCAGATGCTATGATAGTGGATACGGCATTTGGATCTCTCGCCTGATCCTCCCCCGCCATGGCTACGGTCGCTCCTGTCAGCAGCGGAGAAAACGTGCTCAATATAGATGCATCAAATGTATAGGCGCCAAGCTGCAAGAACGTATTTTCGCTTGTCAAACGGTATTCGTCGGCATGCCACAGCAGATTGTGTGCAACACTTCTATGTTCCACCATCACTCCTTTTGGCTTTCCGGTTGTCCCCGACGTATAGATGACATAAGCCAAATTGTCTGGAGAAGCGCTCGGGGGCAAATGATCCGGATCGCCGAGGCCTTCCCAATTGATCTGTTGAAGGTTGAGAATCCGTTTTGAATCCATCACATCGATAGTCAATTGTTTTTGAGTGATCAGGATGTCTGCTTTGCTGTCTTTGATGACAAATTGAATACGTTCTTCCGGGTGGGACGGGTCAATCGGGACATACGCGCCCCCCGCCTTCAGGATTCCGAGAATGCTAACGATAACCAGAGGAGAACGGTCTGCCATAAGAGCGACGGTCGTATCCGGCTTTACCCCGTTTTCACGAAGCATATACGCGAGGTGATTGGCCCGGTTGTTAAGTTCCCTGTATGTCAGTCTGGCAGCCCCACACACAACAGCGGTCTTCTCCGGCGTTCTTTCGGCCTGTTCCTCAAACAGCTGGTGGACGGTTCTATCATTTGGAGCAGCGGCCTTTGTGCCGTTGAATGTATGTAACAGCCGGTGTTTTTCCGTTTTGGTCAACAAGTCAATCTCACCAAGCCGTATGTCCGGATCGTCTGCCACCTGTTCAAGCAGCTGCAGCCAATGTGTCGTCCAGCGCTCAATGGTCTCCCTTTCAAACAGCTCCGTCCTGTATTCCCACGTCAATTGCAGCTCTCCGTTTTTTTCTTCCGCCTGAAGTGTAAGATCAAATTTGGCGATTCTGTGTTTTTGTTGATACGGCCGCAGTGTGAGACCATCCATTGCCAGTTCGGCACTTTCTGTATTCTGCAGCACAAACATCGCATCAAATAGAGGGTTCCGGTTCACATCGCGGGGCGCACCGAGCCTTTCCACGAGCGCTTCAAACGGCACTTCTTGATGCTCATAGGCTTGCAGCGCCGTTTCCTTCATCTCTTCTAAAAAAGCCCTGAATGTTTTCTCACGCTGCGGATACCCCCTAAGCGCCAAGGTATTAACAAACATTCCGACGATCTTTTCAAGGTCGGCATGCGGACGCCCGGCGATCGGCGATCCGACAATTATATCTTCCTGCCCGCTGTAGCGGGCAAGAAGCGTCTGGTATGCTGCCAAAAGCACCATAAAAAGTGTAGCGCCGCTCTCCCCGGCCAGCTGTTTGAGCTTATGCGCCAGCTCCGGAGAGACAGATGATTCCACGGCACCCCCGATGAAGCTTTGTGCCGCCGGCCGCTTCCTGTCCGTCGGCAGCTGCAGCACCGGCAGTTCGCCGGATAGCTGCTTCAGCCAGTATTCCTCTTGTTTCTTGTACGCCTCACTTTTCCTCCGCTCATTTTGCCAAACGGCAAAATCTTTGTACTGAATCCTTAGCGGCGGCAGTTCAGCCCCATGATACAATTCGTTGAATTCATTGACCAAAATGCTGATCGCAACGCCGTCACAAATGATATGATGCATGTCAATCGCCAGCAAATGGGTCTCCTCAGACAGCCTCATGACTCCTACGCGCAGGAGAGGCGCGGCGCTTAAATCGAACGGCTCCACAAATGACTGCACCCATTGCCCGGCTTCCTCTTCTGTACCGTTTGCAGAACAAACTGTGAATGAAACATCCTCTTCAATCTGCTGTACGGGTTCGCCATCTACGATGACGAAGCGCGTACGCAGTGATTCATGCCGTTTGATCAGCTTCTGAAATGCTTGTTGAAGCCGCTCTTGGTCAAGCTTTCCTTCTGCAGTCAACACAAGAGGCATATTGTATGCTGTCTCGCGCGGATGGAGCTGCTGCAGCATATACATTCGCTTTTGCGCTGATGACACCGCATATTCCTCGACATATTCCCCCATGATATGTTATTCCTCCTTCCTCTTTACATTCCGCGGCGCCGGCTGAATGGAAGCAAACGGAGACATGCTTCCATTGGCCTCAATCCATACAGCAAGGTCTCTCACCGTCGGATGGAGAAACAGCTCCCTGAGCGGCACTTCCGCCTCTAATTCCTGGTGGATGCGGGCTATTAGAGTCATCGCTTTCAATGAATGGCCGCCCAGTTCAAAAAAGTGGTCTGTAGCCCCGACGCGCTCCACTCCAAGGACCTCCTGCCATAGAACGGCAAGTCGTGCCTCTGTAGCCGTAGCCGGCTCTGTATAAGCACTTGATAAACGTTTTGGTTCCGGCAGGGCTTTTCGGTCCAGCTTGCCGTTTGATGTCACAGGCATGCGTTCAAGCTCTGTCAAAGCTGACGGCATCATATATGCCGGGAGCGCAGCGGCAAGATATCCGCGCAATTCATCCGCCCCAACCGGCCTGTTGGCGGTGTAATAGGCGCACACCTCCATGCCGCCGGCACCTTCCCTGGCAATCACAACTGCTTCCTTTACTGCATGATGCGCCATCAGCTGATGTTCGATTTCACCAAGTTCGATCCGATATCCGCGAATTTTGATTTGATGATCGATCCGTCCTATAAATGTAATTTGTCCGTCTGGCAGCCACTTTGCAAGATCACCTGTCCGGTACATTTTCGCCCCGCTTTGAAAAGGATCCGCTACGAATTTCTCATCGGTAAGCTTCGCTTGGTTGATATAGCCGGGGCCTACACTGTCACCTGAAATGTACAGCTCGCCTTCAACTCCGATAGGCACCAGCTTCTTCTGCTGGTTGAGCAAATAAATGCGTGTATTGGAAATCGGCCTTCCTATGGAAGGAAACTCGTCGATCTGATCATCCGGGTTCATCGTCAGCGTCGTCACGACATGCGTTTCTGACGGACCATAATAATTATGAAGCGAAATTTGCTTTTCCCGAAGCGCCTGTTTCATTTCGCCGCTAACGACCAGTTGCTCGCCAGCTGATGCAATATGGTCGACACATGCAGGAAAGCGGTCGGCATAATATTTATTTTGAAATAGAAATTTCAAGAAAGCAGCCGGCAGAAACAGAACCCGGATCTGGTGGCGGTCAATGATGTTCAGCAATTCCTCCGGATCTGTCTGCTGCTCTTTTGTGATCAGCCGCAGCGTCCCTCCCGACAACAGCGTGGAGAATATTTCATGATAGCTCGCATCAAAACTAAAAGTCGCATATTGCAGCACATGATGGCTGAAATCAATCCCCCCCATTGTCAGCTGAAAATGAATCAGGTTTACAAAATTGCGGTGATTCAGCATGGCGCCTTTAGGTTTTCCGGTGGTCCCGGACGTATAGATCACATAAAACAGATCGTCGGGCTGATTGACCGCTTGCGGATTGTGTGACGGCTCATCCAATAATTCATCGCTTTCAGGCTCAATGACCGTAACGCCGGCAGGTACCCGTTCAGCCAGATGGGACTGAACGACAAAAGTGGATGCCGAGCTATCTTCAATCATTAGGCGGATTCGTTTCGCGGGATAATCAGGGTCAACCGGTACAAAAGCCGCCCCGCTTTTCAAAATCCCGAGAATGCCGATGATCATTTCCGGTGAACGCTCCGTCATGAGTCCAACAACATCATTCGGATGAATGCCGCGGCTGCGTAATGAATGCGCAAGCCGGTTTGCCCGTTCATTCAGCTCACGGTATGTCAACTGTCGGTTCTTGAACGCTATCGCGATATGGTCCGGCGTCCTTTCTGCCTGTTCCTCAAATAACTGCTGGATCGTCTTATTTTGCGGATAATCCGCCTCTGTATCGTTAAATGTAATAAGCAGCTGATGCTTTTCAGCTTCTGTCAAGAGATCAATCTCTCCCAGCGGTATATCAGGGGTTTCAGCCACTTGCTCCAAAAGCCTCAGCCAGTGCCCTGTCCAGCGCTCGACCGTCTCCCGTTCAAACAGCGCTGTGCTGTAGCCCCACGTAAAGGCAAGTCCCGTTTCTCTCTCTTCTGCCTGCAGCGTCAGATCGAACTTGGCTGTTTTATACATCTGCCGTTTATACGGACGTAGCGTCAATCCGTTCATGTTAAGCTCTGCATCGTCCATATTTTGAAGCACAAACATCGAGTCGAATAAAGGATTTCTGTTCACGTCGCGATGCACTTCCAACTTTTCCACCAGTTCTTCAAATGGCACTTCCTGGTTCTCAAATGCCCCCAGCGCCATTTCCTTGATTTCCTGCAGAAAGGCTTTGAACGTTTTGTCGCCCCGGGGCTGTCCGCGCATCGACAAAGTATTGGCGAACATTCCGGCGATCGGCTCCAAATCGGCATGCGGCCGTCCGGCGATCGGCGATCCTATGATCATATCTTCCTGTCCGCTATAGCGGGAAAGCAAGGTTTGATACGCCGCAAGCAGCACCATGTACAGCGTCGCCCCGTTATCCTTCGCCAATTGCTCCAGTTTCTGTTTTAATTCCAAATCGGCATGCGCTTCTATCGCATCGCCCGCAAAGCTTTGGACCGCAGGACGCGGTTTATCGGCAGGCAATTGCAGCAGCGGCAGTTCCCCGGATAGCTGCTCCATCCAGTATGCTTCTTTTTTTCTGTATGCTTCGTTTTTCATTCGCACATGCTGCCAAACCGCAAAATCTTTGTATTGAATTTTGAGCGGCGGCAAATCGGCGGCATCGTACAATTTGCTGAACTCATTTATAAAGATACTGAGGGTCACGCCGTCAGCGATGATGTGATGCATATCAATCGCAAGCAAGTGGCGATCTGCGCCTATTTCCATCATTCCTGCACGCAAGAGCGGAGCTTTGCTTAAGGCAAACGGCTGCACAAACGACTGCGCCCAATGGTCAGCTTCCTGCTCTGTACCGTGTACACGCGAAACCGTAAATGGTACTGTTTTCAGCACCTGCTGCACCGGCTCGCCCTCTGCTATAAAAAATCGCGTACGCAATGATTCATGGCGTTCAATCAGCTTTTGGAACACCTTTTCCATCCTTCTGTCGTCTACACGGCCATTCAATTCAAGAACGACCGGCATATTATAAGCAGTAGACTTCGGATCCAGCTGCTGCAGCACATACATCCGTTTCTGCGCCGATGAAACCGGATAGGTTTCCTGCCGGGGAACGGGCTCGATTCCCGCATATGGCGAAACGCTTTTCTTCGCTCCGATCCTATCTGCAAGCCCCCTCACCGTCGGATAGCGGAACACGTCCCGCAAGTGAATGTCCGTTCCGAATTCCTTGTGAATAAAAGAGACAAGCGTCATTGCCTTGAGTGAATGTCCGCCCAGATCAAAGAAATGGTCTGTCGCTCCTATCCGTTCGACCCCAAGCGTCTTCTTCCAAAGGTCGGCCAGACGTTTTTCCGTCTTCGTCGCCGGTTCTTCATATGCTGATGGAATAGATTGACAGTCGGGCTGAGGCAGCGCTTTTCGGTCAATTTTTCCGTTTGCTGTCAGCGGCATGGACGGAAGCCATGTAAAGAATGCCGGAACCATATACGCAGGCAGTGACAGAGCGGCATGGGCGCGCAGCTCATCCGCTGTCAGCCGCTGCTTTGCCACGTAATAAGCACACAAAGTTTTATCACCATTCGCTTCTTCCCGAGCGGTCACGACCGCTTCCTTTACCGCTTGGTGCTCGAGCATGCAATGTTCGATCTCCCCCAGTTCGATCCGGTACCCCCTGATTTTGACTTGATGATCAATCCGCCCTAAGTATTCAATATTTCCATCAGGCAGCCATTTCGCGAGATCTCCGGTTTTATACATTTGTTGACCTGCCTGAAACGGATGATCGACAAATTTCTCCGCCGTCAGCTTAGGACGATTCCAATAGCCGCGGGCAAGGCCCGCTCCGCTGATGCACAACTCGCCGGCAACGCCAATCGGCTGCATGTTCCTAAAGGGGCTGACCACGTATAATTGAAGATTATCGATCGGTTTTCCAATCGGAACCGTTGTTATGCCATCTGATAGCGGACACTCATAACAGCTTACTTCTACGGTGGCTTCTGTCGGCCCGTACATATTGATTAATTCAGCGCCGGTTTGACTGGACACCACACGCCGAAACCGCTCGGCCAATGGGGCAGGCAAAGCTTCGCCGCTGGCAAACACCTGCCTGATACTCCGGATCTGTTCAATTCGGCTGCCATCTTTAAGAGCATCGAGAAAAGCGGATAACATCGATGGAACAAAATGAAGGGTCTTAACACCGTACCGGGCGATGGTTTCGAGAATCACTTCCGGATCTTTTTCTCCCCCCGGCGGCAGCAGACACACTTTTGCTCCGACCTGTCCCCACCAAAACAGCTCCCATACTGAAACATCAAAACTAAACTGGGTCTTTTGCAGAACGACGTCATCGACCTCAAGCGGAAATTGTTTCTGCATCCAATGCAGGCGATTGACGACCGAATGGTGTTCGACCATGACGCCTTTCGGCTTGCCTGTTGAACCTGATGTGTAAATGACATATGCCATGTCATCTGCTTTACTAACCGGAGTCAGGTTGGCTTCGGCCTTCGTCAAACTGTCCGACTCGTCCAAGAGCATGCTTTCCCCGGAAAATGGAATGCTGCCGCCAATATGCGCCTGCTTTAATAACCAGCGCGTGCGGCTGTCCTTCAGCATAAACCCGATCCGTTCCTCCGGATAATCCGGGTCGATTGGAAGATATGCCCCGCCTGCTTTTAAAATGCCTAGTATCCCGACCAGCATCTCAATAGAACGCTCTGTCATCAGAGCTACGATATGATCAGGTTTGACTCCTTTCCCGCGCAGATCCCTTGCAAGCCTGTTCGCCCTCGCATTCAGCTCCCGATATGTGACCTTCCGACCTTCAAATAGGACAGCCGTTTGATCAGGCGTCCGTTCCACCTGTTCTTCAAATAGCTGATGAAGGGTTTTATTTCTCGGATACCTGGTTTCAGTACCGTTGAATTCAAATTGAAGCTGGTTTTTTTCCGCCTCTGTCAGTAAGTCGATCTCCCCGAGCTTGATGTCCGGGTCTTCCGCTACTTGCTCTAAAAGTCTTCGCCAATGTCCTGTCCAGCGCTCAATCGTTTCCCGTTCGAACAGTTCCGTCGAGTATTCCCAGCTAAATCGCAGCCGGCCGCTTTCCTCGTTTGCAAACAACGACAAATCAAACTTGGCGATCGTGTGCTCCTGTTCATAAGGGCTCAGTGTCAGTCCATCCATTGACAGCTTTGTCTTTTCCGTGTTCTGCAAGGCAAACATAACATCAAACACCGGATTCCGGTTGATGTCACGGCGCACCCCGAGCTTCTCAACAAGCGCTTCAAACTGTACTTCCTGATGTTCGAATGCGCCTAGCGCTGTTTCCTTGATTTCTTCTATAAATTCACGAAATGTCTTATGTCCTTCTGGACGCCCTCTCATCGGCAAAGTATTCACAAACATCCCGGCGATGTTCTCAAGGGACGCATGTGGGCGTCCTGCTACTGGCGATCCCACGATAATATCATCCTGTCCGCTATAACGCGACAGTAATGTTTGATATGCTGCCAAAAGAACAATATACAGCGTTGATTCGCTTTTCTGCACCAGAAGTTCAAGCTTTTGCTTCAGTTTTGGCTCTGCGGCTGTTTCAATTATATTCCCGCTGAAACTTTGTTCCGCAGGCCGCGGTTTGTCCGCCGGCAGCTGCAGAACGGGCAGTTCACCGGAAAGCCGGTCCAGCCAGTATGTTTCTTGATTGCTGTACGCCTCGCTTTCCATCCGCATATGTTGCCAAACCGCAAAATCTTTATATTGAATCGCAAGAGGCGCGAGCTCGATTTCGTGATACAGCGCATTGAACTCTTGAATGAAAATATTTAGCGTCATACCGTCTGCGATAATGTGATGCAAATCTATTGCAAGCAGGTGCCGCTCAGCTGTTACCTTCATGACTCCCACCCGGAGCAGCGGAGCTTTGCTTAGGTCAAACGGCTGTATAAACGACTTCACCCACCGCCCTGCTTCATCATCTGTCCCGTGATGGTAAGTAACATGAAACGATGCATTTTCTTCAATCCGCTGCACCGGTTCGCCGTCTGTCAAGACAAATCGGGTGCGCAGCGATTCGTGGCGGTTGATCAATTTTTGAAACGCCTGCTCCAAACGGTCATAGTCCAGTATGCCTTCCGCCACCAAAACGGCCGGTACATTATAAGCTGTTGCCCCAGGATCGATTTGCTGCAGTACGTACATTCGTTTCTGCGCAGATGACACCGGGTACTCTTTTTGACGCGGAATAGGAGTGATTCCGATGTAAGGTGATATTTTGCCATTCTCATCGAGCCATGCGGCAAGTTCTCTCACCGTTGGATGACGGAATAACTCACGCAGCGGGACTTCCGCTCCAAATTCCTGATGAATCCGGGCTACGAGCATCATCGCTTTTAAGGAATGTCCGCCCGACTTGAAGAAATGACTCGAAGCACCGGCTTTTTTAACTCCAAGCACCTCCTGCCAAAGGGCGGCCAAACGCGTTTCTGTTTCCGTCTCAGGCTCTACATGCGAATCCATAGCAGATACACGCTCCGGCTCGGGAAGCGCCTTCCGGTCAAGCTTGCCGTTTGGTGTTAGCGGCATCTTTGAAAGCTTTGTAAAGAATGACGGAACCATATATGATGGCAGCGCTTCTGCTATTTGATCACGCAGCTGTTCTGCTTCAATCGGTTGGCCCGGCACATAAAAAGCGCACAGCTCCTTTTCCCCGGATGCGTTCTCTCTTGCGGTGACAACCGCTTCCTTGACAGAATGGTGGGCTGAAAGATGAGCTTCTATTTCACCTAATTCGATCCGGTATCCGCGGATCTTGATCTGTTGATCAATCCGTCCCAAGTACTCGATATTGCCGTCCGGCAGCCATCTGGCCATATCGCCCGTTTTATACATCCGGCCGGGAGCAAATGGATTAGGAACAAACTTCTTTTCGGTCAGCTCCGGCTGATTCAAATAGCCGCGGGCCACCCCGGCTCCGCCCACGCATAATTCGCCGGGTGCTCCGACAGGCTGGAGCCGTCCCTCTGAATTCACGATATAAGCTGAAGAATTGCTGATCGGCCTGCCGATCGGAATCGGATCCCGATCATCCTGAATCCGATAACACGCCGAGAATGTCGTATTTTCGGTCGGCCCGTAGCCATTCCATATGGTCAGCGCCGGACAGGACTGTTTCACCATTCGAACATGTCGAGCCGACAGGACGTCGCCTCCGATGATTAAATGCTGCAGTCCGGCGAACATGTTTGCATTTTCATGTGCGAGCTGATTGAACAATGGCGAGGTCAGCCACATCGTTGAAATGCAGTTGTCTTTCAAAAAGCTCGTCATCTGTGCTGGATCAAGCAGCATATCCTTGCTCACCGGATAAATTGCGCCTCCGTGAAGAAGGGTTCCGAACACTTCAAAAACCGATGCATCAAAGCTTATCGCGCCAGTCTGTGCAAGGCGTCCGATTTGTGCGAACGGTACATATGACGAGCTATTTACTAAATGGACCACATTTTGATGTTCGACCATGACTCCTTTCGGTTTGCCTGTAGTCCCCGATGTGTACATAATGTATGCCAATTGCTGCGCCGTCGATGCGAGTTCCAAATTGGAGCTTTCGTATGGAGCTGAAACAGCATCCTCAATGAAAAGCACTGCTTCACTGCCGATAAAAGGAGGAACTGCCTCTTTCGTTGCAAGAATCAGCTTCGCTCCGCTGTCTTCCAGCATATAATGGATCCGCTCTTGCGGATATTCCGGGTCGACAGGCACATACGTCCCGCCGGACTTGAGGACGGCGAAAATTGCCGTTATCATCTCAATCGATCGATCTGCGACGACAGCCACAGCAACTTCGGGGCCCGCTCCCATTTTCCTCAATGCGCGTGCCAGTCTGTTGGCGCGCTTGTTCAGCTCGCTGTAGGTCAGCTGCTGCTCTTTATCAACCACCGCAGCGGCATCAGGCGTCCGTTCCACCTGCTCCTCAAACAACTGGTGAATCGTTTTATTCCGAGGAACAGCCGGATCCGTTTGATTGAATGTGCAAATGAGCCGGTGCTTTTCGGTTTCTGTCAATAGATCAATCTCTCCGAGTCTGATATCCGGATCATCTGTTATCTGCTTCAACAGGCAAAACCAGTGGCCCGTCATCCGCTCGACCGTCTCGCGCTCGAACAGGCCTGTGCTGTATTCCCATGTAAACCGCAGACCGCCCCTTTGTTCCTTCGCCTGGAGCATCAGGTCGAACTTTGCGATCTGATGTGTTACTTCATATGGATGAAATGCCAGTCCGTCCAGCACCAGCTCTTGATCCTCTACATTTTCCAGAACAAACATGGTGTCAAAGACGGGATTTCGATATCCATCACGCGAAATTCCAAGCTTTTCCATGAGGGCTTCAAACGGCACCTCCTGATGGTCGAAGGCTCCAAGCGTAACCTCCTTGATTTCTTCCAAAAACGAGCGAAAAGACTTTTCTTTTTGCGGGTATCCCCGAAAAACCAGTGTATTGGCAAACATTCCGGCCACCTTTTCAAGCGAAGGATGCGTCCGTCCGGCGACGGCCGATCCGACGATGATGTCATCCTCTCCACTGTAGCGGGCAAGCAGCGCTTGATATGCCGCCAACAACACCATATAGAGCGTCACTCCGTTTTCCCTTGCCAGCTTCTTCAGCTTTTCCTGCATCATCATATCAGCAGTTGCTTCCACTGCGTCCCCGGTAAAGCATGGCATCTGGGGACGCGGTTTATCAGCCGGAAGCTTCAATACCGGCAGTTCACCGGAAAGCTGTTTCAGCCAGTAAGTTTCCTGTCTCGCGTATTCCTCGCTTTTCATCCTTTCATTTTGCCAGACGGCATAATCTTTGTACTGGATCGTAAGCGGCTCCAGCCCGTCTCCCTTATAAAACGTCCCAAGTTCTTCGATAAGCATCTTCACTGTAACACCGTCAGCGATAATGTGATGCAGATCCACAGCCAACAGACAGCGTCCGTTCGGAAGTATCATCACTTCGACCCGCAAAAGCGGGGCTTTGCTTAAGTCAAACGGCTTTATGAATGACTGCGCCCAGCGTTCAGCGCCCTCTTCTGTTCCATAAGTGTACGCTATGTCAAACGGCACATCGTTCAGGACCTGCTGCACCGGCGCCCCCTCTTTCAAAAAAAATCGAGTGCGCAATGCTTCATGCCGCATCATCAGCTGGCGGAAAGCTTGTTCCAGCCGATGATGCTCCAATTCACCTTCTATCATCAAAATCTGCGGCATGTTATAAGCTGTTGCCGCAGGATCGATTTGCTGCAGCACATAGATTCTTTTTTGGGCCGATGAAAGTTCATACGCGTCTTGATGCGGGACAGGCTCAATTTTGATATGTGAACCTTCTTTTACAGGCTCTTCGGCCACTCCGTACTTCCTCCAATCAATCGGCATCGCCTTTCCTCCTTTGGCTTCTATCCGGAGTGCCAACATAGCTGGCATACAGCCGGTCATACCCTGCTGTTCCTATATCATTCACGATATGTTCCCGTTCGTTTTTGAAAAATAATCTCCGGTTTTCCGGTGTCATTTTGTCCAAATACTTGGTATATTGATGAATCGAGTGCCCTGCTGAGTCAATTCGATCCGCCAGTTCCCTGATGGTCGGATAACGAAATAATTCCTTCATCGAAATATCAATGTCCAGATCACGCTGAATGCGGGATATGAGTGTCATGGCGTTCAATGAATGGCCACCCAGTTCAAAGAAATGATCTGCGGCTCCGACGCGTTCGGCTCCAAGCACATCTTGCCAAAGGGCAGCCAATCTTGCTTCTGTTTCTGTCGCGGGCTTGATATAAACAGCCGACGCTGCTGCACGGTCCGGCTCAGGCAGTGCTTGACGGTCAAGCTTGCCGTTTCGAGTCAGCGGCATCTGCTGCAGTTCCATGAAAAACTCAGGCACCATATACGATGGCAGCATTGCGGCTATATGTGATCGAAGCTCGTGTAGGCCGACCGGCTGTTTTGCCACGTAATAAGCACATAATGATTTGGCGCCGCCGGCATCTTCCTTGGCGATGACAGCTGCTTCGCGCACCGCTTCATGAGATAAAAGCCGGTGCTCGACCTCCTCTATTTCAATTCGATAGCCCCGAATTTTCACCTGATGATCGATGCGGCCGAGATACTCGATATTTCCGTCAGGGAGCCAGCGGGCGAGATCCCCTGTTTTATACATTTTTTCACCCGGGCTGAACGGATTGGCTACGAATTTTTCGGCTGTCAGATCTGGACGATGAAGATAGCCCCGGGCCAATCCTTCACCTGCAATGCACAATTCACCCGCTGCTCCAATCGGAAGCAATTGATTGTTGTGATCCACAATATATACAGCATGATGATCGATCGGGCTTCCGATCGGAACCGATCTACCCGCGACAGAATGGCCGCCCTTCCATATCAGAGAGCAAACAGAAGATTCGGTAGGCCCGTATGCGTTATAATAGATCACTTGATTCTCCCATCTTTTCACAAGTTCAACAGATGGAGCCGATCCTGCAGTAATCAGCTTTCTTAAGGCCGGAACCCGCTCCGGCTCCAAATGCGCGGCATATCCGGGCGGCAATGTAGCTATTGTAATGTTGTTGTCATAAAGGAATCGTTCAAATAAACGATGATCTAAAATCACCGACTGGTCAGGAATATATAAAGCCGCCCCGCATAGAAGCGACATGGCGATTTCCCAGCATGACGCATCAAACGATAGACTTGCAAATTGAACGATTTTGTCCTCTTGGCTGACGGACATTCTGCTTTTGAATAAAAGAGTAAGGTTGCATAACCCGCGATGCTCGACCACTACTCCTTTCGGCTTTCCTGTCGTCCCTGATGTATAGATGACATACGCTGTATGCTGCGGTCCGGAGACCGGTTCCAAATCGGAGCCGTCCTGGCTGTAGGTTTTCTCCTCATCAAGAACGATCGTGGTACCCGAAAAAGGCGCGCGTTTTTGCAGATGGCGTTGCAAGAGCAGCAGCTTGATGCCCGAATCCTCTATCATATAAAGAATACGTTCTTGCGGATATTCCGGATCAATCGGAACATAAGCGCCGCCGGCTTTCAAAATCCCTAACATCCCGATGACCATTTCTAAAGAACGGTCAACCATAAGACCAACAAGCTGATCTGCTTTCATGCCTTCCGCCCTTAGCGTCCTGGCAAGCCGATTGGCACGGTCGTTCAGCTCGCGGTATGTCATCTGCCGGTCCCGGAACACGAGCGCGACATTGTCAGGCGATTGTTTTACTTGTTCTTCAAATAGCTGATGAATCGTTCGAGTCTTCAAATCATCTGTTGTTGTGTCGTTGAATGTGACAAGCAGCTGCCTTTTTTCTGCTTCCGTCAACAAATCAATCTCCTTTATCCGAATGAATGGATCATCTGCCACCTGTTCCAAAAGCCGGAGCCAATGACCTGTCCACCGTTCAACAGTCGCCCTTTCAAACAGAGCCGTGCTGTATTCCCAGGTGAACGTTAACCCGTCTGCCTGCTCTTCCGCTTGCAGCGTCAAATCGAACTTGGCCGTCTGGTACACTTTTTTGTATGAATCCAGTGAAAGCCCGTCCAGTACGAGCTCGGCATTTTCCGTATTCTGCATGACAAACATCGTATCAAATACAGGGTTCCGATTGATCTCACGGCGTACCCCGAGCTTGTCCACAAGCGCTTCAAATTGTACTTCCTGCCGTTCAAAAGCACCAAGCGCGGTTTCCTTGATCTCTTGTATAAACTGCTTGAACGTCTTGTCTCCATGCGGGTGCCCGCGCAATGCCAATGTATTGACGAACATGCCAGCGATGTTTTCAAGACCAGAGTGCTGGCGGCCGGCGATCGGCGATCCGACGATGATATCATCCTGCCCGCTGTAGCGTGCAAGCAGGGCCTGATATGCAGACAGAAGGACCATATACAGTGTCGATCCGCTTTCTGCGGCCAACTGGTCAAGTTTTCGTTTCAGCTTCAAATCTGCCGTTGCTTCAACAGTGTCTCCCGCAAAACTTTGCAGGGCAGGCCGCGGTTTGTCAGCCGGAAGCTCCAGCAACGGGAGTTCGCCGGATAGCTTTTCAAGCCAATATGCTTCTTGTTTCCTATAGTCTTCTGTTTGCATCCTTTTGTTTTGCCAAACGGCATAATCTTTGTAATGGAGCTTGAGCGGCTGCAGTTGTGCCCCGTTATACAGCATGCCGAGCTCATTGATCAACAGGCTTACCGTGATGCCGTCAGCAATGATATGATGTATATCTATGGCCAACAAATGCCTGTTATCAGACAGCGTCATCACTTCTGCACGTAAAAGGGGTGCTTCACTTAAGTCAAAGGGCCTGACAAATGATCGCAGCCACCGATCAGCTTTTTCCTCAGAGCCGGACCTGTACGACAGGCGGAATGACGCGTCTTCAAGCACCTGCTGCACCGGCTCCCCTTCCAGAAGGATGAAACGAGTGCGAAGCGATTCATGCCTTGCGATCACCCCGTTGAACGCCTGTTCAAGCCGGGTTCGGTCGAGGCGTCCCGTTATCAGCAAAACCTCTGGCATATGATACACCGTTGATTCCCGGTCCATCTGCTGCAGGACATACATTCTTTTCTGTGCTGAAGAAAGAGCGTAAGCCTGCTGTTTTGGTGCTGCTTCAATTTCGGCAAATGGAGAGGCACCTTTGTGTGCATCAATCCATGCCCCGAGTCCCCTAATCGTCGGAAAACGGAATAGCTGCCGCAGCGGCACCTCTGTTCTGAATTCTTTGTGGATTCGCCAGATCAGCGTCATTGCCTTTAGCGAATGGCCTCCTAGTTCGAAGAAATCCTCATCGGCTCCAATTCTCTTTAGGCCGAGCGTCTCTTGCCAAAGAACGGCTAAGAGCTCTTCCGTTGCCGTGTCAGGCTTGACATACGAACCAACAGAGGCAATACGTTCAGGCTCCGGCAGTGCCCGGCGGTCCAGCTTCCCGTTTGATGTCAGAGGCATGGATTGAAGTTCCGTAAAGAAAGACGGTACCATGTAAGGCGGGAGCGCCGCTGCTACATGTGCGCGCAATTCGTTTTTCTCAATCGTCTGCTTCGCTGTAAAATATGCGCACAGCGTTTTGTCTCCACTGCCGTCTTCCCTCGCGATCACGACGGCTTCCTTGACCGCTTCATGCTTTAAAAGCTGATATTCGATTTCATCCAATTCGATCCGATAGCCGCGGATTTTTACTTGATGGTCGATTCTCCCTAAATATTCAAGATTTCCACCAGGCAGCCATCTGACGAGATCTCCCGTCTTGTACATGCGTTCACCAGGGGCAAACGGATTGGATACAAAGTTCTCAGACGTCAGGTCCGGACGATTCCAGTAGCCTCGGCCGACTCCGGCTCCGCCGATATAAAGCTCTCCGGGAATGCCGATCGGCTGCAATTGCCGTTTTCCATCTGTAACATACAGCTGAACATTGGAAAGTGGTTTTCCGATCGGCGCATGTCCTGATGTCGACAAGCGTCCTTCAGCCGTTTCACCGCTTATTTCATAATAGCTGGCATCAATGCACGCTTCTGTTACCCCATAGGAGTTTATGATGTTCATACGTGATCCAAATGTCTTTTGAAGGTGATCGAAATCGGCTGACGGACAGCTGTCTGAGCCAAGGATCAGCCGGTTGAGCGCTCCTGTGTCCAGCTGGTTGTCTTCTATATATTGCATAAGCGACAATGCCAAGGCAGGAGTGGTTTCAAGCATGTGAATATCATGCGTGATCAGGAGCTGATAAACAGCTGCCGGTTCCAGCCTGGATTCGTTCGGACATATCACCAGTTTTCCTCCATGAGCGAGCGCCCTGATCAAGTCACCGGCAAACACGTCAAATGAAAAGCTGGCCATTTGCAGCACATTAGCAGTTTCTTTATCAAGCCCATATGCTTTACGCCATGCATGGGCCATGCTTTGAAGGCTGCCGTGTTCGATCATGACTCCTTTTGGCCGGCCCGTCGTTCCTGATGTGAACATCACATATGCCAAATGCTCCTGTTTTGTGACAGAATCAAGGTTTTCTTCCTGCTGACGACTGATCTGTACGGACTGAAAATCAATGACTTCCCCTCTAAAAGAAATTCGTTCCACAAGCGCCTGATGAGTGATGACAAGCTTTGCACCGCTTTCGTCAAGCATGTACTGAATCCGGTCAGAAGGATACTCCGGATCGATCGGCACATATGCACCGCCCGCTTTCCATACTCCGAGCACGCCAACCGCCATGTCTACAGAGCGGTCGGCAAGAAGCCCTACGAGTTCACCCGGCTTTACCCCTTTGCCTCTCAGCATCCGGGCCAGCTTGTTTGCCCGTTCGTTCAGCTCCCGATATGTAAGCCGCTCCTCCTTGAACGCCACTGCGACTTGATCCGGACATCGTTCCGCTTGTTCTTCGAATAACTGATGAACAGTTTTACAATCCGGTTGTGCCACCTTTTTTCCATTAAATGCGGTCAGCAGCTGTCGTTTTTCTGCTTCTGTCAGCAGTTCAATCTCACCAAGCAAGAGGTCAGGATTGTCCGCTACCTGTTCAAGGAGCTTCAGCCAGTGGCCCGTCCAGCGAAGTATGGTCTCCCGCTCAAACAGCTCTGTGCTGTACTCCCATGTGAATATCAGCTTGCCGCTCTTTTCCTCGGCCTGAAGGGTCAGGTCAAATTTGGCGATCGGGTGTTTTTGTTCGTAAGGATGAAGGGTCACCTCGTCTATTTCGAGCTCAACGCCACCCGCATTCTGCAGGACGAACAATGTGTTAAATACCGGATTACGGTTCACATCGCGAGGCACCCCGAGCCTATCAACAAGCGCCTCGAATGGAACCTCCTGGTGTTCATAAGCTTCGAGCGCCGTTTTCTTGATTTCCTCGGCAAACGTTCGAAATGTTTTATTTGACTGCGGATATCCCCGCAGCGGTAAGGTGTTTACAAACATGCCGGCGATGTTTTCAAGAGCGGCGTGCTGGCGTCCAGCTATCGGCGATCCGACGATGATGTCCTCCTGACCGCTGTAACGCGACAGCAATGTTTGATATGCGGCCAAAAGCACCATGAACAGCGTTGTTCCGGTTTCCTGCGCAAGTTCCTTGAGTTTTTCGTTCAGCCGTGCACCAGCAGATATTTCCAAGATATCCCCTGCAAAGCTCTGTATCTGCGGACGCGGCTTGTCAGCAGGCAGCTGCAGCACCGGTAGTTCACCGGAAAGCTGTTTCAGCCAGTATGCTTCCTGCTCCCTGTACACTTCGCTTTCCAAACGGGCATTTTGCCAGACGGCAAAATCTTTGTACTGGATCGTAAGCGGCGGGAGCTCCTCTCCGCGGTACAGGCGGCTGAACTCATTGATCAACAGGCTTGCCGTTACACCGTCAGAAATGATATGGTGCATGTCTACCGCCAGAACATGCCGACCGTCCTCCAGTTTCATGACCCCGGCCCGGAACAGCGGAGCCCTGCTTATATCAAACGGCCGTACGAAAGTCTGAACCCATTGTTGGGCCTCTGTTTTTGTTCCATTAAAATATGGCACTTCAACACTTACTTGCTCCATTACTTGTTGTACCGGTGCTCCGTCAACGATATCGAAGCGTGTACGGAGTGATTCATGCCGGGCAACAAGGCTTTGAAACGCCCGTTCTAATCGAGCGCGATCTAATGGACCTTCTGCCAGAAATACGGCCGGCATATTGTAGACCGTTGCCTCGGGGTCCATTTGCTGGAGGAAGTACATCCGTTTTTGTGCTGATGAGACCGGATACGTCTCCATTGACGGAGCCGGTTTGATCTCTGCGTACCGCGAAGTTCTTCCGTTCGCCTCAATCCATGCGGCCATTTCCCTGACCGTAGGATGAAAAAATAACGCCCGCAGCGGTACTTCAGTTCCTAATGCACGATGAATACGCGACACAAGAGTCATCGCCTTCAATGAATGTCCCCCGAGTTCAAAAAAGTCATCTGCGGCCCCGACCCGTTCCAATCCGAGCACTTCCTGCCAGAGAACGGCCAAGACCGACTCTGTCTCGGTCGCCGGTCTTATATTGGCTGATGCAGATACACGGACAGGCTTCGGCAGAGCTTTCCGGTCCAGTTTGCCGTTTGGCGTCAGCGGCATCTGATCGAGCTCGATATAAAATGAAGGCACCATGTAGGAAGGCAGCGCCTCCCCGATAAACGTTCGCAGTTCATCTGATGATAGCGGCTGATGACCGACATAATAAGCACACAATGCTTTATCCCCGCCGGCTTCTTCCTGCGCGGTGACGACAGCTTCTTTCACTCCCTGGTGCGCCAGCAGCCGATGCTCAATTTCTCCCAATTCAATGCGATAGCCGCGGATTTTGACTTGGTGGTCGATCCGTCCCAAATATTCGATATTTCCGTCAGAAAGCCAGCGGGCAAGGTCTCCCGTCTTGTACATCCTTTCCCCCGGAATGAACGGATGCTCTAAGAATTTCTCCGCCGTGAGCTTTGGCTGATGTAAATAGCCCCGGGCCAGTCCGGCTCCGCTGATGCACAGTTCCCCCGGGATCCCGATCGGCTGAAGCATGCCATGGGGGCCTGTGACAAACAATTGCAGATTATCGATCGGTTTTCCAATCGGCACTTTTGAAAGACGCTCCGCTTGCGGGCAATCGTAATAGCTCACATCAACGGTCGCTTCTGTCGGTCCGTACAGATTGATGAGACTGGCCCCGGTTTTACGGGAAATGAGGCGCTGAAACCGTTCTGCGAGCTTCGCCGACAAAGCTTCACCGCTCGCAAATACCCGCCGGATGCTCCTGATATATTCAAACCGATCTCCATCCTCCAACGCATCCAAAAAGGCGGATAACATTGACGGGACGAAATGCAGCGTGGTGATGCCGTACCGTTTAATCGTCTGAAGCAGGACTTCCGGATCTTTTTCTCCTCCAGGCGGCAGGAAGCAAACCTTTGCACCGGCCTCTCCCCACCACAGCAGTTCCCATACGGAAACATCAAAGCTGAATGGCGTTTTTTGTAAAATCACATCATCCTGATGAAGCGGGTACTGTTTTTGCATCCAATACAAACGATTAACGACTGAATGATGTTCAACCATGACGCCCTTTGGTTTGCCGGTTGATCCCGATGTATAAATCACGTATGCCAAGTCATCAGGTCCGGCTGCTGCCGGCAGATTGGGCTCCATTTGCTGAAGCTCGGCTCCTTCATTTAATATGACAGCATCTCCGCTAAACGAAATGTGCCCTCCCCGCTCTGGCTGTCTCACAAGCCATCGGGCTCCACTGTCAGCAAGCATGTATCTGATTCGTTCTTCCGGATAGTCAGGGTCAATCGGAAGATATGCGCCGCCTGCCTTCAAAATGCCAAGTATACCTACCATCATCTCGGCCGAACGCTCCAGCATTAAACCTACGATATGATCCGGCCGGACGCCTTTATCGCGCAGTATGCGCGCCAACCGGTTCGCTCTGGCATTGAGCTCCCGATATGTCAGCTGTCTGTCTGCAATCAGTACAGCCGTACGGTCCGGCGTCCGTTCAGCCTGTTCTTCAAACAGCTGATGGAGCGTTTTCGTCTTTGGATAGTCCGCTTTCGTATCATTGAACGAGACGAGGAGGATCTGTTTTTCCGCCGCCGGGAGCAGATCGATATCGCCAAGCTTGATATCAGGTTTTTCCGCCACCTGTGCCAAAAGCTGCAGCCAGTGATCCGCCCAGCGGCAGATCGTCTCCCGCTCGAACAGTCCGCGATGATATTCAAATTGGAATGTCACTCCTGACGGATCGTTCCCGACTCTCAGCAGAAGGTCAAATGTCCGCGCTTCATCTAATTCTAAAGAAGGTGCTGCCTGACTCAGTTCACCGCAGGATGCGTCTTGCCGGACAATGAGTACGTTAAAAATAGAGTCGGCATTCATCCCCAGCTTCTCTGCAACGGGCTCAATCGGAAATTCCCGATGCCTAAATGCAGCCTCCGCGATATCCGCCATCTCTTTTAGAAACGCTGCAAACGTTTTTTCACTCTTCGGGTGCCCGCGGAGCGCCACTGTGACCGCAGCCCGATTTGAGTCCTTGAGATCCTGAGCCGGCGAGCCCACAATGATGTCATCCTGTCCGCTGTAGCGGGACAGCAATGTCTGAAAAGCAGCCATCAGCACCGTATATAACGTTGTCCCGTGTTCACTTGCCAGCTGTTCGAGCTTCTGCTTGAATGCCGCCCCGGCCCTGATTTCTGCCGTATCTCCCACAAAGCCTTGCACCGGACGCGGGTGATCTGCCGGCAGTTGCAGGATGGGCGGTTCTCCAGCCAGCTGTTTCAGCCAAAAGGCTTGGTGTCGCAGCTTAGCATTCTCTCTTTTTTCTTCTTCGCTCATCAGGCCTTCTATATCAAAATCCATGATCCGCTGAGCCGGATTTGATGCAAGACTTTCGAGCAAAGCGGAATATTGCAATGCCATTCTTTCGATCCGGTCTCTAGAAAAAAGGTCTGTATTATACTCAAAATGACAAAGCATGGATTCAGGCTTTTCATAGATTTCAAGAGACAGATCGTATTTGGATCTCCCGGTGTCAACATGCATATACTCGAGCTCCAATTCAGACAGCCTGATGTTCGGCATAAATTGGTGCAGCGCAAACATCATCTGAAACAAAGGACTGCGGCGGAATGAACGATCGGGCTGCAACCGGGCTACCAACTGATCAAAAGGAACATCTTGATTGGATAAAGCGTTCCATGCTTCTTCACGGACTTTGTTCAACAGCGTTTGAAAACTCGGATTGCCGGAAAGGTCTGACCGGATCACAAGCATATTAATAAAAACCCCGATCATGCCTTCCAATTCCTTTCGGTTTCGTCCGTGAACCGGAGTCCCTATGGCCACATCCTCCTGATAGGTGTGGCGGAAAAGCAATACCTTGAAAGCAGACAATAGAACAGCGAACAGTGTAGCGCCTTCATTGCGGCTCAATGTTTTGAGAGACGCATAGAGCGGTTTCGGTATCGTCAGCATGAAGCTTGAACCTGCATAGGTTGGGACATCGGGACGGGGACGATCGCCCGGAAGTTCCAGCACCGGCACATTTCGAAGCTTGTCTTCCCAGTATTCGTACTGTTTTTTTAGACGATCTTCCTCAATGGTTTGACGCTGCCAGCTGGAAAAGTCGGCATATTGGACCTCCGGTTCGGGCAGAACGGCAAAGTTCCCGGTAAGGAAGCCGTCGTAAAATGTCAGCATTTCTTGCATAAACACTTGTAAAGACCAGCCGTCAAAAATCGTATGATGCATGTTTAAAAGCAAAATATGGTCTTTTTCGCTCAAGCAGAACAGTATGGCACGCCAAGGAACTTCGTTCAAGTCAAATGGTTTGAGAATCTCTTCCTGCAGGCGGCGCCTACTTTCCACCTCCCGTTCGCTTTTGCTTAAATGGTGACAATCGATGACCTCTAAGGTTATCGAGAAAAACGGTAATACCCGTTGGACCGGCTCACCATTCTCCCCTTTCGAAAAGCAGGTTCTGAGAATGTCATGCCGCTTGCACATTTCATCAAGGCTTTTTTGAAGCAAAGAGCGGTGCAATACACCTGTCAGTCGAAAACAGCTTGGCACATTGTAGAAGGAATTGCCCGTCTCCATCTCGTTTAACAACCACAAGCGCTGCTGTGGAAAAGAAAGCGGAAACTTATTTGATCCGCGTGGCTGAACCGGAATAGAAGATCCCTGTTCAGCACGCGCTTTCTTTTTCAGCAGGTCAATCACAAGGGCTTTATGATCTGATGAAAGTTTTTCGAACTTATGTTTAAAGTCATTCACTCTTTTTCCTCCCCTGCAGAAATTTCATGAAGCAATGCCTGTAGTTCATCTTTCGATAGATTCTCAAGCTCCTGAAGGACTTCAGCCGTCTCTTCATTCAGCTCCTCTGCAGGAATATCCGTCAGCCGGCTTGAAATTTGCTCGGAAAGCCGGACAATGCTCGGGCCTTTCAAAAGATCGACAATGGCGATGTTGATGTGGAAATGATCATCTATCCGGTTCTTCAGTTCGATCGCCATCATGGAATCTAATCCGTAATTTCCGAGCGATTGCTCCGGTGACAGTTTGGAACGGTTTAAACTTAAAACACCGGCTGCGATATCTTGAAGATGTGAAATGATAAAGGAACGGCGCGCGTCCGGATCTTTCAGGGCAAGAAGAGCTGTCAGCGGATCCCCGCTTTGGCCTGCGGCGGCATCCGGGTCTTTGTCAGCCGTTTTTTCTTCGGCGGTGACAACAGACAGCATACTCGGCTGATTGCCGCCGAAATTCGCTTTTACAACCAGCGGCCAGTCTGCGCCTACAACGGCGGCCTGGGCTACCTTTTGTCCGAGCAAATGTCCGAAGGCTTCCAGCCCTTGGTCATTTGTCATCGGATAAAAACCGCGGTGTACAAAATACTGCAGCAAATCAAGCTGAGTAGCCATTCCGGCTTGTCCCCAAGGGCCCCAGTTGATGCTCAAGGCCGGCAGACCTTTCGCCCGGCGGTAATGTGCAAGCCCGTCCATAAACGCATTGGCCGCTGAATAGCTGCCCTGTCCGGTCGATGCGACAAGCGATGCGATCGATGAAAACAAGACAAAGAAGTCCAAAGGATGATCTTCAAATTGTTTATGCAAATTCCATGCACCGATTGTTTTAGGCTCCATAACCCGGCTGAAATCCTTCTGTTGAACTTGAAGAAGAATCTGCGGGAGCGCCGCGCCGGCAGAATGAATCACACCCCGAATTTCCGGCCAGCTCTCTTGCTTATACGCTTTTAGATAATCTGACAGACTTTGCTCATCATTCACATCTACAGCAGCAACATGGACCGCTGCACCCAGCTTTTCAAGCTCTTTCACCGCCTTGACGCGATCAGCCATTGGATGATCCGGCCGAATATCGTTCCAGGCATGACGTTCAGGCAGAGGCTTTCGCCCCATCAGAATCAAATGGCGGGCTCCCCGTTCCGCGAGCCATCTGGCAACCAATAAACCAAGGGCTCCAAAACCTCCCGTAATTAAATAGCTGCCATCGAAACGAAACACCGGGTCAGCCGGCAGATGCAGGTCTTTTCTCTCGATTAGTCTCGCAACATAGCGCAGACCATTCCGAAAAGCGATCTGGTCCTCATCACTGCGGGAGGCGATTTCCTTCCAGATCCGTTCTGCTTCACCGGCATCTGGCAACGGATCTAAATCGATCAAACCGCCCTTGATATCACGGTGTTCAAGCTGGTTTATCACTTTCCCCAGCCCCCAAACCGGGGCTTGCAGTACATGAATCGCACCGTCATCGTTGACAATATTTTGCGCGTTTCTCGTCATCACCCAGAGACGCGGGGCTGTTTTCCAGCTGAAGCCGGCCAGAGCCTGGACAACATGGAGAACAGATATGCTGCCTAGAAGCTCTGCTTGCCGAAGAGTTTCCGGGGCTGCATCCTGCATATCTGCAGCATCGAGATTCCAAAGATGAATGATGCCTTTTAAATGGGAGCCATTTCCGCCCGCCTCCAGAACCAGCTTGCGGTAATCCTCGGGATCAGAAGGCTGAATCCGGTACTCACCAGCAGATTTGACAAATTGTTCCCCAGGGTAAACCATGACAAACTGCTCGTCTCGATCCGCCAATATGCCGGCAATGCTCTGACCGACGCTTTTTCTGTCAGCGAAAATCAGCCATTTTCCATGTCTGGTTTTCGATTCTGTCCGTTTGGCATCTTCCAGCTGCTGTGTCTCCCACTGTAAATCATAAAATGCCTGTTCCTTCATCGTATTTTGGTCGGCGGTTTGTTCTTTCAAAGACTTGGCATGGCAGTTTTTAATATTCAATATGATGTTCCCTTGTTCATCCAAAAGAAAGATATCGCCGATTAAAAGGGAATCGTTTTGGCTGTTAATCCGGGCGTAGATCCACATATCCGGTTTCACTTCGGGATAAAAAGCACCGCCTGCCCCCTCGGGAATATATGCAGATTCCACGCCTGTCGGCATATACACGGTCTCAGCTCCGCCCTCCCCAGCAAAAGGCAATGCAGCGGCAAGCACTTGGAAACAAACATCAAGTACAGCGGGATGATAGTGATAGTCCGAAATTTCTCCATGAAGCTCAGCGGGAATTGACACCTTTGCCAGCGCTTCTTCAGACCCCTGCCAAAGCTTTTCGATCCCCCTGAATGTCTGTCCGTACTCCAACCCCAATGTCCGGAATTGCTGGTAGCATGCAGCATGGCCGATTTCTGTCAGGCACCTGCCTTTCAATTCATCCAGGTCGACCGGTTCAGGCGCTTGAGCGGTTTGGACAATCAGCCTGCCTGAAGCGTTCAGCTTCCAGTCCTGTTGTTCATTATTGAACTTGCTGTAAATCGTAAACTCGCCGTCTTTCGGATGAAACATCAACCTCAGCATGATTGTTTCACTTTCAGGTATGAATAAAGCTTTATGGAATTCAACATGGTCGACCGTCAAAATAGAAACGGAATCCTGATAAATTTCTTTCGCGGCGGCCAGTCCCATTTCGGCGTATGCGGCCCCCGGAAACACAACGTTTCCTTGAATAAGATGGTCTTTCAAATATGACAAATGCGTCATATTCACTTCAGATTCCCAGGTTGGCAAAGGTGAAGACAGTCTTTTGCCTAAAAGCGGATGAACTTTATGCCCCAATCTGTCTTGTGCTGAGGCTTCAGATTCCTGCCAATAACGTTCCAGCTGCCACGGGTAGGTTGGAAGCTTTTCAAATGCGCCTCCGTCCGGATAAAAAATGGACCAGTCGATCTGGTATCCGGCGGTATAAAGCCCGCCAAGCGTTTCAAACAGCTTGAGGCTGTCATCTTCAAAACGCCGCAATGACGCCAAAACGGTTCCTTTTTTATTTGCGTTTTTCAACGTTTCTGAAATTGAATGAGCCAGTACAGGATGAGGACTGATTTCCAAAAAAGTGTGATAATCGGATTGAATGATTTCTTCTATTGATGAGGCAAATTGAACCGGTTTCCTTACATTTTCCCACCAATAATCAGCGGTTAAATCTCTTCCAGCGATTTGTTTTCCGGTTACTGTGGAATACAAAGGTGTGATCGTGCGGTGCGGAGACAAGTCGTGAAGGGATTTCAGCAGTTCTTCTTTCAACGGATTCATATAATGGCTGTGATACGGCACTTTTCCGCGCAAATACCTGCAAAAAACGCCTTGTTCTTCCAAAGGCTTGATGATTTTTTCCAACGAATCGGGATCACCAACCAATGTCAGTGAGCCTGGGCTGTTCACAGCGGCAACCGAGACGCTGTCTTCAAACCCATTCAAAAGCGGCTTGACATCTTCCAACGAAAGACCGACCGCCGCAAGCTTGCCCATGCCTGTTGTTTTTTGCTGTAACCGGCTGCGATGATAAATGACACGGACGGCTTGTTCGATAGACAGCGCTCCTGAAGCATAAGCGGCTGCGACTTCCCCGGCGCTGTGGCCGACGATAGCATCAGGTTTGATTCCCCATGATTTCCATAAGGCGGTAAGCCCCACCTGAAGAGCAAATATGGCGGGCTGGGCAAACTCTGTTTCCTCCAAAAGCGATTGTTCTTCGTTCTTTAACATTTCCTTCAGCACCGACCATCCGCCGTACTGCTGTAAAAGCCGGTCGCATTGTTCAACGGCTTGGCGAAATACCGGCTCTGTTTCGAGCAGCTTGCGCCCCATCCCCCACCATTGAGGCCCCATTCCAGAATACACAAACACAAGGGGTAAAGAAGCGGTTGCCCCTTTCACCAAGTCATGATGCCGGACTTCTTGCACGACGCTTAATCCGGGATACGGTTCTTCTGAAAGAAAAGCGTGCAGTTGATTGATCAGCTCTTCCTTTGAATCAGCCACAGCGGCTAGACGGCAGCTGTGATGGGTGCGCTTCACGCCGGCGGTATAGCATAGATCATGCAGAGTAGAGCAGGCTGAATCATCCTGTTCCAACCGATCTTTATAGGCCGCGGCAACATCTTTCAACGCCTCCAGACTTCTCGCAGATGCCGGAAAAACATACGGTTTTTCCGTAAATGTCCGGACAGGCGGCATCACATGCGGCGCCTCTTCCAACACAACATGGGCGTTCGTTCCTCCAAAACCGAACGAATTGACACCGGCGACGGCAGGCCCGTTTGTATCCGGCCATGGTGTCAGAGCCCGGGGAACTTGCAAACAAAGCTGCTCAAATAAAATCTTCGGGTTCGGGTCATTCAAATGAAGGTGCGGCGGAATGGCTTTATGTTTTAAGCAGAGCGCCGCTTTGATCAAACCGGCAATACCCGCAGCCGCTTCCGTATGCCCAAAATTGGTTTTGACCGAACCGATATAACATGTATCACCTTCAGGCCGATCCATTGAGAGAACGCTGCCGAGCGCATTTGCCTCTATCGGATCGCCCACAGGCGTTCCCGTTCCGTGTGCTTCCATATACTGAACCCGTCCGGGGCTGATGCCGGCCTTTGAATACGCCTGCCGCAGCAGTTCCTCCTGAGATTCGCCCCGCGGCACGGTAAGTCCGTTGGAATGTCCGTCTTGATTTACCGCTGTCGCTCTGATTGTCGCATAAATTCGGTCCCCGTCTTTTAAAGCTTTTGATAACGGCTTTAATACCGCAACACCGACGCCTTCTCCGCGAACATAGCCGTTTGCAGAGGAGTCAAATGTTTTTGAGCGCCCATCCGGCGACAGCATGCCGGCTTTCGACTCTGCAATGGTATAATCCGGCTTCAGCATCACGTTTACGCCGCCGGCAAGCGCCAATGACGCCTCATGATTCCACAAGCTTTGACAAGCCAAATGAACAGCTACCAAAGAAGAAGAACAAGCGGTATCGACAGATATGCTCGGCCCGCGAAAATCAAAGGCATATGACAGCCGGTTTGACAACAGCGTCATCATCGAACCTGTCGCCGTATGAGCCTCCACCAGGCTGCGATTGCTCTCCGAAAATTGAAGCAGTTTATAATCAAGCGTAAAACCGCCGATGAATACTCCGGTATCACTGCCGGCCAAACGTTCCAGAACCTGGCCACCGTCTTCTAAAGCCTCCCAGCTCGCCATCAGCAGCAAACGCTGCTGAGGATCCAAACTGACCGCTTCCCTCGGAGACATGCCAAAAAACTCAACATCAAACTGATCAAATTTCTCGAGAAACCCTCCCCATTTGGAAACGGTCTTGCCTTTTTTGAATCGGTCTTGATCATAGTAAGATTCGACACCCCAGCGGTCTGAAGGAATTTCGGATATCGCATCAATCCCCTCGGACAGCATTTTCCAATAGCTTTCCGGACTATTCACCCCTCCCGGGAATCGGCATCCGATTCCAATAATCGCAATAGGTTCCAAAGCAATTTCAGTTTCCTTCATTACTCATACTCTCCTTTAGAAAACATATTATCTCTTCGTTCAAAGCCATGATGTCCAACAGGATAAACCAGATGCGTTCGTCTCAACGCTTTAACCTTTTTTTCACTGTGGATATGCCGTTTGATATATAGGAAAAACTTTTTTTCTACCGTCATTTCTCGTTCAGACAAAACCAACAATATATTTTTGCTATGTAATTCTACTGGCGTTATGCTTTGCCCGGGGGCAGGCCAGCGGATGTCGAACAGTGAAACCGTTTCGATTACAAAAATAAAAACAAACCACTGCACCACCATCATCATGAGATGGTTTTAAAAAAAGCCTCTCTAAAAAGAAAAGCTTTCATCAGATTTGCTTGACTTGTTTCGAAGCCGCCTTTCCAGGTTTTCATTTAAACTTAGAAAAAAATCTTTCAACAAGCACGTTTTAAAAATAGAAAACTACTAAGGAATGAAATGTATGCTGAAACTAATGGAGAAGAATGGAATATTTCCCCTCAGTCTTTGCCGAAGAGGGCGTTTGGAAGCATCATTGGATAGAATAGGTAAAATCATAATTGCTGGTTGTGCTGTAGTCCCCATCGTGTGACTTCAGTCTTAAATAAACTTTTTCACCTGGCTGAATCGCAGTTAAGTGAATGGAATCCGTTTTCCCGGGGCCATGATCTTCTGCCTGTACGACAACTGTTTTTTGCGAAGTCACATAGTGCGCTTCCAAATCGAAGTTTTTCCCGATTGGAGAAGTTAACGAAGCTGATAAATCATGCTTGTCTGCCGTTTTATTCTGCCAAAGAAACCAATCTTCATCTATGGCCGTCTGCAGTTTCCATTGATAATGATTCCCTGGGAGAACTTCCAGTGCCGACTCTTTATGATCAGCCAAACCAGTAATCGCGGAAGCAGATTGTGAGGTTGCGAGCATGCCTGATAAAACAGCGGCTATCGGCAAAAGCTTTACGAGCTTGAACTTCATAAACGTCACTCCCTGTCAAATATTGTTGTAAACCGGCCGGTTTCACAATCATAATATACCTTGTTTGGATGATGTTGTAAATAATACTTGTCTATTATTTACGAAATTTAAAATAAAATACACATTTTTCCTACTTTAATCTGAACATCATGATCTATCACTAATACGTCGTACTTCTTTTACAAATGTAAAAAACTAATGACTTTCTGGGAAACAGACTCAGCTCCCCTTCCAAGCCAGATTAAATGCCCTCAAGCATCAGCTTCGTACAGCTGTAATGAAGGGATATGCTCAGCGCAGGAAAGCATGATGATCCGGGATGAGGCGGTCATGCCTGCAATGCATAATCAAAACAGGACAAGTAATATTGTCCGATACTTCCTCAATATGCTTTATATCGAGCAGAAATCCGTATCCTGACCTGTCTGTTATTCATTTTCCTCATCTCTTCAATATCGCTCTCTTTCATTTTGACGAGCGCCTGGCCGGCAGGCTGCTGAAAGAAGACATCATATGTTTGAACATCCATTTCGGAAAACGGTTATTACAGGAAGATACCAGTTGCCATACTGCCTTTTCGACAGGCTGACGAAACAGTATTCTTCCTATCCTATACTCGGCATCTTTTGTCGTGAGCCACGTTTTGATTACCGCACTTTGCAAGACCAAGGATTCAACTCTATCGGGATATTTGGAGGCGAAATAAATTCCGCTCGGTCCGCCGGCCGACATCGCAAGCAGGTGCACTTTTTCTATTTTTAAATGGATCAAGCAATGTTGCATAATAATGGCATGCGAGGTCCAAAGATTCCCCGGCATCTTTAGACGTCCGTCCATAGCCGGGCCGCGAAGAAGTAATGGGCGAAAAACCGTTTTGATACAAGTCGTGATAGCCGAATTCTTCATTGCAATTGGAATGCCCCCCGTGCATGACAAGAATGGGCTTCCCCTCGCCTTCCATTTCAAGAAAATCGTTTTTTCTAATCATGAGTTGCCATCCTTTCGCGAGCATTTCTATATACGGTCTTTCGCTGATTGCGTTTCAATTGAATACAAAAAGCGGCCGGGACGCTCGATCCCAGCCGCACAACAGTTGAGCTTAACGCTTGATCCGTCTGTCAGCCAATACATACAGCAAGCCGCCGGCCACCGCTAAAAAAGTGAAAATATACAGCATATCACTGAATATAGCACCCTCGGGATTTTCCATTGCCGGAAGAAATGGCATGTCAAACGCACGGATCGACAGCAGGCCGCCGACAAATGCGATGCCAATCCCTTCAGATAAGAAGCAGGCAAAATTCAAGATTCCCATGCCCGCCCCGGCTTCCTCCTGTTTCAAGCATTGTGCGGTGCTGTTGGAAATCACCGTCTTGATAAACGAAAGACCGCAAAATGTGAACACAAGCAATCCGGTCATGATCCACGGCGCCCGATCGCCAAACTTTGAAGCAGCGAGAAAGCTTGCGGCAATGAATGAAAGACCGAGGAAAAAAACCGGACGATTGCCGATCCGATCCGTCAATGTACCGCTTAATACACCGAAAAGGATGACGCCCATCGTACCGGGAAAGATAATTCCACCGCCAATCATGCCGGCACTCATATGATACACAGTCCTCATCATATAAGGGACCATGGAGATAAATCCGGCGACAGTTCCCAATAACACGCATCCGGACAGAACAACAATGACAAACTTTCGATTTCTCAATAAAGACGGTTCGATAAAAGGATGTTTCACTCGGCGGATGTGTAGTGCGAATCCGCTCACCGCCACGAAGCCCGCTGTCATATAAAGGATGTGGTATTCCGTGGTAAACAGCGCAAACATCACGATGGCAAACGAAAGCAAACAGATCCCAAAAACATCGATATTACGTATCAAGACAGTCTCATCGACAAGCCTTTTGGAAAAGTAAGGAGCCGATAAAAGCGCCGCCATCGGAAGAAGAAAAAGAAAGGACCAATGGATCTCATGCACGATCATTCCGCCAATCGCCGGACCTATTCCTTCCCCCGCCGCCACTATTGAGCCAACGATTCCAAACGCTTTCCCGCGGTCTTCCGGCCGAATGTGGCGCGTGATCATGACCATGATAAGCGCCGGTACAGCCGATGCGCCTGCTCCTTGAACAAAACGCGCGAGAATGACGGCCGGAAAAAAGGCGTGTGCAAGGAGCCCCAGCAGAGAGCCGCCTCCATATATGAACAAACCGATGACCAGCGGTCTTTTCAAACCATACATATCAGAAATCCTGCTGTAAACCATCGATCCGACGGCAAAAGAAATGATAAAGCCGGTATTCACCCAGCTGGCCGCTGACGGCTGCACGCCGAAATCTTTTGCAATATCAGGCAATGCGACATTAAACACGGTTTCGTTCATAACGCTGAAGAATGCGACAAAGCTAAGCCACCAAAATGCTTTCTTCTGCTGATGAGCAGTTTGTTCCGTCTCTGAGTTCAAATGCTTTTCTACCAAAATGATACCCCCACATTATAGGGGAATCACGCAGTTTATAGGGCAGATGATGCGCTTCCCCCCTTAATGTTCACCCTGATTGTTTTTCCGCACTTCATAAAAACGCCTCCTTATGTATGATGTCTCTTATTATATAACAAAATGAAATATTGACAAATAAAAGAAAAACGGACAGATCGATCGCGTCTGTCCGGCCGGTATCAGTTATCGTTTGTGCTGCAGCACTGTTTTATCTAAAGTGATCTCGTCTAAAATCCCAAGTATAATGGCAGCATTCTTTTCAGCATATGCGCCTTCCAGCATGTCTTTGTGCGCGCCATATCCGGTGTATTCGGTATAGCCTCTCTCCGCAGCGCCTTTCCATTTCTGCAATTCTTTATGTCTCGTGTTTTCAGCATGAATACCGGCTTCAATGAAATGAATGTTTGCCTTGATGCCGCCTTCATTTATTAACTGAGCCCAATATTCCTGATAGCATCTTTTTTTCTGTATCACTGTTTCTCTGACTGCTTCAGGAAGGTATACTGCAGATTCGTCACTTTCGGTATCAACAGGTAAAGGCTGTTGCTTTGGATAAGCGTCTATGATAATCAAATCGCTGACTTCCAATCCTCTGCGCTCCATAGCTTGCACCACTTCAAAAGCTAAGTTTCCGCCTGCGGAGTACCCTAATAGAACGTACGGGCCTTCAGGCTGTCTGTCAATGATGCAATTCACATATTGTTCAATGCGGCTGTCATCCTCGATAAAATGAAATCCGTATACGGCTGCTTTCAGATTCAGCTGTAATGCAAGGTCTTTAAAATACATGCCGAAGCCTGAAATCGGCGGGAAGCAAAAAAGGTGATGTCCGCCTGGCTGATTCAGTTTGATTACCGGCTGTTTGTCTGCCGCTTTGAGCTGTTTGGAATAAAGTGTTTCAGCGAGCTGGGCGATTGTCGGATTTTCGAATAGAAAGTCGATCGGTATGTCGATATCCTGCTGGTGTTTCAGCGTGTGAATGACCTGCAGCGCTTTTAATGAATGTCCGCCAAGGGCGAAGAAGTCGTCATAGATTCCGATCGTTTTGATACCGAGAACACTTTTCCAAATTTGTGCGAGCTCCTGCTCGACCCAGTTTCTTGGCGGTGTGATATCCTCACGCTTTTCGAGCTCGTTTTCTGGGACGGGAAGTGCGCTGCGGTCTATTTTTCCGTTTCCGGTGAGCGGCATACGGCCAATCCGTACCCAGTGCTGAGGTACCATATAGTCTGGAAGCACACGTGCCAAATTAGTGCGAATGCTTTTTTCGGTTCTGCTCTGATCGCTGACGTAATGTGTGTACAGTTGCGCCTCTCCGTCTTTTTCTATCAACGTAACTGCCGCTTCCCGCACGCCCTCAATCTCTAACAGCCGCGCTTCAATTTCCGCGGGTTCAATTCGTTTTCCGCGGATTTTCATCTGCCTGTCAATACGGCTGATATATTCTAAGTTCCCGTCGGGCAGCCAACGTGCCAAATCACCGGTGCGGTATATTTTTTCTCCAGGTACAAAAGGATGAGGACAGAAAACGGCATTTGTTAAGTCTTTTTTGTTCAAATAGCCGGCTGCCACTCCGTCACCGCCGACACAAAGCTCGCCGGGAACGCCCGTCGGCAAAAGACGTCCTTTTGCATCTAAGATGAAAGCGGTGCTGTTGCTGATCGGTTTCCCGATCGGAATCGGCGCTGCATAGTCTCTTTTTATTTCAAAAAAGGTTGAGAATGTCGTGTTTTCCGTAGGTCCGTAAATGTTATAAAGTGAAAGTTCCGGGCACGCATGTCTGACAGCATTTATAAGGGCAGGCGACAGCGCTTCCCCTCCGACATATAACGTATGAAGCCCGCGGAACATGTCTGCTTGAGCTTGGGCGAGCTGATTAAAAAGAGCGGTAGTTAAAAACAGGACTGTTATGTTGTTCTCAAGCAAATAGGCTCCGAAACGATGAGGTGTCAGCATTGTCGATTTGTCAATGATATGAAGGGCTGCGCCCTTTAAAAGCGCCCCGAACATTTCAAAGGTGACGGCGTCAAAGCTGATGGACCCCGTCATGATCAACCGGTCATGCACAGAAGCCGAGGTGTAATTGCTGTTGCATACAAGGGATACAACATTGCGGTTCGTGATCATGACGCCTTTCGGCCGGCCTGTCGAGCCTGAGGTATACATGATGTATGCAAGATCACCTGGGCTCGACGCGATGCTGAGCGTTTCTTTGTTTTCTTTAATAGCCGCCTTTGCATCCGCAGTAATCATTGCCCCCTGGAACGCTGCAAAGGGCACCAGCCCTTTTTGAACAATCAGCATTGCGGCGTTTGTTTCTTCAAGCATATAGCTGATCCGTTCAGGCGGAAGTTCGGCGTCTAAAGGGAGGTACGCTCCGCCTGCTTTTAAAACAGCAAGCACACTGATGATGAATTCAGGTGAATGAGCAGCTCGTATTCCGGCTATTGCATTTCGGCGAAGTCCGTTTTTATACAATTCATTGGCCAGTGCGTCCGATTTTTTATCAAGATCCCGGTACGATATGGACATATTCCCATAAACGACAGCTGTTTGGTCTGGTGTTTTTTTCGCCTGCTCGCGGAACAATTCTATAATTGTTTTATTCTTTGGATAGTCCGTTTTTGTATCGTTAAATTGTGTGACTATCATTTCTTTCTCTGTCGGATCAAGAAATGAAAAATCTGCAACAGGACAATCAGAATGATCTGCAGCCGTAGTTAACGCTTGAGTAAGCTGCCTCTTGATGCAGCTGATCCAGGAGACGTCGTAAACATACGCATTATAGCTGAACTTGATGACGAGTTCGTCACCGGGAGCAACGACAAGATTAAAATTGTACCCTGATTGCTCGGACACTTTTACTTCATCGATTTGCAAAGATGCATCGATATGATCGGCTGAATCAGCAATTTTTTGCTGCAGCGGATAGTTTTCAAAGATGATAATGTGATCTATTAGCTCCTGTTTTAAAGCAGTGCTTCCCTGAATTTCGAATAATGGATGATAAGTAAATGGTTCAGCATCCAGCATATCTTTCTGACAGCGTTTGAGCAGCTCAGCAAACGTTTCTTCTCTATCTGTTTTGACGCGAATCGGAATGGTATTGATAAACAATCCGATCATTGACTCGACATCGGGTATTTCCGAAGGCCTGCCTGAAACAACGGCGCCAAAAACAACATCATCTGTGCGGTTGTATTGCTGGAGCATGACGCCCCAGACCGTCTGAATCAGGGTGGCAAGGGTGACGCCGTGCTGTTTGGCAGTCTCTTTCAGCTTGTCCGTCAGTTGTTTATTTAAAGTGAATGTCAATTCTTCACGGCAATACCCTTCTTTTGTTTCTTTATCAGCGACACGTGGCAGCGGTGATGGAGTGCTGTAGTTCTTTAAATAGGAATCCCAGTACTCCGCCGCTGTTTCTTTGTCTTGTTTTATCAGCCAGGAAATATAGGTGCTGTACGGGCGGACAGGCTCTAAAGAAAGTGGTTTTCCTGCACGGATAGATTGATAAATTTGCATAAATTCCTGCAGAATGATTCCGAGACACCAGCCGTCCATTAAGATGTGATGGTGGCTCCAGACACAGGCATGCTCATGTTCAGCTGTTTTTAACAGAGAAATCCGCATCAGCATGTCTTTTTGCAAATCAAAGCCTTTTTGCTTGTCTGCTTCCTTAAACCGTTCAATATACTTTTTCTGATCGTTAGTTTGCTGATGGGAAATATCTTCTGTGTACAAATGGAAACTCCGCTCAGCCATCACGACTTGCCGGGGTCCCGTCAAATTCGGGACGTGCGGCAAAAATACGGTTCTAAAGATATCATGGCGGTCGATGATGACTTGGATGCTGCGCTGAAACCAGTCATAGCTGAGGCTTCCTTTTATGGTGAAGAGCGACTGCTCAACATACGCCCCCTCCTTTTCACGCAGGAAGGAGTGGAACAGCATCCCCTCCTGCATATGACTCAGCGGATAAATATTCTTGATTTTTTTCGTTTTATCCATAGTGTCTGCACCTTTCTTCACAGATTCATTAGTGAAAACTGAGCATATCGGAAATCTCTTGCAGTGCGGTCTCGGTTAGTTCATGATCATCAAAATCGCTGATGGTCTTTTCTGTTTCTGTTTTGTTCTGACAATGGCTGATCAGCTTTAATAAGTATTGATGGCAATTGTCGCAAAGGTGTGCGATCGTTTTTCGCTGAAAGCGGGCTGCGTCAAAATTCATGTTCATTGTCATTTTTCCTTCTGCCGCGATCGCGCTGATATCCAGCGATTGTTCGCGGTTCCATGTGGTGCTGATATCTTCTCCGGCACCGACAGGAGAAAACGAGAATGCATCCTCTTCAGGCGTTTCACTTGGACTGCCGCTTTCAAATTGACCGAGATAATTGAAGCTGATTTCTGGTGCGCCGGTGAAGTGGATGTCTGATTTGTCAGGCGGTGTCAAATACTTTAGTACACCGTAGCCGAATCCTTTGTCTGGCACCCGTCTTAGTGTATCCTTAGCTGTCTTTAACACATGAACCATGTTTTCTTCCGGATCGGGTAAGATTGAGCTTAGTTTAACGAATAACGGATAAATGGCAGTAAACCATCCAACTGTGCGGCTGACGTCAATGCCGTCTAACACATCCTCGCGCCCGTGGCTTTCCAATGACAGTTTGACGGTGGATTGTTTCGTCCAATCCTGTAAAGCAAGAATAACAGAAGCAATCAAGACATCTTGAGTATCCGTGTTATATGCGCTGTTAACACCTTTTAAAAGCGCCTCCGTTTCTTCTTCATTCAACGAGAATGAAACGTTGTCCCGTTTTCTCTCGTTTGCCGCTGGAGCGTCTGTTTGATCATATGGCAGCGCTCCGGCTTGGTATTCTTCAGCTTCACGCCAATAATCGATCTGTTTCATGAGCTGGCGGCTTTTGGCATAGTCAGTGAGTTTTTCTGTGTATGCTTGAAACGAACTTGTTTTAGGCGGCAGCTGGATTTCTTCCCGGTTGACAGCTTGGCGATATGCTGATGCCAAATCTTCAAGCAGGACGCGCCACGAGATGCCGTCAACAATGAAGTGATGAACCGATAGGAACAAGAAATCACCGTCAGCCGTTCGGAAAAGTCCGGCCTGCAGCAGCGGTCCATTCTCCAAATCCATCTTCTGCTGAATGTCGCGCACATGGCGTTTTATGATAGGTTCGTACCATGCATTGTCGTCGTGCGAACCAGCATTTTCTTCTTTTAGATTGATAATCTGAAGGTTGTATAGCGCATCGGCTGTAAGACTGGTCGGCCGATTATATTGAATCTGCTTTCCTTGATCGTCCTCTGTGAACACCATCCGTAATGCATCATGGTGAATTGTTATTGCTTTTAAGGTTTTGCGCAGCGCATCTTCCTGAATAGGGGTTCTCCGGTGAAGCATCACAGACTGATTAAAATGGTGTTTTTCTTTAATATCTTGAGAAAGGAACCATTTCTGAACAGGCGACCACTGCACTTCTCCCGCAATCGGAGCTTGGCTGGAGCTTGTGTCGGAATCGCGGATATAAGCTGCCAGTTCTTTAATGGTCGGATGACTGAACAAATCTTTAACCGCCATTTGTTTACCGATCCGATGCAGCCGCGCTGACACCTGCAGCGCTTTAATCGAATCTCCTCCAAGCTCGAAGAACGAATCATCTGTTCCGATTTTTTCCGCCCCAAGCACTTCACTCCATATATTTGCCAGTGTTTGTTCCATCCCGCTGTTTGGCGCCTGGAATGTACGCTCTGCTTCTTCCTTGAATGCCGGGCTTGGAAGCGCTCGGCGATCCAGCTTGCCATTCGGTGATAATGGCATGGAGTCCAGCTTTTGAATAAATACAGGGATCATATATAAAGGCAGCTTGCTTTTCAATACGGCAAGTATCGTATCTGTGTTTAGCTTTGGTTCTGCTACAAGGTAAGCGCATAAGTCGGTTTGTCCGGACGCTGTTTCATGAGCGAGCACGACTGCCTCTTTTACTCCGTCTATCCGGCGGATGACCGATTCAATTTCTTTTGTTTCTACACGATGCCCTCTAATCTTGACCTGATCGTCAATTCGTCCCAGATATTCGATTGTTCCGTCTGCCATCCACCTGGCAGCATCTCCCGTTCGGTACATCCGTTTTTCAGGCTGAAATGGGTGCTGAACGAATGATCTGGTTGTCATCTCTGGATTGTTGACATACCCTCTTGCCAGCCCTGTTCCCGCTACGCAAAGCTCTCCGGCAACACCGATTGGCTGAAGCTGATTTCCGTTTAAAATCAGGACTTGGGTATGATCGATCGGCCGCCCGATACTTACGTTTTGCATCTGTTCCATATGTCTCATGACGGTCGTTGCCACACTGTTTTCTGTCGGTCCGTATTCGTTGGCTAGTTCGATGTGCGGGCATACGGACAAGCTGTGCTCAATTAATTCCCGGTCGGCCGCTTCTCCGGCAAGAGTGACCACTCTAAGCGTCTTTGCATCTTCCGGCTGCAATACGTCTAAAAGCGCTCTATATAATACCGGGACGATAATCATATGGGTTACCCGATGATGAGACAGATCATGCTTAATGGCGAGAATATCCTTTGCTTCGTCTTCATTAGGCAGTATCGTTTTTGCGCCAGATAAAAGCGGTGTGAACGTGCTTGTCAGAAAGCCGTCAAATGAGAAAGAAAAGAGCTGCAGGATTGTGTCTGTCTCATCTAAAGCATAAGCGTTCCGCCGCCACTGAAGAGTGTTGGCAATGCTTTTATGCTCGACCATCACCCCTTTTGGACGGCCTGTCGTTCCCGACGTATAAATGATATAAGCCAAATGCTGAGCATTCGATACTTGCGGCAGCGGTGATTTGTCGTATGCCTCCGCATACTCCATAGTCAAAATCTCTCCTTCAAAATCAGCAGGTGCTTCCCAATCGATTGCATTTAATGTGATGAGCAGTTTTGTTCGGCTGTCGTTAAGAATATAGTGTTTCCGTTCCGCCGGGTATGCCGGATCAACTGGGACGTAACAGCCGCCTGCTTTCCAAACACCAAGGATAGCGGCGATCATGCCGAATGAACGAGGCATCATGATTCCTACCGGTGTGTCCGGTTTAACCCCCCGGCCGCGCAGCGTTCGTGCAATCCCATTAGACCATTCATCCAATTCTTGATATGTCAGTATTTTTTCTCCGCTGACAAGTGCTGGCGCTTTCGGTGTTCGTGCTGCTTGTTTTGCAAACAATTTATCGATGGTGTGTTCTTCATTTTTATTTGTTTGTCCGCTGTTAAACTGAATCAGCAGCTTATTCCGCTCTTCTTGAGTCAAAATGTCGATATGGTTAAGAGCAGTTTCCGGATTTTTGACGATATCAGCCAATAAATTTGTCAGATGGGATGCCCAGCGTTCTATTGTTGCTTTTTTAAAAAGTGCAGTTGAATATTCGAATTGTAAGTGGATTTGCTTGTCACCCTCAGACGCTTGCAATGTGATATCGAATTTAGAAACATGATGAGAAACTTCTGCCGGCTTCATCTCCAGATCATTGATATGCAACGGCTGGTGCTCATTATTTTGAACGACTAACATCGCATCAAACAGCGGATTTCGGCTCGTATCCCGCGGCACGCCGAGCTGATCGACCAGCTCTTCGAACGGATAATCCTGGTGCTCATAGGCTTCCAATGCGGTTTCACGCACTTCCTGCAAATATTGCGCGAATGGTTTCCCGCCCTCCGGGCGCGTCCGAAGCGCCAATGTATTGACGAACATCCCAAGTACGGGCTCAAGATCTTTGTGAGGACGTCCGGCAATCGGCGACCCGACGATGATGTCTTCCTGTCCGCTCAAACGCGACAACAACGCTGTGTAAGCCGCAAGGAGCACCATGTACAGGGTGCTTCCGTTCTCACGTGCGAGCTGGTGAAGGCCGGATGTGAGCTTTTCATCAAGCGTAAATGCAACCTGATCACCCGCGAAGCTTCGCACCGGCGGGCGGGTATGATCAGCCGGCAGATCCAGCACAGGCAGCTCGCCTTCGAGCTGCTTCAGCCAGTACGCTTCCTGCTTCTTGTACGTGTCTCCTTTTTTAAACTTCTCCTGCCATACGGCGTAGTCTTTGTATTGAATGTGAAGCGCCGGAAGGGTCCGGTTGTTGTAAAGCTCGCCGAATTCCCGAATCAGAATGTTGACGGAAACACCGTCTGAAATAATGTGATGCATATCAACCAGCAACAGGTGCCGCTCATCTGATACCTTTACGATTTGGGCACGGAACAGAGGGGCTTGGCTGAGATCAAACGGCTGAATAAACGCGGATGCGGCTTCTTGTTCGGTTTGTTCGCCGAGGGCTGCTGTCTGTAATGTAAATGACACTTCGTCATGGATGCGCTGTAACGGCTCGCCGCCTGCGTCCTGTTCAAAGGATGTCCGAAGCGACTCATGGCGCTTGATCAGCTGTTTGAATACTGTCTCCAGCCTTTCAAGATCAAGCTTCCCTTCCAGCTCCAACACGGCCGGCATATTGTAGCCTGTGCCTCCGTCCTCCAGCTGCTGAAGGACATACATCCGCTTTTGGGCTGAAGACACCGGGTAGGTTTCGCGTTTTTCAGCCGGCTTCATCGCTTCGTACGGACTGTCCGTTCCTTCACGGATGACAGTAGCGAGCCCTTCCACTGTCGGATGGGCAAACACATCCTTTAGCGCCACCTGTACGCTGAATTCCTTGGCGATCCGGGAGACAAGCGCCGTCGCTTTTAAGGAATGGCCGCCCCGATCAAAAAAGTTGTCGTGAATCCCGACAGGGCCGCTTTTCAGCACGTCCTCCCACAGCTGGGCAAGCTTCATTTCCGTCAGATTTCTTGGCGCTGTGTAGGTTTCCTGATCTGCCGCTCCGTCAGGAGCGGGCAGGGCGTTTCGGTCAAGCTTTCCGCTCGGCGTAACCGGCCATTTTTCCATCTCAATGATATGAGCGGGAATCATGTAGCCCGGCAGAAGTCTCTCAAGCCGCGCCCGTACTTCGTTTTTTCCGAGCCCTTCCGCATACGCGCATAATTCCGCCTCACCGCCGTCTGTCCGTACGGTTACGGCCGCTTCCCTGATGCCTTCTATGCCTCTTAGCGCCGCTTCAATTTCTCCCGGTTCAATCCGGTAGCCGCGGATTTTCACCTGATCATCCGTGCGGCCGAGAAATTCAATATGTCCGTCAGGAAGCCAGCGCGCCAAATCCCCGGTTTTGTACATGCGTTCACCCGGGTAAAACGGATCAGCGAGAAAACGCTCTTCTGTTAATTCCGGGCGATTCAAGTAGCCTCTGGCGACGCCCGCTCCAGCGATGTACAGTTCTCCGATGCATCCGGCAGGCAGCATTCGCTGCCTTTGATTCAAAATGTACAGTCTGACTTGATGAACAGGTTTCCCAATTGGTATTCGGTCAAGCTTTTCATGCCGCGGACAATCAAAGAATGCCGCTTCGACAGTTGCTTCTGTAGGCCCATAGGAATTCGTCAATTCCACATCAGGAAGTAATTTGCAAAATCGGGAGACGAGATGTGCCCCCAGCTGTTCGCCTCCGGAAAACACCCTTTTGAGCCCGTTTGTATTGATTGGTACAAGGCGATATTTTAAATGTTCTAAAAACGCATGAAGCATAGAAGGCACAAAATGCATAGCTGTGACCCGCTGTTCCTCTATGGCCTTCACTATCATTTCCGGTTCTTTTTCGCCTCCGTGAGGAAGCAGATAAACGGCTGCACCGGCATTTGGCCACCAAAACAGTTCCCAAATTGAAGCGTCGAATGAATAAGATGTTTTATGCAAAATGACATCCGATTTATTCAGCTGATAGCGGGACTGAAGGGAATTCAAAAAATTGACCGCAGATTGATGTTCAACTTCTACACCCTTAGGTCTGCCGGTAGAACCGGATGTATAGATGACATAAGCTAAAGAATCAGGGAGAACATCCACATTCGGATTGGACAGACGATGTTTCGGCCGGCTGTTTGACTGATTGAGATATACGATTTCTCCGGCAAATCCCGGAATCGGCGGATTGACGGATTGAAGAAGGAGAATATCCGTCCCGCTGTCCTTCAGCAAATAGCGGATTCGTTCTTCCGGATAGTCAGGGTCAATAGGCAGATAAGCACCGCCTGCTTTAAGAATGGCATAAATCCCGATCAGCATTTCAGGGGAGCGCCTTCCCATAATGGCTATGGTCTTTTCGGTTTTAACTCCGCGTTCGATCAGCTCCCATGCCATCCAGTTAGCCTGTTCATTCAATTCTTTATAGGTCATCACTCCGTCTTCAGAGATAACAGCGGGCTGATCAGGTGTTTTTACGGCTTGCTGTTCGAGTGCATGATGTAGAGTCTGATTTATCGGATAGCCCGTCTTCTGAAGCGGGTGGAATGATTCTATAACAGATCTTTCTTCTTCAGTTGTTAAGATCGGAATCTCGTCCAATTCCGTTTCAGGGCTCGAAACTGTGTTTTTCACGAGTGTTGTGAAAAGGCGGGTCCATCTTTGGATGGTTTCTTTTTCAAACAAAGCGGTACTGTATTCAAATTGACAAAAAAGCTCAGCTTCGTGTTCCGTAATATAGAGGGAAATATCGAATTTTGATATCGGATGCTGCAACTCTTGCCAGTGAAGCTGTATATCATTCATTTTGAGCGCTTGCTGTTCCATATTCTGCAGCACTAGTGTTGTGTCAAACAATGGGTTTCTGCTCATTTCGCGATGCACACCGAGTTTATCCACCAGCTCTTCAAACGGATAATCTTGGTGCTCATACGCTTCCAGCGCCGTCTGTCTGACTTCCTGCAGAAAATCGGCAAATGTTTTATTTCCGGCTGGGCGCGTCCGAAGGGCCAATGTGTTGACGAACATGCCAAGGACTGATTCAAGATCGGCATGCGGGCGCCCGGCAATAGGCGAGCCGATTACAATGTCTTCCTGACCGCATAGGCGAGACAAAAAAGTTGAATACAATGCTACAAGCGTCATATAAAGCGTGCTGCCGTTTTTACGGGCGAGCTGCTTCACACGGGCAGTGATCTCTTTACTGATCTGAAACGAAATTTTTCCGCCGGAAAAATCACGTTCAGCAGGACGGCGCTGATCCGTCGGCAGCTCAAGCACCGGGAGCTCTCCGCTAAACTGCTTCAGCCAGTATGTCTCCTGCTTTTGATACGTGTCTCCATTTTTGAATGTCTGCTGCCAAACGGCGTAATCTTTATATTGGATCCGCACCGGTTTCAGCTTCCGGTTTGCATACAGTTCGGTGAATTCGCGGATGAAAAGCTGAACGGATACACCATCTGAAATAATATGATGCATATCCACCAGCAGTAAATGCTTCTCGTTCCCCACTCTTACAAGGCCTGCTCTGAATAAAGGCGCTTGGCTGAGGTCAAACGGACGAACAAATCCATCCGCTGATGTTTCTTCACTTAGCGTAAACGGCACCTCGCTGTGAATATGCTGCACCGGCTCGCCGTCTGCTCCGGGCACAAAGGAAGTGCGAAGCGATTCATGTCTGCTGATTAAGTCTTTGAATACAGCAGACAGTTTTTCGCGATCCAACTTCCCTTCCAATTCTAAGACAGCCGGCATGTTGTAGCCGACACCTCCATCATCCAGCTGCTGAAGCACGTACATCCGCTTTTGAGCTGAAGAGACAGGATACGTCTGCCGCTCTTCTGCAGGTTCAATCGCCGCATACGGATTTATCTCTCCCTCTCCAATGATTCCAGCCAATTCTTCCACCGTCGGATGAGCGAAGATGTCCTTCAGCGGCAGTTGAACTTGAAATTCCTTGGCAATCCGCGACATAAGGACTGTTGCTTTTAACGAGTGGCCGCCCCGGTCAAAAAAGTTGTCTTGGATGCCTACAGGACCGTTTTTCAGCACATCTTCGAAAACCTGTGAAAGCTTTACTTCTAACAGATTACGAGGGGCTGTATATTGTTTTTCACTGATTGAAGCATCCGGTTCTGGAAGAGCTGATTGATCAACTTTTCCGTTCGGAGTCAGCGGCATGTTGTCAACCCATACCCATTTTGCCGGAATCATGTATTCTGGGAGCTCACTAGCCATGCAGCGGCGTAGTTCTGAAGAATCCAGCCTGTGTAAACTGCAATAGTAAGCACATAATTCATGTTCTCCGCTTTGGTTTTGCCGAACGAGAACAGCAGCTTCTTTTATGTCCGGATGATTTATGAGCGTGATCTCAATTTCTTGCGGCTCGATTCGATAACCTCTGATTTTCACTTGATTGTCCGCCCGTCCGATATATTCAATCGTGCCGTCATCAAGAAGTTTTGCTAAATCCCCCGTTCGGTACATGACGGCTCCAGGCCTGAAAGGATCGGGTGAAAATTTGTCGCGTGTCAGCTGATCATGATTGACATATCCTCTGGCAACACTCGCACCAGAAATATAAAGTTCACCTGATACGCCATACGGCTGCAGCTGTTTGTGCTGATTTAAAATATACATGCGGGTGCTGCCAATCGGTTTGCCGATCGGAGGCAGTTCAGGTATTAGGTCTCCCGGATGAATGGTGTACGCTGATACCACATGTGTTTCTGACGGTCCGTAATGGTTGTGTACATGCATGCTGCGTTTGCGGAAAACGTCCTGAAAAATATTAGAAACGACTAATTGCTCTCCGGCTGTAATCAGGTGTTTCACGCTGTGAGGAAACGCGTTCGCCAATTCCCGCTCGCTGAACATCATTTTGATAAACGCTGTTGGGAGAAATACAATCTCCGTTTGATGCTCAGTTATAAATGCAAATAACTGCGGCACGTCTCTTTTTATTGATTCAGGCACAATGTGAAGTGTGCCGCCTTGAAGCAGTGTTGAAAATATCTCTTGATAACAGACGTCAAAGGCAGGCGTCGCAAATTGAAGGACATCCGTTTCAAAGTCAATGCCCGAGTGAGTAAATTCGAATTGCAGCAGGTGAGCCATGTTTCGATGTTCAAATTGAACGCCCTTTGGTTTTCCTGTTGTGCCGGATGTATAAATCAAATACAGCAGATCTTCCGCTTTGTTGACCGGCTTCACATTGCTGCCGTCTTCTTCATTTTCAATCTCTTCTATATCGGTTATAAGGTAATCGTTTTCTAGCAATTCGGAATGATGCGCTTGTGACAACACATGTGAGCAGCCGCAGTCATTTAGAATAAAACGGATTCTGTCAGGCGGATAATGGGGATCAATCGGAACAATGGCTCCCCCTGCCTTCAAGATACCGAGAACACCGATGATAAGCGCTGTTGAACGATCCACTACGAGAGCAACAGGCTCCTGCCTTGTAACGCCTTTCCCCCGCAAATGCCGCGCCAATCTGTTGGCTGATTCGTTTAGTTCTCTGTATGTCAGTGAATGAGCTTGATCAATCACAGCCCGCACATCAGGTGTCTTGTCCGCCTGTTTTTCAAACATGGCATGGATGGTTTCAGAAACCGGTGTTCGATCTTCAATTTTCCCGATCAGCCGGCGCTTTTCGCCGTCTGTGATGATATCGATCTCAGCTGGTGAGAGATTCGGATTGTCTAAAATTTGTAAAACAGTGTTCAGGAGATGCTCCTTGACAGAAAGCACAAAAGATCGGTCATGCTGCTCTGCATCATAGCTCATTTTGATATGGATTTCTTCCCCCGGCGCTACCATAAGATAAAAGCTGTAATTGGTTTCATCCGCTACTGTGAAGTTATGAATCTGAAAAAGATCCGAAGCATCCGCCTGACTGTTCAGCATATGAATCTCTTGCTGCACCGGATAGTTTTCGAATACAAGAATGTGGTCGATCAATCCCTGCTTGACCGCAGAACGGGCTTGTATCTCATATAAAGGGTGGTAGCTGTATTTTTCTGCGGCAAGACGATCTTTTTGCATGTTTTTTATGAGCCTGAAAAACGGCGTGTCTGCGCCATGCACCCGAACCGGGATCGTATTGATGAAAAGGCCGACCATCTGTTCAATTCCTTGGATTTCAGCAGGTCTTCCTGAAATGACAGAACCGAACACGGCGTCATCGCTATTATTATATTTTTGAAGCAACATTCCCCAAATGGTATGAAAAATCGTACTGAGCGTGACTTCTTCTCTCGCAGCAAGCTCTGACAGCCTCCTGCTGTCTTCTTTTGAGAATGAGAATGTCACCTGCTCCTGCCTGCTTCTGCCTGTCGTTTTTTTCTGCTTCGGGAGCAAGGTTTGCTGCTCATAGCCAGATAAATAATGTTCCCAATAAGAAACAGCCTGCACTTTGTCCTGATCCATCAGCCAATTGATATACGATCCGTATGGCTGGACTGGCTCCAATGATAAAGGGGCGTTTTTTATATAAGCTGCGTAGATTTGGAGAAATTCCTTTAGTACAATGCTGAGGCACCAGCCGTCCATCACGATGTGGTGAAAGGTCCAGATACAAGTATATTGCCGCGTTCCGGTGCGAATAAGGGTGATGCGCATGAGCATATCTTTTTGCAGATGAAACCCTTTAGCACGTTCTTTTTCTTTTATTTGTTCGATAAATGCTGTTTGGTCCGCTTCATCTAAATCAGTAATATCCTCCTCCAGTATGCTGACAGTCCGTTCTCTCAGGACCACCTGCTGGGGAGTTGAAACGTTTTGGCTGATGAAAATCGTTCTGAAAATGTCGTGTCTTGCCACTAAAGCATTTATGCTATTTTGGAAAAACTGCGAGTTGACTTCTCCTTCTATTGTAAAAGCGGCTTGCTCAACATATGCCCGTGAATCTTTTTGCAGGAGGGAATGAAACAGCATCCCTTCCTGCATGTAAGACAGCGGATAAATATCCTGAATTGAATTCGCTTTTGTCATATTCATGTCTCCCTGTCACGATTTTCTACAATTCTTCCACCAAGTTGGATATACTGTCCAAATCCTCTGCCGTTAATGATTGACTGCTGAAATCGCTTAGCGTCTTTTCTGCCACCTGTTTATCAGCGCAGTGTTTCATAATCTCCTGCAAATCGTGTTCGATGATGCTGATGAGCTGTTCCATTGTCTTTCTGTGAAAGCGGGCTGGCGGATAGCTAAGTTGAAAGTGAAGCTTGTTTTCTGCTGCCATTGCACTTATTTCTATAACCTGCTCACGTTTCCATGTATGAGTAATATCCTTTCCGCTTCCAAGACCGGATGGCCGGAAACGCCCTTGTTTTTCTATGTCATTGAACTGCCCCAAGTAGTTAAAACTGATGTCAGGTGTTTTTGAAAATGTGATGCTTTTATGTTCAGGTTGTGTGATGTATTTCAGCATGCCGTATCCCACTCCTTTGTTCGGTATCCGGCCCAGTGTGTCTTTAACGGTTTTAACAGCGGTTCCGAGATCACCCGCTTGATTTTCCAAGTCTATGAGTACAGGGTACATGGATGTAAACCATCCGACCGTCCTGCTGATATCTAACTCAGGCAGAATATCTTCTCTCCCATGCCCTTCCATGGCAATACGGAGTTTTTTTCCTCCTGTCCAGTCACGAATCGCCAAGGTAGCCGCCGTTAACAGAATATCTTGTGTGTCTGTCCCGTAGGCGTGGTTGACGTTTTGCAGCAAAATTGCGGTGTCTTCTTCAGTAAGTGAAAAGCTCACAGATTCTCTTTCCCGACTGTGCGAATTCTCGTGATCCGGTATGTCATATGGCAATTCCGCCGCTAATTGCTCTTCAACAATCCGCCAATACGCCTGTTCACGGATCAGCTTGCTGCTTTGGGCATAATTTTGAATTCGTCTTGCGTATTCCTGATAGGAATCCGTTTTAGGCGGAAGCTGTATGGCCTGTCCTTCCGCTGCCTGATGATATCCGGTTGATAAATCCTCCAGCAAAATCCGCCATGACACACCATCGACTACAAGGTGGTGGATCGTGAGGAATAAGTAATCTCCCGATATCGTTTTAAACCATGCGGCATGTAATAACGGCCCTTGTTGCAGATTAATACTTTGCTGAAGATCGGCAACTTCTTTTTTTATTTTGGTTTCCCATTCGCCTTCCGCTTCTGATAGATTGAAAATTCTTAAGCTATACAATTGAGATTCATGGATGCCTTGGTTGATTTGTATCCATTGTCCGCCGTCGTTCTGATAAACCATACGGAGCGCATCATGATGCTCCGCCAGCTTTTGCAGGGATGCTCGAAGTGCATTTTCAGACAGACGACCAGAATGAAAAAGCATGACAGACTGGTTAAAGTGGTGTCTTTCTTTTATATCTTGTGACAGAAACCAGCGCTGAACAGGCGTCCATGGAACATCTCCCTGAACGGGACCTTGCATAATCCTTCTTTCTGTCTTGCGGATGAATGGTGATAAATCTTTAATTTTGGGATGGCGGAATAAATCGCTCGCTTGCAAGCTCCACCCACAGCGGCCGAGGCGTGCGGATACTTGAAGGGCTTTGATTGAATCTCCGCCTAATTCAAAAAACGAATCCTCTATTCCGATCCTATCAGCGCCGAGAACATCCTGCCATATGATGGCCAGCTGTTCTTCAAGATCATTGCGCGGCGGGACGTACGATTGTGTCGATGTGAAATCAGGCTCAGGCAGTGCTTTTCGGTTCAATTTTCCGTTTAATGTGAGCGGGAGAGCGTCCATTTCTATCATATATGGCGGCACCATATAGCCTGGCAGCATACGAGAGAGATGGGAACGTACTTGTTCAGCATTCATGCCCGGTTTTAAGGTCATATAGCCGAATAGCTCTTTGTTTCCCGAATGCCCTGTGCGCACCAACACAGCCGCTTCTTTGACCCCGTCTATATGACGAAGCGCTGATTCGATCTCCCCAAGCTCCACCCGATAGCCTCTGATTTTGACCTGATCATCGATGCGCCCTGCATATTCAATCGTACCGTCCGGCAGCCAGCGCGCCAGATCGCCTGTGCGGTACATTCGTTCACCAGGCGCAAAAGGATTAGGCACAAACTTCTCTTCCGTTAAATCAGGACGCCCAAGGTAGCCTCTTGCCACGCCATCCCCGCTGACACACAGCTCACCGACAGCTCCGATTGGCTGCAGCATGCCCCATTTATTTAAGATATAAGCGGTCGAATTACCAACCGGCCGTCCGATCGGAATGGAATGTTCATATGTCTTGTCAATGGGAAAGCATGTTGAAAAAGTCGTATTTTCAGTCGGGCCATAACCGTTCCAGATGGCCAATTCCGGGCAGGCATGTCTAACTCGATTGACGTGGCTAGCTGACAGAGCCTCCCCGCCGATAATCAGATGTTTCAGCCGGTAAAATAATTTCTCGTTTTGTTCTGTCAAATGGTTGAATAGAGAAGAAGTGAGCCACATTGTTGTGATTGCTTGATGTTCTATGTACCTCTCAAGCTGATGGTCATCTAAAAAAGTTTCTTTATCAGACAGATGCAAAGCAGCACCATTTAACAGCGGTCCAAATATTTCAAATGTCACAACATCAAAGCCGATAGACGATGTCAGCAGAAGCCGGTCTTCAGATGTAAATTCAATATAGTTGCTGTTTTTCACAAGGCGGATGACACTTCGCTGTTCAATCATTACCCCCTTCGGTTTGCCGGTTGATCCCGATGTATAGATGATATAAGCGAGTGAATTGGGCCCGCCTAGAGGTTCAAGATTCTTTGTTTCCCCTTGTCCTTGTATGTTTTCGATAACGATTTGCTCACATTCCATCTCTATTTCTAACGGGCGGTTTTCTGTTTTTTCTGATCGAAGGAGTATTTGGGCGCCGCTGTCTGAAAGCATAAACGATATTCGTTCAGCGGGCAGATCATCAGCGATAGGCAGATAGGCTCCTCCAGCTTTCAGAATACCAAGCATTCCGGCGGCAAGTTCCGGCGTTCGTGTTGTCAACAAAGCTACAACACGCTCAGGTCCGACACCTTTTTCGCGAAGCACCGCAGCAATTCTGTTTGCTCGGCTGTTCAGCTCCGCATAAGTTAATACTTGTTTATCACTGACCACAGCTATGGCGTCAGGTGTTTGCTCAGCCTGCAATTCAAACAGACGGCTGATCGTTTCATCTCTTGGATACTCTCTTTTGGTTCTGTTGAGTTCATGGATAAGGAAATGGGTCTCTTCCTCGTCCATTAAATGTATTGTTCCAAGTGCGGCTTCGCTGTCTTGTGTGATGTTGCGTAACATATTGATGAAGTATTGAAGCCACTTTTCTATCGTCTTTTTCTTATACAAGTCAGTATTAAATTCCATTTGAAATGTCGTCAATCCATGGGAGTCTTCGTGTGCATACAGGGTTAAATCAAACTTTGACACCTGATGTCCGTTGTTTGTTGCAGGACGAAGACGCAAGTTCTCCAGCTGCACGGATTCTTGATCCATATTCTGAAGCACGAACATCACGTCAAAGAGCGGATTTCGGCTCGTATCCCGCGGCACGCCGAGCTGATCGACCAGCTCTTCGAACGGATAATCCTGGTGCTCATAGGCTTCCAATGCGGTTTCACGCACTTCCTGCAAATATTCCGCGAATGGTTTCCCGCCCTCCGGGCGCGTCCGAAGCGCCAGCGTGTTCACAAACATGCCGAGTATCGGCTCAAGATCCTTGTGCGGACGGCCGGCAATTGGCGACCCGACGATGATGTCTTCCCGTCCGCTCAAACGCGACAACAACGCTGTGTAAGCCGCAAGGAGCACCATGTACAGGGTGCTTCCGTGCTCACGTGCGAGCTGGTGAAGGCCGGCCTTGAGCTTTTCATCAAGCGTAAATGCAACCTGATCACCCGCGAAGCTTCGCACCGGCGGGCGGGTATGATCAGCCGGCAGATCCAGCACAGGCAGCTCGCCTTCGAGCTGCTTCAGCCAGTACGCTTCCTGCTTCTTGTACGTGTCTCCTTTTTTAAACTTCTCCTGCCATACGGCGTAGTCTTTGTATTGAATGTGAAGCGCCGGAAGGGTCCGGTTGTTGTAAAGCTCGCCGAATTCCCGAATCAGAATGTTGACGGAAACACCGTCTGAAATAATGTGATGCATATCAACCAGCAACAGGTGCCGCTCATCTGATACCTTTACGATTTGGGCACGGAACAGAGGGGCTTGGCTGAGATCAAACGGCTGAATAAACGCGGATGCGGCTTCTTGTTCGGTTTGTTCGCCGAGGGCTGCTGTCTGTAATGTAAATGACACTTCGTCATGGATGCGCTGTAACGGCTCGCCGCCTGCGTCCTGTTCAAAGGATGTCCGAAGCGACTCATGGCGCTTGATCAGCTGTTTGAATACTGTATCCAGCCTTTCAAGATCAAGCTTCCCTTCCAGCTCCAACACGGCCGGCATATTGTAGCCTGTGCCTCCGTCCTCCAGCTGCTGAAGGACATACATCCGCTTTTGGGCTGAAGACACCGGGTAGGTTTCGCGTTTTTCAGCCGGCTTCATCGCTTCGTACGGACTGTCCGTTCCTTCACGGATAACAGTAGCGAGACCTTGGACTGTCGGATGGGCAAACACATCCTTTAGCGCCACCTGTACGCTGAATTCCTTGGCGATCCGGGAAACAAGCGCCGTCGCTTTTAAGGAATGGCCGCCCCGGTCAAAAAAGTTGTCGTGAATCCCGACAGGGCCGCTTTTCAGCACGTCCTCCCACAGCTGGGCAAGCTTCATTTCCGTCAGATTTTTTGGCGCTGTGTAGGTTTCCTGATCTGCCGCTCCGTCAGGAGCGGGCAGGGCGTTTCGGTCAAGCTTTCCGCTCGGCGTAACCGGCCATTTTTCCATCTCAATGATATGAGCGGGGATCATGTAGCCCGGCAGAAGTCTCTCAAGCCGCGCCCGTACTTCGTTTCTTCCGAGCCCTTCCGCATACGCGCATAATTCCGCCTCACCGCCGTCAGCCCGTACGGTTACGGCCGCTTCCCTGACGCCTTCTATGCTTCGGAGGGCCGCTTCAATCTCTCCCGGTTCAATCCGGTAGCCGCGGATTTTCACCTGATCATCCGTGCGGCCGAGAAATTCAATATGTCCGTCAGGAAGCCAGCGCGCCAAATCCCCGGTTTTGTACATGCGTTCACCCGGGTAGAACGGATCAGCGAGAAAACGCTCCTCCGTTAATTCCGGGCGATTCAAATAGCCTCTGGCGAGGCCGCCTCCGGCGATGTAGAGCTCTCCCGCGACGCCGGCAGGCTGTACGGCCAAATTCGGATCCAAGACATACAGACGCGCGCCGGGCACGGGCTTCCCGATCGGAATCCGCAAGCGATCCCTGTCCCGCTCTGAATCCAAAACGTAAAATGCCGCATCGACCGTTGCTTCTGTCGGCCCGTAGCCGTGAATCAGTGTTACACCCGGCAACAGAGAAGCAAAACGGGCTGCCGTTTGGGGCGCTAGCGGTTCACCTCCGGCGAAGACACGCTTCAGGCTTGTCCCCCCTCCCAGAGCGTCTATTTCCGCATGGTCTAAAAAGCTGTTCAGCATGGCCGGAATAAAATGAGCCGTCGTAATCCCTTCCTGCTGAATGGCTTTTACGATCAATGCCGGGTCTTTCTCCCAGCCGGGCGGAAGCAGATAAGCCGAAGCGCCTGAAAGGGTCCACCAAAACAGCTGCCAGACAGACGCATCAAAGGAGAAGGACGTTTTCACCATGATAATGTCGTCTTCCTGAAGCGGAAACTGCCGCTGCATGCCGGTCAGAAAGGAAACGGCCTGGCGGTGTTCAACGGCCACGCCTTTTGGCCGTCCGGTCGAGCCAGATGTATAGATAACATAGGCGAGAGAACCGCTGTCCGCTCGGTTAAACAGACGCTGTTCCGTTTCTTCACTCGCAAGAGCCGTCAAATCTACCGCTAGCGTCTCCCTGAAAACATCAGGTAGAGATAATCCCGGCTGTGTCAGCATCAAAGCTGCCCCGCTGTCTTTCAGCATGTAGCTCAGCCGCTCCTGCGGATACGTCGGATCAAGCGGCAAATAAGCTCCGCCCGCCTTTAGCACGGCGAGTACGGCTGTCAGCATCTCAGGCGACCGCTCACAGAGGACGCCGACGATGCTTTCCTTCGTGATCCCGTGCGCCGCAAGGCGCACAGCCAGCCGGCTGGCGCACATATCAAGCTCAGCGTAAGTCAGCGAGCCGCCGGCAAAGCGGATGGCCGGCCGCTCAGGTGTTAAAGCCGCCTGGCGTTCAAACAGTCCATGCAGAGTCGGGGCTGCAGGAAAAGCAGATTCTGTGTGGTTACATTCAGAAATCATGTTCCGTGTCTTGCTTCCATCAAGTAATGTCATCTTTGATACAGGAAGGGTCGGATCAGAGATGACAGTTGAGATCATGTGCTCTACATAATCTTTTATCTCGGCCATAATACCGGGTTCATAAAAACCGGGATCAAAATTGATCCGTACGTACAATGTCCTCCCTGGAATGACTTTGACACTGCATCCATAGTTGGTCTCTTCTGTCATCGCAAAGTTCTCAACCGAGAAATCGAACGATCGAGCCTGATTCAGTCCTTCAATTTCTTGCTGGGTCGGCACATTTTCAAATACGATAATATGATCTATCAGCTCTTGTTTCAGGGTGCTCAGAGCTTGAATATCATACAATGGATAATAGCTGTACGCTTCTGCATCAGCCATGTCCTTTTGCATCCTGCTGACAAGGCCAGAGAAAGAGTGGGATTCGGTTTGGACTCGAATGGGAATCGTATTGATAAAAAGTCCGACCATATTTTCTACATCTTCCAGATGAGACGGCCTGCCTGATACAACTGACCCGAACACAGCATCGTCACACCGATTGATTTTTTGCAGCAAGATCCCCCACAAAGCTTGGAAAACAGTATTCAGTGTTGCACCGCAAGCTGCTGCGATTTTCTGCAATGCGGAGGTCTCTTTTTCAGAAATCGTAAATGTAACCTGTTCTAATATCCCTGCTGACTTTTGATTGCTTCTTTTAGGAAGAGGTGAAGCTTTTTCGAAATGCTGAAGCCTTTTTTTCCAATACTCAGCTGCTTCTTCACGGTCTTGCTGCATCAGCCATTTTATATACGTCCCATACGGCTGAACCGGCTGCAAATCAGGAAGACGCCCTTCTCCCAATGCCTGATAAATGCAGAGAAAGTCTTTAATGACAATGCCTAAGCACCAACCGTCCATTAAAATATGATGATGGCTCCAGATACAAACATAATGATCAGGCGCCCATTTCAAAATCGATATTCTCATCAGTACATCAGTTTGAAGATCGAAGCCTCTGGATTTATCCCGCTCTTTAAAAGCTTCGGTACAATGTTCTTTATCTCTCTCATCGAGTTGAGAAAGATCTTCAAAATGAACACGGCAAGGACGATTTTTGAGCACGACTTGACGAGGTTTGGCTACATTTTTATAGATAAATGTCGTTCTGAAGATTTCATATCTGTCAAAAACAGCGTCCATACTTTTCTGGAAACGGTTCAAGTCAAGCTGTCCGTTGATCGTAAATGACGCCTGTTCAAAATAAGCTCTTGACTGTTCATCATACAGCGAATGAAAAAGCATCCCCTCCTGCATAAAAGACAGAGGGTATATGTCCTGTATTTCGGGTTGCTGGGGCATCAGCGAATCTCCTCTCCCTGTAGTTTGTTGACGGCTCCCATAATCTCACTCAATTCATCAAGCGTTAAATCTTCATCAGTGAAATCAGCTGCACTCCATTCTCTTTTTTCTTTGCCTGCACAATGCTGAATGATGTTTTCCAAAGCGTGTTTAAAATGACTGGCAAATGCCCGGATTGTTTTCTCATTAAATTGAAACCTGTTATAGATGATGTGCATGTTCAGACACCCTGATGAAACGGCGCCGCTGATATCGAGAACATAAGGCCGCTCCCAATCCGGGCTGATTTCATTCCCCGTCTTAATGTCAGAAACCTCAAAGGCTTTTGATTGAATATCCTGATCAAACTGACCTAAATAATTAAAACTGATTTCCGGGTTGCTTTGTTCAGACCCCCATAAGTTGTTCATATATTTCAGTACTCCGTAGCCTGTGCCTTTATGTGGTATGCGGTGCAGCATATCTTTTGTCTGCTTGATGTGGCGGCCCAGCCACTCATCCTTATCAGTCTGATCAAACTCACTTATATCAAGCCATACAGGATAAATGGAGGTGAACCAGCCGACTGTTCTGCTAATATCAATGTCATCAAGATACGCCTCTCTGCCGTGGCCCTCCATGCTGATTTTAAACTCGTCATTGCCTGTCCACTTCTGCAAAGCAAGGCCTAATGCCGAAAGAAGGATATCGTTTGTCTCCGTACTGTATGCTTTGTTTACGGCGGTTAACAGCAATTCCGTGTCTTGACGGGACAGCTCGACATCGATCACTTGTGTATCTTTGAATGTGTTCGATGCGACATCATGGTCTTTAGGGATAGGTTTGATATGCCGGTTCTCGCGCTCATTCCAATAGGCGATTTCACGATGCAGCCGGCGGCTCCCCGAATAGTCAGCGACTTTTCGTGAATAGGTTAAATATGAATCTGTTTTTTGCGGCAGCACTATGGGTTCTCCTGAGACTGCCTGCTCATATGCAATTGAAAAATCCTCGAATAAAATTCGCCATGACACTGCATCAATGACTAAGTGGTGAATCGTCAGAAACAAATGGTCGCCGTCCTGCGCCCTGAACAATCCAGCATGAAGCATAGGGCCGGTTTCCAAACGAATTTGTTGCTGCATCCGGTCGGCAGCATCCTCAATTTCTCTGCGTGCTTGAGCCGTGCTGTCTCTTAGATCAAACAGTTCGAGAGCATAAAGCTCATCATCTGGAATATCTGTTCCTCTGTTCACCTGTACCGGTCTTCCATCTTCGTACCGACAAACGATTCGCAATGCGTCATGATGCTTCACTATGCTTTTAAGCACCTCTCTAAGCGCAACATCATCAAATCGTTCAGCCCGGTACAGCATGACGGACTGATTAAAATGATGAGCTTCCAAAGATTGCGAGAAAAACCACCGCTGTATAGGTGTCCAAGGCATCTCGCCTTCGACTGGCGATTGGTCGATGACGCGTAGGACTTTCCGAACCCGGGCGGACAGTTCGCCAAGGGTCTGATGCTCAAACATTTCACGCACTGTTGTTTCAAACCCGCGCTGCTTCAGCCTTGCGCAAACTTGCAGGGCTTTTATCGAATCCCCGCCGAGCTCAAAGAAATTGGCGCTGACACCTAGCTCCTCCGCCTCAAGCAGCTCCTCCCAGATTTCAGCCATCGCCTTTTCAATCTCATTTCTGGGACTGATATCATCATCAGCTTGAGTGAGTTTATCAGGTTCAGGCAGGGCTTTCTGATCGAGCTTCCCGTTAACCGTCAGCGGGATGCTGCCAATCTGGATAAAACGGGCAGGAATCATAAAATCAGGCAGAACGGCTCTCAGTGAAGCACGGATGTCTGATACATTCGCGACCTGTCTATCATCTGTCACCATGTAAGCATATACAGCTGTTTGGCCTTGCTGATCAGTTCTTGTAATGACAGCCGCTTCGTTGATCATTGGAAGCTGAAGAAGAGCCGCCTGGATTTCCCCGAGCTCAATACGATGTCCTCTGACTTTTACTTGATCATCAATGCGGCCCATGTATTCCAGCTCTCCATTTGCCAGGCGCTTTGCAAGATCTCCGGTTCTGTATAATCTGTTCCCCGGAAGATAAGGATTGGGGACAAAGCGGGCGGAGGTCAGTTCGTCCCTGTTGAGATAGCCTCGCGCTACGCCTTCCCCGCCTATATACAGCTCACCCGGAACTCCGGTCGGCTGAAGGTTCATATAAGCATCCATCACATAAGCTTGCAGAGTTGCCAGCGGTTTTCCGATATTGCTTCTATTTTTTGCGATATCAGCTGCGGACAGTTTCTTGTATGTTACATGCACTGTCGTTTCTGTAATGCCGTACATATTGATCAGATCAGTATCCGGATATTTCTGATTCCAGCTTTGAAGCATGCCGGGCTGTAGAGCTTCGCCGCCAAAAATCACGTATCGGATATTTAAACGGTCCGTATGGTTTTGTTCTTCATGCATCAGGCCGTAAAAAGCAGTCGGGGTCTGATTGAGTACTGTGACGCCTTCTTTTTTTAACAATAACCGGAATGCATTGGGGGCACGGGCTGTTTCTTTAGAGACCACAACCAGTGTACTTCCGTTCAATAACGCACCAAACATTTCCCATACGGAGAAATCAAAACAATATGAATGAAATAAAGTCCAGACGTCCTGACTGCCAAAATCAAAAGGCATATCTTGATGTTTTAATAGACTGATAACATTGCGGTGCCCGACAATAACCCCCTTTGGCTGCCCCGTTGTTCCGGATGTGTAAATCACATATGCCGGCTGGTCTGCCGCTGTTTCTCGAACTCTAAAATCTCCAGGGATCGGTTCGTTTTCAGACTCATTGATATACAGCATTTGTCCTTGGTACCCGGCTGGTTTGTTTTGTCCGTAATCTGTCAGAAGAATTTTCGCTCCGCTGTCATTGAGCATAAAGCTGATGCGTTCCTGAGGATATTCAGGATCAATCGGCAAGTATGCTCCTCCGGCTTTTAAAATCGATAAAATGCCAATTACCATATCAGGTGACCGATCGAGCATTACACCGACAATATCTCCGGTGCGGACTCCTTGTTTAATCAGCATAGCCGCTGTCCGCTCAGCTCTTTCATTCAACTCTTGATAAGTGAGCCGGGTTTGACCGTATACCACTGCAATATGCTCCGAATGTTCAGCTGCTTGTTGTTCAAATACGCTTACAATGCTTTCATCTTTTGGATAGCAAGCATACTGTCCCATCTTCTCAATGAGCAAATTGCGCTCTGACGCAGGCAGCAACTGCATTTCTGATAGTTTCATATGGATATCAGCCGTTATCTCTCGCACCAGCCCGATAAAATAGGATGCCCACCGTGCAATCGTCTCTTCTTCAAAAAGGGCGGTGCTATATTCAAAACGGCAGCGTATGCCATCTGAATGCGTCTCAGCGTGTAGCGTCAAATCAAATTTAGACACTTCGTGTGCCGGAGTTACAGACGAAATCGATAAACCAGGCACATCAAACTGAAAATCTTCACTGTTTTGAAGCACGAGCATCGCATCAAACAGCGGGTTGCGATTGACCTCCCGGTGTATATCAAGCTGATTGACAAGCTGTTCAAAAGGATAATCTTGATTTTCAAATGCTGTCAGAGCCAGTTCGCGAATTTCCTGCAAATATGAGCGGAACGTTTTATCACCCTCAGGCTGGCTTCGCATGGCTAATGTATTCACGAACATCCCGATGACCCGCTCCAAATCGGCGTGCGGTCTTCCGGCAACAGGCGACCCGACAATAATATCCTCTTGCCCGCTTAGTTTAGAAAGCAAAATGGAGTAGACAGCCAGAAGGATCATATACATTGTCGTTCCCGTTTCAAACATGATGCGCTGCAGCTCATCTGCCGTTCTTTTATCAATGTTCACTTCGAATGTTCCGCCGCTGAAATCAGGCAGGCGCGGCCTCGTTTTATCAAGCGGCAAATCTAATACAGGAAGGCTGCCGCCAAGCTGATTGAGCCAGTAGGCTTCCTGTTTGCTGTACAGTTCCCCCGAAAACCTCTCCAGCTGCCACACGGCAAAGTCCTTATATTGCAGGTTTAAAGCGGGAAGCTCCTTTCCGCAGTATAAGTCAGTAAATTCTTGGACAAGGGTGCCCATAGAGACTCCGTCTGCAATGATATGGTGCATATCGAGCAGCAAAAAGGCGTTCTCATTGCCCATAGAAATGAAACTTGCTCTAAAAAGCGGTCCGGCCGACAGATTAAACGGCTTGATAAAGGACGCGATTGCAGACTGCAGTAAATGGTCTGATTCATTTTCAAGCTCTTGCAGCTCGAAGGTCATCTCTGGATGAATGATCTGCATCGGCTCCCCGTTGTCTGCCACAAAGACAGTACGCAATGATTCATGTCGATTCACAAGTTCTGTGAGAGCTTTTCTCAACCGAGGAAGATCCACATTTCCGGATAATTTCAGTACCGCCGGCATGTTATAGCCTGTGCTGTCGGCTGCCAGCTGGTGAAGAGCATATAATCTTTTTTGCGAGAAAGACAGCGGATAGAAATCTCTCGCATCGGCAGGCTCAATCTGTGTAAAAGCCTGCTCCTTTAAGCCCATCAGTTTGGCTGCCATGCTTTCCACAGTCGGATAAGAAAAAACGTCACTGAGCGGCAGCTCGATATTCAGCGTTTTATGTATTCTTGATGCGAGTGTGGCCGCTTTTAAGGACTGTCCACCTAATTGAAAGAAATCGTCGCGGATACCGATTTTCGGCTTATGCAGCACTTCTTCCCAAATGCGTGCAAGATCAGCTTCAGCTATGGTTCGAGGCGCGATGTACGTTTGACTCGTTGTGTCCGCAGGTGCGGGAAGTGCGGAACGGTCTAGCTTTCCGCTGGATGTTAACGGCATCCGGCTGATTTTGATGATGTTTGCAGGAATCATATAGGACGGCAATGTTCCGGCAAGGCGCTGGTGCAGATCCGGGAGGCCGTCTCCCATTTTCGGAACGATATAAGCCGCAAGTTCCTTTTCCCCGGCAGAAACATCATGGGCTATTACCGCGGCTTCCTTCACTCCGGGTGCCTTCCGAAGAACGGCTTCAATCTCGCTCAATTCGATGCGATAGCCTCTGATTTTCACCTGATCATCAAAACGTCCCATGTATTCAATCGTTCCGTCCGGCAAAAAGCGCCCAGCATCGCCGGTACGATATATACGTTCGCCATTAAGGAATGGATGGTCTGTGAATGCTTTTTCTGTCAGCTCCGCTCGTTTGTAATACCCGCACGCGAGACCCGCGCCGGAAATACACAGTTCACCCGCCGCGCCGATCGGCTGCAGCTGATTTCCGTGCAAAACAAATACTTTTGTGTTCGCAATCGGACGTCCGATCGTAATCCGCTCTTTTTCATTGAGATGACGCAGTACTGTTGTTGCCACACTGTTTTCCGTCGGCCCGTATTCATTTGCCAGCTCTGCGGAAGGACAAATCTTTCGGCTGGTCTCAAGGAGATCGGAAGTCACGGGTTCTCCCGCAAATGTTACGATTCGAAGGCTTTTTGCATCCTCATCAGTCAGCACTTCCAACAACACCCGGTACAGGGAAGGAACTATGATCATATGACTGACCTTGTGCTCGGCTATTTTCCGTTTAAGAGCGAACACGTCTTTTGCCTCGTCCTCCGTTGTCAGCAGTACGCACGCACCGGATATGAGCGGAGTAAACAAACTCGTCACACAGCCGTCGAAAACATAAGAAAACAGATGAAGCGCGATATCCCGTTCGGTCATGCTGTACTCTTTACGTCTCCACTGCAATGTATTGGCAATACCTTGATGATTAATGAGCACACCTTTAGGGCGGCCTGTCGTTCCTGATGTATAGATCAGATAGGCAAGTTCACCAAATGACGCATCAGGAGAAACAGTTTTGCGACTCGTTGTATGTTCTGCCGTTACGATACTGCCTTTATAGTCCAACGGGAGGAAGGAAATGAGTTCTTGTTCTGTCAGCAAAAGAGACGCTTGACTGTCTTGCAGCAGAAAAGAAAGGCGTTCTATCGGATAATTTGGATCAAGGGGCATATAAGCGCAGCCTGCTTTCCAAACCCCAAGCAGAGCAGCAGCCATTTCCAGTGACCGCCGCATCATGACAGCCACGATAGCGCCCGCTCCTGCTCCCTTGTCCAGCAGGGTGTGCGCAATCTGATTGGCCCGTTCATTTAATTGGCGGTATGTCCAGCATTCATCTCCCATCCTCAAAGCAGCCGCTTCAGGTGTTTTGTAAGCCTGTTCCTCAAACATTTGGAATACCGTTTTGTTTATATATGGTCTGTCTGTCGCGTTAAACGATTGAATGACCTTTCGTTCTTCAGGCGGCACAATATTGATATCGCTGACCGCAATTTCGGGATCTGCTAAAATACAATGGAGCGCTTGTTTGAAATGCCCCTGAATCCGCCGGATCTCCTCTTGTTGATAAACGGCGGCGTTATAGCTGAATTTGATATAAAACGGTTTACCCGGAACAATCACAATATTAAAGTCATAATTGGTTTGTTCTGACATTGAAATGTCATCCAGCTTCAGAGCGTTTTCTTCATTTTCGCTTCCGATGTTTAATGCCTGCTGAAGCTGTACAGGATAATTTTCAAACACAAGAATATGATCGATCAATCCTTGCTTCAACGGACTGTGGTTCTGAATGTCATAAAGAGGATAATAACCATGCTGTTCAGACGCCAAAATATCCTCTTGCACGGCTTTGACAAGTGAAGAAAATGACATGCCTTCATGAGATCGAATCCGGACCGGAACTGTGTTAATAAACAGCCCCACCATTGACTCAATCCCGTCGATCTCTGACGGTCGTCCGGAAATGACAGAGCCGAACACTGCGTCATCCGCGGCATTGTACCGATGAAGAAGAATTCCCCAAATCGTCATAAATAACGTGTTTAACGTGACTCCACATTTTTTAGCGACGGCTGTCAATTTCTCAACTATTTCCGGTTCTAATGCAAAACGGATGTGAGCAGCTTCATAATGTCCATCTGCTGAGCTGCTTTTTATCCCGGGAATAGAAGCGGTATTGCCGTACTCCCTCAGATAATCGCTCCAGTATGCAGCAGTTTCTTCTTTATTTTGTTCTCCAAGCCATTCAATATAGCGGCTGTACGGCACCGTGCTGCCGAGCTGTACAGGCTTGCCCTTTTTGAGTGACTCATACATGCCGAAAAACTCTTTAAGAATTATGCCCAGGCACCAGCCATCCATGATGATATGGTGATGCGTCCAGACACATGTATAATGGCTGTTTCCTCTCTCAAAAAGGGCAAGCCGCATTAACGGATCTTTTTGTAAATCAAACCCTTTTTCCCGATCCTTTTTCATAAATTCATCGATCAGGGCAAGCTGTTCATGATGACTCAGGTGAGAAAGATCTTCCCTATGAACAGTCAATTCACGTTTTGACAGCACAACTTGCTGCGGACCTGTAAGATCCGGCACCTCTTTAATAAAAATCGTTCTGAAAATATCATACCGGGAAACAAGAAGATGTAAGCTCTGCTGAAATGAGTCGATGCATAGATTCCCTGTAATCGTAAACGAGGTCTGTTCGACATAGGCTTTTGAGCTGAAATCCAGCAGTGAATGAAACAGCATCCCTTCCTGCATGTACGATAGCGGATAAATATCTTGGATCTGTGTCGCTTGCGTCATCAATTCCACACACCTTTTTCCAAAAGTTAAAGATCTTTCACGAGATTTTTAATGCTCGATAATGCAGATGGTGTCAATTCCTTATTGCTGAAATCGCTCAGCGTTTTTTCTCGTTCTTTTTTGTTTGAACAATGCTCGATAATCTCGATTAGATGGCTGTGAAAACTGTCCATAAACCGCTCAATTGTGTGCTGCCGGAACGCTTTTGTGTATATCGCTTTTACTTGAAGGCGTCCGTCTGTTACCAGAGCATTGATGTCCAGCTCATACTCTCTTTCTCTCTCCCCCGCTATTTCGAAACGAGGCTGGTAAGGAGACAGTTGAAACGCACCCGTTTCCTTCCCTTCACTAAATTGTCCGAGATAATTGAAGCTGACGTCAGGCTCTTTATGCTCAATGGCTCCTTTTTGTGCTAATAATCCGTAACCGGTCCCTTTGTTTGGCACTCTTCTCAGCATATCTTTAGTCGTTTTGATTCGGTAGGCAAGCTGATCTTCAAAAGGATTTGGAACACTCATGTCAAGCAGAATAGGATAAATAGAAGTGAACCACCCTGTCGTACGGGACATATCAATATTCGGAACATGCCCTTCTCTTCCGTGCCCCTCAGTGCTGATCACAATTTGCTCGTGTCCGGTCCAACCAGAAAGCGCCATTCCTAAAGCAGTCAGCAAAAGCTCATTTGCATCAGTCCCATAGGCTTGTTGGGTTTCAAACAGCAGTTTTTCTGTCCAGCCAGCAGATAATATAAATGCCGCTGTCTCAGCATTGATTTGATGTCTGTCCGGTATATCGCCGATGTCTCTGGGCAGAAAAGCCGCGTAAGCATCCAATATCGTTTGCCAATAGGTTTTTTCCGTTAACAATTGTTTGCTATCGGCTATTTGCGAAAGACTGTTAGCGTAGAATAAATAAGAATCACTTTTCGGCGGCAATTGAATCTCTGTGTGATCCAAAGACTGCTGATAGGCAGAAGCGAGATCTTCGAGCAGAATTCTCCAAGAAACGCCATCTACCACGAGATGGTGGATGGCAATCAGCAGATGATCCCCAACTGCTGTTTTAAACAAACCCGCCTGCAGCAAAGGTCCGTCTTGTACATTCATTTTGCTTTGAAGGACCCTTTCCTCAGCAGCTAGTTTTTCTTCCAAGTGTATCCATTCCGTTGAATCTTTTGTCCAATCTGCTATATGAAGGCCGAACAGTTCTGTTTCGGTGAGCTGAATTCCGCGATTGTACTGAACGACACGTCCGGTAAGATCTTGTTTAAAAACCATACGGAGTGCATCGTGATGCTCGGTCAATTTTCGCAGCGCTCGGCGAAGTGAGCCAGTATCGAATCCCTTTTCGCTGAAAAGCATGACGGATTGATTGTAATGTTTGATAAAAGCTTGGCGCTGACCGAAAAATCTGCGCTGAATCGGTGTGAGCTCTGCTTCACCCTGCACCGGTCCCTGGTCCGCCTGAGATACCAGCGGAGTGATATGACCGCTTAGCTCGTGAATCGTTGAGAAGCGGAATAAATCCCGTATGGTCATGCTCCAGCCTTCCGCTGCCAGCCGGGCTGACACCTGCAGTGCTTTAATAGAGTCTCCGCCAAGTTCAAAAAACGAATCGTGAACGCCGACTGGAGACATACACAGCACATCCTCCCAAATTTGTGCTGTCATTTTTTGCTTTTCATTGAGTGGCGGAGTATATGGTCTCGAGAAAACTTCATTTGGAGCTGGCAAGGCATTTTTGTCCAGCTTTCCGTTTAAGGTCAGCGGCATGTTTTCCAAAGGAATGATATACACGGGAATCATATAAGCTGGCAGGTCTTTTGATAAAACAGCACGAAGCGCCGTCGTATCAACATCTGAAGGTATTACATATGCTGTTAAACCAGCCCGGCCATTTTTGTCATTTTGAACGGCAACAACAGCTTCCCTGACAAGTCCCGTTCGAAGCAGGACACTTTCAATTTCTTCTGTTTCGATTCTGTAACCGTTTATCTTTACTTGATGATCCATCCGGCCGAGAATGCGGAGAGTGCCGTTCGGAAGCCAGCAGGCCCGATCTCCTGTTCTGTACAGCCTTTCTCCGGGTACAAATGGATTTTCCGTGAATTTCTTTTCCGTTAATTCAGGCCTTCCGAGATAACCCTTTGCAACGCCTGCCCCGCCGATGCACAGCTCACCTGCAATACCGATCGGCTGAATTTGATCACTCTGGCTGAGTACGTACATTTGTACATTCGGGAGCGGGCAGCCGATCGGTACGTGTTCCCCGGTACACTCTTCACCCATTCGCATTTCATAGCAGCTTGAATCGATCGTGGCTTCTGTGACTCCGTAGCTATTGATGATGCGCATGTTTTCGCCAAAGCGCTCCGTCAGTGTTTTAAAATCTTGCGCTTTGACCATATCGGAACCAAGAATCAGGATGTCTAAATCAGGAAGACTGAGCTGATTGCGGTACACATACTCCATAAACGGCACAATCAGAGCCGGAGTGGACTCCATGATCGTGATTCGCTGAGAATTCATGATTCTGTATAATTCCGCAGGTTCCAATCTCATCTCATCAGGGCAAATAACCAATGTTCCTCCGTTGGCCAAAGCTCTCGCCAAGTCACCTGAAAAGACATCAAAGGAAAAGCTCGCCATTTGAAGCAGTCTGACAGGCATCCGGTCAAGCTCATAAATCCTGCGCCATCCGAGAGCAGCATGCATAAAATTCCGGTGTGAAACGATAACGCCTTTAGGCGCACCCGTTGTTCCTGAGGTATAAATGATATATGCCGAATCCTCAGGAGCAGGAGCTGAAGCAAGGTTGCAGCAATTTGCTTCAAAGAATTGCTCATCATCAAGGCAGAGGCGGGAAATGCCACACTCGGCTGCCTCTGAAATCAAGTGTTTCAAATCACGCTGTATAAGAAGAATGTCTGCTCCGCTGTCCTGAAGAAGATATTCAATTCGAGCTTTTGGATAGTGTGAATCGATCGGGATATACACTCCGCCGGCTTTCATAACTGCCAGAATACCAACGACCGCATCAATGGATCGCTTCGCTAAAACAGCAACGACCGGTTTCGCCCCTTCTCTTTTTTGCAGTGTCCGTGCCAGACGATTGGCTCTTTCGTTAAGATGCCGATAACTAATGTGTTCTTTCCCATCAATTACGGCAAAATGTTCTGGTGTCTCCTCAGCCTTCGCTTCAAACATACGATGGAACACGGACTCAGTTTGAGGAAATTCAACTTGAGTGTTGTTGAATTCCATTACTAATTTTTGTTTTTCGTTTTCATCAAGTATGTTCAGTTCTGAAAGCCTTGTGTTAGGATTGATGATCGACGAATGCAAAAATTCGGTAAAATGAGCTGCCCAGCGTTCAATTGTAGTTTTCATGAATATATCTGTGCTGAATTCCATCTCACAGCGGATGACTCCATTTGATTCAACCGCAATTAACGTTATGTCGAATACAGAAATTTGGTGTATGAAATGGGCCGGCCGGACGTTTATTTCTGCAAGATCCATGTCGTGCTTTTCCATGTTTTGAAGAATAAACATGGCATCAAACACTGGATTTCGGCTCATATCCCGCGTCACGCCGAGCTGATCGACCAGCTCTTCGAACGGATAATCCTGGTGCTCATAGGCTTCCAATGCGGTTTCACGCATTTCCTGCAAATATTGCGCGAATGGTTTTCCGCCCTCCGGGCGCGTCCGAAGCGCCAATGTATTGACGAACATCCCGAGTATGGGCTCAAGATCTTTGTGAGGACGTCCGGCAATCGGCGACCCGACGATGATGTCTTCCTGTCCGCTCAAACGCGACAACAACGCTGTGTAAGCCGCAAGGAGCACCATGTACAGGGTGCTTCCGTACTCACGTGCGAGCTGGTGAAGGCCGGATGTAAGCTTTTCATCAAGCGTAAATGCAACCTGATCACCCGCGAAGCTTCGCACCGGCGGGCGGGTATGATCAGCCGGCAGATCCAGCACTGGCAGCTCGCCTTCGAGCTGCTTCAGCCAGTACGCTTCCTGCTTCTTGTACGTGTCTCCTTTTTTAAACTTCTCCTGCCATACGGCGTAGTCTTTGTATTGAATGTGAAGCGCCGGAAGGGTCCGGTTGTTGTAAAGCTCGCCGAATTCCCGAATCAGCAGATTCACAGAAACACCGTCTGAAATAATGTGATGCATATCAACCAACAAGAGATGCCGCTCATCTGATATTTTCACGATTCGCACCCTAAACAGCGGAGCTTGACTGAGATCAAACGGCTCGATAAACGCTGCCGCAGCTTCCTGTGCGGTCTGTTCTCCCAGTATGGCTGTCTGTAATGTAAACGGCACCTCGTCATAGATGCGCTGCACCGGCTCGCCGCCTGCGTCCTGTTCAAAGGATGTCCGAAGCGACTCATGGCGCTTGATCAGCTGTTTGAATACTGTCTCCATCCTTTCAAGATCAAGCTTCCCTTCCAGCTCCAACACGGCCGGCATATTGTAGCCTGTGCCTCCGTCCTCCAGCTGCTGAAGGACATACATCCGCTTTTGGGCTGAAGACACCGGGTAGGTTTCGCGTTTTTCAGCCGGCTTCATCGCTTCGTACGGACTGTCCGTTCCTTCACGGATAACAGAAGCGAGCCCTTCCACTGTCGGATGGGCAAACACATCCTTTAGCGCCACCTGTACGCTGAATTCCTTGGCGATCCGGGAGACAAGCGCCGTCGCTTTTAAGGAATGGCCGCCCCGGTCAAAAAAGTTGTCGTGAATCCCGACAGGGCCGCTTTTCAACACGTCCTCCCACAGCTGGGCAAGCTTCATTTCCGTCAGATTTCTTGGCGCTGTGTAGGTTTCCTGATCTGCCGCTCCGTCAGGAGCGGGCAGGGCGTTTCGGTCAAGCTTTCCGCTCGGCGTAACCGGCCATTTTTCCATCTCAATGATATGAGCGGGGATCATGTAGCCCGGCAGAAGTCTCTCAAGCCGCGCCCGTACTTCGTTTCTTCCGAGCCCTTCCGCATACGCGCATAATTCCGCCTCACCGCCGTCAGCCCGTACGGTTACGGCCGCTTCCCGTACGCCTTTGATGCTTCGGAGGGCCGCTTCAATCTCTCCCGGTTCAATCCGGTAGCCGCGGATTTTCACCTGATCATCTAACCGGCCGAGAAATTCAATATTTCCATTAGGAAGCCAGCGCGCCAAATCTCCGGTTTTGTACATGCGTTCACCCGGGTAGAACGGATCAGCGAGAAAACGCTCCTCCGTTAATTCCGGCCGATTCAAATAGCCTCTGGCGAGGCCGCCTCCGGCGATGTAGAGCTCTCCCGCGACGCCGGCAGGCTGTACGGCCAAATTCGGATCCAAGACATACAAACGCGCGCCGGGCACGGGCTTCCCGATCGGAATCCGCAAGCGATCCCTGTCCCGCTCTGAATCCAAAACGTAAAATGCCGCATCGACCGTTGCTTCTGTCGGCCCGTAGCCGTGAATCAGTGTCACACCCGGCAACAGAGAAGCAAAACGGGCTGCCGTTTGGGGCGCAAGCGGTTCACCTCCGGCGAAGACACGCTTCAGGCTTGTCCCCCCTCCCAGAGCGTCTATTTCCGCATGGTCTAAAAAGCTGTTCAGCATGGCCGGAATAAAATGAGCCGTCGTAATCCCTTCCTGCTGAATGGCTTTTACGATCAATGCCGGATCTTTCTCCCAGCCGGGCGGAAGCAGATAAGCCGAAGCGCCTGAAAGGGTCCACCAAAACAGCTGCCAGACAGACGCATCAAAGGAGAAGGACGTTTTCACCATGATAATGTCGTCTTCCCGAAGCGGAAACTGCCGCTGCATGCCGGTCAGAAAGGAAACGGCCTGGCGGTGTTCAACGGCCACGCCTTTTGGCTGCCCGGTCGAGCCAGACGTATAGATAACATAGGCGAGAGAACCGCCGTCCGCCGGCTCAAAGAGGTGGTATCTTGGCTCTTCATTCACGAGAGTCGTCATATTCACCTCCAGCGTCTCCCGAGAAAAACCAGGTACGGATAATCCCGGCTGCATCAGCAACAAAGCTGCCCCGCTGTCTTTCAGCATGTAGCTCAGCCGCTCCTGCGGATATGTCGGATCAAGCGGCAAATAAGCTCCGCCCGCCTTTAGCACGGCGAGGACGGCTGTCAGCATCTCAGGCGACCGCTCACAGAGGACGCCGACGATGCTTTCCTTCGTGATCCCGTGCGCCGCAAGGCGCGCAGCCAGCCGGCTGGCGCACATATCAAGCTCAGCGTAAGTCAGCGAGCCGCCGGCAAAGCGGATGGCCGGCCGCTCAGGTGTTAAAGCCGCCTGGCGTTCAAACAGTCCATGCAGAGTCGGCGCACCAGGCGAAACAGCTTCTGTTTTGTTAAACTCATATAAAATTGTTTGTTTTTCGCTTTCTTCAGCCATATCTAATTCTTTTATAATGCTGTGCGGATGTTGAAGGGCGTTTCCCAGCAATGTGAGCAGATGATGCTGTATTCGTTTGATTTCCTCACGGGAAAACAAGGTATTTTGATAGTCGAAATTTAAATGAATGCTTCCGGTGTCTATACGTTCTTGTATTTGAACAGAAAGCTCGTTCGCGGTATATCCGCTGAAATAAAGCGCCGTTTCATAGTCGAAGCCGTCGGCCCTATGCCATTGAAGCGGCTGATATTGCATGGAAATACCGATAAGGTTGTGTAGCTCCTTGTGTTCCTTTCTTAATTCATTAACCAGCAAGTTATAGGGAAATCTTTGATGGCGCATAACAGAGAGCTGTTCCCTGCCTACACTGCGGACAAAGGAAAGAAAATCAGCGTCAGGGTCGACCGTTTTTCTGATTGGAAGAGAGCTGACGAACATGCCGAGTGTTTCTTTTTCTGTTCTTGAACCTCTGTTTCCATAGAAGGTTCCGATAGCAAGATCTGTTTTAGACGTGAGACGGCTGATACATATGTAAAATGAAGCCATAAATAAGGAAATGATACTGATGTTCTGTTCTTCGCAAAAGATTCGGAGTGTTTGTCCCAGATGAGGCGAAAGTGTAATGGTATCTCTGGATGCGGAAGTGCTCTGCTTTTGTGAAGGAGTCTTGCCGGCTAGTGAGTGGTATACCGGCGGCTGTTGATAGGTCTGGATCCAAAATGAACGGTCTTTTTCAAAACGTGAAGATTGTAAGTATTGACTCTCTTTTTCGATATAGCGAATGTAAGATGGTTCAGGCTGATCAGATATAGACTCTTGTTTTATTATTTTTTGATAAAGATCAATAATTTGATTTCCCATTACATTTAAAGAGATGCCATCCATAATAATATGATGGAATTTTGCATACAGCCAAACCTCATCAGTGCGGATTCTTAGGAGATAAAATTGGTACAGAGGTGAATCGAACAGCTTAAACGGGATTCTGGCTTGATCATGAATCCATTGCTCTGTTTCTTTTATTTTAGTATTTGTAAAATCTATGATTTCAAGAGGTGTTTGTTTATATTCAGCAAGATACAGACGCGGTTCCGGATCTGTTCCTTCCATCAGTTGAAATCTGACTGTGTCATTGCGGGAGATTGAACGATTCAGAGCCTTTTCTAAAACATCAAGATCAATATCGCCTTTGAATTTCACACAGGCCGTTAAATTGCATATGCTTGTACCAGGCTCCAGCAGTTCGGTAAACCACACCCTCCTTTGGGCATGAGTTAAAAAATAAGTATTGTCCCTCAATGGATTCCCTCCATTTCTCATTATAAGAGGTTCAAAAAACGAAAAATGACAATAAAAGAAATTATATGGCTATAAAATCCATATATTCATTATATTACCCTATAATTTTAAAAGTACAATAAAATTATTAATTTTTTATAACATTTTTTTGAATTAATCACAAACCATAATGTAAAAAAAAGACCTATTTTCTGTATGAAAACAGGTCTGCCGTTATTATTGATTGCCAAAATAGCAGCAATTTGCTCCTCAATATCTTTTCGTCTTCGTCATCTATCAATCCGTCATGACCATTTTGATCTTACGATTTGTTCATATGATGGTTTCGCCATCTAACTCTGGCTCCCAAATGGACGGATGGCCGTCTGGAGCATTTAACAATGGCAAACAGCCCATGCCGCTTGAAATCCGGCTACCTTTTTTCTTTTAATAAACGAATGATCTCAACGTTTTGTTCAACGCTTTTTTTCAGCGATTTCTTGATTGCGGTTAACAAGCACATGATCAGCACAACAGGAGCCGCCATTACAATCCAAAATACAAAAGGAATGATTGTCGAAATGACCGTTTGAACACCCACCGGATTGTTCCTCCCAGATTTAGTTTTCCAAATTGTAACACGAATTGATCCGAAAATGGATGTTTTCGGAAAAAACGAAAAGGGGACGCTTTCAGCACTCAGATCGGGAGGTGTACCGCAGTATCCGCCTTTTTTAAATAAATTCTTTGTTCAAAAGCCGTTTCAATTCCTTTTTTCTTTTTTTCGCTGTGAGAATATAAAGAATGTCTCCCGGTTGAATCGTCGTATCGCCGTGCGGGGTGACCAAATCCCCGTTCCGTATCATCGCGCTGATGAGCGTTTCCTTTGGAAAACTGATGTTTTTCAAGGCTTGCCCTGTAATGGCTGTCTTTTCATCAACGGCAAACTCGATCATTTCGGCGTTTGCCTTTCCGATGGATACGAGCTCCAAAGAGTGAGGGGGTTCTACTTTCTCCGGTCCATTCAAGCCTAATGTGTCTGCAAAGATTGAAATGGTTGAACCTTGAATCAATGCCGATGTCAAGACGACAAAAAACACCACATTAAAGAACAGTTGGCTATTTTCAAGCCCCATCGTCATTGGAAACGTGGCAAGCACGATCGGAACGGCCCCTTTTAATCCCGCCCAGGAAAGAAAGATCTTTTCTTTCATATGAAACCCCATTTTGATCGTTGACAGAAAAACAGCAACGGGTCGGGCAAGGAACATTAATATAAGGGAAAGCAGAAATCCTTTGAAAATGATGCCAAATGATAGAAATTGTGAAGGGAAAACGAGCAAGCCGAGTATGATGAACATCAGAATCTGCATCATCCAGGCAAATCCTTCATTAAATCTGAAAATGGAATGGCGGTAGGTTAAATCCATATTGCCGATCACGAGAGCCGCTATGTAGACTGCCAATAAGCCGCTGGCCCCGACTAGATCTGTCACACTGTATGTCAGAAGTGCAAATGCGAGGGTGAAAATGGGATATAGGCCGCTCGAATCCAGATTGATCTTATTGATGGAAAAGCTCCCAAAACGTCCGAGCAAGTAACCGATAATCAGCCCCATTCCCATTTGCCAAAAAAACGAACCGATCAGTAAATAAACATTGGCATGATCAACCGTCATCAACTCGATCAGCGATAAGGTTAAAAACATGGCCATCGGGTCGTTCGTGCCCGACTCGGCCTCAAGGGTGGAAGCCAGCCTGTCGTTAATATTCTGGCCTTTTAGCACGGCGAAAATGGCGGCTGCATCTGTTGATCCGACAATGGCGCCAAATAAAAAGCCTTCCATCCAGGAAACATTGAATATCAACTTTGCGGCGACGGCCACAACAATCGTTGTGATTAGTACGCCTATTGTCGCGAGAGACAACGAAGGACCCGCAACCGCCTTAACCGAAGACCATTTCGTCTGCAAGCCGCCTTCAAAAAGAATCACGACCAATGCGATGATCCCGATCAATTGAGTCAGTTCCGGATTATTAAAGTAAATAATCCCCAATCCGTCGCTTCCCATAATCATTCCGACCAGCAGGAACAAAACAAGGGCAGGCACTCCTAATCGCGTTGAAAACTTTGTTGTGAGCACGCCTATAATCAGCAATAAGGCGGCAAGCAAAATAAAATGCTCTATATTTATATGTTCCAACCATACATCTCCTCCCTGTAAAAATCGTTTTTTTTCATAAAACACTATGCTTCCCCGTTTTTCGCACATGAGATCTCGTCAAAATGCCTGTGTTGTTTATTTTCCCTGGACGGCCGCTCCCCTAAACTTGGTCACCGCTGTCGCAACGATCGCGATAATGATGACAATCGGAAGCCAAACGACACCAAAGCGGTAAGCCGGTTCGACAACGGCTGCGATAACGGCGCCGAGACAATAGAAGACAATCGTTAAAGCGCGGAGCAGCGCATCTGTATGAAAGATGTTTTGATGGCTTTTTCTGAAGAACCGTGTACTGACATCTTCAAAAAAGTTGGCCAGAGTTCCGGTTAAGACTGTTGTAGAAATACCTGCGATCCCGAGTTTTCTAGCAGCGGTCGTCTGAAGCCCCATCGCCATGCTGAGCAATAAGATCAAAATGTGTGCTGAGATTTGAAATAATGACAAACATGCAAAAAGCAGCAAAACGAACCCCTCGATCATAAGGGCCGTCGTGACGGCTGGAGGCCAAAAGGATTTTTCCTGTTTTCCGACAATGGCGGAAGCGATGATCACGCCGATGATAAAGCCAAGCAATGCGGTGAGAGAATACATGACGGTCTTTTGCAGCGAGTGCCCGATGGCTAATCCCAGCAGCACGATATTCCCGGTCATATTGGCGGTAAATACGTGACCGATACTTAAGTACCCAATCACATCTACAATGCCTGCCGTCAAACAAAGAAGTAAAAGCATGATGTTTCGATACAAAGCAGCACTCAAACTGATTCAACCCTTTCCTGCCTATTGTAACCCGCGGATTTTCAAGTCATTCCTTTTCATATGAAATTAATGAAACAGTAAAACGGCGGAAAACGTATATTCCCCACCGGTATTTACGGCTCATATTGTAAAGTTTGAAATAGGCTCTTCTTACAATGATATTTTACCACGATGACAGCTGTTTGTGACGAATCGCGGCGCAAAGGGACGCCATAAATGGCCCCCGATGCTATTTTTTTCTTTACTCATGATTTAGTTCTGAAATATATCTTTAGGAGGCAAGACTGCATAAAATACTTTTATCCAATGCGAACTTTGTTTTGTAATTCAGACTTTTGACTCCTCATCTATGGATGCCGTCGCAAGAATCACAAAAAACACACATAAAAATATCCAAATTAAAAGGTGAATTTTAATGTTCGAATTAAAGGTCATATAGCAGGAATCGCTCCGAGCGCAAATCGAAGGATAAAATCGTCATATTAATTCGTTTGCTTCCCTAACAGCCAGGAACCCGCCAATAAATGGAAAAAGCAATAATTGAGCGAAGAATAGCGACTAAATATTCGCGCACAAAGCTCCACCCCGCCAATTATAAAGATATAAACAGGCAAGCCGCCCAAAAGTGCAAATATGCCGGCCCTTCATCCGGCGTAAAGGCGGCCACCGAAGAGCAGCCATTTCTATTTATTTATCTCCCTTTCGTTATCCTGATTTTTTTGGAATCAAAGCTTCCGATCATTTTTTTCTTTTTAGCATCCTTAAAAAGGAATACCCTGACGATATATGTTCCGTTGCCCAGTTTTTTCCTTACAGGCGACACACTATATGTTTTAAGCGGGGTAGAAACTTTAAAATAGCCTGTCACACTTCCGCCGCTAAACAATCCTCTGTTGATCCATTTACATATATAAGCTTTATAATAAAGTTTTGAACTGCCTTTCTTCTTCATTCTCCACTTAATAGAAGAAGCCCTTGAAGTGTAAGTGCTGGCATCTGTATAAACCTTGACAGTATAACCGCCTTTCGTTTGCCAGCCGGACCAGGCGGCCTCAGCTTTCCCCGTTGACATAAAAACCCCTGAGAAGGTGATTCCGGCAACGATCAATGTCATGATCAATTTTTTAGAGCTCAATTTACAGTTCATTTGCTTCATGACCTCCTAAGTATTCTCCGGCAATTCTTTCTTCTTTTTCGGCCGATTGCTTCATTATATAACATGCAGCAAATACATTCCCCTGTCATCTTTTATCATCGCGTATATGTACTACATCGTTTGAATACAGGTTAAGGAAGGTGATCTACTTCTTGCCAAGAGGAAAAATTCCCCTTTTGACAAGATCTGCACTCCCTATAGGCACAGCGCCTTTTCAGTATGAGAAAGCCTTATATTTTGTAATGTTTATTCTTTCGTTCTCATACGAATAATTTACCAACCACAAGAATATATGTTACATCCATTAATCAACACTTGCAACGAAAATCGCATCTTTTTGCTCTTTACAATTCTAAATGATTCTTAAAATCCCATAAAAAGCATCAATAAAAAACCTTCATTTTTATCATATACCCAATTGATATGAAACTTGACACAATGTTGTCATGTTTCATGTTGTATCCTCTAGTTAAAGCCGGAATGAAAACCGGATGCCGAATAGGAGGGATTGAATTGAAGCTTCTGCAAGTCAGGCTATTGGTTCAAGATTTTTAAGAAATGTGTGAAGTTTTACAACGATTTTTTAGGGCTGCCAATAAGCTGGTACGAGGAAAAACTGGAATATGCCCTTTTCAATAACGGAGAAACGAAAATCGAGCTTTTCTCTCGAAACAAGATGGCCGAAGTAGTCGGAGAGGAATTGGAAGGAGAAGCTCACTCAAGGTTCTTGCTCCAATTTGAAGTGGAAGACGTCGATCAAACTTATAACGATCTTAAGGAAAATGGAATTGAATTTGTTAATAAACCGCATGACCGCAAGGAATGGCGGGCGCGTATGGCCCATTTCCGCGATCCGGATCAGAATCTGATTGAGATCTATCAAATGCTGTAATTTTCTCGTCACATTGATCAATTTTTGATTTTCAACCTGCAGCATTATAAAATAAACAAAAACCTTCAAGGGTGATCGATATGTGCGGCAGATTCACGCTGTTTGCTGATTATGAAACCATCATTGACCGTTTTGACATTGATCAGATGATTCCGAAAGAACAATACAGGCCAAGCTATAATATCGCTCCCTCACAGCCCGTTCTGGCTGTTATCAATGACGGGGCAAGTCAGCGGCTGGGCTATTTGCGATGGGGGTTCATTCCGCCTTGGGCCAAAGATGAGAAGATCGGCTATAAAATGATCAATGCCCGGGCTGAAACCTTAGCCGAAAAACCAAGTTTCAGGAAGCCCCTGATCAGTAAAAGGTGCATCATTCCAGCCGACAGCTTTTACGAATGGAAACGGATCGATTCAAAAAGAAAACAGCCAATGAGAATCAAACTGAAGTCGAATGAGCTCTTTTCATTTGCCGGATTATGGGAGAAGTGGATTTCCCCCAGCAATGAACCGGTTTATACATGCACCATCATTACAACAAGACCAAACGCTTTCATGGCAAACATTCATGACCGGATGCCGGTTATTCTTGATTGCCATCACGAAAAGGATTGGCTCGACCCTGCCAATCAAGATAGTGCGTTCTTAGAAAGTCTTCTTACCCCCTGTCACTCAGATGACATGGAAGCCTATGAAGTATCACCTTTAGTTAATTCACCGCACCACGATTCTATTGATGTGATCAAACAAAGCCCTGCTCATTAAGCAGGGCTTGTGGAGTCCGCTCCCCTCCGTACCTCCGGTGTTGATTGGATGATGTCGCCGTGTTGCACACACACTGGAGCCCGCCCCTGGTCTTGTGCATCCACTACATTTACATTCAAACCATAAAGGCTATTTTGGCAAATCATCACTTCATTTGCCACCCGTATGCCGGATTCAATCGCTCCCTGCATCCATGCATGGGTGAGCGAGGTGTGTTCCCCACCGAAATGCACCCTTCCCTCAGGTGTAGGAATATAAGGATACAGCTCTAATTCCTGTCCTGGTTCAAATGCGGTAAAAGCCCCGGCAGAATACGGATTCTGGCTCCAGCTGAAAGAAGCTCCTGATACAAACTCAGAATACACGATATTTCCATATATCTCAGATAAGTTCATTAACGTATAACGGATGCGCTCTTGTTCAGGCAGACTGTCCCACATCAACGCCTCATCCGCCCATGTATAACTTGCTAAAACGACCGCATGTCCGGAAGATCCAAATCCATAGCTTGGATAGTACGAAAATCTAACAGGCAAATCCGTGATCGATTTGCCGCCACACTGCCCTGCTCTTTCCCAAAACCGGCTCTTAAACTCAATTCCAGTTTTGGTTGCGGCTATGTAATTGAGTTCACGAATTGCTCTTCGTTTATAGTAAGAAAAAGAATCATATGGTTCGACTTTCACAAATCGCAAGGCTGAAAAAGGAATCGTCACGATCGCAAGGTCAGCTGTCAGCGCCAAAGGCTCTGCTGACTGTTGATGAATACAATGAATCGTCACACTGGCTGGCTCCTGAGAAATTTTCACCATTTTTTGGCGGAACAAAATATCTTCTTTTAACTGCGGAAGAAATGCATCCGTCAGCAGGTCCATCCCTCCTGTGATCTCATAGAATCGAGCCGGGGATGTAAAAAAAATCGATTCCCGCAATACCTCAACAAGAGACATCCCCATATACGCTTCCATATCCAAAAGGATTCCGATCATATCGATTGCCCCGTTTGAAAAATAAGAGCTTAAATAAGAGCCCAGCGAATGTTTTCTATATTCCTTTTCAACAATGCGCCAATTTCTCTCCGGGTTTTGGTTAATAAAATTGAGGATCGGCTGCAAGACGGAAAGCATCAGTTCTTCAGCCGTTTTTCCTTGTTCATGTGGAGCAACCGGGAATCTTAAAATGCCAGGATTCTCTTCATAAAGATGGAGGCGTGTTTTGATGCCATTTGCATATATAATGTCCATTGGAGTTCGATTCAAAAATTCGTTTGTAGGCAGCTTGAATTTTTTAATATATTCCAAGGTTAATGTATGGATATCCGGAATACGCATCGGCCCAACGTTAAAATATAAACCCCTGCTGAAGGGAGCACGTACAGTGTAAACACGTCCTCCCACTCTATCGTTCGCTTCCACAATCGTGACTCTATGCCCGGCAGCCTTTAATAAAGAAGCTGCAACAAGCCCGGCCAGCCCAGCCCCTACGATAATGATACGTTTTGGATACTGCGTTGTTTTCAGGCCATTTCTGATGATATTGATCATGTCTACATCATTTGCTTGAAAATTCAATTTATTAGGCCCCCACTTTTTCGATTTATTGGATTATATTCCAGCAAAAGGATGCCTTATTACTTTTATCATCAAAAGGTGGAACGATCATGCGGGGCTTTTCAAACCGGGCGAGTTTAACGGCTAAAAATGGCTCATCCCGGAATCTATACAGGACCTGGGCACGATTGGTGGAACGCAAGTTGTGAGAACCAGCTTACCTTAACATGTCGCCTTATCATTGTATTTATAGGCAAATGATCTTCCGGTGCCAAATGTTCAGTGCTTTATTGTTCGGAGATTTTTTCCTTTAAAAACTTATGATCAAAAGTCTTTTTCCGTAGTGTTCCAGTCTGGGCAAGAGTTTCACAAACACTTCACATCTTTCAAATATTTAACATGCTAAACTAGATTTGTAAGCGCAAACAAAAACTTAGGAGGGCAAATCGTGAAAACGGCTATTAAAAGTTTATTGGCATTATCATTGATTTTAGGAACATTTATGATTTCACCCATTCTTACTCCAAACGCCTCTGCCCAAACAATGTCGACCAAATCTTACGGTGTAACCTACACTACAATGAATGTTGGTGACTCCAACGTATTTATGGGCGGTGACCGGTATGAAGTTCTCAATGGTCAGAATGTCCTTGAGATTAATCAATATGGCATGGTTAGAGCCATAGGTCTTGGCAAAGCGACTGTCGTTGTTTATAAAAACGGTGTTATTTATTGGGTGCATTATGTAACTGTTGTTAGATAATGGCTATCGAGATTACCGTAAGCATGTGCCCTCTATAGAGGGCCTCTTTACTTCATTTTCTCTATTCCTGTACCATCGATGAAAGATGGAGCAGTCTCAACGGCTTCTTCTGCGTCTAAATTTCCACTCACTTGATATAGCCCGCACCTTCATCATTACCCACAGCAAGCGGGTATGGTATGCAGTTGACAAAGCCGAATATAAAATGAATGTTCCCCGTGCTTGAACATGCACATAAAAAACCTTGAAAGGCAAATGACAATCAAGGAAGAAGAAATGAAAACTATTCAATTTTTCAAATCTGCACTCAATAAGTATTAATCACTCACCAAATATTAACTCATCCATTTCTTCTCGCTCTTTTGCAATGCCTTTATAAGTTTCGATCAAGTTCTTTACCATCTCAAGCGTTATTTCTCTGTCATTTTCATAAATTTTAATACTAGCTCCCATTGAGAGTAACTGTTCTATAGTATTTACTAATGATTTTAATTCTTCTGTGTCATAGTAATCACATTCAATAACAGGTTTTCCTGATTCAATCGCCTGTTTTAGCTCCTTAATAGGTTGGGATGATGTTTTTCTTAACAACGAGATGTACTTCCTAATATTTGAATCATTGAGTACTTCCACATAAATCAAGTCCATCATAATACCTCCTCTCTAAATAAAAGCCTTAAATGGCTATATCTATTCAAACCTTGCATAAAACAAATAATAGCCGGTGAAAAAATCGGCTATTTCTTTATATGCAGCGGCAAAACAATTGTTAAATTTTTACAAAGGATATTTTAGATTTACTGCTTCCGGATAAATTGTTGATGTTTAAAATACTAACTGGCTTCCGTTCATTATTCATAAATTAATGAAGCTCTTAAATTGTTAATTCCGTTTTTCCAAATACCCCTTTAAGCAAGTTAATGTATATACCCAGCCTTCTTTTTGTCCTATCATTTTTTCCACAATCTCTGGGTCATCTTCTTTTACTCCTGATTCATTTACTTCAATAATTGTACTTGTATCATCCTCTTTTAGTGTTATTGTAACAACCGTTTCTTCACCATGTTCTTCGCCCCAAGAGAACACTATTTTCTTATTGTTCTCGATTTCGAGTACATTTATTACCCCTTCTGCATTGTATTCATCATATCTTAATGTAATCCTCTTGCCTTTCTCCTATCTTTCAGAACTTGATGAGAACCAAAAATTCCCGATTTTTGAAGGAGATACGAATGCTTCAAAGACCTTATTGGCAGGTTTGTTTAGTTTTAATTTAGTTGTTACTTGAGTATTCAAATTTATCATCATCCTTTTAAATTATGTCTACTATCATTGATATTTTCTTCTTAAACTGGAACATTGAAGATATGTTGATTTTGTTTTCTGATCCTCCTATGTCGATACCTGCAACCACAGGGTAGCACATATTGACCTTAAAGCGAAACTCTAAGATTGCACTTTAGGGGTAAAGTATTCCAAAATCATTTCTCCCTTTTCAATACCTTCATGTTGTTACGATAAATGCGTTAAAAAGACTACTTTAACAAAACGTTGGGAAGTCAAAATTCATCAATCAACTGGATTCCAGACGGGATCTCATGAGCTGGATTCCTTCTGAGCAGAGGCAGCAGATCTTTTTGCAGCAGGAGCATTCGCACATTGAATTGGATATGTTTTATTTTACGGCAAAAGGTTTTAATTATACTGACTACGTTTACATTCTCGGTCTCCTATAGGTCAGTTTGTTTTGATCCAGTCCTTTTACAATCTCGGTGATTCTCCTTAAGCAGTGTTCCTCCGTACCTAAAATTCCCGACCATAATTTTTTTAAAAACGAAAATAATAATTTTGTGAAAGGAGGATGATTTATGACAAATAAAAAGCAGCAAAAAGAAAAACAAAAACATTCCAAATTACTTGGTATAAATATTACGGATACTGAGCTTGCCCAGGAACTTGGAAGTCTTCAGCAGCAGCTTGCCCAGGTGAACCAAAATGTAACCCAATTAGGAGCATCTCAACAACAAAGCGGCCAAGGTCAAGCTCAGCAAAATTCTCAAATGAATCAAATAAAGCAGCAGGTTCAGCAATTTGGTTCACAATCTCAACAGCAAATTCAGCAGACTGATCAACAAATTCAGCAAAGCCTCCAACAAGCTGATCAACTGCTTCATCAAGCTCTTCAAGGGATTCAAACCAATCAGGCCATGAACCAGGTGAATCAAGCTGTTCTACAAGCCCAACAATCATTAAATCAACAAGGGCAGCAGGGGCAGCAGGGACAGCAAGGTCAGCAAAATCAAAATCAGCAAAACCAACAAAATCAACAGTTTCAACCACCATTACAATAAAGATATCTCTGTATAAAAGAAAAGAGCCCTTAAAAACGGCTCTTTTTGGTCGTTCGTTTAGAGGAGCAATAGAATCCTTCACCTCTAAAATTTTGACATAAAGGAAAGTATAATTTTTAAAAAGTCACTACACCTCCTGATCTAAAAGGGCGGGCATCGGTTAAATCCAGTGCTTAATTTAAAATTAGGCGTTCAAGTTGAAATTTTTTAAATTCATTTTTCCTTACCGAATAAACCACCTTGCGCTATTCGCTTTTTTAACTTGAAATGGCGGGATCTTACTGCTTGCGTTTCTCACGCAATGCCGCATAGCTCCAGTCGTTCTCCTGTGAAGCTGACGGCCATCATCATTCGGTGCATCCGAGTCCACACTTGATAAGGGAAAGGCGCGTCTTCCATTCATAGAAAAAGCGGCCGCCAATCAGCTGCACAACATCAATGTGCAAAAGATCAGTGCCCGCATGCTCTCCGTGTTGAACTCAATATTCACGTTCGTTTTTCTTGTTTCTATCGTATGACAAAATGGAATAGAAAAAATCCGGGTTGGAACATTAACCTTGAAAGGCAATTGCCAGTTCATATTTTCAATTCAGCACTCAATATGTATTAATCATCACCAAATATTAACTCATCCATTTCTTCTTAATCTTTTGCAATCAATCAGTCCGCTATATGAAAAATTAATCATCGTCAGATACAGCATCATCAAAATCTTGTAACTCTTCCATAATTTCTTTTAAGCGAGTAATGCTGTTTTTAAATTCTTCCTGTTAGATTTCTTGATAATTAAAAATCTCCTTCTCCATATATATCATTATCAAATATTTTTTACCTCTGCTCCTAAATCTAATAATTTGTCGACTAACTCTTTTAATTTTTCCATTTCATCGATGTCGTTTGCATCGGTTTCTGCAAGGACCTCATTGTTTTCAATTTTGTTTTTTATTTCTGCAATCCCTAAATTCGTATGCTTTCTTAAAGGGACTATATATTTTTAATGAGCTATTAGGCATAATTTTTATTGCGATTTCTCCTTTCTTTAAAATTCTTCAAAATAATTTCGGTTAACAGGTTTTCCCGGGGCATTTTTGCTGAAACTTCCTCCGTGCCATCTTTTTAAATGCTCTTTACCTGCAACTTATTGATCAGGTCCACAGTAAGAAAAAATAGCCCAGCTTGAATAAGTGGGCTTTCAGTCTTTATATCCTCTTTTTCATTCACATCTGCAGCACCTCACGATTATCACGACTTTCGTAACGGACATATTGTATCAATGACTGCATTCCATGCTGTTGAGGCAGGATCGATTATTTTAAAATGTTCTGCATCCGGCAGCACAACCAAGCTCACATTACAGCCTTGTTCCATTGCCTTTAAATAGTAATCTCTGCTTAACTCGACTGGAACATGACGATCTAACACACCATGTACTAAAACTTGATCTATTTTCATCGGCAACCGCTCAATCGGGGAAACAACTTGATAGCGTTCTGCAACCTCATGTGGTGACCCGCCCATTAGTGCAGAAACATGACTCTTCATTCCTTTTTCTTCGTGAAATTCCCACATTTTTTTTAAGTCTGTTACCCCGGCCAAGCTGATTACTTTCTTGATGGGCACAACCAACTCATGAAACATTTGATCTGGGTTTCCTGCGGTTCGAGAGGCTAGCCAAAGAGCTAAATGCCCTCCTGCCGAATGCCCAATAATCATTACACTTGATAGGTCCAAACCATAAGGTTCCTTTAGCTGTGACAGATGGTTGATAGCGTCAATCACATCATGGAATGTTCCAGTCCAACCTCCTCCTTCTTCCCCCACTCTACGATACTCAATATTCCAAGTGGCGTATCCTCTACTAGTCAAATCTTCGGCAATGGGATTATTTTCTTCCAAATCATATTTCGACTGCCAAAACCCTCCATGAATCATAACGACTACCGGACACGGTTCTTTCTTGTCAGGCACCCGTAATACCCCGTATTGCGAATGATGTTTTCCATAAGATATTTTCGCTTTATGAGACATCTTATCCCCCTCTCAAATTGATTCTACAGGAAAAGCCATCCTTCCTTCTCCATCAAGAATAGCGTCTGAAGCAACAGAACATCCAGGGATTTTTTTACCGGGTCGGTCAGCCCAGCCCTCAGATCATCCCGACAGCTGTCTTCTGCAATTATAAATAGCTGACGCCTTGTTCAGCCCAGAGATATTCTCCATCATTATCAAGACTTTGACCGAGTGCTCAACGTTCAATTCATTTAAGCAGTGTTGAGCCCTCAGCTTTTGAAAAAGGTTAACCGCTTTCCGCACCGGTTTTCAAGCCGCACACCTTCAAAGCCTTTATACGGACGGCAGACAAGACATTAGATCTTCCCTCTTCAAATCAAAAAGACACCAAACAAACGCATGATTGCGCTCTTGTACTCTCCGTCTTGTGTGTTTAAGTGTCACAAATAAATAATATTTATTCACAAGGAAAAACATTTCGGGACACCGAATGATTAAATTGCAACAAAAATTTTCAGAAGGAGTGCTTGAAATGAAATTCAAAAAAAGTGTTGTTTTTGCGTTATCGATTTCAGCTTTAGCTTTATCTGCCAGTGGTATAGCTTCAGCGAAAGAAACGAAGAGCTCTCCTGTCACAGAAGTAAAAAGCGCTTCTATGCTTCCATCTCACGTGATAAAGATTCAAGACCGTAATTTGACAATAAGCGTCGGAGACCAAGCCTGGATAACCAATTTAGCAGCCACAAGATATGTTTCTGACAATACGGCGGTTGCCTCAGTGGATCAAGGTGGCTTGGTCACTGCTAAAGCAATAGGGACTGCAACAATCACTTTATTCAAAGGTGACAGTGTATTAGGCAAAGTGTTTGTTCAAGTGATTTAAACATCCCGTTTTCCGCCCAAATTGTTGAACAAATTTGGGCGGATTAAAACGGATTTAGCCCCCGTTCCATCAGGAGTCTATGTCTATGTCGATCCCATTCCGAGAGGCACATATATGTGTATCGCCTTTAAGTGGTCTGCAGCCGATTATTACGACCACTTCGGCAAACTAAAAAAAGCCTACGATTCGTCAGGCTTCTCAAAAGAAAATATTGCAAACGAAGTGTCGCTTATTCTCAAAAGATGGACTTTATAACCTAGCTCCAACTATTAATTGATTAAACAATGAAGGAGGAGGCGACCAGCCTCCCCCCTTGCACACCACCGTTTACGGGGCGGTTTGAATTTTTTTCTAACGCGAATCTTCCGTCCGGGGATATATTTTATTCGCATTCAGTCGCTTTTTTATTCCATAACAAAAAAGCGAGAAACATAATCTTCAAAGATGAGTTCGGTAACCGCAGTAACAAAGCGTTTGCCAATCAGTATTTATCGTTTTTGTCCTATAAATTGAATGACATGAGATAAACCATTATGTAAATCCCCTTCATGACGAACTGCTTCACCTAAAAAGAAGTGAACAATACGCCAGTCTGAATAAATGTGTAAAAACTCTTCCGGTCTATATAAAAATTCAGATTCTTGCGGCCCGCCGCTTTTATATGGAATTTGGTGAATTGAATATACTTCCGCAACAAAAAAACCGCCCGGTTTCACTGCTTCTTTAACCCCTAGAAGTGTTTTTCGGCGCAATTCTTCTGGAAAATGGCCAAAAATACATACAACCTCATCCCACTGATCTTTTTTCCATGACGCTTCATTTAAGTCAACGAGTTCCGTCTTCACTTCTACATTTCGGGCTTCTGCAAGCTTTTTCGTCTTTTTCAATCCAGATTCCGCGTAATCCCATGAAGTCACATTCATTCCTTGTTCGGCTAAAAAAACCGCATTGCGTCCTTCACCTTCTGCAATTGCTAATGCGTTACCTGTTAATTGAAGTTTTTTCTGAGAATCCGATAAAAATGCATTCGGTTCAGTTCCATAAACATAATTCTCATCTTGAAAACAGGTGTTCCAAAAATTCATGATCCCTGCTCTCCTTTTTTTTTGATACACTTCACTGCTCTTTTCCATGATCAATAAATCCCTTATTTGAGTGAAAGCTTAAGCGACGCATATCACTGTGACCGTACGTATTCCTGCGAGCGATGTTCTGCGGCTGCTCGTGAAGTTCAATACCTACGACGTCTTTCCGCTATCAAGATGGGTCGAACCTTGTATACTTATGCCTATGATCAGCCACTTATGCATAGAGATCTTCTGATAAAACGTTATTATTACGATTTAATTTAAATCCTAGGATATTTCATCTTCTTTGTCAAACCGAACGATAAAACAAAAAGCTTTTTTCAAGTATGTTTTAACAAATACATTTGATCTTTTTTAGTGACAGGTGACAAAATGGAGTAGAAAAGGTTCCCTAGTTAATCCCCTTTTTCGCTGGGTTTTTCTCGAACGTGTTCAAATTTATCTTTAAACATATGACACGGATCCTACAAATGTAAAAGTATACCCCTTGTTAACAATTTCATTTCTTTTTCCTTCATAGTCAAAGTTATATAGTAAAATGGCAGCGTTTATATTCTTCGGAAGTTGTTTACCCTGATTAGCTTCAAAACGAGATAAAATCATTTCTTCATATGAGCATCCGCCTATTAATTGATACAAAAATTCTTTATTATGGTCATGAGCAACCTTTTCAATAAAATCTTCATCTAAATCATCAATGTCTATTTCAAAATCTCTTAAAAACGGGGAAGGGAGGAAATCACCTTCTTCTTCATCGTATGGTAATTCAACGTATTTATTTAATGTATCAACAGTTTGAATACTACCGATCCATAATGAGACATAATTTTCTCGTTCCATTTTAAACCCTCCTATTTTCCAAGGTAATATTTTCATGAAATTACAAATATAAATTGTTTTTGAAAGCGCTTCTGTGTTAATTTTGATGTAAACAAATACAGTACACAAACAACTGGTTACTACATATCGTTTTGCCTTAAGTGTAATGCATTTCCTAACGCTAAGAGAACAAAATTCCACGAAGATTCTTCCAGAAAGAAAGTTCTAAGAGCCAAAAAAACGAGGTGAAAAAGTGTGCAACAAGAAAAAACAACATCAAATATTAACAGGATAGTACAGAGATATATCATTCTGTTCCTTGTTTTATGCGCATGTTATTTTGTTTACATGGGTGCTTTGGGTAATAAATTCACTCCAGTTCCACTAATTATTTTCATTGTTGTGCTATAATCGGAGAGCTAATCAGAATAGGCGGAATTAGAAGATAGAGGGTTTCAGCCTCTCTTAAATAAAGAGAGCTTCAAGTGTTTCACCTTTGTTTTCGGCTAATAGCCGTCAATACCATTATTTTTGATTCCTTTGTCTGGATGGAAATAAAGGGCATCCTTTACTATTCTGTAAACATAGATATCCTAATAATATGAGTAAACTTTCTTAATACTTCGCACATTAAGGATTTGCCATTAAAGGATGAAGAAATGCTTTTCAAAATTAACTAAAAGAACAGGAGACTTTAAATGGAAATCTTAATTAGACAAGAGCTCACTGAAGAATATAATACGACTGAGGAAATTGTTAAAAAAGCCTTTTTAAATGAAGAATACAGCGACAAGAAAGAACACGTACTTGTAAACAGGATTAGAAAATCAGATGCATTTATCCCTGAACTATCATTAGTCGCGTTAAATCAAGGCAAAGACATTGTAGGTCATGTCCTTTTATCTAAAATAAAAATCGTAGATGGTGATAGAGCTGCCGATTCTTTGGCACTTGCTCCGGTTTCCGTTGCACCTGAGTATCAGAAAAAAGGCATTGGGAGTCAATTGATTCGTACAGCGTTAAAAAACGCAAAAGATCTGGGTTATTGTTCAGTAATTGTTTTAGGACATAAAGATTTTTATCCAAAATTTGGTTTTAAACCAGCCAGCTTATGGAATATACAAGCACCATTTGAGGTTCCAGATGACGTATTTATGGCTCTAGAATTAACAGATCATTCTCTTGAAAAAGTGCAAGGTGTCGTTCATTATTCAAAAGCTTTTTTGGAGTAACAGCCAGATGAATGATTAGATATTTTAATAAAAAGAGGTTGTTCCGAAAATCGTTTTATAACATTTTCTAAAGACAGCTTCTTTTTTAATGTCTCAGTCGTTCCTATATTTCTCTCAGTGGTGGAACAGTAATCTCACTAAGTTTCTCCCCCCGCTTCACTACAGCAAACCAGCGATAGCTTATATCTCGGCAAACGAAAAAGAGCAGCTTTAATTTCCTGCTCTTTTGTTGATAACGGCTCCCGCTAATCTCCGGGAGGACTCAAAGATTATAAAGAGACATGTGATAATGGCTTTCTGTGCAAGCGGGGTCTCACCGCTTGCGTTCCCCTTGGCTGTCGCGCGCAATCCTGCATAGACTCCGGCCGCTCCTCCTGTGAAGCTGACGACTCTCATCATCATTCGAAAGGTGCGTCTCCCATTCTGGCCATTAAAAAAAAGCGGCCGCCAATCAGCTGCACAACATCCGTGTGCAAAAGATCAGTGTCCGCAGGTTCTCCGTCTTGGACTCAGGTATTCCACATTTTCTTTCAAAACCTTACAAGTATTTTTTTAGTTTTTCAGGAAGAAAAGCTTTCTGAACTTTAGTCTTCCCTTCTTCGTCTACAAATTCCACTTCATAAGCCTCTTCCGGTTCAGTAAAAATCATGACAACCGTACCGACTTCACCTTTTTTTAAATCTTCTGTTGGGTCATCTTCAATCAATACAACAGTTTCATATTGTTCGAATTTCAAATTTTCCACCTACTTTACATATAAAGTCGTTAATTCAGGAACATCCGATCCTGGTTTTAAAATCCATCCAGTTCTAACAGTGGCTGTTTTACCGTTTGGACCGGTAATGTCTATATCAACTGTATACCTTTGACCATATTGATCCAACTTCCCAATTATCACTTTCTGATTAGGAAGTTCCTTTTTAATTTTCATTTCTAATTCGTGTGCATTTGTCTTATTATAACCTAAAGCGCTCTCGAACACCTTAGCTTTATTGCCACCGACTGGATGATCCGGATTTAGTGCATAACCGGTGAGCTTTCGAGAATCAATGGTGGCATTTTCCACGTGAGGCAACGCCGGAAGGGTGTCACCGGAACCATGTGGTTTTCCATTATTATTACTTTCCGATTTAAATAAAACACTCGTCTTCTTATCCTCAAGCAGCTCCTTAAGCAAAGGCGTATTTTTCACATTAGGGACCTCTCCCGCTCTTTGGAGCATCCCTTCTAACGCAGGAACATACCGATTGATAGGCGATTTAATATGCCTTTTTGCGGAATTGACACCTTTCTTTGCTGTTTTAGCTGCCGTCTTTCCAGCCTTGCCAAGACTTTTGGCGCCTGTTGAAACAGTAGGACCGGCCTCTGCCAACCCCCATATTGTCCCAATTGCATAAGCAAGATAGTGTCCGCGAGAATAAGAATCTCCGTTTACCATTTGTTTATCCCACGAGTCAGCGATTGATTTCAACATACTTTCAAAGGCGGCTTTGTAATCATACTCAAATACTGCATTTACAGTTGCTTTTGGGTTTTTAAGAAAGTCATCAGCTTGTTCCGTAAGAGATTGGGCTGTTTCAACTGTTCCCACGACAGTCTCTTTTGCGAAATCGTATGCTCCACCGACAAAGCCTATCATACTTTCTAAAATATGTTTCCCATCTTCCAGAGTTCCTTTAATAGGATCGGCTCTGAACTTCTGGGATTCTTCGATGGCAGTAACATAGTTCATCTCTTCAGATGTAAGATTGTCATAACCAATCTCTTTGGCAACTTTAAGATACTCATCGGGATCATCATACAGCTGCTCAAGTTTTTTCTTTAACTTGTACATTTTAACATCATGTTCACTAACTTCGCTAATCTCTTTTTCAAGCTTTGATCTCTTATCAAGTTTATCTAACATGACTCCCATCGCTGTCTCTTGATCCCCGCGCAAAGCATCCATCTCATCCGGTTTTAAAATCGAACCTTTTTGATAGCCGGTGATTTCAATTTTAGGACCTGTGTACATTTTTTCAAGTCTGGTGATGTATCTTTGCATCGTCTCAAGATCGTTTTCAGCGGTTTTGAGAGCGTTGGTCTGCTCCCTGTCAAACGCATGCAGCTTCTCAATTGTTTGATTGATGTCTTTCATTGCTTTTCGATTGTGTTCGTGAAAATCGTTGTCGTTCAAATCCGGTAGATCGACAATATGGCTGACTTTCGCAATCGTGGCGTTGGCTTTGGATACCAAGTTTTTTGTTTTTCGATCAGCCGCGTTTAAGCCTTGCTCCAGATCGTGATCGAGAAAGGCTTGCGAAATATAACCGTTGTGATTCGGTTCGAGGGAATTCAGTGCATTTTTAATTTTTTTCAGCGTTGACTGGTATTCCTCAATGAAAGATTCATAGAACCGCAAAAACGGAGTGTGGCATTCTTCGTAAAAGGCGCGAATCGCGTCGCCGCCTTTTCCTTTTAAAGCATCGTCAAGAACCGTTATCCCGTCAACGCTTTTTTTGAGATCGGCGATTTCTTCTGATTGTTTTTTTAATTGTTCCAGCGTTTGATCAATTGCATCGTGCAACGCATGGACATCAAGAGTCTTCATGGCTTTCCCCTCTAATACTAAAGTTACAATCAGTATAGAGTTTACCACTTTATAGCAAGGAATTGGTGAATAAATACTGTCTATCCATGAAAATGAATCTTATTGATCAGAACAAACAACCCAAACGACAAAAAAAGAGCCCAACTCGGAATAAGCGGGCTTTCAATCTTTATATACTCTTTTTCATTCCACATCCGCGGCACTCACGGCGAGAATACTTCGTCCTTCACCGAACTTAAAACTTACCAATAAAGTCGTTAAAAATTACGTTACTTCTGTATTATCTGAATAAGATTACCGCATGTATCGTCGAAGACAGCTATTGTGACTTCGCCCATTTTTGTAGGCTCCATAGTAAACTTGACACCGTTTTCCAATAATCGTTCGTACTCTTTACGAATATCTGCAACGCCAAACATTGTTACTGGGATGCCATCGGCAAATAGCTTCTTTTGATACTCTTTTGCGGCAGGATGTTCATCCGGTTCGAGTAAAAGTTCGGTTCCGTCTTGATCATCGGGAGAAACAAGCGTTATCCACCTATATGCTCCGCTGGGAACGTCATGCTTTTTTACAAAGCCCAGCGTTTTTGTATAAAACTCCAATGCTTTGTCTTGATCTTGAACGAATATACTAGTAATAATGATTTTCATCATGTTTTGGGCCTCCTTTGATATTTGCGATGTATGGTTCTCTTCTAAACAATCTGGCTACAAATAGAAAAAACCATACATTCGTCATTAGTTATAAAATTAATCTACCCATCCTTTCAGCAAATTTTTAAGTGGCTCGTTGTTGAATATAAGTACTCGATATTTTCCCTTTCGTTTTGATTTTACAAGCCCTGCATCTTCCAATACAGAAAGATGTTTAGCTATCGCCTGTCGCGAAATGGAAAGCTCATGCTTCATAATCAGACGTGCCGTAAGCTCATACAACGTCAGCTCGTTGCGTTCGGATAGTTCGTCTAATATAAGCCGCCGATTCGAATCGCCAAGTGCTTTGAATATAGCATCTTTGTCCCAATTCATATATCGAGTATATGCAACTATACGGTTGCCGTCAATCATAAGTAACCTTATAGTTGCATGATAAAGGAGCCATGAAAATGACTTCCTGTGCAAGCGGGGTCTCACCGCTTGCGTTCCCCGTGACTGTCGCGCGCAATCCTGCATAGACTTCAGCCGCTCCTCCCGTGAAGCTGACGACCTTCATTTATCATTCGATACATCCGGGTGCACGCTTGATAAGGGAAAGTTGCGTCTCCCATTCTGGCCATAAAAAAAAAGCGGCCGCCAATCAGCTGCACAACATCCGTGTGCAAAAGATCAGTGTCCGCAGGTTCTCCGTCTTGGACTCAGGTATTATTTTCTTGTCTCTATCGTATGATAAAGTGGAATATAAAAAGTCCCCCATTTTATCCCCTTTTTTGTCGGATTTTTTTTGGACTGAATATAAAAAACCTTGAAAGGCAGTAGCCAATCAAGGTAAAGAAATATGAATGTTATTTATATATTTTTCTCAAATTTCGAACACAATTAAAATCAAATTCAAACTTCCTCAATATTATATTTTTGAGCGATAACCTTTAATAAGGATTCTATTTTCTCCTTATATTGTGGAAAATCTGAAATATAACTGTCACATGCTATCCTAAGGTAATAATAAAATGTTGGATAATCTACAATTACTTCTTCATCGATTACACCGAATTCAATTCCTTCAAAAGACTCTTCATCGGGCTCAAGTTCACATGGAAAGGTACATCCAACATCGTTTATTGCGGTTCCAACTTCTTTTGACAAATTCTCAATAACTTCTAAAAATTCAGAGTCTGCTAGCACATTAAAAAAAGCTGTAATTGGAAAATGACTTTCTTTTATTTGTTGAGATTCTAAAATTCTGTTCATTATTTATGCACTCTCTTTCTAATTATAGATCAGGGAAAAATGAAGTTACTGTTCCATTAGTGTCAGTATAGCCTATCCATTTTACTCCGTTGCTATCATAACCTTCCCAAACTCTTGTTAAGTTGCCCTTTGAAGCAGCATCAGCAGCTGCCTCCTTACCAAATTTCAAAAAATCATCGTCTGAAATAACAGATGGATCATAAATGGTTTTCTTAAATTCTTGGGCTCTCCATCCCGTGATCTCCCCTGTTTTGGGGTCTAAAGATGGAACCTTATATACAACCTTTTCTATCCCCTTAAGTTTAGGGTGCTTTTGAACACTTAGAATTTTTACGTTATTTTTTAAAAATTCATTTTTATTATGTGCCCCTCCTATCCCCCTTCTTCTTGGCACTTTTGGATCCGTATTTTTTATATGGTTTGCTAATGTTTCGGTAAATTCAACTTTTTTTATAGTACTCGCAGGCTTTCTATTTGATCCCTCACCATCAGCTTTAAAAAGCACACTTTTCTTTTTATCCTCAATCAGCTCCTTCAGCAAAGGCGTATTCTTCACATTAATAGAATTCGGTGCATCCTGAAGAATCCCTTGCAATGCAGGAGTATATCGATTGGCAGGTGGCTTGACATACTGTTTTACTGACTTACCGGCTTTCTTCACCTTGATAACCGCGGCTTTACCCGCTTTCGCAACATCTTTCGAGCCTGTTGGGACAGAGGATTTTCCACTTCTCAAGCCCACAAGGCTTCCGATCAAATAAGTAAAATAATGCGACCTTGAATACGCATCCCCACGTACTACTTTTTCATCATACTGTTCCACCAACGTATCAACCATACTTTGAAAGGCGCCTAAATAGTTGTATCCAAGAACTTTGTCAAAAACGACTTGTGGATCTTTATGTAAATTGTCGATTGTCCATCCAATATTCCATCCCAGCTGTATTCCGCCCTCGATAAAATCCTTCCCTAGATCATATACTGCGCTAAGCGAACCTTTAATACCATTACTGATATTCTGCAAAGCTTCTTTTCCATCATCCGGGCTAACTTCAAGAGGGTTTTGCATGACTGCCTGACGTCTTTCAAGAAATTGAACATATTCTAATTGTTCAGATGTAAGGTTATCGTAACCAATCTCTTTGGCAACTTTAAGATACTCGTCAGGATCATCTGACAACCCGTCAAGCTTTTTCTGTAATTTGTACATTTTAACATCATGATCGCTAACTTCGCTAATCTCTTTTTCAAGCTTTGATCTCTTATCAAGCTTATCCAACATGACTCCCATCGCTGTCTCTTGATTCCCACTCAAAGCATCCATCTCATCCGGTTTTAAAATCGAACCTTTTTGATAGGTGGCAATCTCAATTTTGGGCCCCGTATACATTTTTTCAAGTCTTTTAAGGTATTGTTGCATCGTTTCAAGATCGTTTTCCAGCGGTTTTGAGAGCGTTGGTCTGCTCTCTGTCAAATGCATGCAGCTTTTCGATGGTCTGATTGATGTCTTTCAAAGCTTTTCTATTTTGTTCGTGAAAGTCGTTGTCGTTCAAATCCGGCAGATCGACAATATGGCTGACTTTCGCAATTGTGGCGTTGGCTTTGGAAACCAAATGTTTCGTTGTTCGATCGGCCGCGTTCAAGCCGTTTTCTAAGTCATGGTCGAGAAAGGCTTGCGAAATATATCCGTTATGATACGGTTCAAGCGATTCCAGCACATTTTTGATTTTTTTCAATGCCGACTCATATTCCTCGATAAAAGTTTCGTAGAACCGCAAAAACGGAGTGTGACATTCTTCATAAAAAGCGCGAATGGCGTCGCCGCCTTTACCTTTTAAAGCATCGTCAAGAGCCGTTATCCCGTCGACGCTTTTTTTGAGATTGGCGATTTCTTCTGATTGTTTTTTTAATTGTTCCAGCGTTTGATCAATTGCATCGTGCAACGCATGGACATCAAGAGTCTTCATGGCTTTCCCCTCTAATACTAAAGTTACAATCAGTATAGAGTTTACCACTTTATAGCAAGGAATTGGTGAATAAATCCTGTCTATCCATGAAAATGAATCTTATAGATTAGGTCAAACAACCTATCTTCTGTTGCTTGAAGTTTTAAAAAATAGTTGATTTAAATAAAAAAGCCGTTAAAAACGGCTTTAAGAAAGAAATGAAAAATTTATATTTTTTGATTAAGAGAAGAAATAGTGACTGGGTGCGCTTGTTATGTTCCTTGAAGCTACATCCACTTTATCGGTGGACACATGACAAAGAAAGCTAAGTCCAATGATAAGAACCCCTTAAGCCAATCTTCATTTTAGACTTCATACAAACATTCCCCTTTCAATATTTGTTTTTGTGCATAGACCATCTTTTTGAGACAGATGAGGCTATCCTCTGTTTTTCCATTATAATCTAAATAAGTACCGGCTAAAAGAAAATTGAAGGTATAATCAATATAAAAGGACCGTTTAATTATGAGGGCATTACCGAATGTACTTTCCAGCCTGCGTATCGTGCTGTCATTTTTGCTGTTGACAACATCGAGCCCCGAGGCGTTTAGCGCACTATATGTATTATGTGGTATTTCCGATGTTGCCGATGGGTATATAGCACGTAAATTTGAGATCGAAACGAACTTAGGGGGCAAAACTGGATAGTTTGGGTGATTTTGTATTTTAGGCTGTGGTCCTGATTATTTTTTTCTTTCTTTCAGACATTTATGTAAGTAATACCGTTATATTTTGTGTTGCAGTGGTGGCCTTAGTCAGGCTTTTCAACTTTATGATCACAAAAGCTAAATTCAGACAGTGGGGGATGTTACATACTTTTGGGAACAAAGCGGCGGGGTTTGCTTTATATGTAGCAATCGCTTTGAGTATTGCTTTCTCTCATATCCCATCGTCTCTAGTAGTTGTGGTTTTTTCCGCAGCCCTTACTTCGGCAGTGGAAGAAACCGGCATATTGCTTACTTCTAGCGTGTATAAAGTCAATCAAAAAAGTATCTTTTTGCCTTGAACCTTTAGGTGAAAAAAGAAGATCATGAAATCTTATTTTCCGTTTTTTTTTAAAGTGGTCCTTGTACAAGGACCACTTTAAATTTATCTCCATCTCCAATTAATTTCATTATCTTCTTCGTATATTCCTGGTAAAGATATGCCTACCTTTTTTTGCTCATCATCAATAATAAACCAATTATCATCATCAAGCCATTCATCATTATATTTCTCTATTGCATAAGGGTCATCTTCATTTACTACTGCTTTAAAGAAATCTTTGAATTTCTCCATTTTTTCATTAGGGATGATTGTTCCATACATCCAAACACCTTCGACAGTAGCACCTTTTATTTCACCTAAACACTCATTTTTATAATATAGAAGCATATCTATCACTCCTTTGGATGCATTTTGATAAACTGTTTTGGAACTTCGCCTTTTACAAAGTATTCGGTATCTCTTTGAGTCCATTTTAAGGCTTTGTTTTTCCAATGTTCAGACTGCCGAGTATCATTTTTGATTAACCTTTCAATTTGTTTAGGGGATAAAATCACAACATCCTTTACTTCACCAGACCTGATTGCTTTCCTAAGAGCAGATATGTCGAGTTCTATTATATTTTCTCCATATCCCTTTGCAACCTTTTGATTTATAGTAAAGCTTGTATAAGGGCTGTTGGACTTTCCTCCTTTTCTATACCCGCCAAGAATGTGTTCTGTAACAGTAACCTGACGGCCTTGATACATACCGGTTTTGTTAGCGGGAACAAGATTTCCCGTTTCAGGCGATATATGAGATTTACCTATACCGTTTGGCCTTTTAGGTTCATAAGGAAAGTCTTCACCTCTATACAGATTGGTACCTTTACGGCTGTATGAATTTATATTAAGCACTTTCCCAGCTTTACTCATACCAAACGGTGTTAACATTGCTATGGCTTGATTAAGGCTACCTTGGCGCTGCTCATCTGAAATCTTATTCCCGAACATATCCCTGCCGGTGATCGTTTCGCTGAATCCGTTCGCTGAGGCAAGCCCGTATAAACCCTTTTCGGAGTTTTTCAAAGCGTGGAATGTTTTCGGCGTTTTGTAAGCAGCCAGGGCCTTATCAACTGTCGTGATGGCCTTTTCTGCTTTATACATGCTGTATACGCCTTTGATCCCTTTGGCGCCTTTGCCAAGCCAGCCTACAACTGGAATGTAGCCGGCGGCGCCCATCGCTCCCGCAGCAACCCGCTGCCCGTATGTCAACTTTTCACCAGTTACCGGGTCAACTCCCTCGGTGGCCCTCTTGTAATCATAATAGCCGGTGGCTTCTCCTACAAATGTGCTGCCGGCATCAAGCACTTTTTCATACCATGGCCGGTTTGCAAGCTCTTCCTGTTTTTTAGCGAGCTCTTCCTGCTCTTTGGCAATCTGACGGGCTTCAGCCTGATCTTTTTTAAACTGGATATAGTTTTCTGCATTCTTATGTACGTCATCTTTCAGTTGATAGGCTTCGCTGGCCCGGTAAGCTTTGGCGTCATAGTGAAATGGGGAAGCACTTTTCCCTTTGCCAGTTGCACCGATTAGAGCGGTATAGTCAGCGGTAACCATCTGCTGGTTGATTTCAGATGCGGCATATTCCTCTTTGAGAGCGGCGTCCAGATCATCGACGGCTTTGATCGTGTCTTTGCGCTCATCGTTTGCATCATTGAGGTGTTGTTTGAATGTGTTAGTTGAAAAGACATCTAGAGGCAGTATATCATGGATGCTTTGCAAAATGGCTTGCATGTCTTTTTTCTGCAGTGAAACCATTGCCTTTGAGTTTTTATAGGCATTAGCAAGCTGGTTCTCAAGAAATTCCATGTCAATAAACGTGTCGCCAGAAAGATCTGCCTCTTCCACAGCCGCGGAAACGCCGTCGAGAAATTGAACCTGCATATCAATCAGATCGAGCCAGTCGTCCACTATACCCGCCTGATCCCTGTAAAACGCTTTGATGTTATCGGCGCCTTTCCCCTCAAAATCATCGCCCAAATCAGCCATCTTTTGGAACGCCTTTTTCAGGTTGACAAACTGCTCTCTGGTGCTTTGGTATTCCTTGGAGCGTTTCTCCATAGCAGCTAATAAAGTTTTTGACTCATAGATCTTCATTCATCAAACCCTTCCTAAGTCTTAATCAAATAAGAGTTTACCACTATACGGAAATGAATTGGTGAATAAATCCTGTCTATCCATGAAAATGAATCTTATTGAGTAGGTCTTAAAACCCAACACACTCGACAGGCTTTTTCTGAATTCCAAAAAAGGAAAATCATTGTCAAAAAATGATCCTTTATGTAAAATGAAAGATATGCAGAAAAAGGAAATGTGCACCCTGAATTTTTTGAATATTTTAAATCAACTATACGAAAGGATGATAGGGGATTGAGTACAATAGCATTTGAGAAAGTTGGCCAAGCTATAAATGATTGGTACAAAGTGATTAAACAACACAACAAATCTAGGGCAGCTGAGATGAGAGAGGAGATCGAAATAGCACTGCCTAACATGAAAGAGAACCAAAATGTTTTAATATACTTCAGCCTGATAGACTCGCGTTATAAACTTATGACAGAGGATTACAACGAATCCGGAGAATTACTCAACAACATTAAGGCCAAAGCTCTAGAATCCAATACCGATGATATGATTCAATACTATTTTTACTTTTTTTCAGGACTGTATCAGTTTTATAAAAAGAACTTTGTTGACGCTATTAATTTTTATAAGATTGCTGAAAACAGGCTACATAAAGTACCGGATGAAATTGAAAAAGCTGAATTTCACTATCAACTTGCAATTGCATATTATGAGATTAGGCAGAATTTCTTTTCTATGAGCCATACACAAAAAGCATTGGATAGTTTCAAGGCCCATGAAGACTATACAAACCGAGTTATCAAATGCAAAATGCTCTTTGCAATGAATAAAGTTGATTTACAGGAATGGGATGAAGCTGTTGACCTGTATAAAGATGCGATCCTTATCGCGCACAAATCGAATGATAAGGCTACTGAAGGGCTTGGATACTTCAACTTAGGATTAGCTTATGAGAGACAAAACCTTTTGGAAAAAGCAAAGGAATGTTTTCAAAACGCACTTTCTATTCCTGAGCACCAGGAATCTGTCTATTCAATTCGTTCCATGTACATGTTAAGTCGAGTTTTCTACAAAATCGAGTCACCTTCCCAAGCTAGGGAATGGCGTATCAAAGCCCTTGAATTTGCTGAAAAAGTCCATGAAAAAGTATATCAAGCCAAGCTTAACCTCATATACTATTTGTATGATCAATCAAATCACACATCCTTTGACACCAGTATGAATTTATTAAAAGAAAAGAATCTGTGGTCTGATGTAGCCGATCTCTCCGAAAATGCTGCTTTTTTCTTCAAAAAGCAGGAAAACACAGATCTTTCATCAAAGTATTTTGAGGAAGCATGTAAAGCTAAAGACCAAATTTTGAATTTACGGAGGCGTATATCATGAAAAAAGGAAAGATCATCATCACTGCTGCTATTCTTGGGCTTCTTCTGGTTTCTGGATTTTCCTCAAATGGTAAAGCAGAATTCGCCACAACATTTAAAGTGGCTGAAAACGGCGCACTTGGATAAAAAAATGGCGGACTCATAAGAGTCTGCTTTTTTGTTCACAACAGCCCTCAGATAATCCCGAGAGCTGTCGCAAGGTTATAAATGGCCTGTCGTTTGATCTGATAATATTTGTCCTTTTTCAGCCCCATCTCCATATAAATTTCAATGTCTTTGATTTTTGTTGAAGAAAGATATTTCATCTGTATGATCTTCAATTCATCATCATCAAGGCTTTGTTTAAGCGCCCTGTCCATCTGTGCAACTTTTAATGCATTAAAGGAATGCGGATCTCGCAACCGCGGGAAAAGCTCTGTCATTCCGGCCGCTTCTTGCTCCTTTCTGTTTTCAAGCTGAACCTTCAAGGCCTTATATTTCTTGAGCTCCTTAATAATCGTATTTCTAACTTCCTTTTCGTCTATAGGCGGCAAAAATGACAATTGTTTTGCTAACAAATTCACCCCTCCTAAAAATAAAAAAGACACCAAACAAACGCATAAAGCGTAGGTTTAGTGTCCGCAGGCTCTCCGTCTTGGACTTATTTACTTATATACGATCTAACTAACTCCTGGGATGATTCTTTCAGAAGCTTTTTCTTCATAAAATTTAATGGTTCCAAATCAATATTATCAGCCATGGTATAATAACTTAATTCCTCATCTAACTTTTTGCGAATAATCTTCATATGAAGATATTTAAACAAACCAAAGGCTAAGTATTTTCCTTTTATTAATCCTGAATAGTTATATACACCATCCACATCATAAAAATCATCAATTTTCGAGAATTCATCTTCATAATTAATATTTTTTTTATAACAGATCTCTTTTATTTTTTGAATATATTTTTTTATTTCCTCTTGTTTTATTTTGTAAGTCCCATTCTCGAAATATCTTCCAGGGCTTATGCTTGTATTTTGTTCAAGAGTAAATTTAAAAGCTATAGCATAAACAATAAAGAGTTCTTTAAAACTCTGATACATATATGATATCCATGTTTCCCAATCTAATAATGATTCAAGTTCATAATCTTCTTTATCAAATACTTTTAACTTTAAAAGAGATAGTGCTCCTTCTTTAGTTACTATGTAATTTTCAAGAGTAAACTTTTCTAACTCTATTAAATTAGGGTGGTTCGGTATTTCAATATGTCTAAAATGGTCGAAGTCTTTATCTACAATAAAAAAACATTTATTGAGAGAAGATTTTTCCGCCTTCCATTTACCGAACATTTCTAACACATTTTTCTTTGACCTTAAACTATAAACCTTTCCAATTTTCAATTTACCATTAACTAATCGCTCAACTATTTTGTTATAGACAGGTCGCATCTTTTCATCTTCGATAAATAAAAATATGTCATATTCTCTATGACGTAGCATAACATCAGCTAAAAAGGATTTTTCACTTCTAGTTGGGAATGGATTCAATTTATACTCCCTCTCACTTCAGAACAATACTCTTTATAATCCCCTATAACATCAGGTGAATGCGTAGCAATTATAATTTGCGAGCTATTATTATTCTCCATCAACAAATCAAGAAGTTTGGATTGCCACTCTACGTGTAGTGACAACTCAGGTTCATCAATGAGTAACACTTTATCCTTTATTCGAAATTGAGATGTTAGTGAAAATACAAAAAAAATAACTATTTGTTTTTCTCCTGAAGAAAGCAGTGTCAAATCAAGTTCCTCATTAGGATTATCAGAATTTAAGAAAACTAACTTATTTTCTTCTTCGTTAAATCTAATCTGTTTATTAGTATCTTTCAAAAGATAATTAATTGAATCCAACACATGTGCTAAATTCTTCTTGAGAAAATCAATTCTCTTTTTTTGCCTAGACGCTATAACTTCAATTTCATTTAATTTGCTTAACTGTACGAACGCTGATATATGTTCAATAAATAATTTGTCATCTTTTATGACAACGCTATTTTCTTTTTTTTCGTAGCTATGCCTCAATTTGCTATATCGGAATAGTAATTCTTTTATATTTGTTTTGAATTTTTTCTTACCGTTAAATATTTCATTGATCTTTTCTTCTAAATTTGAAAAATCATAGTCATCAGCATCCATCAAGTCTGTAGTTATAGGTGCAGAAAAGTTTTCAACCATTTTATTTCTTAAATTTGTATTAATTATATTTTCCTCTCTAACAATTCTCTGTTTATGTAGATCAAAATGTCTATTTGCTGCCATTATAGAGTCTGCAATATTTTTCTGATTTTCAGAAGGAATGGCGTAGTAAGCACTATCAATCTCTTCATTATTTTTATATTCATTAATTGCTCTTTTTCTGTATCTTATAGGAACTGGTCCAATAGGTTTAGGCACATTTTGTCTAACTCTCCTATTAAGAGGTATATAGACAGTTTCAGAAAGAGGTACTATTTTTTCTTTAAAATTATTAATTGAATTTTCATTAGAATAAGTTTTATATTCATCAGAAAACATAAATTGCTGTGGTTCTTTAATTATTTCAAACTCTAACTCGTCGATTTTTCCATGTATATATTCCCCACGATCTTCAATAGTTAAACGAATTAATCTTTTATTACTCTCAAATTGTAAATCCAATAAAGAAAACTTATATTTAAGTAGTCTCTTAATATTACCAGATAGGATATAAAATATTATATCTAAAACTGTTGTTTTCCCACTGCCGTTTAATCCGTAGAGAATAGTTAATTTTTCATGAAATTCTATATCATATGTCTTCCCATATAAGTTGAGTATCTTAAGTCTTTTAATATTCACTTATATCCCCCTAAGAGTATGATTTATCCTTTGCTATATTATTTTAACATATTTCAAAGCTCCCTAATAAGTATCGGATATTCTAATAAGTTTTTTAAATTCACTTGGAGATCCAAAGAAATTCTTTACACCACCCTTTTTTATAAAAATCCTCCGCTATTTAATTTTGTATCCAATTTTGTAATCAACACGAGCAAAATCACCCTTCGCCGTTTCAATGATCATTTTTCCATGTTCGGGTGCCTCGGCTTCGTAAGCCGTTCCGTTGACACCGTCTAAAACGAAATAGTTACTTTCCCGCGTTGAATTTTATGTGTAATCGATAAATCTTGATTGACCGTCTAATTGTCTTGGACTGTTCACCTGCATCACTCCCTGTGCTATGATAGAAATGCCCATTATGTGTAACATAGTCGGAGCGATCTGCTTCGGTTTTTTTATTGGCTAATTTCAAGCTTGTCCATTCTCTATGCGAAACCGTTTGATCAGGCAGCACCGTGTTCCTCATCTTCCTGGTCATCCTGACCGTCATTTTCAGCTGGAGAATCATCTTCAGCCGCCTCGGTTTCTTGCCTATTCAGCGGCTCCGCTTCTGCATCTTGATCTTGCTTCCAGTCCCACCATGCATTCGCAAGCGGCGCAACCTCCGCAAGATATTGATCCATCAGTTCAACAATTTTGCCTGAGGACACCTCAAGTTCAAAAGCCAATTTACTAAAGGGTTCACCTTCAATTCTGCGCTTGACGAAATTGGGGAAGTCATTCGAAAACTTTTCAAAATTAGGAGCCATTCCGCTTGTGATAAATTCCTCGATATTCGCCCGTTCAATCTGCCGTTTTTCTTTTTTGGTTGGCACGTCTTCTTTAGGTAGACTGAGCTCGGCCTCAAGTTGTTCTGGCTGCGGTTCAACTTCTGATACAACACCATGCTGATCAACTTTATAGCTGGGTGTAGGTTGATTCGTGTTGGGATTGATTTCAACGTTTATAATTGATGCGTGTTGATTCCAGTTGGGATTCCACTTTTTGATCAATCATTTCGGAGAGGTGCTGGATCTTCCCGTCTAAATCCGCGCTATTGACCTCCAAGGTAATTTCCGTTAAGCCCTTCGGTTTCATATTCATCTTTTTTACGATTGCTTTGAAATCAATGAAAGAAGATATAATTGTTCCAAAGGTTACTGAACATCCGAATATAAAACAAATATCCATTTTTTATAGAAAACGCTATAATAGAGTGAACAAATATTATGAAGGGAGAGAGTGAATATTAACGAAGGCGAATTAATTAAAGTGACACTTAAAGGCTTAAAAAGTATAATCGACACTCATGGAACATATCCGCTGCTACAGCCTGGTGGTTTTGTTTTAGAAGATCCTTATTTCAATTTTAATGATCCAGCAACCGAGGAAGAAATCGAACACTTAGAAAGCGTCTTTAAGGTTAAATTCCCCAATGATTATAAAGAATTTCTTAGATTGCATAATGGAATGGATATTATTGACGGCATTGAAGTCCTCAGTATAAACGATGTAATCCAATATAATGAGGTTCAAGATCTTCCTGAAGGGTGCGTATTAATTGGATATCATTTTGATGGACGTTATGTGATTGATACAAAAAGATATCATATCGGATTGGATTACATGTTCTATTTAGATCCAATAGATCCATTTGAGGAGGCTGAAGATTTAGGTTCGAATTTTGAAATATGGTTCGACCGCTTACTTAGTTCAAATGGGAATAAGTTTTGGGAATTAAACCGAGACATTAAAAAGTATTATGATAACATATAAAAAAGACTCCATTAAGAATCCTTTTATATGCTGCTCACCAGGATTAAGGAGTCAAATTTCCTCCCCTGTATTCTCTTGGAAGCTGGCAGCCAATGTGCATGTTTAGTAGAGTTTTTTATAAGATAGGCGATCTCATGTAAATCCTTTTTTAATATTAAAACCCCGTCGGAAGGCAAAGCTTTCTAGATTATTAATTTGGCCAAACGATTATTGATTAGAAATAATCCTTTTCTTAAACCCGGCCTTGATAAAGAGAAAATCGAAATATCATGCTTCTTTTTACCGGCCGTGCTCATCTCGCTTAAAATCTCCCCCACCACGCTGCTGAACTTGAAGCCGTGTTCACGTGCGGGGGATCAAACGAATCAACCAAAAGGACATCGACACCTTTTTTGGCGAGAAAATACCCCGTAGCCATTCCCATTGAACCCGCTCCGACAATGATAACCTCAAAATTCCTTTTGGATTTTACACTTCCCTTTTCATGCAATATTAATCCTAAACTACCACTTTATAAGTATTGGTCAAATATAAAAAAACTGCCTTTTCAAGCAGGAGGAATTTATGAGCGTTTTTCTGTAACTTCAAGATTATTCATGCCTATTCGTTTTTTTATTTGAAATGGCTCCCACAAATCTCCATGAGGAGCAAAGATTATTTGGAACGATGTGAAAATGACTTCTTTTGCAAGCGGGATTTCACCGCTTGCGTTCCCCGTGGCTATCGCGCGCAATCCTGCATAGACTTCAGTCACTCCTCCTGTGAAGCTGACGACCTTCATCATTATTCGATACATCCGGGTGCACGCTTGGTAAGGTATGTCTCCAGCGGCCATCAATCAATTGCACAACATACGTGTGAAAAAGATCAGTGTCCACAGGCTCTCTGTCTTGAACTCGATATTCACGTTCGTCTTTCTTGTCTCTATCGTATGACAAAGTGGAATAGAAAAAGTACCCGTTTTATCCCATTTTTTGTCGAATTTTTCTCGGATTTGAACATAAAAAACCTTGAAAGGCAGTTGCCAATCAAGGAGTTGATACTTTTAACAATATTTCTATTTAATTTGCTAATATAATTATTTTTGGTCAATCGGCTCTATACTAAGCACCGTACCAATGGGTCCTAATTTTTCAATTAGTTTCTTTGCCTTTCCATATGGGAATCTCTCCATTAATAAATAAGGGGGATTTTTTGAAGCCTTTAGTAGATTTGCTGTTGAAATCTCAATCCCTATACATTCTTTATTCTTATTAAATCTTTCAATCCTCCATTAGGGGTCTTTGCTAACACTATATTGCAGGTATCAGGTGGCTCACTTATTGTTTTTTGTTCTGATTCACTTATAATGCAACCACTATTCACCCATTCAATAAAATCTGAAGTAATTACAGTAGCATGGCTTGGATCCATATCCCCAGAATCAACAATTAATACTTCTGTTTCCTTTTCATTTTGAAGCATTAGGAAAACATTTCCTCCTCCATCATCGCCAATAGAGACATATCCTCTTGCATATTCATCTACTTCCCATGTCTCGTTTCTTTCCACAATATCTTCTGTACCATAAATAGCCACCCCGCCACCAATTGAAAAACCATTTGTATTTCTTAATAAATCCTTATACACATTTGGTAATTTAGCTTGTAGAATATCTTCTGACTCTTGAATTTCAGTTTCACTTGCTGGCTTATTTTTTATCAAATCTGAAACCATTGATAAATCAATCACTTTACAAAACCTCCCAAACCCTCGAAATATTTATATGCATCCTTCATTGCTTTTCGAGCAGCTTTTTGATCAACACCTGCTTCAATCATTTCCCTATAACTCACATTACATTCATAACGTATGTCAGTATTAAATCTCTCGATTTTTCTCCGCTTTCTTTGCATAGAAGAAATTTTTGCGTGTGATTGGCCAGAGCTTGATGGGAGAAGTATTGCAGAAGCTTTCTTTTCGTTATAATCAAATCCACCCTCTTTAGCCCATCTTTTCGCCCTTTCATTTTGTATTGGGTGGTGAGACTGTATTCGATTATCAGAAGCAATATTTTTGTTCCCTGGTGCACGATTTACCCCTGAACTTAAATAGCCATGTTCATCAACATCTTCCTTTAGATATCCCCCTGGCCTTTAGCAGTATTAGTCGAAACCCTTTTAGCTGTTTTTGCACCTTTATTTGCTTAAAAACGTATTTTCCTACCTTGACTGCTTTAGTCGCAGGTATGACAGAAACGCCGGACAGGATACGGTCAGTGATGGATAACTACTCACCTGTTCCAGGGTCGACACCTGTTATCGCTCTATATCCATCATAAACACCGGATCAAAAGCTTTTTCAATGTCGCTTTTCTTCACTCTGTTTTCCAGTATCCTTTACCATTCTGTCCCATGACTCACAACCTGCCGCCAATGCGACAAGCAGCAAAACTGCGATTGGTGCAATAAACTTTTTCATTTTCCTTTCGGCCCGTGGCCGTCTCTTTAACCTTCACAAATTTCCTCATCAGCCCCCATGCGCTGTCCGCAGATAGGGCAGCAGGAATTCGGGCACACCTTTATAGCTTAGGCTTTTCTACTGCTCGTTTTAAATATTTTTCATCAAATTAGGAAATACTTATTTAAAAAGGTGGTGCTATTTATGGATTTCCCAATAATTCATACAAATTTTTGGGATGCTGTTACAGCAGTACCAATTATCTTGGTCATTACACAGATAATTAAAATCTTTCTCAAGGTTCCCAAAAAATATGTTCCATCTATTGCACTCGCACTTGGCTTAATTATATCTGTTTGCATAAGTCATCGACATAGCCTCGTAGCTGGAATATTTATGGGCGGATTCTATGGTTATGCAGCTATTGGATCATATGCATCATTGAAAACAACAATCTCATCATATAGAAACAAAAAAACATAAATGGACATGGAAAATACTCAATTTGATGGTTCGGGCGGATACTCTTCTATAAGAACCTGAAATGTTCTTATTGATAAGCTCCTCTACTTGAATTGATTGAATCAAAAATTGATACATAGCAATGAGTCTCACCTAAAGGAAACAGGAAGTAATTTTCCACCTCCACAAGCGTTGAAAATTTAGAGGTTAGGCAGGGTCCCTTTCAACGCCAAGATTCACACTCCTTGACAGGGACAGCTCCGCCGCCCCTGCTATTATTTAAATTTGTATGATGATTCAAGATGAATCCTGAAAAAATCACCTTTTGCCGTTTCAATAATCGACTTTCCATGTTCAGGTGCGTCTGTTTCGTAAGCCTCACCGTTAACGCCATCTAAAATGATGACAGTTACTTTCCCGTTAAATTTTATGTGTAATCGATAAATCTTGGTTGACGCGTCTAATTGTCTTGCACTGTCACCTGTATCGCTCCCTGTGCTATGATAGAAGTGCCCATTATGTGTACCATAGCCGGAGCAATCGCTTCGGTTTTTTTGTTGGCTAATTTCAAAGGTGCATAGGGTGGACAGCTTATCCATCCTCTATGTGAAACAACGTTTGATCAGGCTGCGCCATGTTCCTCATCTTCCTGGTCATCCTGACTGTTATTTCGATAGGGGATTCTTCTTTAGCCGCCTCGTTTTCCTGCTTGATCAGCGGCTCCGTTTCTGCTTCTTGATCTTGCTTCCAGTCCCACCATGTATCCGCATGCGGCGCCAACTTCGCGAGATATTAATCTATTAGCTCAACAATTATCCCTGAAGAAATCTCAAGTTAAGCCAATTTACTGAAGGATTCACCTTCAATTCTGCGCTTCACGAAATTAGCAAAGTCGTTTGGAAACTGTTCAAAGTTAGGAGCCATTCCGCTGGTGATAAACTCCTCGATGATTTCCCGTTCAATCTGCCGTTTTTCTTTTCTGACAGGTCTTTAGGCAGTCCAAAATTGGCCTCGATCGAATGATAAAAGACTCTTTTATATTACCTAACAAATATATTTCGTCGATCATAGGCAAAAATAATCATCGTTACACCTAGTAAAGCACAAATCATATACATAAATGAGTACGAGGAAAAATCAGCTACCGGCCCCATAATGACACCACCTAATGAAACGCCTAAATCAGCCATCGCAATGAATAAACCCAACAGTATATTGCGATTCACCTTTGGCAGAACAAAGCTCAAATATGTTGTTAGCGTTGGATAGAGAATTGCCTGCGCGATACCCATTAAAACCGCGCCAGAATAGAAGAAGATTGCTCCTCCTGTGATCGAAAAGCTTACAGACTGTGCAGCTATTGCCAAAATTAGCATCGTTCCCATTATAAATATTGGATGCCATTTGCCGTCTGAAGGAATTTTCTTTCGTAAAGTAAAACGGGCAAATACAACGGTAGCTGCTTGAAGCATAAGAAACACTCCGGCATTACCGCCTTGCAGCTCCTTCGCATAAAGCGGAATAAAGGTTGTAACGGCTCCAAACACAATTGAAGCCACTAACATGAACACACTGCATTTAAACAAAAACGGATTTTTCACTAGCTCGCCAAAGAACTTAAACATATTTGCACCCTGATTCGCATTCGTTTCTGCAGGTTGTTCTTTTCCTTTTTCTATTTTCGCACTATAGCCAGCCACACCTGTAAAAACCGCAATTCCAATCATCACTGCTGTGAAAGAATCCTTGCCCCCGTGCCAAATACCTAACGCTAAGATAGGCCCAATAATACCTGGTATGTAAGAAAATAAAGAATAAAGGGAAATACCTTGAGAGCGATCTTCCTCTGGCAGCGAATCAATAATGCCAATTTGCAATGCCATTGAAAAAAAGGCCGTCGACACCCCTTGCAGCATACGGGCGATGAAATATCCCCACAGTCCAGTAAACGTGTATAATATTAAAGCAACGCCATTCACAATCAGAATGGTGCGTAATACTTTTAACGGCCCGTGCTTTTGAATCATATGACCAGCCCATGGTCGAAAGAACATTGTCGTAAACAGATAGGCCCCCATGATCAAGCCGACGGTTGTGTTGGCGGCTCCGAATGCTTCCCCTTGTAAAGGAATAATTACATTAAGAATCGAATTGGCGCTAAAATACAGAAGCACCAACAAATACAAGCGTAATAAAGGCCAAGACATAGCTCTACTCAAAACCTTTTCCTCCTCTTAATTCAGCGCATTTCTTACATTAAAAACTGATGAGCTTTTGCAGTAACTTTCTGGCATATTCTGATTGAACATCCTTCAATTGGTTTATTTTAATGATTTCTTCGATTTGACCATCTTTAAAAATAATGACTCTATCACAAATGTAAGCAGCAGCTTGAATATCATGAGTGATAAAGATATAACTCATATTGTAAATCGTCTTTAACTCCTTTAATAATTCAAGTACTTGGATTTGAACGGATACATCTAAAGAGCTGATCGCCTCATCAAATAAAATACATTTTGGTTCTGTGGAGATGGCTCTGGCGATACACACTCTTTGAACCTCCCCGCCGGATAGCTCATGAGGATATCTGCTTTTATAAGATGGATCTAATCCTACTTGTCTTAACAGCTTATTAACCGTATGTTGATCTTGCTGTTTGCCTTTATTCTGAGCTTTTATTGGCTCCATAATGGCCTCTTCAACCGTAAAGAATGGATTAATGGCAGACTTATAGTCTTGAAAGACAACGCTTATGTCTCCTTGCCGCACTCGTCGCTCCTCTACATTCCGTCTTTCAAGTAGAACAGTTCCTTTATCAGGTTTTTCAATGCCTATTAGTAAGCGGCCTAGTGTTGACTTTCCACTCCCACTTTCGCCAATGATGCCGAGACACTCCCCCCGCTCACATTCAAAGCTAATATTTTTCAAGATTTTTTGTCTTTTTCTCGAAAAGACTCCACCCGTTTTATATGATTTCTCTAAACGATCAACTTTTAACAATGTTAAGATCTCCCCATTATTTTGTTAAAATTATCACTTAACGCGAGTCTGGTAGATACTAAATACTTGGTATAATCATGCTTGGCTTCTGAGAAAATGGTTTGTGTACTTCCTCGTTCAACGATTTCTCCATTCTTCATCACTAACACTTCATCCGCAATTTTTTTCACAACGCCTAAATCGTGAGAAACAAAGATAATAGAGCAGCCCATTCTATTACGCAATTGAATAAACTGTTCCACCACTTCAAATTGTGAAATGGTATCTAAAGCCGTCGTCGGCTCGTCGGCAATTATGATGTCAGGCTCTAACGCGAACGCCAGTGCAATCATGATGCGCTGCAGCATCCCGCCAGATAGCTGATGCGGATATTTGTTCATCATCTCTGTTGGATTTTTCAGCTTGACGCTTTCCATCGCCTGAATCATTTTTCGCTCAATTTCGTTTTTTCTTAAGCCGAAATGTTCAGCTAGTGTTTCCTTCAGATGAACCCCGATCACACATGAAGGGTCGAATGCACTCATCCCATTTTGCAGGATCATGCAGAGGTTTCTTCCCCGTTTTTTTCTCATCTCTTTTTCAGAAAGATGATTGAGTTTTTCTCCTTTAAATAAAATATCGCCCGTTTGACGAAGACAGGCCCTATTCAATCTCATAAACGACCTGCAAGTAACAGACTTACCGCTGCCGCTTTCTCCTATAATAGCTAGACAACTTCCTTGCTTTAACTGAAATGAACTATTATGCACGATGACATGACCTGAGTTGGCGTCCCATATTTTTAAATTCTTAACCTCTAATACATTCACTTTGCCACCTCTTTCTCTCGAAGCTTTATACTAGAAAGCGCCGCATGCTTTTGCCGTTTATCGCTGAGTCGGGTTAACCTGGGATCTAACGCAACCTGAAGCGAATCAGATAAAAAATTAAAGGCAGATACAATGATAATAATGGCTAATCCGGGTGCAAACATTAACTCAGGTCTTGTAAACATCACTTCTCTCGCCTCATTTAACATCATTCCCCATTCAGCATTTGGCGCTTTTATTCCCAAGCCTAGGAATGAGAGGCCTGATATTTGCATAATCATAGAACTGATCGAACTGCTTGAAATAACGGCGATATCAGAAAATGTAACAGGAATGATATGTCTATATATAATGCTTGTATGACGCATGCCAGCGGCTTTGGAGAATTTGACATACTCCGATTCCGCGTATTGCATAACAGATGTCCGAATAATACGAGCAAACCATGCCCATTTCATTAATATAAACGCAATCAGTATATTCACCAGACCAGCGCCTAGAATCCCGACAATCGCCAATGTCACCGCATATACTGGAAAAGACAGCATCACATCACAAATTCTCATGATCACAGAATCGGCAGCCCCTCGAAAGTATCCAGCGATAAAGCCTAAAACGGCCCCAATGAAAACAGAAATAACTAATGCAACAAGAACCCATAAAACACTAGGGCGAATACCATAAATTAACCTCGACAGCACGCATCTCCCGAGGTGATCATTACCCAATAGATACTCCCAAGATGGAGAGGCGTAGCGAAGTTTCATGTTTACTTCCAAAGGGTTATGAGGCGCAACGACAGGAGCAAATATCCCCAACATCATCACCGCCGCAATAATGATTAAAGAGACCATTCCTACCTTATCTTTACTTAAGTTTCTTAACATTCTCATTTAGATATCATTCCTTATTTTAGGGTTCAAAACAGCATTCATAATATCTGAGATCGTATTAAACAACACAAAAGCCACTGCGACGATCAAAACATACGCTTGAATAACAGGAAAATCCCTGCTTAGGATCGCATCAACGCTTAGACTTCCTAGGCCCGGCCAACCAAAAACATTTTCAATTACAACCGTCCCTCCTAAAATCATAGGGAATGCCATACAAAATATTGATATGGCTACTTGCAAGGAGTTCCTTAAAATATGCATGGTGATTTTCTTTTCTGATAAACCCGAGGCCCTTGCATATAATACATAGTCTTCATTTAAATTACTTAACACGGAGCTTCTAACCGTTCTAAAATAAATACCTGTATAACTTAAAGCAATGACAGAAACGGGCAAAATATAGCTTTTGTATGAATCCATTCCGCTAGTTGGTAACAAATCCAGTTCCACAGAAAAATACCAAATCATCATCGCTCCGAGCCAGTATGCAGGGGCTGCTGTAAAGAAAAACAAAATGCATCTTACCGATTTATCAATCACTTTTCCCTCCTTTATCGCGCAGAGAACCCCCAGTAATATCGAGAAGAAAATCATAACAACGGATGAGACTGACGTGAGCTTTAATGTATTTAGAAAAGCTGGACCGACTAATGTCCATACGGGCTCTCCCTTTACGTATGAATCCCCAAAGTCCAACTGCAAGCAAGACACAAGCCAGTCAACATATCGGACTATAAAAGGCTTATCCAATCCCAACTCTTCATTTGTTTGTTCAATTAATTCTTCTGTAATAACGGGAACATCCTGTGCTTGTAAAACCAACTCAGCCGGCTTTAAGGGAGAAAAGCTAATTAACACAAATGTTAAAAACGAGATGACTAAAAGCAGCGGAATTGAGATTATGAATCTTTTAATGATATAAGCTCCCATACAAAATCTCCTTTCACTCAAGCATCTAATGAACCAAAACCGTTTATCCACGAACATAAATAAAAAGGGGGAATTTCCCCTCTTTATTTACCTTTTATTCAAAATCCATTTGTTCAAATGGAAGCTCAAATTGAGTTTGCTTAAATGAAATGCCCCTTAAATTTTTCGGAGCAATGACAGTAACGTTCCCATTGGTAACCGGAATAAAAACCGCTTCATCATGAATGATGGTTAAAATATCTGCATATAGCGATTTTCTTGTTTTCTCATCAGCCGATACTAAGACTTCATCAACTTTTTTATAAAGTTCATCTGCTTTCGCAATGCCTTTTGTACTATGCAACCATGAAGATTCAGACGTAAAAGCGGCGACTGTATTTTGCGGATCATATGCCAGTCCCCATGTTTGGTTGAATAGCAAGTCGTAGTCACCAGTTGATCTTCGATTCATAATCGATGTTGATTTCTCACCAATGACCTCTAACTCTATGCCTGTTTCTTGCAGCGAACTTTGAATAAATTCAGCCTGTTTCTTTTGCGACGGAGAGTTATTGTCATAATAAAGCTTCATCGCCAGTTTTTTTCCGTCTTTCTCCCTTACCGTCGAGCCCTGTTCTAATGTCCAGCCCGTCTTCTCTAAGAGCTCCTTTGCCTTTTCAATGTCATATTCTCGTTTTTTCAAATCAACATTTGCATAATTAACGTTTGATGAAAAGAGTGTATCGGCCGCTGTTTCTGTACTATTTAAAATGTCCTTGCTAATCGTTTCCCGATCAATTGACAGCCAAATGGCTTCACGCACACTCTTGTCACCTACCGGATGATCCTTTTTACTGCTATTGGCTGCAATCATCTTTGTGTTCATTTGTTTACTTCTTACAAGTTGATAATCACCTGAATCAACCAGCTGGTTGATGGCTTCAATATTGATACTGTCTGCACCTCGATCATCTGTGAAGGCAAAATTGACCTCACCTTTTTGCAGAGCTAAAAATGTCGTTTCTCCTGCTGGAAGAGCTTTTGCTGTAATTTTCTTAATTTTAGGTGCGCCGCCCCAGTAGTTTTTATTTGCTGCAAACGTCGCATATCGATCGGTTTTATGGTCAATGAGCTTATAAGGGCCTGTGCCATTATAGCCATTGACACCATCTTTTGTTTCTCCATTTTTAAAATCTTTCGGAGAGATGAATACATACGGACGCGTCATAGACAATTCCACTAAGGTTGGATAATACGCTTCCGATAGCACGATCTCAACTGTATAGTCATCTATTACATTTACACTAACGATTTTAGTTGAGAGTTTAATCCAAGAGTGCTTCTCTTTATTGTTTTGGACAGCCTCAATGTTTTTCTTGACCGCTTTTGCGTTAAATGGTTCTCCGTCATGGAATGTCACACCTTTTCTTAAATGAAATGTATATACTTTTCCATCCTTTGATATGTCCCATGATTCAGCGAGCAAAGGCTTGATTCCGTCTTCGGTATTCTCAACTAACGATTCATATACCATCCCTTGTGCGGACATTGAACCTTGATACAGATGGGGGTTCATGTCATTAATATCTTGTGGTGTGGCGTATACTAACTCTTTTTTACCAGTTGCCGAACCGCTGCCTTTCACACCATTAGAGCTGCCCGAAGTTTGCGAACAAGCAGCTAAAATCGAAAAGATAAACAAAGCTAGCGCTGCTAACTTCACGTTTTTACTTAACAAAGTCTTGCCCTCCCTTAATTGTTAAATACGTCTCATTTATAAGCACATCTGATGACCATATATCGATGAACATCACTCCTTTATGAAAATCGAAATATTACCTGTTTTCATTTTTCCGTACTAATACAATGACTTTGTTTCTTCACTTTGTCCTAGTTCGCCGCATATCATCTTCAAATCTTCATCAAAACTTTGAACGGCAAATGCGTCAGACAACTTACCGTTTTGCTGGGATTGAGCCACCGCTTCAATTTTGCGCTCATAAGTTTGAATGAATTTATTGATGGTTGGACAATCGACATTCAAATGGTTTGCAATTCCTTGTAAGATTTTTATACGATAATAGTCTTCCTTCGGCATTCTCGGAATATCTAAATATCCTTCTCGGTTTACAAATATCGTTCGAATCGGTACAGCCGAAAAATCAAAGTACCTTCCCTCCTGATCCGGCTCTGAAAAAGGATCAATCAATAGCGAGGCATAACGTATATATAATAAGTACTCTTGATGAATCGGCTTTAAATTATTGAAATTTTCAATATCATATCGTGATAAACTTTCTAACCTTAACGGATAATTATCATCTGTCATAAACTTGAGTAAGTTGATGCTTTTGATGTTGATTTTCTTTAAAATCGCCATGATTTCTTTCCATTGGGCCAGCATATCACGAATTAAATGTTGCGTAATCGGCCCCTCGGGAAAAAGTTTATACACATATTTCTTAGTGTCTGTGTCTCCAAATATGGCCTGTAATGAAAAATCGTTCATAAACAGCGGAGGATGAACATATAAAGAAATATTTCTCGTTTCCGCCTCAATTGGAGATTTCATGACCTCCAGCGCAATGCCCAACTTTTCAAAAAGCTTAGACAGTGTGTCGATATTTTCGGATGGGTAGTTGGTCGAGCCTATGAAAATTTTTTTCTTAACGCCTGTTGTCAAAACTTCATTAGACGGTTCATCGCACATCCATCTTGTATCACCGTAGTATGTAGAGAAACTGATCACTTCAGCATTTGAGCGGATTGTATTTAGATAATGAGCAATTAAACTGTTGGACCCAAAGGTTGGAGAGACCAAAACAATGCATTTCACATGCTTGAGCACCTTATCATCGATTTGTTTTAAAACGTCGATATAGGCATCTGCCGTCACAGAAAAAATAATGGCGTCCCATTCTCCTGCAACCGTTTCATAGCCTTTAAAAACCCAATTAACCACGCATTCTCCTTTTATAGATTGATGCTTTTCATTTTGGATGCTTACGCGAATTTGATGATTGCTTTGCTTCATCGCTTCATAAAAACTTTCTGAACGGACAGACTCTCTTCCCGCTATCCCCACATCACAATTCAAATCGTTGTTAAAATTGACGGCAAGTTGAATAGATGCAGGACCAGTTCCTAATATTAAGACTCGCTGAAAATGACTCATAAAGCCCTCCCTTTCTCCCAACAAGCAATTTATGCTTTTTTATATAAGGCAATGTCAAACACTTGATCTGGCCGCAAGACTTGTTCAATCATTCTCCATTTTTGCCCATCTGCTTCTTTCATTGGATAATTGAACAACGACTTTAACCCGTTGCCATATCTCATCGCCACTACTACATGTTCATTCGTTAAGGGATATAGCTGATCCAAGATGTCATATTTACTTTCAACTGTTGAACTAAAAATGATATGCGTCACATCTTTTATCAGACTAAGCTCTTCGACTGATACGTTTTCTAATTGAATATTTAATTCATTTCCTAATTTCTTTACCACGTTTCGTCCAAGTTCGATGGCCTCATCATCAATATCAATCCCAACAGCTTCCGCTCCTGTTCGCTTCGTAATGAATAATAGTGTCATCGGGAATGAGCCTGAACCGACTAATAATACCTTTGAGTCAGCCTGAATTTGAAAACTGCCAAATTCTTTTTCAATACATGATTCGATGTTTTTGAAGTAATCGGTTATTTCCACATTTCCATCCAGTAACTTCAGTGCGCGATACTTCTCCATGATGGTCACGCAATGTGCCGATTTTTTTCTTAAATCAGCCACTAGATCATCCAAATCGCTGGATGTTTGTCGCTCCAGCTGTTCCCACGCTGCTTTATTTCTCTCATTTGTAATGAATGTGCAATATTCATCGATTAAAAACTCTAATTCCGCACAATGGCTGATTGTCTGAACATATTTTCCAGCTAAATCATCGAACTTTTCGGAGAACTCAACCAAACAATCTTGAAACGTTTTTAGCGCCTGCATTCTTCTACCCCCATATTTGACTAAACATCGATAAAAGCCTTTCCCTCTGCCACAATTCCGACGGACCCTTCAATCTTAAGATTTGTTAATTTTTCTTTATTACAATCCGCAAATACTTGAATCGTGCCGCCAGGTTGTCTTATTTTTGCCACAACCTCACCTTTCTTTTTCCAAGCTAGATAGGCTCCTACAGAGGCCGTACCTGAACCACACCCCCTTTCCCATACCAGGCTGTCCAGATGAGGTACATAAATAAGCGGAGCTAATTCATCAGATTGTGTTTTATACAATAAGATCCCTATTAAATTCGCATCCAACGCTACGCCAAGCAACTTAGCCAAGGACTGTGCCTTTTCCTTTATGCTCTGGCTAAAATCTTGGACTTCAATGACAATATGGATGAACTCATGATATCTCACGATAATGATGTTAATGTCGCTGTCAACGTAGTTGATCGTTCTTTGCTCAATCTTTTTAGGAATTGGCATACTCACTTGGCAGTCAAATGTATCTGAATTTCTTTTCACTTGGCACTTGATGAGCTCTTCCGCACCTGAAGCTTCTAATACGATATCAGTCTTCAAATGTTGTTGTAGTCCTTTTTCAGACGCGAGAAAGGCCGCCAATGCCATACACGCATTCCCGCAAAACTCACCTCCGGCCATCTGGAGATGAGCATCAGCTTGATTGTTTATCGGTTTTTCTATAAAACCTACTTGTTCAGCATACACGCTGTCATATGACATAATTTTTGAAGCAATGTGCTTATAGTCCTCAATTGGATAATTCGATTTAATAAGAATTGTCATATTTTGTGTTGGATTACATTTGATAAAATCTATTTCCTGTTTCATCACAACGATCCTTTACAATTGCATTTTTTCTTTTTGAAAATCGAAATTATTACGATTTATTTTTTGTGAATTATGGCATGATGCTGGATAGTGTTAATATTATTCTGTTTTCTTTATACACTATGGATGTTGCATAAAGAGATATCCAATATTCAGTTGTCTGCTTTACTGAAGGGAATTATTCGTCTGACTTTTATGCAGGACGAAAGATTTTCCCGTAGTCCACAAGACATGGCGGTGTTTTTCATTTCTTCTGAAAGGTCATTCCCGCCATAGAACATCCTGTAAAAAAGAGGAACTCTTGTTTTCTCTTCCCGTTGACTTAGCAGTAAACAAACAGACCTTCTTGTAAATATAAAGTGAAAATCGTTGTCCTGGCAGGCGGTTAATCTTCTGTTGCGATCTATTGATCAGCACATGGTAACATAAGCGGCATGCCAGGATTTTGATAAGATTGTCCAAAACATAATTTCAAAGCTCAAGTAAACCAGGAGGAATGAAGTCGATTGCCACCCTTTCATGACTTCACGTGCCGATCACTGCCCTGAGGTGAAAATCTCAAAAGATGATTGTTAATTAAATGTAAAAAACCGATGTTCAAGACTTTCCTATGAAGAACCGAATGAGGCACCTCGACAATCCGGCTGCCCGGATAAAGAACATGATAAAAGTCAATGCAGTTCATTTCACGAGTAAAACACTGAATTGTTATAGGCGTTCTTTTGGCAGTATAAACTGGATTCTTTAGTTTCTGCCGATACATGAACATGTGCTCCATTATCCGCAGGCACCTTTTCTTGAAAAGAAACGCTCTCCCCTTCCTTTCCCGTACTTAGTTTGTTCCGATGCAAATCGTAATTGTTTCGATTTTATCCTGATCATACATCCCTATTCCTTTTTATGTCAAGCTGTTTTGCTTTTTCCAAGCTTGCCAAAGAGGGAAAATGTTATTAAGCTTATAAATAGTAATTATTACGGTTTTAACAGAGACAGGAACTAATCGCCAAATCTGCCCCCTTTCCGGTACATAAAAAAAGAAAGGATGGTCATCATGAAAAACGTAGAAATAAATATTTTATCGGGTTTCTTAGGATCCGGGAAAACAACTCTTCTTCAAAAAATTCTAGAAAAAGAACAAAGAGGACGAAAAAAAGTAGCTGTCGTGATGAATGAAATAGGTCAAGTCTCTATCGATTCAGATTCAGTCCCTAAAAATACGCCGTTAAAGGAACTGCTAAATGGATGCGTGTGCTGCACACTGTCTGATCAACTCGAAGTCCAGATATCAGAACTTTTAAATCAGTATGATCTAGATGCAATCTATATCGAAACAACGGGGATTGCCCACCCAATTGAAGTGTTAGACAGTTGTTTGTCTCCTCTTTTAGCCGAGAAAGTGAGGATTCATTCTATTATTACTCTTTTAGACGCTGCCTGTTGGATGGAACGTAAAGAACTGAAGATCCCTCTTCAAAAACTTATTGCCGAACAAGTAAAACATGCAGATATGATCGTGTTGAATAAGATTGACTGTATATCAAGGAACAGCCTAAAGAGGATCAAAGAGGAGTTGCTCAGTATGAATCCAAGAGGAAAGATTATTCCGGCAGAATTCGCCAGCATCGATATTGGAACCATAAAAAATCTGCAGAAAAAAGAAAGAGTCGAACATGAGAAAATACACGCTGTCCAACATCTCCATATGAAAACATATGTTCATACTTTCTTACACCCTATTAGTGAGAAGCTATTTCGAGACTTCTTAAGGACAATGCCGGATACGATCTACCGTATTAAAGGCTATATCCGTTTTACGGGAAACCCAGATACACTTCTTTTTCAATATGCTTATGGCATGCCTTTTCATACAAAATCAGGATTAAAGATGAACAATACACTCGTTTTTATCGGCGATGATTTAGACCATGACAATCTGCAGGAAACACTGTGTAATCTAGAGGATAGAAGTGTGTCAACAGCTCATTAGTACAATTTAGCCTCTTCCTTCTGTTTGCGTTTGGCTTTGAAAAGAGATAAAATGATCTTTAAATCGTAATGATTACGTTTTGAGGATGGCATAAAAAAGAAAGGAGAGATCATATGGCCAAAAAATCAAAGGTGGCTAAAGAAAGACAACGACAAGAAATAGTTGAAAAATATGCAGAGCTGAAAAAGGAATTAAAAGCAAAAGGTGTCTATGAAGTTGCCGAGAGATTCATCCCCTACCCGTTTGCATAATCGTTGGGGAAATTACAGGAAGACCTGAGGATATTTAAGAAAGCTGAAGATGTCTAGAATCGCTTTTCGGGAGTTGGCGCATTAAGGGCTACTGCCAGGCATTTAAAAATCAAGTTCATAAAATCCATCAGGATTGTGTTTGCTCAGTACTTTATCATCATTTAAAAAATTCAATCCAAACCATTTTCGCATTTTAAATCATAATTATTTCGTTTTTATCTGGAGGGAAAACATAAAATGGCGACGTGGGATTTAAGTAATACGAATCATCATATCCTTATCTGCAACGGCAGCAGCTGCAATCGGGCCGGAGCTGAGGAACTAACGCAAGCGATTCGGAAAGAAATCTCAAATCGAGAGCTTGACGATATCATTCACACAACGCGCACACGTTGTAACGGAAGATGTCATGATAAGTGCGTTGTCATCCACTATCCAAAAGGAGCGTGGTATAGGGATTTAAAACCTGAAGATGCCCCTCTCCTTATTGATTCGCTTTGTGCCGATGAAGATTATACAGAAAAAGTAAGCCATTCGTATGACGGCCAACGTTTCGAACGTTCATTTGGAGTCATCGCCGGGGTTCCAAAAGACAAAGAAAAAGTAAACAAAGTATCGAAAAAATTGTAAAAGGAGACGAATCATCATGACTTTAACCAAACGAAACAAAATTCCTGTTACCATTCTGACTGGATATTTAGGCGCCGGGAAAACCACACTTTTAAATCGAATACTTACAAAAAAGCATAATCAAAAGATTGCGGTCATTGTCAATGAGTACGGAGAAGTTGGGATAGACAATCAGCTCGTGGTTAATGCTGAAGAGGAAATCTTGGAAATGAATAATGGCTGCATCTGTTGCACGGTTCGGGGAGATTTAATTCGTATTCTGCGGACCCTTGTGTTTTCAATGGATCAAGGTAACGTTCATTTTGATCGAGTTTTAATTGAAACAACGGGGCTAGCTGATCCAGCCCCTGTTGCCCAGACTTTTTTGATGGATCAATTGCTATCGGAAAAATTTGAAGTTGACAGTATTATTACCGTAGTAGACAGCAAGCATGTCACAAGACATCTGGATTGTCGGGATGAAGCTCAAGAGCAAATCGCTTTTGCTGATGTGATCATCCTAAATAAAACAGATTTAGTATCTAATGACGAGCTGAAATCATTGGAGCGAAGACTTGCCAACATAAATCCTACAGCTAAGATGCTGTATGCCAGAGATTGCAATATAAATTTAAGAGATATTCTAGGGATCCATACGTTTGACGTGAATCACAAGCTTGAAATTGATCCTCATTTTCTAGAAGATCATCATCATCACCATCATGATGATAAGGTGTCTTCTATTGCTTTTCGGGAAGAGAAACCGCTTGACTTAGCAAAGGTAGATCATTGGATGGGTTACCTAGTTCGAGAAAAAGGCGAAGACTTATTACGTTATAAAGGTATCCTCTATATTAAGGGAGTGGAAAATCGAATTGTATTTCAAGGGCTTCATATGTTGTTTTCAGGACGTCCTGATCGGAAATGGAAAGAAAACGAGACAAGGCAAAGCGAACTTGTTTTTATTGGGAAGGACTTAAACAAAGAGGAGTTGGAACAGCAATTTAAAAATTGCATAGCGAAGTAACACTTTTTTTACACCAGTAATCATTAAGCGTTCAACGGATGAATAAAGAAGAAAATTAGAGATTGCGACTTAATACTTATTGACTTAATACTTATTATAAACTATTCACTTTGAAAGGGGAAATTCATTCCTATGCTTGATAACCTGTACCGACAAGTTATCATGGAACATTATAGACATAAGAGAAATTTTGAAGAATTAAAAGGAGCAAATATACGAAAAGTACATTATAAAAACCCTACTTGCGGCGATGTTATGACTTTATTTTTAGACCTTAAACTTGATCAAGTTAAGAAAGCAGCCTTCCTTGGTGAAGGCTGCAGTATAAGTATGGCCTCTGCATCTATGATGACAGAGTTAATCCAAAACAAGCCGCTAAAAGAGATTGCGATTCTTAGAAAAGCATTTGAGGATTTAATTCGCGATGGAAAGTCAACAGATAAAATCGATTTAGGAGATAGTTTATCGTTACAAGGGGTTCATAAATTAAAAGCTAGACATAATTGTGCATTAATGACTTGGCAAGCCTTAGATAAGGTGTTAAAAGGCGAAAAAGAATACAATAACCTTTAGCTTATTTTAAGTATATAAACCGTTCTTTTGGCTGCTATAACAAGTAGCGAGGATATAAGTGCAGCCTATCACAGGCGGCATTAACGTGGTCAACATGTTAATAATCATCATATTCATCACTCACAACCCCTTGTATATCAACGGTTATGAGCGTACTAGATCAACGCATACAGAACATGAGTTCCGTTTATAATATATCCTCACGAGAATAACCTGTCAATAAAACATCTAAATATAAGACAACTTTTTTTGCCATGATTGTTTAGACACAGATCATATTCCTATATATTTATATTGGAGTAAAATATAGGTGGTATATTCTGAGTGAAAATCTGTACAAACTTCAAAAAATGGTTACTAGTACTCTCGTTTTCTCTAGGATTATTGTCTTTATCACTTTTCAACAGTATTGGCTTTTGATGACCGGGATCTCCCTACGTCTAGTGATGGAAAAGAAATAACAAAAGAAGAAATGCAAGAATTAAAGAGAACTATGGGAGACGTAAATTCCTCTTCTGCTTTTGAAGGGACAGGCTACTTAAACCCTACAACAGATGAATCATACGATGAAAACGAAAAACTAAACACCTTTGAAGAAATCACCCTCAACGGAGTTATCGGAAAAGATAATCATAGAGCAATCACATACCTTGAAATAAGATACCCTAAAAAACCTAATAGTCCTTTTCTATGCACAGGATTTTTTGTAGGCCCTGATACAGTCGTTACAGCCGGCCATTGCTTACATAACAAAAGCCAAGGCGGCTGGGCAAAATCTATAAAAGTTATTCCAGGAAAAAACGGCAAGAGCAATCCTTATAGCCATGCTTTGGGAAAAACTGCGCACTCTGTCAAAGGTTGGACAGAACATCAAGACCCTAACTTTGATTATGGTGCGATTAAAGTAGAAAGTAAATTAGGGGATAGAATTGGATGGCTAGGTTATGAGTGGCAAGCTGCAAGCCTTTCCGGAACCAAAGTAACTGTTCAAGGATATCCAGGAAGTAAACCTAGTGGCACTATGTGGAAGGACTCTGGGAGCATACTGCCAACTGAACCTCTTTCCATTAGGTATACTATTGATATGTCACCTGGTCAAAGTGGAGGCCCTGTATACAAGTCAAATCATAACGCAGTTGGTATTAATGCATGGGAACATTGGCAAGGGGATAAAAACAACTTCATTTACAACAGCGGTACTCGAATTACAAAGTCCGTATTTGATAATATAAGCTACTGGAAGGGTCTATAATGTTAAAATTCATCTCGAATTGTCTGCTCATCACTCTGTTCTCTGTATTCATTTCTGGCTGTGGCAGCACCAATAACAAAGACATTCCTACAACGAAGGAAAAACCTGTTATGACTACAGTTACTATTAAAGTAAGTGATAAAGACAATAAACCACTAAAAAATATAAAAGCTGTAGAAGATCTGAAATCCGATAAAGAGAATATGAGAGCGACTATCGGGCATGAAATCGGCACTACTGATAAGGAAGGAAATATAAAGTGGGAGACAGAGACGGGAAAATATGATGTCATTCTATATAACTTAGAATCTAAAAATGATTCCCATCAGTACACGATTAATATAACAGAAGATACAACAACAATTAAGTTGGTTTATAAATCATGAATTAGAAAGGTTCCCTCTTTATTAAAGAGGGGCCTTTTTATGATTTTAATACACCTTAATACCCTCGAAGATGTTAAAGTCAAACAAGTATAGCCCCTCTCAGAAAGAAGAAGGTCCTTTTCGTTAGTTAAACAGCCCCTTCCATGTGGCTCTTTCCGGCAATACCATCCGCAGCCTTTTGGAAGGGCCTAAACGAATATATAAAGACTTCAATAAGAGGACCTTTCACTTTCTAACCAATCGGGATACAAGTTCAAGTATTGAAAACAATAAAAAAACGCTCTTGCAGTTAAGCAAAATACGTTAATTTTATGTATTTGACGATTACGCCACCTGTTTAAAGTGAAGGGGTTTTGGGCTGGATTTGATTGGTCGCTCCTGTTGCCGGGACGGCAACTGACGGCAACTTTCGCTCCCAAACTCACCAGCCAGCTTCTTTACACGATTCAGACCCGAAGGATCTGTAAATGCAGTATAACGGATTCTTGATCAAGAATCAAAATAAATCATAAACTTAGTTCCACTATCCGTTTATCTATTGAAACATATGTGAATCACTTGAGACTCATCTTTCAGTCCACAAATTGTACCCGTAGCCTCGAACATTTAAGTGTTAAATATATAACACCTGTTAGCAAGAAGAAAGACTCTTTTCGTTAGCTAAACAGCTTCGTCATAACTGCCTATGGTGAAAAAAATCCCCTCTTGAATTAAGGGGATCCGGGGCAGATCACTGTCTTCCTCAACTTTTAAAGGGTTAACATACTCTATCTTGACGATTTTATTACCGTCTACGTACGCAGTAAGATATACACCTATAATAGATAATTATTCTGATTTAAGTTTTTTCTTTTCTATCAATTGGCATTTTATACAATAGTGTACAAGTGTTTGTTTATCATGCTCATTCATGCTGATAAATTCAACTGTCATAATCTGTTTGTTTGTTCTACGATCAAGGTAAGTGCGTTTGACTTGAGTATGAACGTCAATCACAATTTCATCATCCCCCTTATTTGGTAGGGAGATACTTAAATTCAAATCCTCTTCTGGTTCGTGTTTTTGCGTCTCTTCAATGATTAATGCAGCGCCTCCAGCACTGATATTTGTTGTATATGTTTTAAACATTGAGCCAGATCCATATGGACGAACAGTGACAGGAATCGTTGTATTTACTCTAAAAAATTGCCGCCTTTGAATTTTTGTCATTTGATCTTCTTCAGGTAAATACATATTTAATACAGGTATATTATGATAGATCTCTCGTCCTTGTATTACACTAGTAAATTTATAAGGGATTTGTTGCGCATTTACAAAGTGGATCGTGGCAATTGTATTTGTTGGAATAATAACAGTTCTTCCCGTTTCTACATCAACAGGATAATGTACTTTTAAAACATTTTCTTCAATGGATGACACTTTGCTTTTCGCAATGACATTTTCTTGATTTTCGTTTTCAAATTCTATTGTTATGATATTTCCTAAAGATAACAATGGGCATCACTCTTTCAATTCTACTTAATCATTATATCGGTACTATGACACATAAATTAAAGAAAAGAAAGGAGAAGACATTGAAAAAGTCTTTTCTTTTATAAAAGCTGCTTCTATTAATTCTAAAATGAATATCTTAGACAGCTTGAGAGATCGGGGAATAATTAAAGGCATCAATTCGGTTTCCATACTCTAGCATGTCAACTTCGTGTAACTGGAAACTTCAGTAAAGTAAAAAAAGCTCACCTTTTATTTCTTATTGGTGAGCTTCTTCTTATGAGTTCAGCTAATCAGCACAATAAATTACTAGTCTTGCGGCCTGCTAAAACTGATAGTGAGGATAGAAAATATAGCCTGCTACAGGCATAAACGTGGTCAACATGTGGTCAATCAACATATTCATCGCTCACAATCCCTTGTATATCAACGGTTATGAGCGATTAAAAATTACATCACCCGCTTAAACATCTTCTCCATCTCATACGTTGAGTAATGAATGATGATCGGCCGGCCGTGCGGGCATGTGAAGGGGTCGGACGTCCGCCGGAGTTCATCGAGCAGAGCCCTGATTTCGTCGTCGCGCAGGTGGTGGTTGGCTTTGATTGAGCCTTTGCAGCTCATCATGATGGCGGCTTCTTCGCGCAGTTTTTTGATATCGATGTTCCGGTCGTCAAGGACCTGCTGGATGATTTCTTCGATGAGCATCGTTTCCTCGCCCTTTGGAAACCATGTCGGATGGCAGCGGACGATATAGCTTCCCGAGCCGAATGATTCGAGAAAGACGCCGACTTTTGCGAGGTCCTCCAGGTGCTGGTCGATGATGATCGCTTCGTTCTTTGAGTAGTGCAGAGTCAGCGGAACGAGGAGATCCTGGACTTCGGGTTCGACCTCTCCGACTTTTTCACGGAAGTATTCATATTTAATCCGCTCTTGTGCGGCGTGCTGATCGATGATGTACAGTCCGTTTTCATTTTGGGCGAGAATGTAAGTTCCGTGCATCTGCCCGATCGGATACATGATCGGCACGCGTTCTTTCGGCGGTTCCGTCTCTTCCGGCAGCTCAGGTTCGATTTGCGGCTGTGCTTCTTCTTGTTCATCGGGCATGCGGACGTCGATGTCCGGCGGTTCAGGCGGCGCTTCTTGCGGAACGCTTTCCTCCCCTTCTTCCGCCTCGATCGGCGCTTCCTTTACAATCGCGCTTAATTTCATCGGCGAGTATGCGGGCGCTGTTTTCCGCTCTGGTTTCGCGTCATCAGCAGGCGCCGGTGCATTGTCGAAGTTCAGTTTTTGCTGCTCTGGTTTCAACAGCGGCTGCACCGCTTTTTTCGGCGCCTGTACGCTTGGAATGAGCTGCCGCTGTTTGAACACGCCTTTGATGGCGTCGCGGAGGAGCTCGTGGAGCTCTGTCTCTTTGCTTAATCTGACCTCAAGCTTTGACGGATGCACGTTGACATCGACGAGAAGCGGGTCCATGTTGATTTCAATGAATGTGATCGGATGGCGACCGATTGGCAGCAGTGTGTGATACCCTTCATGAATCGCTTTGACGAGCGGAAAGTTTTTAATATATCTGCCGTTGACGACTGATGACATATAATTTCGCGAAGCCCGCGTGATTTCCGGGAGCGCAATATAGCCTTTCACTTCAAAATCTAGCGAGCTGGCTTGAAGCGGAATCATTTTTCTTGCGACCGCGGTTCCGTAAATCGCCGCAAGCACATGGCGGACATCACCGTTTCCGTTTGTTTGCAGCAAGGTTTTCCCTTGATGCCTCAGCCTGATTGATACCTCAGGGTGTGCGAGGGCGATTCTGTTGACGACATCGGTAATATTGCCGAGCTCCGTATGGATCGTTTTCATATATTTCAGCCTTGCCGGCGTATTGAAAAACAAATTTGTAACGGCAATTTCCGTTCCCCGCCGGCTCGACGATTTTTGCTCGGAAATGATTCTTCCTCCTTGAAGTACCAGATGGGTTCCCGCGCCTTCCCCGGTGCTCGTCTTAATGCTGACGTGTGAGACAGACGCGATACTTGGCAATGCTTCTCCGCGAAATCCGAGCGTTCTGACGCGAAACAGATCGTTTTCATCCTTGATTTTGCTTGTGGCATGGCGCAAAAAAGCCGTTTTGCAGTCGTCAGGATCCATCCCTTCTCCATCATCAAGAACCTTGATGGAAGAAAGCCCGGCTTCTTCAACATCGATTTCAATTACCGAGCTGTTTGCGTCAATTGCATTTTCCACAAGCTCTTTTACGACGGATGCCGGTCTTTCAACGACTTCTCCCGCCGCGATTTTATTTGATAAATCATCGGGAAGCTGGACAATTTTTGCCAAGTGCGGTCACCTCTCTTTATTTTAATTTTTTTTGCAGCTTATACAGTTCATTCATCACTTGTAGTGGCGTCATATCAAGCAGATTCATCGCTTTAAATTCTTCCAGTACACCCTGCTCTTTTTTGGACAGCTTTGCTTGTTTTTCCTTCGGCTTGTCCGTTTCAAAGAAGGACAGCTGCGCCGGCTCCGCTGCGGGCGCCTGAGGTTCTTCGGCTGTTTCCGCTTGGACTTGAGGTGCTTTGGAAGCGGCCGGTTCTTTAGCGCCCGCTTCAAGCTCTTGTAAGATCGTTTTGGCCCGGCTGATTAAATCGCCGGGAAGCTCGGCAAGCTGTGCGACATGGATTCCGTAGCTTTTGTCAGCGGCGCCTTCTTTAATTTGGTGGAGAAATACGACTTTCCCCTCATACTCTTCCGCCCGGACATGGACGTTTTTCAGCTCGGCAAGCTTATCTTCAAGCGCTGTCAGCTCATGGTAGTGAGTGGAGAACAGCGTTTTCGCGCCGATATGGTTATGGACATATTCGATGATCGCCTGGGCAAGCGCCATTCCGTCATATGTGGATGTTCCGCGCCCGATCTCATCAAATAAGATCAGGCTGTTTTTGGTTGCGTGGACAATCGCGTTTTTAGCTTCGAGCATTTCCACCATAAAGGTGCTTTGCCCGGAAATCAGGTCATCTGCTGCACCGATTCTCGTGAAAATCTGATCAAAGATCGGCAAAACCGCTTTTTTGGCGGGAACGAAGCAGCCGATCTGCGCCAAAATCGAAATCAGCGCCATTTGCCTCATATATGTGCTTTTACCTGACATGTTCGGTCCTGTGATCAGGAGCATTTGTCTGCCTTGTCCCATTTGACAGCTGTTCGGTACATAAGACTGGCTGTCCATCACTTTTTCAACGACAGGGTGCCGTCCGTCTACGACTTCGACGACATCATCCGAAAACTCGGGTTTTACGTAATGGCGGTTTTCGCTGATCGTCGCAAAGCATTGCAGCACGTCGAGCTCGCTCATCATTTTGGCCAGCCGCTGCAGACGCGGAATATATTCTTTCACCTGATCCCGCAGCTCTGAAAACAGCTGATATTCCAGTTCAGAAATATTGTTTTCCGCTTCAAGAATCAAAGCTTCCTTTTCTTTCAATTCCGGTGTGATATAACGTTCTGCATTTGCGAGCGTCTGCTTTCGTTCATACCGTCCTTCTTCAAGAAGGTGGATGTTTGCTTTCGTCACTTCGATATAGTAGCCGAACACTTTATTAAAACCGACTTTTAATGAACGGATGCCCGTATATTCCCGCTCCTGCTGTTCGAGCTTCGCAATCCAGTCTTTCCCGTTCTTGCTTGCATCCCTGTATTCATCAAGCTTCGCGTTGTAGCCGTCTTTTATCAAGTTTCCTTCTTTTAGAGATAGCGGCGGATTTTCATAGAGCGCTTCTTCCAAAAGTTCAAGCAAATCGCGGCAAGGATCGATTCTTTCAGAGCGCTCCTGAGCTTTTGGATGATTGAGAGATGCGACAAGCTGCTTGATAGCCGGGACTTGCTTCAGCGATTCCTTCAGCTGAATCAAATCTCTGGCATTGACGTTTCCGTATGCGACGCGGCCGGCAAGCCGTTCAAGGTCGTACACTTCCTTCAGGCGCTCCCGCAAATCCTCCCGTTCAAACAAATGGGTCATGAGCGTTTCGACGATTTCCTGGCGCTCTTCGATCTGCCCCTTTCTGATCAGCGGACGGTCGATCCACTGCTTCAAAAGGCGGCCGCCCATAGCCGTTTTGGTTTCGTCCAAGAGCCAGAGAAGCGAGCCTTTTTTATTTTTGGAGCGGATCGTCTCCGTAAGCTCAAGATTCCGTTTGGAATAAAGATCGATTTTCATCGCTTCTTCCAATTCATAAGGCTGCACCTTTTGAAGGTGGTCAAGGCTTCGTTTTTGGGTGCGCTTCAAATAGGTGTAGAGCTTCATGAATGTGTCAACAAGCTCTGTTGACGGCAGATCTTTTACAATATCCGGGGTCTCTTGTGCCCGTTCATCTTCGAAGGAGATGGTCGCTCCGCAGCGCTCTTTTAAAATGGTCATCTCTTCTTCGCTGATCCGGCTGGAGACGACGATTTCCCGCGCTCCGACGGAATAGATTTCAGACACTACATCATCAAATCTTTCAATCGCCGCCACCAGGTTCTCCCCGGTCGTCAAATCTGAAAAAGCAAGGCCGTATGTATGCTGAAAATCGCTGACAGAAGCGATAAAGTTGTTTTCATTATCATGAATGCCCTTTCCGTCCATCACGGTTCCCGGCGTAATCAGCTGAACGACTTCCCTTTTGACGACTCCTTTTGCCGCCTTAGGGTCTTCCACCTGCTCACAGATGGCCACTTTATAGCCTTTCTTAATCAGCTGCTCGATATAGGAAGAGCAGGAATGATAGGGAACCCCGCACATCGGGATCCTCTCACTTGATCCGCCGTCTCTGCTGGTCAGCGTAATTTCCAGCTCCTGGGACGCTTTTTTGGCATCCTCGAAAAACATCTCATAAAAATCTCCGAGACGAAAAAATAAAAAGGCATCCTGATACTCTGCCTTGATCTTTAAATATTGCTGTATCATTGGCGTGTAGCCTGCCATATTAATCCCCCATTATGTATCAACGTTTCTATTCATTCCAAGATTGATTATACCACACAAACATTCACGCTGAAAAAAAAAGAAACTAGGGCGATATTTCCCTAGCTTCCTTCTATTCTTCCGGATCTCCGACCAAAAACTCAGGATTGATATCCTCCAATTCTTGATCGAGCTCCTCTTCCCAAGCCTCTTCTTCATCGGTTTCCGTCCAGTCGGAATTGACTTCAACGACAATTTTCGTTTCTCCGACCACTTCAGATAAAAACTCTCTTTCGGCCTGAACAACCACTTTGTTTCCGTTTGGAGAAATCGTCACTTCGAGGCAGTTCGGCTGCTGGAGCACCTTTGCAATAACTTCGTGTTCATCATCTAAGTAGTTTTTGTCGCGGTATCTGAGCTTGATGACATCTACATATGAAACGCGTTCTGTCACAACCTCTGTTTTTGTGTTGTCTGCATATGAATACCACACGTTGATGTCATATGTCCCTTCAATTTCAACCGTTTTTCCGATCTTTTCGGCATCATACTTATGATTGATAATCCAACCGCCTAATATACTGGTTGGTTTTTGCGAAGGGGAGATGGTATGTGTGGACTGGGTGAATTTCCTGCCTTTCGCGACTACCGCTTTTGTAATAATTTCCCTGTATTCAGACATTCGGTCATGCCTCCTTGTTTTTCCTCGTATTATCCTATGCTGGGCATTCGTCTAATGTGCGAGCTCTAAGAAATCAAAATAAAGTACCCATTTAATGAATCTGTTTAAGTGTATGCAGCAAACAAGGTAAACTTGACTTAAATCATAAAAGAAAAAGACAGACCGGATGCCGAACTTTTCGGCACAAAAAAAGGCGCCCATAAAGGCGCCAATTATAGTGAGCAGCTAGGTTGCGAGTTTTTGACTTTTGAACCGGTTTCTCCTGTTAAAAGGTTTCCCCCGGTCGATGTTATAATCTCATTTGTCACTTGGTTTGATATTGTATGGGCGACAAGCTGGAGAAGGTCGTTGACTTCCATTTGAGAGTCTCTGAACTCTTGGATGATCGGAATGCCATCAAGCTCTTCCTGAAGCGCATCGATCTTTGCCTCTGTTTGCTTTAAAGCCTCATGCTTTTCATAATGTTTAAAGTTGACGGCCTGCTTCTGCAGGGCTTTGATTTGATTAATGATGTTCGTGATTTTGGCATTTTCATTAATCTGCTCTTCAGCTTTTTTGAAGAATTCGACTTCTTCCGTTTCCGCAATCATTTTCGCGAGCTCGCGCGCTTTTGCCACAATATCTTTTTTTGTGTAAAGAGTCATCTTATTTCACCTCGATTGCTTCTCCCACCATTTCTCCGTCAAGCGACCATGTTTTCGCCTGGTGGATTTTCACGTTGACAAGCTGGCCGATCGCTTCTTTAGGCCCTTTGAAGTTCACAAGCTTGTTTTTACGTGTATAGCCGGCAAGAATATCAGGGTTGTTTTTACTTTCACCCTCTACTAATACTTCGACAACCTGCCCCTCGTATTCCTTCATTTTTTTGGCGGAAATTTCGTTGACAAGGTCATTCAAGCGCTGGAGGCGCTCTTTTTTGACCCTCATGGGAACATTGTCTCTCATCTTCGCGGCAGGCGTTCCTTCACGAGGAGAGTAAATGAACGTATAGGCGCTGTCAAACTCAACTTCCCTGTACAATGACAGTGTTTCTTCAAACTGCTCTTCCGTTTCGTTCGGGAAGCCGACGATAATATCCGTTGTTAAAGAAGCATTCGGCATCGCTTTTTTAATTTTGCCGACAAGCTCAAGATAGCGTTCCCGGTCGTATTTACGCGCCATCAGCTTCAAGACTTCCGAGCTTCCGGACTGGACAGGCAGATGGATGTGGTCCAAGAGGTTCCCGCCTTTTGCAAGCACTTCGATCAGATGGTCGTCAAAGTCGCGCGGGTGGCTGGTTGTAAAACGGATTCTCGGAATATCGATTTTGTGGAGCTCATCCATCAGATGGCCAAGTCCGTATTCCATGTCCTCAAAATCTTTTCCATAGGCATTGACGTTTTGGCCGAGGAGCGTGATCTCCTTGTAGCCTTCAGCCGCAAGCCTTCTCACTTCCTGAATAATATCCTCGGGACGTCTGCTGCGCTCTTTTCCTCTTGTGTACGGTACGATGCAGTATGTGCAGAACTTGTCGCAGCCGTACATGATGTTGACCCATCCCTTGATTTTGCCGTGGCGGACTTTCGGAAGGTTTTCGATGACGTCACCTTCTTTTGACCACACTTCAACCACCATTTCTTTCGACAGATACGCTTCTGACAAAAGCTCTGGGAGGCGGTGGATATTGTGTGTACCGAAAATCAGATCAACGAACGGATGTTTCTTTAAAATCCGGTTGACGACTGATTCTTCCTGTGACATACAGCCGCAAACACCGAGGATCACATCGGGATTATTCATTTTCAATGCCTTTAAATGGCCGATTTCACCAAACACTTTATTTTCCGCGTTTTCTCGGATCGCACACGTGTTCAGCAAAATGACGTTGGCGTCTTCTGTCGAGTCGGTCGGTTCATATCCGAGCGCCATGAAAATACCCGCCATCACTTCTGTATCGTGTTCATTCATCTGGCAGCCGTATGTGCGGATGTAAAACTTGCGCCCTTCCCCCATGCCTTTGTACTGCTCTGATATTTTAAAATCCTTATGGTATTTAACTTCTTCTTTGCCGCGTTTTTTTGCATCTTTTAAGGAAGGCGGAACATAAACAGCTTCAAAATATTTGCTGTAATCCTTCTCGGATTTTTTGTCCGATGGATTGACCTGTCCGCTTTCGGTTCGCTGTTTCTCATTCATGTTTTTTTCTCCTTTCAAACAAAGTTCCACACTACAGTATAAAGGTTCTCGGCTGTCAGCACAACCCAGAACCCATCATTGTACACTAACTGAAAATGATTATCAATGGTAATTTGCTTTGTTTTTTTAGCAGAGCTTAAAGCAAACCCGTTTTTCGGGCGCCGGTTTCGATGATGTCAAGCGCTCTGTCAAGCTCTTCTTTTGTATGCTCCGCCGTCATGATCGTTCTGATTCGCGCCTTGCCTTTCGGAACGGTCGGAAATACGATCGCCTGGGCAAATACGCCAAGCTCAAAAAGCACGGCTGAGAATCGGCATGTTTCCGCTTCATCGCCGATTAAGACCGGTGTGATCGGCGTCTCGCTTTGAATGAGCGGCAGACCGATTTTTTCGAGTCCTTTTTTGAAATATGCCGTGTTATCCCAAAGCCGTTTGATGAGTGAAGACTCTTCCATCAGCACATTGACCGCTTCAATGCATGCCGCGGTGACTGCCGGCGGATGCGAGGTGCTGAACAGAAACGGGCGGCCTTTATGTTTTAAATAGTCGATCAACACGTTTGAACCGGCGGCATATCCCCCCAAGACGCCGATCGCTTTGCTGAGGGTGCCGACCTGGATGTGCACCTTTCCGTCAAGGCCGAAATGATGAACCGTCCCGCGGCCGTTTTCCCCGAGTACGCCTGATGCATGAGCGTCGTCGACCATGACAAATGCATCGTATTGTTCTGCGAGTCTGACAATCTCCGGAAGCGGGGCGATGTCTCCGTCCATGGAAAACACTCCGTCTGTGACGATGAGGCGGGTTCTGTAATTCATTGATTTTTTCAATATCTTTTCCAAGTCTTCCATATTCGCGTGTTGATATACTTTCCGCCCCGCTTTGGTCAGTCTGATCCCGTCGATGATAGAGGCATGGTTGAGCTCATCTGATATGACGATATCGTCTTTTGTCAGGATGCTGGAGAGGATGCCTTGATTGGCCGTGAAACCGGACTGAAAAACGAGCGCCGCTTCTGTTTTTTTAAAGGCGGCCAGTTTTTTTTCGAGTTCATCATGCATCGCAAACGTGCCGGCAATGGTCCGGACTGAACCGGTTCCCGCCCCAAATTGTGCGGCTGCTTCAGCTGCCGCTTTTTTAAGACGCGGATGTGAAGTAAGTCCAAGATAATTGTTGGAGGACAGCTGAATGATGTCTCTCCCCTTCATTCTGACAGTCGGGCCTTGAGCCGATTCGATCTTCGGCAGCTCTTGAAAAGTTCCGTTTTCCTTCATCGTTTCGAGCTCTTTTTGTAAAAACGCGAATTCTTTCATATCAACCTCTCCTCTCTATGGTATCAATACGACTTTGCCGCACTGCCCTTCCCTCATAAGATCAAAACCTTTTTCAAACTCTTCAAGAGAAAAATGATGAGTGATGACAGGCCTGATCTGAATGGTTTCGGTATGAAGCAGTTCGGAGACCTGCCTCCATGTTTCAAACATTTTCCTTCCGGTGATGCCTTGAACCGTAAGACCTTTAAAGACAATGTCATTGGTCATGTCAATGCATACCGGATGCTCAGGCAGGCTTAATATATGGACCCTTCCTCCATTGGCCGCCATTTTTAAGCTTTGGCGGATCGCCGTGGGATGGCCTGACATCTCGCAAACAAGGTCTGCACCCCATCCGCCTGTTAAAGCGCTTACAATTTTGAGCGGATCATCTTTTTCAATTGAAATTGTCTCCGTTGCCCCCATCTGTACAGCAAGGTCAAGCCTGTACTCGTTTTTATCGATGGCAATCACCTGTGAAGCACCGGCTGCTTTAGCAACGGCAACGGCCATTAAGCCAATCGGTCCACAGCCGACAATGGCGGTTTTCGCTCCTGCCGTGATTCCTGACAGCACGGTGTGTACGGCATTTCCGAGCGGCTCTTGAATAGAAGCGAGATCATCAGGCATCCCCGGCGGATTTTTCCAGATGTTTTCTGCGGGAACCTTCACATATTCGGCGAAACATCCTTCTGTATCCACTCCGAGGATCATCGTATTGCTGCACACATGCTTTTTCCCCGTCAGACAAGGAACGCACCTTCCGCAGACGATGTGCGTTTCCGCGGATACGGTGTCACCCTCTTTCACAGATGTGACATGTTCCCCGACTGCTGCGACTTCACCCGAAAATTCGTGGCCGAATACATAGGGCGGTTTTACTCTTTGTTTCGCCCATTCATCCCAATGATAGATATGAACATCAGTTCCGCAAATCGATGCAGCTTTGACTTTAATCAGCACTTCATGTTTGCCGATTTCCGGAATCGGAACAAGATCGCAAACGGCTCCCGGCTCCCCCGGCTTCTTGATAAGCGCTTTCATTTTTCCGCTCATGATGAACAGACCCCCTTCGAAAAATCGCTTTACAAAAGGATTGTAGCACGATTTTCCATATTGGTAAATAAGTCTGTACATGTGAGGAGGACATCTGAACACTCTCTGAAAAAAATTGAACTATTTTTTAAAAAGGAATGTGTGTAATGAAATTTTCGTAGAGAAACCGTCTGACTTGTTTTGACGAATAATGGCACTCCAAAGCGTCGATCAAATTAGCGTAATCCTTATGGGCTTCCAGACCCGGAATCATCTTGTCAATCCCGTCAAAATCGGACCCGAATCCGATATGCCGTTCACCGCCCAGCGAGCAGACATGATCAATGTGAGACAGAATATCTTTTATTGAGGGCGTACCCTTGCCTTTTACAAATTCAGGAACGAATGTAATGCCGATCACACCGTTTTTGTCAATCAGCGCTTTGATCTGATCATCTCTTAAATTCCTTGGATGGGGGCAAAGACTGTGTGCATTCGAATGGGAAGCGATCGGATATGCCGCAAGTGAAATGGCATCCCAGAAGCTTTTTTCTGAGAGGTGGGACACATCTATCCATGCCCTGTTCCGGTTGGCGATGCTGATCAATTTTTTTCCCCATTGCGTAAGGCCGGCATTTCGCTCTTCCAAGGCGCCGTCGGCGAAAGCGTTCGCCCAGTTCCATGTCAGGCCGAAGCTTCTGACGCCGAGCTGAAAAAAGATATCAAACAGCCTCAGGTTTTTGGATATCGGTTCACAGCCTTCCATCGTTAAGATGATTCCGGTTTCTTCCATAGCAAGAGAATCAATATCTGCTTTGCTTTTGACCAGTTTGATTCGTTCATATTTTGCGATTTTTTCATGGAACAGCTGAATTTGGACGAGCGCCATTTCGAGGCGCACATTTGCAGGAACAGAATCGGGGAGAAAAATCGCAAGGCACTGGATCTTTGTCTTTCCGCTTAAAAGCGCACTGACCGGGGTTTGCAGCGAAGGATCGCTGTATTCATCAAGCTTCGGATGTTTCCAAAGCTTCCAAAGCAAGTCTGAATGGGCATCAAAAATATTCAAGCAGATCCCCTCCCATGGCAAATTTCCTGCCAAAATCAAAAACAACCCGCTTACATATGTAAGCAGGTTGAAGCATATGAAATAGGTACATTCTTTTTCTATCAGCGAGGTTCTACAATGAGCTTGATCGCCGTCCGTTCTTCGCCATCAATTTGAATGTCCGTAAACGCCGGAATACAAATCAGATCGACGCCGCTTGGCGCCACAAATCCCCTGGCAATCGCGACCGCTTTTACAGCCTGATTCAATGCTCCGGCTCCGATCGCTTGAATTTCTGCAGCCCCTCGTTCTCGCAAAACTCCCGCCAACGCACCTGCAACCGAGTTTGGATTTGATTTTGCTGAAACCTTTAATATTTCCATTCCTGCTCCCCCTTAAATTTACAATGGATAAGTGAGTGTTCATTAGAACAATCATTATTAGATATTGCTATTTCAAAAGCCATCCCCTTTTAATTGCTTTTCAAAAATAGCAGGGTACCTTCCATTTTTACTATATTCACTATAGGACCGGGATATTCCTGCTTTCTTTTTAATATTTTTCTAAAGTGATTTTCAGGTTCAGCTATTCAAAAAACATGTGGTCGTCATTGATCAGTACACGGTCAATTTTAACGGCTTTTTTGCTTTGTTCGTCTATATCGATCACGACGGCGCTCAGCGTCGTGCGGCCTTCCGCGACTTCAAACCTGACCGGCAGGCTTGTTTTAAACCGTTTGATAATCGTCTCCCGTTCCATACCGAGAATGCCGTCATACGGGCCAGTCATCCCGACGTCGGTGATGTAAGCCGTTCCTTTTGGGAGGATGCGGTTGTCGGCGGTCTGTACATGTGTATGCGTTCCGACTACGGCTGAAACCCGTCCGTCCGTATACCAGCCGATCGCCTGCTTTTCGCTCGTCGCTTCGGCATGCATATCGATAAAAATAAACGGCGTTCGTTTAGAAGCCTCTTCAATCAGTTCATCCGCTTTTTCAAATGGACAGTCGATTGGAGGCAAAAATGTCCGGCCCTGCAAATTGATCACGGCAAGCTCCTTAGCGCCGCTTGTTTTTATGTATGTGATGCCTCTGCCAGGCGTTCCTTTAGGAAAATTGGCGGGCCTTATGATCTGTGGAGCATCATCAATAAAATCAAAGATTTCCCTTTTATCCCATGTATGATTTCCCATTGTAATGACATCTGCGCCCGCCTGAATGATCTGATGATATATTTTTTCGGTAATGCCCTTCCCGTGCGCCGCGTTTTCACCGTTTACGATGACGGCATGGGGTTTATATTTCAGTTTCAGTTTTGGCAAATAGTTGTTGATCATCTCTCTGCCGGGCGAACCGACGACATCTCCAACAAATAAAATTCTCATGTTTTGACCCTTTCTTTTTATAAAATAGGTGTTGTTAATAGTGTTACACAAGAAAACAAAAAAATAAAGTGATGCGTTCGCACCACTTTATTTTGCGTATTCAACGGCTCTCGTTTCCCTGATCACCGTTACTTTAATATGTCCAGGGTAGTCAAGCTCGTCCTCAATTCGTTTTCGAATTTCCCGCGCCAAACGATGGGCTTCAAGATCGTTAATGGAGTCTGGTTTTACCATGATCCGCACTTCCCGTCCGGCCTGTATCGCAAACGACTTTTCAACACCCTCATACGATTCAGAGATTTCCTCCAGCTTTTCAAGCCTGCGAATGTAATTTTCGAGCGTTTCGCTTCTTGCGCCAGGTCTTGCGGCTGACAGCGCATCGGCTGCGGCCACGAGAACGGCGATGATGGAAGTCGGCTCCTGATCTCCGTGGTGTGATGCGATACTGTTGATGACGACAGGGTGCTCTTTATACTTGGTGGCCAGTTCCACACCGATTTCGACATGGCTTCCTTCCACCTCATGGTCAATCGCTTTCCCGATGTCATGAAGAAGCCCTGCTCTTTTGGCGAGCGTTACGTCTTCTCCAAGCTCTGCAGCCATTAGGCCTGTCAGAAATGCCACTTCCATAGAATGCTTTAACACATTCTGTCCATAGCTTGTTCTGAACTTCAAACGGCCGAGAATTTTGATTAAATCGGGATGAAGACCGTGGACTCCGACCTCAAATGTCGTCTGTTCACCCATTTCGCGAATATAATCATCGACTTCACGGCGGGATTTCTCAACCATTTCTTCGATTCTGGCAGGATGAATGCGGCCATCCTGAACGAGTTTATCAAGAGCGATCCTAGCTGTTTCGCGCCTGATCGGATCAAATCCTGAAAGGATAACGGCTTCCGGCGTATCGTCAATGATAAGATCGATTCCCGTCAATGTTTCCAGTGTACGGATGTTCCTTCCTTCACGTCCGATAATACGGCCTTTCATCTCATCATTTGGAAGGTTGACAACTGAAACCGTTGTCTCAGCCACATGATCAGCCGCACAGCGCTGTAAAGCCAATGAAAGAATATTTTTCGCTTTTTTATCAGCCTCTTCTTTCGCACGATTTTCAGTTTCTTTCATCATGATCGCGATGTCATGGGAAAGCTCATTTTCAACCCGTTCCAGAATGATTTGCTTCGCTTCATCACGAGTCAGACTTGAAATACGCTCCAATTCCGACTGCTGCATACGAATCATGTCATCCACTTTGCTTTCCATCTCTTCAATATGTTGTTGTCGTTCATTCAGAGAATGATCTTTCTTCTCCAACATCGCTTCCCGTTTATCTAACGATTCATCTTTTCGATCAAGGTTTTCTTCCTTTTGAAGTAAACGGTTTTCTTGTTTTTGAAGCTCATTTCGTCTTTCACGAACTTCTTGTTCAGCTTCTATCCGAAGCGTATGAATCTCGTCCTTTGCTTCAAGAAGGGCTTCTTTTTTCAACGCTTCAGCATCCCGCTTTGCGTCTCCAAGAATTTGTTCGGCTGCATTCCGCGCACCTGAAATTTTTGCTTCGGCAATGATTTTACGAACATAGTAGCCAACAACTAAACAGAATAGGCTCAGCAAAATGGAGATGAGAATTGTTAAAGGACTCATACTTTCACCTCCTCTTGCTATGAACTTGTTTCTTGCTAAAAGTAAGTGTCGGCATGTACATTGTACTTTCTTCTCAACATACAGAACCTTCACAGGGAATGAAGAAGCTTCACAGCCCTTGTCAAGTTTAAATGTTTATCAATCATGTTAAGAAAAACAAGTGATACAATTTCATTGTAATTGTGTGGGAAATACTTGTCAAGCTTACGGTCTTAACGTTTCAAAAGATATTCGCCGCTTATGGCGCTTCAAACCGCTGAAAATGGAAGAGGAGCTTCGGCGCGGGCAGCTGTCGGAGCGTTTTTTTAAGTGGAGGGGGGAATCGGTGCCTCAGCAAAAAGCTGAAGAAAAGGCCGCCGATCCATCGGCGGCCTTAATATTAAAATTCGAGTTCTTCCTGGATTTCTTCGTCATCACCTTTAGGAGCCTGACTGCCGGCATCATCCAATCCATAATGCTCCCTGATCTGCTCCTGGATCATCAGAAGCACGTCTTTGTTTTCTTTCAGGAACTGCTTCGCATTTTCGCGGCCCTGTCCAAGACGTTCATCCTGGTAGGAGTACCATGCACCGCTTTTTTGCACGATGTCAAGCTCTGTTCCAAGGTCGATGATCTCCCCTTCTTTTGAGATTCCTTCGCCGTACATAATGTCCACTTCGGCTGTCCGGAAAGGAGGGGCCACTTTGTTTTTCACGACTTTAATTTTCGTCTTGTTCCCCATGACATCATTGCCTTGTTTAAGCTGTTCGGCTCGGCGCACTTCAAGGCGCACAGAAGAATAGAACTTCAAGGCCCTTCCGCCCGGAGTCGTCTCCGGATTACCAAACATTACACCGACTTTTTCGCGGATCTGGTTAATAAAGATCGCGATGGTTTTCGATTTATTGATGGCTCCGGAAAGCTTCCGCAGCGCCTGGGACATCAGTCTGGCCTGCAGGCCGACATGAGAATCTCCCATGTCTCCTTCGATTTCCGCTTTCGGCACGAGCGCAGCAACCGAGTCGATGACAACGATATCAACGGCTCCGCTTCTGACAAGCGCTTCCGCAATTTCAAGCGCCTGTTCTCCCGTATCAGGCTGGGACAGCAGCAGCTCGTCAATGTTGACACCTAATTTTTGCGCGTAAACGGGGTCCAGCGCGTGTTCGGCGTCTATGAACGCAGCCTGTCCGCCCTGCTGTTGAACTTCGGCAATCGCATGAAGAGCCACCGTCGTTTTACCAGAGCTTTCAGGACCGTATACTTCAATAATCCTTCCGCGCGGATATCCGCCCACACCGAGGGCTGCATCGAGCGCTAAAGAACCGCTCGGTACAGTTGAAATTCTTGTTTCAGTCTGTTCGCCCAGTTTCATAATCGAACCTTTACCAAACTGTTTTTCTATTTGTTTAAGCGCCATGTCTAAGGCTGCCTGACGATCACTCATTCTATTTTTTCCTCCTTTATCACTTCCGCTATATCTACTATACCTTGTTTGCACTGATTTGCCAAGAAAAAAGCGAACGCATATTCGATTTTTTTGACGGGTTTTAAACGATAAAAATATGATCTCATAGGATAAAGCGGTCTTTTTTAAAAGGAAGATTCTCCGAAAAAGATATTATCGCTTATTTTCCCAGCACATTCAGCAGCAGATGGCAGCCGTATTTGGCGGAACGCTTCCTGACCGCGGATCTGGAGCCGGCAAACATGAATTCATGCACCTCTTCTGCTTTGCCGTTCACAGAGACCCCGATAAATACCTTTCCTGCGGGATGGCCTTCCTGCGTATTCGGACCGGCTACTCCGGTAAAGCTGATGCCGATGTCGCTTCCGGTTTTGTTTCTGATGCCTGCTGCGAGCTCCTTCGCGCATTCCGCGCTGACGGCTCCGAAGCGGTTCAGCGTTTCTTCGGAAACTCCTGCCGCTGAAACTTTCAATTCGTTTGTGTAGCAGACGGCTCCTCCTCTGAAATATTCGGAGGCTCCGCTGAGCTCCGTCAGCCAGCTCGAAAACAGCCCGCCTGTAAAGCTTTCCGCGGCAGACAGCGTCATCCCTTTGCGGACGCAGGCTTTCGCAAGCTCTTCAACAAGCGAAGTATCGTCATATCCGTAAAAGAACTCCCCAACACGCTCTAAAATCCGGTCTTCCGTTTCTTTAAGAAGGCGTTCCGTCTCAGCCGGATCCGCGTGTTTGGCCGTCAGCCTGAGGGTCACTTCCCCATCGGCCGCCAAAGGCGCGATCGTCGGGTTAGTCTGAGCGTCAATAAGGTCTTCCAAATCCGTTTCAAGCTGGGATTCTCCGATTCCGAAGAACCGAAGCACCCTTGAGACGATTTTTTCCTTTGAGCCCAGTTTTTCAAGAATGAGCGGCTTCGCTTCGTTTTCAAACATTGGGTTCAGCTCTTTCGGAGGTCCGGGAAGAAGCATGTAAAAGCGGGATTCATGCTCCAAAAGCATCCCCGGGGCCATGCCGAACCGGTTTGGCAATACATCAGACCCTTCGAGGATCAGTGCCTGCTTCCGATTGTTCGGTGACATCGTGCGGTTCGTTTTTTTGAAATAATCCTCAATCGATTGAAAGGCTTCTTCATCAAGCTGAAGCGGACGTCCGACGACCTCGGCGATCGTTTCTTTTGTCAAATCGTCTTTCGTCGGCCCGAGCCCGCCGGAAAAGATGATGAAATCAGACCTTTCCTGCGCGGTTTTAATCACTTGCTTCAAGCGTTCGGGATTGTCTCCAACCGCTGTATGATAAAAAACATTGATGCCGATTTCCGCGAGCTGCTTGCTGATAAACTGCGCGTTCGTATTGGCAATTTGCCCAAGCAAAAGCTCTGAACCGACGGCAATGATTTCAGCTTTTCTTTCCAGTTTCATGTTTTCCACTTCCCTAATGTTTAGTTCGATGTTTTTAAAGCGTCCCAGTTCTTAGCGAAATAATCCCATCCGGATACGACGGTGAAAAAGACGGCCACCCATAATGCCAGAGAGCCAAACGGGAACGAGACGAGCTCAAATGGCAGATTGTGCAGGAGAAGCGCTGAAATGGCGATGATCTGTGCCCATGTTTTCACTTTTCCAAGCATATTCGCCGCCACGACTTCCCCTGTCCCTGCAAGAACAAGGCGGAGTCCTGTCACAGCGAATTCCCGGCTGATAATGACGATCGCCATCCATGCCGGCGCCAGATGGTAATGAACCAAAATGATCAAAGCCGTGGATACGAGCAATTTGTCTGCAAGCGGATCAAGAAATTTCCCGAAGTTCGTCACAAGATTCAGCTTTCTCGCATAATAACCGTCGACCCAATCGGTAACAGATGCGAAAATAAACAGAAGGGCGCCGATCAGATGTGCGACCGGAATCGATTCGTTTCCGAAAGAAAGCGATCCCCACTGAAACGGAACAAGCATGATGATCATGAAAATAGGAATTAAGGCGATTCTCGAAAGCGTAATTTTATTCGGTAAGTTAAACATAAAGTTGCCTCCATATGTATCGTATTATTGCTGATGGACGAAAGAAAAAGTCATCCGGGCATTAAGATGACTTTTCCTCCTTTTTATTTTGAATCGTTATATTTTGTGTCATCACATTCTTCGGATCAAGTTCATAGGAAAGAACCTTGCCGTTGATTTTAATTTCCACACCCGGTGCATATCCGATCCGCAAATCAATCTGATCCTGGTCGGTTATATTTTTTTGAAAGGTCTCCCCTTTTTTCATCGTTCCTTCTTTAAGAGAGTTTCCTTTCGCATCCTGCACCCTTACCCAGGAGTCTCCAGTCGTTTTCACCTCAAGCTCAAGCTTATCAGCTCCCGATACTTCATAGGTGGTCGAGCTGCCCTGGCTGCTTACGGTCTTGATGTTCAACTCTTTTTTCTCATCGGCCTGCTCATCATCACCGTTTTCTTTTTTGTCTTTGTCCGCGGCTTTTTCGTTATCCCCGCTTTTTTGATTTTCCTTCGTCAGCGGTGAATCCTTGGAGACGTCGTACTTGCTTTGCGTCTCCTCTGTTTTCGTCTGGTCGGCGGAATTTTGATTTCCTCCTCCGATCACAGCCTGAACGATGACGTAAATGATCGCAATCACGACAATAACGCCGGCTGAGACAAGCAATGTAGGCAAAAGCTCAAGCGCTTTGGAGGCAGACTTGGGAAGCTCCCTCTGCGGCTTGATCGAAGAAAGCTTATCAGAAACCTCATCATTGTAGGAGTCAGGGATATCCTTTTTGAATTCTTCGAACAGATTTTCCGAGTTTAACCCGACAGCTTCCGCGTACTGTTTAATAAAAGCTCTTACATAAAACTTTCCCGGAATAATGTCATAGTTCCCTTCTTCAAGCGCAGTCAAATATCTTTTTTGGATTTTCGTGGCAGCCTGAAGATCGTCTAACGACATCCCTTTTTCCTCTCTGGCTTCTTTCAGCCGATTTCCTAGTTCAGTCACAACAAACACCTTCCATTTTAAAAATCAAAGCCTGAAAAACCCGTATGGTCAAACATCTGCGGTTCTTCGGCATGTTCATATGTAATCACCTCATCAGGGCTGTTACGCAATTCGATAATGTAATCGAAATCATCCATCGTATATTCCGTATTTTGAACAAAAATATCCGGGTGTTCGACAACTTTTGTCGCGGGCAGGCGCATAATTTCACTGACGAGCTGCAAATGGCGCTCAGATCCCCTTCTCGTCGAGACAATCCCGTCCAAAATAAAGACGTTTTCCGTGTTGTATTCATCTGCAACCAGCTGGCTCCTGATCGTTTGCTTCAGAAGCGTCGAAGACACAAAAAGCCATCTTTTGCTGGCACAGACGCTCGAAGCGACGATCGATTCCGTCTTGCCGACACGGGGCATCCCCCGAATTCCGATCAGCTTATGGCCGTCTTTTTTAAACAGTTCAGCCATAAAATCGACAAGCAGCCCGAGCTCGGCGCGTTCAAAGCGGAACGTTTTTTTATCATCGGCATCCCGCTGGATGTAGCGGCCGTGCCTTACAGCGAGGCGATCCCTCAATTTAGGCTCCCTCAGCTTTGTAACTTTAATCGTTTCCATCGTGTTTAAAATGGATTCAAGGCGTTTGATCTGATCTATATGACGGCATTTTAGCAAAAGGCCCCTTCTCGAAGTATCAACGCCGTTAATTGTGACAATATTGATCGATAGCATCCCTAGCAAAGAGGATATATCTCCCAGAAGTCCGGGACGGTTGACTTGGATTTCATATTCTAAATACCATTCGAGCTTTGCCAAATGATAACCTCCCTACCCATCATCGTGGCAAAAATTTACCTTCCTTTATCATAAAGCATTTTGCCTTAATTAGAAAGCAGAATGTGTGATTAAATAAGAAAAACGTCCGTTTCCCAAAATCAGGAAAAAACGGGCGCTGAAATCGGCCCTTCTGCCCCCTTTTTACCCTTCAAACCTCTTCGGCAAACAGAAAAAAGCGACCAGTCCGCAAAGAAACCCGACATTCAAACCTATAAAAAAGAGAGAGTGAACACACTCTCTCCTTAATGTGAGCTGTTGTTTTCAACAAGCTTGACCATCACGTTCGCAATGGCGCGCTGCTCCTCTTCCGAAGCTACGCTCCAAAGATCTGCAAGCACTCTTTCCTGATGGTTTTTTGAATCTACCTCACCAGCTAAATAATCTCCGATCTCATAAGCAAGATCTGAAATGGTTTCGTTTGACATTCCTTTTTCCTGGGCATAGTTCAGGCGGTCGCCCAAGAAGTTTTTCCACTGATCCCAATTATCCAGTACGGACATATCAGGCCCTCCATTCTCTTAAAGTTACAGGCTTATTATTCTCGGCGGGATCATAAACTATACATGTTTTTAACAATGCCAGCCTCCGTTTACCGATAAAATCTGGCCGGTAATATAAGATGCTTTTTCTGAAAGCAAAAACTGGACGGCGTCTGCGACCTCTCCCGGCTTTGCGAGTCTGCCCATCGGGATGTCCTCCGCTATCATCTCCTCTTCTTCTTTTGAAAATCCGGCCATCATATTTGTTTTGACGGCACCTGGGGAAACAGCGTTAACTCTGATGCCGCTCGGTGCAAGCTCTTTAGCGAGAGCTTTGACAAACGAATTTTGCGCGCCCTTCGTCATACTGTACAGCACCTCGCAGGAAGCCCCGGCCTCCCCCCAAATGGAACTGATCGCGACAATCGCGCCGGCTTTTCTGCTGACCATGGCCGGCAAAAGGTTCCTCGTCAACAGAAACGGGCTGGATACGTGCAGCTGAACCATGTCTTGAACCTCCCCATTCGACATGTCTGTCACAAGCCCGCGGAAGCTTTGCCCGCTGTTTAAAATAATGGCGTCAAGCGCCCGCCCGCCGATATAATCGGAAACCGCCGCGGCGCCGTCCGGAGCGGACAGATCGCTTTGGATGATGTCCGTTTGAACACCGTATGTATCTGACAGCCTTTTGCTTAAAGCAATGGCTGCTTGTTCATTTGTGTTGTAGTGGAGGAACAAATCAAAGCCGCTTTGCGCGAGCTTTTCGCATATGCTTTGGCCGATTCCCCCGCTAGCTCCTGTCACAAGAGCCTGTTTTGCCATTGTATACCCCTCCTCAAAAAAAGAAAGGTCCAGCGTGCATTTTGCTCACGCTGAACTTCCCGGTGTTTCACGATTTTGGAACGACTTTGCAGACGGTGATTCGGTCTTCTTCTATTTCTTCTTCGATGATCTGCTGAACATCCTCGAGGGTAATCGATTCAAGGACGGTGACGATATCAAATAGACTCGTCTCCAAAAAGGCGTATCGTGTAAATTGATTGGCAATGTACTCAGGCGAGTTCATCGATTTTAAGAAATTGCCGATTTTTTTCTTTCTTGCCAGCTCCAATTTTTCGGCCGTGATCGTCTCTTTCGCCTTAAACAGCACTTGCTTCAGCTCGTCGGCCAGCTTATCAGGTTCGGGCGTATCCCCGCCGACAGAAACGAAGCCAAAGCCGTGCTCTTCGGTGTAGTCATAGCTGAATGTCTCATCAATGTAGCCTTTTTCATAAATCCGTTCATAATCGGCCGAGCTTTTGCCGAACAGACACTCGAGAATCAGGTTCATGGTGAGCTCATGCTTTAAAAGGGCGCCGCCCGTGTTGGTCGGATTGATGCTTTTCAGACCGACTAAGCATTTCGAGCTTTGGACATTCATTTTGATTTCCTGCTCTTTTTGATGGACGGCCGCAGGCTCGCTGACTTCTTTGCGGACGATTTCCGGCTGGTCTGTATACGGCTTGTTCTGCTGATTTTCCCGGACCTGGCGGATGATCGCTTCAGGATCTACCGGACCGACGACAAACAGCAGCATATTGCTCGGATGATAGAACGTCTCATAACATTCATACAAAAGATCCTTTGTAATGTGTGAGATACTTTCAATCGTCCCGGCGATGTCGATCCGCACAGGGTGTTCTTTATACATATTTTCGATCAAACCGAAGAAAAGGCGCCAATCCGGATTATCGTCGTACATATTGATTTCCTGGCCGATAATGCCTTTTTCTTTTTCAACCGTTTTTTCCGTAAAATAAGGATCCTGCACAAAGTTGACGAGCGTTTCTAAATTTTCTTCTACGTTTGATGTGCTTGAAAAAAGATACGCCGTTCTTGTAAAGGAGGTAAAAGCATTGGCTGACGCCCCCTGCTTGCTGAACTGCTGAAATACATCTCCGTCGGCTTTTTCAAACAGCTTATGCTCCAAGAAGTGTGCGATCCCGTCAGGCACGCGGACCATATCTTGTTTTCCGAGCGGAACGAACTGGTTGTCAATCGAGCCGTACTTTGTCGTAAATACTGCATATGTCTTGTTAAAGCCTTCTTTCGGAAGAACATAGACATCAAGCCCGCCGGGCATTTTTTCATAGTATAGCGTTTCCTTAAGCTGGTCAAATTCGATCGTTTTCGTCAAGATGCTCCCTCCGTCCCTTTCAGAAAGTACGTTGTATCCAATTCGATTTTCTTTCCGACTTCGATAATATCGTCCTTTGTGACGCTGTCAATGCGGTCGAGCCATTCTTCCAAAGAATACTCGGTTCGGGCGGCGGCCTGCTGATAAATGAATTCGACTAAGCCGTAAGGCGTGTCAAGCGTTTCAAGAATTTGATTTTTGATGACCGCTTTCGTCTGGCTGATTGCCTCTTCCGTAAAATTGCCTTTTTTCATTTCTTGAAACTGTTCGCGAATAATATCGACAGCTTTTTGATAATTGCCGACTTCAATACCGGACATGACCATTAAAAGCCCTTTAAAGCTTTCGATTCTTGAAGCCGCATAATAGGCGAGGCTTGCTTTTTCCCGGACATTGATAAACAGCTTGGAATGGGAAAAGCCGCCGAACAGACCGTTAAACAGCTGTAAAGCCGGGTAATCTTCATCTGTAAAATACGTATTGGTCCGAAAGCCCATGTTCAGCTTTCCCTGCTTGACATCGGCATCTTCAATGACTTCCCGTGGCTCGGGGGCAAGGCCGCGCTGAATATCGGCTGCAGGCTTCGCCTCTCTTTCAGCCGCGTTGAAATAAGATGAAATGTATTGGTCAACCTGGCCGGCATCCACATCCCCAACGATGTATAAATCGAGCTGATCTTCGTTGATCGCTTTTGTGTAAGCTTCATACAGGCTTTCAGGAGTGATGGCTTCCACATCCTCAAGCTCCCCGTTTACATGCAGGGAATACGGCTCATCTTTGCACATTTCCTGAATGAGCCTCAGATTGGAGTAGCGCATTTTATCGTTGTATACAGCCTGGATCCTCTGCTTCAACGTCCGTTTTTCCTGAGAAACGTACAATGAATCAAAAGCGCCGTCTTTCAGCGCAGGAGAAAACATGATGTCCGAAAGAAGCTCCAAGCCTTTTTCCAGAAGGGGTGTCTGATCCTTTAAATATTTTTCATTGGCGATATCCAGCCGGAATGTGATGACATGCTGCTCCCCTTTTTTGGAAAGATCCGCTGACACCGAAGTGCCGTAAAGCTCGTCAAGGTACGTTCTGAGCTCGGCTGTTTTGGGGTGTCTGCTCGTTCCCCGCAGGAGCACATGAGGAAAGAGAGCCCGTTTTGTCACATCTTCTTTTGTTAAAGGGGCAAGCATTTTAAAAATGATCGAAACGGTTTTAAACTTTTCCGTTTTCACAATATGAGTTGTCAGTCCCCGGTGTTTTCCCTTTATTTCATTAAGGTATGTCATAAAGAACCTCCTTCGTCCTTGTTTATATTATGTATTATGACCAGAATTCAGCATATGCTCTTGGCTGTTTGGTTGTAATTATATCAACTGGAGGGGATTTAAGGAAACTAAAACCCTTGCCCCTCCGGGTAAATGAAAAAACGGTGCATGTCACACCGTCTTTACCGCTTCATTTTCATTTTCTTTTGGGTCAATATAAAATAAGACAAGAGCTAAAGCGGCCAGGCTGCACAAAAGGGAGACAATGAAAATCAGACGTTCCGCATTTGTCATCATATAGGCAAAAACGGGCGGTCCGAGAGCGACGCCGATAAACCGCATGCTGTTGTAAAATGACGAAATCGTTCCGCGCTCATCTTTTGAGATGCCTTCCGTAATCAGCGCATCAAGCGAAGGAAGAGCCATCCCGATGCCGATGCCGCCGATGCTCATAAACAGGAACAACGGATAAAAGCTGTGATTCCACCACAATCCGCCAAAAGACAGGACAAGCAGGACCATCCCGATGACCACACAGATTTTCATTCTGATTTTATTGTTTCCGATCAGCTTTCCCGCCAAATAAGAGCTGACCGATAAAAAAAGCAGCGGAATGCTGAGCAGCGCTCCTTTGACAATCCCGTCAATCTGATACTCTTTCTCAAGGTTTTCTGAAAGATAAAAGAGCACCCCGAACAGCAGAAACATAATAATGCCGCCGATAATGAAAATCGACACAAGCCAGCGTCCTTCCCGTTTAAAAATATGTTTGACGTTTTTCGAAAACTCTTTTAAAGATTTTGTATCTGTGCTATTCTCCTTTGGCCTTGGCACAAAACATAGCACAAGAAAAAAGCTGGCAAGACAAACGACCGGAATAAACCAGAACGGCATAAACCAAACCCAAGATGCTAAAAAAGCCCCTAAAATCGGGCTTAACACTTTTCCGGCGGTATTTGCGGTTTCAATATCTCCGAGACCTGCGCTGACTTCTTCATCATTGTGGAACAAATCTCCGATAAACGGCATCACGATCGGAGCGGCTCCTGCCGAACCGATGCCTTGAAGCACACGCCCCGCCAAAATCAGCGCGTACGGCTCTTTGAAAAAGGAAGAGGCAAAGCCGGCGACTGCGCCTCCGGCAGCCGCAATGACGAGGCACGGAAGCATGACCTTTTTTCTCCCAAACCGGTCGGACAAATAACCCGTTATCGGGATGCAGATGATCGCCACGACCGAGTAGACCGTGATGATTAAAGAAACCTGGAAGGAAGAGATGTTCAATTTTTTTTCAATGACAGGCAAAACAGGAATCAGCATCGAGTTGCCAAGCGTCATGACGAGCGGGACGGAAGACAGCGCGATAATGCTTTTAACGCCTTTTTTTCTGCTCAACTTTTTTCACCCAATTCATTAGTATTTCTACCTGTTATTGTGGCTTAAAGAGGGTGTGTTTATGTACGGCGGGCGGACACGTTTAAAAAACAGCCGCTCGCAGCTCGAGCGCCCGTCCTGTCAAAAACGTTTTCTTACGACGTGAAACCTGAATTTATCAGCCCTGAAATAATTCAGCGAATACAATACAGGACTGTCGTGTTGGTCATAGTGAATCTGTTTCAGCAAAAGCAGAGCTGTTTCCGGATCACACTCAAGAATTTGTGAGATCTTATCATGGTAGCCGATCGGCACAATATCGGCGACTGCGTAGCTTATGACCGCGCCAGACTTGTGCTCAAGCCATTCAAACATCGATTCCTGCTCATGTGAAAAGCCTTTCGGCAGAATCGCCATCGGTATTTTATCGAGACAGTAGACGACAGGTGCTCCGTTCGCTGTTCTTACCCGCTCAAGGAGAAATATCCCGTTTTCATCAGCATTTTGAAAACGGAGCAGATCCTCTTCCGTCGGGTCCGTTATCTGTGAAGACATAAAAATGGTTCCCGGGGTCATGCTTGCCTGTTCAATCATTTTCGTTACGCTGTTCAGCTGCTCGATGCCTGATAGGAATAAAGGTTTGGCGTTTACAAATGTGCCGACGCCGTGCCTTCTGATGATCACGTTTTCATCCTCCAGCACTCTGAGCGCTTCGCGCAAAGCACCCCTCGAGACGCCCATCAACTTTGACAGCTCAAATTCAGACGGGAGCTGTTCATTCTCTCGGTAAACGCCTTTTTCGATATCATCTTTTATCCGATCAATCACTTTTAGACATAAACGTTGATTGTCAGCTTTTATCGACATGTTCTCCCTCCGTCTGACAGATCAAATTAAAATTATCTTTAATTGAGGATAACTATATCATGTTTTGTCAAATAAATAAATAGACGTTTTGAACTCAGTTAGTTTACATAATAAATTTATATTAAACTGAACTCTCTTCTTTTAGGAAGAGAGTTCTTCATATTGCTCTTTTGACATGAGGACTTCACGGGGCTTTGATCCTTCATAAGGACCGACGACTCCGCGTTCTTCCATGGCATCGATGAGACGGGCCGCTCTCGTGTAGCCGATCCGGAACCGTCTTTGCAGCATGGAAACGGATGCCGTCTGCATGCCGACGACGAGTGCGACCGCTTCATCGTAAAGATCATCGGTCACTTCGCTGAGCGTTTCAGACGTTTCTTCCGGAATCATCTCTTCCTGGTACTGGGCTTTTTGCTGGGTGATGACATGATCCACGACTTTTTCGACCTCTTCGTCTGATAAGAAAGCTCCTTGAACGCGGACCGGCTTGTTGGCGCCGACAGGCAGAAACAGCATGTCCCCTCTTCCGAGAAGCTTTTCAGCGCCCCCCATATCAAGAATCGTTCTTGAATCGGTTTGTGAAGACACGCTGAATGCGATTCTTGACGGGATATTGGCTTTAATCACCCCTGTGATGACATCGACGGAAGGGCGCTGTGTCGCTATGATCAAGTGGATTCCAGCCGCACGGGCCATTTGCGACAGCCTTGTAATCGAGTCTTCAACATCTGAAGAGGCGACCATCATCAAGTCGGCAAGCTCGTCCACTATGACAATGATGTACGGAAGCTCAGGCTGCTTCGCTTCTTCAGATGCATTCATCCTTTTAATGCAGTCGTTATAGCCTTCAATATTTCGCGTTCCTGTATGAGAAAACAATTCATAGCGCCGCTCCATCTCGTTGACAACCTTTTTCAAAGCCTGCGACGCTTTTTTTGGATCTGTCACTACAGGCGCGAGCAAATGCGGGATGCCGTTATACACATTAAGCTCGACCATTTTCGGGTCGATCATCATCATTTTGACTTCATGCGGCTTTGCTCTCATTAAAATGCTTGTGATAATGCCGTTGACACAGACGCTTTTCCCGCTTCCCGTCGCACCCGCGACAAGAAGGTGGGGCATTTTGTTCAATTCAGCCAAAACCGCCTCACCGGAAATATTCCGGCCGAGCCCGATCATGAGCTTTGCGTCCGGACGGTCATTCAGCTTCGATTCGAGCACTTCTTTTAAGGAGACCATCGCGACTTCCGCGTTCGGCACTTCGATTCCGATCGCTGATTTGCCCGGGATCGGGGCTTCGATGCGGATATCCTTGGCCGCCAGTGCGAGCGCCAGGTCATCGCTTAAATTGACGATCTTGCTCACCTTGACGCCGACATCAGGGTAGACCTCATACTTCGTGACGGCCGGGCCGAGATGAACCTGTGTGACTTTTGCCTTCACACCGAAGCTTTGGAATGTTCTTTCAAGCTTTCGCGCATTATCATAAATATTTTTTTTATCAGCCTGCTGGCCGGTATGCTTCGGATCATCCAGCAAATTGAGCGATGGCAGCTGATAATCTTTGTTTTCGAGCTCTGTAAATGCGATCTCCGGTGCGGCCGGTATGTCCCCTTCACCTTCAGGCTCAGGCGGCGCTTCCGGCTGCTCAGGGGCTTCAAAAGCCTGAACCTCCGGCTTTTCATCCCGGTCGGAAAAGCTTGAAATGATCGGCTCTGTCTGAATCACCGGATCTTGATCAGCCTCAGCTTCCGGTGCGGGCTCTTCCACAGCTTTCGGTTTTCGTTGTGTTTTCTGTTTTTTTCCGGTTTTCTTTTTTGCTGAATGATGCTTCAAATCCTTGAGATCATCGAGAAACGCCAGCCATTGATTTTTCATAAACGAGGCGACCGGAGCCGTCCATTTGATCAGCGTCTCCTGAAGGGAGCGGTCAGTGATCAGAAGGAGGCCGATCAGTATGAGAAAAATGGCGATGATTTTAGAGCCGGCGGCTGCGAACAGAAAATAAGATCCCGCAAACAGCACCGCTCCGATCATGCCGCCGCCCAGGTCAGGGGTGCCCGTTTCACCTTTCATGTCCATTAAAAACAGTTCCCACGTATTTTGGATCACACTCGGCGACTGGATCATTCCCCTGTCTGCCAAGTGCTGAAAGAGCTGTACATGGGACAGAAGCAGCATGCTTGCGACGATGCAATAGAGCCCCGCTTTTCTTCTCGTCAAAAAACCCGGCGTTTTTTTCTTCCAAAACAATGATACGCCTGTTAAAAAGAGAGAAAGAACACATAGGATAAACCACTCGCCTGCGAAAAAACGGAACATGTAAATGAACGTTTGGCCTGCAACGCCAAGCTGTAACACCGTAATAATCGAAATGGCGATACAAATTAAACCGTACAATTCATATTTTAGATTAATCCTTTTGACCTGTTTTTGTTTCTTTTTCGATTTCCTTTTTCTTTTTGCCATGTTCCATCACCTTACTACATCAAAAAAATATAAAAACAAAGAGAAAGCAGCCCGTTTTCGGCTGCGATGTTTCCTCTGTATTCCCCTATTATAGCATATTTATCCTGATGACACTTCAGCTATTTATAAAATGTCAGCTTCAGCTTTTGGCCCGGAGACGTCTCCTGCTTTAAAAAATCCATCGGATTTGTACTGAGAACCTGAACCACTCTTGCTTCATCCCCGTTCATTTCGACGAGGAGGGGCACGCCGTTTACGTCTATCTGCCTCAGGTTGGTCTGCTCCGCCTGGCCGGCGAAAACGATTTCCTGCGGCATCGTCGTATAAAGAATCATTGAATCATCCTTTCTTTCCCGCCGCGTTCTTGTTCGATCAATTGATTGAGCTTTTGGATGGCTTGTCCGACACCGCCCGTTTCATCGATCAATCCATACTTGACCGCATCGTTTCCGACGACATTCGTCCCGATGTCACGGGTCAGATTGCCTTTTGAAAACATGAGCTCTTTAAATTTCTCTTCTGAAATGTTGGAATGGCTGGTCACAAACTTAATGACCCTTTCCTGCATTTTATCAAGATACTCAAATGTCTGCGGCACACCGATCACCAGCCCCGTCAACCTGACCGGATGGATCGTCATCGTAGCGGTTTCGGCGATATAGCTGTGATCGCAGGAGACCGCGATCGGAACGCCGATTGAATGTCCGCCTCCAAGCACGATGGAGACGGTCGGTTTTGACAGCGATGCCAGCATCTCGGCTATCGCCAGGCCTGCCTCCACATCGCCCCCGACCGTATTCAAAATGATCAGCAGCCCTTCGATTTTAGGATTTTGTTCGATTGCGACAATCTGCGGAATCACATGCTCATATTTTGTCGTTTTGTTTTGTGGCGGGAGCTGAACATGCCCTTCAATTTGTCCGATGATGGTCAGGCAGTGGATGTTTGAATCCTGTCCCATTTGCGGAAGATTTGTTTCGCCAAGCTGCTGTATTTTATTGAGGAGGTTGTCCTTAGCGTCCTGTTTGGCCGGCTGTTCTCCTTGTCCTTCTCCGTTTTGCATCCGATTTTCGTCCATCTGGGTCACCTCTTTCTCGAGTTTCTTTTGTATTATGGACTATGGCGTTTTTTTCATTCAGTGTAAAAAGGGCGAAAAAAAAACCAAGAGGCAGGCTCTTGGTTTTATACTTCCATGATGATTGGGATGATCATTGGTTTTCGTTTCGTTTTTTCGTATAAGAATTGGTTTAACGCGTCCCGCATGGTTTGCTTTAAGGCAGACCACTCGACAACGGCATTTTCTGTGCTTTCTGTGACGATATTTCTGACCAGTTCGGTCGCCTCTACGATCAGCTCTTCGGATTCCCTGACGTAAACAAAACCTCTCGTGATAATTTCGGGTCCTGATACAAGATGTTTTTTCTTTTTATCAAGGGTAATAACAACGATTAAAATTCCGTCCTGGGAAAGGAGGCGCCGATCTCTGAGCACGATGTTGCCGATGTCGCCGACACCTAGGCCGTCGATCAGAATGTTGCCCGACTGAACCTTATCGCCGATTTTGACATTTTGACCGCGGAACTCAACGACATCGCCTTTTTCAACCAGAAAGATGTCGCTTCGTTTCATTCCGATTTCTTCGGCAAGCTTTGAATGGGCTTTTTGCATTCTGAATTCGCCGTTTACAGGGATTAAATATTTCGGCTTCAGCAGATTCAGCATCAGCTTCAGTTCTTCCTGGCAGCCATGCCCTGAAACGTGGACGCGTTTTTGCGCAAATACGACATGGGCGCCTGCTCTTGTCAAAAGATCAACGGCCTTTGAATATACCAATTCCTGCCCCGGTATTGGGGAGGAGGCAATCAGGACAGTGTCGCCTTCTTCAATGTCAAGCTGTTTATGCCCTTGCTTTGCAATTCTTGTCAAAGCGGCCAGGGGTTCACCATGGTTGTCTCCCGTCAAAATAGCGACTTCCCTTTTTGGATGCTTTTTGACATCCTGGACAGGGATGAACATGTCCTCATCAGCGGTCACATAGCCGAGCTTAATGGCCAGCTGAAGGATGGAAGATATATTTTTTCCTGATACGGCCAATTTCCTGCCGTTTTGGCGGGCCGCATCAATCACCTGCTGAATCCTGTTAAAGTTTGAGGCGAAAACGGCAACGATCACACGGTTTTCCGCATTGTACATCACATCGGAAATGTCGCCTCCGACGACCGCTTCTGAAGGCGTATAGCCCGGCTTTTCAGCGTTGGCGCTGTCTGAAAGCAGGCATAGAACGCCGCTGTTGCCGATTTTGGCAATTTCGCCAATATCGCTGGTCTGATTTAAAACCGGCGTTTGGTCAAATTTAAAATCGCCGGTGCACACGATTGATCCGAGGGACGTTTTAAAGCTGACCCCGACGGAATCCGGGATGCTGTGGTTTGTCTTGAAAAATGACACTTTCGTTGAATCAAATGTAATCACGGATTTGGAGTGGATTTCCCGTAAATCGGCTTTTTTATTTGAGCCGTACTGCTTCAGCGTTTCTTTTAAAAGGGCAAGTGTCAGTTTTGTTCCGTAAACAGGCACAGATAGCTTGTTCAGGCAGTAAAAAACGCCTCCGATGTTTTCTTCGTGTCCGTGTGTGAGGAAAATCGCCTTTACTCGGTCAGATCGTTCAATCAAATATGAAATGTCCGGTATGACCACATCGATCCCCAGCATTTCATTTTCTGGATGCATGAGTCCGGCATCAACCACGAATATGTCAGAGTCGATTTCAATGACATAAAGGTTTTTTCCGATCTCCCCGACGCCTCCCAAGGCGATGATTCTAATATTTTCTGTATTTTTTTTCAAATTGTAATCCTCCTAATCTAAGTACCCGTCCATCATCACTTGTCCCTATTATACCTGAATCTAATTTTAGAAAACAAGAACCATTATGTATATAAGAAACGGCCATACCCAAAAAAGGAGAATGACCGTTTTCATCCGTATATGTTTTTACAGACCGTTCATCAGGCTGCTTAAACGGAGACGCTCATCTTCATTCAGCGGAATCAAAGGGAGCCGGACAGAGCCGACGTCAAGACCTTTCAGCTGAAGAGCCGTCTTTAGAGGCGACGGGTTTGGAGCAGCGAAAAGACCCTTCATCAGCGGAAGCAGCTTCTGATGGATCAAGGCCGCCTGCTGTGTCTCCCCATTCATGTAATGTTTGATCATCTGCTGCATTTCCGGTCCGATGACATGTGATGCAACGGAGACAATCCCCCTGCCTCCCACGGATAAAACCGGAAGCGTCAGACTGTCGTCGCCTGAGTATACAGCAAAGTCTTCAGGCGTTTCAGCGATGATTTTCGTAATCGCTTCAAGATCACCGCTCGCTTCCTTGATGGCAACGATATTTGGAATTTCCGCAAGGCGGATCGCCGTTTCCGGTGCAAGCGATGCAGCCGTGCGTCCCGGCACATTATAAAGCATGACAGGCAAAGATGTTTCTTCGGCAATCGCTCTAAAGTGGCGGTACATTCCTTCCTGTGAAGGTTTATTGTAATACGGCGTCACGAGCATGACGGCGTCTGCCCCGGCTTCTTCCGCCTTTTTCGTCAGCTTGATCGATGCCTTTGTATTGTTGCTTCCCGTACCGGCGATAACAGGCACACGGCCGGCTGCTTCCTTGACGGAATATTGGATGAGCGCGATTTTTTCCTCTTCGGACAGTGTCGGCGATTCACCGGTTGTTCCTGCGACGACAAGGGAATCCGTTCCGTTTTTCAGCAAATAATCAATCAGCTTTGACAATTTTTGAAAATCGATGTTTTCATTTTTGTCAAAGGGGGTAACCATTGCGGTTGCAATATTTCCGAAATTCATTTTTTTCACCTCATCATGATTCAATCACATTTATTTTGATAGTTCAAACACTTCGTGCAGGGCATTTACGGCAGTCGCCATATTTTCTTCGTGGACGAGCACCCAAATCGTCGTATGGCTGTCAGCCGACTGCAGGATTGGAATGCCTTTTTCAGATAGAGCGGTCACGATTTTTGAGGTGACGCCGGGCACTCCCATAATACCGGCTCCTACCGCTGAAACCTTCGCGCAATTTCTCGTAACGGCAGGCTCATAGCCCAATTCTTTCAGGATGCCGAGAGCTCGGTCTGTTGTGCTTCCGGCTACCGTATAGACAATTTCACTTGGTGTAATATTGAAGAAGTCCACGCTGATGCCGGCATTCGCCATCGCTTTAAACACTTCGGTCTGCACATTATATTGCCCTTCTTTCGCCGGTACCTTAAACTGTGTCACATCTTTTACATGGGCAATGCCTGTGATCAGCCGTTCAAATACGTCGCTTCCGGCCTTTGACGTGTGATGGCTTGTCACGAGCGTCCCCTTTTCCTTTGAATATGTCGAGCGGACCCGGATCGGCACCTTCGCCTGCATCGCGATTTCCACCGCTCTCGGATGGATGACTTTTGCCCCCTGGTAAGCCAAGTTGCAAATTTCCGTGTAGGTAATCACCGGAAGCGGCTTTGCTTTTTCTACGATTCTGGGATCTGCGGTCATGACGCCTTCAACATCAGTAAATATATCAATAAAATCCGCGTCCAGCGCCGCTCCAAGCGCGGCGGCCGATGTATCGCTGCCTCCGCGACCGATCGTCGTGATGTCCCCTTTTGCAGTCGCCCCCTGAAAGCCTGCGACGACCACTGCATCATGGTCGGCCAGCATGCTGACAAGGCGCTCCGGTTTCATTTCTAGTATTCTGGCGTTTGTGTGCTGGTTATCTGTTAAAAATCCAGCCTGTGCACCTGTCAAAGCGGCGGCTTTAATTCCGTTTTCCACCAGCATGCTTGAGAACACGACGGAAGAAATCGTTTCACCGCATGAAAGCAGCAGATCCTGCTCCCGTTCTGTAATGGTGTCCTGTCCTCCGTACAGGAGATCAAGCAGTGAGTCAGTCGCATACGGATCGCCTTTCCGACCCATGGCTGATACGACAACAACCACTTTATACCCTTCATTGACCGCATCTTGAATATGCTGTAAGGCAAGCTTTCTGCCGCGGTCATCTTTAACAGACGTTCCTCCAAATTTTTGAACGATGATTTTCACTTTATTTCACTCCAAGTTTATTTCGGACGCAATAGAAGAGAGCAGGCCGGTGTGGTCCTCACTCTCTTCTCGCATCTTTCGTAAGAAATCTTAGCATATTTAAACTAAATTTAAAGCTTTTAAGCTTTCTGCGATTTGTACGGAGTTCCAAGCCGCACCCTTCAGCAGGTTATCGGAAACAATCCACAGGTGGAATCCGTTCGGACGGTCGAGATCTTTGCGCACGCGTCCGACAAACACGTCTCTTTTCCCTACTGCATCGGCAGGCATTGGATATACCTGTTCGGACGGATCGTCCTGAAGAACGACGCCCGGCGCTTCTTTTAACAGGTTTTTAATATCTTCTGCTGTTACGTCATCACGGTCAGTTTCGATGTAGACGGATTCTGAATGCCCTGTCGCAACCGGCAGTCTGACGCAAGTCGCTGATACTTGAAGTTCAGGCATGTGCATGATTTTTTTCGTTTCATTGATCATTTTCATTTCCTCAAACGTAAAGCCGTTTTCCTGAAACTTATCGATTTGAGGAATCGCGTTGAATGCGATTTGATAGTGTTTTTCATCGCTTTTTACAGGCATGATCTGAGGCTCGAACGAATCGCCTTTTAAAATGGCTTCCGTCTGGCCGTAGAGCTCTTTTATCGCTTCATTGCCGGCTCCTGATACAGCCTGATAGGTTGAGACGATGACTTTATTTAAACCGAAAGCCTTGCGGATAGGCTCAAGCGCAACGACCATTTGGATCGTTGAACAGTTCGGGTTTGCAATAATGCCGTTATGCTGATGCAAATCTTCCTCATTGACTTCAGGCACGACGAGAGGCGTGTTTTCATCCATCCGGAACGCGCTCGTATTGTCAATGACAATCGCCCCGCGTTTGACAGCCTCATGGGCCAGTGCCTGAGATACGCTTCCCCCCGCGCTGAACAACGCGATGTTTACCCCTTCGAAGCTTTCCGGAACCGCTTCTTCTACAGTATACTCTTCGCCTTTGAATGTAAGCTTCGTACCTGCTGAGCGTTTTGAGGATAATAAAGTCAGTTTATCCAGTTCAAAATTTCTGTCTTCTAGTGTTTTTAGCATTTGCTGTCCTACAGCGCCAGTCGCACCAACTACTGCTACATGTAATCCTCTTCCCAATTGTAAAACTCCTTCCACCCTATCGTTAATGACGATTGGTTGACTATGCATTTTACATTATATTTTAACATAGAAGTGAGCCTGGTGATTGATATTTTTTGTTACATCTTCATTTTCTCCAAAATTACCGATCATTGCTGATCAGAACGGGCTGAAGCTGTTTATAGGAAAGCGCTTCTTCCACTGTCGGCAGCAAAAGATCCATTTTGGCAACGAGCGAATTCGGCTTTTGATACGGATCATCCTGACCGAACGGAATAAAGAACATATTTTTCGTCGTCATCAGCCTCATCAGATTAACGCCGTTCAGACCGAGCGCATCATTCGTTGATATGCCGAGAACGACGGGACGGGAATTGCGCACCGTCGCCTTGGCCGCCATTAAAACCGGAGTATCTGTCATCGCGTTTGCGAGCTTGCTCATCGAATTGCCCGTCAGCGGCGCAATCACCATGCAGTCGAGCGGTGTTTTCGGTCCGAGGGGCTCTGCTTTCGGAATGGAGTCGATGACGTCAAAACCTGTCAGCTCTTCGATTTTCCTTACCCACTCTTTTCCTTCTCCAAAGCGTGTATCGGTCGATTTTACGGTAGAGGTAACGATCGGTCTGACCTCGGCTCCCTGATTGACGAGGTTTTCAATTTGCGGAAATACGGCATCATACGTACAATGTGAGCCCGTAAGACCAAATCCGATTCTTTTTCCCTTGATCGACATGTTGACAGCCCCTTTCAGTCGGTTGTAGATGGTGTTAAAAGCTTACACAAAACATTGGCGATGATCTGACCTGCCGTTTTAGGCGCGACTATGCCGGGCAGGCCCGGAGCAAGGAGCGCTTTTATGCCCTGTTTTTCGGCGAAGCCGAAATCTGTGCCGCCAGGGCGGGTCGCCAAATCGAGAATCAATGCTCTGGGGGTCATTCGTGAAAGGACGTTGTGGTCGAGAATGAGACTTGGAATCGTATTGATGCAAATATCGGTATCCTCAACATGTTCCCCAAGTTCATTTATGTGGAAAGGTGTGAGACCCATCTCCATGATTCTGGCAAGGTGTGCGGAGTCTCTCGCACCGACTTTGACGCGTGCGCCGAGAGCTGAAAAAGCCCGGCTGATGCTCATCCCGGTCCGCCCGAGCCCGAGAACCATGACATTTGAGCCGTGAATCGTATAATCGGTATGCTGGATGGCCATCATAATGGCCCCTTCGACAGTAGGTATGGAGTTGTAAATCGCAATATCGTCTCTTTCAAAAAGCTTGACGAGCCTGCGGCCGGCCCCCTTAGCCATTCCTTCTAAATAATCGTTAGAAATGCCTGTATAGATGGTGCATTGAGGTTTTGTTTTTTCCAAATGCTTTTGTTTTAAAACGACTTCTTCATTTGAGAATACGGTCGCAACCGCCCCTTCCGCCGATGTTCCTGATACAGGCAGAACGATGCTGTCTACCGCTCCGAAGTCGAGTTCGCTTAATTTTAGTTTTGTGGCGCCTGTAAACCCGTGGTCAAGCTGATCAAAACCGACCAAAAACACGTTTGCTTCCTGTTCTGTCAGCTTGCGGATAATTTCAAGCTGCCTCGCATCACCGCCGATGATTGCAATCGTCAATCCGGTTAACATGGCTTTAATATTCACCTTCTTTTTTGACAAGGATCTATTTCGTAAGCTAATTTCATCATATGACAAAAAGGAAATGGCGGTGAATTGAAATATTTCGCGTATCGGTGTTGGCCAAAGCATGAAAAAACCCGGCTCCATGGGCCGGGATGGGCTGTGCGGTATGTAAAAAAACACCGGCATCCGCCGGTTTAATCATCGCTATTCCCGATTTCTTCCGGAACATCGAGAATGATCATATCAGATCCAATTTTTTGAATCCGTTTCCATGGCACCCTGATGTCTTGCCCCTGTTTTCTAAGGCCGAACCATTTAACCGACGGGATGATAAGAGCGGTAATCTGTCCATCCTGTTCATTGATTTCGAGATCGGTCTGTCCCAAAACGCCAAGGCGCTCAGCCCGCTTGACATCCACGATTTCTTTTCCGGATAGTTCACTGAGCCTCATGCAAAACCCCCCTTTTGTAATGATGTATGTTTGCAAAACAAAAAACATGCCTGCCTCAAACAAGCATGTTTTTCATTACGTTATTTCGGAAGCTCACCAGTCGGACTGATCAGTGCCGTTGAATAATCATCGGTAAAAATACGTCTTGCCAGGCCGTTGACCCTGTCCAGGCTGACGGCATTCAGCTTTTCAATAATCTCATCCAGCGTTCTGTGCCTTCCAAGCAAAAGTTCATTTTTGCCGTTTCGGCTCATTTTGCTGTTTGTACTTTCGAGGCTGAGCATCAGGCTGCCTTTCATTTGCTCTTTGCTGTTTTCAAGCTCTTTCGGCGTGATGCCTTCCGTTTTCAGCACGCGGAGCGTTTCATGAATGGTATCTGACAGCAGCTGAAGCTGGCTTGCGCCTGTTCCGGCATAAATGGTCATCATTCCGCTGTCTTCATATGAACTGTGATAGCTGAATACGGAATATGCAAGTCCTTTATCTTCGCGGACATCCTGAAACAGGCGGCTGCTCATGCTTCCTCCGAGGATATTGTTGAGCACGATCAGATCGTAAATGTCGGAATGGCCGGCTTCCAGCCCGTTGAAGCCGAGGCAGAGATGAGCCTGCTCGGTTTCTTTTTTCCGCGCCATTTTTTCATGATGGAATTCCGGTTTTGACATTCCCGTTCTTTTTCCTTTTGCTTCATATGAACCGAAATGCTTTTCGGCTTCTTTAATAAAGCTTTCAGGTACATTTCCGGCAATCGAAATCACGACGCGGTCCGGTGTGTAGTATTCGTCCATATACTGACGCAAAGCATCTCCGTCAAATGTGGCAAGCGTTTCCTCCGTGCCGAGAATCGGATAGGCGAGGGAATGGCTTCCATACGATGCTTTGCTGAGAAGGTCGTGGACGATGTCGTCCGGTGTATCCTCATACATTTTAATTTCTTCATAGACGACGTTTTTTTCTTTTTTCAATTCTTCTTCTTCAAAAGATGAATGAAAGAACATGTCTGAGAGCACTTCCAATGCATAGCTCGCATGCTCATCCAGAACTTTGGCATAATAGCACGTATACTCCTTTGAGGTAAACGCGTTGACCTGTCCGCCTATTCTGTCAAATGACTCGGCGATGTCTCTGGCCGTACGCGTTTTTGTTCCTTTAAAAAACATGTGCTCCAAAAAATGCGAAATGCCGTTAATCTCCGGCGTTTCATGTCTTGATCCGGTTCCGATCCAAACTCCGATCGCTACAGACCGGACAGTGGGATTATTTTCGAGTACAATTCTTACCCCATTTTGACAAGTATACCGTTTAATCAAATCTGTTCCTCCTATTCAAAGAACGGGCCACATATCTATTTTACCACAAGCCTTTTCTCATTCAGCAGCTGTGAGACAGTTCCGATCTGATAGCCTTTTTCCTTCAGTTTTTCAATCAAAACATCAAGGCTTTTTGCGGTTGGCTCTGTCGGGTGCATCAATATCATGGCGCCGTTATGTACTTTGCTTAAAACCCGATGCTGTAAGACGGCCGGCTGCGGTTTCTGCCAATCGATCGTATCAACTGTCCACATCACCGTTCCCATTCCCATCCTGCGGGCCTGCTCCACGACTTCTTTGCGAAAGCTTCCACTCGGCGGAGCAAACCATTTCGGCTTTACGGCAAGCGTTTCTTTGATTTGCTGGTTCGTCATCCGCAGCTGTTCTGAAATGCGCTCACTCGTCAGTTTGCTCATATCGGGATGATTGTATGAATGGTTTCCGATCTCATGCCCGTCATTTAAAATAGCTTTTGCCAAATCAGGATGATTTTTCACCCACTTGCCTTCCAGAAAAAACGTGGCTTTCACATCATTCTTTTTCAGAACGGGAAGCATCTGTGTCAAATACTCATCACCCCAGGCGACATTGACGAGAAACGATACCATCGGTTTATCGGGATGCCCCCGGTAAATCGGCTCCGGCTCTAGTGATTCCAAGTGGATTTCCGGTTTGACCTGGTCATAAACGAGAAGCTTTTCATCAAATGAGCCTGACCGTTTCATATTTTGGTATGATTTTTCAATATTGACCTTCAAGCCGTTATACCCGGGCATTGCTTTCCAAATCTTATCGATTTTTGCGTTTTGCGCTTTCACTTCATATTGAGACGCTTTTTGAAGCAGCTGCTGGTAAAGGTCGTTTTTTTGAGCGGCAACTGTGACCGCGTCTTTATTCATCGCATCTATGTAATTTGGCGGGTGCGGGTCGTTCATGACCTGATATGATACAAACAATAAAAAGAAAAAGACGGCAAACGAAACGATTTTTCTTTTCAATTGGATTTCCTCCCTTCCCCACAAATTATGTAGGAAAAGGACAAGATAGAACTTGACTCCCGTCTGCAGCAATTCCGCTTAAAACAAAGAAGCCGGGTCCCCCAGGCTTCCTTTCACTTCTTTTTAAGCTTGACAGAAGCAAGATAAACAGCGAATTAGGACTTCTGCTCTTCTTTTTCCTTCTGTTCGCGCAGTACCGCTTTTCTTGATAAGTTGACCCGTCCCTGCTTATCGATTTCCGTTACTTTGACAAGCAGCTCGTCGCCTATTTTCACAACATCTTCAACCTTGCCGACACGCTCAAGCGCAAGCTCTGAAATATGAACCAAGCCGTCTTTTCCGCTGAACAGCTCCACGAACGCGCCGAATTTTTCAATCCGTTTGACTTTACCTAAGTAAAGCTGTCCGACTTCAACTTCTCTGACAAGGTCTTCAATAATTTTCTTCGCTTTTTGGTTCATGCTTTCATCCGTTGAAGAAATAAAGATCGTGCCATCTTGTTCAATATCGATTTTAACGCCTGTGTCTTCAATGATTTTATTGATTTGTTTGCCGCTCGGTCCGATGACATCGCGGATTTTATCCGGGTTAATCGTCATCGTCAAGATTTTCGGAGCATATGGAGACAGCTCTTTTCTTGATTCTGCCAAAGTGCTCAGCATGCTTTTCAGAATTTCCATTCTGCCTTTTTGCGCCTGCTGAAGCGCCTCATCCAAAATTTCTCTTGATAAACCGGATATTTTAATATCCATTTGCAGAGCGGTTACGCCTTTAGCCGTTCCCGCCACTTTAAAGTCCATGTCACCGAGGGCATCTTCCATCCCTTGAATGTCTGTCAGGACCGTATAGTTGTCACCCGATTTGACAAGCCCCATCGCGATTCCGGCAACCGGCGCTTTGATCGGCACCCCGGCGTCCATCATCGCAAGCGTGCTTGCGCAAATGCTGGCCTGGGAAGTCGAACCGTTTGATTCAAGCACCTCTGATACAAGCCGAATCGTGTACGGGAAGTCTTTTTCAGACGGAATGACCGGTTCAAGCGCACGTTCGCCCAGCGCCCCGTGCCCGATTTCGCGGCGTCCAGGTCCGCGCATCGGCCCGGTTTCCCCGACGCTGAATTGCGGGAAGTTATAGTGGTGCATAAAGCGTTTTGATTCTTCAACACCGAGGCCGTCAAGGATTTGAACGTCTCCAAGCGCACCAAGTGTACAGATGCTGAGCGCCTGTGTCTGTCCGCGTGTGAACAGTCCGGAACCGTGTGTTCTCGGGAGCAGTCCGACTTCGGAAGAAAGCGGGCGGATTTCATCGACGCCCCGGCCGTCCGGACGCACCTTTTCTTCCGTGATCAGGCGGCGCACTTCGTTTTTCACAAGCTGTGACAAAATGTCTTTGACCTGTTTCAGTGTTTCTTCATCATGCTCTTCTTCTTCAAATTTTGCTAAAACTTCATTTTTCACTTCGTTGATCGCGTCTTCGCGCGCATGTTTTTCATGAACCTGGATGGCTTTTAACAAGCCGCTTTCCGCCATGCCTCTAACTTTTTCTTTCAGATCGGCATCGATCTCATAAAGGGTGACTTCTGATTTTTCTTTTCCGACAACCGCGACAATTTCTTCCTGGAATGCGATCAAACGCTTGATTTCTTCATGACCGAACATGATCGCTTCAAGCATAGTCTCTTCCGGCACTTCGTCTGCTCCCGCTTCCACCATGTTGATCGCGTCCTTCGTTCCGGCCACGACTAAATGGATATCGCTTTTCTCAAGCTGCTCAAGCGTCGGATTGATGATAAATTCGTTGTCAACCCGGCCCACAGTAACACCGGCGATCGGTCCTTCAAACGGAATGTCCGAAACGGAAAGCGCAAGGGATGAACCAAACATGGCCGCCATTTCTGACGAACAGTCCTGATCAACGCTCATCACGATGCTGACGACTTGGACTTCATTGCGGAAGCCGTCGGCGAACAGCGGACGGATCGGCCGGTCGATTAAACGGCTGGCAAGGATTGCTTTTTCGCTCGGTCTGCCCTCTCTTTTAATAAAACCGCCCGGAATTTTCCCGACAGCGTAAAGCCTTTCTTCATAGTTCACGGTTAAAGGGAAGAAATCTACGGTTTTAGGCTCCTTCGAAGCCGTGGCTGTGCTGAGCACCGCAGTATCTCCATAACGGATCATGACAGCTCCGTTTGCTTGTTTTGCAAGCTGGCCGGTTTCGACCGTTAATTTTCGGCCGGCCCAATCTATGGAAAAGACGTGTTTCTCTTGTCCCATTCTTATATGAACTCCTCTCTTCGGATAGTTTTTAGGTTACTCCTATTATGAACGAAATGAATTAAACATATCAATGGCAAAGTGCTATGTAGAGATTCAATAAGTTAATTAAGATCATTTATATGAACAACGTGTTTTGGAGTTGACGGATATTCGTTTTAATACGATAAAAAAGCGGGAATCCTCCCGCTTTTTACGATTATCGACGTAATCCTAGCTTGTTGATCAACTCACGGTAACGAGTTACGTCTTTGTTACGAAGATACGTAAGAAGATTACGACGTTTACCTACCATTTTAAGAAGACCGCGACGTGAGTGATGGTCTTTCTTATGAACGCGCAAATGCTCGTTCAGATTGTTGATTTGATCAGTTAGGATAGCGATCTGAACTTCCGGTGATCCCGTGTCAGATTCGTGGGTTTTGAACTCATTGATGAGCTGGTTTTTGCGCTCTTGAGTGATTGCCATCCTGTTTCACCTCCAAATGTTATTAGCCCCGGTTACCTAGCAAACGCCGGTGAATCGATTTGCCAAGTGATCGGTTTTAAAGCTACAGACAATATGATACTAGAAATACGGGCCTGATGCAACCATTTTTTATCAACTTTGCCGGACCGGCTGCTTCCACCATCATTGTTGACGGTTATTTGCATATTTTATACATATTAAATTTCGGTCAGCTTTCCTTCTTTAAAATAACGGGTCGCTTCTTCCTTGTCTTTCGTGATTTGTGCCACCAGCTCGCCTACGCTGCCGAATTTTTTCTCGCTTCTCAGCCGCTTATACCATTCGATTTTGATATCGCTCCCGTATATCTCCCGGTTAAAATCAAATAAGTTCACTTCAATTGAAGGCTGGCCAGGGCGCTTTTCGTAAAACGTCGGCTTGTACCCGACATTGCAGACTCCGTTGAATGACGCCCCGTCTATTTCCGCTTTGACGGCATATACACCTGTAGGCGGCACGATGTACGTGTCGGAAAGTCCGATATTGGCAGTCGGAAACCCGATCGTGCGGCCCCTTTTATCACCGTGGATCACAATGCCCTTCACATAGTACGGCCTCCCGAGCAGTTCGGCTGCATATTCGACGTCTCCTGCCCCGATCACACTACGGATCCGGGTTGAGCTCACCTTTTGGTCCTGGTTGGAATATTTGGCGACGGCTGTGCTCTTTACCCGGCCTTTGGCATACTCCTGGAAGTTCTCCATCGTGCCTTTGCCAAATTTCCCGAAGGTGAAATCAAAGCCGGCCACAACGTGGCATACATTGAATCCAATGATATATTGTTCGATAAAGGTCTCAGGCGAAAGGGAAGCAAATTCGGGACTGAATTCCACAATGTATAAAAAATCGGCGCCCAACCCTTCAATGATCTTTATTTTTTCGCGTAATGGCGTAATTAAATCTTTAGGCTCGCAGCCTTTTTTCAACACGGCTGAAGGGTGGGGATGAAACGTCATCACAGATGTTTTGACCCCTTCTCTGTCCGCGGTGTTTTTGGCCGCAAGAATCACTTGCTGATGCCCCAGGTGAACACCGTCAAAATAACCCAATGCCATAACTGATGTTGGAAAGTCCTCACGCTTCAATTCGTGTGGATGAGAAATATGTATCGTCTTCAAGAACGGTCACCTTTTCTTATTGTTCGCTTTTTTGCACGAGTACTTTTGCCGGTTTTAACAATCCGGGCTTTGTCGGATGCGGAAAATAGACGGCTAGACACCGGCCATCTTCTGTAAAAACCGCCAGGCGGTCTTCGCTTGTCAGATGCGATAAGCTGCCTGGTGTTTCAAGCACTGCGCCATTTTCCACTTTCTTAGCTAATGTATCACTAATTATCCATTTCGGCAAATGATCAAGCGCACGTTCGATCGGGACGAGCTGTTCAGACAATGTACCGCTTGCAACATGGCCCTCTATATGTGTGAAAGTCAGGCATTCATCAAGCGAAAAATGGCCTGAAGCCGTTCTGATCAAATGGGACATATGGGCCGGGTAGCCGAGCTTTTCGCCGATCGTTACCGCTAAAGTTCTGACATAAGTGCCTTTTGAACATGTCACGGTAAACCTGAACCGGGCCGTACCCTCTTCACGGCTGATTCCGGTGGTCAGTTCGATGTGATGAATGGTGATGGACCGCTTCGGCCTCTCGACTTCGATTCCCGCCCTCGCGTATTCATACAGTTTTTTGCCGCCCACTTTGACCGCTGAATACATTGGCGGAACTTGTTCGATTGTCCCTTCAAGACTTTTGAGGACGCTCCTCACGGTTTGTTCATCAGGCGGATTGCTGACTGCCTTTGTTTCCGTTATTTCTCCCGTCTGATCCTCTGTCTCCGTTGAAAATCCGAGTGTGACCTCGGCGTCATATGTTTTTGATTTTTCAGTCAAATATTCAACAATTTTGGTCGCCCTGCCGATACAGATTGGGAGAACGCCTGACACTTCGGGATCGAGCGTCCCTGTATGGCCGACTTTTTTTGTTTTTAACAGTTTGCGGATCTTCATCACGCAGTCATGGGAGGTCATCCCGGCCGGTTTATGTAAAAGCAGGACTCCGTTATACATGCACGTTTTCGCCCCTTTCTTCTATCAGCTAAAAAGGACAGGCAGTTGCCCGCCTATCCTGGATTAGCTTTTTATTCTTCTTTGTTTGAATTCAGCTCGTGAATCAAGGTCTCGATACGGTTTCCATAATCGATGGATTCATCGAATTCAAACTGGATTTCAGGTGTTTTGCGAAGCCTGATCCGGTTCCCCAGTTCAGACCGGATAAAGCCCTTCGCCTTCGCCAGGCCTTTCAGTGTCTCTTCCCTTTTCTTTTCATCGCCAAGAACGGAAATATACACTTTGGCAATTTGCAGATCACCTGAAACACTGACATCTGTTACTGTTAAAAACCCGATTCTCGGGTCTTTCAGCTTTCTTCCGATAATGTCGCCAAGTTCCTTTTTCATCTGTTCACCCACACGGGTGGCTCTCATACTCATGACCATATCACCTCTACGTTAAAACCACTCTGTTCTCGTGATCGTCCGTTCAATTTCCGGAAAAGAGTCGATAAAGGCGAGAACCCGCTGCAGCTCTTTTTCCGTTTGAACCCGGGAAGAAGAAACGGCGGCGATTCCAAAGCTTGTGCGCTGCCAAGTATCCTGGTAGTCGATTTCCGATATAGACACATTAAACCTGCCGCGGATTCTTGTCATCACCCGCTTCAGCACCGCCCGTTTTTCCTTGAGTGATGATGCATCATAAATGATGCACTCACATTCAACAAAACCGATCACTTTCTTTCAATTTCTTGCATGACATACGCTTCGATCATATCGCCTTCGCGGATGTCATTGTATTTCTTAATGGTGATACCACATTCATAGCCTTGTGAAACTTCTTTCACATCATCTTTAAAGCGTTTGAGAACATCCACTTCGCCTTCAAAAATGACGACACCGTCGCGGATTAAGCGGATTCCGCTGTCACGAGTAATGGTTCCTTCCGTCACATACCCTCCGGCAATCGTACCGATTTTGGAGACTTTGAATGTTTGGCGGACTTCAACCATACCAATGACTTTTTCTTCATATTCCGGATCAAGCATACCTTTCATCGCGGCTTCAATTTCGTCGATGACTTTGTAGATGATGCGGTGAAGGCGGATATCCACGTTTTCGGCTTCGGCGGTACTTTTAGCATTTCCGTCAGGCCGTACATTAAACCCGATGACAATCGCGTTTGATGCAGAAGCCAAGATGATATCGGATTCTGTAATCGCGCCGACTCCCGTATGAATGATTTTCACCCTGACGCCTTCAACTTCGATTTTTTGCAGGGCAGCCGCCAACGCCTCAACAGAGCCTTGCACATCGGCTTTGACGACGAGATTAATTTCTTTGACATCGCCTTGTTTGATCTGTTCAAATAAGTCGTCAAGACTGAGCTTCGCTTTATCGCTGCGCTGTTCTTCAAGCTGTTTTGTAGCGCGTGCTTCACCGACTGAACGGGCCGTTTTTTCGTCTTTGAACACAAGGAACTGATCCCCGGCGTTCGGCACTTCGTTTAGACCTGTAATCTCTACAGGAGTCGACGGTCCGGCCGATTTCACGCGTCTGCCGACATCATTGACCATCGCACGGACGCGGCCGAACGTGTTTCCTACAACAATCGGATCTCCGACATTGAGGGTTCCGTTTTGCACAAGCAATGTAGCAACAGATCCTTTTCCTTTATCAAGCTCGGCTTCGATGACCGTTCCTTTCGCCCTGCGGTTTGGATTCGCTTTAAGCTCCTCTACTTCGCTGACAAGCAGAATCATTTCAATCAGTTCATCGATTCCTTCGCCTGTAAGGGCGGAAAGAGGTACGAAAATCGTTTCGCCGCCCCATGCTTCCGGAACAAGGCCGTGTTCAGTCAGTTCTTGCATGACCCGGTCAGGGTTTGCCGTCGGCTTGTCGATTTTATTAACAGCGACGATAATCGGCACTTCTGCGGCTTTTGCGTGGTTGATCGCTTCAACTGTCTGAGGCATCACGCCGTCATCAGCAGCGACAACGAGAATCGTAATATCCGTGACTTCCGCTCCGCGGGCGCGCATTGTCGTAAATGCGGCGTGTCCAGGCGTATCAAGGAACGTGATCTTTTTGCCGTTTTCTTCAATTTGATAAGCGCCGATATGCTGTGTAATGCCTCCTGCTTCCCCTTCCACAACCTTCGTTTTGCGGATGCTGTCAAGAAGCGTTGTTTTTCCGTGGTCGACGTGGCCCATGATCGTCACGACAGGAGGGCGGATTTCAAGAGCTTCTTCCTGATCCGGCTCTTCATACTTTTCAAACTCGGTTTCTTCATGGACGATCACTTCTTCGACTTCTACGCCGTATTCCGATGCGATCAGTTCAACCGTGTCTTTGTCAAGATCCTGGTTGATCGTCGCCATGATTCCGAGCAGCATCAATTTTTTAATGATTTCTGACGGTTCCTTGCCAAGCTCTTCCGCAAGTGCGCCGACCGTCATGGAATTCGTAAATTCAATTTTTTCAGGCAGTTCTTTTTTCGGTTTGGACTGCTTCTCCTGTGGAGCTTGATGATGTTTATTACGTTTATTTTTTTTGTTGTTGTTGTTTTTCTTCTTGTTTTTGTTGTTAAATTGAGTATTTTGCACGTTATTCTTCTTTCCGTCTCGATTTTTGTTTGGTTTAGTTCCGGCATGCTGTTTTGCGGCTTCTTGCTGAGGTTTCTGGCCGCTTGAATCGGCGTTTTTTCTGGTTTCGGCCTGCTTGTTTGCGGCAGGCTGCCCGCCTTTTTTGAATTTTTTATCAAGCTGTTTGATTGCATTTTCTTCAATCATCGCCATATGGTTATTGACTTCAATATTCATATCTTTCAATGACGCTATGACATCCTTACTTGAAACATTTATGGCTTTTGCATATTCATAAACTCTCATTTTAGCCATTCGTTCACCCCCAAAAAAATTAATCGAGCTTGCGGAGCAACGTTTTCGCAAAACCTTGATCAGTGACGGCGACGACCACACGGGAAGGCTTGCCGATTGCACGGCCCAGAAGCGTACGATCTGCGACTTTCTTACATGGCACATCATAGTATCTGCATTTGTCGGTTACTTTTTTCTCCGTGTTGGCCGATGCGTCTTCTGCAAGCAAAACCAGCTTTGCGCGTGAATCCCTGATTTCCTTCACAACCAGGTCTTCTCCGGACACGACCTTTCGAGCTCGATTCGCCAGGCCCAGCAAGGAAAACCATTCTGTTTCCGACATCTATCTGGTCTCCTTTTCCGCCAGTTCCAGCAGTTCATCAAAAATCTGATCATCAATTTGTACTTGAAGCTGATTTGCTAAGCTGTTTTTCTTTTTTGCGGTTAAGATTACTTCTTTGTCAAGAGTAAGATAAGCTCCCCGGCCGTTCTTCTTGCCGGTCGGGTCTATGGAAACTTCCCCTTCCTTGGAACGGACAACGCGGATGAGCTCCTTTTTAGGCTTCATTTCCCCTGTTACGACGCATTTTCTAAGCGGGATCTTCTTTCGGCTGTTCACCAAAGGTCACCTCTTATTCATCCGATTCTGGAGTTTCAGTCTCTAAAAAGAGCTCTTCAGACTCTTCTTCAAGCTCTCTTGGATAAATTCCAAGTTCCCTTGCATCTGTTTCACTCTTAATATCGATTTTCCAGCTTGTCAGCTTTGCGGCCAGACGGGCGTTTTGGCCTCTTTTGCCGATCGCAAGTGAAAGCTGGTAATCAGGGACGATCACAGTTGTCGCCTTGTCTTCCTCATTGACGATGACATCAAGCACTTTGGAAGGGCTTAGCGCATTGGCGACAAATTCGACGGGATCGTTTGACCAGTGTACGATATCGATTTTCTCGCCTTTCAATTCATTGACGATCGCTTGGACGCGCTGTCCTTTAGGGCCGACGCAGGCGCCGACCGGATCGATATCGGGATCATCCGTCCGGACGGAGATTTTCGAGCGGTCTCCCGCTTCTCTCGCGACAGACTTAAGCTCGACAGTTCCATCGTAAATTTCCGGGACTTCAATTTCAAAGAGCCGCTTTAATAGACCTGGATGAGTTCTTGATACATAAATCTGCGGGCCCTTCGTCGTTTTTTCAACCTTTGTGATAAAAACTTTGATCCGGTCGTGAGGCTTGTAGACCTCATTCGGCATTTGTTCCGAGACCGGCAGAAGCGCCTCGATTTTGCCGAGAGAGACATAGATAAATTTATTGTCAATCCGCTGAACGATACCGGTCATGATATCTTCTTCGCGGTCAATAAATTCTGAATAGATGACGCCCCGCTCCGCTTCACGGACACGCTGAGTGACCACCTGCTTCGCCGTCTGGGCAGCGATGCGGCCGAAATCTTTCGGGGTAACTTCAATTTCCACGACATCTCCGACAATATAGTTCGGATTGATGTTTCTTGCGTCTTCAACCGAGATTTCAAGGCGCGGATCATAAACTTCATCCACGACGTCCTTGCGCGCGAAAACGCGGATGGTGCCGGTGTCGCGGTTTAAATCAACCCTGACATTTTGCGCCTGGTTAAAATTCCGCTTATACGCGGAAATAAGCGCAGCCTCAATGGCTTCGATAATAATATCCTTACTGATTCCCTTTTCTTTCTCAAGAACAGTCAGGGCATCTAACAACTCACTACTCATGTTTATGGTTTCCCCCTTAAACAGTCAAAAATTAATTGAACGAAACAGCTAGCCTAGCTTTTGCTATTTTTTCATATGGAATATTGATTCTTTTTTGCCGTGTCTTGATCGTGACTGTCACTTCCACGGTTTCACCGTCAAACGCAGAAAGCGTGCCTTCAAATTCTTTGTTGTCTTCAATCGGTTCGTACGTCTTAATATATACGTTTTTTCCGAGCGCTTTCCTGAAATCGGCTTCTTTCTTTAAAGGGCGTTCAGCTCCGGGAGATGATACTTCAAGAAAGTAGTTCTGCTTGATGGGATCTGCCTCGTCAAGCTTTTCACTAAGAGCTTCGCTAACCTTGGCACATTCTTCGATGTCAACGCCGTCATCAGAATCAATAAACACGCGAAGGAACCAGTTTTGACCTTCCTTGACAAATTCGATGTCAACGAGTTCAAGCTGAAGATTGTCTAATATGGGCTGGACCATTTCGCTGACAGTATCGATCACTTTGTTACTCATACTTTTCCTCCTTGTGCAGGCTCCAATTCATCAGCTCTCTCGTAAAAACCCCGCTTTCAGGAAGCAGGGGCTTAGAAAAGACGATGAACATGTCGAGACAAAATTGCCTGTTCAATACAAAAGAGCGGGTTTCCCCACTCTTCGCCTCGGCTATCGTTAGCATTTCCAATAAAACTATACCATAACCATTTTTTTATTGCAAATCATCAGAAAAGCGATCAGCCTGAGCTTTCTTCACATTCAGCGGGAATCCGGCGATTTCTCATTCATCCGTCCGGCATGTTCGGAAATGATGGAAGCGGCTGAGCCCGGATAAACGATCCGAAACCCGTCATAGTCCGGATAAAGGGTATCGTCATCCTGAATGCCGGTTAAAATCCAAAATTGGCTGCCTGCCCCGTCATGTTTTTCAATGATATCAAGCCATGTTTTGTAGACGCCATCCCTTTTTGTCTTGTCCTGGTAGCCGAATTCTTCCAAAACAACGGGCTTGCCGATTTCGTTTCCGTCGCGAATATGATCAATGATCCACTGATTCCCCCATTCGGCGGTTTCCCCCCAATGGTCCGGATATAGATGATATGTGCCGTAATCAATCGCTGAAAGAGCGGTGAGCCTTTTCCAATCAACGCCTTCACCGCCGCCGTATGGCCACTCCGGATGACCTTCTATCCGATAAAATCCTTCATCTCCGACTGCAACAAGATGGTTTTGATCGATCGATTTGATATAGGCGCTCATCTCATCGGCCCACTCAATAAGCGTGTTGCCGCTTTTATCCGACGGAGCCCTCGGTTCATTTGCCAGCTCCCATGCCATAATAGCGGGATCGTCTTTATACTTTACGCCTGTATATGTGTTAACCCGGTTCAGCATATAATATACATAATCTTTATAGGCTTTCTTTATGCCTGGATGGGTGTAAAAGGCGTCATGGCCGTCTGCCTTAAACCATCTGGCATATTGATTCATCCCGCCGAAATCATCCCAGTTGTTCACAAAGGGAATGACCAGTTTAACCCCTGTCTGGCCGGCTTTATAAATGGCATAATCAAGCTTTGAAAATCCTGATTCATCATATATCCCCGGTTTTGGCTGCATGACGGAGTGTTCGTTCGGCTCCCCGTCGAGGAACCCCCAAATGCGGATGACTTTCAGATTCATCGCGATCATATCGGCAAACACGTCATCGACCATTTTTTTAGACTTATAGTGAAAATAATAGTTATTGGTGCCTGCAAAATAAAAATCTTTTCCGTCTAACGTAAATCTTGTTCCAGATGTCTCCACAAATGAAGATGAAGCAGATGCCGCCCGCAAATCCCCGAACAGCATGACCGATCCTGCCGTCAAAAGCATCAAAAACATGTGCAACAAGCATGTTTTCACTTTCATCGTTTCCTCTCGCTTTCATAGAATGTGATGGGCGGCGGGTAATCGTCAATCCAATTCTTCTCAAGGTGTGACTTTCACTTTCACCACCGTTTCGACACCCTTCGGCCACATTTCAAATGTAAAGGTGGAATCGCTTTTCAAATAGTTCAAAACGCGCTCTCTAAGATAGAGATTTCCGTCCTTTTCATAAAAATCTTCGTCATAATTCATATAGGGCGTCCATGACCAGACCTCTTCAAGAACAGGTCTGCCGGTCGAGTCGATGACGCCTTTTACAGTGGCCAGCTGAGTGCCGTTTAAAGAGGCGGGGATTTCCAGATCTCCTTTGATTGCCGACTTGCTGATCGTAAACTCATGTTTCTCCAGCTCAGGTGTATCATAAAGAATCACATCCATCACCTGTCTGGCGCCTTTATCAAATGCAAAGGCAAGCTCTGCCTTCGTCCCGAATGACGGTGATCCGCCGATGAGTTTTGCCAAATATGACGCTTTAATCGTCACTGTTTTCCCGGAATTGTCAACTGTATAGTCGGTTCCTTTTTGCAATGGCTCCGATTGGCGGTAGATTCCTGTCAGCTTGTTTCCGTTCAGCTCGATGTCCGCAGTCTGATCGGTGATGGTCTGCCCTTTCCTGATGAAAAGGTCCGCCGGTTTGATGATGGCGTTTGAGACGCCGCGTCCCGCCTGAATGACGATGTCCTTCACGACCGGATCCCGCCATTTTCTTGCCATCCGGTCAAATTGGTCATTGCCGTTATCCCACCACATTGTGACCATTTGATACTTGTGGGAAAGCCTGACAAGCGTTTCATGGTACAAGCGCTTGGAATGCTTCTCATTTGCGCCCAGTGTCCCGTATTCACCGATGATGACCGGGTACCCTTTGCTGACGAATCTTTCATAAACCGGTTTCATATCCCGCTCCATGTCTTCGATATCTTTGGCAGTGCCCCAAGTCGTCCGGCCCCACCAGTTGGAGACATAGTCCCATGGCGAATAGTAGTGAAAGGTCAGCACGATCCGGTCATCCTCAGGCGGTTCAAACGTATTGAGCAGTTCATCCTTGTTGTCTTCCAGCCCGCCGATGATCACGAGCCGCCGGTCATTTTCCCCGCCTGTGGATCGAATGACCTTGAGCATCTCACGGTTGAGCAGGTTCAATTGATAAGCGCTCATTCCCGTCGGTTCGTTGACGATTTCAAACAGGAGACGCTCGCTTTTATGTTTGAAGCGGTCAGCGATCTGCCTCCACACTTTCCCCAGTTTTTCCAATGTCTCCTGCTGGCTGTTTCCCATGCGGTTGATCCACAGCCATGAATCGTGATGAATATTTAATACAACATAAAAATCTCTTTCCAAAGCCCAGTCCGTTACTTCCTCCACACGATTCATCCACTCGGGGGCAATCGTATATTCAGGGGCACTGCCGATGTGTGAATCCCATGTCACCGGAATTCTGACACTTTTAAACCCGGCAGCGCGGATATCATCGAATGTGTGCTCCCGGACAGGCGGGTTGTTCCATGAGCCTTCTGTAGGAACGGCGTCAAGCGTGTTGCCAAGATTCCAGCCCGGACTCATATGTTCCAAAAGCTTTTGAGGTGCGACGCTCTGCGCTTTCGCCTTGGTTCCCCAGCCGGTTCCTGAAGCTTGCGGGATCGCTCCTGAAAGAGCCGTTCCAATCAACAAAAACAAGAGAATGACCGATGTGATAAACCATGTGAAGCCCTTTTCTCTCAATCTATTTTTCTCCTTTTTTATCATTTTCAAAACGACGGCCGGATTCCGGCTGAATCGCCCGGCCGCCGTTCGTAGCTTTTGAGAAAGCTTAGATCGCGCATATTAAAGCGGTTTCAGCTATAGCCGAACATCATTCTGTTTTACGCATTGCCGATTAAGCGGTCATATTCAGCATATGCCGTCGCCATGTCGACCTGGGACCAAAAACGGTGATAGATGAAAGTCGGCAGCCCGTTCTCCCATTTGCCCGTGTCCGGGTTCCATGATGTATGGTATTTGTTTTCCAAATAAGGCCATTTTGGATCGTTTTTAATCTTCGGCCTGAGGTCGGTATGGCTGATATAGACGCCGTTTCCTCCTTTTGCAGGATCAGACGGTACACCATTTGGCCCCGGAATGGTGTTTCCTTGGCCAAATCTTCCGCTCCAGCCATTCGGAAAATAGATTTCCTTTGTAAAATAACGATGATAATCGGCATGCTCTTCTTCTGCTGCAATACCAATACCGTCATTTTTATTCCAAGCTGCGTCAAGCAGCTCTTTGGCCAGGTTTTTGGCTCGATTTCCGAGAGCGGTGAAGCTTCCGGTTTCAGCTTTAGTCCCGGCCGCAAAGAAAACAAGTGTTTTGATATAGCTGCCGAGAACGCCGACATCCTGGGAAGGATTCTTGGTCGTGACATGCAGCCCCGGATTGCCTGTGAAAGAATTAAATCCTTTCCACGGATCGGGCTGGCCGCTCCATTCAAGATTTGCCGGAATCCAAAATTCTCCCTGATCAGGCTCCGTGGCAATATTCGGATTTTTGCCCCCGTAAACCCTTTCTCCCGCTTCATTTAGATAATAGCCTTCATCATCTGAGAGCGGACGCTCGTTAACGAAAACATAATCCAATGAGTATGCGACCCATTTTTCAATTACGGTCTTTGCCATTTTAAAATTCTCAGAGGATGTGTCGCCTTTTGCAGCGAAAATATTATACAGTTCCGCCACCCTTTCCATCGGCCAGACTTGCATCCCAAACCAATTGTTAGAAGGCGGATCATGATAAACGGGCGCTTCTGTGTATGCCATGCCGTAAAACGTGCTGACATTTGCGGGATACGGGCTGTAGTTCCCATTCCAGCTGTTTGTGGCCCCGCCTGCGACAGCTCCTTCTGAAGAAAGCAGCCATGTGTACAGCTCAAGCTGCCTTTTCAGCGCTGTTTCCCAATCGGCGCGTGCTGAAGGCGAATTTGGAATCAGGCCCCCTTCAGAGGTGGACAGCGCATATGAGGCGACTGGATTTTGATAGCCTTGGTGGACATGGCTTGCGCCAATTCGCCAAGCCCAGTTTGCATACTGCCCGAGACCGCCTCCCCACGCGGTGTACCACGCCATTAAATAATGGCATGCGTCCTTTCCCGATCCTCTTGATGGTGATCCGTCCGAAGCGCTTCCTATCTTTTGGAAATATTTATCGTACATGCCATAACGGAGAAAATCCCCCATCTTCTTGGCTTTGTTAATATACGTACTGTTGCTGTAGCCCCATTGCTTCGCCCAATACATCGCCTGAACGGCCCGAGCGTCTGCATCGGTCGCGTTCGTATAGCGCCATTGCGGAGCCGGCGCCTGATTTTCCTTTGTGAACAGGCTCATAAATCCTTCATTTGCTTTTCCGAAGGTCTGATTATCCTGTGACGGATGCGGAACCGTTTCCCAAACGGATTCTTGCTCCCCGCGCTGATAAGTGTTTACATAAGCGGCGGTATGGGAAGGATTCAGCAGGTTTCCGAATCCGTACCAGTTGTCAACGTCCAGCAGCCAGTGCATTAAATACGTTTCATTGCTTCCATATGTGGCTTTCAGCTCAGCGTCAAGCGGATCGTTTCCTGCTGGATATTGTCCGGTAAGCGCTGACGGATAGAGATCTGGGAAGGGGTATTCAGCGGCGTATGTGGCAGGGCTTGAAGGGTTATAGTAGCCCATTGTCGGCTGTTCTTCTTTTCCGTCTCCTTCATTGACAGGGATGATATATGTCTCCATGCTGTCCCAAGCGGCTTCAAATTTAGACCAGTCCTGTGTGTAACGGCCATACATCGCTTCAAGCCACAGCCAGTAGCTGTATGCTTCAGATGTCGTCATATGGCCATAGTCAGGGGCTTCGCATATGAGCGTTTCAACAGAGTGGTAAGGGATGCCTTCCGGCGAAAAATAACCGTTTTTCGCACTTTTTATTTGCTCATACAATTGCATAAAGCGGGTTTTGTTGTCCATGATATTGTCCTCCTATTGAAGCTGTTGGCCTCCGTCTCAATGTTGGAAGCCTGATTATAACCTATCGTTCGGCTCATCTCCGAATACAAGCCGGCCCTCATCATATACAGGCATATACCTGGTTTTGGCAAGTGTATGCGATAATCCCTGATAGGAGTAGTCGTTTTCAGGATTCCAAAAGGCCGTTCCAGATGGCGCCGAAAGGCGGAATTGCACTTCTTTCTTGTGGGCCGACTGTCCGCCCGGATAAATCGGTACACCATTGAAGCTGACTTCCGTATAGTACATGTGTTTGTCTATCCGGTAAGGCTTCAGCTGAGAGACCGTTGCCCCCTCGTGATATCCGACTGTGACCTTGATGTCTTTGGCGGAATACCCGGCATTCACCGCTTCGGAAAGGTCAACGTAATAGCGGAAAGACAGATTGTCGGTCTTTCTTGCCGGCCATCCTGACCGGTTGTTGAGCTGGGCCCGGATTTCAGTATAGTTGCTTCCTGAGCTGTTAACGGACGCTTCGGCAAAAAATTCGTCAGCAGGCGTTTCTTGTTCAGGAAAGTCAGGCAGGGGCGATTGCCCGGCGCCATAGAGCTGATACATTTTCGCAGCATTTCCTGTAAAGGCTGCGTTGTAGTCAATCGCTACTTCGTTTGATACATAATCCGCCGTTTCATCCCGGTATGAATCGTCATTTCCCGGCCCGCCGACCAATGCTCCGTAAAGAATGTGGCGATGGAATTCAGGCACATTCATGCTATCGGCCCATGAACCATGTGCAGTCCGATGGTGCGGATGCTTGGGAGAATTTGAACCGTAGCCGACAACAAAGCTGCGTTTTCCGGGATTGTCCCCGAGTATATAATTCATTTGCTGTACGGCAAAATCGCGGTACTTTTTCGCTTTGGATGCGTCTTTTACCCAGTCGGAATACACAAAAGCGAGAAAAGCCGCATTTGAGGCGTAGCGCAGTGAGCCCCACTGCTCAAGCCATGCCAGCCCGCCCGGTGTATACGTAATTCTTTCCGTGGTTCCGTTGTGGTTGTAGCCGGTTGACCAGTAATCAAGATTGCGTTCGACAGATGCGGTGAAACGGGAGTCGTTTGTCAGACGGGCCAGCAGCAGCTGTGCGCCGTATGTGACGTCATCCCATGAAAGCGTCCAGCGGTAAGGCCAGCTTGCGGGTTCCCCCCAGTCGCCGGCTGAAGCCAGCGCTTTGTCCAGATATTGTTGTTCATCGGTTGCCAAGTACAGCCATACAGCCCCCCATGTCAGCTCATCCTTATAGCCGCTCCACGAATTGTAATATTGGCGGGCATCTGTAATACAGTCAGAATATTTCCCGCGGTATTGGTCAGCAAAAGCATACAGTTGCTTCGCATGGGTCAAAAGGGTGTTGGCGTATGAAGAATCTGTCGGCTGAAAGACAACCGAAGCCGCTGCAAGGGCCGCTGCCGTGCCTCCGGCCAAATCCGAGCCGGGACAGCCCGCATCAATCTTATAGGCGGGACGCTTCATCGGCATCACTTCAGCCGGCCCCCACCAGGCGTGGTCAGCGGCTCCATTGCCAACCTGCCCCCAAAATTCGTTAGGCGCCGTATGCGCTTTAATAAAATAATCGGTCGCCCATTTCAGATTGTCTAAGATCGCCTCAAGCTGCCCGGCCTCTTCATAAGCATCGCGGTATTCATAAACCGACCATGCCAAAACGGCCGCAGAATACGCCATCGGCAGCCCGAATTTTACATGGTCTCCGGCATCATACCATCCGCCTGTTAAATCATGGCCGACGTCTTTTCCGTCATCTAGCCCGGAGTCGCCTCTCCAATTCAGCCTGCTGTTTTCAGGCAGTGTTCCTGAGCGCTGGGCTTCATAAAACAAAATGGTTTTTTGCAAGAGTTCTGCATAATTTTGCGGATGTTCTGCCGCGTCAGCCTTCTCTGCAACCGGCGCCACTCCCATGCCGAACATAAGCACGGCAAATAAGAAAAGCGCTTTCATTCTTAGAAAAGCTGTCCGTTTCAACTGACTCCTTCCTCCTTATTTTGTTTTATCCATACAACATCGATCATGCTTTACATCCTCCTCACCTCCTTTCAGTCAAAACCTACGGTGTCCTTTCGATGATGGAGAGATGTCTGAATGTACCTTTGCCATCAACAAGCATTTGACAGCTTTACAGAGGAATGAGCCGAAACGGCTGTTCAAGAACGAAATCAATGCCGGCAATTTTTGCGGCCGAAACTTAGTTTGTTTAATAGAGAAACAAACTAAACAGTTTCATATGTTGTCAATTTTTAAACGCAACATCATTTTGAAAATATTAACATTTACATCTATTTTATGTCAATGGATCTGACAGCCCTTTATGAAGATTGTGAGATTCTTCCCCTGTGAAAGTGTCAGTTTATCTTCGGAACGATGACTTTCACGAAAAAAGCCGATAAAAAAACTGCCGACAAACAGTCGGCAGTCTTTAGAATAAAGAAAGCTGATTCTGATCCGGAAGCGACTCCAAGCAGCCGTGCCGCTCCAGGTATTCCATAATTGTTTTTGAAACTTTTCCTCTTTTTTGCAAATCTTCTTTTGAAAGAAATTCGCCTTCTTCTCTCGCCTTGACAATATTTAAAGCCGCGTTTGTGCCAAGTCCCGGTATGGAGTTGAAAGGAGGAATCAGGCTGTTGCCGTCAATCATGAATTCTGATGCATTTGATCTGTATAAATCGACCTTTTGGAAAGAAAATCCTCTTTCGCACATTTCGAGCGCCAGCTCGAGCACGGTGAGCAAACTTTTCTCTTTCGGAGAAGCGTCAAGCCCTTTGCTGTTGATGTCATCCATGACGGCTCTGATCGCGGTCGAGCCTTTGATCATCGTATCAATATCAAAATCATCGGCGCGCACTGTAAAGTAGGCAGCGTAATAAAGCAAAGGATGATGCACTTTAAAATAAGCGATCCTGACAGCCATCAAAACATATGCCGCGGCGTGGGCTTTCGGGAACATGTATTTGATTTTCTTGCACGAATCAATATACCAGTCGGGAACATTATTATTCTTCATTTCTTCTTCCCACTCAGGCGTCAGGCCTTTTCCTTTTCGGACAAACTCCATAATCTTAAAGGCAAGGGAAGGTTCAAGCCCCTGATAAATTAAATACACCATAATATCATCACGGCAGCCGATCACTTCGCTCAATTCACAAATGTTATTATGAATGAGCTCCTGCGCGTTGCCGAGCCAAACGTCGGTTCCGTGTGAAAGTCCGGAAATCTGAACGAGCTCGGAAAAAGTCGTCGGCTTTGTATCCTCAAGCATCTGTCTGACAAAACGGGTCCCGAATTCAGGAATGCCGAGCGTACCTGTTTTACAGCCGATCTGCTCTTCAGTGACGCCTAAAGACTCGGTTCCTTGAAATATTTTCATGACTTCCGGATCATCAGTCGGAATCGTCTTCGGATCAATACCGCTTAAATCCTGGAGCATACGGATCACCGTCGGGTCATCGTGTCCGAGTATATCAAGCTTCAGCAAGTTGTCGTGGATGGAATGGAAGTCAAAGTGGGTCGTTTTCCATTCCGAGCCCGTGGCATCCGCCGGAAACTGAATCGGTGAAAAATCATAAATGTCCATATAATCGGGAACAACGATAATTCCGCCGGGGTGCTGGCCGGTCGTCCGCTTGACACCGGTGCAGCCCTGTACGAGGCGGTCGATTTCCGCACCGCGCATATGAAGATTGTTGTCATTGGCATAGCCTTTAACATATCCGTAAGCCGTTTTTTCGGCAACCGTGCCGATCGTTCCCGCACGGTACACATTGTCTTCCCCGAACAGCACTTTCGTGTAGTTGTGCGCATGCGGCTGGTACTCTCCGGAGAAGTTCAAATCGATATCCGGAACTTTGTCCCCTTTAAAGCCGAGGAACGTTTCGAACGGAATATCGTGGCCGTCTTTTTTATAAGCTGCTCCGCATTTCGGACAGTCTTTATCAGGCAAATCAAATCCTGAGCCGACAGATCCGTCATCGAAAAATTCCGAATGGCGGCAATCAGGACAGACATAGTGCGGCGGCAGAGGATTGACCTCGGTAATCTCCGTCAAAGTCGCAACAAGTGAAGAACCGACAGACCCCCTTGAGCCGACGAGATATCCGTCATCCAGAGAACGTTTTACGAGCTTATGGGAGATGAGATAGATTACGGCAAATCCGTGGCCGATAATGCTTTTCAGCTCTTTTTCAATCCGTTTTTCCACGATTTCGGGAAGGTCTTCACCGTAAATGCTTTTCGCTTTCTCATAGCTCATTCGGCGGATTTCGTCCTCTGCCCCTTCGATTTTCGGTGTATAGAGATCATCTTTGATCGGTTTGATTTCTTCGATTTTTTCATTGATCTTCTGGGTGTTGGTGACCACGATTTCTTTCGCTTTTTCCTTGCCCAAAAATGAAAAGGCTTCAAGCATTTCATCTGTCGACCGAAAATGGACATTCGGCAGCTCATGCCTGTTGAGCGGATTTGCTCCGCCCTGGGAAGAAATCAAAATCTTTCTGTAGATTTTGTCCTCAGGATTTAAGTAATGGACATTTCCCGTTGCCACAACGGGAATGTTCAGCTTGTCACCAAGCTTTGTAATGTTTGTGATGATTTCCTTGAGCGCTTTTTCATCCCTGACCAGTTCAAGCTCGATAAGGTGGCGGTAGACTTCCGGCGGCATCACTTCCAGATAGTCGTAGAACGATGCGATGTCTTCGACTTCTTCCGGCGATTTTTGCATCATGCCTTCAAATACTTCCCCCTTGTCGCACGCCGAACCGATCAAAAGGCCTTCTCTATGCTTTTCGAGCTGTGACCTTGGAATTCTCGGCACCCTGTAGAAATAATTGATATGCGCTAATGAAACGAGTTTGAACAGATTTTTCAAGCCTGTCTCATTAACCGCCAAAAGGGTCGCGTGATAAGGTCTGGAACGCTGATATGCATTGGACTGCCCCATATTTTCATTCAGCTGGTCATGGTACAAGATATTTTTTTCAGCCGCATCTTTGAGCATTTTCACGAGGAGATAGCCCGTCGCTTCGGTATCATAGATCGCCCTGTGGTGCTGGGTGAGCTCGATATCGAACTTTTTACAGAGCGTATTCAGCCTGTGGTTTTTGAACTCGGGATAAAGAAAACGTCCGAGTTCAAGGGTATCGATGACAGGGTTTTGCGCTTTTTCCGATTTCAGCAGCTTCTTATAGGCGACATTGATGAACCCCATGTCAAAGCTCGCATTGTGGGCGACAAGCGTGTGGTCTCCGATCCATTCCTTAAAATCTCTGATGACTTCTTCAACATCAGGTGCGTCTTTGAGCATATCATCCGTGATCCCCGTCAGCTCAATGATCGTAGCTGATAAAGGACGGTGCGGATTTGCAAACCGTTCAAAACGCTCGATGATTTCCCCGCCTTTTACTTTTACAGCGGCCAATTCGATGATCGTATCGTAGACAGCCGAGAGCCCCGTCGTTTCGACGTCAAATACGACATAGGTTTCCTCTTCGAGCAGCCGGTGTGTGGGATTGTAAGCAATCGGCACGCCGTCGTCGACAAGGTTGGCTTCCAGTCCGTAGATCATTTTCACGCCATGCTTTTTGCTTGCCGCGTATGCATCAGGAAACGACTGTACGACAGCATGATCCGTAATGGCGATGGCTGGATGGTTCCATTTTTTCGCTTGTTCGACAAGCTTGCCAATGCCTGATACGGCATCCATCTGGCTCATCGGCGAGTGCAGGTGAAGTTCGACCCGTTTTTCATCTTCAGGCGCGGTATCCTCGCGCGTTTTCGCTTTGATTTCATTGACATCATTGGCGATCATGACGAGATCACGGACGAACGTGTCGTTTTGAATGCTTCCTCTTGCCTTGACCCACATGCCTTTTTTCAAGGATTTCATCAAGAGCGCATCTTCTTTTTCACGGGCGAACATTTTGACGAGGATGCTGTTTGTATAATCGGTGATTTTGAAGATGCAAAGCGTTCTGCCGCTTTTCAGCTCCCTTGTTTCAGCATCGAATACATACCCCTGTACCGTAATTCTCCGCTCTTCATCCATGATGCTGTCAAGCGTTCTGATTTCTTCCGTGTCTTTGATTGGATAGCCGATTTGCAGAGGTCCTGATGGCGCTTCATCATCAGCGCTTTCTTTATCCTGCTTCTCCATTTCAATTAAAGCCTGAAGGGCTCTTTCCTGGTCTTCAGCAAGCTTTTGTTCTCTGAACTTCTGAATCTCTTGATCTGAGACGAAAATTTCAGTCTCAAGCTGAAGCTCAGGAAATCCGAAGGTCCGGTAGCTTGACTGAATAAGCGAGCTGTATTTTTTCTTCAGTGCGGAAGCTTCTGTATCTGTTTTCGTTTTCAGCAGCAGTTTATTTCCTGCAAGTTTTGGCTTTTGCTCATTGAGAAGCGTTAAAATCGGCGGGGAAATACCGTCCAATTCTTGAATGCACCGCGTCCAGTAGTCCTGGATCAGCTGTTCGTCCACCGACTTGTCTTCGACTTCGATTGAGCAGGTCACTTGAGCGATATGGGAAAAAGTGCGTGTCAGCTGGTGATGAAACCGTTCGAAGATCTGATAAGGCAGCACGGCCTTAAATTTAAAGTGAAAATGCCAGGTTTTTTTATGTTTATGAACGGTAAGCTTGATGATCTGACCGCCTTCAAGATGGCGGACCATCGAATCTTCCGTAACGTTCAGCTGCTGCAGAAGAATTTGAAACTGTCTTCTGTTGACAGAAAGCTGGTCTTCCAAGACAGATTCCTCCCTAAAAGAAAATCATAATTGAAGGTACCTCGAGAGAGATTTCCGAGGTACCTTCCTTTACCCTAGTGTAACATGTTTATGCTTGAGAAGATAAGCTCTTCATTTGTTTTTCGATAAAGTCTGAAAGCTCGTCAACAGCGACTTCAAAGGATTCCCCTGTTTTGCGGATTTTCACTTCAACCACGCCTTCGTCGGCCCGTTTGCCGACTGTGATTCGCACAGGAAGTCCGATTAAATCGGAGTCCGCAAATTTGACGCCGGCCCGTTCGGCCCGATCGTCAAATAAAACGTCATAGCCTTTCGCTTTGAAGTCTTCATACAGCTTTTCGGCTAACTGAGCCTGCGCGTCATTTTTCATATTAAGAGCGAGGATGTGAAGATCATACGGGCTCACATTCAGCGGCCAAATCAGGCCTTTATCGTCATGATGCTGTTCGACGATGGCGGAAAGGGTCCGTGAAATACCGATTCCATAGCAGCCCATCAGCATCGGTTGGGCGCGGCCGTTTTCGTCAAGATATGTGGCATTCATGGCTTCTGAATAGCGGGTGCCAAGCTTGAATACCTGTCCGACCTCGATTCCTTTTGCAAAATGGATCGTTCCTTTGCCGTCCGGGGACGGATCTCCCTCCTGTATAAAGCGAAGGTCTGCGAATGTGACCTCGCCCGCATCGCGGCTGATATTGACATTTTGATAGTGGTAGTCGGCTTTATTTGCCCCCGCTGCGGCATTTGCCATCACTTTCACGGCAAAATCGGCGTACACCTCAATTTCCGGATGAAGGCCGACCGGTCCGACAAATCCCGGTTCTGTGCCGATGAGTTCTACCACTTCTTCAGCGCTTGCAAATTCGACCGTTTCCGCGTTCAGCAGATTTTTCACTTTAACATCATTTACTTCATGATCCCCTCTTGTCAGGATGAGCACGAAACGGCCGTCTGCTTTCAGAAGCATTGATTTGATGCAGTCTGCCGGGGATACATTGAGAAATGCGGCAAGCTCTTCTATCGTTTTCACGCCTGGTGTATGAACTTCCTGCAGTTCTTTCATTTCTTCGTGTTTTGCTTCAGCAACTTCCGCAACTTCCGCCATTTCGATATTGGCCGCATATGATGACTGATCGGAATAGGCAATCGTATCTTCGCCGACATCTGAAAGCGCCATGAATTCATGGGTATCTTTACCGCCCATCGCGCCGGAATCGGCAATAACAGGCCTGAAATTCAAGTCGCAGCGCGTAAATACATTCGTGTAAGCCTGATACATGTCATTGTAAGTTTCATCAAGGCTTTCCGCTGATGAATGGAAGGAATACGCATCTTTCATGATGAATTCGCGGCCTCTCAGCAAACCGAAACGCGGACGCTTTTCATCGCGGAATTTAGATTGGATCTGATAGAGAGTCAACGGAAGCCGCTTGTACGATTTGACTTCGTCGCGTACGATGCTTGTGATGACCTCTTCATGTGTGGCGCCAAGCGCAAATTCACGGCCGTGGCGGTCCTTCAGCCTCATCAGCTCAGGTCCGTATGTATACCATCTTCCAGATTCCTGCCATGTTTCCGCCTGCTGCAAAGCCGGCATCAGCATTTCAACGGCATTAATTTTTTCCATCTCTTCGCGGACGATGGCCTGAATCTTTTGAATGACTTTATTGGCAAGGGGCATATAGCTGTAAACCCCGCTTGTGTTTTGTCTGATAAAACCCGCTCTGAGAAGCAGCTGATGACTTTTCGCTTCAGCATCAGCCGGCACTTCCCGGAGCGTCGGAATTAGAGTCCTGCTCTGTCTCATTTCGTTCGCACCTCATTTATTTCAGTTGGTTACTTTACATCAATGGTCTTATAAGAATAAACGCTGGATATCGTTCCATGTGACGACAAGCATCAACAGCATCAGAAACGCCACGCCGACGAACACGACGAATGCTTCTTTTTCCCGGTTGATCGGCTTTCCGCGGATCGCTTCAATAAACAGAAACAAGAGTCTTCCCCCGTCCAACGCCGGAATCGGCAGAAGGTTGACGATCCCGAGGTTAATGCTTAAAAAGGCAGCCAGCTTCAACAGATTGACAAGGCCTGTTTTCGCCACTTGATCTGTCATATCATAAATCCCGACAGGACCCGCCAGCATATCGATTGAAAATTGGCCCGTCACCAGTTTGCCCAGACTTGTGACAATGTTCTGTGCTACGGTCACAGTTTCGGTTGCGCCATAGGAAATCGATGTGATAATTCCTTTTTGCACGGGGTTGTATGCGCCGAATCTTCCGACGGTCTTATCTCCTGATTTAACCGCTTCAGGAGTGACATATTTCGTCAGTTTGACATTGTCGCGCATCAGGACAATCTTCAGTTCCTTTTCGGGATTTTTTTGGACGGTATTGACAATATCGGTCCAAGAGGACATTTTTTCTCCGTTGATCGTCTGAATGTGGTCGCCTTCCTTAAGTCCGGCTTCAACAGCACGTCCGTTATCGATCAGCTTTCCAAGCACCGGCTCATCTGACGGCACGCCCTGCATCAAGCCAAGCAGGACGAGAATCACATAAGCCAAAATAAAGTTCATAATCGGACCGGCTGCAATCGCTTTGATGCGCTGCCAAACCGTTTTTGAGTGAAATTGGCGGTTGTACGGTGCAACTTGCACTTCTTCCCCGTCCACGATGAAAAAGGACGTTTCACTGACAGAAAAGGAAACGAGATGATCCTCATTGCCTTGCTCATAGCCGGTGATTCTCATCTGGTGCTCCAAATCGGCCTGTTCGACTTCGATGACCAATGCATCAGGATATTTTTCTTTTTGGTTGATAATGATTTTTTCGACTTTGTCTTCTTTGTTAAACAAAAGCCCAACCGTATAACCGGGCTTTACCTCGATCATCTCAGGATCTTCGCCGGCCATACGGACAAAACCGCCGATCGGCAGCAGCCTGATTGTATAAACAGTCTCATTTTTCTTAAAAGAAAAGATCTTCGGACCAAAGCCGATGGCAAACTCCCGGCACAGTATTCCCGCTCTTTGGGCAAGGATTAAATGGCCCAGCTCATGGAAAAAAACGAGCGTTCCAAAAATGAGAATAAAAGCTATCACAGTATTCACGGACATACCACCTTATGTGAGTAATGTTTGGACAAACCTTCTGGCATCTTTGTCCACTTCACGGATCTCCTGAAGGCTAGGCTTCGCAATCACCTGATGACGCTCCAGCGCTTTTTCAATGATATCTTCGATTTGCAGGAAGGTTATGCGCCCTGACAAAAAAGCTGCAACGGCTTCTTCGTTGGCGGCATTTAAAACCGTCGGCATTGTGCCGCCGATTTTGCCTGAATCATAGGCGAACCGCAAGCAGCGGAACCTTTCGAAATCAGCTTGGGCAAAATTCAGCCGGCCGACTTTCCACAGCTCGAGAGATTCTGCCTGATCAAACGGCAGGCGCTCCGGATAGCTGAGCGCGTATTGAATCGGCACTCTCATATCAGGTGTGCCGAGCTGGGCGATGACGCTTCTGTCATGGAATTCGACCATTGAATGAATGATGCTTTCCTTGTGTAAAAGCACGTCGATCTGTTCATAAGGCAGATCGAAAAGCCAGTGCGCTTCAATGACCTCGAGTCCTTTATTCATCATTGTAGCCGAATCAATCGTAATTTTTGCACCCATCGACCAATTTGGATGGTTGAGGGCTTCCTCGACTGTTACGCCTTCCAGCTCCTGTCTCGTTCTGTCTCTGAAGCTTCCGCCGGAAGCCGTGATGACGAGCCGTTTCATCTGCTTAGGATTTTCGCCTTGAAGACATTGAAAAATCGCAGAATGTTCACTGTCGACGGGAAGCAATGGAACATCGTATTGTTTTGCATGTTCTTTCACTATATGTCCGGCTGTTACAAGAGTTTCCTTATTTGCAAGCGCAATTGTTTTTTTATGCTCAATCGCCTTTAACGTCGGCAGGAGGCCGATGCTTCCGACGAGTGCATTGACTACGATATCCGCTTCCGGAAAAACGGCCGCTTCAATTAAGGCCTCTTCCCCGACTCCCATTTGAAAGGTATAGGAGAAGGAAGACTGTTTTAATGTTTCATATGTACGCTCATCACCGGCCGCTACATATTGGGGTTTAAACGCTTCGATGATCTCAGCCGCTTTTTCAACATTTTTTCCGAACGCCATCGCCGTAAGCCGAAACTTATCGTTGTGCGCTTTTATCACATCAAGCGTCTGTTCTCCGATGGAGCCTGTTGCCCCCAAAAGACATATGTTCTTCAAAATTGCCGCACCTCTGTTTCTTTCTAGCTATCAGTTCACTTCTATATCATAGCCCGAACGGCTGAAAAAGAACAAGCAAGAAGTATAAAACCGGCATGACAAATAAAAAGCTGTCAAAGCGGTCGAGCATTCCGCCGTGCCCGGGAAGAATCCGGCCGGAGTCTTTCACATGGTAATGCCGTTTAAACGCAGATTCAGCCAAATCGCCGATCTGACCGACGATCGATAAAAGCACCGTGATCAGCAGCACGAATAAATACGAGTGCGGGAAGCCTGTTGCCGCCTGGTAGACTGCCGAGAAGACGACCGCCGTGAAAATGCCTCCCCAAAAGCCTTCAATCGTTTTGTTGGGGCTGATCTCAGGCCATAGCTTGCGTTTTCCCAGCGCCTTTCCGATAAAATAAGCGCCGGAATCCGTCGACCAGACGACGCCGATCGCAAAAAAGACGTAGCTGAGACCGATGTTCCTGATTTCAATGAAATAATAAAAACCGAATCCGATATAAATCGCAGCCAGCGCCGCGAAGGCCGCCTCATCAAAGGAAAAAGAGTTTTTGCTGAGCACGGTATACGCCAAAAGCAGCAAAACGGCCAAAAACACGATTTCTCCCTTGGTGATGGCGAAATCCACCGTCCCGCCAAATTGGCTTGGACATAATAAAATCCCCAAAAGCAGCAGGCTGATGATGCCCGGGGCGCTTAAAAGCTTCATTCCTTTCATTCTTAAAAGCTCAAAAAGGGCCAGTATGCCCATCGCGTAGACTAGCAAGGTGAACGGCAGCCTGCCGACAATCACGAGCGGTAAAAAAATGGCCGCTGCCAAGACACCCGTCAATATTCTCTGTTTCATCTGCACCATCCTCTAAATTCCGCCAAACCTTCTCCCGCGACGCTGATATTCGCCGATGGCCTGAAGGAAATGAACCTCTTTAAAATCAGGCCACAGCACATCGGTAAATAAAAACTCACTGTACGCGAGCTGCCAAAGCATAAAATTGCTCAGTCTGATCTCACCGCTTGTTCGAATCAGCAGATCGGGATCTTGCAACGTTTCTGTCATGAGATAATCAGAAAACAGCTTTTCATCGATTTCTTCAATATTTACGTTTCCTTTTTTCGCCTCTTCGGCGATTCGTTTTGCAGCGTTGGCGATTTCCGCGCGCCCCCCATAGTTCAATGCAAAATTAAGAATAAGGCCGTCGTTGTTTTCCGTGTCGCTGATGGCTTTTTCAACCGCACGGATCGTATGGGGAGGCAGACCGTTTTTATCACCGGTAATGCGCACCTGGACATTCTCATCGATCAATTCAGGAAGATACGTGTTGAGAAATTCTTCAGGCAGCTTCATCAGAAAATCAACCTCAAGCTTTGGACGTTTCCAGTTTTCCGTGGAAAAAGCATATAAAGTCAATGCTTTGACACCCAGTTCGTTCGCGAGCTTTGTTGTCTCCCTGACCACCTTCATGCCTTCATGATGACCCGCTATGCGGGGCATGGCACGTTTTTTTGCCCAACGGCCGTTCCCGTCCATAATAATGGCGATATGTTCAGGAATTTCTCCCTTTAAAATATTTTCTTTTGTGTAACATTCCATGTTGGAAGCCGCTGAATGCTGATTCTTCCAATTTTTGAGTATATTGAGCATGAGATTCCTCCATCACCCAAAAGGTTGCTTTCCTGTTATATCCTGCTTGATAACAACAGTATTAACAAAAAAACCCCCTGTAAACATGAGAGGGTCTTTTCACTATTATCTATTGTACAGAGTTTTTCATTAAACTTCCATGATTTCTTTCTCTTTATCTTTTGTGATCTCATCAATTTTTGACACATATTCATCTGTCAGCTTTTGCACGTCTTCTGTTGAAGAGCGCAATTCATCCTCAGTCATTTCACCATTTTTCTCTAATTTTTTCAGATCGTCGTTCGCATCGCGGCGGATGTTGCGGACGGCTACTTTGGCGTCTTCAGAGTATTTTTTGACAAGCTTGGCAAGCTCTTTTCTCCGCTCCTCTGTTAAAGGCGGAATGGTGATGCGGATAATGCTGCCGTCGTTTGTCGGTGTGACGCCCAAATCGGCTTTTTGAATCGCTTTTTCGATGTCTCCGAGAGCTGTTTTGTCATACGGTGTGATGACGAGCATACGCGCTTCCGGTACGGTAATGGAAGCAAGCTGGTTTAAAGGCGTTTGAGCTCCGTAATATTCGACTGTTACTTTGTCGAGCAGCGACGGATTCGCACGTCCGGCACGGACAGTGGCCAATTCACGCTGGTATGCCGCTACAGCTTTTTCCATCCGTTCTTTTGTTTGATTCATCACTTGATTTGACACGTTATTTCCCCCTTACGATTGTTCCGATTGGTTCGCCGAATACGGCTTTTTTGATATTTCCTTCTTCCATAATGGAAAAGACGATCAGCGGGATGTCGTTGTCCATACAGAGTGAAGAAGCGGTCGAGTCCATGACGGCCAAACCTTCTTTCAAAACGTCGAGATAAGACAATTTTTCATATTTTACGGCCGTTTCATCCGTTCTTGGATCCGCATTGTAGACGCCGTCAACATTATTTTTGGCCATCAAAATGACATCGGCCTCGATTTCAGCCGCCCTCAGCGCTGCTGTCGTATCCGTTGAGAAATATGGATTGCCTGTCCCGGCGGCGAAAATCACGACACGCTTCTTTTCAAGATGGCGAATCGCTTTTCTTCTTATGTATGGCTCAGCGACCTGCCGCATTTCTATCGATGTCTGCACCCTTGACTGAACGCCGAGTGTTTCAAGGCTGTCTTGAAGGGCGAGGGAATTCATGACGGTTGCAAGCATTCCCATGTAATCCGCCGTTGCGCGGTCCATTCCCAGATCACTTCCGGTTTTTCCGCGCCACAGGTTGCCGCCTCCGACAACGACTGCCACTTCAACGTCAAGCTCTGCGATTTCTTTCACCTGCTTGGCGATGGACTGGATCACAGTCGGGTTGATGCCGCTTCCCTGCTCACCCGCAAGCGCTTCTCCGCTAAGTTTTAATACGATACGATTATACTTTGGTTTTTCCATAATAACCTCCAAGTGCATGCTTGCCGTTATTTATTATGCAAGAGAAAAAAAGGTTTGTAAACTGTTTTAAAAATAGGGACACAAATTGTGTCCCCTATTTTCCTTGAAAAGATCGTGCCGCACTGCTTTGGCAAGCGCTTTTCAATCTTATTTTTTCACTTGGTTCATAACTTCTTCAGCAAAGTTTTCTTGGCGTTTTTCGATTCCTTCACCGACTTCGTAGCGGACGAACGTTTCAACTGTTGCGTTTTTCGCAGCAACGACCTGCTTCACTTTTTCATCCGGATTTTTAACGAATGCCTGATCAAGGAGGCAGATTTCTTCAAAGAATTTGTTCAGACGGCCTTCAACCATTTTAGCCACGATGTTTTCAGGCTTGCCTTCCTGAAGAGCTTGCTGAGTCAGGATTTCGCGCTCGTGGTTTGTTTCTTCTTCAGACACTTGGTCGCGGGAAATGTAGCGAGGGTTTACAGCCGCAACGTGCATCGCGATGTCTTTCGCTGTTTCTTCGTCAGTTGTTCCGTTTAGAACGGTTAAGACGCCGATTTTTCCGCCCATGTGAAGGTAAGCACCGAATGTTGCGTCATCGCCTTTTGTCAGAACAGCGAAGCGGCGAAGCGTGATTTTTTCACCGATTTTTGCAACAGCGCTTGTGATGTGTTCTTCAACAGTTGAACCGTTGGCCATTTTTTGAGCCATAGCGGTTTCAAGGTTTTCCGGCTTTTCGGCAAGAATGTGATCGGCCAGTTCATCTAAAAGTGTTTTGAAGCCTTCGTTTTTCGCAACGAAGTCAGTTTCAGAGTTCACTTCTAAAATCACGCCTGTGTTGCCGTTTGTTTTTACAAGAGTCAGACCTTCAGCGGCGATCCGGTCCGCTTTTTTCGCAGCTTTCGCGATTCCTTTTTCTCTGAGAAGGTCGATTGCTTTTTCCATGTCGCCGTCAGTTTCAGTTAACGCTTTCTTGCAGTCCATCATGCCTGCACCCGTTTTTTGGCGAAGTTCTTTTACCATTTGTGCACTAATTGCCATTTTGATTTTCCTCCTTATAATCCAACAAAATATGTAAGTTTTTATCTGGTGAAAAAAAAGGTGATAAAAGGCAGTTCCCCCTTATCACCTTTTGATCAGGTTAAGCAGTTGTTGTTTCAGTTGTTTCTGCTGCTGTCTCTTCTGTTTCGGCTGTTTCTTCACCTTGTTTTGCTTCCAGGATCGCATCTGCCATTTTAGAAGTAAGCAATTTAACAGCGCGGATCGCGTCGTCGTTCGCAGGGATGACAACGTCGATTTCATCCGGATCGCAGTTAGTGTCAACGATTCCGATGATCGGAATGTTCAGTTTGCGAGCTTCTGCAACAGCGATGCGCTCTTTGCGAGGATCGATGATGAACAGTGCGTCAGGAAGCTCTTTCATGTCTTTGATTCCGCCGAGGAATTTTTCAAGACGCTCTAATTCTTTTTTCAATTGAACGACTTCTTTTTTAGGAAGTACGTCAAAAGTGCCGTTTTCTTGCATTTTTTCGATATCTTTAAGGCGTTTGATACGCTTTTGGATCGTTTCGAAGTTTGTTAATGTACCGCCGAGCCAGCGTTGGTTGACATAGTACATTCCAGAACGTTCTGCTTCTTCTTTAACGGAGTCTTGAGCTTGCTTTTTCGTACCGACGAAAAGGATTTTTCCTCCGTCAGCTGCAAGGTTTTTCGTAAAGTTGTAAGCTTCCTCAACTTTTTTGACCGTTTTTTGAAGGTCGATGATGTAGATGCCGTTACGCTCCGTGAAGATGTAACGCTTCATTTTTGGGTTCCAGCGGCGCGTTTGGTGGCCGAAGTGAACACCAGCTTCAAGCAATTGCTTCATAGAAATGACTGACATGTGATTTCCTCCTATATGATGGTTTTTTTCCTCCGCTTAGGTCATTTTTATGCAGGACTGCACGCGTCTCGCACAGCACCGCTTGCATAAATCGTTAAGCGTGTGTAATTAACACCATGGATTAATATATCATAAGCTTCCCGGACAATCAAGAATCGTTTTTCAGCTTTCCGCGAAATTTTAACAATAGCTCGATTTCCGTTTTTCCGCTTTTTAGCCGCCTTGCGATTTCTTCGGGTGAAAAGCCCTGCTCATGCAAGGCTGCGGCTTTTTCTTCTAAAGAGTCCGAGTCGCCGCGCTCTTCCTGATTCAGCTCATCCTCCGCCCTTTCCACTTCATCAATCATAGATTCAATGTGAAGCGGCAGATCGTCTGTTTCTTTTGCTTCCGCGCGCTCGGCATCCGATTCGTCCGGGGCATCCGGCTGGTGTTTGTCCGCTTGCTGAAGGTCCCTGACAAGCTTTTCATTTTCGTCTTTCAGCTCGATCAGAAACGCGGTCAGCGTATTCTCCGTTTCTTCCAAAAGCTGTTTCTGCTTTTTTTCAGCGTCCTTAAAAGCGCCGAGCCTCATGTAGAGAATGATGACAAAATAGATCAGTATACCGTGGAGCATAAAGCTCGCAAGCCATAATATTGTTGACATTTTTTTCACTCGCTAACCATGGATTTTAAAAAGTCTTGTAAAGAAGTTCTCCCCGCGGCTTTAACCCGGAGGCCCAGCCTAAAAAATGCTGCCGGCAATGCCAGCAGCCCATGAATTATTGTACCACTTTATCCAGCAGATGCTTCAATTTAAAAAGCGCCTTGGAGTGAATCTGCGAAATGCGGGAGGTCGATAAATTCAGCACCTGTCCGATTTCCGTCAGCGTCAGCTCTTCCTTGTAGAATAAGCTGATGACAAGCTGTTCCTTTTCGGAAAGCTCGTTTATTTTTTCTGACAGCTGGGATATCAGTTCGTCTTTGATCATTTTTTCTTCAGGGGTGCTCGTTTTGTCATCCCGTATCATGACCTGGACATTCTCACCGTCTTCATTGTCGTGAAGCTTTTCATCTATTGAAAGGAGATTTGCAAAAAAACCCTCATTGATCGTCGTTACGACATCCTGTTCCGTCATTCCCAATTCAGCCGCGATTTCGCTCGGTGATACGTTTCTTAAATAGCGCTGTTCAAGTTTTTCAATCGCAGCCTCGACTTTTTTTGTTTTTTCCCGGGATGTCCGCGGAAGCCAATCTTCTTTTCGAAGGCCGTCGATAATAGCGCCTCTGATTCTGAAAGAAGCGTATGTATCGAATTTCAAATCTCTCCCCGGATCGAATTTTTCAAGGGCGTCATACAAACCCAGCATGCCGAGGCTCACCAGATCATCTTTATGCACAGACTTCGGCAAGCCGACGGCGATCCGGCCGACGTGGTATGTGACAAGCGGCATATAGCGGCGGATTAAATCATCGCCGGCCTGAGGGTCTTTCCATTCTTTCCACCGCGACCAAAGCATCTGATCTTCGTAGTTCAAGGATTGCATCTTTATCCCCCTAAATTGCTTTTTAAATCGTCGTTATACCTTGTTTAACAGTGCGGATGACAAGCTCCGCGGTCTGCGGATCAAACTCGATGGTCCTTCCGCTGTTTCCGCCTGTATCCTCGCTTACAATCGGAATATTCAAGAGAGATAGATGTTTTTTTATCGCCAACACATTTCTTGGCCCGACTTTCATCAAATCATTTGTCATCTTAAATTTAAACATCTCGGCTCCTCCGGCCATTTTTGCTTTCAAGGCGAATTTCCGGCAGCCGGCTTCAAGCAGCATATCAACCGTTGCCGCAACGGCCGTGTCGGCATATTTCGCCAGATTGATATCCTTCGTCTTGGAAAGGGAAGAATCGGGAAGCATGACATGGACGAGTCCGGCCGTTTTTGCTTCCAAATCATAAAGCACGAGTCCGACGCATGACCCGAGGCCCGACGTCCTGATGCGGTCTGGAGTGCGGACGATCTTTACATCGGCAATGCCCACTCTGATAATGGAAGTCTCTTTTTCTATCATTTTCATAGCGCGGCACCCAATGAATGGAAGAGCTTTTCAAACGAATCATAGTCAGGTAAAAGGAATAAATGCGCTTTTACCTTCCGATTGTTCTCTTCATCAAAAATAGAGTTGTCAATGACAATCACCTGGTCTCCGACCTGGCTGAGCTCGATCAGCCCTTCGCTGATGACGGCTCCGAACATATCCAGCGTAAGCTCGGGAACGCTCGGATACATTTGCCGGTTTGTCAAATCGGCGAGAGCCGTCAAATATGACCCCGCCATAATATTGCCCAGTTCATGAAGGGCGGAGGCTCCTATATCATCAGGAGTCATGCAGTCAATGTCGAATTCCGGATCGCCGACAAGCTCCCTGATCAATTGTTCCGCCTCCGAAAAAGGCATAATAACGAACATGGAGCCCGGGAAATCCCCCTCCATCCGCAAAAAGATGCTGGCGACGGGAAGGTCTGCGCCGCCGAAGAAATTCACCAGTTCATCGAACGACAGCAGCTTGACAAACGGCACTTCCATCTCGATTTTCCTGTTCAATAAATGTGCCAAAGCAGATGCCGAATGGCCCGCTCCAATATTTCCGACTTCCCGTAAAATATCAAGATGCTCTTCTTTAATTCCGTTAAAAATGTCCATCACAGGCTCCTTATTTCTTAGCGTTATCGGAAGCTGAAGCAAGGCTTGACTTCCTGTTTAAAACGGCTTCAGAGTCAATCAGGTTGAGAAGTCTTTTGCCTTGTTTGACAATCCCTTTTATCCATTGTCTGCCGTCTTTCCCAACCGTTTCAGGAGCTGATTCAATCTCCTTTTCTTCGACCGTGATGACGTCGTTTGCCTCATCTACGACCCAGCCGACTTCAATGCCCTGATGGGTAATGATGATGATTCTCGTTTCGTCAGTGATCGCGTCACCGGGCGCTTCGATCCGTTTTCTTAAATCGATGACAGGCGTGACAACGCCTCTTAAATTAATCACGCCGCAAATATACGGTTCGACTCCGGGAACCCTTGTAGGCTGCTGCCATTTTTCGATCGACATGACTTCTGAAACAGAGATGGCATATTCTTTATGATTCACTTTGAAAACAATCATTTTTTCACCGGTGGTAGTCTGTGTGGTCAAGAGGATCGCTCTCCTTTCGCTTATCTATTTAATAAGGGCATTGCAATCGATGATCAATGCGACTTGTCCGTCTCCTAAAATCGTTGCTCCTGATATCGCAAAGACGTTTGTTAAATAATCGCCGAGCGATTTTAACACGACTTCCTGCTGCCCGATAAAAGAGTCGACGACAAATGCAGTCAGCTTGTCTCCTTTTTTGACGACGATGGCGTGGAGCTGGTCAAGATCATCTGCCGAATCCTCAACATTAAACTGCTCTTTCAGGTAAACCACCGGTACGATATGGCCCCTGAAATCAATCACTTCGCGGTCATGCGTGAACAGAATGTCTTTCTTATCAATGACAGCCGTTTCTATAATAGAAGAAATCGGGATCGCGAACGTTTCTTTTTCAAGCTTGACAAGAAGCACGGAGATGATCGAAAGCGTCAGCGGAAGCTGGATTGAGAAAAGCGATCCCTTTCCTTCGGTTGAGGTAATGCTGACAGATCCCCCCAATGATTCAAGCTTGCTTTTGACGACATCCAGGCCGACGCCGCGTCCGGAAATGTCCGAAATCTGATCCGCGGTTGAGAATCCCGGCGCAAAAATCAGCGCATCGATTTCATGGTCTTCAATCGTCTCTGCATCGCGTTCAGTAATGACGTTCCGCTCGAGCGCTTTTTCGAGCACTTTTTTGCGGTTGATGCCCGCTCCGTCATCCTCAACCTCGATAAAGACATGGTTTCCGCTGTGGTAAGCTTTCAGTGTGACTTGCCCTGTTTCAGGCTTTCCGTTTTTGACCCTGACTTCAGGCGCTTCAATGCCGTGGTCAAGGCTGTTTCTCAACAGATGGACGAGCGGATCGCCGATTTCATCAATCACCGTCCGGTCAAGCTCTGTTTCCGCCCCGAAAATGGTGAGCTCAATCTTTTTGTTCAGTTCCTTCGTCAGCTGACGGACCATGCGTGGGAAACGGTTGAACACAGTCTCCACAGGGACCATTCTCATATTGAGGATAATCGATTGCAGATCTCCGGAAATTCTCGTCATTCGTTCGACGGTTTCCGTTAACTCGCCGTGGTCAAGCTCTTTGGCAATCTGCTCAAGCCGTCCTCTGTCGATGACAAGCTCTTCAAAGAGGTTCATCAAAGAATCGAGACGGTCGATGTTGACGCGGATCGTTTTCGTTCCTCCGCCCGCCGCCGGTTTTGCCGGCTCTTTTTTGCCGTTCGACTGCTTCGGTTGTTTTGCCGGTTTTTCCGGTTTCTTCTCCGTTTCTTTCGGTGCGGCTTCTTTTTCTTCGGCAGGCTTTTCATTTTCAGATGGCGCAATGTCGATTTTCAGCTCTGTCACTTCGACTTTTTCAATTTCTGATACACCGTTGACTTTGTTGAAAATTTCCTGTTTATCATGCTTGCTTAAAAAGCAAATGACAAATTCGGAGTCAAAGTCTTCTGATTCAAGCACTTCCGTTTCCGGAATCGTTTTGACGACCTCGCCGATTTCGTTCAGCTGTTCAAATACCATGTAGACGCGGACGCCTTTAAGCAAGCAGTCATCTTTAAGAGAAACCGAGATTTCGTAGCAATTAAAGCCTTGCTCCTCCGCTTCTGCGATAACCGTTCTTTGAAATTCGTCATAGGACCATTTCGATTTGGAAGATGCTGCTTCAGGCGCTTCGGCTGCTGCCGCGGTTTCTTTGTTCGCCCCTGTCACGTCGAGCTTGGCGCAGACTTCAGAGACATCCCTTTTTCCGTCGCCTCCTTCAATGATCGACAGGACGATGGCTTCAAGATCGTCAAGCGCTTCAAACATGACATCCATCCATTCCGAAGTAATCGTCATTTCCTCATTCCGGATGGCGTCCAGCACGTTTTCAAGGCTGTGCGTCAAATGCGCCATATCTTCAAAGCCCATCGTGGCGCTCATACCTTTTAGCGTGTGGGCCGCTCTGAAGATATCGTGGACAAGCTGCAGATCTGATGGATTTTTTTCGAGTTCGAGCAATTTTTCATTACAGGTTTGCAAATGTTCTTTACTTTCTTCAATAAAGACGTCTAAATATTGGTTCATATCCATATGAGTCACGCCCTCTCTTTCTTCATATACGTCATAATAGCTGCAGCAATTTCATCAACATGCTTGATTTCATTCGCCAGTCCGTTGTTTATGACGGCTTTGGGCATTCCAAAGACGACGCAGGATTCCGCGGATTCAGCAATCACTGTCCCGCCCGAATGTTGTAAGAGGCTTTTGACGCCTTCGGTTCCGTCGCTTCCCATCCCCGTCATGATCACGGCGATTTTGTCAAAACTCTTTAGCGGCGCCAGCGAGTTGAACAGATAGTCCACAGATGGTTTATGGCGGCTTACTGTATCACGGTCATCAAGTGAAATCACCAGCTCGCCCTGCTCAAGGTGCACTGCCATGTTTTTTCCGCCCGGCGCAATATAGACGCAGCCGTCTTGTGCTCTCTCGCCGTTTTCAGCCTCCTTCACGGTTACTTCTGAGAGGTGGTTCAGCCTGTTTGCAAGGGAAGCCGTAAACCCCGCCGGCATATGCTGAACAACAAAAACAGGCGCCTTCAATGTCTTGGGTAGCTTCGGCAGCACTCTTTGGAGGGCTTTCGGCCCTCCCGTTGACGTACCGATGCAGACAAGCTGTTTGGCGCTTCCGGAACGGGCGGGACGGATCACGCTTTCTGCGACAACCTCTTGATGGGCTTCAGGCTTTGGCTTTAGCGCCGGGGCAGGCCGGGCCTTCAGCTTCGTCCGGCCGGCTGTCAACACCTTTTCAATCAGTTCTTCCCGCACTTTGTACAAATCGACCGAAATCGATCCTGACGGTTTTGCGACAAAATCAATCGCTCCAATCTCCAGGCACTCTATGGTAATCTCAGCCCCCCGCTGGGTCAGGCTGGAAACCATGATGACAGGAAGGGATTCTTTGGCCATGATTCTTTTCAATGTTTCTTTTCCGTCCATCACAGGCATTTCGATATCCAATGTGACCACATCCGGGCGGAGCTCCTCAATTTTTCGGAGCGCTTCCTCCCCATTTCTTGCCGTTCCTGCTACAGCAATCTGATGATTGGATGTTAAAAACTTGGTGATCATGTTTCTCATAAAAGCAGAGTCATCAACGACAAGAACACGAATCATGTTGCATTACCCCTTCTCAAAAATGAAGATAGTTTATCGATAAACGACCGGCTGCCTTCTTTTTTCGCTGTGCCGGCCTCAAGCAGCGAATCCGCCAAAAGGTAAACCGCCCTGCTCAGTTTGGAGCGCGGGTGTTTGATCAAAAACGGCTGCTGCTCAACGACTGCTTTTGAAACGAGAGAATCCTCAGGGATCGTCCCGGCGTATTCCAATTGCTGCTGCAAAAAGGCGGTTACCGTGTTTGAAAGCCGCGTATAGGCGGAAATTCCGTCTTTCTGGCTGATGCAGCGGTTGACGATGACCTTCAGCTTAAGCTCCCGCCCATTTAATGCCAAATGTTTGATTGCGCTGTATGCATCCATAATCGAAGTCGGCTCAGGGGTTGTGACAATCAGAATGTCATCCGCCGACAGGGCGAATGGCAGCTGATCTTTTGACAAGCCTGCTCCCATATCAAACAAGACATAGTCAAAATGTGAAAGAACAGCCGACAGTTCCTTCAGAAAAAACGCCCATTTCTCCCGATTTAATTCGAACATCGTATCGAGCCCGGTCCCTCCGGAAATATAGCTGATGCCTTTTGGGCCTGTTGACAAAGCGCGGTGAAAAGGCATTTGCTGATTCAGCACATCCATGATGGTATAGCGCCCCTGCCGGCCAAGCAGAATGTCAATATTGCCCATTCCGACATCGAGATCGATCAAAAGAACTTTTTTTCCTTTGTCGATGAATGCAAGAGCGGTATTCAGAGAAACATTTGATTTCCCGACGCCCCCTTTTCCGCTCATCACCGCCAGTGTTTTCGCTTTTTTATGATAAACGGCCGGCGTCTCGGCAAAGTGCTCTTCCATTCGCTTTCGCAAGCTTTCCGCCTGATCCATGTTCAACACCCCGTAAGCAGTTTCGCAAAAGATGCATTTGACATGTAGCGGATATCTTCCGGAACGTTTTGGCCGTTTGTCATGTAGCCGAGACCGATCTTCGAGTCAGCCAGGAGATTCATGACGCTCCCGAGTGAATCGGTTTCATCCACTTTCGTAAAAATCAGCTGATCGATCGGAACGCTCGAAAACTGCCTGACAAGCTCCTTCATATCCGAATATTTGCTGGTTGCGGACAAAACGAGAAACGCCTGAAGCCCCCGGTCAAACGGAATGATGTCCTTCAGCTCCTTGACGTACTGCCCGTCTTTGAAATTGCGGCCCGCCGTATCGATGAATACATGGTCAAAATCGGCGAATTTTTGCTGGGCTGCTTTAAATTCCTCTTGCGTATAACACACTTCCAGCGGAGCGTTTAACAATTCAGCATACGTTTTCAACTGTTCGACGGCCGCAATCCGGTACGTGTCTGTTGTAATAAAGGCGATCTTCCTGTTCTCCTCCAGCACTGAGGAAGCCGCAAGCTTGGCGAGGGTCGTCGTTTTGCCGACTCCTGTCGGTCCAAAGAGAACGACATATTTCGAACGGATCGCCATCTGCTCCCCCGGGTTTTCCGGAAGAAGCTCTGCCAAAGCATCGGTCACACGGAGAAGCGCCTTTTCTTCCGTCCATTCTTCCCCTTCTTGGAAGGATGAGCTGATCAGACGGCTAAACGCTTTCGTACGGACGGCTGCCGATACCCCTTGTTTCGTCAGAAGCCGATCCGCCTGCTTCAAAGGCTCCGGAAGAACATCGACAGGCTGTTCATGCTGCCGTGTTTCCAGCAATTCTTTCAGCTCTTTCACCTGATTGGCCAATTCTAGCTGCACCGGTTTTTCAGGCGGAGTGCCCGGATTTGGAAAAGCTGCCTGAAGCTGCTGCCGCCTCGGTTTTTGCCTGTCGGAATAGTCTTGATCAACAACAGCTATCACTTCAACGCCTTGTTTTTTGACAAGTCCGAGAAACCTTCTTGTTTGAATCTTTTTAGAGTTTAAAATGACGGCGTCTGTTCCAAGCTCATGTCTAATTTGTTTTGTGGCTTCCTGCATCGAACCAGCTACAAATTTTTTGATCTTCATTGAATATCCACCACTCCGATACTTTGAACTTCTACATTGGCCTCCAGTTCGTTATAAGAAAGAACCGGGAGATCAGGGAAATACCGTTCCAAAAGCTGTTTGACATACATTCTGACCGGCGGTGAGCAGAGGAGGATCGGCACTTCCTGCTTTAATGAAAGCTGCTCGATCTCTCTGGCTACAGATTGAATGATATTTTCCGATATTGCCGGTTCGAGAGATAAGTAGTTGCCGTGTTCAGTCTGCTGAATACCTTCAGCCACCGCCTTTTCAACGCGCCCTGAGCAGGTCACGACCTTCAGCATTTCGTTTTCTTTCGCATACTGGGCGGTAATCTGCTTGGCGAGAGACTGCCTTGTATATTCTGTCAGCATATCTGAATCTGTCGTCAATTTTCCGTAGTCGGCCAATGTTTCAAAAATCGTGACCAGGTTCCGGATGGATACTTTTTCTTTCAAAAGTTTTGCGAGCACTTTTTGAACATCACCGACAGACAGCGGATTCGGCGTGACTTCCTCGACAAGTACCGGATACGATTCTTTCAAATGATCGATGAGCTGTTTTGTTTCCTGTCTGCCGAGCAGCTCATGCGCATGCTTTTTGACCTGCTCGGTAATATGGGTCGACACGACGGAAGCCGGATCGACGACCGTATACCCGAGCATTTCGGCCTGATCTTTTTGAGATTCGGGTATCCATTTAGCCGGGAGGCCAAAGGACGGTTCAATCGTATCGATTCCTTCAATTTGATCATCCTCGCCCGTCGGGGACATCGCCAAAAAGTGATCGAGGAGAAGCTCGCCTTTCGCCGCTTCATTTCCTTTGATTTTCAGACGGTACTCATTCGGCTGCAAGGCAATGTTATCCCTGATTCTGACGACCGGGATGACGAGCCCGAGCTCAATTGCAAGCTGCCGTCTGATCATGACGATCCTGTCCAAAAGATCTCCGCCCTGATTTGCATCAGCCAGAGGAATCAGCCCGTAGCCGAATTCGAATTCGATCGGGTCAATATCAAGGAGATGTACGACGCTTTCCGGACTTTTCAATTCATCCACTTCGGCTTCTTCCTCTAAAATGTCTTCCACTTTTTCTTTATCTTCTCCGGCCTTGGAAAGCGTATAGCCGCCAAAAGCAAGAAGCAGCGCCAACGGACCTGTCAGCAGAAGTCCGATCGGCGTGAAAATTCCAAGCGCAAAAATCGTTCCCGCCGTCACATACAAAAGCTTTGGATATGCAAACAGCTGGCCTGTAATATCATGGCCAAGGTTGCCGTCTGACGCGGCTCTTGTCACGACGATACCCGTTGCCGTCGAGATCAGGAGCGCAGGCAGCTGTGATACAATGCCATCCCCCACAGACAGCAATGTGAAGTGGGATGCCGCTTCCTGAATGCTCATCTGCTTTTGCAGCATGCCGATGACAATCCCGCAAAGTACGTTGATGAGGACGATGATGATTCCTGCGATGGCATCACCTTTGACAAATTTGCTGGCACCGTCCATCGCTCCGTAGAAATCTGCTTCGCGCGCCACTTTTTCACGGCGGAACTTCGCTTCCTGCTCTGTCACCATTCCGGCGTTCAGATCGGCGTCAATGCTCATCTGTTTTCCGGGCATGGCATCAAGGGTAAACCTCGCGGCAACTTCAGAAACCCGCTCCGCCCCTTTTGTAATGACGATAAACTGGATGATGATCAGTATGATAAAGACGACAAGACCGACTAGCACATTGCCGCCGACAACGAATGACCCGAACGTCTCGACGACCTTTCCCGCATCACCGTTTGACAGGATCGAACGCGTCGTTGAAACGTTGAGCCCCAAACGGAACAGCGTAAGCAGCAGCAATAATGAAGGAAAAATCGAAAATTGCAGCGGTTCTTGCATGTTCATTGTGGTGAGAAGCACGATTAACGCAAGAGAAATATTCACGATAATTAAGACGCTCAACAACCATGGTGGAAAGGGAATAATAAGCATTGCCACAATGAGGACAACGCCGGATAAAACTGATAAATCTCTTGCTGACATGCTGTTTCTCTCCTTTTAAAACTAAAAAATTCATATTTTTTGCTTTGCTTTATATACGAAAGCCAAGATTTCGGCAATGGCCTTAAAAAATTCTTCCGGAACGGCCTGGTCAATCTCAACCTGATCATAGAGCGCTCTTGCCAGCGGTCTGTTCTCGACCGTCATGACGTCATGCTCTTTTGCAATCTGTCTGATTTTCAGGGCCATCAAATCGACCCCTTTCGCCACGATAAACGGCGCATCCATTTTGTTTTCGTCGTATTTAAGGGCGACGGCATAATGGGTCGGGTTCGTGATGATGACGTCTGCCTTCGGAACCTCTTGCATCATGCGGCGCATCGCCATTTCTTTTTGCTTTTGCTTAATTTTGGACTTGATTAACGGATCGCCCTCGGTTTTTTTGTATTCATCTTTGATGTCCTGCTTCGACATTCGAATGCTTTTTTCATAATCAAATTTCTGATAAAGGTAATCAAGCGCCGCAAGAAAAATCAAGGCGACCGCCGCTGACACCCCCATCAAAAACGCGAGCCAGCCGACATATGACAAAGCCTTTCCGGGAGCCAGAAGGGGAATTCTGAGAATGTCCCCGAAGTTTTGCCACAGAACTGCGAATGTCACGGTCCCGACGACAACGATCTTCAAAATCGATTTCAATAGTTCAACGAACGCCCTGATGCTGTAAATCCGCTTGAATCCTTTAAGCGGGTCCAATTTCTTGAGATCGGGTTTGACCACTTCCGGCGCAAATAAAAATCCCACTTGCAAATAGTTGCTTAACACCCCTGAGATAAGGGCCGCAACCATGACCGGCGCCAAAATCATTCCGGCTTCAAGCGCCAGATCCCCAAACAGTCCGGGAATATTGGCCTCCGTCACCTTCAACATGATCAGCTCTTTATAATATCTTTCGATCAGACCGATCAAGCGGTCCCTCATAAAAGATCCGAAAAACAACAGGGACAAAAAGACGATGAAGAGCGTGACGGCCGTATTGACATCTGCGCTTTTGGCAACCTGTCCTTTTTTTCTCGTCTCCCGCCGCTTTTTCGGCGTCGCTCTCTCCGTTTTTTCACCTGAAAAAAATTGCAAATCCAACGTCAGCTTCATCATGCCACCCCAAGCAAACTTAATAGATCTCTCATGGTCCGAATGGCAAATTCGAATACGTGTTGCATCATGCTGAACATTACCGCCATACAGATGATGAGCATGATAAAGGTGACCGCGATTTTCAGCGGAAGCCCGACGACAAACACATTCAGCTGCGGCACTGTTCTTGCCACAATTCCCAATGCCAAATCGACTAAAAACAGGCTTGCCACAACAGGTGCAGATAATTGAAAAGCCGTAATAAACATCGTGTTGAAGCTTTTCGCTATAAATTGGGCAAACTGTTCATTTCCAAACGCCAGCCCGAAATGATCGACCGGAATATATTGATAACTGTAATAAATCCCATCAAGCAACAGATGGTGCGCATTCAGGCTCAGCATCAGGAGCAAAGCCATCGTGTGCAAAAATTGACCGACAAGCGGGCTTTGCGCCCCTGTCTGGGGATCAATCACGTTTGCCACCGCAAACCCCATCTGAAAATCAATGAACGAGCCGGCGATTTGGACGGCCGCCATCATCATGTAGGCGATAAGCCCGAGGAGAAGGCCGACAAGCGCCTCTTTCATGACCAAAAGCATGTAAAAGCCGTCTACATCAAGATGGGGAGGCTTCTCAATCGTGCTGAAACTGATTAGCGCAAGAAAAAATGCAAAACCTATTTTATGAATGGCAGGAACTGTCCGATAAGAAAAGAGAGGCGCCGTTACATAAAATGCAGTGATCCTGACAAACACAAGTAAAAAAGCTGGAAATAATTCAATCATTGACATGTTGATGCTACCCTGCAAAACGATTTAAATTAGAGAACAGCTCAGTCGCAAAAGACAAAATCGTCGACAGCATCCACGGCCCAAAAATGACGAGCCCCACCAAAACGGCGACAATTTTCGGTATAAATGCCAGAGTCTGTTCCTGTATTTGGGTCGTTGCCTGAAAAACGCTGACGATCAGCCCCACTGCGAGAGCGAGCGCCAAAAGCGGCCCGCTGACGAGGAGCGTCACATATACCGCTCTTTCAGCAATCGATATAACAAATTCCGAATTCATGTTTTAGCACCTACTCTAAAAGCTTTGCAGCAAAGATTTCACAATTAAATACCAGCCGTCTACAAGAACAAAAAGCAATATTTTAAACGGCAGCGAGATCATGACCGGAGGAAGCATCATCATCCCCATCGACATCAGAACACTCGCCACTACCATATCGATAATCAAAAACGGAATAAAAATCATAAATCCCATTTGAAATGCGGTCTTCAATTCCGAGATGATAAACGCGGGCACCATTGTTGAAAGCGGAATATCATCAATGGATTCAGGCGTTTTCATCTTCGTGTAATTCATAAACAGCGCCAGATCCTTCTGTCTCGTATGCTTGCTCATAAACTCTTTGATCGGGGCCTCGGCTTTCGTATAGGCCTCATCTATGCTGATTTTGTTATCCATTAAAGGGGTCAGGGCATCTTTATTAATCTCTGAAAATGTCGGCCCCATAATGAAAAAGGTTAGAAATAATGCGAGTCCGATCAGCACCTGGTTTGGCGGCATCGACTGCGTTGCCAGTGATGTCCGTACAAAAGACAAAACAATGACAACCCTTGTAAAGCACGTCATCATGATCAAAATCCCCGGAGCGATCGAAAACACGGTTAACAGCAGCAGGAGCCTGACGCTGGCGCTGACATTTGCCGCATCGCTTGAATTAAATAAATCAATAAATTCATTCATGTTGATTTTGGCCTTTCTTTCTGCCTTTTGCATGGTTTTGTTTCAATTCCGAAAGCTGCGCTTTCAATGATTCAGAAAAAGAAGGTGCGTCCCCTCTTTTTTGCGCTCCTGAAACCTTGACTTGATCCACCCATTTTTGCCATTCGATTTTGCTGTTCATCGCAGCCTCGTGCTGAGCGAGAATATCTTTTACATCCTCTTCGTCATCGATCTCTTTCAAAAGCTGGATGTTTTCGCCGACTCCGACGACAAGCACCTTGTTCCCCACTTTCACCAGCTGTACGGACCTGTTTTGTCCGAGAGCCGTTCCGCCGATGTTTTCGACATATTGAAAGGGTTTTAACAGCTTGTTTCGCTTATTCATGAATTTGACCAATGCGTAAATCAGAAAAATCACGAACAGCAAAGCGCCGATCATTTTGACAAAATCAAAAATGGATACGGAAGGAGACGGGGTTTCTGTCTCCGTCTCTTCCTTAAGAGAATTGCCGCTTGTTTTCTCAGCCTTGTCTTTTTCTTTCTCCTCTTTCTTATTGTCTTTGCCTTTATCAAACAGCTGATCGACCGTCTGATCGCCGGATTCCTCTGCATGGGCGGGGACGTGCGGCATAGCGAGAAAAAGAAGCAGACAAATGCCGGCTATGAACATAAAAGATTTCTTCACCAAGTTGTACACCCTTTAGTCCAGCGTTTTATTGATCGCTTCCATGACGCGGTCGGCCTGGAACGGTTTGACGATAAAATCCTTTGCCCCTGCCTGGATCGCGTCGATGACCATCGATTGCTGCCCCATCGCTGAACACATAATGATTTTCGCTTGCGGATCGATTTCCTTGATTTCTTTCAGGGCGGTAATCCCGTCTTTTTCCGGCATGGTAATGTCCATCGTCACCAAATCCGGAGAATGCTCTTTATATTTTTCAACAGCCTGGGCTCCGTCTTGAGCTTCAGCGACCACTTCAAAGCCGTTTTTCACCAAAATATCTTTAATCATCATTCTCATAAATGCTGCATCATCAACTACTAAAATCTTATAAGCCATCTTAATCTCTCCTTCATCAATCTGTTGTTATCGTAATTTACTGATTCGCTCTGCCTGACTTAATATGTCTGTTACCCTGACGCCGAAGTTCTCATCGATGACGACGACTTCCCCTTTTGCGACAACCCGCTGGTTGACGAGGATGTCCACAGGTTCTCCCGCCAGTTTGTCAAGCTCGACGATGCTGCCTGTCGACAGTTCCAGCACCTCTTTGACGCTGCGGTTTGTCCTTCCAAGCTCGACCGTCACAGATAAAGGAATGTCCATCAGCATGTCGAGATTATTCAAATGAGGCTGTGCCTCAGGCTGGGAATCAAAAGGCGCAAATTCGGCCGGTGTAACCTGTACAGGCTCAGAAACCTTCGCCGTTCCCTGCCTTTTAGGCGCAGGCTCCTGTTTCGGCCTTGCCGCTTGAGGCGCGGCGGCCGGTGCAGGCTGCTCCGGAGCGGACGGTTGTTCCTCAGCCGGTGCCGCTTCGTCTGCCGGCTTCGTTAATTCATCAATCAAATCTTTCGCAAATGTAATCGGGTAAAGCTGCATAATATGGGAATCGATCAGCTCCCCGACTTTCAATCTAAAGGATACTTTGACGAGCGGGTCCTCTTTCGGGATCTGCTCTGTCCCTTCCCCTTCCTTTACATCAAGAAGATCCACCTCAGGCGGGGAAATATCGATCTTCTTGCTGAAGACTGTCGACATGGAAGTCGCGGCTGAACCCATCATTTGATTCATCGCTTCCTGCACGGCGCTTAAATGAATCTCGCTGAGTGAAGGATCGGCGTTGGTCCCGTCTCCCCCCATCATCAGGTCGGCGATGATCGCGGCGTCTTCCTGTTTGATGACAAGAAGGTTGTTTCCTGAAAAACCTTCTGTATAGCTCACACCGATTGATACATAAGGATGAGGAAATTCATCGCTCAAATGGCTTTTTTCAATTACCGAAACGGTCGGTGTTGTAATTTCTACTTTCTGATTTAACAACGTGGACAAAGCTGTTGCAGAGCTCCCAAAGGAAATATTGCCGATTTCCCCGATCGTATCCTGCTCCATCGGGGACAATCCTGATTCCGGCTGCTCTTCATTATTGTCATCGCCGCTTTTAAGCAGCGCATCGATTTCATCTTGTGATAACCTATTGTTATTCTCCATATTCTTCACCTCTTATGTCGTGATCTAGAATTTGAATCGCAGTTTTTCGATTCATTCGGCCGGCTTGTCCTAGAAATTTCGGTTTATCTCCGACCAAAACAGTAAGAGGTTCTGCTACTGATTTGTCCAAAGTGATACAATCTCCAATTTCTAAATGTAAAAACTCTTCAACTGTTAATTCCGATGATCCGAGTTCTGCGACAATTGGAATTTGCGCCGTCATAATCCGCTTTTCTATCGACTTTGTTTCCTCCGGTTTTGGCTCAATTCTGTCGGATTGCATCCAATAATGGACGGAAAGCTTAGGAATAATCGGTTCAAGAACGACGTGCGGGATGCAAAGGTTAATGACCCCGCTGATATCTCCTATTTGCGTGTTTAACGAAATGACGACGACCGTCTCATTAGGAGAAACCATTTGCACAAACTGCGGATTCACTTCAAAATCGGACATTTCCGGCTCAATTTCCGCGATCGATTCCCAAGCGTCTTTGTAATTCGTCAGACAGCTTTCAAATAGATTGGACATGATTTTCGTCTCAATTTCCGTCAAGCTGTCAATTTTGTTATGGCTCGAGCCGATACCGCCCATGACCCTGTCCATCATCGTATAGGCGATGGTCGGGTTGATCTCCATCATGATTCTCCCTTCAAGGGGATGAACCTCAAACAGATTGAGGATCGTCATGTTTGGAATGGATCTGATGAATTCCTCATATGGAACCTGGTCAACCGAGCTTACCGAGATTTGGATGTATGTTCTCAACTGCGCCGAAAAATAGGTTGTTAAAAGCCTCGCAAAGTTATCGTGAATCCTTGTCAAACTGCGGATCTGATCCTTTGAAAAGCGGAGCGCCCGTTTAAAATCGTATACTTTTACTTTTTTAACGGTCTCTTCCTTTTTCAGCTCATCGGCGTCCATTTCTCCGGTCGATATCGCTGAAAGCAATGCATCGATTTCATTTTGGGAGAGCACTTCTCCTGCCATCTTATTTTTCACCTCCGTGGTCCTGTCGAATATCGTTCCTACTGCAGATTAAAGGAGGTAATATATACTGTTTTTACTTTGCCCTCTTTCATGTAGTCCGAGTTGAGCTTTTCTTTCAGCTGCTCTTTAAAACGGTCTCTCCCTTTTTGTCCTTCCATTTCTTTAGCCGTAGTGTTCGCCAACAGGGAAATGACTGTATCTTTGATTTGGAAATCGCGTTTTTCAAGCTCTTCCTTCGCTTCTTTCGAATCGGTTTCAAGCTTGATCGACAGCCGGACATAGTTGTCCGATTTCAGGTTTGTCGTGATTTCAGCGATTTCCACGGACGATTCCACCACTTCGTCAATGGTCGGTTCCTGTTTGGCATCCTTTCCGCTTGCATTTCCTTTGATGACAAAAAAGGCAGCCAGCCCCAGTGCGGCAATCGCCAGAATAATAATCATCATGATTGCTAGAAGTTTTTTATTCATTCTGATTCCTCAATTCTTTGGTCACAAGAAAGTATTTGGATTTTTTGATAGAATGACACGATGCTTTCTACAACAGTATCTTCATCTTCTTTGACAACAAATTTCTTTCCGTTTGACAGCGTAATTGTCGTGTCGGGAAAACATTCAATTTGTTCGATTAATATTGCATTCAGAATAAAGGGTTGTCCGTTTAATCGCGTAACCTTAATCATCGTTTTGCAGCAGGCGCCCTATGAGGCGCCCGCCTCCCTCCTTATCGCTTCAGATTGACGAGCTCCTGAAGGATCTCATCAGAGGTTGTAATGATTTTCGCGTTGGACTGGAAGCCGCGCTGCGCGATAATCATTTCGGAAAATTCTTCCGAAAGGTCGACGTTTGACATTTCAAGCGCGCTTGTTTGCAGTTTGCCTGATGAACCTTCGCCAGGTGCGACAATCTGTGCGGCCCCTGAGCTCAATGATTCACTGTAGAGGTTGTCGCCCATTTTCATTAAGCCGTCCGGATTGCTGAACGTCGCAAGCGAGATTTGTCCGGCCTTGACGCTGTTGTTATTTTGATCTACATATGTCACCGTTCCGTCTGGTGCAATGGCGAAGCTTTTCGCCTCGTCCGCAGGGATATTGATTTTCTGATTGTCGGCCGTTAAGACAAACAGTCCGTCTGCAGTTATTAAATCGCCTTCATCAGACAGCTTGAAGTTACCGTATCTTGTATAGCTGATCTCATTCCCCGTGCCGACCCGGAAATAACCATCACCAGTGATCGCGATATCCAGCTGGCGGCCGGTTGTCGAAGGTGCGGCATTTGTATGAATGGTGTCGATTGATCCGACTGTTGAACCGAGCCCGACTTGCATGCCGTTTACTGATCCCCTGTTGGCAGTTGAGGCAGACGCCCCTGAAAGCTGCTGGCTGACGATGTCTTTAAAGGTGACCCTGCTTTTCTTAAATCCTGAAGTATTGACGTTTGAGATATTGTTTGCGACGACATCAAGCTTTGTCTGGAAGTTTTTCATGCCGCTGATTCCTGAATAAAGTGAACGTAACATTGAGTATTCCTCCCTGTATGATCTGTTTTTATTTGGCAGATACGCCTACCGCGGTCACATTCCACGGGCTCACTTCGGTGCCGTCGTCAAGGACGAGCTTATATTGGCCGTCTGAGCTTTTTATTGATTTGACGAGCGCGGTTTTTTCTTCTCTGTTTTCATTTTCATAAGTGACTTCTTTCCCAATCCAGTCGACATACATGGACATCGGATCTTGAAGGCCGACGAACGTTGACATCGTTGTATTTAAGTTGGTCAACTGTTCAAGGCTTGAAAAAGTTGCCATTTGCGCGATAAATTCGCGGTCTTCCATCGGATTTAAAGGATCTTGGTACTGCAGCTGTTTTACCAGCAATTTCAAAAAGTCATCCTTGCCCAGGTTGGAGCTGCCGGATGCCGTCTTTTTTTCCGAAGACGCTGTCGAATTTGCATTTGCGGCCGCGGTGATTTGGGTTCTTGCGGCAGCTGTTGTTTCAGACATTAGATCTCCTCCTCGTGATCCTGCACTCTGCTTTCAATCAGTTCATCCAAAAATTCCTGAAAATCTTCGTTTTCCTGTTCTTTTTGCTGATCTTGTTTCGGCGGCTGGTGATGCTTTTGCTGATCATCTGCCGGCTGGCCGAACGGCTGGTCTCCTGTTTGAAGCGGAACGCTGAAGCGGTCGATCTGTACAGACATCGTCGGAAGCGCCTGCTTCAGCTGGGCCAGGTTGTGTTCCAAAAGCTCTTTCGCGGATTGGGTCGAAGCAATGATCTTGCTTGAGAACATCCCATGCTGTTTGATCAGTTTGACGGTGATAAACCCCAGATTTTCAGGATTGAGACGAATGGTAAAGCTGCCTGTCGATTTCCCGAACGGCGTATATTTCATCTGCTTCCATGAGCCGAGTATCTGATCCGTGAATGTCTTTGACTGGGAAGATGTTTGATCACCTGCAGTCGCGGCCTGGAATGTGTTCACAGGCAATGATTCGGATTTCTGATGGCCGGTAAAGCTTTGGTGCAAAAGAACCGGTTTTTGCTCAGCTTTAGGCTGATTGTCTTTAGGAAGGACGAAGTACTGCTTCTCTGAAACCTGTACATCCGTTTTTTTGCCCAGAAGAAAGGCTTTCAGTTCGCTTTCGGCCATCTTCCATTCCTTTGCTCCCGTTTCCGCGGTGTTTTTCATCATCTGGTCGATGACACTTTGAAAGCTTTTCAGCTCTGCCTTTGACATGGACAGCAGTTTTGACTGGTCAGGATCTTTCGTGAATATTTGGCGCCTCAGCTCATCAACAAGCTCAGGCGAGGCTCCTTTGTCCTGCAGCATCTCGAGAAAGGCCGGCCCTTTTTCTAAAATGGATGCGATCTGCGTCGATTTTTCGAGCGGCTGTTGCTCATACACGAGCGTGTAGAGAAGATGCTGAATGCTTGTGAGAACTGTCTCATCAGGCGGATCATCGCCTTTTATCTTATCTCCGTCATTTCCGCTTAGCCGCTCTTCAGCTGGATGTTCCAACAGCTTTCCGTCTGCAGGAGCGGCGCCCTCTTCAGCGGCAGGCTGCAGCAAAGACTCGATTTTCTTCAGCAGCTCTTCAGCCAATGCTACTGTCTCCGGGTCTTTTGTCCCCTGACCAGCAAGATCCTGAAGCGCCTTGAGCCAATTTTCATCGAACTGGACGCCTGACTTTCCCGACAGCCAATTCTCAATGGTTTGCAAAAGCTCATTCGCACTTTCAGCCTGTCGGGACGTTCCTTCACTGTTCCCGTTTGACGTGAGGCTTTCTTTTTGCAGCACATTTTGAAACAACATACCCGCGGTCGTATTCCCATTTTTCCCTATCGTTTGCACCGGCGGCGCACTCTCAATAGAGATCATATCCAACAGCTTCAACTGATTCCCCCCTTTCTTAACGATCCTTAAGTTTTGACAGCTGCTCCGTTAATCCGGCGGCTTTATCAGGCGACATTTTCGCAAGAATTTCGCTGATCTTCTGCTTGTTCAAGGCATTCAGAATTTTGACCGCTTCCTTTTCATTCAGCTGGCTTAAGATTTTGGCGGCCTTGCCGCTGTCCATGCTCTGGTAGATTTTCACGACTTTTTGCGCTTGTTCATCGCTGTCGGTATCAGAGCTTACTTTGTTCTTGCCGTCTTTTTTGGCATCTTTCTCGAGTTTTTCAAACGAGCGGACCTTTTGGTTCAGTCTTTTAATCTCTTCATCGCTTGTTTTTAGATCGCTTGTCAGCGTATCAATTTTCGTTTTTTGTTCTTTGATCGTTTTCTGAAGCTCTTCGGTTTGGCCGTCTTTCGTTTTGTCCGCAGAAGCCGCCTCCTGCTTGTCATCTTGAACGAAGTCCTTCACGAAAGGAATATGGGAAGCGACATCTTTCACTCCGACACCGGAGAGCCACAATCCGACACATGCCAAAATGATTAAGAAAATGAACGGAATGACAATCAAAAACAAAAACGTCTGAAATTTACCGGCTTTTTTTTCTTCGGTCATTGTTTCTACTCCTAATTTCCATGAGTCATAAATTGGGTGATGGATATATCATCCATCTCCTTTATTTCATTTGCTTTGTTTCGTATTAAAAACATTTCAAGCTGTTTTTCTTTCATTTTTTCAAACTTTTTGAGTTCAATGTTTTTTTCAGTCAAATCGTTTTGCTTTTCGTTCATTTCGTTTCTTTTCATGATGACAAGTTTTTGATAATGGTGAATGGTGTTTTCAAGATTTGTGACAAATTGCTGGTAATGCCTCATTTCTTGAACGCTCATTCCCGTCTGCAGCTTGATTTCTTTATTTTTTTCAAGCGTTTCTTTTTGGTTCATGCTTTCATACAGCTTTTCTGCAACCTTTTCAAATTCGGATACCGATTGCTGATATTCCGCGAATGATTGGTCTTTTTCATTTTCCTTAAGCTCCAATAGCTTCTGAAATTTAAATGAATAAGCCATTCTATCCCTCTCTTCCTGTAAGACTCTTTAAGAAGGAAATGCTGTCTTCCATGGATGCCGCTTCATCAACATCCTGTTTGAGAAAACTGATCAGCTTAGGATGAAACTGGATTGCTTCATCAATTTCTCTTGAGGATCCTTTTTTATAAGCGCCAATGCTGATTAAATCCTCTGAGTTTTGATAAGTTGATAGAAGCTCTCTGAAGCGGTTTGCAGCATTGGTATGTTCTTTCTCAGAGATGTTTCCCATGACCCTGCTGATGCTTTTTAAAATATTGATCGCCGGAAACTGGCCTTTATTGGCGAGATTCCTGTCAAGGACGATATGGCCGTCCAGAATCCCCCTTACAGTATCGGCGATCGGTTCGTTCATATCGTCGCCGTCGACAAGCACCGTATAAAATGCCGTGATTGAGCCGTTTTCATTTGCGCCTGTTCGTTCTAAGAGCCTAGGTAAAATAGCGAACACTGAAGGTGTATAACCTTTTGTTGTCGGCGGTTCTCCCGCCGCTAAGCCGATTTCCCTCTGCGCCATGGCGACCCGTGTCACCGAATCCATCATAAACATCACATTTTGGCCTTTGTCGCGGAAGTATTCGGCGATGGCCGTCGCCGTATATGCAGCTTTCAGCCTCATCAAAGCCGGCTGGTCGGATGTCGCGACAACGACGATCGAGCGCTTCAATCCCTCTTCTCCAAGGTCTTTTTCGATAAACTCGCGCACTTCGCGGCCGCGCTCACCGACAAGGGCGATGACATTCAAATCCGCTGCCGTCTGTCTTGCAATCATTCCCATCAGGGTGCTTTTTCCTACACCGCTGCCCGCGAAAATTCCGACCCTCTGTCCTTTTCCGACGGTTAAAAGGCTGTCAATCGACCTGACCCCGACTTCCATTTTTTCTCCGATCGGAGGCCTTTTCATCGGATTCGGCGGCGCTTGCTCTGTAGAAACCGGAGTCAGACCTTTTGGGAGCATACTGCCGTCGAGCGGGTTTCCAAACGCATCGACAACCTGTCCGATCAGGCCGGCGCCCACTTTGACCCTCAATGATTCGCCCGTGGCTTCAACAATGCTGCCCGGCGCAATATTTGATGCTTCAAGATACGGCATAAGAAGGATATTTTGATCTTTGAAGCCGACGACTTCAGCTTTAATGATCTTTCGGCTGTCTCCTTTTGTATAGATCTTGCAGACATCACCGATCGAGCTTTCCGGCCCTTTGGACTCAATCATTAAACCGACGGCCTGTTTTACTTTTCCATAGCGTTTATAAGAATCTGCCGTTTCAATACATTCCAGCAGCTGTTTCAGCATCACTGGCTTTCACCCGCCGTTTCAAGCATGTCGAGCAGTTTTTGCTTGAGCTGCTGCAATTGGGTGTCAATGCCCGCATCGATTCTTCCGAAGGCCGTTTCTATATAGCAGGTGCCCTTCGCCGCTTTTTCATCAGCGTAGATCGCAAGGTGCGCACCGTATTGAAGCAGCTCTTCCAGCTCTTTTTTATGACTTTGAACCTCTATGTAGTATTCAGGGTCGACATATATGGATATCTCGTCAAACTCTTTCATTTCAGACAGCACCTGTTTCACAAGATCCTTGAAGGCTTCCTTGTCATCAGGCTTTTGGTTCCATACTTTTTTGGCCAGGGAAACGGCAAGCGCGATGATTTCTTCGGCAGAGCGTTCGATTTTTTCTTCATAGTCTTGTCTTGCCGTTTTGACGATCGCGTTGGCATGTTCCAACTGAGATGCATAAGCTTGCTCCGCCTCAGCCTTTCCCAGCTCAAACCCTGCCTCGAAACCTTCTTTTTCGGCCTGTTCAATCAAGGCCTCGCGCTCTCTATCCCATGCCTTTCGTTCCTCTTCGATTTGCCTGCGGACATGTTCGAGTTCCACATTCGCCTTTTCATATATTTTGCTTGCTTCCTGATGCGCCTGGTTGATCAGATGTTCGGGATCGGGCGTTTCAAGAAGGTCAGCTCCGCTTTCAGGGAGCTTCACTTCTTTTAATGAAATCGTCCGCCTTTTCTTATCCGGAATAGATGATAATCGCTGTTTAATAATGTTAGACAATGATATCATCTCCTCCGCCTCTGGCGATTACGATTTCACCCGCTTCTTCCAGTCTCCGGATGACGCTTACGATTCTGGACTGAGCTTCTTCGACATCACGCAGTCGTACAGGGCCCATAAACTCCATTTCCTCTTTGAAGGTTTCAGCCATACGCTGTGACATATTGCTGAACACAATGTCTTTGACCTCTTCGCTGGCCACCTTTAAGGACAGGAGCAGATCGTCGTTTTCAACATCGCGGATAACCCTTTGAATCGCACGGTTGTCAAGCGTGACAATATCTTCAAAGACAAACATCCGCTTCTTAATTTCGTCAGCAAGCTCCGGATCCTGGATTTCCAAGGCGTCAAGTATCGTTTTTTCGGTCCCCCTGTCAACCCCGTTTAATACTTCCACAACCGCTTCTATGCCGCCGGTTTGTGTGTAATCCTGAGTGAAGGTGGATGAGAGCTTCTGCTCTAAAATCTGTTCCACTTCGTTAATGATCTCCGGAGACGTCCGGTCCATGACGGCGATCCGTCTTGCGACCTCGGCCTGCACATCCTGATTCAGTTCAGACAAGATCTGTCCGGATTGCACAGGATCGAGGTAGGATAGAATCAAAGCGATCGTCTGCGGATGCTCGTGCTGAATAAAGTTCAGAATTTGTTCAGGATCGGCTTTTCTGGCAAAATCAAACGGTCTGACCTGCAAGGATGATGTGAGCCTGTTGATGATGCTGGACGCTTTTTCCTCACCAAGGGCCTTGTCCAACACCTGTTTGGCATAGTGAATGCCGCCTTGGGAAATGTATTCCTGGGCAATGGCAGTTTCATGAAATTCTTGAATAATTTCATCTTTTTTCTGAGGCGAAACAGATCTGACATTCGATATTTCCAGCGTCAGCCTTTCAATCTCTTCATCTGTTAGATGCTTGTAAACGGAAGCCGACACATCAAGCCCTAAGGATATCATGAGAATGGCCGCTTTTTGTTTGCCTGTAAGCTTGTCTTGTTTCATATTTGCCATTTCAATACTCCTCCTAATCCTCGGTCAGCCAGCTGCGTAATAATTTCGCGAATTCTTCCGGTTTATCTTTCGCCATTTTTTCAAGCTGTTTCCGCCTTACAGATTCTTCTGTTTCTTTTTCATCGTTCACGTCTGCCACTCTCACCGGTTCCTGAGGCATTTCATACCATTCTTCTTCATATTCTTCATCGTCATTTTTGCGTCTTCTTACAAGCCAGAAAATGAAGCCGATCAGCGCAACCAAGAGCACTCCGCCTGCAATATAGGCCCAAAGCGGTATGCCGCCGGTCTCCTTCTCAGTATCAAACGTTGCTTTTCCATCGAATTTTTCGACGGATACGACGATTTTATTTTGAAGATCTTCGTCTGACAGGTTTTGATTCTCGGATTTGTCAATGGATGTCCGGACGATTGTAGAAAGAATGTTTTTAATATCGTCCTGTCTTTCCTGTGTCAAAGAAGTCGGATTTTTCGGATCTGGCGGCTCAACCAATACTTGAATGCCTAAATCTCTGACCTTATAAGGGCTTTCTGCGATTTCTTTATGAATCCGGTTGACTTCGTAATTGAGACGGTCTTCGCTTTTTTCGTAATTGCCGTTCTGATTGCCGTCTTCTGTTTCGGCGTAATTCGTGACATCCTGATCACCTGTGCCGTTGACTCCGCCGGCCTGCGCCCCGTCTCCCGCATAAGTCTCGCTGATTTTTTCCGAGCTCACGACGATTCCAGCCATATTTTCTTTATCGACCGGCTCAACGAGGTCTTCTTTTCTTTTTTCCTGTGTAAAGTCGATGTCTGTTGTAACAGATACCGCGACTTTATCCTGCCCCATCATGGTGCCGAGCAGGCTTTGCACCTGTCTTTGCAGGTCTTTTTCGATTTGCGTCTTGATCTCCCGCTGAGAAGCGTAGGTGTCTCCCGACGAATTCCCCGAGTTCCCGCTGTTTTGATCATAGTAATTTGAATTTTGGTCCATGATGACAATGTTTTTAGGATCAAGATTCGGCACGCTTTTCGATACTAGATGATAGAGGCCGGTAATCTGGCTTTTATCAGGCGTATAGCCAGGCTTGATTTGCAGTACGATTGACGCAGAAGCTTCCGGCTTTTCCTCTCCGATAAAGACGGATTCTTTCGGGAGGTTGATCATCACCTTCGCGTCCTTGATGCCTTCCATGCCTTTGATTAAGTTGGACAGTTCCGTCTGCGTCGCCTCAGCTTTTAAGACGTCAAACTCATTGTCCGTCATGCCGAAACTGGCATTTTGGCTGAAGAATGAATAATCAATGCTTCCGCTTTTCGGCAGGCCTTCGGCAGCCAGATCCACTTTCAGCGAATCCACTTTTTCTTCAGGGACCTTGATGACGGTGCCGTTATCCGCAAGTTCGGTAGGCACGCCCTTCTCATCAAGCACTTTTTTAATCTGGCCTGCTTCTTCGGCAGATAAATCTTTATAAAGAGGAACCATCTTCTCAGACGAGGCGAAAATAGCGATGATGATGGTCAGGATGATGGCCGCTGCAAAGCCGCCGATCATCAATATTTTTTGCAGCTTCGATCTGTTGTTCCAAAAATCAGTTATTTTCGTTTTGATTTGCAATAAAGTACGATTCATCTTACTCCCCCGGTAGTTACACTAATTCTCTTCGCTTTCAGACTCCTTTCCTACATTTGCATTCTCATGATTTCCTGATAAGCCTCAACCGCTTTATTGCGGAACTCAGTCGCTGCGGTTAATGTCACGTTTGCTTTTTGAGCCGCGATCATAACCTCGTCAAGATTGACATTTTGGCCGAGCGCCAACGCGTTTGTCAGCTTATCAGAGTCATTTTGAGATTGATTCAGAGCATTGATAGAATCTTTCAGCACATTTGAAAAGCTGGTTTCGTTTCCGGAACCCGCTTGCTTGTTATTGATTTGATTCGTTACATCTGTCCCCGCCTGTGCGGATTGAACCTGAAACGGAGAAATTCCATTGATCATCAGTTCATCACCCTACTTTCCGATTTCTAATGCTTTCATGAGCATTCCTTTTGTCGCATTCATCGCTGTGACATTCGCTTCATAAGATCTGGTGCTGCTCATCAGGTCGACCATTTCCTTGAGGGGATCGACGTTTGGCATCTGAACGTAGCCGTCTTCATTTGCGTCAGGGTGTGTCGGATCATAAACAAGCTTAAAAGGTGTTTCATCTTCGCTGATTTTCGTTACTTTTACTCCTTCGCCGATTCTGTTTGACGCATTCATTGATGACTGAAGAACAGATGAGAAGGATTCTCCTTTCGGAGACGTCGACACGAGCTTTCTTCTGTAGGGCTGCCATTCCCCGTTTACTCTTTTGGCCCTTGTAGTGTCCATGTTCGCCAGGTTGGAGGAAACAGTATCCATTCTCACCCGCTGAGCAGTCAGCGCAGAAGCCGAGGTATTAATGCTATTGAATATCCCCATCATTTACCTCCCGTAATCGCGGTTTTCAGTGAATTGAATTTCCCGCTTACTCTTTCAACAAGTGCTTGGTATTGAATTTGATTTTGGGCCATTTCGCTCATTTCCCGATCGATATCTACGTTGTTTCCGTTTTGCTGATATGATGTTTGCTTACTAGAGACAATTGAATAATTAGACTCACTGCCTTCGAAGTCAATATGCCTATAGTCAGTTTTTATCGGGTTGATCCGTGAGGATTCCTCATTCAACATGCTTTTAAAGGAAACTTTTTTCGCCTTATAGTTCGGTGTATCTACATTGGCGATATTATTGGTTATGACTTTTTGCTTAACGTTTGCTCTTTGCAAGGCTCCTTCAAGTGTATGTATAGTTCCTGAAAATATATCCACCGCCAAAAACCTCCAATCTTTTTCCATCTGTCTTAAATTCTTGTCGAGAATTGTAAAAACCATAAGCCTATTGTAAGAAATAATAGGCTTAAAGTCTATGATCTGGGAGCAAAAAAAAATCGTAATATATATCTATTTTACGAATAGGTATTTTGACCTAGATTATAAGAACTATGTTTTGGTGAGGAAATGGAGGCGTCTAAATAATATACTTGTATATTATTTTCGAACTGAAATTTGTGGTAATATCGATTTTTCCGCACAAAAAAATTACAACAGTATAACATTTAAGAGAAAACAAAAAAAGGGTGCAGAACATTTCGTTCTGCACCCTTTACATTTAATGAGACTTCAGTTTTTCAAGCTCCATGAGGAATTTGTTGTTGAGCACTTTAATATATGTGCCTTTCATCCCTAATGATCTGGATTCAATAACACCGGCGCTCTCGAGTTTTCGCAAGGCATTCACGATGACGGAGCGCGTAATGCCGACTCGGTCGGCGATTTTACTCGCGACAAGCAGGCCTTCGTTTCCGTCAAGCTCTTCAAAGATATGTTCAATCGCTTCAAGCTCACTGTATGATAATGAGCTGATCGCCATTTGAACAACCGCTTTGCTGCGGGCTTCCTCTTCGATTTCCTCGGCCTTTTCTCTGAGAATCTCCATTCCGACAACAGTTGCGCCGTATTCGGCAAGGATCAAATCATCATCTTCAAATTTCTCCTGAAGGCGTGAAAGAATCAATGTTCCCAGTCTTTCGCCTCCTCCGATAATCGGTACGATCGTCGTCAGTCCCGCTTGGAAAAGATCGCGGTTTTCAACAGGGAACGCCGTATATTCGCTGTTAATATCCAGGTTTGATGACGTTTCCGGAATGTTGAACAGGCTTTTTGTGTAATCTTCAGGAAACTGGCGTTCTTCAAGCATTTTTTTCATCCGGTCATTTTCGATCTGCTGGTTAATTGAGAAGCCGAGGAGCTTACCTCTGCGGCTGACAACGAAAATGTTTGAATCGATGACGTCGCGGAGCGTTTCGGCCATTTCTTTGAAATTAACCGGCTTCCCTGCCGCATTTTGCAGCATTGCATTAATCTTTCTTGTTTTTTGTAATAAAGCCATAATAAATAATCCTCCTAAATTACTCGTATTTAATTGTTTTTTATAAAATAAACTGGCTTAAATCCTTATTCTTGGCGATCGAACCTAGCTTTTCTTCGACATACTGCGGCGTGATCACCACATGTTCCATCGTCACATCCGGAGCCTCGAATGAGAGCTCTTCCAACAGCCGTTCCAAAATCGTATGCAGCCTTCTCGCTCCGATGTTATCTGTGTCCTGGTTCACATGATAAGCCACTTCTGCAATCTTACGAATAGCATCGTCAGAAAATTCAAGAGATATACCTTCAGTCTTTAATAAAGCTTTGTATTGCTTAAGAAGCGCGTTATCAGGTTCAGTTAAAATCTTGACAAAGTCATCAATGCTCAGCTTTTTCAGTTCAACGCGGATCGGGAAACGGCCCTGAAGCTCAGGAATTAAATCAGACGGCTTCGCCATGTGGAATGCGCCCGCCGCAATAAACAGCACATGGTCGGTTTTAACCGCGCCATACTTAGTCATGACAGTCGATCCTTCAACGATCGGGAGAATGTCGCGCTGCACGCCTTCCCTTGATACGTCCGCCGAAGATGAGGCACCGCTTTTTTTGGCGATTTTATCGATTTCATCTATGAAAATGATCCCTGACTGTTCGGCTCTTATTACTGCTTCCTGAGCCGCTTCGTCCATATCGATAAGCTTTGCCGCTTCTTCGTTCGTCAGCACCTTTCTCGCTTCTCTGACGGTGAGTTTGCGGCGTTTTTTCTTTTTCGGCATCAGGCTGCTGAGCGCATCCTGCATGTTCATGCCCATCTGTTCCATACCCGAGCCTTGAAGCATATCAAACATCGATGGCTGCTGCTCCTCAACCTCGACCGTGACATAATGGTCCTCCAGTTCGCCCAGAGCAAGCTGATGGGCAATCCGCTTCCGCTTGTTTTCAATTTCAGACTCTTCCTGCATTTCCGCATCGTCGTTTTGCTGATCCTGATTTCCGCCAAACAGCATTTCAAAAGGATTTTTGGCGCCCGTCTGTTTTTTCCTTCCGGGGACAAGCAGGCGCACGAGCCGTTTATTCGCATTTTCTTCGGCAATGCCTTTTACTTCATTCATTTTTTCTTCTTTGACAAGACGGACGGATGTTTCTACAAGGTCTCTGACCATGGATTCAACATCCCGGCCGACATAGCCGACTTCCGTGAATTTCGTCGCTTCGATTTTAACGAACGGTGCGCCGACAAGCTTTGCGATCCGCCTTGCAATCTCGGTTTTTCCAACACCCGTCGGGCCCATCATTAATATGTTTTTAGGAACGATTTCTTCGCGCAGCTTTTCATCAAGAAGACTTCTTCTGTATCGGTTTCTCAAAGCGACGGCGACCGCTTTTTTCGCATCGAGCTGGCCGATGATGTACTGGTCAAGCCGTTCAACAATCTGTCTCGGCGTCAGCGGCTTTTTTTCCATATGCCTCATATCCTTTCTATTCAAGTTCTTCTACAATGATCTGATCGTTCGTATACACACAGATTTCGCCCGCAGTTTCGAGTGATGCTCTTGCAATCTCTCTCGCAGACAGCCCGGCGGCATGACGTTTTAACGCCCGGCCTGCGGCAAGGGCGTAGTTCCCGCCGGAGCCAATCGCAAGAATCCCGTCATCAGGTTCGATCACTTCGCCCGTTCCGGAAACGAGCAGAAGGCTGTCGGCATTCATCACGATCAGCATCGCTTCAAGCTTTCTGAGAATTTTATCGCTGCGCCATTCCTTCGCAAGCTCCACCGCCGCCCGCTGCAGATTGCCGTTGTACTCCTCAAGCTTCGCTTCAAACATTTCAAAAAGAGTGAAAGCGTCTGCAACAGATCCCGCAAATCCGGCGATCACTTTTCCGTTGAACAGCTTCCTCACCTTTCTTGCCGTATGCTTCATGACGACGGCCTGGCCGAACGTGACCTGGCCGTCTCCCGCCATGGCGCATTTTCCGTTATGGCGGATGGCAAATATCGTTGTTGCATGAAAAGATGACATAAAAGAACCTCCTTTATTTCCCTTTATGAGCCCGGGGGTGATGAGACATATAAGTCTTTCTGAGCATGTCTTTCGATACATGTGTATACACCTGGGTGGAAGAAAGATTGGAATGTCCCAGCAATTCCTGTACACTTCGCAAATCGGCCCCCTCATTTAATAAATGAGTGGCAAATGTGTGGCGAAGCATGTGCGGATGTATATGTAACGTACCTGAAGTCTTCTTAACCAGCTCTTCCAAAATATAGCGGACCCCCCTTGGAGTGAGGGGGCCGCCCCTTTGATTCAAAAAGACAAAAGGGTTGGGCTCCTTTGCTTTTGAGAGGAGGATACGTCTTCCATTTTGAAAATATAGATCCAAAGCCTCGCGGGCATAGGAACCAAATGGAATATACCTCTGCTTTCTCCCTTTTCCGTGAACCAGTACCGTATCCAAAAACAGATCGACTTCAGATTCCTTTAAGCTGCAAAGTTCGCTCACCCGCATCCCTGTTGCATAAAGAAGTTCCAACAGCGCCTGGTTTCTTTGGCCAAGCGGTGTATCCAAATCAGAAATTCGAAACAGTTCTTCAAGTTCTTTTTCATACAAAAACTTCGGAATCCGTTTATCCTGTTTCGGAAGACTGACAAGCTGAAACGGGTTGTCTTTTACTAATTTTTCCCTTAATAAAAATTTATAGAAGCTACGCAGAGCGGATATTTTCTTGCTGATCGTTCTGCGTGTGAGCCCTTTCTCATGTGCCTCCGTCAAAAAGATTCTTACGTCCGGATAGGTGACGTCCTCAAAACCTTTTATTCCCTGAACTTTTAAAAAGGTTTCAAATTCCTCAATCGACGAAATATAACCCACAATTGTATATTTTGAATAATTCTTTTCTATTTGTAAATATTCAATGAATAAAGTTAAAAAATTCTTAACATTTGCCATGACTCCACCTCGCCGAAAAGGGCTTTTAAATGTTATCACATAACAAGATGATCTGGCAATGAATAACTATAGTGTTTTCGCAATATTCCGAATCGTTTCCAAGGCACGCAAAGCGTACTGCTCATTTCGTTCCTGTTTATTTTTAATTTTAACGCCAAGATCCTTTAACAGCCCGAAATTCGCATTCATCGGCTGAAAGTTTTTCTTGTTTGTTTCCGTAATGTAGTGGGCCATGCTGCCGATTGCTGTTTCATTCGAAAACTCGACCAGTTCTTTACCCATGATGAGATGCGCGGCATTGATGCCGGCGACAAGCCCTGACGCTGCTGATTCCACATAGCCTTCAACACCTGTCATTTGCCCCGCAAAGAACAGATCGTCCCGCTGTTTAAACTGATATGTCGGCTTTAAAAGGCTCGGTGAGTTGATGAAGGTATTTCTGTGCATCACGCCGTAGCGGACGATTTCGGCCTGTTCCAATCCAGGGATCAGACGGAGCACCTCTTTTTGATCGCCCCATTTCAGGTGCGTTTGAAAGCCGACGATATTATAGAGGGTGCCTGCGGCATCATCCTGTCTCAGCTGCACGACCGCATACGGACGTTTTCCCGTTTTGGGGTCTTCAAGGCCCACAGGCTTCATCGGTCCGAAAAGCATCGTTTTTTTGCCCCGTTTGGCCATGACTTCGATCGGCATGCATCCTTCAAAAAAGATCTCTTTTTCAAACTCTTTCAATGGAACGGTTTCAGCTGATACGAGCGCGTCATAGAACCGGTCGAATTCCTCCTCTGTCATCGGGCAGTTCAGATAAGCGGCTTCGCCTTTGTCATAACGTGATTTTAAATATACTTTATCCATATCAAGGCTGTCCTTTTCGACTATCGGTGCAGCAGCATCATAAAAATACAGATAATCTTCGCCGGTCAGCCGCCGCAGCTGCTCTGACAGCGCCTCGGACGTCAGCGGGCCTGTCGCGATGATCGTCGGTCCTTCAGGGATTGATGTCACCTCTTCATTGATGACTGTAACATTCGGATGATTTTTCACCCTTTCCGTCACGTTCGCGGCAAACTCATGTCTGTCAACGGCAAGCGCTCCGCCGGCAGGTACTGAACACTCATCAGCCGCGGCGATAATCGCCGAGTCGAGAATCCGCATTTCTTCCTTTAATACTCCTACTGCATTCGTTAAAGAATTGGCGCGAAGGGAGTTGCTGCAGACAAGCTCTGCAAATTTATCGGTATGATGCGCCGGCGTCTGTTTTACAGGCCTCATTTCATAAAGACGGACGTTGATTCCCCGTTTGGCCAGCTGCCATGCCGCTTCGCTTCCGGCAAGTCCGGCTCCTATGACATTAACTGTTTGATTCATTGTTTACATCTCCTAATTTATGAATTGAATTGTTCTTTTAACACAACAAAGAAGGTGAGCAAAGCCCTGCTCACCGCTACTTTTGTTGTTCTTCCTTATAATCGCAGCCCGCGCATTGCACCTGAACGCCTTTTTTGAGCTTTTTCTCAACAAGCATGTCCCCGCATTTCGGACATTTGCGCTCAAGCGGTTTATCCCATGACACGAATTCGCATTCAGGGTAACGGTCACAGCCGTAAAAGATGCGGCGTTTTTTCGATTTCCGCTCAACGATGTTTCCGGTTTTGCAGGACGGGCATTTGACGCCGATTTCTTTGACGATCGGCTTCGTATTGCGGCAGTCGGGGAAATTGGAGCAGGCCATGAATTTGCCGTAGCGGCCCATTTTATACACCATCGGGTGGCCGCAATTCTCACAGTCGACGCCCGCATATTCGGGTTCGATTTCGACTTCCTGCATCTCGGCTTCCGCTTTTTCCACACGCTTTTCAAAGTCCTTGTAAAAGGAATCGATGATTTGCACCCATTGGATGTTCCCGTCTTCGACATCGTCAAGCTCTTTTTCCATTTTGGCCGTGAACTCGACGTTGATGATTTCCGGGAAAAACTCCATGATCAGTTCGAGTACGATTTCACCGAGCTCCGTCGGCAAAAAGCGTTTATTATCGAGCGCCACATATCCCCGTTTTTGTATGGTGTCCAGCGTAGGCGCGTAAGTCGACGGACGCCCGATGCCCAGCTCTTCAAGGGTTTTGACGAGCCTTGCTTCCGTATAGCGCGGAGGCGGCTGTGTGAAGTGCTGTTCAGGCTCAATGTCCTTGGAAAGAACGGTATCCCCTTCAGTTAAATCAGGGAGCATTTTGTTCTTTTCCTCCATTTGATCATCTTTGCCTTCAACATACACCTTCATAAAACCTGAAAATTTGACTTTACTGCCGTTCGCCCGAAATGTCAATCCGTTGTTTTCAAGGTCTACGCTCATCGTATCCAAAGTGGCCGGGGCCATTTGGCTCGCAACAAAGCGCTCCCAGATCAGCTTATAAAGGCGAAGCTGGTCTCTGCCCAATACAGCTTTCAGATCAGCAGGTTTCCTCAGCACTGAAGTCGGTCTGATGGCTTCATGGGCATCCTGGGCGTTTTCATTTTTTTTGGCAGGCTTTCGTTTGCTTCCCAAAAATTCTTTTCCGTAGTTTTCGCCGATAAAAGAAGCTGCTTCTTCTTGAGCAGTATTTGAGATCCGGGTTGAATCCGTTCTCATATAAGTGATTAACCCGACCGTTCCCTCTTTGCCGAGATCGATTCCTTCATATAACTGCTGGGCGATCATCATCGTTTTCTTCGCCCGGAAATTCAGCTTGCGCGCAGCTTCCTGCTGCAAGGTTGAAGTCGTAAACGGCAGAGCCGGGTTTCGTTTCCGCTCTTTTTTCGTAACCTTTGTGACTGCAAATTTGTTCCCTTTGATCTGTGAAAGGATTTGTTTTACATCATCTTCGCTTTTGAGCGGATGCTTCTCGCCCCGTATTCCGAAGAAGCTGGCTTCAAATGTTTCTTTTCCTTTTAGGAAAGAGCCTTCAATCGTCCAGTACTCTTCAGGCTTAAATTCGTTGATTTCTTTTTCGCGGTCAATGATCAAGCGGAGCGCGACAGACTGAACGCGTCCGGCGCTTAAACCTTTTTTGACCTTTTTCCATAAAATCGGACTGATTTTATAGCCGACAAGACGGTCAAGGACCCTTCTCGCCTGCTGTGCATCAACAAGATCCATATTGATCATGCGCGGATGCTTAAACGAATCTTTGATCGCGTCTTTTGTGATTTCATTAAATACGACGCGGCAGTCTGAATTTAAATCTAAATCAAGACTGTGGGCAAGGTGCCATGCAATGGCTTCCCCTTCCCTGTCGGGGTCGGCTGCGAGATAGACTTTTTTCGCTTTTTTCGCAGCCGTCTTTAATTCCTTCAGAACCGGACCTTTTCCGCGAATCGTAATGTATTTTGGTTCAAAGTTCCGCTCGATGTCAACTCCCATTTGGCTTTTCGGCAGATCTCTGACATGCCCCATCGATGCTTTCACTTTGTATTTTTTTCCTAAGTATCGTTCAATCGTTTTTGCCTTTGCAGGCGATTCCACGATGACTAAGTATTCGGACATAACATTATCCCCCTCAAGAGGTGTTCTCTCTCTTTTCAATTTAGCCTTTTTATTGTATTCAGCATAATCGTCGTTTATATAGTCTTTATTGTTAATGAAAGTGTCTGATTTTTATCCTTCTATATGATGAACGCCGATTAAAGCGTTTAAACTTGAAATCCTCACTATTATTAAATATTCGTATACGGTTTGTCAAACGATAATTCTAAACAGGATCCGTATATTGCACTTTAAAACCCGGAAGTTCGTCGAGAATGTCATCAATGCCGGCTACAAGTTTCGCCCCTTCCTGGATCAATCTGGCCGGGCCTTGGGAGTTCTGGTCAAAAATTGAACCCGGCACCGCAAATACCTCTCTTCCCTGTTCCAGCGCCTGATAGGCGGTAATGAGCGAGCCGCTTCTTTCTTTGCCTTGAATGACAACGATTCCTTCGGTTAAGCCGCTGATCAGCCGATTTCTCATCGGAAAGTGCCATTTTTGAGGTTTTATATGGGGAAGGTGCTCTGACACCAGCAAATGACTTTCCGCCATGTGCCGGGCAAGAAGACGGTTTTCACGGGGATATATGTGGTCGAATCCGCCGGCGATGACGCCGATCGTTTTTCCGTTTGTACGGATGGTCTCCTTGTGGGCAAGACCGTCAATCCCTTTTGCGAGCCCGCTGACGATCGTCCAGTCTTTATTGCTGAGCTCCCCGGCAAGGTGGCGGACAACGCTTTTTCCGTATGATGAAGGATCTCGGGTACCCACGATACCGATAAGGCGGTTTTCATTAAGAAACGTTTTCTTTCCTTTTAAAAAAAGAACGGGGGGCGGATCGTGAATCGTTTTCAGACAGGCTGGATAGTCAGGGGACGAAATCGCGATCATGCCGATTCCGTTATCGCTGTAGGTTTTTATCAGCCGTTTTGCTTTTGGAAGCTCTTTTTCGGCGAGCTTACGGATGGAGCTTGCACTGATCTTTTCATTTGACAGCTTTTTTAGAGGATGGGATGTTTCTTCTGAAAGCGATAAAGAAGGATCTTCCTTCCACCATTTGGATAACAGGGAAGGCGAAAGGATTCCATACAGGCGGAGCAAAATCAACAGCTCGCTCTGATCATTCATTCAAAAACCTCCAGCTTGATTTTTCAGAAAAATAATTCTGTTTTTTGAAAGTATCATACGATATCTCCATGATGAAAAAAGCAGGAATAGACCATTCGGACTATTCCCGCGATATCGGCCGTCAGTGAGTCTTGCAGGTCTCGTAAAGGCCTTTTTCCTTTAACACTTTAATGAGCGTCTCGCCCATGACTGAAGGTGTTTCCGCAACTTCGATTCCGCAGGCGTTCATCGTTTTGATCTTTTCGTCAGCCGTGCCTTTTCCTCCTGAAATGATCGCGCCGGCATGGCCCATACGCTTTCCTGGAGGCGCCGTTTTTCCGCCGATAAAGCCGACGACAGGTTTGGTCATGTTTGCCTTCACCCATTCAGCCGCTTCTTCTTCAGCCGTTCCGCCGATTTCCCCGATCATGATCACGGCATGTGTTTCAGGATCTTCATTAAATGCTTTTAACACATCGATGAAGTTCGTGCCGTTTACAGGGTCTCCGCCGATGCCGACTGCCGTCGACTGGCCGATGCCGGCTTCGGAAAGCTGATGAACCGCTTCATATGTAAGCGTTCCAGACCGCGACACAACGCCGACATGGCCTTTTTTATGGATATACCCCGGCATGATGCCGATTTTGCATTCCTCAGGCGTGATGACACCCGGACAGTTCGGTCCGATCAGCCGTGTTTTTTTGCCTTCCATAACCCGCTTCACTTTTACCATGTCAAGCACCGGAATGTGTTCGGTGATGCAGATGACAAGCTCCAGCTCCGCGTCCACGGCTTCCATAATCGCATCTGCCGCAAAAGCCGCCGGCACATAAATAACAGATGCAGTCGCTCCCGTTGCTTTTACCGCGTCTTCCACCGTATTGAACACAGGCACTCCTTCAACTTCTGTTCCGCCTTTGCCCGGCGTTACGCCGCCGACAATTTTCGTTCCGTATTCAAGCATCTGCTTTGTATGAAACAAAGCGGTTGAACCTGTAATCCCCTGAACGATGACTTTTGTGTCTTTATTAATAAATACACTCATTTTGGTCCCCTGCCTTTCTTACTTCACTAAGGATACGATTTTCTGCGCGCCGTCAGCCATTGATTCCGCAGACGTAATGTTGAGCCCTGAATCATCGAGGATCTTCTTGCCGAGATCCACATTCGTTCCTTCCAAACGAACGACAAGCGGCAATGTCAGCCCGACTTGTTTTGTCGCTTCCACAACACCTTCGGCAATCACGTCGCACTTCATGATGCCGCCGAAAATATTGACGAAGATCCCTTTGACATTTTGATCAGACAAAATGATTTTGAATGCCTCGGTTACCTTTTCGGCTGTTGCGCCGCCTCCTACGTCAAGAAAGTTTGCCGGTTCTCCTCCATAGTGTTTAATGATGTCCATGGTCGACATCGCAAGTCCCGCTCCGTTGACCATGCAGCCGATGTTTCCATCGAGTGAAATATAGCTTAAGTCATATTTTGATGCTTCTATTTCCTTTGGATCTTCTTCATCAAGATCCCTGTATTCCAATATGTCTTTTTGCCTGTATAGGGCATTGCTGTCGAAATTAAGCTTGGCGTCAAGCGCCATGACTTTCCCGTCACCCGTTACAACGAGCGGATTGATTTCGGCAATGGAACAGTCTTTTTCAACAAAAGCCCGGTACAGGCCCATCATGAATTTAACCGCCTGGCCGACCAGTTCTTTTGGAATATTGATGGCGAAAGCGATTTTTCTCGCCTGGTAGCTTTGCAGTCCGACAGCCGGATCAATGACCGTCTTGACGATTTTTTCCGGCGTTTTTTCGGCGACTTCCTCGATCTCTGTTCCGCCTTCTTCAGAAGCCATCAGCACGATGCGCGATGTCGCTCTGTCAAGAACAAGCCCGACATAGTATTCCTTTTTAATATCGCAGCCTTCTTCAATAAGTAAGCGTTTTATTTCTTGGCCATCAGGACCTGTCTGATGCGTGACAAGCGTTTTCCCCAATAACTCATCCGCATAGGCCTTTACTTCGTCTTTTGATTTTGCAATTTTTACCCCGCCTGCCTTGCCGCGGCCGCCTGCGTGAATTTGAGCTTTCACGACATAAACCGAGCTTGACAGTGATTCTGCTGCTTTGACCGCTTCATCAGCTGTAAATGCCACTTTACCTTCCGGAACAGCCACTCCGTATTTTCTGAGGACCTCTTTCCCTTGGTACTCATGGATATTCATTTCCCATCCTCCTAACTTATGTAGCAAAAATAAAAATAGACTGCGCTTTCATTTTATATAATCATAGAACGATTGTCTAGGTTTCGATGAGAAATCGTAAAATCCTTCTAAACATTCAAACTTTTATTTTATTGAAAATATAAAAATTAATAAAGGGAATGCCTTTTTCGCAAAGGTCATTCCCTCTTTTTCATTTTTTCATCCAATGTATAGATGAACGAAAAGATCTCGGCAACGATTTCATAAAGCTCTTCCGGGATATGATCGTCAAGCTCCAAATGGCGCATCAATTCGACAAGCGTCGGATCCTCCTGAATCGGAACACCGGCTTTTTTCGCTTCTTCAATGATCTTTTCGGCCGTAAGACCCGATCCTTTGGCAACCACTTTCGGAGCCTTGTCTTTCATTTCATCATAGTGAAGCGCGACAGCCCTTCTCAATAGAGATTCCTTCATATTTTCACATCCAGTATGCCTTCTGCAGCCTGTTCAAACTCACGTTCCAAAAACGGCGCGAGTTCAAGGCTCTCCCGCTTTTTCGCCGTAACGCTTGACAAGCTGTAGCCAAGCTCTTTCAGATTTTCTTTCAGACGGGGGATGAGAGGTTCAATGAGCGGCTCCAAATCAAACCCGGTCTCAATTGACACCGTCATGACGTTTTGCTGGATAAAGCAATCGACAACCGTTTCCTTCAGCCCCTCCAATTGCAGATAAAACATGAGGCGGCATTGGGAAGGGTCGATTTTTCCGTCATCCTTCTTTTTTCCCTTTAAGAAAACCGTCAAGTCCTGAACACCGTGCTTTGAAAAGAGAGGATACGAAAGAAAAAGCTGGCTTTGCGCTGACTGGTCCTGCTGCAGAAACAGCTGGCCGTTCAAGCGGTGAAACATCTGCTCAGCTTCCTGTTTGAGAGGCGCAGAAAGCTCCTGCGAATGCCTCGCCTCATTCAGTACCATTTTCAGCGAATGCAAACCTTGATCCTTTAATGCTCCTCCGTTTTCAATCGCTTTCATAAGCGTCAGCTCATCTTTGACGCCGAAAAGGTCTTTCGTTTTAATGAGAAGGGAGAGCACATCCGCTTTATTCGTCAAAGAAGGCGCTGTATCCCTGATAATATTCTGCAATATTTCCGCCTCTTTTTCCGACAATGCGCCCAGGCCGGCCGGAAGCCGCAAAGGCTGTTTCGCTTCAGCTGCTTTGATCCAGTTCACCGCTTCTTTGACGGCGTGTGTCCCGTTCTGTTCAGCCTGAGCGGCCAGTTTCGCGAGCAGTCCTTCTGCCGCAGCGGCTTCCGGCCCCTGCGATTTCGGCTGAACCGCTGCCGTTTCAGCTCCCGCCGGTTTGAACGGCGGCATTTGCTGAGGGAAATCCCGTTCGGCTGCAACAGCCGGCCGGAGAGGCTGGGCGGTCTGCTGCGGTTCTTTCGCCGCCGCTCCCGCCAGCTCTCTCAACGCCTGAACAACCTTTTCACCCTGAACATCGGTCTCCGCTTGTATAATCGACAACAGCGCTTGTTTCAGCTTCTCCAAACCAGCCGTCTGCTGCGGTTCTCTGCTGATCATGTCAAAGGCTTTGGCGATCTGGTTGTGCAGGGGAACCGGTTCTTTCACGGCCAAGATCGAATTCAGCACGCCCGGATGGATCGGGAGCTCGCGTTTCAGCGCGAACATAACGGCGTCCGCGCCTTTTTGCGCCTCTGCTTTCGGCAGATTTTCAAGCCATTTGACAGCGGCCTTTAAATCGTTTTCCCTGATGGGCTGCTGCTCTTTCAGCAGCGATCCGACCAGGAATAGGGCTTCCTTCGTTCTTTTCAATGAGAGACCGTTTAACAGCTTTACAGCTGCTTCCTGCATTGTCTTCGGATTTTTGTCAAAAGCCTCGACGACCTGGAGCCTGCCTGTCTGTTCACCCGGCTTCTTCTCATAGGAAAACCAGTAGTATGTATTTGCGGCAAGCGGTGTTTCCAGTTTTCCCTGCCATTTCGTATTGCCGATTTGGATTTCGGCGAACTCCCCGCTGATGAAACGGAGAACTTTGCCGAGCATCAGCCGTTTCTGGTCCGTCTCTGTCCCAGTCATCCGCTGAAGAGAATCCGACTTTTCAAATTGTTTAATCAAGCTGTTATGTATGTCGTTCAGCATCATCAGCATCCTGCCCCCTTTTCGGATTTATAAATAGGCTTGAACAGGGGCGAACGATCTTCGGTGAATGGGCGACGGTCCATATTTGGCAAGGGCTGCAAGGTGTTCCTTCGTGCCGTAGCCTTTATGGTTTTCAAATCCGTACAGCGGATATTTTGCAGCATATTCCTCCATAAGCCTGTCCCTCGTCACTTTGGCAATGCATGCGCCGGCAGCGATCGATGCGCTTTTCGCGTCTCCTTTTATAATCGATGACTGCTTTGTTTCCAAAGGAAGTGACATCGCATCTATTAACAAATAATCGGGAGCTGCGGACAGCGCTTGAACAGCTTTTATCATCGCCAGCTTTGATGCCTCGTAAATATTCACTTCATCAATCCTGGCTGCATCCGCTATTCCGACGCCGACAGCAAGCGCTTCTTCCATTATGAACGAATAGTAATCTTCCCTTTTCTGCTTTGACAGTTTCTTGGAATCCGTCAAACCCAATATCTCGCAGTCTTCTTTTAAGATGACGGCGGCGGCCACGACCGGTCCTGCCAAAGGGCCCCTGCCGGCTTCGTCGATCCCCGCAATATACCGATAGCCCTCTGCCTTCAGCGACCGCTCAAATGCCGTCATCGCTTGCCATGCTTCCCGCATTGCCGAAAGCCTTTGGTTTTTCTTCAGCCATGCGTTGATGAGCGCCTGAACGCTTTTCCGCTCATCTTGTTTGCACTGCTCGATAAAAGGGTCGTATTCATCTTTCACCGATTGAAGATGTTCTTTAATTTCCTTTACGGTTAATGTTTTCACTTTCACTTCTCCCCTATGTTTCTTATCGGCGCTTCTCCTATAAAAATAAAGACCCGCCTCTTTTAAAGCGCGCCTTTTTAGTCTGCAGGCTTTTCAAAAGAGAGCGGGCCGAATTTTTCAGTGCGGATATCCCTGATGATGACTTCTGTCGTTTTATCGTAATTAATCTCGCCGCCTGCCATGAGACAGCCGCGTTTTTTGCCGATCTCATCAAACAGCTCTACGATCTCTTCCGGAATTTCCGCTAAATCATAGCGCTTTTTTAAGCGTTCGGGATAGTGCTCTTCCAAAAAGCGCAAGCCGAAAACCGCGACATCCTGCAAATTGATGATCGAATCTTTTATCGCGCCCGTTGCCGCCAGTTTTAATCCGACGAGCTCGTCCTCAAACTTCGGCCATAAAATACCCGGCGTATCGAGGAGCTCAAGCTCTTTTCCGACTTTTACCCATTGCTGTGCAGTCGTCACTCCGGGCCTGTCGCCGGTTTTCGCAATATTTTTTTTTGCGAGCCGGTTGATCAAAGTCGATTTTCCGACGTTTGGAATGCCGACGATCAATGCCCGGATCGCCCGTGGTTTCACGCCTTTTGCTTTCATTTTATCAAATTTTTCTTTGAGCAGCTCTTTTGAGGCCGGCAAAATTTGATTTAAGCCCTGTCCGTTGACAGAGTTGATCGCAAGCGAGGGAATCCCGTCGGCCTCAAAATGTTTTTTCCACTCGTTTGTCACCGCGGAATCCGCTTTATCCGCTTTATTGAGCAGCATGATTCTCGGTTTGTTTTTGAGGATGTCCTCAATCATCGGATTCCTCGAAGACATCGGGATTCTGGCGTCTACCAGTTCATATACAATGTCGATCAGTTTAAGCTTTTCCGTTACTTCCCGCCTTGCCTTGGCCATATGCCCGGGAAACCATTGAATTACCATGTGACGGACACCTTCCTTCTGTTACTGCTATCTTTTAAAAGGCAGAATGATTTTATACTTCTTTTACAAAAAAAGAGCTTGTTATGGTTAACAAGCTCTTTTCGTTCGTTATCATTATCGTCTGATTTCTTTAATACGAGCCGCTTTTCCACGAAGTTCACGCAAGTAATAAAGTTTCGCACGGCGTACTTTACCATGACGGACAACTTCGATTTTCGCGATTTTTGGTGTGTGTAATGGGAATGTACGCTCAACTCCGACACCGTAAGAAATCTTACGAACTGTGAAAGTTTCGCTGATTCCGCCACCACGACGCTTAATCACAACACCCTCAAAAACCTGAATACGCTCACGGTTACCCTCGACAACTTTCACGTGTACACGGAGAGTGTCGCCAGGACGGAACGCAGGCAAATCAGTGCGCAATTGTTCTTTTGTGATTTCTTCAATCAATTTTTGCATCGTCTTCAACTCCTTCCAACAGATGCTCTTGGGCTCATATCGGCACAGCGGAACATCGTTTTCAAACTCAAACGGAAACCCCGTTCAAGTCACAAGTAGTATCATACCATACCTTTTCCCGCCATGCAATAGAATCTAGCTGTTTTCCCATTCTGAAATCCATTTTCTTTCTTCATCTGACAATGGATAATGCTCGAGAAGGTCAGGTCGCCGCAAAAATGTCCGTTTGAGAGACTCTTTCCGCCTCCACTCTTTTATTTTTGCGTGATTTCCTGATGTGAGGACCTCCGGGACCTTCCATCCTTTATAATCCGCCGGCCGCGTGTAATGCGGGTGTTCGAGCAGCCCTGTGCTGAAAGAATCCTCAAGGTGCGACTCTTCCTTGCCAAGCACTCCCGGCAGCAGCCTGACGACGCTGTCGGCTATCATCATAGCCGGCAGCTCTCCGCCCGTCAGAACGAAGTCTCCGATTGAAATCTCGTCTGTGGCAATGTGCTCTCTGATCCGTTCATCATACCCTTCATAATGGCCGCAAATAAACATTAAATGATCCTCTTTTGCGAGCTCTTCCGCCTTTTTCTGCGTATAGCGCTCGCCTTGGGGGCAGACAAGGACGATTCTCGGGGATGTTCCGGCTTCGGCGGTCAGCTTTTCGACCGCATCAAAAACGGGCTGCGGCTTCAACACCATCCCCGCACCTCCGCCGTATGGATAATCGTCGACCGTTTGATGCTTATTGTCGGAATACGCCCGAAAATTCACCACATGAAAACGGACGGCGTTCTTTTCCTGGGCTTTCTGCAGAATGGATGAGCCCAGCACACCTTCAAACATCTCCGGAAAAAGCGTTAAAAAATCAATTCTCATTCGTCAAGTAATCCTTCCATGATATGAATCTTGATCGTTTTGTCTTTGATGTTGATGTTTTTGACGACGGCGTCGATATAAGGGATGAGCGCGTCTTTTTTCCCCGGGCGCCCCACGACCCAGACATCGTTTGCACCGGGGGTTAAAATTTCTTTGACTTTGCCGATTGGATCTCCTTCTTCTGAGAAAACGTCACAGCCGATGATTTCATGAAAGTAATATTCGTCTTCCGCCAATGGGCTTAATTGGTCTTCGGGAACTTTAATCAAAGCGTTTTTTAATGTTTCGGCTTCCGTTAAAGTGGAGATCTCTTTGAATTGCAAAAGATGAAACTGTTTGTGAAGCCTGTGCGAGCCGACGGTCACCTGAACGGGCTCATCCTTTCCTTCCATGAATAAATAGAGCGTGTTTCCCGGCTTGTACCGTTCTTCGGGAAAGTCGGTTTTGGAAATCACGCGAACTTCACCTTTTACTCCATGAGTATTAACAATTTTCCCTACATTAAACCATTGTTTCTGCATTTCTTCACCTCGGACGAATTTCAATGACGATTCCGTCTTTAATCACAATTGTTTTACCTGCTGTCACATCATGCCAATTGTCGCCAACTTCAATGTCCATTAAAGCTTCAATCTCTTTTTCTTTCACTTCGCTGCCAAGCGGGAGCGTATGGATCTGATTGATTTGAAATGCGATCATTTTGATTTTATCCTGGCGCTTTTCAATCTCTTTTTTGAATGATTCGGTTGCCGCCGGATTGTGGTGCTCTTTTTCGTGTTTTCTGAGCTGAAAATAAAGCTGATTGCATTCGCGCTCAAGGATTTCTTTTCTTTCTTCAAAAGAAGCCAACAGCTTTTTTTTGCTGTTTTCGGTTAAAACCTGCATGACGGTAACACGTTGGATAATCTGCATGGCATCATCACCTACTGTCCCGTGATTTTTCCTTCCCTGACATCTGGCGGCATGGCGTTTAGCCGGCCATCCGGAATCGTTCATCTGTTTCTATTTTTCTCTCATGATAAAAAAGGGGGAGGTTTTCACCCTCTCCCCTTAGTCTGCGATCTCTAGTTGAACTTTCTTAGAAGACTGTGCGCCGGCCGCAAATACGACGGAACGTATCGCTCTTGCAGTCCGCCCTTTTTTTCCGATGACTTTACCGGTATCCTCTCTGTTGACAGAAAGGCGGAACATGATCCGCTGATCATTTTCTTCTTTTAATACCTGGATATCATCCGGGTGATCCACAAGCGGTTTGACCAATGATACAATCAGTTCTTCCAAGTGCAGATCACTCATTACTTGCTTTGTTTAGCGTTGTGGAATTTTTCCATAATGCCTTCTTTTGAGAAAAGGTTGCGAACCGTGTCAGACGGTTTAGCCCCTGTTTGAAGCCATTTCAGCGCAAGCTCTTCATCGATTTTCACTTCAGCCGGTTTTGCCACCGGGTTGTAAGTTCCGACTGTTTCGATGAAACGGCCGTCACGCGGTGAACGAGAATCTGCTACAACAATACGATAGAAAGGAGATTTTTTAGCTCCCATACGTTTTAAACGAATTTTTACTGCCATTTTACTAGCACCTCCGAAAATATTTCAACAAGATAGTATATTAACAATGATAAAAGTGTTTGTAAAGTGTTTTTTCTTAACAACGGTTTTATCATGTGAAAACAGGTTTACATGAAGGGCAATTTAAATCCTTTTTTCTTCCCTTTTGTCATGTTTGTCATTTGCTTCATCATTTTTTTCATTTCTTCAAATTGCTTTAAAAGACGGTTGACTTCCTGGACGGATGTTCCGCTTCCTTTCGCAATCCGCTTGCGCCTGCTGGCATTGATGATTTCAGGCTGCTCTTTTTCTTTTCCTGTCATCGATTTGATGATCGCTTCCACGTGGCTGAGCTGTTTTTCGTCAACCTTGACGTTTTTTAAGCCTTTCATTTTGCCTGCGCCTGGCATCATTTGGATCAGTTCATCAAGCGGTCCCATATTGCGGACTTGCCCGAGCTGTTCCAAAAAGTCGTCAAGGGTGAAGCTCATCGTTTTCATTTTTTGCTCAAGCTCTTTCGCCTTTTCTTCATCCACATTGGCCTGGGCTTTTTCGATCAGAGTGAGCACATCGCCCATTCCGAGAATCCTCGAAGCCATCCGCTCTGGATGGAACGGCTCAAGCGCGTCAAGCTTTTCGCCGAGACCGGCAAATTTGATCGGCGTATTTGTCACGGCGCGGATCGACAAGGCCGCTCCGCCTCTCGTATCGCCGTCCAGCTTTGTGAGGATGACGCCTGTCACACCAAGCTGCTCGTTGAAGCTTTTGGCGACGTTTACCGCATCTTGCCCCGTCATGGAATCGACGACAAGGAAAATTTCGTCCGGCTGACTTGTTTCTTTTACCTTTTTCAGCTCATCCATCAGCTCTTCATCAATATGAAGACGTCCCGCCGTGTCGATGATCACATAGTCGTGGTGGTCTTCTTTCGCCTTTTCGATCGCCTGCTTGGCAATATCGACAGGGCTGACCTGGTCTCCGAGCGAGAACACCGGCATATCGAGCTGCCTGCCGAGCGTTTCCAGCTGTTTGATCGCAGCCGGGCGGTATATATCCGCCGCCACGAGCAGCGGGTTGCGGTTATGTTTTTTGCGCAGCAGGTTGGCAAGCTTGCCTGTCGTCGTCGTTTTACCGGCCCCTTGCAAACCGACCATCATGATGACGGTAGGCGGGCGTTTTGCAGCGGCGATTTTGCTTTCTTCGCCGCCCATCAGTTCGGTCAGTTCTTCTTTGACGACTTTAATGACCTGCTGTCCGGGCGTCAGGCTTTTCATGACATCCTGTCCGACGGCCCGTTCGCTCACCTTTTTCACAAAATCTTTGACGACTTTAAAGTTGACGTCCGCTTCAAGGAGCGCCAAACGGACTTCGCGCATCATTTCTTTGACGTCTTGTTCCGTTACTTTTCCTTTTCCGCGGATTTTAGAAATCGTTTTCTGCAGTCGGTCGGCTAATCCTTCGAATGCCATTTTTCAGTGCCGCCTCCTAATCTAATTTCTCAAGCGCGTCTATGAGCTGCGCCGCTTCAGGCTGACCGGAAGTCAGCTCTCTGAGCTGCTCGAAAATCTTTTTGCGCTCTTGAAATTTTTTAAACAAAAGTAGCTTTTCTTCATATTGCTCAAGCATGGCTTCCGTCCGTTTAATGTTATCATAGACCGCCTGTCTTGAGACATGATATTCTTCAGCTATTTCGCCAAGGGAGAAATCGTCCAAATAGTAAAGCGACATGTAGCTTTTTTGTTTTGATGTCAACAACGACTGATAGAAATCAAATAAGTAATTCATTCGCGTTGTTTTTTCAAGCGTCATGAGACTCTCCCCTTTGTTAAGTCAAATCCCTTTACGATACATTAGTTTACGCTGATTTTTTTCATCTGTCAAGTTTTTATCTTGTCATGATTTCTTGCTGCTCTTTTTAAAAGACCCCTCTTTTGAAGAGGGGGGAACGCTACTCGGCTTTCTCGATCAAATCGGAAAACAGGCCGTATACATATGACTCGGCTTTAAACGGCTGGAGGTCGTCCATTTTTTCTCCGAGGCCGACAAACTTGACGGGAATCCGCAGTTCGTGGCGTATGGCAAGGACGATTCCGCCTTTTGCCGTTCCATCAAGCTTTGTCAGAACAATCCCTGATACATCCGTCGCCTTGGAAAACTCCTTCGCCTGTGTCATCGCGTTTTGGCCTGTTGTGGCATCCAAAACGAGCAGCACTTCATGAGGCGCATCAGGCACCTCGCGCTGTATGACCCGCTTTACTTTTTCAAGCTCCTTCATCAGGTTCACCTTGTTTTGCAGACGCCCCGCCGTATCGCACAGCAGGACATCGGCGCCGCGCGCTTTGGCGGCTTGGACGGCATCATAGATGACGGCCGCGGGATCTGAGCCTTCAGCCTGCTTGACCACATGGGCGCCGACCCGCTCTCCCCACACTTCAAGCTGATCGATCGCACCGGCGCGGAACGTGTCCCCGGCCGCAAGGACAACGTTTTTGCCTTCCTTTACAAACTTATGGGCGAGCTTGCCGATTGTCGTCGTTTTACCGACGCCGTTGACGCCGACAAACAGGATGATGTTCAAACGGCCGTCTTCTACATGGAGCTCGGAAACTTCCTGCTCCCCGCCTTCATAAATGTCGACAAGCTTTTCCGAAATGACGGACTGAACCTCTTTCGGATCCTGAATGTTTCTCAGTTTGACCTCGCGCTTCAGCTCGTCAATCAGCTCCATCACCGTTGACACGCCGACATCTGCCCCGATCAGGACTTCTTCAAGCTCCTCGAAAAAGTCTTCATCCACTTTCCGGTAGCGGGAAACAAGTTCATTGACGCGCTCTTGAAACGAGTTTCTCGTTTTGGCGAGCCCTTCTTTAAATTTTCCTGAGACTGAATCGGTCTGCTTTGTGATTTTCTCTTTCAATTTTTTAAAAAAGCTCATGACTGGTAACCTCGCTTTATTGAACTAATTCTTTCGTTTCTTCAAGCTTGACGGAGACAAGCTTGGAAACGCCTGATTCCTGCATCGTCACACCGTAGAGAACATCGGCTTCTTCCATTGTTCCTTTTCTGTGCGTAATGACGATAAATTGTGTTTCATCGCTGTATTTTTTCAAATACTGAGCAAAGCGGAACACGTTCGCTTCATCAAGCGCAGCCTCAACCTCATCCAGCACGCAGAACGGAACCGGTCTGACCTTGAGGATCGAAAATAAGAGGGCGATCGCCGTCAACGCCCGTTCTCCGCCGGAAAGAAGGCTTAAGTTTTGCAGCTTTTTCCCTGGCGGCTGTGCGATAATATCGACGCCTGACTGAAGCAGATCGTTCGGATCGGTCAGCCTCAGTTCGGCTCTGCCCCCGCCAAACAGCGCGCGGAAGACATCCTCGAAATGGGAGCTGATTTGTGCAAACGTTTCTGAGAAGCGCTTCGTCATCTCCTCATCCATTTCCTCGATAACTTGAAATAGCGTATTTTTCGCTTCTAGCAAGTCGTCTTTCTGCTCGGTCAGGAACGTATAGCGTTCATTGACCCTTTCATATTCTTCAATGCTGCCGAGGTTGACGGTGCCCAGTTCTTCGATCGCCAGCTTGATCAGCTTGACTCGTTTTCTCGCTTCCTCAGGGGCGAGCTCAAGCGGATATTTTTCTTTGGCTCCTTCAAATGACAGGCCGTATTCCTCCCGCAGGAATGAAAGCAGATTGTCAAGCTCTACTTCCATGCGGCCGAGCTTGACTTCCTCGTCTTTTAAGAGGCCTGCCATTTGTTTATACAGGCGCTTCATTTCTTTCAGCTCCAGCTCTTCGGTTTCAAGACCTTTTTGCAGCTTCATCCGCTGCTCCCTTCTTGATGCGATGAGCTCTGCCGTTTTATTTTTATCGTTCAGCTTCTGTTTGGCGGCTTCTTCTAGCTTTTCCTCGCCGCTTGAATTCGATGACATCTCATTTGTCAAAAAGGAGAGATCTTCTTTTGCAATCTTCAGCGCTTCGTCATTTTCGGCAAACTCTTCTTCCAATCTGGCGAGCTTCTCCCGTTCGTTTGCACAGGACTGCTCGGTTTTGGCCAGGACGACCTTCAGATCGGTGAGCTCGCTTTGCAGCGTCTCCTTTGTCGAGGTTTGCGTCTGTTTTCTTTCCGTCAGACTCTCGATTTCGCCGTCCAGCGCTTTTAAGTTTTCAGAAATGGCGGCAAGCTTTTCTTCGAGCTCTTTTTTTCTTTGTTTCTTTTCCTCGTCCTCTTTGAGGAGAGCCGATTTTTCCTGATCGTAAATCTCCAGATGGCTGTTGACGTTTTTCTCGGCGAGCTCGAGCTCATACAGGCGCCCTTTTATCTCCTGCTGTTCCGCTCTTAAACGCTCCCCGTCTTCACGCAGTGCCTGAAGCTCTCTTTCAAGCTTCTGAATCGCTTGTTTTAAGCTTTTGACTTCGCTCTCGAGCGCTTCTGTCTTGTCTTCCATTACCTGAAGGCGTTCTGTGACAGCTTCAAGCTCTCTGTTCCGGCCTAAAAGCGAACTGTTCTTCTTTTTGACGGCTCCGCCTGTCATCGATCCGCCCGGATTGACGACATCCCCTTCAAGCGTAACGATTCGGTATCTGTGGCCAAGCCGTTTGGCAAGATCATTGGCTCCTTTTAAGTGCTCTGTGATCAGCACGGTCCCCAGCAGATTTTGCACAGCCGTCCTGTACGCCGGGTCAAATGAAACAAGCTCGCTTGCAATCCCGATATAGGACGGGTTTTCCTTTGCCGCCTCGATGTCGCGGGGCTGAATGCTCCGCTCTTTGATGACGGAAAGGGGAAGAAATGTCGCCCGGCCTGACGAATGCTGCTTCAAATACTGAATCGCCCGTCTAGCCGCATCTTCGTTTTCAGTCACGATATGCTGGGCAGAAGCGCCCAACGCGATCTCAATCGCCGTCTCATACCTTTCGTCCGTCTTGATCAGTTCGGCGATTGCCCCGTGAATGCCCGGCAGTTCGCTTCTGGCTTTTAATACTTCTTTGACGCCTTGGTAAAACCCGGAAAAATCCTCCTGCATCGCTTCAAGCATCTCTTTTTTCGATCGCGCCTGCTGCACGTATTGATAAGCCTGGTAAAGGGCCGATTCTTTCTTCTCGTATTCGTTTTTCTTCAGTTCATAGTTTCTTTGCGCATCCCGGTATGCTTTGATTTGGTGTTCGAGGCGCTCCTCGAACAGGCTGAATTCGTGTTCGGCTTTTGCCTTTTGTTCGTCGAGCTCCCGGCGTTCGCTTAAGTATTTTTCATTGTTTTCCGCAAGGCGTTTCTGCACAGCCGCGGATTGGGACATTTGATCCTCCAAAAACTGAAGCTCATTTCGGAGTGATGCCTGTTCATTCAGGAGTTCAAAATAATCGCTTTTCAGCTGTTCGATTTCCTCTTCTACATTTTCGCTGTAGACCGAAAGCGCCTGTGTTTTTTCCTTGAGCCGCTTTGCGAGATCCTTTACTTCGCCCTGCAGTTTTTCAAATACGAGCTTTTGCGCGGCGATGTTTTCTTTTAAGGTTTTTTCCTTTTCTCCGCGCTGGGCGATTGTATCTTCAAGCTGGGCCCTGTTTTGGCTTGCGTTCTTTTTCCGCTCTTTCAGCACTTCTTTCCTGCCCTCAAGCTTTTCCAGCTCTTCGCTTGTCAAAAGGAGGACCTGCTGAAGCTCATCAACCGACTCGTCGAGGGCCTGGATTTTATCCCTTGTGTCTTCAATTTTGGCTTCCTTTGCCTGGATAGCCGATGAAGCGGCCATTTCCTCGTCTTTCGCTTTTTCGACCTTTTGACTGAGCGCCTCCCATTTTTGGTGAAGCTCTTCAATATCAAACGCCGTCAAAGCGATTTCAATTTTTTCAAGCTCGTCCTTTTTTTCAAGGTAATCCCTGGCGATCGACGCCTGCATCTTCAGCGGCTCGACCTGCCCTTCAAGCTCATGGAGGATGTCTTCGACACGGTTCAAATTGTCCTGTGTTTCAAACAGCTTGTTTTCCGCTTTTTTCTTTCTCGTTTTATATTTTAAAACACCGGCCGCTTCCTCAAAGATGCTTCTCCGTTCTTCAGCCTTGCTGCTTAAAATCTCTTCGACCTTCCCTTGGCTGATGATCGAAAACGCTTCTTTGCCAAGACCTGAATCCATAAAAAGATCGATGATATCTTTCAGGCGGCACGATTGATTATTGATAAGAAATTCGCTTTCCCCTGACCTGTATACCCTCCGCGTCACACTGACCTCATGAAAGTCGATCGGCAGAAAGCGGTCGTCATTATCAAGCGTCAGCGTCACTTCGGCAAGGTTCAGCTTTTTACGCGAGTCGCTTCCGGCAAATATGATATCTTCCATTTTGCCGCCCCGCAGCGATTTGGCGGACTGCTCCCCCAGCACCCAGCGGATCGCATCCGTAATGTTGCTCTTTCCGCTTCCATTCGGGCCGACGACGGCTGTCACACCCTTAACAAAATCTACAGAAATTCGTTCTGCGAACGATTTAAATCCTATTACGTCCAGACGTTTGAGGAACATCCTGATCCTCCTTATGTATTAAAGTATTACAATTCTATCATACCTCAGATAAAAGGCGTAAATATATCGAAATCCCCCTGAAATCGGCAAGGGGGATTTACTGTTTCATATGGTGTTTTTGCAGCTTTGCAAGTGCTTCCTGAGCGGCATGCTGTTCAGCTTCTTTTTTGGAACGGCCGCTTCCCACCCCAAGCACTTCTCCTTTTAGCGATACGTTTGCTTCAAATTCGCGGTTGTGCGCCGGACCTTTTTCCTGAAGGATCTTGTATTCCAAAGTGCCCCGTCCATCGCGCTGTACAAATTCCTGCAGCTGGCTTTTAAAATCCATCACATGAGAAAAAGCACCATCATCGATTTTAGGGAAAACGTACGCTTTCAGAAAGGCTACAACAGAGTCAAGCCCCTGATCGAGATACAGCGCGCCGATAAAGGCTTCAAACACGTCTGCCAAAAGGGCCGGCCGCTTTCTTCCGCCCGTCATTTCTTCCCCTTTTCCAAGAAGAACAAGCTCTCCGAAAGACAGCTCATGGGCGAGAGAAACCAAAGAAGGCTCGCAAACGATCGCCGCTCTCAATTTTGTCAAATCGCCCTCGCTCATCGCCGGGTATTTGGCATACAAAAATTGAGAAATCGTCAGCTCCAATACAGCGTCTCCTAAAAATTCAAGCCTTTCATTATCTTCATACGGCTTCTTCCGATGCTCATTCACATAAGATGAATGTGTAAATGCTTGATATAAAAGCTTTTCATTTTGAAATTGAACCGAAATCCGTTCTTGAAACTTTTTAAACTGCTCCGCTTTCTTTTGAACCATTTTCCTGTCTCTGAAATGTGAATGTTTTGACATAGCAACCTCCATATGGGCACATCAGGTTCACCTCACCTCCTATTAGAAAAAGGCAGGCTCGTATTTCATTCGGCAAAACATTAAACTAAAGCCGCATGTATAAAGGGATAAAGCCCCGTCTTTAAACGGGACTTTAAATGAGCTTACTGCTTACTATTTATGTAGTTCACAGCGTCACCGACTGTTGCAATCTTTTCAGCATCTTCGTCAGAAATTTCCATATCAAACTCGTCTTCAAGTTCCATGACAAGCTCAACTACATCCAGGGAATCAGCGCCTAAATCCTCTTTAAAAGAAGCTTCAAGAGTGACGTCAGCTTCATCTACGCCAAGGCGGTCTACGATGATTTTTGTTACACGCTCTAATGCGTCTGCCATAGCTATTCACCTCCCCTCAAGTATTATAGTTGATTCGTTTTAAAAAAACCATAGATAATTCAATTTTTGGCTTTGTTTATACCATGACCATTCCGCCGTCGATATTCAGCGTCTGACCGGTCATATAGCGTGATTGGTCGGAAGCAAGGAAGACAACGACGCTGCTGATATCTGAAGGCTCGCCAAAGCGGGCAAGCGGAATCTGCTTCAGCATTTCGTCCTGAATGTCACTTGTCAGCTTGTCCGTCATTTCCGTTGAAATGAATCCCGGTGCGATCGCATTGACGGTAATGTTTCTGGAAGCAAGCTCTTTTGCCAATGTTTTCGTCAAGCCGATCACGCCTGATTTCGCCGCGACATAGTTGGCCTGTCCGGCGTTTCCAACGACGCCGACAACGGACGCCACATTGATGATCCGGCCGCTTCTTTGCTTCATCATCTGTCTTGTCACGGCTTTGGCACAGTTGAATACACCTTTTAAGTTTATGTTAATGACATCGTCCCATTCACTTTCTTTCATTCTCATGAAAAGATTGTCTTTTGTAATGCCGGCATTGTTGACGAGGATGTCAATGGAGCCGAAACTCTCGATCGCCTGCTTCATCATCGCCTGAACCTCATCCGCATTGGAAACATCGGCCTTGATCGCAAACGCATCGCGGCCGAGCGCTTTGATTTCATCGACGACTTCATTCGCTTTCGCTTCATTCCCCGCATAATTGACGACGACGTTCGCGCCGTTTTTCGCAAGATCCAGCGCGATCGCGCGGCCGATTCCTCTTGAAGCTCCGGTAACAACGGCTGTTTTATTCTCAAGCATGGTCGTTTTCCTCCTTCAATGTTTGAACAGCGAGTTCAATCGTATCCGGGTCGGATACAGCAATCGTTTTGACTCTGCGGTTCACTTTTTTGACGAGACCTGACAGCACTTTTCCAGGCCCGATCTCGATGAATGTCGTCACACCTTCGTCGATGAGCCTGCTGATCGATTCTTCAAAGCGGACAGGTGAGTAGAGCTGTTCAATCAGTTTATGTTTAATTTCATCTTTGTCTGTCACAATGTCGGCGGTCACATTTGAGATCACCGGGATGGACGCATCCTTAATGCTGCATGCGTCAAGGACTTCGCGCAGCTTTTCAGCGGCAGGCTTCATCAGCTCGGAATGAAACGGACCGCTGACTTCAAGCGGAATCGCGCGTTTCGCGCCGTTTTCCTTTGCAAGCTCTGACGCGAGCTCTACGCCCTTTGCTGTCCCTGAGATGACGATTTGTCCAGGACAGTTCAAATTAGCCAGCTGAACAAGGTTCCCTTCTTCTGACACTTTGTCGGTCACTTCTTTCAATGCTTTGCCGTCCATGCCGAGAATGGCGGCCATCGCTCCTTCGCCGGCAGGAACTGCTTCATTCATAAATTCGCCGCGCTTTCTGACGGCGTAGACGGCGTCTTTAAACGACATCGCCCCGGCCGCAACTAAAGCCGTGTATTCGCCGAGACTGTGGCCCGCCGCAAAATCGGCTTCAATGCCGTACTCCTTTAACTTTTCGAGAGCGGCGATGCTGGCCGTTAAAAGGCTCGGCTGCGCATTGTATGTAAGGGTCAATTCTTTTGCGTCTCCTTCAAACATAAGAGCGCTCAAATTTGCTTCAAGCGTTTCATCAGCTTCTTCAAATATCCGTCTCGCTTTCGGCTCTTTCTCATACAGCTCCCGGCCCATGCCGATATGCTGAGATCCCTGGCCCGGGAATAGAAAAGCAATCTTACCCATGATGTAAAACCTCCAGACTATTCATCCGCTTTTTGTTGGATTTTTTCTTCAATAAAAGCTGCGACATTTTGGCTGACCATCTCTCTCGCCTGGCGGATCGCATGATAGACGGCACGACCGTCAGAGGAACCGTGCGCTTTGATGACCGGTGCCTTTAAACCGAAAAGCCCGGCTCCGCCATATTCAGAGTAGTCCATCTTCGTTTTCATTTCCTTCAGTTTCGGCTTCAGCGCCGAAGCAGCCAATTTGGCGGTAAAGCTCGAAGTCAGCGTGCTTCTCAGCATTTTAAAGATAGACAATGCCGCACCCTCAACCGTCTTTAAGGCAACGTTTCCGGTAAAACCGTCAGTCACGATGACATCGGCCACTCCATCCAGCATGTCTCTCGCTTCCACATTGCCGATAAAATTCAAATTGGTCTCTTTCAGCTTTTGGAAGGTCTGTTTTGCAAGTTCGTTTCCTTTTTTGTCTTCTGTACCGACATTCAAAAGTCCGATTCTCGGATTTTTCACTCCGAGCACCTGCTCTCCGTAAACAGAACCCATAATCGCGTATTGGACGAGGTGCTCCGGCTTCGCATCTACATTTGCTCCGACATCAAGAAGAAGAAAGCCTTCCCCTGAAACCGTCGGCAAAGTCGGCGCCAATGCCGGCCTTTCGATTCCTTCGATTCTGCCGACGATAAAAAGTCCGGCCGTCATTAAGGCGCCTGTGTTCCCCGCGGAAATGCAGGCATCGGCTCTGCCCTCTGCAACTTCCGCAGCCATCAGAACCATTGAAGAGTTTTTCTTTCTTCTGACGGCCCTGACAGGTTCGTCGGTCGCTTCAATAACCTCTTCCGCATGTTTGACGGTAATCCGCCCGTGTTCTGTTAAATGGGCGGCTATTTTTTCCCGGTCTCCGATAAGCGTGATCTCGAGGTCCTGGAAATCCTTGACCGCCTGCATCACTCCGTCGATGACCGCTTTGGGAGCATTGTCGCCTCCCATAGCATCTACAGCAATTCTCATGACAAATGCGCCACCTTCTATGATTGTTTTGAACGATACATGACAAATTCGCCTGAAAATACAGGCTCATCGGCAACATAGCTGTTCACGCCGACAACCGTTCTGCCTTTTTCTTTATCAAGTTTAACGACTTTCGCTTTTGCAACAACCCGCTCCCCCTGCTTGACCTGCCTCGTGAAGCGGATGTCCGCCTTCGCGGTTAATGCGAGCTCATCATCAATGACGGCAACGGCAAGCGAGTTGGCCTGGGCAAACAAATGATGCCCCCTGGCAATTTGGTTGCGGCTGAATACGTGTTCTCTTCTGATTTCAAGAATTGAAATCGCATGCTCATCAAGCTCAAGGTCGATGATTTCCCCGATGACCTCGTCGAGCGGAAGCGACTTCACTTCGTCTTCGAGGGATTTTTCGGCAACACTTTTAATTCTTTCCCTCAGTTCGGGGATTGAAAGTTCCAAACGGTCTAAACGAATCGTCTGAATGCTGACTTTAAATTTCTCCGCCAACTCTTCGTCTGTAATGAACGGGGTCATTTTTATCGTCTGCTGCAGCAATTCTTGGCGTTCTCTTTTACTTTTTCTCATATTATAAACACCATCCGCACATTTGTGACTAGGTACTAATAGTAGTATATAATTTCATAGATTGGAATGCAATCTTTCTTTACCTGTTCACGACAAGTTTTCACATCAGCTCAGCTTTTCCCCGTCCATGACTCCGCTTTTTTGCAAATGCTCCCGCAGCCCCGCGTATTCGGCATCCGTCCAGAACGCCTGGGATGAGACGAGTTCTGCCGCGTCTTTTCTGGCTGTCTCAAGGGCGCGGTAATCATGGACCATATCGGCGACTTTAAACTCCGGCATCCCGCTTTGCTTTTTGCCGAAGAAATCACCCGGACCTCTCAGCTCCAAATCCTTTTCAGAAAGCTCAAAGCCATCCGTCGTTTCAGACATGATGCTCATCCGCTCTTTGCCCGTCTCGGATTTTGGATCGGCCATCAGGATGCAGTAGGATTGATGGTCGCCGCGCCCGACCCGGCCGCGAAGCTGGTGAAGCTGGGACAGCCCGAAGCGGTCTGCATCATAAATCAGCATGACGGTCGCATTCGGAACGTTGACACCGACTTCAACAACGGTTGTCGAAACAAGAATCTGGCATTTATTGCTGCTGAACTGCCTCATCACATGTTCTTTTTCATCATTGGACAGCTTCCCGTGCATCAGCCCGATCTGCCATTTTCCTCTAAACGCATGGGTCAGCATGCTGTGGACATCGATTGCATTTTGCACGTCGAGCTTGTCGGATTCTTCGATAAGCGGACAGATGACATACGCCTGCCTGCCTTTTTTCAGTTCTTTTTCAATAAAAGCGAGAATCCGCTCCAGCATGTCGTGCTTTACCCAGTATGTCTCAATCCGCTTGCGTCCGGCCGGCATTTCATCAATGATCGACACATCCATTTCTCCAAACACGGTGATCGCCAATGTTCTTGGAATCGGCGTCGCCGTCATAAACAGAACGTCCGGGTCCTTTCCTTTGCTTCTCAATTTTTTTCGCTGTTCGACGCCAAAACGATGCTGCTCGTCCGTAATGACGAGGCCGAGCTGTTTAAAATGCACATCATCCTGGATCAGGGCATGCGTCCCCACCAAAATATCAATCTCGCCTTCTTGTAATCTTGCCAATAGCTCCCGTCTTCTTTTCCCTTTCACAGAGCTTGTCAAAAGCGCGACATTGACATCCAGGTTTTCAAACAGGGAGACCAATGAGTCCGCATGCTGTTCGGCCAGTATTTCTGTCGGCACCATCAGCGCCCCCTGAAAGCCGGACAATATGGACGCATATAAGGCGATGGCGGCGACGGCCGTTTTGCCTGAACCGACGTCACCTTGCAAAAGCCGGTTCATTTTGTAATCGGAAGCCATATCTTTCAATATTTCGCTTAAGGCTTTCGCTTGTGCGTTCGTCAATGTAAATGGAAGGCTGTTGACAAACGCATCTACGTCTTCACGTTTAAAAGTATGCCTGATCCCGTCGGACTGCTCCCGTTCAAACTTTCGCAACGCCTGCATTTTCAGCTGAAACAGCAAAAATTCTTCATATACAAAGCGGCGGCGCGCCTGCTTTAACGCTTCCCTCGTTTCCGGCTTGTGGATCGCTTTGACTGCATCCTGATAGGAGGGGAGCTTATAGGCGAGCCTGAGCTTTTCAGGGAGTGGGTCTTCGGCATGCTGCAGGTGGGTGCGGACGGCTTCCTGAATCAATTTCCGCATCGTCTTCACCGTTATATTTTCTTTTACCGAATAGACGGGTTCTATCGTCTGATCTTCCTTGTGGGGGCCGTTTTTCAGTTCCTGGACCATCACGGACTGCCTGTGCTTGTCCCATTTTCCTGAAACGGTGACCACCGAACCGATGGCCAGCTTCTTTTTCAAATACGGCCGGTTAAAGCAGACCGCCGTGATTAAATAGTTTCCGACTAAAAGCCGAAAGGTGAGACGGCTCCGCTTTTTCCCGTAATAGGTAAGAGAAGGCTCGCTGTGAACCTTCCCTTCGACCGTCACTCTTTCCTCATGTGCCACTTCTTCCAAATCGCGCAATTCATAATCGTCATATCGGTACGGGAAGTAGTTCAAAAGATCGGAAATATCGTAGATCCCAAGCTCATTCAGCGTTTTTTCCGTTTCCGTCCCGATTCCTTTTATAACAGATATACTATTTTGCAGATTGTTTTTCACGTGCAGATGACGCCCCTCCGAATATTTTTTTCTCCAATTCTTTTCCTGTCGGGGTTGCGGCGAGTCCGCCCCGGCCCGTCTCTCTCAAGGCCGTCGGCATCGTTTGGCCGATTTTATACATCGCATCAATGACTTCATCACACGGAATGCGGCTTGTGATACCGGCAAGCGCCATATCTGCGGCAACCATTGCATTCGCCGCTCCCATCGCATTTCGTTTGACACATGGAACCTCGACAAGGCCGGCGACAGGATCGCAAACAAGGCCGAGCACGTTTTTCAAAGCGATCGCCATCGCTTCGGCGCACTGTTCAGGCGTTCCTCCCGCCATTTCGACGATGGCCGCCGCCGCCATTCCGGAGGCCGACCCGACTTCAGCCTGGCACCCGCCGGCTGCTCCCGAGATGCTCGCATTGTTGGCAACGACAAATCCGAACGCGCCCGAGGTGAATAAAAAGCGGACCATCTGTTCCTTTGTCGGATGAAGCTTGTCTTTGACAGCGAACAGGGTCCCCGGAACGACGCCTGCGGATCCTGCCGTCGGCGTCGCACAAATCGTCCCCATAGCCGCATTGACTTCGTTGGTTGCAACCGCTTTGCTGACGGCATCTAAAATCACATCTCCGGACAGCCCTTTACCTGATGTAAGATACGCATGCAGCTTGACGGCGTCCCCGCCTGTTAAACCGGAATGAGACTGAACGCCGCTGATGCCCTTTTGCACAGCAGCTTCCATCACGTCCAAGTTAGCCTCCATCTGTTTGAAAATCTCTTCCCTCGTCCGGCCTGACACCGCGATTTCCTGGGTAATCATGATTTCTGAGATGGAGACGTTTTTCTCTTTTGTCAGCTGAATCAATTCTTTCACATTTCGAAACATGTAATCTCCCTCTTCCCTGTCCTTTTAGTCAGCGATCTGCGTCACTTCGATGATATTCGGCAGCGCTCTCAGTTCTTCAAATACGGCCGGATCGATCGCTTGGTCGACCTCGATTGTCATCAGCGCTTCCTGGCCGATATCTTTGCGGGCCACTTCCATATGGCCGATGTTTATTGCAAATTTCGCCAGTACATTGGCAACGCCTGCAATCGTTCCGTACCGGTCATTATGGACGACTAAAATGGCGGGATGATTTCCCGACAATCTGAGCTCAAAGCCGTTAAGCTCGATAATTTCTATTTTTCCCCCGCCGATCGAAATACCTGCAAGTTCAAGGGAACCTTGATCATCGGAAATAAGAAGGCGGGCTGTATTCGGATGTTTGGGTACCGCTTCCTCTTCACGGAACTCGATGTCAATTCCCTTTTCCTCGGCAAGGCGGATGGAGTCTTTAATTCTTTCATCAAATGTATCAAAATCTAAAAGTCCGCCGATGATCGCCACATCTGTTCCATGGCCTTTATATGTTTCGGCAAAAGAACCGTATAATGAAACGACGATTTTTTTCGGCTCTCTTCCAAATACGCTTCTGGCGACCCTGCCGATTCTGGCAGCGCCGGCCGTATGCGAGCTTGACGGACCGATCATGACGGGCCCGATAATATCAAACACACTTCTGTACTTCATCCGTATCCCCCTTTTATGTTTCACAGATTTCACCGTGATGCGCGGCAGAAAACAGCCGTTTTTTTTAGACTAATCGATCAATCATCAATTGGCAAGCAGCGCGAATACTCTTAAAAAAAGCCAAAAGAAGAGAAGGGCTTTTCAAAACACCCTTCTGCTCAATCATTATTCCGCAGCCAAAATATACGAATACAGCGGCTGTTTTCCGTCGTGAATTTCCACTTCAACATCTTCAAATGCTTCGCTGATATGGCCGGCGAGCTCTTCGGCTTCTTCTTCTGAAGCATCTTCTCCCTTAATGATCGTTACGATTTCAGTGTCCTCATCGACCATTTCCGCTATCAGCTTTTTCGCTGCCGTTAATTGTTCGGCCGCGGTTTCAACGATCTTTCCATTTAAAATGCCCATAAAGTCGCCTTTTTTGATGTCGATGCCGTCGATGTTCGTATCTCTGACGGCGTATGTGATTTGTCCGCTTTTGACATGAGTGGTCGCTTCAAGCATATTTGCTTCATTTTCTTCCGCGTTTGCGGCCGGATTAAATGCAAGCAATGCGGCCATTCCTTGGGGAACGGTCTTTGTCGGGACGACGATCACGTTTTGATCGGCGACATCAGCCGCCTGGTTGGCCGCCATGACGATGTTTGAATTATTCGGCAGAATCACGACTGTATCCGCATTGGCATCCCGGATCGCCTGCACGATGTCTTCTGTGCTCGGATTCATCGTCTGGCCGCCCTCTATCACGGCTGTGGCGCCAATGCTTTTGAAAAGTTCGGCAATTCCTTCGCCCATCGCCACGGTGACAATGCCGTACGGCTGTTTTTCAGCAGGGGCCTTGACGGCTTCTTGCTTGGACTGGCTGAGAATCGCGCTGTGCTGTTCTCTCATATTTTCGATTTTCATATTGATCAGACTGCCGTACTTTTGCGCATACGTCAGGACTTCTCCCGGATATTCAGCATGAATGTGCACTTTTGCAAGGTTCTCGTCGGAAACGACGAGCAGCGAATCTCCGAAGCGGCTTAAATCCTGGCGGAATGCGTCTTCTTTAAAGCTTTTTTTGTCCTGATCAAGCTTTACCATGAATTCCGTGCAATAGCCGAATTCGATGTCCTCCGTGTTCATATGGCTTTGAGCGTTTTTATGATGTTCGGCGCTGACGAGGTCGTCCAGCGATGGAAGCGCCACCTTTTCTGAAAGCTTTTCTCCTTTTAAAGAAGCAAGAAATCCTTCATATACAAACAGCAGTCCTTTGCCCCCGCTGTCAACAACGCCGACTTCCTTCAAAACAGGCAGAAGCTCCGGCGTCCGCTCCAGTGAAGCCTCCGCTTCGCGGACAACGGCTTCCATGACAGCGATGATATCGGTTTCAGTTTGAGCGGTGTCCACAGCTTTTTTGGCAGCGTCTTTCGCAACCGTCAAAATCGTACCTTCTACAGGTTTCATGACCGCTTTATAGGCGGTGTCGACTCCGGCCTGAAACGCAGCGGCAAATTCCTTTGCGTCGATTTTGCTTTTCTGTTCGATCGACTTTCCAAAACCTCTGAACAGCTGCGATAAAATAACGCCCGAATTTCCACGCGCTCCCATCAGCAGCCCTTTTGCAAGGCTTGCAGCCACTTTGCCGATATTTTCCGTATCGATTTGCTCCACTTCTTTTGCACCGGATGTCATCGATAAATTCATATTTGTTCCTGTATCTCCGTCCGGAACAGGAAAAACGTTTAACGCATCAACCACATTTGCGTTTTGGGACAGATGGCGCGCTCCGTACAGAACCATTTCTGCAAAGGCCTTCCCATCTAAGTTTCGTATAGACACTCTTGTTTTCCTCCTAACTACGGGTTCGTCACTCGTACTCCTTGTACATAAATGTTTACGGAATCAACTGCGAGACCTGTTGTCTGATCCAGCGTGTATTTGACTTTTGTTTGAACATTGTGCGCCACTTCAGAAATTTTTGTTCCGTAGCTGACGATGATGTACATGTCAATGTGAATGCGGTCTTCTTCCTGACGAACAATAACGCCCCGGCTGAAGTTCTCTTTTCTGAGGATTTCAGTCAGCCCGTCTTTAATTTGGTTCTTGGATGCCATACCTACGATCCCGTAGCAGTCAATCGCCGCCCCTCCGGCAACCATGGCGATGACTTCATTTGATATATCAATCTGTCCGTATTTTGTTCGAAATTCAATGGACACGTCGGTTCCTCCTTTTTGAGTCTCTTTGACCGAGTTATCATCATTCTACTATAAGGACCTTCTTTTTTAAAGAACAGGTAAGCTTCCCTCTAGACCCAACCCTACTTATACTACAGCGGGGGTAATTTTTCAAGTTGTCAAGGAATTATTCTTGAAAGGAGAGTAATCAATAGTTGCAAACGGTTTTCAGCTGTGTTAAATTATTAAAGTATCTGAAGCATCACAAATGATCAAATGATAAAGAATGATGATGTTTTTTTGAGAGTTAGGAGGGAAACAAATGGCACGTAAATGCGTTGTTACAGGCAGAAAAACACGTTCTGGCAATGCTCGTTCTCACGCAATGAACGCTTCTAAACGCACTTGGGGCGCCAACGTTCAAAAAGTGCGTATTCTTGTGAACGGCAAGCCTAAAAAAGTATATGTATCTGCTCGAGCTTTGAAATCTGGAAAAGTTGAGCGTGTATAAGACAAAATAAACGCCTGCCCAAAGCGACTTTGTTGTTTAGGGCAGGCGTTTTTACATTCTTTTTTGGTCCGGGAACCTGGGCGAATGTCAATCTTTGCGAAACGAGCCCAGCATTGCCCGGACAATTCCCCCCAAAAATTTCGGTAATTTAATCGTATAAAATTTCATTCCGTTCCCTCCTCAAGAGTCCCGCAAACCGCATGTATCGCCAGGTCTTTTCTGACAACCGGATCCCTAAGCATCCGCTCAAGCGGGCAGCCAGGATATTTTAATCAGTGCTTCTTATCATTATTAATATGCCTTCTGTAAACGAAAAAGCACCTTGTGATCGGATGAGTTCGTTACTAATACATAGTGTAGAACCAAGTGCAATATGACACTTATTTAAAGAATACTTAAATCCTTCGAGAGAAAGGTTTTTGACCGTTTCTGTAAACGGCAGGAATGAAATATAAGGCTTCGTCTGATCGCGTGTAACGGTATAAGAACCGGGGGGAAACAAGCTGATCGTGTTTTGGCGGTCGATCATCACCGCGTTGATCCTGCTCTCTGCCGCTTGATGAAGCAGCTGCAGATTTCCGAGAAAATGATCGGCTCTGCCTCCCGAGATGCCGAACATCCTGATGAATGCCGGTTCCTGCTTGACAGCCCAGCTGAGAGCCAGATCCAAATCCGTCTTGTCCTTCTCGGCTTGATAGATATGGAGGCGGGGTGCGGCTTCTTCAATGGCTTGCTTTTGCTCCGGTGTGATGCTGTCAAAATCGCCGAATGCTTCATCCGGAATGATTCCTCTATCCAAAAGTGTCACAGCGCCCCTGTCGACGCCGATCCAAAATGCATCCTTTTCGCGGTACCGAGACAAATCCGGGATGAGATGCTCGGGCCCTCCGGCCACAATATTGATGTTCATGATGGGTGTATCCTTCCTTTAGCCCGTTCTAAAAAAGAGCACAGCGAATGGCCGGCTCTTTTTTTTGGCTGAATGCGCCCGAACATTTTTAGTCAAGCGCTCCTTTTATTTCGGAAATAGCTTTTTTCCGGTCTTTTTCATTGTATATTGCAGAGCCTGCCACAAGCAGGTTCGCGCCCGCTTCGATACATTGCGCCGCCGTCTTTTTGTTGACGCCGCCGTCAACCTCGATCAAAAGCCCGGAAAGCCCTTTCTCTTCGGCAAGTTCCTTGACTTGCCTGATTTTCGGAACAACCGAAGATATGAACGATTGTCCGCCAAAGCCCGGATTGACCGTCATCAATAATACAAGGTCAAGGTCCTCCAGCACATGTTCAATCTGTTGAACAGGCGTATGAGGATTTAACACGACTCCCGCTTTGACGCCTTGTTCCTTGATCAGCTGGATCGTCCGATGGAGATGGGGACAGGCTTCAACATGAACGGAAAGAATGTCTGCACCCGCTTTTGCAAAGGCGGGAATATAACGATCAGGCTGTTCAATCATCAAGTGGACATCGAGCGGCAGTTTTGTGATCGGACGAACCGCTTCGACAACGAGCGGGCCGATCGTCAGGTTTGGAACAAAATGTCCGTCCATCACATCAATATGGATGAAATCAGCGCCGCCTTGATCGACATCTTTAATTTCTTCTCCTAAACGGGCAAAGTCAGCTGAAAGAATCGAAGGAGCAACATATACCATATCTTAATACCTCGGCTTTCTATCTTTTATCTCTGTTAAAAATTCAACATAATGGTCATAGCGGTATGAAGGGATGTCTCCGCTTTCCACCGCTTTTTTAACGGCGCAATTCGGCTCTTTTATATGCAGGCACCCGCGGAATTTGCATTCTGCGCTCTTTTCGCCGATTTCCAAAAATGTATATCCCAGATCTTCGGCTTCAATTCCCGTAAACTCGAGTGAACTGAAGCCCGGCGTATCTGCAACAAGACCGCCGCCCGTATGAATCAGTTCGACATGGCGCGTCGTATGCTTTCCTCTTCCAAGGTAGGCGGAAATGCCGGCGGTTTTCAATTCCAAGTCCGGGCTGATCGCATTCAAAAGGGAAGATTTCCCCACGCCGGACTGGCCGGCAAAAACGGTAATGCTGTCTTTAAAATGAGGAATAATCTCTTCTATGCCGCTTCCGTGTTTGGTTGATGTTAAATAAACATGGTAGCCGATCTTCCGATAATCTTCGGCATAGCGCCGGATCTGGTCTTCTATCTCACCCTCAGCCAAATCCATTTTCGTAATGCAGATGATCGGTTGAATGTCCTTTGCCTCGACAAGCACCAGGAAACGATCCAGCAACGACGTACTGAAATTCGGCTCTTTTGCTGAAAATACAAGGACAGCCTGATCGACATTGCTGATGGGCGGCCGTACCAATTCATTGATTCTTTCCTTAATCTCGAGAAGGTAGCCTTCCTTATCGTTGTCAGCCTGGTAGACGACATCATCGCCGACCAGCGGAGTGACTTTGTTTTTTCTGAAAATCCCTCTCCCCCTGCACTGAATGACGCTGTCTCCGTCCAGCACATAATAAAAGCCGCTTAATGCTTTAATGATTTTGCCCTCAGGCATATTGCACCTCCCTTATTCATCATCAGGATATTCAATCGTTTTTGACCTGACTACTTTATCGTTCACCGTCACTTGATAATACCCTTTTTGGCCGGGTTCAATCTTGAATTTGATCGTTCGCTCGGCAGGCGCCGTGATTTTAAAGTTTTCATAGGAGTCTGAGATGCTGTGTTCCGCATCATCGATCGAGATCTGGACATCCAGCTCTTCCCCCGGTGTATCCGGCTCATAAGGAATATCGATTTTTTCGGTCACTGTTTTGACCGGTTTTTTTTCAGGTCCAAGAGAAAACGTGACCTCGATTTTATCTCCGGGCTTGACGGACGTCCCGGCCGCCGGTTTCTGCTTAATGACCTGGCCTTCGGGAACCTCGTCAGAATGTTCCTCCTTTTCCACCAGGACCAGCTGATGATCATCGAGATAACCTGAAGCCGCCTGTTTGCTGTATGTTTTTAAATCCCGTAAAGCAATATCCTCAGGACCGAGACTGACCTTTAATTTCACCTCATCATCGCCAGGAACGATTTCCGTTCCCGCTGACGGCTGCTGCTCGATGACAGTCCCCGCTTCCTCGTCGTCATGAACCTCTTCGGTTGTGACATGTTTAAAGCCTTTTTGTTCAAGCAGCGTTTTGGCGGCGTCGATGTTCTGGCCGACGACATCATCCACCTCTTTTTTCTCCTTGCCCGAACTTTTATAAAGCTTGACTGTCGCGCCTTCCTTGACAACTTCGCCGGCTGCCGGATCGGATTTGACGATCAGCCCTTCTTCGATTTTTTCGTCGGCAATGTCTTCGGCATTCGGATCAACTGCGAATCCGTCTCCTTCAAGGAGGGTGACAGCTTCTTCGTACTCAAGGCCGGCTACATCGGGAACCTTCACGTCTTTTGGCATAAATAGCGAAGGAAACACCGTGACCGCCAGGACCATGGACGTGACAAGGATGAAAAACAGCGTCAATAAAACGATCGGCCATTTCTTTCTTTTTTTCTTCTTGTCCGCTTTTGCTTTTTTCTTTTTTTCTTTTTTCGTTAAAACCGGGCCTTCGCCCGGCTCGTCCGCCCCGTCTGCATCGTGCTGACCGGCGCCATTGTCCGGCAGATCTCTGATGACGGGAACCGCCTTTGTCATTTCATCATCCGACGGTATCGTAAATTTCTTTTCAGTCACTCTGTCCGGATCAAAAGCCGTCTTCAGATCGCTTTCCATATCTTCAGCCGCCTCATAGCGGTGAAACGGATCTTTGGCCATCGCTTTCAGCACGATGTTTTCCAGGCTTTGCGGAACGGCCGGATTCCACCTTTTCACTGAAGGCGTTTCCGATTGCAAATGTTTGAGCGCGATGCTGACCGCGGACTCTCCTTCAAACGGCGTCCGTGCGGTTAATAGCTCAAACAGCACGATGCCGAGTGAATAAATATCCGATTTTTTCGTAGACAAGCCGCCTCTCGCCTGCTCAGGCGAGAGGTAATGAACAGAGCCCAAAACAGAGTTGGTATGTGTGATGGTCGTTGAGCTTAAAGCCATGGCGATGCCGAAATCGGTGACTTTAATATGTCCCATATGGTCAATCAGGATATTGTGCGGCTTAATATCCCGGTGAACAATTTGATTATCATGGGCGTGCGCAATGGCGGAAACGATCTGTTCCATAATCTGGACCGCTTCCTTTGGATGAAGGGGGCCGCATTTGTTTATGTATTCTTTCAGGGTCATCCCCTCTACGTACTCCATCACAATATAATAGATGTCATCTTCTTCTCCGACATCATAGATGCTGACGATATTCGGATGGTCAAGACTGGCAGCGGACTGGGCTTCCCTTCTGAAGCGCCTGATAAAATCGGCGTCATGAACGAAGTCAAACCGCAGCACTTTAATCGCGACTTCCCGATCGAGTATGATGTCCTCAGCTAAATAAACGTTAGCCATTCCCCCTCCGCCGATGGCGCGCAGGATTTGGTAACGTCCGCTGATCCGTTTGCCGATTAGCACTTGTCTTCACCTTCTTCAATGTGAGAAGGGAGCTCCAACAATGCAACTGTAATGTTGTCTTCGCCGCCGTTGTCATTTGCCATCTGAACAAGCTGCTCCGCCTTTTCCTCCAGGGAAGATGCAGATTGAAGCATTTCTTTCAGCTTCTCATCATCCACCTTGTTCGTCAGGCCGTCAGAACATAATAAGACTTTGTCCCCGGGCTCTATTTCAAAAGAATGGGCCTCAACCGCCACTTCTGGATCAGTGCCGAGCGCTTTTGTCAGCACGTTTTTCCGCGGATGATGTTCGGCGTCTTCTTTTGAAATCCCTCCCGTCCGCACAAGTTCATTGACAAGCGAATGATCTTCGGTCAGCTGTGTGAAGCTTTCGTTATGCAATAAATAGCAGCGGCTGTCTCCGATATGGGCGACCGTCAGCGTTTTCCCCGTATATAAGGCACAGACGACCGTCGTCCCCATTCCCTGACATTCTTCATGCGCCCTGGAATGGTCGAAAATTTTCTGGTTGACGGCGGTAATCTGCTCCTTTAGCCATGCTTCGCTTTCAGCGGGCAAAGCCGGAATATCTTTCGTCTGCTCCCAGACGGCTCGAAGGGCGGAGACCGCCATCCTGCTGGCCACATCGCCGGCAAGATGGCCTCCCATCCCGTCGCAAACAACAGCCAGCACCCGATCCTCTTTTTCTGTAAAAATGCCGGCATCATCTTCATTGTGCTGGCGTATTTTTCCCCTGTCTGTTTTTAAGGCTGTCTTCAACCTTGATTCACCTCGTCTCTTCTTTTCGCTCCTTTGCACGAAGCTGTCCGCAGGCAGCGTCAATATCATGGCCTTGCTCTCTTCTGATCGTAACATTCACTCCGTGAGACTTTAATGTTTTTTCAAAGGCGAAAATCTGGTCTTTAGGTGTTCTGACATAGTCTCGTTCAGGTACATAGTTGACCGGAATTAAATTGACGTGACATTTGATTCCTTTTAACAGTTCGGCGAGCTCTTCCGCGTGTTCAACCTGGTCATTGACTCCGCCGAAAAGCCCGTATTCAAAGGTGACCCTTCTGCCGGTTTTCTTGATGTAGTATTCGACAGCCTTCATCAGCTCAGGCAGCTTGTAGGCCCTGTTGATCGGCATCAGCCGGCTTCTGATTTCGGTGTTTGGCGCATGCAGCGAAATCGCGAAGTTGATTTGCAGCTTTTCATCTGCGAATTCGTAGATTTTCGGAATGATGCCGCTCGTTGAAACCGTAATATGGCGTGCGCCGATATTCAGTCCTTTATCATGGTTGACGATTTTTAAAAATGCGAGCATCTCCTGGAAATTATCGAACGGTTCGCCGATTCCCATGATGACGATTGAGCTGACGCGTTCATCTGTTTCATCAAGGGCCTGCTGTACTTTGACAACCTGTGCGACGATTTCCCCTGCTTCCAGGTTCCGTTTCAGACCTCCGAGCGTCGACGCGCAAAACGTACAGCCGATGCGGCAGCCGACCTGTGTGGTTACACAAACAGAATTGCCATAATCATGTCTCATTAAAACGGTTTCGATCGTATAGCCGTCATGAAGTTCAAATAAAAATTTCATCGTACCGTCCTGGGATGTCTGCTTGACGGCCGTTTTCAGCGTAGTCAGGACAAACTGCTCTTTCAGCTTGGTGCGAAGCTCTTTTGAAAGATTTGTCATCTCATCAAATGAGGAGATTCTTTTGTCATAAAGCCATTCAAATATTTGTGTTGCGCGGAAAGGCTTTTCACCGTTTTCTTCAAGCCAGTTTTTGATGTCATCTATTTCAAAAGAATAAATGGACGGTTTCTCAGTCCGCAATTCTTTTCTTATTTTTCGTTTTGATTCAATCATTGTGATCCCTCTTTCTCATGCTGCAGATAAAGAAGCCGTCTGTACCGAAATAATGGGGAAGAATTTGAATGCTTCCGCCTTGCACATAAGGCGCCGCTTTTTCCGGCAGCCGCTCTCGTATCGTCGTGTCAGCTTCAAATTCATCATGTTCTTCTAAAAAAGCCCGCATGACTTGTTCATTTTCCGTCCGGTCCATCGTGCAAGTGCTGTAGACCAGTGTGCCGCCTTTTTTCAGCAAAGGCGCGATCTCTTTTAAAATTGCGAGCTGGATGCCGGCAAGGCGGGCGCTGTCTTCTGGTGTTTTGCTGTATTTGAGATCCGGCTTTCTGCGAATAACGCCAAACCCTGAGCATGGCGCGTCAACGAGTATCCGGTCAAATTGCTCCGGCTGAAACGCTTCAGCCGCTTTCCTGGCATCCATTGCCCGGGTGTCAATATTGGTAAGTCCCAGACGGCCGGCCGCTTCCTGGATCAGCTTCACTTTATGGCGGTGCAGATCAAGGGAAACGACTTTTCCGGTGTTTTCAAGAAGTTCGCCGATATGGGTCGATTTTCCGCCGGGAGCGGCGCACGCATCAAGCACGGTTTCCCCCGGTTTTGGTCCGAGCGCCCTGGCAACGAGCATCGAGCTTTCATCCTGGATGGTCACGTCTCCCTCTTTGAAAAACGGGCTTGTTGCAATGGTCCCTTTTAACAGCTTCAAGCCGTCGGGGGAAAGGTCGCCTTCTTCCGCCTTGATGCCAGCCTCACGCAAGCGATGCAGCATCGTTTCCCTGTCGTGTTTCAGCTTGTTGACGCGGATCGTCTGCTTTGGCGGGATCATGTGAATCCGGCAAATTTGTTCGGCCGCTTCAAACCCGTAGGCGTCAGTCCATTCTTTGACAAGCCACTCCGGATGGCTTGTTTCAACCGCGAGACGCTTAACCGGATCGTCAATTTCCGCAAATGAAGGAACGCCTTCCCGCTGTATTGAACGCAAAACCCCATTGACAAATGAAGAAATTCCTTTATGGCCGCGTTTTTTCGCGATTTCAACGGCTTCAAACAGTGCGGCCCGATCCGGAATTTTCTCCAGGTATTCCATTTGGTACAGCGACATTCTCAACAGGTGAATGACCCATGGCTTTACCTTTTCCGGCTTCTTAATGAACGGTTTCAGCATATAGTCGAGGGCAAGCTTGTTTTGAAGGGTTCCGTATACTAATTCTGTCAAGAGGCCCCTGTCTTTGTCGTTTAGGTCGTTTGTTTTCATGACAGATTGGAGCAGCAGGTTGCTGTATGCCTGATTCTGATCGAGTTTAATCAATGTATCGAGCGCGGTTTCCCTGACATTACTTTTTTTCATCGTCATGACCTAATTTCATTCCGGCTTGAAGATCCGCTCCCCTGACGAAGTCTTCGCCTTTCATTCTTTTTTTGCCGGCCGGCTGCACTTCCGTTAATTTCAGCGCAGTGCCGTTTCCAGACGCAACCACGATGCCGTCTTTTTCAATCGTGATGATCTCTCCCGGCTCGGCTTGTTCTGCAGCGGGAACCTTTTGCGCGGCCCACACTTTCAGGATTTGTCCGCCGAGGGTGGTGTAGGCGACAGGCCAAGGATGCAAGCCGCGGACTTGGTTGTACAGAACCTCACCGGGCTTTGACCAGTCGATCCGCTCTTGTTCCCGTTTAATGTTCGGAGCATATGTCGCTTTTTCTTCATCCTGTTTTTCCGGAGTCACGGAGCCGTCTAAGACTTTCGGAACCGTTTCAGAAAGAAGCGCCGCCCCTGCTTTGCTCAGTTTATCGTGAAGCGTGCCGACATTATCATTCTCTTCGATGTCAACTTCCACTTTTGAAAGCATATCTCCGGCATCAAGTTTTTCGACCATGTACATAATCGTCACGCCTGTTTTCTGTTTGCCCTCAAGGATGGCGTAGTGGATCGGCGCTCCTCCGCGAAGCTCAGGCAGAAGGGAAGCATGGACATTGATGCAGCCGTATGCCGGATAATCCAACAGCTTTTTCGGCAGGATCTGCCCGAAAGCCGCTGTTACGATCAAATCCGGCTTGAGCTCAAGAATTTTGTCCGTCTCCTGTTCCTCTCTCACTTTTTCCGGCTGAAGCACGGGGATGCCGTGGCGCAGTGCTTCTTCTTTGACCGGCGGGGGTGTCAGCACTTTTTTTCTGCCCTTCGGACGGTCGGGCTGTGTGACGACGCCCACCACGTCATATCCGTCTTTGATCAGCGTGTTAAGCACAGGAACGGAAAAATCCGGCGTTCCCATAAAAACAATCCTTGTCATCCAATCATCCTTCCATTTCCTCAAGTTCTTCCGCATCATAGTAGCGCGTTGCTTTTGACGTAAATAAAATGCCGTCCAAATGGTCGATTTCATGAAGCAGCGCTCTTGCCAAAAAGCCTTCCGCTTCAATGGTAAACGGCTTGCCGCGGCGGTCGAAAGCCCGGACTTTTACATAGTCGGACCGCGTGACCTCACCGTACAGATCAGGAAAGCTTAAACAGCCTTCAGGCCCCGTTTGCTCGCCGCGTTCCTCGAGAACCTCGGGATTGACGAGGTCGATTCTCCCCGTTTCATCGCCGATATCGACGACGGCCGCTCTTTTGGAGACGCCGATTTGCGGGGCGGCGAGTCCGACGCCGTCCAGTTCAAGCATTGTATCATACATGTTATCAAGTAGTTTTTTTAATGATTTATCAAAAGCCGCAACGGGCTCGGCAGGTGTTTCGAGAACAGCCGCCGGGTACGTCACGATCGGTTTTACTGTCAATCTAAAAGCCCTCCATCAGGTTGTATTCTACATCATCATATAAGGATTCATATCGATCGATATCGTCAATTGCTTTTGTTCAATATCGCGCTTGTAATGATCCATGATGTTTTTCAGCAAAGATGTAAGCTGGTTTTCCTGTTTGTATTTTATCACGCATTGGTAGCGATATCTATCCTTGATCCTTGCGATCGGCGAAGCGACAGGCCCGAGGATTTTTGCGTCATTGGAAATGTTCGCTTTTAAATATTGGGCGATTTTTTCTGTGACGAGAGCCGTTTTGGCGACCTCTTCGTGGGACACGGTGATAAGAGCCAAATAATAATACGGCGGATAGGCCTGTTCTCTTCTGTGCAGCATCTCCTGCTGAAAAAACGCTTCATAATCATGCGTTTTCGTCAGCTGAATGCTGTAGTGTGACGGTGTATACGTTTGGATGATCACCCTGCCCGGCTTCTCATGGCGGCCCGCTCTCCCGCTGACTTGCGTCATCAGCTGAAACGTCTTTTCAGCGGCCCTGAAATCCGGGATGTGCAGCATTGTGTCTGCGCTCAGCACACCGACGAGCGTGACGTTTTCAAAGTCGAGGCCTTTGGCGATCATCTGCGTGCCGAGCAAAATATCGGCTTCTCCTTTTCCAAAGGCTGTCAGCAGCTTTTCATGCGCCCCTTTCCTGGATGTTGTGTCAACATCCATGCGGATCACTCTTGCTGCCGGAAGGATTTTCGTCAATTCTTCTTCGACCCGCTGCGTCCCTGTTCCAAAATAGCGGATATGCTCGCTTCTGCATTCCGGGCAGCTTGACGGCATTCCCGTTTCAAAGCCGCAGTAGTGGCATTTCAAGCGCTGTCCGAATCTATGGTATGTCAGGGAAATTTCACAATGCGGACATTGGATGACGTACCCGCAGTCTCTGCACATCACAAAGGAGGAATAGCCCCTCTTGTTTAAAAACAGAACCGCCTGCTCGCCTTTTTCCAGCGTTTTTTCAAGTTCTTCCATTAACGCTTTGGAAAACATCGAGCGGTTTCCGCTTCTCAATTCCTCTCTCATATCGACGAGAGACACATCCGGCATGACCTGGCTGTTGACGCGCTGTTTGAGGGAAAGAAGCTTGTACACGCCTTTTTTTGCTCTTGCAAATGATTCAAGCGTCGGCGTTGCACTCCCGAGGACAACCGGACACCGATGGTATTCGGCCCGTTTAATCGCCGCTTCTTTCGCATGGTATCTCGGCATTTCCTCCTGTTTATAGGATGTTTCATGTTCCTCATCAATGATGATCATGCCCAGATTTTCAAAAGGGGCGAAAATCGCCGACCGCGCCCCTACGACAAGACGGACTTCCTTGCGGTGGATTTTCCGCCATTCATCATATTTTTCTCCGGTTGAAAGACCGCTGTGGAGCACCGCTACCTGTGAGCCGAACCGCCCTTTAAAACGATGGACCATCTGCGGGGTCAGAGAAATTTCCGGAACGAGGACGATCGCTTCCTTTCCGGCCTTCAGCACATTTTCTATCGATTGCAGATAGATTTCCGTTTTGCCGCTTCCTGTTACACCATGAAGAAGAAACACGTCATGACGATTGTGTTCCACCGCTTCTGTAATCGCTTCATAAGCATGCACCTGGTCTTCGGTCAGCGGAAGCGGCTCGGTTTTTTTGAACATTCTGTCCTGATAGGGATCTCTGTAAACCTCCTGCTCGCTTTCCATTAACAGACCTTTTTCTAAAAGTGATTTTAAGGATGCGGACGACCCTCCGGTTTTGTCCAAAAGTTCTTTGGCAGGCACTGTCAGCCCTTCCCCGCCTTCTATAAAATATTCGAGGATCGCTTTTTGCTTTACAGCCTGCGGGGAAAGTCCGTCAAGCGCCTCTTTCAGCTCGGCTTTCGGGCAGAGGGCCGATATTGTCCGCTGCATCTTCTTGCTCGTTTTTTGCTTGACCTTGTACGTCACTTCAAGGTTTCCCGCTTGCACCTGGCGCTGAATAAGCTTTAATGTTCGGTGATCTTCTACCTCTGAATAAGATAGGGCCGTTTTGGCTGAGAACATGCTCTTTAATGGCTCTGGAAGCGGCTCATCTCCGATGACTTTGATTTCTTTCGCGTATTTCGCTTTCATCGCGGCCGGAAGCATCGCTTGCAAAGCCGTGATTTTATAAGAAAGCGTCTTTTCCGTGAGCCAGTCCGACAGCTCGAGAAGCTCTTCCGTCAAAACGGGCGTCAGGTCAAGGATTTCCTCAATGTCCTTGACCGTCCGCCCATTAAGTTCTGAAGTCTCTTTTACATTGATGACGAACCCTTGTATTTTCCGGGGGCCGAAAGGAACGATCACCCTCATTCCTTTTTGGATCATCCCTCTCCATTTCTCGGGGATGCGGTAATCAAACGGCCTGTCCATATTCTTTGTCGTGACATCGACGATTACTTCAGCAAAATTCATGAAGATGCTCCGCTCCGTTCGGCAAGCTCTGCGGCTTCTTTCAAGATTTCTGCGGCGACCTCCCGTTTCGTCATCAGAGGGTGTTCTTTCTTTTCTCCGTTTTTATGATAAACCGTCACAATATTGGTTTCCGTTCCAAAGCCGGCGCCTTCTACCGCAATGTTGTTGGCGACTACCATATCGAGGTTTTTCGATACCAGTTTTTTGCGGGCGTATTCTTCCACTTGCTGCGTTTCCGCTGCAAAGCCGATCAGGATTTGCTTTATCTTCCGCTGTCCGAGCTCTTTTAAAATATCCTTCGTCCTTTCAAGCTCGATCACCAGGCTGCCGTCCTGCTTCTTCATTTTATGGTCATGGACGGTTTTTGGTGTATAGTCCGCAACAGCCGCTGTTTTCACGACAATATCGCTGTCCTCGAAGACAGATAAAACCGCATGATACATGTCATCGGCTGATTGGACATGGACAACATCGACGCCTGCCGGATCTCCGAGCGTCGTCGGGCCGGTAATCAATGTCACGCGGGCTCCGAGCCTTGCCGCTTCCTCAGCAAAGGCGTAACCCATTTTCCCTGTCGAACGGTTTGAGAAAAAGCGGACGGGATCGATTTTCTCTCTTGTCGGACCTGCTGTGACCACAACGTGTTTTCCGTGCAGCGGCCCGGTCTGTCCGCCTGAAAAATACTCTTCAGCCAATTCGACGATCCGCTCCGGCTCTTCCAGTCTGCCTTTGCCGACATATCCGCATGCAAGGTACCCTTCACTCGGCTCAATAAACCGGTAGCCGTCTTGATGGAGAGTCTCGATATTCCGTTTGACGGCCGGATGGCCATACATATGGACATTCATCGCCGGAGCGATCCATACCGGCGCTGTCGTTGCCAAAAGCGTCGTCGTCAGCATATCATCGGCGATGCCTGAGGCGAGTTTTCCGATCACATTGGCCGTTGCCGGAGCAACAATCACAAGGTCTGCCCAATCAGCAGCATCGATGTGGGCGATGACGCGCGGATCCGGCTCTTCAAATGTATTGGTATACACGTCATGACGCGAGAGCGCCTGAAAGGTGAGCGGGGAAACAAATTCACAGGCGGATTTCGTCATGATGACTTTGACATTTGCCCCTGCCTGCACAAGCTTGCTCGTCAATGCGGCCGCTTTGTAGACCGCGATCCCTCCGCTTACGCACAGCAAGATGTTTCGGTTTTTCAGCATCTTTTATCCCCCTTATCATTTTTGTGAGACGGCCCTGAAAAAAATAACAACCTAATGGATAGGTTGCTATTTTTCCGGCTATTAGCGATTTTCCTTTTCAAATGTAAGCAGGCCGGCATCGATTTCTTCCAGGGCTCTGCCGACAAATTTATGCGACTTCGGATTTTCGATCTGTTCATCCTTGTTTATCTGCATTTCGCGGGCGCGTCTTGCAGCTACAGTCACAAGCGTATATTTTGAATCAAGCTTATTCATTAAAGAGTCAATAGACGGATCTAGCATATGTTATTCAACCTCCAGCATTTTCTTATATCTCGGGGCAACGCGGTCGCGCCTTAAATGTTCGGCGAGAACGATTGCTTTAATTTTTTCGCAAGCAAGCTCGATGCTGTCATTTTCGACAACATAATCATAGGCGTCCATCAATTCGATTTCTTCCTTCGCCGCTTTCATCCGGTTTTCAATGAGGGCTTCTGTTTCCGTCCCCCTTGTGACGATCCGGTTTTTCAGTTCGGCAAGGCTCGGGGGCGCCAAAAAGATAAAGAGCCCTTCAGGAAACGCCTTTCTCACTTGAAGCGCGCCCTGAACCTCGATTTCAAGAAAAACGTCCTTTCCTTCCTGAAGCGTTTTTTCGACGTAGTCGACGGGCGTTCCGTAGTAGTTGCCGACATATTCAGCCCATTCGAGCAGCTTGTTGTTCTCGATCATTTCTTCAAACTCTTCACGCGTTTTAAAAAAGTAGTCGACTCCGTCCCGTTCGCCTTCTCTCGGCTTTCTCGTCGTCACGGAAATCGAATATTCAAATTTTGTGTCCTCCTGAGCAAACAGCGCCTGTCTGACTGTCCCTTTACCGACGCCTGAAGGGCCGGAGAGAACGATTAATAATCCTCTTTCATTCATAAAGCTTTTTATCCCTGCCCTTCATCCATGATTTCTTCTTTAACAGAAAGCCTTTGTGCTACTGTCTCAGGCTGGACGGCAGATAAGATGATATGGTCACTGTCCATAATGACAACCGCACGCGTTCTTCTTCCATATGTAGCATCTATGAGCATGCCGCGGTCTCTCGCATCCTGGATCATCCGTTTGATAGGCGCGGATTCAGGACTCACAATGGAGATGAGCCGATTCGCGGATATGATATTCCCAAAGCCGATATTGATCAGTTTAATCGTCATCCTATACGTTCCCCCTGTATTTTTGGACGTCTCTAGTTTAACCTGATGAGATCGTCCGTAAACAATACGCACAATCGCTATTCTATATTTTGCACTTGTTCTTTTATTTTTTCAATAGAGCTTTTCATTTCGACCACATGTTTTGTGATTTGGTGATCATTTGCCTTTGAGCCGATCGTGTTGGCTTCGCGGTTTAATTCCTGAACGAGAAAGTCGAGCTTGCGCCCGGCAGCGCCGCCAGTGTCACAAATATCGCGGAACTGGCGGAAATGACTTTTCAGCCTTGTCACTTCCTCGGTAATGTCAGAACGGTCTGCGAACAGGGCCACTTCCGTCAGGAGGCGGCTTTCGTCCAAACGGTCTGACGACCATTCTTCAAGCCTCGCCTCCAGACGTTCGCGGTAATGGCCGACAACCGCGGGAGCGAGCGCAGCGATGTCGTCTGTCAGCTTTTCAAGCTTGGCGATGTGCTGAAGGCAGTCTTCTTTAAGCCTCCGCCCCTCCGCTTCGCGCATCCCGCACAGTTCAAGAACAGCCGCTTCAACCGCCTCAAGAAGCACCCGTTCAAGCTGTTCATGGCGAACGGGCTCCTCTTCGATTTGGATGACGTGCTCGAACTGCAGCGCGTCGCGAAGCGTGATCTCGCCCGAAAGCTTATGGCGGCCCTTCATTTCGTCAGCGGTCTTCATATATTCCTCAAGCAGCGGCCAGTCAACCTTGATTTTCCGGCTGACCAGCGCCTCGCCGTCAACAGAAACGAACAGCTCCAACCGTCCTCTTTGTATATGCTTAAAAATCGTCTGCTTTATTTTGTCTTCTAAATAGAGCAATGGCCTTGGCATGCGGGCGTTCACTTCTTTAAACCGATAGTTGACAGATTTCAGCTCAACAGCCACTGTCAGTCCATCCTCCGTTTTGCTCGCGCTGCCGAAACCGGTCATACTCCGTATCATAAAACACACCCAATTCTTTATAAGTGAAAAAGGCAATAGAAACCTCTATTACCTTTAAGATTATATCATACAAGCCTATTTTTTTCTTGTCAAAAGTGACCCGGCAAGCAAAAAAGTTGGGAGGGCCGACATTCCGATAATCAAGAGCCAGTCCGCCATTAAAATCGGCACGGTGTGGAAGATCGGCTGCAGCGGCGGATAATAAATGACGACCAGCATCAGCAAAATCGATGACAGCACAGCGCCGAGCAAATAGATATTTTCAAACGGATTGCGGTCGAAAATGGACCGTTCACTCCGGCAGTCAAACACATGGATGAGCTGGGCGAGCACAAGGGTTGCAAAAGCGACGGTCTGGGCATATACAAGCGCATCGGGATTGCGGTTGTAAATAAACATGAACGCCGCGAGCGTCGCCGCACCGATTAAAAAGCCGCGCGATACGACCTTCCAGGCCAGACCCCTGGCAAAGACCCCCTCTTTCGGATGACGCGGCTTCCGCTTCATCACATCGCCTTCCGGCTGATCCATCCCGAGCGCCATGGCAGGCAGTCCGTCTGTCACAAGGTTGACCCAAAGGATCTGAATCGGAACAAGCGGCAGCGGCAGGGCAAGCATCATCGCAAACAGCATGACCAGAATTTCGCCGACATTTGAGGCGAGCAAATATCTGATGAACTTTCTAATATTTTCATAGATGTTGCGCCCTTCTTTGATCGCCGACTTGATGGTGGCGAAATTATCATCGACGAGAATCAGTGACGAAGCTTCCTTGGCGACGTCTGTTCCGGTGATGCCCATGGCGATGCCGATATCGGCCTGCTTGATGGCAGGCGCATCATTGACGCCGTCTCCGGTCATCGCGACAATATGGCCGTTTTCCTGATAGGCGGTGACGATTTTCAGCTTGTGTTCGGGCGATACCCTTGCAAACACGTATACATCGTCAACGATTTCCGCCAACTCTTCCTGTGTGAGCTCATTCAGCCTCTGTCCGTCTATCACTTTTCCGCCTCGCGGCAAAAGGCCCAGGTCTTTCGCAATCGCCTTTGCCGTTGTCACATGATCGCCTGTGATCATGACCGTTTTGATTCCGGCGGCGCGGCATTCTTTAATCGCCTTTTTCACTTCCGGACGCGGCGGATCAATCATTCCCAACAGCCCGATAAATGTTAAATCCGACTCCGCTTTTTCAAGCGTAAGATTTCCCGTCTCCTTGATCGGTTTATAGGCGACGGCGATGGTCCTCAGTGCCTGGGAGGCGAGCTTTTCCAGCACGGAGCCGGTTTCGGCCAGCCTTTCTTTTGTAAACGGCTCACGCCTGCCTTCGTTTAAAATCGTTGAAGAACGTTTCATTAAAACATCGGGGGCGCCCTTTGTAATGACAAAGCGCTTGCCGTTTCTGTCCTCCGCGATCACGGACATCATTTTCCGGGCGGAATCAAACGGAAACTCTTCGACAATCTTAAAGTGTTCGGCTACATACCGGTCCGTAAATCCGCCTTTTTTTGCGGCCGTCAACAGAGCGCCTTCCGTCGGGTCGCCATCCAAACGAAACTCGCCGTCTTCTTCGATGATGGAGGATGAATTGCACAATGCGCCAAACAGCAACACCTGCTGCAAAGATTTGTGGTTTTTGATTTGAATGTCCCGGCCGTTGATACTGAAGGAGCCTTGCGGATCATACCCGATGCCCGACACATTCCACGTTTTCCCCTCTGACCAGACATGGGTGACCGTCATTTTGTTTTGCGTCATCGTCCCCGTTTTATCAGAGCAAATAATCGAGGCGCATCCCAATGTTTCAACAGCAGGCAGCTTTCTGACGATCGACTTTTGCCTGATCATCCTCTGAACGCCGAGGGAAAGGGCGACCGTGACAATCGCCGGCAATCCTTCGGGGATGGCGGCGACGGCAAGGGAAACCCCGGCTAAAAACATGCTGTACACATCATGTCCTTGAACAACGCCCGCCACCACGACAAGCAGTGTTAGCAACAGCGCGGCGATGATCAGGATTTTCCCGAGCTCTTCAAGCCTTCTTTGCAGCGGTGTTGCTGTATTTCCGGCCGATTCTAGCATATCGGCGATCTTTCCCATCGCCGAGTTCATCCCCGTGCCAATAACGATTCCGGTGCCGCTCCCCCTTGTTACGAGCGTTCCCATAAAGGCCATGTTCGTCAAATCGCCCAATGAGACATCAGAAGCGTGAAAACGTTCCGAGTGCTTAGACACAGGAAGGGATTCGCCGGTAAGAGCCGATTCTTCGATTTCAAGGCTTTTCGTCTCGATCAGCCGGAGATCGGCGCCGATCCTGTCGCCGCTTGAAAAGCGAACGACATCTCCAGGCACAAGTTCTTTTGAAGGAATTTTGATCCAGCTTCCTTCGCGGAGCACCGTCACTTGCGGTGCCGACAATTCCTTCAGCGCCTGAAGCGATTTTTCCGCCTTTCTTTCCTGGAAAAACCCGAGGATGCCGTTGACGAAGATAATCGCAATGATGGCTACCGCATCGACATATTCACCCAAAAAACCGGAAACGAGTGTCGCCGCAAGCAGCACAAGAACCATGAAATCTTTAAATTGCGAAAAAAACAAGACCAATGCCGAGGTTTTTTCGCCTTCAAGAAGTTCATTTGCACCATGTCTTTCAAGCCGCTTTGCCGCTTCTTTTTCTGTTAATCCTTTGCTAATGGACGTTTTTGTTACGTTTAGCAATTCGGTTTGTCCCATCTCGTGCCATTTCATTGAATCGTCCACTCCTCCTGCCCTTAAAGCTTTCTGAGAATTGAGTCTCTATAAGTCAATTTATTCAGACTCGTCCAAAATCATGCTATAATTATTCGACGGACAATTGAGGAAGAGGATTAATGAGAAAAGGGTGTTTTTGATATGTCTTTTGACGGCATTTTCACATACGGAATGATTAAAGAACTGAACGAAACCATTCAGGGCGGCCGGATCACGAAGATCCACCAGCCGTTTAAGCATGAGCTGATCTTTCACATTAGGGCGAACGGCAAAAACCGCAAATTGCTGCTCTCAGCCCACCCCAGTTATGCCCGGGTTCATCTCACAGAGGAAGCATATGACAATCCGAGCGCTCCGCCGATGTTTTGCATGCTGCTCAGGAAGCATTTAGAGGGCGGCTTTGTCGAGCAGATTGAACAGATCGGCTTGGACAGGGTGATGGTATTTCACATCAGAAGCCGAAATGAAGTCGGTGATACACTGATCAGAAAGCTCGTGGTGGAGATCATGGGAAGGCACAGCAATATCGTCTTGACTGACGGGGAAAAAGACGTGATCATTGACAGTCTGAAACATCTTTCGCCATCGGTCAACAGCTACCGGACCGTTCTTCCCGGCTACGATTACATCCTGCCTCCCGCGCAAAACAAGCGGTCACCACTTGAGACGGAAGAAGAAGACATTCTCCGCCACCTGAATTTTCAAGAAGGGAAATTGGACAGGCAGATTGTTGCAACGTTTTCGGGAGTTTCCCCGCTGTTTGCGAAGGAAGCCGTATATCGGGCCGGTCTTGCAAACAGGGCAACACTGCCTGCTGCGCTGATGAAGATGTTCGCAGACATCAAAGAGCGGAGATTCGCGCCCCAGCTTGTAACGGAAGACGGAAAGGAATATTTTTATCTCCTTGATTTGACGCATATAAAAGGGGAAAAACGAATATTTGAGTCGCTGAGCGGACTCCTTGACCGCTATTATTTCGGAAAAGCGGAAAGGGACCGCGTCAAACAACAGGCCCATGATTTGGAACGATTCGTCATGAACGAAAAGAAAAAGAACGAAAACAAGATCAAAAAGCTGGAAAAAACGCTTGAGCAATCAGAAAACGCCACGACCTACCAGCTTTACGGAGAGCTTTTGACGGCAAACCTTTATCAACTGAAAAAAGGCGATAAAACAGCCAAAGTCATCAACTATTATGATGAAAACGGCGGGGAGGTCACGATTCCGCTCAATCCGAATAAAACGCCGTCTGAAAACGCCCAAAGCTATTTTACAAAATATCAGAAAGCGAGAAATTCGGTAGAGGTCGTCAAAGAACAAATCAGACTCGCCGAAGAAGAGATCGCTTATTTCGACCAGCTGATACAGCAGCTGGCTTCAGCTTCGCCAAAAGATTTGCACGAAATCCGCGAGGAGCTGCAAGAGGGAAAATATTTGCGCGCCAAACAGCAGCCCGGCCAGAAAAAACAAAAGAAGCAGGCACCTTCCCTTGAAACGTACGAATCCACAGCGGGAGTGACGATTTTGGTCGGAAAAAACAACAAGCAGAACGAATATTTGACGATGAAGTTCGCCGCCCGCGACGACATCTGGCTTCACACAAAAGATATCCCGGGCTCACACGTCGTGATTAGATCAAGCGATCCCGACGAGAAAACGATCCTTGAAGCGGCCCAGATCGCGGCCTACTACAGTAAAGCCAAAAACTCCGCTTCAGTTCCTGTCGACTATACGAAAATACGCCATGTCAAAAAGCCGAATGGGGCTAAGCCAGGGTTTGTCACCTATGATCGGCAGCAAACTGTTTTTGTGACGCCTGATGAAGATCTCGTCATCAAGCTGAAGAAGTCGCGCTGAATGTAAAAAGGCCTGAACCGTCAACGGTTCGGGCCTCTTCTTTTTCGGAAAAGCTCATCGATCTCCCGGACGAGCTGATCATCGACCAGCCCGTCGATCCGCCCGGCCAATTCAATCGCATGGCCCGGGCTTGCGCCGTTTGTCGAGACGCTGATGGTGATGTTTCCTTTTTTGATGATTTTCGGTACGTATACATTCCCGCGCTCCGCCTCACTCGCGACATTCACGAGCTGGCGGTCTCGCGCTGAATCGGCTATCCGCTTGTTCGTCTCGGGATCATCGGTGGCGAGAATGACGAGAAAAGCGTCTTCTGCATCTTCCGGCTCCGCTTTTTTCCGCTTCCAGCAAATCCGGTGTTTTTCAATCAGCTCAAGCATAGCAGCCGATACTTCCGGGCTGACGACGGTGACAGACGCCCCTTCATCCAGCACCGTCCGCAGCCGCCTTGCCGCGATCCGTCCTCCTCCGGCGATGACGACCTGTTTTCCGCTCAGATTAATGTGAAGGGGAAGCATAGGCTGCTCCTTTGAAGACAAAAGATGGATCTTGATTGCAAACGGCTTCCTTCACCCGGTTTAAAAACGCGTTTTTGACATGCGGGTGAAAGCCGAGATATTCAGACAGCACAACATCCGGATTGACTTCCTTCAGTTTTTCGGTCTCCCTTTTAATCTCGTTCATCAGCATCCCGGTAAACAGCAAATACGGAACGATGAAAGTCGTTTTTCCGCCGCTTTCTTTAAGCTCTGCAAAAACATCGAGATAATTCGGGGCACAAGCAGTCATAAAACAAGGGATGACCTCGGCGACCGGTGCGAGCGCTTTGAGGCGGGCGGCGATCTTAGTGATGTCGCGTTTGACATCCGGATCTGAGCTGCCCCTTCCGATCAGGACAACCCTCGCATGTTCATAAGGAACTCCCGTTTCTTCAATCCGTGTGAAAACGGCTTTGACGACTTCCTGATCGACGCCGATCGGTTTGCCGTAAGTGACATGGATGGAAGGATATCGCGAAGACGCTCGCGCGATTTCCTCGGGGATGTCTTGTTTGGCATGTGCGGCGGTCAAAAGCAAAAGCGGAACCGCTGCGATATGTGTCGCGCCTTTTTCCGCGCAGGCTTTAAATCCCGTTTCAATATCAGGTTCTGCAAGCTCCAAAAATGAGATTTCCTGAATGGGCGCAGACATATGTTGTTTACAGCTTTCCAAAAATGCGGCTGCTTCTTTTTGGGCTTTTGTCAGACGGCTGCCGTGGCCGATATACAGTATCGCTTGTTTCATCTTAAAGCGCCTCGCTTAATTCATTATTTTTCAGTCCGTTTTCAAACCAGTTTAAACGGGAGCTGAAATTGACCACATCACCAACGACGATGAGACTCGGATTGGAAATTTTTTCATTTTCAACGGTTGCGGCAAGCGACTCAACCGTGCAAAGCACCGTTTTCTGCTTGTTTGTCGTCCCCCAATGAATGAAAGCCGCCGGTGTCGACCGGTCGCGGCCGTTTTCTATTAACAGCCTTTCGATTTGCTTGACGTTTTTGATCCCCATATAAATGACAAGGGTATCGATTCCCGTCGCCAGCGCTTTCCATTTCTCTTCAAAGTCTTCTTCTTCTTTATAGTGGCCTGTCACAAACGCAACGTTTGAGCTCGCCTCCCGGTGGGTCATGGGAATGCCGGCATACGCCGCGGCTGCGATCCCCGAGGTGATTCCCGGAATGATCTCAAAAGAAATCCCGTTCTCTGCGAGGCTTTCAGCTTCCTCGCCGCCTCTGCCGAACACGAAAGGATCTCCCCCTTTTAGCCTGACTACGGTTTTTCCCTTTTTCGCATATTTGACGAGAAAATGGTTGATCATCTCCTGCTTCATCATGTGATAATCGGGAAGTTTTCCGCAGTAGATCAGGTCTGCCCCCGCTTTTGCATGCTGTAAAATCTGTTTATTGACAAGCCGGTCATATAAAATAACATCGGCTTTTTGGATGGCTTTTAAAGCTTTGATTGTCAGTAAATCGGGGTCTCCAGGACCTGCCCCAACGATATACACTTTCCCCATTTTGTTTCTTTCCCCCGATCGAATCAAAATCTTTTCTCTTCATTATAAATCATAAAGAAAGCGTTCGGTTGTTGAAAATATCACAGGTACCAAACGTTTTCTTTATGAAATAGGAAAGTGCATCTGCTGCACTTTCCTATTCACGCGTTTTCGGTTTTTATTTCGCTTGCGCTTTCACATATTCGACGAGCCGGTCTTTGCACTCGTTCCGGTCATGACTCCCCGTATCGAGTACGAGTTCAGGCGCTTCCGGTTCTTCGTATGGTGAATCGATTCCCGTGAAAAATGGAATTTCTCCGTTTCTCGCTTTTTTGTACAAGCCCTTCGGATCTCTTTGCTCACACGTTGCCAAATCACATTTGACATACACTTCATGGAACTCGTTTTTCTCGACGAGCTGTCTGACCAGATCGCGGTCTTCTTTAAAAGGAGAAATAAACGCCGTAATCACGATCGTGCCCTGTTCGACGAACAGCTTGGCGACTTCGCCGATCCGGCGGATGTTTTCTTTACGGTCCGCATCGGAAAAACCGAGATCTTTGTTCAGGCCGTGTCTGACATTATCACCGTCAAGCACTGTGACCTGAAAGCCTTCTTCAAACAGTTGGCGGGCGGCTGCGTTGGCAATTGTCGATTTCCCCGATCCGCTTAAACCCGTCAGCCAAATGATCGAGCTTTTATGCTTGTTTTTTTCGTGATATTCCTGTTTTGTAATGGATGCTTCATGCCAAACGATGTCTTTATTCACCAACAGTCTCCCCCCTTTTTTAAGAAACTCCGGCCGCTAAGCCTTTGATTAATGTTTGAATGACCTCAGGACGGCTGAATGTGCTTGGCGGGAATTCGCCGTTTCTCAGCATTCCCCGTACCTTTGTGCCGGACAAAATGACATGGTGTTCTTTGTCGTGAGGGCATGTTTTCGCCGTCGCCATCGAGCCGCATACATTGCAGTAAAAGCTGTGTTCAAATTTCAGCGGCGTGATGCCGATTTCTTCAGGTGTGAATTGATCGAACAGCTCCTGTGCCTCATATGTTCCATAATAATCGCCGACTCCCGCATGATCTCTTCCAACGATGAAATGGGTACAGCCGTAATTTTTTCTGACGAGCGCGTGGAAGATCGCCTCTTTCGGGCCTGCATAGCGCATGGCTGCCGGAAAGACGCCGAGGAAGACGCGGTCTTTCGGGTAGTATCCGTCAAGAAGCACTTGATAGCTTTCCATCCGGACGTCTGCCGGAATATCGTCTGATTTGGTTTCCCCGACTAACGGGTTGAGGAAAAGTCCGTCGACGGTTTCCAGCGCGGTTTTTTGGATGTATTCATGCGCTCTGTGCACCGGATTCCGGGTTTGGAATCCGACAATCGTTTTCCAGCCGAGCTCGGCAAACTTCCGTCTTGTCTCCGCCGGTTCGAACGTATGAGCGGGAAACTGTTTTTCGCTGCGTTTGATGAGTGTAATCGGGCCGCCGACATAGACGTTTCCCCGTTCAAACAATTTTTTTACGCCCGGATGGTTGAGATCATCGGTTTTATAGACGTTGACCGCTTCTTTTTTCTTGTCGGGCGTATAGATGTCTTCGATGTCAATGACCCCGTATGTTTCCCCTTGATATGTGAGACGGACGGTATCGCCGATTTTTAGCTCGGCGGCTTTTCGTTCGTTGACGGGAAGGCTGATCGGAAGCGTCCAGACTTGACCGCCTGCAAGTCTCATATTTTCAACGACTGATAGGTAGTCTTTTTCTGTTAAAAAGCCTTGGATCGGGCTGTATGCACCGATTCCAACCAGCTCCAAATCGGCAAAAGCGATCAAATCAAGTTCGATTTCCAGTGCGATATGTTGAACATCATATGCTTCATTGACGCGGATAACCAATACACCGCCGTGTGGCGCTAAACTCATAACATTATTTCCCCCTACTAGATGTTTAAATTCCCCCGCCCTGTTCATGGACGGAGCTATGTTCTTTTTTCACTGCCCTCACCAGGCTGATCGTCCCGACAGATGCCAAAAGAACGCTCGTAACGACGATGAGAGCATAATAGTCTCCTTTTAATAAAAGGCTGACCAGCATATAAGACAGGCTTAATGAAAGGAACGGCGATACGATCCACACTTTCAGCATCGTTTTGACCACCTGTTTATGAAAAACATTGCCGCCGTTTTTCGCCATGCCCATCCCGATAATAGACGATGATGTCACCTGTGCGAGCGGAACGGGAAGGCCGAACATGGAACTGAGAATGACAAGCCCGGCTCCCGTGCTTGAAAGAAGGATTCCTTCTCCTTTTGAAAATCTGGTAATCTTTTTGCCGTTTGTTTCAAGAACGCGGCGGCCCAATAAAAGGGCGCCGAGCGCGACAAACAGTCCGCCGTACAGCGTTCCTTCCCCGACTGTCAAAACATGTGCCGCCACCAAAGGGCCGACAGCGTTCGCGACATTGTTCATTCCCGCTGAAAAAGCCTCAAAAAATCCGCTGATTAACAGCAGAACCGTCAAAATCTTCGCTTTGTTCCCCGCAGCGCGGCGCTTTATTGTTTTCTTCATAAACTTTGCCATGGCAAAGGTAAAAGAAAAAGCTGCGACCGGAACGACTACCCAGAACAGGACGATGACAAACAAAGATTTGACAAACAAAACTTGATATGCGACACCTACTCCGACGACAGATCCGACTGTCACTTCACTCGTTGAAAGCGGGATGCCGAGAACATTTGCGATAAAAAGCGACAAGGCGGCGGACCCGATGATAATGCAGACGATTTCAAGCGAAATCACCCGCTCGGGAATGATGCCCGAACTAATCGTTTTCACGACGTTCCCCCCGCCGATGACGGCTCCGGAGAGAACGCCGGCCGCACAGATCAAGAGCGCGTGAAGCTTTTTTTTCACCGCTTCAGATCCGTAGGCGATGCCCATGGAAGCCGCTGCACCGCTCGCTCCGATGTTCATCGCAAAAAACATGCTAAATAAAATGGCGGCAAGTTCCATAACTCATCTCCTTACTCGTGTAATCCGCATTCTGTTTTATTTGATCCATTCCAGCGGCCGGAGCGGAGATCGTCTATCGTAAAAGCCGGAGAGGTGCACGGCGCGCAGCCGATGCTCGGGTATCCTTTGTCATGGAGCGGGTTGTACGGCAGATCGTGTTTTGTCACATATCTCCAAATATCCTTCCATGTCCAATGGATGAGCGGACAGACTTTGATAGACTTGAATTTTTCGTCTTTATTTAAAAAGTTCGTCTTTCTCCGCCCTTCGGATTGCTCGCGGCGCAGCCCTGACAGCCATGCCGGGTAAGCTGACAGCGTCTCGCGGAGTGGAATGACCTTCCTCATTTCACAGCAGAAATTCGGATTGGTCTCCCACAGTTTGTCCCCGTATTGCTGAGCCTGCTGTTCAACCGTAAGCTCCGGTTTCTTCATGATAATCTGAAGGCCCGGATATCGTTCTTTGACAGCCTCAATCGTGTCATACGTTTCTTTAAAATGCAGACCTGTATCAAGAAATACGATGACGGCGTCCTTTTTCACCTTATAAATCAAATCAATCAGGACGATCCCTTCGATTCCGAAGCTGCATGCGTATACGAGCTGATCCCCGTAATGGCCGTACGCCCATTTCAGGACCGATAATGCCCCTTTATATGAATCATCCTCTTGAAAAGCGATTTTTGGTTCTTCCCATGTACTGTAAGTAAATATTTTCGGTTCCCCCTTTTTCGCCAACAAAAAAACGGCTTCCAGCAGAAAAAAACTTCTGTGAAAACCGCCTCTAGTTTGTCTAGTCAGCTATTTCAATCTTATTTTTTCATTTTTTTCGATTTGAATGACCTTTCCATCTTGAACAACGAATGTGATGGATCCGTAATTCATGTCTTTCAGCATGTCTTTCATTTTGATGATCACTTTTTCGAGCTGCTCATCTCTTTTCATTGCCAGCTCCTCCTCTGCCCTAAAAAATTAAAATCTTTCTTCCAAATTTGAAAGAAAGACGAGGAACTTTACATATTCCTTATCTCTCAAAATGAGCGCATTTTGCTGGACGTAGCACCTTGCGCTTGCACGCAGGTTGCCGGGTTTCATCGGACCAGTCCCTCCACCGCTCTTGATAAGTCTGCTTTTGTTATTTTAAAATTTTAGCACAATTCGAACAAAAGTCAACCCGACTTTTTTTATAGGATTAATGAAAAATAAAAATGATGCTATTTTACTATATTTCAACCGGTCAAAAGCATGAAAAAAACAGAAAAACCGCGGTTTCATCAAATTAAAAAAGCCGTTCCCTTAAAAAGGGAGACGGCTTTCTTATTTTTCAATCCAAGCTCTCGACTCGGGATTTGCTTTCCACTCTTTCAGTTTTCCGGCATCGGCTTCACTGATGTATCCTCCGGCAAGCGCGGTTTCCGTCAATGTATCGTAATCGGTCAGGGTGTGATACTCGACATCCGCATTCTTAAAGGCGATGTCCGCTTTCGGAAGACCGTATGTGAAGATGGCGGCGACGCCGAGGACATCGCAGCCGGCCTTTTTTAGAGCGGAAACCGCTTCAAGCACGCTTCCGCCCGTCGAGATTAAATCTTCAATAACAACGACTTTCTGTCCGTTCTTGACCGTCCCCTCAATTTGATTTCCTTTTCCGTGCGCTTTCGGTTTGCTTCTGACATAGCACATCGGCAAACGGAGCCTGTCAGCGGCAAGGGCGGCATGCGGTATGCCCGCTGTCGCCGTGCCTGCGACCATTTCCGCTTCCGGAAATTTGTCTTTTATCAGCCCGGCGAGGCCTGACGCGATATCATCCCTCACTTCGGGATATGACAGCGTCAAACGGTTGTCACAGTAAATCGGCGACAGCATGCCGCTCGCCCATGTAAACGGCTCGTTCGGCCGCAGGAAAACCGCCTTGATCGCTAAAAGATGGCTTGCAATTTCTGTTTTCATGCTTTGATCCCCTTCCATTCCCGTACTATTTTCTGATATGCAGCAACCGGATCCTCAGCTTTGGTGATAGAACGGCCGACAACGATCGCCGACACGCCTTTTTCCTTTGCATCGGCCGGGGTCGCTACTCTGACCTGGTCGTTTTTCTGATCATCAGCCAACCGGATTCCAGGCGTCACAGTCAGAAACGACGGAGATACCTCCTGATAGATGCGCTCTGCTTCATGGACGGAACAGACAACGCCGTCCAGCCCGCTTTCCTCTGCGAACCTGCTGTAGTGAAGAACGGTTTCCGCAAGCGGCGTTTTGATCAGGAGCTCCTCATGAAGCATTTCCGGAGATGTGCTCGTCAGCTGTGTTACGGCGATTAATGACGGACGTTTTTGTCCGGCGGACGTCCCCGCCTCAAGACCTTCAAGAGCGGCTTCCATCATCCGTTTTCCGCCTGCAGCGTGCACATTGACAAGATGGACGCCAAACCCCGCCAGCCTTTTCATTGCCTTATATACGGTCGTCGGAATGTCATGGCACTTCAAATCAAGGAAAATGCGGCAGTTTCTATGTTTTAATTGTTCAAGAATTGAAGGACCTTCCTGATAAAACAGCTCCATCCCGACTTTCACAAAAAGCTCCTCTCCGTCAAACCGGTTCAAAAACGCAAATGTTTCCGGCGCAGATGCAAAGTCAAGCGCGATGATTGGCGGCGTATTGTTCATGCTTCCAGCTCCTTCCGATGCATTCGGTCAAAGACCCGTATCCGTATTTTTCTAAAACGCGCGGCAGTTCTTCAATGATCTCCGGGCAGGCGAATGGATTGACAAAATTGGCAGTGCCGACCGCGACTGCGCTTGCCCCCGCCAGCAGGAATTCAAGCACATCTTCCGCAGACTGAACGCCGCCCATGCCGATGATCGGGATGTCTACCGCCTGACTGACTTCATAAACCATCCTGATGGCTACCGGTTTTACGGCCGGGCCAGATAATCCTCCGGTCTTATTTGCCAAAATCGGCTTGCCCGTTTTCAGATCGAGCCTCATGCCGATCAGCGTGTTGATCATCGTCAAACCGTCTGCCCCCGCTTCTTCAATGGCTAAGGCGATGTCAGTGATATTGGCGACATTTGGAGACAATTTGACATAGACCGGAACGCTGGACACTTGTTTAACAGCCTTTGTCAGCTCGGCTGCCATTTCCGGACGTGTACCGAACGCGATCCCGCCTGTTTTGACATTCGGGCAGGAAATATTCAGTTCAAGCGCGTGGACATTCGGAGCTTTGCTGATTTCTTCGGCAACCTCCACATAATCTTCAAGCTGTGATCCGGCTACATTGGCGATAATCGGTGTATCGAATTGTTCCAGCCACGGAAGCTCGTGCTCCATGACAGCCTGAAGACCGGGATTCTGCAATCCGATCGCATTGAGCATGCCCGCTTGTGTTTCTGCGACCCTTGGCGTCGGATTCCCGAAGCGGGGCTCGCTCGTTGTCGCTTTGATCATGATCGCCCCGAGGCATGAAAGATCATAAAGGTTTGCAAACTCTTTTCCAAAACCAAAGCATCCGGATGCCGGCATGATCGGATTTTTTAATTTGAGGCCGGGCAAATTTACGTCAAGCATTACAAAAGCACCTCCTGCGCTTTGAAAACAGGTCCGTCCAGACAAACTTTTACATACGGTTTTTCACTTTGATCCGTATGGCATACACAGGCAAAACAGGCGCCGATTCCGCAGCCCATCCGCTCTTCCATCGATAAATAAACCTCTTTTTCGGGATAGCGGTCTTTCAAAGCCTTTAACATAGGGGTCGGGCCGCAGGCGAGCAGATAGTCAAATTGAAGGCCTTTTGCCTCGATGACATCGGTGACAAATCCTTTCTCCCCATGGGTGCCGTCCGCTGTGGCAATATATACAGGGCCGTACTCGGCAAATTCCCGCTCGTAAAACACGTCTTTGGCTGACGCAAACCCCAACACATGCACAACATGGACGCCCCGCTTTGTCAGCTGTTTGGACAGTTCATAGAGAGGGGGGACGCCGATCCCTCCGCCGACTAGAAGAGCCGTTCCGCCGGATTTGAGCTCGTCTGCCGGAAATCCGTTTCCCAGAGGGCCGAGGCAATCGACGAGATCGCCTTTTTCCTTTAAGGAAAGGAGCCGGGTTCCTTCTCCATCCTTCCGAAAAATGATCGTCATTTCCTGTTTGTCCCTATCAATCCGGGCGATGCTGATCGGACGCCGTAATAAAGGAGCGACAGATTCAGCGACTTTCAAATGAAGGAACTGGCCGGGGGCGCTGCACGATTCAGCGAGCTCCCCTTTCAGCACCATTTGGTAAATGCCGTCAGCGATGCAATCATTGGAACGAACCGTCATATATCCCTTTTTCATTTGACGGCAGCCGCCTCTTGAGCCATGTTGGCAGCAGGCATATGATCCGCGCGGAAGCTCATGCTCTCAAGCACCCGTAAAATCGCTTCGGCCGTATCTAATGACGTCAGGCAGGCCACACCGTTTTCGACGGATTCGCGTCTGATTTTGAACCCGTCTCTTGCCGGCTGCTTTCCTTTTGTCAGCGTATTGACGACGAACTGCGCTTCCCCATTGCGGATGACGTCAAGCAGATTCGTGCCTTCCTCGCCGATTTTCCCGACGGTTTTCGCTGGGATGGATGCTTCCCGCAGATAGCCTGCCGTACCTGCCGTAGCCAATATGTTGTAGCCGATGGCATGGAAGCGTTTGGCGATATGAAGGCCTTCTTCTTTGTCCTTGTCAGCGACGGTCAGGAGCACAGATCCGTAGTTCGGAATCTGGATGCCTGAGGCAATCAGCCCTTTGTAAAGCGCCTTTTCCAATGTCGTATCTTTCCCCATGACCTCACCCGTCGATTTCATTTCAGGGCCGAGTGTGATGTCCACCCTTCTCAGCTTTGCGAAGGAGAAGACGGGAACTTTTACATAGACGCCTTCCTGTTCTTTCTGAAGGCCTTGAGTAAAGCCAAAGTCTGCAAGCTTTCCGCCGAGAATGACCTTTGTCGCCAGATTCGCCATCGGAATTCCGGTGATTTTGCTGAGGAACGGCACCGTGCGGCTTGACCGCGGATTCACTTCCAGGACATAGACCTCGTCTTTTGACAGGACGAATTGAATGTTGAGCAGTCCGATAATGTTTAACCCTTTCGCAAGCTCAATCGTGTACTGTTCGATCTTTTTCTTGATCTCTTCTGAGAGCGATTGCGGAGGGTAGACGGCAATTGAGTCTCCGGAATGGACGCCGGCCCGTTCGATATGCTCCATGATTCCCGGTATGACGACCGTTTCGCCGTCAGAAATCGCATCGACTTCAATTTCTTTTCCGATCAAATATTTATCGATGAGCACAGGATGCTGCGGATTGATTTTGACCGCGTGTTCCATATAATGGAGAAGCTCGTTTTCGTGGTAGACGATTTCCATCGCCCGTCCGCCGAGAACATATGATGGACGCACAAGCACAGGGTAGCCGATATGTCCGGCGATTGTAACGGCCTCGTCTACAGATGTCGCCGTCTTCCCGAGCGGCTGCGGAACATTCAGTGTTTCAAGCGTTTGCTCAAACTTGTCGCGGTCTTCGGCGCGATCCAAATCTTCGAGCGATGTTCCGAGAATGTTGACGCCCCGCTCCGCCAATTCATTGGCGAGGTTGATCGCGGTCTGGCCGCCGAACTGGACGACGACGCCTTCCGGCTGTTCCAGATCAATGACATGCATGACATCTTCAATTGTCAGCGGTTCAAAATAGAGCTTGTCGGAAATACTGAAGTCAGTCGAAACCGTCTCAGGGTTGTTGTTAATGATAATCGCTTCATAGCCTGCTTCTTTGATCGCCCAGACCGAATGCACTGTGGCATAATCAAACTCAACCCCCTGGCCGATCCGAATCGGCCCTGAGCCAAGAACGATCACGCTCTTTTTCGCGGTTCTCTCCGATTCGTTTTCTTCTTCATACGTACTGTAGAAATAAGGCGTTTCCGATTCAAACTCGGCCGCGCATGTATCCACCATTTTATAAACCGGAATCATGCCCGCTTCTCTTCTGAGCTCATACAGCTGTCTTTCAGGCATAGCCCACAGGCGGCTGATGAAGTGGTCGGAAAAACCAAGCTCTTTCGCTTCTTTGAGCAGCCCGAGATCGCCGCGTCCCGCTTTCAGCGTCTCTTCAAAACGGATGATGCCCTCCAGCTTATGGAGGAAGAAAAGGTCAATCGCTGAAAATTCGTGGAGCTGGCTGATGGTATAGCCTCTTCTGATCGCTTCCGCCAAGTAGAAGAGCCGTTCGTCGCCCGCTTTTTTGATCCGCTTCTCAAGCACGTCATTCGTGATGTCTGCAGCGTCTTTCAATTCGAGATGGTACACATCTGCTTCAAGTGAGCGGACGGCTTTCAGGAGCGATTCCTCCCACGTTCTGCCGATCGCCATGACCTCGCCCGTCGCTTTCATCTGTGTGCCGAGCTTGCGGTTTGCCGATTCAAATTTATCAAACGGCCAGCGCGGGATTTTTGAGACGACATAGTCCAGCGCCGGTTCAAAAGAAGCATACGTTTTTCCTGTCACAGGATTCATCATTTCATCAAGAGACAGACCGACGGCGATTTTGGCGGCAAGCTTCGCAATCGGGTAGCCGGTCGCCTTTGAGGCAAGCGCCGATGAGCGGCTGACGCGCGGATTGACCTCAATGATATAGTATTGAAAACTGTCCGGATCAAGCGCCAGCTGCACATTGCAGCCGCCTTCGATTTCAAGCGCCCGGATGATCTTCAAGGATACATTGCGGAGCATTTGATATTCGCGGTCGCTTAAAGTCTGACTCGGCGCAACGACGATGCTGTCCCCCGTATGGATGCCGACAGGATCGATGTTTTCCATGTTGCAGACGACAATCGCATGGTCGCTTGAATCCCTCATCACTTCGTATTCAATTTCTTTATATCCGGCGATACTCTTTTCAAGCAGACATTGGTGAACAGGACTCATTTTCAAACCGTTCTCCACGATTTCCTTCAGTTCGTTTTCGTTTGAGCAGATCCCTCCGCCTGTTCCGCCAAGCGTATAGGCAGGTCTGACGATAACCGGGAAGCCGATTCGCTCGACAAAATCGCGCGCCTCTTCTAAAGAATGGATAATATCGCTTTCAGGCACCGGCTCATTCAGCTCATTCATCAAGCTTCTGAACAAATCGCGGTCCTCCGCCTTTTGAATCGCTGACAATTTCGTGCCTAGCACTTCAACGCCGCATTCCGCCAGAATGCCGTGCTCTGACAATTCGACCGCCAAGTTCAGCCCCGTCTGGCCGCCAAGGGTAGGCAGAATCGCGTCTGGCCGCTCTTTTCTGATAATCCGCGTTAAAAACTCGAGTGTCAGCGGTTCGATATAGACCCTGTCCGCCATTTCCGTATCGGTCATAATCGTCGCCGGATTAGAGTTGACAAGAATGACTTCATAGCCCTCTTCTTTTAAAGCGAGGCAGGCTTGTGTACCCGCATAATCAAATTCCGCCGCCTGGCCGATAATAATCGGCCCAGATCCGATCACCAAGATTTTTTTTATGTCTACGCGTTTAGGCATACCGTTTCCCCTTCTTTCTCTGTAGTTTCAATCATCTGCAGAAATTGGTCAAATAAATGGTTGGCATCCTCAGGTCCCGGTGAAGCTTCCGGGTGATACTGAACGGTAAAAGCGGGCATGTATTTGTGTTTCAGCCCTTCAATCGTGTCGTCATTGATCGCCACGTGCGTCACTTCAAGCGGCGTATTTTCAACGGATGATACCGTGTAGCCGTGATTTTGCGCCGTAATCGATACTCTGCCGGTTTTAAGCTCTTTTACCGGATGATTGGAGCCGCGGTGGCCGAACTTCATTTTGACGGTCTCTGCGCCGCAGGCGAGCGCGAACAGCTGATGTCCGAGGCAGATACCGAATAAAGGCACCTTGCCGAGAATGTTTTGGATCATGGCGATCGCTTCAGGCACATCCTTTGGATCCCCCGGTCCGTTTGACAGCATGACCCCGTCTGGCTTCAGCTGCATGACTTCTTCAGCTGTGATATTGTGGGGCACCACGATAACATCGCATTTGCGCTTATTCAATTCTCTTAAAATGCCGTGTTTCATGCCGAAATCAACAAGCACGATCCGTTTCCCCCTTCCAGGACTCGGATATGCTGTTTTCGTTGACACCCGGCTGACCTGATCCGTCGGAAGCTCTGTTTCTTTCATTTTTCTGACCAAAGCGTCCACATCCTCGTCAGGACCGGCAAACACCCCTTTCAGCGTACCCGCCGTGCGGATCATTCTTGTCAGTTTTCTTGTATCGATGCCGGATAAGCCCGGAATGTTTTTCATTTTTAAATATTCATCAAGCGTGTATGCCGAACGCCAGTTTGATGGAAGTTGACATAACTCTTTTACAATAAACCCTTTGACATAAGGCGTGATCGATTCAAAGTCATCTCTGTTAATGCCGTAGTTTCCGATCAAAGGATAGGTTAAGGTGACAATCTGTCCGCAGTAAGACGGGTCTGAGAGGATTTCCTGATAGCCTGTCATTCCGGTGTTGAAGACGACTTCCCCCATGCTGTTTTCCAGACTGCCGAAGGCATTCCCTTCAAATATCGTTCCGTTTTCAAGTACTAGACGTCTTTTCATTTTACAAGTCTCCCCTCTTTGTAAACGAGTTTTCCTCCGGCCATTGTCATAACCGGCCAGCCGAAACAGCTGATGCCGTCAAACGGCGTATTTTTCCCTTTGGAAAGAAAGCTGTTTTTATCAATCTTTTCTTCTTTTTCGAGATCGATCAATGTAATGTCAGCCGGCCGGCCTTCTTCAAGTTTTCCATAAGGCAGCCCGAACGCCTCGCTAGGCTTAACCGTCATATAATCAAGCAGCTGCTTTAATGTCCACTCGCCGTTTTTGACAAAGTGCGTATAAAGAAGCGGAAAAGCCGTTTCCAATCCGACGATTCCAAACGGGGCGAGGCTCATGGTCTGCTGTTTCTCCGCTTCCGTATGCGGCGCATGGTCAGTTGCGATAAAATCAATCGTCCCGTCAGCCAGTCCTTCCAAAAGCGCTTCCCGGTCTTCCTCGCTTCTGAGAGGCGGATTCATTTTGTAATTTGTATTAAGTCCGGGTATGTCGCTGTCACAGAGCAGCAGATGGTGCGGCGTTACTTCAGCCGTGACGCGGATTCCCGCTTTTTTGGCATCACGGACGGCCCTGACCGATTCCTTCGTGCTGATATGGCAGACATGATAATGGCAGCCGGCCGCTTCCGCGAGCAGCACATCCCTTGCGATATGGACTGCTTCACATACGGAAGGAATCCCGTTTAAGCCGTGGGATTTGGCAAATTCACCGTCGTGTACACTGCCCCCGTAGATTAAAGAATTGTCTTCACAATGGGCGACAATCGCTTTATTTAAAGACGCCGCCTTTTTCATCGCTTCATACATCATCCCCGCGTTTTGAATGCCGACGCCATCATCAGTGAAGGCGAATGCGCCTGCAGCTGAGAGCCCTTCAAAATCGGTCATTTCTTCACCGATTTGTCTAATAGTGATCGATGCGTACGGAAGTACCCTTACAGAAGCCGTTTCCCGAATGCGGTTTGTCAGCCATTCCATCTGTTCCTTCGTATCGGGAACCGGGCGTGTGTTCGGCATTGCGGCGACTGTCGTAAACCCGCCTCTTGCCGCCGCTTTTGCACCCGTTTCGATCGTCTCCTTTTTTTCTCCGCCAGGCTCTCTGAAATGGACGTGAAGATCGACAAGCCCCGGGGAGACGAGCAGCCCCTCTGCATCAATAACCGATTCAGCCGGTGCGGCTTCAATGTTTCCGATTTCGCTTATGACTTCGCCTGTAATCCTGATATCCCGTTTTACTGTTTCGCCATTTTCATTCAGCATGAAGCCGTTTTTAATTAAATAAGACATAAGCTTGATCTCCCCTTTTTTCATTTTCGCCTTGTTCGAGCGCCCGTTTTAAAACCGCCATTCTGATGTAGACGCCGTTTTCCATTTGTTTGAAAATCCTTGATTGAGCAGATTCCACCAGCGTGCTGTCAATCTCGACGCCGCGGTTGACCGGGGCGGGATGCATGATGATCGCGTCCTTTTTCATTCGTTTTACCCGCTCAGTAGACAAACCGAATGTTTGCAAATAATCGCGGTCATCCGCTTTCGTCTGATGGCGTTCATGCTGAATCCGAAGCAGCATCACGACATCTGAATTCGCAACAGCTTCATCTGCCGGCACATACGTCCCGTACGGATTATCCTTATCCTTCCACTCGTCAGGTCCTGAGAAAAGAACGGTTGCGCCGAGCCTTGTCAGGACTTCGGCATTTGATCTGGCCACTCTGCTATGTTTGATATCGCCGTGAATCGATATCGTCAGTCCGTTAAAGCTGCTGAATTCTTCGTAAATCGTCATTAAGTCAAGCAGAGATTGTGTAGGATGCTGGCCGCAGCCGTCTCCGGCGTTGACCACCGGGATGCCGACGCGGCCAACCAAGTCCTTGTAGTAATGATCCTCTGAGTGCCTGATCACACAAACATCGGCTCCGATCGATTCAAGCGTCCGCACTGTATCGTACAAAGATTCCCCTTTTTGGACGCTTGTCGAGACACCGTCAAGATTCAAAACATTCATCCCGAGTTTTTTTTCTGCGACTTCAAAGCTGAAGCGTGTCCTCGTACTCGGCTCAAAGAACAAGTTGGCGGCAAACCTTCCGGAAAGTGTGTGATGAGCTTTGCCTTTTTTCAGATCTTCCGCCTCTTTTATCAACCCGAAAATGTCCTCAATACTCAACTCGTTCATTGCGGTTAAATGTTTCACTATATTTTCGCCTCCGCTTTCATCGGAATTTTCTATAAAAAAACCCCAAGCCATGGCGGCTTGGGGTATAGTGAATCAGAGAATGTGAAAACCCACTTCTCTTTTCAGCAACCCTTTCAAGCCTCTCTGGACTTCCATTAAAAGGTCTTCTATATATGATTTTCTGCCTCTGTCCCGTCCTGTTCTTCCTTGGCTTCCGGCAGGACAAGATTCAATATCACTCCGACAATTGCCGCAAGCGCCATGCTGGACAGCTCAAATCCCGAAATTTTGATAAATGCGCCGCCGACGCCGATGACGAGAATGACGGATGAAATAATCAGGTTTCGTTTGTTTTCCAAATCAATTTTATTGTCAATCAGCATGCGGAGCCCGCTTGAGGCGATGATGCCAAACAACAGGAAGGAAACGCCTCCCATGACGGCTGAAGGAACCGAACTGATCAGTGCTGATATTTTGCCGACAAATCCGAAGCACAAGGCAATGACTGCGGCTCCTCCGATGACAAATACGCTGAATACCCTTGTGATCGCTAACACGCCGATATTTTCTCCATAGGTCGTTGTCGGCGGTCCGCCGATGCATGAAGCGAGCATCGTCGCCACACTGTCCCCGAAGATGGAGCGGTGAAGTCCGGGTTTTTTGATGAAATCCCGGCCGACCACTTTGCTCAGCACCATCTGGTGTCCGATATGCTCAGACATCGTCACGAAAGCGACAGGCACCATGGCAAGTCCGATGATGAGCGCAGCTGCACTCGGCGTATAATCAACAAACGGAAGAACGAAATCGGGAACCGCAAACCATTTGGCGTCAGCTACCATTTGAAAGTCGACAATTCCTTGAGTGAGCGCGTACAAGTATCCACAGATAATTCCGATTAACACGGGAATCAGGCTGAAAAACCCGCGTAAGAAAATCGCACAGATGACAGTCACAGCAAGCGTAAACCCGGCGACACCGAAGTGTTTGGCGCTGTAGACAAGCGTTTCGGTGTTTGGATTTTCGTACATGGCCATATTGACCGCTGTACTCGCCAGCCCGAGTCCGATGACGATAATGACCGGTCCGATGACAATCGGCGGGAGAAGCTTCATCAGCCAACCTGTGCCAAGCCGCTGGATGAAAAGGGCGATCAATCCGTAGACGATACCCGCCATAAAGGCGCCGATCATGGCCGCTCCCGGTCCGCCGGCCGCTTTTGCAGCAAGGATCGGGGAAATAAACGCGAATGATGAACCTAAGTAAGCCGGAATCTGTCCTTTTGTAATCAAGAGATATGCGAGTGTTCCAAGTCCGCTTGTGATCAGTGCAACGCCTGGACTCAAGCCGACCAGCTTCGGCACGAGAATGGTCGATCCGAACATGGCGAACAGATGCTGGAGACTGAACGAAACCCAATTCAGCGGTTTTGGCACTTCTCTTACATCTAAGTTAACGTTTTTCTGACTCATAATTTTTCCTCCTGATGATCGATTCACTGTCTATGATGTCTTACTCTCTAAAAAGAAAACGCCCATTAAAAAAGCCTCTTTGCATATGCGCAAAGAGGCAGACAAAAATCGTCACTGCTGGCGTGACTCCTAAGTGTCTCATCCCTCTTTGCAAACTCACTGGAATGCATTTAAAAAAGGATTCTCAGCTTGCTGACAAACGTTTGCATTCGCCGTCACAGCTGCACTTCGGTGCTCACTGTTCCCCGACTTCAGGACGTTTTCAAGCTAAGCTGTCATTCATTTTTTGTAAATTGCCGCAAGATCACGTCCGTCAACTTCTTCCAGCTGAACCATGACCTTTTCGGATTTAGAAGTCGGAATGTTTTTTCCGATGAAGTCGGCTCTGATCGGCAGCTCCCTGTGGCCGCGGTCGACAAGCACGGCGAGCTGGATTGCCGAAGGCCGTCCGACGTCGACGAGCGCATCCATCGCCGCTCTGACCGTCCTTCCCGTGTAAAGGACATCATCGACGACAATCACCTTTTGATCGGTAATGTCAGCCGGAATATCCGCGCCTTTGACAAGCGGCTCTTCATTGGCGGTTTTTTTGGACAAATCGTCCCTGTACAGGGTAATGTCGAGTTCTCCTACAATCACCCGGTTTCCTTCAATTTGTTCAATGCGTTCGGCGAGGCGCTTCGCCAAATAAATGCCTCTCGTCTTGATGCCGACAAGGATGCAGTCGTTCATTCCTTTGTTTCGTTCAATCATTTCGTGGGCGATCCTTGTCAATGCCCTTCTGATCGCCTGTTCGTCAAGCACAACAGCCTTTTCCTGTTCACTCATGACCTTCGCACCTCATCTCTTTGTTAAAAAGGATCAAACAAAAACCCCTTCTGCATAAAAGGCAGAGAGGGGTTCTTTAAGCGAATCATATCATTCACTTGTCCGATATCCTTCTCAGCCTCTCTGGACTGTGTTAAAGAATCTGTTCAGCTTCGTTTATTATTTCAAAAAAGAAATCGTCTGTCAATGTTTATTTCGAAGATTGTCGAGAAGAATTTTCATATCTTCAGGCAATGGCGCTTCAAATTCAACATACTCTCCCGTACGCGGATGATCAAACCCCAAGACTCCGGCATGGAGAGCCTGTCCATTGAAATCGATCGTTTTCTTCGGCCCGTATTTAGGATCTCCGGCAAGAGGAAAGCCGATATATTTCATATGCACCCGAATCTGATGGGTTCTCCCCGTCTCGAGCCGGCATTCAACGACCGTAAAATCGTCGAACCGTTCTTTCACTTCGAAATGGGTGACGGCGTGCTTTCCGTTCTCTCTTGTGACCGTCATGCTTTGCCGGTCTTTTTTGTCCCTTCCGATCGGAGCGTCGATTGTGCCGTGGTCATGCGGGATAACGCCATGGACGAGGGCCGTGTATTTCCTTGTCACCGTCTTTTTGACAAGCTGGTTGACAAGCGATTCATGGGCCATATCGTTTTTTGCGACCATCAAGAGGCCTGATGTATCTTTATCAATCCGGTGCACGATCCCCGGCCGCATCACGCCGTTTATGCCTGACAAATCATCGCAATGCGCCATCAAACCGTTGACAAGCGTTCCCGTCAGATGGCCGGGAGCCGGATGAACCACCATCCCGCGCGGTTTATTGACGACAAGGACATCCTGGTCTTCATAATAAATGTCAAGATCCATCGGCTCTGCCAAAACATCCAGCGGTTCCGGCTCAGGAACATCGACTATGACCACATCACCGGGCTGGACCTTGTAATTGGCTTTAACAGCCTTGTCGTTTACTTGTACGCGTTCTTCTTTAATCCATTGTTGAACCTGTGTCCGTGACCAGTCCGTTTCCATCACGGTCAAATATTTATCAATCCGTTCACTCTTATGGTCTTCCTGAACGGTCATTTCATAATGCTCCATTTTACAGCTCCTTCTTTTTCTTTCCGTCTAACAGCATTTGTACAAACAAGAGCAGGACGCCGATGCATAAAGATGAATCAGCGATGTTGAAAATCGGATAATGATAGTTGACGATCGTCACATGAATAAAATCGACCACCTCTTGTCTGAACACCCGGTCGATAAAATTGCCGATTGCGCCGCCAAGCATCAAGCCGAGCGAAATCCCGAGCAGCTTCTGCCCTTTTGCATGCTTCTGGATGTAATAGATGATGCCGACAATGACAATCGTTGTAATGATATAAAAAAACCACATCTGCCCCGCGAGGATTCCCCATGCCGCGCCGGTATTCCGGTGCGATGTGATCTGCAGGAAGCCGCCGATGACAGGAATGCTTTCCCCGTATACCATATTGCTGACAACGAGCCATTTTGTTAATTGATCGATACCGATAATAAACAGTGCAATTATGTAATAAGGCACAAATCGTTCCTCCAGTTTCTGTTTTTCTTCATTTAAGCATTTTATCAAGAAAAAGTATAGGAGTAAAGGAATATTCATTGACATCCTAAAAGAGGACAGATCGTCTGCCCTCTTTTCCAAACATCATGAATAAAGCGCCTCATTGTAGGGATCATCAGTTTCAGCCCAAATGGGCAGCGTCTTTTTTTCAAATTGGATATGGTACAAAAAATCATTTGCCGTCCTTGCCGTCGGCAAAACGGCCATTTTCGCGTACGGAATCGGCTGCCCCGTTTCTTCGCATATCCCATATGTCCCGTTTTCTATTTTTGACAGGGCTAAAAGCACATCCTGGAGTTCTTCTTTCACATGGTATATAAGAGTCGCCTGCTGATATGAATTGATTGACGGTGAATCTTGTTGAAAAAAGGAATATTCAAACAATCTTGATTCCAGTTCCTGCTTCATTTGAAGAAGTTCGCTTTGTATGCTCGCCAGCTGATTATTCACGCCTTTATCAACTCCTGCTCTTATCGTTGTGCTTTTAGTGTTGCCGCCAACTTGGATCTCCAAGCCCATAAGATTTTTCCTGACGTTCAAATCAGTGTCAAGTTTGGGATTCAGCCATATTTCAGAAAACGAAAAAAAAGCGGTCCGGGAATGCGGACCGCTTTTTGATTCATATTAATAATAGGTTTTGACAATATTTGCACAGCGAGGGCAAAGTTCAGGATGGTCGGAATCCTGGCCGATTTCTTTCGATACCATGCGGCACCGTTCACATGTTTCTCCTTCAGCCTGTGCAACGACAATTTTCCCTGTCTCAAACGTTTGTGCATCTTCCGGAGCTTCAGCTTCAGTACCGGCGATCGTCAATTCTGAAACGATAAAGAGCTGTTTTAGATCTTCGTTGATGGAAGACAGCAAAGTTCTTGACTGCTCGTTCGGATACAGCGTCAGGCTTGCAACGGAAGATTTTCCGATCACTTTTTCATTCCGGGCTGTTTCAAGGGCTTTTAACACGTCGTCGCGAAGCTTCATGAAGCGGTCGAATTTCTCTTCCGTCTCTTTTGCATTCGGAATGTGCTGTGTTTCAGGCATATCGGTAAGCTGAACGCTTTTTTCCGTTACAAATGTGAAATGGCTCCACATCTCATCTGCCGTATGCGCCAAGATCGGTGCGACCAGCTTGACGAGCGCGACCAATGTTTCATAAAAAACGGTCTGCATGCTGCGGCGGTCTTTATGATCGGCGTGCTCAATATAAACGACATCTTTGGCAAAATCCATATAAAACGCGCTCAGTTCAATTGCACAGAAGTTATGAACGGTATGGTAAATCACCGCAAAATCATATTCTTCATAAGCTTTTTTAACTTTTTCAATGACATTGTTCAGCTTGATCAGCATGTATTGATCGACTTCGCGAAGATCTTCTACAGCCACCGCGTCTTTTGCCGGATCAAAATCGGCAATATTCCCGTGAAGGAAGCGGAATGTATTGCGGATTTTCCGGTACACTTCAGCGACTTGCTTCAAAATCGCGTCAGATACGCGGACATCTGCTTGATAGTCGACAGAGGCAACCCACAGCCGCAAAATATCGGCTCCAAACTGATTCATGATTTTTGCCGGAACAACCACATTGCCGAGCGATTTACTCATTTTGCGGCCTTCTCCGTCAAGCGCAAATCCGTGCGACAGCACGCCTTTATATGGGGCTTTTCCAGTGACAGCGACAGCCGTTGAAATGGATGAATTAAACCAGCCGCGGTATTGGTCAGAACCTTCGAGATATAAATCCGCAGGTCTGACCAGGTCATCGCGCTCTTCCAATACAGCCTGGTGGGATGAACCGGAATCAAACCAGACGTCCATGATATCCTGTTCTTTCGTGAACTTCCCGTTCGGGCTTCCCGGATGTGTAAAGCCTTCCGGAAGCAGTTCATTCGCTTCTTTTTCAAACCAGATGTTTGACCCGTGCTCCCTGAACAAATCAGAAACGTGCTGAATCGTTTCATCGGTGATGATCGGCTCGCCGTTTTCAGCATAAAATACCGGAATCGGCACGCCCCATGCGCGCTGTCTGGAGATGCACCAGTCGCCGCGGTCGCGGATCATATTATAGAGACGCGTTTCGCCCCATTCAGGCACCCATTTTGTTTCCTTGACGGCTTCGAGCAGCTCGTTTCTGAAGTCTTTGATCGACGCGAACCATTGAGCGGTCGCCCGGAAAATCGTCGGCTTTTTCGTTCTCCAGTCATGCGGATAGGAGTGGGTGATGAAATCAAGCTTCAGCAAAGCGCCGTTTTCCTCAAGCTTTTCCGTAATCGGCTTGTTGGCCTGATCGTAGAACAGCCCTTCAAAGCCTGGCGCTTCGCTCGTCATATTTCCTTTCTCATCGACAGGGCAGAGAACGTCAAGTCCGTATTTCTGACCGATGATAAAGTCGTCTTCCCCGTGGCCCGGAGCGGTATGAACACATCCTGTGCCGGCGTCTGTCGTCACGTGCTCGCCAAGCATGACAAGTGAATCTCTTCCGTATAAAGGATGAACGGCCACAATATGCTCCAAGTCTTTTCCTTTGACGGTCTGTACAACTTCAGGATTCTCAAAGCCGACCGCTTTTGCTACGCTTTCCACCAATGCGCTTGCGATCACATAGCGGGAACCGCCTTCAGCCACGACGCTGTATTCTAAGTCGGGATGCACGGCGATTCCGAGGTTGGCCGGGATCGTCCAAGGCGTCGTCGTCCAGATAACGATTTTTTCGCCGTTTGTCAAAACGCCTTTTCCGTCCTTCACGTCAAAAGCGACATAAATGGATGGTGAGCGTTTATCCTGATACTCGATTTCCGCTTCAGCCAATGCCGATTCACTTGAAGGAGACCAGTAAACAGGCTTTAAGCCTTTGTAGATATAGCCTTTTTTCGCCATTTCGCCAAACACTTTAATTTGCTGTGCTTCAAATTCAGGCTTTAACGTGACATACGGGTTTTCCCAATCTCCTCTGACACCGAGGCGCTTAAATTGCGCTTTTTGGCCTTCGATTTGCTGCCACGCATATTCTTCGCAAAGCTTGCGGAATTCGGCTACCGTCATTTCTTTGCGCTTTACTTTTTTGTTTTTCGTCAGCGCTGTTTCGATCGGCAGTCCATGGGTATCCCAGCCGGGTACATATGGCGCGTGATAGCCGCTCATCGACCTTGAACGGACGATGAAGTCCTTCAAAACTTTGTTAAGCGCATGCCCCATGTGAATGTCACCGTTTGCGTACGGAGGGCCGTCATGCAGAACAAACATCGGCCTGCCTTCTGTCCGTTGCTGAACGAGGCGGTAGATGTCCATATCTTCCCATTTCTCCTGAATGTCAGGCTCCCGCTTCGGCAGGTTTCCTCTCATTGGAAAATCCGTCTTCGGCATTAAGAGCGTGTCTTTGTAATCCATTCCCATTCCTCCAAAACATTTTTCTAAAACAAAAAAAGCCTTTCATCCCATAAGGGACGAGAAGGCTTTGATCTCGCGGTACCACCCTTTTAGACAAGCCGAATTCGGCTTATCCTCTCAAACATCGTAACGTGACGGAACGTCCTTTCCTACTGCACGGTTCAGAAAGGAAACTCGAGGGCTGATCCACATGAATTCCGGCAATCCCAGGCTCACACCGCCCCCGGGTCGCTTCGATTGCTTTTAGGAATCGATGTCTGTCCCTCTCAAACGTTTTTCATCTCAATTATGAACGTATTATATGCGAACTGATCAGAACATGTCAAGATTGAAAGGAAAATCTATTCCCTTTCGTCCATGACTGCGTCTACTTCATACTCAAGCAAATGATCCCAGTCATCATTTTTCAGCAGGTCAAGCTGGGCTTCGATCAGCATTTGGAAGCGGGTTCTGAATACTTTTGACTGCTTTTTCAGCTCTTCGATTTCCATTGCGATCTTTCTCGATTTAGAAAGAGCTTCATTGATGATCCGGTCTGCGTTCTTCTCGGCTTCGCGGACGATGAGCTTCGCTTCTTTTTCAGAGCTTCGTTTTACGTCCTCTGCCGCTTCCTGTGCGACAAGAATCGATTTATTCAATGTCTCTTCAATCGTTGAAAAGTGTCCGAGACGCTCATCGAGTTCATTTACCTTCGCTTCAAGCTCTGTTTTTTTGCGAAGCACGATCTCGTAATCCTTTCTCACCTGGGTCAGAAATTCGTTCACTTCGTCTTCATCATAGCCGCGGAACGCTTTGGTAAATGTCTTATTATGAATGTCATTTGGCGTCAATGGCATGCTGCCCACCTCCATTATTTTCTTTATGTACAATTGTCCTATTCAACATTATAAAGCAAAATTCGACCGGGTGGAGAAAAAACTGTAAAACGGCTTATTTTTGTTTTTCAAATGTCAATCTCCACTTGCCTTTTTTCGTTTTGCCGTCAATGCTTTTCAGCGTGAAGCGCCCAAAGCCGCGAACAGACAGCTTGTCCCCTTCCGCAAGTGAATATGAGGGGTCTTCGATGACCTTCCAATTCACTTTGACGAGTCCGTTTTTGACAAGCGCCTGGGCTTTTTGCCGAGACAGTCTGCTCACTGCCGAGCAAACAGAATCAAGCCTTAAAGATGAAACTGTATCATCCATTATTTCGACATCTTGCTCCGGTACTTTAAGCTTTGACAGCGGAATTTTTTCCAGAGATACTTTCACCTTGCCGATTTGCCCGAGCTGGGAAAACACGAAATCAGCAACTTCTTCCGAACAAACAAACTGCCATATCCCGCCGGCATAGATCAGATCACCGAACTTTTGCCGCTTCAGCCCGATCCCCATTAAAGATCCTAGAAGCTCGCGATGTTCAATGGAGGCGAATTTCTGCGGATACAGCACTTCATAAGCCTGAAGCTGAAAATCTTCCGCGGACGGCTCGGCATATTCCGGATAAAGGATGGCCCGTTTTCGTTCGGCTTCAGAAAAGCCGCCGAAAAACCCAAGCTTCACCTCATCCGGCTGACCAACGAGAGAATTCAGAATCACCTGCTCCCGGGGATCCAAAAAATCGGTCAGCTTCATCCGGTATTGATCAGCCACTATTTGTTTCCATTCGAGAACCTGGTCAATGAACGGCTCTTCGTCTTTTCTGAAATGCTGGTAAATATCGCTCATTGTCTTTCCTTTCTAAGTCAACGGGCTTGGCTTAGAGCCAAGCCCCCACTTGCCAGCAAACGTTGAAGGCAACGCTTCGGCACTTTCTTCAGGCTCCGTGCCATCCTTAAAGGGACCGGAAATAGAATGTTTTAAAAAGCGCCGAGCATTCTGAAGACCGCAATAAGCCCCATATCTGCGAACCGCAGGACAAAGATCGCCACAATCGGAGAAATGTCAATCATGCCAAGCGGAGGAATGATTCTTCTGAACGGTTCAAGATAAGGCTCACAAACAGATGCCAACACTCTGCCGAATGATGTTGCTCTAGCATTCGGCACCCAGGACATAAAAATGTAAATAATAAGCGCAAACGAATAAACGGTTAAAAGCATGCTTAAAATTTTATAAATATAAAATAGGATCATCTGCGATTTACCACCTCTGGTGTTCTTCTTCTATGAGCTCGGAAATCGTGCCGGAGACATCGACGTTTTCAGGCGTGCATAAAAAGATGTCGGAGCCGATCCGCTGAATATCGCCGCCGAGGGCGTAAACCGTCCCGCTTAAGAAATCGACGATCCGTTTCGCCTGGTCATGCTGGATGCGCTGCAAGTTGACGACGACTGCGCGGCGGTTTTTAATATGATCTGCAATTTCCTGGGCTTCTGCGTACACCCGAGGCTCACTTAACACTACTTTAGAAGATTTTTGAACGCTTTGCAAACTTACTACATTCTGCTTCCCCGCCGATTTTGACTGGTAGGCGGTTCTGTCTTTTGATTCCTGTTCTTCAGGGAGCTCCTCCCTGTCTGTTTCAATATATTCGTATTCGTACTCCTCATCTTCTAAGGAAAAAAAGTTTTTAAATTTGTTTTTCAAACTCATGATTGTCCACCTCCAGTTTCATTTCCGACTAAGGAAGATCCGATTCTGACGAAGGTCGCGCCTTCCTCGACAGCAATTGTGTAGTCATTCGACATCCCCATCGACAGCTCGCTGCACGGAGCGTTCCATTGATCCAGCTTCTGAACCTCGCCGCGCAGCTCTCGCAGCTGGCGAAAACAGCTCCTGATGACCGCTTCATCATCCGTAAATGGCGCCATTGTCATCAATCCGGCGATTTTGATGTTTTCATAAGCGGACAGCTTCTTTACAAAAGGAAGCACCTCATCTGTTGCCATTCCGTGTTTGGAAGGTTCAAGCGACGTATTGACCTGTACAAAACAGTCAACCGGTTTTTGCGCCCTTTTTTGAATTTCATCTGCTAAAGAAAGCCTGTCTAAAGAATGAATATATGAAACATGATCGATAATCGCTTTTACTTTTCTTGTTTGGAGCGTACCGATAAAATGCCATACCGGTCTTTCATCCTTCAGCATTTCGCACTTATGAAGCAGCCCGGCATCCCGATTTTCTCCCAAATGCCTGATTCCTGCATCAAGCGCTTCCCGCGCTCTTTCAGGCGATACATATTTGGTGACTGCGATGACGGATATTTCTTCAGGTGTCCTGCCTGATCTTTTACACGCTTCGTTTATTCTGTCATGTATATGTCGTAAATTGCTTTTCACATCCACCTGTAAGCTATACCTCCTTTAACCCGATAAAGGACATCATCCGTCCGGTCTTTCCCCGATCTCTTCGATGTGAGAAAAACAGCGAACGCTCGCAGCTCGTGCACAGCGAGCTCACTTTGATTTGCCCGTCGGGAATTCCCGCATGTAAAAGAAGCTGTCTGTTCACCTCTTTTAGCTCCAGGCGGTACTCCCCTTCTTTTATCTGCACAAAAGCTCTGTCTTGTTCCTGAAGAGGAAGCTGTCTGACTTTGCTGATCACATGGTCATCGACCGTGTAGCAGCAAGCGCCGATCGAAGGCCCGATCACGGCGTGGATGTCCCCTGGATTAGACCCTTCACGGCTCTTCCAGGTTTCAATCATTTTCCCGGCAATCCCCTTGACGGTGCCTTTCCATCCTGCATGGGCGATTCCGACAAGCGAGCGGACGGGATCGTAAAAATAAACAGGAACACAATCGGCAAAACAGAGCGCCAAAAATAAATTTGTCTCGTTTGTATAAAGCCCGTCTGTTGCCGCGAGAGCCGTTTCGTAACGCAAAGCTCCCCTGCCGCGGTGTTCATGTGTCACTTTTTGAATGCGGTCCTCGTGAGTCTGATCGGCAAACACCCATTCATTCAGGTCTGTTTGCAAAATTTCGGCAACTTTTTTTCGGTTATTTGCGACATGCCGCTCATGATCCTGAACGTGCAGTCCTGTATTTAATGATTGAAAAGGCGGTTCGCTTTCCCCGCCGTTTTTTGTCGTAAATCCGGCTGTAAGCGCTCCGCCGGTTTTGGCCGTCTGATTCCAATCCTCAATCAAAAGAATTGACGGAGCATCAAGACGAAAGGGTTTATATGTACTCATGGTGATCAGCCTTTCGACAAATGTCATCATATCGCTCCTATTTTAACACATCTTTCTGCTTTCGTTTAGTTTCGTTTCAAAAAACTAAACGAAATGTATTTTTTGAAATATGAGCTCCTGATTTTGGCGCTTTACCTCGACCGGTTTGTTGAATATCAGCTTAAACGAACTAAAATGACGTCTTCTCCAATTTTAACTATATTTCGCCACGGAATAACGATCTCCTCTTCTTTTCCGAAAAATCCGAATATCCTTCCCGTTCCACCAATGACGATCGCCTGAATTTTCCCTGTCGTAACATTGATGTCAATGTCGCCGATGCTTCCGAGCCTTTTTCCGTTTGAAACATTTACAACATCCTTCACCTGGAAATCGGAAATGTTCATCATATTGTTGGGCACGCCTCCCTGTTCTACTGTCCTTTTATGATTATATGAAAGGCAGTCTCTCATTTAGACTGCCTTCAGATGACTTTATTTCGCTTTTTTCCTGCCGATGAACACATCGAGATCGACGGTAATGGCGGCCGATTCCTTCTTTAAAAAGGAGTTGATCCGATCCTTCTCCGCGGTCCAGGATAAAGGCGTCATGTTGATAAGCGGCAGAAGAAGCCGCTGAGTTAACACGCTGCTGTAGGTGAGCTCCATCCTGTCTTCCAGGTCAAAATGCGCACAGAACCGGTCTGCGGTATCCTGATTGGAATAAGCCAGCTTTTGGGGGGCGTCAAAAAACGCTTCCCTTAATTCCTGCAAATAGCCGCTTTTGGGAATCACTTTGATGACAATGCCGTCATCTGATACAAGCCGCTTGAATTCCGCATAATTAGAAGGCGACAATATACTCAGGATCACATCCATTGACCGATTCCGAAAAGGAGCGTTTGCCAGATCGGCGACACACCAGATCGCCTCTCTATCCTGCCTGGCTGCCGCTATAATCCCCGCTTTCGACAAATCCATCCCCACGCCTAAAAGCCGCCGTCCGGAGCGGATTTGAAGTTCCTCTGTGATCCGTGCCAAATGCGAGCCCTCCCCGCATCCTGCATCAAGGATTTTGACGGTTTTTCCGGCTGGCAGGCCGGCTCGTTTGATGCGGTCTGCCAGCGCTTCGCACAGCGGTTCAAAAAAGCCGCTGCCGGCAATCGTCCTTCTGGCTTCAAACAGACCTTTATCATATTTTACAGCGGGAGAATGCGTCATGACATTGACATATCCCTGTCTGGCAATATCGAATGTATGGCCGATTTTGCAAATTAAGCTTTTCCGGTCGGCAACGGTCATTTCTGCGGCGCACATCGGACATTGAAACATCGTTTCAAATCTCCCCATGAGCGCGGCGCTTTGCAATCTCTTCTTCACGATGATACACCTCATTCATTCATGTTTTGGATAAATGAAAAAGGCATAGACAAATACACCCGCCCCCTCGCGATTTTAAAAAACCCGACGGTGTGGATGTTGATGATTCGTCTATACCTTCCATTATCTATAACGAATGAATTGGATGATCATAGTGAACCCGCTCTCCTTTCATAGACATCTTATCAAGCTCTTTTTTAATTGTGAAGTCTTATATTCAAGCGACACCTTACATAAAAAATATTTTCCGAGACCTTTTTCCTATAAATACAAATAACTTAAGTTCCAGGATCAACAAAAAGCCATTGGCACAGTCGTTTTAGACTATGATCAAACACCCAAAAAGAGACAAAAAATCCTAAAATGAACAAAAAATAAATATATTGTCATATTATATTTTGTTTTGTACAATAATTCACATCACTTGATTTTATAAATGAAATAAAGAGAGGATGGACGGTATTGGCAGCAAAAATCGTTGATGAAAAGATCGGAAACATGCTGAATGAATGGTATAAGTCCTTGAAAGAAAACAAGCTGACAAAAGCATCTGAATGGCAGAAAGTCATTGAGATGCTGTTACCCCAAATCAAGGAGAATCGGCATCTCTCACATTATTTCGAATTGCTTGATTCGCGTTTTACTCAACTGACAGAGCATTTCAATCGATCCGGACATGTGTTGCAGGAAGGAGTGCATACTAAAACCGATCATATGCTTCAATACTATTTTTACTTTTTTTCCGGTATGTATCAGTTTGATCAAAAAAATTTCCTAAAAGCCATCGATTTTTTTAGAATTACTGAACAAAAACTCGCTAACATTGACGATGAAATCGAAAAAGCGGAGTTTCATTACCACCTGTCAATCGTTTATTATAAAATCCGGCAAAACTACTTTTCGCTAAGCCATGCTGAAAAAGCCTTCGACTCATTTAAAGCCCATGGCTCTTATCTTGCGAAAACGCTGAAATGCGAAATGGTGATAGCGGCAAACGAAGCGGATTTGGAACATGATGAAAAAGCTGAACAGCTTTATAAGCACGCACTCAAAGAGGCCGCTTCTCTTGACCCTCTGACAGAAAGCAATGCATGCTTTCATTTGGGAATATGCTATGAACGCAGGAATCTGTTGTCTGGAGCAAAACGATATATTGAGCGGGCGGCAGTCATTCACGAACAGCAACATTCAATGTTTGCCGTTCGAAGCACATATATGCTGAGCAGAATCAATTATAAGCTTAACCTGCATCATGAAGCACGCAAATGGTATTGGAAAAGCCTTGAATGGGCGGACAAAGAAAACGAGCCGATCTATAAAGTCAAATTGGGCATCATCTGCTCGCTGTATGAACGCCATGATTTGCTTGCCGTTGAAACCGCCTTACAGCAGCTAAAGGATCAAAAACTGTGGTCTGACGTAGCGGATTTGACTTTACAAGCGGCTTTTTACCACAAAACGCGGGGGGACAGCGATATAGCGGTGAAATATTTTGAAGAAGCATGCAAGGCGAAAGACCAAATGCTTGCATTAATAGAGGAGTCATCATCACCTGCCTCAACCCGCGGCAGCACCATCGCATAAGGTTCCATATGCCAAGCCGCCGTTTGACATACATGCGAGGGAGCCCTTTGTTATGAAAAGGGCTCCTGTAAAGCTTCGCCATTCTTGGAAGCTGACGCGGAAACACCGTTTAACCGCTCACATTTGCAGGCTTTTTCTTCGATAAGTACGGTCTGTCATCCGTCCAAACGGCTTTGACCGGCATCTCAAAAAAGGCCGACAAACTGTCGTCTGACATCATGTCTCTCGTCTTCCCCTGTGCAAATACTTCCCCCTTTTTAAGCAGCAGCGTTTTGCTGAAAACAGGGAGTATTTCCTCGGCGTGGTGGGTGACATACAGCATGGATGGCGCATTCTTTTTTTTCGCTATCCTGTCGATCGTTTCCAGCACTTGTTCCCGCGCGATAAAATCGAGGCCTGTAACAGGTTCATCCAGAATCAGGAGCTCAGGATCGGCCATCAAGGCTCTTGAGATCAGCACCTTTTGCCTTTCCCCCTGGGAGAGGGTTTCATACCTTCTGTCCGCATACTTGAGAGAGCCGAATTCCTCCAGGAAGGAAATCGCTTTTTCCCTGATATCCTGAGTAGGTGTTTCATAAAGTCCGATCGATGCGAACGCGCCGCTGAGCACAATTTCAAAGGCGCTGTCCTCAGGGTAAAGTTTGTGCTGCAATGCGGCTGACACGAGTCCGATCTTGCGGCGGAGCTTTTCTCCGAGCTCTGTTTTGCCAAACTCATGTCCCAGTACATTCACTCTCCCTGAAGTCGGAAAATAGTAAGCGCACAGCATGTTGAGCAAAGCCGTTTTTCCGGCGCCGTTTAAACCGTATAATGCCCAGTGCTCCCCTTTTTTCACCGTCCAGTCTACATCGCTGAGGATCCATTCTCCATTCCGCTTTAGTGATGCATGTTCAAGCTGTAAAACCATTTTTGTGCCCCTTTCCAGTTATGTAAATTTTCTGATAAATTAAAATATAATTCTTTTATTATAGCTCATAATCGCAGCAAAGTGAATGATAGTTTTCCAATTTTAACATGTAAAAAGCCGCAGACTGTCTGCGGCTTAATGGATATTCTTATTCATTTGTTTGATTGCGGCTTTTTCGAGCCGTGATACTTGAGCCTGGGAAATTCCGATCTCATCGGCGACTTCCATCTGCGTCTTGCCTTGGAAGAAGCGTTTTCTGAGAATCATTTTTTCACGCTCGTTCAGCCGTCTCATTCCCTCTTTTAATGCAAGCTCTTCGATCCATTGGGAATCTTTGTTCCGCTCATCGCTGATTTGATCCATCACATAGATCGGATCTCCTCCGTCATTGTAGATGGGCTCAAACAGTGATACAGGATCTTGGATGGCATCAAGGGCGAAGACGATTTCTTCGTGCGATACTTCAAGCTCTTTGGCGATTTCCTCTGCTGTCGGCTCCCTGCTTGTCTCACTGATAAGACGTTCCCGCACTTGCAGCGCCTTGTACGCGATATCCCTGAGTGACCGCGATACGCGAATCGGGTTGTTGTCTCGCAGATAACGGCGGATTTCTCCAATGATCATCGGTACAGCATATGTTGAAAACTTAACATTGTGGCTCAGGTCAAAATTATCAATTGATTTCATTAGTCCGATACACCCGACTTGAAATAAGTCATCAACATATTCTCCTCTGTTGTTAAACCTTTGAATGACGCTTAAGACAAGGCGCAAATTGCCGTTAACAAGCTTTTCTCTTGCTGAGCGGTCTCCTTCTTCCTGCATTTGCTTGAATAACTTTCTCATCTCTTCATTCTTGAGCACGGGCAGTTTTGATGTATCAACCCCGCAGATTTCAACTTTATTTCTCGACACTTTTTTCCCTCCCTACAGGAGCTGCTGTACAAAGTTCAGTATCTCCTTGGGTGGGAAAAATATGCATCGTTAATTTCCAAAAATAAGAAGACAGGAAGACAAACCCTTTGCTGGCAACGATTCAATTTTTATAAAAAAATTAAACCATCTTATTAAATTCTTTCCTCAGTCTTTTGATGATTCTTTTTTCCAGCCGGGAAATATATGACTGCGAAATACCGAGCATATCCGCCACATCTTTTTGCGTTTTTTCTTCGCCTCCGACAAGTCCGAAGCGAAGCTCCATAATTTGCTTTTCCCTGTCATTCAGCTGCTCGAGCGCTTTTTTCAGCAGCTTTTTGTCAACGTTTGCCTCGATATCCTTCGTGATGATGTCATTTTCCGTTCCGAGCACATCTGACAGCAATAATTCATTTCCGTCCCAGTCGATGTTTAGCGGTTCATCAAACGATACTTCTGAACGGATTTTATTGTTCCGTCTTAAATACATTAAAATTTCATTTTCTATACATCTTGAAGCATATGTAGCCAGCTTGATTTTCTTCTCGGGATTAAAGGTGTTCACCGCCTTGATGAGGCCGATCGTGCCGATGCTGATTAGATCCTCGATATTGATGCCTGTATTCTCAAATTTTCTGGCAATATATACAACAAGCCGCAAATTGCGTTCAATTAAAATCGCCCGCGCCGCCTGATCGCCGTCGGGCAGCTTATGAAGAAGCACCTGCTCCTCGTCTTTTGATAATGGCGGCGGCAGCGCTTCGCTTCCGCCGATATAATAAATTTCATCGCTTTTCAATCCGAGCTTTATTAAAAGTTTATACCAGAGATAGGTCAGCCTTAATTTTAGTTTTTTCATTTTCCTCCCCCTTCTAAATAAGCGTCCCCGGGAGTATGATAGTGTAACGGGTCCCGAGGTGTTATGAAACGTGTTTGACAGGATGGCCGGACAGCATTTTCGGGTGAACGATCGCATCGAATTCATCATCCGCCGACAGCGGCGAGGTACTGATTCCGATCAGGCATTTCGGCGCTTCGAGCACCTCCTTTTTCGTATATATCAGCACATGATCAGGCTTGAGGCACATTAAAAACTGATGCTGATGGCCGACGCCCCTGTATGGGATTAAACGAATCCTGCCGATATGCGGAAATGCATCATCAAGCAGGCCGATGGCGTCAACAGGACTGTTTTCCATGATGACCGAGCTGGCCTCTTCGCCCAATATGCCGTTCAGTTTTTCAATATTGACAATCATGACAGGTGTTTTTGTAATCGGGTCGTACAGCTGATTTCCAGAATCAATCAATCCGTTAAAATGAAGCGTATGTCCGTCGATATCCGCCTGAAGGCGTACGCGTTCCTCGTATTGAATCTTTTTTGCCTCGGCGTCTTCAAAGCGTTTTTTTGAAAACAGCCATACAGCCGGAAATCCGGCTCCGACAAACAGCCAGCTGACGGGATCGCCAAAACCGGACCAATTTGTCATAAAGACGCCGTTTTCCATGATCGAATCCGTTTCCAGCAAAGAATGAACCCCGATCATTCCCCCTCCCATTAAAAAAGTGACAAAATAAAAAGAAAACAAATTTTGCAAAAAAAAGCGAAACCGTTTAAATCCAAACGTCACAAGAACGATGAAGATGGAAAAAAACAGCTTGCCGGCCGGGTGAAGGACATATGGCGATAAAGGGGTAAACATAAACAGAACGATGCTTGACGCAACGAGCGCCCCAAGGATGAACCTTCGCTTTTTTACCCTTCGCTTCAATATAAACGCGGTCATCAGTAAAAGCAGCAAATCAAAACAAAAGTTTAACAGCCAAATCGCATCCAGATAAATCTCCACGTCCGTCCCCTTTCCTTGCGTATTCCCTTTCTGCGACCGGTTGACCATATGTTTGTTTTCCTAAGTATAAAGCAAGCCCAGAGGTAAAGTCTGTCAATTAATGTTGCGCAAATGGCACATTTTTTGAGAAATTCATACTGAATTTGTCGATGTCCGAAAGAAAAAAAACGCCGTCTAAAAACAGACGGCGCTTCTCATGAATTTAAGATTTTTCATTAATATACAGCTTGCCCTTTGCCGTTTTTCTCACTTCATTTCCATAGTCATCGCAGGCAATGACCTCGATTTCCGCTCCCTTTGCTTTCGCAGTGGAGGTGGCGGTCCAATATCCTTCATACTTGCCTGATGACACTTCTCTGAGCGGAAGTTCCGTCACGTTTTGTGCGGCTGTTTTGAAGTTGGTCAGCGGCATTCTGACGACGAAGACCGCATCGAGATCGGCGGTGCTTTCAAACTCGATTTTCACCGTTTCCCCCGTCTTCAGCTGTATGTCCTCAGCCGGCTTGAGGTTTGTGATTTGCGGCCCTTCAAAATTCACATCGACCGCCACTTTTTTAGTTGTTTTATTGCCCGCTGCGTCAGCAGCCGTGACTTTAATTTCATTTTTCCCGTTATCAAGGAGAATCCGGGCCGAATATTCGCCGTTTTCAACGGCTGCTTTCTTCCCGTTCACTTTGACAGAGTCCAAATGGTCGTCTGAGACGGTGCCTGTTACAGTTACGGTTTCTTTATTGAGCTTTGATCCGTCTTCCGGCGCAGTGATCGAAAGCTTCGGTTTGGTTTGGTCAAGCACGATCCGGACCGGAGCGGAAGCATCAGTCGTTCCGGAAGCGGCAGATGCTTTAGCGGTTATGATGTTTTCTCCTTTTTGAAGCGCGATTTCTTTTGAAAATGTGCCGTCTTTTCCGGTTTGTACCGTTCCGATTTCTTCCTTGCCGTTAAATAGATGCACGGTTATTGTCGGAGAAGACGTTCCTTCTATGACGGTTTTCTTCTGATTGGTGACAAGCCCGTCTTTCGGCGACGTGATCACCGGTACGGAAACTTCGTAGTCGACTAAAGCGCGAATCATGAAATTGCCTTGTTCCACAGGTATTTTCGACCAGGCACCGTCCGTAAATTGCCAGTTCCGGCCGGAGTTCTCGCCGTCTTCATCTGACGCGAGAGCCGGAGAGTGATCCATGTCCTTTGTTTGCACATAGACGAGATAGAAGTCCTTTCCGACCATGATGCCCTCATCACTCAGATCAACGTTGGTCCATTCGCCGTTGCGAAGCGCTTCCCCTGTGAACGGTCCGGCGATCTTGTTGCCTGGAGAACCTTTTTCGCCTGAAGCGTCATAGACTTCGACTGCAAAATCGGTGCCGCCCGGATCTGGAAAATCAGCTTCCCAGAATTTAAATAGTCCGCCTTTCAGCATCGCTTGTTCCTGTCCTTTGTCAAGGGACATTTTAACGGCAATGGCATTGTCTGCTTCATAAAAAGCCCAGGCATTTTCTGCAGTGCCGTCATCATAGCCGATTTCACCGGGATAGCCGATATAAGGATCAAGCTCGATGTCTCTTGTGGCATCTCCTTTTAGATCAACCGTGAATTGACTGCTGTAATAGCCTTTCGCGGCGATTTTCACAGTGTATGAGTTTTCATAGGCTGTGATTGAATACGTACCGTTTTCATCTGTTTGTACAGGCTTGACGGCCGCGTCTTCAATGAGATAGATTTTTGCATGTCGAACGGGTTCGCCGCTTTTTTTGTTTTTCACGATCCCCTTCAGTGTGGCTTTTTTCAGTTCTTTCATCACAAAGTCGGCAGTTGTCGTTTTGTCGGCTTCAATTTTTACGGTTTGGGTGCTTGATTCATATCCGTACGCTTCTGCTTTTATCGTATAAGTTCCCGGCAGATGGGCTATGCTGTATGAGCCGTCGTTCTCGCTTGAGTATGTGGATTTTCCCGTTTCAAGCACGCTCACCTTCGCCCGCAGCGGAAGGACTGCCGGAGATGCTTTCCCTCTCTGTATGTCCTGCCGGACGGCGTCAGCCGGTTTTGCTTGTTTCGGATCGATCGTTTGCTTTTTCGTTTTCTTGTCCTTCATGCTGCCTGTACGTTTTTCAACGCCTAAGCGGTTTTTCTTGCCTGTGCTTTTCGGCTCTTTGACAAGCTCGACATCATCAATGTACAGCCCGTCTTTTGAAATGTCTTCGTCTGATTGCAGATTAAACATGATCTTAATGGACTGCCCCTGGTATTGGGATAAGTCAATTTCTTCATCCATCCAATCCGGAGTCACCCCGGTGAATTGAGCGGCCTGCACCCATTCCGTTTCTCCTTCGGGCTGGATATAGACGAAGCCATAGTCAAAATCCTCTTCAAATTCATGCCAATATTTAAAATGGAGATAAAGCTTTTGATTTTTAGGCACTTGAACCTTAGGCATCAAAAGATTCATATTCGCCGAATCTTGATACGGCCCTGTCAAATTCGTTGCATATACTTGTTTACCTGATGCGGCCGATTTCGGTCCCGACTCGGGAACGCCCTGCTGCCATGAATCGTTTACTCCGTAGCTTGTCCAACCGGCTGCCGGAGTCTCAAAACTTTGTTTATATCCTGTTGTCACAGCAAATGAGATCGGAACTTCATATAAATTGGACTCCGTTTGATTTCCGCCGAAGTCTGTGACGATCCACTTGTAGGAAAGGATTTTGCCATCCAAAGAAGGAATGACCGCTTCAAACGTTCCTTTCTTGTAATCGCCGCTGATTTGTTTGCCAGCAACAGTCCGCCATTCGGAAGAATCGATTTGATAGGCCAGTTTGACTGTCGCAATGCTGACATCGTCTTCAGCTTCAGCTGTAAAGGAAATGTCAGAACCTGAAAAAACCTCTTTAAACGGTTCATGGGTTAAAACCGGCGGTTTGCTGTCTTCTCCTTCTTTTCCAACACGGCCTTCGGCTTTGCCGAGTCCTTCCGTGACGGCAGATACCGCCTCATACGCGTTGACAAGCCCGTGGCCGTACCCGTTGTTCGGTGATTCGGTAAACTTGCTGTCTGTTAAAGGTGTTGCCGTATTGATTAATATCTGTTCCATTTCATCGACAGAAAGCGATGCATCCGCTTGTTTTAAAAGCGCTGCAACGGCCGATACATGCGGCCCGGCCATTGAGGTCCCGTCCCAGCCGTCTTGATAGCCTTTTCCCGGAACAGATGACCGAATGTTGACACCGGGAGCGGTTATTTCAGGTTTTGTTTCATCATATGGTGACGGACCAAGCAAAGAAAAATCGCCCAATTGTTTGTTGATGTCAGTCGCCCCTGTTGCGAACGCTTCGGGATAGTTTGCCGGGTTTGCGATGGAGCCGGGCCCGCCCGGATTAAATAAATCCACGTTGCCTGCGGAAAATTCAGGGAAGATATCGGCGGCTCTCCATGCCTTTACCATATCCCTGTACCACTCATCAAGGCCCGATCCGCCGGACCATGAGTTATTGACGACATCCGGGGCCATTTCAGGGTGTGGATTGCCATCCTTGTCTTTAGGCGCCAATATCCATTCGCCAGCTTCAAGGAGATCCTCATCTGTGCCGCCATCCTCATTAAAGGCTTTCACCGCAATCCACTTTGCACCCGGCGCCACACCGATCTGATTTTGGCCCCCGGACTCTGAGCCAACCATTGTTCCTGTCACATGCGTTCCGTGTTCCAGATCGTCATATGGCTCAGAACCGCCAGTCGTAGCGTCAAACCAGTTGAATTCATGATCAGGACTGTCAGGATGCGCCGGGTCATATCCGCGGTATTTTTCTTTTAGAGCCGGATGATCCCATTCAACCCCTGTGTCAATTGAAGCCACAACGGTCCCGGTTCCGTCAAATCCTAATCCCCACGCTTTCGGTGCGCTGATCTGATCGATGTTCCATTCAATCCCGCCGCGGGCTTGCACCGGTTTTTGTTTGACAGACTGTTTGGCCGGCTTGATCAACTGCCTTTTTTCATTCGGTAGCACTTTTTCAACTTCCGGAAAGGCGGCCACCTGCTCCATGACTTCTTTTGTCGCACGGACAGCCATTCCGTTGACAATATAAAACGAGTGAATATCTTTAGCGTTTCCCTTTTTCGCTTGCTTTTTTAAATAGCTTTGCAAACGCTCCTGCGTCTCATCGGCTTTGATTCTTAATGAAGAAACAACGGCTGAACGCTTTTGGTATTCCGCTTTAGCTGAACTCAATGATTTCGCTTTTGCTTTCTTTTCCGCTTGTTTTGCGACTTTTTGCGTATCGACTTGATCTTTCATCTTAATCAAAAAGGTGACCATATCTTCTTTTTTGAAACGTTTTACAAGTGATGCCGATATTTTTTTCCCGGTGGAAGCATTTTGTTTGGCCTGTTCTTTGTAGGATGTGAGCGGTGATGCCGATTCTGCGGCGGAAGAAGCGGCGGGCATAAGCATCGATCCGGCTAAAAGCCCGCTCAAAATGGAGCAGAGCGCCTTCTTTTTCAGCTTTCTTTTCAAATGAAATCCCCCTTTTTCAGGTTGAATGTGATATGGCAGACGGCCCTCCTTTCTTTTGATTGTTTTGTCTGACAGTGGTGTTCTCTTTAATATAGTAAATATTGGTTTATTTTTTTGTCGTTATTTGTCAAGGATTTGTTTAAAATCCGTTAAAAAAAGACAAAACCGCTTAAAGGTTTTGCCTTTCTAAGATTCCTTTATTTTTTTGCCTCGTTGAAGGCTTTCAGTGCATCGACCAATCCGTATCCATACCCGTTGTTTGGTGAACTGTCAAACGTTTTGTCTGTCAAAGGCTTTGCCGTTTTTATCAAAATGCGTTCTATTTCATCAACTGTGATATTCGGATTGGCTTCCCTCATTAATGCCACAATGCCCGAAACATGCGGAGTTGCCATTGACGTGCCGTCCATCGCAGCGTATCTGTGCCCAGGATAGGCAGAACGGATGCTCGCGCCAGGCGCGGAAATATCCGGTTTGATCTCATCGTATGGTGAAGGGCCTTGCAATGAAAAATCGGCTAAAGCGTTCGTGCTGTCAACAGCGCCAATCGCAAAAGATTCGGGATAGTTTGAAGGATTTTCTACTGATCCCGGTCCGCCCGGCTCGAATTCACTTACATTGCCTGCCGCGAATGCAGGGAAAATATCGGCCGCGCGCCACGCTTTCACCATGTCGCGGTACCATTCATTAAGCCCGCGTTCGCCTGCCCAGGAGTTATTGACGACATCAGGCGCTTTTTCCGGATGCGGTTTGCCTTTTGCATCTTTCGGCGCCAAAATCCACTCGCCCGCTTCCAAAAGGTCTTTTTCACTTCCGCCATCCTCTCCAAAAGCTTTAACAGCGATCCATTTCGCAGTTGGGGCAACACCGATCTGATTTTTCCCGCCTGATTCAGAGCCGACCATCGTTCCGGTCACATGTGTGCCGTGCCCGAGATCGTCATACGGCGTTTTTTTATTGCTTGTGGCGTCAAACCAGTTATATTCGTTGTTCGGGCTGTTCGGCTTTGATGGATTATATCCGCGGTATTTTTTCTTTAATGCCGGATGATCCCATTCAACCCCTGTGTCAATCGATGCGACGACCGTTCCTTTGCCTTTATATTTTTTCTTCCAGACATCCTGTGCACGCACTTGGCGGATGTTGGCGGCAGCCTCAGAAGCTGATGCTTTTTTCGACGTTTCGATTGAGGCTTTTTCTGTTTCGCTCAATTTGATCGTTTGATTTGGCAGCACCTTTTCCACTTCTGGAAACGCCGCTATTTTTTCCATCACTTCTTTTGTTGCCGTCACCGCCATCCCGTTGACGATATAAAATGATTCCACTTGCTTTGCCGTGCCTTTTTTCTCTTCTTTTTCCAAATACGTTTTCAAGTCTTTTTGCGTTCGTTCAGCTTTTGTCTTTAAAGAAGTCAGAACCGCTGAACGTTTCAGCTGTTTGACCCTTTTTTTCGTCATGATGCTCGCCTTGGCATTTTTCTCAGTCACATTTGCTGTTTGCTGCGCATTGGCCTGGTCTTTCATTTTAATCAAAAATGTGACCTTTTCATTTTTGCCAAAGCTTTTGTAAAGAGAGCTTGATATTTTCGCTTGCACTTTCGCGCTTTTTCCGGCTGTGCCACTGTTGGCTTGGGCAGCACCTGGGACCAAAAGCGCACCGATCACTGCTGCATACACGAATGTGCGGTAAATGGGTTTTTTCTTCAAATGACATCCTCCTTTTGTGAATCGCGAAACGAGTCGCTTTTGCAGCTTCTTGCATTTCTATGTGTAGAAAAAAGAAGATATGTATAATGTAAAAGAAAAAACCTATAGATTTTGTCGACTTTTGTCATTTTTGTAGAATTGACATGTAAATTCATACTTTTTACATATACGCATGTTTAAAAATAGTTCGGTGTGCTGATGGGGATGACGACAAAAAGATGTCCTCCGGGACAAAAGAGTGAACGAAGAAGCTAGTCTGTCGTGCGGTGGATCAGGAGGATGGGAAGGCGCGGCCCGTTTATCGAACGGTTGCCTGATGTGCAACACATGAAAAGGCCGCCGATTAAAATCAGCAGCCTTTCTTATTCTTATCGTTTATTGCGGTTTCTCAAGAATGTCGGGATGTCCAGCGTATCCTCTGCAGGCTGTGATGGGCTGCGGTGAGGCATGCTTGGCTGTTGTTCTTCGCGCTTCGGTTCCCGCTTCGGAACGCTGTGATGCTGTTTTAAGCCTTGATTTAAAGGTCTGCTTTGCGGCTTTGCGGCATCTTGTTCCTGTTCAATAAAGCCGGTCGCAATTAAGGTAACAACAATTTCATCTTTTAGATTCTCATTAATGATTGATCCGAAAATCATGTTTACATCTTGATCTGATGCGGCGGCTACAATATCAGCTGCTTCCTGAACTTCATACAAACTTAAGTTTGATCCGCCCGTAATGTTCATAAGAACACCTTGTGCACCGTCAATCGCTGTTTCAAGTAACGGACTTGAGATAGCTTTTTTAGCGGCTTCGGCAGCGCGGTTTTCACCTGTGGCAACACCGATTCCCATCAATGCTGAACCTTTGTTTGACATGATGGTTTTCACATCGGCAAAGTCAAGGTTGATCAATCCAGGTGTCGCAATCAAGTCTGAAATACCCTGTACACCTTGGCGCAGGACGTTGTCCGCTTCACGGAACGCTTCAAGCATCGGCGTATTTTTGTCAACGATCTCAAGAAGTCTGTCATTCGGAATGACGATCAGGGTGTCGACGGCTTCTTTCATCGCTGTAATGCCGCCCGCAGCTTGAAGCTGTCTTTTTCTGCCTTCAAAAGTAAACGGTCTTGTCACGACGCCGACAGTGAGCGCGCCTAATTCTTTTGCAATCTGTGCGATGACCGGGGCAGCTCCTGTGCCTGTTCCGCCGCCCATTCCAGCCGTAACGAACACCATGTCTGCGCCTTTTAACGCCTCTTCAATCTGTTCTTTGCTTTCCTCTGCGGCTTTTTTGCCGACTTCCGGGTTGGCTCCCGCTCCAAGGCCCCGCGTCAGCTTCGCGCCGATCTGCATTTTCGTTTCTGCTTTGGATAGGTTAAGGGCTTGAGCATCCGTGTTGACCGCGATAAACTCGACTCCCTGTACGTCATTTTCTATCATCCGATTGACAGCATTGTTTCCGCCGCCACCTACTCCTATTACTTTAATCGATGCTAAGCCGTCTATATTTGTTTCAAACTCTAACATGCTAAATCCTCCTAATCCGTCGAATGACTAATCTCTATTCCCAAAAGAAGTTAAATATTTTTTTCATTTTGCTCGGCTTTTTCTCAGCTTGGGCCTGCTGCTGCTTTGATTTTGGTTTCGGACGCTGCTGCACTTCTTTTTGATGGGAAGCCGCGACTTCCTGAACCGCTTCCGCCGGCATTTTAAAACCTACTTTTCTGCCTTGGATTTTTGCGTTTCGGTATGCGAACTGAATGAGTCCGACCCCTGTCATGTATTGGGGTTCCCTTACACCGATATAGTTCGGGCTAGCCACTCTGACGTTATTTTGAAGAACATCCTGTGCGAGACTGAGGACACCCGGCATCCCCGCCTGTCCGCCCGTGAGTACAAATCCTCCCGGCAATTCTTTAATTCCCATGTTCCGCAGTTCCTCTGCCACAAACAAGAAGATTTCCTCGAGCCTGGCTTCGATAATGTCAGCCACTTCCCGCTGAGTGAACGTTTGTTTTTGGTCCGTCCCGATCACGGCGACCTCGAATGCTTCCTCTTCTGACGCTTCTTCATAGAAAGCATGTCCAAACTGTTTTTTCACCCGTTCAGCCTCATCAGTGGAGGTGCGGAGGCCGATCGATAGGTCCTTGGTAATGTTTTCGCCTCCCAAGGGAACGACGCGGGTCGCAAGAAGATGGCCGTTTTCAAAGACGGCGACAGTTGTCGATCCTCCGCCGATATCGATTAACGCCACCCCGAGGTTCTTTTCATCTTTTGATAATGCGACAGATCCGGCAGCCAACGGCTGCAGGCATATATCCATAATTTCAATTCCCGCCCGTTCTACACAGCGGAGCAGGTTATGTAGAATCGTTTTTGAACCGGTAATCAGCGATCCTTCAACTTCAAGGCGGACACCGAGCATCTTTTTCGGATCTGTTATATCGCCTCTTCCGTCAACGATAAACTGCCTCGGAATCACATCGACGATCAGCTGTTCAGGAGGGATGGACACGACTTGGGCCGCCTCCATGACCCGGCGCACATCTTCGACGTGGATTTCCTTGTTTTCGCTTGAAACCGCCACAACACCGTTCGTATCTTGAATATTGATATAGTTTCCGTTCACGCCGACAATGGCATGTCTCAGCGGAAAACCTATCATTCTTTCTGCTTGTTCAAACGCTTTTTTTATAGAATGAACCGTTTCATCTATATCAACGATTGATCCTTTTTTCAGCCCCTCTGAGGGAACATTTCCGACTCCGATAATGTTAAGCGACTCGTCCGACATTTCACCGACGATCACTTTTATATTGGACGTACCGATGTCTAGACTGACGTAAAGTTCATTGTTGTTCATTCTATGGCACCTCCTCACATTTCAGTCAATTCTATTCTATTATTTGCCGAACAACAATACAATGAATCTGGTTTTACAAGTGTGTAACAATACATAACGAACCAACACTCTGCTTTTTAGTTTTAGGATTACTGTGAATATTCGTTATATCCTATGTATATCCTCTTTTAAATCTGATTTTTTTTATTTTTTCTTCTTGATGCCGTCCATTTGGCGAGCAGTATTCTTCTGATGACGGCTATGTTTTGAAACAGCCTGACGCCAAATGCAAACATACCGACTAAGTACAAGTCTACACCAAGATGAACGCCCAGAAAAGCCAAACTTATCGCGAGAAGAATATTGAAGAAAAAGCCTGTCACAAAAACTAGTTCATCGTATATACTTTCTAAATGAGCCCTTATTCCTCCGATCAGCGTATCAAGTGATGCGAGAATGGCTAAGGACAAATAATTAGAGTACTCTTCCGGAATTGTAAAGTTCGTGGTGAACCCGATGGCAATTCCAAGCAAAAGACCTAAAACCGGAAGCCACATTAGGAATTCTCTCCTTTTGATTTTTCAAGCGGTTTCAATGGTTTGACTTGCATTGAACCTTCATAAGCTTTGATTTTGATACGTTTTTCAGGCTTTTTAATTTGCAAATCCAGATTCTCTCCCGCAAACAGATCTTGAAGGGTTGAAGCATTCATTCGGCTATATAGTTTATCGGCGTCTTTCCCGATGACTTTTACTGTTATCGGGTAGTTGTCCAATGGATAACCGTCTATTTTCGTCGTTCCGTTAATGTCCCTGATCACGGTCGTATTCACGACTCTCCTGTCGTTGATGGAAATGTCCTCTGCTTCGTACATGTTTAATTCATTGATCAGTTTTTTCAAAAGATCAGGAGGCGGGTTTTGAAGGGACTCTCCCGCTAATTCATCAGAAAACAGCCGGGAAATCGTAATCGTGATGCCGCTGCCGGTGACATCAGTAAAACCGGCCTGTTTTTTTAAATGCTGAAGCGTTTCATTCAGCGCTTTTGTCTGTGAATGGCCTTCTTCGCGGCTGTATGTGCCGAGCATTTTTTCATATTTATCGATCTCGCTGATCAGTTCAAGCTGCTTTTTCTGTTCCTTTTTTAAATCTTCGCGAATCTGCCATATGTCCCTCGTATCGCGGACCTCGGGCTCTTTCAGGGAATTAAACTGCACGGACAGCATAAGCCCGAATATGAGCATCAGAGCGCTTAAACCAATGAAACGATACTGTTTTTTCAAGATCCGCCCACCAACTTTTCACCTTTCATTCCCCTTGTTTTAAAAGAGGCTCCATCTCGATTTTATCTTGTTTCTCAATGCTGACTGACACATGGTCCCGGGTCAGCTGGTCAATCAGGCCGCCCGCTATGTTCAGCGCCGGCAAAAGCACGTCCGCTTCCCCGATCGCTGAAATGACAAACGGAGCCGGATGCTGAGTTCCGTCAACCGTGATGACCGGTCCGTTGCAGGAGATATAGGAATGATGCGTTACGCGTTGTCCGTTGATCGATACCGCGGCTGCGCCGGAGATCCAGAGCTCATTCAGCAGGCGGAAAATGTGGCTTTCGTGAACGATATAATTGTTTACATTCTCCCCTTCAGGCACATATGAGGAATCTTTCAGCGTGACTTCAATGCCTTCGCCCTGAACGCCGATTTCGCCGACATACATCCTGTATCTCTCAACATCTTCAAGAATATTGTAATATTCCTGTTTTTCGTTTTTGAGCGATGCTTCCGTTTTCCGAACTTCCTGCTGTTTCTTAAATAAATCTTTTTCCAGCGCTTTGTTTTGCTTTTCCTCTTTAATCAGCCTGTCGCGCAGGGAATATTCCTTTTTCCACTCCTCCGCGGTTTCCACGCGGTCTCTGTTTTCTTTTGCGAATTGGTATGAAAAAGCCAAAAGAAAGCCGAGAACGAGCATGGCCAGAGAGAGGTTGACTGTATGCCTCTTCAACGTTCCTCTTCCTTTTTATGGTCTTCGGACTTTTTTTTCAAAGATTCAAAGTATGCCGCGACTTCCAAATGGATGATGCCTTTTTCTCCTTTGGGAAGCTCCTTGACAATGGCGGGATAGTTCTCCATGTTTTTCGCAAATGTCTTGATCGAAGCCGTTACCATATAGCCGTCATTCATATACAGCCTGATAAGCCAAGGGTTTGATTTTTGAGGCGCGTAGTTGATCTCAGAAATCGATTTCTTTACGGAGTCAGGGAGTTTGTTCAGCTGTTTGGCCATTTGAATGAGCTTTTCGTTTTCCGGCCAGTCATTTAATATCGGCCCTTTGTCATTCGGGGTCACTTCTTCGGGAAGAACCGTCCCATTTTCAAGCACGGAATAATACACATGGTCTTTTTGTAAAAACGCAATACTTTTATATTCTTCGATGGAGATTTCAATTTTGTTGGGCAGTTTCTTGGAAACTTCGGCTTTTTTGACTAATTTATTTTTCTCAATCTTTTTTGCCGTTTTTTCTTTATTGAGGCTCCAGTATTCCGTCTGTCCTTTATAAATTTGGGACAGGGAAATGATGTCTTCTGCCGGAACGTTCCGGTTACCTTTAATCTCGACATTCGACACCTTGCTGATCGGCGTCTGAAGGTAGATGATGATCAGCATCATCGTAAAAAAAAGCAGGATGAAAGTGATCAGCCGGCGGTTTGCCTTTTGCTTTCTCTGTTCTTTGATTTTCGGAATCCGCTCTTCTATATTTACTACTTTTTCCTTATCAATACCGGGTTTCACGTTGGGCTCACCTCAGGTTCAATCAAGCAGACAAAAAACTTTTATTTGCTCTATTTTAGTTCGAAAAAAAGACGCGCGTCTCCAAATGGGACACGATGTCAGCTGCAAACAGAAAAACTTCCGTTAGTGAAACAAACGACATACTGAGGATGCCGTTTGTTTTTGTTCATTATATCATAAGGCTGGCTTGTTTCAGAGGGTGTTTATCGTTTTTCTCCGATGATTTCAACCTCTGTGTGCATATCGATATCATATTTTTCTTTAATCGTTTTTTGGATGTACGCAATCAAATCAAGAACATCTTTTGCGGTCGCCCCGCCAGCATTGACGATGAAGTTTCCATGCATTTCGGAAACCTTTGCCCCTCCGATCTGGTGGCCTTTCAGCCCCGCCTGTTCAACGAGCCGTCCGGCATGCTCAGGCAGAGGGTTTCTGAAAATGCTTCCCGCACAAGGGTTTGAGACGGGCTGTGTTTCTTTCCGGTAGTCTTTGTTTTTTTGCATTTGTGCGACGATCGCATCACGCTCTTTTTGTTCAAGCTTCAGAACCGCTTCGAGGCAAATCCCCGGCCGTTTATTTTGCAGGACAGACGTACGATAGCTAAACTCCATTTCTTCGTTCGTCAGCCATTCTGTTGTTCCGTCTTCAAAGAGAATCAGCGCTTTGACCAAAACCCGGCTGATGTCTGATCCGTGGGCGCCGGCATTCATATAAACGGCTCCGCCGACAGATCCCGGTATGCCTGAAGCAAATTCAAGGCCTGACAGCCCTTTTTTGCTGATGCCTGTAGACAGCCGTACAACAGAGTAACCCCCGCCGACCGTCACTTGCTCGCCATCGATTTCCATATGATCAAGTCCTGCTCCGAGTTTGATGACGACGCCCCTTATACCTTTATCAAGAACAAGCAGGTTTGAACCTCTGCCGATGGCCGTCCATTTGACGCCATGCTTTTTCACGACTTTCATCGTATCCCGAACCGCCTGAATGTCTTTCGGAACAACCAAAACATCGGCAGGACCTCCGATTTTAATCGTCGTATGGTTTGCGAGCGGTTCTTTTTCCAGAACTTTGCCAACTTGCAGCTCTTTTAATTCTTGTATTACCTTATCCATGGAAAACCTCCAAAATCTCTGTCATTATTTCGCTTGCTGTTTCAGCTCTTTTAATACTTCATACAAACGCTGGGCCGCGTCTGGAACACCGAGGGATTTTGTGCGTTCGCTCATCTCTTTTAATGTGTTGCCGTCTTGTAAAATATGATCGATCGCCTGAATAAGGCGCTCTCCATTAAGCTCTGATTCTTTTAAAACGACGGCGGCGTTCCGGTCGCCGAGCGATTTTGCGTTTACTTCCTGATGGTTGGCCGTGACATACGGGCTCGGAATCAGGACGCTCGGAATGCCGAGCGCGGTGATTTCCGCTATTGTCGTCGCACCGGCCCGCGCCACGATGACATCAAGCGCCTGTAAATACTCCGGCATTTGATGCAAAAACGGCTGAACGGACATATTTTCAGCCGCGCCCACTTTTTTCAGCTCTTCTATTACTTTATCATAGTGAACTTCCCCGGTAACATAAAGAACCTGATAATCCCGCGTCTTCAGCTCCCGCTGCATCTCGATGACAGCTTTGTTAATCGGAGCGGCGCCGCGGCTTCCTCCGAAAATGAGAACCGTTTTTTTGTCCTCCTGAAGCCCGAAAGACGTCAGTGACCTGGCCCCTTTTATAGAGACGACTTCAGACGCTCTCGGGTTTCCTGTGAATACAACTTTTTCTGCAGGAAAATGAGCTTTCGCTTCTTCAAAGCAAATCGCTACCTTATCAACATATTTGGATAAAAATTTATTGGTGAGCCCCGGCAGGCTGTTCTGCTCGTGAATGATCGTCGGAATTCCCAATTTTGAAGCGGCATACACAACAGGTCCGCATACATAGCCGCCCGTTCCGATCACCGCATCAGGCTTAAATCGCTTTAATTCTTTCTTGCACTCTCTGACACCTTTTAAAAAGCGCATTACGGTTTTGACGTTTTCAAATGAAAGCTTTCTTTTAAAGCCCGTGATTTCAATCGCTTTAAACGGGATGTTTTCCCGCTCGACGATATTTTTCTCCAGGCCCTTTTCTGTTCCGATATATAAAAATTCCACGTCAGGATGATGCTGTTTGACTTCTTTTATGAATGCAAGGGCGGGATAAATGTGTCCGCCCGTACCGCCTCCGCTTACAACGATCCGCATCTGTCTTCCCCCTTATTTCTTATGTACATGACGATAACCCTGCTTTAGGCACAGGGTTATCCGGCAAAACGATTTTGACTAGTATCTAGAATATCTGCTGACATTCAGCAGAACACCGACCGCCATCAGCATCAGGGTGAGTGACGATCCCCCGTAGCTCAAGAACGGCAGGGTAATGCCTGTCACAGGAATCAATCCGGTCACAACTCCAATATTGATCATCACCTGAATCGCGATCATGGAGATGACGCCGACAGCGACAAAGCTGCCGTATAAATCAGGCGCGCCCAATGCGATTCTGATGCCTCTCCATAAAAGAATGCTGAAGAGCAATAAAATCAGCGATCCTCCGATAAATCCGAGTTCTTCCGAAAGAATAGCAAAAATAAAGTCCGTCTGCGGCTCAGGAAGATAAAAGAATTTTTGTCTGCTTTGGCCGAGTCCGAGGCCAAAAAGTCCCCCTGGACCGACCGCATAAAGCGACTGAATGATTTGAAAGCCGCTCCCTAAAGGATCTTCCCAAGGATTTAAGTAAGAGGTGATCCTTTTAATCCGGTACGGAGCCGACAGGACAAGAGCGGCAAATCCGCTGAGGCCGATCAGGCCGAGAAACACAAAATGCGAAATTCTCGCCCCGGCCACAAAGATCATAATGATGCATGTGCCGACCATAACCGTTCCTGTCCCAAGGTCCGGCTGCATCATGATGATGAAAAAAGCGGAAAAGACGATGCCGAGCGCCGGCACAAAGCCCTTCCTGAACGATGTGATGTTTTTCTGCCTTTCAGATAGAAACTTGGCTAAAAATGCGATCATCGCAAGCTTCATGAATTCGGACGGCTGGATGCTGAATGCGCCGACGCCGATCCAGCTCCGCGATCCGTTCCGTTCCATGCCGATTCCCGGAATCAGAACGATGACAAGCAGGAAGAAACAGACGATGATCAGCACCTTCGCCCAAGTCCTCCATGTCCAATAGTCGACGTTCATGATGAAAAACATGGCGATGACCCCGATGCCGGCAAACAACAGCTGCCGTTTGGCAAAGAAAAAGGAATCGTCATATTTGTATGTCGCCCATACCGCACTGGCGCTGTATACCATGATGAGCCCGATTGTTAACAATAATAACGTAATGATAACCAGTAAAAAATCCGGTGACGTTTTTTTCGTTTGCAAAGCCGAACACCCCAAGCTTCATTTCTTTGGGGCTAAGACCGTTGAAGACAAGCCCCTTATTTAAGCATATGCACGGCGTTTACAAACATGTCACCACGTTCTTCAAATGTTTTGTACTGATCCCAGCTTGCGCATGCCGGTGACAGAAGAATGACATCTCCTTCATCTGACAGGCTGAACGCCGCAAATGCTGCTTGTTCAACATTATCGACATGTTTCACCTGTTGTATTCCCATTTCTTCAGCGAGCTTCTCGAACTTCGGAGCTGTTTCGCCAAATGTGATGATCGCTTTGACAAAGGACATATGCGGCTTTAATTCATCGAATTCATTTCCGCGGTCAAGCCCCCCGGCGAGCAGGATCACCGGCTTTTGAAAGGAAGAGAGCGCCTTTTTTGTCGCCAGGATGTTTGTCGCTTTGCTGTCATTATAAAACAATCTGTTTTTGATCGTCGCCACATATTGCATTCTGTGCTTGACCCCTGTAAAGGTCGTCAGCACCTGGCGGACGGCTTGATCAGAAACTCCCGCCGTCTTGACGATGCAAAGCGCGGCCAATATATTTTCCAGATTATGCTCGCCAGGCAGCACGACGTCTTTCAGCGGCATCACCTGCTGATCATTGAACATGATCATGCCGTCTTTGACGCAGGCTCCGCGCTCCAGCACCTGGCGGACAGAGAAGCAGACCTTTTCCGCTTTTGAACACTCGGCGAGCCGGACGACGGTCTCATCATCCAAATTGACAACGGCAACGTCTGTTTCCGCTTGATTTCGGTATATTTGCTGCTTGGCAAGCTCGTAATTCTCACGCGAATGGTGATAATCAAGATGGGCGTCAAATACGTTTAATAATAACCCGATTTTGGGCCTGAACCGATAGGTCCCCATCAGCTGAAAGGATGAAAGCTCTGTGACGATCCATTCATCCCCTTTCGCCAGGTTGGCCACTTCGCTTGCCGCCGTTCCGATATTTCCCGCAACCAGCGCTTTTTTTGAATCGGCTTTCAGCATTTCATAAACAAGCGTTGTTGTTGTCGTCTTGCCGTTGGAGCCCGTAATGCCGATAAACGGCGCATCTGTCAGATGGTAGGCAAGCTCTACCTCAGTCCAGACGGGGATGTTCCTTTTCAGCGCTTCTTCGACCATCACATTTTCATAGCGGATACCCGGATTTTTGATCAGAATGTCGATGGAATGGAGGTCGAACAGCTCTGTCGGGTGGGAGCCGCAGATGATTTCAACCCCTTTTCCGGCGAGAATTTGCGCCGGCTCGTTTTCTTCAAAAGGCTTTTGATCGTTCACCACGACGTGAACGCCTTTTTCATGCAGGATCGAAGCAGCCGCATATCCGCTTTTTGCCAGTCCTAATACAAGGACGTTTTGATTTTGTAATCGATCTTGAGTATCCACTTATAACCACACCTCGATGTAAATTCCTAAGACGGCAAGCAGAAGACCCGCTGTCCAAAATGTAACGACAACTCTCCACTCCGACCAGCCCACAAGCTCATAATGGTGATGAAGCGGGCTCATTTTAAAAATTCTTTTTCCTGTCGTTTTAAAAGAGATCACCTGCAAAATGACAGACAGGGTTTCAATGACGAATACGCCGCCGATGATGACCAGCAGGATCTCCAGTTTTGTTAAAATCGCAATCGTCACGATCGCGCCGCCGAGGGCAAGAGAGCCTGTATCTCCCATAAAGACCTTAGCGGGATGGGCGTTAAATACAAGGAATCCCAAAACAGCGCCGACAACGGCAACCGAGAAAATCGCGACATCGTATTGCGACTGGTTCCAGGCCAAAATCGCAAATGCTCCAAACGCAATCGCAGCAGTACCCGACAAAAGCCCGTCAAGCCCGTCTGTCAGATTGACGGCGTTTGAGCCTCCGACAAGCATGAAGATGACAAGGATCAGATAAGCCCAGCCGAAATCAAACGAAATGTCAGTGCCCGGAATCCGGATGTAAGTCGGCAATCCCTGTGCATAGTAGACCGCGTAAAACACGACAGCAATGACAATTTGTCCGATCAGCTTCTGCTTTGATGTAAGACCAAGGTTCCGCTTCATGACAACCTTTATATAATCATCCAAAAAGCCGAGCAGACCGTATCCAACCGTAACAAACAGCAGCAGAAACATATTCATGCTGGCTTCGGAAAATTTGAATGTCATTACGACCGTTGTGACGATAATCGATAAAATGATCATCACACCGCCCATTGTCGGTGTGCCCGATTTTTTTTGGTGGGACTTCGGCCCTTCCTCACGGATGCTTTGGCCGAATTTCAGCCTTCTTAAAAACGGGATGAATATCGGAGATAAAAGAACGCTGATTAAAAAGCCCAATAAGATGGTAAACAATATGACTTGTTCAAGCATGGTTCTCATCTCCTTCCCGCATGTTTAAGAAGCAGCATACGCATTTATCATATTCACTGTTTTTTCTCATATGTTGATTTATTTTGAACGCATCCATCACTTTAACAACTCTTTCCTCTATTTCTTTTTCAGTTTATTTCAATTCAAGAATGGCTCTTCTCGCCACTTCGGCATCATCAAAATCAAAGGTTTGTCCGCCGATCTGCTGATAGGTTTCATGGCCCTTTCCGGCGATGAGGACGACATCGCCTTTTTTGGCGTTGGCGATGGCGAAAAAGATCGCCTGTTCGCGATTGACGATGCTGTGGTAATACGACCCTTTTACGCCTTCTTCCATGTCATGCAGAATGGCGAGCGGGTCCTCGCTTCTCGGATTATCGGCCGTAAAGATCGGTTCATCCGCCAATTCGGCGGCGATCTTCGCCATTTTCGGGCGCTTAGTCTTATCGCGGTCGCCCCCGCAGCCGACGACGACAAACAGTTTTCCTTCTGTCAGGCCTCTGCACGTGTTCAGGACATTTTCAAGGCTGTCCGGTGTGTGGGCGTAGTCGACGATCACCGGAAAATCCTGTCCGGCATCAACCAGCTCAAATCTTCCCCTGACGCCTTGCAGTCCTTTAATCGCTTCGACAATCACGTCAAACGGTATGTCTGCGGCAAAGCCGATCGCCGCCGCTGTCAGCACGTTATATACATTAAACCGGCCGACGAGCGGAATCGTCACCCGTTCCGTTCCCTTTGGCGTCACAAGATCAAAGGTTGTCCCTTTCGGAGCCATCTCGATATGTTTCGCCATAATATCGGCGGAGTTGGAAATTCCGTATGTCAGCAGATGGGCTGACGTCACCTGGGCAAAATATTCGGAAGCGGGGTCATCGGCATTTAAAACGGCCCACTTCGGATTTTCGTGGTTAAAAGCACCGCCGAGCTGGGAGAAAAGAAGGCTTTTCGCATGCTTATACTCTTCCATTGTCTGATGATAGTCGAGGTGATCCTGCGTCAGATTGGTAAACGCGGCGATATCGTAATCACAGCCGTGTACCCGGCCCATATGAAGAGCGTGTGAAGAAACTTCCATGATGGCTGTATCCACGTTTTGGTCAACCATTTTTTTGAATGTTTTTTGAAGAGTGACGCTTTCAGGCGTCGTATTTTTCACGTCAAATATCTCATTATTGATTTTCATATACATCGTGCCGATCAGGCCCGTCCGGCTTCCCGCTTTTCTGAAAATCTCTTCGGCCATGTGGGACGTCGATGTTTTCCCGTTTGTACCGGTGATGCCGACAAGCTTGAGCTGCTTGGTCGGCTGGCCGTAAAAGGCATCAGATAAAACAGCAAGCGCTCTCTTCGTATGGCGGACGATGATTACGGGAACATCCGCGTCGACTTCCCTTTCGGCCACGATCGCCGCCGCTCCTCTCTCAGCAGCCTGCCGGGCATATTCGTGCCCGTCGACCGTGTATCCTTTTATACAAACAAAAAGACTCCCTGTTTTGACTTCCCTGGAGTCCATCTCAATTGAAGTAATGTCAGGGTCTTCTTGGCCGTTATAGGAAGGTTCGTTTTTTAAATATGTAAGAAGCTTTGTCAATTTCATCGTATCAAACCTCTCGAGTTCTATTCGTTCTAAATCAGTATCCTGTGATTTCGGTTCGTTGCTGCACGGACTTCATGCAGGCATACAGTTCATATTTTAGCGTAAAAAAGAGGAGACATCCAGCTAATCCTGCAAAATCTATATATTTTTTAATATAGGAAAAACGGGCAACCGGTTGAGAGCCGGCTGCCGTTTTCGCCTATCATCATATCAGTCTTGATCGTCTAGATATATGCGGATCGTTGAACCTTCTTTTACCTTCTCACCCGGTTTTGGAGATTGCTGAACGACGACGTCCCCTTCTCCCGATGCTTTCAGGTTGAGGTTGATGAGCAAAGGCTCAAGCTCTGTCACAGACAGCCCTATAAGGTTCGGGACTTCCACCAATTTTTTGTCCAGCCACTGGTATTTGCGTTCGATTTGATTTTTCCGCTTTTCAATCCCGAGCTGCGGGAGGCTGTCTCTCATAATATTGCCGACGATCGGAGCCGCTACAGTCCCCCCGAATTGAATCGTCCCTTTCGGGTTATCGACGGCGACGTAAACGACGATGCTTGGATCGTCAGAAGGCGCCGTGCCGATAAATGAAACGATATGGTTGTTTTTTAAGTATTTTCCGTCCTTTACTTTTTGCGCCGTCCCCGTTTTTCCGCCTACACGATAGCCGTCGACATACGCGTTCCGCCCCGTCCCTTGGGCGACGACGCTCTCAAGCGCATAGCGGATTTGCTTGGATGTTTCTTCAGAAATCACTTTCTTTTTAGGCAACGGCGTCTGTTGTTTGACGGTTTGTTTTGTGACCGGATCGATCCATTCTTTGGCGATATAAGGCGTGTACAAGGTTCCTCCATTCACCGCTGCCGAGACGGCCGCCACCTGTTGAATCGGCGTGACCGATACCCCCTGTCCGAATGCGGTTGTCGCCTGTTCAACAGGGCCCACGCGGTCAAGCGGGAATAAAATGCCTGTTCCTTCTCCCTGAAGGTCGATTCCGGTTTTTTTGCCAAATCCGAAATCTTTAATATAGCTGAACAGCTTTTCCTTGCCGAGCCGCTGGCCGAGCTCGACAAAGCCGGGGTTGCAGGAATTTTGGACGACTTCCAGAAAAGACTGTGAGCCGTGTCCGCCCCGCTTCCAGCATTTCAGCCGGGCTCCGTCGACCTCAACTGACCCTTTATCATAGAAATGGTCTTTTTGCAGATTGACTTTCTGTTCTTCCAAAGCCGCCGCAAGCGTAATAATCTTGAATGTCGATCCGGGCTCGTATGTGCTCCATACAGGCAAATTACGGTTATAGATTTTGGGATCGATTGATTTATAGTTAGCCGGATCAAAATCAGGCCTGCTCACCATCGCCAGAATCTCTCCGTTCTTCGGGTTCATCGCCACGCCGACCATCCCGTCCGGATTGTACTTGGCTTCCGCGATATCAAACTCCCGCTCCATGATCGTCTGCACCTTTGTATCGATCGTCAGCTTCATATCAAGGCCGTCTTTCGGAGGGGTATAGTCATCGGCTTCCCCCGGCATCCGCTTTCCCTTTGCATCAGAGTAAAACTTCACATAGCCTTTTTCGCCTTTCAGCTCCTTATCATAAAAAGCTTCAAGTCCAAGAAGACCCTGGTTGTCAATCCCCGCAAAGCCCAGGACATGGGACAGATAGCTGCCGAACGGATAGTGGCGAATGCTGTCCTCCGCGATATAGACGCCTTTTAAATTCAAATCCCTGACTTCTTTTGCTTTCTCATGGGAAATTTTCCGTCCCTCCGGATTGATTCTTTCAATCGATGTTTTTTTCGTGACGTGTTTGTAGGCTTTTTCTTCCGACATATTTAAAACATTGGCCAACAGCTTGCTCGTTTTGATGGGGTTTTCGACCTGCTTCGGAACGACCAAAACCGACGGCGCGCTTTGATTCGTCGCAAGCTTGACCCCATTTCGGTCAAGAATCTCCCCTCTTTCCGGTTCAAAGGGAAGGTTCCGGCTCCACGAGTCCTTTGCCAGGGACGTCAGCTTATCCCCCAGCACAAACTGGACATATCCGAGTCTTGTATCGATAATCAAAAAGATGACCACGCCAAAAACCAGAACGAATAATAAACGTTTTCTGACTGTCACATTAGAAACGCGCAAGAGACCGTTCACTCCTTATATGGGCTTGTTTCAGTTTATGCCCCGGAGCTGTTTGATAGAACGGCCGTGTAATCTCTAATTTCGGGCAAGCATCAGAGGCGCAAGGCAATATAGAAGGCCATCGACTTTTGCCGACAGCCTTCCGATCTGTTTTAAGAGTTTTTCAATTTGACTTTTATCACCGTATTGGTTTTTACCTTCTTGCCTTTCTTTACGCTTTGGCTTGTCACATAGCCCTCTCCGTTCGTTTCAATGTGAATGCCCGCCATCGAACCGAATCGGAGGACATCGCGCTTCGACCAGCCTGTCATATCTGGCATCGCAATGTTTCCGTCTGTCTTCAGAAAGACCCGCTCATTCGGCAGCACGGCTTCGCCTGCTTTCGGATACTGGTCTTTCACGGCCATTCCGTCGCCGATCGTGACCGGATCGAGGCCTTCTTCTTTTGCCTCTTTCACCGCAGACTCTGTGCGTTTGTCTGTCATATCAGGCATTGTCATTTGCTCGTCCTGCTCTTTTCCGTCGTCCTTCTTGCTGCTGGACGGCGTAATATTTAAATAGTGAAGACTGTTTTTCATGACTGGATTGAAGATCTTTGACACAGGTTCAGACCCTGTTTCTGTATCCTTCAGCTTCGGCTGCTGGACAGCGACATAGACCAAAAGCTCGGGGTCGTTCTTCGGCGCCATTCCCATGAAGGAGAACACATAGTTTTCCCGGCCGGTTAAATACTTGCCGTCAGGACCGGCAATTTGCGCCGTTCCCGTTTTTCCGGCGACATCGAATCCTTCGATTTGATACGGCCGTCCCGTTCCTTTTTTGGAAGTGACGACGTTTCCAAGCAGGTCGCGCACTTCTTTTGCCGTTTTTGCAGAAATCGGCTGGCCGACTTTTTTTGGTTTGTTTTGTAAGACCGTTTTATTGCTGTCCGGATCGACGACATGATCGATTACATACGGCTTCATCATCTTTCCGTTGTTGGCAACCGCCGTGGCGGCCTGAAGCTGCTGGATCGGGGTAACGGCCGATGCCTGTCCGTACGCGGTTGATACTTTGTCGCGCTGATATTCGAAATTGATTTTACTCGATGCTTCCCCAGGCAAGTCAATGCCTGTTTTATCATAGAAGTGGAACTTTCTTAAATACTGGTTAAAGCGGTCTGTTCCAAGCTTCTCATTGGCTAGGATGGCAAAGGCGACGTTTGAGGAGCGTTCAACACCTTCATTAAATGTGATCGGCCCCCAGCCGTTGCCGTTGTTGTGGTCTTTAATCGGTTTATCTTTTTTGGAAACCGAGTATGTCCCAGACTTGTAAGATTCTCCGCCGTTGTAGACGCCTTCTTCGATCGCGGCCGCCAGGGTGAAGATTTTCATCGTTGAACCCGGCTCAAAGCTGTAGGAGATCAGGTCATTGTAATAGTTGGTGACATCGCGCTTATTCGGATCAAAGCTCGGTCTTTGCCCCATGGCAAGCACTTTGCCCGTTTTCGGATCGACGACCGCCGCCATGATTTTTTTCGGCTGATACTCCTTTTGAACCGTCGTCATGCTGTCTTCCAAAAAGGCTTGAATCTTCTGGTCGATCGTCAAATATACATTGTCGCCGTTATCGGGCGCTTTCACCTTCTCCCCGCTGTTTGGCAGCCGCCACCCCGTCCTGTCGGTGTCATATGACATGTATCCATCCGTTTCTTTCAAATAGCTGTTCAACGTTTTTTCAAGGCCCATCATGCCTTGCATTTCCTTCGTTTTTTCGTTGATCTGCGAATAGCCGATCAGGTTTGAGGCGAAGATTCCGTTCGGATAATACCGTTTTGTATCGCGGATAAAGGCGATGCCCGGGAGGTTGAGCTTTTCGATTTTTTCTTTTTGGCTGTACGAAATATCGCGTCCGGCCGCACCAAACTCGACCTGAAACCCTTTTTTATTGAGAATGTCAAGCATTTCCCCCTCGTCCATGCCAAGAATCGGCGCGAGTTTTTTGGCCGTCTCTTCTTTATTGACGACGTGCTGCGGGTGTTTCTTATCGACGGTCATATTTTTATCCAGAATCGCGACAACCTTGTAAGTCGAGGTGTCTTCTGCCAGAACCTTCCCGTTTTGGTCAAGAATCGATCCTCTGTGCGCTTCGATCGTCCGTTTTTTTTCATACTGCTCCTTCGCCTTGACGGCAAGGACTTCGCCGTTTACTTTGCCTGTCGCTTGAATAAAGGCGAATCTTCCTAAAATGACAAAGAAAAAGAGGGCAAAACAAATACTGAGTATTGCCGCTCCTCTGTTCATGAATTTATTCTTTTTCGGCATTATGCATCATTCCTGTATGGTTTTCACTTTTTTATTCGTTAAATTAAGCCCTTTTTTCCGTGCGGTATCCATGATCCGTTCAGGTTCCTTCAGCTCATCTGCCGTCTTTTTGAGGTCATCAACTCTATTGCCTTCCGTTTCAACCTTTTTTTCGAGTTTTTGAATTTCAATATTGGTCTGATATGCGGCGAAAGCTCTTGAAATCATAAAGAGCGAACCGCCGAGAACAGCCAGGGCGAACAGGACGATCAGTACCTTTTCCCCCAATGTAATCGATGCCCTTCTCCGGATGACAACGGATTTTTCCGGACTTTGCTGTGTCTGTCTTTGCTGTTTTTCCGCTTGATAAGCTAAATTGCTCATAGACTGATGACCTCCTTTTTATTCGTACAGCTTATTCTCGTGCTTTTTCCGCGATGCGCAGCTTCGCTGACCGCGCGCGGTTATTGTTTTCAAGCTCCTCTTTTGAAGGAGTGATCGGTTTTTTATTCACCAATTTTAATTTCGGTTCAAACTCCTTGGGGATCACCGGCAATCCATGAGGCAGTTCAGGAAGTGAAGACAATTCTTTGAACGTCGTTTTACAGATCCGGTCTTCCAGCGAGTGGAATGTGATGACCGAGACCCTACCGCCCGGCTTTACCACATCGACCGCCTGTAAAAGCGCTTCTTCAAATACTTTCAGCTCGTCATTTACCGCAATCCGAATCGCCTGAAAAATCCGTTTGGCTGGATGGCCGCCGCTTCGTCTTGCAGGCGCGGGAATTGCTTCTTTTATGATATCGACAAGCTGCCCTGTCGTTTGAATAGCCGATTTCCCTCTTGCCTCTTCAATTTTCCTGGCAATCTGTTTGCTGAACTTTTCTTCGCCGTATTTGAAGAAAATCTTCACCAGATCCTCATAGCGCCACTCATTGACGACCTCTTTGGCCGAGAGACCCGCCGATTGGTCCATCCGCATATCAAGCGGAGCATCATGATGGTAGCTGAATCCCCTTTCGGGCGTGTCCAGCTGAGGAGATGAGACGCCTAAATCAAATAAAACACCGTCCACCTGGAAAATGCCGATTTCGTTTAGACGGTCTTTTAAATACCGAAAATTACTTTTTATGAACGTTACTTGTCCTTCATAACCCGCCAGTTTTTCCTTTGCGTGGCGGAGTGCGGTTTCGTCCTGGTCAAAAGCGATTAATCTGCCGTCCTTTGACAGCTGTGAAAGCAAATATGCGCTGTGGCCCGCACCGCCTAATGTACAGTCTACATATGTACCGTCAGCTTTTACGTTTAAACCATCAACTGTTTCTTTTAATAGTACTGTTTTATGCTGAAACATGTTTTTAAAAGTCCCACCTTTTCTTCAAATGAACTGATTGCAGAAACGCTGTCTCGCGCAAAGATTCATTATATATCAAAGCCGATCATGTTTTCAGCAATTTCGGCAAACGAATCTTCCTGCTCTTCTACATATTGTTCCCAAATCTCTTTGCTCCACAATTCAATTCGATTTGAAACTCCGATGACCACGCATTCCTTTTCAAGCTTTGCGTAGCTTAACAGCGGCGATGCAATGTTGATTCTGCCCTGCTTGTCCAGCTCGCATTCGGTGGCTCCGGAGAAAAAAAAGCGGGTAAAAGCGCGTGCATCTTTCTTTGTGAGAGGAAGAGCCTTCAGTTTTTCTTCGATGAGCTTCCATTCGGACATGGGATAGCCAAACAGGCATTGATCAAGCCCTCTCGTCAGTACAAACTGGTCGCCGAGGCCTTCTCTGAATTTTGCCGGAACGATCATGCGGCCTTTGGAATCAATCGTATGCTGGTATTCACCCATAAACATGATCTCGGCCCCCACCTTCCATCCTTAACTCACCACTATCCACCACTTCTCTCCACAAATTCATTTTACACTGTTTTAGAACAAAAAAAAACCCTGAACTAGTCAAGGTTTTTTAAAAAATTATTTCAAAGTTTGACAACTTGATGCATATTTTGAAATGAATATGGTAATTTTTTGTAGTTTTCCAAGAAATCAGGGCCGTATTTGTTCAAATAATACATGATATTCCAAATTCTCTCCTGAGGAGCGCCCAACGGCCTGATGCTCGTTTGAATTTTGTCAAAATCGCGCAGAATGTTGTTTTCTCTTTCTTCGATTTTCCTGATGACCGCCCTTTCCAGAAATGAAAGCTGATCCTGAATAAAGCCGGCATTTTTCTTTAAAAGCGGCTCAAGGCTGCGGTCAATTTCGAGCGCTTCTGACCGGACGGCGGAATGAATGCTGTCAATTTGTTCTTTCGCCTGTTTTACAGCATCGGCGAAATCCGCCGGAACCCTGCTGTCGAAAAACTCTTCTTTTTTGGCGGCAGCTCCCTTTTCGATCGATTCCCTCAGTTCAACGCCGCGCTCTGCCAGCTTCTTTTCAATATGCCGTTCTAAAATCGTGATTGACAGCCTCGGGACAACAGGCGGCATTTTAAAGCCCATCACCTGGAAAGCCGATTTCAGCTCTCCCCAATAGTTGATTTCTCCGGGTCCTGCGATAAACGCCAATGTCGGAAGAAGAAATTCCTGCATTAATGGCCTTGTCACGACATTATTGCTGAAGGCTTCCGGCTGTTCGCCGATCAGATCATACAGCTCAGGCTTCGTCCACTCGAGATCAAGCTCCTTCACGACAAAGGCTTCACCCTTTTTCTCGATCAAAAACCGCTCCCCGTCATGTTCATAAAATATATTCGCATGCTGCGCCGCCCCTTCAATGATCGGGGAGTAGCCCATTTCTTTCATGAGCGCCTGCTGATGCTTTACGGCCTCTGCCAGCTCATCATTATTTTTCAGCAACTCCTGAAAAAAACGGACTTCAAGAGACCTTAGTTCAGGATCTCCCGAATTCAGGAGGACGAGCCCGTCATGCTGGAACAGATCGGCAACGATGTACTCAAAAAAATCGGCAAAGGATGAAGACTGCCGCATACATCGCTTCAATTTGGAGAGAAGGCCGTTTGTGTATTCGGTCTCCTCAAAAGAAGCGAATACCCCGTTCAGCCATTGTTCGGCTTTGCCGGCATCAAGCTCCGTTTTAGCCGCCTGGCTTTTCTTCCAATGAGGCTGTGTGAGCTTGTGTTTTTTCACTTTTCCGCTGTCTGAAATATAGAGGTGATTGATCTCTTCCAAGTCGTGATCTTCCCCCGCCACCCAAAAAACAGGCACGACAGGTACATTCAGCTCTTGTTCTTTTTGTTTCGCAAACACGAGGATCGATATAATTTTATGTATGGTGTAAAGAGGTCCTGTTAAAAGGCCCGCCTGCTGCCCCCCGACAACGGCGACACTGGCGGGATCGCGCAGACGCTCGATTGCCCCGTTCATCTTTTTTGACTGAAATTTGCTGTGGTAATTGAGCAAGTAGTCGGCTAAGGCGCCGCGGTCATATGTCCGGGAGGAAAGATCGCACAACCGGACTTCCCAATCTTCTCTGTTTAAGCCGTAATCAAAAAACGGCCCGACATCCTTTTTTCCATCTATATAGTCTCGCACAAAAGGGTTTTGACTTTTTATGGAAAGTTCAGTAAGCTGCATCTTTCGAACTTCCTTTCTCCAGTAAATAGTTAGCTTTCCGAAAAGAGTATAGCACGTTCGGCGAATTGGTCAAAAGATTTAGCTTCATTCCTTTTCCAGCGCCTTGATGCTGTCATATAAAAAGGCGAGGTGGGGAGCTCTCTCCCCCGATTCTTCCGCCCGTTTCAACAAATAGCCCATAATGGCATCCGCTTCCGTTTTTCTCCCGGCAAGGACATCCGCCAGCATCGAGGATGTATTCCTCTTTGTCTGTCGGCAGACCGAAAGAACATTTTCCCATGATGCCTGCCGGTCTTCAATTGCTAAAATCCGGCTCGCTTCTTCAAATACGAGCCTCATAAATGATAAATATGCCGGCTGTTCAATCAGCTTCCCGTTTTCCACCCGCAAAAGAGCCGTCATCGGATTGACGCAGGCGTTAACAATCAATTTCCCGGCAAGCATGTCATGCCAATCTTCCCGCCAAATGAACGGAAAAGCTGTATGAACAGACGCAAGCTCTTTTTCAAGCTGATCAGGCGGTGAAGCCGTTTTAAACGCAGCCCATTTGACCGCTCCTTTTCCGGTGTGGCGAACTGTGCAGTCATCTTCCCTGACGGCGCCGTGTTCCACCGATCCGACATATATGTCCGATCCGGCATCCCGCCTCTCAAGCACGGGAATGTGACCCATCCCGTTTTGCAAAAACATGACATTACGGGGAGCGGCGCGCTCTACATCAGGTAAAACGGCTCCAAGCTGATGCTCTTTCACCGCGACAAAAAGCAGATCATACCCCGCATCCGGTTTCACTTCCGCTTCAGTTTTGGCGATATGTTCTTCTCCGTCTGTCAAAAGACGGATTCCGTTTCGCCGGATGGCCTCCGCCTGCTCTTTTCTTCTCGTGATGACCGTCACTTGATGGCGGAACGAAAAATAGTACGCAAAAAGAAGCCCGACTGAGCCTCCTCCAATCACTCCGATTCTCAAATCCTCACATCCTGCTGTTTTTTATATACTGTATATCATAGCAAAAATTGAATCAGATGACTTGCTTGGTGTTTCAAATTTTCAGAAAACCGTTTTTCTACATTATATTAGAAAATTTTTATCATTTGGATTTTTATAAAAAAGCGATTACAATATAGGTAGAACACAAACAAGGGGGTAACAAAATGGTTAAAGTCGAACGTTTGCTGATCAATTATAAAACACTTGAGGAATTCAAAAAATTCAGGGAATACGGGATTCAAGAACTCTCCATGCTGGAGGACCTTGAAAGCAACATGATTGAAAACGACAGCGACTCGCCGTTCTACGGCATCTATTACGGGGATCGGCTCGTGGCAAGAATGAGCCTGTATAAAGAGGATGGGAAATTCAACAAATATTTTGAAGAAGGCCAGGATTACCTTGAGCTCTGGAAACTTGAAGTTTTGCCGGGATACCAGCGCAACGGGTACGGGACGAAGCTTGTGGAATTCGCCAAATCTTTCGGTCTGCCGATACGCACAAGCCCTCGTGTCAAGTCATCCGATTTTTGGAACAAAATGGGCTTTACCGCGGTAAAATACGATATGGCCCGGGACAAAGGGGAAAATCCGCTCGTTTGGCATCCTGACAGCGAAAGCAATCAAAGCTCTGAATCCGCATAAACGAAAAACCGGCCGAAAGCTTATGGCCGGTTCCCTACTTCTCCATTCGTTCCAGATTGCCGTTCGGCTCCATTTGAAACTTAACCTTTTTGTTCCGCTCATCCTCCTGGAGTACAACCATTTTTCTGGCGCGCTCCATGATTTCAATCAGCGCTTTATAATCCTCCTCTGTCAGTTCAAGCTGTTTCTTCAGTGATTCATTCTCGCTCTTCAGCTTCTCGACCTCTTCCTTCAACGCGTTGACTTCTTCAATGAGCCGTTTTTTTTCTTCGCCGGCATCTTTTTGGGACGGCGCTTGTTTCAGCTTTTCTAAATAGCGGATGACATCATCGATCGTCAGGTTATCGGCTTTGTCTCCGGAAACGGTTTTCACCGAATTCGGCATGTTTGCCGCGTGAATCCCGATTTTTTTCCGCAATTCTTTGCGCTGCTTTTTAGCCAGTTCAATTCCAGATTGATACTGCTTTCTGACAAAAGAATTCCAGCGGAAGCCGCAGGCGGCAGCCGTTCTGCTCAATGCTTTGCCGACTTCCTCAAACGCCGACAGCTGTGTGCCGCCTTCCCTGATGTGCCTTAACACAACTTCAGCCAGCAATATATCTTCATCCTGCGTCCACGCATCCTGTCTTGTAACCGTCAAAAAAAATCCCCCCATGGCTTTATGAATTTACCTCATACATATGCAGCTAATAGAGTAGATAGACTATTTTCTTTTCAGGAAATAAAAGGATGAGAGGGGGGTTCTGCATAAAAAAACACAAGACCGGAAGTCTTGTGTTTTTGTTTCTTATGGATTAGTTGCTTTTTACGTCTTTTCCTTTGTATGATCCACATGCTTTGCAGACGCGGTGTGAAAGTTTCATCTCACCGCAGTTTGGGCATTCTACCATACCAGGCACTTGCAATTTAAAGTGAGTACGACGAAGTCTTTTTTTCGTTTTAGAAGTTCTTCTAAAAGGTACAGCCATTATTCCCACCTCCTTAAAGAGCGTTAAGATTCATCTTCTTGTTTTAAGAGCTTCCCAAGACCGGCCAGTCTGGGATCGATTCGATTTTTCCGGTCATCTTCTGTAATGACCTTCCAATCCCTGCCTTCTTGCGGAGCACCTTCTTCTTTTTGAACAGATTCACAAAAGATTTGCATAGGGATCTCAAGAAGGATTTCTTCTTTTACGACCGGCGTCAAGTCGATCAGATCATCCTCGACCATGTGGACGTCTTCATCTTCGATTTCATCGGTCTTATGAAATATAAACAGTTCTTTTGTTGAAATACTGAATGGATAACGAACATCAACAAGCGTTCTAGAACAAGGCAAGATCATCTCGCCCGAAATTGTAAAATCAAATGCAGCCTGCTTTGACCGGATTTCCGCTCTTCCTTTCACCCGCACCGGTGAAATGCTGCGTATATCCGAGATTTGAGAGAGTTCGTTCAGATCAACTGTTTCATCAAATTCAAAACCTGTCTTCGGCATTTGATTGAGCTGATGTATCGTCCATTTCATTGTATCACCTCTAAGAGAGCAACAAACATGATTATAGCTTTCATCATGTTTTTTGTCAATATTTTTTCTTTACAGATCACAGGCCCGCATCATTGATTCGTTGACATCGTGCACGACAATTCATACACTTAGAAAAAACGCTGCTCCAAGCGGACACCCTGTACATTCCATGTGTAAATGTATCATATCTATTTCAACAGATGCAAGGGAGGCGGAAAAATGAAAGCAGTCGGCGTTGTGGTCGAATATAATCCGTTTCACAACGGGCACTTATACCATCTAAAAGAAGCAAAAGCACAAACTGAAAGCGATGTGGCGATTGCCGTGATGAGCGGCTTTTTTTTGCAGCGGGGCGAGCCCGCCATCGTCTCCAAATGGGCGAGGACGAAAATGGCGCTTGCATCGCATGCTGATCTCGTCGTCGAGCTTCCTTATGCTTTCGCCGTTCAAAAGGCCGAAACATTTGCCGAAGGCGCCGTCTCCATCCTCGGGGAATTGCAGTGCGGTTCATTGTTTTTCGGCAGCGAAAATGGCGATATTGACACGTTTCTTAAGGCAGCGGCGTACACCATGAAACATAAAAAAGCGCTTGATGAAGAAGTCAAACAGCAAATATCCACCGGCATAAGCTATCCGGCCGCAATGGCAAAAGCGTTCCGCGCCGTGACAGACGGCGGCATGCTCGACCTTTCCAAACCGAACAATATCCTCGGATTTCAATATGTCAAAACGATCCTCGAGAAGGATATCCAGATGAAACCCGCGACTGTCAAGCGCCTTTCCTCAAACTATCATGATGCTTATTTCCCTGAGGGATCGAGCCGCATCGCGAGCGCGACAAGCGTCCGCAAATCAATGCTGGATCAAGGAAGCCTCGCATCCGCGAGCTCTTTCCTCCCTGAAACATCGGTTCATGAACTCGAGGAATACGCCCGGACCTTCGGCCTTTGGCACTCGGCTGAAGATTATTTTTCCTTTTTGAAATACACCCTTCATACGATGGATATGGAAGAGCTCCGCGGAATTTATGAGGTTGAAGAAGGGCTTGAGCACCGTATTATGAGGGCGATCCGCACTGCCGGGTCATTTTTGGAATACATGGAGCTTTTAAAAACGAAGCGTTATACATGGACAAGGCTGCAGCGGATGAATACGCATATTTTAACAAGAACAAAAAGAACCGATATCCGCCGCATTCTTTCTGAAGGGCGACCTGCCTACATCAGGCTTCTCGGGATGACCAAAAAGGGACAGGCGTACCTCTCGAAAAAGAAAAAGCAGCTCTGCGTTCCACTCATCACGAAGATCGGATCTTTTTCTCACCCGTCCCTTAGCCTGGACGTAAAAGCCGGAAAAGTGTTCAGCGCGCCTCTGAAGGAGCCTGCACGATCGATGCTGACAGAACAGGAGTATTCGCTGTCACCGATCAGATATGATGAAGACCGCCGGGAATTTTTGCGCAAATAAAAAAGCGCCTGAACTTTCATCAGGCGCTTTTTACTTTCTTTTCTAAATAGTGAATCGCATCATCCATCGTGTCGACAGGGACGATTTTCATAGCGCTCTTAATGTCTTTGGCCGTTTTGACCGCTTCCTCATAATTTGATCCTTTTCGTCCGCCTTCATTCGGTGCGAAAAAGATGTCCGCTCCCGCGCGGTCTGCAGCGACGATCTTTTGGCTGATTCCCCCGATCGGCCCCACTTTTCCTTCATCATCAATCGTTCCTGTCCCGGCAATATGGTGTCCCTTTGTTTCATCTTCTTTTGTCAGCTGATTATAGATTTCCATGGACATCATCAGACCTGCTGACGGTCCGCCGATGTTTTCGATATCCATGTTGACATCGGGTTTTACTTTCACATTCCGGTCTGTAATGAGAGAGACGCCCAGCCCCGCTCTGTCGGGATCTTCCTTAAACGTTTTCAGCTTCAGGCCGAATGACATTTCTTTTTTGTCCCTTTTGATGACCACTTCCACGCTGTCTCCCGCTTTTTTCGTTTCGATGTAGCGGACGAGCCTTTCCGCCGATTGAAAGGTTTTTCCGTCAACTTTCTTAATTTGATCTCCGACCTCTATCTTTCCTTTAGCGGGCATGCCGTCGACAACAGCCATGGCATAGACGCCGTTCGATGTGTAGCTGACTTTTTTCCCGGCCCGCTTATAGGCGGCGATCATCGCATTTTCCTGGGAATCCCTCATCATCTGCAGCTGTCTTTTCATATACTCCTGATCAGATTCGCCTTTTTGTTTAAAGTTATCTTCAGGTAGAATTTCATGGTAGGGGCGCATTTTCGCCCATAAGTATGTAATGGGGTTGGCAGGTCCGACCTTGACGGTCATCAAAGAAAAACTGCCTTTTTCAGGGTATCCGTCCTCCACCTTAATTAAAGGATTCAGCTCTGTCGCTTCGCCCGGCTCTGTGATGTAATAAGGCAGCTTCACGAACGTAAGAGCGGCCCCGAGGATGATAACCAATAATGCGATACGGATCAATCTTATTTTCTGCATGAAAACGTAACCCTCCTTCTTCAATATAACAGCTGAAAGCAGATCCGTTTCATTTGCCCGGCCTGCATGAATCCACAAATCGTTGAATACCTTCTAATGATCCGATTTCAAGAGAAGGGTTTTTTTCAATTTAGTATGTTCAGCTTTTTGTCAAAAAACCTCAGGGGGGAGAATCTGATGGTCTAAAATTTGGACCAAGCCTCGTATAATGATAAAGAAGTTTCTGAAAAGGGGGCTTCTCAGGCTTGCCGACATAACTCCTGCTTATTTTATCATGAACCTGTTTCCAATGTGAATTTTACAGCCGTAAGGAGGGTTAGAAATGGACATGTCAAAGATAAAGACTTTACTCATTGCCGGTGTGCTGCTTTTGTTTACCGCCGCCGTCATCACCCACCCGCAGGAGTCGCTCAACGCTTCAAAAAGCGGACTTGCCATGTGGTGGGAAGTCGTGTTCCCTTCCTTATTGCCTTTTTTTATTTTATCTGAGCTCTTGATCGGATTTGGAATCGTCAAATTTGTCGGCCTCCTCCTCGAACCTTTCATGAGGCCGGTTTTCCGGGTTCCCGGAGTCGGCGGATTCGTGCTCGCGATGGGCATGGCCTCCGGAAACCCGGCAGGTGCAAAGCTGACCTCAAGACTCAGACAGGAGCGGCAAATTTCCCGTGTAGAAGCCGAGCGGCTCGTCTCATTTACCAATTCCTCGAACCCGCTCTTTATTTTCGGAGCTGTCGCGGTTGGTTTTTTTCATAATCCGTCACTGGGCTTTGTGCTTGCGGCAGCCCATTATTTAGGCAATTTGGCTGTTGGGCTGACAATGCGTTCCTACGGAAGAAAAGAAGAAATCCTCCATACGAGAAGAAAAAAGCTCCCTGTGCCTTCCATGAAAGAAGCATTTAAAGCACTCCATAAAGCAAGGCTTGAAGAAAAAAGGCCGCTCGGAAAACTATTGAGCGATGCCGTGATTTCTTCCGTACAGACCTTGCTGATGGTAGGCGGATTCATCATTCTTTTTTCTGTCTTTAATAACATACTGTCCGTCGTGAAGATTGCAGATGTCCTCTCTTATGCCACCCGGATGGTCATGACGGCGCTCCATTTCCCTGCAGACTTTGACAAGCCTTTATTGTCGGGTCTGTTTGAGATCACGCTCGGAAGCAAACTTGTCAGTGCAACGGATGCCGTTTTGCTGCAAAAAGCCGTCATCGTCAGTTTCATTCTCGGATTCAGCGGTTTCAGTGTACAGGCTCAAGTTGCTGGAATTTTGGCTGAAACGGACATTCGCTTCAAACCGTTTTTTATTGCTCGCCTCTTGCAGGGAATCTATGCGGCTTTATTTGCGCTCATCCTTTGGAAGCCCCTTTATACGGCCTTCTCTTCTCCAAGTGAGCCGGTCTTCTCATTTTTGCGGGAGGGAGGACGTGAATCATTTCTCATACAGACATGGAATTTTATCGTACAAACAGGTCCCCTTCTTACGATTGCGACCCTTTTGCTTTATATCGTTCTTTACAGCAGACAGTCGGCAACTGTGAAAAAATGAGCAGCCGTTTTGGCTGCTCATTTTTTTGCAAACTTTTTTTGAAGCGCAGCTTCGACCGCTTCCGGTACGAGCTCTGCTACAGATCCTTTGTATTTTGCAACCTCTTTGACAATGCTTGAGCTCAAAAATGAATACTGGTTATTCGTCATCATGAAAAACGTTTCAATATTCTCGTCAAGCACTTTGTTCATCGAGGTTCCCTGCATCTCATATTCAAAATCGGAGACGGCTCTCAGCCCTCGCAAAATGACATTGGCCTGCTTGCTTTTCGCATATTCAATCAAAAGCCCCTGAAAAGATTCAACATGGACGTTTGGAATGTCCCGCGTTACTTCACGCAGCAGATCACAGCGCTCCTCGACCGTAAACAGCGGCTGTTTTGAGGAATTATTTAAAACGCATACATAAACCCGGTCAAATACTTTTGCTCCGCGCCTGATAATATCCAAATGTCCAAAGGTCACCGGATCAAAACTTCCGGGACAAACGGCAATGCTAGCCATCCCCATTCCCTCTCTTTCTATATATGGTTACTCCGGTTACACCGTATATCTCCTGCCGTGTCATCAGGAGTTCGCCCACTGTCTCCGGAAGCACCACTTCTTTCACATGCTCCGCCAAAATAAACCCTTTATCAGTCAGTATATTTGCTTCGTCAATGATTGATAAGAGCGCTTCCAGCTTTTGCTCACGATAAGGCGGATCCAAAAAAACCGCGTCAAATGTCAAGCCCCTTTTCACCGCCGCATGCAAAGCCCGTTCAGCGTCATTTCTGTAGACCTCCGCGCGCTGTTGAAGTCCCAGCGTTTTCAAATTGCTTTTTACCGTTTGAATCGCTTTAAAGTCCCGGTCGACAAATACGAATCGGTCAAACCCTCTGGAGAGCGCTTCGATGCCCAATCCGCCGCTTCCGGCATACAGATCAAGGCCTTCTCCTCCGTCAAAATAAGGGCCGACCATATTAAAGATGGACTCTTTCACTTTGTCTGTCGTCGGTCTGGTTGACGTGCCGGGAACCGCTTTTAATGCACGCCCTTTATAAGTCCCAGAAATCACTCTCATATTTCCACCACTTTTTCTTCAAACTCGAAAAAAATCATCACTATCTTATCATAAAGTGTTTTTGGGCACAAACAATCAAAGTCGATTTCTTATGTATAGGAGACTGAACACATGGTGATAATAGTAGCAACAGCATCGATTGATGTTGTTGCCAACCGCGGAGAAGACTTACGTTTCCCCATAAGTTCTTCCTCCGGTTTCTCCTCTCCCTTTGCCTTCTCCTTAACTCGTTAAGGAATAGAAGGACCCCGCAGGGTATTCTGCGGGGATTTTTTTAAACAAAATATTAAATTCCTGCTTTATAATCGTATTCCTTTGCTTTGTCCAGCTTAGATTCAAATTCCATTTTCAAAAACGGCTTATATGATGGATCGACCTGTTTGACAAACGAGTACGAACGGATCTTGGCCGCTATTTTTTCCGCCTCATCCATATTACAGTAAACGACCACATATTTCAGCCGTTTTGAAACATAGTGAACATTCCCAAATTTCCTGAGCATTTTCGCCTGCTTTAGAGAGTGAAGCCAGACGATTAATCCCTGACGTTTTTCTTCCATATTTTTCACCTGCCTGTCGCTATGTAACCAAAACTTCTATGAAAAAGACGAGACTAAAAAGGGTCTCGTCAGGAAACTTTGCAGCCGCAGCTTCCGCCTGATCCGCAGCCGCCGCCGCAGGATGAAAGATTATCAAAATAAGGATTTCCGGTCGGTACTTTAATATGCTCTGAAACAGCCCGGCCGATTTCAACGCTGACCTCATCAAGTATGCTTTGCAGCTCGGTTTCCGCCTTTTTAAAATCGGCAACCGTATCATGAAGGTCCAGCTCTCGTTTTATATCCCTCATTTTTTTTGAAATCTCTTTATAGTCAGGATGATACTTTCCAAAACGCTGCACATCCTCATATTGCTCTTTTATTTTCGTAAATGAAGCGATAATACGCCCAGCCTCTTCATCTTCTTGGAGACGCTTGTAGCACTCTCGGTAATGTTCAGCCGCCTCTGATTGAAGAATCATGCTGGCCAAAACATCCGCTTCATTCTGAAGCCGCAGGGATTCCATTGTGGCATACATTGACATGCACCTCCGAGTATTAGTGTATCATAAAATGGGATTTTTCAAAATGTCTATGTCATGTGGAACACCGCATGCTGAAATTTCAACGGCTCGACCGGCGTCTGTCATGCCTTTTGGTTTCGGTTTATATGTAGAGCAGCCAGCCAGCAGAAAGCAAAGACACAGAATCAGACAGCATTTCTTCATTTGGATCAACTCCCTTGCCCACTAGTTTTGACGGATGGGCCCGTTTTTATGATCACAAAAAAAGACTCAGGTCCGGTTAATCCTGAGTTCGCATAGCCTGAAACATTTGAATCATCATTTGAGCCATCTGAAGGCTGCTTGAAAACTGGTTCACACGATGGGGAATCGTTTTTTCGTAAAAATTCATCATATCAAGCTGAAAACCGGACAAATCATCAGGACGGCGGGAGAGCTTGCGGTACCAGACCGGCTGCTCGCGGATAAAACGGCGGCGCTCTTCATTTGCGAACACAAATTCCTGCACTTCTTTACGCATGACAAACTCCTTTGCTAATCTTTCCGGAAAGAAAACGGATGATGTCCCCCATGGTGGTCCGCATGTTTTTGATTGCCTCCCGAAAACTGGCTGAGCAGGCTTTGAAGCGAAGAAATGGACTGGCTCATTTTATTGATTTGTTCGTTCATTTTGTCAGCATCCATTCTCCTGACAGCCGTCACCATTTTAGAGATAAAATCGTTTTTTCCGCTCTCACCGGACGGCTTTTCCTGTGTTCCCTTCTTTTCTTTATAAGGCTCCCAAATCGCGTCGTCTTCCCCCAGCAACACCCAGTTCTCATAAACTTCCTGCCAGCTTTTTTCCTCTTTCCGCACGGCGGAAATCAGCTTAGGATGCCGTTTAACAAACCGCTTAAATTCATCGACTGATGACTGTGCGTTTTGATTCGCCAACGTCAACACCCCCTCCGAAAAACAAGTGCCTAATATAGTGTATCTTTAACAGGTGAAATGTGTTCGCCTAAATTCCCCGAGGCGGGCGTTCAAAACTTTACATATCTTCCCTTGCAAGCGGGAGAGTCGAACAGTGAATGCCTCCTCCCATTTTTCTGATCTCGGAAACATCCACAGGTATCGCCTCTATGCCGCTTCTCTCCAAAACTTCCATTGTACGCGGCGCATCGGCCGAGAATAATACTCTACCTGGGGAAACGGCCAGACAATTGACGGAAAGAACCGGATCTTCAGGATCGGCAAATAACAGCTTAATGCCCCGCCTGCGCATCTCTTCCATAAACCAGTACGGCAGCCGGGCCGGATCAACAAGAGCAGTCTCGCTGTCCAGCATTAAAAAGACTTCATCAAGATGAATCTTGTCAGCCGGCAAATCAACTGTTACAAGCTCTATCCCTTGCCATGACAGAATTTGCTCGAGCTGGCCAATCCCTTCCTGGTTGACGCGGACAGAACGTCCAATCAAAGCCGTCCGCCTATTCAGCATACAGAAGCTTCCGCCTTCAATAAATCCGTTGCCCTGTATCGTCCCTAAAATCGGAACGCCCATTTTTGCAAAGGTTTGATAGGCGCAATATTCCTCTCCCTCACGCATTTTTAATGCGAACCTGGTCAAAATCACCCCGCCCGGGACAGCAAGCCCAATGTCTCTCGTATAGATGGATTTCGTATGAAACGGACCTCCCCCTTGCAAATCGACTACCTCTGCCCCGACGTCCAACAGCGCCTTTCGCAAGCCATCGTGCTGGCGCCGGACAAGCTCCGGATCAATCGATTCAAAGCCGTACGTGTATCCCTGAATTTGCGAATCGCGGTCTCTCAGCACACGGGCATCGATCCGCTCCTCGTACGTTCCGCTCCTAAGCAGCTCCAGTTCTTTGCCGGGGCGGTGCAAAACAACAGTTTGAATCGCTCCGACGTGATTGGTCACTCCCCATTTTCTTCCCCACACTTTTTGCAGTGTCTCTTCATCATGAAAGCTTTTTTGAATCATGCTTTCTCCTAAAAATTCCTGTGTCGGCAGTGGCATCATTACATCTCCTTTGCATATTGATGTTCCAATAATAAAACGGTTTGAAGCAGCACCTCGGCCCCCCTTCTGCAATCTTCTGATGAAGAATGTTCCTCAGGACAGTGGCTTTTCCCATCAGCGCTCGGGATAAACAGCATAAGGGACGGGAATAATGAAGCGATAAATTGCGCATCATGCCCAGCACCGCTGAACATCGGCCGGAAGGAATAGCCAAGACGGCTGACCGCCTCTTTTGCAAGAGCCATCATCTTTTTTGAAAAAAAGGTGGTCTCCGTTTTCCACAGCATCTTCACATCCATCTCCGCCTCCGCCTCACGGACGTGAACATCAGCGAGCCGGATGATACGGAGGACGGCTTCTTCCCGTACTTCTTTTTTGGCATGGCGTACATCCACTGTAAAAACCGCTTCACCCGGTATGACGTTGTAGATGTTTGGGCTGATGTCAAAACGCCCAACCGTCGCAGTTAATCCGTCATCAATCGAAGACGCCAGATCCGGAATCCGGGTGATGATAGATGATGCCGCAACAAGGGCGTCATGTCTCATGTCCATCGGTGTTGTCCCGGCATGATTGGGTGCTGCGCTGATTGTGATTTCAATGCACGTGAGCCCGACGATTCCCTCGACGATCCCGATCTGGTCCCTTGACCGTTCTAGAATAGGCCCTTGTTCAACATGCAGTTCGATATAGCATGAAGCATTCTGAACCCTGTTCTTTCGCTCTCCTTTAAAATCAAGATTCTCTAAAGCTTGCGAGAAAGAAATTCCCGCTTTATCCGCTTTTTCATATGCTTCTTCTCTCGAGTATCGTCCGGCGAGAACGCCTGATGCAAGCATGGACGGTTCAAATCTCGCCCCCTCTTCATTCGTAAAATTGACCAGCTCGATCGGGCGCGTCAGCCTTTTTCCGCTCTCCGCCAATGCCCTGACTGCTTCGAGTCCGGCTAATAATCCGTAGACCCCGTCATAAGCACCTCCGTTTTCAACAGTGTCTAAATGGGAGCCGATCAGAACGGGGGGTTCATCATTCACTCCTTCATACCGGGCATACATATTTCCAAGGTCGTCGAGTCTGACGTCCATTCCGAGTTCTTCGCACCATCTTTTAAACAAAAGCCGGGCTCTCCCGTCTTCCTCAGTTAAAGCCAGCCTTGATATGCCGCCATTTTCGTTTCTTCCAATCATGGACATCTCTTTCAGGCTTTCGTCCAACCTGGACGAGTTTACATCGATCGTTTCCATACGTCTCCCCCTTTTCCCGAATCTTGAAGATTGGCCGTTTCTAGAGAAGATTCATGATCAGCCGGCTTTGCTGCGGGCAGAGCATATACAGCCAGCACCATCGTCATCCCGCCGGCGGCAAGTCCATACATAATCGGTTCTCCAGAGTCGGCGCCTTTCCAGACAAGTCCCCCGATAACAGCGGCGGCGCTGATGAGAATCGACCAGAAGGCCGCAGCGGCGGTCGCTTTTCTCCAGAAGAAACCAAGGATGATCGGGAAAAACATCGCACCTGACAAAATTGCATAAGCGATATCTAAAGCCGTCAGAACATCTTGAATCCAAAGGGCGCAAATGATGCTGAAAAGACCGATAATCAAGGTCACGGCGCGCGAGTAAAAAAGAAACTTCTTTTCAGTCATATCGGGAACAAGCTTCGGCTTGATGATGTCGTTAACAAGCAGTGTAGAAGATGCCAAAAGCGAACCCGAAGCCGTCGACATCAGCGCTGATATGACGCTTGCCAGCACAATTCCCAGCAGACCGGAAGGAAGGGTATGAAGCGCCATATAAGCAAAAGCATTCTGCGGCTGATCAAGAGCGGGAAAGACCGCATACGCACACATCCCGATCAGGCTGACGCCAATGGCGTAAAACATACTGTAGATTCCGGCGCCGATTCCGCCTGCTTTGACGATTTTCAGCGATTTCGCCGTAAAAGTGCGCTGCCAAAGCTCTTGACCGACGATCATGCCGAGGGTAAACAATAAAAAATTTTGAAAAATTGTTCCGCCTCCGATTGTACCTATATTAAAATAAGAATCAGGAAGCCGCTCTGTGATGCCCTCCCAGCCGCCTGCCTGAATAAGGCTTGCGGGGAGCATAATAAAGAAAATGCCTGCCGTCATAATGACAAATTGAACGACATCCGTCATGGTAATCGCCCACATTCCGCCGAGAAGCGTATAGAAAAGGACGATCCCTCCGCTTAACAAAATAGAAGGAAAAAGACCCCAGCCGAGAAAAACATTTAGAATCGTTCCCATGCCGATGATTTGCGTGACAACCATTAAAGACGTATACGTACAGGCGACAATCGCGCTGATCAGCCTTGTCTCTCCTTTATAGCGCCTGCTGAGCATCTCGCTGATCGTCAAAACATCCAGACCGTAAATCTTTTTCGCTAGAAAAAGACTGAGACAAATGATCCCCGCCCCCAGCATGATGACCATCCATGCACCTGATATGCCGTGCAGATAGCCCAGCTTAGCTGTGCCGATTGTAGAAGCCCCGCCCAGCACAACAGCCGCCATACATGACAAGTACATGAAAAAACCGAGATTTCGTTCAGCAACAGCGTAAGATTCAGAGGTTTTCACCTTTTTTGAGCCCATCCACCCAACAAACAAAATGACAGAGAAATAAAGAATCATAATGAATAGATCAATGTGTTTCATGCGCCCTCCTTTTATTTTCTGACTTATCTGTAAATTTAACATAGGAAGGTGCTGCAGAAAAATCGACATTCATTATGATTCCATCACAACTTTTTATGTCACGTTTTTTGACGATTTGCTTGCTTTTACGAAGGAACCATTTTAAACATATCAAAAATGACACATATTCGGGAGGCTCCAGATGGAATTAAGACATTTAAAAACGTTTCAAGTGGCTGCCGATCTTCTCCATTTCACAAAAGCAGCGGAGCGCTTAAATTTTACTCAGCCTGCTGTCAGCGCCCAGATTCACTCACTCGAACGCGAATTAAAGCAGCGGCTGTTTTTCCGAATCGGAAAACAGACATATCTCACCCCTGCCGGGAAGCTGCTGAAACATTATACAGACCGTCTGTTTCTGACAATTGAACAAATGGAATCATCATTATCAAGGCTGGCAAAGCCGAACGGGCAGTTAATGATCGCCGCATCCGAGATTTATTGCGCCAATTATTTAGTTCCCATCGTTTCTGAATATCTGAAACAGCATCCTGAAGTAGACATTCACATTCTTTCCCGTGCAAACAATGAAGTCATAACTGGAATTGAAAACAATCATTATGATGTCGGGATCATTGCCGGCGAACTTACCAATAAAAATATCACTAACATCCTGATTGAAGAAGAAGAACTGGTTCTTGTCGCCGCTAAAAGGCTGTTTCATCATTCACCCGAAAAATTGATGAAGCACCTTCCTTTTTTTAAATACCGGACAGACGGCTACTACCAAACCATGATGGAGGAGTTTTTGTCGCGGTCAGGTTATTCTCCTGAAAAAACCGTTGAAGTCGAAAGTGAAAAGGCGATTAAAGCAGCGGTTTTGAAAGGAATGGGAGTTGCCTTATTAAGCAGCAATCTCGTAAAGGAAGAAATTAAAAAAGGTATTCTCCAGGCGATAAAAGGAGCGCATAAAACCATTCAAGTCAAAACCTCGCTGATTACACCCGCACATAAAAAAGAAACCGCCACTGTTCAAACATTTATCAGGACGATCGAATTGCTGTGGAATCGTATATAAGACAAGCCCGGGAATAACCCGGGCTGTCATTCGTTCCACTGTTTGATAAAGTTCTGCGTATAATATTTCTCATCCACCCCGACTCCCAGATGGGTATAGTCGGCGTTTAAGAGAGCTTTTCTGTGTCCTTCGCTGTTAAGCCAGCCCTCAACAGCAGCCGGGCCGTCGACATAATTGAGAGCGATATTTTCTCCCGCCTGTTCAAAATTCACGTTCCCTTTTTCCAGACGGTCCTTCAGCGTACCCTCCGTTTTCGAAACGTGGGAGAAATAACGGTGCTCCTTCATATCGCTGCTGTGGCCATAGGCAACCTTGGCCACGGCTTCATCCCACTCAAGCTGAGAAAGGCCGTGTCGTGAGCGGATCACATTTGTCAAATCAAAAATCTGTTTTTCATTCGCCTTCTCAATTTTCTGCCAATCCGATTCAGTCAGCGCTTTCGGTTCAATCAAGGAGCCCCTGTAAACGACCTCATACGGCCTCTGCTTAATCAATGTTGCTGCATCAAACGCCCTGATGCTTGACAGCGTCCCTTCGAATTTATCCATATAAAGCTGAACATAGACATTTTCCAGTTTCACAGTGGGCCTGGTGTTCATATCTTCCTCTGAAAATTCAAAACGGTACGAACTGCCGTCATACTTGACATTGACATGCGGAGCAATCTGTGTTTTTTTAAACACGTCTCTTGCAGGCTGACCGATTGTAAACGGAGCCGTATTGACCTTGTCGCCTGTCACAAAAAGAGTAACAGCCTTATCGTTGAGAATGCCGATTTGAACATATTGTTTTGCTCCCTTATTGTACACCCACCATTCATAATCATAAGCAGACGGGTCGATTCTATCAGGTTTGCCCAGCTTTTTCTCAACAGTTTCAGCTGATTCCCCGATAAATGACAGCAAACCGGATGAAGGAATGTTTAACTTGTTTTCCTTTTTGGCATCATTGTTGGATACCTGCGGCTTGTCTTCTTTTACAATCTTCTCGGGGGTCGAACCGTATTGGATAAAAAGAGCGTATGAAGCCGCAACGATGAGAAGGATCAAGAAAGCTCTAAAAATATTCTTCAAATTTCCACCTCCTGCCAACGGATCAATCTATTACATAAACGGACTCATCACCTTCCGCCAAAAAACTCGTCTTTAGTGTCATTTAAACAGAACTTACGCGAATTTTCAATTACAATACAGCCTATTATCATGAGGAGACAAATATGTTTTTAATGAAGAAAATCCCCACGTCGTTCTTCATTTTCCGAAATAAATGTCAAAGCGTCCCCGGCTTGGCGATTTGATTTTTCGTAAGTCGAGACATCCCCGAGCGTAATCATTCCCGTTAATGTTTTCCCGTTTGTGACCGGAATCCGCCTGATCTGGTATTCTCCCATCAGTTCAATGGCTTTTTCAAGTGAATCATCTTCATTCAATGTGATAAGCTCTGTCGTCATGACGTTTGTCACTTTTTGCGAATTTGGTTTTTTGTCGGCTATTCCCCGCAAGACCAAGTCTCTGTCAGTTACGATGCCGACAAGTTCAAAACTGTCATCACGCACAACAGGAATCGCACCGACATTGCCTTCCTTCATTTTCACAGCTGCCTCATATACATTATCGAGAACTGTACAATATAACAAATCTTTTGTCATGATCTCCTTAACACTAGTCAAAAAAAGACCTCCTCTTCGTGACTGTCTTTCGTATTTGTTCCTATTGTCGTCAAGCCTTTCATGATTCATACTTTCATCAAAATATTTATATGAAGCAGGATTGAAAGTTTAACGCTTTCATACTATGATTGTCAGTAAAGGTAATTTTTTAAAAAGGGGGCTTTCAGGGATGAAATTTGAAGAATCCGGTATTGAAGGGCTTACCGCTGACCTGAATCGGCTGGACGATATCATGGAAAATGAAGGGTTTGTCAGGGCCGGACAATGGGATTATGAACGGGTCACCTATGACCGCAGGTTTGACATGGTTGAGGGCAGATACTATCTCCGTGTTTTTGGCTATGCGGTTGAAGGCGATGTCGGTGCTAGACGAGCGGTCATCAAACTGATGACTCCGCTTTTAGGAAAATATTATTATCCCCACGGAGTGGAGTATGGGGAAGATGAGCATTTTCCAAAGCAATTGCTGCAAACAAGCGAATCTGTTTTAAAAAAACTCAAAGAAAAAGTTTCCGCACTCCAAGTGTAATCTACATAAAAAGGGGTACAGCCGCTTGCCGGCCGTACCCCTTTTTTCAGTTTAATGAACCGTTGAGGGAGAATAAGGATCTTCCGCTTCATCTTTGGCTCTTTCCTTTTTTGCCCAGCTAAAAAAGACAATCGCCAAAAACGTGCCGTACACAATCTCCTGGATAATTTTCATCACGATGGCTCCAAGCTGCTGATCTTCAAGAACGGGCATGCTGCTGAACATCTCCGGTCCAGTAAGCGTCATCCCGCTCAGCGTATCCAGCGGAACGCACAGCTTCATCGCTTCCACCCATGCGGAAGGATCTGAATAAGTCAAATACAGGGGAGTGCCGCTGAACATAATCAAAGCACATGCAGGCGTCAGCAATATGCCGTCAGCCATAATATAGCCCATTTTCAAGAGACCGCCCATGTGCGGCAGTTCTTTGACCCGGTGAATAAGCGGCCACCACATGAAAAAAGCGGCGATAAAAATCAATACCGTGACAGCCGCATGATAAACGGCATTTGTTTTAATAAAATCAAACACAAGCGGAACATGGTACATTGAAAATAATCCATTGAATACGATGATTGCGATTAAAGGCTTGGAAAAAAACTGAAACAGCGGCTTGACAACCGGACGAAAAATCGCCTTTTTCCACAGCCATGCCGGCACTCCAAGAATGAGGAGCGGGGGCACGACCAAGTATAAGATCGCCATCTGTGCCATATGGGCGCTGAACATAATATGCCCGAGCAAATCAAGCGGACTTCCCTTTGAAGCATATAAAAGAACCATGCCTGTTACAAACAGGATGATTTCTTTCCTTGAAGCCCGTTCGTGTTCCGATCCAAAACGTTTGATCAGCACAAAATAAAGACCGATCAGCAAAAGGACGGCCCCTAGGTAGTAGGGGCTCCAAAGGGCGCGAAAACCGAATATTTCAAGGCTGCCCATCCCGAGCATCCTCCTTTCTCTCAGTCAGTTACCACCAGATCATTGTCATAAAACCCAAAACGGTTACAAATGCCACCAAAACCCCTGAGTAGAGGAACAAGGACGGCGCTTCATGCCCGCGCTGGCTCATGTGCATAAAATAATACAGCTGAAACGCCACCTGAATCACCGCAAGCAGAAGGATAAACGGAACCGTAAACCATACACCGGCATCAGATGCAACTGTTAAAAAAGCAACAACAGTCAAACCGATCATTAAACCGAATGAAATCACCTGATATCTCATGTCCTCCGCATTTTTCTTCCTGCGGTACACGAGGTCTGTTTTAGGGTTGCCTCTGTTTTCATTATTGACCATGTTACCCCACCATCCCCATTAAATATACAACGGTAAAGATAAACACCCAGACAACATCGATAAAGTGCCAATAAAGACTTGCCACGTAAAATTTCGGAGCGTTGTACAGGTTTAATCCGCGTCTTGCGTTTCTGATCATCAGCGCGAGAATCCAAAACAGCCCGAAAGTGACGTGTGCTCCGTGTGTGCCGACAAGCGTATAAAAAGCAGAGCCGAGAGCGGAGCTCGTAATGGTGAATTCATATTCGTGGATGTAATGTGTGAACTCATAAATCTCAAGCGCAAGAAAGCCCGCGCCCAGCAAAACGGTAATCCCGAGCCATATCTGCATTTTTTTAAAGGTGAAATTTTTCATGTGATACATCGCGTATACGCTTGTCAAACTGCTCGTCAACAGAAGCATTGTCGCAAGAAAGACAAGGCCGATGTCAAACATTTCGCTCGTTTTCGGCCCTCCTGCGGTTGAATTCCTCAGCGCGATAAAGGTTGCGAAGAGAGACGCAAACAATACCGTCTCCCCTCCGAGAAATAGCCAAAATCCGATAAATTTGTTTTTTCCTTCTAAGGTTGCTTTTTCAGGAGAAGCCGGGAAGGTTTCAGCTGTTAATTTCTCTTCTGTATGCATTACGCCTTCACCCCTTTGTCATCGTCATCCATCAGATCTTCCTTATGAATATGGTATCCGTGATCATCAATCACCGACCGGAGAAGCATCGAGAAGAAAGTGATGCCAAGTCCGGTCAGGATGACAGGTAATCCCCACGCAAATTCTGTCCGGTACATAAAGCCAAACGCCGATACAAAAAGCCCCAGAGAGATGATGAAAGGAAGAATCGATCCGTTCGGCATATGGACATCCTGCAGAGGCTCCGCAGCCGTCAATGATCGTTTTCCCGCTCTTTTCTCAATCCATAAAGCATCAAGTCCCCTGACTAAAGGCAGCTGCTTAAAATTGTATTCCGGAGGCGGAGATGAAACAGCCCACTCCAGCGTTCTTCCGTCAAGCCACGGATCGCTGCCGGCTTTTTTTCCTTTGATTGCCGTTACGATGATATTGATCACGAGGATAATGACGGCCACCGACATCATAAACGCTCCAATCGAACTGACCATGTTCGCCGTGTCAAATCCCTGATTCGGCAGATATGTGAACACACGTCTCGGCATTCCCCACAACCCGAGCCAGTGCTGAATGAAAAACGTCAGGTGGAAGCCGATAAAAAAGAGTACAAACGTAATCTTTCCTAAAGCTTCATTGAGCATTCTGCCGAACATTTTCGGCCACCAGTAATGCGCTCCAGCCAAGATCGCGAACACAACGCCGCCAATAATGACGTAATGGAAATGGGCAACGACAAAGTACGTGTCATGGAACTGGTAGTCTGCAGGCGCAGCAGCAAGCATGACCCCTGTTACCCCGCCGAGCACGAAAGACGGAATAAATGATACCGCGTAAAGCATCGGCGTTGTAAATTTAATGCTGCCGCCCCAGATCGTCAGCAGCCAGTTGAATACTTTAATTCCCGTCGGGACCGCAATGGCCATCGTCGCTACAGCAAAAATCGCATTTGCAACAGGGCCGAGGCCCGTTGTAAACATGTGGTGAACCCATACCATGAATCCCAAAAACCCGATCAATACCGTGGCAAAGACCATTGAAGAATAGCCAAAAAGCCTTTTTCTTGAAAAAACCGGAATGATTTCAGAAAAAATTCCGAATGCCGGCAAAATGAGAATATACACTTCCGGGTGACCGAAAATCCAGAACAGATGCTCCCAGATTATCGTGTTTCCGCCCAATTCGGGATTGAAAAAGCTTGTGCCGAACAGACGGTCAAGCATTAAGAGCGCGATTCCGACCGTTAAAGGAGGAAAAGCGAACAATATGAGAGCCGAAGAGACGAACGTCGTCCACGTAAAAAGCGGAAGTCTCATATAGGTCATGCCAGGCGCCCTCATGTTGATGATCGTCGCAAGGAAGTTAATCCCCGCAATCAGCGTACCGATACCTGAGATTTGCAGTCCGAGCACAAAGAAATCGATCCCGTGCCCTTCAGAATTTAGAGACAGTGAAGCATAAGACGTCCAGCCGGCATCAGGCGCCCCTCCCAAAAACCAGCTTAGGTTCAGAAAAATACCGCCGAATAAGAACAGCCAAAATCCAAGAGAATTTAAAAACGGAAACGCGACATCCCTCGCCCCGATTTGAAGCGGCACAACGGCATTCATCAAGGCAAACAGGAGCGGCATAGCCGCCAGAAAGATCATCGTAGTGCCGTGCATCGTCATCACTTCATTGTAGACTCCGGCGCTGACGAAGTCATTTTCCGGAATCATCAGCTGAATTCTGATCATCACCGCTTCGATTCCGCCGAGCACAAAGAAGAATCCCCCGGCTACTAAATAAAGCACGGCTATTTTTTTATGATCGACAGTTGTTAAATAGTCCCATAACACAGCCCCAAAACCTTGCTTTTTTCTAAGCGTACTCACAATGTAACCTCCCTCATTGTCCCTTTGAAGCGTTAATCTTGCGTTTTTAACCCCTTTAAGTATTCGGTCAGTGCATCAATTTCCCCATCGTTTAAAGCCGGGTATGTCCCCGTCATTTTATTTCCCGGTTTGATGCTTTCGGGATCCTTGAGCCAGGCCCGCAGATTTTCATCATTAAAATCTTTAACGCCGGCTACTTTCGTCCTTTCTCCAAAATTGGCGAGATTCGGCGCTGTTCTGGCCGCTTCCGCCCTCTTGTCCTTCGCATCTGTCGCGTGGCAGCTCAGGCAGTTTTTCTCTTTGAACAGCTTTTCACCTTCAACAGCGAGGTCTGTTTTCGGCTTCGCATTATCTTTTTCCATGCTCTTCATCCACTTTTTGAATTCATCCTTCGAAACGGCTTTCACTTTAAAATCCATTAAGGCGTGCGAAGGTCCGCAAAGTTCGGCGCATTTCCCGTAAAAATAATTACCCGCTTTTTTGGCCCGCTTTGAATCGAACGTCAGGTAGAATTTATTTTCATTATCTGTGTTCGTATCAACTTTTCCGCCCGCGGAAGGCACCCAGAAGGAATGTTTTACATCCGAAGCTTTCAGTTTAAAGTAAACGCGTTCATCTGTCGGAACGACCAGCTCCTGGCTCGTGATGACGCCGTAATCAGGATATTCGAATTCCCACCAGTAAAGGTTTGCCCTGACATTGACAACAAGCGTTTTTTCAGGGTCTCTGTTTTTCTTATCCATCGGCTTCGTATCGGCCAGACTGAACGTATGCGCGACAACAGGGACAACCAGCACAAGCAAAAGAATAATCGGAATAACAGTCCATAAAATTTCTAAATTGCGGTTTCCTTCAATCTGTTTCGGCATGTGGTCTTCGCCGAGCTTAGACCTTCTGTATTTGACAATGACAAATACGAAAATGAAGCTTACGACTATAACGACGACAACCATGATCAGCGTACTCAGTATCATGAGGAAATATTGCTGATCAGCCACTTCACCGGCAGGTTTCAGCGTCGATATAAACGGTTCTCCACACCCTGTTAAAACGAGCGCCAAAATAGTGAAAAGCGAAATCAGACGCCATTTCTTTAACATTTCATCCCAACCCCTTTTCAATCAATCCTTTTGAGACTTTCACTACTCAAGCTTTTATAGAACATCCATTCACCCATCAGACTACTCACACACAATAAAGCACTTACATTTCCTCTTTTCTTAAATAATGATGTTTTTTACTCAAAATACCATCTATGTATGAACGTAAAGCCGCCCATATAAGATGATCGAAAATCGAATCAGGCGGCTTTTACTTGATTGTTGTCTGCTTCCGTGTTTAGGTGACAGCCTTCAATGTGATGAGTATAGAGTTTCTATCCAATTTTAAAAAGTGTAAGAACGACCATTGCTACAAAGAATATGGTCAAATAATTTAATGAATATACAAACATAAGCGTCGCCCATTTCATGATATCTTTGCTTCTGAAGCCCAAAAGGCCGCAGATGAGCCAACCGATATTCAATACGGTTCCGAGGACGACAATCGGCATGCCCAACCCGCCGAGGAAAAACGGCAGAGGCATTAAGCAGGCGGTCCAAATGATAATTTGTCTTTTCGTCACTTCAAATCCATGGACAACCGGCAGCATCGGTATGTTCGCGGCTCTGTATTCCTCCGTTTTCTTAATGGCCAGCGCCAGAAAGTGGGGAATCTGCCAAATAAACATAATTAAGAACAGCACCCATGCGACAACTCCGATTGACCCTTCGACGGCAGTCCAGCCGATCAAAGGAGGAACAGCTCCCGAAATGCTGCCGATGATCGTATTGATCGTATAACGGCGCTTTGACCACATCGTATACAGAAAAACATACGTAAAGACGCCGATCATTCCGACGACAGCAGCCGTAATCGTGGTCATGAGGAGCATGATAAAACCGAGCGCAATCAGCAAAATTCCAAACCACAAAGCTTGGGAAGGCTGGATTTTGCCGGTCACAGTCGGCCTTGTTTTCGTCCGCTGCATCAGCTGGTCAATGTCCCGGTCATAGTAGTTGTTGATAACGCACGAACCTGCAATGATCAGCGACGATCCTGCTAAAGTGAACAGCACGATATCCAGATTTCCGAGAAAGCTCAAATTCGATAAATAAAAAGCGAGCCACATACCCGTAAAAGTTGTTATCAGGTTTGAGTAAACAATCCCGACCTTGATAAGGGCGAGGAAATCCTTCCATGCCGTTGTTTCTTCTATTTGTCCATTCATTGCTGTACCAGCTGCAATTCTTGGTTCAGCCATATAATGTTAACCCCCCTTACTCAAACCTTCATCACGTCAAGAGAAGCGGTATATTCAATAAAAACCTACAACTCTATCATACAAGATTACCGGTTGGAAAAAAACATCCTATTAGATATTAATCGACAAACCGGTTTATATTTGTGAACTTTTTATGACTTTCAATACAGATGAAGGAAAAATTGTGAACAACAGCCGAGAAACCTTCGGCATTCTAATATAGTTCTATCAAACGGGGCCGGAATAATCAAGTCTCCAATTCCAAGAAAAATGTGAACGCATTGTATTGCATTTTTGTGAACAATAATTGTTAAGAATTGCAGGAGAACATCAATTCGCTTAAACTTGAGAGTGGGTAAAAATTATTTTTATCAGTCAGTTTGGATTAAAAGGGGAATTGAATTTATGAATAAAGCATTAAAAGCCCTGGGAATTATTACGACTATCGCCATGCTCTTTGTCCTGATCGGCGGGGCTCTTGTCACAAAGACGGGTTCCGGAATGGGATGCGGCAGATCATGGCCCCTCTGCAACGGCAGTATATTCCCTGCGCTGACACTGGAATCAATTATTGAATGGAGTCACAGGTTTGTGAGCGGTACCTCCGGTATTCTCGTTTTGGCTCTGGCGGTATGGACCTGGAAAAAAATCGGCCATATCAGGGAAACGAAGTTCCTCGCCATTATGTCGGTTATTTTTCTTATTCTTCAGGCTCTTCTCGGAGCCGCAGCCGTCGTGTTCGGGTCATCCGCTATAATCATGGCTCTGCATTTTGGAATTTCGCTGATTTCCTTTGCTTCGGTTCTTCTTCTGACACTCCTTGTGTTTGAAGCGGACAGCAGTGGAAGAGCATCATCTTTCCATATAGGAAAAACGATGCAGTTTCATATGGCAGGCATCATCGTGTACACGTATATCGTCGTTTATACAGGCGCCTATGTCCGGCATACGGAATCAAGCCTTGCCTGCCTGGACTTTCCGATGTGCAGCAGGACGAACGGCTGGCTGCCGTCCCAGTTCCACGAGTGGGTGCAGATGGGCCACAGAATCGCTGCCCTTCTTCTTTTCGCCTGGATTGTCATCGCAGCGGTTCATGCGGCAAGACATTATAAAACCCAGAAGCGGATTTATTGGGGCTGGATGATATCGGTCATCCTGATTTTCCTCCAAGCCCTGTCCGGAATTTTAGTTGTCCTGACGCGCCTGGAATTGAGCTTCGCGCTTGCCCATGCATTCTTTATTTCCTGCTTGTTCGGGATCTTCTGTTATTTCTTGTTGCTGGTTACCCGCTACCGTCATCAAACCAAAGCACAAAGCTGAAAAACAGACGGCAAAAGCCCCTGCTGAGGAAGCAGGGGCTTTTTTTCGTTCTAAAAAAGCTGCCGATCCAATCGGCAGCCTGACTTTGTTTATTTCTTCATTTCAATGAGAAGGTCTCCTGTTTGAATAGCTTCTCCGTTGGCCACATGAATGTTTTCGATGGTACCTGAAAACGGCGCCTGGACGGTTGTTTCCATTTTCATCGCTTCATTAATCATCAAATGGTCGCCTTTATTGACTTTATCGCCTTTAGCAACCAGGAGCTTGATGACCGTTCCCGGCATAGTTGCTGCGATATGGTTCGGATTTGAACGATCCGCTTTCACTTTTTGGTGAACCGATGATTTGATACTTTCATCTTTAATGACGACTTCACGCGGCTGTCCGTTCAGTTCAAAGTAGACGACCCTTGTCGCATCAGGACACGGTTCTCCAATTGAGACCAGCTTAACGATCAGTGTTTTTCCTCTCTCAATTTCCACTTCAATCTCTTCACCGAGCGTCATGCCGTAGAAGAAGGTCGCCGTGTCCAACACAGAAATGTCGCCGTACAGCTCAGCCGTTTTGACATACTCTGTAAACACCTTCGGATAAAGCGCATAAGCGACAGCATCCTGGTCAGAAAGTTCAACATCATGTTTCTCCAAAAATTCCGTTTTTATCTCGTCAAAAGAGACCGGTTCAAGCAGTTCTCCAGGTCGGACGGTAATCGGTTTCTGCCCTTTTAAAATAAGCTTTTGCAGCTTTTCCGGGAATCCTCCGTGAGGCTGGCCGAGATACCCTTTAAACATCTCAACGACCGAGTCAGGGAAATCAAGGGATTCTCCCCTTTCGAAAATATCTTTTTCAGTCAGTTTATTTTGCACCATGTAAAGCGCCATATCCCCCACCACTTTGGAAGACGGCGTGACCTTTACGATATCTCCGAACAGATCATTGACCCGTCTGTACATTTCTTTTACTTCATTCCAGCGGTCGCCGAGACCGACTCCTTTGGCCTGCTGCTGAAGATTGCTGTATTGACCGCCAGGCATTTCATGCTTGTAAATTTCGGTATGAGGGGCATTCATCCCGCTCTCAAATTCACTGTAATATTTTCTGACGGCTTCCCAATATTGGGATAAAGATTCAATCGCGTCAACATTTAATTGCGGACGGCGTTTATCGCCTTCAAGCGCATGATACAGAGAGCTTGCGCTTGGCTGGGATGTCAGTCCGGACATGGAGCTGACGGCTACGTCGACAATGTCGACGCCGGCTTCAATCGCCTTCGCATACATGTAAATGCCGTTTCCGCTTGTATCATGCGTGTGCAGATGGACCGGAATATCGACTGTCTCTTTCAACGCAGACACCAATTCATAGGCCGCCTGAGGCCTTAGCAAGCCTGCCATGTCTTTAATGCCGAGAATATGGGCTCCGGCCGCTTCCAGTTCCTTGGCCATAGAAGTATAATACTCAAGGTTGTACTTCGTTCTTGCCGGATCAAGAATGTCGCCGGTATAGCAGATCGCCGCTTCGGCGAGTTTTCCGGAATCACGGACGGCGTCAATGGCAAGCGTCATGCCTTTCACCCAGTTCAGACTGTCAAAAATGCGGAACACATCGATTCCCGCAGCCGCCGATTCATTGACGAATTTTTTAATCAGATTGTCGGGATAGTTCTTATAGCCGACGGCGTTTGACGATCTTAACAGCATCTGGAACATCGTGTTCGGAATTTCTTTCCGCAGGTCTTCAAGCCTTTTCCAAGGATCTTCTTTTAAGAAGCGGTAGGCCACGTCAAATGTTGCGCCGCCCCACATTTCAAGACTGAACAGCTCAGGCCAGAGAGCCGCTGTCGGATTGGCAATCTTCATCAGATCATGGGTTCTGACCCTTGTCGCGAGCAATGACTGATGGGCATCGCGGAACGTCGTATCCGTCAACAGCACGGATTCCTGTTCTTTCACCCATTTGACAAGTCCGTCGGCCCCCTGTTGGTCGAGGATCTGTTTTGTGCCGTTTGGAATCGGCTGATCCACATCGGTTTTGACGATTTGCGGCTTATCAAACTCCGGCTTCTTCTTTTTGTCGATGCCAGGGAAGCCGTTCACCGTTACATTCCCGATATATGTCAGCATTTTTGTTCCCCGGTCTCTTTGTTTAGGGAACACAAAGAGCTCAGGCGTGGTATCGATAAAAGACGTATCATATTGGCCTGTCAGGAACTTTTCGTGCTTTGCCACGTTTTCCAGAAAAGGAATATTGGTTTTAATCCCTCTTATCCGGAATTCCTGAAGGTTTCGGACCATTTTCGCAGCAGCCTGTTCGAACGTCAGCGCCCATGTCGACAGTTTGACGAGCAGAGAATCGTAGTACGGGGTGATCACGGCTCCCTGGAAGCTGTTTCCCGTATCCAGCCGGACCCCGAATCCCCCGCCAGACCGGTAGGCCATAATCTTGCCTGTATCAGGCATGAAGTTGTTTGACGGGTCTTCTGTCGTTACCCGTGACTGGATCGCGAAGCCGTGAAGAGTGACCGCATCCTGTGACGGGATGTTCACTTCTTTGCTCTTCAGGCTCAGCCCCCCGGCGATCATAATCTGCGTCTGGACGATATCGACGCCTGTCACCATTTCTGTGATGGTGTGTTCGACCTGAACGCGCGGATTGACTTCAATAAAGAAAAATTCATCGTTCGCGACTAAAAATTCGACCGTTCCGGCATTGATATAATTGACGTTTTTCGCAAGTGCGACGGCGGCATCGCAGATTTTTTCCCTCAGCGACTCGGAAAGAGAAACGCTTGGTGCGATTTCAATGACTTTTTGATGACGCCTTTGCACGGAGCAGTCCCGGTCATACAGATGAACAACGTTCCCTTCCTTGTCTCCGATAATCTGAACCTCAATATGCTTCGGCTTTTCGATCAGCTTTTCAACATACACTTCATCATTCCCAAAAGCGGCTTTCGCTTCTGATTTCGCCCGGTCATAGGACTCCTGCAATTCAGACTCGCTTCTTACGATCCTCATGCCGCGGCCTCCGCCGCCAAGGGACGCTTTGATAATAAAAGGATATCCGTTTTCTTCAGCGAAGCGCTTGACATCCTCTGCATCCTTCACAGGTCCGTCGCTTCCCGGGATTACCGGGATGCCCGCTTTCTCGGCCTGTTCACGGGCTTTGACTTTATCGCCGAACATATCAAGGTGTTCAGAGGTCGGACCGATAAAAATGATGCCTTCCTCTTCACAGCGCTTGGCAAACTGGATATTCTCCGATAAAAATCCATAGCCTGGATGAATCGCATCCACATGGTTCCGCTTTGCAATCTCAATGATTCCTTCAATATCCAGATAAGCATCTATCGGCTTCTTTCCTTCGCCTACCAAATAGGCTTCATCAGCCTTGTATCTGTGATAAGATCCGCTGTCCTCTTTGGAATAAATCGCAACCGTACGGATATTCAATTCTGTACAGGCGCGGAACACGCGGATTGCAATCTCCCCTCTGTTCGCAACAAGAACTTTTTGTATAGGCTGTTGTGACATGTCGTTCCCCCTCATCCGCTGTTTTAGTATGTATCCTATTCTAAATCAATCAGATGAGCCTGTACACGATTAGTTTTTTAATAATTTATACTTTTTTTATATTGATTTTCTTTAATTTTTGTAGTATTAATAGGCTCTTTGCGCTTGTATCTATCAAAATATTCATTAAACATACTGATATTCACCAGCAGCCCGGCGCTTCCCATCAGCACCATGAGCGATGACCCCCCATAGCTGATAAACGGCAGCGTGACCCCGGTCAGAGGAATCAGGCCTGAAATGCCCCCCAGGTTGATGAATGACTGGATCGCGATCATGCTTGATATTCCGATCGCCAGCAGACTTCCAAACGGATCGTCGCATTTTCTCGCAATATAAAATCCTTTCAATACGATGAAGCTGAGCAGCAGAATGACAAACAAAACGCCGAATATGCCGAGCTCCTCGGCAATGATCGCCATGATGAAGTCAGTATGCGATTCAGGCAGATATCCGTATTTTTGGACGCTTTCGCCGAGCCCGAGGCCGAAAAGCCCTCCGGAACCGATCGCAAGGTAGGAATTGACGACCTGAAACCCTGATTTTTGAGCATCTTTGAACGGGTTTTGATAGCTTTCAAAGCGATTCATCCGCCCTTCGGTTAAAATGCTGTCCATATTTAATAAAATCAACGGGCTGACAAGCAGGAGAACAATCCCTGTCAGCATCAGGAGCTTCAGCAGCGTCTTTCCGCTGAATCCTGAACACAAAATAATGCATAAAGCGATTAAACCGATGATGGATGCCGTACCGAAATCAGGCTGGACGGCGACCAATGCGCAAATGATGAGCGTGATAAGCGCCGGTGGGGCGATTCCCGCTCCCAAATTATCGATATAGCTTTGTTTTTTCGCATAAACGGAAGAAAGATACAAGATGACGGTCAGTTTGGCAAACTCTCCCGGCTGAATGCTTAAACCTCCAAATTTGTACCAACTTTGAGCGTTTCCCGCAACATGGCCGACTGCAAACAGAGCGACCAAGGCGATGACGGAAGCAAGCAGCAATATTTTTTGGAATTTTTGATTGGCGAATGCCTTATACGGAAAAAGTGCCGTGAATAAAAACACTATCGTTCCGAACACCATGAATATGAGCTGTTTATCGAAAAAATAACTGCTGTCCTTTCCGAATCTTGTCACCGCCGTAATCATGCTTGAGCTGTACACCATCACGAGACCGAACCCGCACAGGAGGAATACAGCAAAGATTAATGAATAATCATAGGATTTGAGCATTCTTTTTATCATATTATCCTCTTCCTTACTTTCCCCTTAAAATATTTGATCCTTCGTTATTTTACTACACTTTCTTAAAAAGAACGAAGGATACCCTTTTATAGACCTTCGACATTCCGCTGAAAGAATCGTCCGTCTTCCACCTGTTCTTTTCATATCGGCAGAATGGGCGTCTTCGTTTATTCTTTGCAAACACCTTATGCTCCTTCATCAACCCCGGAATTCCGCTATAACAAAAAAAGCCTGCCGGCCATCTGTATGAACAGACATATTGTCGACAAGCTGACTCAGACTAAAGAAGTATCCCCTGAGTGATCCGTTTATTTGTTTGTAAATGCTTCATGCAGCGCAGACAATTCTCGCTCCAGCCTGTAAAGCAGTTCTTTTCCCTCTTGTTCTTCTACTAATCCAAGGCGGACAGCAAAGTCAATTTCTCTTGAGAGTCCGAACATTTGTGTATCTAAAACCTCTTCATAAAGAGGACATTGAGGCATCGTTAAGTTGTCCATTTGCACTTGAATCAGCTTCAAAATTTTATCAGCATCACGTTTTAACAAGGCAAGTGCTTTTTCACGATGATCGACTACAATCTCAGACGCCAAAAGTATCCCTCCGTTCCCCAGGCGAGTACCTAATTCTTCTATTTATAATAAAGCCTAACCCATAAAAATGCAAGCTATTTCTGCCCCTTCACCGGATTCTGCAAACTTAAAAAATGCTCAGGCTGTAATTCGCCGACAACAGCTCCAGCAGGCGGATTCCGGCTATGCTGTTTCCCTTTTCGTCCAATGCGGGCCCGAATATGCCGATGCCGAAGCTGTATGGGACGAGCCCCATAATTCCGCCGGAGACTCCGCTTTTCGCCGGAATTCCGATTTTGATGGCAAATTCGCCGCTGGCATTGTACATGCCGCAGGTCACCATAAAGGTTTTGCAGATTCTCGCGATATCTTTCGGAATGAGCTGTTTTCCCGTTTCCGGATGCTTTCCGTTCAAGGCAAAAACACAGCCGATTTTGGCCAGGTCAAGGCTGTTCATTTGAATAGCGCACTGCTTGGTATATAAATCCATGACATCTTCCACATCCGCCTGGAAAATACCATGCTCTTTCATGTAATAGCACATGGCCCTGTTCACCATCGATGTTTGAAACTCTGATTCCGCGACCTTTTCACAAACAGAGATGTTCCGATTATTCGCAAGCTCCCTGACAAAATCTAAAAGGCCGCCGATTCTGTCAGATGCCGCCGCTCCTTTTATCATGCTCGTCACCACCAATGCGCCGGCATTGATCATCGGATTCAGCGGCTTACCCGGATTTACGGTTTCGAGCTTGATGATGGAATTGAACGGATCCCCTGTCGGTTCCTTCCCTACAAAATCGAACACTTTTTCCGGGCCGTGATCCATTAACACAAGAGCAAGCGCCAGCACCTTAGAAATGCTTTGCAGCGTAAACATCTTTTCCACATCTCCTGCCGAAATGCATGTGCCGTCCGTATAGTAGACCGCGACCGACAAATCATCTTCTGATAATTCCGCCAAGGCCGGTATGTATGAGGCCACCTTTCCTTTCGAGGTGACTTTTTTCGCTTCTGTGACAAAATATTCGAGCTCATCATTATGCCGGCAATTCAAGTTTACATCCTCCATCCTAAGCGGCTTTTCTTTTACCTTTCCCTGAGGATGGCTGTGTTATGAGAAGTGACAATCCGAAAGAAAGCGCTTATAATCTCTGTGAGGGAGTGGTGAGAAACATGATGATTGTGACAATTACAGGAAATGTGAAATACCCGATTACACTTGATCCAAGCGTATGGATTTTTGATGATCGAAAGTTCGAACTGGATCAATTTTTTTCAAACAGTGAAGAAAGGGAACAAGAGCCGGCTGACCTTGAGATTGACCGGGAGCGCATCATCAGGGAAGGCGCTGTGTCGCCGCCGACATTAAAATCGGAGAAAAAGTATGAAAGGGAAAAACTGCTTGATGGAACGTTCGCGATCAAGCTGGAACCTTTTTTAAACAACGCGGAATTGTCAGCGTCCGCCAATCTGTGCATCTTTAAAACAAAAGAAGGCGATGTCCCGGTTCCGATCGAAAAAGCGCGCGGCATCATTCTCTGTTTCAGCCAAAACGGAAAGCCGCTGACAGAAGACGGGCCTGTCCATGTTTATTTTGCGGACGGCTCAAACCGGACAAATCCGATCAAACGTGTAACAGAAATTCACGTTCAATAGGCGGTTTTAGCCGCTTTGAAAAAACCTGGACAGCATATCCAGGTTTTTTCTTTACAGCAAATCGGCCGCAAGCCTTGCAAGCCCTGAGCGCTCCCCTTTCAAAAGTCTTACGTTCCCGGAAATTTTCTGATCTTTGAAACGCTCCACGACGTAAGCCAAGCCGTTATTCATCGCATCCAGATACGGATGGTCGATTTGCTCCGTGTCCCCCATCAGGACGATTTTACTGCCTTCCCCGACACGCGTGAGCAGTGTCTTCACCTCATGCTTGGTCAGATTTTGGGCCTCGTCGATGATAATAAATTGATCAGGAATGCTTCTGCCCCGTATATAGGTGAGAGCTTCAACTTGAATGGAGCCCATCCCCGCTAAAATATCTTCGAGTTCGCCGGGCTTTTTTGCATTAAATAAATATTCCAGGTTATCAAAAATCGGCTGTATCCAAGGGCGCAGCTTCTCTTCTTTTTCTCCCGGCAAATATCCGATATCCTTGCCGACCGGAACGATCGGCCTTGTGACGACCAGCTTTTTGAAATTGCCCAAGTCTTCCGTCTGCAGCAGCCCCGCTGCCAGCGCTAGCAGCGTCTTCCCTGTTCCGGCCTTTCCGGTTAATGTGACAAGCGGGATATCCTGCCTTAACAGAAGCTCGAGCGCCATCGTCTGCTGAACGTTTCTCGACCGGATTCCCCAGACCTGCTCCTGATCAAAAACCAGCTTTTTGACGGCTTTTCCACTTTGATCAACGATCCCGACCGCCGAGGATGAACCGCCGAGCGCATCCTTCATAATGACGAATTGATTCGGACAAAATGATTCACTGCTGACTTCATCAAGCGGCAAAAAGTGATTTTCATAAAATGCGTTCATCTGGTCGGCATGAATGTATAAATCGGTAAAACCGCTGTATATATCATCGTTTTCAACAACCCGGTCATGGAGAAAATCTTCCGACATCAAACCGATTGCATCGGCTTTGACCCGGACGAGCATGTCTTTGCTGACAAGGATGACGGGACGTCCGTCCTCTTTCGTTTCTTCCTCCAGACTCAAATTTTTCGCAACAGCTAAAATGCGGTTGTCGTTCGTTTTTTCTATAAAAATTTCCTGAAGCTGGTGAAAGGAGCGGTGGTTGAGTTCGATTCTTATGCTTCCTCCGTTTTGAAGCGGTACATTTTCATACAGCCTTCCTCTTAAACGCAAATCATCGATCAGTTTAGATACGCGCCTTGCATTTCTCCCAATTTCATCCATATAGCGTTTTTTAGAGTCGACCTCCTCCAATACGACAGCCGGAATGACAACCTCATTATCTTCAAAAGAAAAGATTGAATTCGGATCCTGCAATAACACATTCGTATCTAACACATAAATTTTACTCAATCTTCCGCCTCCTGGTCAGGATTTTTAGCCTTTTATTTTGAAGTGGTTTAAAAGCTGATGGAGCGCCCGCTAAAATATATGTTTTTGTGAATAAAGATAGAAGGTTAATTCAACAATAAAAATATTGAAAGCATTTATAAGGAGGCAACCTCAAGTGCGAATCATTTTTTTGATCCTAATTCAAACCGTTATGCTGCTTTCAGCCTGCGGCATTCAAAATAATGCCCGAGATAACGCGAATGAACTTCCGGGCAATAAGCCTGTTCAGGTGAAGAACACAGCCCAGGAGCCGGTTAACCGTGAAGATGGCCAGGCGATTTCAAGACGCCTTGTCAAAATAACCGAGAGCGTCCCCGGAGTTAATGACGCGACAGCCATCGTCCTCGGAAGGCTCGCCGTCGTCGGCATTGATGTAAAAGATAATTTGGAGCGAAGTAAAGTCGAATCGATTAAATACTCGGTCGCCCAAGCCCTGCAAAATGATCCATATGGCGCAAACGCGGCTGTGGTAGCCGATCCCGACACGGTAAACCGGCTCAGAGCGATGGGCAAAGAAATACAGGCGGGAAGGCCTGTCAAAGGTATCCTTGATGAACTGGCAGCAATTGTCGGACGCGTTCTTCCGGAAGTACCGAATGATGCAACAGACGACCAAAATACAAACCCGACAAAATCGAACAATGACCAGCTGAACGGCAACCGGCAAAAACAGCTTGAAAAACAACAGAACGATCAATCGAATAAATACATGAAAAACAGACAGCAATAATCTTGAAAAAGCTTGTGCCTTTACCTTCTTTCCGGCATAAGCTTTTTCCTTTTTTCTTTTGCAGAAAATTTTTTTGTCCTGGCATTGGTGATATAATGAATCATAAGCGAGGTGAAAAAAAGTGAGGGTAAAGTGTTCATTGTGTGACAAAATTGATCTAATCGATGATGACACACTGATTGCCAAGCGTCTTCGAAACCGGCCCATACATACGTATATGTGCAATGAATGCTACGAACGAATTAAAATCAAAACCGAGAACCGGATGAAAACCGGCCGTTTTAAATTATATCCGCACAGAAAAAACAAAGAGCAGATACAATCGTAAAAGCACCGTATAGACATGAACAGGAATTCATGTCTTTTTTCTCATTTTTGTTTCACAAGGAACAAAAAAAGAGGAATTAATTGATAAACATTTTCATTTGTAGTATATTCAAATTGTTTCACACGAAACAAAAAAAGGAGTGATAAATCATGGATTTTGATGTTTTAATTGTCGGGGGTGGCCCGGTCGGTCTGTTGACCGCTTCAGAATTAGCAATGGCCGGTGTGCGTACATGCGTCGTTGAACGCCTGGAAAAACCCTCTCCTTATTCAAAAGCGCTGACACTGCATCCGCGTTCAATCGAACTATTGGAAATGCGCGGTTTGTTTGATCGATTTAAAGAAAAAGGCAGGCCGCTTCCAAGCGGACATTTTGCGGGCCTTAACCCGGCATTGGATTTTTCTTTGCTTGATACACGATCCAATTATACGCTGTTTCTTCCTCAAACCGAGACGGAGAAAGTTCTTGATGAACATGCGCGCAGTTTGGATGTCTGCATCCTTCGCGGCCATGAAGTGCTTGCCGTCCGGCAGAACGATGAAAATGCAGAGCTTGTCGTCCAAGGCCCTGACGGATTGACTTTTTTAACGGCGGCTTACATTGTCGGCGCCGACGGGGCTGGAAGCACCGTCCGTAAACAAGCGGGAATCGCTTTTCCCGGAACCGACGCAAGTATTACAGCCGTCCTTGGCGATGTATCGCTTGATAATCCGCCTAACTCGAACTTCTATACGAGCATGAATGAAGAAGGAGCCGTTGTCATCGTACCATTGTCACCGGGCATTTACCGTGTTCTCAGCATAGCGCCGCATATGCCGCAGCGGCTTTTGCACGAGCCGGTGACATTGGAGGAATTAAAGAAAGACCTTCTGCGGATCTGCGGCACTGACTTCGGGATCAATCATCCGGTATGGATGTCGCGATTCGGCAATGCCAGCAGGCTGGCCGAACGCTACCGTTCACAACGGGTCTTTCTGGCTGGAGATGCAGCGCACATCCATTTCCCTGCCGGCGGACAAGGACTGAATGTGGGACTTCAGGACGCGATGAATCTCGGCTGGAAGCTTGCAGCCGTCATCAACGGCAGAGCCTCTGACTGGCTGCTGGAGAGCTATCACAAGGAAAGACATCCTGTCGGTGCAGAGCTTCTTCGCAATACGCAAATTCAAACGAAGATGTTTGATTTTACAAGGGACGGACTTCATATGCGTGGACTGTTGTCAGACCTCCTCACATTCCCTGAGGTCAATCGTTATCTGGCAGAGCAAATTACAGCGCTCAGCGTAACCTGCCTGCCTGACGAAAAGATGCCGGAGCATCAGCTGAACGGAAAGCGGCTTCCCGATTTCGAGGTCATGCTTCGCGACGGTACGTCTAAGCAGCTCTATTCGTTCCTTCATTCCGGAAGTTTTGTATTTGTTACGTTTGACGAAGAATCAATCCAGCTTCCAAGCCTCCCTCATATCAAAACAGTGGAAGCTAAAAGCATGTTGGAGCGTCCGGAATGGAAGGATGTCAAGGCAGCCCTGATCCGGCCGGACGGCTATGTCGCCTGGGCCGTCGACCATTCCGAAACAGACGCGAAACGGCTGATTTCCGAGGGTCTTCAGCGGTGGTGCGGACACGTTCCAATTCCATTCTTATAATCATTTTGTTTCACCTGAAACAAAATGATATAATAGTAGCAGAAAATCGATCAAAAAGGAGACCGTTTTCTGCATGGAACATTTGACACACGCCAAACAAGAGATATTTGACATGTACATTAAACTCATTCATCAGCAAGAACAGCAAGAAAGCATCATGGAGAAGCGAATGTCGGTACAGATCGAAAACATGGAGCAGGAACTTGGCTCTGAGCTGAAGCTGAACATGTCCGACATACATGCCATCGCCTGCATCGGAGATTATGAACCGATTAACGTCACCTCTATCGCCGGGAAAATGGGCCTTTCAAAAGCAACCGTTTCAAGAATCACAGCGAAGCTGATCAAAAAAGGACTCATCAGCAAAACCCAGCTCAGCGATAATAAAAAAGAAGTCTATTTTCGCTTAACCGCTAAAGGGAGAAAAGTGCATGTCATCCATCAGCGGCAACATGATCAAATCGAACAGCGTTTTAAAGACTTTTTGGACCGTTATTCAGCAGACGAAATCCTTTTTGCCAGAAGGCTGTTCAGCGACTTATTACTGAGTGATTTTTTGGCAGAACAATGAAAAAAGACACAGCCCTGAAATGGGCCGTGTCTTTTTTGTGTTCATCTCATCTTTTAAGGACTGACGCCTGTCTCCTGCTCCTTTTTGGAGCGGTGCAGCCGGATTTTGTAGATCGTCAGGATCAGAGCCGCCACGATCAGACCTTCGCCGACCGGCAAAAACACGCCGAAAAAAGTCAGAATCGTACATCCTAAAGCAAGAAAGACATAAATGACTGCTGTTTTCAACAGGGGCAGCCGCTTGGCAAACCCCAATTGAAAAACAACAGCGGACAGGATGAAGATGGTGATATAAAGCCACCACATCCCTGCCTCGGGATTTTGATCCACTTTATAAAGAGCGGCAAAAAATGAAAGCCGTTCGCTTACATCAGTCAAAAAGATTCCCCTCCCCTTTGCTTAGTTGGGTTTCTCTTTTTTCAATTCTGCGTGAGTTAAGACAATCCTGCCAGCTTTTTCTTTTTCGCTGCTTTTTCCCGTTCGTTTTTATCGAGAATTTTCTTTCTTAATCTGATCGATTCAGGTGTTACCTCGCAATACTCGTCCTCATTCAAATATTCGAGCGATTCTTCAAGAGACATGATGCGCGGTTTTTTCATGCTGACGGTCTGGTCTTTCGTCGCTGAACGCACGTTTGTCTGCTGCTTCACTTTGTTGATATTGACAACCAGGTCATTTTCACGGTTGTGTTCGCCGACGATCATACCTTCGTACACTTCTGTGCCCGGCTCAACAAAAATAACGCCGCGCTCTTCAACGCCCTGAATTCCATAGGCGGATGCTTTTCCGGTATCCATTGATACGAGGACTCCCTGGCGGCGGCCGCCGACTTGGCCAGGCTCGACCGGCTGATAGCTGTCAAACGTGTGGTTTAAAATTCCGAAGCCGCGTGTCAGCGACATAAACTCTGTTGAATAGCCGATTAATCCGCGTGAAGGCACATTGAAAATCAGGCGGACCTGGCCGTTTCCGTTATTGATCATGTCGATCATTTCGCCTTTGCGGGCGCCCATTGATTCCATCACCGCCCCGGTGTGTTCTTCAGGGACATCGATTTGAACGCGTTCAACAGGTTCGCAGCGGACGCCATCGATCTCTTTTATGATGACTTCAGGTTTTGACACTTGCAATTCGAAGCCTTCACGGCGCATGTTTTCAATTAAAATGGACAAATGAAGCTCCCCGCGTCCTGAGACGATCCAAGCGTCGGGCGAAGGCGTCGGATCAACCCGCAAACTTACATCTGTTTGCAGCTGCTGTTCAAGGCGCTCTTCGATTTTTCTTGCGGTGACATATTTGCCCTCGCGTCCGGCAAAAGGACTGTTGTTGACGGCAAACGTCATCTGAAGCGTCGGCTCATCGATGCGGAGAACCGGCAGCGCTTCCTGGTGATCGATGGGGCAGACGGTTTCCCCGACGTTAATGTCTTCCATTCCGGATACCGCGACGAGATCCCCGGCTTTCGCTTCTTCGATCTCAACTCTCTTCAGCCCCTGGAAGCCGAAGATTTTCGTTACGCGGAACGGCTTGACAGAGCCGTCAAGCTTCATTAACGCCACCTGCTGTCCGACTTTCATCGTGCCTCTGAATACGCGGCCGATCCCGATACGGCCGACATAGTCATTGTAGTCAAGCAGAGCGACCTGGAATTGAAGCGGCTCTTCGCGATTATCGACAGGGCTCGGAATATGGCTGACAATCGCTTCAAATAAAGCCTCCATGTTTTCATCCTGCTGATCCGGATTGGTTGAAGCGGTACCGTTGATCGCCGAAGCGTATACAACCGGGAATTCCAGTTGATCTTCGTTTGCATCGAGTTCGATGAACAAATCAAGCACTTCGTCAACGACCTCTTCGGGGCGGGCAAAATCGCGGTCGATTTTATTGACGACAACGATCGGCGTCAAGTTTTGCTCGAGCGCTTTTTTCAGGACAAAGCGGGTCTGCGGCATGCAGCCTTCATATGCGTCAACGACAAGCAGAACGCCGTCAACCATTTTCATAATCCGTTCAACTTCGCCGCCAAAGTCCGCGTGTCCGGGAGTGTCCAAAATATTAATGCGTGTATCTTTATAGTTAATCGCTGTATTTTTTGCTAAAATCGTGATGCCGCGCTCTCTTTCCAAATCGTTGGAATCCATTGCGCGCTCAGCCACGTTTTCATTGGCCCGGAATGTACCGGCCTGATGGAGAAGCTGGTCCACCAGCGTCGTTTTTCCGTGGTCAACGTGGGCGATAATAGCAATATTGCGAAGATCTTCTCGAAGTTTCACATTTTCATCTCCTAAAAAATTCAGATAATCTTTCATATTATACATGAGATTTGCAGGCATTTCAATTTGTTTAGCAAGATAAAGCGCTTCCCTCTTTATATTTTAAACGTTTTTCTGTAAACTAACAGTAGACCAAAAAAGGGGATGGAAAACAGATGAAGCAAATCAAATGGGTTTTCTTATTGTTCGCATTCGCCGCGGTCGCGAGCATCATGCTGATCGGGGTTGCGATCGCCGAAAAAAGCGTATTCGGGGTAACAGGCGCTTTGGCTGCTGTGATCGTGATTATGGGGGCTGGATTTACGCTTAAAAAGAAAATGCGCGAAAAAGGGATACTTGAATAGCAAAAGCCCCTTGGGAAAGGGGCTTTTTTTCATAACCCCACTCTTCCATCCACTGAATCGATTTTAAAAGTGGACATCAACGGATGTGCAACTTGCGATTGAAACGAAACCGGCGGGCGTTCCCCGCCGGTTTTCTAAAAAAAGAGAAGGTATATCATCATCAATACAACCGGATCAGCAAAAAATTCAAATATACAAAAACACACACGCGAAACAAGTTCACGTGTGCGTCAGCGGTAAAACCATAATTACATATTGTTTTCCCTTTTCATCCTTTTCCGTTTTCAGCTGTTCAAAACCGCAATGGGCCAGCGTCTGCTGCCATTCGTCCCGATCGAAGGGGACGGCGGCAAAGAGCGCTTTATGGCCTGCGTTTTTCAAGCTGCTCCCGATTTGCTCAATAATTGTTTTGCAGCGTCCTTTCCCTCGAAAATCGGGGTGGACAAGCAATGTGCCGAGCCATGGTTTGCCATTTGACGGTGCCCAATCAAGATGGAAGCTGACCGCCGCCGGGCGCGCTTCAGCCTCCCAGACGAGCCAGCTTCCGTTGTGCATCGCATAGGAGCGCATATAGCTTTCTGCGTTTTCCCCGTTTAGCTCTTCTTTGGCCCATTCTGGGCTCGCTTTGATCAGCTCTTCGAAAAATGCGAGGTCAGAGGATGAAAAAGGTCTGCTATTCATGGGGCAGATAATCTCTGAAGATCGTTTGATGAGCGGCGGGATTGCCGGCTATAATACTGTTGTTTTCGAGAAAATTGACCGGTTTTCCATCAAGTGTTGTATATGTACCTCCGACCTCATCCAACAGGACGCAGCCTGCGGCATAGTCCCAAGGCGCAAGCCGCATGGTCACATAGACATCCATTCTGCCCGCTGCCACATATGCCAGCTCCAAAGCAGCAGATCCGTAAGAGCGCGTTCCTCTGACCCGTTTGACAAGCGGGGATAAAACGCTTGGATCAATTCGCCGATTTTCCGTTATCCAGGTCGCATTAATGGCAAGAATGGCTTCTTCAAGGGGCACTTCCTTCATCTTTTCAAGCTTGATGTCATTCATATATGCACCCTCTCCGCGGAACGCGTGGTACAATTCATCGTGTGTTACATCATAAATCAGCCCGATTTTGCCTGTTCCGTTTTCGAAAATGCCGATTGAAATCGCGAAGTTCCGTTTTTGATGAATAAAATTCATGGTTCCGTCGATCGGATCGATGATCCAGACGATCCCATCCAAAGACGTGAGCTTGTCTCCCTGGCCTTCTTCGCCAAGAATATGATGATCAGGAAAAGCCGCTTGAATTTTTTCGATAAAAAAACGCTCTGTTTCCTTATCAATATTTGTGACAAGGTCATTCGGATTCGATTTTGTTTCAATCGTCATCTTTTTTTTCATCGATTCTTTGATCTTTTGTCCAGCTTCTTTCACCCAGCTTTTTGCAAGCCGGTCGATTTCCTTCCAGTTTGTCATCTCTCACAACCTCTTTTCTATGTATACGTGTTGTTTTATTCATAGCATACTGATATTGATCGAAAAAAAGCAAGAAAAATGAAAAAAGATTTCTGGCGCCGAATAAAAACGAACCGTCTGCCAGGTTCGTTTTTATTATGGTTTCATCCATACAATCTAATCCATTCTTTTCTAAGCCGCTCCAATTTTCGTTTGCTGATTTCAATCTGGGTTTCATCCTTTTGTTCCATGGCTTCGTAAAGTGTTGCCAGTTCATAATCGACTTCCAGCCTCCAAACGGCGGCCCGGTTATCTTTTTCTGCCATAGCCCCTTGTTTTACAATCGGTTTCATTTCCCTACGCCCCTTCCAGAGAAAATTGAATGTAAAAGGCATCCTTCTGGTCATAGCTTCTGCGGCATTTTTATATTTTCTTATTCATATCGTATGAATCGCTGATGCTTTCGCAACGTGATTCTAAAAATTGTGTGTTTACCTACCGTTTCCCACAAAAGTGAAGCTTCAAACGTTATTTTTTATTTGGAAAGTTAACTGTGATAAAATATCATTACTGATTGGACAAGGAGGAAAAGAATGAACAATCTGCGTTTCACTGAAGAAGATTTTCATACGTTTACAATAGAAGGCTTAGATGCGCGGATGGGCGTTTTGAAAGAAACCGTACGGCCTAAACTCCAGGGGCTGGGGGAACATTTTGCACCTGTTCTTTCCGTTCTGACCGGAGACGAAATGTTCGTTCACGTTGCCAAGCATGCCCGCCGCTCTGTCAATCCGCCTGATGACAGCTGGGTTGCGTTTGCAAACAATAAGCGCGGCTATAAAAAGCTGCCCCATTTTCAAATCGGCCTTTGGAAAACCCATGTTTTCGTCTGGTTTGCATTGATTTATGAATCCCCCCTCAAGGAAGAGTACGGAAGGCTGTTTAAAGAACACCTGTCAGAAATCAAGAGCAGGGTGCCTGACAGCTTTTTCTGGTCCGCCGACCATACGAAACCCGAAGCCCGAAAACAAGCCGACATGGATGCAGAAGGGCTCGAAAAGCTGTTTGACCGGCTTGCAAAGGTGAAAAAAGCCGAGGTTTTGTGCGGAATTCAGCTGTCAAAAGAACAGGTGCTCCAAATGAACGAACAGGTATTCCTTTCCGAAATTGAAGCATCTTTTGAAAAGCTTGCCTTCCTTTATCGCTTAACACAAAAGGTTGCGCTTTAATCAAATAATGAAAAAGGGATGAAATGCTCCATCCCTTTTCTACATTTTAATTTTCGTATCTTCTGTCAGCTCTTTCGCTTTTTTCACTGCCCGGTACGGAGAATAATCGCTCACCTCTTCAAACTGGCTGCATAGCTTTTTTTCTTCCGCCTTTCCAGGCACGATTTCTTTAAAACGGCGATATGCGCTCATTAATACATCGCGCTCCACTCCTTTTTCATAAGCGAGCTCGACCGCTTGAAAAAACGAAATGACATCAATTGCTTCTTCTGTGCTCCAGTCCTCATTCATCGGATATTGATATTCTTCCATTCTGATTCATCTCCTTATACAGTTCGTTCTGACGGCTTTTCTATCTTTATTATTCGTTTTCTGTTTTGCGTCTATCCAAGGGGTTTTTCCTCCCCTTAGGAAAGATCTTAAATTGTTCTTTACATTCTTTCAAGAACATAATATAATTCATTTGTTTTATGCCATCAAGGAAAAAGTAAAATAACTCCCTGATATTTGATAAAGAATAAGAGTAGGCATTACACGAAGGTGGGAAAACAATTGTTGCAGCACGAAACACCCTTATATACCGGTTTAAAGAAGCACGCTGGCAAGGATCCGATTCAATTCCATATTCCCGGCCACAAAAAAGGCTCTGGAATGGATCCTGAATTCAGACAATTTATCGGTGAAAATGCTTTAAGTATAGATTTAATCAATATTGAGCCGCTTGATGATCTACATGCTCCAAAAGGAATCATCAAGGAAGCGCAGGATTTGGCCGCCGAAGCATTTGGAGCCGATTACACGTTCTTTTCCGTTCAAGGAACAAGCGGAGCCATCATGGCGATGGTGATGGCTGTCTGCGGACCTGGAGACAAAATCATTGTTCCGAGAAACGTCCATAAATCCGTCATGTCGGCGATTGTATTTTCGGGAGCTGTGCCGATCTTCATTCATCCTGAAATCGACGATGAGCTGGGAATTTCTCACGGCATTACACCTGAGTCGGCACGAAAAGCGCTGCAAGAGCATCCTGACGCAAAAGGGCTTCTCGTAATCAATCCGACTTATTTTGGAATAGCAGCTGACCTCAGAAGCATCGTGGAATTGTCGCATTCATTCAACGTTCCTGTCCTTGTGGATGAAGCTCACGGCGTCCATATCCACTTCCATGAAGATCTTCCCCTGTCAGCCATGCAGGCGGGAGCAGATATGGCGGCAACGAGCGTTCATAAACTCGGAGGGTCATTAACACAAAGCTCAGTGCTCAATATGAAAGAAGGACTTGTGTCAAAAGAGAGGGTGCAATCGATTTTAAGCATGTTGACGACGACGTCGACATCCTACTTATTGCTTGCGTCCCTCGATGTCGCCAGAAAGCGTCTGGCGACGGAAGGGCATGAACTCATTGATCAAACGATCAAGCTTGCCAATGAGACGCGGAACCGCATCAATGAGATCAAAGGGCTTTTTTGTCCCGGCAGAGATATTCTCGGTTCAAAAGCAGCCTATGACTACGACCCGACGAAGCTCATTATTTCAGTAAAAAACCTGGGCTTGTCGGGGCATGACGTAGAAAAATGGCTTCGCGAAGCGTATCAGATCGAAGTGGAGCTTTCCGACCTGTACAATATCCTCTGCATCTTTACGCCTGGAGACCGCAGGAAAGATGCGGAAATGCTCATCAAAGCGCTTGAAGAAATCGCCCGTCAGGCCGTTTCATCGCAGGAAAGCAAAAGCAAGCCCGAAGTCCTTCTTCCCGATATCCCGGCTCTTGCCATGACACCTCGTGATGCGTTTTATGCAAATACGGAAATCGTTCCTTTTAAAAAAGCAGCAGGACGAATTATCGCCGAATTTGTCATGGTCTATCCTCCTGGAATACCGATTTTCATTCCGGGCGAGATCATCTCGGAAGAAAACATCAAATACATTGAAAAAAACCTTGAAGCAGGTTTGCCTGTTCAAGGGCCTGAAGACGACACACTTCATATGATCCGTGTCATCAAAGAACAGCAGGCAATCCTTTAAAACGAAAGGCATGCGGCAGATTGAATCTAAAGCCGCATGCCTTTTTTTAGTTCTCTTCTTCAAGATGGCAGTTGCACTGTCCGCATGTTCCGTAAAGAATCGTCACCTTTTCATCTTCAAAATGCTGAATGGTTTCGTTACAGTCTTGACAAACGATCGTTCCCATCTTTCATTCCCCTTTTCATTTCAAAATGGAAGCGTTTAATTTGGTTACCCTTATAATATGATGTCACATTGATGTTGTCAATGATAAATTGTATAACACATTTAAATCATTTTTATGTACATTATATGAGTTTAAGAAGGCTGATGATTCACATATCAGCCTGATACATCATGTTTATTCACACCATGGCTATATACAGACCAATTTTCCAGTCTATGTCATATGGCCTAGTGACCCATTCAAACCGGCGTCAATATCAAACATTCCAAAAATAAAACAGAGTTATCAATTATGTAACAAATGGGTAACAATGAAAGAATTCTTCTATTATCATGATAAAATAGGAATTGTTTACTAAATGAGCGGATATGAAAAAACAGGAAATTTGACTTGCATTTTTTAGAGAGGTGAAGCGACGGCATGTTGTATCGAGCTATTTTCACCGCGGTTTGTATCCTTTTTTTAATGAGCGGATGTTCTTTATCCCAAGTCACAGCTGATCAGAATGTTCAAAATGACCAAACACGTCACGCCAAGCTTCTCTTTTTTTCCGATAACGATCATATGGGGCGGGAAGTCGCTTATTATGATGCTCTTTTGGATTTAAAACAAGAATTTCCCCGGCAGGTTTCCAATATGGAAATCTTACATGATAAAGGAGAATGGAAAAAGGAAGTTCAAACATTTCCGTGCCTGCTGCTTGTCAGTGGCAAAACAGTACTGGTCAAGATCGAAGGAATAAAAGATAAAGAAAAAATCGTGGAACGTCTTCGAAGAGAATTAAAACGATAAAAAATCCCCCGGAAAAGGGGGATTTTTTATTGTTATTTTACGATATGAATCGGCATGCCGATCGCCACTTCTGCAGCTTCCATTGTGATTTCTCCCAATGTAGGGTGGGCGTGGATCGTCATGGCAATATCTTCGGCAGTCATTCCTGCTTCGATTGCCAGGCTCAGCTCAGAAATCATATCAGAAGCGCTTGCGCCGGCGATTTGTGCACCGATGACAAGTCCGTCTTCTTTGCGTGTCACAAGTTTAAGGAAACCGTCAGTTTCATTTAATGACAGTGCACGTCCGTTAGCAGCAAACGGGAATTTCGCAGCAGTGATTTCGATGCCTTCTTCTTTAGCTTGTGCTTCGGTATAACCGACTGATGCAAGCTCAGGTTCAGAGAAGACGACTGCAGGAATTCCGAGATAGTCGATTTCCGCAGCTTCACCGGAAATCGCTTCAGCGGCAATTTTACCTTCGTAAGACGCTTTGTGTGCAAGCGGCGGACCTTCGATGATATCGCCGATTGCGTAGATGTTTGAAATGTTTGTGCGGCATTGCTTATCTGTTTTGATGATGCCGCGGTCTGTCATTTCGACGCCTACTTGCTCAAGGCCAAGCTCATCGGTATTTGGACGGCGTCCGACAGTGATCAGTACGTAATCAGCATCAACGGTTTTTTCTTCACCTTTGACTTCAAAAGTGACTGTTACGCCGTCAGCTTTTTCTTCAACGCCTTTCGCCATCGCGCTTGTATGGATCTCAACATTGCCTTTTTTCTTAAGGTTGCGTTTGACAAGAGAACTCATTTGTTTTTCGAAGCCAGGAAGAATTTCATCTCCGCCTTCTAAAATAACAAGTTCAGTTCCGAAGTTTGCATACGCTGTTCCAAGCTCTGTTCCGATGTATCCGCCGCCGATGACGACAAGCTTCTTAGGAATTTCTTTAAGAGCCAAAGCGCCTGTTGAATTCAGTACGCGGTCGCTATATTTGAAGTTTGGCAATTCGATAGGGCGAGAACCTGTTGCAATGATCGCATTTTTGAATGTATAAGTCTGAGCTGAATTCTCATCCATGACACGGACAGAGTTGCTGTCTACAAAATATGCCTCACCTTTCACGATATCGACTTTATTGCCTTTCAGAAGGCCTTCAACACCGCCGGTAAGCTTTTTCACGACAGAGGCTTTCCATTCTTGAACTTTTGTAAAGTCTACTGTTACGTTTTCAGCTGTGATCCCCATATCTTCAGAATGCTTTGCATTCTCATAACGGTGGCCTGCATTGATCAGCGCTTTTGAAGGGATACATCCAACATTCAGACATACGCCTCCAAGATTGCCTTTTTCAACGATTGTTACTTTTTGTCCAAGCTGAGCAGCGCGGATGGCAGCTACATAGCCGCCAGGTCCCGCACCAATGACAAGAGTATCTGTTTCAATAGGGAAATCTCCTACTACCATGACATTACGCCTCCATTAAAATTAATTGTGGATCGTTCAGTAAACGCTTGATGTGGTTTAACGCGTTTTGTGCAGTTGCTCCGTCGATCATGCGGTGGTCAAAGCTCAAGGAAAGAGCCAGAACAGGCGCAGCAACAATTTCTCCGTCGCGAACAACGGCTTTTTCAGCGATGCGGCCGATTCCAAGAATAGCAACCTCAGGATGGTTGATAACCGGTGTGAACCATTGTCCGCCCGCAGAACCGATATTTGTAATCGTGCAGGAAGCGCCTTTCATTTCTGCAGGAGCAAGCTTTCCTTCACGCGCTTTTGAAGCAAGCTCGTTGATTTCATTTGAAATCTCAAAGATAGCTTTGCGATCCGCATGTTTAACAACCGGCACAAGCAGGCCTTTTTCAGTGTCTGCTGCGATTCCGATGTTGAAGTAGTGCTTCTGGATCACTTCATCAGTGCTGTCATCAATTGATGTGTTCAGTACTGGATACTTTTTAAGAGCTGATGTTAAAGCTTTTACCACGTAAGGGAGGTAAGTAAGCTTAATTCCTTGGTCAGCCGCAACTTGTTTAAACTGCTTGCGGTGTGCGACAAGGTTTGTAACATCGACTTCGTCCATTAATGTAACGTGTGGAGCCGTATGTTTTGAGTTTACCATTGCTTTTGCGATTGCTTTGCGGATTCCGCTCATTTTTTCGCGAGTTTCCGGGAATTCGCCTTCCGGTGCTTGAGCTGCAGCTGCAGGCTGTGCCGCAGGTTCCGCTTTTTGGTCTGCTGGTGCAGCTTGAGCTTCGGCATTTCCGCCGCTTAAGAAGCTGTCGATATCTTCTTTTAGAACGCGTCCGTTTTTGCCGGAGCCAGCAACCTTCGTAATCTCAACGCCTTTTTCACGAGCGTATTTGCGGACAGAAGGCATCGCGATTACGCGTTTGTTCGGATCTGCATCCGCTTGGTCCTGCTTGCCTGCGCCTGTTTCTTGAACCGGCTCTTCAGGACGTTCTTTTTTGTCCAGGTCCTGACCGCCTTCGGCAGATGACTGAACTTGTTCTTCTGTTTTAGCGTCGCCTGAGTCACCTTTAAATTGAAGATCCTCGTAACCCGGTGCATCAAATGTGATGATGGTCTGCCCAACGGTTGCGACTGTTCCCTCTTCAACTTTTAATTCTAATACTTTTCCTTTAACAGGTGAAGGAATTTCTACAACAGCTTTGTCGTTTTGCACCTCTGCCAAAACGTCATCTTCGTTTACCTCGTCGTTTGGCTTGACGAACCATTTTACGATTTCGCCTTCGTGGATTCCTTCCCCGATATCCGGAAGTTTAAATTCAAATGCCACAGTTCTCGACCTCCTAAGATAATTACGTAGTTGATTAAATCGTCAGCCGGCTTCCGGCCGACCGTCAGTTACACGGCTATAGTCCCCCGTCTGACTGTGGAAATGCATGAAGGAAAAAGATGAATGGCATCTTTTCCCTTTTGGATAATCAAATTAAAATTCCAATACTTTTTTAGCAGTTTCAAGCACGTCTTTATGGTTTGGAAGCCAGACGCTTTCAGCTTGAGAGAATGGGAATACTGTATCAGGCGCAGTCACGCGAAGCACTGGCGCTTCAAGGCTTAAGATCGCTCGGTCATTGATTTCGGCTACGACGTTTGCAGCAACGCCTGCTTGTTTTTGCGCCTCTTGAACAACGATTGCACGGCCTGTTTTTTCAACAGAAGCGATGATCGTTTCAATATCAAGCGGGCTGACTGTGCGCAGGTCGACAACCTCTGCTGAAACGCCTTCTTTTTCAAGCTCCTCAGCAGCTTTTAATGATTCGTGAACCATCGCTCCATAAGTGATGATGGAAAGGTCTGTACCTTCGCGCTTCACGTCGGCTTTACCGATTTCGATTGTGTATTCCTCCTCAGGAACCTCCTGACGGAATGAACGGTAAAGTTTCATGTGCTCAAGGAAAACAACCGGATCGTTATCGCGGATCGCAGAAATTAAAAGTCCTTTCGCATCGTATGGAGTTGAAGGGATGACCACTTTTAGACCAGGCTGCTGTGCAACAAGGCCTTCCAGGCTGTCGGCATGGAGCTCAGGTGTGTGAACACCGCCGCCAAACGGAGAACGGATGGTCACAGGAGAATGCCAGCGTCCGCCTGAACGGTAGCGCATCCGGGCCATTTGGCCGGAAACTGAATCCATTACTTCGTACACGAAACCAAAGAATTGAATTTCCATTACCGGACGGAAGCCTTGTAAGCCCATGCCGAGTGCAAGCCCGCCGATACCAGATTCAGCAAGAGGAGTGTCAAATACGCGATCCTCACCAAACTCTTTTTGCAATCCTTCAGTCGCACGGAATACGCCGCCGTTAACACCGACGTCTTCTCCGAAAACTAAGACATTTTCGTCATTTTTCAGTTCTGTGCGTAACGCATCAGTGATTGCTTGAATCATTGTCATTTGCGCCATGGCTTACTTCGACTCCTTCTCTTTATAAATTTCCTTTTGTTCTGCAAGGTTATAAGGAAGCTCTTCATACATGATGTCGATCAGGTCAGTCACTTTTTGCTTCGGCTCTTCGTCGGCTTTCTTGATCGCCTGCTTGATTTCTTCTTTCGCTTCTTCGATTACCTTGTTTTCTTCTTCTTCAGACCATAAACCTTTGCCTTCCAAGAACTTGCGGAAACGGACAAGCGGATCTTTCTGCTCCCACTCATTCTCGATTTCTTTCGTACGGTATTTTGTCGGATCATCTCCGGCCATTGTATGCGGACCGTAGCGGAAGCAAAGCGTTTCAATCAGGGTTGGCCCCTCGCCGTTTACAGCGCGTTCACGCGCTTCGCGTGTCGCCGCGTATACAGCAAGCGCATCCATTCCGTCGACTTGAACACCGACGATACCTGCGGCTGCAGCTTTTTGAGCAATCGTCTCAGCAGCAGATTGTTTTTCAACAGGTGTAGAAATCGCATAACGGTTGTTTTGTACAACAAAGATTGCCGGAGCTTTGTATGCACCCGCAAAGTTGATTCCTTCGTAGAAATCACCTTGAGAAGCGCCTCCGTCACCAGTATAAGTAATCGCAACAGCTTGTTTGCCGCGTTTTTTAAGACCGAGTGCCACACCGGCTGTCTGAATGTACTGTGCACCGATGATGATTTGCGGTGAAAGCGCATTAACATCGTCAGGCATTTGATTTCCCCGGAAATGTCCGCGAGAGAACAGGAACGCCTGATAAAGCGGAAGACCGTGCCAAATCAGCTGCGGAACATCGCGGTAGCCCGGAAGCACGAAATCTTCTTTCTCAAGTGCAAAATGAGTAGCAATTTGAGAAGCTTCCTGACCTGCAGTCGGCGCGTAGAATCCCAGGCGGCCTTGTCTGTTTAAAGAGATAGAACGCTGATCTAAAATACGCGTATACACCATGCGGCGCATTAATTCTTTTAATTGATCATCTGATAAATCAGGCATTGCCGCTTCGTTAACGACTTCGCCTTTTTCATTCAAAATTTGAAACGTTTCGAACTGCTTTTTAATGGCATCAAATTGCTTTTTGCTATCAACGATTGCTTTTTTCGTTTTTGCAGCCATATTAAAGTCACCTCTTCCTTTCTTTTGACAGTCATAGACGTGTAATCCTTATACATACAGAATTAGGGTGTCCTAAATTGACGGGCGCAACTCATATTTATTTCATATTAGCCGCTTTGCTGGTTGTCGAAACTTATTATGTAAGGACAGCCCAATGCGTTCTAAAACTGTATCATTTAAAGTTTACAACAAACTAATACAACAAGTTCCACCAAGGCTAAGTTTACACCAGCGGATGATACTCGTCAATCGATTTCATTCCCGAATTTCAATAAATGTATTCGCTTTTATAAAATCCTGTTTTCACGCTGATCCACCTGTTTCAAAACTGTGCTAGTATAGGACACAACCTGTATTACAATAGATGTGCGGAATTTGTCGAAAAAGGAGAGCCGAATCAACGGCTCTCCTTGACATGATATCCTGCAGCTTTGTAAAAATCTTTTCTCGCTTTGTTGTAGTCTTTTGTATAAGCATTAAAATGCTCGCTTTGCTTCATGACTTCCGCATATGATTTGTTTATTTTCCCCAGCTGCGATTCCAGTTCATTTAGTCCAAGCTCTTTATTTTGAAGGAGCTTGTACAATTCCTGATCAAGGCCGAGTGCATTCTTATAAGCCTTGTAGAGAGCATCATAGGCTTGATAGCGCCTTTCCATGTAGGAAACAGCGCTTTCCGCTTTCTTTTTGACATTGCGGTCGTCAATTTTTTCAGCGGACGCTTTATTCGCTTCAAATTCCTTTTTTGCCTTATCGATGCTTTCTTTTTCCGAACGCAAATGCTGTTCGCGTTCTTTTGCTGATTTAAGCGCTTTTTCAGAAAGTGCAACGACCTGGTCAAAATCATCCATATTCAGCTTTATCATCTTTTCATACAGCTTTGATTCGTTTTGCTCCAAGCTTTTGAGAGATTTTTGCTCCTTTTGAAACGGTTTTTCCAGTTCGACGACCTTTTCCAGCGAGCCATGCAGCGACTTTACCGGATCCTCCCACAGACATCCCGTTAACAGAAAAGCCGCCATACAAAAAACAGCAAGACCGGCCGGTACGCGCTTTTTAAAAGATTCCACTCCGTATTTCCCCCAATCTAAACACAAATTCAACTATAAAACGTCTGTGCTTGTTTGACAACCGAAGTCCGCTTAATCGGACAAGCTGATACAGAATCGGTATGTATCCGTTTTTCAATTTAGAACAGCCTTTGCCCGGAAATTTGCGCGAAAGTGGGCATTCGACTATACAACCTTGGCGCTTTTACATAATTTATATTAGACGCTATGCCTACTCGATAAAGGCTTTGCGTAAATTCATGGAGGAGGTCTTACTATGTACGGTTATTGCTGCCCTAGTTATGGATACGGGTACGGCGGTTATGGTTACGGCCGCACATTCGCTTTGATCGTTGTTCTATTTATATTGCTGATTATTGTAGGTGCCGCTTATTTAGGCTGCTAGCACCGCCGATATCATGACCAGCCGGAACAGGCTGGTCATGTTAACCATGCGTTATGATTCAGACATTGCGCACCATCCTCATCATCCGCTATACTTTACATATTAATCGTTGGGAGTGAAGATGTTGATCACAATGGAAAACATTGTCCGCGACGGTCATCCCGCTTTAAGAACCGTCGCCGAAGAAGTTCAATTGCCGGCAAGCGAAACAGAAATCAAACAGCTGACTGAAATGATCGAATTTGTGAAAAACAGTCAGGATCCTGAAATCGCCCAAAAATACAATCTTCGTCCTGGGGTCGGCCTTGCAGCGCCGCAAATTAATGTCAATAAAAGAATGATCGCCGTGCATGCCGAAAGCGAGGACGGTACATTATACAGCTATGCGCTGTTCAATCCGAGGATTGTCAGCCATTCAGTCGAGAAAAGCTATTTGACGAGCGGCGAGGGGTGCCTTTCCGTCGATGAGGCGATTCCGGGATATGTTCCCCGATACGCGCGGATCAGAGTGAAGGGAACAACAGTTGAAGGCGAGAACATCGACATTCGTTTAAAAGGGTTCCCGGCCATCGTGTTTCAGCATGAAATCGATCATTTAAACGGAATTATGTTCTATGACCATATCGATAAAGAGAATCCATTCAAAGAGCCTGAACAGGCGATACCGATTGGCAGATAATAAAAAGACGGATCATGCGATGATCCGCTTTTTTTCGAATTACGCCAAGAGGCCGAGCGCTTCGACCGCATGCGCAATTCCATCCTCATCAACGGGCTTTGTGATAAAGTCTGCTGCTTTTTTCAGCTCTGGCACGGCATTGCCCATGGCGACTCCAGTCCCTGCAAATTCGATCATTTGCAAATCGTTCAAGCCGTCTCCAAATGCATATGTATCCTCTCTGTCAAACGGGAGCTTTTCAATGACTTTTTTAATTCCTTCAGCCTTCGAGCCTCCGGCAGGCAGCACGTCAGTCGAACGCTCATGCCAGCGAACGAGGTCGAATTCGCGAAAATGACCGTATTGAGGTTCATCGGGCTCTTCACAGAACAAAAGCACCTGGAATATGTCTCTGCCTTTATAGTAGGAAGGGTCATGTTTCGGATGTTCCACTTTTAAGCTGCCGATTCCCTCATGAACAAAAGGATGGTCGTCCACGGAAGAGCGCATCCCCTCTTCCCCCATAAAAACGAGCGGATGTCCGCATGTTTCCGAATGCTGAAGCAAAGCTTCAAGCGATTGCGCAGAAATAGGGTTTTTATAGATGACCTCCCCTTCAAAAACGACATATTGCCCGTTGTAGGATATAAAAGAATCGATCCCAAGCTCTTCAAGTACCGGGCTGACCATGAACGGAGCCCTTCCGGTCGCAATGAATACATGGTGTCCGCGCTCCTTTAAATGGCGGATGGCTGTTTTCGTGCTTGCCGGGATTTGTTTATCGTGGTCATAAATGGTTCCGTCGATATCAAAAAAAATCAGTTTTTTATCCATGACTGTAAATCCTTCTCCCTTAGCTGTATAAATTTTATCGTCCTTCTGTTCCATCATACAAAAACTGAGGCGCCCAGAAAACCTTTTCACCCTAAAATAAAAACGAACCGCCATTCCAATAATATCCATGTAACAATAAACGAATTCATCATATAATAGAACTAAAGGTAGTAGGGCCGGTTTAGGACAAGTCAGCGAAAGGAGGAATCGAAATGCTTCGCCGTCTTCGAAAAAAAATAAAAAAACAATTGAACGGCATGATACGCAGAAAATCAATTGCTTAAAAGGACCTTCACACAGGTGAACAGGTCCTTTTTTTCTCAATGCTTTTCTTATCAAGCAATTTCGCATATAATAGAAAGATGAGTCTAACAATCGGCAGTTAAGGAGAGATTTGGATGATTTATAAGGTATTTTTTCAGAGCAGTAATGACGAAGTACCTGTTCGTGAAAAAACAGATTCAATTTTTGTGGAAGCTCAATCTGAACGTGAAGTCAGATCTAAATTAAAACAATACAATTACAACATTGAGTTTATACAGGAAGTTGAAGGCGCTTTTTTAGAATATGAAAAGCAAAGCGAAAATTTTAAAGTATTGGAGTTATGAATGAATGAAATTTGTTAAAAACGATCAAACGGCCGTTTTTGCCCTGGGCGGACTGGGGGAGATCGGCAAAAATACGTACGGTGTTCAATTTCAGGATGAAATCGTCCTTATCGATGCGGGAATTAAGTTTCCGGAAGACGAGCTTCTCGGAATCGACTATGTGATTCCTGATTACACTTACTTAGTCAAAAATGAAGAAAAAATCAAAGGCCTTTTTATTACGCACGGACATGAAGACCACATCGGCGGAATTCCGTACCTGCTGAAGCAGGTAAACATTCCCGTTTACGGAGGTCAGCTTGCGATCGGCCTTTTAAGAAAAAAGCTTGAAGAACATGGTCTTTTGCGCCAGACAAAACTTCATACGATTGAAGAGGACGATATTGTGAAGTTCAGAAAAACGTCTGTTTCTTTCTTTAGGACGACCCACAGCATTCCGGACTCATACGGGATTGTCGTAAAAACACCGCAGGGCAACATCGTACATACCGGCGACTTTAAATTCGACTTTACGCCGGTAGGCGAACCTGCCAACTTGACCAAAATGGCCGAAATCGGCAAAGAAGGCGTTCTCTGCCTCCTTTCCGACAGCACAAACAGCGAAATTCCGGATTTCACGATGTCGGAGCGCAAAGTCGGGGAAAGCATTGATGACATTTTCCGCAAGGTTGAAGGCAGAATCATCTTTGCCACCTTTGCCTCAAACATCCACCGCTTGCAGCAGGTGATTGAAGCGGCTGTTGCCAACGGCCGGAAAGTTGCCGTATTTGGACGAAGCATGGAATCTGCTATTGAAATCGGACAAACGCTCGGGTATATTAAATGCCCCAAAAACACATTTGTTGAAGCCAATGAAATCAACAGGCTTCCGGCAGGAAAAGTGACGATTCTCTGTACGGGAAGCCAAGGCGAGCCGATGGCCGCCCTTTCAAGGATCGCAAACGGAACGCACCGTCAAATTTCCATCAACCCGGGGGATACGGTCGTATTTTCATCATCTCCGATCCCGGGCAATACGATCAGCGTCAGCCGCACGATCAACCAGCTGTATCGCGCGGGTGCGGATGTTATCCACGGAGCCGTAACAAACATCCATACATCTGGACACGGCGGCCAGGAAGAGCAAAAGCTGATGCTGCGTTTGATTAAGCCGAAGTTTTTCATGCCGATTCACGGTGAGTACAGAATGCAAAAAATGCATGTGAAATTGGCGACTGACTGCGGAATTCCGGAAGAGAACTGCTTTATCATGGACAACGGCGAAGTGCTTGCTTTAACAAGCGAAGAAGCGACAGTTGCCGGAAAAATCCCTTCAGGCAATGTGTACATTGACGGAAGCGGAATTGGCGATATCGGAAACATCGTCTTGCGCGACCGCAGAATCCTTTCTGAAGAAGGACTTGTCATCGTCGTCGTCAGCATCAACATGAAAGAATTCAAAGTGTCCGCGGGACCGGATTTAATTTCAAGAGGGTTTGTCTATATGAGGGAATCCGGTGATCTTATCAATGATGCACAGGAACTCATTGCCGGCCATCTGAAAAAAGTAATGGAGCGGAAAACGACACAGTGGTCTGAAATCAAAAATGAAATTACAGACACGCTCGCGCCTTTCTTGTATGAAAAAACGAAACGCCGTCCGATGATTCTTCCTATTATTATGGAAGTATAATATCGGCCCGATATAAAAAACGGATGCACCTAAAAAGGTGGATCCGTTTTTTTTTATGATGACTGCACCGGAATATGTGTAAAGGCTTTGACATCAAAAAGCCCTTCCGTCGTCATTTTCATATCAGGAATTACCGGCAGCGCCAAAAAGGAAAGCGTTAAAAAGGGATTGAAATCGCCTGAAAAACCAGTTTGCTTCAAGGCTTCATGAAGGACTTTCAAACTGTCGTTCACATCCTCAAGCGGTTTGTCGGATAAAAGGCCTGCGATCGGCAGCGCGACGGAATGAAGCTCTTTTCCTCCTTTGGCGACGGTCAACCCCCCGCCGATCTCTTTGAGGGTTTCGATCGCTTGTAATAGGTCCTGATCATTCGTACCGACTGCGATTACATTGTGGGAATCGTGCGCAATTGTCGCCGCAATCGCCCCATCTTTCAGACCAAATCCTTTGACAATTCCAACCCCGATTTCCTTTATGCCCCGGTGGCGTTCGACCGCCGCGATTTTCAACAAGTCGGATTCTGGATCAGCTTTGAAAAAACCCCTCTCTTTCGGCTTGGCAACGACAAGCTTTGTCTCAAGCTGATTGGGAATGATTTCGATGATGCGGATATCCTTGTCCGAAACAATCGGCACCTGAAGATCTTTTGTCTCTAAATCAGGCAAATGCACTGTTTGCAGCATGTCTTGCTCAGGTTTGCAGAGAGCTGCGCCCGCATCATTCGCTGCCCTGTAAATCGTCCCATTGATCATCGTCTGAGTGATCTGTACATTTGTTAAGTCGCTGATAAAGAGGAGATCCGCATCATAGCCGGGAGCGATCGCCCCCTTTGTGTGCAGGCCGTAGCATTCGGCGGCATTAAGGCTTCCGAGCTGGTAGGCGAGAAATGGATCGAGTCCTGATTGAATGGCGAGCTTCACTTGGTGATTAATGCTCCCTTCCTCGATCAGTTCGTCCAAATGCTTATCATCCGTACAGAAAAAGAAGCGTCTTGCATTTTTTTCGTTTACGGCAGGCAATACACGGCGGACATTCTTCGCCACAGATCCTTCCCGAAGCATGACATACATTCCTCTTCTGACTCTTTCCAGCGCTTCTTCCGGGGTTGTTACTTCATGATCAGTCAGCACGCCGGCTGCCCGGTAGACATTGACAAATTTAGCTGACAGCCCTGCCAAATGCCCGTCGATCCGCTTACCCGCTGCATGGGCGTCAAACAATTTTTGCGCCATATCAGGCTCTGCAGCTTCTACAGAAACATAATCCATCACTTCTGCAAGCCCGAGCACCTCATCCCGGCCGTAAAATGGTTTTAAATCTTCGGCACGCAAAACAGCGCCGGATTTTTCAAATGCCGCCGCCGGAACGCATGAAGGCAGCATGAAATAAATATTCAGCGGGGTAAGATCGGCCTGGCCCATCATGAAACGGAGACCTTTTGCACCTGAGACGTTCGCGATTTCATGAGGGTCTGTAATCACGGTCGTCACACCATGGGGAATAACCGCCTTCGCAAACTCGGGAGGCGTCACCATTGAAGACTCAATATGTACATGGCCGTCGATAAAACCGGGAACAATCATTTGCCCTTTCGCATCAATGATCTCCTCCCCCTCATAATCGCCCAAACCGACAATGGCTCCGTTTACGATAGCGATGTCTGCCTCTATCCATTCTTGATTAAAAACATCCATTATTTTTCCGTTTTTGATAACCGTATCGGCTTTTCTGCGATGACCGGCAGCGCCAAGCCGGTGAATGAACATCTCTTTGTCCAAAGGTGTATAGCCCCTCTCTTTTTGTAATGTATATGGTTCAATATCCTATCCGAATCGCATGCAACAGTCAACGAAAAGATCAAAAAACCGCAAGCTGAAAAATGCTTGCGGCATAAATATAATATATTGAAAACTATTATTGCTGAAAAACCTTTTTCTCAAAGCGGTCAATATCAGGATTAGAGCCGATGACAATTAATATATCTTCCTCCTGAATCTCCTCGGTGGCAAGAGGAGACACAATCACTTCTTTTCCGCGTTTAATCGCAACGATATTGATGCCGTATCTTGCGCGGATATCTAGGTCAAGCAGCGTATTTCCCGCTAATTTGCTGTTCGCAACAATTTCTACAAGACTGTGTTCGTCTGACAGTTCCAGGTAATCAAGCACATTGTTGGACACGATATTATGAGCGATTCTCTTGCCCATCTCACGCTCCGGATGAACGATCCGGTCAGCTCCGATTTTGGATAAAACCTTTTCATGATAATCATTCTGGGCTTTTACCGTAATCATTTTTACACCGAGTTCTTTTAGCATGAGCGTGGTCAGGATGCTCGCTTGAATATTTTCTCCAATCGCCACAATGACATGGTCAAAATTGCGCAGTCCAAGATTTTTAAGTACAGATTCATCCGTTGTGTCGCCTATTACGGCGTGCGAAGCGATTTTCGCGTATTCGTTCACGCGGTCCTCGTCCCTGTCGATCGCCATCACCTCAAGACCTTCTTCACTTAATGCCTTGCAAATGCTGCCGCCGAACCGGCCGAGTCCAATCACTGCGTATTCTTTTTTCATCGGTTATTCCTCCATGGGTCAATCTTTAAAAAATTCTATCATATGATGAGGAATTTTTCCTCTATTCATATGTTATATCATTTTAGAAGGCATGATGTATGGTTTCGTTTTTTCAGCTTTCTCCATCTGGTTGTCAAGCGGCAGCAAAATGTGGAATGTGCTGCCTTCCCCCAATTTGCTGTCTATCTTCATTTCCCCGTTGTGGGCGCCGATAATATTTAAGCAGACTGTGAGCCCGAGTCCTGTGCCTTCTTTTTTTGTGGAAAAGAAAGGCTCGCCAAGCTTGTCCAGGTCATCTTGTGAAATGCCTCCGCCTTCATCTTTGATGCTGATTTTGACAAAATCCCCTTCCTGCTCAGAAGAAATCGTGATTTTGCCTCCGTCCGGCATCGCTTCAATTCCATTCTTGATCAAATTGATAAACACTTGCTTAATTTGATTTTCATCACCGTTTATTTCCCACTCTTTTCCTTGCTCAAAAGCTTTTTTAATTTCGATATGGGCAAGCACCGCATTCGTCTCCAGCAAAGTCGTCACCTGCTGAAGAACGGAGTTGATCTTGATTTTTTTAAACTGAACCTGATGGGGTTTTGCCAATACAAGGAGCTCCCCAAGCACAGAATCAATCCGCTTAATTTCAGAAAAGATAATATCAAAATATTGGCTTCTGTCTGGGTATTCCGTTTTCATCAGCTGCAGGAATCCGTTAACAGATGTAAGGGGATTTCTCACTTCATGCGCGATTCCCGCGGCAAGCTGGCCGGCCATCGCCAGCTTTTGGGACTGCATGGCGAGCCGCTGATTTGATTTCAGCAGCTCCATTTCCGCATTTTTCCGCTCTGTGACATCTGTAAGCGTGCCTAAGCTTCCCGTAAATTGGCCGTTTGTATAATACAATTTATAATGGACTTCGCCCCAAAACTTGCTTCCGTTCTTTCGATGATACAGCACCTCGATTCTCCCCTCACGCTCCTTGTTCTTCAGCTGAGCGATCAGGTGATTCGAAATCCGTTCTTCATGATCAAAGTAATCATTGTACATCGTTCCAATGCTTTCCTTTACACTGTAGCCGGTCAAAGTGGTCCATGCCTGGTTCAAAAAGGTAATGATTCCTTTTCTGTCGGTCTGAAACACGATTTCCTGAAGGTTGTCCATAATCCGGTTCGTTTCAGCCGAAAGCTCTTTATATTGTTTTTCACTTTCCTTCAGCTTATAGACAAGCTGATTCGATTCATCGATATACAGCGTCAGCCACCACACGCTGACCAATGTCACCAGTGTAAACAGAAGATCAACCGTCCAGTTAATTTTATTTCCCAATACACCGTAAAATAAATAATTCCAGAACATAATAAAGGTCATTGCCAAAACGGTTGCAATGATCCGTCCTTGATATCTTCTCATGCCCCCACCTGCCACTTGTATTTCTCAGTTAATTGTAACATTCTTTACACCATCTTTGAGAGGATTGTTCGAAGTATTTATCGTCTCAAATGGCGAATCTTTCAATAATGTGGGTTTTCGGTCATCTTTTGAACATTGCTTTGGCATACCATTTGGCAAAAAAGCTTTAGAAAAACCCTGCCGCGTAAAAGGCAGGGTCTTTCGTCAGGATTTTGCCTGATGCAGCGCAGTTTTCAGTTCTTCCAACAGCATTTCAGCGCCCTCTGGGCTCAGCGTGATTTTTCCGTTTGCATATTCGCGGTTTTCGGATGTAATCTCTCCGGTTATCAGGCAGACCCCATGGGGTTTATATTTTTGTAAAACAATTTTATCCTTATCTACAAAAAACTCAATGCTGTCTTTTATTGAAATATCCAGCGCCCTTCTTAACTCAATCGGCATCACGATGCGGCCGAGTTCATCTACTTTTCTCACAACTCCTATTGATTTCAAAATCTTTCGCCTACTTCCTCATTTTGTTTCTTCTTTTCTAAGATATTGTCTTAGCATAACGATAGACGAACAATAAACGAAAAAGGTTTCCCTCTTTTAGCAAAACTTCACGTAAGAAAAATGAAATAATTTTCTCATGATGTAAATATGAGGTCATCTTTTTACAGGTTTTTTTCAATCTCGTCACAAACCCCCAAAAATCGATGTTTTTCTGAGAAAATTTAAATGAAAATCTTTTTTTCAACACGAAGAAAAAACATTTCGTATTTCAAAAAATTTTAAATAGAGATTGGGTGAAAACATGTTTCAAACAACCGAGATCGGGATTGATCTAGGAACAGCGAACATACTGGTTTACAGCAAAAACAAAGGCATCATTTTAAACGAGCCTTCAGTCGTGGCGGTTGATACGGAGACAAAAACCGTCCTGGCGGTCGGAACCGAGGCGAAAAACATGATCGGAAAGACCCCGGGCAAAATTGTCGCGGTCCGGCCATTGAAAGACGGAGTCATTGCCGATTACGACATGACGACAGATCTTTTAAAGCAAATTATGAAAAAAGCGGGAAAAAACATCGGCTTTACGTTTAGAAAACCGAGCGTCGTCGTCTGCACGCCGTCAGGTTCCACAGCTGTCGAAAGACGGGCCATCAGCGATGCCGTCAAAAATTGCGGAGCAAAACAAGTGCATCTGATTGAAGAGCCTGTCGCAGCAGCGATCGGCGCAGACCTTCCAGTCGATGAGCCTGTCGCCAATGTCGTCGTCGATATCGGCGGCGGTACGACTGAAGTAGCGATCATTTCCTTCGGCGGCGTCGTATCCTGCCATTCCATCCGGATCGGCGGCGATCAGCTTGATGAAGACATCATGTCATTTGTCAGAAAGAAATACAACCTGCTGATCGGAGAACGTACCGCCGAGGAAGTCAAGATCGAAATCGGCTATGCACTGATCGAGCATGAAACAAAAACGATGGAAGTCAGGGGGCGCGATCTCGTAACCGGCCTGCCTAAAACGATTACACTTGAATCCAGCGAAATTCAGGCGGCGATGCGCGAATCTCTTCTCCACATTATTGAAGCCATCAGAGCGACGCTTGAGGACTGTCCTCCAGAGCTGAGCGGAGACATCGTCGACCGCGGCGTGATTCTAACCGGGGGAGGCGCCCTTTTGAACGGCATCAAAGAATGGCTTTCACAGGAAATCGTCGTTCCGGTCCATGTCGCCGCAAATCCGCTTGAATCCGTGGCCATCGGGACGGGCCGTTCTCTTGAAGTGATTGATAAACTTCAAAAAGCCGCTAAATAATTTTATATTTGACGTCTTTTTTGCAGACTTCCGACATATCGTTTGAAATGGAGAAACGATAAGGAGGAAGAACATGCTTAGAGATTTGGGAAGACGCGTGGCCATTACCGCTATTTTAAGCGGCATCATTCTCGGGGGAATGAGCATATCGCTCGCAAATATGCCAAGCTCCCCTCCCGGCCAAACAGCAAAAATAAATCGTTAAAAAAGTTCGCAGCCGCAGCTGCGAACTTTTTATTTTCAAGCGAATATTTGATATGATGTTATGGACAATAAAGGAGGTTTTGCAGGATGAATACATTTACCGATAAACTCAGCAAATATGCACAGCTTGTAGCAGAAGTCGGCGTCAATATTCAAAAGGGCCAGCAGGTCGTCATCAACGCTTCGACAGAAATCCGCGATTTTGTCCGCCTGCTGGTGAAAAGCGCTTATCAAAGAGGCGCAAAACATGTGACAGTCCGCTGGCAGGATGATGAAGTCACACGGCTGAAATATGAGCTTGCTCCTTTTGAAGCATTTGAAGAATTTCCGGAATGGGAAGCAAAGGGCATGGAAACGCTCGCGAAGGAAGGCGCTGCCTTTATTTCCATCGTCTCGTCAGGCCCTGATCTTTTGAAAGGAATCGACTCCAAAAAGATTGCGGCACAGCAAAAAGCGGCCGGAAAAGCTTTACATACATACAGACAAATGATCCAGTCGGACAAAGTCAGCTGGACTGTTGTGGCCGCGCCATCGCCTCAATGGGCGAAAAAAGTATTTCCGGACAGCAGTGAGGAAGAAGCGGTGCAAAAGCTGTGGGATGAAATTTTTAAGACGACCCGAGTTGACCGGGAGAATCCTGTTCAAGCATGGAAAGATCATGACCAATCGCTTCGCGATAAAGTGAGCGTGCTAAACGAAAAACACTATCAAGCCCTCCACTATCAAGCGAAGGGTACGGACCTGACGATCGAACTCCCTGAAAAACACGTCTGGGTCGGCGCCGGAAGCGTCAATGAAAAAGGCGACGAATTCATGGCCAACATGCCGACGGAAGAAGTGTTTACCGCACCGAAAAAGGACGGGGTGAACGGAACCGTTTCAAGCACGAAACCGCTGAGCTACGGCGGAAACATCATCGACGGCTTTACACTGACATTTGAAAACGGACGGATTGTCGATGTCAAAGCAGAGCAGGGCGAAGATATTTTAAAAGAGCTGATCGAAACAGACGAAGGCTCTCATTACTTGGGCGAAGTCGCATTGGTCGCCCATGATTCGCCGATATCCAAATCAAATATTTTGTTTTATAACACGCTGTTTGATGAAAATGCCTCAAACCACCTCGCAATCGGAAGCGGATATGCGTTTAACATTGAAGGCGGCAAAACGATGTCGCGCGAGGAGCTGGCGAAGGAAGGTTTAAATGAAAGCATCACCCATGTCGATTTCATGATCGGCTCAGGTGAAATGGATATTGACGGAATAACGGCCGATGGAAAAAGAGAACCGATTTTCCGAAACGGCAATTGGGCGATTTAAGATCTCCCGAAAAAAGGACCTCAGAAAGCTTCTGAGGTCCTTTTATATGGGATTGAAGACGAAGAAACTTCCGACCCGTTCACTCTTCAGCCGGTGACTGTAACGGCCAAAAAGCGTCCAATGATCCCGGCAAAGCACACCTCTCCGTTTCATCACGATTTCGGCAAGCTGCTTAAATGCTCGTGCTTTAGCTTCCAGTTTCCCGACTCGTCCTTTATAAATACGTTTGTCGCACGGCCTGCCCCGGAAACCGGTTCGCCTTGATAAAATCCTTTCCATTCGTACGTATGCAGGCAAACGGCCTGTTCGTCTGTTTCAGTGATCCAACTGACATCCTTGGCGCTGTATACTTCGTTTTCGATTTGCTTCCAGGCGTTTTCAAAGTAACGCTGAATCTCCTCAAAGCCCGAGCACGTTTGATCCGAGAACCAATACACCGCGTCGCGGTCAAGGAGCTCTTTGACATTTGCGAACACATGCGTGTTTGTTGCTTTTATATATTGATCAAGAGCCTTTCGGCATGACACAGCGACCATCTCCTTTATGATATAAGAAAACCCGCTGTTTAAGCGGGCTTTCTTGAATTATGCGTAAAGTTCGGCAAGCTTCTCCTGTACCGTTTTGTCTTCCAAAAACTCGTCATAGCTCATTTGCTTGTCTACGATGCCGTTTGGCGTGATCTCGATGATCCGGTTGGCGATCGTCTGTACAAACTGATGGTCGTGGGACGTAAACAGCATGGCGCCTTTAAAGCTGATTAAGCCGTTGTTCAATGCGGTAATCGATTCCAGATCCAAATGGTTTGTCGGCTCATCGAGCATTAATACGTTTGCTCCCGAAAGCATCATTTTTGACAGCATGCAGCGGACTTTTTCTCCTCCCGACAACACGCTTGCCTTTTTCAGCACTTCTTCTCCCGAGAAGAGCATCCGGCCGAGAAATCCGCGCAAAAAGCTCTCACTTTGATCATGCGGCGAAAATTGACGAAGCCAGTCTACCAGATTTAAATCGCTGTTCTCGAAAAATTCGCTGTTATCCTTCGGGAAAAAGGCTTGTGAGGTTGTGACGCCCCATTTAAATGTTCCGCTGTCGGGCTCCATTTCCCCCGCCAAAATTTTAAAAAGCGTTGTGGCGGCAAGCTCGTTGCGGCCCGTAAACGCGATTTTATCGTCCTTATTCATCATAAAGCTCACTGAATCAAGAACTTTCACGCCGTCAATCGTTTTCGAAAGATCTTTAACGGCCAGGACGTCATTGCCAATCTCGCGTTCCGGCGTGAAGTTGACGTACGGATATTTCCGTGATGACGGTTTAATGTCGTCAAGGGTTATCTTTTCAAGCAATTTTTTTCTCGAAGTCGCCTGCTTTGATTTGGACGCATTTGCGCTGAATCGTGCGACGAACTCCTGAAGCTGTTTGATTTGCTCTTCTTTTTTCTTATTGGCTTCCTGCGCCATTTTAAGCGCAAGCTGGCTTGATTCATACCAGAAGTCATAGTTGCCGACATAGATTTGGATTTTGTTAAAGTCCAAGTCGGCGATATGGGTGCATACTTTATTTAAAAAATGGCGGTCATGCGATACAACGATGACCGTGTTCTCAAAGTTGATCAAAAACTCTTCGAGCCACTGGATCGCCTGAATATCCAAATGGTTTGTCGGCTCATCCAAAAGAAGCACGTCAGGCTTTCCGAAAAGCGCTTGGGCAAGCAGCACCTTCACCTTGTCAGAACCGCCGAGATCAGCCATTTTCTTTGTATGAAGCTCTTCGGGAATACCGAGCCCTTTCAGCAAAATCGCGGCTTCCCCTTCGGCTTCCCAGCCGTTCAGCTCGGCGAATTCACCTTCGAGCTCTGCAGCGCGAATCCCGTCTTCATCGGAAAAATCCGGCTTCATGTAAATGGCATCCTTTTCCTGCATGACTTCATATAAACGCTTATGGCCCATAATCACGACTTTCAGCACTTCATGTTCTTCATACTCAAAATGGTTCTGTTTCAGAACGGCGAGGCGCTCCCCCGGGCTCATGTGCACATCACCCGTCTGAGGTTCAATCTCACCTGACAAAATTTTCAAAAAAGTGGATTTTCCTGCTCCGTTTGCCCCGATTAATCCGTAGCAATTGCCGGGAGTAAACTTTATATTGACATCTTCAAATAGCTTGCGGTCTGCAAACCGCAAGCTGACATTACTAACAGCTATCATTTAATATCCTCCATCACTATACTTCATTAAAAAGAGTATAACACGAATATCCCTTAATAGAAATGCTTTGCTTTTTTGCAATAAAGTTTTAAAGCCATTGCAGCCGTTTTCACGCTTTTTTTATGCATCTGGATAGTGACAATATGTTACAATTAATGTGGATTGGGGGATGGAAACATGAATATTAAAGATGATCCTGATATTCAGCGATGGATTAACATGAGGCCGTGGTATGCGCTGTTTGTTTCGCTTGCAATGGTGATATCGACAATGTCCATCGGATTGTTCAAGGGATATGATATGTGGACTTCAGACTTTTTTATTTTTTCGTGTCTTTTGACCGGATTCGGCCTTCTTGTAGGCTGGCTTCAAAAGGTATATTATAAAAAGGTCATCTATGGGGAAAACTCGGAAAATTAGACGGAGGACAACATGAAGCTTATCACTCTGACAGAGTACTGCATGTTTATTTTTTTTGCCGGGGTTTATTTGGCCGTGACAGGTTTTACGGCGCGCGACCTTGGCCTTTATATCGGAATCGCCCTTATCTATACGTTTGTACATATGGCGGCAAAACGAATGCTGGCAAAGCGGGGAAAAGAAGCAGCGGACGTCAGAATCCTCTACAGCGTGCTCTTGATAACCGCTTCAGTGTTTGTGACGGTACTGTTTATTGTCGTGCTGGCGTCACTTTCAGCATAAAAAGCAAAAAAGCCTGATATCCAGAGCGGACATCAGGCTTTTTTCAGTCTGTTTTTCGGATTTCATTAAACGGAAAGAACACAAATTGCGATGTCCCGGCCACCCGCTTCTTATCAATCAGCCCGAGGCCGTTCCGGCTGTCCATCGATCTCTGGCGGTTGTCCCCCATTACGAAGTATTTGTCTTCAGGAACTTTTACCGGGCCAAAATCGCCCGTCAGCTTCACGCCGACTGACTCGGCTTCTTTTTTATTTCCCGCCAAATATGGCTCATCCACTTTCTTCCCGTTAATGAGAAGCGTGTCATCCTTCATTTGCACAGTATCTCCCGGCAGACCGATCAGGCGTTTTACATAGTGGACATTTTTTTCATCGCCGTCAATAATGATGATGTCCCCACGTTTAAATTCTCCAATGTATTTCACGGTTTTATAGACGAACAGACGCTCTCCGTCATGGAGAGTCGGATCCATGGACGTCCCTTCCACTAAATACGGTTCGAATAAAAACGTCCTGATCAATAAAGCCAGAGCCACTGCAATGATAATGGCTTTTACCCATTCAAAGAGAGAACTTTTCTTTTTGGTGGATTTTTCTTCACTCAAAACGCTTCCTCCTAAAACAGTCTATCACGCTTTACAGATTGAAAAATAACAGCTTTTCCTATACTTTATCATATGTCATGGGAAATTTCCTAATTAGCATGCCGTCTGCCGGGAAAAACAGTAAAAAAGAAAGTGCCGCACAGAGAACGAGGCGGCACTTTCTAGCACTTATTATTCAGCTGGAACCGGCTTTTTCAAAATGCCGAGCAAGACGGCTGTGACAACCGCTCCGATCACGACGCTCACCAAATAGAGAAGCGGATGGTTTGTTGTCAGAAAGACGAACAATCCTCCGTGTGGAGCAGGAAGCGTGACACGGAAAAATTGAGACAATCCGCCCCCGATTGCTGATCCGATTACACAAGCAGGGATAACCCGCGCCGGATCGGCTGCCGCAAACGGAATCGCGCCTTCAGTGATAAATGACGCACCCATGAAATAGCACGTAATACCAGCTTCACGGTCACGTTTTGAAAATTTGTTTCTGAAGAATGTCGTCGCTAGCGCGATACCGAGCGGAGGCACCATACCGCCTGCCATGATGGCCGCGTGCGGACCAAAGTTTCCTGCGTCAATCATCGCAATCCCGAATGTAAAGGCCGCTTTGTTAATCGGACCTCCCATATCAATCGCCATCATACCGCCTAAAATAATACCCATGACGACAAGGTTTCCTGTGCCAAGGCTTTCAAGCCAATGTGTCAGGCCATCCATGATCATCTTGACAGGCGTGTTGACGATATAATGCATGATAATTCCCGTAAAGAAGATACCGAACAATGGATAGATTAAAACAGGCTTTAATCCGTCAAGCACTTGCGGAAGACCTGCAAATGCTTTTTTCAATAGAACAACGATGTAACCGGCAAGGAATCCGGCGATTAATCCGCCCAAGAACCCTGCATCAGCCAAAGTTGCCATAAATCCGCCGACCATACCAGGCGCAAAACCAGGACGGTCCGCAATGCTCATCGCGATAAATCCGGCCAATACAGCGACGATTAATTTTAATGCGTTGCCGCCGCCGATTGCATTTAAAACTGCCGCAAATTCATTATAAGAAGGGTCTCCCGGTTTTGCCGAGTTGATACCCCAGAAGAACGAAATGGCAACTAAAATTCCGCCGCCGACGACAAACGGAAGCATGTTGCTGACACCGCTCATCAAGTGCTTGTAAAAACCGCCGCCTTTTCCTTTTGCAGCTCCGGCTCCATCTTCGGAAGCGGCTTTACCTCCGCCTGTTCCCTGATAGATTGGCGCATCTTGCTTTAACGCCTGCTCAATCAGTTCTTTTGGCCGTCTGATTCCTGCCGTAACAGGCACTTCAATGACGTGTTTTCCTTTAAAGCGCTCCATCTCAACCTGCTTATCGGCAGCGACGATGATGGCCACGGCGTCTTCAATTTCTTGAGCCGTCAGCGCCCCTTTGATTCCGCCGGAACCGTTTGTTTCTACTTTAATGTCAACGCCCATTTCTTTCGCTTTTTCTTTCAAAGCGTCAGCTGCCATGAAGGTATGCGCGATACCAGTCGGACAAGCTGTAACCGCAAGGATTTTTCCTTTTGATGAAGGAGCTTGAGGCTCATCAGCCTGTTCTTCCTCTTCATCGTCTGAATCATGCTTGTTGATAATGTCGATGATTTCATCTTCTGTTTCTGCTTCAAGGAGCTGCTTGCGGATTTCTTCACGCATAAGCAAAGTTGACAGTCTGGACAGGGCTTCAAGGTGGGTGTTATTCGCACCTTCGGTTGCCGCGATCATAAAGACCAGATGGCTCGGCTGTCCGTCCAATGATTCATAATCGACGCCTTCTTTCGAACGGCCGAATGCGATCGCCGGCTCTTTAACGCTGGCTGTTTTCGCATGGGGAATGGCAATTCCTTCGCCGATCCCTGTGGAGCTTTGTTTTTCACGGTTAATGACCGCTTCCTTGTAGCCTTCTTTATCATTTAATTTTCCGGCTTGATCCAAAACCGTTACCATTTCTTCAATAACGTTTTCTTTCTTGCCGCTCTCAAGGTTCAACTTGATCGTATGCTTCGTAAGTAGCTCTGTTATTTTCATAACGTTCCCTTTCCTCCTTTAGATGGCTTTGACCTGAACTTCAGGGAGCAGTTTTTGGACCAGCTCTTCCGTTCCGAGCTCTTCAGAGAAAGCAGTAGCGCTTCCTGAAGCAACCCCTAGCCGAAACGCCTCTTTGATGTCCAGCTGCTTTTCGACTCCCGCAAGAAAACCGGCAACCACTGAATCTCCCGCGCCTACGGAGTTTACGAGCTTTCCTTTAGGTACATTGGCATGGTAGACCTGATCTTTTGTGAATAAAAGAGCGCCTTCGCCGGCCATTGAAACGATGGCGTTCTCCGCCCCCTGCTCAATCAGCTTTTTCCCGTAAGGAACCGCTTCTTCAGCAGACTGAATCGTTGTTCCAAACATTTCTCCGAGTTCATGATGGTTCGGCTTCATTAAAAGCGGATTCATTTTCGGCGCCTTTAGCAGCGCTTCCCCTGAGATGTCGACGACAACCTTGACGTTTTGCTCCCTGCATCTTTCCGCAATCTTTTCATAAGTATCTTGAGGCAGTGAACTTGGAATGCTTCCTGCCAATACGACGATGTCCCCTTCTTTCATTGCGGAAAACTGCTCTAAAAATGCAGCGAAGTCTTCATCTGTGATTGCAGGGCCCTGTCCGTTGATTTCCGTTTCATCACCGGTTTTCAGCTTTACATTGATCCGGGTATCCCCATTCACCTCATGAAAGGCTGTCTCAAGCTTCTCTTCTTCCAAGAATGACTTGATATATCCCCCGGTAAAACCGCCGACAAAACCGAGAACCTTTGATGGCACATGGTGTCTGTTTAATACCCGTGAGACGTTGATCCCTTTTCCTCCTGGATATTTCGAGTCATAGACTGAACGGTTTAATCCGCCTAGAGTAAAGTCTTCAACGTGAACAATGTAGTCGACTGATGGGTTGAGAGTTACAGTGTATATCATGTTTTCACTACCTTTACGACAGTTTTTTCTTGATAGTTATCAAATGAATGCGTTGCAGATCCTGCTGTAATGATAGTTGCTTCGTCTAAACTTGCAAAGGCAGAAAAAGACATTTCCCCAAACTTGGAAGCATCCGCCAAAACAAAGGCTTTTTTTGCCTGTTTGACAGCTTTCGTTTTCAAGAGGGCTTCTTCAGGATCAGGTGTTGTAAAACCCGCTTCTTTATGAATCCCATTGACACCGATAAAGCTTTTGTCAAACCGGTACCGGCCGATATCCGTCAAAGCGGAGCCGCCAACAATCGCGCCTGTTTTGTGCTTCACATGTCCGCCCAATAAATAAAAAGTAATGCCCTTTTTGATTAATGCCTCGATATGCATGACCCCGTTTGTGACCACGATTATATCCTTCTCTTGATCTATAAAGTCGATCATTTGCAAAGTGGTCGTCCCGGCATCTAGATAAATGCAATCGCCTTCTTCAAGCAGAGAGGCAGCTTCCTTGGCGATTTTTTTCTTTTCATGAAGGTTTTTGGATGATTTCTCAAGCATATCCGGCTCCTTCCGAATATCGGACAGCCTTGATGCCCCTCCATGAACACGCTTTAAATATCCGCGGGCTTCTAGCGTCGACAAATCTCTTCTGATCGTTGACTCAGATGCTTTTGTCAAATTCATTAAGTATTGGATTTTCACGACATCATGCTTTTCAATTTCATCGATGATCAGCTGATGCCGTTCGGGAGTCAACACATTACCACCCCTCTTTTGGAAACGCCTTCATTTAGCTTACAATTCTATTGTAAACGCTTTTTCGACATAACTCAACAAAAATCTTTCAAATTCATTCAATAACCATCAAAATCTTTCACATTTCAACATCTTAACGTGATATGTACCATTTGTAAACTGTATAAGCGATAAAAATCCGCAAAAATATGTGACATTATTATGATCTATTCTGAATTCATTCATTCGCCGAAGAGAAAAATTAAGCAAAATAAAACCTCATGCAGAAGCATGAGGCCGACAAAAGTCCGTCTTGTTAACTAGGCATATTTTCCACTAAAACTTGTAACATCCCGAATAAATACGCAAAAAGAAGCTTAAGGATAAATAACACGGCTACACCAATCCATGCGGCCCGCTTTGAAGATCCGGCCGCTTTTTGCAAACCTACAGCCGTTAAAGCAAAACTCCAGATCGTAAAAATGTCAAAGGCGCTTAAAACGGTCAGAAGAGGCTCCTCGGCAGGGATGATCCCGTCCAGCGACGTCACAGAAAAGGCCGCTTCAGAATCTGTTATATAATAAATGGCGCTGATGATGACATCCCTAACGACGGGAATGAAGTTTACAAAAACGGATAATGAGACCATGCAAATAAAATTGGTTGCTCCTCCGCCGATTTTTGCGAGCAGCCATAGCACCAAAGCACTGAGCACAAAGAAGATAATAGATTGAAAAATATCACGAAAAACGGCTACACCGCTTTTTAAAGCACTAAAATGCACTACATAATCTGCATCTGCGGCAAATTTCGAGGTGACGAGATAAACGGATAAGGCAGATAATGCAATCACGATGATCATTGGCAGCCAGATGACAGGCCGTTCTTTCATTCTCTCAAACTGCTGGACAGGACTCGTGATAAGGCCGATCAAAGACGGCTTTTTTTCTTTCACTGTTTCCACATTTACTTCCACTTTCTTATTCCTCCTGATCATTCCTTTTTATAAAATTAAAATCAATCTCCAGTCTATTGTGTGTCAAAGGAATTGTTTTTTTAAAGATAGCTTACGTCAAATAAAATCGGGCGGAAATTTGCTTTTTCCTCAGTCTTGAGAAGCACCGAGTGTTCCTGACCCGATATTGGGCTCAAGCCTCTAGAACGTGGCCGAAAAAAATGCTTTAGCCAGCCCGAATAAACTAGCGACTAGAAAAATCAGAGCGAACAAAACGGCCACTCCGATCCAGGAAGCCCGTTTTGATGCTCCCCCCGCATGCTGGAGACCAACACCAATTAAAATAAGCGGCCATACCGTAAAAATATCGAATACGCCCAACATGCTTTGAAAAGGCTCGCCTATTGAAATGATGCCTTGCAAGGAAGTGACCGGAGCCTCATGTTTGCCTTCTGATACATAATAAACGAGGTTGTTAATCACATGTCCGCTTGTCGCAATAAAACTGATAAAAATAGACAATGATAGCATGCTTAGAAAATTGGTTTTCCCGCCTCCGATTGAAGCGATCAGCCAAAATATTAGAGCGCTTAAAAAGAAAAATATGCCCGTCTTGAGAATATCCAATAAAATAGACAGTGATTGGAAATATGCTGTTATTTCGAATCTTTGCACACTCGAATAAAATGTTGCGACATTGAGATATGTAGATGCCGCTGATAAAGCCAGGACAATCACCATCGGCAGCCAAATGGCCGGCCGTTTACCCATTCTTTCAAACTGCCGGACAGGGCTTGTGATCAGACCGAACAAAGACGGCTTTTTCTCATTTCCTGTGGTCATATCCGCTTCCACTTTCGAACCCTCCTAAACATTCCTTTTTATGCTATGAAGCTCAATTTCACAGCAATTTCAAGTCTATCATTGATTCATCGTCTGTTTTTTTAAAATTAGCTTAATTTTGCATGAAATTGGGGACATTCGCATCAAAAAAGACCGTTTCAAAAACGGTCTTTTAATCCCGCAATCTGCCTGAAGATTATGCGGGCGAGATGCCCAGAGCGCATTCGGCGAGGGCCAGTTTTTATTCATAGCGCAATGCTTCAATTGGATCAAGCCTTGCCGCCTTATTGGCGGGGATCAGACCAAAGAGGATACCGATTGCTATGCTGAATAAGACACCGCCGAGAACAACCTGCCAGGAGACAAGCGGCGGCCAGCCGGCAATCAATGATATCAGAGAAGAACCTCCATATCCAAGCCCGATCCCCAGTACTCCGCCGATCAGGGTGATTAAAGAGGATTCGATCAAAAACTGGGTCAAAATCTGGCCTCTTGTCGCACCAAGCGATTTCCGAATACCGATTTCCCTCGTCCGTTCTGTGACCGATACAAGCATAATGTTCATGACGCCGATCCCTCCGACCAATAAAGAAATGCCTGCGATTGAGCCGATAAACATCGTCATAATCGTCGTAATCTGGCTGAGCCCGGCCGCGATTTCTTCCATGTTCATCACTTCATAGGAGTCTTTTGTGCCGTGATTGCCATTTACAATTTCCGCCGCCCGTTTTCCGACAGCCTGCAAATCATCAGGAGACCGGGCCTGTACAGAGACAGAACTGTAATCACTAATGCCGAATGAAGACGTTAACATCGTGAATGGAACGTACATTTCATTCATCCCCATGGAAAGCAATCCGGCTTCATCTTTCAAAACGCCGATGATTTGAACAGGCTGCCCGTTGATCCAGACAATTTGACCGAGCGGAGATTGGCCGGAAAACAATTCTTCCGCCAGTTTTGACGACACGATCGCCGCCCTTTTCCCCGTCCTATATTCGGTTTCCGTAAACATTCTGCCTTCTGCGAGTTTCAATGAATTGATGCTGATATATCCGTCATGAATCCCGTTCACCGTCGATTCGGATTCTTCCTCGCGAAACCGGACATTCATGGTCTGGGTCGCTTTGGCAACGACTCGCTTCACTCCTTCAATAGACTTTAAGCTTCTTATATCCTCATCTGTAAAACTGGCGTTCAAGTACGCATTCGGGTCGGCGGCCAGCTCTTCCTCGCTTGGATTATAATAGATGTCAACCGTGTTTCCAGGTCCGCTGATTGACTGCTTAAGCATCTGCTCCCCGCCCTGTCCTGCGGCAACAACGACAATGACAGAGCCTACACCGATGATGATTCCAAGCATCGTAAGGATTGAACGAAGCTTATGGGCCAGAATGGAGCTGAAGGCCATTCTGACATTTTCCGTGAGATTCATTCTGCCGCTCCCCTCCGCTCTCTTTCAGCAGGAACCATTTCTCCGTCACGCATCATAATGATGCGGCTGGTATATTCTGCGATTTCCGGTTCATGTGTGACGAGTACAACCGTTGTCCCTTCCCCATTCAATCGGGTAAATTGCTCCATAATCGCCATGCTCGTCTTTGTGTCAAGCGCGCCCGTCGGTTCATCCGCCAAAATCAGCTTCGGTTCATTGACAATCGCCCTGGCGATCGCCACACGCTGCTTCTGGCCGCCGGAAAGCTCGTTCGGCATATGGTCCATCCGGTCCTCCAGCCCGACTTTTTCAAGAGCTAGCTCCGCCCGTTCACGGCGTTCTTTTTTTGGAATGCCCGCATAGATCATTGGCAGTTCGACATTTTTCAAGGCAGTCAGCCTCGGCAGCAGCTGGAACTGCTGAAACACGAAACCGATTGACCGGTTTCTGATTCGGGCGAGCTCCTTCTCCCCGTACGAAGAAATATCTTCCCCTTCCAGCTTGTAGACGCCTGATGTCGGCCTGTCCAGACAGCCGATAATATTCATCAGCGTCGATTTTCCCGAGCCTGAAGGCCCCATGATGGAAAGATATTCGCCTTGTTCAATCTTGACATCGATTCCTCTTAGGACATCGATGGTCTCCCGTCCGATTTGATAGCTTTTTTTCAACTTGGAAAGCTCAATCATTTAAGCTTCACTTCCGTTCCGCTTTTCAAGTCATCGTCCGGGTTGGCGATGATCTGATCTTCTTTTGTCAGACCCGCGGTGATTTCAAATTCGCCGTCCGTTTTTTCTCCCGTTTTCACTTTGGTCTTTTTCGTTTTTCCTTCTTTCACGGCAAATACAAACGATTCGCCGCCTTCTTGTTTGACGGCGCCTGAAGGTAATACTTGAACCGTTCTTTTATCTGTCTGGATGTTCATGATCATTTTAAAACCCGGCTTGGCTTGAAAAAGCTTTCCTCTGACCTTCACTTCGAAAGGATACTTCACCGCATTTTCTTCCTTGCCGGTTTGCGTTCCTGGAGCCTCCTGCTGCTCCGGAGCCAGTCCGACTGCAGATACTCTGCCTCTCCATTCTTTATCAGGAATGACATCTGAAGTTATCGTTACGTTTTGCCCCTTCTTCACTTTTAATACGTCATATTCTGACAGCACACCTCTGACGACAAGCTTGTTATCATTGCCGATATGTATGATGGGCCGCCGGGTGTCCGTTTTCTTGCCTGCTGCTTCTTTATCCGCGGTGATCACAGTTCCATCGATTTCACTTTTCACATCAAACGCGGCCATTTTTTTCTGAAGCGTCTCCTTCTGCAAGAGGGCTTGCTTCAGTTCAAGCTGCGCCGTTTGCTTCTCCATTTCAAGCTGATCCCGCTCTTCATCAATTTGCTTTTCGGCTGCTTTTGCGCCAAGCTGAGCCTTTAAGTCCTTTTCCTTAGCTGCTAATTGACTGATCTTTTTTTGAATTTGTTCAAGCTGAAGCTCCTTGGATTCAATGGAAAGGTCGTTCTGTTTTTTTTCAAGCTCCATTTCCTCATTGGAGTAGGTGAATAGCACGTCCCCTTTTTTGACGCGGTCTCCCTCTTTCACTTTGACTTCAGCAATTTTTCCTTTATCAGGATCTTCATATTCGTATTGCTCATTTGCAAACATGAGCGTCCCGGGGACCATGACAGTTGATGTGATTTCTTTTTCTTGAAGACTGACGATTTCCATCGCTCCGTTTTCTCCACCGCTCGTTTGTACAGAGCGGTAGATGTTGATCCCGATTAAAAGTGCGGCTGCAAAAACAATCCCGATAGCGATCCAGATTTTTTTCATTTATAACGCTCCTTCAAATGACTCGGAAAAGTTTATAAACAAACCGCCTATTAGCGCCAGCAAAATGGAAATGACAAATAAAACAGCGACCCCGGTCCAAGCGGCTTTTTTTGAAATGCCGCCTACTTTTTGCAAACCTAAAGCAAGCAGGATGAGCTTCCAGATCGCAAAAATTTCAAACACCGCCAAAAGCGACTTTAGCGGTTGCCCGGCCGGAATGACACCGTTTAAAGATGTCACGATAACCTCGGGATCAATATTCGCAAAGGAGATGACAGCGCCGTTGATCAATTGTCCGATCGCTCCGATGAAATATATAAAAACGGCAAGCGAAAACATGTGGACATAATCGGTCTGTCCTTTCCCGATTTTAACGATCAGCCAGTAGATGAGAGCGCTGACGAGCAGGGAAATAGTACTGCCAATGATACTCCCGACTATACTGATGACACTTAACACAGATGTGATCAGTTCAGCATTTGGCAGCTCTTGAAGTTCAGAGGAGATACTCAATTTCTGATTGAGAAAATAAGCTCCGGCAACGGATATGATGAGAACGACTACAAGCGGCAGCCAGAAAACCGGCTTATCTCTCATTCTCTCAAACTGCTCTCCCGGACTAGTGATCAATCCCAATAAAGACGGTCTTCTTCCTTCTTTTGATAGATCTAGCTGACTTTCCATTTTCATTCCCCCTATTCTTTTTTATCTGTTTGTACGTATGGAAGGTAAAAAATGTTTCATGTATAACAACATAATAACAGACGGTGTGACGATGCTGTCACTCCGCCTGAAACATTTGATACTGCGCTTTTACTAGCTCATAATACATTCCGCGCTTCTGAATTAATTCCCGGTGGCTGCCCTCCTCTATTTTTCGGCCGCGGTCAAGCACCATAATGTTATCGGCGTCCCTTATCGTTGAAAGCCTGTGAGCGATCATAATCGCCGTCCGGCCGTGAAGCAGGGTTTTCAATGCCGCCTGGATTTTGACCTCTGTCTCCGTGTCAATGCTGGCTGTCGCTTCATCCAGAATGAGGATGCGCGGGTCGGCCAGAAGCGCTCTTGCAAATGAAATTAACTGCCTTTCCCCGGCCGACAGAATATTGCCTCGTTCTTCCACTTCTGTGGCATATCCGTTCGGAAGCTCCGATATGAACGAGTCGGCCCCGACGGCCTTTGCCGCCTCCATCACTTCTTCATCTGTCGCGTCGGGACGGCCAAAACGGATATTTTCCATGATCGTTCCCGAGAAAATAAAAGTATCCTGCAGGACGATGCTGATTTGTGAACGAAGGTCAGACAGTGAAACATCGGTGATCGGAATTCCGTCCACTTTGATCGTTCCCCCTGTGGCATCGTAAAACCGGCTGATTAAACTGGCGATTGTCGTCTTTCCTGATCCCGTATGACCGACGAGCGCCAATGAAGTTCCGGCGGGAATGTCAAAGGATATGCTATGAAGCGCTTTTCGCTTTCCGTCGTAAGAGAATTCAACCTCCTCAAATTCAATAAGTCCCTTCAATTCCTTTATGCTGACCGCGTCTTCTTTATCAGCGACATTCGGCTTTTCATCAAGAAATTCAAAGATCCGTTCAGAAGAGGCCATCCCCATCAGCAGCTGGTTGTAGACTTGACCAAGCCTTGAAATCGGCTCCCAGAACATTCCGAGATAAAAGGCAAAAGATACGAAGACGCCGATCGTAATCGTTTCATTGATGATCAGGCTTGATCCGTACCAAATTAAAATGGCCGTTCCGACTGCGTTTGTCATTTCAACAAGCGGGCGGAATGTCGCGTTTTTTTTCGTTGCTTCGCGCCAGGACTCCAGGTTTTCACTGTTGACTCCGTCAAAATACATCATATTCTCTTTTTCCTGTGTGAAGGCTTGCGTAACCCGGATTCCCTGGATGCTTTCATTTAAATGGGAATTGAGCTTCGATTGTTTCAATCGGACCTTTTGCCATGAACGTCTGATTTTCCGACGCAGATTGGTGGAGATAAAGAACATGACAGGCAAGGTAACCATGATCGCAATCGTCAGCTCAGGGCTGAGCGAAAAGAGAATCACGATAATTCCAAGGAGCAGCAAAATGTCCATCAGCAAATTGATGACCCCGCTCGTAAACAGCTCCTGCAAAGAATTGATATCGTTCATGATGCGGACAAGAATGGAGCCTGCCGACCGTTCATCGAAAAAACGGTGTGAAAGGCGCTGGACATGTGTAAACAAATGCTGTCTGAGATCGTAAATCACATGCTGTCCAAGCTTGTTCATCCAGCGGATTCTCAGGACATTGGCTCCATAATTGATCAGGTACATGATGCTGATGACACATATTAATATCAATAAGAGATTCATATCCTTGCCCGCGATCGCTTGATCGAGCGCATAGACGCCGATCAAGATCGGGACTGTCAGCCTGACAGCAGCGGCGATGATCACCGTGATAAAAGACAAAGGAAGCAGGTTTTTACGGTAAGGCTTTAAATATGTGAGCAGCCGCCACATTTGCGCCCAGTTAAAAGGCTTTTCAATGATTTGGTCTGAAGCGTAAAAAAACCGGTTCTGGATCGTTTGTTTTCTCGCCTGATTTTCCATATGCGACCCCCTACCCTGCAAAATGCGGTTCATTCAGTATATGTTTGTCTTTATATTGCAAATCGAAAATCCGTTTGTACAAACCGTTTTTTTCAAGCAATTCCTCATGTGTTCCTCTTTCTGTTACAGCGCCGTTATCAAGAACGAGTATTTCGTCGGCATGCTTTAAGGATGAAATCCGGTGGGCGATAATAAATGTCGTCCTGCCCCGCATCACTTCCTGAAGCGCCAGCTGAATCCTGTGCTCTGTCTCCATATCGACAGCGCTTGTCGAGTCGTCCAGAATCAATATGCTGGGATTTAGACAAATCGCTCTCGCTATCGCAATCCGCTGCTTTTGACCTCCCGACAGCCCGAGCCCTCTTTCTCCGAGCATTGTTTCATATTGATCGGGAAGCTCCATGATAAAATCATGAGCCTGGGCCCGTTTCGCGCTTTCGATAATGTCATCCAGCGATGCATCAGGTCTGCCATAGGAAATATTTGCACGGATGGTGGATGAAAATAAAAACGATTCCTGAGGCACTATCCCGATGTTGGAGCGGAGCATTTTTAACGAATAATGGGAAAGGGGCTTTCCATCAATCGCGATGTTTCCCGCTGTCGGTTCATAAAAACGGCTTAGCAATTGAATAATGCTGCTCTTCCCTGAACCGGTCGCCCCGATTAAGCCAATCGTTTTTCCGCGGGGCGCTTCAAAGGACACCCCATGTAAAGCGTCTGCACTTCCTTTTGAATATTGAAGGGAAACGCCGCTGAATACCACATCTCCATGAATCCTGCCGCCTTCCTCCGGATGACCGCAGTCGGTGATTTTCTCATCGGCCTCAATAATTTCCAAAAGCCGCTCTCCCGATGCCTTCGCTTGTGAAAACAAGTTGATCACATAGCCGAGATTCATGATCGGCCACATCATGTAATTGACAAGACTGAAAAAAGCGACGAGTTCACCCGGCTGCAGGCGGTTATGAATGACAAGCCAGCCGCCAAACGAAAGAAGGGCAACGAGACATATATTGCCGATAAACTCCATTAAAGGAAAGTATTTCGACATGATGAATGATGCGTTTAAGTTTTTATTCCGAAAATGTTCATTCGAATCGGTAAAATTCTGAATCTCGTAGTCTTCTTTTGATAAGGATTTGACGGTGTTCATTCCGCTGATGTTTTCCTGGACTTTCGTATTTAAACGGGCAAATGATTTCCTGATTTTCCGAAAAGCGGGATGCACCTTTTTATCAAAGCGATAGACAGCCGCCCCCAAAAACGGCAGCGAGGCGATGGTGACAAGCGTAAGCGGAACAGAATAAGAAAACATGACAGCCAGGCTGAGCGTCACGAGCAATACAAACCTGATCGCCTCTGCAAAGCCGAAAGATAAAAAGAATCGTATCCCCTCGACATCCGCGGTCAGACGGGACATGAGATCCCCCGTTTTGGCGCTGTCATAATACGTAAACGGAAGTCTCTGAAGCTTGGCATACAGTTCTTTCCGCAACCGGTAAACTGATTGAATGCCAAACATATCTCCGAGATATTGATGAAAAAAAGTTGCAGCTCCTTTTGCCGCCATCACGGCAATGAAACCTAAGCTGAGCCCTATAATCCAGTCATATTGGCCGTCGAGAATCACTACATCAATCGTCATTTGAAGCATAATCGGATAAACAACCGTAATGGCCGTCATCAAGAGCATTGAAAAGAGCGACCATACAAAAAATTTTTTATAAGGCCAATAAAAGGCTTTTAGTTTTTTCAGCGACTCCATTCGCACCAGCACCTTTCCAATTCATGTAAACAAGAGCACATCATTTAATATATCGGTTTCCGAAATAAAATTCCACCGTTTTTAAAAAATTCAGACTCATTATGTAGACATATTACCACTAATGCCGGAATCCCCTCTTGGTCTATAAATATATATTTTTTTCCCGGATTTTAAAAATATAAAGGAAATTTTTTGATGAATGAAGGAAGATGATGTAAAATAATAGAAAAAGTTATCAAATACTGAATAACGGAGTTGATTGCAATGTCGAAAAGAGAGGCTTTAAAAAAACGGCTTCTCCTATTAGGTGAATTGGAGCAAAAAATCTGGAAAGACATCCGGAAAGAACGGGAAGTCATCTATGCCAGACTAGGCGAGCTTGACAGGGAAATCCAGCGATATAGACGCTCCAATAAAGAGTATTATGCAGCACATTGCGTGGAAATTATTAAACAGCAGCAAGGAAAAATCGTAACGACAAAAGAGCTTAAAATGAAACTAAAAGAACGGACCAATTTTAATGTTCACCGTATTAGTGAGCTTTATGACCTGATTCAAAAATTAGAACCAAACATTTCCAAAGAACGACGGGGCTGTTTTCTTTACCTCGGAAATTCTTCTAATAAAAACGACAATCGGTTATAGCGTATGCGTAACCGATTGCCTGATTGCTTTTCACCCTCCGCTGACCGGGGGAATGAACGCGACTGTGTCACCTGACTTTACGTCACTGTTGCCCCTCTTGTACACTTCATTAACCGCGATCATCGCCCGGTCTGTTCCTTGAAGCTGATAGGTTTCTTTTAAAAATGACCTGATGCGGTCTGTTGTCGTGTGCTCTTCCTCCATCATGATGCTCTGAGTGCCTGCTTGTTCTGCAAGACCGGCAAATAAGAGAATTTTAATCACATTCAGCACCTCTTCCTTTCGTTGAAGCAGCCGCTTCGATGTTTGGTTCCCCTTCCGGATAGGCGGTGGTTTCAAGCTGGTCCCCGATCCAGGATTCTCCGTTTTCCCAATGCTCTTTTTTCCAGATCGGCACAATTTGCTTAATTCTTTCAATCGCATATTCGTTCGCTTCATATGCGGCTTTCCGATGAGGAGAAGAAACGGCGATGACCACTGCTGCGTCCGATATTTCCAGCCTCCCGATCCGGTGGGTAATCGCCGTTGTCGCCCCCGGCCATTTTTCTTCGATCTCTTCCCCTATTTGGGCCAGCATGTTGACCGCCATCGGGACGTAAGCTTCATATTCGAGATAGAGTGTTTTTTTTCCATTCGTCCATTCTCTCACAGTGCCGATAAATGTCGTAATCGCTCCGGCTTCTCTTTTCTCCACTTTTTTGACGACATCTTCGATCGCGATCGGTTCATTTGTTACATTAAATCGTTCAGACAAACGCCTTCCTCCTTTAGATGTTGTAATATGAATGACACAGCGCCAGGATCTTCAATATGGAAGGATTTTATGTCCGGTGTTGTCACAGGCGGTTTGCCGCGCTGATATATGACAGCGAGAACACCATCTAGCTGCTCAACCAATTGATGATCCTCTTCATTTCTGACCATCACGATCTTCGGATATGACGCTTGCTTAAATCCTTCAATCAACAGGCAGTCAATCGATAACAGCCCATAAACGGCAATCAGCTTCTCAAGGGTCCAGCCACCGCGGGCTGTAAACTGAAAAACACCATCTCCTTCTACACCGGAAGCCGCCGCCCCAGCCAGCAAAAAACGGGCGGAATCCTTTCCTTCTCCAATAAGGTCCGGCTCTCCCCCATGTCCGTGATGCTTCAGACAGCCCGCTTTCACGCCAAGACTTTCAAGCTTTTCCAAAAGCCTTTCGACAAAGGTTGTTTTGCCGCTGTTTTGATAGCCTACGATCTGGAGGATTGGAACATTTCGGGCCACAGCTGTTCACTTCCGATCTCTTCCCGATATAAAAGAACATGCACACGCCTTCCGGCTTCATAGCCTCTTGTCCCGCCTGGCAGCACGACGAGTGCGTTCGCATTCGCAAGCGAGGTGACGGCGCCTGATTTATCCAAGCCGACAGGCTCTGCCTGGAGCATCCCATCTTTGACCGAAACAAAAGAACGGACAAAGCGGGTAAACGGATTCGGTTTCGGGAAATCCTTGGTTAAAACAGCTTCAGCGCACAAGGCATACGGCTTTTGATCAAGAAGCCAGGTCTTGACGGAAGGCTTGACGAACAGCTCAAACCCAACGAAGCATGCTGACGGGTTTCCTGAAAGCCCAAATAGCAGCTTTCCGTCCAAATGAGCGACTGTCGTCACACTTCCAGGACGCATCGCCACTTTATTAAACAGCACCTCTGCACCGAGCTTCTCATAAATCGCAGGCAAAAAATCAAAATCTCCCACCGAAACCCCGCCGGTCGTAATCAGAAAATCAACCTTTTCTAGTGCATTGTTGACGGCGTCAAAGCTTTCCTCGAACTGATCCGAAATTTTCCCCAAATAAAGGGGTTTTCCGCCGGCCTCTTCAACTTGAGCAATCACCATGCTTGCATTGCTGTTGCGGATTTTCCCAGGAACGAGCGGGTCGCTGACATTCAGCAGCTCTGTTCCTGTGGCGATGATGCCGATGACCGGCTTTTTCACCACGGGGACCGATGCATAGCCGAAGGTCGCGAGCACAGCAGTCACCCCGGGCGTTATCCTTGTTCCTTTTGTTAAAAGAACTGATCCTTTTTCCGCATCTTCCCCCATTTTTGAAATATTATCACCTGGCTGAAAAGACCGCTTCAGCTCCATATAGTGTTTTCCGCCTTCAGAATAGGTTTTCGCAAGCTCCAGCATCACGACGGCATCCGCGCCTTCGGGAATCTGCGCGCCCGTCATGATCCGGACCGCTTGATGGGGACCGAGTTTTTTTTCTGAAACAACCCCCGCACCGATATGATCGATGACTTCGAATCGAAGCGGATTTTCCCGTGATGCGCCGGCAGTATCGGACGCCCTGACAGCGAAGCCGTCATATGGAGACCGGTCAAAAGACGGCACATGGTGATCAGCTATTACATCCTCGGCTACATATCTGTGCAGACTTTCCTCCAGATGGACCCACTCTGTTTCACCGTATTTATGATGCTGTGAGACAAGTGCCGCTGCTTCAAAAACCGGAATAGGTGTTCTTTTTTCAATCATTCAAAAAACCTCCTGTTGTTACATACCGATAAGTCTGGCTAATATCGAGTTGGCTTCCTTTATGTCGTTCGTTCCGTGAACAAGCGCTCTCCCGTCATGAAAAATCACGATGCGGAACGCTTCATATGAGACATGAAGCAGGTAATCATTTGCTTCAACTTTGCCTATGCGGGCCAGTTTATCGATGAGCTCCCGTTTTGGAATCCGTTTTAGCGTTTCGCTGCGAATCTGGACGGTTTCCCTTCCGCACAGCACGTCCGCCCTTTTTTGGCCTGCATCCCTGAGATATGGATAAATCGGCGCCCGGCCGCATGACGGGCATTCGTCGTGTTTACTTATCTGCATCTCAAAACGGGTGTTCATCCATAAATCAAACGTCACAAAAGCGGTTTGAAGCGCTTCTTTCCGATTGGTCAAAAGCTTTAATATTTCAGTCTGCTGATAAGCTGATACCATTTGAACAGCGGGCGAGATAATACCCGATGTATCACACGTGGCACCGCCGATTGGTATTTCTTCAAACAGACAGGCGAGGCAAGGCGTTCTTCCGGGAACGATGGTCATGTACATCCCCTGGCTGCTGACGCAGGCCCCGTAAACCCAGGGGGTATTCGTCTGCTGCGCCAGGTCATTGATGATCATACGGGTCTCAAAATTATCCGTTGCATCAACGACCGCATCCGCTTCTTCAATGAGAGGCTTCAGCGTCTCTGCAGTGCCTTCTGAAACATATGTATGCAATCTGACATCGCGATTAATTTTTGACAGGCGGTTCTTGGCCGCTATTGCTTTCGGAAGGCGGTCTTCCGCATCTTTTTCCGTATAGAGCTGCTGCCTTTGCAGATTGCTCCACTCCACGTAATCGCGGTCTATGATAGACAAATCGCCGACACCCGCGCGCACAAGCCCTTCAGCCGCAGCCGTGCCGAGCGCCCCGGCGCCGACAATCAAAACGCGGCTTTTTCTAATTCTCTCCTGCCCGGCCTGTCCGATGTTTTGGTATCTGATTTGCCTTGAATACCGTTCATGCATCAGGATATTCTCCTTTACTACCTTTTTTAATATCATATCATTTTTCCGTTGAAAAAATCTCTTTCTATACCGACGCTCCCCTCGGCCGTCAGGCTCCTGCAAGCCATGATGAAAGCAATTATTCCGGGTAAAACGCTTCTAATCTCTCTAAATCTGACTTTTTATTGACATTCACAAATTCTTCATTTTTCGCGCCGATTTTTTCTGCGTCGATATACTTTACGGAGATCCGGTCAAGGAAATCGCTTATTTTCAATTCATCACGCCGAAGCTGCTCGCAGATCGTTTGTTTGACTCTTTTATGATAGACCGCAGCAAGCGGCTGTGCTCTCCCGCCGGCAACAGGCACAACGGCATCGGCGCCAGAAGCAATCTGTTTTTTCAAAGACGAAATGGTTTCGTTCCGGATAAGAGGCGTGTCACAGGCCAGAACGATATAAATGTCTCCGGCTTGATGCTCCATCGCCGTATATATTCCGGCCAGGGGGCCTTTTCCTTTAAATGGCTCAACATCCTCAAGGACCGCTGTTTCCCCTTGTGACTTGAAACGGTCTGTGAGCCCGGGACGGCTTAAAATGAGTGCTTCTCCCCCCAAAGCTTGTTTGCACCATTGATAAAGAGGTTTGTTTTTCCATAAAGCAAATGCCTTCGGGTCCCCAAAACGGCTTGATAAGCCTCCCGCCAAAAGGACATAAACGGGCTTCATCGCTTCCCATCCTTCCTTCAGATAGATGTGTTGTGAAAATCATAGCAAAACAGGTGAAAAAGGAACAAGTCTCTAAAATGCATTTTTCAAAAGGCATGAGCTGTTCAAAAACAGCATATTGTAGTTGTAACTTCTATAGGAGGCTGGGTCGCCATGAAAAAAACATCAGGTTCGCTGCCTTTCTTTCATGATCTGTCACAAGAAAACCTTTTTTTAAAAGCCGAACTGGCCAGATGTCATCAATTGATCCATGAGCTTGAAGCCAGCTATTTCCATCAAAAAAACCAGAAACTTCATCAAGAAAATGCCTCGATGAAACAGGAGCTTCAACAGCTGACACTAAAATTGCAGCGCGTGTCGGAAAACAACCAGGACGGTGCGGATGAAACGCTGAACCGAATCAAAAGCGAACTGCTCGAGAAAATTGTTGTGCTGCAGGAGCTTCTTCAAAATGAAACGTTTAAAAGAAAACAAGAAATAGAAGAAAAACACCGCCTTCATGTAACCAACGTGAAAGCCTCAGAGGAAAACAAAAGCCTGCATAGGCAAATCAAAGCTGATCAGCAGCAATTGGAAGAAGAAAAAAGAATCAGGCAGCAAGTGGAACAAGAACTGGAAAAACGAACGGAAGAGAACAGCCGCCTGAAAGGCGATCTTCAGGCCAAAAATGTTCAGCTCCATCAGATCGAAGCTGATGTGGCGTTATTGAAAGAGCGGATGATTGATATGAAAAGCCGGATTGCAGAAGCGGAAAAAACGAAGGAAGCCCTCTTTTACGAAACCATCCTTTCTTACAAAAGACAGCTTGATGAAAGCGACAAGTGGATTGCTTCTCATTTTGCCGATATTGACACATCTTATCAAACAAAGAAGGAAGCGGAGCAGGACAGCGCCTTATTCGAGCGCTCAGAGCATATTGAAGCGGTTCTTCAATCCGTGACAGAACAAGTTGGCATCCTGCAAAAACAGCTGAATGTCATCCGGAAAAACGACGGCATGATGGAACAAAAAATCGACGAATGGAAAAAACAGTCTAAAGAGGAAAATCCATCTCAAAAGTTGATTTATAAAATTAAACGTAAGGAGAAAGAAACAAAACCTTTAAATTAAATACAACTTTAAGTAAAAATATGGATTTAAAAACTGCTTGAGCATATGCTCAAGCAGCTATCATAAGACAGCGGCCATACGGCCGCACTCCTTCTTCCCAAAATGCAAACGCTATCTGGGTAAATAAGGATAACCCTATTGCTGTTCTGTCTCAGTAGAGATGTCACCCTCTAATATATATTGACCGCGGTATGGTTTTTTGACTTCCGGGTACATTTTAATGAGGCTTTGCATGAAGGTTGTCATATTAGGAATTTCAAGTCCGCTTTCTTTTTCAATCTCTTTTTGAAGTTCGGAGCTTTTGATTGCCGCATTGTGACGTTTCAACGTTTTAATGGCCGCTTCACGAAGTTTTGCAGCTTTTGAACCCGGACGTGCTGTGCCTCTTCTGCGCCGTGTCGTACCGTCTGGAATTCCGGCCGGCAGAACAGAGGCTTGCTGAGAAGTCTGCTGCTGAGTTTTTTGAGATGACTGCGCCTGCTGCTGTTGCTGCTGGTAGCTTTTCATCTCCTGTGCAGCTAATTCAGCTAAAACAGGAAGTGATTCGCTTTTTCGGTCTGTGCGAAAATCTTTTTTTGTATCATTATTAAAGCTGGATGGGCGATCCAATTCACGCAGCTTTGCATATATATTGTCACGCTCAATCTGATACTCCCTAATGACCTTAACCTCAGCTTCATTTAACTGCTCTAATCTTAAACGCAATGCTTCCCTCTCGTTAAACATACCGTTTTTACCCTCCTATCAGAATAAATAACCCTCTAATAAAAATATTAGATTACCAAACTAATTTTATCAATTATTTTTTCGTTTTTCTACTGTTACTTTCCGTTAAGAAAATAGAACTAAATTTCTAAGAAGGTTGAATCCATGGGGTTTTTTGAAGCACATCGGCCTATCTTAGCCCCTTTGTCGAAAAATGGTAAATAATGAAGAAACCTAGAAAATTACTTTTGAGAAGAACATAATTAAGTGATTGAACATTTAGATCTGATAAAAGGAAAGTCTGAGAAAACGCTGATTATTACGGCTTATAAATCCAGAATATTCAAAATTGGCTGATTTCAGATGTCGAAACCTCATATATGTATGGACGGGGAACGGGCAAAATGACGCTTTATCAAAAATAGTAAATTAGACTCATCAAAATAAATAAAAAGGGGCTATTGTTTCATTTAACAAAAGGGGCGGCACGCGGAAATTTTTTAAAATTTTTTTTCTGTCGGCAGCCGGATAAATAAAAAACCCCCAAAAAAACGGGGTTTTTTATCCTTATTCAGCAGACTGCTCTGTTTCAGCAAGAACTCGGTTTACACGTTTTTCGAGCATTTTCATTCCGCTGCCTCCGGCTTGGAAATGGCGAAGCTGGCCTGTCTTGTCAAACACATAATAAGCGGGGACATATTCATTCTCAAACGCATCCGTTAATTTATGGTCGCTATCGACAAAAATCGGTTGTGTGATATCGTGTTCAGCAGCTACTTCTTTGATTTTATTAACGTCCAAATCGTCTTCTGAACGCGGCATGTGGACGGCTACAACGTTTAGCTTGCCGCTGTACCGGTCGCGGAATTCATTGACCTGCGGCATTGCCTCTTTGCATAAATGGCAACTGATTGACCAGAAATGAATCAAAGTCGGTTTTTCGCCGATCAGCTCTTCTTTTGACACTTCTCCGTTTAACCACTCTTTTGCGCCGGTAAGCTCTGGCATAGGCTGACGTAGTTTCATGTTTTTTCCTCCATTTTCATTTGATCCATTAAAAAGGTCTAACAAATGTTAGACCTTTCCAATTCCTTTTCATCCCGCAAAGACGAAATTAAAGTGTTTTTTGACCTGGTTTCCAGTTTGCCGGGCAAAGTCCGCCTGTTTGCAGCGCTTGAAGAACACGTAAAGTTTCATCTACATCACGGCCGATGTTGTTATGGAAAACCGTTTGATACTGCATTTCACCATCAGGATTGATGATGAACAGTCCGCGAAGAGCGACACCTTCTTCTTCGATAAGAACGCCGTATTCACGGGAAACTTCATGGTTTGTGTCAGCGGCAAGCGGGTATTTCAGCTGTCCAAGACCATTGTCCTTGCGGTCAGTGTTGATCCAGGCAAGGTGTGTGTGGATCGTGTCAGTAGAAACGCCAATCACTTCTGCATCAAGATCTTCGAACTCGTCATAACGGTCAGACATTGCCGTAATTTCTGTCGGACATACGAAAGTAAAGTCCATAGGATAGAAGAAAAGAACAGTCCATTTGTCGTTTTTCATGTTTTCCTCAAGGCTTACTTTTCCGAATTCCTTGTTTGGAAGTACTGCTTCCATTTCAAAGCGGGGCGCTTGTTTACCTACCATACGTTCTGGCATTTTATGTATCCCTCCAATATAATTTTTGGGTTCTGCTACCCATATTAAAATGAGAATTCAAATCATAAATTCTCATTTAGTTAACAACTTCACATAATTAATTATAGCGCCAATCGTTTTTTTAGTCAATATTAATTGATAATGAATTTAAATTAGCACACCCTCCTTTCAGGAGGGGTTCGTTCTATAAAAATTTTAACACGTTGTGCAGTGAAGAAACAAATCATCAGCATACTTTTTTGGGTACAAGTTAAAACCGAAGCGTGAACTTCGGCTTTAACTTAGCGTCTATTAATGAAATTTTCGGTCAACCTGGTCACAGATTTCATCTGCGGTCAAACCTGATGCCTGAATGACGGAAGCACCGGTCATCGTATCTGAAATCCCGAGCATATCGGAATCCAGACCTGTTACAACACAGCAGTCACAGCCTTTTGCGTCATCTTCCGTTTTCATCAATACAACCTCATACCCTTTTTCCTTTAAAGCAGCCTCTACATCTGAAAGGGACTGTTCAATTCCGATTTTTTTCGGCATGAAGAAACACCTCCATCATCTAAGATGCCACTTTTGCCGGTGTTTTATACCGGCTGGAGGAACTAACCGGCATAAACAGAAAAATAAGCTGTCATGACTTGAACCGCCGTTTCAAGCGCTTCTTCCTTCGGCTGCAGTTTTGCATGGTGCAGTCCGTACTTTGAATCGACGCCGAGCCAAAACATAAAGCCCGGATATTTTTTCAGCATATAGCCAAAGTCTTCTCCTGTCATCGCCTCTTTTGCACGAACAACCTTGGCAAGTCCCTTTTCAGCTACAAATTGCATAAAGTCTTCGACTAGGTCGCTTGAATTGTACACCTGATGATAGGCCGCCGGATAGCTGACTGTTCCCTTGCAATGATAGGCCGCCTCCAGGCCTTTGACCATCGCTTCAATTCTTGTCTTGACCAGCTTCATTGATGAGGGAGACAGCGTCCTGATCGTGCCTTCAAGCTTGGCTTCCTGGGCGATGATGTTCTGCGCCGATCCTCCCTTGATTGTGCCGATTGTAATGACAGCACTGTCAAGAGGATCTACATTTCTTGCCACAATCGACTGCATCTGCGTGACAAGCGAACTTGCTGCGACCACCATATCTTCGGCAAGATGGGGATATGCCGCATGTCCGCCCTTTCCTTCAAGCTCAATGACAAGCTCTGAAGTATTGGCAAAGAGAAGCCCACTTTTTGTCGAAATCGTTCCCACCGGAAGCTCAGGCGCGATATGCAATGCGGTGATCATGCTCGGCTCCCATTTTTTGAACACGTCGCTCTCAAGCATTGGTTCCGCTCCCCCCGGCCCTTCTTCTGCAGGCTGAAATAAAAACAGAAGGTCCTGTTTAACCGGATGATGGACAAAATGATCAATTAATCCGAGCGCGATGGTCATATGAAAATCGTGTCCGCATGCATGCATCCTCTCCTGATGGACGGAAGAAAAAGAATAGCCGGTCTCCTCCCGGATCGAAAGCCCGTCCATATCCGCTCTATACGCTAAAATCTTGTCGGGCGCTGTCCCTTTCACTTTGACAAACAAACCCGTTTTCCACTTTTCGATGTCAAGCCTGTTCTCGGGATATTTTCGCAAATGATCGAGAATATAAGCCTGGGTTTTATGTTCCTGAAATCCGAGTTCGGGAATTTGGTGCAGATCCCGTCGAATGGCTGTTAATTGCTCCAATTTCATCTTTTTTAACCTCCCGCCTATACGAAAAGGCGTGGATTGTTACATCCACGCACCGTTGTTGCCGCTTATTAGAGCTGACGCAATTCTTGTTTAATTTCCGTTTTGCCTTTTGTTTTTTCATCGATGTCTTTGATTTTTTTTGCAGGCGTTCCCGCAACTACTGTGTAAGGTTCAACATCTTCGACAACGATCGCTCCCGCCGCAACGACAGCTCCTTTTCCGACTGTCACGCCCTCAAGAACGACGGCGTTTGCGCCGATGACGACATCATCTTCAATGACAACCGGCTTTGCTGAAGGCGGCTCAATCACACCTGCAAGCACAGAACCCGCTCCGATGTGACAGTTTTTTCCGACTGTTGCCCGTCCGCCGAGCACCACATTCATGTCGATCATTGTTCCTTCTCCGATCACAGAGCCGATGTTAATGGAAGCTCCCATCATAATGACGGCGTTATCGCCGATTTCCACTTGGTCGCGGATAATCGCACCCGGTTCGATGCGCGCTTTGATGTTTTTCAAATCCAGCGTTGGAATGGCTGAATTCCGGCGGTCGTTTTCGATCACATAGTCTTCGATTTTGCCTTTGTTCGCCTCAAGCGCGGCACTGATCTCATCCCATTCGCCGAACACAACCCCTGTGTTTCCTGTGATAAAAGCTTTCGCAGAAGCGCCGAAGTCGATTCCTTCAAGCTCGCCTTTTACATACACCTTTACAGGTGTTGATTTCTTACTATTTTGAATAAATGAAATAATTTCATTTGCGTCCATCATCTTCATTATGTACGTCCTCCTTCTCTTTTCTACCCCATTACTGTATCAAAGGTAAGATTTAAAGACAAGAAAAAAAGGAGCCCGCCGAATAATCGACTGACATCCTCACTTTGTCTGAGCGGGAAACCGGCTTTTCCAGGTGAGGCGGCAGCGGTATTTCCGTGACCGCCAGCCGCTGAAGCTTAGGCGGGAACTTCGCACTTTTTGGCAAATTCTTTGCCGAATTCGAGCAGCATGTTTTCTTCTTCACCCTCCGGATTCATCTCGATTTTGACGGATTGAAGGATGATCTCTCCCCCAAGCTCCTTGATTTTTTCCTCAAGGATGTCGACAGCTCCGCAAAAATGCTCATAGCTTGTGTCTCCCGAACCGAAAATGGCAAATGTCCGGCCGCTGAAATCAAGGTCTTCCATGTCATCATAAAGATCCAAAAATTCATCGGGAAGGTCTCCGTCTCCCCATGTGTAGGCGCCTAATATAATGTGTTCATACTCATCAAACAGCGCTGCATCGATATCCATCGCTTCGTAGCGGTCAACTTCTGCTCCTCCCTCCAAAAGACCCTTTTCAATTAAATCGGCCATCGCCTCCGTGTTTCCCGACATGCTTGCATAAACAAGTAAAACCTTTCCCATGCTGATTCCTCCTGATATTTAATGTGCAATCATCGACCGTTCAAACGGTTTGACAAATTTACATTCATAAAGGCCGGCACAAAAGAAATTTTCCTTTTGATTGGCTACTCTGAGTCCGTGTCCTTTTATCGTATCGAACCATTTCAGCTCACACTCGAAGAAATCGAGCTGATAGATTCTTGAGAATTTGTTGTGATCCTGTGCAGATGTCACATAAATGACGCCGTTATCCTCTGATACGTCAAGAAAAGATTCTTCCTTTTCGACGATGTCTGAACGGATCGTTCGTCGTTCATGTGTATAGACGTTGAGGACTTCGACGGCTCCATGCTTCCCTTTCTTTGACCCCATCGCACAAACGAGCCATTCCCCGTCAAAGACAATCATGGAGGCCGTCATGCGATCCGCTTCTTTTTTCACCATGAAAACCGTCTCTCTTTCCAGATCATAAGCCCATATTCCGCCATGCACATGATGGATCTGTGTTCCGATGTACAGATGATGGCCATGAATGCACAGCGACCTGATGACGGGCGGAGCAGCCAAATCTGAAAACGGCTTTACGATTCTCCATGACACGCCGAAATCATCGGATGTATAAATGCAATGTTTTCCGTGTGCACATACAAAACCGTCATTACTGCCGGTTATGGACCATATGGTGGCGTTTGTCGGAAAGCTGGACATCGTCCATGATTCGCCTTCATCCGCTGATCTGATGATCGTTCCTGATTCCCCCACCCCGAATACATAACGGCCGATGTATGTAATCGAACAAATTTTACTCTTTAATTGAAAAAGCTTTTTCCAGCCTTGGTCAACCGAATAATGAAAAATACCTTCCCGTTTCACGGCTACAAAGTACCCGGAACGCCTTGAAGCGGCGACCGCTGTTGCTCCTTTATGAAACATGGGACTCAGCCCGCCCCCTTTGATGTTCCGCCCATTTGATAAAACTCAAAGCAAATTCTTTGCAGCACACAATATCTTCATCTGTTTCAGGTGCAAGCTCCACTTTGAGTGTTTCGGAAAAAAGATCCGCCCCCGTCTGTTCAAGCATGCTGTAAAACGTGTTAACCGCCTCGCAGAATTTTGGATACGCGTAATCTCCGGAACCAAAGCATGCAGCTTTTTTTCCTTTTAATACGAGGGATGACACGTCTTCATAAAACGCTTCCGCTTCATAAGGAAGATCTCCGTCTCCCCATGTATATGTGCCGATCAATATGTAGTCATATTCAGACAGTGTATCAACATCGACATCGTCCATCTCCATATATTCGACATCGATTGAATGCTCTGTGAATGTATCTTTAATAATCATTGCGATATCCTCAGTATTGCCAGACATGCTGGCGAACGTAATCAGCGCTTTAGCCAACTGAACCACCTCTATAATTGATAATGATTTTCACTATTTATAGATAACTTTAAATGAAAATGATTATCAATGTCAATAAGTACACAGAAAAAGACAGTCTTCCTCTTGGAATCCTGTCTTTATGAATGTTCATTCTATTGCTGAACACGTTTTTACAACCTCTAAAAACGCCTGTACCTGCTTCAATTGAAAAGCGGGTTCATACCCGAGCAGCCACGTATCTCTGCCGATCGCATTTCCTTTCACATCCAGCAGGGGGATCTTGTGAACATGGCTGCCGCTGCCGTGAAGCGTCACAGAAGGGAGAATCGCATAGCCGATCCCGTGGAACGCCATTTGTTTGCATGTTTCAATCTGGTCGACGATGATCGTCTGTTTCGGCGATGTTTTGAATTTCTGATGCCACCAGTGCTGGATTTCCTGATAGTACGTGCTGTCGCTTTTAAACTGGATAAATGGCCGTTCAGTCTTTGTGATATCATCGATGTTTTTAATTTCCGTATCGACGAGGTACAATTCATCCCTCATGAGATAATGCTTTGGACCTTTCCATTCAGGGTTGCCTCTGATAATTCCGATATGGACGTGGTCTTCATAAAGACTTTTCAGCATTTCACTGCTCCAGCCGGTGACAAGGGAGATTTTCACATTCGGATATTGCTTCACATATGTTTTCAGGACATTTGGCAGCCAATGCTGGCCGATAATAGAGGCCGCCGCCAGTTTTAATGTACCGTGAATTTCGCCTTCAAGTTCATCAATATTCTCTCTGACCTTTTCCTGCTCAATTGTGACATCTTTTGCAAACTGAATAATTTTTTCTCCCGCCGATGTGACGGTAAGCCCTTTTTGGGACCTCAAAAAAATTTGCGTGCCCCACGATTTCTCAATCGTCTGAAGGCGCTGGGACAGAGCCGGCTGTGAAACAAACAAACGCTCTGCTGCCTTGCGCATATTCAATTCCTCCGCCAAAACGACAAGCATATGAAGCTCTTGAAGCTGCATGTATATTCCTCATTCCAATAAGTTTTTCTTATCATTCATTTTAATGAATCTGTTATTTCTTTATCAAGTTTTTATGGCATATGAACTTTACATAAACAAAATTGAAGGGGGGATGTTGAAGCGAAAGAAAGAGGTGGATGAAACCGCTGCAAATAAAAAATAGGCAGCTGCCGCGCCTATTTATTCAATGTTCTGAGATGCTTGTTTAATTGTTTTAACACGACCCGGCGTGTAAAAATGCCTTCAAAAACCTGATCTTCATTTTCCACGCAGACAAACGGATGGTTGATGACCATGCCGAAGCCTTTTAAAATGGGGTCATCTATCTTTAAACGGGGAATATCTGTCAGCATCACTTCTTCGACATGAATCTGGTCAAGCTTTTCGAATTCAATCCTTTCAAGTCCGAAAATCTTATCCATAATCATGTTGGTTCCGATCAATCCGTGCAGGCGGAAAGACGGGTCAAGTACAGGGATGGCTGTATAACCGGTTTTCGTCAGGACGAGAAGAGCATGTTCCAAATTGTTTCCGACTTGGACGTGGGCTACTTTATCAGCATCGATCATGTAATTCCCCACTGTTGTTTCAAGAAGTTCATCTGATTGCAAACTAATCATGATTATTCGACTCCTTTTCAGCTTTAATCCATCAACGCATATATTCCCTATACTACTATAATATAAACTATATCAATATTTGTCGAAAAACTTTCCTCTTTTTCAGCGGGCCGGCTTCTGCGATGACAGCTAATGTTGAAATAAAAAAGATACTCTAATGAGTATCAATTGATATAATCTGACCTAATTTTCAGACCGGACACGGTCATATAAGGTAACCAGCTTTTTATATGTCAGGCTATCCACATTTTTTGTACCCGTTTCTATATCATTGATCTCACTGCTTAACAGCTCTACGGCGTATTCATGATTCAGCAGTACATTCAGCAACAGTTTTCTCTCTTCTTCTGAAAAGCGTTCCATTCTTAACCAGCCCCCTAATTGATTTAGCTAGAGCGAGAAACTATGTCCTCTCACTAGTTTCTATAGGGCTAGAATAAGAAATTGAAAATCAAACGTCAACCGCACATTTCGACATCTGACCGATTTTCTTTCAAACAATTATTTTGTATATCGATTTGCGTAGCTTGAAGCTGCATAAGAGTCGGGCTTGATTTTGGCATTGATCCCCATCGACGTGATCCGCCCTGTCATCTCCTGGATCAAGTCTTTCGTCATCCCTTTTTTTCCGATGTCCAAATGAACTTCAAGGGTTAAATCTGCTCCCTCGTCCGTAAACGGAAGAAGCAGATCGGTGATTTCGGTAAAATAGTCGTTCAGAAGGTATGCAGCAATTTCTTGACTGTAAGCTGTTTCAAGCGATATTTTTTCCCTGAGGCTATGTACCGGTCTTTTGACAATGGTGTTTTTTAAACAGCCCCATGCACCTTTGCCTTTGCGGTGCAAATGAATAGCAGTGATAAACTTTGTACAGTTCTGATGGATCTGAGAGTCTGTTCCGACTGAAAGCAGGTAGCTTGATCGCGGATCTTTGAGAATGAACGCTTTCAGCCTCTCGACCACTTCAGGAAATGTCATTTGATCTTCAGAAAGATTGTAAAATAGAAAAGAATCAGCCATTGGAATGCCCCTTTTCATTTATGATCTGCACCGAAGATGAACGTCCTTGTTTTTTCTGCTACCCCTTTTTTGTCGGTATATTTTTCAAGGTAAAACCGCAGCTGTCGCACGTGTAAATCACGTTTTGATTAGACTGGGCTGTCAGGACTTGATCAATATGCTGCATGCGGCGGCAATGCGGGCAAATAACGCTTGGAAAAGCTCTCATACATATCCTCCTATTGCTGAAGCAGTTCGAAGATCTCGATTGAAATCATATCGATGTTGTCAAACGGAAATGTTGTTGGCTTATCTCCTTTTTGAAAAACTGTCAGCTCAAACGTTTGGTTTTTTTCGAAATATTTCACGCTGCATACTTTTTCCCCGTTTACTTCGAAATAGCGCTGCGTCGGTTCGCCAGCTGCCTCCGCAGTCTCTTGCAGGCTCTGCAGTCTCGTGATGATACCCATTAATTGTGACATTCTAAAAAAGACTCCTTTCAAAAAACAACTTCAGGATCAAACAAGTATTAATTATAATACAAGTTCTACACGCATCATACCACAAAGTATCAGCCGATGACATTTTTCCTTTTCTAATCGGGAAAAAGAAAAACTGCTTTTCATAGTTTGGATTTTCTTTGAAATGTCATACATAAAAAATATTTTTTGCACGGAGGCGATTCGGGTGCAGCCATACGTTAGGTTTATGGATCATGCAGATTGTCTTATTCCTGCATGTAGAGAGGAAGCGTTTAGTTGCAAATAAAAAACTTGGCGGGGGCAGCGCCAAGTTTTTTAAAATCTTGATCTGATAGAGGGGTTGGGGAACAGAGAGGTTCATCTCTCTATAGTTAAATGATAATGATTATCACTATCATTGTCAACAGTTTTCTCGCCAATTTCTTTTTTTATTGAAAAATCCTTGTTAATAACAAGTTGCAATCGATTGGCAGAAGCGGAAAAACCGCTTTTTCTGCCGCTCTATCTTCAACATGCTTTTCTTTCTGCGGATATTCTGAAGGGATTTCATTTCCTGGCGGTTCTATCTTTGAACGGCCGATATCCGTCACTTTCATTTTGCCTTTGATTTTATTCAATGTTGTTGTCAAATATTCATCTTTAAACGAAACAGGCCCGTCCTTATCATGTCCGACGTATTCATATACTGTATACACCGCCGTGGGCCTCATTGATTTTCGTATGGTTATCATAGCTGAAAAACGGAATCGCAAGCTCAGGCGCGTCGGTACTATCAAAAATCCAGCCATTTTCCGCCGGACGGGCATTTACCTCCACATATCTGGCGGCAAAATTCTTATCCATATAAGGTTCCAGGAGGGCGGTCATGTCTTCTTTTGTTCTTTCCTTTTCGGTGAGCTTTTCATGGACATCTGCTATAGATCCGAGCGTCTCAAACACCGCTTCTCTTTCAGGCTTGCCGTATGCCGCGCCAATATCTCCTTGTAAAAAAACAGCCATAGAGGCGAAAAGCGCACATATCAGGGATGGCCAAACGTTCATAGGTTCCACCTCTTTTTTAGCATTTATATGGTTGCATTTCCTTAATATATGAAAAACAAACTTCCCGAAATTCATTTGTTCCAAAAGAAAAAGCGGCATTCCGCCGCTTTTTAAATCAAACCATCCTGTTCATATAAATAAGAGTAAGGCAGGTCGATGAACAGATACAGTTCTTCATCCATCGGATAAGAAAACGTTCTGATCATTTCCCCCGTTTCAATATCGCTGTACAAATCACTGAAAAATCCTTTTCTCATCGTTCTCATTCTCATAATGTTTTCTAAAAAATATGGGCGCCAGCTCCAGTTTTTGCCGATGTATTCAGGCTGGAACATCCATGTTCCCTCATGTTTGAACACGTTTTTGGTCACCTGAAAGCCGTCTCCATTACACATATAGATCCTGAAGCTGCAGTCGGTCAGTTCCCGCCCGAGGGTCATAAGGAAGTCATCATCGCTCTGACTCGCTTTTTTGAGCGGAGCGACCAGCTGATGAACCCGTTTATAAAACTGTTCTGAGTGTTCATATAAGATTTCGAGCTTCTTTTTCTCGTGTATGATAAATTGATGAAACTCCGCCTTCAGCCGGTCTTTGAGCAGATCCCTTTCAATGAACCGCCCCCTCGGAAGCTGCAGATACTGCCCCTGAAAATACCGGCCTCCGTTTCTCCAGGCGTATTGAAGCTGAAAATTAGCTTCAATGTCTTCGTACAGCAAAGCGGCGCCGATTTTTCTGGCGAGCAGCGATATGCTGTACAGCACGTATTCGTAGGAAGGCGAAGGAGAAGACTGCATGAGCGGCTGAAGGTCGATTTTTAGCAGATCAGGTGACAAAAGCGCGATTCTGTCAAGATTGCTGCTGCCTTTTCCGATATTGTCAACGGCGATTTTAATGCCGTATGTACGGTAATATGTCAGTACATGATGCAGCTGCTCGATATCCCCTTCAAAATTCTGTTCTGTGATCTCAATAACAAAACGGTTCAGTTCAATCCCCTTGTCCCGATACTCCATCAGCAGTTCGAGGAACCCTTCTCCGTGGTCCATCATCAGAACATTTGCATCTTGATTCATAAAAATCAACAAGTCCCGGTCACTGTCTACAAAATGATCCAGCGCCTGGCGGATCACTTTGAGGTCTACCTCTGTCTTATATTCCTCAGGAATCGACGGATCTGCGAAAAACGGACCGAGGCTCTGAACTTCGGAGTCTATCTGAATGCGCCCCAGCACTTCATAGCCGATCACTTTTTGCTCCTCGGCGCTGAAGATAGGCTGATAGTATGGAATGACATCTTCTATGTTTGTTAAAATATCGAGTGGATCCAACATGGCACATCACCTGCTTCTCATCTTTGTCTGATTATACCATATCGGCCCACACCAGTGAATTTGAAATCTTAAAACGGGCGGGGATTCAGCCACTGTCCCCCATCCATCGTCACGCATTCCCCGTTTATATACGCCGCTTTTTCGGAAAGCATAAATGAGGCAAGGCCGGCGATTTCTTCAGGGGTGCCGAGTCTTTCTAAAGGAACGCTTTTGATCGTGGCGAGTGCGGCTTCCTCTGATTCAAAGAGCTTTTCCGCACCGCCGGTCCTCTCGATCGGTCCAGGAGCGATCGCATTGACCCTGATCCCGTACGCTCTCCCCCACTCGACAGCAAGCGTTCTCGTCATGGATAATACGCCTGCTTTGGCCGCCGCGGAATGGACGACACCGGCTCCTGCACCCCATGCGTAGGTCGCCGCCATGTTTAATATCAGCCCATTCTTTTTATGTTTGATCCAATAGCGGCCGGCTGCCTGGCTGCAGTAAAACGTCCCGTTCAATACGATGTCGATGACTGCTTTCCAGCCGTTAACAGACAGCTTCTCCGCCGGACATATAAAATTGCCTGCCGCATTGTTGACAAGAGCATCTATCGTACCGAAGCGGGCGGCCGTTTCATTGATCATATGTTCCACGTCTTCGATCGATCTGACGTCCATCCGGCATATTTCGACTTGTCCTGCGAACGTTTCGATTTCTTCTTTGGCCGCTTCAAGGGTTTCTTGCGTCCTTCCCGTAATCATGACATTCCACCCTTCCTCAGCCTGCTTTCGGGCAATCGCTTTCCCCATTCCGCTTGACCCGCCTGTTACAATGACAACTTTTTTGTCCATGTTCATCCCCCTTGTTATGAATGAGTAATCATTCATTTAACAGTTTATCATATCCACTAAAAAAAATTAACAAATTGAAAGTCTGTCCTTATTTGAGTACTTGGATGATATAATGTATTGATTCTATTAAAGGTTGGTTGATCATGAAAAATCCATCCAGAAGACAATTTTTAAAAGGGCTCTTGGGCCTTTCCGCAGCCGGGATTTTTACTGCGGCCGGCGGCTTTGGCTACGCGCGCTATCTTGAACCGCACATGCTTGAAACTAACTTTGTTCCCATTAAACATCCACTGATTCCAAAAGGATTTGATCGGTTCCGGATTGTGCAATTCAGCGATACTCATCTAAGCGAGCACTTTACGGCACGCGAGCTTTTGGATGTCGTCCGCAATATGAACAGACTTGATCCCGATCTGATCGTATTCAGCGGGGATTTAATCGATAAGCCGCATCGCTACCGGGAACACGAAAGAGCCGTTCAAGCTTTACAGAAGCTCAGCGCCCCTTACGGAAAGTTGGCGATTTACGGAAACCACGATCACGGCGGCTATGGGACAAAAGTCTATCAGACCCTTATGGCGTCTGCCGGCTTTCGTGTGCTGCGAAATGATCTTATCAAACTGGAATTAATCGACGGCAGCATGATTGAGATTGCGTCGCTCGACGATGTGATGCTCGGCAGACCGAATTATAAAGGAACCCTCTCCAAACTCACCACAGACGCCTTTTCAATTTTGCTCGTGCATGAACCTGACGCGGCCTTGACGGCAAAAGACTATCCCGTCAATCTGCAAATATCAGGGCACACCCATGGGGGCCAGGTGCAGCTTCCCCTGTTCGGTCCCCTTATTACGCCTCCTTACGGTGAAATCTATACGGAAGGGATGTACGAAATAGGCGAAATGAAAGTCTATGTCAACCGCGGCATCGGGACGACGAGGCTTCCGCTCCGGTTTTTATCAAAGCCGGAAATCACCGTTTTTGAACTGGCAGCTGAGATGATGTAACTGCTGTGCCTATTGGCTCAAAATGAGGTATATCTGCATACATTAAGACGAATAGAAAAAATTCCCGCTCCTGTAAGCTTAGTAAAAAACGAAACTTCCCCGGCCTTTTTCCGTCTATATAGTAGGATTAGCAACGGGAAAAGGCTCCTTTTTCGTTTTAGAAAAGGAGATGTCTTACAAATTGCTGATGTATCAAGTGAAACCGGGAGAAACGCTGGAGATGGTCGCCGGCGATTTCAGAATCCCGTTATCCGCCCTGCTCCAAGCCAATCCCGGCTTGAGCGGCGGGCAACCAATTATACCAGGACAGACCATTGTCATCCCGGGGCTCAGAGATCCAAATACAATTCCTTACAGGATTGTCGTTTCCCTGAGCGCCAGAACGCTGAAGTTGTTTCATCAGGGGAGACTGATGAAAACATATCCGATTGCTGTTGGAAAAATACTTTCGCAGACGCCGAGAGGCGAATTTGTCATTGTCAACCGCCAGCCAAATCCCGGCGGTCCGTTTGGCGCCTATTGGCTGAGTCTAAGGCACTACGGCATCCATGGCACGAATAACCCCGCTTCAATTGGCAAAGCTGTTTCAAAGGGATGCATACGGATGCACAACCGGGATGTTCTCGCACTTGCTTCCATTGTGCCTAACGGTACCCGGGTTTCCATCACACCGTAAACCGATTGCAATATTAAACAAATTTGAACTATGTTGAATCTTATATTAAGATAGAATGGGACCTTTAGGGTAAGGAGCGTATTTATGGATATTTTTAAAAATCGTAATTTCGTCCGTCTTTTTTTCGCAGCTCTCGCTTCTCAAATGGGAACGACAGTTGGAAATATGGCTTTCGCTTTCTTCTTGCTCGACAGGTTCAGCAGCCAGCCGGCATACACGACAATCGCCGAGCTGATGTATTCACTTCCGACGGTTTTCGTTTTCTTTCTCGTCGGTGTGGTTGCTGACCGTTTTGACCGCAAGAAGGTGGCTGAAAACTGTGATTGGATCAGAGCGGGTTTAACTGTCGTTTTCTTTTTTGTGTTGTATCTCCAATCCATTCCGCTTGTATTTTGCGTTCTGTTTATCAGAAGCGCGGTGACAAAGTTTTTCTACCCTGCCGAAGCAAGTTTGGTCCAGGCGATTTTGAGAAAGGACCAATATGCCCAGGCAGCCGGTCTGAATCAAATGCTTTTCAGCTTGTTCATGCTGTTCGGCGTCGGCCTCGGCGCATTTATGTATAAGACGATCGGCCTGCATGGAGCGATCGCCCTTGATTTTATCAGCTTTATTATTTCCGGGTTTTTGATCCGTTCCTGTAATATTCCGCTTGAAGCGCGGCAGCCGAACGGAGAAAAAGGCTGGAAACACATCACGGTTAAAAGTTCAATGCATGACTTTAAGGAAGGCATTGTGTATATTTTGAAGAATAAATTACTGGCCTCGCTTGTGTTCGGATATTTTATTTTTGGGCTTGTAAGCGGCGGTTTATCCGTTCTGCCGATGTTTAAAATGAAATACGAGCTGTCCCCTGACAGCTATGAGTGGCATACCTCTCTCTTTACGGTCGTTCTCGGTATCGGACTTTTGGTGGGGGTCGGCGGCGGCGTTCTTCTTTCCAAAAAAGTGAAGCCAGAATACTTGATGTCAGTTCCGATCTTTATAGCTGGCGTGTTTATCATCCTGCTCGGATTTACGGATCAATTGCCGATTTACTATGCGGCCGCTTTTATCGCTGGGACATGCATCGGGCCCATCAATACCGCCCTTGGCGGATGGATCCCTAAAATCGTTCATCCGCGGCTGATGGGAAGAGTCAGCGGCTGGACGGATCCGCTTATGATGCTGGCCCAATCCTCGGCGCTCGGATTGATCGCCCTCTTATTCCCGGGCATCATCGGCAATGTTGATTATATATATTACGGATTGGCGGGGGTTATTCTGCTGGCCGCATTATACTATTTTATCGCGTTGCCCAGATTCAGCACCCAGACGGCAGAGGTCGATGTTCAAGCCGCATTAAAAAGACAAAAAAATACAAAAGCGAAAATAAACTCCGCTTTATAAAGAGAAAACGCGCGATTCATTAACAAATTCGCGCGTTTTTTTATGGAATATTTGCATTTTCTCTTGTATTTCGTATAATTTAGACATAAGCCTTACATCCCTAGGAGGTGATGAGGAAAGAATGGATAGGAGAGGAAAAATGGACGACCATAATCATACTAAAGAATTAAAACCAACCATCGAAAACCTTTCAAAAGCGATTTACACGGTCAATCGTCATGCTAAAACCGCGACCGATCCCAAATACCTGTATCTCCTGAAAAAGAAAGCTTTACAAAAGCTCATCAATGAAGGAAAAGGTAAAAAGGTAGGACTTCACTTTTCGAAAAACCCAAAATTCAGCCAGCAACAGTCAGATGTGCTCATTTCTCTCGGAGACTACTTTTTTCACATGCCTCCAACCAAAGAAGACTTCGATAACCTTCCGCACTTAGGTACACTAAATCATTCTTATCGGAATCCAAAAGCTCATATGTCATTGAACATAGCGAAGCAGCTGCTTCAAAACTACACGGGATTGAAGGAGAAGCCGCTCGTCACGAACCGAAAGCGCTCTTCTGCAAAGCCTGTATTCAAGAAGCTTGGCGAAAGTTATTTTTAATCAAAAAAAGCCTCCCGAAGGAGGCTTTTATTTGCTTTGGAAAATATATTTATCAAGCTTTTCAATGAGTTCGTTCAGTTCGGGTTTGCTGATCTGCTCATCTGCCCCGACTTGTTCTCCCTTATGGCGCAGGTCGTCTGTAATAAGCGAAGAAAAAATCAATATCGGCATTCCGGCGCTTAACGGATTGTCTTTTAACAGCTTTGTCAAGCGGTGTCCGTCCATCTGCGGCATCTCAATATCTGTTATCATTAAATCGACTTTTTCCTGAAGCTCTGCGCCGTCCTCGATCAGCGTCATGACGTGGTCATAGGCATCCTTGCCGTTTTCAAACGACATGATGTTATTGTAGCCCGCTTCATTCAGCTTTTCGACTAAAAGGCGCAGCAGCAAAGGTGAATCCTCGACAATGATCAGCTTTTTATCCGTTCTTCTTTTGTCGAACTTCTCATCCCTCATCTGATAAGGATTAATACCTGATTCAGACTCGAGGTCATAAATGATTTTCTCATAATCAGGCAGGAAGATCATCGTTCCTTCAAGCTTGATAATTCCTGTCAAATGCCTTTCCATTCCTTGATTCAACGCTGTCGGCTTTTCGATTTCCCCCCATGACACCCGATGGATCTGCGAAACGGAGCCTGTATGAAAGACGATTTTTCGTTTGTTGAATTCGGTGACAATAAATTTTTCCTGCTTTTCTTCTTCTCCGTGTTCCACATTGAAAAAAGAGAATAGATCGATGACGGGAAGAATTTCGCCGCGCAGGGTGATCATTCCCTCCATATGCCTGTGGGAATGGGGCACTTTTGTGATCCCGACAGGCTGGATGATTTCTCTGACCTTCATGACATTTATACCGAACACATTGTGACCCACTTCAAATTTTACAATTTCTAGTTCATTCGTTCCGGAACTTAATAAAATTTCCTGGTTGTTTAAAGACACTGATATCCCTCTCTATCCTACTTTGTGTTGTACTTTTTATATCGGCGTCTTTATTTAAAAGTTCAAGCTTTTGCTTTTACATTTTGATGGATGACAAGACCGATCAGGGCCAATACAATCAAAGAACCGAAAGCCATCCTGCTCGCTATATTTCCGAGGTCCTTGAACATCAAGGTAATTGAACCGTAAAGAAACGGGCCGAAAATTGAAGAAATTTTTCCGGAAAACGCAAACAGTCCGAAAAACTCGCCCCGTTTTTTCTCCGGCGTCAGTTCAATAATCAGTGTTCTTGACGCAACCCATGTCCCGCCGAGCGCGATGCCAAACAGGCTGCCCGCAATCCAAAACAGCGCTGCCGATGTAGTAAATACAGCGATGAGCAACGAGATGATCAAAATGACGGCAACTGCACTGACCGCCCGTTTTGCCCCGATCCTCTTTGTTACATAGCCCAGAAGAAATGAACCGATGATGCTTGCTACGGTTGAAACAAGATAAAGCAGGATAAATTGTCCCGTCGAAAAACCGATGACGGCCTTGGAATATACCCCCATCATCGCCACAGTCGTGGCAAGCGCGTCATTGAGAAAAAAGTATGCGATCATAAACAGGAAGACCGGACGGTATAATTGAATGTCCTTAAAGGTTTGCACGATTTCCCTGTAGCCGCTGAAAAACGACTTTTTCTCTTTCGGTTCAGGCCTTCTGCGCTCTTTCGTAAAGATAAGATACGGAAGAGAAAAGATCAGAAACAATAGAGCGGACGGAATGAACGCCTTATGAAAATCGTGGTTGCCAACCATCAGGTAGACCGTCAGACCGGCCAGTGTGCCAATGTATCCAACTGCTGTTCCAAATCCGGAAATGAGCGGGATCTCTTCCTTTGTTCCTAAATCAGCCAAAATCGGATCATAGAACACCAGGCTGGAGTGATAAAAAAACTTCGCCGTCACAAACATTATGATAACGAGAATTAAAGATAACGGCAGACCGTAAACCTTTTGTTCAAAGGAAACACCCGCCAAAAGCCCCATGAAGACCGTACAGGCCACGCAAATCATTGTAAACAGCCCGATATATTTTTTCTTTCTCCCCGTCCTGTCAATCATCACTCCGAACAGCGGTGTAAAAATCACGAGCAAAAAGCTTGCGGCGGCGTTTGAGTATGATATAAACGTACTTGCCACCTGATTCATGCTTGCGTTCTCACCGACTGTCTCCTGCAAATAAAAAGGGAAAAAGATCGTGACAATATTTGATGAAAATATCGTATTCGCAAAATCGTACAGAGCCCAGGAGATAATCGGCAGCGTAAGAAACAGCTTTAACCCTTTTTTCGGCGTCTGTTTTCCAGCCCGTTCACGTTCCAGCTCAATCATGATATAGATGCCCCCTATTTTTTAATCCTGACGTCTAACAGCACGCATTTCGGCCGAAAGCGTGCTGTTATTGTATCCGCTATTTTTTTAAAACAATTGTTCCGGCCAGCAAATCGTGGAGCGCTTGTTTCCTCTCAGTGAAAAACGCTAAAATATAACCGATCATTAAAATCGGAGATAAGAAACTTTTTGCCAGAAAACGTCCGGCGGCTTGCCCAAAGGAGATTTTTCCCCCTTCTGTATCCGCCACCCGAATTCCCATGATCTTCTTACCGAGCGTTGCCTGCCATTTGGATGATTCCATCAGCGTGTAATAAAGAAAATAAACAAGAAACGTGAAGACCCCTATAATCGCAAATATTTTTAGAAAGGCGAATAAAGTAATGAGAATTTCCTGTTCTGTTACGATTTCTTGATTTTTCTCCACTATGCGCATGACGTCGGGATCTCCCATAAACATCACTGTTGTAAACACAACTGTGAGTATATATAACGGGACACCGAGAATGACTCCGTCAATAAGAGAAGCTAGAAAGCGGAAGCCGATTCCGGCGTATTCGCTCTCCACTGAAAGAGCGGCTTCTTTTTTACTTAATTCCAATTTACTTCCTCCTAACATCTGACTTCTATATACTACTAAGGTTTGCCGATTTTTATCAATACGTAAAACGTTTTTTTAAGCTTAAATTAATGTATAGCTCACATGATGATCATTGACTTTCAGCGATATCGTGTTACAATAATCAAGGATTTTTTACGAGAAAGGTGTTCATGATGGGAACAATTGTGATGATCAAGGATCACGAATTAACCGTTTTAGAAGATGCAAGCAAAGCGCTGTACACAAAAATGATCAAGGATGCTTCAGACCGCGAAGATGACATTTACATATCATGGAAAGAAGATCTTGATTCAGAATATGGATATTGATCTTCCATATCATAAGGCAATCGCTTGATTGCCTTTTTTCTATCGCGGTTTAGCCGCCGGCCTGCATACCATTTAAAGTTTTGCATATACTTGTTTTAGTTTTCATAAAATTGATTGATTAAAAGATGACAATTTAACTGATGATGGTAAAATAAGATCAACCATAACATTTTTTAAGGTGATGAAAAATGGAACATTTGCTAAATCCAAATGTAAAAGAAATTGAAATTTCGGGAATCCGCAAATTCTCAAATCTTGTATCCCAGTATGAAAACGTAATCTCTTTAACAATCGGCCAGCCTGACTTTTTCACACCCCACCATGTCAAGCAGGCCGCAAAAAAAGCGATAGACGAAAACCATACATCTTACACCCACAACGCGGGCTATCCGGAGCTGAGACAAGCTGTCCAATTGTATATGAAAAAGAAGACCGATTTAAACTATGAAGCCGAGACCGAAATCATCATCACAACGGGTGCCAGCCAGGGGATAGACGCTGCATTCCGCACCATTTTATCGCCGGGCGATGAAGTGATCCTCCCCGGACCGGTCTATCCCGGATATGAACCGATTATCAAGCTGTGCGGCGCAGTACCGGTGATCATTGATACAACGTCTTTCGGGTTTAAGCTGACGGCAAAGCTGATTGAGGAAGCGCTGACCCCTAAAACGAAATGTGTCGTTCTTCCTTATCCGTCAAACCCGACGGGTATGACGCTTTCTGAGGAAGAATTGAAGGAGATCGCTTCCCTTCTGAAAGGGCGGAATGTGTTTGTCCTTTCAGACGAAATATACAGCGAGCTTACCTTTGACAGACCTCATCATTCGATTGCATCGGTTTTAAGAGATCAGACGATCGTCATCGGCGGACTATCCAAATCCCACAGCATGACCGGCTGGAGAATCGGGTTTTTGTTCGCACCTAAAGAAATTGCCAAACATATTTTAAAAGTCCACCAGTACAATGTGTCATGCGCTTCTTCCATTTCTCAAAAAGCGGCTTTGGAAGCCGTCACAAACGGGTTTGATGATTCGCTGATCATGAGGGAGCAGTATAAAAAACGCCTTGACTATGTTTACGATAGGCTTGTGACGATGGGTCTCGATGTCGTCAAGCCGTCCGGAGCGTTTTATATTTTCCCTTCCATTAAATCGCTGGGAATGACTTCCTTCGATTTCTGCACTTCACTTCTTGAGGAAGAGGGGCTTGCGATTGTGCCGGGCAGCTCGTTTTCAGAATATGGGGAAGGCTATGTGAGGATCTCATACGCTTATTCTCCTGATACGCTGCGCGAGGGGCTTGACCGGCTGGAGTCCTTTGTATTCAATAAGCGGCAATCGATTCAGACTACATAAACAACGGCTTTTACGCCGTTGTTTTTTTATATTTATTTTGGAAAAGAAATGATGAAAGTCGTGCCTTTTTCGACTTTGCTTTTTACTTCTATCGTTCCGTTGTGATTTTCGATGATGTTAAAGGTGACCATAAGTCCGAGGCCTGTTCCTTTTTCTTTTGTCGTTAGAAACGGCTCTCCGATTCGCTTGAGGACATGTTCAGGTATCCCTTCGCCTTCATCTTGGACCGTAACGGTTACCGCGTCAGCGGTTTCCTTGACTTCCAAATGGACTGTACCGCCGTCCGGCATTGATTCGACAGCATTTTTAATCAGGTTGATAAACACTTGCTTTAATTGATTTTGATCACCCTTAATAAAGATTTTTTCACCTGACAGTTTTGTATTGATTAATATACCGTTCAAGTTGGCCTGCGTTTCCAAAAGAGCCGTCACTTCGCGGATGAGCCTGATCAGGTCAAGCTTTTCTTTGAGGGCGTTTTGCTGCGGCTTGGCCAGCATGAGAAGCTCGCTTAAGATCAATTCGATTCTGCTTAATTCGGAAAATATAATATCAAAATAATGCTCATTTTCTTCCATCGTCGGCTTCATCAGCTGTAAAAATCCTTTAATAGCAGTGAGCGGATTGCGGATTTCGTGGGCGATTCCGGCTGCCAGCTGACCGGCAATCGACAGTTTTTCAGACCGCAGCATCAGCTCTTCGGTCTGCTTTCGTTCAGAAATGTCCCTTAAGATGACCTGAACTGCCGTTTCGCCGAAAAATGTCGTCGGAATGCAGACCATTTCTGTATAAATGAGCCGTTTTTCAAACGTATACCACGTCTGTTTGATAATTTCTGATTCAGACTGGCGGTCTGTGATTCGTTTGAGCTTCGTTTTCACGCCTTCATGGTCGCATGGATGAAGCTGTTCATAAATATCCTTGCCGATTAAATCTTCATATGTTTTCGCTTCAAACAAGCGGATGCCGGATTCATTCATAAATACCCATTTTCCTTTATGAATCACGGCAATCGTATCAATAGAGTTTTGGATCAAAAGCTGATAGCGTTCTCTGCTTTTTTGCAAAATGGTTTGAAATTTCTTCCTTGACGAAATATCAATGAGCAGCAGAAGCTCCGCTTTTTGGTTTTGAAAAACGGTCGGAGACGCTTTTACTTCAAGGTGAACAAGGGTGCCGTCGAGCTTTTTCCATGTTTGCTCGATCATACCCACTTCAAGCCCTTTCTGCATTCTTTTAATGCGGTTTTTAACGATTTCATGATACTCTTTCTCAATAAAATCATAGGAATACTTTCCGATAATTTGCCGCTTGTGCTCCGCCCCGAGCAGGCTGACCATCGCGTCATTGACATAGACAATTTTTCCTTGAACGCTGATACACAAAGGACTGGGCAAGCCTTCTACCATTGCTTCAAATTCTTCTTTTTCCGGAGCTCCGGCAGGTTCCCCAAGCTCGGCATCCTCTTTTAAAGAGCTGTTCTTCTTAGAGGGACGGTCTTCAAACACTTTCATTTTGAGAACAATTTCCCGTTCTTTTTCTCCAACATGGGTCGTCACAAAATCAATCGATGCTTCGATCCAGATCATCGTATAATCTTTTTTCACAAATCTGAAGGTGCATGGCAGCAAATGATGTTCATTGTAAAAATAACTTTCTACCAGAAAAAGATCGTCTTCGTGTAAATAGTCCTTCAAATACGTACCGATCAGTTCATTCTGCTCGTAGCTTAACAGCTCTTTGCAGTTTGCAGATATGTATATAAAACGGCCGTTTGCTGAAAGGACTGCCTGCAAATTCATATGAGGTTTATATTGCTCAAAACGTTTTGTTTTTTGTTCCATCGTATCCCTCCTTTATACCCTATTCACCACCAGCATTCAATAAAACGATTTTGTTTAAAAGGATTCGCTAAAATACGAGAAATCTCCTTCAAAACTTCTAGCATTCGTCAAATTTTGATAATAAAAAAAGAACACGGATCACGTCCGTGTTCTTTTTTGTCTAATCCTTGCTGTATTTTTTTTGCAGATCGACATAAGCGTTGACGATTTTGGCGGCGATGTTTTTGTTCATCTTCGTTTTATCGTCAATAGACGGGACGACAACGCTGAAGGCAACCTGCGGATTTTCCGATGGGTAATAGCCTGCAAAGGTGATATTGTAAGTTGGTGTGCCCCACCAGCTTCGGTTTGTGCCGTAATATTTCGTTTCAGCAGTTCCGGTTTTGCCTGATACGTCAAGCGAACCGAATGCGCCGGCGGCAGTCCCAGTCTGGGTCACTCTTTTTAATCCTCTCTTGACGATTTCGATGTCGCTATTCGAGTTGTTTATTTTATTCAACACATTGGCGGATCGTTCCTCAACGACAGGTCCGAGCTTTTCGGTTTCAGGCTGGCGGATGCTTTTCACGACTCTTGGCTGAACCCTGTACCCGCCATTTGCAATCGCAGAAATATATTGCGCGAGCTGCAAAGGTGTGTACGTATCATATTGTCCGATAGCTTCATTGAGGATCAGCCCTCCGACTGCATCCGGGGTCGTCTGCATTCCTGCTGACTCCTGCGGTAGATCAATGCCTGTTTTCACGCCGAGCCCGAACTGGCTGTAGTAATTTCTCATTTTATTTAAGTCTTCCTGATCCGCTGGAAGGGCTCCATAAGGTTTATATTTGACACCTGCGATATACATCGCGACATGGAACATATACACGTTCGAACTTTTTTCAAGCGCTCTGACTTCATCGGTCCAGCCGATGCTGTTTCCGGTGTAGGATCCCGTTTCAACACCACCAGCAAAGTGTAACTTTGTATCTAAATAGTGTTGTCCGTGCGGCATGCCGCTTTGATAGCCGGCAAGCACTGTCGCGCCTTTGACCGCCGACCCCATTTCATACTGGGTCGTAAAAGTGCCGATCGCATAATCGGTTATTTTGCCGTCGACGATCCGCTTTCCGGCCATTGACAAGACATCTCCGTTGTTCGGGTCCATCATGACGACGAACGCTCTGTCAAGCATGTAGTTTGAGCCGCGGAACTTGTTCAGCTCTTCTTCAATGATCTTTTCGACTTTCTTTTGGAGCTCTATATCGAACGTCAGCTGCAGATCATAGCCGCGCCTTCCTTCATCGACCGTTTCCTGGCTGACGACCTCGCCCGAACGGTTTTCCGTATATTGCACCTTCGCTTTTTTAGGATTTAAATATTCTTCATACTGATACTCGAGATAGCTTTTTCCGACCCTGTCATTACGGGCGTAACCCCTCGTCAAGTAAAAATCCTGCCGTTCCTTGAGCAGACCCTGCTCAGGTGTTGTAACACCTCCGAAAATTGAGTGCAGCGTCGTTTCGTAAGGGTATTTCCTCGTCCAGTCCATGATGACGTCGACCCCCGGCAGCTCTTCGAGATGCTCGGAAACGCGCGATACTTCTTCATACGTTAAATCGCGGGCAGGAAGCTGTTTTGAAGTTTTTTCATCAAGCAGCTGGGCATCATCTTTTGCCGCTGTTTTCGGATCCATCGCTTTTACAATTTGCGGTTCATAGGCATATCCGCCGGAGAACCTTCTAAAAATCGCCGCTGTTTCAAGCTCCTGCTTATCCTTTTTAAGAGCCTTGATCTCCTCGGCGGGAACCCGGTCAACCTGAAGGGCGTATGTTTTGGCAGACTCCAGTTTTTTCTCATTACTGCTTAAAAGCGCCTCAGCCTTTTTCGGGTGTGCGGCAAGCCAGTAATCTTTCAGGTCTCTCTCTTTCAGAAATGATGTATCAATATCGATCAGTTTTGCGAGTTTTCTCGCCGTGCTGATTTTTTCTTTCGTTTTGGTGCTTGTCATCACCGTATACGTGATCGCCGGAACGCTTTGATTATCGACGACCACCCGGCCGTTTCTATCGTACATTTTGCCGCGCGGAGCCGGATATGACGCGATTTTGGCCTCGGTTTTTGAAGCCTGCCGTTCATATTCCTCTCCGTTGACGATTTGCACAAGTCCAAGCTTCACAATCAACGCAGCAAATAAAGTGAACACCGCAAAGAAATACAAATTAATTCTCCACATGCGTGAGCGCTTGCTTTTTTTTATTTCAGCCGGATCATGTCCAGTTTCAGTCACCCAAAACTCTCTCCTCTCACAATATTCAATTTTTACATAATTAACTAGTCACCTGATATATATTGTAACACTTTTGTAATGGTTGTTACAATCTAAAGTTTTGAAAATGCCTGTCAATCTCTATTTCTATAAAAATTTATCTAACATATTAAAAATTTGGTACGTTTATGACAAGACGTGCAAAACAGCTGCTTGGTGGCACCCTGTCAGCAAAGGATTTTCATTATTATATGTCAAAATTAACAAAAAACGCATGTCAAAGGGAATATATGGATCAAATATTTCAAAAACCCCATGTTATCATGCTAGTGTACCACATAAAACTACAACATTTAGGAGGACCATCATTTATGAAAAAAGCTTTTCTTTTATCAGCTGCTGCTGCAGCATCGATCTTCACGTTCAGCGGCCAGCATGCAGATGCCAAGGAACAGCAGCACGTTCAAGTGAAAACCATCCATTCAATAAATGTTTCTGATCTAGCCGGCAAGCTGAATATTCAAAATGTAGACCAGCTATCTAAAGCTGACCAGGAAAAAATTCAGTCTCTGCTCCGTTCATATATGAAGCAATCAAATCAGCCGAAACCATCCGCGTCTGCTCAACAATCTGCTAAACCAAAAAGCGCGCAAACTCAAAAACAAGAAGCCTCTAAGCCTGCAGCTTCTAAAGAACAGGCTTCAAAGACAAAGCAAGACACGACAACAGCTTCTTCAGTAAGCGCATATGAAAAAGAAGTCGTTGATCTGACAAATGCCGAAAGAAAGAAACAGGGCTTAAAACCACTGACATTGGATGAAAAACTAAGCAGTGTCGCCCGCAAGAAGTCTCAGGATATGAAAGATAAAAACTACTTTGACCACAACAGCCCGACTTATGGTTCGCCATTTGACATGATGAAGAAATTCGGCATCACTTACCGTACAGCCGGCGAGAACATCGCGAAAGGCCAAAGAACGCCTAAAGAAGTCGTACAAGCCTGGATGAACAGTGAAGGTCACAGAAAAAACATTATGAATCCTAACTTTACACATATCGGTGTCGGATATGTGAAAGACGGGAACATCTGGACTCAGCAGTTTATCGGAAAGTAAGCCTGAGCCAACAAAAAACCACTTGCATTCCAAATGGAAAGCAAGTGGTTTTTATTTTACTGATAGTCTGTCCAAAGCTTATAGATGCTCTGTGTGCCGCTGTTTTCTTCGCCTTTTTCCGCGAGCCGGTCATAAAGGGTTTTCGCGAGCTCCAGACCCGGCATTTTCTCTCCCATCAGCTCTGCTTCTTCAAGGGCAATTCCCATATCTTTAATAAAATGCTTAACGTAAAAGCCCGGTTCAAAATCGCCTTTCAGCATCCTTGGCGCAAGATTGGAAAGCGACCAGCTTCCTGCGGCTCCCGTGGTGATGCTCTTTAGGACGTGTTCCGGATCAAGACCTGATGTTTTGGCGTAGGCCATCGCCTCCGCAACGCCGATCATTCCTGCGGCAATCGCGATTTGGTTGCACATTTTCGTATGCTGCCCGCTGCCTGCCGGCCCCTGATATTGGATGTTTTCACCCATGATTTGAAAAATCGGGAGGCACTCTTCATAAGCTTTCCGCTCTCCGCCGACCATAATGGCGAGCGTTCCGTTACGCGCGCCGATGTCTCCTCCTGATACAGGGGCGTCCAACGCATGAAGCGATCTCTCTTTGGCCGCCGCTTCGATTTTTTTGGCCAGCGATGGCTTCGAGGTTGTCATATCAATGAGGTATGAGCCTTTTTTGGCATTTTCAATAATGCCGCCGCTTCCAAAGTATACATCTTCAACATCCTGCGGATAGCCGACCATCGTAATGATCACATCTGCCGCTTCCGCCAGTTCTTTAACGGAGGATTTCCACTCTGCTCCTTGTTCCAGAAGGCTGTCCGCCTTCTGTTTCGTTCGCGTATAGACGACTACTGGATAGCCTTCTTGTAAAATATGGGACGCCATGCTGTTTCCCATGACTCCGAGGCCGATGAATCCGATTGTTTTTTTCATGCTGTTTCCTCCTTAAATTGCTTTTACCATGCCGCCGTCGATCAACAACGTTTGTCCAGTCATATATGTATTGCGCTCTGATAAAAGAAAGCTTGCATATTGGGCAAAGTCCTCCGGTTTTCCATAAGACCCCAGCGGGATTTGCTTTTCATAGTCTTCTTTGACCTCCTCTTGGGAAAGCCCTGTTTGTTCGGCTTTTTGCCGGTCAAGCTCTGCCACGCGGTCTGTCGCGATTCTTCCCGGCGCCAGCGTGTTAATCAAAATCCGGTGTTCCGCCAGTTCTTCCGCAAGCGATTTTGTGAGACCGACGATACCCATCCGGAACGTATTTGACAAGAGAAGACCCGGAATCGGCTGTTTGACTGATGATGAAGCGATATTGATGATCCGTCCGCCGCTTTTCTTCAGATAAGGCAGAGACTCCCTGATTAAACGAATATAGCTGAGCAGGTGCAGTTCAAACGATGATGTCCAATCTTCGTCTGTGAGCTCTAAAAGACCGCCGCCTTTTGGTCCTCCGACATTGTTGACAAGCATATCGATCGATCCATGGGTTTCAGCTGTCTTATGAACAAGAGCTTTAATATCCTCCCCGTTGGCAAGGTCGCATACAACATATGACACCGAACCCCCGCCCAGCACATTCAGTTCTTGTGCGGCATCTTGCAGGGCGGCTTCATTTCTGCCGGACAGCATGATATTGGCGCCTTCTTCAGCAAGCGCGGCGGCGATCGCTTTTCCGAGCCCCTTGCTGCTTGCAGCCACAAGTGCCGTTTTTCCTTTCATCTTTACATCCACAGATATCAGCTCCCTTCTTTTTTATAGTGTACCATGTATAGTCAGAAAATTGGGATTTGGAGAGTAAAAAGAAAACCCCCTCTGACTGCATGAGGGGGCCGGATATTTATACGTTGAATTTGTTAATCGCGTCCAACAGTTCTTTGTTTGCGCTGCTTAGCGTTTCAGTTGATTTCGCAATCGTTTCCAAAGCCGTCAGCTGTTCGTTTGTAGAAGCATTGACTTCTTCCGCGGCCGCGGCCGACTGCTGGGAAATAGCTGAAATGCTTTGGATCGAATCGGTCATTTTCTGCTGTTCATCACTCATCACCGATATCTCTGCGTAAATGTGGTCAATCGATTTGACAAGCGCCTGCATTTCAGCGGTAATTTTGCTGAGCGCTTCTCCTGTCTCATGAATCATGGCATTTTGCTCTTCATTCATCTTGCTGGCTTCCGTCATGGCAGAAACGGCTTCTTTTGTTTCCAGCTGAATTTGCTTGACGGTTTCATTGATATGCTGTGAAGATGCAGCCGATTGTTCGGCGAGCTTTCTGACTTCTTCCGCTACGACGGCGAAGCCGCGTCCGCTCTCTCCCGCCCGTGCAGCCTCTATGCTCGCATTAAGGGCAAGCAGGTTGGTCTGGTCGGAGATTGCCGAAATCGCTGTGACGACTTCTTCAATATTTTTCGTTTTTTCTTCGAGCTTTTGAAGCATTTGCTCCACTTTTTTCGTTTCCGCATTGGCTTCATTCGACTTTGCCAAAAGCTGTCCAAGCGCATCAATTCCCTGATAGCTCGCATCCTCTGACGTTCTTGAAAGCTTCTGAATGCTGTCGGCATGGTTCTCGATTTCTTTAATTTTGACGGACAGCCGCTCAGACTTCTCATTTACGGTTTCAACTTCTGCCGCCTGTTCTGTCGCGCCTGAAGCCACTTCTTCAATCGCCTCGGCGATTTCGTTGCTCGTTGATACCGTTTCCTCAGAAACAACGCTCAACTGGTCGGTCGATTCCGATACTTTTCCGGAAGATGCCCTGACTTTAAGAATCATCTCCTTCATATGGTCGACCATTTTGTTAAAGTCCTTTGTCAGCGTTCCGATTTCGTCTTTTGATTTGACGGCAGTTTGTACGGTTAAATCTCCTTCAGCGACAGCTTTTGTCTTGGCAATGAGCTGCTTGACCGGACCGGTAATCGTTTTGGCCAGGAAGTAGCTTAACAGAATCGCGGCAGCCAGAGCAATGACTGAAATCATGATCACCATTTTGTTCATTTCATTAGCGACCCAAAGCAGTTTTTTGGTTTCAAATTGCGTACCGATTTTCCAGCCTGTACCTCCGGCGGTCTGATAAGCGATCACACTGTCTTTTCCTATCTTTATGCCGTCCTTTGCAGAGAGGATGCCTTTGTATGTCTGATCCTGAGACATATCCTCGCCCTGTTTTGACGGATGCGCCAGCATCGTGCCGTTTTGATCGATTAAGAATGCATATCCGTCATAGGGCATTTTTTGGTTTTCAATGATTTTGTTGATTGATTCTAATGAAAGGTCAAAGCCGACGACGCCTTTTACTTTTTGATCAACGACGATCGCTTTTGCCGCCGTAATGATCATCTCCCCGGAAACCGCGTCTTTGTATGGCTCAGTCCAGACGACGCTGTCCGGTTTTTTTTCGGCTTCGGCATACCATGGTCTCTCAGCCGGATGATAATCTTTTGCGAATGTTGTTTTCGGAAATGTAAACATTTCCTTTTTATCAGTGCCTATATAGGCTAAATTGACAAACTCATCTTTCTCTTTTACTTGTTTTAATTCATCGCTGACAAGCTGCGTGATATTGTTGTTCCTATCCTTGATAAACGTTTGGGCCATTTGCCCGTCGCTGATGCGCTTCAGGACTGTTTCATAGTTTTCCAGCTGAAGCTCGATGTTTCCTTTAAGCGAACCGAGCAGGCTTGAAGTAGAATCTTTCGCCTCTTCCTGAAGCATCGATTTGAGGATAAATGTTGTTGATAATTGGAGAATGACCACTGTCAGAATCAGCATGACAGCAACGAATCCCGCAATTTTAATGTGCAGTTTTTTAAACACGCGACCCCCTCCTTTTTCATACACTTTCATCCTTTTTATCGGCTTTCGCTCCTCATCATTTAAGACAGGACGAAAAAATATCTTTATAATGGAAGGAAATGAAAAAGGGGTGATGGATGATCCGTAAGCAGATCTATGTCGATGCAGGCGCTTCTTATCAAAAGGTGGAGATCCGCAATTATTCATATGAAGATATTCCGGCTTTGATTTCTTTGCAAAAAGAATGCTTTCCCCCGCCTTTTCCAGAAGAGCTTTTATGGAATGAAAAACAGCTGCGCTCCCATGTTGATGTGTTTCAGGAAGGTGCGCTTTGCGCGGTCGCCGCCGGGAGAATCATTGGTTCAATGACAGGTCTGATCGTCCATTTTGATCCGGACCATCCCCGCCATAAATGGGAAGAGGTGACTGATCACGGATACATCCGGAATCACGTGAGCAGAGGAAATTCCCTTTATGTCGTTGATATTTCCGTCTCTCCCAGCTACCGGAAGCTCGGAATCGGAAAATGGCTGATGCAAACCATGTATGAATTAACGGTGTTTAAAGGGCTTGAAAGGCTGTTGGGGGGCGGACGAATCCCCCACTACCATCAATCAGCTGAAAGCCTGTCGCCGGAACAGTATGTGCAGGCTGTTTTGGACGGCAAAAAACGGGATCCTGTCCTTTCATTTCTTCTGCATTGCGGACGGTCGCCTCTTTGCATCATTCCGGACTACCTTGATGATGAAGAATCGCTTGGCCATGCGGTCCTTATGGAGTGGAAAAATCCTTTTTATCATGATCGGCAATAAAAATCCCCCCCTGTTTCTATAAGAAACAGAGGTTCCTTATTTCAAAAACGGCACTGATGGTAGTGAAACAGAGCCCGTTTGGGAAGAATGGGCTCTGTTATGTAAAATATTCGATTTTGGATTCGGGGAAATACCTGTCGACATATGATTCCAATGCGCTCCGCAGCTCCTGTTCTTCATCTTTTTGATAAATGTATTTGCCGATTCCGTATCTTCCCCATTTGTAGCGGCGCTTTTCTTCGTCAAGTTCGAGCTTTGTTTTCGGATAGTTTTTTTCGATGACGCGCTTGGCCGGCTTTGTAAACCTATGCTGAATCATTTCAAATGTAATATCATTCCTGACATGCTGCGGCAGTGCATGGTCCAGTTTTTCGAGCAGCATCCTGTACCCTTCCTGCCAGCCTTCATGAATGTAAATAGGCGCGATGATGAAGCCGAGCGGATAGCCTGCTTCAGCGACTTTCACGGCTGCTTCAATCCGTTTGTCCAGGGGAGATGTGCCTGGTTCAAAGTTTTTAATGACATAATCGGCGTTGACGCTGAATCTGAACCTTGTTTTGCCGTTATGCTTCGCATCAAGCAAATGGTCGACGTGGTGGAATTTCGTGACAAAACGCAATTTGCCGAGATCGGTTTGTCCAAAATGCTCGATCGCGCGTTTTAATGTATGTGTTAAATGGTCGATCCCGACAATATCTGACGTACAGGACGCTTCAAATTTCGTCTCCTGTGGAGCCCGTTCCTTCATATATTGATCGGCTTGATCAAGAATTTCCTCAACATTGACATATGTCCTGATATAGGGCTTGCTCCCCATTGTCGTTTGCAGATAGCAGTAGTGACAGTGCCCCATGCAGCCGGTCGCAAAAGGGATCGCATATTCTGCGGAAGGTTTTGATGAGTCAAATTTCAACGTTTTTCTGACGCCGATGACCAGTGTCGATTTTGCATTCCGGTATTTTTGCAGGTGGCCTTCTCCGGGAATATTCCGCACCTGATTGTGTGAAGTCGTTTCTCTGATTTCAAGGCCCATGCGGGAAAATTTATCTCGCAGCTCTATTCCGAGGGGATATTCTAAAGCGCGGGGCTCTATATAAACAAGCTGGGGAACAAATGGTTTGACCATCGGAAACAGACACATCCTTTAACTTATTTCCCATACTTTTTGCAAAATGCCGTTTCCTTATGCGAAAAGAAGATTATTCAAATAAATCGCGATACAGCCGTTCGGCCTCTTCGTATGAAGAAAAAACGGCATCATCCTCGGCAAACGCGTGATATGTATCATAAATAAACAAAGCCAGCTCGCCTTCGTGGATCGGGTGTTCGACAACTTCGGCTTCCTTAATATGAGTGACGCTCGCCGCATGCGGGTTCCTGTAGATGACATATACGCGGTCCCCCGCCTTGATATTTTGCTTTGACATGAAAAAACTCCTTCCTGTTTGCATCAGCATATATTATCTCCCCGCAACCAGAAGTTGATGCAACACACAAAAAACCCAGACAGCGTAAATGCCGTCTGGGTTCAGATGTCAATTAAGACAATTTGAAGTTTTCTTTTACGAATTGGACAACTTCTTCTGTTGTGCTCATAGAGAGAATCTGTTCTTTAAAAGATTCGGTCTCTTTCTTAGAAAGCTTGCTGATTTGCGTTCTTGCCGGAAGGATTGATGTCGCACTCATTGAGAACTCGTCCAGTCCAAGGCCGAGAAGAATCGGAATCGCAATTTCATCTCCTGCCATTTCTCCGCACATGCCAACCCATTTTCCTTCTTTATGAGCCGCTTCAATAACAAGCGTAATTAGGCGCAGAATCGCTGGGTTGTATGGCTGATAAAGGTATGACACCTGTTCATTCATCCGGTCAGCAGCCATCGTGTATTGAATCAGGTCATTTGTTCCGATGCTGAAGAAATCGACTTCTTTGGCGAACTGATCGGCGATCACCGCAGTAGCCGGAATTTCCACCATCATACCGACTTCGATGTCATCGGACACTTGATGGCCTTCAGCTTGAAGCTTTTCTTTTTCTTCAAGAAGAACCGCTTTCGCTTGCCTAAATTCATTGACCGTCGCGATCATAGGGAACATAATCTTCAGGTTTCCATATGTACTTGCCCGAAGCAGTGCGCGCAGCTGCGTTCTGAAAATCTCCTGCTCATCCAAGCAAAGACGGATGGCCCTGTAACCTAAGAAAGGGTTCATTTCTTTTGGCAGCTCTAAATATGGAAGCTCTTTGTCTCCGCCGATATCAAGGGTACGAACGACAACTGACTTGCCTCCCATACGCTCAAGAACGGTTTTATAGGCATCAAATTGTTCTTCTTCAGTCGGAAGCTGGTCTCTGCCCATATAAAGAAACTCTGTACGGTAGAGTCCGACGGCTTCGCCTCCATTTTCAAGAACGCCTTTGACATCGTCAGGCGTACCGATGTTGGCGGCAAGCTCAACATGGTGACCGTCATTTGTTACAGTCGGTTCATTGACAAGCTTCGCCCATTCCGCTTTTTGCTCCAAAAACTTTTGGTGCTTTTGCTCATATTGGCTGATGACGTCCTGTGAAGGATCAATGATTACATCGCCGTTGATGCCGTCGACGATGACTGTCACGCCGTTTTGAATTTCTTTAGTCACCGCTTTTGTACCGACAACCGCAGGAATTTCCAAAGAGCGCGCCATAATGGCTGAATGGGATGTGCGTCCGCCGATGTCTGTTGTAAACCCTTTTACAAAACGGCGGTTCAATTGCGCTGTGTCAGACGGAGTCAAGTCTCCTGAAACGATGATGACTTCTTCAGAAATCAGGCTCGGATTCGGAATCTCTACGCCGAGAAGGTGTCCTGTGACACGCTTTGTGACATCACGGATGTCTGCGGCGCGTTCTTTCATATATTCGTTGTCCATTGATTCGAACATGGAAACGAACATGTCAGCCGTCTCTTTCAAAGCGAATTCCGCATTAACGGAATCGGATTTGATTTTGTCTTTTATAGGATTTAAAAGTTCAGGATCGCTTAATACTAAAAGATGTGCGGAGAAGATTTCTGCTTTATCTTCGCCAAGCTCTTTTAACGCATGATTTTTAATAGTTTCAAGCTCTTGTTTGGAATTCTCGATTGCTTGTTCAAAACGATTTACTTCCGCCTCAAGGTCAGAGATGTTTTTCTTTTCAACCGTTAGATCAGGTTCTTCCAGCCGATATGCTTTTGCAATCGCAATACCGGCTGAAGCGCCTATTCCTTTCAATTCAAGCATTACTCGCCTAGTCCTTCGCTTTTCATTGTATCTTCAAGAGCGGCAAGTGCATCATTTTCGTCAGCGCCTGAAGCAGAAATCGTAATTTCGGCACCTTTCGCAATACCAAGTGACATAACACCCATAATCGATTTTAGGTTTACAGTTTTGCCGTTATATTCCAAATTGATATCAGCATCATATTTGCTTGCTGTTTGTACAAGAACAGTCGCTGGACGCGCGTGGATACCAGAATCTGCAGTTACTTTAAAAGTTTTTTGTGCCATTTTTATCAATCTCCTTTTAATTTAAAGCTTTTAATACATTCACAATATTATATCATACAGCCGTACGTGTCATCTGACAAGTACGGCCATTTTATGAACTTATTTTTCAATGCGGACGATGTCTTCCTGTGTCAGGCTGACAGAGCCCTCCGCCTGCAAGTGTACACTTGCTCCTTCTTGCAGGTTTGTGAAGATGATCGGCGTCATGAGAGAAGGCACTTGATCCTTCACTTTCTCAATATCGACTTCAAGCAGCTTCTGTCCAGGCTCAACACGGTCCCCTTCGGAAACAAATGATGTGAAGCCTTCGCCTTTTAAGCTGACCGTATCGATTCCAAAGTGGATCAGAATTTCTCTGCCGCCGTCTGATTGCAGGCCGATCGCGTGTTTTGTCGGGAAGACATTCAACACTTTCCCTTTTACAGGAGAAACGACCGTGCCTTCTGATGGAAGGATGGCAAATCCGTCGCCCATCATTTTTCCTGAGAATACTTGGTCAGGCACGTCAGTAATCGGATGAATCTCTCCGGCAAGCGGTGAAACAAACACTTCTTCACCCGCTTCATTTTGAAGCGGTTCTACCATGACCTCTTCAACCTGCTGCTCGACTTCATCGCCGGCGACAGGAGCTTTTTCAGGTCTTGGCGTGCGTCCTGACATAATATCCTGCATTTGCGATTTTAAATTGTCTGATTTTGGTCCGAAGATGGCCTGAATGTTATTGCCCACTTCGAGAACCCCTGATGCGCCAAGCTGTTTCAAGCGTTCTTTGTCAACCTTTTTCTGGTCATTGACCGTTACACGCAATCTTGTGATACACGCATCAAGGTGCTTGATGTTTTCTTTATCTCCCATTGCCGCAAGAATTTCATACGGCAGATCACCGGCTGATTCTCCGCCTTTTTCGGAAGATGATTCAGCTTCGGCATCCTCGCGTCCCGGCGTTTTCAAGTTAAACTTGCGGATCGCAAATCGGAATCCGAAGTAATAAATAACGGCAAGCACCAAGCCGACAGGGATGACAAGCCACCAAGCGGTACGGTTAGGCAGAATTCCGAACAGGAAGAAATCGATCAGCCCGCCGGAGAACGTCATACCGATTTTGATATTCAAGATGTCCATGATCATGAAAGACAGACCGGCAAACACACAGTGAATCGCAAAAAGAATCGGCGCGACGAACAAGAATGAAAATTCAAGCGGTTCAGTGATACCTGTTAAGAAAGATGTCAATGCGGCTGAACCCATGATGCCGGCAACAAGCTTTTTGTTCTTCGGTTTTGCCTCATGATAAATCGCAAGCGCTGCGGCAGGCAGACCGAACATCATAAACGGATATTTACCGGTCATAAACGTTCCGGCTGTCAATTGGACGCCGTCTTTAATTTGCGCCATGAAAATCCGCTGGTCACCGCGGACGATTTCTCCGGCTTTATTGGTATAGCTGAAAAACTCATACCAGAACGGAGAATAGAAAATGTGGTGCAGGCCGAAAGGAATCAGTGCACGCTCGATAATACCAAAGACAAACGCGGCAAGCGCTTCATTGGCTGCAAGCAGTCCGTTTGAGAAGCCGTTAAGAGCTCCCTGGATCGGCGGCCAGACGATCAGCATGATCAAGCCGAGGATCAAGGCGCAGACAGATGTGACAATCGGCACAAAACGCTTACCGGCAAAGAATCCCAAGTATTGCGGGAGCTCGATCTTGAAGAATTTGTTGTACATGGCGGCAGCCAGCACCCCGACGATAATACCGCCGAACACCCCGGTTGCCAGTGTCGGAATGCCGAGCATTGTCGTATATGCCGGATGGTTTTCCGCGAAAAATTTCGCTCTTTCAACTGCATCGCTCGGAATTGATCCGTTTTGTAAAAGAACGGCGCTCATCGTGACATTCATGACAAGATATCCGATAATAGCGGCAATCCCTGCGACACCGTCGCCATTTGCCAGACCGATGGCGACACCGACCGCAAACAGGAGCGGCAAGTTGGAGAAGACGATGTCTCCCGAATTTTCCATAACTTTCGCAACGAGCTGGATCGTGCCATTGGTTAAAAACGGCGCGACCTTCGTCATTTGCGGATTTTGCATGGCGTTACCCAGGGCAAGCAGGATTCCTGCAGCCGGCAAAATCGCAACAGGCAGCATAAGCGCCCGTCCAATTTTCTGGAGCACGCCGAATAGCGATTTAAACATGATGTTTACCCCCTCTAAGGATAGTTTGACCTTACAGCAAAAAAAACATGACAAACTCGTTCAAAAGACGACTTTTTTTCAATTTAACCGTTTACATTTCCTTTTTTAAACGTCAAAAAAGGCATGGTGAAAGCGGGTACATCAAGAAACGAAAGACAGCATCTTCATTTCTTCCCTTTTTTCACTCATGCCTGATCGAATCAGTAACACGTTATAAAGGCGTTATGAAATTTTATTAGTCAAACGGTACAAATGTAATGTTAAGTAAACGGCTTCTGCCTCATGAACAGGTTTCTTGAGCGATTGCTGCAAGATTTTGATCATCTTCCAAGCAGTATTGTAACATAGCGGATATTCCGTTTTCAACAGCAACATTAATTTTTCCGGCTCCTGAATCGGCTCCTCCCGTGTGATCCTGTCGATCGTAAAACGAAGATGACGGATCAGGCGCAGGTAGTTGACGCTTTCTCTGTTGACTTTCATCTGAAACGCATCTTCAATCACCTGGACAAGCCGCGATATTAACTGTGAATGCTGGTTGACTTCCGAAAGCGGCCTGTTCGTCAAAGCGCTGTGGATATGAAGGGCGATGAATCCGATTTCACCTTCAGGCAGCTGAATGTCGGATTGCTGGTTGATCATCTCAACGGCTTCTTTGGCAACCTCGTATTCTTTCGGATAAAGGGATTCCGTCTCAAGCAAAAACGGATTTTTCATGTCAAACCCTTTTTCCAAACGCTTGACAGCAAATGCGATATGGTCCGTCAGCGCGACATGGATATGTTCATTCAGCGGCTGACCGATTTTTTGCGCGATATGGTAAATGACATCATTGGCGATATCAACCATTTTTTCATCGACATATGTGAGGAGCTTCTTATACTGTGATTGTTCTTTATCATTTTCCAGAATAAACATTTTTTCATAGTTCTCATGTTCGATAAGATCTCCGCGCTTTTTGCCAAATCCGATCCCTTTTCCAATCAAGACGGCTTCTTTGTAATCCTCGTGGAGGGCGATTAAAACGTTGTTATTGAGTACCTTTTCAACAGTGAAGGATCTGTTCACGATCCTCAGCTCCTTTTTGTCATTCAATCTCTCATATCGTACAAAACTCATGAAAGCGCGTCAATTTATTTTGCCGTTTTTGATGAAAAATGTCGAATTTTTATCACCGATTGGAAAACAATTTGTTTTTCACTTATACCGTCGATCTTTCAATCAGCCTGTAGGGGAGAATTTTCTTTTCAGCCTCCTCTCCCCTGATTCCTTTTTGAAGAAGGCGAAACGCATGCCTTCCCATTTCTTTCGTCTTGATTTCAATGGTAGAAATACCGAGCAATTCGCTGATCGGCTGATTGTCGCAGCTCAAGATGGCGAGGTTTTCCGGAATTTGGACCTGATGCTTGCGGGCCTCAAGATAAAGCCCTGCAGAAACCTGGTCATTTGCCACAAAAATCGCCGTCGGTTTATCATCCATCCGGCTCCATGCGGAAAATAATGTTTGTCCGTCTGCAATCGTCAGCGACCGCTCAAAAACCCACTCATCCCGGTAAGGTTCACCAATGGCGGCCAGTGCTTCCTTATATGCCTCCAAGCGGTAATGACTGTTCACGCCATGTTTCCTCGCCAAGCCGATGGCTATTTTTTTGTGCCCTTTTTCAATCAGAAAATCAAGCCCGCGGCGAAATGCCTCATGATGCGGAATGCTGACCGTTGAAAAAAGGCGCTCCCTTGAATCCTGGCAGAGAATGAATGGCCCCGTGTCCCGCCAATTCAAAAGCTCTTCGTCCGACATTGCCTTTGAACAAAAAATCAAGCCGTCCACCTGCCGATGCTTCAGCTGTTCCAATGCGAACGTTTCCTTTTCCAGCTGATAATTTGTCTGGTAAAGCGCAAAGTGGACCTCCGACTTGGCCGCTTCCTCCGCAATTCCTTCAATTAATTCACTGAAATAAGGAAGGCTGATCGTCGGCAAAACCACGCCGATCATGTTTGAAAAGCCTTTTGAGAGGTGGACCGCATGCACGTTTCTCGCATATTCAAGCCGCTCAATGGTATCAAGAACCTTTTTCCGCTTTTCTGCTTTTACATAAGGGTGGCCGTTGAGAACCCTTGAAACGGTCGTAATCGAAACGCCAGCCGCCTCAGCTATTTCCCTGATATTCGCCATTTGATTCCCTTCTTTCACTTCGTTCTTGCTATGGTATGCGTTTTGTCATATGTACTATTTTCGCACATTTTCGGACCGGATCGAATCAGCTAAATTTCCCTATAAGCACTCATGTTTGCATTTTTTAAAATCGTCGTTTTTCGCCCCTTTCTTTAATCATAACATAGAATCCGAGAACAGAACATTAGTTCTTATTTAATGAGTTTTTAGAAGGGGATGAACACCGTGAAAAATGACAACTTAAAAGATCAGGGCATGTTAAAATAGATGGGTTTCATGATGCCGGAACACACCGAATTTCTTCTCGAATTAAACGCAACCACAACAGAGTGAAAAGGCCGGTGCTTAAAAAGAAGATTTGGATAGAGTAATATGTGAAGCGATGGAGTTTAATTCCTCGGTCCAGTTAGCCGCCGCCTCTTTTAAACGGTCAGAAAGTTATTTATGTAGAAGGAAAACTCAGATCAGCAAGATTTTTCACGTCGTGGATTCAAAAGGAGACGCCAATTTCATTAAATTTGAGGATGCTGTTGGCGTGGAAATGAAATAGGCGCTTCGTCAGTCAGAAGGGCTCTTTCATCTTTTTTCTGTTCATCTTATAGGTATTTTTAAACATCTTATATTCGTAACCGATTTGTTTTGATTACTTTTTATCTTTATAGATATACATTTCAATCATGATGTATGTGTATTTTTTATCACTGGCTACATATTGTGTAGATAACATGTCGACTTTTTTTATAGAATGCTGGGAAGACAGTGTATGCAAACAAAGCAGCCCATTTCCATTTAAGTCCTGGCAACGAAACTACAAGTCTAGCAGCAAATTCTTAAGCTGTATCCATAAACTTAGTATTGCCCCGGAAGTGGTCAACAATCTTTCATTAGCTAACCGGAGGAACGGCTTGAATATGTACACTTCCGTCCTCGTCCATAACGGAAACCTTTAAGAGTTCCGCAATTTGCTGTAGTTCAGTTTTCACAACCGTTGGGGTGAATGACACGCTTTCATTCTCGGCAGCATGTGATGGGTACGGGAAGAAAGCCGCCCCCACAATGCAGGCATACCAAATTTTTCTCGCATCCTTTCGTGTTATATTTGTTATATGTAATTACCTGAGAATATAGGTTAAATACACTATCAGAGTAATAACTTTCAATTCAGTTTGCAGAAAATTCGCAATTGGAGGTTAATAGAATTGGACGAAGATAAATTGAGAATTATAGAGAAAACAGCTTATATTCTATCTCTCGTATCCATCCTTGTTTGGGCAGCGACACCTGAATCCATTCAAGTATTATTTAAATTTGCATCCTATATCATGCTTAGTCTCGGATTCTTCATGTCTGGATATTTAGATAGGAAAGAGAAAAGTCCCATATTACTGGTTATAGCTTGGGTTGTAATTACAGTAAATATTTTTTAGACAACAGCAAAGCACCGACATTAGCCGGCGCTTTGCTTTGGACCTCAATCTCGAAGGGCCTTTTTTGTTATGCAAACAGTTTTGTCCATGCTGCTTTTCCGGTGATACCGTCCACGAATAGACCTTTCGCCTTTTGAAAGAGTTTAACGGCTTTGGTGACTTAAGGGGCTTTCCACCCACCTAAAGCTAAAGCAAATCTGGCAAAAGAGATTGAGCGGTGCGGAAATGCTGTTCCTCCACCGTTTGCAGAGCATCTTGTCAGGGCGAATCTCTATGAGCAGAATTTCGTTTTTTGCGAGGGAAACGGATGGCAAGGCCGGTGTCTTATGAAAAGAGCGGGAATGACGACATGAAAACCACAATAAAAATTTATACACAAAAAGATGAGACAGGCCGCTTCCCAAAAAGTGCAAAAGACTTTCGGAAATATCATCAAAATCGGGATTTCGTGAAGAATTGTTATTAAAATGTTATTTTTAATGATTCTTATTGACTAATAAAAAGGACAAACCCTTGATAAACCAAGGGTTTTCTTTGTTTAAAATAACTATTGCTATGGTATGCGTTTCATACTTTACAATGAAAACAGCACCGGTGCAGATCACGTTCTCATTTAGAAAGGAGAAGAAAAAATTGGGTATTTTCATTCTGATCCTCTTATGCAGCATCATCGTACTGTCTTCAAAAGCGGCGATGAAACCGCTTAAAGAAAAACATGAAGTCAAGCCGTTCCGCTCTTTTGATGACTTCTTTATTTCCAAGGATTGATTCCTTTCTTTTCGTGTAAAAGATGTCAGAATAAAGAGGAAGGAATGACCGCAGTTTTATCATAAACATAAAAGGACCCGCCATGAAGCGGGTTCCCTAATTTATGAAATCACAGTGAACTGTTTCGGATACCGGGTAAGCGCCTCTGCTCCGTCTGCGGTGACGAGCACATCATCTTCGATTCGGACGCCCCCGATTTCCGGCACATAGATGCCGGGCTCAATCGTGTATACCATTCCTTCTTTTAAAAGTGCATCATTATTATGGCTCATGGAAGGATACTCATGTGTCGAGATACCGAGCCCGTGGCCCAGGCGGTGCGGAAAATAATCTCCGTAGCCGGCTTTTTCAATCATCCCCCGCGCCTTTAAATCAAGATCGCCGATTCTGACGCCGGGCCTGCTCATTTCCAGTGCGGCCGTTTCAGCCTGAAGCACCGTTTCATATATTTCTTTCTGACGGTCGCTCGCGTTTTTATAAACAAGCGTCCTCGTAATGTCTGAGCAATACCCGTCAATGATCACGCCTAAATCAAACAGGACGAAATCTCCCGCTTTTAATGTCCGGCTGCCGGGATTTCCGTGCGGCTGACCGGATTTCTCTCCGAATAAGACCATCGTTGAAAACGACATTCCCTGGATTCCTTTTTTCTTCAATTCATATTCAATCTTCGCGACCACTTCGATTTCCGCGACGCCTTCTTTTAAAGCGGCCGCTCCCGCTTCCACCCCGTAATCAGCTAGCTTTGCCGCTTCCCGGAGAATGGCGATTTCCTGTTCATCCTTAACGACGCGGAGTTCGTTCAGCTTTTCTTCGGCAGAGACAAGTTCAGCCCCGTTTGTGACGGCTCTCAGCATGTCGGCGCGCGAAAGGGAGATCGCTTCTTTTTCGACTGCCACCTTCGCCAATGGCAGATTGCGTTTTTTCAGTGCGGCGGATATGAGGACCCACGGGTTTTCATGATCCTCATAACCGATGATGTCATATGCCCAGCCCGCCTCTTTTGCCTGGCTTTTTTCCATCAGCGGACAAACAAAAAACGGCTCCTCGTTTTGAAACGCAAACACGCCCATCAGCCGTTCATGGGGCTCTGTATAAAAGTGCGTCAAATAAAATACATTTTCTTTTGAATGAATAAAAGCCGCCGAAATGTCTTTTTCCCTCAGCCAGGAAGAGATATGCTCCATTCTTTTCAAATCCGGTTCCCTCCTAAAAACAAAATTCTGTTCAACTGATCTATGTAAACCTTCATTTATATTGTATCAGTTTTTTGCGGCGCTTGCCCGCCGGGGAGCCGGTTTCTTTTCATGGCCGCTGGTGATGATTGCCATGGTACAGGAACAAGAAAACGGCTGCCAATATGAATAGCAGCCGTTTTGGTATAGAATTTACGATTTTAGCAGCCTGAGGCCGTTTAAAATCACAAGCAGCGTGCTTCCTTCATGGCCGATGACGCCGAGCGGCAGATCAAGGATCTGGAGGAAGTTGCTGCAGATTAACAAGCAGATCACAGCAAGAGAAAACACGATGTTCTGTTTAATGATCCTGTTCATTTTTCGCGACAGCCGGATCATTTTCGTCAGCCCTGTTAAATCGTTTTTCATCAATACAATATCCGCTGTTTCAAGCGCTACGTCCGTTCCTTCCCCCATGGCGACCCCGACATCCGCCGCCGCAAGAGCAGGTGCGTCATTAATGCCGTCTCCGACCATGACAATCGTTCCGTTAGTTCTTTTAAGCTGTTCTGCTTCCTTTACTTTGCTATCAGGCAGACATTCGGAAACGACGATTTTCAGTCCGGCTTCTTCCGCGATCGCCGCTGCCGTTTCTGGCTGGTCTCCTGTCAGCATTGCCGTTTGAATGCCGAGGGAATTGAGCTCGCTGATCACCGCTTTGGCTTCGGGTCTGATTTGATCCTTCAGCGCAAAACAGCCCGCAAGGCGCCCGCCCTTTTTCACGTAAACAATCGTTTTTCCTTGCCCGGCGAGCTGTTGAACTGCATCCCCAAAGACGTGATCCGCCTCCTCTTCCCCGACAAATCCGGCTTTGCCAATGAACCATATTTCTCCTTCAAACTGCGCCTTCACCCCGAATCCCGATGTCTCTTCAATCGCTACGTTTCCAGGCGGGTGAATGCCTTTTGCTTCGGCAAACTCGACGATCGCTTTTGCAAGAGGGTGGTTTGACTGCTTCTCGATGGCAGCCGCAGCTTCCAAGTATTCATTTTCGTCCATGCCTTCCGCCAGAATCATGTTTTCCACGGCCGGTTTGCCGTTCGTAATTGTTCCCGTCTTATCCATGGCGACGATTTTGCTGTTGCCTAGCTTTTCAAGGAAGACGCTTCCTTTGACAAGAAGTCCGTTTCTTGCTCCATTTGATATCAGCGACAGAGCGGCAGGCATGATAGAAGCGACAAGCGCACAAGGCGAAGCGACGACCATAAACACCATCGCCCTGTAAAATGTCTCACTCCAGCTCCAGCCAAGCAGATAATGAGGCAGAAACAGAAGCAGTCCGACAGCGAGCAAAACACCTTTCACATACATGTTTTCAAATCGTTCAATAAACGCTTGGGACGGTGACACGCTGTTTTGCGCAGATTCGACCAGCTTGATGATTTTTTTAAAAAGAGAATCCTCGTTCGCTTTTTTCACACGTACTGTCAAAGAGCCGTTTAAATTGACGGTGCCGGCAAATACCGGATCACCGGCCGTTTTTTCGACCGGAATCGATTCACCTGTGAGCGCGGATTCATCGATGCTTGTCTGTCCTGATTCAATATCTCCGTCTGCGGCGACTCGTTCGCCGGGCTTGACCATGATCAGATCTCCGGCCTTCAGTTCGGCTGCGGCAACCTTTCGCTGTCCCGCGCCGTCCAACAACACGGCCTCTTCCGGCTCCAATTTCATTAAGGACGTCAAATCGCGTTTGCTTTTATTTAATGTATATGTCTCAAGGGCTCCGCTGAGAGAAAATATAAAAATCAAGATGGCGCCTTCTGCCCAATAGCCGATCAAGGCAGAGCCGACCGCTGCAAATATCATCAAAAGCTCGACATTCAGCGTTTTTTCAGAAAGGGTTTCGAGAATTCCCTCTTTTGCTTTGGCAAAGCCGCCGATGCAGAATGCGGACAGAAACAGTGCGATGGACAGTGTCTCATGGCCTGAGCACAGCCAGCCGGCGGCAATCAGGATGCCTGATAAAAGGGCGGCAGCCAATTCCCCATGCTCCTTTACGTTTTGAAAGCGAAATAGCGTATGCTGATGCTTAGATTGTTTTCGAATCTCTAATTGCATTATTAGCGTCCTCCCTAATTGAGAATGTAATTCATCATCAATTCCCTTATAAAAAACAAATTGCCGCCATTTGAGGCAGCATAAAAGATAAGTATTTAGTTTATATTATGGGTTTCCCCGTTTTATGCTCAGACAAAAACGGGAATCTTCTTTTTTATTATAGCATGGCATCAACAGCTTTCAAGTAATAATTATTATAATTTCTTTTTGATATTAATTATCATTTGCATCCGCCCATAAAAAAAAGCTGAAAGGCGATTTCAGCTTTTTTTCTCTGCCCATGACCTCATTTGTTCAACGGTGATCGGTCCGACGACCGATTTCTCAAGCTCCCCTTTTTCATTGATAAAAAATGTTGAAGGAATCGTCATGACATTATATTTTTTCATCATGTCGCCGGTGCGGTCAAAAACTATCGGGAATGAGAGATGATTCGCTTTGATAAAGCGTTTGACAGACTGTTCATTTTTCTCCACATTCAGCAAATTGACGGTAATCAGTTCAACATCGGCATGCTTTTCATCATAATAGGACTGAAAGCGGGGAAGCTCCTCCCGGCACGGCGGACACCAGGTCGTCCAAAAATGGATGATCGTCTTTTGGCCTTCCGCTGGAATAAGCACACGCTGCCCCTCTATTGTTTTCATCTGCATCACGGCCGGTGAAGCCTGTTTGGCAAGGGCCTGAGGCTGAAAAAACAGCATGCCCGCTGAGAACAGCAGAATGAGCGGACGGCAAAGGAAGCCTTTTCTTTTCATGTAATCTCCCCTTCTTTTTTTCTTTAGCATCCCCTCCGGATCCAAAAACTATGAAGAGAAAAGCGCGCCCCTCCTTCAGCGGCTCTGGATTCTCGGCGCCCCCGTCTTATTCGTTAATATCAAGTTCACGCCCAATTCCTTGCAGATCGTTGCATAATGAAGGGCTGTCAGCAGAATCATCCCCGTGTTCATCCCGAGAATGACCCCGGTCATCTGTAAATTCTCCATTGATCCGAGGAAATACATCATCAAAAACGATATCACGCTTGCCCAGACATTATGATAGAACGCATCTTTGACAAGCCCCATGCCAATGAGACAGGCCTGAAGCGGCATCACGAAAAAGTGGAATAAAAAATACGGCCATAATAGTTCCAGATAAAACGCGGCTTTTACAGAATCAAAAAACAAGTGGGTCAGCGGCTCTGCAAACTGATACATCACCAAAACAGACGGTATGCCGTAAAGAAGGGTAATCAGAATCGCCTGTTTGATCCGTTTAATGACTCTGTCATATTGTCCATAGGCATAGCTTTCGGAAATGCTGGGAATCATGACGATCATGAGTGAATGGGCGATAAAAGCCGGAAAAAAACCAATCGTCATCGCAACGCCGGAGAGCATGCCGAACTGATCGATGGCCGCCGTTTGCGAAACGCCTGCCGCAAGCAGCGTGCCCTTCACCAAAAAAGGCTCGACCGCATTAGCAATGGCATGAAACACACGCAGGCCTGTCGTCGGTATGGAAACGGTCAATAACCGCTTCAGCACGTCATTTCTCCGCAGATGAACATGCTGGCCTTTTGCGGCGGCGCGTCTGACTAAAATAAACTGGGAATATAAATAAACAAACACAACCACTTCGCTTGCGACAAGAACGAACAATGAAATCAAAACCGACGTATCCAGTTCAAAGGAATACCATTGGAAAAATAAAAACAAGCCGATCAGCTGAAAGATTTTTTTCAATGCATTCGCCATAGCGATTTTCCCCATTTGCTGGACGCCCATGAAGTACCCTCTTGCAATCGAGGTAAAGGCAACGGTGGGAATCATTCCGATCACAAGGCCCCTGATAAAGGGATGGTATGAATCAAATATCGGAATAAAAGGAAGGATGACGGCAGCGGCCGCCGTAGAAAAAGCCGTGCAAACCGCTGTCATTCGAAAGGCATGCTTCAGCATGCTTTCATGGAGTTTCGGATTGGATTCCGCAATGAATTTTGATATTGAAATGGGAAGCTCAAGGCTCGCGATCACGACGACCAAAAATATGGAAGGCAAGACACTCATATAGAGCCCCATGCCATGCTCTCCAAGTTCCCGCGCGAGAATCATGTTAATGACGAACTCAAGGCATTCTGCAAAAAAAGCAGCTAGCGATAGAAGAACGATTCCTTTCACAAAACGGTTCATGAGGTCTCCCCTTGTCTCACTGGTTATATCCCATCATATGAGACAAGTTCAAAAATTATTTTCTTTTTCATGTTTTCACTTGGAAAAAGGCATAAAAAAAGCCAAGACGATAAGTCTTGACTGCCATGGTCAGATCGCAAATACATGATTGCCGATGCGTTTCACGATCTTCCTCGTTCTAATCCAGTCATCTGATGCAGTGTCCGGATTATAAAAATATAATGCATCTGTTTCTTTTTTATGTTGATCGACCGCTTTTTCTACTGCTTTCTTTGATTCACGGTCCGCCTTTTTATTTATGCTCCCGTTGAGAACAGGCTCAAAAGCGTTCTTTTGGTAAATCACGCTTTTTATACTGTCAGGAAATCCGCCGTGCTCCACGCGGTTCAGTACGACATCGGCCACTGCCACTTTTCCTTCAAACGATTCGCCTTTGGCTTCCGCGTGTACAAGCCTTGACAATAAATCTTTTTCCCCGCTCGTCAACTTTATTTCTTCATTCTCTTCTTCTTTCTGTTCTGCATCCGGCCGGGGCGCAAATTCGATGAGATTTTTTTCATCCGTCAATTGAGAAAAAACCGGATGCTGTTCTTGATCAATGCTGGCAATCAGCCGCTTCATTTCCTGTCTGTCTTTTTTCGAGAATAACTTGACAGCCTGTGCATGTTCGATTCTTGCCGCTGGGAGCATACAGATGAAAAAAGCAGCTATCGCAGCAAATTTCGATTTCATTCCATTCCTCCTAGTCAAACACTTCTTCGAAAAAAACATATGTCTTACAGTAACAAGACAACTGATTGATTTCACTGATAAATTTTTGGCAGGCTTTCCATCAAAGCGTCCCACTGGCACATAATTGTATAGACACCGCGGATTTTTAACAGAAAAAAACAAAATATCCAGCAATACTTGGGCTGGATGCTTCCCTATATTAAAAGGCTTTCTCACCGCTTGAGAAAGCCTTCAGCTTCTTGGCTCTTTCATATATTGAAAAATGATGTCTCCCCCGCGCTGGGCGATTCCCCGAAAATGCTTAAAATCTTCCTGTTTCGTCAAGATGGCTCTAAAAGAAAGAAAATCCTCTTTTTTCACACGAAGTTCATGAATGCTGCCTGATCTCAAATTCTCGATCAGCTCAATCGCATTTTCCTCTGTCAATTTTCCTCTCTCCTTCTCCCGAAAATGATCTTTAACTAATTAACTATACCACTAAGTATACAGCCGTACAACAATAGTGCCGCCTATTCCCTTATCGCTTTACTTCTCCATGAAAATATTGCAAAATACTTTCAATAGGTTAAATCACTTTAAAGGAGAGGAAGCCACTTGAAAATTGCAAAAGTCGGGAACGTCATCGAATTCAAAAACGGACTCACCGGAGTCGTCGAAAAAGTAAACGAAAACTCGGTTATCGTTGATGTCACCATCATGGATAACTACAGAGACTTGGAATTGGACTCCTTAACTGTCGTTAACCATAAAAACTATAAAATTATTAAAGACTCCTTTCATTAATCATTCTCCGCACGACACGCAACCTGAACACATTCCGCACGATCTTCAGAAAAAGAAAAAAACCGCCGTTCTGTGGTATGGCGGTTTTTTCCCCTGCTCCCTACATCGTGTTAGAAGGGAATATAATTCGCCTGATTCCTTTATAGGATGAATGATATGAAGCCTTAAAAATCCTTGAGGTTCGGCCATATACTTGGCCCAATGATATCAAAGACATGTTGACAACAGCTGTAGACAACGTTCAAATACTTTTTATTATTAAGGAAAAAACAACCGGGGAAGTCATAGGAACAACCAGCATCGGTGGCATCGATGTACAAAACCGAAATGTTGAAATTGGCTGGACTTGGCTTTCTCCTGCTTATTGGAGAACAGGGGTTAACACGGAATCTGAGTTCTTGCTGCTTCAATATTGTGTTAAAATCGATCCATGTCCAATTTTCTGTGCGGTACCAAAAAGCAGTCGAGCGAATAGGGGCAGTAAAAGAAGGACACGTTTCGTATACATAGAATAAAGAAAGACGGTTCTGTTCATGACAATGTGTTCTACAGCATCATTGACAGCGAAAAAACATCTGATGGAGTTGTTGGAGAAAAAATACTGTTCCCTTTCTATAAAGAAGGTTGATGAGAGCTGGGATATCGCGGGAAAACCGCAAAAGCCCGTCTCGGAAGCGGGCTTACTTGCATCTACAGACGGGCTTCTATTTATATTAATATTTACCCAGGTGCCAACCCTTTGTGAATATATATAAGATAAAGGCCCAGATCGTGACCAGTCCAATTATTGATTTATGTCAGCCGTTTTACTAATAGTATTTCATCTCGGATTGGAATCCCATTATCAGCTGTGAAAGGAATCCCGGGCTTTATTTTTCTTGCCTTTTCAACAGCATTCACAAATAACCCAGCTAACACATAACCCCTCTTTTGATAGAATCCGATCGCTCTAACATTATCATTGGTTGTAATTAACTTCACTTGTTCACACCGCTCTCGCTCTGAAGCCCGTTCCACTTCTTTTAAAAGGGCAGAGCCAATCCCGTTATTTTCAATGATACTATCCAATGAAATGATTTCACATTCGGTTCCGTTAATAATGAACGTGATTAAACCTGTGATCTCTCTGTTTTCATCCAAAACTGCATATCCTTCCAGTTCATCGCACTGAAATGTGCCGTTTGAATTCACCATGACCGGGCTTCCCCAATGCGTCGTAAAAAATTGTGAAACCGCCCGTTTTGGCAAATCCTTTGTTGAAACGATTTTCATGTCATCCCCTCCAGTATTTTTCCCATTGTTTGCATGATTCAAGGCAAATAAAATGAAGAGCGAAACAATCCCACAAAGAATAGTTTCTGGTCGATTCAATGTGTGAAATTGCAACACCCTTTTTATTCCCAAATAGATCATATAACCAAAAAAACAGCTTGTAAAAAGAGACAGACAAAAAACTCTCACCTGTCTGGGAACAGCCAGCCAATATGTTAGAAGCTTTTCAGAGATTTTTCCCATTTTACCCTTTCCTTGCCTAAAAATGCACTATTTTTTTATAACGATCGATAATTTATAGTTCGCATGCTTGTTTAAGTCTTCTAAAAATTGATCTAATCGTTCATGGGATGGAAATTTGCATTCAAGCAGATAGCAGCCATCTCCACTAATTTTATAATTGTTTATGATATAGTTGGCTTGTGTTTTGATAAATGAGACATAAGGTTGATGATAGGTGCTGTTGATATAGATGTTAATAAAAGCATGTATAAAACACCCTAATTTAACTTGATTCACCTGAATGGTATACCCCTCAATCACTCCATGATCTTCCAGCTTGGCAACTCTTGAAGCGGCTGCCTGTCCTGTCAAATGAACTTTCTCTCCCAATTCTTTCATCGTCATACGACTATTTTTGGACAGTTCTTCTAATATCCGCTTGTCTGTGTGATCCAACATAAAATCAAATCCTTTCAATAGAAGCATTACCTTCCAGTGGTCTGTACTTTCCATTCTCTTCAATCAGGAGTGCGTTCGATGTTCTTTTACATAAATAAAATACGTTTTTTCAAAATTCAAGTCAAACCGCATAAAGACTTGATTTAATCCATGTATTTTTAAATTGATCCTCTATAAACTATACGTAAATCAAAGAAAAGGAGTTTTAAACATGAAAATCACACAAATTCGAAATGCAACACTACTTGTCGAATATGCAGGCAAAATGTTTTTAATAGATCCAATGTTGGCTGAGAAAGGCACTTACCCTCCTTTCCCAAATTCGTTAAGACAAGATCAAAATAATCCTTTAGTCAGCTTGCCAATGTCGATGGATCATATCATCAATGATTTAGATGCAGTTATTGTCACTCATTTGCATTTAGACCATTTTGATGATGCTGCCAAAGATGTATTGCCAAAAGATATCAAAATGTTTGTCCAAAATGAAGAAGATGCTGAAGAAGTAAGAAACGCCGGTTTTCAACATGTTGAGGTTTTAACAGAAGCTACGGTCTTTGAGGGTATTCAACTCATCAAAACAAAGGGTGAACACGGAAGAGGAGAAATTCTAAAACTTGCGGGTCTGGTATGCGGCGTTGTTTTCAAACACCAAAATGAAAAAACATTATATGTAGCTGGAGATACGGTATGGTATGAAGGTGTTCAAGAAGAGATCGATGCACATCAGCCGGACATCATTGTTGTCAATGGCGGGGATAATCAATTCTTTGAAGGCGGTTCACTTGTCATGGGAAAAGATGACATCTATGAAGTATATAAGGCTGCTCCCCGCGCAAAAATAATTGCGAGCCATATGGAAGCCGTCAACCATTGGACATTATCCAGAGAAGAATTGAAATCCTTTATTGGCGAAAAAGGAATCTCCTCTCAGGTTTTAGTGCCTGATGATGGTGAATCATACACATTTTAAATGCCCGGCGCAGAAGTCTAATAGCATCGGAAAAGAAAAACTTCGATGCTTTTCCAGGCTTCAAGCTGCCGATGAAAAGCATGGTTGCTGAAAGTGATCAAGCGGCCGTTTATTTTGTATTTGAAGGTGCGCATACAGGCACGTTCCCGCAACGGGACGACCCGTAAGAATGTCTCTTATGACATTTTTACGGATTGCTGACGGCAAGATTATTGAGAAAAGGTTCATGTTGATATGCATGACATTCACCTTCAGACTATTGCCTAATTTTCTAAAGAATCAAAAGGCCCTGCAAGGGTATTTTTTAATTGTCTGAAAAACAGACGTGCAATACGTTTAAGGTCACAGTTGATTCGATTTCCCGGTTTAAATCCGTATTTCCCCAGGTGCCCCCACCTCTTTAAAATTCATTCGGAATTGAAGAGACGCCGAAAAATGTCAATCAATTTTAGTACTTGTTTGACTTTTTTTTTGTCCAATATACCATGGGGCAGTATAATATTTTAAGTCGAGGAAATGAAGAAAGGGAGATCGGGAATGGCACTTTTACATACAAGTTTTAAACGTTTGCTGAGATTGCGGGATATTGAATTTTACCAAGTGGAAGTGAGTGATGGTGAAAGGTGCTGTTATTTGTTAATTTACGATAAGGGATTATCCGATTTTGATAAAGGATTGCGGGATTTTGATGAAGGCAATCTGATTAACGCTTATCTCATTACTCATTTTGAATTACCTGAATCGCCCTATCAAGACGTGTTACATTTTCTTAATGAACTATTAGGAATGAAACACAATTGCACATATTTCTTGGATACTTTATATGTTGAGAAAGAATTTGATTTTGATTTTCCTTTTGATATGCTTGCTATTCGTGATTATGTGAATGAAATATTGGCTTTGCTGAGGATTGATAAGGAGATGCCGGATTTTAAAGAGACCGCTTTTAATTATTTGTCGCAGGATTAGTCTTTAGATGCTAGAAATTAGCCGTATATCTCGACTGGCGCGTTTGCTATTGCGAGAACGCGCCAGTCGAGATGCCTTTCGTTCTTATCGAATCGGCTAATACTGCCTTGCGGAATTTCTGACGCTTCCGACAGCGGAACTTGCTTCCACCCTTTCGCCTCCATTACTTCCGATAATTTCGGTCTTACCGTTATCTTCATTCGTGTTCACCTCGTTTTGTTTATCTGATTATACGAGGTGTTTAATGATGGTACCTATTTGTGTATAATTGGAAGAATATTCTGGTATTTATTATTTCTACGGGGGGATAGTGATGGAAAAACACGAATATGAGTGGGTAAAATAAACGAGACAGATTTTACTAGATCAGTGTAAAGAATTGAAAGAAAATGATTTTACAAGAGAATTTGGATTTGGTTTTCAAAGCATAAGAGATTCTTTAGTTCATGTGGCGGGTTGTTATCACGCTTGGCTGGGTTCTTTTGTGCTTTCACAAACAGCTTCACCACTATTAACAAAGGAAACAATCAATGATATGCAGATAGAGGATATTCAACGTTATTTTCAACAGGCGAATATATATGTAGATACTGTATTTGAACAATTCACTGATAAATTTGACGATATTATCGAAAAAGAGCCTTCTTGGAAAGTAGGCGGTGGGGCTGTAAGAAAAACGCCGCACCAATTACTAATCCATTCTATTACGCATGAATTTCATCATAAGGGGCAAATTGTAGCAATGCTACGGTTGCTTGGTTATATTCCTAATAATACAGACATTTTGGGACTACCTGAAAAGGCATTTGCTATACATAAATAATAAGTTATTAACCTAACGGGGTGACGGCGTTTCGGTTACGTCTAAGCCGCTGTATAAGCGAAAGGAACTGCTGGCCGGCCTGAATACCGATCATCCTAACGTTAAGGTAGTCGATAGTGTACGCAGCCGTGCTGCGGATTGCTTGAATTAGTCCGCGAGAACAAGATCGAGGGGACGTTATGGGGGACGTTATGGAGCGCGTTGATTTGATTTATGCGGAGAACAGACGGTCAGATCGCTGGCTGAAGGTCGTGAATTACAAATAAAATATACCGACGTTTTCACAACCGGAATTTTCGTACTTGGACGGACAATATCCGGTATTATGGAGGTTATGCCCTACGATGCTTAGCGGAGGTTACATGTTGAGCGGATAATGCGATAAGGAAGCGGAGAAATTCGTCTATATTGAGCCGATTGGTTGCCGGGTGAAACACCGATCAAAACAAAGAACGGTTTGCTGCGGGTTCCTTTGTTTCATGAATGGCGTTGAATTGGACGGTCATAATCAGAGGTTGAGACGGATGGATTACGAAACAAAGGGCTATGATGATAAGGAGTATCCGGATGTTCGCCACGGACGCTACGATAACTGCGATTACACGTAAACATACGAACGATGAAGATACGGGATAGGCGACGAACAGACGAACGAAGACGTAAATGAGACAGATGACGGTGTGATCTCATTTTTGCACTTCGATTAACGAATTGAATCGCGCTTCATATTGACGATCTAACATCCGGTCCAGCACGCCTTATAATATCCGGTTAAATTTCAATAAAAAAAGACGCGTAACAAGTACGCGTCTCGGTCACAACCGCAAAGGTCAATCCACCAATGCAAAAATGTACGGGTCTCACGATCTGATATATTGCGTGATCTCACTTCGTTTCACCGAACAGAAGTATTACCGATTATCCACCGTCTCCGGATACAAATCATGATTCATCAAGCGGTATTCCGCCATTTTCTCGTATTTCGTCCCCGGGCGGCCGTAGTTGGTGTACGGGTCGATCGAGATGCCGCCTCTCGGGGTGAATTTTCCCCAGACTTCGATGTAGCGGGGGTCCATCAATTCGATCAAATCGTTCATGATGATGTTCATGCAGAAAGCCCAACTCTAATGAGAAGGGCTTTGAGTGCTTATTTTTTTCTTATGAAAACGGAATAACGATATATCTAAATTAAGATGCGAATCTTTCTGCGACTTTAAAAGAAGTGTTATCTGTTTGAACATATACGGAACTAACCGCGCTTACTGTACCTAATAGTAAAACAGCACAAATCAAAAATTTAGCTTTCATTTACATAACCACTCCTTTGAATTTGTTTTCTTGCATCGCATGCAATACGGTAAAAATCACAGGCATCACGAATCTTTTCTTCAGTTTCCAAAATTTCCGCCGCAATGATTCCGTAATCTTCCGCATCTGCATACAAACCGTTTTCCTTGAAGAACTTAAAAGAGTCTCTAACTAAATCCAGATCATGAATCAAGTAAAGCCCTTTTAGCATTTCAAGCTTTGCAAGGTCATATGAATTACAAATTTTTTCGGCATATTCTTTTCCTTCAAAATAAAGGTCGTGGGCTGTTACCAACTCAGCCTGCTTCGCTCTAACGTGTGCAAGGTTAAAAAAGGCTTTTGGTAAAAAACTATGATTAACCTCTCTATACACTTCAAGGGCTTTTTGGAGATGATCGGTAGCTTTTTCAAGTTCTTCAAGTTGATTATAACATATTCCAAGATTCAAATGCGATGAACCAATTAAATGAGGGGAGTCTAATCTTGTTGATTCACTCAATGCTTGATTTAAGCTAGGCAAGGCTTTTTCAGGAAGCATTTGATCTCGACGATTGCCGGCAAGAATGAATTGACATTGAACTCTACGTTCTCCATAAGTGTCATACTTTTTATAAATATTATAGGCGCGACTCGCATAATTCATTGAAAAAAATGTCTGTTTCATATGGTAATAAACTTCGGATACCTTGAAATAAAATTCAGCTTTCTCTAGATCGTCACACTCAAAAGAATCGAGTTGTTTTTCGGCATTCCTATAAAAGTTCAACGCAAGTATTAATTCTTTTTGTCTGAAATGATACATCCCCGCGAAGAATTGATAATAATATTCCAACATTCCTTCAAGGTTGTTCTGATCTCGAATTTTTTTGAACTCCTCAAATCGACTAGCTAAATTACCGCCAGAATCAGAATACATATAATCAAATTGTAGGTTGTGTCGGAACAACAATAAATTATAATAGACAACCACGTCTTGGTTTTGTTCCATTCGCTCTAATTCTCTTTCAACTTCTTTCCTAGTATCCTCCGCCCGGCCTGGCCAATTGTTTTTTAAAGCCGTATACCAAAAATTCATTTTCGTCGCAACTAAATCATAAGGAATAACATCCACACCGTCTCTTCCTTTCTCTCAAGATTAAAAGTTTTTAGAAAAATTAAAATATTAAACTTCCTTTATCTGCATAGTAATTATTCTACAAAATAAGCCTATTATTTACAACCATATATTGTTATCATTCCCACTATAAACTCTAATATGGAAACAAATTAAAAATTAAGTAGAATAAGTTTTTAGACCTGATCTATAAGATTCATTTTCATGGGTGGTCAGGATTTATTCACCATTTTTTTCCGAATAGTGGTAAAATCTATACTGATTGTAACTTCAGTATTAGAGGAGAATGCCATGAAGACTCTGGATGTTCAAGCGCTGCATAATGCGATTGACCAAACGCTAGAACAATTAAAAAACAGGCCGAAGAAATCGAAAAGGTGAAAGAAAGCGTCGATGCTCTTACGTCTCTTGACGATGCTTTAAAAGGGAAAGGCGGCGAAGCAATTCGTTCTTTTTATGAGGAATGCCACACTCCCTTTTTTGCGGTTCTATGAATCATTTATCGATGAATACGAATCGGCATTGAAAAAAATCAAAAATGCACTGAACTCCCTTGAACCGAATCACAATGGATATATTTCGCAAGACTTTCTAGAACACGATCTGGAACAAGGTTTGAACGCAGCTGATCGAACAACGAAACATTTAGTTTCCAAAGCCAACGCTTCAATTGCGAAAGTCAGCCATATTGTCGATTTGCCGGATTTGAATGACAACGATTTTCATGAACAGAATCGAAAAGCATTAACTGACATCAATCAGACGATTGAAAAGCTGCATACGTTTGACAGAGAACAAACCAATGCGCTTAAAATAGCCGAAAATGATCTTGAAACGATGCAAACATACATCGCGAGGCTTGAGAAAATGTATACAGGCCTGAAAATCGAGATCGCAAGTTATCAAAAGGGCTCAATTTTAAAGCCGGATGAGAATACAACCATCAACGGTCCGGTCAGCGGTCTCAAAGGAGCGTTAGAAAATGCCGAATCCTCAGCGATGAAGACGATGTTGGAAAAGCTGGGAGAACAGAAAGATACTAACGTTGATACACTCACCGCCCCTAATCGAGTAAAAAAATTAATAGAAAAGTACAAAATTCATAATGAATCAGTATACAATATAGAGAAATTAAAGTTTATAAAATATAAAATTAAAACACCCAATGTTCAAGTTAAAAGATTTGAAATGCCGTGGGGACCCGGAAAGATAAGCAAATTCGGAAGGGCAAGTGAAATCAGGAAAGCTCTAACCGAAAACCCTTTGAAAGCTGGCGAGGTTTCGAAGATTGAGAAAGACGCGAGAACGGCTAGGGATGTTGGTATAGTCAAGAAAAATGAAATCATTAAAGATGGAAGCCATATAACTAAAAGTGGAAAATTGAAATCCAATGTCAAGTATCAAGCCGGGGAATACAATTACATATACAAAACCGATAAAGAAGCAAGAATTAAAGAGTTTCAAGCTGATGACTTAAAATTAACAAAACGAGACAAGAGATTGCCGCATAATCCCAAAACACCTGGTAAACAACTTGGCGATCATGCTGGCCATTTAGCTGCTTATAGATTCGGAGGCTCTCCTGAATTAGATAATCTCGTTTCTCAATCAAGTAATGTTAAATCAAAGCAAATACAAGAAGCTAGAAAATAAATAGGCCAAAGCCATTTCAGATAAGAAAAAAGTATCAGTTAATGTTAAAGTTAATTATGACGGGAACAATCCTAGACCAAAGAGTTTTGAGATAAAATACAGTATCGATGGAAATTTAAAGAAAGTAACTTTAAAGAATTAGGAGTGATTGTGTGGCTAAAACATTTGAAGACTATTTATCTGAATTACAAACAGATATGGTTGCTATTTGTCTTGAATATGTTGGTAATCAGGCAGATGCTATTTATATTTATTGCTCATATGAACCTGAAATGTATTACTTTGACGTATTTTATAAAATAAATGGTAAGTTGGTTTATAAGCATAAGCTTAACGATGCAGTAGAAGAGAATGAAAAATACGATACATCAGAAAATCGTCAAGAAGCTGTTTTAGATATCGGGATAAAAAATTTAGAAGAAATCCATAAAAAATGTACTGAATTTGGCCATGAGATGCCTACAGAAATAAAATTAATTTACGATGTTAAACAAAACAGTTTGAAAGGTCAGTATAGATATGATTTAGTATATTCCAATGATGATGAACTATTGCCTGATGATATTTTTGACTTATGGTTTGAAGAAGTGAAAAAGTCTGATATAGAAAAATAAACTTTTAAGTACGGAATTCAAGAAAAGTTACGGTCTATCCTCAAAAACCTAGTGAATATTGTTTCCAGACGGTGACTGTTTATCAAGACCTAAATTATAAAAATCCTTAAAAATAAAGAAGAGCACATATTAGTCATGTATAATATGTGCTCTTCTTTTATTCAATTAAAGCGCCCGTTGACTGAATACTTGATTTGAAGATAATTCTATTATATTTAGAGGAGTACGACAACGATTCCTGTTTTTTTGGCCATTTTAAACCAGCTGGGCCATATGTTTTACGAATCGTTACCAACTCTCCAAATTGAGGCCTCACTCATTTCAACTGTCCATCAAGCCCTACCAGTGAATCGTTTGATCGCTTCCTCGGTCACCGGCGAGAAGAGGTTAACGAGGTTGCCGTCTGGATCACGGAACAGTATAGCACGGTTCCCCCACGGCATCGTGGTCGGTTCCTTTACCCACTCCTCGATAAACGGCTTTAATCGTTCGTATTCGGCATCGACATCGTGGACAAGGAACTCTATGATGACAGAGTGATTGTCGGCCGCCACTGCTGAACCTTCACCGAACAGTGGCACAGTCTGGGAGTGGCCGATCGCCAGGGTGCACGATGGCGCAACGAGTTCGGCAAAGACGGGCGCGGGACGCTCCGCTGATAAACCCATGACTTTCTCATAGAACTTGACTAGACGATCCACGTCGTCTGTAATGATGCGTACAGAAGCAAAATTCACAAGATACCATCCTTCCAATAATAAATGTATACAACAATACCATATACACTTTATTTTGTTATAAACTTTCCAGTAAAAACCAAATTCATTCAAAAACTGAATCATTTTACTGACTCCGATTATAAAACAACGCTACTGACAACATTATGTCAGTAGCGTTTTAACATTTTTTGGGCTTCCTCACGAATCCGATTTCGAAATGATTCAGGCTCTAATACAATCACATCGGCTCCCCAGCCAAGCACCCATCGCAGCAATTCGTCCAGTTGACGAACGCGTAAGACCACATGCAATCCATCTTGATGCTCTTCCATATCCTCTATGTAATGATTGTTTGATTCCTTCACCTTATCTGCGATGTCTTGGTTAAATCGGAGGCGAACTCGCAAATGCCGATCGTCCGAAGGGGTATACTCCCTTAAGTTAAAATGCGCTGGTCGTTCAAATCGTTCTTCCAGAGCAATAAATTCCGTCATTCGAGACAATCGGAAATGGCGAATGTCTTGGCGCAGTTCACAACGGGCCACGAGCATCCATGATCCTTGAACGAGAACTAATCCATAGGGGGAAACGGTACGAACACTATGGCGATTCCCATCGAAATCTGCAAGTTTTTTTACATAATGAAAGCTGATCTTTCGCTCGTCTAATATCGCTCGACGAATCTTTTCTAGATATTCTTTTTCTTTTGATGGCGTGACCTGTTTATCGGAAATGAGCAAACGTATAGCCTTGCGTACACGTGATGTTTCATTGCGAACGCTCTCCGGTAGAATGACCTCGATTTTGCCGCGGGCAGCTTGTGCTCTGACACGATAATCATCATCAAATCGTTGTTCAATAAAGTCCGTTCCCATCAACAAGCTTACGGCTTCTTGTACCGTGAAACTGATCGGCGGCAGGAAATAGCCTTCCATCAGAGAATATCCTGTCCCAGGAGCACCTATGATCGGAACGCCTGCTTCACTTAGCGCCTGAATGTCACGGTAGATGGTCCGAACACTCGTTTCAAATCTAGTTGCCAAATCTTCGGCACGTACAACTTCTTTACGTTGTAACTCCAGCACGATGGCTAACAAACGGTCTGTTTTGTTCATTGGTTTCCCACCTTGATGTTTAATAAAGAATAATAGTACCACGCCTTAATAGAGAAGATGATATAACGAACCTGGTGCTGGCATCTTTCAGAAATCTCTACAAAATAAGGGCAAGGCTTCTGTTTGTGTTATTCCGTTAACTGGCCCTTTAATTGAACAAGAAAGGGAAGGTGCCTCAGCTTATATCTTCTTGTAGACTTCTGCATACGCTACCTTTAATTGGTCTCGCAAATCCTTGTTCTCGTGCTCTAATCGCTTAACTTTACGCTTTAATGATTCGATAATCACTTCTTTATTATTTTCATTCATTTTATGCCTAACCTGCTTTACAGAAGGGCTTTTTATCTGCTGCTGACGTAGTGTTTCAATTCGCTCACGTAATGTCACATTATTATATAGCGTAGCCTTTGCCACTCCGGCCTCACTGGCTACACTATTAAAATTAATTTCTTGATTGGCTCTAACGAGCCTTTTAATAGCCTCATCTACTTTACTCATGGTAATGGCTTTTCGACTTTCATGAATTTGCTTTAGATGCTTTTTGCGGTCATATGTGGCCATATTATACCCCCTGCTTAGATTTTATTCTTTCTTTCGATTCGTCCGAATATTATATTGCCTTGTTTAATCGTATTATAAATATCCTGGAGTCTCTCTAAATTCTTCTGGTTTTTTTGTGCTATTTCTTCACGTCCGTATTGTTTCGCTACTTCAACCATTTTAGAAGTGGATTGTATGTAAATTTTATATTTACTTTAAATCCGTTATATCTCTGATAATCATTGATAAATTTCGAGATTGTCCCAAAGGTCCTTATATTCCATATATCCCTATCTACAAATTAGTTAGTGATTTCATCTATGTGGTTGAAGGAGGAAATTTCTATTAAGTTTTCTTGAATAACCTTAGAAATATGCTCTCGAAAAATACTTTTATAATCGCATGTAGTGTAATTTAAAATGTGCCTGCTCTGTCATATATGCTTACTTAGACCTCCGTAGGTTGTATAATGAATGAACTTTTTGCCTTTTCCCAATTCTCACGAATTTCATCATCTGAAGGATGCAAATATAAATTGGCTGTTGTCTGAATATGTGCGTGACCTAAACGTTCTTGGACTTGTTTAAGATCATTGGTCTGTTTGTAAAATATGGTTGCGTGTGTATGACGAAGTAAATGGGGGTGAACGGAAGATCGAACGAAAACCGAACGAAGGAGTTGCATATTTAACGACGAACTAACGCACGGGAAACGTTATAGAGGCGAGTGCGAAGTTTTATTCTTTTCCCTTTCGTCTAATGTATCGAATGCGTTTCGTATATTCGATCTAACATCCGATCCGGCCCACCGTTGTAATAGTTGGCGAGATTTCAAAAAAAACGCGTACAGTACGCATCTTGACCACAACCTCATTCAATCTGCCCATTATTTCTCCGATCAAACCACTTTTAAATACCCTGTTTTTACAGGTCGCACTTTTTATGCAACCGGATCACACAACCGCTACAATATTTCATCAGTTCCAACTCCTCTTACCCTTGGATTAGACGTAGAGACACCAAGACATGTTTCATTTGGTTCACTGTGATTTACAAATAAAGCCCTGGCTTCTTGCTTTCTTCCAGCTTTGTACAAGTCAAGAACATAAAGAACCTTTGAATTGTTCTATGAGCATCAACCGACCAAAAATCAGATCTTAAAGATAAAAAGTATGGATCTAAAAATAAGGGTAAGTCTTCTTCAATATCTACAAAATCTGATCGACTTTAATCTTTTTCTAAGTTAAATATTTCACTTATTTTCAATTGTTCAAATCCCCAATTCAGTTTTATTGTAAGACTTATCTCCATTGCAAAAATAATATATAAATGGATTTTTCACAGTAAAGTTCTTTCTTTTTCCGTTATTCCTTCATTTATATTTGTTCTATTGAGTAAAAAGCAGCTAGAGAAGGTAGTGTTCTTCCGTGAATTAGCAAACCTTCCCTCTCAAAGACTACTAATTCAAATTCTTGGCTTTGTTTGTTTTGCCTAACTTCCCCGACAGCACAAAATATTACATCATTATTCTCTTCTGCGAACCGACCTATATAATGAAATAATCCTTCATATTGAGGCGTTACAGCAAAGAAAGCTTCTTCAAACTTAATATTTACAAACGTACCATTTTTATAAATTCTAACCATAGCCCTTTTCTTTCCTGTTTCAACGCTTTTAACTATTCCGGTTACTGTTCTTGTATGACCTAAATCTGTTTCTTTTAATGCATCAGCATTCCTTTTATATAGTCTTCCATTAATCCTATTTGAATCTTCTGACTTTTCAGCAGGATCTGTTACTATTCTAATTGCTGGCTGCTCTACTGTAGCAGTTACTTTTCGACGCCGTTTTCTATTTTGTCGTTTTTGTCTATCTGCTTCTCTTCTTCTTACTCTTTCTTCCTCACTTAAAATTTCCAATTCAAAAGCTTCTCTTACCGACCTTCTCATTTGATCTGTTGAAACACTTCCAGTTTGAACACCCGACTGTCTAACACCAACTCTTCCATCTTCTTTTTCAAAAAAATGAATACAAGATTCTGAATGTCGACTTTCTCTCCAAGTTCTAAAATGACTCTTATTCCCAGGTCTGTTTACATAAGATAATTTCGCCTTGCAATCAGTTGTAGTACAAAACAATTTTTCTCTATACTTTTTCAAATAGTCTTCCATATTAATATCATCTAGACTAATCAATGCTTTTTCTTTTCCGTTAATATAAACTGCTTCATGGATACTGACCACGTGTTCCCCGCACCCCTTTTCCTAAAAATTCTTAAATTTTATTTAAAAAATTAACTGTATTTGATATTTTTACACTTATATCTATAATTCTACATTATTAGTAATAAATTAGCAATATCACTCCCTTTACACCTATAAGTCTACAAATTTTGCATTTTGGACTTAAAGATTCTGATATAAAAAAGCACCTATTTCGGTGCTTTCAAAAAATCAATCTTTAATTTTGCCCTCCTATAATAGGGTCTGTAGAGGCAAGTCTTTCTTTAAAGTAGTCACTTAACAGCATGATCACACCCTTCTCGGGCACCTCTTACCGATTATCCACCGTCTCCGGATACAAATCATGATTCATCATCCGGTACTCGGCCATCTTCTCGTATTTGGTGCCCGGACGGCCGTAGTTGGTGTACGGGTCGATCGAGATGCCGCCTCTCGGGGTGAATTTGCCCCAGACTTCGATGTAGCGGGGGTCCATCAATTCGATCAAATCGTTCATGATGATGTTCATGCAGTCTTCGTGAAAATCGCCGTGGTTGCGGAAGCTGAAGAGATACAGTTTTAAAGACTTGCTTTCTACCATTTTTTTATCAGGGATATAGCTGATATAGATCGTTGCGAAATCGGGCTGCCCTGTTTTCGGACACAGGGATGTAAATTCCGGGCAGTTGAATTTGACAAAATAGTCCCTGTTTTCGTGTTTATTCGGAAAAGCCTCCAGTACATCAGGTGAGTAGTCAAACAAATAGTTTGTCCCCTGGTTTCCGAGGAGGGTTACGCCTTCAAGTTCTGAATCTTTTCTTGTTGTCATTATTTTCTTCCTTTCTATCTTAAACTCCGCGTTTGTTTCCCCAGATGAGGGTGTGAAGCTGCGGCAGAACGCGGACGCGGTTTAATTCAGGGTCGTGCGTGACCGCTTTGACCAGTTCTTCATATTTTCGAAGCAGCTTTTCGACGAGCCGCCCCTGGTCTTCGGTATGCACGTCATCATTTCCGATCTGCAGATAAAACGGGATATCCGGATAACGGTGATGAATGCTCTTTGCAAATTGAAGATCTGAAGGGGTAAAAATGACGACCTTCAGGCTTGCCGCAGAAAGCCGTCCATGGTCCTTCAGCATGCCGACGATATGGTCCAGCTTCGTAAGATCCGTTTTCATATTTGAGCTTGGCGGCTTCGGCGAAATGGTTAAATCATCGATTTTTGTAAACCAGTCCTGATAAAACGTGCCCTGTGTTTCAAGCGCCGTGCGAATGCCGTTTTCTTGCAAAAGGGAAATCAGTCCGTCAAGCTGTTTTAAAAGAGCCGGATTTCCTCCTGAAATGGTGACATGTGAAAAAGCATTTCCGCCGATTTCTCTGAGCGATTCGTATATTTCTTCCGCAGACATCCATTTGATGTCTTTTTTGGCCGATCCGTCCCATGTGAAGGCTGAATCGCACCAGCTGCACGAATAATCGCAGCCCGCGGTTCTGACAAACATCGTTTTCTGGCCGATGACCATTCCTTCACCCTGGATGGTCGGGCCGAAAATTTCGAGTACGGGAATCGGTTTAGCCATTTGGCTCACCTTGTTTTGGACGGTAGACGACATAGCTTGTCGGCGTTTCCCTGACAAACACTTGAACACAGTGCGGCCGGTTTTCCAAGCCTTTCAAATAGGCGTCGACTTTTTCATAAATCGTTTTCGCCACCACCTCAGTCGACGGGATCTGCTCGCGGCTTTCCCCGGAAAATTCGCTGTGGTCGTTTAACAGCGTGTGATCGTATTCACCGTGCACCAATTTTTTAATGGTGCTGAAATTCACGAGAAAACCGGACTCATTCAATTGATCTCCGGCGATCGTGATATTGATTGTATACGTATGGCCGTGAATCCTGCTGCATGCGCCCGCATCTTCCCTCGGAATAAAGTGGGCCGCTGATACCTGCATATCTTTATTGAGTTCAAAAGCGTACAGGTGGTTTGTTTGCGGGTAGACTTGTGTAAGCATATTAAGCTCTCTCCCTTTTCATTTTCATGTATTCGTTGTAGCCGTTCGCGCGCAGTTTGCAAGCCGGGCATTCTCCGCAGCCGTCGGCGATGATGCCGTTGTAGCACGTCAGCGTCTCATTTTTGACGAATTCGAGTGCATTGAGATCATCGGCCAGCTTCCATGTTTCCGCCTTGTTCAGCCACATAAGCGGCGTATGAATCACAAACGGGCGCTCCATCGCCAGGTTGACGGTGACATTGCACGATTTGACGAATTCATCCCTGCAATCCGGATAGCCGCTGAAGTCCGTCTCACAGACTCCCGTCACGATATGCCGCGCCCCGATTTGGTAGGCGAGAATAGAAGCAAAGGATAAAAATACAAGGTTTCGTCCGGGAACAAAAGTGGACGGAAGCTCGCCTTCTTTCGCCTCAATTTTGATGTCATCCCTTGTCAAAGCGTTTGGCGCCAGCTGATTCAAAAGCGCCATGTCCAGCAGGTGGTTTTTTACGCCAAGCTTTTCAGCGATATTTTGCGCCACTTCAATCTCCTGCTGATGCCGCTGATTATAATGAAAGGTGACCGTTTCCACCTCTTGGAATTGCTGCAAGGCCCATAAAAGGCATGTCGTACTGTCCTGACCGCCGCTGAATACGACGACCGCTTTTTCCTGTTTCATAATTCCTCCTTCTCCGCTTTCACCAACTAAAAAACACCTTTCTTTAAAGGAAAGGTGTTCTAGCAAAAAATCAATAAAAAAGGCCATACCCCAAGGATACAGCTTTCCTTAGTTTTTTATAGAGGGTTTTGCTAGAACCTCTCCCGCGGTTATCTCGAGCGGATTTTGTTCAATTTTCTTTCGCCATCTTACCACAAATCCGGGGTTTCGCCAAGCACTAACGATTCGGCAGTTTTTTTATGATCAGAAAGAAGATGAACACAAGGCTCAGCTGACCAAATAAAGGATAGATGGTGGAAATCAATTTTCCATAGCCGATCTGTCCGGTTAAGTAGACTGTGAGTAGGATGAGAATAAATATATAAAGACTTTTGATATGAATATATTCGTTTATCTGCTTTTCAAGCCCGTAGAGATTACCGATGACCGATGTAAAGACTTCCCCAAAAATGATAAACAGATAGATGACATGGACGGAATGCTGAACGATATAGACCACCTGCGCCATCGGAATTTCATATAAAAGGACATTCGGCAATGTGGAAAGAGACAAAAAGCTTGCGATTAATACAAGGGTCAGCATGCTTCCTCCGATAAACGCGCCTCTTTTAATCAACCGTTCTGACTTCAATTCAGAGGCGATCGGTACAAGAACGGCCTGTGCTAGCGACAAATTAAAAGCGCCGTATGAAACAGCCGACACAATCCAGTCCGGCCTTGCCGAAAAACCCGGCAATTCGTGGACGGAAGGGCCCCTGAAAATAAACGAATCAAAGAGCACAATCAACGAAAAAAACACTAATAATGGCACAACAATGACATTGACGCTGAATATCCCCTTGACGCCGCTCATCGTGACAAACAGACTCAAAGCAACCGTTACAAGCATTCCCGCCTGGCTGGAGAGCCCGAGCTGTTCTTTAAAAATCGCCCCGGCCCCTGACAGCATGACAGAAGTCACACCGAGCAGAACCATCAGCATAAAGCCATTGACGAATTTTCCGAGCGTTTGTCCAAACAGAAATTTGTTCAGCTCCTGATAAGATCTGGCATTGATCCTGACTGAGATCAGCATGATTTTCGCACCGAGACAGGTGAACATCAGCCCGCTGATGAAAATGCCGGCCAAACCCGCCCAGCCGAATCTTAAAAAAAATTCAACGATTTCTCTGCCCGTCGCAAATCCAGCCCCGACAACCGTGCCTACATAGACAAATGCAAGTTGAAAAGCTGATCCTCGTGTTTGACTCATATTTCTCCCCCGTAAAATGAAACGTGATTTCCGCAAATTCCCTTTCTCCATCATATGAGACATGCTCCTTAAAAAGAAGGACAACTTCAAATACCGGAACAAAAAGGAAAAAGCATAGATCTTGAAAGTCAAAGTTAGTCAATGTATACTAATAGTCAGAGATGGTCAAACAAACGGCCATTTTTTAACCGGCAATTGGTCAAAAAAGGTCAAATCATTTTTAAAGGGGGTTTTGGCAAATGCGTTGTCAACATTGTCAAAAAAACGAGGCGACGATTCGCCTAAACATGCAAATCAATTTTACAAAAAAACAAATGGACTTATGTGAAGATTGCTATAAAGAATTGACTCAGCCTTCTATGTATTCCGGAGGCAGCTTTTTTGGAGGGGGTTCCTTCTTTAGCCAGCCTTCTCAAGCACAGCCGCAAACGGCTGCCAAAAAAGGCTTGCTTGATGAGCTCGCAGTCAATTTGACGAATGCCGCGAAAACGGGATTGGTTGATCCGGTGATCGGCCGCGATGATGAAGTGGCGCGCGTGATCGAAATTTTAAACCGCAGAAATAAAAACAATCCGGTATTAATTGGGGAGCCGGGTGTTGGTAAAACTGCCATCGCCGAAGGCCTTGCATTGAAAATTTCCGAAGGTGATGTTCCAAACAAACTGAAAAACAAGGAGCTTTACTTGTTGGATGTGGCCTCCCTTGTCGCCAATACCGGCATCAGAGGGCAATTCGAAGAACGAATGAAACAGCTGATGAAAGAACTGAAAGAACGCAAAAACGCGATTCTCTTTATTGACGAAATTCATCTTCTTGTCGGCGCCGGTTCTGCGGAGGGCTCCATGGATGCAGGCAACATTTTAAAACCCGCCCTTGCCCGGGGAGAACTGCAAGTCATCGGTGCAACCACATTGAAAGAGTATCGTCAAATTGAAAAAGACGCCGCTTTGGAACGACGCTTCCAGCCGATCATGGTGCATGAGCCTACAATCGAAGAGGCAACAGCCATTTTGAACGGCCTGAAAGAAAAATATGAAACCTATCATGGGGTTTCCTATACAGATGAAGCTGTGAAAGCCTGTGTCGTCCTTTCAAGCCGCTACATCCAGGACCGCCATCTTCCCGACAAGGCGATCGACCTTCTCGATGAAGCCGGTTCAAAAGCGAACTTGAAGATCGATACCGTCAGCGGTGAAGCAGCTTCAAAACGGCTGAAAGAAATTGAAGCGGAAAAGGCAAAAGCGCTTCAGGAAGAAAATTATGAGCTTGCCGCAAAACTTCGTGATGAAGAAGAAGCATTGCACAATGCGCTCGAGAAAAAAACAGAGGAAAAACAAGCAACGGTCGGCGCTGAAGACATTCAGGCGATCATCGAACAAAAAACCGGCATTCCCGTCGGAAAGCTGCAGCATGATGATCAGAAAAAAATGAAAGAGCTTGAAGCAAATCTCGGAAGCCGCGTCATCGGACAGAAAGAAGCCGTCAAAAAGGTGGCGAAAGCCGTCAGAAGAAGCCGCGCCGGTCTGAAAGCAAAAGACAGGCCTGTCGGTTCATTCCTATTCGTCGGCCCGACAGGCGTCGGTAAAACTGAGCTTTCCAAGCGGCTTGCGGAAGAGCTGTTCGGCACGAAGGATTCGATTATCCGTCTTGACATGAGCGAGTACATGGAAAAACACGCCGTGTCAAAACTGATCGGTTCGCCTCCTGGATATGTCGGACACGATGAAGCGGGGCAATTGACGGAAAAAGTCCGGAGAAACCCGTACAGCATCGTTCTGCTTGATGAAATCGAAAAAGCCCATCCTGATGTTCAGCACATGTTCCTTCAGATCATGGAGGACGGCCGTCTGACCGACAGCCAGGGACGGACAGTCAGCTTTAAAGATACTGTCATCATTATGACAAGCAATGCCGGCGTTTCCGAAAAGCAGACAACCGTCGGCTTTAACAGAGAAGAACGGCTGATGGGCGAACAATCATTGATTGACTCTTTAAGCAGCTACTTTAAACCTGAATTCCTGAACAGGTTTGACAGCATTGTCGAGTTCCAGCCTCTTGAAAAAGAAGATCTGGTAAAAATCGTCGATCTGCTTCTGAAAGATCTTGAGGACACATTAAGCGACCAGCATCTGACATTGCAGGTCTCCGAAGAAGCGAAAGAAAAGATTGCAGAAATCGGATACCATCCTGCATTTGGCGCCCGTCCTTTAAGAAGGACGATTCAGGAAACGGTCGAAGATCAAATGACAGACCTGCTTCTTGAAGAAGAACACATCTCAGGTTTCCATGTTACAGTTGAAAACGGCGATATCGCGGTAAAACCGGTCGCATAGTTCCGTCTGCCGGCTTCCTATACGGAGGCCGGCATTTTTTCTCCGCTCCAATATCCAATTCATCCCATTTCATCACCCAAAAGTCCCTATTCATCTGGATTTTATAACAATTTCTGAAACACCCTAAAGTTCCTATCTTGTGGCACCGATAATAACGATAGAAAAGTTAGTTAAAGGAATTGGTGAAAAAAATGGACAAAACATCGTTAATTGGAATCATTCTAGCTATCATCGGAGTAGGTGTCGGCATGGTGATGAAAGGCGTCAGCCCTTCAGTTCTTGTCAATCCGGCTGCATGGCTGATCATTGTTGTCGGGACAATCGCAGCAGTTACCATCGCATTTCCAACACGCGAAATAAGAAAGGTTCCAAAACTGTTCGGCATCTTATTTAAAGAGAAAAAGATGATTGAAATCAACGAGCTGATCCCCATGTTTACTCAATGGGCGCAAATCGCCAGACGGGAAGGCCTTCTCGCTTTGGAAGCAAACCTTAACGAAATCGATGACGAATTTTTGAAAAACGGCATGAGCATGGCTGTGGACGGACAGAGCGCCGAATTCATCCGGGACGTTCTGACAGAAGAAGTCGAGGCGATGGAAGAAAGGCATCAGGTCGGAGCCGGCATCTTTACACAGGCGGGAACATACGCACCGACGCTCGGAGTTTTGGGAGCCGTTGTCGGACTGATCGCCGCACTGGCCGATATGAGCAACACCGAAGCGCTCGGACACGCGATCAGCGCCGCATTCGTCGCCACCCTTCTCGGGATCTTTACAGGCTATGTGCTGTGGCACCCTTTTGCAAATAAATTGAAGCGTAAATCGAAGCAGGAAGTGAAAGTCCGCGAAGTCATGATTGAAGGCATCCTTTCCATTTTGGAAGGCCAGGCTCCAAAGGTCATCGAGCAAAAGCTGATGATGTATGTTTCTCCTAGCGAACGTTCCAGCATCGCTACTCAAGAAGGAGAAAAAGGGGAAAGCGACAATGGCTAAAAAAAAGAAAAAGCATAAAGACCATGAAGAGCATGTAGATGAGTCCTGGCTCATCCCTTATGCCGACCTGCTTACACTCCTTCTGGCCCTTTTCATCGTCTTGTTTGCGATGAGCTCGATAGACGCCAAAAAGTTTGATATGCTGTCAAAATCATTCAATGCCGTGCTGACAGGCGGTACAGGCATGATGGATTATTCCAGCTTCGTCGAGCCGAAATCGCCTACACAAGAGGACGGAAAAAAACCCGCTGAACCAAAAGACGTCCATCGTTCTAATTCAAAAGAAAAAGACCAGGAGGCGCTGAAAAAAATTCAGGAGCAGGTCAATCAGTTCATAAAAAATAAAAAGCTTGAGAAGCAGGTCAATACGAAGCTCACAGATGAAGGGCTGCTCCTTTCGATTGAAGACAATATCTTTTTCGATTCCGGAAAAGCGGTCATTCGCGAGCAGGACATCCCGCTCGCAAGAGAAATTTCCGATCTGCTCGTATTAAACCCGCCGCGTAATATCGTGATCAGCGGACATACCGATAATGTGCCGATCCGAAACTCGCAATTTAAATCAAACTGGCATTTAAGCGTAATGCGGGCCGTTAATTTCATGGGACTCCTGATCGAAAATCCAAAGCTTGACGCCAAAGTATTCAGCGCTAAAGGGTACGGGGAATACAAGCCTATCGCTTCAAACAAAACGGAGGAAGGAAGAAGAAAAAACAGACGTGTTGAAATTCTCATCCTGCCGATGGGCCAGGAAAATCTGAATGAAAAAGAATAAGGAAGCGGCGATTAGCCGCTTCCTTATTCTTTGTCCTTGTTCTTATAAAAGTTTTTTGCATTTAAGCCCACTCTTTTCAGCATGTCGATGCAGGCTTCTTTCTCCTCGCCGCTTAAAACGCTGATCATTTGATGAATCTCCTGCGCGTGGCCGGGGAAGATCTGCTCCAAGAGCTTGACTCCTTTGTCCGTAATTTGGGCATAGGTGACCCGGCGATCGGTTGTGCAGGCTCGTCTGATGATCAGTTCTTTCTGCTCAAGCTTGTCAACCACATATGTAATGCTTCCGCTCGCCAGAAGAATTTTGTCCCCTATTTGCTGAAGAGGCTGGTCTCCCTTGTGATAGAGAAGCTCTAAAACGGCGAATTCGGTTGGATTCAGACCATGATTATGAATATGTTTATTCATATGATCATTAATTGATCTGTATGCTCTTGATAGTACGATAAATAATTTTAATGACTGTTCCTGTTCTCTGTTACTCATATCTCTCATCTCCAAAGAAACAACTACAGGAAAACATTAATAAACTATGAGGAAAATGTCAACTGTTAACATTACATTCCCTCATTTGATAATAGGCCCTAAGAACCAAATCGATATTTCCGGACCTTCCACGGTATTGTGTCCTATTTTCAAGGTATTGGTTATCTTTTCTATAAATCAGCCCCTACTAGTGATATAATACCTCTATTCCTGTATTGATTGGGAGAGAGTGAAAAAATGAGCAATTTGAAAAATATATGGAAGAAAATGAGGCTTTATTTGATCCTTGTGATGGTCCCGGCTTTCATTATCAGCTTTTTTGTATACGAACAAGAACGGGAAAATATTACTGAGAAGCATCGGCAGACGGCGACGCTTATGCTGAATATCCACCGCAACCAGATCAATTATCTGATCGGCGAAACAGAGGCGCGGCTGAGCGCGATGGCGACGGCCCTTAATCATCCTGTCAATGATAAACATATCAAACACATCCTGACGGAAACCTATAAAAAGGAGCCGCGCTTTTCGGCTCTGTACCTGCTCAACAAAAACGGCGAAGTCATGGTCAGCACACTGCCGGCTAAAGAGAAACAGCCGCTTCCATACAAAAGCATTCTGCAAAAAGCGGAAAGCTCAAAGAAATCTGTCATCACAGATGACACCGACAACATGATGAATAATCGGGAGCTGAGCATATTAACCCCTGTCTTCAGTCCTGAAGGGCATGCGACAAACTTTTTGCTTGCTTCCATCCGCATCGATTATTTGAAAAATATCATGAATGTGTTAAGCCCAGAGCTTTCTATCAAAATACTCAATCAGAAAGACCAAATCGTCTTTACGGCGGGACATACGCCCCCTGAAAAAGAAACGGAGGAGACGGTAGATGCTTTTTTGGACCAGATCGACTGGAAACTTGAAGTATATCCTGAGCCGGTTCAGCTTGATGAACTCGTTCACGGTCTCCTGCTTTCCTTCTTAAGCATTTTTATTTTGCTTAACATCTTGTTTGTATTGCTTCAATATGTACTGCTAAAACGGCGCACCAAGCAGGAGCGCGCCCAAAATGAAGCGCAGAAGCTTGAACTGATCGGCACGCTTGCGGCCAGCACCGCACATGAAATCAGAAATCCGCTGACAGGGATCAGCGGATTCATCCAGCTTCTTCAAAAAAAATATAAATCTGAAGAAGATCAAATGTACTTTTCTGTCATCGATCAGGAAATCAAGCGGATCAACCAGATTGTCAGCGAATTCCTTGTGCTTGGAAAACCGACGGCGGAACAATGGAAACTGAATTCAATGAGTGAAATGATCGATGAAATCATGCCGATTATTCATTCTGAAGCCAATTTATACAATGTCGAAGTATCATTTCAAGACCAGGCGGAAAATCCTGCATACGTATTTTGCAAAAAGGACCACATCAAGCAAGTCGTATTAAATGTCGCTAAAAATTCGCTGGAATCGATGAAAAACGGTGGAAAGCTGTTGATTAACATTGAACATGATGAAAAGGCGGCGGAAATTGTGGTGAAGGATAACGGAGAAGGAATTCCTAAAGAAATGATAGAAAAGATTTTTCAGCCTTTTGTCACCTCAAAAGAAAAAGGAACCGGACTCGGTCTTGTTGTGTGCAAACGTATCATCTCAATGTACGGAGGAACGATTCAGATTGACAGTGAACGGCATAAAGGAACAACCGTAACCATCACGCTGCCGATTTCAAATGAGCAGCAAGATTAAGCATCATACTTTCCGGTCCCTCAAAAGAGCTGTCCTTCCGTTCAACGGCAGCTCTTTTCTCATTATGCCGTACACTTTTCAATGACAAGCACATCTAAGAGATCATGCAATGGCTTGTCTGATGAATGATGTTCATCCATTGTCATTTTTTGATATTGATAGATTAATTGGTCCAGCTCCTGGCTGCGCTTTATCGTCTCATCCCCTGTATACCCATAAAGCTCAGCAGCTTCAACCATCATTTGCCGCTTTTCGTTGATGGAAAAAAGCAATTCTTCTTGTGAATATTCATGCATACGCTTCACCCCTTATCGCCAGTAAACTTCGAAAACCTTGCAGATTTGCGTACTTGAGCATTATTACAGATTATACTTATTTTGTAAACCTATTTTTTGAAAAAAAGTTTTGAAATCGAGTATAATAGATTTGTTGGATTAAAGTTGTATTACCCGCTGATCAAAAAAGATAAACGCTTATGATATACAGGAGGTCTTTTTTATGGTGTTGAAAAGGCTAAAGGCGCTTTTTGCAGCCAAAGAAGCTATAACAGGTATCCCGCTGTTTTTCAGAGCCTTTAGAGCCTGGCGAAAAGGCGATTACCCCCTTTTTCCGAAAAAAACGATTTTACTTGCTGCTGCGGCTCTCGTTTATATCCTTTCCCCTGTTGACCTGATTCCCGATGTTCTTATAGGGCCGGGATGGATTGATGACGCGGCCGTTCTCGCTTTTTTATTTAGACAAATCGTTAAAGAGCTGGCTGATTTTGAAGCATTGGAGGGATGGGACAATGGAAGATAGAATGATTCACGGCCTGAACCACCTGCTGTTTTCCGTCTCAGACCTCGAGGCTTCTATCGCATTCTATGAGAAGGTGTTTGGCGCCAAATGGCTTGTAAAAGCCGAAAAAACAGCATATTTTGATCTAAACGGCATCTGGCTTGCCTTGAACGAGGAAAAAAATATTCCGCGGACGGAGATTCATGACTCCTACACGCATATCGCCTTTTCGATCAAACAGGAGGATGTGCCTGAGTGGGAAAAGAAATTAACCGCCCTTGGGGTAAACGTGCTAAAAGGAAGAAAACGCCATAAAGGCGATAAAGATTCGATTTACTTTACCGACCCTGACGGCCATAAATTCGAGCTCCACACCGGCTCTGTGCTGGACAGGCTCGCTTACTATCAAAAAGAAAAGCCGCACCTGTCCTTTCACGAAGCCAATATTAAAGCATTGTATGAAAAAAACAAGTAAAAAAAGCGCCCCGGCAAGGCTATGCCGGAAGCGCTTTTTTTATGATTGCTTCAGCTCGTCTTTTTCATAAATCGGCACCCATCCCTCAGTGGTGACGAAAATTCTGACGGCGACGACTTTCCGGTCCTCCTGAAGCGTAAAATAGTGGCGTGTGTTTTCCGGTACGGAAATCAAATCGCCGGGATTTAAAAGAACATCGAAAAACGCGCCGTCCTTTCCTTCAATCGCAAAAATTCCATGGCCGCTGACGATGAACCTGACCTCATCATCTGTATGGTGATGTTCCTGTTTAAAGTTTTTCAGCAGCTCATCCAGATTCGGATGTTGATCCGAAAGCGAGATGACATCCTGTGCCTGATAGCCGCGGCGCTCTGAAATATCTGAAATTTCCGCTGCGAACACGTCTAAAATCTTCTGTTTTTCTTCGTCGGTCAAATCATATTTTTCTCTTAGCCCAGCAGGCAGCTTTTCGATATCCCATTTTTCATAAATGACTTCCTGCTGCTTCAAAAATTGTTCTACCTCTTCCTGGTTTTCGATTGTTGTGTTTTCTTCATCATGGATGCGGATCGTTGCCATGCTTTTCTCCCCCTTTAGTGCACTCTTTACGCATATTGCGTTTGATATGATTTTAATTTTAAATGCCAGCTGAATAAAAATTCATAAGCCTCCAGCATGCGTTTCGCTTCAAATGCCGTGCGTCCCCAGACGGTAATGCCGTGGCTGCGGATCAGGACAGCGCCTGAATCTTTTGTCAGATGTGCGGCAAAATCTGCCGCCAAATCCGGGATATGGGCGGTGTTTTCAATAATCGGGACGGTGACCTCGGCATTTTCCTCCCAGTATCCGAGCGCTTTTATGATTTCCTGGCCTCTAAAGCTGACCTGCTTCTCTTGTCCATAAAGCTCAGATATCACGTTGTTGTCAATCGTATGGACGTGAAGACAGCAGCCGGCATTTGTTTTTTTGTAAACATACGTATGAAGAAGCGTTTCTGCCGACGGCTTCAGGGTATGACCGCTTTCCGCCGGCATGCCTTCTTCATCTACCAGGAGAAAATCCTCATCGGTTTCTTTTCGTTTATCTTTTCCGCTCGCCGTCACGAAAAAGCGAAGCGGATCATCTGACACTTTGATGGACAGATTGCCGCTCGTCGCCGGAAACCAGTCTCTCGCCGCAAGCTCTCTTTTCACTTCGGCCAGCTCCTGCCAGCGCTTTTTTCCTGCATCCATTCCTCCACCTCCTTGACGCCGAGAAGCGCCCGCTTCACATCGTAGAAATCTTCAAATGCGGCATGGCGCAATTGCAGGTCTTCACATTCCTTCAGCAAATAATCCCGCGCGATGCATAAATCAGCGCGCTTTGCCGCCTCCACATCTGTAACGGAATCCCCGATCATCACGATAAAATCATCTGGACCCTGAAGCTTGCGGATGATCGACGGCTTGCAGCAGCCGCATTCATTTTGGCATTGATCGTCGCACGGATACGGCCATTTGACCGATATGCTGTCGCCAAAAAAATCAGCCTGGTTGCAGTAAATCCGCTCTTTCTCCACGATTCCTTCAAGCAGCGGATATACGAAAAAGTCCATGCCGCCGCTGACGACGTAAAAAGGAAGTCCGCACCCGGACAGAAATGAAACAAATTCTTGGAAGCCCGCGCGGATTTCCGCCTGTTTGAGGATATATGCCGTAATGTCTTCCCTCAAGCCGCTGGAGAGCAGCTTGAACATGCTGCCGACACCCTCCCTGATCGACAGGTCTTTTGAAAGGACCGCATCTTTTAAGGCATGCCATTCTTCCGGAGCAAATGTTTTCATGATGCTGATGATGTTGTCATTTTTCGTAATCGTCCCGTCAAAATCGCAAATGATCAGCGGCTTTCTCATACAGATGCCTCAACTTTTCCCCATTTCTCAAGGGCAAGCCTTAAATCGGGAGAGCGCTTTGCCTTCTCTTCGGCAGGTTCAGCCTCCAGTACCGCTTCAATCGCCGCTCTAAATGCCCTGCCTCCTCCTATTGCTCCGTTCGGATGGCCGTGGATGCCGCCTCCGGCGTTTATGATATGATCAATCCCAAAATCCTTCATCAGCAGCGGGACCATTCCGGGATGAATGCCGGCCGACGGCACGGCAAAGGTCGGCTGAAAGACATCTTCTTTCGTGCATTCTTCATGAATGGCGAGTGCTTCGCGTTTTGGAAGGGCGACGCTTCCGTACGGGGAAGGAAACAGGCTGAAATCGGCGCCCGCATAGCGGTTCAGCTTTCCAAGCAGCAGCCGGTGGGAAAAGCCGTAATACGGTGATGACGTAAATGCGCCGCTTACCGCCGGATGCGCCATAATCGGCAGCGGAATGTCATCATCCTCCGCGAGGCTTTGCAGCACATCAAGCCCGTAGGCAAACACATTAAACAGCAGGACATCGGCGCCAAGCTCAGCGGCTTTTTTCGCTTTTGTTTTCAGCTCCATCGTCCTTCCCGTCAGGTTGACGGCGTAAAGCGTTTTATGGCCGGTTTCTTCATAGGTCTCCTGAAGAACCTTTCTCCCTTCTGTAATCCGCTTTTCAAACGGTGCACTGCCTGTTTCAAATAAAATTTCATCATCCTTGATCAAGTCCACCCCGCCAAGCGCCTGCTGCCTTAGCTGCTCTTTTAACTCCTCCATGCTCCGGCCGATGACGCCCTTGAAAATGCTCATCAGAAGCGGTCTTTCAAATTCGCCGATTTTTTTGCGGATCCCGTAGACGCCGAATCTCGGCCCCGGCAATGATCGTTTAAAGGCCTCGGAAAATTCGAGGTCCGTCAGTTTGACTTTTCCGTCAAGGGACAGCTTTCCGAAAACGGTCGTAAGGACGGCCGGGATATCGTCCGTAAAATTGAGTTCCGGATAGGCGATGGTGACTTTTGCCTGATGCTCTCCTTGATCGCCTTCGATTTCCTCAATCCGGACGACCCGCCCCTTGTGCCTTTTTAGTTGCTCTTTTTTTAATTGCGGCAAATCCGTCCAGGACCCCACAGTAAGGCCTAATGCAATTTGTTCGGCCTTTTTTTCCGGATCGCTGCCGGGATCCGTCAGGACATATGTTGCCAAAAGTTCGCTCATTCTTTAGCTCCTTCCTTGTTTCGTGCATATAAAAAACCTCTTTTTGCGCTGCATTCGCTTAAAGAGGTTTCGTTTCTGCGTGTCGAATCCTTATCTCTCAGCGGCAGCTGCAAGAATTAGCACCGTGCTTTTATAAGTCGGTTGCCGGGCTTCATCGGGCTCGTCCCTCCACCTGCTCTTGATAAGAATATTGTTTTTTATAAATTATTTTGAATTATCCCACCGTTTTCCGCGGTTGTCAATGAGAGACTTCCGACTTTTTGAAAATATTCAGCTCGGCGATCCGGTCGGCAGCTTCCCGCAGACGTTCTTCGCTTGTCAATAGACCGACTCTCACATATCCTTCGCCAAATGCTCCGAATCCTTTGCCGGGCGCCATGACGACATGCGCTTTTTCCAAGAGAAAATCGGAAAACCCTTCAGATGTAAAGCCTTCCGGAACAGGCATCCATGCAAAAAATGAGCCCTCTGGGGCCTGCGCTTCCCAACCGATGGCGCGGACGGCTTTCATCCAAACGTTGCGTCTTTTTTCATAGCGTTCATTTTGTTCCTTGACACAGCTTTGATCTGAAAGAAGCGCGACCGCCGCGGCGTCCTGGACTGCTTTAAAGAGGCTGACATACATATGATCCTGGTATAGGTTCAGCGCTTCAATCACCGAAGCATTTCCAGCGGCGAATCCGACTCTCCAGCCCGCCATATTATATGTTTTGGAGAGCGTATAGATTTCGATGCCGGCTTCTTTTGCTCCATCAGTTTCAAGAAAACTCACCGGCTTTTGCCCGTCATAGCCGATCGCCCCATAGGCAAAATCATGAACAACACAGATCCCGTGCGTTTTCGCGAGGCTGACCGTTTCCGCAAAAAACGCCGGCGTCGCCTGGGCTCCCGTCGGGTTGTTCGGATAGTTCAGATACATGAGCTTCGCTTTTTCCTTTATGTGTACTGGAATTTGGCTGTAATCCGGCAAATAGCCGTTTTTCTCCAACAGCGGCATCGTTTCCATGTTCGCTTTTGCCAGTCTGACGCCTGACCAATAATCCGGATAGCCCGGGTCGGGAACAAGCACCGTATCGCCGGGATTCAAGAGGCATTGCGGCAGCTCTACAAGCCCCGCCTTCCCTCCGAACAATACGGCGATTTCTTTATCAGGGTCAAGCAAGACGCCGTATTCCCTTTTATAAAATTCAGCGGCCGCCTGTTTCAGCGAACGGCTCCCCCGAAAAGAGGAATATTTATGATTTTCGGGATTCCGGACCGCTTCTGTCATCGCGTCAACAATGTGTCCCGGTGTCGGCTGATCGGGATTTCCCTGACCGAGATTGATCACATCATGGCCGGCGGCTATCTTTTCGTTCACCTTTTTGACCAAAGAAGCAAAAAATTGCTCGGGAAGCTGTTTCAATAGATCAGAAAGCTCAAATTTCATTTTTTTCACCCGCTTTGAAAAATTCTTGAAATGATAGTCCATCATCATATATTGTTAAAGATAAAATGTAAAGCAAAAAATGAGGTGGCTCAAAGTGAAGTGGACGATTTCCTGCCTGCAATTCGATATATCATACGGAAACCCTTCAGAAAATTTTAAAAAAGCAAGCCGGCTGGTCGAAAGTGAAAGCCGGCACGCGGATATTTTGATTCTTCCCGAGCTTTGGACGACTGGCTATGATCTAAAAAACCTTGATGCAATCGGAGACGATGAAGGAGAGCAGACCAAAGAATGGCTCCGGCAAACGGCGAAAGCGAACAATGTCCACATTGTGGGCGGCTCAGTCGCCGTCAAGAGAAAAAGCGGCGTATACAATACGATGTACATCGCCGACAAAAACGGAAGACTTGTAAAAGAATACAGCAAAGCTCACCTTTTTCAGCTGATGGATGAGCATCTTTATTTAGCTCCGGGATCGGGCGGAGGCTGCTTTGAGCTTGAAGGCGTCAAAGCAGCGGGTTTTATCTGCTATGACATCCGTTTTCCTGAATGGATCAGGAAACACACGTCAAAAGGAGCCGGCATCGTATTTGTATCAGCTGAATGGCCGCATCCGCGCCTCGATCATTGGCGGACTCTATTAACGGCCAGAGCGATCGAAAATCAATGTTTTGTCGCCGCCTGCAATTGCTCGGGGCATAACCCGGAAAACGAATTTGCGGGCCACAGCATGATCATTGATCCGCTCGGACATATCCTCGCCGAAGCCGGGCATGGAGAAACGGTGATCAGAGCCGAAATTGACCTTGATGACATCAAAAAAGCCAGGGGCCATATTCCGGTATTCGAAGACATTCGCAAAGATTTATATTAAAAAGTGTTGACAAATAAACATCGTTGCTGGTAACATTTTCAGCAACTGACTGACTGAAATTTTAAAATTTTATATTGATTTCTCTTATCGAGAGTTGGGTGAAGGACTGGCCTTATGATCCCAACAGCAACCGACCGTAATACCATTGTGAAATGGGGCGCGAACATGTTTGCGCCGCTAGGGCACGGTGCTAATTCCATCAGATTGCATTCTGAGAGATAAGAGAGGCGGACACGACGAATTAGCCTCTTTCTCTCACAGAGAAAGAGGCTTTTTATTTTTTGCAAACGACTTTAGGGGGAATCAAATATGACTGTAACGAAAACCGCTGTATACGAAACATTGACAGAAAGCTCGGCGGCTGCACTCGCCGTGCGCCTGGGACTCTTTTCGAGCAAAAGCACGCTGACCTGCCGGGAAATCGGAGACGGAAACTTGAATCTTGTCTTCCATGTTTATGATAAAGAGCAACAGAAAGGATTGATCATTAAACAGGCTGTCCCTTATGCAAAAGTTGTCGGTGAAAGCTGGCCGCTGTCGCTGGACAGAGCAAGGATTGAAAGCAGCGCGCTGATCAGGCAGGCTGAACACGTCCCGCATCTCGTACCGCGGGTTTATTATTCAGACACGGAACTCGCCGTGACCGTCCTGGAGGATCTTTCACACTTGGAAATCGCCAGAAAAGGATTGATCGCGGGCAACGATTATCCGAATTTATCGCGGGATATCGGGGAATTCCTCGGGAATACATTGTTTTATTCTTCCGATTATGCCCTTGATCCGCATATCAAAGAGCGGCTGGTCAAACAGTTTGAGAACCCTGATTTATGCGACATCACGGAAAATCTCGTGTTCACAGATCCTTTCTTTGACCATGAGACAAATGACTTTGAAGAGGAGCTTCGTGATGAAGCTGAGACCATATGGGCTGATGATGAATTAAAACGCGAGGCTGCGAAATTGAAAAACCGGTTTTTGACGTCTGCGGAAACGCTTATTCACGGTGATTTACACACAGGCAGCATTTTTGCAGGAGAAAAGGAAACAAAGGTCATCGACCCTGAATTTGCGTTTTTCGGACCGATCGGTTTTGATATCGGACAGTTTATCGCCAACCTGCTTTTAAATGCGCTGGCCCGGGAAGACGCAGAACGCGCCCCGCTATACACCCATGTTGAAACTGTATGGGACACATTCAGCAGGACTTTCAGCGATGCGTGGAAAAAGGATGCCCGGAGCGCGTACCGAAACACGCACGGAAGCCTTGAAGAAACGCTGAAAAAAGCGTTCGAAGACGCCGCGGGCTTTGCCGGGTGTGAAATGATCCGCCGGACCATCGGGCTTTCACATGTGGCGGATCTTGATACAATCGTTCCATTTGCCCGGCGGATCAGCCAAAAGAAACTCGCCCTTGCCATCGGCTCAAGGCTGATTAAAAAACGCGCGGATTTCCGGTCGCCGCAGGACATCATTAATACGTTTAAAGAACTAGCTTGAGGAGTGAATGACATGTCAGAGCAATTTGCTGTCCCCCGTTCTGTAGAGTGGGAAGAAACATCCATTAAAATCTTAAATCAGCAAAAGCTGCCCGGGAAGACGGAATATCTCCATTTAACAACAAAGGAGGACATCTATGATGCGATCAAAACCTTAAAAGTCCGCGGGGCTCCGGCCATCGGAATCACTGCCGCGTTCGGTCTGGCTCTCTGCGCCCAAAGCATCGATACGGCGGATGTTTCCGAATTCCTGAGCAAAGTCAGACAAATCAAGGATGAATTGAATGGGGCAAGACCGACGGCTGTCAATTTATCATGGGCGCTTGAACGGCTTGTGAAAAGCGCGGAAGGGGCGAAATCGGTTAATGAAGCAAAGACCGATCTCGTTCATGAAGCGATTCAGATCCAGATTGAAGATGAAGAAACATGCCGGCAAATCGGACAAAATGCGCTGCAGCTGTTTAAATCAGGCGATAACATCATGACGATCTGCAATGCGGGTTCGATCGCGACAAGCAGATACGGAACGGCGCTTGCTCCTTTTTATCTGGCGAAAACGAAAGACCTTCATCTCCATATATACGCATGTGAAACACGCCCCGTTCTTCAGGGCGCGAGATTAACAGCGTGGGAGCTGATGCAGGGCGGAATCGACGTCACGCTCATCACCGACAGCATGGCCGCACACACGATGAAAGAAAAAAATATTTCAGCGGTCATCGTCGGAGCCGACCGGATCGCCAGAAACGGTGACACAGCGAACAAAATCGGAACCTATGGTTTAGCGATTTTAGCGAAAGCCTTTCAAATTCCATTCTTCATCGCCGCTCCCCTTTCAACCTTTGATCCATCGATTTCAACAGGTGACGCCATTCCGATTGAAGAACGCGATCCGGATGAAGTCAGACAAATCGCAGGTGCGCAAATTGCGCCGAAAGAGGTGCCTGTATTCAATCCGGCCTTTGATGTCACTCCCCATCATTTAATATCAGGAATTATAACAGAAAAGGGGATTATCACCGACAGGTTTGAAGCGGAAATCGCCGCGCTCTTTTCCGTGCCCCGCCCGGATGCTCCCGCTAAGGCCCTTTATTAAAAAAGGCTTTAGCGGTTTTTCATCGATTGGATAATGTCTTGTTTCTGTTCTTTTGTCAGGACATGCAGCTTGACGAATAATTCAGCGTAGCCTGCAATTTTTTGCGGGCGGTTTGTTTTCATCTATTCGTCCTCCTTTTCACCGAGGCCAACATTTTTAACTTAATAAAATTATATGTCGCAAGAGAAAAAAAGAAACAGCATGTTTTCATTATTTTCCTTTATAAGGAATTTTTTCGATTTCAAGCAGAATCGCTTTTTTATCGATTTCATTTCCGGCATAGCCGGTCAGTGTTTTATTTTTTCCGATGACACGGTGGCACGGAATGAAAATCGGAAGCGCGTTTTTCTTGTTCGCCTGGCCGATCGCGCGGACTGCTTTTGGCTGGCCGATTTCCCGGGCAATGTCGGAATAGCTGCGTGATTCCCCGTAAGGAATGGTTTGCAGCGCCTTCCACACTTTTTTCTGAAAATCCGTCCCTTCCTGATGCATGGGTAGCGTGAACGTTGTGCGCTCTCCTCTGAAATATTCTTCCAGCTGCTGTTTTGCCTTTTGCAGCAACGCCGTTTTCTTCTGCTTCAGCTCTTGATCCTTTTTGATCATGCCGTCCAATTCTTCTTTTTCAAAAAGCAAATGTGTGATATGTTCAGTTTGCTCCACAAGGTATGCCTGTCCAAAAGGCGTAGTCATTTCAATGTAAAAACCCATGATGCTATAAAGCCTCCTCCTCATGCTGCTGCCGGATCGGGAGAGTCAGGTGGAATGTCGTGCCTTTCCCCTCTTCACTCTCAACCTCTATTTTTCCGTTGTGTTCTTCAATAATTTTATAGCTGACCATCAGCCCAAGTCCAGTGCCCCGCTCCTTTGTCGTATAAAAAGGCTCCCCCAGCCGCTTTAATTTATCCTCTGTCATACCGATTCCTTCATCGGTGAGCGATACGATGATATGATCGTCATCTTTCGGTTTGATGGTCACATAGACATTGCCCCCGTCAGGCATGACTTCGATTGCATTTTTCAAAATATTGATGAAGACCTGCTTGAGCTGATTGGGTTCACAATAAATCAGCGGAATTTGCCCCTCGCAATTGAGATGCATCTGCACATTGTCAAGGTTTGCCTGTGCATGCAGAAGATCCATGGTGTCCTGCATGATTCTCACGACATCCTTTTTCTCATACATGATCGCCTGCGGCTTCGCAAGGATGAGAAACTCCGTAATAATCGATTCAATCCGTTTAAGCTCAGATGTGATCACATTAAAATAAAGTGAGTGATCCCCCTCTTGAATGCTGCCCTTTAACAGCTGGATAAACCCTTTTAATGCCGTCATCGGATTGCGGATTTCATGGGCGATCCCCGCCGCAAGCTCGCCGACGACATGGAGCGTATCAGATTTACGCAGCCGTTCTTCCAGCTCCTTCCGTTCCGTCACATCCCTGAACATCGCCAGATTCATGTTTTGGATAATATTTCTCTTAAATGAAAATTCCAAGATTCGTTTTTGATCGGTTAATAGAAATGGTATGTCATTGTCCATTTCCTCAAAGGAAATGGTTTTTGCCGGGGAGGCCGCGTTTTCTATCTGATAGCCGGAGATGACGTCAAGAAGATTGGCGGTTTTTAACCGTTCAAGGGGCAGGCTGAAAATCTTTCCGGCCAGCGGGTTCGCATCTATAATCTCGTATTGGTTGTTGAAGAGAACGATCCCGTCCATTGAGCCGTCGAACACTTTCCTGAATTTCAGCTCGCTTTCCCGCAGTTCTTTTTCCATCTGCTTCCTGTCGCTGACATTTCTCAAGATGGTTAAATCCTGGCTGTCGAACATAATGCGCTTTGATGTGAACTCAAGCTCTTTATATTGCCCGTTTGCCATGCGGAACAACAGTTCAGCTCTGATTTCCCCTTTTTCATTGTACTGCTCTTGAATGGAAAGGTACCGCTTATCGGTTTTATCAATAAAATCCCACATTTTTTTATGCAGGAGCTCATCCATCGGCAGTTCAAAGATTTTGCAGGCGGATTGATTCGCTTTTACGATCCGGCCGTCATTGTTCATAATAATGATGGCATCCATCGCATTTTCAAATACTTCCCGAAACCGCTCCTCGCTTTTAAACAGCTGTTTTTCCATTGAGCGTTTTTCTGTGATATCCCTCATGATCGACATATAAAAGCCGTTTAAAATGTTAGATGTAATCGTCAGATCAAACAGCCTGTATGTTCCCGACCTCAGCCTCACAGGTAATTCACCTTTCGCTTTACCCCTTCTGAAAAGAGCGCTCCAAATACTGTCGAGCTTGCCGGCGTTTTCGGCGGAAACGAACTGCGCCAGCTTTAATTTTGACAGCTCGTCTTTTTCAATTTCGAAGCTTTGGCAAAACGACTGGTTGGCATCAATAAAGCGGCCCTGTTTATCAAAAATGACGATGCCCTCAACCGCCCTGTGAAACAAGTCTTTAAAAAGCTTTTCATTAATGCTGCGTTCCCGTTCCAATATTTTTTTGGATGAAATATCCCTCATCACGACAAAAAAGCAATCTTCCTTAATTCCTTTGTTCGCCGTAAATTCAATATATTTGACTGAGCCGTTATCCAGTCTGATCGCGGCTTCTTTTTTTGCATATCCCCGCTCTAAAAAGCGGTGCACGTTTTGATGTAATTCTTCAGGCGGAACAGCATGCAAAAAATCGAGCGCCGACCGGTTCAGCACATTCTTTTTTTTGCTTTGCAGGATGTTGCAGGCGGCATCGTTCGCCTGAACAATGTTCATCTGTTGATCCAAAATAAAAATAGCATCAAGCGTTCCGTTGAACATCAGTTCATACTGATACAAATCCGCCTTTAACTTTTCGTTTTCTTTCTTCAGTTTTTTCAGCTGGTTTTGCAGATGTAAAGATTCTTTCAAATCAAGAGTTTCCGCCATTTGTTACACTCCTTCTTCAAAACCTATCCTTCAATTATTCTACAAACCGTTCGATCTTCCTTCATTTGTTTCAAACATTTACAAGATTTCCACCGATTTTACAGGTTGATGACGATAAAAAAGTTTCTTACGATTCAGTTACATGGCCCTAACAATGAGGCTTACTTCATAGGAAAAGACAGCGTTTCTACTTTAAAATTTAATTGGCGGGCAACAATGATAAAGACGCATGCCAAACAGGCCTCCGGCTTTCAGCTGTTCTGCTGTTAACTTTTCAATAAAGGGTGATGTTATGTCGAATTCACGTGACAGCTATTTTGACAACGCCAAATTTCTTTTAATTTTTCTTGTCGTATTCGGCCACATCATTCGGTCATATATCAATGACAATGATGTGCTGCTTCATATTTATAAATTCATCTACACATTTCATATGCCGGCTTTTATCCTCATTTCAGGCTATTTTGCAAAAGGATTTAACAGGCCCGGATATATGAAAAAAATCGCGTTGAAACTGATTGTCCCCTATTTGATTTTCCAGGGAATCTATACGGTTTTTTATTCGTTTATAGATGACCAAAGCCTGTCCGCGGCCAATCCGTTTGAACCGCAGTGGTCGCTTTGGTTTCTGCTCAGCCTGTTTTTTTGGAATCTTCTTTTGTTTCCTTTTACAGCATTACCGGGAAAATGGGCGTTTGCCGCAAGCCTTGCGATCGCCGTTCTCGTCGGCTATGTCGACGCCGTCAGCGATACCCTCAGCTTATCAAGGACGTTTGTTTTCTTCCCGGTCTTTTTGGCAGGGTACTATCTGAAAAAAGATCATTTCAAAATGCTGAAGGGCTGGAAAGGAAAGCAGGCGGCATTAGCCGTTTTGGCGGCGACATTTGTTTTTTATTTCTTCGTCGATTTTGATTACTCATGGCTGTTTGGCTCCAAGCCCTACTCCGAATTTGGAGACGTTGGAATCAAAAGCGGCCTGAACCGCGTCGCGCTCCTTGTGCTGACGTTTGCTTCAACCTTCGGATTTATGGCGCTCGTTCCTGAAAAACGGTATTTCTTTACCCTTTGGGGGACGCGGACGTTTTATGTATATTTGCTGCATGGCTTTATTATCAAATCATTCAGAAAAACCGGTGCGGAAGAATGGCTCGCCGACTATCAGAGCCTGACCGTGCTGATCATCGCAACCGCCGTCTTGACCTTCTTCTTGTCCAGCAGCTTTGTCAAAACGGTGGCACAGCCGGTAATCGAATTGAAAATGACGAATTTAATGAAATGGTTAAAAAAACAGGGCAGGTATAACGCCTATTCAAAATAGGAGAGTGGGCGGGCCACTTACTTATTCTTCAGAGCATCTCTCTCAATATCAAAAGCGAATCCCCCTTATTTGTTTTTACAGTGAACAAATGAGGGGGATTCTTGTTGTGAAAAATGATGAAGAGGCAAAAAAAATATACCCCTCTCAGTCCGAATACATCCCCTTTTCCTCATATATATAAAAAGGACCCCCTTTACTGTTTCAGGGGACCCATCCTTCCAGTCAGTCTTTCTGTTTATCCTGTTCGGCTTGTTTCTTTTTCTTCTTTTTGTTCTGCTCGATTACGTCTATAAATTTAAAGGCGTTGACATCGCCGAGTTCGCCCGAAAATTCCTCCTGAAGCACTTTTTTGTTCATCGGCTTTTTATGATGTTGCATGTCCTTGCTTTTTTGATTTTTCTCCACCGCTCCATCAGTCTCCCTGTTTTCCTTGCTTTGAATTGCGGTTTGCGCCCCTGTCTCCGTTTTCAGCATCAAATTGTGTCATATATTGATGATCATGCATGCTTTCAGTCGGTGTTTTATTGTTAAGGGCGGCTTCATTTTTGGCAACTTTTCTTTTCATGCTGACATTCCTTTCTTCCCGGGTTTTCATTCATATCCTTTCCTAAATACATCCTTCCACACATCCATTTTCCGGAAAGAAAAAAAGCACCGGATATCCGGTGCTTACTTAAATATTTGCTTCACTTTATTGACGACGTATGAGCTGCCTCCGCGGTTTGACACATCCTCAATCATCATTGTGATCAAAAGATCTTTGTTTTTATAATCATAGGCGGTGAACCAGCCGTTTTCTTTTCCTTTTTCGTCCTTTTTCTTTTTCAGCTCGGCGGTCCCCGTCTTGCCTGCGATTGTCAGTCCCTGAGCGACCGGCTTATAAGCTGAACCGCGCGGGTCTTCCACAACGCCTTTCAGGCCTTTTGTGATGGCCGCAGCTTCGTCTGCTGTGACGAGTTGTTTGTGCCAGATTTCCTTCTCATCGCCATCCTTTTTGATCAGGCGCGGCTTGATCAAATCCCCGTCATTTAAAAATGGCGTGTAGGCGGCTGCCAAATGAATCGGAGACATGAGCATCTGCCCCTGTCCGTATGCTGTATCGCCCAGCAGAATTTCTGAGTCGATTCCGTCGTTTGAGATGGAAGACGCCGTTGTCGGAAATTCATAATCAAGCTTTTCTTCAAAACCGAACGATTTCAGCCCTTCGATAAATTTGTCCTTACCCGTGTCAATGGCTGTCTGGGCAAAGTAGATGTTGTCAGAGGTGATCAATGCATTTTCCAAGTCGACTTCGCTTAATTGCTCGGAAACCCGTGCGACTTTATATCCGCCCCATGACGAATCTTTCTGCCATTCCTTTCCGATGATCTGTTTCTTTTCATCCGCCTTGATTGCACCGTTTTTCAGCCCGATTGAAGCCGTAATCGGCTTAATGGTTGAACCGGGTGCATACGTTTTGTTGAATTTAGCTGTGAACGGAGCCGCTCCATCCTTATTGAGCTTTTCCCATTCCCCCTTCTTCCAGCCAAACAAAAACCCGTTTGGATCGTAGGAAGGTGCGCTGACAAGCGCCAATGTCTCCCCTGTCTGCGGCTGCAAGGCTACCGCGGCTCCGGAGTCATCTTTCAATTGGCTGTAGAGTTCTTCCTGTTTTTTGATATCGATTGTCGTGTGTATATCGGTTCCATCCTTGGCATCTTTTGAAGCGATCGTTGCACCTGATTCCGGAATCGAAATCGTCCAGCCGATTTCACCCCTCAGCTTCTTTTCATAAATGTGTTCAAGTCCGACGATGCCAAGCAGTGACGTTTGGCTGTAGTTATCTTTATTCTGCTTTAATTCTTCCTCGGTTATCGGCCTTATGTATCCGGTAAGATGAGCCGCTTTTTCACCGTAAGGATAAAATCTGGAAGTCGTGTCCTGTTTTAAAACCCCAGGGAGAGAGGTCGCTTTTTTGATAACGTCCTTCTCATTCGGCTTCGCTTTTTTAAGAGGGATAAAGGAATCATCTTGCACCCATTCGGCGGACAGCTGTTTTTCAATATCTTCTTTTTTCATGTCCAGTATGCCGGCCAGCTTTTTCAGCACTCCGTCTTTATCATCCCCGAGTTCTCCGCGGACGACGCCGATTTCGGGTACAGTCGCATTCGTTGCAAGCGCCTTGCCGTTCCTGTCATAAATGCTGCCCCGCACAGGTTCCTTCGCGGTAATCCGGATCGTTTCCCCTTTTTTCAGCTGTGAAAAAATAAAGGATGGATTCCAGTTAATGTTCCACGATGTTTTGCCATCTTTCTCCTCTTTCACAAGCTTTGCTTTTCCTTCAAAAGAAACGGGTCCGGCCAATGTCTTCATGCTGACTTTATAGGGAATCGTTTGCGTTTCTTTTTTGTCGTTATTTTTTTCGTCCTGATCAACGGCCGACACTTTAAGGTCAGAAACCCCGACCTGTTCATAAATGGATTTGTTTCGTTTCACGAATTCGTCTTTTGAAATCGATTTTTGCGCTTCCGTAGACAGCTGATCATACATTTCTTCAAAATTCTGCTTGTTCCATTTGTCTACATATTGATCCATGCTTTCTTTTGCCGTCGGTTCGTTCGAACAAGCCCCGACAAGCAATAGAAATCCGGCGGCCATAAACAAATGGACGATTCTCTTTTTCATCTCGTTTCCCCCTTTTTTTTCAAGTCCGCCATTTAAGCATTATATCATACAAATAGTGACTTTATGTGGATAAAAAAAGACAGCCGCATGGGCCGCCTTTTTATCCGATAATAATTCTTTCTTTTGGATAGTGGTAATTTGCTTCAACTTCTTTTCTTCCTATTAAATAAAGCAGTGTTACAATTCCGATCCGTCCGATGAACATCAGCGTCATAATGACGATTTTTCCTATTGTGCTGAGATCAGCCGTAATTCCCAGGGATAAACCGGTCGTACCGAAAGCCGAACATACTTCAAACATCAATTCCAGCAACGAGTGTTTTTCAGTCGCCGTTAAAATGAGTGTTGAACAAAGGACAAGCAGCACCGCTACCATCGTCACGACCAACGATTTCATCAAATCGGACTGATGCAGCTCTCTTTTAAAGAGTTTCACCGATTTATTTCCTCTTGCGAAATGGAATAAGGCCAGCAGGTTTAAAGCAAAAGTCGTCGTTCTGATCCCCCCGCCGACAGAACTCGGCGACGCGCCGATAAACATCAGCATGCACATAAACAATATCGTCGTATCTGTAAATTGGCTGATGTCCATTGTGGCGAGTCCCCCGCTTCGCGTCGCCGCGGACTGAAACAGAGAGTAAAATAAAATTTCATGCCATGTTTTCCCCAAAAAGGCAAAGCGGGCTTCCATGGCGAAAATGGCGATGGCACCTCCGACGACTAAAAGGAAAAAAGTGATTGTCGTCAGCTTTGTAAATAAACTGAAGGTGAATTTTCGCTCTTTGTTGAGCAGAAAGTCCTTCACTTCAATCAGGACCGGAAAACCGATCGCTCCGAAAATGAGCAGCATGATCACGATAAATTGCACAAAATAATCATGCCGGAACGGAATCATCGAATCACCGGTAATATCAAAACCGGCGTTCGTTGTCGCGCTGATGCTGGTAAAAAAGCCATGTATAAACGCTTCCCCCGGCGAATCAAAATACTTGAGGAAATAAGTGCCGAGGATCAGTCCGCCAAATAATTCGATCAAAAGGATCAGCACAAGCACATGCTTCATCAGCTTGACAATCCCTGATAAATTGGACTGGTTTTGGTCTGTCATAATCAGGCGACGCTCTTTCAAGCCGATTCGCTTACCGAAGATCAGCCACACAAAGGTTCCGAGCGTCATAATGCCGATCCCCCCAAACTGAAGCACGAACGCCAAAATCCAAATTCCGGCCGTGCTGAATGTATCGGCCGTATCGACCACCGTCAAACCGGTCACGCTCACGGCGCTCACAGCCGTAAACAGAGCGTCGATAAATGACCATTCCACATCCTTTTGATGTGCTATGGGGAGGCTTAATAATATCACGGAAACAGAAACCGCCAAAAAATAATATAGTGCGATCAGCTGTACAGGAGACAGGACACGCAAAAGCTTGTTCAGTAAAACTTTCATAATCGATCCTTCTTTTTCGTATTCAATAGTTGTAACATCATTTTCTTGTATAACGTGTTCCATTTTAAAGGAAACATTCTTTTGTGTACAGGTGAATTCATATTTTTGAATTTAAAAAAATAACCCCCCTTTTGAAAGGGGGTTATTTCGTTTTTTATTTGGCTTCCAGACGGCGGATTCTATCGTGTAAATCAGGATGGGTCGAAAACAGTGAAGAATGTTTTTTACCGCTGATTTTCAATGTCGCCACAGAAGCCTGTTCTTCTTTGATTCTTGATGTGTACTGCTGGAGGGAACGAAGCGCGTGAATCATCTTATCCTTGCCGGCAAGATCTGCTCCTCCTCTGTCAGCATGGTACTCGCGATGGCGCGAATAGGCGAAAACGACGAGGCTTCCGAGAATGGAAAATGCGATTTGGAACACAATAACCGCGATAAAGTGAACGATCGGAGCCAGCTCCTCACGAACGACTCGGGATACCGCCCACGCAGCAATCCTTGCAAAGAAAACGACGAATGTGTTGACAATACCTTGAAGCAGGGTCATCGTCACCATGTCGCCGTTCGCGATATGTGCGACTTCATGAGCGAGGACGCCTTCGACCGCATCATCATCCATTTCCTGAAGAAGCCCTGTTGACACAGCGACAAGCGAGCGGTTTTTAGAAGGTCCTGTCGCAAACGCGTTCACTTCACGGGAGTTGTAAATCCCGACTTCAGGCATTTTCGTCAATCCGGCAGCCCGCGCCAATTTATGAACGCGGTCAACCAATTGCTGCTCTTCGTAGCTGAGCGTCTGCTTTTCGGGGTTCAGCACCTGAACGCCCATCGCCATTTTCGCCATCCATCTTGACATCGAAAGCGACATAAAGGAACCGACAAAACCGACGACCGCGCTGAAGACGAGAAGGGCGCCTATATGAATGCCCCCACCGGCTGTAAAATACGTCCCGACGCCTGTCAGCGAACCGATGATCGATAAAACGATGCCGATGGTCGTGATGACCAAAATGTTCGATAAAAGAAAGAGAAGGATTCGTTTTCCCATAATTACCTCCATGTTATAATAAGATCAAATGAACTCGTATAATAAAATTATACGGCATTGAATTGAAAATGCAAGTGATAAGACGTAAGATAATGTTTATGTTTGCTATTTCATTTTTAATGACATATCGAGGTGGAATATGGAACCTTTTAAACTGACTCGCCTGGAAATGGCCAAACTGATGTATTCGCTCAAAGGACAACTGGATCTAAGTCCGCTTACTATTCTATTGCGGTCAGCCGACCTGACAATCGAAGAAGCGGAAGACCATTTGAAGATCCCCGAGTTCATCATCCGCTACGAACGCAAAAAACAAAAAACTGAACACGGGCTATCCACAAACGAAATTGTCGAGCTCGGTAATCTGTGTGAATTAACCTCTTTAAAATCAACCGCCATCCAAAACTGGATTAAACGTGATATTAAAGACTTGATGGGCCATCCGGAACTGGGCAAGAAGTATTCGATTGACCAGGCCGTCATCCTTCTTATTGTACGGGATTTAAAATCAGTTTATGACTTTGAAACGATCCGGCCCATTTTAAAAACGATTTTCAACACGATTACTGATCGATCTGACGACGTCGTCAGTCCGCTCCGCTTTTACGAAGGCTGTGCTCGTGTTCTTGATCATGTCCATCAGATAAAGGATTATACACGGAAAGAATCTGCATTGGAAACGATCGTCTTTCAGGAAACGGATCACCTGCGGGATTTTTATCATGATCTGCCTGATCCGGAATGGAAGAAAATTAGAGATATCACCGCGGTCACGGTACTGTCTGTCATCGCCTCCCATATTCAGGCGACGGCTCAGGCGATGATCGATAGCGTGCTGACAAAACACGACATGAAATGATTTTTTGACGCGCCTGGCTTGATACAGCCGGGCGCTTTTCATATGGACTTCAACAATTGCCAGCATAAAAAGCCCCTGTCCATTTCAAACTAAACAAGCCAGCACACTTAAAAAAGGAGTTGAAAACATGGCAAGAACAAACAAATTGGTTGTCCCTGGGGCAGAGCAAGTACTAGACCAATTCAAATACGAAATTGCTCAAGAATTCGGCGTACAGCTCGGATCAGATTCAGTCGCTCGCTCAAATGGATCTGTTGGCGGGGAAATGACAAAACGTCTTGTACAGCAGGCACAAGCTCAGCTCAATGGAAATACTGACAAATAAATACCTCTTGAATTATTCGCCGGGACTGCTCGGCGGATATTCTTGATTTAAATGTTCAGAGGGTCTCTTCTCCTTTTGAATCGGAGGTTTGGTTTGATGAGGGCTCTCTGAACCAGAACCTTTTTTAGCATTTCCTTCCTCCGGCTGCTGCTCGTTATTGTCATTATTATATTTTTCTTGAGGGTTTTGATTGTTTGGGGTATTTGTCTCCTCTTCTTTCTTTATATCCTGATCAGATTCATTCTGATCATGGCTTGAAGATTTTTGGTCGTCCGGCTGATCTTCGGTTTCGGAATCTTCATCATTTGCCTCATGTTCAGTCTGGTCTTCTTCTTTAACAGCTTTGTCTTTTTCATTTTTTTCAGCATCATCTTGGTTTTGATCTTGTGTTGCATCCTGTCCATCTTCAGCGTTTGGATCTTGCGCTTCTTTTTCATGGGACCGGATATAGCGGCCTGTGGAAATCCCTTCCTTTTGAGCTTTTGCGCGTGTATCAAGGTCTGATTCTACGGACTCCATCTTATAATCCCGTTCTTGATATTTTTTTGCGACATCATCAATTTCGCTTTTAATCGTTGCTTTATATGTATCATCTTCATTATTTTCATATACTGTGGCAATCAATATTTCCTTGGATTTTTTGACATATCCTAATTTATCGCTATCTTCAACGATTTCACTGACAACTTCTTTGAAGTCTGAATTTTTCCAATTTTCTATCCTTCCCACTAAGTCTTTTCCATCCTTATTCAGCGGGACCAAGTCCACGACTTCACAGTTTTTGTTAAGCGTCAATTCAAAGCTGGGATTAATGTCAATCGTCATGTATGCATATGCTTTGTTGTTCAAAACATCAGGAATGATCATAAAAGCGAACAACATGATCGCCGCGATGGAGAAAACGCCGGCTTTTAACGGCCGAAGTGAAAGCAGATCAAAAAAACCAGCGCGCCTCCTTGCCATTCTGGTCTCCGCGGGGAATGTAATCTCCTGACCGATTTCATAGTCTTCCTCTGTTTTCTTTGCTTTTAAAAATTGTCCGTCAGGGGTTAGCAATGTGACGAATTTTTTATTTTTTTCTACAATAATCCCTCTTCTCATGAGTTGAGCACCCCTTTTAGATAATCTTTAAGGTAAACATAATCGCCGGTTATAATAATGACCATGGCGATGATATATTTTCGGTTTCTTTCAACTGTTTTTCTGCTTACAGCCACCAGCTTCTCCAGCTGTTTAACGGGCAGCTGCCTTTTTTGAAACAGCATCGCCAGCAAATCCTCATGCTCGACAAGCGTCAGTGCCACTTTAATGGCGTTTTGCCTGGCATCCGTATGTTTAGGGGAGTTCTCCAGCAAATCTGAAAACGACAAACCGAAGCTTTTCAGCCTGGCTTTAAAATGCAGAATTTCCTCCCGTCTTTGTTCCTGTTCGAGCTGGCGGTTAAATTCGTTTATTGAAAGTTCCGCTTCAATCACACTTTGAGATGATTCCTGCTCTTCTCCTTCTTGTAAATCCATGTTCACATTTTGGGCGTTTCTTGCTTCTTTTCTTATATAATCTATCACTTTTCGTTTAATAATCAGTTCTGCGAATGCAAGCAGGGAATTTCCCTTTTCAGAAGAATATTTTTCAATGGCTTCATTAAAAGCGATCAAGCCAATGCTGAATTCATCGTCTTTTTCATCTATATATCGTTTGCACACAGATGAAACCGTTTTAGCCACAAAAGGCTTATATTGCTCAATAAGCTCGTTTTGCAACTGCTGATTTCCTTTTTGTATGCTGATCACAGACTCTTCCAATGTCGGTTTCTTTTTTCCCGTCTTAAACAAAAGGCTAAGCACTGGTTTCACCTCAGTTCCTCCCTATACTACTCATTTATGATAGCTAATTTGATAGGGATTCGCAAAGGAGAAAAGGTGGAATTCATTTCTATTTTTTCAAATATGACAATCAATTGCTTTATCTTATAGATCAATTCGTTATTTACTTGTTGATTAGGGGGGTTTTCCGCTGTTTTTGTAACATCCTTGTTAATAAAATGAAATGTTATTTCGTTTAAAAGCGACAACATTTACGCGGAAAAGGCCGAACTTTGGGTTTTTTTGTCCGCAACAAAAAAGCCGCCGGAACATGCCGGCGGCCTCAAATATGCTACTCCTGAACAGCTTTTGTTTCTTGTTTTTTCGGATTTGTCAAGAACCATCCTCCGAGAGCGATCGCAAGAAGTACAGCCCAGAAGATGAATTTCCATGTTCCAGAATGGATAAAATGCTCGGATACGATATGGATTTGCGGATGTGCAAGCGTGTAAAGCGCCAGTTTGACACCGACCCAGCCGACGATCAGAAATGCAGCCGTTTCCAGGCTCGGACGCTTCTTCAGCACATTTACAAACGCACTTGCGGCAAAACGCATGATAACAAGTCCTATGATACCTCCCGCCAGGATGACGATAAACTGGCCGCCGTCAAGCCCTCCGATTTGCGGAAGGTTTGTTGCGGGCAGCGTAACAGCCAGCGCCACCGCGGCTAAAATAGAGTCTACGGCAAAGGCGATATCCGCCAGTTCGACCTTAATAACAGTCGGCCAAAAACCGCTTTTTTTCGTTTCCTTCACTTTTTCGCCTTTTTTCAGAACATGGGTTTTCAAAATATGATGGATGGAAATATAAAGCAGATAGAGAGCTCCGATCGCTTGGACCTGCCAAACATTCACAAGAAATGAGATGGCGAACAATGCGCCGAATCTCATCGCAAATGCGCCGGCCAGCCCGTAGAAGAGCGCTTTTTTCCTTTCTTTTTCAGGCAAGTGTTTAACCATGACCGCCATGACGAGTGCGTTGTCAGCAGCCAAAATCCCCTCCAGCCCGACTAAAATGAGAAGAACCCAACCATATTCAAGTAACAATGCTGCATCCATTTCAAAAATCCCTCCTAAGTGATTGTTTCTTTCTCTTATTCCCGCTAATGCGGCAGGGTATTTTCAGCAAACAAAAAAGACCTCTGCCAACATTAGGCAAAGGTCTTGCTAGACATGGTTATCATTGATTAAAACATGCCAACAAAGCCGATGGATGGACATCCATGAACTGACGACTTTGTTTCCGGTTCATTCATTCAGACCGGACGCTACTCCCCTTTGGGAAAAAAGAAAAAATATTGAATTATAAGATAATACTAACCTCAGATGAATGAGCTGTCAATCCCTATTTTTATTTAAAAAAGAAGAAACTCTTTGCGATTTTACTTTGTTCCTCCTGTTTTTCAAAAAAAGATACAGGACAAACAGAATGACAATAGCGATTCCGAGCGGAAGAAGGTACCCGTCAAGGAGGCTGCCGACGGTTTTCCAGTTTTCACCGAGGTAAAAGCCTAAATAGACATAAACAAACGTAATCGGTGTAATTGCAATAAATGTATATATGCAAAAAGCCCATACATTCATTTTGGCCAGCCCGCAAGGAATCGAAATAAGCGTCCTGACCCCTGGAATAAACCGGCCGCTGAATGCGACAAAGCCGCCGTGCTTCTCAAAAAAGCGGTCTGACTTCTCAAGCGCTTCAGGTTTGATGAAAAAATATTTACCATACCGTTCTAAAAACGGTCGCCCGCCGTATCTGCCGAGCCAGTAAAGAGTCAGCGGCCCGACAACACCGCCAAGCGAACCTGCCAGAACGACGCCCCAAAGGGACATGTCCCCTTGATAGACCCAGTATCCCGCAAGCGGAAGGACGATTTCAGCCGGCACAAACTCGATGCAAAGCGCCAAAAAAATGCCGAAATACGAAAGACTTTTAAATGCTTCTGCCATTGATAAAATCATTTCTTCGATATCGATCACAACCTTTAACGATTGGTATTTTTAAGTTCAAAAGAACGCACAAAATGATTTTAACACATTCCGGGGGATTTGAAGAGAAAAAACATAACTCCACAGGACAGCAGGAGATCATGGTTCATTGGCGAATATCATGAAATGTAGTATAATTCACAAATCATACCGCTACAAACAAAACGGCAGTCGCCTTTATCAGCAAATATAGATTTACATGTTACACCATTAGTAAAAAGGCGGAGAGAAAAGTGACAGAAGTATTTGGTGAATATCATGCGGGGCTGATTGTTTTGTCTTATATAACTGCCGTTTTGGCAGCTTATACCGCCCTTGATTTATCAGAACGCGTCGTACATACAAAAGGATGGAAAAACAAAGGCTGGCTCCTGGCGGGATCCCTTACGATGGGACTTGGCATCTGGTCCATGCATTTTATCGGCATGATGTCATTTCAAACTGAAGCTGACATGACATACGATCCGCGGCTGGTCATTTTGTCGATTTTTGTCGCTTTTATTGGTTCACTTCTTTCATTTTACGTGGCGAATGGAAAGAACCTGCCGAAATTGAGGCTTTGGGCCGCTTCTTTTGCAATGGGAAGCGCCATTGCATCAATGCACTTTATCGGGAAGGAGTCGATGGACCATATAAAGATCGTCTATAATCCCACTCTTTATGCGGCATCTTTCGCAATTGCCATTACGGCCTCTTTTGCAGCCTTGAAACTTTCATTTGTATTCGCCAAAAAAACAGGTTCCTTCCGGATGCTTTTCATTAAAATCGGAAGCGCGCTCTTCATGGGCGGCGCTATTTCAGGGATGCACTATACGGGAATGGCGGCAGCCTCCCTACATATGACTGAAGGACACCGCACCGATTATACGGGGATAGATGCCGTCCAGCTGGGCATCGGGGTTGTCATGATCACCCTGTTCCTCCAGGCTCTTTTGATTTTCGGCGCAATTACCGACAAGCGCCTCCTGTTCCAGGCAGAAAAAGTCAAAGATAATGAGGAACGGTTTCAGTCCTTGATTAACCATAATATTGATCCCATCTACGTTTTCTCGCTTGAAGGACGCATGCTGTCCGCCAATTCGGCCGGATACATGTTCCTGAAAATGATGGGCGTTGAATATGGCCTGTTTTCAGGTCTTTTTCGGCGGGAAGACCATGAAAAGCTTCTCGGCTGGTTTCATCAGGTGAAACATGAGCTGCAGGCGCTTAACCGCGACACGCAAATCACGCTTTTTGATAACCGGTTCGACTTGAATTTGACGATGATCCCAGTGTGTGTCAAAGGCCGGCTGGACAGTATATATGTCATCTGCAAGGATATGACGAAGCAGCGGGAAGCCGAACGGAAAATCCACAGAATGGCCCATTACGATGCTTTAACTGATCTGCCGAACAGACGGTACGCGGTCAGCCATTTGAAACATGTGCTTCATCAACAACAGAAAGCGACAGCCGTTTTATTTTTGGATTTGAACCGCTTTAAAGCTTTTAATGACGATCTTGGCCACAATATCGGCGACCTGCTGCTGATAGAGGCGGCAAAACGATTGGCGGAATGCGTACCTGAACAAGGATTTATTGCCCGGCTGGGCGGTGATGAATTTATTATCATCATCCCGGCGGACCCGGACAGACAGAACATTGACAGGCTGTCAGAACGGTTGATCCAGCAGTTTGAGTCGGCCTTTTATATTAAAAAACACAGGCTGAACACATCTGTCAGCATCGGTATCGCAATTTCTCCGACTGACGGGACTGACGGCGAAGAGCTGATAAAAAAAGCGGATATAGCCATGTACGCCGCAAAAAAACAAAATCAAAGCAAATATCAATATTTCTCACCTTCCATTGGAATGCAGTACGATCCGTCTTAAAAAAAGAGGCCGAACTTCAGAAGGCGCAGACCGGCAGGCGGTTTATCCTCCGCTATGCGCCGCAATTCAGCTCATCATCCAAAAAAATGACGGGCGTTGAAGCGCTGGTCTGCCTAAAAGCGTCAGATGGGATGATTCACGGATTTTCCGAGGCCGCCGCTCTGATCGCAGACTTGGAAGAATGGATGATAGATGAAGTCTGCCGGCAGGCTAAAAAATGGCATGATAACGGAATTCCGCTGACCATTTCCGTTAACTTGTCTTCCCGGCACTTCGATTCTGAGCCGTTCATGTCGGCCTTTGAAAACAGCATAAAAAAGCTCCGGCTTCCATCCGGACTTCTCGAAGCGGAAGTTGCAGAGGCCGTCCTTATGAAGGCTTCGCCATACACAAAAAGAAGGCTTACATTATTACAAAAGCTTGGCGTCCCTATCTGCCTTGATCATTTTGGAAGCGGCGGCGGCTCATTGCACACCCTTTTTGATCTCCCCATCAGCAAAATTAAAATCGATAAATCCATCATTAAAGGGGTTCATTCAGGCTCAAAGTCTGAACAGATAGCCGGGGCGATTATTTCCTTCGCCCGTCATCTTTCGCTTGATATCGCCGCAGAGGGAGTTGAAACCGCGGAGCAGGCAGAGTTTTTAACAGCAAACGGCTGTGATGTTTTTCAGCGGAACGACAGCCGTCTCCTGTCCGCCGAGGAAGCGGAAAAGCTTATATATGACCAAAGCATGCATGCCAGCAGCATTCAGATGTAATTCTGACTGCTGCTTTTTTTGTCGATGCTCCTTACATCCATAAGTTACTATTCATGAAACAATCTGCACCGAGGAATCACTAAGGAAAAAAGGAGTTGGACAAATGCATACGATGTGGAAAGGCTCCATCAGCTTTGGTCTTGTCAACATTCCGATTAAACTGTTCGCAGCGACTGAAGATAAAGACATTAAATTGCGATCACTCCATAAAGAATGCCGCTCCCCCATCCAATATGAAAAAAAATGCACAAATTGCCATGAGGAGGTGGCTCCGGAGGATATCGTCAAAGGATACGAATATGTCAAAGGCAAATATGTCGTCCTAACAGATGAGGAGCTCAAGCAGCTGAAAGAAGAGCAGGAAGAGAAATCGGTTGAAATCGTTGACTTTGTCCAATTAAAGGAAATTGATCCGATCTATTTTAACCGTTCATATTTCGTCGGACCGGGAGACAATGGAACAAAGGCATACACCCTGCTGCGGGAAGCGCTGAGGCAGACGGAAAAAATCGGAATCGCCCACATCACCATCCGCTCAAAAAAGCAGCTTGCCATTCTTCGCGTATATGAAAATTGCATTTTAATGGAATCCATCCACTACCCTGATGAAGTGCGGAATGCCGCCCATGTCCCCGGTGTGCCTGAAGGAACGGAGGTCAATCAAAAAGAGCTGCAAACAGCCATTTCGCTTATCGATGAACTCACGACTTCTTTTGCGCCTGAACAATATGAAGATACTTACAGAATTGCTGTCATGGATAAAATAAAAGAAAAAATCGATCAAAATGAAGGTGTTGCGCCAAGTCCAACAGCCGGTCCGCGTGAAGATGTCATCGATCTCGTGAGCGCCCTTCAGGCAAGCATCGAGCGGACAAAAGCCCCGAAAAAACAAGAAGCCGAAAAAGCCATCAAACCGAAAGGAGCGGAGGATAAAAAACGGAAAACCTCGCGTAAAAAAGCCTCCGAAGCAAAGTAAAACATGGCCATCACAATGCAGCCCGTTCTCACGTCCGAGCCCCCCTTAGGCGAACATTGGCGGTACGAAGCCAAGTACGACGGCTATCGGGCCCTTCTGAGCGTCTCCAAGACCGGGGTCTCATTGATCAGCAGAAACAGCCAGCCTTTAGATAAGCTGTTTCCCGAGATTGTGATGGATGCCAAAACCAAGCTGACGACCCTCGAAGACCTTCTCCCCTTTACGGTCGACGGCGAAATCGTATCCTTGACAAACCGCTTTCGTTCAAGCTTTGAGTATGTACAAAAAAGAGGCATGATGAAAAGGAACGATCTCATCGGGAAAGCGGCCGAAACAAAACCGTGCCAATATCTCGCCTTTGATTTGCTGACATACAAAGGGGAAGCGGTGGCTTCATTACCTTATACAGAACGGAAACAGAAGCTTTTTGACTTGCTGAAACGACTCGGACTGCCCATGGCTCCCGAGCCCCGCTCAACTGAACGGATTCAGTATATCCCGGAGACTCAGGATTTTCATTCACTTTGGGACGCGGTCAAAAGGTTTGATGGCGAAGGAATTGTCGCGAAGAAAAAAGACAGCCGCTGGCTGGAAAATAAAAAAACGGCGGAGTGGCTTAAGCTTAAAAACTATAAAAAAGCCGCCGTCTTTATGACGGGATACAATAAGGCAAACGGCTATATGACGATTTCCGTTTCCGACCGCGGACAAATCAGGGAAATGGGATCTGTTTCCCACGGGCTCGGAGAGCAGGAACGAAACGCCATTCTCGCCATCGTAAAAGAACATGGAAGAGAAACAAAGGCCGGAGAATATGCGATTGACCCTTCGATTTGTTTGACGGTGCATTATTTGACGATACATTTTGGCACACTGCGAGAAGTATCGTTTGTTTCATTTGAATTTGATATGTCATGGGAAGAATGCACATATACACGGCTTTTGCTTCACTCAAGACATGTTCATCCATCCTTGCAGCTGACAAGCCTTGACAAAGTGATTTTTCCGGAAAGTGAAAAATCGAAAGCCGACTATATCAGCTATCTTGCAGAGATCGGCGACTTTCTGCTCCCTTTTTTAGAAAACCGGGCCCTTACCGTCATCCGCTATCCCCACGGAGCCGGCGGGGAATCTTTTTTCCAAAAAAATAAGCCTGACTACGCCCCGGAGTTTGTGACATCCATCAAGGATGACGAACACGAGCACATCGTCTGCCACGATTACTCCGTTTTGTTCTGGCTTGCCAATCAGCTTGCACTGGAATTTCATATCCCTTTTCAAACGGCCGATACGGAAGATCCGACCGAAATCGTATTTGACCTTGATCCTCCATCACAATCGGAATTTCCGCTCGCCGTTCGCGCGGCGGAAGAGCTCCGCCGTTTATTCGACCAGCTCGGCCTCATTTCGTTTCCGAAGCTGTCGGGTAATAAAGGGATACAGATCTATATACCGATTTCAAAAAACGCATTTACTTATGAAGACACCCGCACCTTTACTAGCTTTGCCGCCACTTATTGCGTCTCGCTTTTTCCCGATCTGTTTACAACAGAACGGCTGATTAAAAACAGGAGCGGAAAGCTTTACATTGACTATGTCCAGCATGCGCCTGGAAAGACGATCATCTGCCCGTACTCTGCAAGAGGAAACGGGATCGGCACGGTTGCTGCTCCGCTTTTTTGGGAGGAGGTCGGTCAAAACCTGTCTCCCGCTGATTTTACAATGGAGGCTGTCATCAAACGGACAAAAGAATTGGGATGCCCTTTCGAAGGTTTTTTCAGACAGCCCCAGGATCAACAGATCAAAGCGATTCTCAATCACTTAAAAGACACGCAACGGGCGGGAAGCTGATGATTAACGGAACAAAAGATGCTGGCTGTGGATGCCGGCTTTTTTTAAAAGAGCCATCAGCTGTTCCTGCTCCTCTTTTGTCAGACCTGAAAAAGCCCGCGCGATTCTTAAAGAGTGAATCGGATAAATCTCATCAAGATAAGATTTGCCCTTTTCCGTCAAGCTCGCGTAAACAGACCGTTTATCCTTTGGATCCTGCTCTCGTTTGATGAAACCGTTTTTTTCTAATTTGTCGATCACATACGTCACGTTACCGCTTACAAGGAGCAGCCTTGAGCCGATTTGCTGCAGCTTTTGGGCTCCCCTTGTATACAAAAGCTCCAATACAGCAAATTCCGTAGGGTTAAAGCCATGTTCCTTACTGTCCCGTATACTATGTTCTGAAACGCTTTTAAAAGCCCTGGCGAAAACCTTGTACAGTGACATAGCACGGTGAACTTCTTCCTCATTAAACGAAAGTCTCATATCATCTACCTCTTATACAATTTTCTTAAAACGAATACAGAAAAATGTAAACCCTTACAAAGCAAGAAAAAAAAGGGCGATATTTTTCCTATATTCGATATGTATATATTTTCGTTATTCGAAAGAAAACTCCTTCTTATTTTTTGAACAGATTAAAAAGAAGCCCCTTTTTTTCAAAATATCTTATTTTGAGAAGGGGCTTTGTTTTTGCGGAAAAAATAAAAATATTCGTTTCTGAGCTCTGTGATCGTCATCCTCTGCAAATTGTCCCGATTATATACTCCGATTGACATCAGTTTTTCAGAATAATGCTTTCTTTCTTTTTCCAATGCGTTTTTCAACAGTTTGCTCATGGGGTCTCCTTTCATTTTCGTGGTATTGTATAAGGCAAGAATACCTCTTGTTTGTTAATGGTTTATGAAGATCATGTTAAAGTTGTCCGCCTCCTTTTTTCAAATCAAGAGGATTTTTGGTACAGGCCGTTCTGCACCGCCCTGAGAAGCGGAAATGCATCTTTTCCGGCGAGCTTCATTAATGTCTCGAACAGCTCATCCCTTTTGTTGTCCAATGCAACGATTTCTTTAGCGAGTAAGATGGCTTGATGTTCTTTCACGAATATATTCCCCCCCTAATCAGCACTATAGCTAAAGCATACAGGGGTGATATTCCCGCTGCATCCTTTCTGTAAACTTTTCTTCCGTGGTTTTTTAAAAATTTCTTAATCTATGTTAGATTTTCTGACAAATGTCAGTTTTTTTATCGCATTTTCTTATATAATACAAAAAAAGTCATCTTAGGGGTGGGAAAATGACAGTCGAAGATCTTTCTTATAAGGATAAAAAAGTGATTTCCATTGGAATCGTCAGCGAGCTGACGGGTTTATCGGTAAGGCAAATCCGCTACTATGAAGAAAGGAAATTGATCTACCCGCAACGTTCATCAAGGGGAACGAGAAAGTATTCTTTCACGGATGTGGAGCGGCTGATGGATATCGCGAACAAACGCGAGGACGGCGTTCAGACAGCGGAAATCCTCAAGGATATGCGCAAAAAAGAGCAAAGCCTAAAAAACGACCAGCAGCTCCGAAAAAAAATGCTCGAAGGGCAGCTTAACGCCCATTTTAAATACAGAAACCGGTAAAAAAACGAATCGTTCACCATCGAACGATTCGCCCCGCTGTCAGTCACGGCTTGTCCGCTATTTGTCCGATATAATCAATCATGACACCCTTGTCTGGATCATTGCGGATTCTAAACGCGATTTTTCCGGGCTCTCCGCTGCCCTCTATCTTATATGAAGCGTGAAACACATGGATGCTTGCTTCAGCGATTCGAAAATCATCCATCTTAAGCCCGGAAATCCCCCATTTCTTTTTTGCTTTAAGCACCTGCTCAGGCGAAGGAGTCGCCCCTTCCACGTAAAGCTGTTTCATTTTAGGCAGATCATCTTCTATAATGGCCTCAAGCATATCTTCCGCGGCGGCAAGCCGACGGTCTTTCCCTTCATCATCACTGTCCTGACAGCCGGCAATGACGCCGAAAACCAGGCACAATATCACCGCAGCTATTCTTGGCATATCCCAAACCCCCTTCTCTCGCTAAAATATATAAAATGACGGGGGCGCCTGGCAAGCAAAAAACCCTCCATAAATGGAGGGCTCTGTTTATAATGCATGAATAAAAGCAGTTGCAATACCAAAATAAATTAAAAGAGATAAAATGTCATTCAGCGTTGTAATCAGCGGCCCTGAAGCGATCGCAGGGTCGACATTGCATTTGTGGAGAATAATCGGGACGATCGTTCCGGCCATCGTTCCGATAATAAGCGTGGCAAAAAGCGAAGTTCCCACCACAAATCCGAGCAGCAAATTTCCCTGCCAGACAATCGCGATTCCCGTAATGACGACGGCGCACACGACACCGATGATGATCCCGGCTCTCAATTCGCGAAAAATCAAGCGAAAAATCGTTTTTTTGTTGAGTTCTTCTTTAGAAAGACCTCTGATGACAACGGCCAATGACTGCGTCCCCGTATTTCCGGTCATCCCGGCAATCATCGGCATGAAAAAGGCCAATGCGACAACCCGCTGAAGCGTATCCTCAAAATAACTCATGATGCTGCCGGAAATCAAGCCGATAAACAAAAGCAGAATCAGCCAAGGGAGCCGGCGGTAAGCGGCCACATACGATTTCGTATCAAACGTGATCGCTTTACCCGATGCGGCGAATTTTTCATAGTCTTCATTCGCCTCCTGGATGACGATATCGATAATATCATCGACCGTCACGATCCCGACGAGCTCCTGGTTCTTTTCAACAACCGGAATCGCAAGGAAATCGTAGCGTTCAATGAGCCTTGCAACCTCTTCCTGATCTTGAAGGGCTTCAGCCGAGATCACCCTTGTAAACATTAAATCCTGAACCTTTTCATCAGGTTCGGCTAAAATCAGATCTCTGTATGATAAAACACCGACAAGCTGTTTGGCTTCATTGATGACATACAAATAGTTGATGGATTCGGCGATTTCCGCAAAGCTTTTCAGCTTGATCACGGCTTCTTTCACCGTATAATGCTGCGGAATCCACACATAGCGGTTTGTCATGATCCTTCCCGCTGTTTCCGGCGGGTAGTTCATCAGCACCCTGACCGCTTCTGATTCCTCCGCTTCCATGCTTGAAAGTAGCTGATCCTTTAAGGCGGGCTCCATTTCTTCAAGAAGGGCGGCGAGATCGTCATTGTCCATTTTGTTCATGACATGGGCCGCTTTTTCTTTCCCGACTTTATTCAGTACGGTAAGCTGTTCTTCTTTTTCAAGCTCGCCCATGAGATCGGTAATGTCTTCAACTGTTAAAAAAGACAAATACCGGCCGCGGTGCTTTTCAGGCATTTCTTTAAATAAGATAGCCATATCATAAGGCTGCAATTCTTCTAAAACGGTTTGAAACTCTTTTCGTTTCCCGTCTCTAAGCAAAATAATAATTCGTAAAATCAGTTCATCATATGTCATGTTTTGTACCATGGCAATCTGTACCTCCTTTTTTAGGAGACCCTTACATCACCATAGCAGAAGGTGCGGGGGATAAGGATCTCCTCGTGATGAATCAGTGTTTTGTGCTTAATAAATGTTTTCGTATGCTGATACCGCCTCGAATGGGGAGAATCCATACTCACACCTCCTGGTTTTCGTGTTTTGGAAATACGGCTCATTACTTTTTTCAAAAAATAAAAAAACACCTATTTCAAAAAATGAAGGTGTTAAAAGCCATACAGAATAAAACCCTAACGCCTTCAATCGTAGAGCTTTAGCACTGTATGGCATAGGCATCATGCCAGCTGCGTTAAAAATCACCTTATGTCGATGATTCTTGTTGACCCATTGGCGTCTTTGGACATTTTTGGGCAGCAGCGTATCTCCATACAGGAGCCTCACCTAACGAAGAGCTGTATTTACCGGACACAATGAGATTACAGAAAAAAAGGGTGACTGTCAATAACAAAAACGGTTTTATCCCTTTTCTAAATGCGTTTGTTCTCTTTTTCGCCAAAAATAAACCTGCTCTTTCGCCAAGTGCACCATCTAAGCCCCATTTATTCTTCATTTTCATCTGAAATATTTTCTTGTGATAGGAAATGGTAGTTTTCGTGAAGCAGCAGCGCATATTCTCCGTCAAACTTCGGATGGGGAACATATTCCGCCTGATTGACGGACAGCTCGTCCTTATCGCGGAATTCTTTTTCTTTCATATATACATCATCTCCTTTTTCACATAGAATGCCCCTTTTGCCGGCGCAATATGAAACGCGTCATGTCATCTAGTTATTCTCTCTCCTGTTAGATCGAGCACTTAGGTCTTATGGCTTACAATCTCAACATTATCCCTGATGATTCGACTTTTCTCCTCTATTATCTATATTTTTAGATTTTTCATAAAATTCATACAAATGAACCTTTTTTTAACAAAATAAATGTTTTACAATAGTATCACGCACCTTGTAACCCATCTAAAGCAGCACAAAACAGGGAGGGCTTTTATATGCAAATGCGATTAATTCCTTATGTGACGGACGAAAAGATTATGGACGTTAATGAACTGCCGGAAGGAATCGATGCGATTAAGGCGCCGGAGCTGTGGTCACAAGGTTTTAAAGGAAAAGATGTCACCGTCGCGATTCTTGATACAGGCTGTGATGTCAACCATCCCGATTTAGCGGACAGAATCATCGGAGGCAAAAACTTCACAGATGATGACAATGGAAAAGAAGATCAATTCAATGATTATAATGGACATGGCACCCATGTAGCGGGAACGATTGCCGCCAATGATCAAAACGGCGGGGTTTCCGGCGTTGCACCCGAGGCAAACCTTTTAATCGTCAAGGTTCTCGGCGGCGAAGACGGAAGCGGCCAATACGAATGGATCATCAACGGCATGAATTACGCAGTGGAACAAAAAGCCGATATCATTTCGATGTCGCTCGGCGGCCCTGCCGATGTTCCGGAATTAAAAGAAGCGGTAGAAAATGCCGTCAAAAGCGGTGTTCTCGTTGTCTGCGCCGCCGGAAACGAAGGCGACGGAAACGACCGTACAGAGGAATACTCATATCCCGCCGCCTATAATGAAGTGATCGCAGTCGGATCTGTATCACTGACGCGGGAATCGTCGGAATTTTCGAACGCCAATAAAGAAATTGATTTGGTTGCACCAGGCGAAGAAATCCTGTCAACATTGCCGGACAGGCAATACGGGAAGCTGAGCGGAACATCGATGGCCACTCCGCACGTGAGCGGCGCGCTCGCCCTGATCAAATCCTTCGAAGAAGACGCATTTAAACGGAAGTTGACTGAGCCTGAGCTATATGCCCAATTAATCCGCAGAACCCTTCCTCTTGATTACTCAAAAGCGCTGATCGGAAACGGCTTTTTATATTTAACCGCGCCTGAGGTATTAGCCGAAAAGGCCGGCGAAAAGAAACTTCTTTCCCTTTAAACAGCAGGGGCTGCCGACAATGCCGGCAGCCTTTTTTATTCCCCGAAAACTTTTATGGAATCTTTTTAATTATAAGAATACAAAAATTATTTTGACTAAAAGGTCATGACGGTATATAATCTACTAAACAATTTCATCGCCGGGAGCATGGTAATCTAGCGCAATGCTAGATTTTAAAAGGGAAGATTGGTGAAAATCCAACGCGGTCCCGCCACTGTAAATGAGGAGGTTATTTCAGATTAAACCCACTGTTTCGATACGGGAAGGGTGAAATAACCGTTGATTCACAAGCCAGGAGACCTGCCTGTTCTGACGCACCATTTACCTACGGTCGATAGGAGGTGTTCGAGTTGACGTAACAAAAGCTACGTTTATTTCTCGTTCGCAAATATGCTGTTTTCAGGCATTCACCTTCAGGCTACCCGGAAAGTGAGTGTCTTTTTTTATTGAAAATTAAAAGGAGGAGATCGAATGACAACTGTGAAAACAAGCAGCTTGGGATTTCCAAGAATCGGCTTGAACAGGGAATGGAAAAAATCGCTTGAGGCTTATTGGAAAGGAAAGACGGACCGAGAGACATTCCTGAACGAAATGGACGAACAATTTATTGCGGCGCTCAAAACACAGCTTGATCAGCAAATCGATATCATACCGGTTTCCGACTTTACATTTTATGACCATGTTCTTGACACGGCGGTGATGTTCAACTGGATCCCCGAAAGGTTCAAGCATGTAAACGATCCTTTAGATACTTATTTTGCAATGGCGAGAGGCACAAAGGAAGCGGTATCGTGCGAAATGACAAAATGGTTCAACACAAACTACCACTACATCGTTCCTGAATATGAAAAAGACGCACAATTCCGTCTCACCAAAAATCAGCCGCTCGAAGACTACCGCCGGGCAAAAGAAGCATTGGGGATCGAAACAAAGCCCGTCATTCTCGGCCTTTACACCTTTGTGACGCTGGCAAAGGGCTATGAAAAACAGGATATTCAAGATATTTATCAAGGCATGATCCCTCTTTACATCCAGGTTCTGAAAGAGCTTGAACAAGAAGGCGTGAAGTGGGTGCAAATTGACGAACCAGCACTTGTCACGGCTTCTCCTGATGAAGTGGCTGCAGCAAAAGAAATCTATCAGACGATCAGAGCCGAAGTCGCCGGGCCGAATGTCCTTCTGCAAACTTATTTTGATTCAGTTGATGGATACAAGGAGCTGATCTCCTTTCCGGTCGAAGGAATCGGGCTTGATTTCGTCCATGACAAAGGAAAGAATCTCGAACAGCTGAAAGCGCATGGCTTCCCTCAAGATAAAGTGCTTGCCGCAGGAATTCTGGACGGACGAAACATCTGGAAAGCCAATCTTGAAGAACGCCTCGACTGGATAACGGAGCTGATCGGCGGTCTCGGGGCAACAGAAGTGTGGATCCAGCCTTCGAACAGCCTGCTTCATGTTCCTGTCGCCAAACACCCTGATGAACAGCTTGCCGATGATTTGCTGAACGGATTATCTTTCGCAAAGGAAAAGCTGTTGGAGCTCAATCTGCTGAAACAGGGCTTAGTTTCCGGAAAAGCGGCCGTCCGTGCTGAAATTAATGAAGCCGCTGGACATCTGCAGGCACTCAAGCAATTCGGAACCGCCGCGGACACGGCTTTCGCCGAAGAAAGAAACAGCCTGACCCGGGACGACTTTTCACGTCCGACGCCATTTGAAGAACGTCTCCGCATCCAAAATGAATCCCTCGGTCTGCCGGTTCTGCCGACTACGACGATCGGAAGCTTCCCGCAAACCGCTGAAGTGCGCAGCGCACGGCAAAAATGGCGGAAAAAAGAATGGTCAGATGAGCAATACGAGTCATTTATCAAAGCCGAGACAAAAAAATGGATCGATATTCAGGAAGAGATCGGTCTTGACGTACTTGTCCACGGAGAATTCGAACGGACGGACATGGTCGAATATTTCGGCGAAAAACTGGGCGGATTCGCTTTTACCAAATACGCCTGGGTACAGTCATACGGCTCCCGCTGCGTCAGGCCGCCGGTAATCTACGGGGATGTCGAATTTAAAGAGCCGATGACGGTAAAAGAAACGGTTTACGCCCAATCTCTGACCTCCAAACAAGTAAAAGGAATGCTGACCGGGCCTGTCACGATTTTAAACTGGTCGTTCGCCCGCAATGATCTTCCGAGAAAAGAAATCGCTTTTCAAATCGCACATGCCCTTAGAAAAGAGGTAGAGGCGCTTGAAAAAGCCGGTATTCAAATCATACAAGTTGACGAACCGGCTTTAAGGGAAGGCCTTCCGCTGAAGGAACGCGACTGGGATGAGTATCTCTCATGGGCCGCCGAAGCTTTCAGACTGTCCACTTCATCTGTGAAGGATACGACGCAAATCCATACACATATGTGCTACAGCAATTTTGAAGATATCGTCGACACGATTGAAGACCTTGACGCAGATGTGATTACGATCGAACACAGCAGAAGCCACGGCGGATTCCTCGATTACCTTGAGAAGCACCCTTATTTAAAAGGGCTTGGCCTTGGGGTTTACGACATTCACAGCCCGCGCGTCCCTCCTGCCGAAGAAATGCTTTCGATTATCCGGGATGCGCTTAAGGTCTGTCCTGCCGACCGTTTTTGGGTCAATCCCGACTGCGGCTTGAAAACCAGACAGCCTGAAGAAACGATCGCCGCTTTGAAAAATATGGTTGAAGCCGCAAAACAAGCAAGAGATCAGCTGGCCCAAACCGTTTAAGTTACGAAAAAATTCAAAAAGAACCATCCGAAACAACGGGTGGTTCTTTCTGTTGGGCGCCGCTCATTATAGTTCTAAAGAATTATTCAACGAGCTCTAATTGATGATGCCTCATTATGACTTTTGATTCATTCGTACGATTTCTTTCCAGATTCTTTTCTTTTAACATATTCGTAGTAGATGATGGAAGGGAAGGAAAATATGTAGTGATTGACGATGGAAAAGCCCCAGAAAAAGGATTAAAACGAAAAAATTATGATGACGACATTCACTCTCTCAAGCTTTATGTCAAAGAATTGAATTCAGTCATAACAGAGCTGAGGCATGAAAGTTCATGCATTTTAAAAGCTCATCAAATGTATATCAACGGATGGCGGGGACAGGCACGGGAAATGTATGATGCCCTTTTGGACGATCTTGACCGCGTGGAATTCCGCGTGTATAACAGGCTGAGGACCATTAAACAGCGCGTTGCCGAGGAGATTGAAAGGCTTGAGCTGGAAGCCAGGGAGCTTTAAATGAGTATTCGTCTGAATGTAAATGATCTACACGCACTCGCCCGCCAATTTCGGTATTCACACGAGCAAATCAGCGATTTGATGCGTCTTTTGAATCGTCATTTGCAAGTGTTGCTTTCAAGTGTGACGACAGCAAAAACAAGCGATATTGATCAAGCTCAAACCGAAATGGAACACGAACTCAAAGGATACTTGCATACACTCGATGATCTGGAGCATTTGCTTTCACACACTGAAGTACAAATGATGAAAACAGATCAAATGCTGGCGGAGATGCTCTATCAATGCGGCGGATACTTAGCCGACTATCCGCCCATTATGAGCTTTTTGGCCTCAAAATGCCCGACCGTCGGATTCACGCTGACGGCATCGCTATTATCTGAACCGCTCGCATTGCTGAAACAATTGCGAGAAAACGGCCTGTCAGGCCTGTTCTTGAAAGGCCGCGTCCTCTATTTTCAGCTAGATGAGCAAGGCAGGAACCAGCTTTGGGCTGTACGCAGACTGTTAAGCAGCAGCATCACGGACAATATGTGCCTTCTCGCATACAACCAAACTGTAGGAGGCTCTCTTTCACGTACAGTCTTGGCTTTTAAACGAAAGCAGCCGCTTCTGATGTGAAACGGTTCCCAATAACTCGCCGCCATGGCGGACATCTTCAGCGTGAAGACACAACAAAGCCGTAGCGCTTCATGAACCGCCTTTTGAAAAAAGAAGCCTTTTATCGGAATAAGGCTTCTTTTTCGGTGGTCAATATGTATTGGCCTACCATGTCACATCCGCTTGTTTTATTCGGTGATCACCGTCTCCTTCTTTTAAAATGGTCATGTCTCCTTTTTCAGAAATGGTGACAACTGCAAGCGCCGTATCATGGACATAGCTGGAATTCCATATTTCATTGATCGGCCGGTTCTTGACAATATTCAGGAGCATCAGGATAAAAACGGAATGCGTGACAAGCAGCACGCTCCCTTCCTGGTGGTTGTGAACAATGTGGCCAAGCGCCTGTCTGACTCGGACTTCAAATTCGGCAAAGCTCTCCCCTCCATCGGAAATATACTGCTCAGGCGCTTTGAAATAGGCTTCAAACCTGCCCCGATCGTGTTGTTGAATGTCGTCATATGTTTTTCCTTCCCATGAACCGAGGGAAATCTCGCGAAACAAATCGTCTTTGATAAAAGGAATGGAACGGTTTTGGAGCATCGCCCGTGCAGAGTCAACGGCGCGCCCGCTTGTACTGACATACGCCGCCTGAAATTGAATACCTTTCAGCTTTTTACCGAGCGCCTCCGCATTCGCCAAACCTAAAGGTGTTAAGTCTGAATTCTCCCAGCCTTGCATTCTCTTATCAATATTCCATTCGGTTTGTCCGTGTCTGGCAATATATAAGGTAAGCAAACAATCCTCTCCTATCCTTTCTTCTTATGTTTATTTTATGTGAGAAACAGTCTAAATTAAAACATTTGAATATTCTGAACCATTTTCTTTTTTTTACGTCTGTAAGCTATAATAAAACATGAGGACAACCAAGGAGGATACAGACATGAACCATGAAGCATTTTTGCAGCGGGCGATTGATCTTGCCGTCGAAAGCGTCAAAGACGGGACAGGCGGACCTTTCGGCTGCGTCATTGTCAAGGATGGCAAAATCATTGCCGAAGGAAAAAACAATGTCACAACAAGCAATGATCCGACAGCGCATGCCGAAGTAACGGCCATCAGGCTTGCCTGTGAAGCGCTCGGCGATTATCAGCTTAGTGACTGCATTCTTTATACAAGCTGTGAGCCTTGTCCGATGTGTTTAGGCGCGATTTACTGGGCGAGGCCGAAGGAAGTGTATTTCGCGGCAAAGCATTCTGATGCCGCATCAGCCGGTTTCGACGATTCATTTATTTATGAGGAATTCACACGAGATCAAAGCGAACGAAACATTCCGTTTTACAACATAGAGCTGCGGGACAAGCTTGAGCCATTCCTGACATGGGAGCATACGGACGATAAAACAGAATATTAAATAAAGGAGCTTTCCTTCATCGGAAAGCTCCTTTTCAATGGCTGCGGTTCATTTTTTATACCAATCAAGATGCTGATCTTCCGCCTCAAAATCCAGACTTTCTGCTTTTCCATCCTTCTGGATCTCGAGCCTTACGGTTTTCCCTTTCAGCTTTTGCGGACTCTCTGCTACGTCCCTTTCAAAGTCCGCTGTTTTTTGAAACGTTTGACTCCCGGATGCCACTTTGACTGTGACGTTCCGGCCGGTTTCATTGACAAGCGTTCCGATCACTTTTTGGCCGCCGTCGCTTTCCTGCTCATATACGCCGTTTTCATCAGCTTTCGCCTGAGGCGTCAGTTCAAGTTCTTCCGCTTCCTGGCTTTTTCCATCCACCTCTACCTTCACAAGCTTTCCCATGAGATCATCGTAGTCTTCTTTGTTCTTAAAATGTCTGCTTTTCGGAATAATCAGCTCCCGGTCCTTTACTTTGATCGTCAGCTGATCATCCTCGGCTTGAATATACTGGCCGATCAGATCAAAATCATCTTCTGAATTCCTGCCTTTATCATAAGAATATTTTTTCAAATCAAGTTTTTTATGAGTGTGCTGATCTGCCGGCTTTTGCTGCTCGCTTTCTTGCGCGCCGCCGCAGCCTGTGAACATGGTAAACACAAGCAGTACAGTCAGCATCAGTGTCAATTCCATATATTTCATATGCTGCCCCTTTCGAATGTTTTAAAAAGAAAGCAAACAACCTTATGTTTGCTTTCCCGTCTCAGAAGGTTATTTGACTTGCAGGTCGACATTGATATTTCCCCTCGTCGCTTTGGAATACGGGCAAAAATCATGTGCGGCCTTGACGAGCTCTTCCGCCTTTTCTTTTTCCAGCCCATTCGCTGAAACAACGAGCTGAACGCCAAGCTTAAACCCGCCGTCACTCTCATCTTTCATTAAACTGACCCGGCCTTCCACCTCAGAATCAATCTCAATGCCTTGTTCCTTTGCGACATGTTCCAAAGCTCCCCCAAAGCATGCCGCATACCCGGCGGCAAACAGCTGTTCAGGATTGGTTCCTGCCTCGCCATCTTTTTTTTGATTCGGCATCACAATGCTGTGATCCAAAACACCGTCATCAGATTTCACATGTCCAGCTCTTCCGCCTTTAGCTGTTACGCTTGCTGTAAATAATGTCGTCATCTTATATTCCTCCTTGCGATTATTCCTTATTCTTTATATTTCACAAAACGGACTTTTTAAACATATAGACCGCGAATTGAACAATATTCTCTGTCTGTGAAAGAATAGGAAAAGGAGAAAAAATCGTATACAATAAAAAAAGAACAAATAAGAGTTGGTGAACAGATGGTAAATGATTTTGAACATATGAAGCTTGACAGACAGCTTTGTTTTCTGCTTTACGCCAGTTCGCGGGAGATGACAAAGCTGTACAAGCCTCTGCTCGATGAACTCGGCATTACGTATCCGCAATACTTGGCGCTTCTCTTATTATGGGAGCATGAAAGCTTGAGCGTGAAAAAAATGGGGGAGCTTCTTTATTTGGATTCCGGGACTTTGACCCCGATGCTGAAAAGAATGGAACAGCGCGGCTTGATCACGAGACAACGGTCCCCTGAGGATGAGCGTTCCGTTATCGTCAAGCTGACGGCGGAGGGTGCCTCTCTGAAAGAAAAAGCAAGATGCATCCCAACTGACATGCTGGCACAGACAAACCTGCCTGCTGATAAGCTGATGCATTTAAAGGAGGCGCTCCGTACTCTTCTTGATTCCTTGACAAAGGAAAACGGTAAAGCGTAAGTCAAATGCCTGTTATAAAGCCGAATAGGCGCCTTCAATGGAAGGCGCCCTTTTTTTACGACATGACCTCAAGTATGACATCGACATTTCCCGAAATTGCTTTTGAATACGGGCAGACACCGTGTGCTTGATGAACGAGTTTCTCGAGTTCCGCTTTTTCAATACCTGTTCCTTTCACTTGGAGTGTAACGCCAAGCTTAAATCCGCCGTCGGCTTCATCCTTGAGAAGGCTGACATGGGCCGTCACCTCAGTGTCAATATGCAGGCGCGCTTTTTTGGCGGTCAGCTGGAGCGCGCTGTCAAAGCAAGCTGCATATCCCGCGGCAAACAGCTGTTCAGGATTGGTGGCGTCTCCTTTCTCCTTTGCTTTCGGCGTTCCCGGCATGGCAAGCTCCAATGCCAGTGCGCCGTCAGGGGAGGCTACTTGTCCATCCCTGCCCCCTTTGGCAGTAGCTTTGGATGTAAATAATAATTTTTTCATGATTGATCTCCTTTATTTTTAATTGTGCACAATTAGATTTTACAAAATATAAATTAGAGATGCAATAAAAAAACATTCCGCCTTCAGATTCAGGCGGAATGTCAGTTTGTCATATCCGAATTTGTCCGTTTCCTTTAATGATATATTTAGAGGACGTCAGTGCTTGAAGACCCATCGGACCTCTGGCATGGAGCTTCTGTGTGCTGATGCCGATTTCTGCGCCGTATCCAAACTCAAATCCGTCGGTAAACCGGGTTGAAGCATTATGATAGACCGCTGCTGCATCAACAGACGTTAGAAAATAGCGGGCATTTTGATCATCTTCGGTAATAATCGCTTCTGAATGCCGCGTTCCGTACCGGTGAATATGCCGAATCGCTTCATTCACATCACGGACGGTTTTGACGCTGACGATCGGCGCCAAAAACTCCGTCTCCCAATCGAGCGCTTCAGCGGGAACAGCGGAAGGAAGCAGCTCGCAAACCGCCTGGTCTCCCCTAATCTCCACACCTTCTTTTTCCAGCCTTTGCAGCAGCTCTTGGACTGAACGCTTCGCCCAGTTTTCATGGATCAGCACCGTTTCGATCGCATTGCAGACGGACGGCCTTTGTGTTTTGGCATTGATTACAACTTGCTGCGCCATATCGCTCTGCGCTGATTCGTCAATAAAGATATGGCAGTTTCCCGCACCTGTCTCAAGCACAGGAACGGTTGATTCCCGTACAACCATGTCGATGAGATTTTTGCCGCCCCGTGGAATCAGGACATCCAGGCCATCATTTAACGTAAACAGCTGTTTGGCGGTTTCTTTGCTCGTATCTTCGATCAGCTGAACGGCGTCCTTTGGAAGTTTTGATGTTTCAAGAGCTTCCTGTATCACGCTGACAAGCGCTTTATTGCTGTTGATCGCAGATGAACTGCCGCGGAGTATACAAGCGTTTCCCGTTTTTAAACAAAGCGTGGCGGCGTCGACCGTCACATTCGGGCGCGCTTCATAGATCATACCGACAACGCCCAGCGGAACCCGGACCTTCTCAATAAGCAGTCCGTTTTCTTTTTGGATGGTTTCAAGGCTTTCCCCCACTGGATCATCAAGCTTAGTAAGGAGAATGACGGCATCCGCGATATCGCTCAGCCGTTTCGGATTTAAGGAAAGCCGGTCTAACAGCGCTGGCGAAAACCCTTTTTCCTTGCCGGCGGCAATGTCTTTTTCGTTTGCCTCTAAAATGACGTCCTGTTTGGCCCGAAGCGCTGCAGCAATTAACGTGAGCGCTTCGTTTTTATATTCTGTCGTCTGATGCACCAGCTCGTCTTTCGCTTTTTTTGCTCTTTTCGCTTTTTCAATCACTTCGCTCATGTTGATCAGCCCCCTATTCTTTTATGCTTATCCAATTATTTCGATGGATGACTTCTATTCCCTTTTCATGCGGAAATTCCCCGCTTCTCTTTCCTTTCACTTCGAGAAGCTCTTCCGCTGAATACAGCGTTTGCCCTTTGCCTGCCAATCCGTTCGGCCCGTAGACCTCGACGACCGCTCCTTTGGCAAAATCACCAGACACATCGGTCACACCCGCCGGGAGCAGACTGCTTCCATTTTCGGTCAGCGCCAGCTCAGCACCTTCATCAATGATAATTTTCCCCGATACGGGTGAATGAAAGGCGATCCACTGTTTGTGATTGTTCACCGATGACAAATCTGACTGACCGATGTAAGTGCCGTCCCCTCTGCCTTTTAAAATCCGACTTAATTTTTCTTCTCCTGCTCCTGTGCCGATAAATACATTGACACCGAGAGAAAGAGCGGTTTTTGCAGCCAAAAGCTTTGACTTCATGCCTCCCGTTCCGACTTTCGAGCCGATGGAGGAGGCATAGCTTAATAGATCATCAGTGATTTCAGGGATATAATCAAAACGCCGGGCCTCCGGGTTTTCCGCCGGATTTGAATCATAAAGGCCGTTGATATCCGTTAAGATGATCAATTTGTCGGCATGAATCAAGCCGCTGACAAGCGAAGAAAGCATATCATTGTCGCCGAATGTCAGCTCTTCTACAGACACTGAATCGTTTTCATTAATGATCGGAACAAGCCCTCTCTCGATCAGCTCCATGATGGTCGCATATGCATTGCGATACCGTTCTCTTTTGGCAAAATCATTTCTCGTCAATAAGATTTGTGCCGGCATCAGGCCGTGTTCTGCAAAGTGCTGAGTATATTGCCGCATTAAAAGGCTTTGTCCGACAGCGGCGGCGGCCTGCTTTCCTTTTAACGTAACAGGCCTTGCCGGATATCCCAGCTGAAAAAAGCCGGCGGCGACAGCACCTGAAGAAATAAAAATCACATCATGGCCTTCTTTTTTCAGAGCGGCGATCGCACGGACATGATCACTGACTTTTGCCTCGTCAATACCGCCCTTTGAATCCGTTAAAGAACTGCTTCCGATTTTAATGACTATCCGTTGTTTTTTCACGTTTCTTCCCTCCGAAATGATCAGGCGGAAGCCAATAAAAAAAGCCCTTTTCGCCAAAACAAAAAGGACGAAAAGGGCTTTCCGCGGTACCACCTTCATTGAATGCGCAGGACGCGCATTCCGCTTTCCCCTGTAACGCAGGGCAGCGCCTGGGTTTTCCCTCCAGGACTCCGAGGCAGGTTCGGCAGGTTTCATGTGGTGAAATGTTTCAGCATGTCATTTCACTCTCTTTCACAGAAAGAACTGCGTACTGGTCCTCTTCAACGCTCGCTGATTTTTTATCATTATGCCGAGGAAAACGGCTTCTGTCAAGATGTAATCCATCCGTTTTTTAGTTGAAAACGATCGTTTTGTTGCCGTGGACGATAATCCGGTCTTCCAAATGCCATTTGACCGCCCTTGCGAGGACGCTCCGCTCAATCGTCCGGCCGATGTTTTTCAGGGCCTCAACATTATCCCTGTGATCGACGCGTTCAATATCCTGTTCAATAATCGGACCTTCATCCAATTCATTTGTGACATAATGGGAGGTCGCCCCGATTAATTTAACGCCCCGTTCATATGCGCGTTTATACGGGTTGGCGCCGACAAAAGCGGGCAGGAATGAATGATGGATATTGATGATTTTGTGCGGATGCGCTGAGACGAATTCAGGCGTCAGGATCTGCATGTAGCGGGCAAGGACGATGACGTCTGCGCGATACTCTTCAAGCCATTTGAGCTGCTGCGCTTCGACTTCTTTGCGAATGTCTTTGTTGGCTTTCAAATATAGAAACGGGATGTTGAGCGATTCAACGATTTCCCTTCCATCCTCATGGTTGCTGATGACCGCGGCAATCTCAGCCATCAAATTGCCGCTCTGCCATTCCCATAAGAGCTCATGCAAACAGTGAAGCTCTTTTGAAACAAATATGACGACCCGCTTTAATTCGCTGGCAAGGGTGATGCTCCAAGTCATTTGGAAAGACTCCGCCACAGAAGCGAACGTTTCTTTCATCTTGGCGATTTTTTCACGGATTCCCGGGGCTTCAAATTCGATTCTCAGAAAGAAGCGGCCGCCTTCGGGATCTGTCGTATATTGGCTGGATTCAATAATATTCGCGCCGTTTTCAAATAAAAACGCAGAAACCGCCGCGACGATACCCGGCTGATCCGGACAGCTGACAAGCAGGCGCGCTTTTTCATTATTGATCTCTTGATAATGATTTAATTGCTGTTTCATATATGATTCCATTGTTTGAAAACCCTCTTTTTCTTAAACTATCTTTTCATTATACTGGAGTTTTTTGAAAAATCAATTTATGAAAACCCTATTTTAATGAAACGGATTTTTTCTTCAGCTGATCAGCTTCAACCCGACAGCCGACGCCAAAATAAGCGCAATAAAAAACATTCGCTTGGCATCCTTCGGTTCATCGTAAAACAGGATGCCGACGAGCGCTCCGCCTGCAGCCCCGATGCCGGTCCAAATCGCGTATGCCGTTCCCATCGGCAAAGTGTTCATCGCCAGAGAAAGCAGGATAAACGAAGCGGCAAAACCGATGATCAAAAGAAAAATCCATTTCAGGCGCTTGTCTTTGTGAAATTGGTTCATCATCGTCACGCCGAGCATTTCCAGCAAGCCGGCGGCGATTAAATAGATCCATTCCATTATGATGCTTCCTCCTTCTCCTCATGTGTGACAAGTTTCAAACCGATTACACCGCACAGCAAAACGCCTATCAGCAAGAGCTTGATGAGGTTGGCTGGTTCGTTGAACAGAATGATCTCGCACAGCACCGTGCCCGCTGTGCCCAGTCCTGTAAACACGGCGTATACGGTGCCGACCGGCAGGTTCTCCCCGGCCTTGACCAATAGGTAAAAACTGGCGGCGACGGCGAATGCGGTGCCGATCCATTCGATAGCTGTTCCCGCGTGTTTCAGCCCGGCCACCCAAAGAATTTCAAACAAGGCTGCCAAGACAACGTTTCCCCATCTCATATCGTTCCCTCCATTCAATATTTCTGCAAAAAGAAAAAACCCGGGTTATCGGTGAATACGATACTCCCGGGCTTTTATCCCTCCGTGTGCATATGAAGCTTCATATGTGTTTTCTCTCGGACCAGGCCACATACAGATGCGCGGAACCCTAGAAAACTTTAATCTGTATTCTTCAGTTATGAAATAGACTATCAGGCTTTTCCGGCAAAATCAACCTTTGCGCTTCCGGAATTCTTTGATCAACGCCTGAATATGCGCCTGATGATAGCGGTTATGGTCTGACATATGCCAAATGCCCCAGCGGATAGTGGCAAAGCCGCCTTCATACGGGACCGTCTTCAGCAAATCTTCTTCTGTCAGCTGTTCTGCGGTTTTCTTCAATACTTCCAAGACTTCATCATATTGCTGTAATAAAACCGACAACGGCACACCCTTCACTTCAGGCAAGTGTCCGTTTTCATCTGTCATCGGGCTGAACGCCTCTTCCACTTCACTCGGGAGCTCCTCTTGTCTGATTCTGTACACCCAGCGAATATCGACATTGATCAAATGATAAATCAGCTGGGCGATGCTGTTTTTATTGCCGTGTTCCCCCTTATCATCCAGCATCTCCTGGCTGCTGCCGGAAACGATCGACTTCAGCCGGCCGATATTTTCGTTGACGGCAGAAAAAAGAACCCCGACGGCCGGCGCCATCTTCTCATCCGTGGATAAATCTCTAATAAGAGCCATCCCCTCACTCCTCTATTTCCACTTTTCCATGCGGACGGGCTTGTTCGATTCGAACCGACCGGGCCACCTGGCAAAATCGCAGCACCCGCAGCTTTGGATTGCAATGCAAAAAAGCGGACATTGATCATGTCCGCTCCTTTGGATTATTGCAATTTCCCCGCGCCGGCCTGTTCTTCGACAATTTTAGGCACATCTTTGGCGGCGTCGATTTTTTCGTACAGCTCAGGCGTCCAGCCCGTCGATTTTTTGATTGACGCATTGTACGCTTTGTTATACGTGCTGACAACATCGATTTTTTGGTCATTCAGCAATGTATCTTCTTCATGTAATGCGTCGCCTTTGAAGGCTTTCATCATCTTCTCGGGCTTTGTTCCTTCAGGCAGACTAAAGTAGTTGTCCTCAGCGTAAATTTTTGAAGAATATCCTACACCCCATGAATAATCATAGTTGTTTTCCGTGTTTTTAAAATAGTTGTTGTACAGGTGCACTTTGCCGTAACGCACGCGCGGTGCCCGCTCTTTAATATTTTCGTACATGTTATGGTGGAATGTCACTCTCAAATGGCCGTTGTCGGCGGAATATTTGTCGCTTGATCCGACAATGGTATTTTTATCGTGGCCTGAGAAAACATTATAGGACACAGTGACAAAATCGGATTGTTTTTTGATGTCAAGCAGTCCGTCATGATGCTGAAATACGCGTCCGAAATAGGTGTCATCAAAGTTGTCAGGCTTGCTTCCGTCGTTGAAAGAGCAATGGTCAACCCAAACATGTTCAGAAGACTCTAACAACAGGTTGTCAAATTCAGAGTTCCAGTTTCCTTCGCTTCCGTCTGTCGGGTCCCAGGCCGGGAAGTAGTCATAAGCATTTTCAAATTCGATATTGCGGATGATGACATTTTTCGCTTGTTTGATATAAAAACCTCCGCCGAGGATTTTCGCGTCGTCCCCCAGACCGATGATCGTCGTATTTGATCCGACATTGAGGATCACCCGCTCTTTTTGATTTTTTTCAGAGCGCGCTCTTGCGTCTTCCAGTTTTCCGGACGGCTCCTTTTTCCCCCATTTATCGGGACTGTAAGCTGCCAAATACTTCTCCAGGCTGTATTCGGGATCTTTATAATCATCAAAGCCCAAAGGCTTGTTCTCATCATCAACATTAAGATCAATCGTTCCCTTAATATAAATGATTTTCGGCGTATCATTTAAACCGTTTGCGCTGTTTTTGCCTCCCAATGCTTCAACAAGCTGCTGCCGGTTTTGCACCGTATAGACATGGTCGGAAGAAGCGTCAGCCCCTCCGGTTGTTCCTTCGCCATAGGCGCCCCAGCCATCCTTTGATCCGAGCACTTCACGCCCATGGTCTTCCGCTTGCACCGGCAGGGAAGAACCCGCCATCATAGCAAGCGCCAAAAGTAAACCAATACCTTTCTTCACTACAAACACACCTTCTATCTAATTTTTTCACAAAAACTAATATATTCTATTAAAATATAAAAAACAACAGATAATTCCTCCTATGTTTTCGTTTCTCAGTTTATTCTTTTTATGACAATTTCCCCGGTTCATGCGATATAACTCTTCTTAGAAACGTTGATATAAAGCGGTTAAAACGGAAAGTGACTAAATCGCAAAAAAGTTTTTTCAGAATAATTAAAATAAAAAAATCGCCTATTCGGCGAAAGTTTTATTTGTCATCCCCTGGTTTATATAAATACGGATCATGTGTTTGCGGTTGCTGTTGGACATCTTTATCGATCATGATGGCATGATTTTCATGCAATGTACCGAGCGTAATCGAAGACAGCTCTGCCTTCCCTATCCCTTTTTCCTCCAATTTTTCGTACAGCCACTCTTTCGTTTTCTGCAAATATTTTAAATTGTGCTCAATAATCTCCCCATCGAGAATCAGCGGAATCGGCACAAAATTCCGTGCCGTCTGAAGGTTCAAATCTTTCGGCTGCACAGGCCTTGCCTCTGATTTTGGAATCACGCTGACTTGGCCGGATTCTTCAATCAGCGCCAAATCGACATCGTGAGGATCGGCATATCCTTTTTCACGAAGCTTTCCGAGCAGTTCATTGATTGTAAGCCGCTCTTTTTTCAGGCCCTTTTCATCAATATGTCCGTTTCGGATCAGCACCGTTGGACTGACAACAAGAAAGCGCCTCCAAACATTATGCAAAGACAATTTTTCAATACACAAATAAAAGATGAGAAAACTGAGGGCATAGTAAATCGCCATTCCAATGCTGGAAGTGAGAATCGGCTCGCTGATAATCGTTCCGATCGCAAATGTCAATAAGAGGTCGAAATTCGTCATTTGAGAAACGGCTTTTTTCCCGGCAATCCGAAAAAGAATGTAAGCGATAGTGAATACCAGAGCCGGCTTGAAGAAAAAAATCCATAGCTGTTCGAACGTCATATTCCATATCTTCTTTCCTGTTTTTGATCATCTCTCTTATTTTTAGCAATCATTTGCTGACGTATTCCGCCAAAGAAAAAAACCCCGGCTCTTCTTGAAAAGAACCGGGGTCTTGGCAGTTCAATCCGGACAGCTTACCATGGCTTGTCAACCGCAAGGGCTGCGGCAAGCGCTTTGCTGTGCTTCCGGTGGTTTTTGCGTTCTTCCGCCCGCTGTTGCGCTGTCTGATGAAGCATGATTTCTTCATCGGTCTGCGGCTCAACCTTTGGAACAGCCTGAGGGTTTCCATCTTGATCCAGAGCCACGAACGTTAAAAAAGAGGTGGCCGCAAGCTTGCGTTCCCCTGTGAGGAGATGCTCTTTAATCACTTTGACAAATACCTCCATAGACGTTCTTCCGACCCATGTCACATAAGACTCCAGACAAACGGAATCTTCCTGTCTGATCGGCTCGAGAAAATCGACAGAATCCATTGATGCGGTAACCGTCTCACATCTGGAATGTCGTGCAGCGGAAATCGAGGCAATGTCGTCAATATAGCTCATCAGCTTTCCTCCGAACAGCGTGTTGTGATTGTTTGTATCAAGCGGAAATACCCTGCTTGTTTTGACAACTTTCGATTCCCGGCAATATCTTTTCTCTGGTCCCTTCATATCCATTTCTCCTTTGATGTCTAGATGTGTTGTAAAGTGGAATTTTTCTTTATTAAACACTATTAGAATTCATTTGTCTAAACTTTTTTATCCGGCTGATTTGTGAGATTTTCTTGCCAAAACGTTTATTTCCAGCGCCGGGAAGGGAATAATGAAAAGTATTATATTGAGAGACGGGGGAGAGAACATGGATTCAGCAGTGCCGAAAAAACATCATCAAACAGAATGCACAAGTGAATATGACGTGCTAAAAAAAGTGGTCCTATGCCGGCCGGAGTATATGGCGATTCAGGATGTCATCAATGAAACACAAAAGTACTTCCATAAAGAAAATATAGACAGAACCATTACCGTCCGCCAACATGAGACTTTGATCAATGAATTGGAAAAACGCGGCGTAGAAGTGTTTCTGCTGCCGGCTTCGAGCCAATTTCCTGAACAGGTGTTTACAAGAGATATCGGGTTTACCATCGGGGAAACCGTTTTTACCTCCCGGCTTTCAGCCGATATCCGCCAGGGTGAAGAAAATGTGCTGCAGGAATGGCTTTCCAAAGAAAACATCGCTTATCGTTCGTTTAACGGAGGGTATAAAATAGAGGGCGGCGACATTCTCATCGATCAGCATACCGTTTACGCAGGGGTCAGCGAACGGACATCATTTTCGGCCGTTCAAGCGCTGAAACGCCTGCTTCCATCCCATGAAGTGATTCCTGTTCCATTTGAGGAAACCTATCTCCACCTTGACTGCGTCTTCAACATCCTTTCTCCGCAAGAAGCGCTCGTTTACCCAAAAGCGCTGGGAGAAAAAGAATACGAGGTGCTTAAAAAGCGCTATGATATGATCGAAGTGCCTGAAAATGAACAGTTCACACTGGGAACGAATGTCCTTTCCATCGGAAATCAGACCGTGATAAGCCTCCCGGATAATAAAGAGGTCAACAGACAGCTCAGATCGCGCGGCTACACGGTCATTGAAATCGATTTATCGGAAATTATCAAATCGGGCGGTTCTTTCAGATGCTGCACGATGCCGCTTGAGAGGAGCTGTACGTAAGGAAGGAGCCTAAAGCGGCTCCTGTTTGTTTTAGAAAAAAGCTTATCTTGTTTGAAGCGTCACTTCCATTTCATCGTCCTCCTTTTTGACCTCCCCGTCATACAAATGGCAGGCGACATAGTGCCCTTCCTCGGCTTCTTTCAAAACAGGCTTTTTGGCGGTGCAAATCGACATCGCTGCGGGGCATCTCGTTCTGAACACGCAGCCTGAGGGCGGGTTGATCGGGCTTGGAAGCTCGCCTTTTAAAATGATTCGTTTTCGTTTATCTTCGATGTCGGGATCTGGAATCGGAATAGCCGACAAAAGGGCTTGTGTATAAGGATGAAGCGGCTCTTGATACAATCGGGAGCTGGCCGTAATTTCAACCATGTGCCCGAGATACATGACGCCGATGCGGTCGCTGATATGCTTGACCATGGAGAGATCGTGCGCAATAAACAGAAAGGTCAATCCTTTTTCTTTTTGCAGTTTTTTCAGGAGATTGACGACCTGCGCCTGCACGGAAACATCAAGTGCTGAGATCGGTTCGTCTGCGACAATGAACTCCGGCTCCAGGGCGAGCGCCCTTGCGATGCCGATTCTCTGCCTTTGGCCGCCGCTGAATTCATGAGGATAGCGATTGGCAAAGGCTCGATTAAGGCCGACTGATTCCAGCAGCTCGTCCACTTTTTCAAGGCGCCCCTTCCGCCCTCCGTAGAGGCCGTGGATTTCCATCGGCTCCAGCAAGATGTCCCTGACCGTCAACCGCGGGTTTAATGAAGCATACGGGTCTTGAAAAATCATTTGAATTTTCCGGTTGTATCGAAACGATTCGGCTTCAGTTAATTTGTGAATGTGTTTCCCGCGGTATTGAACCCCGCCCTCTGTCGGCTCATAAAGGCGCAGCAGCACCCGGCCCGTCGTCGATTTGCCGCAGCCGGATTCACCGACAAGCCCGAACGTCTCTCCTTCTTTTATATGAAAAGAAATGCCGTCAACCGCTTTGACTGTTTTTCCTTTTCCGGCGTCAAAATGCATTTTCAATCCGCTGACTTTCAGCAATGTTTCTTGTTTCATGCCGATCCCTCCGTTTTCATTAAAAATAGCGGCGAATTGCGCAGAGCTCCTTTTCGTAAACCGTATCTTCGAGAGATATGATTTCGATGGTCTTTCCCGTTTTCGGAGAGTGAAGCATCTTCCCGTTTCCGTAGTAAATACCGACATGATGCACCCGGCCTTTGCCTTCTCCATACGCAAAAAACAACAGGTCCCCAGGCTCCGCCCCGCTAAACGGAACCGCTTTTCCGCCCGTTGCCTGGTCGCCGGCATCCCGGGGCGCGGAATATCCGTTCGCTATCAGCATATGGCGGGCAAAACCTGAACAGTCATAGCCAAATCCGCTCATTCCTCCCCACAGATACGGCAGATTTAAAAAAGCTTCGCCTGTCTGTACGATGTCTTTTCCGGATCCTTTTGGATTTCCTTTGACTTTTGCGTCTTCTTTTTTCAGCCATCTCGGTCCCAATGGCGTTTCGACTTGGAACCAGGCGCTGTCTTCATCCAGGATGGCAAGTTTTGTGAGAAAACTCAATTCGAGCTCTCTCGTTTTTTCCTCTGTATATAAATATGCGGTCGGTTTTTGAATGACGGCGTATACTTCCGACTGTGTCCGGCTTTTTTTTGCCAGATTAGCTTTCGGCATCCAGCCCGGGTAGCCGCGGTCATCTTTCGCTGACGGCTGTCCGGGGATGACGACCGAAGCCCAGCCGTCCCTTTCTTCTAGCACAAGAACTTCTTCACCGAAGAGCACCTGTGTCTGAATGAGATTGGCCGTGCACAATTCAAGGCGGGCCCCGTATGGCAATGAATCAAGCCAGGCTCTGATACGAACGGGCTTTGACAGCATCATTTGATCGACCTTCCTCGGCGCCTCAGGGTGTGTCCAGACATTCGCTACTGAAACGGCCGCCGTATATACATCCATCCATCACTCCCCCTTTATCCCTTTAATATTGGAGATGCCGAGACCGGGAACATCAGGAAAGAACATTCTTCTTCCTTCATAGCTGATGCCGCCTTTGACGATATCCTCCTTCAGCATCAGCGGTGCATCAAAATCGAACCTTGTCACATTTTTTTGGCTTGCTGCAAAGTGTGCCGCCGCTGTAATGCCGAGCCTAGTTTCGATCATGCTTCCGGCCATGCACTCCACCCCGCAGGCTTCCGCCAAAGCATTGATCTTTAAAGCGTTACGGATGCCGCCCGCTTTCATCAGCTTAATATTGATCAAATCAGCGCTTCTCGTTTTAAGCACCTGAAAAGCCTGCTCCGGAGAAAACACGCTTTCGTCGGCCATGATCAATGTATCCACTGCATCTGTTACTTGTTTTAATCCTTCAAGATCATCTTTATGGACGGGCTGTTCAACAAGCTCGATATCAAGACCTTCATCCTCCAGTTTCCGAATCGCCCTGACTGCCTGTTTGGGCGTCCATCCTTGATTTGCATCAAGCCGGATTTTCGCTCCCGTCCCCGTACGTCCGCGGATTTCACGGATGCGGGCAAGATCTGATTCGATGTCGTCCTTTCCGACCTTTACTTTTAATGTACGAAAACCCTCATTCATATAGCGGGCGGCGTCTTCCCCCATTTCTTCAGGCTGATTGACGCTGACGGTAAAGTCCGTCTCAATCTCCCGCCTGTACCCTCCTAAAAATTGATATAAAGGCAGCCCGCACATTTGTGATAAACAATCGTAAACAGCCATATCAACAGCGGCCTTTGCGCTTGTATTTCCGCACATCAATTTGTCGATTGTACAAAATACGGCTTCCGCCCTTAATAAACTTTGGCCGATCAAGGCAGGTGCAAACACCTCCCTGATCGCGCTTTCGATGCTGTCAAGAGTTTCTCCAGTGATAACGGCGGTCGGGGGCGCTTCTCCCCAGCCTGATGCGTCCTCTGCCAACATGTTAACCATGACGGCTTCAGCGGTATGCACTGTTCTGAGCGCGGTTTTGAACGGTTTCTTTAATGGAACGGCGATTCGGTATGTATGAATAGCGGTTATCTTCATGCCGGCCCTCCTCTTTTTTCGTTTTAAGAAACCCCGGGTTCGATCATCAGTTGTTTTTTTTCAGTATCAAGCATGCCTTCAGCCCCGATTGGTATAGCGATATTCGGGGAAGAATGGCCGATTTGAAAGCCTGACAGCGCCGGCTTGCCTTCCGGGACGATATAATCTTCTATGATCTCCTTTAACGTCAGTGATTCACTGCGCTTTTTCGGAATGCAATCATGAAAATCGCAGAGCAGAATACCTGCGGCATCAGACAATTTCCCCGCCATTTTCAAATGATTGAGCATCCGGTCGATTTTGTAAGGCTCTTCATCGATATCCTCTATAAAGAGAAGCTTTCCCCTTGTATCGATTTCAAACGGCGTGCCGAGGGTTGTCACAAGAAGGGCGAGATTTCCGCCGATCAGCTCCCCTTTTGCTTTTCCTTTTACAACAGCCTCTAAAGGCGAGACGTCTTCGGTCAGAGTGAGCGACATTTTTTGAAACAGCTGCTGAAAGGACTGTTTTGTCAATGGATGGACGTCTTCTTTGCCGATATCAGAGCTGAGCATCGGTCCATGGAATGTGATCAGATTGGTCCGCTTCTGGATGGCCATATGTAAAAACGTAATGTCTGAATATCCCCAAAATATTTTCGGATGGCTTTTGATGACGTCAAAATCAATCTTCTCCGCAATCCGTCCCGTCCCATACCCTCCGCACGCGCAGATCACCGCTTTGACGGACGGATCCTGGAACATATCATGAAAATCCCGCAGGCGCTCTTCATCCGTTCCCGCCAAATAGCCGTGTTTTTTGCCGGAGGCACGGCCGATTTTGACACGGAGCCCAAGCTTTTTTAAATATTGGACGGCGGCATCAAGTTTTTCCGCGACAGGCGGACTCGCCGGTGCGATCACCCCGACCGTATCGCCGGTTTTCAGTTTTTGAGGCGCGATTTTCAATGCAAAGTCCCCCTTGTGAAAAAACCGCCCGGAATCGTGCTGAAGAGGCGCACATACATGTCCCGGGCGGACTTTTTTATCATTCTATGTTTTTTCGGCCCATTTCAGTTCGATATAGCCGACAGGATGGCGGATGATGCCCTTGACATTTTCCTTTTCCAAATGGACTTGGTTATAGAAATAGACCGGAATGATCGGCATACCTTCAAATAACACCTTTTCCGCCTGATGCATCAGCTCATTGCGTTTTCCTTCATCAGCTTCATGTTTCGCCGCTTTGATCAGCTGATCATACTCTTTGCTGCTCCACCCGGTCCGGTTCATCGAATTATCGGTTTGAAAGCTTTCTAAGAAATTGATCGGGTCAGCATAATCGGCCAGGAAAGAGCTTTGCGAAAACTGAAACTTGAGCGCTTTTTGCTCCTCGAGGAACGTGTTCCATTCCATATTGGCCAGCTTCACATTGACGTTCAATACACTTTTCAGCTGTTGCTGAACCGCCTCGGCCATTTTTTTATGTTCAGGCTTTGTGCTGTATGTCAGCGTAATTTCCGGCAGCTTCTTATAATGTTCTTCCTTCATTCCTTTTTCAAGAAGCTTTTTCGCTTCATCGGCATTAAATGTGACTACATCTCCGCCTTCCTCGCGAAAGTCCTTGCCGCCTGATCCTTTCAAGCCCGGCGAGACAAAGGCGCGCGCAGGCTTTTCACCGTTTTTCGTGACGTAGTCGACAAGTTCCTGCTGGTCAACCGCCATCGCGAACGCTTTTCTGATGTTTTCATTTTGGAAGGGCTCCATCTTGACATTGAACCTGTAAAAGTAAAGGCCGGCCTGATCAAACACCTTCACTTCGTCAGACCCCATCAGCTTTTCGCTCATCTCTGCCGGTACATATGCCGTGTCAAGCTCACCCGACTGGAACATTTGATAATCGGTATTTCTGTCATTGACCATCGCCCATGTGACTTTATCCAGCTTTACGGTTTTTTTATCCCAGTACGTGTCGCTTTTTTCCATCGCCAGGCTTTCATCATGCTTCCACTCCGTCAGCTTAAACGGTCCGTTCCCGACAAACGTATCTGCTTCCTCATGCCATTTCGGATTTCCCTCGGCTACCTTCTGATTGACAGGGAAAAAGGCAGGATTTGAGACAATGCTTAAAAACGATTTTTGCGGGCTTGTCAGCGTGACTTTAAGGGTTTTGTCATTCAAGGCTTCTACCTTTACGTCATCCTTCGAGCCTTTTCCGTTGTTAAATTCTTCGCCGCCTTCAATAACATATCCTAAAAACGCGGCGGAAGAACCTGTTTTCGGATCAAGCAGGCGCTTCCATGCATATTCGAAGTCGCCCGCTGTCAGCGGATCTCCGTTAGACCATTTCGCCTGCCCGCGGATTGTAAAAGTATATGTCTTTCCATCATCGGAAATGCTCCATTTTTCGGCTGATGCGGCCTCAGGCTCATGATCGGCCCCAAGCCTCGTCAGCCCCTCCATCAAGTTGTTCAGCGCCTGCCATGACACATTATTAAAGCCGGTCGGCGGATCAAATGATGTCGGTTCATTTTCATTGTTCAGCTTCAGAACCTGTTCCTGATTCGACTCTTTCCCTTTCCCGTCCGCATTCGCATTCTGACCCGCCTGTTCATTTGCCGTACAGCCGAACAGCATGACGGAAACCACCATGACGATCAAACCGCTCCACCATGTTTTCATCAAATCCCCCCGTTTCATAGATTAAGAACTAAATACAACCCGTTTTGCCCGTTCATCCTGAAGCCAGCAGCAGACATCGTGCCCTGCCGCCACTTCCGTTTTCGCCGGATAGAGCTTTTCGCAGACCTCCATCGCATTTGGGCAGCGGGCGGTAAACGGACAGCCCGCCGGCGGAGAAAATAAATCAGGCGGCGTTCCGTCGATCGGAACGAGATCCGCTTCTTCAAGGTCAAGCCTCGGCACGGATTTCAACAATCCCTTTGTGTACGGATGCTGCGGATGATAAAAGATGTCTTTCCGCGTTCCCGTCTCTGCGATTTTCCCCGCATACATGACCGCGATTCTGTCGGCGGTCTGCGCGACAACCCCTAAATCATGTGTAATTAAAATGATGGACACGCCGGTTTTTTGCTGAATATCTTTAAACAGCTCAAGGATTTGTGCCTGTATCGTGACATCAAGCGCGGTTGTCGGCTCATCGGCAATCAGGATTTCCGGCTCACAGATCAGCGCCATCGCGATCACGATCCTCTGCCTCATGCCTCCGCTGAATTGATGCGGATACTGTTTCAAACGCTCTCCCGGATTCGGAATCCCGACGAGCTCAAGCATCGAGACCACGGCCTCTTTCGCCGCAGCCTTCGAAACCGCGCGGTGCTCCAAAACCGCTTCTGTCAGCTGATCGCCGATGGTTAAGGTCGGATTCAGCGCCGTCATGGGATCCTGGAAGATCATCGAGATCTCGGCTCCGCGGATCGTCCTCATTTCTTTTTCAGACAGATGGCGCAAGTCCTTTCCTTTGAAACGTATGGCTCCATCTGTGATCAAGGCAGAAAATTTCGGAAGCAGTTGCATGATGCTTTGTGATGTCACACTTTTACCGCATCCTGATTCACCGACAATCGCGAACGTTTCCCCTTCATACAAATCAAAGCTGACGCCGCGGACGGCTTTAACCGTCCCTCCGTATGTCGCAAATGACACATGCAGATTCTCGACTTCCAATATTTTTTTCCGCAAATGTCATGACCTCCTCAGCTTCGGATCTAGTGCATCCTGAAGTCCGTCTCCAAGAACATTGAAGGCGAACATCGTCAGGGAGATAAAGAAAGCCGGGAAAAACAGCCGCCACCAATGACCTGACAAAATCACCGGAAGACCGTCGTTCGCCATGACGCCCCAGCTGGCGAACGGAGCCTGAATCCCGAGCCCGAGAAAGCTTAAAAACGCTTCGGCGAATATCGCGGACGGCACTGTCAGTGTCATCTGAACGATGATCGCCCCCATCATGTTCGGAAGCAGGTTTTTTCTGATGATGCGCATTGTTTTCGCCCCAAACGTTTTGGAGGCGAGGACGTGCTCATCATGCTTGACCTTCAGCACCTGTCCCCTGACAATCCGGGCCATGCCGACCCATCCGGTGACAGTCAGCGCGATGAGAATCGTCCCGAGTCCGGGTCCCATCAACACCATTAAAAGAATGACGACCAGCAAGTATGGAAGTCCGTGGAGCACTTCAATGATCCGCATCATGACATGGTCGGTTTTTCCGCCTTTATAGCCGGCAATCCCGCCGTAAATGACGCCGATCGCAAAGTCGATCAAAGCCGCCATAACACCGACAAATAGCGAAATTCTCGCCCCGTACCATGTTCTTGTAAAAACGTCGCGGCCAAGCTCATCTGTTCCGAACCAATGCTGCGGGGACGGGGGAAGATTTTGCTGTGCGAGCGATTGCTGTGTGACGCTGTGCGGAGACAAAACCGGCCCGAAAGCCGCCATGATGAAGAGGAAGATCAGAATGCCCAAACCGGCCATCGCCAGCTTGTTCTTCCTTAAAATGCGCCAGGCGTTCTGCCAATAGGAGAGGCTTGGTCTGAGTACAGATTCACGTTCGCCCTTTTCCTGTTTCTTCGGGGCAAACCATTCGTTCGGGATATGCCCGCCCGGCGGCGCTTCATGTTCCGTGCGAACTGGGAGGCTCATATGACTCACCCTTTCTTATGCAGTTTAATGCGGGGATCAAGGATTCCGTAGGCCAAATCGACTAAAAACAGCATAACAATGAGGATGATGCTGTAAAAAACGGTGGTTCCCATAATCACGGGATAATCGCGGGAATTGATGCTTTCAACGAAATATTTTCCCATTCCCGGAATGGCGAAGATTTTTTCAATGACGAAGCTGCCCGTTAAAATGGCGGCTGCCAGCGTCCCGAGTACCGTGATCACGGGCATGAGTGCGTTTTTCAGGGCATGCTTCATGACGATTTTAACAGGGGAAAGCCCTTTCGCCCTCGCCGTCCGGATATAGTCCTGAGTCAGCACTTCAATCATGCTCGAACGCGTCAGCCTGGCGATAATCGCCATCGGCCCCATGGCCAAAGCAACTGTCGGGAGCACCATATGCATCGGGCTCGTCCATGTCGAAGGGGGAAAGATGTTCCAATTGACGGCGAACTGCTGAATCAGCATCGTCGCCATGATAAAGTTCGGAACGGAAATGCCGAGGACGGCGACCGTCATCGCCGCGTAGTCGATGATCCCGTTTTGCCGAAGCGCTGCAAAGATGCCGAGCGCAATCCCTGACAAAATCGCAATTATGAGAGACGTCATTCCCAGTTCAAATGAAACGGGAAAGCCTCTAGACAGCATATCGTTGACACTTTGTGAAGGCTGCTTGATCGACGGACCGAAATCAAAAGCGACGATCGACTTTAAATAAAACAAATATTGAACAAAGAGAGGCTCGTCCAAATGGTAGTAAGCCTCCAAATTCCGCTGGACTGCTTCATTTGTGTTCCGCTCTTCATTAAAAGGAGAGCCCGGTATTACTTTCATCATCACAAAGGTCAAGGTCGTAATCACCAAAATGGTCGCTACCATCGACAGCAGCCGCTTCATGATGTAACCTGCCATTGTTCATCACACCTTCCTAGGAAAATGTCGTTCTCATCGCAAGCTCTGTCATCACAAGCATCGCCTGGTAGGCTTCCAAAATGTCCTTTGCTTCATAACGGACTACCGTCGTTCCCGGCTTGATTTCCGTGCCCGGCATCAGGTTCGCCCATTCCGCCTGGCCGTAGTTGGCAAATTCGATGCTGAGCACCGGTCTGTCGGGAGGCGTGAGCGGCTTGACTTTATCCTTGTTTCGCAGCGCGAAAGCCGTCTGTTCTTTTAACAGGCGCCCCGCTTTTTCCGGTGTGAGACACTTGACCGCCGAACGGGAAATCGTTTCTTTGACGGCCGCGGTCGCCACGTTCGGAATCAGCTCCTCCGCTTCTGCCGCCGCCTGGCTGTCACCGGCAACCATCAGCACCGGGACGCCGAAATAGCCCGCCACATAAGCATTAAAGCCGAGCTCGCCGACCGGCTGATCATTTATGTAAAAATGTCTGACGCCGAAAATCATGCTGTGCGACATCACGCCTTTCATCGAGGCCCTCGCATGGTATCCCAAAAACATCGCTCCCGCGCATGTGTCATCAAGCCCCTGAACCATTGAAAACGGTTTGACATCCCCTGAGATCAGCTGCGCTTCAGGATGAAGCCGCTCAATCAAAAGGTTGTTCATCTTAGAATGGCTGTCATTGACAAGCACTTCAGAACAGCCGTTTTTGAACGCCTCTTCAATGACATAATTGGCCTCATCCGTCATGATCATCCGGCCCCGCTCATAATTCAGCTTGCTTGAATCAACGAACGTATCATCCGGAAGTCCCGAAATCCCCTCCATATCAACGGACATATACAGCTTCATCGAAAACCCCCCTGTCAAAAATCCCTCAATTTTTTTGTTATTTTATGAATATTCTAACAAATTATATTAGAATTTTAATAGGATTGCAATAACTGTTGGGAAATTTAGAAAATAAAGATAATGGTGGAATGTACAGGAATTTGCCGAATAAAAACAGGAGGCCGTTCCTAAGGCAGCCTCCTGTTTTTATTTATTGGTCGCCGCGGCTGACCGTTTCTTTTATTTCTTCGTATTTCTTCAACGTTCTGGAAAACACTTCATCAAACATCTGCGGCGCCTGTTGTCGTATGGCGTCGGCTCCTTCGGCGGTGATGCCCCCTTTTGTCGCCACTCTTTGCAATGTTTCCTCAAAAGTCATTTGTTTTTCCAACAAAAGTTTCCCGGTTCCTACCAAAGAATGAATCAGGAAGTCAAACGCTTCTTCTTTTGCCAGACTGCTGTTTCTTACTGCGGCCTGAGCGAATTCTTCAAAAATCGAAGCAATCAATCCCGGTGATGAGCTGGTTAAATTGCTCGCGGCATCGATATCTGCTTCCCGGATGTTTTTTACTCTGCCAAATGATGCGAGATATTCTTCGAGCCGCTTTTTGTTTTTTTCCGCCACGCGTTCTCCGTGAACCACAAGCGATGTACCTGTGTCTGTTTCAGATGTCAGAGTCGGTATGTATCTTGATACTTGACTGCCTGTCCACTTGTGAAGCTGCTCGATCGTGACCGCGGCCGCGATAGACACGATGTGCGCATCTTTTTGGAGATGCGGACTGATCTGTGCGACTGCTTCTTTTACAGCTATAGGCGGTACACAGATGAAGAGAAGTTCGCATTGATTTGCGAGTTCCTCAGGAGATTGGCGGGAAACATTCGGATAGCGTTTTATAAAGCTTTCAGCTCTGCCTCCGGGTGTCCTCGTACTGATTGCCACCATATCTTCATTGATCTTTTTTTGTTCAAGCAGCTTTGATGCGATCATGTCTGCCATGCTTCCAAATCCGATAAAACCGATTTTTTTCAATGCTTTTAACACCTCGGGGTATTGGTCTTTTATCCGCCGCTGGGCGGTCTGTTATCTATTCTATCCGTTTCTTTTACAATTTCCCACAATGTTTTCACGTTTATCCCACACTCTTTGTTTATGATGTAGTCATCAAAGGTTATGATAACAATAGGAGCGTGGAGAATATGGAATACAATCGGGAAAATCCTCATGAACCCAAACATGAAATCATCATTCCTGAACAGCAGACGGAGCAAACCGTTAACCGTGCAGAGCATCAAAAACGCAAAATGTCCTGGCTGACGCCGATCATCAGCGGCATCATCGGAGGAAGCCTCGTCCTCGGTGTGACGACGTTTCAGCACAGCGGAGACGAAAAGACCAATTCGTCAGTGCAAACCCAAACAAATCAAACAACAAATACGACTTCGCCGCAAAGTACGAAAACGGAAAAGCTGTCAAACTCAAGCACATCAGATGTATCGGACATGGTTGAAAATGTGTCGCCTGCCATCGTCGGCATCTCAAACTATCAAAAACAGTCACAGACCGGCATGTTCGGCTTTGAAAGCAGCAATAACAGCTCCAGCGAAGAGGAAACAGGAACAGGATCAGGCGTTATTTATAAAAAAGCGAACGGAAAAGCGTATATCATCACAAACAATCATGTTGTCGAAGGCGCGAGCAAGCTGACCGTTTCCTTATCTAACGGAAAAGAAGTGGAAGGCAAGCTGCTTGGCAGCGACTCCCTGACAGACCTTGCCGTTGTTGAAATCTCCGCTGATCATGTGGAAAAGGTCGCAACTTTCGGCGACTCTTCCAGCCTAAAAGCGGGCGAATCAGTGGTGGCGATCGGCAACCCGCTCGGCAAAGACCTTTCCCGCACTGTAACACAGGGAATCGTCAGCGGTGTCAACCGGACCGTTTCCGTCGATACATCAGCCGGGGAAACCAAGATGAACGTCATTCAGACGGATGCCGCGATCAATCCAGGAAACAGCGGAGGAGCCCTGTTAAATACAAAAGGCGAAGTCATCGGGATTAACAGTATGAAAATCAGTGAAACCGGTGTTGAAGGGATCGGGTTTGCGATTCCGAGCAATGACGTCAAGCCGATTGCAGAGGAACTGCAATCAAAAGGAAAAATCGAACGTCCGTATATCGGTGTGAGCATGATGGATCTGAACCAGGTTCCTGAAAACTATCAAACAGGAACGCTCGGATTGAGCGGCAGCCAATTAAACAAAGGCGTCTACATCGGCCAGGTCGCCGCAGGATCTCCGGCTGAAAAAGCAGGCCTCAAAGAAAATGATGTCATCGTCAGCCTGAACGGCAAAGAAACCGATTCAGGAAGCACCCTCCGCAATATCCTTTACAAGAATACAAAGATCGGAGACACGGTGAAAGTGACGATTATCAGAAACGGCAAAACCATGACAAAACAAGTGAAGCTTGATCAAAAAGAAGAAACTTCTTCTTAATCAATATAAATCCTCCCTGGCTGCCGGCATTGCCGGCAGTTTTTTTATTTTCGAAAAAACCAAGGCTCCCCATCAGGGGGCCTTGGTTACATTGTTGTCTGAATCGGTGTAAGCCGGGCTTCAATTTCTTTCCGTCTATTTTCAAGATATGGCGGCAGCGCAAGGCTTTGCCCCAGGTGGTCGATGTCTTCGTCAACGGCAAAACCGGGACCGTCTGTCGAAAGCTCAAAAAGGATGCCGTTCGGTTCTCTGAAGTACAGCGCTTTAAAATAATAGCGTTCTACGATGCCGGAGTTTGTGAAGCCATGCGCGCTGATTGTTTCATGCCATTTTTGCAGCTCTTCCTCATCTTTGACGCGGAATGCAACATGGTGGACGCTGCCTCTACCGGGCCGCTCTCTCCGCAAATCTTCGGTTTTTTTCACATGGATTTCCGTTGCTGCCCCGCCTTCTCCTGATTCAAAAATAAGCAGTTTTTGGTTTGTTTCCGTCCAGTCTTCGGCAATCTGCTTAAAGCCGAGAATGTCTGTCAGAACGGCGGCTGTCGGTTCTGTATCGGCGACGGACAGCTCGACGGGACCGAGCCCCCTGATGGCAAATTCCCCGGGAATGACGCTGTTTTTCACAGGTACTCCGATATCTTTGCCGTTTTCATCCGCAGTGAGAATGATGTTTTGTCCTTCAGGATCTAAAAAGCGGAGAATGCTGCGCCCCGCCCGCTTGGTGATGGAGTCTTTGGCAACGCCGAGCTCATCAAGACGCTTTTCCCAAAAGCGAAGCGCCTCTTCCCCCGGTACGCGAAGCGAGACGGATGAAATGCAGTTCGTGCCTTCCACACGGCGCGCCAGCATCGGAATTTCGAAAAATGTCAAATCCGATCCGGGCGTCGCAACCTCATCTCCGTAAAACAAATGATACATCGTCGGCTCATCCTGATTGACTGATTTTTTGATCAGCTTCATTCCCAGTCCTTTTACATAAAAATCGTAGTTTTTTTGCGCATGTGCCGTTAAAGCAGACACGTGGTGAATACCGTTTACTTTCATAACAATTCATCTCCTATTAGGTTGCGATGTTAATATCTCGAATTCGAGATATATGTTCTATAACCAAGGTATGTGATTTCAAGTCAAAAGTCAACTGATGACGCTCGGCACACAAGATGGTGAAGGAAAACACGAAAAATCTTAACAATAAGAGTTATATATCTAAATAAAGTTCGACTATAAATCTTCTAAAACGCGTTTTACCACCTCAAAATACATCAAAAATAAAAAAACAACGAAAATCAGAAAATTTATTTTATTTTTGTTTTTGAAAAATGGTATTACAATATAAAAATAGTTTTTCAGAAAAAGAAATCAAACAATGGGAGGCGTAACAAATGAATGCAGAAGAAAACGGACTAAAAAAAGAGATAGGCTTATTATTTGCGCTTTCTCTGGTGATTGGAACGATCATCGGCTCGGGCGTGTTTATGAAGCCCGGCAGTGTTCTTTCTTATTCCGGCAATGCGCAGATCGCACTTTTCGCCTGGCTTCTGGGAGGCTTTCTAACGCTTGCAGGCGGACTGACGATCGCCGAACTCGGTACACAGATTCCGAAAACGGGCGGCCTTTATACGTATCTTGAAGAGATTTACGGAGAGTTCTGGGGCTTTTTGTGCGGCTGGGTTCAAATCATTATCTACGGACCCGCGATCATCGGCGCGCTCGGATTGTATTTCGGCTCACTCGTGGCCAATTTGTTTTCATGGGACAAGTCATTTGCCGCGCTTATCGGCATTATATCCGTCGCCTTTTTGTGCATCGTCAACATTATCGGCACCAAGTACGGCGGGGCGGTTCAAACGATCACAACGGTCGGAAAGCTGATCCCCATTGTATGCATTGTGATCTTCGGCCTTTGGAAAGGCGACGAGCATATATTTAGTGAGGTCAGCAGCGGTATCGCAGACCAGAACTTCGGAGCTGCCGTTTTGGCGACATTGTTCGCTTATGACGGCTGGATACTGCTTGCCGCGCTCGGCGGAGAAATGAAACAGCCGGAAAAACTTCTTCCAAAAGCGATGACCGGAGGCATTCTGATCGTTACGGCCTGCTATTTGTTTATCAATCTGGCACTGCTTCATATCCTGCCTGCCGACCAGATCGTAAAGCTCGGCGAAAATGCGACAAGCACCGCGGCATCGATGCTTTTCGGACCGATCGGCGGCAAATTGATCTCCATCGGAATCATTGTCAGTATTTTCGGCTGCTTAAACGGGAAAGTCCTGTCCTTTCCGCGCGTCATTTTCGCGATGGCTGAAAAAAAACAGCTGCCGTTTTCTCGCTGGATCTCCCACGTTCATCCGACGTTTCATACCCCGTGGATCGCCGTCATCGTGCAAATCATCTTTGCGGTTGTGCTGATGATTATCAGCAATCCGGAAAAGCTGTCAGAGGTTTCAATTTTTATGATCTATATCTTTTATGTGATGGCATTTTTCGCGGTATTTATTTTACGCAGACGAAACAGCGGGCTGAAAAGATCGTACAGTGTACCGCTTTATCCTTACCTGCCGATCGCGGCAATCGCCGGCTCCTTGTTTGTCCTCGGCAGCACGCTCTTAACAGACTTCTACAGCTGCCTATGGTCGATCTTGATCGGCCTTGCCGGATTGCCGGTTTATGTTTGGATGAAAAAAGCATAGCTTCAACCGCTAAAGGAAGCCGCCGGAACGACCCGGCGGCTTTTTTACCCTTTCACAGACCCGATCAAGATCCCTTTGGCAAAATGCTTTTGCAAAAACGGATACACCGCTAAAATCGGGAGGGTCGCAATGACGATGACGGCCAATTTAATCGACTGCTCCGGCGGGACGGTGTTTTCCATCATGTCATTGGTGGTCCCTGTCAAATCCGACAGAATCGTAACTTGGCGCAGCACCATTTGCAGCGGCCATTTTGCACTGTCATTGATGTAAAGAAGCGCATGGAAAAAATCGTTCCAAATGCCGACCGCATAAAAGAGCGCAAAGGTTGCGACAATCGGTTTCGAAAGCGGAAGCGCGATCCGGAAAAACACGCCGATCTCCGAACAGCCGTCTATTTTCGCGGATTCTTCCAGCTCTCTCGGCAGCTGCTGAAAAAAATTTTTAATAATGATTAAATTGAACGGATTAATGGCCATCGGTAATATCAACGCCCAGTAAGAGTCCAGGAGACCAAGCGATTTGACGACGATATACGTCGGTATCATCCCGCCGCTGAAGAGCATCGCGAAAATCACAAGATTTAACAGCAGGTTCCTTCCCTTCAGATGCCGTTTTGCAAGCGGGTATGCCATCGTAAACGTAAACATGAGCTGGACGATCGTTCCGACCACCGTAATGAGCACGGATACACCCATGCTTCTGATAAACGTCGGTGTCGAAAAAATATAACGGTATGCATCAAGTGAAAATGTTTCCGGAAAGATGAAAAAGCTTCTTTCCGAAAGTTCTGCTTCTGTCGCAAACGAACCGGCGATAATGTACAGAAAAGGCAGAACCGTCACAAGTCCGCAGCAGCCGAGAAAGACGATATTAAACCAATCAAACACCCGCCCGGCTTTCGTGTTATGAATCGCTTCTGAACCGGCCATTTTTTCTTCACCCCCATCCTAAAACAGACCGTCCTGGTCGAATTTTTTCGCGATATAATTGGCGCCGAAAATCAACGCAATGCCGACGACTGATTTAAAGAGGCCGACTGCCGTACTGTAGCTGTAAGCTCCCTGCGTGATTCCGACGATATAGACATATGTGTCAAAAATCTCCGCCACACTCCTGTTCAAAGAGTTGGTCATCAGAAAAATCTGTTCGAAGCCGATGTTCAAAAAATTGCCGATTCTTAAAATGAGCAGGACGATGATCGTGCTTCTGATCGCCGGGAGCGTAATATGCCACAATCTTCTGAAACGCCCCGCTCCATCCATCACGGCCGCTTCATACTGCTCCTGGTCAACTGAAGCAAGCGCCGCCAAAAACAGAATCGTTCCCCAGCCCGTCTCTTTCCAAATACTCTGCAACACGATCATCGGCCTGAACCATTCGGTGTCTGAGAGAAAGGAAATCTCTCTTCCCGTTATCTGTTCAAGGATTTTATTAATGACGCCGGTGTCAACCGTGAAAAAGACAAACGTGATGCTGACGACGATCGTCCATGAGACAAAATGCGGGACATAAATGAATGTCTGAATGCATCTTTTGTAAATGGCGTGCCTCAGCTCATTCAGCATCAGGGCGACAATGAGCGGCGCCGGGAAGGCAAATATCAAATCGAGAGCGGCGAGCATCAGTGTATTGCGGAGCAGCCGAAAAAAATCGGGGTTCATAAAAAAGTCTTGAAAATACTCAAATCCGACCCATTCGCTTTGCCAAAAGCCGAGATAAGGCGAATAATCCTTAAAGGCGATCAATACGCCCCACATCGGCCAATATTTAAAAATAAGAAAATATAAAACACCGGGAACGAGCAGAAGATAAAGCCATTTATCCCGTTTAAAGGCTGCCAGCCCGTTCGTTTTCCGTTTTGTTGCAACAGCGGCCGTCTCCGTTTTCGTTGTGATTTCCATATACCGCATCCTCCTTTCGATCTGCTGCCGGAGACGGTCCTATTTCGACTGTAGATACAATTCGTTCAGTTCTTTCATCAACTCTTCCCCGCCGCTTTTATACCAGAGCTCCACAGCATCCTGAAAGCCTTTTTCATCTATGTCTCCAATAATAAACTGCGTTTTGGCATCAAGGATGATGTTGTCGAGCTGAGCGCCTTTTTGGGTGTATAGATCGGAAACAAGCGATTCAGCCGGATTGAATACGGCGATTTTTTCTCCTTCCTTCACCACCTGCTGACGATGCTTGAAAAGCCTGGTCTTTTGTTCTGCAATATAATATCTCTGCTCAGGGATCCCCATACTGAACTGCGCAAGCCCTTCGTGCTCATAAAGCAGTTTTTTGTTGTTTTTTTCAAGCGATGTAAACGTTCCGTTTTCAAGCTTGTAATTGCGTCCCTCGACCCCATTGTTGGCGATGATCTGGGCTTGTTCGTCATTCATTTTGTCGAGGAAGGCGAGAACATCCTTCAATTCTTTTTCCGTCTTGACGCTCGCTTTCGGGATTGCGATCATGCCCGCATATCCGGATGTCGGAAAGGTATAGGTTCCTTTTGGGCCTTTTACCGTGCCGACGACATCGATGACATTTTTGTTTTTAGGATCGGCTTCTTCAAGGGCGCTTTGGATTTGCGAAGCCCGTGAGCCTGTATCAACGATCACGCCCGCCTTTCCTTTCACGATTGGATCATTCCATTTCGCCGAATCCATCACGGCGAAATCTTGATTGATCAGCCGTTCATCATACAGCTTTTTAAAGAAACGGAGCGCCTCCATATATTCGTCTGTCGTAAAATCGGGTACAAGCTCGCCGTTCTCATTCACGCCATAGCGGTTCGGCGCGCCAAACCACGTCTGCATAATATCCCATGGGCTTCCGTTGCCAAGGCCCATCCATTTCGGTACAACCATGCCGTACGTATCGTCTTTACCGTTTTTGTCAGGATCTTTTTCCTTAAACGCTTTCAGCACTTCATAAAAATCTTCGATCGTTTTCGGCATATCGAGCCCGACGTTTGTAAGCCAGTCTGTTCTGATGATGATGGAGGCGCGGATCAGATCCCTTGCCCTGTATATGCCGTAGACCTCCCCGTTGACTGAACTGTTTTTCATCACCTTTTCATCGGCCCGGCTGAGGTTTTTATAATCCTTCACATATTTGGAGAGCTCCCAAAACGCCCCGGCTTTGACAGATTTGATGAACCCGGGCGACTTGTCCGTGACGACGATGGCATGGGGCATATCTCCGGACGCCATGACGATGTTAAATTTGTCATTGTAAGAAGAGTTCGGAACCCATGTTACCTTGATATCCTTTTTCGTATACGCTTCAAGCGCCTTTAAAGAAGGGCTGTTTTCCCCCGGGCTTTCGGGCGACAGAAGCGGAGCCATGATGCGGATCGTGTTCTTTTGGTTGTCCTTTGCATGTTGATGAGACGTTTCATTCGCGCTGCATCCCATAAATATGAAACAGACGACAGGCACGGCCAGCCACTTTTTAATCCTTTTTTTCGGCATAATGCGATTCCCCCTTTTGATCGTTTGACTGCTTCACCACAATGCAAAGCGCTTTCATTTTTCCGGCAAGCTTCATTTTTTGCCCGGCATAGCAAACTTTATTTGCCGGTATGACCTTTTCTTGCATCTCCTGTTTCAGGGGGCATATCTCCTATAATCTCCAGCAGAGCGATCGTGTTTAAGCACCATTGCGACATGGTGTTTGTCGTGACCCAGGGAATTTCCGCGAGCCGCTTCCAGGAGTCCGTCTGCTTCACGGTAATCGGCAATGGGGTATGGCTCAGCGTTTCATCAAGCAAAAGGCGCCATGCTTTTTCGGCAAGCTGTCTGTCTTGGCGGCGGGCTCCATATGCAGCCATCGCAGCGGAAAACATCGGCCAGTGAAACAGCCTATCATGAAGTATTCCGCCGCTTCTGCTCCGCTTTTCTTCGTCACTCAGCAAATAAAAATCACCAAATTCCGCAAGCATGTCGCTCCATTCCTCGTCTTCCAAAAGACCGGCGAGCTCCATCCATACTTGCGGGGCGCCAAAAGCGATGACCATGTGATAGCCGCCTTTATTCCCGTCTCCCATATGAAGCAGTCTTGCATCTTCGGGATCGTATTCAAAAGTCGGCCCTGACAGCAAACGCAGCTGCAGCGCTTTGAGTTGGTCAATCCCTTTGAGAATTTTCGCCAAATAAGCTTGATTACCCGTTCTTTCCCATTCCGTCAGCCAATTGGAGCAGAGTGCCGCCCAATCGGGTCCGACCCTTGCATGGGTGTAGCATTTGCTTTTTGGATAATACGCCCTCATTGGATCCAACGTTTTCAACGCTTGATCAGCATCCTTCACTTCCGATAAAATGTCGCCTGTCCGTTCATCCGCTGTCAAATAGTAGTAAGCTTTATGAAGTCCGGCCATACTGATTCTCACTTCTTTGCAGCCGCAGCCCCAATGAATGACATTGTGCCTTGAGCCAAGCCCTTTATATTCGCCGAAATGATAGCAGTCCACCTCGCTTGTGTGGCGGGTCATCGCTTCAGCCATTCTGAAAATGTCTTCTCTTCCCGATCTGAAAAACATCTGCCAAAGCCATAAATTCGGAACCAGTTCTGTATTCTGCCAGGCATAGCCGCCTAAATCATAACGCCACACATGGCGGACCGGGTCGTACGTATGCATGACATCCCCAAAATGCCAATAGCCGTACCAGCCGCGTTGGTCAACTTCATGCTTGTAAAACGAAAAGGACTGAGCAAGCTGTTCTTCGAGCATCGCTTTAAATGGATGGCTTTTATCTTCTAAACTCCATATTCCAAGAGCGCGCGTTTTATAATAGTATTCAGGTTCACACACCAAAAGCGGAGGATTTTGCCATTCATCTGCCAGGATGTTCAGCTCTTCACTGCTTGGCGGTTTTGCAAAACAGGCGAGATTGACTTCGCTCGTATTGGCGATTCCGACGGGTGTCGAACGCATTTCCGCAAACCCTTCATAGGCGCTTTCAACATGGGTTGTCTTTGAATAATGCCGGAGATCCATTCCCTCAGCCTCAGGAGGCCAAAACCAAACGGTCAATTTCGCGTTTTCTGTATGAAGGCCTGAAACCTCAAGCGATGACGGATATTTCTCAAAAAAATGTCTGAGTCCCAAAGCAATTCCCCCGTTTTCACCCCCGGCATACATCAGCCCTTTCGCCCTTTTGCCATGGATGGCGCGCACCCAGGCGCAATCCGGGTCAGTTCGTTTTTTTAAACTGTAGTGAAGCGGCGAATCCTGGACAAGCTTATAGTCATTCCATACCGCATTTCCTGTTGCATCACGGACTACTTCTGAAGTTTCGGCATTTTCGCTCACCAGCTCGCCCGCGATCTGTTTTTCGTATAGCCCGTTTGCTTCGTTAAACCTTCTGGTGACCAGAAGCTGGGCAGCCTCTCCGTAAATCCCGCTGTCTGCTGCATAGCGAATATGCCGATTCCAGGGGGCTCCGCTCAACTTTGCCGAACATTCCAATCCGAGTCCTTTGACCCTTTCATTTTTCCCCTCACTATCAATAAATATCGTGTGCATGATCCGAATGGATGCAGAGCCGGCATAAAAAGAAAATCTGACCGTAAACGGGAGCCACGCAGTTCCAGAGCGGGTGCCGCGATGGACCCCTTCGGCCTTGATAACCGCCTTCACCGGCCCGCTTTGTTCGATTGCCGCGCTGGTGATCATGCTTTCAAATCGTTCAATTTGATAGATCGTCTCTGATGCTGTGCCGCTCTTTTTTTCTTTGAAGGCGATGAGCCGTCCGGTTTTTAGCAATCGTTCGCCTGAAAGTGAGATTGAGCTGATCAAGGATGGACCTGTTTTTTCAAGTTTGCAGACCATCGCTCCTGTATTGACGGTGATGCTGCTTTCCCTTTCGCTGAGTTGAAGAATGCGTTCAGGCGTTTCCTGTCCTCTTTTTTGCAGCAAGACACGTCCGCCGCTTCCCTCCTTGAAAACGGCGGCATGCCCCGTCCACTTCACAGAGCCGTCCGGCCAGTACGCCAACGGCCAGCTTTGCAAAAACGGAGCGGGTTGATCAGGTACGGTGATTGAGATCGGATCGTCTTTTTGAAGCGCGCCTATTTCCCACGGGACTCCCCAAGTCACACCACCGGAGGCGTTCGGCGCTGCATTCAGCCATTTTAATTCAGCCTTTGCCATTTGAAATGCTCCTCCCTTTCTCATGGATTAGCCAGTATTTTCCCTTCAGGCCGTCTTGCCGTCAATGCTCCTTTTTTGCCTGAGGCGCTTAAACAGATTTCTCCTTTTTTGCCGGCCTGCCTTTGTTTTGCTGTAACCTCGATTGTGCAAATAAAAAGCCGCAGACAAAGGTCTGCGGCTTTTTATTGTCTTGCTGCGGGAAATAGTAAGGTCCGGTATTGATAAGGTCCGAGCTTCAGGCGGCCCCTTGCTTCCCTATTATTTGTGATCACATCGGCTGCATTGTATGGCAATACCACTTCTCCCCCTTTTCCGTCCATATTGACGATCACCCAAAGAGTGCCGTCCGGACCCATGCGCGGGGCGACGATTGTGCCCGGCGTCACATTCATGTTAAGTGTCACACCGGCCTCTTCGGCGTAGTGGCTGATCATCTTCTTCAGCATCATGTCCCCGGCTTCTCCTGCCGGCATCGAACCGAGCATGACGATTTTTCCTTTGCCCCGTTTATGCTCTGTCATAAAAGCCTTCCCTGAGGCCGGTCCTTGTTCAATGATGCCGACCGCCTCTGCCGGATCTGCTTCAAAAACAGCACTCCACAGACTGAGCGGAGCCTTGATCCCAAAAGCGCTCCCCACTGTGCGCCGCTCATCCAGCGGAAACGTAAACAGCGTTTTGACCCCGGCGTATGTTTCTAAAGGTCCAAGCCCGCAGTCGGTATGGATGGTATGATGTTCCGTCCGCCCGCCTGTCAAAGGTCCGGCGATCCAAATTCCGCCGTTTTCCGTGAATGCTGATGCCTTTTTGATGAATTCCGGCGGTAAATAATGAATAAACGGGGTAAACAGCAGCTTATAGCCGGCAAGCGTGCTGCCTTCCAAAATCACGTCTCTATGGATGCCCAATGATAAAAACCGGTCATAAAAATCGGTGATGAGCGACCTGTAGTGGAGCTGGCGGTGAGGCTCAGTCTTTAAAAAAGCCTTCGCCCGGTCTGAATAGACAACAGCCGTTTCAGCCTGAACAGGAACAGTCGAGAGCACGGCATCCTCAATCTCTTTTCTGGCGCGCTCGACTTCAAGCACATTCCGATAGCCCACATCCTGCTCGCCCCAAGCGCTGAGAATTGAACCGTGCGGCTGTTCAGAGCCGGCTCTGTGCTGCCGCCACAGCCAATAGCAAAAGGCCTCACTCCCCAAGGCATAAGAAGATACCGCTTCAGCTCTCAAATAGCCGTCTTCATGAGGCAGCGCATAGCTTTCAAGTGAAGCGCTGTAGGAAGGACTTGTTTCCATAATCCAAAAAGCCCGTCCTTTTTTCATGTTTCTCCATAAATCACAATTGAACAAAAAAGCGGCTCTGTTTTCTTGGGAAGCGTACGTATCAAAGGAGGCAAAATCAAGGCCGCTGAACAGGTCCTCATTATTTACGCCAAACATGATACTGCTGTTATGGGTGATCGGAGCGTCTGAATGCTTTCTGATCACCGCCGCTTGTTCGTGGGCAAATTCAGTGATTTTTTCCATGGAAAACAGCTGATACATCGTTTTTAAAGATGAATGATGCAAAAATGGAGTCGGACCGGGTTGAGGGATTTGTTCAAAGGTCTGATACGTCACGCTCCAGACGCCGGTCCCCCATGCCTCATTCAGCCGGTCAATCGATTGATACCGTTCCTTCAGCCATTTGTGCCACAATGTTTTGCATGTTTCGCACATGCATTCGCTGACATGGCATTTCAATTCATTGTCAAGCTGCCAGCCGGCAAGCCCCGGCAGCCCGCCGATTTCTTTGGCAATATGCTCAGTGATCAGCCGCGCCCGCTCTCTGAAATACGGATGGTTCGTACAGACATGCTGCCTTGATCCATGTCCCATCGTTTCACCTTTTTCATTGACATGGATTCTTTCGGGATGGCCGTGGGTCAGCCAGATCGGCGGAGTGGCAGTCGGCGTGCACATGACGGTTTCAATTTCATTGGCGGCCAGTTTGCGAATGACATGCGCAAAAAAACTGATATCAAAACACCCTTCTTCCGGCTCCATTTTTGACCAGGCAAATTCGCCGATTCTGACAACATTGATCCCCGTTTCTTTCATCATATGGATATCTTCTTCGAGGACGGCTTCATTCCATAACTCAGGATAAAAACAGGCACCGTGGTACAGCTTTTGCTGTTTCATGCTCACACCGTCTCTTTGACAAACGGCAGCCCGAGCTCCTGCATACCTGATGAGACAAGCTTTGCGATTTCCCGGGCGCCCTTTTTCGTAAAGTGGGTATAATCGTTTACATTTTCTGAAATCATGAAATATTTAAAAATGTCACTGTATCCTTTTTCCGCAAAGTGCTGAAGACTTTTATTCATGAGGTCGATTAAGAGGACATGTTCTTCTTCTGCAAGCTGTTTCATGGCAATGCAATAATCAGGAAAATCGTTTAAAAACACGCCGTTCTCGTAGTGAAGCCTGGCAACAGGGGTAATGAGGAGCGGTGTGGCTTCCTTTTGGCGCGCTCCTTCAATATACATCCTTAAATATTGTTTGTATGTGGTGTACGGATCAGTATAGCGTTCGGGTTTGTCTTTTGATGAATCATTATGGCCCATCTGGACAAACAGCCAGTCGCCTTTTTTGATGACCTCCAGGATAGCCGCCAGCCTTCCTTCTTCCACAAAGGTTTTTGAACTCCTTCCTCCGATTGCCCGATTGACGACCTGAACATCCTCCGACAAATAAGATTGAAGAAATTCCCCCCATCCGCCTTGAGGCGAGTTCGCTTGATAGTTCTGGACCGTTGAATCCCCGGCCAAATAAATCGTTGTCACATTCTATCACTCCTTTTTGATCAAATCTCTTACGAAACAACCTTTCAATTCTATTGAAAAAAGCGGAAGATTTGACGGACGCGGCTGTCCATCTTTTGTCCTCGCGTCCGCCATTTTCCTGATGCGTCACACTAAGGCGAGAAAACGCTTACTATTCATTTTATGGGAACGGATTTTAGATCACAATCATACTTTTTTGTTTTTCTGGATTGGCGCCGTACTCCTGAAAATGAACCCTTTCCTCCACTCCGTCAGGATAATTCGGGCTTTCTCCAGGCTTTAAAAACATAAACACTTGTTTCGTCGCTTCAACCCCGATGGCATTGTAATACGCGATGCTTTTCCGATTCAGATCAATCACAGGAACATTCATGTTTCGCCCGAGTTCTTTCATCGCATTCGGGTACTCTCCGATGCTGTTGTAAAACACGCCGTTCTCATCGAATGTCCGCTTGCTCTGGGTTGTGACAAGCACTGGCCGTCCGCCTTTTTCCCCGGGTCCGGTCGATATATGTTTTCAAATAATCCTGAAATGTCGTGTTTGGATCGGTATGTCTGGAACGAAGCTGTCCCTTCATTTTTGATTCTCTTTTTAATCAGGGTGTATAAATATTCGGTTTCTGTTGGGCAGACATGCCTTCACCCAAATAAAAACCGGTATGCGGCGGCTGGTTGTAGCCGACGTTTTGCCAGGCGATTCCAAGGCGGTAGACAGCATCATGCATCAGCGTGTACATGCGATGATTTGTCACATTAGTCGTCGTGTAAATTCTGAGCGCACTGCTGTCATCTGTGCGCCATATCACTTCTTCGCGCCAGTCTCCGATCAAGTCGGCCGAGAGAGCAGGCGTCGCCTTAGTCCCATTGTTTGCAGAAGCTCCGGCAGCCGTCAGCAGATTGATCGTTTTGGAATTTTTGTAATCCCATTTATCAATCCTGTTGCTGTCGAGAAGTTCCCGCTGAAGATCACCGTCCCACCAGACGCCAAAATTCGTTGAAGAAGGAAGGGTGCTCGAAATCTTTACCCCTTTTGCCGTATACAGTCCGCCGTTCGCCCACACCTCAGCTCCAGGATGGCGCGGATCAATGTCGGCCGCCATCCCGCGTCCGACATCCTTGCCGGCATGGACGCCCCAAAGGAGTTTTCCTGTCGCTGCATCACGGAGTGACAATCCGTAAGGGGAACCGCTGTTTTCGTGGACTTGAAACACCTCCATTCCGGCCCTTGCCGGATCAAGGTCGCTGGCGTGCATCGCATCTCCGTGCCCCCATCCAGTCGAATACAAGCCTTTTCCATCATGGTCAACCGCCATGGCGCCGTACAAAATCTCGTCTTTTCCATCGCCGTCGGCGTCTGCGACACTCAAATTATGATTGCCTTGTCCGGCATACCCATGATTTCCGGAGGAATTTGAATCAAATGTCCACAGTTTTGTCAGCTTCCCGCCCCTCCAGTTGTAAGCGACTAATACCGTCCTCGTATAATAGCCGCGCGCCATGACAAGGCTCGGTCTCTCTCCGTCAAGATACGCGACACAGGCGAGAAAACGGTCAACCCTGTTCCCGTAGCTGTCTCCCCAATCCGCTACGTTTCCGCGGGCCGGTTCATAGTCTACGGTTGCCAGCTCTTGTCCTGAATCGCCTTTAAAGATCGTCAAATATTCCGGCCCCGACAATATCCGGCCTTGAGCGTTGCGGTAATCGGCATCAGCGCTCCCGATCACCTTCCCTCTTCCGTCTTTCGTTCCGTCAGCCGTCTTCATCGCGATTTCCGCTTTTCCGTCACCGTCAAAATCATAGACGAGGAACTGCGTATAATGGGCGCCGGCGCGGATGTTTTTGCCCAAGCCGATTCTCCACATCCGGGTGCCGTCCAGCTTGTAAGCATCAATGAATACTTCTCCGGTATACCCGTCTTGTGAATTGTCTTTCGAATTTGAAGGGTCCCATTTAAGAATGATCTCGTATTCACCGTCGCCGTCAAGATCGCCGACGCTCGCATCATTCGCGCTGTAGCTGTATGAGACGCCATCAGGCGTTCGCCCGCCGGACGGCTTTTGCAGCCGAACCGATTTGTAGTTCTCCCCCCAGACTGCGGCCTTTTCAGAGGACGGCTGCTCCTCGCCGTTTACCACGGCTCTCACTTCATACGATGAATTTACATTCCCATTTGAATCAAGAAAGTTCGTACTGGATGTTATCGGAGCGTTGTTGAGTTTTTGTCCGTTTCGATACACATTGAACGAAACGGAGGACGGCTCCGTTCCGAGCAGCCGCCAGCTGATAAAAACGCCGTTATCCGTTTTGACAGCGACAAGCCCCCGCTTCAGTGATTCCATTTGTCTCGCCTGCAGCGTCCGGCCCGCATCCGCTTCCGCTTTTTCCGATAAAGCTGGAACCAGCATGAGTGTCAGAAGAGATGCAGCCGTCAGCAGTTTCCTCCATCTGTTTCTGCCTTTGTTCATAACAGTCTCCCTTCGCTATTTTGTAAGCGCTTACTTAAACGGATTCTATTATGACTTCCATTTTTATTCAATTGTACTTTCTTGCAATCGGCAGATAACGGAAAATAACGCTTTTAATATTCAGCATCTGTATATCCGTACTTTTTTGCCTGTTTATCTTTTTTTGCAGAGGCAGCATTCCCCAATCCGAGAAAGCAGCGGTGAGCGAGAAACATCCAGACAAGGGCGAATAAACTGATGCCGTAAAACGGAATCAAGCCCGGAACAGTCATGAGGACATAGACGACCGCCGCACCTGATGCGGCCATGGCGATCGTGGTCAGAGGGCGAAGCATGCCAATCAGCACAGCTTGAGAAAAGTACCGGACAAACGGCATTTCAAAATGAACATAGAGCGGAAAAATATACATGAGCACCATGATATACAACACGCCCGCAAGCCATGTTGAATAACTGACCATGATCGAAAACAAATCCGCCCTGCCTTGAAAAAATTGATGGTTGACGAACAGCATCCATCCAATGGCTGCAAGGATAAGCCCGAGTCCGTTTGTTTTGATGAATTCTTTTTTATACGTTTGATAAAAGGTTTGAAACACCGGCACATCCGCATGCCCCCTCAGCCATTTGCGAACAACGGCAAACATGGCGGCCGTGCTCGGGGCCCAGCCCAACACAATGCCGCCGCACAATGTAAATAGAAGCCACAGCCCGTTCAGCCAGGCGATTCTGGCGGCCGCTTCGCAGCAGCCGTAAATCATCGCCATCGCGCCTTTTTCCCGCATGGATCAATCCACCTTTCCATCTAGTCCCGCAGCAAGCGGCGCACCTCAAAATTGGCATAGTCCGCCACGAGCGGCGCCATTTGCCTGAAGCCGATTTTCCCTCCGCCATAGACCGGGCCGTATCGCCTGCCGTCATCCGTCCATTCGAGAATCGGCAGACCGTTGATCGAAAAGGATACATATGCTCTGTCTTTGACCAGCTTCATTCGATAAGGAGGCAAAGCATCATCAGCGGGCGGAAGAGGATCGGCTCCTTCCTTTACAAGATGAAATCCCCGGCTTTTACGGAGATTGCACGTTCTAAACGCCCTCTCATCATGATGTTTATGTCTGAAATAGGATAGATGCAGGGCATTGATGTCGCCTGAATGATATTCCGGATATTTTCCCCTTCTCTTCGCAAGGCGCGGAGCAAATAAATCTTCCCCGTGGAGGCCGGCAGCAGCGAAAAATATCATGCACAGCCCCGGTTCTCTTACAGGATAGAAATCCCATTTGATGATGATCTCATCCGGAAATGTCTCAGGACACCAATAAACAAAATGCGCATCATCTCCATAATGCTCTGGGTCGAGCTCGTTTTCCAACTGCATTCTGCCCTCCGGAAAACGAACCTTTCCTTTTCCCTCCATCACCCAGCCGCGGAGATCTTCACTTGATGACAGGCGGTTTTGATAGATGATGTCTCCTTCTTTGGCATCAAGGCTGGACATGGGACTCCCTCCCTTCCGGCTGAAGATATGCCCGCAAATCAAGCCCGAGCTCCCTGATCGCTTCAGCGACAAGCCCTGCCGTTTGGCGGGCTCCTTCTTCGGAAAAATGGGTGTTGTCTATTATGCCGTCCGGATAATGCGGATGCTCGCCAGGCTGAAAATGGACAAACAGCCGTTTCGATCCTTCGATACCGAGAGATTCATAGAGCGCTTTTGTTTTTGACCACAAATCGATCATCGCGACTTGAAGGTATTCGGCGAGCTCCATCATGGCTTTCGGAAAGTCGCCGAGAGTGTTCACAATGCCGCCGTTTTCATCAAAATGCCGGCGCTGCACCGGTGTGACGAGGACGGGATAGGCCTGGTTGTTCCTGGCGGTGTGGATATAGCGGGACAATTGTTCCTGATAGGATGTAAAGGGATCTGTTCCGTATGATTTTTGATCATTGTGGCCGAACTGGATGAACAAATAATCCCCCGGCAAAAGGCGGCCGGCGATGGCATCAAGCACTCCCTCATCAATAAAGCTGTTTGAACTCGCCCCGCCTTTGGCCAGATTGACAATGTTGACCTCCTTTGTGAAAAATGCCGGCAAAAGCTGCCCCCAGCCAGCCATCGGAGCTTCATGCGGAGGGCAGTCGGCAACTGTCGAATCCCCTGCCAAATACATGGACGCCTTCGGCTTTTCATTTATTTTCTCCATTGTATCCTCCCTTTCACGATGATTCCTGGTGAATCTGTCTGTACCGGCTCGGGGGAATCCCGACCTGCTTTTTGAAAATCCGGTTGAAATAGCTGTGCCTGTAGCCGACTTCTTCAGAAACATCATGGATTTTTTTATTTGTTTCAAGCAGCAGCTCTTTTGCTTTTTCAATACGGAGCCGTGTCACATAATCAATAAAATTAATCCCTGTCACATGTTTGAACGCCTTGCTTAACGTGTAAGAATTCGTCCCCGCCTCATCGGCGCAGCTCTCAAGCGAGATGTCCTTCATGTAGTTTTCATGAATCATGACCAGCACCTGTTCGACAAGCCGTTTTTGCTGTCTGTTGTTTCTTCCTTCAAGCTCTTTAAGGTATGGGCCGACAATCCGCTCCATCAGCCAGGAGACGGCACGCGTCGGCTCTCTGAGATCCGACAGTTCCCGAATCAAATGGCTTTGGTTGAATAATTCATAGGGATGGAGACCTGAATGTAAAATTTCTTCCTGAATTTTTGCAAACAATTGAAGCATTCCGGGCTGAATGCGGACTTCCGTTTTTCCTTTTTCAGCAAGCTCCTGAATAAAACGCGCAATCAACTGTCCGGCTTCCTCCTTTTTCTCAAGACGAATGGCCTGAATCACCTGTTTTTCAAGGGCAAACGGATAATAGGACTCGCCGGGAATCCGTTCTTCCCGCTCGTTTAAATCGATCATCTGGCTCGAATTTTCAAACTGTCTGTATCGTTTTCCCGTCTTTACCTCTTCATATATAACAGGAATGTCTTTTACCATGGTCACCGGCTTTGAGATCGTCGCCGTGACATGCAGTCCTGAAAATGCGTGAACCGTCTGCGTCAGTTCGCTGACGAAATCAGCGACGGCCTTCTGCACATCCGTCTTCCGGCTTTGCATCAAAAGCAGTGCAAGCGATAGAGAGCGCGCATCTGTGATATAGACGTGTGTAAACGTGTTTGCGGCCAGCTCTCTTGTCATGTTGCCAAGCATAAATTCGGCCAAGCTTTCATCGTTATCTGAAAAGGAACCGTTTCCGCCATACAGCCCTGTCAGCTGAATATCGACGATGATGAACACCCTGTCTGCTGCATTCCAGCCGCAGTTCTTTAAACGCGTTTCCAGGTTTTTTTCTGATTCACCGGCAACATGCCCTTGCAGCAGGCGTTGGAAAAATCCGCTTGCCGCTTCTGAACTCTGGTTGACCACCTGCTTTCTCAGCCTTCCGCTTTCATGTGACATATCATTCCATCGTTTTTCAAGCCAACGAAATTCATCCCGGTGAACAGGGATGCCCGATTTTTTCTCTTCGCCCGAACAGAGCTGTATCAGCCTCGCAACCGGCGAGTAGATTTTGTTTGAGGCATACCATGTCAAGAAGACCGCCACCACAATACCGGCAATGCTGACTGAGGCGACGAGTTTTGATAAAAACAACACCGGAGCCGTAATCGAGGACATTGGCGATGCGGAAACATAAGTCCATTTCTGGTTGAGCCTTGCCATCTGTCCATAAGACACGGAGTATGCGCCGCCCTTCCACCTAATCAAAAATGATCCTTGTTTTTTCCGCTGCTGTTCAACCTTCTCTTTTAAAACGCTTTCAAAATGGCTTTCACCGCTTTTCTTTTCCGTTGAAACGGACTGCTGCTTTCGATTGAAAAGCAGCGCCGTTCCTTTTGAATAAGGGGAAAGGCTTTTGAGCAAATGTTTCATTTCCCTTCTGTCAAGCGTTAAAATAAGGGCGCCGAACGGTTTTGAGACGCCTCCCGGTATTTTGTGGACAAGGGTTATATCAGATGAACGTTCTTGCCAATAGACGTTTTCGTCGCCGGCCAATAGCGAATCATAGGCCTTTAATGCTTTTTTGTCGATAAATCCGCTGTATTCCGGGTTTAAAAGCAGCGGCTCCTGGTCTTGAATGAATAGCTCCACCCTCTTAATAAGCGGATTTTGATCCTGAAGCAAAAACAGCGACTTTGACAGCCTGTATGTCGTTTGGAAGTCTCTCTCGAAATCGGCATCGGCCAGTCCGTTCATCAGCCGGGTATCGTATGCCAGTTGGGAAAGCATGATTTCAAGGCCTTCCAGCTTGTCATCAATTTGGCTGATCTGCCGGGAAACCTGGCTTTCATGCAGATGCTGGAGCTCTTTTTCAATTTTCGCCGCTGAGAAAAAATAGATGCCCGCCCCCGTCAATAAACCGGGAATACACGTAATCAGCAATAACAGCACAAAGCTTTTTTTAAAATAGGTCCCCTTTCGCCGTGAAACATGTCTTTGATGCAGCTTTTTCATCCCTTTCACCCCACTGCAAATAAAAAGAATGTTTCTTGATCAATTGTTATTGAAAGACGCGTGATGTCGAGCGGGCGACATCGGCCAGGAAGGTCAGCGCGAGGCCCTGGCCCCATCCTTGAATGCGTTTGTACGGGACATCCTTATAGCCCTGGACATCCCGCATGACCGCCGTTCCCGCGGACACACGCTCGACCCGGCCGTCATCGCGGACGGCTTCTGTGACCGCACTCAAGGTTTTCTGAATGTATTTGTGGTATAAAGAACCCTTTGCAAGCAGACCGGCGGCAATTCCGGCCGAACCTGAGACCTCAAGATAGGAGTCGGGATCAGTAAGCACTGTATGCCATAATCCTGAAGAATGCTGCAGCCTGACGAGCGCGCTCAAAAGATCTCTCAATGAACCGTCAATGATCATATAAGACGGATGTTGCACATCAATCAAAGGCAGCGCCTTGGCCATCGTCAGCGCGGCCCAGCCGTTTCCCCTCGCCCAAAAGATCCCTGACATATGGTTTTTCGCCTGATGATCCCATGCATGGTAATACAAATTGGTATCCATATCCTGCAAAAACTCCTCATGTCCGTGAAACTGCCGCAGACCGTCTTCAAAATAGTCTTCATTGCCCGCAAGTTTTCCGATCCTGAGCAAAAACAGCCCGGCCATCATCATCGTATCCACCCATGCCTGCTCAGGAAAAACGTCCTTTTCGGAATTGACAGTATGCTGGAGGATTCCGTCGCCAAACCGCGGCGCTTCATGAAGGACATAATCCGCCATCTGCCTCGCCGTATCCAGATAGCGCTCATCGCCTGTTGCCTGATACAGCGATAATAGCGTGTGTCCGATTGATACACCGTTGATCGAAAGCTTTGGCAGGCCGTCTTCAAGCCTTTCATCCACCCATTCTTTCAATAAGCGGAGGTATTCTTCATTTTTTGTAGCTTCATACGCTTCCGCCACACCGTAAAAAGCAACGCCTCCCGGCCAGTCCCAATCAAAATCCATGTCAAACGTCCGCTTTACGATTCTATCGATCACCTCATACAGCTTTTCTTCATCAAAAACAAGCTTCGGCATGTATATATCTCCCCTTTTTTATTTTAATCCGCTCATACTGATGCCTTGAACGATCGATTTTTGAAATACAAAAAAGACGAGTACGACGGGCAGCAGCGACACGACCGACATCGCAAACATCGCCCCCCAGTTTGACGCCGTTTCCGTGTCTAAAAACAGCTTCAGCGCAAGGGAAACGGGGTACAGCTCAGGTTTATTTAAATATAGAAGCGGATTGATCAGCTCTTCCCATTTCCAATAAAACGAAAAGATCGCAGAAGTCGCAAGCGCAGGGGCGATCAGCGGAAGGATCACCCTGAAAAAGATGCCGAAACGGCTGCAGCCGTCTATTCTTGCCGCTTCATCCAGTTCAACAGGAATCGTTCTGATAAACTGGATCATCAAAAAGATGAAAAACGCGTGTCCGAAAAACTGCGGAACGACGATCGGCTTGAAGGAATTCAGCCAATCAAGCTTCGCGAAAATGATGTACTGCGGAATCATCAGCACTTCGTGAGGAAGCATCATCGTCACCATCATGCAGGCGAACCAAAACGCTTTTCCTTTAAACGGAATCCGGGCGAACCCGTATGCGATCAAGGCGGAAGACAAAACGGCGCCAACCGTCGACAGTCCGACGATGATCAGCGAATTTTTAATGAATGTGATAAACGGCTGCCCTGCAATCCCTTTCCACCCTTCTGCATAATTGCCCACAACAAAGGGATCGGGAATCAGTGAATGAGATGTTGCAAAAATGCTCGCACTTTCTTTAAATGAGCTGGCAAAAAGCCAAATGATCGGGTATAGAAGAAAAAGGGCAAGGCACGAGGTCAGGATGTGGAAGACCGCCCGGCCCGTCTTGCTTTTTCCTTTTTCCGCCGGAAAAGCGGCAGCTTCCTTTTGAATATCCTGCATCGGGTCCATATGTCATCCCTCCTTTGATTCGTAATGCACCCATAAGGATGATGTTTTAAATAAAATGAAGGTCACAAGCCCGATCAGAATGAGCATCACCCACGCCATTGCAGAAGCATAGCCCATTTGGAAAAAGTTGAAGGCGCGCTGGAACAGATAAAGGGAATAAAGCAGCGTCCCGTCGAGCGGGCCGCCTTCGCCCTTGGAAATAATATAGGCCGGTGTAAAGGTCATGAACGCGGAAATGGTCTGCATGACCAGATTGAAAAAAATGATCGGGCTGAGCAGCGGCAGGGTAATCAGAAAAAACCGCTGCACTCTGTTTGCGCCATCAACGCTAGCCGCCTCCTGGTACATCGGCGGAATATTCTTCAGTCCGGCCAAAAAAATCAGCATTGATGAACCGAATTGCCAAACCGACAAAAGGATCAAGGTCCATAACGCACTCGTCGGATCCTGGTACCACAGAATTTTCTTGTCAATGCCGATAAAAAACAACAGCGCATTAATAACACCGTCATTTCCAAACACATTGCGCCACATAATCGCGACGGCCACGCTTCCGCCGATAATGGACGGAAGGTAGAAGAGCGTCCGGTAAATCCCGACTCCTTTTTCCGCCCTGTTCAATATCACCGCGATGAAAAGCGCGAAAGCAAGCCTCAGCGGCACCCCGGCGAGAACGTAGGTAAACGTCACCTTCAAGGAACCCCAGTATTTCTCATCTTCCGTCAGCATCGTTTTATAGTTGTCCAAGCCGATCCACTTAGGTGCCGTAAACAGGTCGTAATTGGTGAACGACAGAAACAGCGATGCCCCCATCGGAATGACGGTAAAACAGAGAAACCCGATAATAAACGGAGAAATAAAGGCATAGCCCGCCAGGTTGTCTTTTCGCTGTTTGTTCTTCAAATCCGCATCCTCCTGACTGATTGTAGCCGAGATGATCCCATGTTCGGCTTACTTTCCTTGATTTTGTTTGAGTATGGCGTCCGCCTCTTTTCTGAATCTCTCTGCACCTTGTTCAGGTGTTATTTTTTTGTATAAAATCTGGTCAGACGTATCCTTCAACAGTTTGATCACTTCTGCGCTCCCCACAGGCTCCGGCGGATCGGCCTCTCCGGCATATTGAGATGCCCGTTCAACATATTCAAAAATCTTTTTTTCCGCTTCATTTAATTCAGACTTGACCGCTTCAGCCGCTTTTGACGAAACCGGGACGCCCCGTTCTCCTTTCATCAGAGAGTTGGCCTTTTCACTGTTGACGAAAAAGTCGATGAATTTCGCCGCTTCTTTTTTATGCTCTGAGCTTTTCGGAACCGAAAACAGCATGCTCGGCCTTAAAAAGAGCGCTTTTTCTTTCAAATGCTCAGGCGGCAGATGCAGGGACAGAGGCGCATCCGTCAGTTGGGCAAACGCCGAATATTGGTTGGAGTAGTTCCATGTCACAGCCGTCCGGCCTTTCACGATAAAGTCATCCTCCATCCCCTTCACCTGCGCGCTTTCATCAGGCGTTGGAGAAGCTTTGGCTTCGACAAGCTTCACCTGCCGCTTGAAGTAATCGGCAAACAGCTTGTCATCCGTATAGGCGAGACCCGTTCCGTCTTCCTTGTAAAAGCGTTCCCCCTTCGTTCTGAGATAAAAAGGGAAAAAGACGTCAGGCGGATGCATTCCGTTTGATCCGTATTGGCCCGTCTTTTCCTGCACTTTGAGCGCGGCGTTTTCAAAATCGGTCCATGTCCAATTGTCATCCTTGATCTTGATGCCTGCTTTTTTGAAAAGCTCGTCATTGGAAATCACCGACAGAACATTGACGCCCAGCGTAAAACCGTACAGTTTGCCGTCGATCTTCCCGCCTTCGATCACTTTGTCATCGATCGAATCGGTATTGATCGTTCCGTCTTTCAAATAAGGCGCCAAATCTTCAAGCTGGCCCTTCCCCCCGTACTGAGACAAATATGCGGTGTCCATCTGGATCACATCTGGCAGCTGACCCGCGGCAGACATCGGGGCAAGCTTTTTCCAGTAGTCATCCCAATTCGCAAATTCGGCCTCAATGTTGACATGCGGATGTTCCTTTTCATACATCTCGATGATCTTCGTCGTATAGTCGTGCCGCGGCTGTCCGCCCCACCAAGCGACCCTGAGCGTGATCGATTTTTTGCCGCCTTCGCCGGCCGTTTCTTCACTGTTTGAACTGCATCCGTATAGGCCAAGCATCAGCACGGCGCATAAAAAGAATGGTACGAATTTCCTCATCAACATCCCCCTCTTTTTGTAAGTGCTTACATTTCATTTTAATTTCATGGCACCTCTTCCAGAAACTCAAAAAACAGAGAATAATGTTAAAAAAACAGAGATGTCGGCGATTTTTTGCACATAAAAAACCGCCGGATTCTCTGCCGGCAGCTTATCGTCTCGATTTTTCATTCTTTTTCCGATATTCAGACGGCGTATAGCCGGTGTATTTTTTAAAGACAAGGCTGAAGTATTTCGGATTGTCGCCGAATCCTAATTTCTCGGCCAGTTCTCCGATTGGGATGCCGCCCGTATGCTTCATGATAGCCATCGCTTTTTCAATCCGCACTCTTGCGACATAGCTTGAAAACTTCTCGCCTGTTTCCTGCTTAAAAAGCTTGCCGAGATAATCGGGATTCATATACAGCATGTTGCGGGCCGCCCATTTTAATGAGAGCTTCGGATTGGCCGCTTCTTTTTGAACCAGGTCAAGCATTTTGTTAATCAAAACCGATGTTTGTCCGCCCGGCTTGACAAGCTGTTTGTCGAGCCCGCCGGACGCGTGGTCATATAATGCAGCCGCTTCCCTGATGTCTCCGTTCCGGCTGACGGCAGCTTGCAGCTGAACCTGCAGCTGTTTGCCCGCCTGATGTTTTATGTGTTCGATTTTATCCCTGAGCCGATCCGGGTGTTCTTCACCATCTGCGGCAATAACAAGCACACCCTTGATCAGGACTGCTGCGATGGCCGAGGATGCCAGGATGCCGCCCGCAAGCTTTTCAAGTGTGGACAAATGTCCGCCGCCTTCGCCCTGAACAGAAAACAAGACAATCCTGATGTCCTTTCCATCGGGAAAAAAGCGCAAATATGCATCGGCATCGCTTTTGTCACCCTTGATCAGCTCTCGTAACGCGTGTTTTTGGATGTGCGGACGGACGAGATCCAATTCCGTTTTCACCCGTTCTGCCGATTCTTCTTTCTTCAATTCGTCGATCACGCTTTCAAGCGAAGCTGTGATGTGATTTTCATTGCACGGCTTGAGCAGATAATGTCTGACTCCGTATGTCATCGCCTTTTTCGCGTATTCAAACTGGCCGAAACCGGTCAGTAAAATAAACCGGATCGACGGGTGGTCTCGGGAAACCTTCTCGATCAATTCAAGTCCGCCCATTCCCGGCATTTTAATATCGCTGATGACAATATGCGGACGTTCGCGCAAGATCAGCTGGTAGGCTTCAATTCCGTTCTGCACCGCGCCGACCAAAGACGCACCGAATGACTTCCACTGGATCATGCTTGAGATGCCCTCAAGAATGATCCGTTCATCGTCTGCAAGCAGAACTTTATACATCACGACACCCCGCTTTGAAATGGTATTTTAATGGTGATCTCTGTCCCCTTGTTTTTTTGGCTTGAGATATGCAATCCATAGCCCCCGCCAAACATCAGCTTCATCCGTTCATCGATATTTTGCAGCCCGATGCCTTTGCCCCTTGTTTGGACAAGGCCTTTTTTTGCTTTGTCCAAAAAATCTTCGTCCATGCCGGGGCCGTTGTCTTTTACTGTCAAATAGGCAAATCCCCCGCTTTTCCATGCCTTTATGCTGATTCGGCAAGGGTCAAGGACAGGCTCAAGACAATATGTAATCGCATTTTCAGCCAAAGGCTGAAGAATCATTTTCGGGACGGGGCACATTTTGACAATAGGATCGATTTCCACTTCATACACCAGCCTTTCCGCAAAGCGGAACTGCTGAATCGTGAAGTAGTGAAGGACAATGTCAGCCTCTTCCTCGATTGTTAAGACATCTGATTTCATATTGACGGCATTTCGCAGCAAAAAGCCGAGAGATTCTGTCATTTTGGAAATTTGCGGCTGCCTGTTCATCTTGGCCAGCCAGTTGATCGACTCCAATGTGTTGTATAAAAAGTGGGGATTGATTTGCGCCTGAAGAGCCTTAAACTCCGTCTCTTTAATCATGAGCTGCTTCTCATAATTTTCCGCTATCAATTGGTTGATCCGTTCAACCATTGTAATGAAAGCGCGGTTCAATACGCTGACTTCGTCCTGGCGCTCAGGAGGCGCCTTAGGGAGCGGCTCTGTTTTAAAATCTCCGTTTTGCACGTTTTTCATGGCGGCGACCAGCTTTTCAATCGGGCTTGTCATGCCTCTTGCCATTTTTCTTCCAAAAAGGACAGCTGTGAAAAAGAAGAGTATAAAAAGGGAGATGAATATGGACTTCATCGCAGTTATTTTCGAAAACATCGCGTCAAAGGGAATCAGGCTCCAATATGTCCAATTCTCATATGATGATTTGACATATGAAACAAAAAACCGCCGGCCGTTTTTGTTCACGATGTCATATCCGTTTTGATCAGCGGAGGATAATCGGAGAGCGTCCATTTTTTTCAAAGGGCTTTCTGAAAAAAATAGTTTCGTTCCATCCGACATGGCAATCTTGCCTGCGCCTTCCCCCCAGTCCTGCGGGAGATCGCCGACAATGCTTTTTAAATCGGCCACGATCAGGACGATTCCTAAATGATCAAAATTCAAATGATGATATGAGCGGATTTGCCTGGCTGATAAAAGCTCGCCGTTTACACCGGGCATTGTCACCCACGCATTCCCCCCTTTCCGTTCCGCCGCTTTTTCAATCAGCCTGTCGATCTGCCTTTTAAGCGCCTCTGTTAAGCTTGCCCCTGCTGAATATTCCGTTTGATAAGCGTCAAATAAATGAATGGATTTAATGTATCGTTTTGATCCGGTGTATTCGGAAAGCTTGTCCCAAATGTCTCTCTTGATTTTGTACCGGTCGTATTTATTTTGGTCTTGCCCCGCTTTTAGGAGGTTGGTTTGGATGTTTTGATCTGTTGTGATTTGATAAGAAACATCTTCAATTTTTTTTAGTTCATCTTCAATGCTTTTTGATGACATCATCAGCACCTGTGACGATTTTCTGTAGATTTGCTGGTCATACACCCGAAAAGTGTATTGGACGCCGCTCAAAATCAAAATCAGCGAAACCGCCATAATGAATGAAATCAGAATAAACAATTGATCTTTAATTTTTAAATGCTGCAACCGGTTCACGGACAAACACCTTCATTTCAAGCGCATGAAGGAAGCCTGTTTTTTCTCATGGCGGCTGTCAACTGCACGGAAAGCGCGAATCGCCAGTTTGTTCAGAACAAGACTCAGGGCGCTCCCGCTGAAAAACAAAAGAAATGCGACGTGGAATAAAGCGAGCAGGACGAAACCAAAAGCGCTGATCATCATCAACAAAGAAGTGAGCGGGCGGGAAAAGCCGATGATAAAGCTGTATTTCAGCACCTCGATCTGTTTCACATCATAGTGGGCATCGATCGGAAAAACGTATAAGAGGATGATGGCATATATCATAAAAGGCTGATGAATAAGCTTAATACGGCGGGCTGGTCGCGAAAATAGACGGCGGCGATTGAAAAATCGACATACAGCAAAAGGGCGATGAGCGATAACACCAGTCCGAGAATAACTGATCTTCCCCACTGTTTTTTAAATTCGCTAAAAAACGTCTGAAAAACAGGGATATCCGTCTTTCCCATCGCCCATTGCCTTGTGACGGCAAACATGGCGCAAGTCGCCGGAGCCAATCCGAATATGACCAATCCAGCTGCAGAAAAACCGATCCACAGCAAATTCAGAAGCGCAAGCCTCATCACCCAGTCGCAAAACCGGTAAAATCCGTTCGACAATACGTGAATCATGACACCACTCCCTTACCTCATCTCAAACCCAACGGAAACGCTTACATTTTGCAGAACAAAGTCTGATTTTGTATATTTCGATTCCCGTCAAATAATTCCTGCTTTCTTGAGGCTGAAAAATGGGAGCCAAACGGCTCCCAACAGGGGTTTTACGAAGAGCAGAAGACTTTCAGCTGTTTTGGCCGTACATATAAATCGTCCCCTACTGTAATTTGAAGCTTGAGAAAATACTCTTTTGTCAATTCAATTTCGATGATGTCCCCGGTGTCCGTTCGTTTCAGCTCAAGCTGAACCGTCGAGCCGATCGCGCGGATGTGTTCCGCCTGGCAATGAATTCCGCTTTCATCGTTCGGTGTTTTTTCAACGATAAAATGATGAGGTCTTGCAAACCCGACTCCGCTGGCAGCTGTCTTGATCGTCTTCACATCCCCGGGCACTTCAAACTTGAAATTCCCATCATAAATATAACCGCTGTCAAGCCGGCCTTTAAATTGATTGACTGTCCCAAGAAAATCGTACACGAACGGATTTTCAGGCATTTCATAAACAGCTTCAGGTGTGCCGACCTGCTCGATCCTTCCGTCGTTCATAATCACGACGCGGTCTGAAATGTCAAGCGCTTCCTCCTGGTCATGGGTGACAAAGACGCTTGTAATATGAAATTCGTCATGCACTTTTCGAAGCCAGCGCCTCAATTCTTTCCTTACTTTTGCATCCAATGCGCCGAACGGTTCATCCAACAGCAGCACTTGGGGATTGACAGCAAGGGCGCGGGCGAGTGCAACCCTTTGCCTCTGTCCGCCGGAAAGCTGTGAAGGATATCTTTCGCCAAACTCTTTGAGTCTGACAATGTTCAGCAGTTCATCAACTTTTTGCTTGATTTCCTTTTTTGAAAGTCTTTCTTTGCGGGGGCGGACTTTCAAACCGTAGGCCACATTTTCAAAAACGGTCATATTGCGAAAAAGGGCGTAATGCTGAAAAACAAATCCGACATTGCGGTTTTTCACATGTACATTTGTTTGATCAGCCCCCTCAAACAAAATGCTTCCCTGATCAGCCTGTTCGAGCCCGGCAATGATCCTGAGCAAGGTTGTTTTCCCGGACCCCGACGGCCCCAGCAGGGAAATCAGCTCTCCTTTTTTGATTTCAAGATTGATATCTTTCAACACATGAAATTCACCATACGACTTGGAAACATGTTTGATTGAGATTCCCATATTACTAAGCTCCTTTTCCTGCCGTTTTTGTCTTTTTCTCGAGAATATTTTTCAGCACCAATGTAATTAATGCCAAAATAGACATTAATGAAGCGACGGCAAATGCGGCTGAAAATTGGTATTCGTTATATAAAATTTCGATGTGGAGCGGCATGGTATTCGTCTCGCCTCTAATATGGCCGGATACAACAGATACGGCGCCGAATTCGCCGATCGCCCTCGCTCCGCATAAGATCACGCCGTACAGCAGGGCCCATTTGATGTTCGGCAGTGTAATGTACCAAAATGTTTTCCAGCCCCCTGCTCCGAGGGTCAGCGATGCCTCTTCTTCAGACGATCCCTGGCTCTGCATAAAAGGAATCAGCTCGCGCGCGACAAACGGGAGCGTCACAAACAATGTTGCCAGCACAATTCCCGGCAGAGAGTAGACAATCTTTACGCCATGGTCCAACAGCCATGGACCGAACACTCCTGTCGTTCCAAAGAGAAGAACGAATACAAGTCCGGCAATCACGGGCGATACCGCGAAAGGCAAATCGAGCAATGTGACAAGAACGTTTTTCCCTTTAAAGTCATATTTCGTCACCAGCCAGGCGGCCGCTATGCCGAAGACGGCCGAGAGCGGCACGGTTATCGCCAGCACAATGAGCGTCAGCCTGATGGCCGACAGAGCGCCCGGGTCTGTAATGGACGCCAGATAAACATCCGCTCCCTTTTCAAAAGCCTTAATAAAAATGGCGGCAAGAGGCAGCAGCAAAAAGATCGATAGAAATAGATAGACGATGGCGACCAGCACCGCCTTCGTGGTTTTCGTGCCAAATGATTGATGTGTTTGAATTTGCGTCTGGACGTTCAATTTTGTCAGCTCCTTACCCACCGATTTGATATGCGCCACTGAAAGAGATTGATCACCAGCAGCAGTAAGAATGAAATGACAAGCATGACGCAAGCCACAGCCGTTGCCCCGCTGTAATCATACTGTTCAAGCTTCGTCATGATTATCAGCGGCGTAATTTCCGTTTTGTACGGTATATTGCCGGCGATAAAGACGACTGAGCCGTATTCGCCGAGGGAGCGGGCAAATGCCAGCGAAAACCCTGTAATCAGAGAAGGAAGCAGCTGGGGAAAAATCACTTTCCTGAAGGTTTGGCGAGGAACCGCCCCGAGAATGGCTGATGCTTCCTCTACTTCTTTCTCAATATTTTCAATCACCGGCTGCACAGTTCTCACGATAAAAGGAAGACCGATAAACACTAAGGCGATGATGATTCCGAGCGGTGTAAACGCAACTTTGACATGCAAAAATTGCCCGATCCACCCATTTGGCGAGTAAAGTGACGTAAGCGCGATACCTGCGACTGCGGTCGGCAGTGCAAACGGAAGATCGACAAGCCCGTCTAGCAGTTTTTTTCCGGGAAACGTATAACGGGTCATGACCCAAGCGATTAAAAGGCCGAACACGGCGTTGACAATGGCGGCCGCCAGAGCCGTCAACACCGTCAGCCTGATGGAAGCCGCCACTCTTGGTTCGGCAACCGCCTGCCAAAAATCGTGAAATCCCATCGAGGCCGTTTTCATAAACACCATTGTTAAAGGAATGAGGACAATCATGCCGAGGTATGCCATCGTGATTCCGAAACTGATGCCGAATCCGGGAAATATGTTTTTTCTTTTTGTATACCGCGCACCTGCTGTTTTGATTTTTTACACCTCCAGCTCTTTTTATTTTCTGTACAATTGATCAAATATTCCGCCGTCGTTGAAATGCTTTTCTTGAGCCTTTTTCCAGCCGCCGAAGGCATCATTTACATTGGCCATCTCAACGCGCGGAAACTGTTTTTGAAATTTTTGAAGCACTTTTTGATCCCTCGGCCGGTAGTAATGCTTGGCGGCAATCTCTTGGCCTTTTTCGGAATATAAATATTCGAGGTATGCTTTTGCAGCCTTTTCCGTCCCTTTCCGCTCGGCGACTTTATCAACAACCGCGACAGGCGGTTCAGCCAAAATGCTGATCGATGGGTAGACGATCTCAAATTTATCTTTCCCAAGCTCATTCAACGTGAGATATGCTTCATTCTCCCAGGCAATCAGCACATCGCCCAGCCCTCGTTCGACAAATGTCGTCGTCGCTCCGCGGGCCCCGGAATCCAGCACTTCCACATGGCCGTATAAATCTTTCATATAGGACTCTATTTGTTTCTGGTTTCCTTTATAGGCCTTATCAGCATATGCCCAGGCAGCCAGGTAGTTCCACCTTGCGCCCCCCGATGTTTTTGGATTCGGAGTGATGACTGACACACCATCCTTGACCAAATCGTCCCAGTCCTTAATCTGTTTGGGATTGCCTTTTTTCACAAGAAAAACAATCGTTGATGTATAAGGGGTTGAGTTGTCAGGCAGCTCTTCTTGCCAATTTTTAGACAAAAGGCCTTGCGCTGCGATGCTGTCGATATCATAAGCCAGCGCCAGAGTCGCCACGTCCGCTTCAAGTCCGTCGATGATGGATCTCCCCTGTTTGCCCGATCCTCCATGTGACTGCTTAATCGTCACGTTTTGGCCGCTCTTTTGTTTCCAATACGTTTGAAAGGCCTGATTATATTCCTGATAAAGCTCCCTTGTCGGATCATAGGAAACATTCAAAAGCTCGATGGAATCTGAATCGGAAGACTGGGTGTTTCCGCTTGAGCAGCCCGCTCCAACCAGTGTAAAAACGAGTAATAGCATCGAAATATTTCTGAACCATTTCATCAAATAGCCCTCCTTTAAATGTTATTTTTATATGTTGATATAGGCGGTTTCGCTACTCTTCTTTTCTCTAAAATGGCGAAAAACGCGCCCGGCAAGCCCTTAATCGGTACAAAAAAACCCTTGACATATGTGTGGTAGACATGTCAAGGGCCTTCGGTTTTCCGATCAGCAGGCTTTTTTCAGCTCAAATTTATCTCAATAATATTCAAAGTATTCCTACAAGTCAACTATGTTTTAAAATATATTTTTCCGCATGCAAAAGGCTTGACTGGGGTTTCGCCCAATCAAGCCTTCTCAGCCTTCTATTTTTTTGCTTTTGCCGATTTTTTAATATTTACGCCGACCGCCGTCCCGTTTCTGCTGGAATCGGCGACACCCATAAATGATTTGTTTTCCCGGTCAATGAAAATGCTCTGCACATTGCCGATATCGACCGGACTCGTTCCAAACTTATGGCCAAATTCATTGAGCCTCAGTCTCACATCTTCAGGCATTCCGGATTCATAACGGTAGGAAGAAATGCTGTTCGTGTAGATCCTGGGCTCCTCAATCGCGTCCTGAAGGCTCATGCCGTATTCAAAATAATTGAGGATCGTCTGGAAAACGGACGCGATGATCGTCGTTCCTCCAGGCGAGCCGACTGTCAGCACAGGTTTGTCATCTTTAAAGACAATGGTCGGCGTCATGCTGGACAGCGGCCTTTTATTCGGCTGCACTTCATTGGCTCCGCCCGGCACCGCATCAAAATCGGTCAGTTCATTGTTTAAAAACAATCCGTATTCAGGAACCATAATTCCGGTTCCGAAAAGCTGTTCAATCGTGGTCGTATATGAAACGACATTGCCCCATTGATCTGTGACAGTAAAGTGCGTCGTTTCTCCGATCTTTTTATCATCAGGCTGCTGCACGATTTTATAGTTCTGCTCGCCTGTTTCATATTTCCACGGATCGCCCTCTTTCACGTCGCGGTTTACCGAATCGAGGCTGATCAGCTTTTGCCGCTCCTTAATATAATCGTCATCCAGCAGACCCTGCAGCGGAACATTGACAAACTCGGGATCTCCGGCATATGCCGCTCTATCCGCATAGGCCAGGTGCATCGTTTCCGCCAAGAGATGATATTTCTCAAATGACTTCGGATCATACTGGGAAACGTGAAAATCATCGATCAGCTTCAGCAGTTGCAGCATGAAAACCCCGCCTGAACTCGGAGGAGGCATGCTCGCAATATCATAGCCATGATATTCTCCCCAGATCGGCTTATCGGTTGTCACCTCATAGCGGGCCAGATCGTCCGCTGTCATGGACCCTCCGAAATCCTGCACGACATCCGCGACCGCCTTGCCGATCTTTCCTTTATAAAAAGCCTTTGACCCTTCTTCTCTAATCAATTTAAACGTTTTCGCCAAATCTTTTTGAACGAGAATATCCCCCTCTTTCAGCGGTTTTCCGTCCGGAACAAAAATATCTTTCGCAGCCGTTTTGCTCAGCTTGTCCTGATGTTCCTCAATCGCATCAGCCAGCACCGAATCGATTGGAAACCCTTCCTCGGCAAGCTTGATCGAAGGAGTAATCAGGTCCTTCATTTTTTTTGTGCCCCATTTTTCATGCGCCGCTTCAAGTCCCTTCAGCGTCCCCGGGACACCGACTGCATTTCCGTGTGTTGATCGCTTTGAAAAAGGAATCGCTTTGCCGTCCTCATCTAAAAACATATCCGGAGTTGCGCCTTGAGGTGCACGCTCACGGCTGTTGATGATCGAAGTCTCCTTCGTTTTTCCGTCGTAGACCATCATAAATCCGCCGCCCCCAAGTCCCGACATCATCGGCTCTGTGACATTCAGGGCAAATTGAATCGCAATCGACGCATCAATCGCATTTCCGCCTTTTCTCAACACTTCCGCACCAATTTCAGATGCCAACGGATGGGCTGTAGCCACCATTCCGTCTTTTCCGACGGCAACCTTATCCCCATTGTCAGCCGGGCCCTCTGCTTTCGAAACTGGACTGAAAAAGCAACCAACCGCTAAACAAACAACAAAAACCATGATAGCAAAACGTCTCATCTGCTCACTCCCTTTCCAGTTTATTACTACTATAACAAGAAAATGGACAGAAGATAAAGAAAAATCCCAATATTCGATAATTTTAAACCAAAACTCCCGTTTTTTTAAAAAACAAACCGGCAATGATCCTTCAGGCATAATTGAAGGAAGGAAAAACAGACTATTCATAAGGAAATTTCGTTTTTCTTTTCGGCCATACTGTTTACAAAAACATCACAACGTCTGAAAATTAATTGTTTTTTTCGACTGTACCTGTTTTTTTTCGACAAAAAGTAATATAATATTTTGATGTGTGCATTGTCTCATTTAAACAATGGAGGGTTACAAATGTTGAAAAGAAAAAAAGACAAGTTTTCTGTACTTTTGACGGAAATTGCAAAGAATTTAGACGAAACAGCCGAGTATTTTGTTAACTATAAAGTGACGAATCAAACGACCCTTAAAGAATTTGCAGATACCTTAAAAGAGTATGAGACAAAAGGAGATAACTATGTACATACGATGATTAAGGAACTGAACAAGGCTTTTATCACACCGATTGAGCGCGAAGACATCCTTCAGCTGACAAACAGCCTTGACGATGTGCTCGACGGAATCGAACACTTTTCAGCCATGATGGAAATTTTCTCGATTACGTCATCAGACGAACACATTGACAAATTCAGCGGCTATATCAGAGAATGTGCGAAAGAAATTTTGATTACAATCGAATTGATGGCTGACAACCGCCTGAAGGAAATTCAGCCTCATGCCATCAAAATTAAAGAATACGAACATAACTGCGACAATCTTCACCGCAAATCATTAAAAAACCTATTTGGTACGGAAACAGATCCAATTAAAGTCATTCAATACCGGGAAATTTATGAAACGCTTGAAGAAATCGCGGACTCATGCCAAAGTGTAGCAAACAATTTAGAAACCATCATAATGAAAAATGCGTAACGAGGGATTATAATGGATCTTTTATTTGTGTTAACCATACTGATTGTCATCTTTGCTTTGGCATTTGACTTTATCAACGGGTTCCATGATACTGCAAATGCGATCGCCACCTCGGTATCGACAAAAGCTTTAAAACCTAGGCACGCCATTATCATGGCTGCCCTAATGAACTTTGTCGGCGCCATGACGTTCACGGGGGTGGCGAAAACGATCACGAGCGATATCGCCGATCCTTTTAAACTGCAGAACGGATCAGTGGTCATTCTGGCTGCTCTGATCGCCGGAATCACGTGGAATCTCGTCACATGGTACTTCGGCATTCCAAGCAGCTCTTCCCACGCGATTATTGGGGCGATTGCCGGAGCTGTTATCGCATCAGACGGATTCGGCGCGATTAAATACAGCGGATTTATTAAAATTATCGAAGCACTTATTTTATCACCGATTCTCGCCTTTGTTGTAGGATATATCGTCTACACCATCGTCAAACTTATTTTTAAAAACAGCAACCTTGCCAAAACAAACAAGCAGTTCCGCCGGGTGCAAATCGCGACAGCGGCGCTGCAATCCTACACACACGGAACGAACGACGCCCAAAAATCGATGGGGATCATTACGATGGCATTGATTGCCGGCGGCATGCACAACACGCACGATGTCCCTTTTTGGGTACAATTCGCATGCGCCTTGGCCATGGGTCTTGGAACATCTGTCGGCGGCTGGAAAATCATTAAAACCGTCGGCGGCAAAATCATGAAGCTCCGCCCTGTCAACGGTGTTTCCGCCGACTTAACGGGCGCTGCGATCATCTTTGGGGCCACAATCATTCACTTGCCTGTCAGCACGACTCATGTTATTTCTTCATCGATTCTCGGAGTCGGCTCCGCCCACAGGGTGAAAGGCGTCAACTGGGGTACGGCCAAGCGAATGGTCATCACATGGGTGATTACCCTTCCGATTGCAGGAACTCTCGGCGCATTTGCCTACTTTATTCTGGATTTGTTCTTTTAATACATCAGCTCCCGTCCAAAAACATCTGGGCGGGAGTTTTCATGTTTAAGAGATTTTCGGCATATCTATAGAAGCAGTACTGCACTCATTTCTCGGGAAGAGGGAACAAGTCATGCTGCTTTTTTATCAATTCTCAGTTTGGGTTATCGTTCTGGCTTTGGCTCTGTACGTTTTTGCCGTGTGGCGCTTTGAAAAAAAGATGAAAGAAAAAACGATTGCCATCCGGAAAACCTGGTATCTCCTTTATGTAATCGGCGCCGTGATTTACTGGACGTACAATCCGCAGTCCCTTTTTACAGACCCGCTTCATTATCTGATCGTCGCCGTTTTTTTCACGCTGACCGATGCATTTATTTTCTTAAACGCCTACTTTAAAAAACTGGGCAGCAATGAACTGGCGACAGACACAAGAGAGCTGCTCGAAGAAAACAACGACCTGCTTCACACCTATCAAAACAGGCTGAAAACGTTCCAATACCTATTGAAAAACGAACCGATTCACATCTATTATGGAGATATAGAAGCTTATGCAGAAGGCATTGAAAAACTCATTAAACGGTTTGCCGAAAAAATGAATATATCTGCCTCACTCTGTGAATATAATTCAGAGCAGAGCAAAGATCATTTGCTTGAACACATGGAAAACCGTTTCGCTGTTCAGGAAAAGCTGGAGCGAAAAGATGTATATTACGAAGAAAACGGAAAAATGGTCCTGATTCCATTTTCTATCCATGAATACGACTATGTCATGAAACTGACTTCCGAGGACCTTGTCACTGAATTTGATTATCTTCTGTTTACTTCTTTAACGAGCATCTATGATCTCCTGCTACCATACGAAGAGGAAGGTGACGAATGATGGAGCCGGTTTTTCAGCACGACGAAGACCGTTCAATCAAGCGCGGCGCGTGGAAAGTATTTAAAAAACAATCGAGAACAAATATCGCCAAATATGAACTCAGCCCTCATACCGAACGGATTTTCAGACAAAATGCACGGCTGATTGATGAGTATAAACGAAAAAATGCCTGACTCAGGACGGGAAATTGCTCCCGTCCTTATTCCGTTTTCCCCGTTCATACATACAATAAACCAAATGAATCCAATCAGGTGATGCTGTGAAAAAAATGAAGAAGCATGTGAAACACGTCGATTTTGCAAAATTTGGCCTCTCAGACTATACGACTCTCCTCAGGAAAAGAAGCGAGAAGGTGATAAAGGCGTTAAACAGACGAAAAAAGAAGAGCTGACCCGCAAAAAACCCCAGCTTGGCATGACGGCAATCCAAGCTGGGAATTCCCTTTTGATGTCAGCGCTTTCAAAATGATTTGCTATGATAAAAAATGTTCTTCTGATGAGAGCGATTGCGGCAACCGATCAGCCTTAATAGGTTTTACAAAGAATGCGACGCAAAGCGAACCTGCCACCGCAAGCCCCCCGGCAAGCAAAAACGCGCTCGTAAAGGCGCCGCTGTACTCTACAATGAATCCCGTGACAGTCGGTCCGATAATCCCTGACGTATTTGCGAGAAAATGCATGAACCCGCCCACACCCCCGACACGGTCAGGATGGACGATATCCTGAATAATCGCCCAATACGTGATGCCTGTCAAATATAAAAAGAAAACGGACAATGCCACTAATGCGACCGCTCCGTATGCCGTCGTCACCACTCCGGCCACCCCGATGCATACCGCCGCCGCCAAAAGACAAACGACAAGAACAGCTTTTCTCGAAAACATCTGCTTCCCCGTCACCTTGAAGATATAATCTGAAATAAATCCGCCTAATGCAAGACCGATAAACCCGACAACCCAAGGAATGATCGTCGCTATGCTCATATCGTGGATGCTCAGCCCGCGGGCGGTCGTTAAATAGCTCGGAAACCATGTTAAGAAGAAGAACAGAATGTAATTATATGAGAAAAAAGCAAATGCGGTAAAAAGGATCGTCGGCTGTTTTAAATAAAAGGACAACGGAATGCCGGCCCCTTTTTCCCGAGGCTCTTCTTTCCCCTCGACAGCGCTTTGAACCCCTGTCGGCCTGTCTTTTATAAGCGTCATCCAAAACCAGGTCCAAATCAGTCCAATCAGCATAATGAGAACAAAGGAAGCTTTCCAGCCCCAATGGATCGCAATCAGCCCGACGATCGGCCCCGACACAGCCCCTCCGAGCGGAGTTCCGCACATGGCCATTCCGAGCGCCCTCGCCCTTTCCTTTTTCGGAAACCAATTGTTGACCGCCTTGCTTGTGGCTGCTGAAAGAGGACCTTCTCCCATTCCAAAGATGACGCGGATGATAAACAATGAAGCAAAGTTGTATGTTAGCGCAATGGCTCCGCTGAATACCGACCATACAACCATTGCCGCCGATAACGTATGTTTTGCTCCATATTTGTCAGAAGCCCAGCCGCCAATGAAATTAAACACCGCATATCCGATGAAAAAGCTGCTGAACAGCATCCCCATTTGCGCGGGGCTGATGTGCAGGTCTTCCTGAATAAACGGGGCGGCGACAGACAGCGCCGAACGATCCAAGTAATTAATCACCCCTGCCAAAAAAAGCATCACAAGCACAAAGCCACGGCCGTTTGAAAACATGGGCAACCCCTCTTTCTGCATTTTTGCTCATTCCGACAAACCGATTACAACCTTCACCGGATTTCCTTCTCGAGCAAGCGCTGATTCAAAGCCGGAAGCAACCCTGCTGAACGGAAGGTATCCGGTAATAAAACGCTCCGCGTCGGCCAAGCCGTCCGCAATGGTTTGAATCACCATTTCAAAATCGCTCCGCAAAGCATTTCGGCTCGACAATATGGTCAGCTCTCTCTTGTGAAACTCGGGGTCCGGAAACGAAAGGTGATCCTTGACAAGCCCGGCAAATACAAGACGTCCCCCGTGCGCGGTGTACTTGTAAGCCTCGTTCATGGAAGCGGAATGGCCTGTCGCATCGAAAACCGCTTGAGGAAAATCGCCGCCTGTGATCCGCTTGATCTCAGCCCATGCACGGTCCCCCGCAATGACGGCTTCATCAGCCTCCGCCCACATCCGGCTGAATGCCAGACGTTCTTGGCGGATATCCATCGCGATCACTTTTGCCCCTTTCAATTTGGAAAATTTCATCACGCTGAGCCCGATGGGCCCCGCTCCAATGACAAGCACAGTTTCTCCTTTTTGGACATCCGCCCTTCTGACGGCATGGGCACCAATACTTAAACACTCGACGACCGCCGCTTCGCTGTATGTCAGATTCTCCGTTTTGATCAAGCAGTCCGCAGGAATCTTCACATACTCCTGCATCCCTCCGTCAATATGAACCCCGAGCACTTTAAGATTCATGCAGCAATTGGGCCTGCCGCTTCGGCAGGCGGCACAGCTCCCGCATTCCAAATAAGGAATGACTGTGACCGGGTCGCCCGGCTTCAGATTCTTGGATCCGTGAATGTCGGCAATTTCGCCTGCCAGCTCATGACCAAGCACCCTTGGATATGAAAAATACGGCTGTCTGCCGCAATAGGCGTGAAAATCAGTCCCGCAGATGCCTATGCGTTTGATTTTGACCAGTGCTTCACCATCAGTCGGTTCAGGCTCTTTCACTTCGATCATGCTGAAATGATAAGGTTTTTCACACACGATTTGTTTCATCCGGTTCGCCCTCCTATCACTAGACTCCCGTATAAGCCATAAACCCTCCATCAACCGGTACTGTAATGCCCGTGACAAAGCCTGACATCCCTTCATCCGCCAGCCATAGCAAAGTTCCCAATAAATCTTCAGGCTGTCCAAACCGTTTCATTGGAGTGCGTGAGATAATCTTTTCCGCTCTCTGCGTCAATCCGCCGTTATCGTCAAGTAGAAGCCGCTCGTTTTGTTTGGTCAGGAAAAAGCCCGGAGCAATGGCATTGACGCGGATTCCCGTTTCAGCCAAATAGACGGCAAGCCACTTTGTAAAATTTTCAATGCCGGCCTTTGCGGCGCTGTATGCGGGTACTTTCGTCATCGGGACCTGGGCGCTCATCGAGGAGATATTGATGACTGAAGCCCCCTTTCTGTTCAACATCGTTTTCGTAAATCGTTGCGTTGGAATAAAGGAACCGAGAAAATTTAAATTGAAAACAAATTGAAAATCTTCGACTTGCAAATCAAAAAACGTGGTGACATGTTCGTGTAAGAGGTGATCCGGATGCAGGGTTTCATTCGATGTCGTTGCATTTGGCTGGTTGCCGCCGGCTCCGTTGATCAGCAGATCGCAGCCGCCGAAACGTTGTGTTACGAGATGCTCCGCCCGTTCAACGCTTTTTTCATTTAGCACGTCACACTCGACTGCGATCGCCTCGCCGCCGGCATTCTGTATTTCGCCGGCTACAAGCTCCCCGTTTTCAACATTCCGGTTCAGGATCGCAACCTTCATGCCTTGGCGCCCGAGTTCCCGCGCCATTTCGCCGCAAAGCACGCCGCTGCCGCCGGTGATGACAGCCGTTTTTCCCTTTAAATATTGATGGATTTCAAGCATTGTGAAGCCCCCCGTTTTTCTCTTTCCAGAGAATCCCAAATGCCCCATAAATACATGATTCCTAGCGCCCTGTCATACAGCCCGTATCCCGGCCTGCAATTTTCATTCCAAATGTGGCGCCCGTGGTCCGGACGCACATAGCCTGAAAAGCCTATGTCATGATAGGCTTTGACAATCCCGCAAATATCAACAGAACCATCCGTCGTCCTATGGGACGTTTCGATAAAATCTTGATTGTCATAAACTTTCACATTGCGGATATGTGCGAACGGAATCCGATCAGGATACGTTTTGATAATCCGGATAATATCGTTTTCCAGATTGGCGCCTAAGGAGCCGCTGCAAAGGGTGACGCCGTTGGAAGGATCGTCAACAAGCCGAAGCAGACGCCCGATGCTTTCCCCGGAGGTGATAATGCGTGGAAGCCCGAAAACCGGCCATGGCGGATCATCCGGATGAATCGCCATTTTGATCCCGCAGCGCGCAGCGGTTGGAATGATCTGCTCCAAAAAGTATTGAAGATGGTTCCACAAATCCTCTTCTGTCACGTGTTGATACGCTTCAAAAAGCTTTGTCAAATGTTCCAGCCGCTCAGGCTCCCAGCCCGGCATCGTAAATTCCACGTTGTTTGCGATTTTATCAACAAGTTCAAAAGGATCGATTTGGTCGACTTTTGCGTGTTCATAAAACAAGGCGGTCGAACCGTCTTCCGCTTTTCTGTACAAATCGGTACGGAGCCAGTCAAATACCGGCATAAAATTGTAGCAGATCACTTTCACGCCCGCCTTGGCCAGGTTTTCGATTGTTCGTTTGTACCTTTCGATATAACGATCCCTCGTCGGCAGTCCAAGCTTAATATCCTCATGAATGTTAACGCTTTCAACAACATCGGTGTGAAAGCCGTGCTCTCCGCAAACCCGCTTGATCTCCATGATATCTTCCAGCGGCCATTCCTCACCTGCGGGGAGATGATGAAGCGCCCAAACGATCCCTTCAACACCTGGTATTTGCCTGATTTGCTCAAGGGTGACGGTATCATTTCCTTTTCCATACCATCTGAACACCATTTTCATCGCTTGCCCCTCCAGTTCAATAAGATAATATGATTTTTGTCACCTGATCGGGATGGTTCTTCGCTTTTTTCAGCGCCTCTTCGATTTTCGTAAACGGCATGATTTCAGTGATGAAAGATTCGGCCAGCTGCGGATTCCTATGCAAAAATCGAATGACATCCGGAAATTGATTGACGCTGTGCTTTGTTCCGTGTATTTCAATATCTTTCTTTGTCAGAAGGAGGCCAGGGACCGTCACATGTTCTCCTGTTAAGCCGACAATGACAATTCTCCCGCCCGCAGCAGCTAAATATATGGATTGTTCGATGGTCGCGGGAATTCCTGCCGCTTCGATGACAATGCCGGCGCCTTCCCCATTCGTCAGCTTGGAAACAGTGTGTTCCGCATTTTCTTCATGTGGATGAATAACCGTATCAGCGCCGAATGATTTCGCCAGCTCCAGACGTTCGCGTACTGGATCAACGGCGATCACAACCGCTTGAAACCGTTTTTTAATCTGTGCCAAAATCGTTAATCCTATCGGACCCATTCCCAATATGACAACCGTTTCACCGCTTTGAATGTTTGCGCGCGTGATCGCTTGGGCACCAATCGCAAACGGCTCGCATAAAGCGCCCGTCGCAAAATCCATCTGTTCCGGAATGGGATGAACATGCGTTTCCGGGACGGTGATATAATCCGCAAATCCCCCTCTGCGCACTGACCCGATCATATCAATGTTCACACAGGCATTCATTCTCCCTTTTCGGCAGGGATAGCAGCTTCCGCACGGAATGGCAGGTTCAATCACGACCCGTTCCCCAGGCGATCTGCCCTTCACCTGAGCCCCGGTTTTTTCAATGATGCCGGACAGCTCATGTCCAAAGATTTGCGGATATTGTGCATAAGGGTTTGAGCCGTCGTAAAAATGCACATCGCTTCCGCAAATACCGGCGGCCTTGACTTTCACAAGAACTTCATGGCCGCCGGGCTCGGGACGGGGCAGGTCTTGAAAAACAATCGAAAAGGGCTTTGTCATTACCGCTGCTTTCATGCAACCCCTCCTTTTAAAGCGCTTTCTTTTTAAAATAACCGGGAAATTCTTCGATCAGCATCTCCTTATCCACAATGACCAGCTTTAAATGCTCTTCAGCAATCCGGCGGGCTTCTGACGGCTGTTGTGCTTTGATCGCTTTGATGAGGGCCGCGTGCTGCTCATAAATCGTGTCCCAGTTAAAATCTGCAGCAAGTCTTAAAAAGCGGATTCTCCGAAACGGTACGTTCATTTGCTCGATCGCTGACCAAATATTCGCTTTGCGGCATCCTTCAAAAATCATTTTGTGAAACGCTTCATCCAAATCAAACAGACTCTCATAATTTTTCTGATCGATCGACATCTCCTGCATCTTCACATTGTGCTCAAGCTCGATCATCGTTTGCCCCGGGAAATCTCGGCACGCTAATTCGGCAACCGCCTTTTCAAGGTTTTCCCTCATAAATCTCGCTTCCTCCACCAAATCAAGGTCGATCAGCGATACCCGCGTTCCTTTTTGAGGATAAATTTCAAGCAGCCCTTCTTTTGACAGCTGAAGAAAAGCTTCCCTGACCGGCGTTCTGCTCACCTCATATTTTTCGGAAATTTCTTTTTCAGAAATGTGGCTTCCCGGTATGAGCCGAAATTTCATAATCTCTTCCTTAAGCAAATAATAAACCTGATCCCTTGTAGACCGTACGCTTGAGTGAGTGATGTTCATGATCCCACCTCCCTTCTTTCTTATACTACCATACTTGTATGGTAGTACGGTAGCTGTTTTTTGAAAGTTCAAAAATAAAAAGGCGAACTTCATATGTTAAAATTTTGATGTTGGCAAACTATTGTTGTGGGAGTGACCAGCACACAATGCTTATTTTTTTCGGTAAGTTTGTCTTACTCTATTTTTTCTGTTCAGTTGGATTTTCTATATTTAAGGTTATGTATTATAACATTGGAAAAAATCTTGTTAAAAAGACAGCTGAAGGCACAAAAATGAATTGGGCAATGAATGTTCTCGTTAAAAACGGTACGAAAATGGATGGGGACGATTACTTTATGACGGCTGTTTTGGCAGGTTTATTTGCGATTTATTTATGAAAGATACCCGCAGGCTCTCATGACAGAGAGCCTGTTTATTTTAATAACAATTCAATTTTCGCCTTTGTCCTCGGTCCATAAATACCGTCGGCAGCCAATCCGTTCATCATCTGAAACCGTTTCACCGCATCCGCCGTTTTCGGTCCGTAATATCCGTCAATGCCGTTGTTTTTTGCTCCCTTATCCGGGTAAAAATAAAGAGCCGCGAGCGCCTCTTGAATTTCCCGGACGGCCGTCCCTTTCATCAGCGGGCTTTTGACTTTATAGATGCCGGAGGGCAGTGTATAAGATGTCTTGCTGGTTGAAGATGACTTTTTCTTTGAGGCGACGGCAGCCAGCGCTTTTTCGGTGGCGGGGCCGTAAATGCCGTCGGCCGTGATCCCGGCTTGTTTTTGAAGAGACATCACCGCCTGTGCGGTTTCATTTCCGAAAGAGCCGTCGGCACCGGACTTCGGCAAAGGGAAGCCTGCGGCAATCAGCCGTTTTTGCAGAGCCTTTACGCTTGAGCCTGACGAGCCTTTTTTCAGAATCGTCCCTGTCGATTTGCACGATTGACTCGTTGCCGCCGTTGTGTTCGCTGCCGTTTGGTTCCCCAGGAGGGTGCCGACTTTTTTTCTGAATGCCGCAAGCTGGCTTGAATCGCTTACCCATGGCGCCGGACAGTTTTTGTTCGTCACATCATAGTGGCGGACGATGTTGTCAGTCAAAAGCCCGTAGCGCTTGCACAAATCCGCGACTAGTTCGGCAGTGTTCTGAACGGTTTCGCTGTGAATTTTACCGTCTTTTTCGACGCACATTTCGACGCCGATTGCCGCCGTGTTGGCATTCGGCTTTAGGAAGCTTACATAGCAGCGGTTCCCGTCATGCGCATGGCAGGCGACTTCATCCTCCGGAATGATCTGCTGCACTTCGCTCCGATCGACAAAATAATGAGCCGAAGCGTGGCGTTCATCGGCAATGCAAGTACTGTTGAAGTAATTCCTTTCATTTAATGCGGACGCCCCGGGTGTTGCCGTCCAGTGCATGACGATGCCTTTCACTCCCGACAATTTCAGTCCGGGCCGGGTGTACTGATTGACTTTCACAAAGTTTTTCACAACCTTAACCAATTGAACCACTCCTGAAAAAGGCTGCCCTGCCGGCAGCCTCATTTCGTCAGTCCTTTTTGTTGCAAAATCTCTTTTTGCAGCTTTCCTTTGTCAGTGACATAATTGTTTTTATACCAGGCGACAAGAGACGTAACGATTGTAAACACCGTGGAACCAGCTACATATAAGGCATCTGCCAATGTGTTGACCTGATCCTCGCTGATCGGCAAGGCTGTTTTACCGAACATGATCAACGTCTGGTTTACCAATGCAATAAAAAGAAGCGCCGTGCGAACCACTGTGCCTTTGTCAAAGCTTTTCATACGCGTTTTCCTCCTTATTTCTGCAAAAGGTTATAAAAAACGGCGATGGCCCCGCTGATGATGCCGGTGCTGACCGCCGTGACGATCGCGCCCGTAATGCTGCGCTTAATCCATGTTGTATTTTCTTCAATTTTGTTGAGCTTTTCATTAATCGACATAATCTGCTGATCGTGTCGGTCAGATGACCTCTCCAGTGTACTGACGCGCTGCTCGAGCGTTTTTTGATCAGCTTTCAGCTCTGTGATCCTTTTTTGAAACACGTCTAATTCCGGCGTTTGCGGCATATTGCATTCCTCCTGTCCACCTCCTCAGGAACGAGGGCAAAATAAAGACCCGTCTACATAGACGAGTCTAATTGTTTCCTAGTGTAAGCTGGATGATTGGTAAACAATCCATCAACTTTTAAGTGAAGCATTTTCTTTGTTAAGCCATTCTCACTCTCCGCATCAAAAAACACATGAATCTGCATGTTTTCCTTATGAATCATTTTGACAATGGCTTCATTGACCAATTTGGCATTCGGTCCGACTGCGGAGGCGTACGTTTTCATTTTTCTTAACGAATCAGGTGTTAAACGGCTGACTTCGTCATCGCGCAGGAGACGGGTCAACGGAATGTCTTTGTTGATTGAACGTATTTTCCGCAAGCTTTTTTCGCTGAACGATTCTACAACGACTTTGTTTTCCGCAATTAAATCATTCTTTTCAAGAATATCAGCCAGCTGTTTTTCCATGACCAATTGCCCGTTTTCGTCTTCTCTCGTTTCAATGTAATAGTTTGTTGACTTCCCGAATGTTTTGATGATCTCTTCGATGGTCAATATTTTCTGCCCCTTGCCGGCATCAAGCTTTTTAAGCTCTGATAACTTTAAATCGTGAACTTTCCCCTTTCCGTTTGTCGTTCTGGCGACATCCTTATCATGTATTGCAACGAGTTTTCCGTCTTTCGTTTGCCGCAGATCGATCTCGATGTCATCCGCTTTATCTTTGACTGCACGTTGATAGGATAATAGCGTATGCTCCGGTTCTAACGAAGAAGCTCCCCTGTGGGCAATCATTAAAGGATGGTACCTGTCCTCGGGGGCTGATTTTGTAGAATTCTCAGCCGCCGAGCAGCCGCTTATTAAAATGAATAGAGCGATAATGAGTAGGTAAATAAAGTTTTTCATAAGATCAAAAATATCATACTTTACTATCAATATCAAAAATTTCCTCTTTGAAAATATTCTTAAATAAATCCTTAAAGCACCAGTTTTATAGAATGAGCGCCGATCTTTTGATTTCTTCAGTACCAACGGTTTGTCACAGGGCAAAAAATAACCGGGATACTTTTTCTCCTTTTTTTTTCGCTTATTAATTAGATTCCAATAAAACAACACCCTCAGCTTAAGCCGAGGGTGCTGGGCATTTAAACTTATCGTTTAACAATAAAAGCAGGTGTTTTCACTTGGAAATTCCCTCCATTAACGGTATCGTGAAAATACCCTTTAATACGAACACTATTTTTTCCTTTCTTCAATTTAAGCTGTGAAATTTTAAACACTTTTGTCGGTGTCTGTAATTTAAAAGTTCCTGTTAGCAACTTACGAGATTCCCAATAATCTTTATTCCAAACTTCAGCCGAAAGCGTATATTTAAAATTCGCAATACTGCCGCCTCCATATTTTGCAACAACGTCTATAGAAGTTGCTTTCGGTGAATAGGAATCAGCATCGGTACAAATCTTTAAAACATAAGTATCATAGTAATCTGAACAAGGCATAAAACATTTCTCCTTTTTTGGTTTTTGTGCATTCTAATGAAACCTGCAATAGCTGATCTAAAGTAAGAAAACCGCCTCTAATAAAACGTATTTTTCAGCTTCTCCGAAACTGCAAAAGCACCAAATGCAAATTGCTCGTTTCTTCAAGAGCGTCGGAAAGACCTGCAATTTTGACATACACATAAGGAACAACCGCCTCTGCAAACAGTTTCAATACGTATATTGCTTTTGCCATTTTTGACTTTTCAAGAAACTCGCAGTGGGGATCGGCATTGAAACTTTTACAAAACAGCGTAGGGCGCTCATTCAACTCTTCGTTAAGAATGGAGCTTGTCCAGCCGCCATCTCTTTCGCGCTGTTCTCTGTCATTTTCTAATGCGTCCTTCGGCGGTCGAGAGTTTTCCAGGCGCTGATCTTTTTGTTGGAAACGCCGAGCTCATCTGGTGAAACGATTTGTAATATTTCCTTCGTATTGTCGATAGAGCCGGAATGCCTCATCTCTTTGCATGGCCCTCGTTCTTGGCATCGTACGTCGTCCCCTCCTCTTTTCAATTCGTATCTTTACAGTCAACATCTGTTTTCATCGAAGCTGATGACGCGGTTTTCTCTCTTCACTTATAGGTGGCAAACGTATGACAAAAGAATGATCATTTTTATGCCAGGCGATTGGCGGGTTTTTCTATTTGCTTTGCCATTTTCGCTTGCGCACGCTTCACATTTGTCTGTACAGTCGATTTTTTGATGCCGAGCATCGCGGCAATCCGTTCGTAGGAAAAACGCTCAACCTTGTGCAAAATGAATATTTCTTTTTCCCGGGCCGTCAGGACGGATAGGGCCGCTTCGATCCGCGCTTTGTCAGCCGCCGATACCTCATGCGCCGGCTCAAAGCGGATTCCCTCAGAAAACGTGTCCATGATTCGCGGATCTTTGATCAGCATCCGTTTATAGGAATCCCGTCTGTCTATAGCCCGCCTGATTCCCGGTTCTCTCCCGTGTTCAAGCCAATCGACGACATATTCCAAATCGGCGATCATGCTTCTGATCAGTTTTTTATCTTTGAGCTGCTCCGGCGTCAGCCACTCTTCATCCTGAAGAGGCCGATATAATGTTCTTGTCGCTTTTAATGTCCTTTTGTATTCAAAAAGTAAATCTTCCATTTTTGTGATCCTCCGTTTTTCAACATAAAAAAGGACACCAATCAGCTGCACATGCTGTGCATTCTGATCAGTGTCCGCAGGCTTTCCGTCTTGGACGTATGATGTTTTAAACTAAAACCTATAGCCGATTTCAAACTCGACTCTTGCAAGGTCTCCCTTTCTTGTTTCAATGACGGTTTTTCCGTGCTCAGGCGCATCAGTCTGCCATGCCGCACCGTTTACTCCATCAAGCACGATCACTGTCACCTTTCCTTCTTTGATCCGGCTCCCGACAGTTGTACCATGAATCGCTTTTAATGGTGTTGGCTGTTTCAATTGCTCTCCTCCTCTTCATGTTCAAATGCTTCCGCTTTGGTGATCACCTTTTGTAAAACGCCCTTCAATTTGCTTTCAACGGAGCCGGGTCGATCGGCTCCCTTCCGTTTAGATAAGCGAGAGAAAGCTTTGCTGCAATCAGCAGCTCGGGGGCGGCAGCGATTAAATAAGCGTTTTTTTCCTGTGAAAAAGCTGTATAATCGCCGACCTTTGCTATTAATCTTCCATTTGAATATGGAAAACGTTTTTTCTCGACATCACTGTACGCGGAATAAATATATACATCCGTATTCGTTTTGACGACGCGCCACGGTAACGGGCTGTACGCCAAAGCTTCTTTCCCCATTATTTCTTCCTCACTTTCCGTCTTCTTCATGCCACCTTTTGATTTGTGCGTCTCTTTTTGCCGAAATCAGCATAATGAGAACGATCGCTTTCAGACATTTAAGCACTTTGCTTCACCCTTGTTTTCATTTTTAATACAGCTTTGATTGTCTCCGTTAGATCTCCGCTTTGCTTTCGGGCAGGAGCTGAAAAACGCCCCCCAGCCGATGTCCTGATAAACGGAATTGTGTCCTTTGCACAAACGGCACATCAGACCATTCCCTCCAGTCTATGATTGATGTCAAAAGAGTTCCCTTTCATGTGACAAGGTAATCCTGACACATTTCAAACAGTCTCGTACCAAGCGCTTCATCTATGCCGACGATTTGTTCAACATCAAGTTCGCTTAAAAGCAGGATCGGCTTATGGTTCAAGTACCGGTAATTAATAACAGAGTAGGTTTGCTCAACCCGCGACTCGGTCGCCCTCGGCTTTCCGCTCCCAGCTGAAGCTTTACATACCGCTCATATTGTCCTTTGTTTTCAAATTGCAAGACAGGCATTCCATTTTTCGCAAATGCGATAAAGGCACCGGCTTCACAGAGCCTCCAGATCGAACCGAGCCCCGCTGTATGGAATCAAGATCGTCTTCATCCTATTTCCTTCTTTCTGCCATGCATACCCCTTGAAAACAGGTCCTTTCTCATGCGTTTTCTTTGCAAAGCTTCCCGTGGATAGCCGTATGTCCGTATTTGGGTAATGAACGGATGTTCAATGTTCATGTCCAGCACTTTCTTTACATCGATACGAAATTTATCAAAACCTACCTAAAAAAGATCAGGAAACAGCTCGCGGTCTGCTACGAAATATAGCGTTTCAAACTTCATTATCGTTTCCCTGCCAAAGTTTCGTGTACCCCTTTCGATTTTTCGAACATAACTTCAGAAATATTCAGCCTTTCGCCACCTGCCTTTGCGTCAGTCCCCGCTTGGATCGTTCTTCAATTAAACGTTTCCGCAAATGCTTCACTCCCTCATCCATGATACAATACGTATCGTTTATTTTTGATTATATACGATACAATTCTTATCATCAACATTTTTTTGATACTTTTTTTATCAAATGTTTATTTTGATACATTTTGTATCTATAATAAATAACATAATGCCGAATTGAGGAAGAGAGGTCATTCTATGCTTGGCGGCAGACTGAAAAATCTTAGAGGAAAACGGACGCAGGAAGAGGTAGCGAAGCAGATCGGCGTTTCAAGGGCGCGCTATTCCCATTATGAAAATGGAAGAAGCGAGCCGGATTATGAAACATTGAAAAAATTGGCTGATTACTATAAAGTGACGATAGACTATTTATTAACGGGGACAGAGAATGGCCGTTCTCTTGAAGAAAGGTTTGAAGATCCCGATCTTCAAATCGCATATCGGGACATGCAGGAGTTTTCGCCTGAAAGCAGGCAGCAGGCGATTGAATTTATTCAATATTTAAAGGAAAAAGAGAAAAAGCGGAAACCCGGGGATAGACAGGATAAATAAGGAATTTCTATTCAACATAACAGATGATAGTCTATGTGAGTGTATAGGGCCCTTTAAGGGCTTTTCTTTCCCAGAAAAATAGAACATTTGTTCGAAGGGGTGTCTTCGTATTGGAATTTTATTTATCTCACCTAGAAGAATACGTAAAAAATATGTACCTTAAGTTTGGTTTTACTGAACCGTATCAAATTGACATGCAGCGGATCGCCTCTTCCCTTAATATTTGGGTGCATTATGAAGATGTGAACAGCATGATGATCAAGCATGACGGCATGTACAGCATCATTCTCAACAGCAGGCTTTCCAAAGAAAAGCAGTGGGAAGATTTTGCCCATGAACTGTGCCATGTATTAAAACATGCGGGAAACCAATTAAATATGAATAAGATGTTCCGCGAACTGCAGGAGTTTCAAGCCAATCAATTCATGTATCATTTCTGCGTTCCGACCTTTATGCTTCTGAAATTGGATTTTCCCGAACTTCGCTGCCATGCGGTCAAAATGATCGCCGATCTTTTCAATGTGACAGAAGAGTTTGCCGCCAAACGAATGGAACTATTTGAAAAGCGGCAAATCGGAATCCAGTTCCACAAAGCATGGAAGACAAGCCTTCTTGAGGATGCAGAACCTTCTGCAGAGCGGACCATTGACCAGTTTGATAAGGCAGATGAATTCACGCGCTTTAAAAGAAAAAACCGACATCAGTACCCTTTCACAAAAAAAGCAAAAAAGTGGATTGCTGCCGAAAAGCAAGCGGAATACCTTCTGGAAAAATAGCCGAAAACAGCCGGCTGCGCTCATCCGTAAGCGTCAGCCGCTCCTTCTTTGACTGCTTTTATATATCGATCGAAGACTTCATTTTTAGAAGCGTCCCTCCCCTTTCTGCTGAAACGGTCAAACATCGCCTTTCGCTGGGCGGTGCTGATTTCAAATTGCACGCTTAGTCCTGTTCTGCATCGATTGTTGATGCTTTTCGGGGATGTACCCGAAAGACGTGCGCTTTTTTCCAATAATTCGGCTGAAAAGCCGTGCCTCCTCAGCGAATCGACGAATACCTCTGCGCGTTTTCGATCTGTTCCCCCAACTAATGTTCGACAATGCGAAAGCTCATAATAGCCGTGAAAAGCCAAAACGTATTCATGTCCCGCGGCCATCTCTATGGCACGCGGGTCGTCAAAATGGTCGCTTGTCACATGAAGCACATGATTCCCGCGCAATTTAATCCCTTCAAGCAAATAAACGGAATAACCACCGGCAAAAGCTTTGACAATCTCGCTGATTCCAGGTTCAATCCCCCCTCCATGAGGAGACATGACGAGCAGGCTGTTCCCTGCAGCTTGTGCAAAAACCCTGTAATCAGTTCCTTCGATTTCATTTTGTGACAATTCTTTGAAACTAGCGTATTGATCAGCAGCTGCCCTGTTCATTCTTCGTTTTTCCCTCTCCTGATTGTCCTGTTTTTCATGTAGTTTACCGGGAGTCAAGACGATTGTAAATTATAATATTATTGGTTTTTAAAATGTCGAGACAAAATCGCCTAAACCCTTTGCCATTGGGGACGAAAAAGAAAATTTAGATGATACCATAAACCATAAAGTTGGTTGGTCTGTGGATAAGAATAACGTGAAGTTTAGTATCGATCAAGTCAGTATCGTAAAGCAGGATCTTGAATCAGGTGATAAAGTATGATAGGTGTCCATTTCATTATCGATAATAAAAGCAAGAAAGACATTTCAACTGACCGCTGTTCACACAAGAGAGCAAATTAAAGCCAGTGTTCATAGTGAGAACTTCGATGGGGATATCATGTCTGGAGCGAAAACAGACGGCTTTGTTCTTTTCCCAATCAAAAAGTTAAGTAAGCCTGAAGACATCAATTCTGTAAGAGTTAAGTGGGATTTCTGGCCTGACAAAAACACTTCTGAGGGATTAAATGAACTTGATGCCCAATTCAGTTTCTAATCCTGAAACAAGAACAAACGTTCCTATATAATCATCTCAAGGAGATGACACCATGAATGAGGTGGACTGTTTCTTTTATGAAGCTGGACATGGCGACTTTGTTCATTCGTTTTTTTCGACTATTTCATATCATTTAGAAAAAGATGGTTGGGGAACAAAACATCCTTTGCTCATGAATGATTTATACCATAATAAGCTAAAATGGAGCGATGTTCCGGAAGCACGAGAGAATTTAAAAGAGATTGAAGCAGAGCTTTCTAAACTCGCACCTGAAATGGTTATATGGGATATTGAAGACTTATCAAAAAATCCTCCTTGGGGAAACAATATAAGTCCTAAAGTAACCAATTTATCAAATTACTTTGCAACAAGTGACGGCAAAACTTTTTTTGAAGTATTATACAAAGCAATGGATGCTTCAGAGGAAGATAAATGCGATATGACAATTCAAAATGTATAAATGAGCCCTCTGTGAAGAGGCCTTTTTGTATTACTTCAATAATGCTTTAATGGCCTTCGTCTTCGGCTCATACACACTACGAGCGAACATTCGTTCATAATTTTATTTGAGGTGAAAACATGTAAGATGAACGAAAGGACGAAAATTGTTGACGAAATCCAGAGAAGCGCCTCTATAACTGAATAAAGTGAATACTCAATTTAAAAATCAATCATTTCCCATTAAAATTAAAGACCTGATCTTGCATATATAAATATATTTGTTATGCTAAATTTATTATTTATTTTTCTTAAAGGAGTTGAGTAGTATGTTTTACGCCCCTTTATTTGAAAATGATGTACCAACAGCACTCTCCCGCTCTTAACGGAGAGAAGGTGCTATTTGGAATTCTCTCCGTTAAGGCTTAAACAAGCCTAAAAAATGGAGGGAACAAAAATGAAAAATACGCTTATTGGTTCTTTATTTTTAATATTAGCTTCAAGTATCTGGGGAGGTATGTACGTTGTCGTTAAAGTAGTAGTGGCAGTGATACCACCATTAGAACTTGTATGGATGCGATATCTATTGGCACTTGTTGCATTAGTCATAATTGGCCTGGTGACTAAACAAAGCTGGAGAATTAAAGGACAGCACTTCGGCATAATAATTGCTATTGCAATTATTGGGTATGTCATTTCCATTGTCACCCAAGAAACAGGTACAATGCTTTCTACGGCCCAAATGGGGGCAATTATAACTTCTACAACACCAGCTTTTATGGTTGTGTTTGCTAGTTTAATCCTTAAAGAACGTTTAAGCATTAAAAAGATGATTTCAGTTATTCTAGCAACTACAGGTGTGATTACCATTGTTGGAATTGACGATATTGATATGAGTAGCACTCTTGGTGGAATATCACTTATTATTGCAGCATTAACATGGGCGTTAATGTCCGTGCTTATTAAACGTCTACCTGGTGGTTATTCGCAAATTGTTGTCACAACCTATGCTACTTTAATCGCTGTTGTTGTTTTAACTCCTTTTGTCATACCAAAGTTGCCACAAATAAAATTTAATGAACTAATTAATCCAACCATATGGGGAGGATTAATTTATCTGGGTGTAATTTCGACAGCTATTGCATTTCTATTATGGAACCGTGGATTACAAATGCTAAATGCCTCCAGCGGAGGAGTTTTCTTTTTCTTTCAACCTGTTGTTGGAACATTATTAGGATGGTTAATACTAGGTGAAGTGATTAGTATAACCTTTTGGATAGGTTCTGTTTTAATTCTCTTTGGTGTCTTAACTGTCATTAAAGATAGCCAAAAAGAACAAAGCCATTCAATATCTCAATAGATAATGGAAAACAAATGTGAAATTTAGGAGGCATACTATGGCAACTTTCGACGATTTTCAAAAGCTAGATATGCGTGTTGGAGAAATTATCAGAGCAGAGGCGTTCCCTAAAGCAAAAAAACCAGCTTATAAACTGTGGGTTGATTTTGGAGAAGAAATAGGTGTTAAACAAAGTAGTGCTCAAATAACAGATTGTTATGATTTGGATGATTTAATTGGCAAACAAGTATTAGGAGTAGTTAACTTTCCCCCTATGAGAGTTGCTGATTTCAGTTCAGAAGTTTTAGTAATGGGTGTATATTCAAAGCAAGGCGTTGTTCTTATAGAGCCACAACAAAAAGTGGAAAATGGTGACCGGTTAGGATAACTCAAACATTTAGAACACAGATAATATAATTTATCTGTGTTCTTTTTTTATGATATAGAACAAAATTTTATTGTTTCAGATAAAAATAAAGAAAATTTATAGCTTTAACAACTTTTCAAGGACTGCTCTCGTTTTCGGTCCATAGATTCCTTCTGGCGTTCATCATCTGGAACCGTTTGACCGCGTTCGCCTTTTTCTTCCCAAAATAGCCGTCAATCCCGTTATTTTCGGCGCCTTTGTCCGGATAAAAATAAAGTGCAGCTAAAGCCTCCTGAATCTGCCGGACGGCTGTTCCTTTCATGAGCGGACTTTTGACTTTATAGATGCCGGACGGCAGGGTGTAGGATGATTTATTGCCGCTTGAGGATGGCTTTTTCTTTTTCGCTTCAATGGCCGTGAGCGCCTTTTCGGTAGCCGGTCCGTATATGCCGTCCGCCATAATCCCGGCTTTCTTTTGAAGGGATTGATTTGACGGCCTGCACGGCTTCATCACCATAAGAGCCATCGGCCCCGTACTTCGGCAGCGAGAAGCCCGTGGCAATCAAACGTTTTTGAGCGCCTTTACACTTGAGCCGGACAATCCTTTTTTAAGGATAGTCGATCCTGTGGATTTGACCGGTTGGGCCGTGGGTGCCGTCGTTTTTGATACAGTTTTATTCCCGAGCAGGCTGTCAACTTTCTTCCGGAAGGCAGCAAGCTGGCTGGAATCGCTCACCCACGGCGATGGACAGTTTTTGCTTGTCACATCATAATGCCGGACGATTCTGTCTGTAGAAAGGCCGTAACGTCTGCAAGACCAGCGACCAATTCAGCAGCATTTTGAACAGTTACGCTGTGAATCTTGCCGTTACTTTCCACACACATTTCAACGCCAATTGCATTGTGTTGAGATTTGTTTTTAGAAAACTGGCATGGAGGCATTTAGCCAAGCTTTAAAAGCAGCTGGGGGAAGTTTTGGGAGAGTTTTTTAAAATATCCCCTTTCCCCCTAGTATTCATAAGGTTTGATTATATTTACTACGATTGTAAATTACAATTGAATATTTTTTTGTTATGATCAGAAGTATACTCCCAGATTAGGAATGAATGCCAAATGATGAAACATATACTTGGACATATGCTTGTCGTTACTTTTATCTTTTTGCTGATCATCTTTGCCCTTGCCATCATCATCGGCGGCTATTTTTTTGATGTCACCGGCTTTTTCGCGATTTTCGGTGTTACATATGATTCGCCGGGTTCTCTTTTGTTGTTTATTCTTTTAAGTTTCGGGCTTGGTTTCATATTTGAAATTCCTGAAAAGTTTCTCAACCTGCTGATCGGGCATAAATTTATAACATTTGTGGTCGAATGCTTTTTTACATGGCTTGCGATCCATATTGCCGATGAAGTGATAAAAGGCATCAGCATCCCTCTTGATGTTGAATTCCTTGCCTGTATGTTTTTATTCGTAATCCAGCAGGCTTTTGAAGATCTTGAAGAAAAGAAAAACGTAGAGGCAGAATAAAAAGTGCATGATAAAATAGGCCATTCCAATCATTTCAAAAAAGGGCCTTCTAAGAGGGGGCTTTTTTTCGTTACAATTATATAGACCGATCAGTATATTAAGAAGGTGATAGGATGAAAGACCAAACAAGCAGCCGGGATAAAATATTGCGCACAGCTTCACGGTTATTCCGCAAGCAAGGCTATCATGCGACCGGATTAAATCAAATTACGGCCGAAAGCGGCGCCCCGAGGGGATCGATTTATTATTATTTCCCGAAAGGCAAAGAAGAGCTTGCCGCCGAAGCGATCAAAATGACCGGTGAAACGGTCAAAACGTATATCAAGTCAGCCATCAGCCAATCAACCGATCCGGCGGAAGCGTTTCAAACCTATATTCGAATGATGGCTGAAGGATTTGAGGAATACATGATGGAGGATTACGAAGACATCCCGATCACATCATTCGCTTCGGAAACATGGTCTTTCAGCGAAACGCTCAGAACAGAATGTGACCGCGTGTACGAAGGATGGCGGCTTATCTATGAGGAAAAACTGATACAGTCCGGCTATGAGAAAGAAACAGCCAAAACGCTGAGCACAGCGATACAGGCGATGATAGAGGGCGCATATGTGCTGTCGATCACGAAAAAGAACGGGCGGCCGTTACACGCCGCTGCTGAACAAATTCCTTTTTTGTTACAACAATAATCAAGGGTGGGAAATCGAATGGAACACACTAAAAAAAGCACTTTCATGATTATCGCAATTTTAATTGTAGGCAATTTCCTTGCTCTGATTAATGAAACGGTCATGAATGTGGCATTGCCGAAGATTATCGAAGACTTTGGCGTCTCCGCGAATACGGCCCAATGGCTGTCAACCGGATACATGCTGATGATCGGGATCGCGGTGCCGGTTACCGCGTTTTTAATGCAGCGCTTTACGACAAGGCAGCTGTTTCTTTCCGCGATGAGCTTATTTACATTGGGAACCTTTTTGGCAAGCGTGGCGCCTGCCTTTCCTCTCGTTCTGGCAGGACGAATTATTCAAGGGTCGGGGACGGGACTTATTTTGCCGCTGGTCATGAACGTGATCCTGACCTTGGTTCCTCCCCATAAGCGCGGAACGATGACCGGGATGCTGACCCTTGTCATTTTATTCGCACCGGCGATCGGCCCTGTCATCTCCGGCTATATTGTCGAACATTATTCATGGCGGATCGTCTTTTTCATGATGCTGCCCGTCTCGCTCTTCATGATCTTTTATGCAGCATTCCGATTAAAAAATGTAACCGAATTGACCCGTCCGAAAATTGATATCACATCGATTTTGTTATCTACGATTGGTTTCGGAGGAATCGTGTTTGGCTTCAGCAACGCCGGAGAGGAAGCCGGATGGAGCAGTCCGAAGGTCATCATTGGACTTGCGGCCGGGATGATCGGATTGATTTTATTTGTGAGCCGTCAGCTCAAACTAAAAGAACCGATGCTGGATATGCGGCCTTTCCGGTCAAAAGTGTTCTCGACAGCGGTCATCCTTGTTTGGCTCGTAATGATGCTGCAATTTTCGATGATGCTGATCTTGCCGCTTTACTTCCAAATGGCGCTTGAGCTGTCACCGTTATACACCGGCCTGTTGATGCTGCCTGGCGGCCTGGTTCTCGCCCTGACCTCTCTCGTAGCGGGGCGCCTTTTTGATAAGCTCGGTTTTAGGCCGCTGCTTCTCACCGGTTTAATCATTGTCACCGTTGTGCTTTGGCTGTTTACACATATTTCGAGCGAAACCTCGATGGCAGCCGCAATGATGCTTTATGCGGGCTTTACACTCGGCGTCGGCTTCACGATGGCACCGGTGATGACACTTGGATTAAATCAAGTGCCAAAGCCTTTATACCCTCACGGCTCGGCGATTATGAATACGGTCAACCAAGTATCGGGCGCGATCGGCCCCGCTTTATACACGACAATCTTGACAACCGTTTCAAACCGGTTCATTCATCAATCGGCTTTAACTAACGAAAAGGACCTGCAAATGCAGGGAATGACCGCAGGCGTTCATACGGTCTATTATGTCGCAATCGGCTTTGCCATTGCTGCGCTGGCGCTTTCTTTCCTGATCAAGGACAAACATGAAGACACGCAGAATGCATAAAAAAAAGCAGCCCGGCTTTTATTAGCCGGACTGCTTTTTTAATCGAATAAATACGCGGGCAATTCCAAAGCTCCGCACGCTGTCATATTCTGAGGTGATGTTCATGACCTGCCAGCGCTGTCCCGGCAGATCTGCTTTTGCAGCCATTCCGCCGTCAGCCTCTATAAGATCACCTGCCTTGACCGCCTCATCACATCTGACATACACTTGTCCGGCGAGACCGACCACATTCCATTCTTCGCGTTCTTTTCTAGATTTATAGTCTTGTCCAGGAAGGTAGTCGGGATTTTCTTTAGGAAACAAGACCATTTGACCGTCAAGGCCTTTTTGCCATTCATAAACATATCCGCCAAACTCATTTTTGACGCAGCGGCCGGACCAATGAAAGCTTGCTTCCCCGAGGATTGCGCCGAGCAGATTGTCGCCCTTTTCAGCCGGTCTGATCTTACCGCCTTCGGAGGGCGACAAGCGTCCCCGCCGGAATCTTTTCACCCGTCAGACTTTCAAAATACTCGCAGTAGTCTTGAAAAGGGTTAATCGTGCCGTTTCTCGCAAGCAATTCAATCTTCCGGTTCACTGAGGAAGGTGTGCTGCCGGCAGCCCATCCCATCGCTATCGAATCTGAGTTGGGGTTTATCGTATTGTATGAAGAAAGGGCTGACGATTGTGCCGTTCCATCCGCCCTTCCGCGCACCGATCCTGCAACAAAATTATTATTGCCTGTCGCATGGGACTCCCTCGAACCGATGATACCGCTGCCTTTATATATCTTTACAGTTTTCAATAGGCGGCAAATGTATGACACAATCAAAAAGACGCGGAATCGGAATTCCGCGTCTCTCTATATCAATCTAATATTTTCACTTTAACGGTTTTTACGCCCCAGTTGAGCGCGTCTTCTTTATTTGAAATAAATACATCGATTTTATGTCCGTTTATGGCGCTTCCGGTATCTTCAGCGGTCGCTTCGCCATAGCCTTCAACATACACTTTGGAACCAAGCGGAATCACGTTTGGGTCAACTGCGATGACTTTAGCATCCGGATTGGCATTCAAATCGACTCCTGTTTTTGTAATGCCTGAAATGCCGCCGTCATTTGCCGAATATGCAGTAGCTTTAACGGTGATTTCTTTTGCAGCCGCTTCAGGCTGACTGCTTGGAGCTGCTTGCCGTTTTACAGGTGCCGCAGGCTGTTCGCTTTGGACGGCTGCTTGTTTTACAGGTGCTTTCACACCCGCCCCATCTCCGGTTATCGCCATGGTTTTTCCGGCAAAAATCAAGTCCGATTTGAGGTTGTTCCATCCTTTAAGATCGTTCACAGAAACACCGTACTTTTGAGCGATTTTTGATAATGTATCTCCAGGTTTGATGGTGTACTGCTTCTGATCAGAGTTTTCTTCTTGAGAAGAAATGTTCAGCTTTTGACCAGGAAAAATGATGTCTGATGAAAGCTGATTCCATTTTTTCAAGTCCTTTAGGTTCAACCCGTTGTCTTGGGATATCCCCCAGAGCGTGTCCCCTTTCTCAACCGTAATTTCTTTTGCTGAGGCGCTTGCTCCGAATGCAGTCGCTGACATAGCTGCGGCTGCAGCCAAGGACATTATTGTCTTCTTCATAAGTTAAATCCTCCCTTGTTAGCTCTTTAGAAACTAACAGGAAAGATCGTAACATAGGAAAATGTCATCCCCATGACAGATTGGTATGAATTTGGTTACAGTTTTTTTACTGAAATAATTTGATTTTATTTAAAATTTCGTATTTTCTCCCGTAGGGACTATCCTCCTGTTTCTGATTCGCCAATGGTAACACGGCTGTTCTTTAATCGCTATGGCTGGCATCCTCCGTTCTATCTGGGCCGTTTCGCCTGATCCACAACCATTCTCTCAAATCCGGATATTCCTGAATAAAGAAGGAGGGATTGGGGTATTGTGTAGTAAGGAAAAAAAGACCGTCCGCTTCACCAACTCTTTTGCGGGTTAAAAAGGCCGCCGGATTGAGCTGTCGCATCCTGCTTCCCATTTACACTTTTCATAGCGGCGGTCTCACCGTAAGGGAGGGTTGCTGTTCAATTTATCAATGATAACTGATGATGACGGTTTCATAAGCAGCCGGAAAAATTTTCTTCGAAAATATCTTGTAATCTTTCCGTAATTATTGTAACATTTGTAACATAAGAGATATATTTTTTCTTAAGGAGAGAAGAACAGTGAAAAAGTTTATCGTTTTTATGTTAGCTGCTTTATTGGTTTTACCTATCCATACGACAACTGCTGCTAAAAATCATACATCAGGGGAATTAACGAAAAAACAGGTGTTAACGATGACATTGCAGGCCCGTGAACATTTTTGGAATACAATGAGCGGCCATAACCCGAAAGCCAAAAAATCAACATGCCAAACTAACATATTCGAATATCAAAATCTTTCATATGTTTATATGTGCAGTGAATTTAGTACAAAAGCGAAGCTGACCGACTACCTGACTCCCGTGTTTACAAAAGATGCAATCAAAAAAGGCTTTAAGAAATACAATATCATCAGCTATAAAGGAAAAATGGCCGTTCCAGTCGGTGATGGGGACAACCTGTTGGATTGGGAGCATTCAACATTCAAACTCATCTCCAAAAAAGGCAATGCCCGCACATATAAATTTACCGTGCCTGCCAAGGACGGATCGCCTTCAGCAAAAAGAAACATCACATTCACCAAGGAAAACGGCAAATGGAAAATCAATCAGCTGGATGCCGCCATCTAAACAAAAAAGCTAATGTCTCACATGCAGACATTAGCTTTTTTCATTGTTATACCGTCAGTTCGACCAGGTTGCCGTCTGGATCTTGGATGACACTCTCATAATAGCCGTCTCCTGTCACACGGGGCTCTCCAACAACAGGCACCCCTTCCTCCTTTAACCGGCGGGTCATCTCATCTACCTTTTCACGGGAGCCCAGGGAGAACGCCATATGTGCATAGCCTTCCATTTCCTCTTTTCCCGGCGTCAAATCCGGCCGTCTCATCAGCTCAAGCCGGGTTCCTGACTGAAACTGTATAAAATAGGATTCAAATTGTTTTTTCGGATTGATGTATTTTTCGTTTGCTGTTCCCTTAAAAAATCTTGTGTAGAAATCTTTCATTTCCTCTAAATGTTTCGTCCAGATTGCGATGTGTTCGATTTTCATTTTTTCCATCCCTCCCAGTTGATATTACCATATATCACTCCCGGGAAATGTATATACATAAAAATTTCATATTTTATGTCGGGAAAATTTGAATGTATTCATAAAGATGCCGCAGCATATCAGCAGTGCGCCGATAATGATATTCGTGGTGATCTGTTCGTGCAATTGCAGCCATCCAAAGAAAAGAGCCAATACCGGAACGAACATTAATGCCATGGACGCTTTTGACGCTTCGATTTGATTAAGCACCCAAAACCATACGACAAATGTAAAACCGGTCGAAAGCAAACCATTAAACACCAATGACCATACCGCCTGATATGTCCACTCGGCTGAATGGACGGGTTCCAATATAAAGGAAAAAACCAATAGCATGACGGCTCCCATCATAAGATGCCAGGCATTCATATGAATGATATCGATATGCTTGAATTGAAGCTTGCTAAACACATTCGCGATTCCCCAGCTAAGCGCTGCCGCAAGGACGCACAGTTCTCCAAATACAGCGCTTTGATCGACATTCAGCATTTCTTTTCCAAATATAAATAACAGTCCGAAGAAGCCGCATATCAGCCCGATCGTTTTATACACATTCATTTTTTCGTTTAAAGTAAAATGGCTGATCACCGTAACAAATATAGGCATTGTATACACCAAAACAGAGGTTTTCCCTGAATCGACAAATTGCATGCCATACGTTAAGATCCCCATATAGCCCAGACCCATCAGCAGGCTCATGATGATATAGCTTTTGACATGTTCTTTTCCGATGGAAAGTTTTTTTCTTTGAATGAAGAGAATGAGAAATAAAGGAACCGCCCCGATGAACAGGCGCAAAGCCGAAAACAAAAGCGGGGGGATATCGTGGATTCCTACTTTCATCGCAACCCAGGTATAACCCCAAATAAGTGTGACAGATATGATTCCCAGCATGACTTTTACCATTATCCAGCCGCCTTTCTTGTTGAAATATCGTGCTGGTTTCTATCATATGTTACATTTATATATAACTGAAATACTTTTTTATTATCGGAGGTATAACCAAATGGTTATGAACATGAACCATCTTCACATATTTGTAAAAGTGGCAGAGACATTGAATATTACAGAAGCGGCAAAAGAATTGTTCATCTCTCAGCCGGCGGTAAGCAAAGCGATTAAAAACCTGGAAAGCTCGCTGCAGCTCAAATTATTGATCAGAGATAAACATCATGGTTTGATGCTGACTGACGTCGGAAAGGAAATTTTGCTGCTGGCGAGGCAAATGAAGGGGATTGAAAGCAAAATATATCAAGTAGCCAACCGGGAAAACAAGCTGTTAAGCGGGAAGGTGAAAATCGGTTCATTTCCTGCCGTCTCAACAAATATCATGCCGCAGGCGATTGCGGCATTCAGATCAAACTACCCGCTGATCCGCATAGAATTGGTTGAGGGGACCTCTGAGCAAATCAAAGGATGGGTCGAGGATCGGACGGTTGATATCGGGATCGCGGCATCTCCATTTGAACCGTTTGACCATCAACTATTGTGCAACGACTATATGGTGGCCGTCATTCCGCCGCAATATGACGAATTAAAACAGGCAAAGCATATCGACCTCAACACATATCAAGATGACCTTATTTTTTGCAAAGGCGGTCATGAAATCGCGATGTCAAACACGTTCCAGCAGCACCGTATTGAATTAAAGGAAAACTTGACTGTCCAAAATGCCGAAACCTTGATTAATATGGTTAAAAACAACTTGGGCATAGGCATTATTTCAAACTTTACACTTTCATCTGTACCGCATCAATTGATCAAAAAGGACATCTTTCCCCGGATCACCCGCGATATTGGCGTCATCGCGCACTCATTCGATGACGTAACGCCGGCGGCGCATGAGTTTATTAAGGTGTTGAAAACAGACGTAATCTAAATCGGTAGCCTTGATACACAAAAAAACCGCCTTGGTCAAAAAGCCAAGGCGGTTTTCATTCCATGTGCTCAATCATGAAAGTTCGTGCCGTCTGTCGTTTCTTTAATCACGCCGGCGCGGATGACGAAATCCCCGAAGTGTTCGCCTTCCTTGCGTTCTTTCGCATAACGCGGAAGAATTGTACGAAGTTCTTTTAAAATTTCTTCCTCACCGATGTTTTCCCGATACATTTTGCTCAAACGGCTGCCGTCGAATGCGGCGCCAAGATACATGTTGTACTTGCCCGGCGCTTTGCCGATAAAGCCGATTTCGCCGAGCGCATGACGGGCGCAGCCATTCGGGCATCCTGTCATGCGGATGGTAATCTCTTCGTTCCGAAGCCCGTTTTCTTCTATGATCTCATCAATTTTATCAATCAATGCCGGCAAATACCGTTCCGCTTCAGCCATTGCCAGTCCGCATGTCGGCAGAGCGACGCACGCCATCGAGCTGCGGCGGAGCGCCGTATAATGCCTTCCGTCCGTCAAGCCGTACTGCTCAATCAGCTCGCTGATTTTTTTCTTTTTTTGGCTTGATACATTGGCGATGATCAGGTTCTGGTTTGCGGTCAGCCGGAATTCGCCGGTATGGACCTTGGCGATTTCGCGCAATCCGGTCATCAGCTTGTAATCAGCATAGTCTGTCACTCGTCCGCCTTCGACAAACAGCGTAAAATGCCAATTTCCCTTCACACCTTTTACCCAGCCGTAGCGGTCGCCGTTATGGTCGAAATGATACGGCTTTGCTTCGGCTAAACTCCAGCCGAGGCGGTTTTCAAGTTCGGTTTTGACCGTTTCCAATCCGAGGCGGTCAACCGTGTACTTGAACCGGGCATTTTTGCGGACAGAACGGTTTCCGTAATCACGCTGAATCGTAATCGTTTTTTCTGCCACATCATAGATTTGCTCCGGTTTACAGAAGCCGATGACCTTGGCAAGCTGAGGATATGTCGCCTTGTCGCCGTGGGTCATCCCCATTCCGCCGCCGATTGCCACATTAAAACCGATGAGCTTGTCATCTTCCACGATGGCAATAAAACCGAGATCCTGTGAAAACACGTCAATGTCATTTGACGGCGGAACGGCAATCCCGATTTTGAATTTCCGCGGCAGATAAAGCGGTCCGTACATTGGTTCGACTTCATCGGTTTCCGGGGTGCCGGCGACTTTTTCTTCATCAAGCCAAATTTCATGATACGCGCGCGTACGCGGCAGCAAATCATCACTCAATTTTTTCGACCATTCATAGACTTCGGCATGAATGTCCGACTGGTATGGATTTGAAGCGCACATCACATTGCGGTTGACATCGCCGCACGCCGCAATCGTATCCAACAGCGCGGAATTGATTTTCTGAATGGTTTTTTTCATATTCCATTTTAAAATACCGTGCATTTGAAAGGTTTCCCTTGTCGTCAGCTTCAATGTCCCGTTTCCATACCGGCTGGCAAGCTCATCCATGACAAGCCATTGCTCAGGCTTCGCCACCCCGCCCGGCATCCGGACGCGAAGCATGAACTGATATGCAGGCTCAAGCTTTTGCTTTTGGCGCTCATTGCGAAGATCGCGGTCATCCTGCAAATAGCTGCCGTGATGTTTCATCAGGCGGTTATCGTCATCGGAAATTCCGGCGCTGATATGATCGAGCATCGATTCCTTCAGCGTGCCGCGCAAATAATTGCTTTCTCTTTTAATGCGTTCAACATCGCTTGGCGGGCCTTCCGGCGCTTTTAATATTTGATTCCCCATCTTGGAAAAACCCCTTTCAGTCAAAATCAGTATACATCACGCTGATAGCGTTTTTGCTGCTTCATCTCTGCCAAGTAGGCTTCCGCTTCCTCGCGGCTCATGCCGCCTTCTTTTTCGACAATGTCCAGCAAGGTGTTGTGAACATCTTTCGCCATATGGTTCTTATCGCCGCAAATATAGAATGCCGCTCCCTCTTGAAGCCACTCAAACAGTTCTTTGCTATGCTCAAGCATCCGGTGCTGGACATATACTTTTTCCTCCGAATCGCGGGAAAATGCGATATCCATCTTCGTCAGCACACCGTCTTTCAGCCACTTTTGCCACTCTGTCTGATAGAGAAAATCCGTGACAAAATGCTGGTCGCCGAAGAACATCCACGATTTCCCCTTCGCCCCGGTTTCTTCGCGCTCCTGCATAAACGAACGGAACGGCGCAACGCCTGTGCCTGGTCCGACCATGATGATCGGTGTGTCCGGATTTTCCGGCAACTTGAAATTTTTGTTCGGCTGAATGAAAACCGGCAATGTGTCGCCAGGCTGAAGCCGTTCGGCACATAGAATCGAGCAGACTCCTTTCCGGTCTCTGCCGTGCGTATTGTAGCGAACCGCCCCAATCGTCAAATGGACTTCATCCGGATTCGCCGCGATGCTGCTGGCGATCGAATAAAGGCGCGGAGGCATTTTCCGGAGAATCGAAACAAACTCTTGCGCCGACGCACTGAACGGTCCGAAGTCCCCGGCGAAATCCAGCAAATCGCGTCCGTGAATATACTCTTTTAAGCGGTCTTCATTGCCAGGCGCCGTAAGCTCCCGCAGCTTTTCATTCTCGGTAAGTGCCGCTGCCTGCCGAAGAAACTTCTTCGTTAACACCGTAATTTCAAAATAAGATGTCAGCGCTTCTTTCAGCGGGAGCCGTTCCCCTTGTTTATCAACGGTGACGACTTCATCCGGATCCCACTTCATTTCCTGTAACAGCATATCGACAAGTTCCGGGTCATTTTCCGGATAAATGCCGAGCGCATCTCCCGGCTCGTATGTGAGACCGGACCCCTCGAGCGATAATTCGAGATGGCGCGTTTCCTTATTTGAACCGCGTCCATTTAAATTCAAATTTTCCAGCACTTCTGCTTGAAACGGTTTTTTTCTCGAATAGACCGCATCAGCCGTTTGAGGAGCTGCCGCCTGATTCGGAGCGGCGCTTTTACCTTGTCCCCCGGCTTCGCTCAAACCGCCCAGAACGCCTTCCAGCCAAGCGGACGCAGAATCATCAAAGTCAACGTCGCAGTCAACACGGGGATGGAGCCTTTTTCCGCCGAGCTCTTCCAGCCGCTGATCGAAATCTTTTCCCGTTTTGCAGAAAAACTCATATGAACTGTCTCCAAGAGCCAATACGGAAAAACGGAGATCATCTAGCTTAGGAGCCCGTCTGCCATGAAGAAACTCATGGAATGACTGGGCATTATCCGGCGGATCGCCTTCTCCGTGCGTGCTGACGACGACCAGCAGGTTTCGTATTTTTTTCAACTGGTTTGCCTTAAAGTCGCTCATGGATGAAACGGTTACTTGAAAGCCTCGCTCTTCAAGCTTTTTGCCCGCATTCTCCGCAAGCCCCTGAGCATTTCCAGTCTGTGATCCGTAAAGAATGGTCACTTCTTTTGAAACAGGCTGCACCGGTTCAGCGGCCGGAATTTCCGCTGCCGGCGTTTCCAGCGCCGCTGCTGCTTCAAATGACTGGGAAGCGGCCAAAAAACCGCTCAGCCAAGCTTTCTGCGATTCTGTCAAAGTCGGCAGAAGACGGTTGAGAAGCTCTGCCTGCTCCTGATTAAACGGACTGTTCATTACCTGAAGTTGCAACGATATCCACCTCACTAAGGAATAAAAAATGATGACTGTTGGTAACAGCAGAACACGGCCCCTATTATCAACTATTCCGATAAACGAAATCGGTTTTAATGACGCAGGGAACGCAAAAACATGGCTTCGTTTTAGGAACATTTTCTTTTACAAGAAAGGGTGTATGCGTTCACCTCAGCCTGATTTTTCTGAAAACTGTATAAGAACTTGGCTGATCAAGCACCTGATAAACATTTCCTAAAAAAGATTCTACTTTAAAGTTTACTGGAATACTCAACATTAGTAAAATATATATTAATTATCACAGCTATTAATATCTTTAATAATAAGGTGGGATTGTTTTGTATTATGATGCACTAAAGACATTCGTCACCCTCGCCGAGGTGAAAAACTTTACAAAAACCGCCGAAATCCTTCTCATGTCCCAGCCAAGCGTAAGCATGCACATTAAAAACCTTGAGAAAGAATTCCAAACCAAGCTGTTCGAGCGTTCGCCGAAATTTCTAAAAATCACCCCTACGGGCGAGATTTTATATGACCGCGCCAAACAAATGATTGCCATTTACGAACAGACAAAGCAGGACATTCTCGATCATCACCATTCCATTAAAGGCGAGCTGAAAATCGGGGCAAGCTTTACGATTGGAGAATATATTCTTCCCTCTTTGCTGTTTGATCTTCAAGCAGACTACCCCGAACTTGAACTCCAAGCCGTTATCGGGAATACAGAAGAAATCGTGCAATCCGTCCGCCGCTATAAGGTAGATATCGGTTTAATCGAAGGACAGACAAATGAAAAAGATCTTTCTGTCCACGCTTTTATGCAAGACGAACTATTCATCGCTGCTTCAAGCGATCATCCGCTTGCTAGCCAAAGCGAAGTGACGATGGCCGACCTTCAGAATCAAACATGGGTGACGCGGGAAGTCGGATCAGGAACGCGTGAATATCTTAATCACGTGATCCGTTCAAATGGGTTGAAAGTGAAATCATTTCTGACGATAAGCAGCAACCAGGGAATCAAAGAAACGCTGATGACGGGTGTCGGGCTTTCCCTCTTGTCGCGGAGCGTCATTGAAAGAGACGTACAGCACGGAAACCTGACTGTGATCAAGCTGAAACATCAAACATTTAATCGAATGCTTTCATATATTTATTCACCCATTATGCAGGATAAGAAAAACGTGAAGATTTTTATCAATGCCCTGAACAAAAGAACAAACTTGGAAGCGGGAGACGAATATGATACCGGCGCTTCAAATCCTCCCTCTTCACACAATTGTTTGTATTGATTTGTCGATCATGTGAATCATCGCTTCCAAACATTGACTCCCGTCCGCACAACCCATATCCTGGAATTATCAAATGGAAAAGGGATGATGATATGAAGTTGTTAACGAAAGGTTTAGTTGCTTCATGTTTGCTTGCCGGAGCTTTTGCAGTTTCAGGAAATCCCTTGCATGTTCAGGCCCAAGAGACGGCGAAAACGGCGAATCACTCTATTCAGAGCATCATTTCCCCGCAGGCTGCCGTCATCAACAGGCCGATGAAAGTTGGACAGGAAGACCAATATGTCGGAATTAAGAACATTTCATACAGCGGAAGCGCGATTACGGTCAGAATTGTCTCAGACCGCGTCTATGTAAAAGCCGTCAGCCCTGGAAAAGCGATATTTTCCTATACAAATACACTGGGCCAGACGATCATTAATAATATCACGGTTACAAGGTAGCCTTCAGCAATAAAACCCCCGATATCCTGATATATCGGGGGTTTAGTAGTTCTTTAACCTGACCTGCATTGGAGGGGAGCAGATCATATTGGTTCGCTTTTTTAGGACTTTTAGAGAATATCGGCTATGCGTCTTCGGGTGGCAATACTGCATTTGCAGCCCGAAGACGCATAGCCGATCCTAGAACAGCTGAATGTTGGCAAAACCAAAACACCAATCAATTGAAAATCGGTGTTTTTTCTGATGCTATTTATCTTCCAGCTGTTTGATGATTCTTGCGGGATTCCCGCCTACTATTGCGCCAGCCGGCACATCTTTTGTCACAACCGCCCCGGAAGCGATCACCGCATTGTCGCCGATATGCACTCCGGGATTGATCACGGCCCGTCCGCCGATCCATACATTATGGCCGATCGTCACCGGAATTCCCGACTCCGCTCCGCTGATCCTTTCAGACGGATTCAATGGGTGTGTTGCCGTATAGATATGTACGCCAGGCCCGATCAAACAGTTGTCGCCCACCCGGATTTCACAGACATCGAGAAACACGCAGTCAAAATTCGCATAAAAATTCTCTCCGACATGAATGTTATAGCCGTAATCACAGCGAAAGGTCGGCTCTACGTATACCTCGTCTCCTGTTGAACCAAACAGTTCCTTCAGCAGGCCGATTCTTTTATGATCGTCTTTTTCCGAAGTTTGATTAAATTCACTTGTTAGCCTGCGCGCGTTTGATCTTTCTTGTCGCAAAACCGGATCAGCCGCATTATACAGTTCCCCGTTTAACATCTTCTCTTTTTCAGACTTCATTCGCCTCATCTCCCCTGTAAAACCCTTTTGTTTCGACAATCATTTTACCATATTATGATTTGGATTAAGCTGAATTCCCGGACCACATTGATAAACAGGCGGCTCCCGCCGAAGCGAACAATTCAGTTACCTTAAAGGCTTTCCAAAAACGATATGCCAATGAAGATGTTTTGAATCCTGATAATCGCCTAGATTTGTTATCACCCTGCAAGCGCCGTGTTCTTCCGTTACCATTGCAGCAACCTTTTGAACAACATCCAGTAATTCAAGCAGCAGCTCATGATCCTCTTCTTTTAAAGTAATAAGGGAAGAGATGTGCTTTTTTGGGATCGCTACAATGTGAACCGGATAAAAAGGTCTTGTATGGTAATAGGCTAATACATTTTCAGTCTCTATCACTTTATGTACCTCGGTTTTCCCGCTGAGCACTTCATCACAATAAAAATCTTCAGTCATCTTGCATCCTCCTTAATCTAAATATATAGACACGCAGATACGGCATTAATGATGATGATGGCTGTGGCTGGTTTTGTGGTGAGTATGGATGCCGCCGCTGCCTGCGCTTTTTTCCTTTTTTAACTCTGATGTTTTCACCCACCATTGTGTGCCTTGATAAGCGCCATCTAACATTTTCACCAAAGCCATGTCATCTTTTTTGATCAATTTTATGATTTTGACTCTTTGATGCCGCGGTATTGACTTTATGGCAACTCCATCTTCGTCGAATATATTGAACCTCCCGTGATTCTTGGCTTCCTTCCAATTTTCAACGGTATCAGCCCCATAAATGGCTGAGCCCAATTTCAGCTCATCCCCTTCTTTATATTTCCCTTCGAGCAATCCCGCGACCACCCCTCCTAATATACAAAATATCACAAATCCAAAAAGGAATCGTTTGAAGCACTTTTTCATTTTCTTTTCCTCGATTTTTCAGCTTATTGTCCTGTTTCTGATTAAGTACTGCATCAATTGCATGTAGGTTATTTCGGGGCTTTTTTCTCACGGATCACTCATCCGAAAAGGAGCCGCTGCTTTTTATGATTTTATGAAGCAGCGCAATCGTTTCTTCCGCTTCTTCTTTCGATATCAAATCTTTATCCAAAGAACAACCGTTTTGAAAAACATTTGCCATCATGTCAATGCAGTCGTCATGGAGCTTCGCCAATTCACGGCGCTCAGCTTTGGTGATTGATTGATCAAGCCGTTTGGTCATTAATTCTTTTAATCTTTTAATATGCGTTTGAAAAATGAGCGCTCTTACTGTTGTCGGGCTGTTATTCATATAATTTGCCCCCTTCCAAGTGATCGATTCAAATATTGATGTAAACGGCCAATATCTGCTTCACAGATAAAGAGCAGCAGGTCTTTAGATATATTCTGCTGATGATATTATCCCACAATTTACCTTCAACGTGAAATACTTTCTACATGATATTATTTTTTGGGGCTGAAGAAGGAGAAAACAGGAATAAAAAAAAGCGGTCTTTTATAAGCCCGCTTATTTCCCTTACTGTATCAAAAGTCTTAAACCATTCTTGAGGAATTTCTGAACAAGAGATCGGGTAAACTATGGCCAGATGTGGAGGCGATGATATTGTTCAAAAGGCTGACGGTGTTGCTGATCATATTCTTACTTCACGCAGGAACAATCCAGGCGCAAACGTTCACCTATCCATGCAGCATTGTTCTTCATCCGGTCAGGGATATCCCCAATGCCCGGGGCGCTGCTTTGATTACGAAAGTGAAAAAACCGTATACAGATCTGCCGATGAGTCCTGTTCGGGAACGGCAAAGTGTAGGCATCTATGCCGACTGGATGCCCCTTCCTTCTTCATTTGGAGAGTATGACCGCTATGAAGGATTCGCGCAGATCCCCGGTGAAATCAGTTGGCGATTTAAGATGTATCCTGTTAAGGAAGATGCCCCAAGCTGGTTTGGCGGAACTCCTTGGGCAGGCAAATTTGATGAGATATCATTAGAGCTTCCCGCGAATACGCAAGTGCAAGTGCGCCTTTCTGATTCGAAAACCCAAAGGTTGGGCCCCGCTGTTTTACAAAATACTTTATCCGGATGCCGAAGCTGAAGCGGGGAAGTTCCCGATGATAAGCCTGGATCATCCCGTTGTCGCGGCTATTCTCCAATACACTGCGTCAAGATGCGATTAAATTTTTCCCGCTCTTCCCAGAAAGGGCCGTGGCCGCTGTAATGAAAGGGGATCAGCTGCGAATTCCTGATGCTTTGATGCAGTTCTTCAGCTTGTGCAAATGGAATCACTTTGTCGTGAATCCCGTGAATGATAAAAGCAGGTGCTGATAGTTTCGGCAGATCAGTATAAAGCTTTTCATCCCTTAACATCTTGATAACCGCTTTGGTTGACCACCCTGCCGCCTGCAGCCCCAATTGAAAAAACCAGTCTGAGAATGATTCTGTTATATACCGAAAGAAAAAAGTGTCTGTTACGTCACGCATCATTTTAGGGCGGTCACGCAACGCTTGCTGAAGCAATTGATCAGCAGTCTCTTTCGTGAAGCCCACAGGAGCTGCAGCGTCTACAAGGACAAGTTTAGATACTCCATAACCATTATACCGGGACATATACCGGATCGCGATGGCTCCCCCTGTTGAATGGCCGACGAGTGTGACATTGTTTAATTGAAGCGCGCCCACTACATGGCGAATATCAGCCGCCAATCGATTGTAATTGTAGCCGCTTATCGGCTTATCCGAATGCCCGAATCCTCTCCAATCAATTCCTATACAGCGGAATCCTTTTTCCGGCAGAACATTAAACTGATACTCAAACTGTTTATGGCTTAACGGCCAGCCATGTAAAAAAACGATGGTCTTGCTGCTTTCGGGATTGATATCCTCCACATATAGCTTTACGCCTGGTTCTACATAAACAAAGTATCCCACGTCACATCCTCCATCACACGTCTTACCATTAAGATACTCGCTTTGATGAACAGAAATGAATGTGTATTTGTTTTATGCAGAATCCTTAATTGCGGCGGATAAAAAATATCGTCATCTGATCAATTTTATATTGACAAAAAAAATTATTTATGCTATAATTTACCTATATGATTTTTTTGTGTATAATGAGATTCTCCTGGCCGGGGGAATCTTTTTTTATGCAGGAAGATCATGCGATGAAACAAAATGAGTCCAGTTTAACTTCCTTAATATCAGCTTTTGGGCGGGCATATCACAGCGCATACGACACACCCAAAATTTTCGATGATTTTATTGCAAAAGATCTCATTACCGAAAAAGAGTTTGCGGATATCAGTCAAAATATGATTCAAGGAATACAGTTTTTCAACAAAGATATTGCTCAAAGATTTCAAGATGAGCCGGAAAACATGTTGAAATGGATCACTCAAGTCCAGCTTTCTCCAACACCCTTGGCACGTGCTGCGTATTGCGAAAAAGTATTGCTTCATGAAGTGATGTTGGGATTAAAACAGTATGTCATACTAGGCGCCGGTTTAGATACGTTTTGTTTCCGGCATCCAGAATTGAAAAACCGCTTAGACATATTTGAAGTCGATTATCCAGCTACACAGCAATTTAAAAAGAAAAGACTGGATGAGGCCGATTTACAAATTCCGGGTCATCTTCATTTTGTTTCGATGGACTTCACCAAAACGTTTTCCTATCAACATTTGCTAGATGAAGGGTTTGAATACAAAAAAACATTCTTTAGCCTTTTAGGTGTTTCATATTATTTAACAAAAGAAGAAATCTCAAACTTGATCAATCATTTGTTTGCCGAAGTTCCATCAGGCAGTTCTATCGTTTTTGATTATGCAGATGAAACATTATTTGAAGAAAAAGGAATATCCAATCGGGTTGAAAACATGGTGAAAATGGCAGCAGCAAGCGGGGAGCCAATGAAATCTTGTTTCGCTTATGATGAAATCGAGAACATGTTGGAAACAGCCGGCTTGCTCATTTATGATCATGTATCGCCAGCCGAAATAAATGACCGTTTCTTCAAGAATCGAACGGATGATTTATCGGCATTCGAAACGATTCATTATATCCATGCCGTAAAAAAATAAGTTCTCTTTGCATTGCCGCTCAATCGTTAGGATGATTGAGCGGTTTTTTATGAATTGTCTATTAAGAAAAACAGGCTAATGAATGGCCTGAGAAAATGCATCCACTTTCTTAAGATTCAAACATATCTGTGACTGCGCCTTTTGACGCTGGTGATACTAAGCGTGCATACTTTCCAAGCGCCCCTGAAGATGCTTTTAGCTTAGGCTGAATCCAATGATCTTGCCGTCGGTTCAGCTCTTCTTCTGTAATTTGGAATGAAATCTCCTGGGTTTGACTATCAATGGTGACGATATCGCCTGTTTGAAGATATGCAATCGGACCGCCTACTTGGGCTTCAGGCGCGACATGGCCGACGACAAAACCGCGGGAACCGCCCGAAAATCCCCCAAAATTGCTGTTTTTGAACAGCAAAAAACACTCCCGGCAACTGAGAGTGTTATGGTAAAATATTCTTTGTACAAAGTTTCGGCTCACTCAAGGGAAGTTGGCTCATCCCCTTAGAAAGGGGGTGATGCGTATGACAACATATGAAGTCATCTCTTTAATGATTGCTTTTGGCATGTTAATTGCCGTGTTGTCTAACAAAGAAAAATAGACTTCCCTTGAGCCCGCCAAAGTTCAAAGGGAAAGTCTATTTCAAATGACATATGAGCCAAGCCCTTGTCGGGCCGCTTTGTACGAATGACTCGACTGTTGACCGCAGTCGGGTCCTTTTTAGTATATGCAGATTCTAAGCAGAACATAAGCATAATGGTGTCACAAGATGCTTTGGTTTACTTTTTTATAATTATATAGTATCACAGTTGAATCAAAAGTAAACATAAAACAATTTACATTTTATGTTGACTCCATTGCCCGCTTCAAGCATGCCATTCAATTTCGCGGAAACGGCACTTCCTCTTCCAACACCGCCGAGCCTGCAGCAAGGGCTGACTCAACATTCAGGTCAACAATGTCTCCTTGTCTTTGCCAGAGTAAGTCCGTTATATCTTTATTTCTGTACCTTTAGCGCCTGCGGTAAACCTGATCATTTCCCGCATTCTTCCAGGAGCGCTTGAACTGAACTCGACGGGTTTACATTCTAGACTTTCTGTTGAAACATAGTTTGGTTAGCTTTGGGTATGTTGGTTGATCAAATCAATTGTGTGGAAGAGCAAGCTCTTATCTCCCCAGTTCCCATGTCCGGGTACAACCGTTTTGACATGTGGATATTTTTCGATTACTTTTTTAACGGAGTCATCCCATTGTTCTACATTTGCGTCAGAAAGATTTCCGAGATCTTTTGCATCTAATGATTTGATCATACATCCGCCGAATAATATGTTATATTTCGGAAGCCAAACCGTAATGTTGTCTTGTGAATGGCCTTCACCAGGATAAAAGGCTTCAATCACTGTGCCGCCGGCTTTCATCACTGGGTTTGCATCAAGTGTCGGATTTGGCGAAGGATATCCATATTCCTTAGCCAGCTTTGCTGTCAAATGTGTACTGCGCACATCGATTCCTTCATTCAGCAGCGCCCGAATGCCTGAAATGCTATCATCATGCGCATGAGTAATCAGTGCCAGAACAACTTTTTTGTTCAAATGTTTTTTGATCATCTTTAACAGTTCTTCAGTTTTTTGGTCGTCCCCCCATGCTGTATCAATCAGGACGGCTCCTTTTGAAGTGGATACGATTAACCCATTGTGGTCATAGGTTGTGCCGTTCCAATCATTATACGATGTATGCGCCCATACTTTGTCATTCAATTTCGTTAATACAATTGACTTTTCCGGGTTGCTAATCTGAGCTGGAGATGAAGTTTTAGAGTGGGCGATCGCTTGATAGCCGAACGATGCCACAGCAACAGATAATATGAGTAATAAATGAACCACAGCTTTTCCAATCCACCCATTGCTAATGTTCAAATGAATCTCACCTTTCTCCATTGGATTTCAACAAAAAAGTTCGTTGACATCAAACATATTAGACATTACAGAATGAAATCCTTGTCTATACGCTCATCAATCACTGATTCACGCTCTGTAAAAATGAGCTGTCGTCAAACTCCAAAAACTCGTCCTGCATGCAGACAATTATTTTCGGATAACGTACCTACTCATCGCGTTTTTGGATTGCGCTTTTCTAAGAGTCCGTCATTTTCTTCGACTGCCCTATCGTAGATTCCGTATGCCTTTCCGATTTTTTATCACCGCAGTTTTTCGCAGCATGCGCTCCTTCTTCACGCGTTTACCCGTTCTATTTGGGGACAAACTCTGCGTCTCCACTTCGGTGAAATTGTAAGGGCCGCTACCCTGCGCATGTAACCGTGCAAGCAAAAACGGCTAGAAACGTTGATATAACATCTCTAACCGTTGTGTACGATTCCGACTGGGATCGAATTGCTGCCTTCTGTACAAGTGTTTCGACTCTGATATCCCCTTTTATTTCAAGGAATCTGATCATTGTCCGCGGTATGCTTATGAGCTTGGTGAATGAATGGCAGCCGGTTTCTTTTTGGCTCTATCCGAAAGCTTCACTCCTTTAAACCGATCATTTTCTGTGCGAAATCGGGATCTTCCAGCAGCGGTCGTCCGATCGCGACGGCATCCGCCAGTCCGTCCCTGATGATCCGGTCTGCAAAACTGCGCGTATAGATTTTTCCGACGGCGATGACAGGTATTTGAAGATGCTGCTTAATGGCGGCTGCGTCGGGCAACTGGTAACCTGGATGGATATCGGCCGGCTGGATGGGCAGCAGGCCGCCGGAAGATACGTCAACTCCGTCAAGCAGGCCGTCCGCTTCGAGTGATTTGAGTATCATCGCGTGTTCCTGTGGATTTAGGCCGCCATCGATGTAATCGGTCGAAGAGATCCGCACGATAACCGGGTAATTGCGGCCGGTTTCAGAACGAATGGCGGCAAGCGTGTCTTTCAAAAATTTCATCCTGCCGAGGCGCGTCCCTCCATATGCGTCATTTCGGAGATTGGAGATCGGCGACAGGAACTGATGAATCAAAAATCCGTGAGCGGCATGCACCTCAATTCCGTCAAAACCCGCCATAATGCTGCGTCTGGCGGCCATCCGGTAATCCTCAATAAGCGCCTCAATCTCGGAAATCGACAATTCCGCAGGCTTTCCGTATGATTCGTCATAGGGGATTGCACTTGGCGCAATCAGCCGATCCGTCACTTCCGGCGCCGACTTTCTTCCTCCATGAGATAATTGAACGAATATCGGTGTATCCCGGGTATGAACGGCATCGGTTACTCTCTTCAGCATCTCGGTGTGTCGATCCGAATAAATGCCGATATCGTTAGGCCACAGTCTGCCATTATCGGATACAGCCGTCGATTCGACGATCATCAAGCCGATACCTTTTGCTCTTCTTGAATAATGCTGAACGTGATGTTCTGTCGCATAACCTTCCGGCGAGCCTTTGTACTGCTGCATGGGCGCCATGATGAATCGGTTGCGAAGTTCGATGCCGCCAATGGTGAGAGGGGTATCCAGGTTAAGTGATGTTGTGGTAATCAATTGAAATCCACTCCTTCAATTTATCTTTGAATGACATTTTATAAGGTTATATCTACAATGTACATATATAAATCATGCTATAATGGAGAAGAATTCTTCATATTAAAGATAAAAAAACCGTTATGGAATATAAAATAAAGGAGAAAACTCTATGGACAGCATCGACAGTAAAATACTATCACTGCTTCATGAGAACGCGCGAATGCCGATTGCCGAAATCGGCCGGAAGATCGCGATGACACAACCGGCCGTAACCGAACGGATGCGCAAGCTCGAAGAGAAGGGAATCATCGCCGGCTACAAGACGATTCTTTCGCCTAAGAAACTCGGTAAAGACGTCACGGCATTCGTGCTATTCAAGACAACCAATTGTCTGGACTTTCAGGAATTTTGCTCGCAATCCCCGGATGTCATCGAATTGTACCGGATCAGCGGGGAGTATAATTTTATGATGAAAATCATCACCGCATCGATGGAATCGCTAACCGCTTTTCTTGATTCATGCAGCCCGTACGGTTTTTCTTCAACGCTTATCGTGCTTTCAGAGGCGATCGAACATAAGCTCCTGATCCCCGATAATGGCGAATAACATTGTGTGACTTTCTGTTAAAACCAGGCCCTGAGGCTGACAAGGATGAAAAACTTGATGGCGTTTTTGCGCTAGCTTTTGAGCTGTTTTGAAAGTTGTTTCGGAAAAGGAGTTAACTAATGCGAATGTTGAGTGGAATTTTTAGTTATTTGTGTACCGCCGCCTTTTCTGTTGTATCCGCAACAATCGTTTACACAGTGATGTTTCTAGAGAATAATGGTTTTGCATCTTTTATGGCGATAAGTTTTTTCATGTTTGCAGCTTATTTTATTTTTGCTGCACCGGTTCAAATCTTTTTAAATCGCAGCCCCCAAAAATTTAGCAGCCGATATTTGGTTGCTTACTTCATCATCTCTTTTGCCGTTTGTGCGACCGCGGCCTTATTGCTGGGTAATGGCCTCATTGTGTTTGTATGGTATAAACTGTACCTTTTCAGCTTTCTTTCGGCTTTCATTTATTGGTTTTGGGATTCCGTCTTTTTTCAGAAGAAATAGAATAGATGAGCTCCTTTAAAAATGATGACGGGGAATGTCCCAGCAGGCGATTTCGTTATCTGCAGCAAGGATTTGGCCACTTTTTTTGATTAGCGGCGGCTGATATTAAACATGTTAAACAGTGGCAGAATATCGTTGCCTGCAAAAGACAAGGAAGGTGCGGGGGATGTGTTTGCAATCCTGGGATGAAGCGGTTTCTAATTTGGTTATTCAGAAAAGAAAAAATGGCTGAAGAAGTTGACGAGTTGATGACTGGTATATGGCTCAGAAAGGAGTCTTATCATGAAAATTGAAATTAAAAAGAAAGAAATACAAAGAAAGTACAGAGAAAAGATGAAAAAACAGAAACAAGCGAAAGAGGATGAGAAAAACTACTTTAAGGAAGTTTTCGTTGTTGTAACAATAATAGTGTTATTCATTTATTTTTTTTATACTCTTCAAGGATTTTAATACGCCGTGGATGCATTTTCTAAAAAAAGCAGTTACTTCTTTCCTTTATCACAAGGCTAAGATAACACTGACAGAAGCCAAATGAATTTTCGCGAGCCGTCAATGAACATGATCGCTTAGCTGCCCATACCCGGGAGATGGGAAATGGGAAGCTTTTTTAAGATGAAAAATAAATATGAATCGTACAGAAGATCACGATCTTTGCTTATACAATTGCTGCAAACTTCGCATGGCATGCTTTGGCTAAATCTTGAGGTGCTAACTTTAGCTGCATGCCGATTTTTCCTGCACTGACAATGATAAAATCAAGGGTTTCTGCGGTTGCATCAATATAGGCCGGGAACGATTTTTTCATGCCAATCGGTGAGCAGCCACCGCGAACATAGCCAGTTACCCCCAGAAGCTCCTTCATTGGGATCATATCTATTTTCTTCTCACCTGCTGCCTTTGCCGCCTTTTTTAAATCTAATTCCTCTGCCACGGGTACAACAAAGACGTAATATTGATTGGCTCCCGCTGTTGCAACTAATGTTTTATAAACATACTCGACGGGATAACCAATTTTCTCCGAGACAGAGATGCCATCTACCGTTTGCCCATCTTCTGTTTTGTAGCCTAATAACTCATAGGAGATGTTTTGCTGTTCTATCAAACGAACCGCATTTGTTTTTGCCATTTTTTTCGCCATGCTCTTCCCCCACGATCAAAAAAACTTTTTTGTCTCTTTAATTACGGTCAAGAAGTAACCATATATAATCATATACTAACATTAGAGACAGCCATATTCTACTAATCTGTATCTTTTGAAAAAGAAAGTCATACGTATCGCGGATTGCAGGCATGCTAACGAAAGCAAGGAGGCTTTTCAGCGATGAATCTGTTCTGATTATAATACGTTCGCATAGAATCGCCGCCTTTTTTCTGTATGCTATTTAAAAGCCTTCTATTAACTTATATTCTTTTCTTATTCCTTCTAAAAGCTGACAACCTAATATTTCGCGGGATCATAAGATGGCTGGCCTTCATGTTACTTGAACTTGCCGAATTTCCAGACTTTAAAATCAAAACAATGGATTCGACATTTTTTCTGGTTTCAGATCCATTTGAAATGATCCAAATTATAAGATAGAAGAACACTCCTTCCCCAAAACCCCCCACAAAAGCTAATGTGGCTTCCCCATCTGGTTTTTTCATCTTCTGGGTTTGTGAAAAAAAGATTAGAACTCGTAAGCCAAAGCAACGCCGTGAGTATAAGCATCTTATCTTTACCTTTTTAATTTTTTTTGGATGAAAGAAAGCGTATCTAACGCTAGCTTTTTGCGGCAAAGAACAATACCGGCATGGCCGCAATTGTAGAGATATCTTTCGGGTTTTCCCCAACTTTCCCACAAAGAATCAGCATCTTTTATATCAATATATTGATCATATTTAGCAGAAATCAGCAGAATGTGATCCTTGTTAACTTTTGGCACGGCTTGACTAGGATCTGTGATTTCCCAATATCTTATTAAATCTTCATAAGTCACTCCATGTTGTTCTAATTCTTCTCTTATGAATTTACCTGGAATTGTATTCCATATCGAATAAGAAAGGCGATTGGCATAAAATATTGATGCCACTACATCAATTTGAGATTCAAGGGTAGCAATTAAATTGGCAATCCATCCTCCTAGACTTACCCCAACTAAGATAACAGGACCTGTTTTATTTGCTTTTATCCAGTGGATTAATGCTCGCAAATCTACTATAGCCTGTCTTGTCGATTCAACTGTACGATCAATATTCGCACTGATCATCAATTCACCGCTATACCGTGAATGTTCCGGCTCTCTTTCAAAATGATAGGGGAGAGAAAAGTAGTACATGTTCCAACCTAAATCTTTCATTATGCGATGATGAAAGATTTTTTTTATTCGATCGTATGAATCCATTCGCCAGCCGTGGACAAAGATAACATTGGGTTTATCTATATCCGTTTTGTTAAAAAAAACCTCCCCTTTTAAAGTATCGTTGACGAGATCCCCTGATGGAATTAAGGATTCATAGCTGAATGTTCCAACCATATATTTTTTTCTTGATTCATCCAGAATAATTGAGACATCAGCAATTTTTGATTTGTAGAATTCATCTCTAGCAATTGTATCCAACGAAAAAGCAGAAAAATGTTTATCCTTACTTCTTTTTCTGTGTAAATCATATAAGGCCAACCGATCTATGAATGTTGAAAAAAACACTTTATGTCCTCCTGTTTATAGGGGTGTTTATTTTTATTGTAATTAGTCTATTTCATATAATAAATCTCTTATGTTCAGCTTTAGAATCAAAAACCTTTATTCATCCCTCATTATCAATTATTATTTTACTATTTCACGGTAACCGATTGGTGGATAAATCATGCCCTACCACGAAAATGAATCAAATCATCCAGGTTAACAACTCCTCCCCGTTTGAATTCAAAAAAGAAAGACAGCCAATGCTGACTGTCTTTTGTGCATCTTTTAACCCTTACTTTATAAAACTCACTTTCTCAATCACAAACTTCTGACGGCGTTCTATTTCTGTAAATTTCTTCTTTGTCCAAATTCCCCTATTAAACTTTCATATCTTTAAGTTACAATGCTGTCTGACCAGTTTGGTGTATTACAATCCCTTCTTAATTCGTTAAAGGCTAATCGTCAAATAGCTGGAGTATAGATGGAATTAGAGATGTTCCCCAATTGTTAGACCATAAAGGTACCGATGTCACAAAGAATCACTATCTCAACAAATATGCAATTCAGGATAAAAAGCTTCAAAATCAAACTCCCTCAGTTGAGGGGTTTTGCTTTTGCGTGAAATCATCAAGTCAGATCTTGAAAAACAAATCGGCACGTTGCGCCGAAAGCACAAGTATCGATACGGATATCGCAAAATCACTGCCATACTAAAACAGGGAATGCGCATTTACCATAAAACTGTTCAACGTATTATGCAGAAGAATCATTGGCAGTGCCGTGTTTAGGTAAAGAAACGGCAGGAATACGGGGCAGCCGTATGCCGTGGCTCAGAATATTTTGGAACGGGACTTTATTCCGAACGTCCTCTCAAAAAACTCGCAACGGATATCACGTACTTGCCTTATGGACAGAAACAATTGTATCTGTCCAGTATATTGGACTTGTACAATGGAGAAGTCATTGCTTCCAGCATTGGAGAAAAGCAAGATACTGCCTCTGTCTTACATACACTTGACCAGCTCCCAGTATTGCCTGAGAACTGTGTTCTACATAGTGACCAAGGCTCCGTGTATACTTCTTATGAGTATCAGAAAGCCGTAAAAGCAAGAGGCATTACCATGAGCCTGTCCAATATGCCTCCATCGAATCGTTTCATTCCTCGCTAAAGTCTGAAACGTTCTATATTATAACAATATTCGTTTTCAAACGAAACTAAACAACCAATCACCGATAAACTATCGGCAATTGGCTGTATAAAAGGTGTTTTAATCCCTGTCTCAAAATGGGGTCAGTCCCAAAAGGCGGGTTTTCTTTAATCGATATTGTAGGTTGAAATTAAGTTTCAGTTCTTTCCGCGACTTTGATCGTATCATTGTTGGCTAACAAGTGAAGCACCTACCGTAGTTACGACACCTAATAAAAGAACTGCACAGATGACTAATTTTGCTTTTGTCTTTTTGCCTCAATTGCCAGTCGATAAAAGTCAGTAGCACCCCAAGCATCTTTTTTGTTCACTAAGATGTCCGCAATCGACTCACCATAGTGTTCCATGTCAGGATACATATCTTTCGACTCGAAGATCTTGAACGCTTCCCTTACTAATCCTAAGTCCTCGGATAAGAACAGCCCTTTCACCATCTTTAACTTAGCAAGTATCACGTCATTTTTGTACTTTTCTGCAATTTCCCGTGATCGTCTATAAAATGTCTCAGCCCCCGTAAGGTCTTTTTGTTTTCCCTTAATATAGGCAATGAGGAACAACGTTCTTGCCATAAAATCATGGTTTTCTGGTTTGGTTATTTCAAGTGCTTTAAAAAGATGGGAAACAGATGCGTCCAGTTCTTCCATATTATTATAACATAAACCAATATTAAACAGCGAGGAACGTAATAAATGTCCACGATTCTTTTCTTTTCCGTGAAGTCTTTTAGCCTCATTATAAGCCTCATGCGCCTGTTTCAAGGCTTTGCCGTATTGATAACAATCTGCCAAGTTTCCGAATATTATGAATTGACATCGTACTTTTTTGACACCGTATGTAGCACTTCCGTCAACTTCCGGCTGATTTTTAAATATGTCATATGCATGCATCGCATAATTCATTGAAAAATGTGTCTGTTTCATATGATAAAAAATTTCTGAAAGTTTAAAATAAAATTCAGCCTTTTCGAGTTCTATATTATCTTTATCTATAGTATCAAGGCACTTTTCTGCTTTTCGGTAATATGTTAATGAGTGTGTAAGCTCTTTTTGTCGGAAATGGTATTCTCCAGTAAAGAAATAGTAATAATATTCTAACATTCCGTTCAATTCTCTGTTTCCGACGTAGCCCCTGATGTCACCGTAGGTTTCCTTAATGTCTTTGACTGCGTTGGGGTAAATGTATGCTAGCATAAGTTTATGTCTAAACTCTAATAGAGAGTAATAGATAAGGACATCTTGGTTCTCTTCCATTTGATTTATCTCTTGTTGTATTTCTCTTCTAACTTTCTCCGCATTACCGATGTCGTTATTCTTAATCCTGCTATACCAAAAATTCATTTTAGTGGCTACTAAATCATAAGGAATTACACTTTCACTTGGCAACTTTCAAACCCCTTTCCTATATTCTTTCGTTTTCCATATATTAAGAATTATAGCACAAGAAGGGAATGACACAGAAATTATTTAGGAATTTTTAAAAGAAAGTGAATATATCGACAAATTAATCATCTAGTTACAGCTCTTTCAATTTATTCTTCATATGCAACTTCAACGCAGCTTTCCAATACCTCGCAGCCCCCTCCTTTATTCCTCCTTCTTCAGTTCTTATATAATAAGGATACTCCTCAAACATATCATCACATACGACAACTTCTTGAATCTTTGTGTTTTCCTTTCTTAAATAATTATTAAGTTGTTTTCTTATCGAAAAAAGCTTGTTTAATTTATCCTCATAATATTCGATCAGTTCTTTACTTTTATCTGATTCGGCTTTCTTCATCCTTATCTCTATTGCATGAATACAAAGATCAATAATGAATTTTTCGTGAATAGCATTTGTTCATTCATTAGAAATAACAGGATTCATATCTCACCACAACCGAATATACGTTTCCTTTTATGATACGTCAATTTAACAGTCTCTAAACAAAAAAGCCCTTACTCAGAAGGACTTTCATTCATTGTGTTCACTTTATTTTTTCTGAGAACATATCGACCGTCGATAGTCTTTTCAACTACCGGATGAATTTCATCAATCCCTGCATAAAAATTAGTCTGTCAATTGCTTAAGCTTTCTTGCCCAAAGTACCGCTGTAGCACCTTGACTAAGAGATAAAGGCAACCATTTTTGTTGCAATTTTATCAAAATATTCTGTCATTCTAATACTTGTTTCTATTAACTATAAACGCTTTGATTAAATCCAATTTGTTTGATGCTCTTCACAGAATTTTCGAGAAATTTGGAGCTGATCAATCTCATCCACAACTCTCAAGAAAAAGCTCCCTTACAGAGAGCCTTAGTCATTCACTTAAATTACACTGTTTATTGCCTCTTCAATCATTTTGTTGAAACTTGTGAATTCTTCAACCACATCTCCGCTCGGTTTATCTAATTCAACAAAAACATTATAGTCAATATCAAAACAGTACCAAGAGATATCAGAATCCCCCAAAAATAAATATCTATTGTTCCATTCGTTTTCGTGCCATATTTCATTTGCGCCGATAATTCCATTATTGACGTCATTAGGGTTTGCATTATAAATAATCAAGCCATTGAACTCTAATCCATCCGCTTTTCTTAAAAAATCTCCATATTCCTTTATCCAAAGGTTTTTTTTAATGTTTTTAGAAATCCATTCTTTAACCAGTTCAATATTTTTTTCATTTGCAGGTGTCATTATCGATTTTTGATACTGATTTTCAATCTCTTCGATACGCTGCAATAAATGGGATAACATGTAATCACCTGCTCACTCTTTTAAATTCTTCTTCTTTTTTTACAAGGCGCTTTTAATAAAATCTTCTTCTGCTGTTCTGTACTCATGAGTCCCATTTCCCAATGGTATTTCCGTTTCACATAATTAATCTCTTTCAGGAAATTTTATTTTTATACGGTGGTTCATTTCTATAAAAATGTTCAACAACGGTTACATCTTTTTTTATGCTTACGCTTGCCGCATTGAGTTGAATTTCAAAATCTTCATATTCTCCATTTAAAACTTTATTCAAATAATCAATATACTCATCCGCTTGGTCTATTGTCATAATATTTTCAATGAAATCAGAAAAAATATTAATTTCTTTTGGCAAGATTATTCTTAAATCACCGAATGGGTCTTTTTCAAATTGATAAAAATGCTTCATAAGTTATTTTTCTCCTTTTAAGAAGGCTATTTACTATATGAAGGATATGAAGCAGCTATTGATCTGTCTTTATTCAAATACATCATTATTATAGCTGATGAAGTGGCCCCCTTATACTTATCTGTACCAATCTTCTTCATTTTCTCAAATGCTTTATCAATGACCTGTAAATTAGGTGATCCCAATTACTTTTATTGTTCAACTACCAGATGGAATTTCATCAATCCCTGCATAAAAGTTGTCATGTTGATTATTGGCATTCTCAATTTCTTTTTGAAGCTTATAGCCTCTTATTTTACCTTTATGTTGCTGTAAAATCTTTATGCTGCTTCACGATGCTTTTGTACGAAGTTTATGCTTTCTAAGGGTGGAAACTAAATCTTTTACTTACCAGCTCAATTAATGATGTTTTTATTCGTTATGGATGAATCATCTTGACTGTCTAATTCATACAACTTTGCGTAAATCTCATTCGAAGTTTACGCATGACATTAATCTCAGCATCTTTAAGCTGCTCAACTCTTATCGGAGTGCTTCTTTTTCATTTAACACGTCCCCATCTCCTAAAAACCATTATTTACTTATAGTTTATAGGGCTTTTTTATGTTTAACAATTATTTGAACGAAAATCCCTTCTTACAATTTCCAAAAATAAAAACCTCACCCTTAATAAGGATGAGGCTACTTTGATTACTCTTCATCTTCCCAATCTTCGTCTTCTTCCCAGTTTTCTTTAGATTCCTCAAGCTCTTCCATAAAAAAATAAAGGAAATTATCAGCTACTGTTCGACCATAATCCTCTTGATTCTCCCAAAGTATAACTGGACATTCTCCACCTTCCATCTTATTTGTATCAAGACAATAAGAGAATTCATCTACGTATTCAATCACTACGATACCATCAATTAAACCATAGTGATTTCTGTAGTTTTCAGTAACTGTTACTACTCTGGGTGAAACTTTTCCATGACCTAAAATATCCACACCATAAATTCCACCAGCCCCATAGTTTTTTAAAAACCATTTATAACTTTCGGGTAGTTTTACGTTTAGGCTTTCTTGAATTTCATTAATTTTTTCGATGCTAATTCTACCTGTAAAGTCATCATCTTCAACATTTTCTTTTATGAATTGTTCAACTTGCGAATAGTTCACTAAAATCACCTCTAAATCTTGATTCTCTAATTGTTTAGCTCTCCATTTCCTTTTAATTCATGTAATACCTTGCTATATTTAGTGTGCCAGCTATTTGGAATTTCTGGCATTGCGCCAGGTTCTTCTATCATAGTGCTCTGGGTGAGCTCTTTTGACTAAGCAGGCTCAATTTTTCATATTTTCCAGCCGCTCCTTCTATGAAGATGACGACCATCATCCTCATCGGATTTTTCTTGATTTAAACAAAAAAGCACTTAATCAAAGGTTAAGTGCTTGAGCTTGAATATATTAAATTATTCTTCCTCGTACCAATCTTCTTTAGCTTGATTTAAATATTCCCATAAAAACTCAAGGAAGTTAGAAGCCTTTTGGTGATCATATCCGCTTTGATAAACCCATGTAACTACAGGACACTCTCCATCATCCATTTTTTGTGTATCTAAGCAATAAGCAAATGCATCCACTTCAACGACTACGACAATGTGATTTGGTAAATTATAAAGTTCCCTATAGTCTTTGGTGAACTCTACGACTTCAGGGGATACGAGTCCATGCCCCAATATTTCGACGCCAAAAGAGCCGCCTGAGCCATAGTTTCTTAAAAACCATTTATAACTTTCAGGAAGAGAGGTTTGTAAGTCTTCTTCAATTTTTTTAATTTTTTCCTCATTAATTCCTCCTGTAAAATCATGGGGATTAGCATGCTTGTTAATAAAGTCTATAATTAATTCTTTGGTAATCATTGAGATCCACCTTTCAAGCTCTTTTCATATTCTTCCGCTCTCCACATCCAGTATTTTCTTCTGAAACTATCGTATTGTTGTTGCAGTTCAGGATTATTTCTAAAGCTATCCCCCTTCTCCACTAACTGGTGCAGTACTTTATGGTATTTTTTATGAGTGGTATGAAGTATCTCCAACATTGTCCCAGGCTCTTTTTGTATTAAATGATGTAAATTAATTGGTTTGCCATCTTCCCCAATGGGCGCTTTTCCGCTTTTCATTAATTCCAAATTAGTTATATTTTTATTTGGATGCTTCATGTTGAAGTCAATGTTTTTAAGTTGATAAATCCTCCTGTCAACATCTTTTAAATTTCCTCTTGGTTTTACTTTACCTTTGACTTCAACTGCATTATACCTTTCTTTATTTAACCATGGTACCGAAATATTCCCACCTGTAAACGGTTTTCTGCTTAGATCAGAGATTTTCTTTGCTTGTTGTATTAACTTGCTCTTAATATTCTGACCATCAAAAACATTATAAGGAAGCCTTCCTCCCCCAGCAAGCTGAACTTGCGGAGCGAAAGGATTGTGAATTTGTACTTCCTTTAGCTTTGATGCTGCGCTTTGGATTGACTTTTTAGAAGCCTTGATGCCGTTTCCAACAGCCTTCTTGGAAACTTCCGCTGCTTTGGCTCCAGCCTGACCGGCCTTCCCTGCCTTTGCAACCTTTCCTACTTTATCTGCACCTTTGGTACCGACAATAGATGTGCCAACCATTCCAGTAGCATAGGTGAACCATCTCGCTCTGCTTTCGGCATCACCATTGATGACATCCCGCTCAAAGGACTCTTCAATCCCCTTTTTCATGACATTGAATGTGTCAACAGGATGTGTAATGGTATAACCAATGCCCTCTAAGGTTTCTATTGGATGGGTTACTGTATCCCATATGCCGGTAGCTGTATCAACTGCCACATCTTTGAGACCTACGCCGATACCTTTAAGAATATCATCGCCGGTTTTATTAAATTTAGCTAGATTGTAAATCACTTTTTGTTCAGTTGTTAGATTGTCATATCCAATCTCATCAGCAATTTTAATATATTCACCATTGTCAAGGTCCTATCAAGTTTCTTTTTTAACTTGTATATTTTAACATCATGTTCACTAACTTCGCTAACTTCTTTTTCGAGCTTTGATCTCTTATCTAGTTTAGCCAACATGACTCCCATCGCTGTCTCTTGATCCCCGCGCAAAGCATCCATCTCATCCGGTTTTAAAATCAAGCCTTTTTAATAGCCGGTGATTTCAATTTTAGACCCCGTATACATTTTTTCAAGCCTTGTTATGTAGTTTTGCATCGTCTCAAGATCTGATTCAGCGGTATTGAGAGCGTTGGTCTGCTCCCTGTCAAAAGCATGGAGCTTCTCGAGAGTGTTGCTGATTTCCTTTTTCGCTTTCTGATTGTGTTCATGAAAATCGTTGTCATTCAAATCCGGCAAATCGACAATATGGCTGACTTTCGCGATCGTGGCGTTGGCTTTGGAGACCAGATTTTTTGTTGTTCGATCGGCCGCGTTCAAGCCGTTTTCTAAGTCATGATCGAGAAAGGCTTGCGATATATATCCGTTGTGATTCGGTTCAAGAGAATTCAGCGCATTTTTGATTTTTTTTAAAGCTGATTCGTATTCATCAATGAAAGTTTCGTAGAACTTGAGAAACGGTGTATGGCATTCTTCGTAGAAGGCACGAATCGCGTCTCCGCCTTTTCCTTTTAAAGCATCGTCAAGAGATGTGATGGCTTCAACACTTTTTTTGACTTTAGCCATTTCATCCGACTGTTTTTTTAATTGTTTTAGCGTGTGATCAATTGCATCGTGCAACGCCTGAACGTCAAGAGTTTTCATGGCATTCCCCTCTAATACTAAAGTTACAATCAGTATAAAGTTTACCACTTTATAGAAGGGGATTGGTGAATAAATCCTGTTCATCCATGAAAATGAATCTTATTAATTAGGTCAAAAAAACTATTCTATTTAGGTACAAAAAAGGACAGCCAATACTGACTGTCTTCCGCATTATCCATAATTTTCCGCAGTTCTGTAACTCCATTCCAAAAACGCTTCTCCTTGACACATAATGTAACGATCTAAAAATATCTCAAAGTTAAGATTTAGTGACTTGTAGTCTAGACCATCCTCAAATAAATAGAGATAGTTAGGATCACCCTGTTTAAGTCTATCCTTGTCAATTATAAGGTGACATTCTTCCAAGAGATGACCTATTGGAATCCCGTTAATACCCTCAAACAATTCCACATATTCTAATTCTTCTTCAATTTCTTCAAGGCTAAATAAATGCAACCCTCCACCTATATTCTCACCATCTGAAATAATGTCGAAAATCCGAGCACCATTATGTTGTTCTAAAAATTTCTTGTAATCTTTAGGGAAGGATATGCTGTGTATCAATTCAAAACTTTGAATTTCATCCCGTGCTCCGTAATTAGAAAAGGTAACTTGAAACTCGGTAATATACCCTTCTGAGCCAAATAGTTTAATTGTTCCATTGTGATCTAAAAGACTTTTCAAGCTATTCACAGTTTTGTCTACAAAAGTAGTCAAAGGCAACACCTCACATATCGATGAATATAGGATAGTAGGAAATGCTTGCAGATGGCCGATCTGCCAACTCTCTTCTCTAAACGAAACCGGGACATCTCTAGAAACCTATCAGAATGAACAAGAAATGCTAATACAAGAGCAGATCAAATTGCTTAAACAGCAAATCAAATCTGGATATATTCCTCAAACTGGGCTTGTAACCTCCTCTTGTCGGATCATCGTCTGGTACTTTTTCTTCTGATGGGTCTTATTCAAGTATTCTTCTCCAAATACGTGTTAATCCTGACCTAATCACCGCAATTAAAGGAATTAAACTTCAACACTGAAGCTTTCGTTAACATGCTGGGATATGGGCTTGATGCAGCTCATGTCTGGCCCAGCTAAGATTCTCGGGGTAAATAATGCGAATGATCCTTACCAAAACATTATGGATGGCTCAAAATATACCGCTCAGTTACTTCATGGAAATCTTGAGAAGACTCATTAGCTGCTTATAAATGGGCCTGGTAAGTAGGGGGTTCTTCCCTTAGTCGTTCATCTGCCAATATGCTTGCTCCCTGTCGTCCTTGACTTAACATTAGCTCAAAAGAGATTTAACGTCGGAACTTTGGACATTCTCGATAGTTTACCTTCGATTTTAATTTCCCTTCTCCTCCGCACAATTTATTAATCGTTATAAAAATTGAGTTGCCAAGGAATTTTGGTTTAACCGGATATTTAACGCGGCGTGATCACAGCCCAAAAATTTCAAGACTCAAGGCTTTTCCTAGTGAAAAATAGTTTTTTTAAAAAGGGTAGGATGATGGAGAGCTGCGATACTTCCCATGTAAAATGAATGTTTCTACTGAATGCACACTAATTCACAATAACCTTCATCATTCAATATATATTGGCAGGCGCCAGGAGGCAATACGGGGCACGGACGACCACTGGCATACATGAGATATGGGTTGATGGGAAAAGAATATGGGCTTATAGGATAAGAATATGGATTTACAGGATATTGACGGTGAAACAAGCCAATCACTTCCTTCTTATTTATTATTAAGATTGTATTTGACTGCTTATGTTCTTGCAGATTGTCTTTACACAATTGTGTCAATGCCTAAAAAGGATTGCTTAATCTCTATACTTTATTTCTTAATGAAATACACCCATTGTTAAAAAATCGGATCGTATTGCCTGCTATCAAAACTTGATCACATGATGTGATGAGTTTCGTCGATGAAAAATTCTTAATGATCCCCTATAAAGAATCAACAATCGAATCAATTCCATACATGATTAACAGCAAATGCGTTTGGATGATGAATAAGTATTCGATTTCTTTATCGCTGCTACGATTTAGATGTTATTTAAAGTGAAAAGTAAAAAGCCATTCTCGAATATCTCGAGAATGGCTTCATACTAATGTTTTTGGTATGATTCCGACTGGCCCCCTCTACCTTGCCAAGGTAGCCGATAGTGATCCGATAAGTCAAACGTTGGTATATTAGCGTTAAGTCAACGCTTGTTTTATAAACGTTCTTATTCTATTAATACCAATTATAGACTGTAGCGCGCCGGTACCCTCAAGTATTTTTAAGGAATTGTTTTAACGTAAAAAAGCGCCCCATCCGATTAAGGACAGGGCGGTATGTTATTCTTTATTTAGCGCGGGATGCTCGTAATAATGATCGGCGACGATTGCAAAGTTATCGCGATCGAAATTATCCCAATTGATTTTATTGTTTGTTTTTCGTTCAATTTGAATCGATAGCACTTTTTTCGATTCCGAATTACCTTTCGTATCAATTAATGGGAATTTCCACGTAAGAATAACTCGACCTACTTTTTTATCTTCGAAAATTTTCGGGAAAACCTTTTCGGCTTCTATAAGCATCCCTTTTTTAATCATGTTTGTGGTGAGGTTATCGTTGCCGTTTAAAGTTGCGTTGACTGTCCTAACGGTTTTTGTATCCGATTCCAGAAGATCCGATACTTCCAAGTCACTTATCTTCGGTTCATTACCAGATTTTTTACCGACAGTGTTTTCAATTATTTTTTGTATCTCCTCTTTACTCTTTTCTTTGTCTGTCACTTCGGGCTCTTCTTTTTCGCTTTTTGTCTCTTCTTTTATATTTTTTATTCCATTATCTTTTATTACTACTTGATTGTTTTGAGGTTTTTCCTCTTTGTTCGGTGCCTTCGCAGGCTTTGTTTTTTCTTTATGTTCCTTGACCTGTGCTGTAACTTGTTCCGACTGCGGACTTTGAGTAAAATACCCTAACGCGGCTAAAACAACAACTACGGAACTAACGACAATGCGTGTTAAAACCGTCCATTTTTTATTAACCCACATTAGAATTAAACCGACTGGAAAAAGTACAATTATCATAAGTATGGTAAACCAGTTTGTTTTGTAAAATGGTGTTTCTTTCAATTCTCCCCCTCCTATAGGTAAAATTATACTAAATTGTAAGTATGCCCCGCAATCTAAGTTATATATCCTGGCACCCACGGTCTTACAGGCAGGTACCAGCCAAAAAGTTCCGCTTACTTAATTGAATTTTTCGAGCTGTTTTTTAGAAAAGAACAAAAAAAATAAACCCTTTCTATGCAAGGGTTTTGGGTATGATTCCGACTGGGCTCGAACCAGCGACCTCTACCCTGTCAAGGTAGCGCTCTCCCAGCTGAGCTACGGAATCATGATATGTAACACTGGGTATTTGTCTTACTGACAAGTTCTATTATATGCAGATTATATTGTTTCGTCAACTACTTTTTTTCATTTTTTTATGTTTGCGAATGTTTGCTATTGATCAATCCTCTGTTCCCTATTACACTGTTTTATTATCAGTTAATTCAAAATATTCAATGCGAAGAGGGGGTCTTACATGAATTCGTCTTTGATTTCACCTGATGATATGTGGGTGCTCTGGGGGTTTATTGCGGTGTGGGCGGCTGTGAGCATCTTTTTGGAGCAGCGATACCGCTGGGCTTCGGCTGTATCCGGGGCGGTGATCGCGCTTGGTGGGGCGATGCTCTTTACGAATGTCGGCGTTCTTCCGACCGAGTCGCCCGTTTATGACGCGGTGTGGACGTATGTCGTTCCGCTTGCGATTCCTTTGCTGCTTTTTCAAATCAATGTACGGAAAATCTTCAAAGAAAGCGGACGGCTTCTGCTCGTTTTCTGCATCAGCTCCGTCGGCACGGTCATCGGCAGTATACTTGCGTTTTTCTTGTTCAGGCATCAGATTCCATACCTTGATAAAATCGGCGGAATGATCAGCGCTTCTTATATCGGCGGCGGTGTTAATTTTGCGGCGATGGCGGCAAAGTTTCAAACTCCGGGCGAATATGTCTCTTCAACCGTTGTTGCCGATAATTTTATGATGGCACTGCTCTTTTTTATTTTGATGGGTATACCGTCGCTAAAATGGTTTCAAAAACGGTTTCCCTCTGCCTGTATTTCCGATTCCGGAAAAAATCGGGCCGAATCATACTGGAAGAGAAAAGACATGTCGCTCAGAGACATTGCCATGAATCTGGGAACGGCATTCGCGATTGTTGCCGTTTCAGTTAAAGCGGCTTCTTTTTTTAAAGGGCTTTTCCCATCTGACGGCGGGTCGGTTTTTATTCAGTTTTTATCCGGAATTCTCGGCGATCAGTTTCTGCTTCTGACAACGCTGACGCTTTCCGCGACGTTTGCTTTTCCCCGCTACTTTCAAAAGCTTCGCGGTGCACAGGAAATCGGCACTTATCTGATTTATTTATTTTTTGTCGTGATCGGCATTCCTGCGGACTTGCGAATCATCCTGACGAATGCGCCTCTCCTTTTAGCGTTTGTTTTTGTCGTTGCGATGACCAACCTGTTGGTTTCATTGGCGGCCGGCAAGGCGCTCCGCTTTCGGCTCGAAGAGATTCTCCTGGCCTGCAACGCCGCAGTCGGCGGTCCGACCACTGCAGCGGCGATGGCGATCGGGAAAGGCTGGCGCGAGCTTGTCGCCCCGATCATGCTGGTCGGGACGTTCGGCTACCTCATTGGCAACTATGTCGGAACCTTCATGGGGACCTGGTTTGCCAGTCTGCTTTAAAACGAATAAAGGCCGGGGTGTTCAGCAAATTCCCGGCCTTTTCGCTTGCCCGCTCATGACCGGGCAAGCGTCCCTGCTGCAGCTTGCAAGGCTTGCGCAAAATCTTCCTGCAAATCATCCGCGTTTTCCACACCGACGCTGAGCCTCAGCAGGCCATCGGTAATTCCCCGCTTTTCCCGCTCTTCTTTCGGCATTGCGGCATGTGACATTTTCGCCGGATAGGAAAGGATCGACTCAACCGCCCCCAAGCTGACGGCAAAAACCGGAAGAGTAACATTCTCCACGACTTTTTTAACGGCTTCAGCATTCTCCAGCTCAAAAGAGAGAACCGCGCCGGCGCCGTTTGACTGGTGCTTATGCACAGAGGCGCCCGGATGTGAAGATAGCCCCGGATAATACACCTGCTTGACAGCCGGGTGGTCTGCAAAAAATTCGGCGAGCTGCTGAGCTGTTCGGCTTGCTTTTTCGAGGCGCACCTGGAGCGTTTTTAATCCTCTTAGGACGAGCCAGCAGTCCTGCACGCCGAGAACCGCTCCGAAAGAGTTTTGCAGCTTATAGAGAGCTTCACCGAGCTTTTCATCTTTGACGGCGGCAAGACCTGATAAGACATCGCTGTGCCCGCTTAAAAATTTCGTCGCGCTGTGCAGGACGATATCAACACCAAGCTCAAGCGGCCGCTGAAGCGCCGGGGTCATAAACGTGTTGTCAAGGAAAGTCAGACAGCCGTGCGCTTTGGCAAGCTTGACGACGCCCCTGATATCCGTGATCCCGAGCGTCGGGTTCGAAGGGGTTTCAAGATAAATCACCTTTGTGTTTTCCTTGATGTTTAGTGCAATTTCATTTAAATCGGTCATATCGACAAAAGTATGCTCAATACCAAAGCGGCTCAATACATCGGTAATCATCCGGTACGTGCCGCCGTAGACATCTTTTGTGACCAGAACGTGATCTCCTTTTGATAAAAGCAAAAAAGCGGTGGAGATGGCGGCCATGCCTGAAGAAAAAGCAAACCCGCGCGCCCCGCCTTCAAGCTCGGCGATCGCGTCTTCAAGCGCTTTTCTCGTCGGAGTCCCGGAACGGCTGTAATCATATTCGCCGAACTGGTCAAACGAGCTTTGATGAAAGGTCGATGCGTGCTGGATCGGCACGCTGACGGCTCCTGTTGCTCCGTCTGTTTTTGATTGGTTGTGTACGAGTTTAGTTTCGAACGTCCAGCTCCCCTTGCTCATGCGTTGACCGCCTCCTCTTTTACTTTCTGCAATGCCTGCTTGAGGTCATGCTTCAAATCGGCTACATGCTCAATTCCGACCGAAAAGCGCAGCAGCCTGTTGCAGACGCCGTTCGCGATCCGGATGTCCTCGGGAATATCCATGTGGGTCTGTGTCGCCGGATATGTGATAAAGCTCTCAACCCCGCCCAGGCTTTCAGCAAAGCAGATCGTTTGCAAGCTTTTCAGAAACGGGTTGACCCATTCTTCTTTTTGAACGCGAAATGACAGCATCCCGCCTTTTCCTGGATAAAGAACGTCTGCAACCTCCTCCTGTTCCTCCAAAAACGCGGCGAGCTCCCGGGCGTTTTCCTGATGCTGCCTCATTCTGAGGGCAAGCGTCTTCATGCCTCTCATGAGCAGCCATGAATCAAACGGGGATAAAACAGCGCCGATGGCGTTTTGATGCTGAAACATTTCCTCTGACAGCTCTTCGCCTTTTGCCACGACGAGTCCAGCCAAAAGATCGTTGTGGCCGCCTAAATACTTTGTCGCACTGTGAATGACAAGATCAGCCCCAAGCTCAAGCGGCCTTTGCAAAACCGGGGTGTAAAACGTATTGTCCACAATCAGCAGCAGGCCGTGCTCCTTGGCGATTTCCGCGACTTTTTTAATATCGGTTTCCTGCATGAGCGGGTTTGTCGGGGTTTCTACAAAAAGCGCCTTCGTGTTTTCCGTGATTTTTGACTTGATACAGTCCTCGTCTGAGAAATCATCGTACAAAAAGCGCAGTCCGTATTTTTTCCATTCGTTTTCGAACAGGCGGTATGTCCCCCCGTATAAATCCGAGGAGACGATCAGCTCATCTCCGCTTTGAAACAGCGCCATAATCGTCTGAATGGCGGCCATGCCGGAACTGAACGCAAAGCCGCGCGTTCCGCCTTCGAGTTTTGCGATTGCGTCCTCCACAAGCTGTCTTGTCGGATTTTTTGTGCGGATGTAATCAAATCCGGTGGATTCTCCGATTCCTTTATGGCGGTATGCGGAGGAGAAATAAACCGGCGGATTGACGGTTCCCGTTATTTCATCGCTGCGGTTTCCGATTTGCGCCAGTGTTGTTTGTACATGTTCAGTCATATGACACCATCCTTTTAAAAGTAAAAACCCCTTCTTCATAAGAAGAAGGGGTTGGATAAACGCTTCCTCTTATCTTCCAAGCATGTCGCTTGCTGGATTTAGCACCTTGGTGCACTGACATTGTCAGGTGCAGCCGGTTGCTGAGGTTTCAAAGGGCCAGTCCCTCCACCTCTCGTGATAAGAATGTCTTTAATTTTCTGATTGTTCTTTACTTTACCCCAATTCAGGAGAATTTTCAAGAGCCTTTTTTGAATCTTTATCTCCTTGATATGATATGATGAAATCCCGGATCAGAAAAAGCTTGCCACATTGTAGCGGCAGACTAATGTAGTCCGGACGCAACCCGGGTCAGCCGAAAATTGCAGTTACGAAGAGAATTTTCGCACTATTCGTGTTACAATGTTGGAAACGTTAACAACCTACTTTCTGGAGGAATTCAGCTTGACTATGAAAACAGGAGTCATTCAGGAAAAAAAGCTTTACTCAAAAGAGCTCGGCGAAGAAATGGAGCTGTTGGTCTATTTGCCTTCCAGCTATTCCCCGCTCTACAAATACCATGTCATCATCGCCCAGGATGGTCATGACTATTTCCGTTTGGGCCGCATCAGCCGGCAGATCGAAGAACTGTTACACAACGGTGAAATTGAACGGTGCATCGTCATCGGCGTCCCTTACAAAAGCGTTCAGGAAAGAAGGCACACATACCATCCGGAAGGGCCGAAATTCGAAGCGTATAAGCGCTTTTTGGCACATGAACTGGTTCCTTTCGCAGACCGGGAATATCCAACATATCAAGTCGGACCTGGCAGGACGCTGATCGGAGATTCACTCGGGGGAACCGTGTCCCTCATGACTGCGCTCGATTACCCGAATATGTTCGGTAATGTCATTATGCAGTCCCCGTACGTCGACAGCCATGTGCTTGAAAAAGTCGAAACCTCCGCTTCGCTGCAGCTCATTTCGGTGTACCACCAAATCGGCGTAAAAGAAACCGAAGTCAAAACGACCGACAATCAAATTTTGGACTTTACCGCTCCAAATGAAAAACTGAAGGAGCTGCTTCAAAACGAGAACATGAACTATCACTTTGAAACATTTGACGGAGACCATAAGTGGACGTACTGGCAGCCTTTAATCACGCCCGCCTTAAAAAAAATGCTTTAGCTCTCCGTATCTAAGCTGATCTTTGATATACTAAAACCATATAAATTGTCTAAGGAGGGAACAAAATGAAATACGGTATTGTGCTATTCCCATCAAAAAAACTTCAGGACATTGCAAATTCCTACCGGAAACGCTATGATCCGAATTACGCTTTAATCCCGCCCCACCTCACATTAAGAACACCGTTTGAATCTTCTGAAGAAGATATCGGCAAAGTCGTTGCACACCTGAGAGAACTTTCTAAAGAGCTGAAGCCGATCAGGCTGAAAATTACAAAGTTCAGTTCTTTTGCCCCGGTCAATAATGTGATTTATATGAAAGCGGAACCGACAGCGGAATTAACGGAGCTGCATGAAAAAATGTACAGCGGCGTTTTGGAAGACAAGCCGGAGTATGCGTTTGTTCCCCATGTGACGATTGCCCAAAACCTTTCTGATGATGAGCATTCCGATGTCCTTGGAACGCTTAAAATGAGAGACGCGACACATGAAGAAATCATCGACCGCTTTCACCTGCTTTATCAATTGGACAACGGCTCTTGGACCGTTTATGAAACATTTATTTTAGGAGTGTGAAGACAACAAGTGAAATCCGTCATCGTCAAGAATGATCAGCAGCTTAAAGACGCTTTTTTTGTCAGAACAGAAGTATTTATCAAAGAACAGCATGTTTCACCGGAAGAAGAAATGGATCATCTCGAACAGGAATCTTCACACCTTGTCATCTATGACGGAAAAGAATCGGTCGGAGCCGGCCGCGTTCGCCTTGTTGACGGGTACGGAAAGCTGGAGCGAATCTGTGTTTTAAAAAGCCACCGTTCCTCAGGTATCGGCAATCTGATTATGGAGGCGCTGGAAACGGAAGCGAAAAAACAGGGCGCTTCCCGATTCATGCTGAACGCCCAGACACAAGCCGTTCCTTTTTACGAAAAACACGGCTACAAAGTCGCCTCCGAAGAATTTTTAGACGCGGATATTCCTCACGTCAAAATGATCAAAGAATAACTTCCCGCAAGGCGCGTAAAAGCGGGCTTCAGGTGCCGCACGCCGCCAATATCTCCTCCTGCGGGCCAATGAACCGTTCCACATCCGGAACGGTTTTTCTTTTCCCCCGCCCCTCAATATTTCATAGTTTGTTCATCTTTTGTTTATCGTTTATTCAACATTATTCGCTAAGGTTATGTGTAAGCTTTCAGGAAGGGTGCACAGCCCGTTTCTCCTGTTGGGAGGTAAAAATCGAATGCCGTTATGATGAAAACCAAATTCGCCACCTTATGCCGCTTCGGCACTGTCGGAGCCGGAAACACATTGATTGATTTCGGGGTATTTTTCCTGCTTACGGCGGTCAATGTCCCCTACCTTCTCGCACAGGTTTGTTCATATACCGCCGGCATGGCAAACAGCTATATCTGGAATCGCACGTGGACATTCCGGGTGAAAAAAAAGGTCCGCGGACAAGAGATTTTCCGTTTTCTCCTGATAAACCTTGCAGCTTCAGGGATCACCTTTCTTATCCTCTACGTTCTTCAAAAAGGGGGCTTGTCTCTCTTTTCCAGCAAAATCATAGCGACCCTCGGAGGAATGGTGATGAATTTTATCGGTAACCGCCTATGGGTGTTTCAAGAACCTGAAACAAATTCTTAAGAATTGAAATGAACAGGAGTGAATAATCATGACAATAAGAAAAGCCGTTATTCCCGCAGCCGGGTTGGGAACGAGATTTCTGCCTGCGACAAAAGCGCAGCCGAAAGAAATGCTGCCGATCGTTGATAAACCTGCCATTCAATATATTGTGGAGGAAGCCGTTCAATCAGGCATAGAAGATATTCTCATCATTACAGGAAGAAACAAGCGCTCGATTGAAGATCATTTCGACCGGTCTGCTGAGCTCGAACAGAATCTATTAAATAAAAACAAACATGATCTATTAAAAGAGATTCAGAACATTGCCGACTTAGCAAACATCCATTACATCCGCCAAAAAGAGCCGCTCGGACTCGGACACGCGGTTTTGTCGGCGCGGCATTTCATCGGTGATGAGCCGTTTGCCGTCCTGCTCGGCGACGACATCATGATCTCGGAAAAACCGGCCTTGCAGCAGCTCATCGACGTATATAAAGAATATAAAACATCTGTCATCGGCGTTCAGTGTGTCGAACCGGCCGATGTCTCCAAATACGGGATCATTCAGACAGCCACGCAGAAAAATAAAGTATATGACATCGAAGACTTGGTCGAAAAACCGGCTGTTCGAGAAGCGCCTTCGAATATCGCCGTCATGGGACGCTATATTTTAGAGCCATCCATTTTCCCTGTTCTTGAGCGTACCCAAAAAGGCGCGGGGAATGAAATACAACTGACAGACGCGTTAAGAGACATATGCCGGGAACAAAACATTTATGCCCGGCAGTTGGAAGGCAGCCGCTTTGATATCGGCGACAAGCTTGGCTGCTTTAAAGCAAGCATCGAAATGGGGCTCATGCGGGATGAGATGCGGCCGAAACTGCTGGCCTACATGGAGAATGTCCTCAAAAGAGAAACGCAGAAAGGAGCTTTACAATGAAGTCAGTGCTCGTAACCGGAGGAGCCGGATACATCGGAAGCCATACCGTTCTGGCATTAAAAAAACAAAACATAAACGCCGTTGTGCTTGACAACCTGTCCACAGGACACCGTGAAGCCGTTCACACCCCTCACTTTTACGAGGGTGATATCAGCGATCACGGATTGGTGACATCGATCATAAGAAAGCACGAAATTGATGCCGTCATCCATTTTGCGGCAAAAAGCCTTGTATCGGAATCAATTGAAAAACCGGAACTCTACTTCAGAGAAAATACAATAAAATCCTGTTCTTTCTTTGAACATATCATCAGTGAAGGCGTCAAACACATCGTGTTTTCATCAACAGCGGCCGTTTACGGCATCGCAGGGGACAAGCCGATCCGGGAAACCGCTCCGCTCCAGCCTGTCAACCCTTACGGCGAATCAAAACTGATGATTGAAAAATACCTGCATTGGGTCGGGAAAACGCATCATGTCAAATGGGCCGCTCTCCGCTATTTTAATGCGGCAGGCGCGGACATGGACGGGATCATCGGCGAAGACCACGATCCTGAAAGCCATCTCATCCCTCTCATCCTGCAGACGGCGCTTGGCCGCAGAGAAAAAATCTCAATCTTTGGCGATGATTATCCGACACCCGACGGGACCTGCATCAGAGACTATATTCATGTCCTCGATCTGGCGGCGGCCCATTTGTCAGCTCTTGATGCTTTGTATGAAGACAGACTGAAACAAAATGTTTATAATGTAGGGACAGGGGCCGGACATTCCGTGAAAGACGTGATGGAAACAGCTGAAAACGTCACGGAAAGAAACATCCCAAAACAAACGGACAAGCGCAGAGCGGGCGATCCCCAGGTGCTTGTGGCAGACAGCCGGGCGCTTCAGACAGATACCGGATGGAAGCCGAAATACAGCGATTTACAAACCATGATTCAAAGCGCTTGGGAGTGGCACAAAACACATCCGAACGGGTTTTGATATTCGCTTGTTTCCCGTCCAAACGGAGAAAAGTCACGCCGTATGATCCAAATGTTCGGCTGATGAATGAAAAAGGCAGGGTGAAAAAACAAAAATGGGAAGCATAGTGAATGACATTTTAATATGGCTGACCGATCTCGGTTATCTTGGGATAGCGATCGGTTTAATGATTGAAATCATCCCGAGCGAAATTGTGCTGGCATACGGAGGGTATATGGTGTCAAACGGCTCCATCACTTTTATCGGTGCCATCATCGCGGGAGTCATCGGAGGAACGATTGCCCAATTGTTTCTCTACTGGATCGGCTATTACGGCGGTCGGCCGTTTCTATACAAATACGGAAAATACTTACTGATTCAAAAACATCATATTGAAACAGCGGAAAAATGGTTTGAAAAATACGGGGGCGGCGTCGTATTTTCAGCCCGTTTCATTCCGGTCGTCCGGCATGCCATCTCCATTCCCGCCGGAATTGCCAAGATGCCGCTCTTGAAATTCACCGGTCTGACGGTGCTCGCCATCATCCCGTGGTCGATTTTATTTGTTTACCTCGGAATACAGCTCGGAAGCCGGTGGGATCATGTTGAAAATGTGGCTAAAACGTATACAACTCCGATAATGCTTGGAGCAGCGGTTTTAATCATCTTATATTTCGGACTCAAAACATTGCGCAAAAAATAATGAAAACCCCGGCAGACCGCCGGGGTTTTCGCTTATCCGGGAGGCCGTCCGCCGGACAGCTGTCAAATATGACAGCGTGCCGCCGCAGAACAGGCACCACGGAATTCGCTCTATGCCATTAAACCGATTCATTCACATAACGGCCTATGTTTCTCTTTTCTGAGATTCTCTGCTCCATTCCTTTTTTCCGTTTTTGTTCCTGCACTCTTCTTTCTGCAGATGTCTGGTTTTCCACTCGTTTTTCTACTTCTCGGTAAGACCTTTCGCTTTGCACGAAGGCCGTTTTTTGGATATATGCATAATTTGATTTCTGGCTGATGGTGCGATTGGCGTATTGTACATACTGATCATGGTAAACCGGCGGCAAATATCCCATCGTATCTCCTCCCATGCTCGCATTCCCAAAAATCTACTGTTTTAAATGGTTGTCATTTGATATGATAGACGTTGTCCCATAAGAAGACGACTACCAATTACTGGAGGACTTCTTTTTGAAATGCGCACGTTTAAATAACAGAGACATCCATCTACATACATATTCGCGAGAACATTTTCAATTCCTCTTTGACGAGGCAAGAAAAGACCATATTACATGCAAAACATGCGGCATGCCGCTTCGGTTGGCATTGACAATCCATGAAGAACCGCATTTTGTTCACAGGGAAACAGGTGATTTTTCTGAATGTGAAGCGGCATGCCTCAACGATCAGCCAAAAGAAAAAACGGCTTATACGGAAAGCGGCGTGTTCCGCCTGCCGAAAGGAAAACCGATCACAGAGCAATCGCAGACACCGGCAAGCGTTTGGGAGCCTCCGAGAGAGGCGGCTGTTCATAAACATTTTTTTCCCAAAGCCGAAACATCGGCTGAGCAAATGTTTCCGAATGTTTCTTTACATGAAAAACAGCTTGAGGCCGTTTCCGCTCCGGAAGGCCCTCTTCTCGTACTGGCCGGCGCCGGAAGCGGGAAAACGCGGGTATTAACGGCGAGGACGGCTTATATGCTGTCACATCTTGAGATACCGCCTGCTGCCATCCTGCTTGTCACCTTCACCACAAAAGCGGTCAAGGAAATGAAAGAGCGGATGGCCTCGCAGTACGGCTTGGCGGAACGTACGGTCAGCCGCCTTGTAACCGGAACATTTCACAGCCTGTTTTATAAAATTCTCTATCATCATGATCCTGCGAAATGGAATGGAGACCGCCTGCTGAAATGGGAGTGGCAAAAAGAGCAGTACATCAAAATGGCATTGGCCGACGAAGGGCTTGATGAAAAAGATTTTCCGATCGACCAGGCGATCCAGCAGATCGGCTATTGGAAAAACGCCTATCTTCCCGGGGAGCGCATTCCGCTTGAGGACGAATGGGAGAAGCGGGTGCACCGGCTGTTCTGCCATTATGAAGAGCAAAAAAAATCACGCGGCCAATTCGATTTTGATGATATGGCTTCCGCATGCTATGAGCTGTTTCAAGAACGTCCGGATGTTTTGCAGAGATACCAATCGCGGTTTCATGCGATTTTGATCGATGAATTCCAGGATATCAATCCCGTCCAATATGCGATTATCAGGCTTCTGGCCAGCCCTGAAAACAACATCACCTGTGTCGGTGATGATGATCAGTCGATTTATGCGTTCAGAGGCAGCAGCCCTTCTTTTATTCTTGATTTTGAAAAGGACTTTCCGGATGCAAAAACGATTCATCTGGCGACGAATTACAGGTCAAGCCACCCCATTGTCGCAAGCGCGGAGGCGGTCGTCAAAAGAAACAAAAACCGCTGGGCCAAGACACTGGAAGCCGTGCGGGACGATGTCAAAAAACCGCTTTTATTTTATCCGTATGATGAAGAGGAAGAAGCGATCATGATCGTCTCCGATATCCGCGAGAAAATTCAAATGGGCGCCAAACCGCAGGATTTCGCCGTCCTTTATCGGACAAACAGCGGCGGCCGCGCCATTTATGAACGCCTTCACGAGTCGGCGATTCCCTATACGGCCGACCAGGGCGTCCAGTCCTTCTACAGCAGGCGGATCGTCCGGCAAATGCTCGCCTATCTTTATTTAAGCCAAAATGAAGATGATACAGAAGCCGTCAAACAGCTATTGCCGGCCCTCTTTTTAAAGCAGTCCGCTTTAAATACGCTAAAGGCGCTCTCAATCACAGAGGATTGTACGATGGTGCAGGCGCTCGTAAAATTGACCGATATCAAACCGTTCCAGCTTGAAAAAATCAAAAAAATCGTTCCCTTTTTCAGCAGCCTGAAAACGATGAAGCCTGTCGAAGCGATGACATTTGCTGAAGAAAAAATGGGCTTTTCCGACTATCTGAAAAAACGCGGCAATGAAGGAAACAAGCTGGAAAAAGGCTCAGATGATCTGCGCGATTTGAAAACGGCAGCGAAGAGATTCAAAACGATCCCTGAATTTCTGGCGCATGTTGATCATATGAGAGCAGCCGAGAAACAAAAACCCGACGGAAAGGGAGTCCAGCTGTTAACGATCCACCGCGCCAAAGGGCTTGAATTTAAAACGGTCTATATCCTGGGAGCGGTCGACGGTTCCATCCCCCATGACTTCGCATTGGAATCGGCAAGAAAGGGTGATGAAACCGCCTTGGAAGAAGAAAGAAGGCTCCTTTATGTCGCCATGACCCGGGCGGAAGACAACCTGTATATCAGCGTCCCATCGGTCAGAAGAAGCAGAACGGCCTACCGTTCAAGATTTTTGCAGCCGATTTTAAGAAAACAGCCGCAGGCGGCTGAACTTCAATCGCGTTAAAAAACACCGTGCCCTCCCTTACCGGAAGGCGCGGTGTTCATTTTTTGCTGTTCATCATTTTAGCGATCGTATTGAAATCCATTTTTTCTTTTCCGCTAACAATCGATTCGACAATCCGGTCTTCCATTTCTTTTGGAACCCGTTTATTCGCCAATTTGGCAACGCGTTTAATAACGCTGCGGACCGTTTTTTCATCCTTGAAGTTGGCGTTTTGCAAAGAGTTCGCCAGCTGCATCACGTCCGACATGCTGACGCCTGTTTTCTTTTCAATGTTTTTGAAAAATTGATTGTCCATATCCCTGCCTCCTTTTTTGGGAGTGATACGCTATCATATGTCTTTTGGAAACGCCGCGTGCCTTTCCCAGCCGATTCTTTTATAAGAAGAGAGCACAGAACTGCCGCGCCCTATGCTCCCTTCTTTTTAAAAGACTAGTATCTAAAAGAAGCGCCGACAATGATGAGAAGAATAAATAAAACAACGATCAATACAAATGTTGAGCCATAGCTATTGCCGCCATAGCCGCCATTGCCATAGCCAATAGGAACTCCTCCGCCATAAAAGCCCATCTAAAGCACCTCCTTTTCTCCCTATACCATATGAAAATTGATAGAGTTCGCTTGGATAGATGCATAGGGCTTGTGTGGATTATTTAAATACGCCCGGCAGTCCCGCATCCTCTCCCAGCCATGCTTCAGATGTTTCAGCGAACTGTTCGACTTGATGTCCAAACCGTTCTGCCGACTGGTCCAATTGATCCAATTCCCTCTGCTGCTCCTTCATAATTCGTTCATGGTCCGCCTGAGATTGATCATGCCTGCGGTAAACCGAGTCTATCAGCTGTTCAAATAGATTCACGCGGATCTCCCTCCTCATGATTATGTATGCATGAAGAGGGAGAATGGAAACAAAAAAACCGGATCTTTTTCCGGCTTTTTTTGAAAAAAATTATTGGGCTCTTCTTTTTTTGCCGCATCCGCATCCTTTTTTCTTCACTTTTTTTGAGAAAGTGGATTGATTGTTGCTGGAAGTATTCGCCAACCGGCCGTGATGCCGCCTTTTCACTTGTCTCATTGCTATTCCTTCCTTTCTCATTCGTATATCCCATTATATGACTCATCTTTTCATAAGTTGCTGTGACAAACCCCCATTCAACTGAGCCATTTTGACACGATCGTTTCCATCACCCCTGCCAGGCCGGCAATGGCAAGCAGCAGGATCAGCCATTCGGCAACGTCTGGAATCAGCGCGTAGAACACAAGCAAAAAAGCAGTACACCAGACCCCTGTGCACCAATAACAGCTTAACAGTTCACCGATCCAGGCTCTCAGGCCTTTTCCTTTAATGACAATATATGTTTCAACCTGTCCTGCTTCATTTTTTTCTTCAACCTCTTCGTGAAACAGGCTTCGCAATGGAGCCGTGATCGTGTCAAACACGACAAGACGCGTCAGCCGAAACACCGCAAGCGAAAATAATATCAATAAAAACCAGCTTTGTATCACATGGCTCCCCCTCATGAATATCGTCTGATCTCTAAATATATGCCGCATCCGTGCTGAACATGATTTGAAAAACGCGTGCTGCCGCTAAATTTGGGTGCGGAATTGTATGTTTTTCTCATTCCGCTATGGAACCAATTTGCATTTAATAAAGTGTGGATAAGAAAGGAGTGAAAGTTATGTCGTTTCAAGAAAATGCCGAAGCACTCTATACGGAAACATTCGACGACATCTCCAGGGAATATGAACAGCTTATTGAAATCATAGATTCTGAACATGTTACGCTAAACACGACAAACATAACAGCCGCTCTCTCTCTACAGGCAATTGTCATCACACTGATTATTCTGGCGGTGCAGCTGACGATCGAAGATCCGGATACAGCCGATCTCATCTCGGAACAAATTCTGGCCGTACACAGATTGCAAACCAAGAAAAAGACGATCATTCAAGTAATAGGCAGCCGACATGTCGAAATTACACTTTCTTCGTTGGAAATCGCAGTTTCTGTTCAAATCTTGACTGACGTTCTGACCGCTCTTTTAACAGAACTTGACATACTTTAAATCCTTCTTTCTTTCTAATATTCTTTAGAAATTGAGGTGAGAATCAATTGTCAGATAAAGAAAAACTCAAAGCAGATGTCAATCCATTAATGAGTACGCTCGTGACAAATATCCTTAGAAAACACGGGGTCTCAAAGGACAATGTACGGACGCTGTCTGAGGAAGAAAAGAACAATATTTTAAAAATGCTCGATGATTTGAAAGCACAGTCTGAAGCCGTCATCAAGCAGCAGAAGAAAAAACAAGAAAAGAACAAGTCGGATAACACGTTGCAATCCGAAGACAGATCAAAACGAAGAAGAAACCGTTCAAATAAATTAAGAGAAAAACTCAAACAAAGAAGACAGCAGGAAAATCATGCAGCAAACGAAGAAAAAAATGGGGATTTGGATTAGGGTATTTGCCATATACAAGTTCAAAGCTTCAAACATTTAATAATAGTAAATGGAAGGAGGAATACAAATGGAAACAAGACCATATTCTTGGGTTGCGCTTGATCCTGAATGCGAGCATCCGGGAACCGAGTATTATCCGAGATTCCCTAAGAAACAGCTGTGTGACGACTATAATTGCAAATGCGGCAAAGACGATGCATTCATCAATCAGGAATTGGATCAGCTCAACCTTAACAAGCAGCTTTCAGATGAAACGATCATTATTAAAGATTCTTGCGATATCAGAGTTTCTACAGAGGATACCCAAGTCGTCGCATCTGTACTGACATCTATTCAGACAGCAATCGTTACAGTTGTTCTCGCCATTATTGATGACTTTGAATTGGCGGAGCTTGTATCGCAAGATTTGCTGCAAGTATCAGCCAACAAACAAACGAACCGCCAAAAGCTGGTAATCGACAATTCACGCGATGTCACAGTAACAACAGAAGATACAGACGTTGCTGCATTGATCACCACAGCGGTCCAAACACTTACAGTTATCATCGCAACGCTTATTGTCGGCATTCTTTAATACAAAAAGCAGAGCCAACCCGCTCTGCTTTTCTTCATTTTTATAGACGATTACCCACACCAACAAGGGCACGGGTACATATGTTGTTAAAGACTAAAGTCAAATATCCTATATAAAGGAGCTGAAATCCATGAGCTGCGGAAAAAACCATGGCCGGCATGAAAATTGTGTATGTGAAGCAGTTGAGCAGATTATTGAAGAGCAGGAAGCAGTCGAGGAAACAGCGGCATGCTCGACAAGCTGCTTCGGCAACTTGCTGAATCCGACTGTTTCCGGAAAAGACACGATTCCGTTCCTTTTGTATGACAAAAAGGGCGGCCTGTTTTCAACCTTTGGAAATGTCGGAGGATTTTCAGATGATATGCAGTGCTTCGAATCTATTTTCTTTCGGGCAGAAAGTTTAAAAGATTGCTGCGCAACTCTTTCAATCCTGAGGCCTGTGGACATAAACGGCGATACGCTCAGCGTTTGCCACCCTTGTGACCCTGACTTTTTCGGGCTTGAAAAAACGGACTTTTGCATCGAAGTCGACTTGACTTGTTTCTGTGCTATTCAATGTCTGTCACCTGATCTCGTAGATCGCGCAGCAGACAAAAAACACAATCACGGTTAAACCATTCAGATTGCATCCTTAGCCGTATAACCCGGAAAACGGCTTGGTGCATGCCTTACTCACGAAAGCTGCCGGCTCTCGGCAGCTCCTTTTACCAATAGAAAAGCCCGGCCGTCTTGAAAACGAAGCGAAAATCCATGATTTAGGAGGGATCATAACATGACGATATTTTCAGGCGATAACTGCGTATGCGATGCAGTTGAAAAGATCCATGAGCTGCAAAACGCCATTGAAGAAGATGGCTGCCCGACAAGCTGTTTCAGCAACCTGCTGTCTCCAACGCGAAATCTCGGCGATACCATTCCGTTTATTATATACACATCTAAATCAAAGCCGTTTGTCGCTTTCGGAAACGTAGGAGAACTTGAAGCAGGCCCTTGCTTCAGCACCGTTTTTTTCAGAGTTGAAAACATCAAAGACTGCTGCGCGACGCTGAGGCTGTTGATCGCCTTTGACGAAAACCGCCGCATTCTTGATTTCACAGATGAAAAAGATAAAATTTGCGATGTGTTTCGTTTAGAAAAAACAAGCTTCTGTATCGAAGTGGATCTGGAATGCTTCTGTGCAATCGAATGTTTAAACCCGCAATTGATCAACCGCACAAATTAAAGTCCCTGCAACGGGACTTTTTTTGTGCTAGAAACCGAGCGGGTGGAGCGAAGTAATGCTTGCGATCGCCAGCTCAGCAGGATCGCCTTTGCTTGATGTCCGCACGAAGACAGAATCGCCTTTTTTTTCGATGAGCGTCCCCCTGTAGGTCTTTCCATTTGCTTCAATAAGACAAAGCGTTTTCGGCATATTCCCCGGCAGGCTTGTTAAAAAATCGATTTTTTCGGTTATCGTCATTTTACTGAGCGGTTTCTTAATCGGCTTTATTCCTTTTGCAGGTCTGTCCGCCTCCCTGTTTTGAACTGCTTCAGCCGCCTCTTTCTCCTTTGAAACCGGTTCTTCTGCATGTTCTTCGCTTCGTTTTTCCTTATCTTTAAGTGCTTTTTCTTTTGCCGTTTTTTTTCTTTTGATGAGAATGTCCTGCATGTTTGCCTCTGCCGCATCATAATCAGGCTGTACAATATACATGAGCGGCTTTTGCTCCGCATCGTTTTTCTTATTAGACATCTTTTATCCCTCCGATCCGTTCATGGTATATCTATATGACGGAAAAGGAAAAATCAGAAGAAAAGAAAAAGCAATCCTTGAAACGGATCGCTTTTTCATACGTTTTTTATCGGGCGATAATATGGTAGCCGGAATCAACATGCAGGTTTTCGCCTGTCATTCCGCGGGAAAGATCGCTGAATAAGAATAAGGCTGTGTCGCCGACTTCCTCAGGTGTTGTTGTACGGCGAAGCGGAGCGCGCTCCTCGATTTCTTTCAGGATCGTATTAAAATCGCTGATTCCTTTTGCGGACAGCGTGCGGATCGGTCCGGCAGAAATACTGTTGACACGGATTCCTTCTTTTCCGAGATCGTTTGCCAAATATTTCACGCTGGCATCAAGGGAGGCTTTTGCGACGCCCATGACGTTGTAGTTTGCAACGACGCGCTCTCCTCCAAGATATGTAAGCGTGACAATGCTTCCGCCTTCAGTCATAATGCCGCGCGCAGCTTTGGCAACCGCCGTCAGCGAGTAAGAGCTGATATTATGGGCGAGAAGGAAGCCTTCGCGATTCGTGTTCAAATATTCTCCTGCGAGCTCTTCTTTGTTCGCAAAGGCGATGCAATGGGCAATCCCATGGATCACTTGGACTTCGTCTTTGATTTTGGCAAAGCACTTTTCAATTTCCTGATCGTTTGTAACATCGCATGGCAGAACAATCGAATCATTGCGCTCCAAAGAATCAGCCAATTCCTTAACCGATTTTTCAAGCCTCTCACCGGCATATGTAAAAATCAGCCTTGCACCGGCATTGTGAAGGGAACGGGCAATTCCCCAAGCGATGCTTCGTTTATTCGCAACACCCATGACGACAATATTGCGGCCTTCTAGTGATACGTTCATATGTATAAATCCTCCTAATGATTAACATTTTATTAGTACCTGATCATAATATATAGTATCACAAACTGTGTCAGGCTGACAATTTCATAATCGCCATGAGAGACTTTTTATCAAAAAAAGCGGGCGTTCCGCTGCAAAACCCGCCCGCCGTTGCAAAGGAAGGATCAGCTAGAGCCGACTCCCTCCCTGCAGCGATTTTTGATATGCAAAATGATTGGTCGGCCCGTGTCCGGATCCGATATCAAGGCTGTGGGCCACCGCTTCGTGCACAAACGATTCTGCGGTTTCAAAAGCTTCATGAATGCCGCTTCCTTTGGCGATTTCCGCTGCCAGGGCAGCTGAAAACGTACAGCCTGTTCCATGCGTATTTTTTGTCTCAATAAAAGGATTTGTTATTTCAATGAAGGCCTCTCCGTCAAAAAGCAGGTCGGTCACTTTTTTCTGCTGCGGCTGATGCCCTCCTTTTATAATCGGATAGCGGACGCCCATTTTATACAAATCGCGGGCCGCCTCTTTTCGGTCTTCCATCGTTTTGATGCTTCTGCCTGTCAGCACCTCAGCCTCAGGGATATTCGGCGTCGCCGCAAAAGCCCTTGGCAGCAGCCGCTGTTTCAGCGTTTCAACGGCTTCATTATTTAACAGCGATGCCCCGCCTTTGGCAATCATGACGGGATCGACAATCACATTCCTCAAATCGTGTTTTTCAAGCTGTTTTACAATGGCTTCAATCATCTCCGCGTTCCAAAGCATTCCCGTTTTAATGGCGTCAGGCCGCAAATCTTCGGCGACGGCTTCAATCTGTTGGCCAAGCGCTTCCGGAGACAGCGAAAAAACGCCGTGCACACCTTGTGTATTTTGCGCGGTTACCGCCGTCAAAGCCGACATGCCGTACACACCAAGCTCCTGAAATGTTTTGAGGTCAGCTTGTATCCCCGCGCCTCCCCCCGAATCAGATCCGGCGATTGTCAACGCTTTACATATGCTCATGTTGTCTGCACTCCTTTTAGGCCTTTAGCCAATCCATCTGTGATATATCGTTTTTGCCCGGTTGATGTCATTTGTCCCATGAATAAAAGCCCTGCCATCCCGGAAAATGACGAATTTGAAGTCTTCAGCCCTGCCTGACACAAGATATGGATTTCCCGTTACTTCCAAGCCCGCTTTTCTTAGGCGGACGGCCAGCTCCTCCAGTCCGGGCGGCTGTTTTGCGGCAGGTCTGATCTGAACCGTTTGCCGCCCGCAAAGCACAGCCGCTTTTGTTTCATTTTCCGGTGAAAGAAACGGAAATTCACGGGTACCGCACGTCGGACATGCTTGATCTTTAAGAGCGTCCGCTCGAACCTCGGACCTTTCATTTGTCCATATATCAAATGAGCGGAGCATTCCGGATGGTTCATGCCCTGTCAAGAGCTTAAGCGCATCTGTCACTTGATAAGCGGCGACCTGCTGGACGATCGGGCTGATGACGCCGGATGTATCGCACGTCATCGTGTTCGCCGGCAGGTATCCCAAAAGACAATGCAGGCACGGCGTCTTGCCCGGGATGACTGTATACGCAATCCCGTAGCTTGCCACACACGCTCCATATAAAAACGGGATGCCCGATTTGACGGCCGCATCGTTTACCACGAGCCGGGTCTCAAAGTTATCTGTGGCATCAATGATCAATGATGCGCCTTCTGCAAGGCTGAGCGCTTTTTCCGCCGTGACATCGGTGACGATGCCGTTAACCCGGACAGAGCCGTTGATCAGGCGAAGCCTGTTTTCAGCTGCGGCCGCCTTCGGCATTTGGTCTTTGACATCCTGTTCCGTATAGAGCTGCTGGCGCTGAAGATTGCTCCATTCGACATAATCCCTGTCAACGATTGTAAGCGAACCGACTCCGGCTCTTACAAGCATTTCAGCGCTCGCCGACCCAAGGGCTCCCGCTCCGATGATCAGCACATGGGCGCCCTGCAATTTTTTTTGGCCGTCAGGACCGATCGGCCGGAACAGCTCCTGCCTTGAATACCTGCCGTTCAAGTCGTCAGCATCCCTTCTTCAGGGCTTGAAGCGATGCCATAGTCTTTTTCAGGAATTCTTCCCGCAAGGTATCCAAGTCTCCCGGACTCGACGGCAAGCTTCATGGCAAGCGCCATTTTCACGGGGTCTTTTGCACCTGCCACCGCCGTGTTCAAAAGAACGCCGTCGGCCCCAAGCTCCATTGCGTATGCCGCGTCTTTAGGAGAGCCGATACCGGCGTCGACGATCACCGGAACTTCAGCCTGCTCGATGATAAATGAAAGATTGAGAGGATTGATAATCCCCTGTCCGGAGCCGATCGGAGATGCTCCCGGCATAATCGCATGCACGCCAAGCTCTTGAAGTTTTTTTGCCAGCACGACGTCATCCGATGTATACGGAAGCACGATAAAGCCTTCTTCAAGCAGCGCCTCTGATGCTTTTAATGTTTCTACGGGATCGGGCAGAAGCGAACGGTCGCAGCCGATCACTTCCACTTTAATCATGTCGCAAAGCCCGGATGCTTTTGCCAGCTTTGCAATGCGCACCGCTTCCTCAGCCGTTTTTGCGCCGGCCGTATTCGGCAGCAGTGTATAGCGGCTTAAATCAAGCTGTTCGAGAAAATTGGGCTGTGATTCTTCAAAAATATTCATCCGTCTGACGGCAAACGTGAGAATCTCCGACTCTGATACGCGCACCGCCTCTTTTTGAATCTCAAATGACGGGTACTTTCCTGTTCCAAGCAATAACCTTGATGAAAACTGTTGATCAGCGATTTTTAACATGTTTATCCCCCTCCGACAAAATGAACGATTTCGATGACATCGTTTTCTTCCAGTTTGATTTCTTGATATGTTTCTTTCCCTATAATTTGTCTGTTTCTCTCTACGACGACAACCCGATTTTCCAGCTGATAAGAAGCGAGCAGGTCATAAATCGTTCCCCCGTCATTCTTCCAGTCTATTTTCCGTCCATTCAGCTGAATAATCACTTATGCACAGCCTCCTTCCGCTCCACTTTGAACGCTTCTTCCCAGGCCGGATTGACCGGCCGGCCCACAATCATATCCGTGATCATCTCACCGGTTGCTGGCGCCAGGAGGATGCCGTTTCTGAAATGGCCCGCCGCAAACAAAACGCTGCCATTTTCAGGGTGCCGGCCAATATACGGATTGCCGTCCTCTGTTTCAGGCCTTAACCCGGCCCAGCATTGATCGATTTTCATGCCGCCGATCTCGGGCAGCATCATTTTCGCCTTTTTGACCACCGCTTCGATTCCGTTCAGGTCAGGCTTGTCATTCCAGTCTCCGTGTTTCATTGTGGCGCCGATGACAAGCTTTCCGCTGCGGCGCGGAACAATGTAGCAATGATCATGGTAAAGCGTTCTTGTTAAAGGAATGGTGTCATTCCAAACAGACAGACACTCGCCTTTTACCGGATAAAAGCTTTTGTTTAAACCGAGCTGCTTAAAAAAGACGCCGCTCCACACACCGCTTGCGATTGCCGCGTGCTCCGCCTCAACGGCGCCTGAAGCCGTCATTATGCGCACTCCGCCCCCTGATGCCGCTTCGACTGATAAAACAGGGGCATGCTCAAAGATATCCGCGCCAAACAGCTTTGCCCCTTTGGCGAAAGCCCTGCAAACAGAAAGAGGCTCAACATGAACATCATCCCGGATAAAATTCGCGCCGATGATTCCTTTGGCGGCATGCGGCTCTTTTTCAAATACTTCTTCGGCCGTCAGCCATTCAGCCGAATCGAGCTCAGCCATTGCCGCAAGACGCACCCGGTCGCTTTCAGTAAAGGCGAGTTTTAATATTCCCCCGTCATGCCGGTTGATGTCGATGCCGCTTATTTTTTTCAATTCAGGGGCCAGCCGCTTATACGCCGACTGGCTGGCTCTCGCAAACTCGAAAAATGTGCCCGGTTTATCGCATTCGGCATGGGCGCCGAGCATTCCGGCAGCCGCCCGGGTCGCTTTCTTCCCGATTTCTCCGCTTTCAAACACCGCTGTTTGTTTTCCCGCTTTCGCAAGATGATAGGCAATCGACGCACCGATGATTCCTCCGCCGATGATGATCGTTTCATAGCGCTTTTTCATATAGATCTCCCTTCACAAGACATGCAAGTCGTTCAGCCGCTTCAGCAGGCCGGTCTTTTGAAAAAATCCCGGACATCACGGCGATGCCGTCAGGGTTGGCCTGCTTTACCTCTGGAAGGCGATGTTCGGTTATTCCCCCGATGGCAATGACGGGGATGGCGACAGCTTTTTTGATCTCCTTCAGGCTGCCGGTTCCCCTCTCTGACAGCCCCTTTTTGCTGTCTGTTTGAAAAATATGGCCGAACAGTACGTAATCCGCTCCTTCTTTCTCAGCCTGCACCGCCTCTTCAACAGAGTGTACGGACTTTCCGATTTTCAAATGCGGGAAACGATTTCTTACACATTTAACCGAAAAACCGTGGGAAGGCAGCTGGACGCGGTGTATATTGTGAAACAAGGCGACATCCACCCTGTCATTGATGATGAGCTTCCGTTTATCGACTCCGCCTGCCAGCAGGCGTTCAATTAATTCAGACAATTCATGGACCGTTTTTGACCTCTCTCTGATATGGATGAAGTCGGCTATGTCCTTTATCGATATGATGCTGGCTGCAAGCTCCTCCAAAGTGTGCCGGTTATCGGTGATCGCGTGAAGTCTCAAGCTGTTCCACCCCGCCTTTTGACCAGCCCTCTTTTTTATGCGCCATATTCCAAAATTGGTATTCATAATAGCTTGAAATGACGAAGTTTTCCTTCATTTTCGCACGGATGCCGGCAGTGCTTTTTTCAGCCAGTTCGTCAAAACGATTGACCTGTTCGATCACCAGTTCTTTGAACCAGTCTCCTCCGTATGTCGCAATCCACTCCTTGTAAATGTCATTCTCAGGGCTGCACGTTTTCAGCGTTTCCCCGACATCATAGTAAAGCCAGTAACAAGGAAGCAAAGCGGCGAGTATTTCCGCAAAATTCCCGCTCATCACAGAACGATACATGTGGGATGTATACGCATATGCAGTGGGCGACGGCTTGAACGCATTCTTTTCCTCTTCCGTAATCCCCAATAATTCGGTGAATTTTCTGTGCAGGGAAAGCTCTGCTTCATAAGTTCCGTTTGCATGCTCCGCCATCCGGCTCGTTGTATACAGATCATCCGCATACGCCGCGGCGAAGGATTGAACCTTGGCAAAATGGGTCAAATAATAGGAATCCTGGAGAACATAGTATTTAAAGCAGTCGACCGGCAAAGAGCCGTCTCCAATTCCTTGGATAAACGGATGGACAAAGCTGCCCTCCCACCATTCTGCAGCGCTTTTCCGGCATTCTTCTGAAAACTTCATTTCGAGGCTCCTCCTTCAATTCAGAAAATGAAAAAACCACTTTCCCCGCAGGAAAAGTGGTTTGGAATTTGCATATAACAACCATATCAAATACCTTGCCACTTCCCTACGCAGGTTTGAACCTGTTCAGGTTATGAGGGTCTAAAAGTCACACTTTTATCTCAGCCCTTATCAAGGACTCCCCTAGTGGAAAACATTTCTTTTTCATTCAGTTATACTTTTATCTTAACACGAAATAGAAAATGGTCAAGCATCAGTCTTCAAGCGTTTTTTTCAATTCCGCGATATATTCGCGCGAACCCGTGGCGATCAGCCTGTCACCCATTTGCAGCCTTGTATCGCCGTGGGGAACCAGGCTGTCAACATCCCGGAAAATCCGGACGAAAATGACATCCCCCGTAAACGGGAACTCCCTTAGCAGCACTCCGTCAAACCTCTCATTGTTCATATTGATCTGGTACAATGATGCATCCTGATTCGCCAAAAGCTTCATGACACCCGGAGCCTCAATTAGTGCGCGAAGCATTGTTTTCGTTGATAACAGGATGGAGAATGTATCAATTCCGTTTTCTTTCAATTCGGACTCGGCTGCAGGCGAACCAGCGCTCGCAATGATTCTTTCGACGTTTTGCTCTTTGGCAAACAGCGCGATTCCGGTATTCCGCTCTTCATTGCCCGTCGCTACAACAAGAATGTCCGTCTCAAAAACGCCGTATGATTCAAGTGTTCCGAACTCATAGTCAGGCAAAACCTCCACATCAAAAACGGACTCTGACAGTTTTTCCTCTTTCTTTTCCTGATGCACATGCAGAATTCTGACATGGTATTCTTCAGGAGAAAGCTCAAGTGTAACCGGCAGCGTCATTTGGTTGGCGCCGATAAAGGTGATCGTTTTTTGCTCTTTGTCCTTTTGCGCTTTCGGCATTAACTTTTTGAAGCCGATCGGGGTAATGATGCTGGTGATCACGGCCACAAGAATAAGCGCGCCCGACATTTGCGCGTCTATGACACCGATCCGTTCGCCGATCGTAGTCGCGGCAATAACGAGAGACAATGTTGACGTCAGCAAAAATCCTGAAGCCAGCACGGTTTTTGTATCATACCACTTCTTCAAAAACAGCCCGGGAACGACCTTGCTGATCAAAAGCGCCACAAATAACAGCGGGATCATGATTAATATTTTCGGGTTTTCAAATAATGACCAAATGTCAAGCTTGACTCCCGTCATCACGAAAAAGATCGGAATCAAAAAGCCGTAGCCGAATGAATCAAGCTGCTGGACCAGTTCTTTATTCGGAGAAAGCAGTGACACGAGAACACCGGCCAGAAATGCGCCGAGGATATTTTCCGCGCCCAGCGATTCCGAAAGCGCCACAAGCACGATGATCAAGGTAAAAATCGCCCTTGTGCCGATTTGAATCGTTCCTTTTGACATGACTTCAATAAACGAGCGGTTTTTAAACACTCTCCCGAAAAGATAAAGAACGACACCTGCGGCAAACAATATGATCAACAGCCACATATTGCTGCTTTCGTCTCCATATATCGAGGCAAAGACCGCCAACAGAATCATTGTTACAAGATCGGCAATCACCGCTACAAGAAGAATAATCTGGCCGATGTTCGTCTTCATCAGACGATCTTCCTTCAAGGTCGGAACGACGACCCCGAGCGAAATCGTTGAAATGATCAGCGTCATTAAAAAGGCATTGTCAATAAAGCCCGCCAGTACAAAGCTGTAAGAAAGCCCGAGCGACAAAATAAAAATCCCGGCAAAGATAATAGCAGCCGTTTTAAAGGTATTTGGCGCCGCTTTTCCGTTTTGGAGAACCTGCTTTTTCTTTCCCCTTTCAAATACAGAAAAATCGATTTCCAAACCGCTTAAAAACATCAAGAATATAAATCCGAGCATCGAGAGCGTCTCAAGCCACGTATCATGTTGTGCCACAAGGTTCAAACCGCTTTTTCCGATAACAAGACCCATGATGATCTCCGCCACAACGACAGGCATGCTCAGTTTTAATCGATGCAGCAGGATGGGGGTCAAAAATGCGACAATGAGTACGACGACTAAAGATGATACAGATGTATGCTCCATAATTGTTACCTCCTAAAAACCGGTTTACGGGTAGTATAGTGTTCCCCTTTTCTGATAAAAAGGTCTTATTTTGAAAGAAAAGAGCGGCTGGCTTTTCTTTTCTCACAAGTGTAAAAATCGATTTTAACAATGCTGGCCGAGAAATAAAAGTGATATGCCTGATTTTCTCCGCCGGAAATTTTTGAAGGTGAAAAAAGCGCATAAACGAGGTATGATGTCCAATAAACAAAGCAAATGAGGGTTATCATATACACAACTGCCAATGTGAGGTGAAAGACGTGAAATACGATGTGATCGGAGATATTCACGGATGTTATGATGAAATGACAGCATTGCTGGAAAAGCTCGGCTATTCTCTCAAAACGGGTGTGCCCGTCCATCCCGAGAACAGAACGCCTGTCTTTCTCGGAGACCTGACGGACAGGGGGCCGAAATCCATTGCCGTCATTGAATTTGTGGCATCCGCTGTAGAAAAAGGAGCGGCCCGCTATGTCCCCGGCAACCATTGCAACAAGCTCTACCGCTTCTTCAAAGGAAATCCGGTTAAACTCATGCACGGGCTGGAAACGACAGCTGCCGAATACAGACAGCTTTCCCCACAAAAACAAGAGCATATCAGAGCGCTTTTCATGCGTCTCTATGAACAGGCGCCGCTTTATGACATCCTGCATCAGGGCGAGCTTGTCGTTGCCCATGCCGGGATTAAAGCGGAATACATCGGAAAGAAGCCATCAGGAAAGATCAAACAATTTGTTCTATACGGCGATATCACCGGAGAGACGCTGCCTGACGGCCGTCCGGTCAGACGGGACTGGGCCGTACATTACCGGGGCGAACCATGGGTCGTCTACGGCCATACACCGGTCAAAGCTCCGCGGATGGTTCACCATACGATTAATATTGATACGGGATGCGTATTCGGCAACAGGCTGACCGCCTTCAGATTTCCCGAACTGCAAACTGAGTCCGTCCCCTCCTCAATGCCTTATGATGAAACAAGATTTCGCGCTAATCCATAAAAAAAGAGAGCTGTTTTAGCTCTCCAATAATTGCTGGATATCCTGCGGAAGCGGCGCAGAAAACGTCAGCTTCTCCCTTGTCAGCGGATGAATAAACGTCAGCCTCTCACTGTGAAGCGCCTGTCTTTTGATGGCATCCCGCGTGCCCCCGTAAAGCGTATCACCGCACAGCGGGTGTCCGATATGGCTCATGTGGACGCGGATCTGATGGGTTCTTCCGGTTTCAAGGCTTAGCGAAACATCTGTCAGCTGTCCGATGCGGCTGTTCACCTTGAAATGAGTTACCGCCTTTTGGCCTTCCGGAATAACCGCCCGTTCAATAATGCTTGTTGCTTTTCTGCCGATCGGGGCGTCGATCGTTCCGGATTCCTCCCTGATCAAACCGTGAACGACGGCGCGGTATTGCCGTTTGACTTCCCCCTTTTTTTGCAGGCCGGACAAAAGGGAATGAGCAAAACGATGCTTGGCGACAAGCATCACCCCTGATGTATCGCGATCAAGCCTGCTGACAAGATGAACGGTCGCCTGGCAGCCCGTCTGCCGGTAATAGTGAATGAGCCCGTTCGCAAGGCTTCCTGACGGATGCTCCCGCGAAGGGATTGATGAAAGAAAAGGCTTTTTATTCAGCACAAGAACATGGCCGTCTTCAAACAGGATGTCAAGCGGGATCGCTTCCGGCTGCAAAGATTCGCTGACCTTTTCAGGCGGAAACAGAATCACAAGCTCGTCTCCTTCCTGAAGAACATATCTGACCGTGACATGCTCCCCGTTGACGAGAAGATCTCCGCCTCCGAATTTGATATCTGCAAGCATCCTCTTTGAAATACCCATTCGCTGTACATACTCTTTCAGGAGCATGCCATGTTCCTGCGCTGTAATCGTTAGTCTCAATGTAAAATCATTCACGGTAAACCTTCCTACTCTCCCTTGCCGATAAAGGAATCCTGCACCCTTTTCCAAAACGGAAACGGGCGGAACCGCGCAAATCTGACATTCTCGTTCGCCACGCGGCACTGAATCGATTTGACGTCTTTATGCAGCAATGTTAAGTGATCAACCGCAACCTGAAAATGAACATCATTGAGGGGTTTGATCACACATGTGTGGTGCTCAGGCAGAATGAGCGGCGAACCGACCGTCCGAAACACCCGGTTGTTGATCGATGCCATTTCAGCGAGCTGGATCGCCCTGATTGACGGGTGTATGATCGCACCGCCAAGCGCTTTGTTATATGCCGTGCTTCCCGAAGGAGTTGACAGGCAGAGCCCGTCTCCGCGAAATGTTTCAAAAAGCTCCCCTTTTATTTCGACATCGGTGACAAGCGTCCCCTCAATGCTTTTGATCGTACACTCGTTAAGGGCCAGGTACCGGGCTTCTTTTGCACCGTCATTGTAGCGGACGATCACTTCCAGAACCGGATATTCCACGATTTGAAACGGCGTTTTGGCAATGGCGATCACCAGCTTTTCAATCTCGTCCGGAACCCAGTCTGCATAAAAGCCGAGGTGGCCGGTATGAACCCCGACAAATGCCGTTTTATCGAGACGGCTGCTGTACTTGTGAAAAGCGTACAAAAGCGTTCCGTCCCCTCCGACGGAAATGACGATATCAGGCTCTTCCTCATCACACTCAAGGCCGAAGTCGAGCAGATACGTTTGAATTCTGCTTTTCAATGTATCGGAAACCGGATTTCCTTTTGACGATACCGCAAATTTCATCATGATTTCTCCTTTCCCCTAGCCGTCATCCTCGTCCTTTTTCTTCCGTGAGAAAACCGCCTGTGCTTCATGAATTTCACCCCTGATCTCAGACATCTCTTCATCAAGTCTTGAAGCTGCTTCTGAAGCCCTTTGCAGTCTTAATTTCACTTTTTCGGGGATGTTGCCGCTGTATTTATAATTTAAAGAATGCTCAATCGTCGCCCAAAAATTCATTGCCAGCGTTCGGATTTGAATTTCAACCAAAATTTGCTTTTCTCCGTTTATCGTCTGCAGAGGATATAAAATCACAAGATGATACGAACGATAGCCGCTTTCTTTATGCTCCGCGATATAATCGCGTGTATCCACGACAGTGAAATCCTTTCTCGCCAAAAGCATCTGCTTGACGATTTGGATATCCTCAAAAAATTGACACATAATCCGGAGCCCAGCAATGTCCTGCATCGTTTCGATGTTATGCAGCGGAATGTTTTTCCGTTTCGCCTTTTCCAATATACTCGGCACGGGCTTCACCCTCCCGGTCACAAACTCAATGGGCGAATGCTCCTCCTCGTATTCATAAAGTGCCCTTATCCCTTTCAGCTTTACTTTCAGTTCTTCAACAGCCTGCCTGTACGGCGCTAAAAAACGCTCCCATTGTTTTTCATCCATAAACCTTCCCCCAATTTCATCGCCTTTTTTCTAGAGGAATACCCGCTTCACTCTTTCCTCCATTTCTTCGCCATAGTTTGCATTATCTTTAATATTTTCTATCAGGTATCGAAGCTCATCATGAAGCCCGATAAGCTCCAGTTGCCGGTCTCCGATATTCAAAAACACAGGAATATGCTGATCAAGGGCCGACTTCATATCGGACCATATCCTTTCATCTAACATCACATATTGGAAAGAATCGCCTTGTTCAAGTATGTATACAAATGCAAAATGATCAGAGTCTGCAAGCATCCGTCCGGCCGGTTTCCGCTGTTCCCCATCCTTTAGATCGCTTGTCAAAACAAGCCGGTCATTCTGCAGATCCGCTTCTGTAATCTCAATTCTGTTCTGCATAATGTTCTCCTTTACAATAAAAGTACAGATTCATTTTATCACATCAAGTTCAATATTGATAAACGTTCATATCCAAGAGATAATAAGGAAAATGTGATTTCAGCAGCTGAGAGGAGCCAAAAAATGAGCCAGGAGCTTGAAATAGAATTTAAAAATATGCTGACAAAAGAAGAATTTGAACAAATTTCAACATACTATCAATTCACCTCAGAGCAGTTTGTCACACAGCAAAATCATTATTTTGATACAAAAGAATTTTCGTTGAAAGAAAAAGGCGCGGCACTCAGAATCCGCCAAAAACAAGATGTTCATGTGTTGACACTGAAAGAACCGGCGCCCGTCGGCTTGACGGAAACCCACCAAAAGCTGCCCTCCCCGCCGGATCTCGAACAATTCTGCATTCCAACAGGACCCGTGTACGACCGTTTGAAAGATCTCGGCATCGAACCTGGGAACCTCGCATATTTCGGTACGCTTGTAACAGACCGCGCAGAAAAAAAACGGCCGGAGGGCTTAATTGTTTTAGATCGCAGCCGATACTTAAAGGTAGAGGACTACGAAATAGAATTTGAAGTCGCTGACTATGAACAGGGTAAACTTGATTTCGCCAAACTGTTGAAATCATTCGGCATCCCAAAACGCGATACAAAAAACAAAATCGTCCGTTTTTACGAGCAAAAACTGAAAAATATATAAGGTGGGAACATAATGAACATCAACAATTTGACCGCCCTTTTGGAGCTGCAGGCATTACGGTCGTTTTATCAAACGCCTGGCAGCGGTTCAGAGGATACGGGCTTTGATTTCAGTTCGATTTTAAACCAGTATGTAATGAATTCCGGCGGCGGCTTGCAGTCAGGAACAGGAAATCTTCCGCACGTTCAGACCGGGGCCATTTCCTCCGTACAGACGCAGCCGGCCCAAGCTTTGGCGGCTGACAAGCCTAGTGCGGCCGACGTTTCTCCAGCCGCTGGAACAAGCGCGGTTTCTTTTGGCGGACAAAATAAAAATATTGATGAGATCATCAAAAAAGCCGCTCAAAAGTACGGCGTTGATGAAAAACTGATTCATTCGGTAGTCAAACAAGAGTCTGGCTATCAGCAGAAGGCGGTCAGCCCTGCCGGCGCGATCGGCCTGATGCAGCTGATGCCTTCAACCGCGAAAGCGCTGGGGGTCACAAACGCCTTTGACCCCGTTCAAAATATTGAAGCCGGAACAAAATATTTAAAACAAATGCTTGACCGCTACAGCGGAAATGTTCACCTTGCATTGGCGGCATACAACGCCGGTCCCGGAAATGTTCAAAAGTATGGAGGCATTCCTCCATTCAAAGAAACGCAAAACTATGTAAAAAAGATTACAGCAAATTACTACGCATAAGCCAGAAAGGTTTTCTTTCTGGTTTTTTTATTTCTCCTATAAAAACCTCCAAATTTATCCTCCTGATATAAAAAATACACATTTAACAAGCGGATATGATATGATATTTGAAACAAAAACAGCGCCTCCCCGGCGAATGCTGAAGTCGGTTTGTTTGTAGAATCCGCACCGGGTTGCTAAAATAAATATATACAATCGTGAAATAATAAATGATCCACAATATAAATATTTTTTGCAATAGGAACCGTCATTTTTTCCTATTAGCCATTTTAAAAGGAGTAGTCAACATGGGACAATCGTTTAACGCACCTTATGAAGCGATTGGAGAAGAACTTCTATCGCAACTTGTTGATACTTTTTATGAACGAGTGGGACGGCATCCGCTGCTCTCCCCCATATTTCCGGATGATTTAACGGAAACAGCGAGAAAACAAAAGCAATTTTTAACACAATATTTAGGCGGTCCGCCCCTTTATACAGAGGAGCACGGGCACCCGATGCTGAGAGCCCGGCATCTTCCATTCCCGATTACACCGGAACGGGCGGATGCCTGGTTATCATGCATGAATGAGGCAATGGATCATGTCGGTTTACAGGGCGATATCAGGGATTTTCTTTTTGAAAGGTTGACTTTAACAGCCAGGCATATGGTAAACACGCCTAAAATGGAGGATGGTTCGCATTGACACTGAATCAGCGTGACCAATTTTTCTCCCATTGCCATGGACATCCGCAAAAGCCGATGGAAATCTATATGTTTGTTGACCCTTTATCCCCGGAATGCTGGGCTTTGGAGCCTGCTATCAAAAAATTGAAAATCCGCTATGGACGTTTTTTCACATTGCGAATGATCGCCGCCTGCAGCATTACGGCGCTAAATGTTCAGAAACGCAAAAAGCGCCGCCTCGCAGAAGCCTGGGAAAAGATTGCGAGCAAATCGGGCATGTCATGCGACGGAAGCCTGTGGTTTGACAATCCCCTTTCCGCTCCATATTTGGCTTCATTGGCGCTGAAAGCGGCGGAGCTTCAGGGCCGAAAAGCCGGATTGCAGTTTTTGCGAAGCATGCAGGAGCGTTTGTTTCTCAACAAACAGGATATTACCGATGAACAGGTGCTGTTCAATATTGCCGAAAGTACGCAGCTCGATTCGAATGAATTCAAAAAAGACCTTCATTCGCAAAGCGCGGTAAAAGCGCTGCAATGCGATATGAAAATCGCCGCCGAAATGGAAGTCACATCCGTTCCGACGCTCACCTTTTTCAACAGCCACCGCGAAGGAGAAGGCTTAAAAGTAACCGGACTTTATTCATATGACATATACGAAGAAGTACTTTTTGAAATGCTTGGAGATGAGCCGAAGCCATCGCAAACTCCGCCACTCGAATTATTTGTCGAATACTTTCAATTTGTTGCAGACAAAGAAATCGCCGTGGTTTATGATTGGACGCTTGAACAAGTAGAGCGTGAAATGAAGAAACTCGCTTTTTCCGGAAAGGTCAAAAGAGTTGAAGCCAAGCACGGCATGTTTTGGCGTTATGCCAATGAAGACGCCGATGCCGGACCGCTCTGTCAATAATCAACACAACACGGGGTTTCCCGTGTTTTTTTATGGATGACACAGGAACATTTGTTCTATTTGAAAGTATTAAGAAACCGCGCCGGGATAAGCGCGGTTTCTAGTATGTCTTAACGACAACAAAGGGGATGGGAGAAATTTTTCACGGTCAAACAAAGGGGTAAATGTTTGTTTGTGATCAATTTCACATCTTTATAATATCAAATCATGTCGAGTTTTGACAACTGATTTTATTACTTTTCACATATTTGTCACAAAACATAAAAGGTAGATGCCCATCATATGATGAAAGTAGGACAGAAAAACCCGGCCGTCTGTCTGTAAAAAAAGGCGGTGGAACGCGGGTTCATACGACTTTATAAGCTATTTTCCGCACCTCAAAAATTTTATCAGTCCATAGGAGGGTTTTTATGCTTCATATTGTGTTCGGGGTAGCATTGACTGTCGTTTTTTTCTTTTTGAATATTTTAGGCTGGATGCATATGCTCCCTCTTTATATTACGTCCCCCCTGTTGTTTGTATCGATCCTTTTTACGATCAGCCGCTTCAATCACCGCAAGACATTTAAAGGGTTTTAGGCCCGCCTCCTTTTAAAGAAAAAGGCCGCCGGTTGTGCCGGCAGCCTCAAAGGCGTTCCCGATAAGGGAGCTTTTTTATTTTTTTAGCAGGAGCTCTTCCATTTCATTCAGCTGCTCTTCAAACTTTTTGCATGCAGCTTCGATCGGATCTGAAGTCGTCATGTCGACTCCCGCTTTTTTGAGCACTTCAATCGGGTAATCAGAGCTTCCGGCTTTCAGGAAGTCGATGTAGCGGTCAACCGCCGGCTTCCCTTCCTTTAAAATCTGCTGGCTCAAGGCCTGGGCGGCGCTGTAGCCTGTCGCATATTGATATACATAATAATTGTAGTAGAAATGAGGGATTCTCGCCCATTCAAGACCGATTTCTTTGTCAATTTCAATATTTTCTCCGAAGTACTTTTTGTTTAAATCATAATAGATGCTCGTTAAAAGTTCAGGTGTAAGCGGCTCGCCTTCTTGGGCTTTGACATGAATCGCATGTTCAAATTCGGCAAACATCGTTTGTCTGAAAACCGTCCCTTTAAACCCTTCAAGCATATGGTTTAAAATATAAAGGCGTTGTTTTTCATCATCGACCGTGTTCAGCAGATAGTCCCCCAGAAGGGCCTCATTTGTCGTTGAAGCCACTTCAGCGACAAAGATGCTGTAGTTCCCGTACGGATACGGCTGATGCTTTCTCGTATAATAACTGTGGACGGAATGGCCGAATTCATGGACAAGCGTGAACAGGTTGTTAACGTTGTCCTGCCAGTTCATCAAAATATACGGATTTGTTCCGTATGCGCCTGAAGAATAAGCCCCGCTCCGTTTTCCTTTGTTCTCATATACATCAACCCAGCGGTTGTTTAACCCCTCTTTGAGGATGGATGTATATTCTTCACCCAAAGGAGCGAGCCCTTTGATCATGTAATCTTTCGCCTGCCCGTACGTCACTTTCATGCCGGAATCTTTTACAAGCGGCGTGTAGAGGTCATACATGTGCACTTCATCAAGTTCGAGCACTTTTTTTCTGAGCTCAACATAGCGGTGAAGAAGCGGCAGGTGTTTATTGATCGTGCTGACGAGATTATCATAGACCTCTTCGGGAATGCTGTTGCGCGACAGGGCCGCTTCCCTGGCCGATTGATAATGTTTAACCTTTGCATAAAAATTATCTTTTTTGATGGCGCCGCTGAGCGTTGATGCAAGCGTGTTTTTAAAGCGGCCGTACGTATCATACACAGCTTTGAATGCGTCGCGGCGGACGTCGCGGTTCTCGCTTTCCAAAAAGGTGATGTAGTTTCCGTGTGTGATCTGGCGTTTTTCCCCGTTCTCATCGGTGATTTCCGGAAATTCCATATCGGCGTTGTTGAGCATGCCGAATGTTGTGGACGGAGATGACAGAACATCTGACGCCTCTGCGAGCAGCCCTTCTTCCTGTTCGCTCAACACGTGGGGCCGCTCTTTGTTGATTTCTTCAAGCGCATGCGAGTAGAGCTTTAGTTCCTCTTTTTCTAAAAGGAACTGCTGAAGCTTGTCTTCCTGTATCGATAAAATCTCCGGCACCATATAAGCTGTCGCGCTGGCAGCCTGTGTATAAAGGTTGGAGGCTTTATCATTCAGACCCTGATAAAATGAATTGCCTGTATCCTGATCATAGCGCATATGAGCGTAAGTATACAGCTTCCCGAGCCTTTCCATGACCTTGTCCTGATATGTCAATGCTTCATATAAATCGTCGGCGGAATGGCCGAGCCTTCCCTTAAATTCGGAGAGCTTAGGCAGCAGCTCTTTAACCGCTTGAAATTCCTCATTCCAGGCTTCATCAGATGGAAAGATATCCTCGAGTCTCCACGTGTCCTCTTGCTTCACCTCATCTCTTGCAGGCAGTTTTTTCGTTTGGTTTTCTTCAGCCACTGTAAATCCCCTCGCTTTCTTTACTCCAAGTCCATTGATGTTCAATAAACTTGTATTGGTTTTATCTTCTGTTTTTTCACCGCCTTTTGTCAAATCATTTGCGAAAAAAATCATACTTGATGCAGCAATCAGAAAACAAAATACACATCTTTTGATCGGAAACAGACAGAGACACCACCTTCCTTTCTATAGCTTGATCGAAAGGCCTGATGATCATTCGGAAAAATAGCGGGCGTCCCTTTTTAACAGCTCCTCAAGCCGAAGCCCGGGGGAAACCTGACGCGCGGGAATATACATGTCGTTCTCCTTTGTCAAAAAACCTTTGTCATGCAACAGGCGAATATATTCAGTGACGGCGCTTACCGCCTTCTCCCGCTTGTTCCACCTCAGCTTCAGCTCTTCGTGTCTGACAAGCTGATTCATATAAAGGACTGCAGACTTCAGGCGGAAGGAAGAATGCTTCATCAAAAACAGATAAAGATAGCCTTGCCACACATAAACCGGCTGAACAAAAATAGAGCCTGACGCGACGGGGAGGAATACTTCTGATGGAAAAAACGGCAGGGGAATCTGGAAGTTTTCATAAAACAGCGCCGCTATTTGTCTGGCATCCTTTGATAAAAAGCGCGGGGGCTTCATTCTGAAGCTGCGGACATTTCTTTTCCAGCCCTCAAGCTGATAAGGAGATGGTTTTTGAATAGAAGATAAAGCTTGTAAGTCTGTTTGCTGAAGCGGAAGCACACGGCATGATGCGGATGTCTTGTTTGTCAAAAACGGGATTAAATGCTCAAGGATGAGGAAGGCTTTTTGTTCGGGGCAAAAAAACACGAGCCTTGGAGGCATCCCGCTTTCTTCGCAGAACTGCCAATGGAAGGCTGAAAGCTGAAAAAAGCTGTTTGATAAACGTTTGAACCGATTACCGCCGATCATCCAAAACGGCTGAATACCTTGTTTCAGAAAACCGGACGTTCTTTTTTGATATTCTGTCATACTGAGAGCAGCGCACTGAAATTCGATCGCTGTTTTCCTTTTTCCGTCGTCCACAAGCACATCCGGCCTCTGACTGATCTGCCGCAAATACGGTTCCAGTACCGCCTTTATCCTCTGCTGCTTGAGCCATTCGTATAAAAGGCGTTTTCCTTTCAAATGATAAAGGCTTTCCGGTTCATGGGAAACGGTGCATGCCGAATCAGGCTTATGTGCAAAATGATGAAGCTTTAGGTCACCTACTTTGAGATCAACTTCATGATGGCAGACCGGGCAGTAAAACCTTTGTTTCTTTCTCAGTTGTCTGAGTTCATCCGCTTTGTAGCCATCAGCCAAACAAATCAGGCGTCCCCCGTCAAGCTTTGCGCTGAACACATTGATTCTCTCCTTTCTGTCCTGTAACTATTCAACACATCTGCGCAATGCTCCTTTTCTTCAAAACCTTTTGAAACGGAATAATGGCGGGTGATTTTCAGGAAAAACGGCTGATTCGAAGGCGAAAATATCTCCAATAAAACGCAAAAAAACCGATTTTAAAGTAAAATCGGTTTTTTTATGCAAAGTGTTCGTTTATCGTATGAAGGGCATGATCAGCCGCAATCAGTTTTCCATATTCCTTCAGCATATGAATCGTCATCTTCGATTCTGAAGCATATTCAAGCAAAATGCTCAGCTGATTCTCAATCTCTTCATCAGGCATTTCAATGAAATCCACAAATAAATAATAGCGGTTTTCATGTGAATATAACGTCGTTTGACAGCCGCTGATGGTCATTTTTGATAATGAGATGACATCCTCAAAATCATCAAATTTCAGGACGAACTGAAGTTTTTGCTCTTCGGATTGTTCTTCCTTTTGAAAATCGTCCAGCAATGCGTCAAGGGTTTCCTCAGCTGTGTCTTGCTTTTTATCTTCAGGAATCGGCAGTTCAAGCTTTTGTCCATCTTTGGAAAGCTGAGCTTTCGTCACAATGATTTCCAATCCCTTGTCAAGGGCCTGCACTTGAATCCAAAGGGGGCCTTCTACGGCAAATTCTTCTTCTTCGTGCACTTCGTCCATCATTTCCCAAAACAGCTCTTCACTGCGTTCTCGATTGTACCAAATTTCTTCTCTGTCAAACCCGCGGTCCTCTATATCACCATAGGAAATATAAAACTTAACCGTATGTTCATTTATTCTTTCGATTTCCATTTGCCAACCTTCCCTTCTTTGTAAGATGTTGAAGGGATAACTAAGCTCCCAATTAATTGTACTTTACTACACTTTACCCTTTACGTCCACTTCTTAACCCTGTGGCGTGATCAATCTTTCATTTCTATTTTATGATAAAAAAGACATAAAAGAAATAAAAATGCATCAAACGACGGCCTAACATAATTTTTCATCCGCTTCATATATTAGTTGTACAAGCAGCAAACGACAAACACAGTGAATGAGCCCACAATGCAAAAGCGAGGTGCCAGTTGATGGAACACGAATTACTGATGCCGCTCCTTGTCATCATCGGGATCGACCTGATTCTCGGCGGCGATAATGCGGTTGTCATCGCCATGGCAAGCAGGAATCTGCCTCCCGTCCAAAGACAAAAAGCGATCATCATCGGCACATGTATTGCCATTTTCATGAGGATTATACTGACAACGGCAGCGGTATATCTGCTTGCGGTTCCTTATCTGCAATTTATCGGAGGGATCTTCCTTCTGTATTTGGGATACCAGCTCCTGATTGAAAAAAAGGACGCACAGCATGTCAAAGGCGGGACATCTTTATGGAAAGCGATTCGGATTATCGTAATCGCCGATCTATTTATGTCCCTTGACAATGTCATTGCAGTTGCCGGTGCATCCCACGGCCGCTTAATGCTCGTCGTAGTCGGTCTGATGGTTTCGGTGCCTGTAATTATCTGGGGGAGCAAACTCATCCAGGGCGCCCTTTCCAAATTCCCGCTGCTCATTTACGCCGGAAGCGGGCTGCTGGCATTTACAGGCGGTGAAATGATCGTCAGGGAGCAGGAACTGTCATCCTTTATGGCAAGACACAGCACCCTTGAAATGCTTTTTCCGGTCCTTGCGGTTATTTTTGTCATATTGGCCAGCATTTATTATGAACAGATGATTGAAAAACATTAAAAAAGAAGGCTGAATCGTTCAGCCTTCTTTTTTTAATTTGCCAAGCGCTGCGCTTCTCTCAATTGGAATGTACGGACTTTACGCGGAAGGAAACGACGGATTTCATCTTCATTGTATCCGACCTGCAAGCGTTTTTCGTCGATGATGATCGGACGGCGCAAAAGGCCCGGATGCTCATTGATCAGCTGGTACAGCTCCTGAAGAGGCATTGTTTCCAGGTTGACGTTCAGCTTTTGGAACACTTTAGAACGTGTTGAAATGATCTCGTCTGTTCCATCCTCAGTCATCCGAAGGATTTCTTTTATTTCATCAATTGATAAAGGCTCTGAAAAAATATTTCTTTCTTTAAACGGAATGTCGTGCTCTTCTAACCATGCGCGCGCTTTTCTGCAAGACGTACAGCTTGGTGATGTATATAATGTAACCATAATTCTTCACTCCTTGAAAAGTAGAATGAAATCAGCTTATTATTAAATTGAAATAAATCTAAAAAAGTAATCTTTATAGAATATTATACTATAAAAAAGTAAGTGTGAACAGTACACAAAAGAAATTTTTTGACAATCCTGCGATTTTTCTTTTTTAAAAACAGATTTCATTCTCATTTAGTTTAACTCATCGAAAATGTTTTTTTGTTTTTCTTCGTCGATGATTGTTAAGACTTCATCCACATCTTCAAACGATTCTCCATACCATTTTTCATCTTTGTATGTATGGATTTTTTCGTACGTTTTTTTCATCGCTTCAAATACTTCTTCTTCTGTATTCGATTTTGGGGACCAGTAAAGTATCTCCATTTTATTGACTTTGCCGGTGGCAAGCGACCGGCGGCGGTAGCCGATTGACTCAGCATGTTTAAAGTTTTCCTTTTGATAAAATGCAAGACGCTTCGCTGTATCTGCATCATCTTCATCAACAGGCTCAACCTCAAGGAGTATCGGTTTGTTTTTCTTTTTGAGGTTCTCTATCAGTTTTGAACCGAGCCCCTGGCCTCTTGCATCTTTTGAAACGAATAAATAGTCGATGAATATAAAGGAATCAAACTCGGCATACATCAAGACGTGATGCCTGCCTTCCTCTTTATGGTAGATATCGCTTCGTTCCCTTAATAATGCTTCCATATGCTTTTTCGACTTCATTTCTTCAACAGGAAAATACTCGCTAAGCTTCTCATACCAGTTCATTTATTTGCTCCTTATGGATGTTCTTTTGATTCACACTTTAGATATACCCGCTTTCTCATGAAATTAAACCAATATCTCTTGCAAAGAATAGGAGCAAGGGCAACAACTTGTTGCTTATATACTAAGACGGATGTTTCACCTGAAAGTTTCAATTTTTTTTGAAAAAGCATATAAAAAAAGACAGCCGTTTCGGCTGCCTTCTGTGCTTTTATTTTGACTGATATGCTGCAAATTCTTCCTCGGAACACATGACAAAATGACCCGGCTTCACTTCGCGAAGCTCCATCTGTTCGCCGTCTTTCAATTTATGGACGGACGGATCGTACGTTTTTCGAACCCGTGTCCGTTCATAATCCGGATCCGGAAGAGGAATCGCTGAAAGAAGCGACTGTGTATAAGGATGAAGCGGATTTTCGTATAATTCGTCTGCCGGCGCCAATTCGACAAGCTTGCCGAAATACATGACGCCGATCCGGTCGCTGATGTATTTCACCATTGACAAATCGTGGGCGATGAATAAGTATGTCAGCCCTTTATCTTTCTGCAAATCTTTCATTAAATTGACGACCTGAGCCTGGATGGATACGTCAAGTGCTGAAATCGGCTCATCGGCAATGATAAACTCCGGTTCTACCGCCAGCGCCCTTGCGATTCCGATCCGCTGGCGCTGACCTCCGGAAAATTCATGCGGATAGCGGTTGGCGTGTTCTTTATTCAATCCGACCAGCTTTAAAAGTTCGTGGACCCGTTCCAGACGCTCCTTTTTCGTTTTGGCCAACCCGTGGATGTCGATCCCTTCAGCGATAATGTCCGCAACCGTCATCCGCGGATTTAATGAAGCATATGGATCCTGGAAGATCATCTGCATCTTCCGGTTGAATTCGAGAAGCTCTTTGGCGGATTTTTTGCCGTGCACATTCTTTCCTTTAAAGAACACTTCACCAGAGGTTGCTTGGTACAACCGGATGATGGAGCGCCCTGTCGTCGATTTTCCGCAGCCCGATTCCCCGACGAGACCAAGTGTTTCCCCTTTATAAATGTCAAATGAGATTCCGTCAACAGCTTTCACAGTTCCTTTTGGCGTTGTGAAATGCTGTTTTAAGTTCTTGATTTCGAGCAGTTTTTCCGCCATATCATTCACCTTCTTTCACTTGAACCGGTTTTTCGTAGTGATCTTTAAACTCCCTCATTTTGCTTTTGACAGCCGCGGGCGGTTCAACCTTTGGCGCATCAGGATGCAAGAGCCAGGATTTCACATAATGCGTATCAGAAATTTTGAACATTGGCGGCTCCTGTTCAAAATCGATCTTCATGGCATAAGGGCTTCTTAATGCAAACGCGTCGCCTTTCGGCGGATTGGTCAGATCAGGCGGTGATCCCGGTATCGCCATCAGTTCCTCTTCTCCGTTATGATCAAGGCTAGGCATTGAAGCTAACAGCCCCCATGTGTACGGATGCTTCGGATTGTAGAAAATTTCATCAACCGTTCCAATCTCCACGATCTGTCCGGCATACATGACGGCTACTCTGTCCGCTACGTTCGCAACAACTCCGAGATCGTGCGTGATGAAAATGATCGATGTTTCAATCTTTTTCTGCAGCTCCTTCATCAGCTCCAAAATTTGCGCCTGGATCGTAACGTCAAGGGCTGTCGTCGGTTCGTCGGCGATCAGAAGCTTCGGATTGGCGGCAAGCGCCATCGCGATGACAACCCGCTGTCTCATTCCCCCGCTGAATTCGTGCGGATATTGGTTCACGCGCCGTTCAGGCATTGGTATCCCCACCAGGCTGAGAAGTTCAACTGCCCGCTTATGCGCGTCTTCTTTTGAAATGGTTTCATGCTTAAACAACACTTCTGTGATTTGGCGCCCTACTTTCATCGTCGGGTTTAGGGAAGTCATCGGATCTTGAAAGATCATGCCGATCTCCTTGCCGCGAATCGATTGCATTTCTTTTTCCGATTTAGGCACGAGATCTTGTCCGTTAAATAAAATTTGTCCGCTTTTAAAATAGCCCGGCGGCATTGGAATCAGCTTCATGATCGCTTGTGAAGTGACGCTTTTGCCCGATCCGGATTCTCCGACAATCGCCAGCGTTTCTCCTTTGTCAACGTGAAAATTAACGCCGCGGATGGCCTGGACTTCTCCGGCATATGTTTTAAACGAAATGGCTAAATCTTTCACTTCAAGTAAGTGTTTCATCATTCTCACTCCTTTATTTACGCAGCTTCGGATCTAAAGCATCGCGCAATCCGTCGCCGATAACGTTAAATGCAAACATGGTCAGGCAGATAAATGTAGCCGGGAAGAACAAGCGCCAAGGATAATATTCCAAGCCCTGCACACCATCGGTTGCCATCGTTCCCCAGCTTGCCAAAGGTTGCGGAACGCCGAGACCAAGATAGCTTAAAAATGCTTCATAGAAAATCGCCGTAGGGACAGTTAATGTCATCGTCACCAAAATCGGGCTCATGATGTTTGGAAGCAGGTGCTTTCTGATGATCCGCGAGTTTTTCGCGCCCAATGTTCTTGAAGCAAGCACGAATTCCTGGTTTTTAAGCTGAAGCACTTGTCCGCGCACGATTCTCGCCATATTGATCCATCCGGTAATGACCATCGCGACGATCATGGTGATCAGCCCTTTTCCCATTACGACGAGAAGAAGGATTGTCATCAACAGGGAAGGAATCGCCCATAAAATATCCGCGATCCTCATCATGATCTCATCTGTGCGTCCGCCTCTAATGCCGGAAATCGCGCCCCAGATGACACCGATCAAAACGTCGATCAACGCCGCTGCAAGGCCGATTGTCAGCGAGATGCGTGCGCCGACCCATGTACGGACGAACACGTCCCTTCCAAGGTCATCAGTACCAAACCAGTGCTCAGCGCTTGGCGGTTTATTCGTGTTGGTTAAATCTGTCGTCTGATATTCATGGCTCGAGAATACCGGCGCGAAGATGGCCATCAGAGCTATGAGGATAAGAACGACAAGACCGCACATCGCCAGCTTGTTTTCTTTAAATCTTAAGAATACGTCTGTCCAAAAAGAAAGGTTTTTCTTTGAGATTTTTTCCGCTTCGCTATGGTCAACAGCTGCAGGCTCAAACATGTCTTTAGGTATTTGCTGCATCCTTTTACTCCCCTTTCTTAGCGCCAAACAGTTTAATGCGCGGATCAATTAAGCCGTATAAAATATCAACAATGAGGACGCAAAGCAGTAAAATCGCGCCGAAAAACACGGTGACGCCCATTATCACTGTATAATCGCGGTTCGTTATGCTTGTGACAAAGTGCATGCCGAGTCCGGGTATGCCGAAGATTTTTTCAACGACGAACGTCCCTGTTAAAATAGAGGCCGCCATCGGTCCCATATATGTAACAACCGGCATGATCGCGTTTCTGATCGCATGTTTGACGGTAACCGCAAACGTGCTCAAGCCTTTCGCCTTCGCCGTACGGATGTAGTCGCTGCTCAGCACCTCCAGCATGCTTGAGCGAGTCAGACGGGCGATAAACGCCATCGGCATCGATGACACGGCGATTGCCGGCAATACGGTATGTCCCCATGATTCCCACTGTGCGACAGGGAACCAGCCAAGCTTCATCGCCAATACATACTGCAGAAGCGCGGCCATGATGAAGTTCGGCACAGAGATGCCAATAACAGCGATGATCATCGCTGTATAATCCTGCCACTTATTTCGCTTCAACGCCGCGATCACGCCGAATAATACGCCGAAAGCCAATGCGAGGCAAATCGCTTCCATTCCCAGTGTAAAAGAAATCGGAAAACCGGAGTTGATTAATTCGTTCACGGTTTGTCCTTTATATTTAAATGATGGACCGAAATCCCACTTCGCCACGGACACCAGGTAGTCGAGATATTGTTTAAATAGGGGCTGGTCTAAACCATAGTAAGAATTGAGGCTGGCTTCTATTGCAGGAGGAAGCTTCTTCTCGCCTGAAAAAGGTCCGCCAGGTATCGACCTCATCAGGAAGAAGGTGGCTGTGACAATCACCCATAGAGAAATCAGCATATAAACAAGACGACGACCTAAAAATTTAATCATTTTACACACCTCCGAATATTCAGTCTATTAACCTTTTATCATAAATAAAAGTATATGGGGGAAAGTCCCAAAAGCCCCCATATACTTTGTGATGCAGTTTTATTCAAAATGCGCGGTTTTGAAATAGATCTCTCCGGTACCTGTCAAAACAAAGTCTTTTAAACTCTTATCATGCATGTAAGGCATGGTGTAGAAGTAGATCGGAGCGATCGGCAGCTCATCCATGATGATGGCTTCGGCTTCTTTCATCAGCTCGATGCGTTTTTCCTCGTTTGTTTCAGTTGAAGCTTTTGAAAGAAGTTTTTTGTATTCCGCGTTCTCCCAGTTCGTATCGTTGTTTCCGCCTTCTTTGTCGCGGTATGTTTCAAGGAAGTTCATACCGTCGTTAAAATCGGCGACCCAGCCCAAACGGGCGATTTGATAGTTTCCGGTATGGAGCTTATCAATGTATACGTTCCATTCTTCATTGCTTAATTCAGCTTTAACGCCTAAATCCTTGCTCCACATTTCCTGTACAGCCTGAGCGATTTTTTGATGCGCTTCATCCGTGTTGTAGGAAAGCGTGATTTTCGGCAGATCAGACGCTTTTTTCAGACCGAGCTCTTTCAAGCCTTTGTTCAGAAACTCCTTCGCCTTTGCAACATCATGATCTTTGAAATATGGTTTGTTTGATTCAAATCCGGTGACCGCCGGAGGCACGAATCCAGTCGCAGGAATCTGCTCCGCCTGTGTGATGTTCTTGACGATCGCCTCGCGGTTGATCGCGTATGTCAAGGCTTTGCGGATGTTGACATTGTTTAACGGAGCCGCTGCTGTATTGAATTTGTAAAGGTAAACAGATGCGAACGGATCAATGTTCAGGCCTTCTTTTTTGAGGCTTGGAATCGCGTCTGTCGGAATCTCGTCAAGAGGCTGTCCGACGAAATCAAGCTCACCTTTTTTATACATGTTCAGCCCAGTATTAGCATCGTTGACCATCGCCATGTTAATCTTTTTCAGTTTTACAGAATCTTTATCCCAGTACTGGTCGTTTTTCTCCAGTACGATATTCCCGCTGTGCTTCCAGGATGTTAATTTGAAAGGTCCGTTGGATACATAATTTTCATCTGCTTTTGTATACCATTTCGGATGTTTCTCAGCGACTTTTTTATTGACCGGCAAGTAAGTATAAAATGCTGTAAGTTCAGTGAAGTACGGTGTCGGTTTTTCAAGCTCGACCTTCAATGTCTTGTCATTGACCGCTTTAACGCCGACATCGTCAATCTTTCCTTTGCCGGTGTTCGCTGCTTCACCGCCTTTTAAGTAGTAAAGCTGGTATGCGTATTGTGATTCGTTTTTAGGGTCAAGCGCCCATTTCCAGGCATATTCAAAATCCTCTGCTGTTACAGGATCACCATTTGACCATTTCGCACCATCGCGAATTGTAAACGTGTATGTCTTCTGGTCTTTGCTGATTTCGATTTTTTCCGCTGCCGCTTCGACCGGCTTTCCGTCTTTTCCGATTGTAGTCAATCCTTCGAAAGTCTGACGAAGCACGTTTCCAGAAACTGAATCGTTTGCAAGGCCTGGATTTAATGAAAACGGCTCAGTTTTAATATTGACGTTCAGGGTGTCTTTTCCTTTGCTGTCTTTTTTGCCGCCGTCGCCAGAACTTGCGCCGAAACCGCAGGCACTTAATACGAGAGTGAACATAAGAACTAAACTGATGAGTGACCAACGCTTCTTCAAATGAGAAACCCCCCTGTTTCATATTTTTTTAGTTCCTTACTCCTTAACATTCAGATTTATCATAAAAAAGTAATAGGACCACTTGCCATACTTTTTCCTCTGTTTCGTCTTTTCTGAATATTTATTATGTAAAGAACCTGTAACACCGAGGTGAACAAATTCATTATAATTAATAGAATAATTTATTGCAATATTAATTTTCAATTATTTTTTTATTCAAACTATTTAGGTTTGTCAGAAAATCTGCCAAAGATATGAATACACTTCTCTGTTTTAAAGCATGAACTCGTTAAAATGATCGGTCATTTTTTACAGCGGGAAACGTTTTTTACGTATAACATTACCCATTCTTTATACAGAACTTTCCACGGTGCGGGAAACTTTGTTCATCCCATTGTCAGATTCTTTTTTTCAACACGGGTGACTTTTATTTCAAATTTATATATAATAAAATTATGAATAAAATGCGATGAAAAAGAAGAGTACACATTTCTTCCCATTTGAAGAGAGTCCGCGGCGCTGGGAGCGGATAATGGCGAATGTGGAATGGGCTTTGGAGCAGCTGACCGAACGATTTGCAAGTAGGCTCAGCCGGAGAAGACTTCGTTAACAACGTCTAAAGTGATTTCATTTTGACCATAATGAAATAATCAGGGTGGTACCGCGGTTCATTCGTCCCTTTTGTGTTAAGGGAAGAATGGGCCTTTTTATTTTGAAATGAAAAGAGGGATTTTCATGAAAACGATTTTTTCCGGAATTCAGCCGAGCGGTTCTGTAACGCTTGGCAACTACATCGGAGCGATGAAGCAATTTGTTGATTTGCAGGATGATTACAACTGCTATTTTTGCATCGTTGACCAGCATGCAATCACAGTGCCTCAGGACCGCCTCGAGCTGAGAAAGAACATCCGCAATCTGGCTGCGCTTTACCTGGCTGTCGGACTTGATCCGAAAAAAGCGACGCTGTTTATCCAATCCGAGGTGCCTGCGCACGCACAGGCGGGCTGGATGATGCAGTGCGTCGCCTACATCGGCGAGCTTGAGCGCATGACGCAGTTTAAGGACAAAGCCAAGGGGAAAGAAGCCGTCGTCTCAGGCTTGTTGACCTATCCTCCTTTAATGGCTGCCGACATCCTGCTTTACAGCACAGACGTCGTTCCTGTCGGAGAGGACCAAAAACAGCATCTGGAACTGACCCGGAATCTGGCGGAGCGCTTCAACAAGAAATACAATGACATTTTTACGGTGCCAGAAGTGAAAATTCCGAAAGTCGGCGCCCGCATTATGTCGCTTGCCGATCCGCTCAAAAAAATGAGCAAGTCGGACCCGAACCAAAAAGCGTTCATTACTCTTCTTGACGATCCAAAACAGCTGGAGAAAAAAATCAAAAGCGCCGTCACCGATTCTGAGGGAGTCGTCAAATATGATAAAGAAAATAAACCCGGCGTGTCCAACCTTCTGACGATCTATTCCATCCTTGGACAGGTCACAATTGAAGAGCTTGAAGCCAAATATGAAGGCAAAGGCTACGGCGAATTTAAAAGCGACCTGGCTGAAACGGTGATCAATGCGCTGAAACCGATTCAGGACCGGTACTATGAATTGATCGAATCCGAGGAATTGGACCAAATTCTGGACGAAGGCGCTGAACGCGCGAACAAAACGGCCGGAAAGATGCTGAAAAAAATGGAGAATGCGATGGGCCTCGGCCGCAAAAGACGCTAAACAAAAAACACCTTCTCAATTGTCCTTTGACAATCAGAAGGTGTTTTTCATAAAGAACAGACACATAAACCTGATACACTGATTCAGCCGCTTGGCACACTCGATCTTCCTATAAGTAAATGCTTTAGAAAACATGGCTTTCGTCTGAAAAATGACCGGCTTCCTTTTTTGATTTTAAAGGAAGCCATTGAAAAAGACCGCCGCTTCTACCGACAGCCTTCTTGAATTTAGTTGACTTTTGACTCATTTTCAATTTCCCAAAGCTTTTCAAAAAACGGCTGCCCTTTAATTAAATTTTCACAGAAATCCCGGTGTTTCTCCGACCAGCCGTCGATTGTTTCATTGAAAAGCATGTCCCAGATTTCTTCAAATGTCATCCGTTTAATCTGTTCATACATGTAAGGATTCCATTCCGTATACCAGTAGGCGATCTCGGCGCGGTTTTTGAGCCCTTTCAGCTGATCAAGCGCCATGAATAACAGCTGTTTCAGCTGGCGTTCTTTTCTTGTTAGTCCTCTGACATGCTCCGGTGATAATGATAGAATGTGGTATTCCTTTGAAGATTGCAGCTTTTCCGGCGAAAATTCATATTCCTGCGGCTCGACGTCCTTCACCATTTCATATACAAGCTGCTCCTGCCTCGGAATGAGACGGCTTTTTCTGACCGGTATCGAATAGCCGGCCGTATCGACCGCAAGGATTCCGATGCCATCCGTCACAACGAAGCAATGGTCAAGCTGTGTACGCTCATGGTTTTTGCGAATATACGCTTTTTGATGGACCTCATTTAATAATTCCGGCGGAAGCTCTGATAGGTCATTTTCTATGTAGTTGAACAAAACCGGCGAAACCCTCAGCAAAGGGACCTGGTCAAGCAGTTCCACGCTGTCTTCCTTCCGCCATTCATGAAAGTGGCAGACGTTGTAGCCATTTTCTTCTCCCTCAAACCAGTTCACCCACACATCATGAAGAAATAACATTTCTAACCCCTCACTTTATAAAAACTGTTGTCCACAGTATAGGCAAGGGGGAAGGAATTTATTCCATCCGGCAAAGATTATGGCAAAGCTGCATGAAAAAAAGCCAAGGGCGGCCGCGCCCCGGCTTTCTTATTTAATATTCTTCGGATCAAGCGCATCGCGCAGTCCGTCTCCGACAAAGTTAAAGCATAAAACGGTGATTAAAATCATCAGCCCCGGAAACAGCGGATACCACCACGCCTGAATCATAATCGTGAAGTTTTGCGCATCCTGGAGCATGTTTCCCCAGCTGGCCATCGGCGGCTGAACGCCGAAGCCGAGATAGCTGAGCGCCGACTCCGATAGAATGACCGTTCCGACGGACAGCGTGGCCGCAACGATAATCGGCCCCATCGCGTTCGGCAGGATGTGGGAGAAAATGATCTTATGGCTTCTTGTCCCGATCGTTTTCGCGGCGAGGACAAACTCTCTCGACCTCAGCGATAAAAATTCTCCACGGACGAGCCGCGCCGTCGTCGTCCATCTTGTCAGGGCGAAAATTAAAATCAGCTTGTCTACACCAGGCTGAAAAATGGTCACAAGCGTAATTAACAGGAATATGTCGGGTATTGATAATACAATATCGACCAGCCGCATCATGATCGCGTCGATGATCCCGCCGAAATAGCCGGCGATCGCACCGATCACGGTGCCGATTGTGATTGAACCGAGTACAGAAGCAAAGCCGACAAGCAAGGATACCTGAGCACCATACAGCAGGCGGCTGAAAATATCGCGGCCAAACTTGTCCGTTCCCATCAAATGCTCAGCGCTCGGGGGCTTGAGCTTGTCCAGCAGATTCTGCTGTTCCGGCGGATACGGAGCAATCACCGGCGCAAATATAGCCGACAGGATAATGATGGATAACAGGATTCCGCCGAGCACGGCCAGCTTATTTTTGAAAAACTTTTCAAAAAAGATTTTTGTCATTGTTTCCGGCTTTGGTGCGACGTTTTCCTGCAGTCTGATCTCCGGTGAAGGCGTCGATGGGTTTGGCTGTGTCATGACGAGTCCTCCTCTTCTTAATACTCAATCCGCGGATCGACGACCGCATAGAGAATATCCGCAATTAAATTTCCAATGACAACAAGGGCGGCAGAAATGACGGTCATGGCCATGATGACCGGATAATCTCTTTGAAAAGCGGAATCGACAAACAGCTTTCCGAGGCCGGGCCAGCTGAAAATTTGTTCCGTAACGACGGCTCCGCCGATAAAGGAAGGAATCATCAGTCCAAAAATCGTGATCACCGGCAGCAGCCCGTTTCGAAGCCCATGCTTGTACACAACCCGGTTTTCTTTAAACCCTTTCGCTCTGGCCGTCCGCATGTAATCCTGCCTGAGCACGTCGAGCATGCTTGACCTTGTATAGCGGGTGAGCCCCGCCATGTCAGCGGCTGCGAGTACGAACGCGGGCAGAATCAAGTGATGGACGCGATCCCATAAACTGAAATCTGAATTGATCGTCATGACGCCTCCTGTCGGGAACCAGCCTAAATTGACCGCGAGAAACATAATCAGGATCAACCCAAGCCAAAAATTCGGGACGGCAAGTCCGATAAACGATGTAAACGTAATCCCGTAATCCAGCTTCGAATACGGGCGCCTCGCCGAAAGCACCCCGAACGGAATTGAGATGAGAAGAGCGAGAATGGTCGAAACAAGCATTAATAATAGCGTATTCGGAAGCCTTGCCATGATCAATTCGGAAACAGGCATTCCTTTTCTGATGATCGAAGTGCCGAAATCCCCCTGAATCATGTTGCCGAGCCATTTTAAATATTGAATGTGCTCCGGTTCATTCAATCCGTATTTTTCGATGAACTTTTCCCGGTCGGCGGCGCTGATGGTCGGATCCATCATTAAGGCCATCGGATCTCCCGGGGCGGCTTTCATAATCGCGAATGACAAAATGGTAATCCCAAGCAAAATCGGAATCGACATGAGCGTCCTGCGAATGATATATGTAATCATCTTTTATCCCCTTTTTTATCAAAATTCTTAAGAATGAAGGGGAAGGAAGCGTGCCGAAAAACCTCCCTCCCCTTAAGGGAATTTCCTTTATTTTTGATCCAGCCACCAGTTTTCGGCTTTATAGAAATCTTCCTTCGGATGGAAAACAAAGCCTTTCATGTTGGCCGGCATCGCTCTGTGGTAATTCGTATAGTACAGGAACGTGTACGGCTGATCTTCCGCCAATATTTTGTAGATCTTTTCATACGCCTTTTTATAATCCTCACGGTCTTTCAGCGTTTTGGACTCGTCAAGCAGCTTATCTAGCTCTTTATTTTGATACCACACATAGTTCAGCCCTTTTTCCGCTTCTTTCGAATGGAAGATCGTGCTTTGATCAGGGAATGTGGCAAGGCTCCAGCCTAGGATGATCGCATCGAAATCCCAATTCGGCGGATTCATCTGTTCGATCAAAGCGCTCCACTCGACGATTTGCGGCTTCGCCTCGATGCCGATTTCTTTTAGCTGCTGCTGAACGACAACTGCGAGGTCTTCTCTCGTCTTATTGCCCTGGTTTGTTTTGATGACGAAGGAGAATTTTTTGCCGTCTTTGTCTAAAATGCCGTCGCCGTCCGTATCAGACCAGCCGGCTTCTTTCAGCATTTTTTTCGCTTTTTCAGGGTCGTGGTTAAACGTTTTAATCCCTGCTTCATTGTCCGGATAATTCCATGACAGCGGGCTTTCAGGAATGTTGGCGATTTTCCCGTCTCCGTCAAGAACCTGATCGACCATCGCCTGGCGGTCGAGCGCATACGTCAGCGCCTGGCGGACCTTCTTGTCTTTAAAGAGCTCGTTCTTTTCATTCCAGCCGATGTAACTGTAATTCAACCCTAAATCTGTATCGATTTTTACATTGTTAAATTTTTCGGCGGTTTTATAATCAGGTCCCGGCGTGATGACAAAATAATCGATATCACCGGCTTGAAGCTGTGTCAGCGCCGCATTTGAATCAGGGATGACTTTATATGTGATCGAGTCCAGATGCGCTCGTCCGGCGAAATAATCGTCAAACGCTTCAACTTTGACGTATTGACCCTGCTTCCATTCTTTGAATTTAAACGGGCCGGTTCCGATCGGATTCTTACGGTTGAATTCATGCTCGCCAAGCTCGCTGATCGGAACATCCTTCAAAATGTGCTTCGGCAGGATGCCATAGCTTGTCAGCGTTACATTATAAAAATAAGGATCTGGCTGCTTCAGTTTAAACTCAACTTCATATTTGCCTTTTTTCGTGACGGATTTAAGCATTTTAAAGCTTGAGCCGCGCTCGCCGACATAGTCTTTGCTCAACGGAATGCTGTACGTAAACACGACGTCATCGGCGGTCATTTCCTTGCCGTCGTGGAATTTGACGCCTTTTTTGAGCTTGATGTCAAACGTCAGGCCGTCCTCCGACTCCTTTACATCCTCGGCAAGCTGTTTTTCGACCTCTAGCTTTTCATTGGTATCCAAAAGGGTATTATAGAGGAGCCTTTCAATATCAGAGCTTGCCGTATCTGTTGAATACAGCGCGTTAAACAGCGTCGGCTCACCCGTTGATCCGGCGACAAGGTCTCCGCCCTGCTGCGGCTTGCCGTCAGATTTGCCTTCCTTCTGCTCCCCTCCGACTTCGCCGCTGTTGCAGGCCGAAAGAAACACCGATAAGATCAGCAGCAGACTTAAAAACGAAAATCCAGTTTTTCTACGCATCTTCATTTTGCGAATTCCCCCTTTTTGAGCTATTGTTTTCCCGGCCGAATTGACCCCCGATTTTGAAAAAAGACATTCCCCCTCTCAAGGATTAAATATGTGACGGCCGTTCCCTTTATTCGTAAAGGTGGCATGCCACGAAGTGGTTTGATTTCACTTCCCTGAAAGCGGGCTCCCTTTCTCGGCATTCCGCTTTTGCGGCCGGACATCTCGTATGGAAGACGCAGCCCCGCGGCGGATTGGCAGGGCTCGGCAGCTCCCCTTTCAGAACGATCCGCTCCCGCTTTGCGCGTCCCTTCTTTCTTGTGACCGGAACGGCGGACAGCAGTGCCTGTGTATACGGATGAAGCGGATTGTCATACAGCTCATGCTTATCTGTAAGCTCCATCATTTTGCCGAGGTACATCACGCCCACCCTGTCGCTGATATGGCGGACGACGCTTAAATCGTGGGAGATAAACAGATAGGTCAGGTTAAATTCGTCTTGAAGCTCTTCCATCAGGTTGATGACTTGGGCCTGGATCGACACGTCCAAAGCCGAAACCGGTTCATCGGCGATGATGAGCTCAGGGTTTAAGGCAAGCGCCCGCGCGATCCCGATGCGCTGGCGCTGTCCGCCGGAAAATTCGTGCGGATAGCGGTTTGCAAACGATGGATGCAGGCCGACTTTTTCCAAAAGTTCTTCCACTTTTTCATTGCGCTCTTTGAAATTGTACATGTGGTGGGTGTTAAAGGGCTCTTTGATGATGGATCGCAAGGTTTTTCTCGGATTCAGAGAGGCAAACGGGTCCTGAAAAACCATTTGGATATTTTTGCGGACGCTTTTTCTTAAGCTTTCTTCCGACAGGGCGGAAATGTCCCGGCCTTTGTAAAGGATTTGTCCGGCTGTCGGTTTGTAGAGTCTGATCATCGTCCGCCCGGCAGTCGATTTTCCGCACCCCGATTCCCCGACGATTCCGAGCGTTTCGCCGCGTTTTAACGAAAAGCTGATGCCGTCAACCGCTTTGACATCCCCGATCTTTTTCTGAAAGATCCCTGATCGGATCGGAAAATACTTTTTGACGTCTTTCAGCTCTAAAAGGGTTTCATCATGTTTTATCGTTTGTGCCTGCTGTACTTGTTCCGCTGATGCAGTCATCCCCTCATTCCCCCTCCTCATATAAGAAGCATCTGACGGTCCGTCCGTCGGCCCGGGTTTTCAGGTCCGGCTGAGAGCCCCAGCATTTATCAGTGGCGCTTGGACATCTCGGAGCAAAGCGGCAGCCTGTCGGAAGGTTGTCAGGCGTAGGCACATTTCCCTTGATGGCCGTCAGCTTTTCAATCGAACCGTCTATTACCGGAATGGAATTTAACAGCCCTTGCGTATAGGGATGCAGGGGATTGTCAAACAATTCATCGACCGTGGCGTTTTCAACAACTTGTCCGCAATACATAACGATGACGCGGTCAGCGATTTCCGAGACGACGCCGAGATCGTGTGTAATCAGAAGAATCGATGTACCGAATTTGGCGCATAAATCTTTCATCAGCTCCAGCACCTGGGCTTGGATTGTGACATCGAGCGCCGTTGTCGGTTCATCGGCGATGAGCAGCTTCGGATTGCAGCTAAGGGCTATCGCGATCATCACCCGCTGCCTCATGCCGCCGGACAAGCGGTGCGGGTAATCTTTCATCAGCTGTTCGGCTCTAGAAAAACCGACAAGCTTCAGTAATTCAACCGCCTTTTTTTCCGCTTCTTTTTTAGATAGTTTTTTATGATAGATTAACACCTCTGTGATTTGTTCACCGATCGTTAATACCGGATTAAGGGATGTCATCGGCTCCTGAAAAATCATCGAGATTTCATTTCCGCGGATCTTGCATAATTCCGGTTCTTTGTATGTAACGAGATCACGGCCTTCCAGTTTGATGGACCCTTCCATGATCTTCCCGCCGGAGCTCCCGACAAGCCCCATAATCGATAAAGAGGTGATGCTCTTTCCAGATCCTGATTCTCCGACCAATGCCACGGTTTCTCCTTTTTTTATCGAAAAATCCACTCCGTCAACCGCAGGTATCGGCTGTTTTTTTCTAAAAAAATAGGTTTTCAGGTCGCTGACTTCCAGCAATGCGCTCATCCGGATTCCCCTTCCATAGACCAGAAGTTAAATAGATTGGATATGAATCTAATTGCACAACATAATACTGAATTATCTTAAAATTTTATAGTTGTATATTATTACATAATCATTACAAAAGCAAGGAATTTTTAGATGTTTTGTCATAATATTAATTAAATACCAATATTTTAATATATTAAAGCGTTGGATCTATAAAGTCCTCGGATGGAAGCGACAACACATCGGCAACCTTTAATTTCTTGACGGACAAATATTTTTTTACAATATTAAAACCGACAGCATACCCGAGCATATCAGGATAATAACCTTTTCCGAATAAAATATTGGAGAATAACCGTCCATCTTGCCGACGCAGCTCGAAATAGGGCTGAACCAGTCGATTTTGGAAATGCTCGAGCTGTTTTTCTGAATAAAACGATGTCCAGCCGGCGGTTTCCGATTCGCCCAATCTTTCATAGACGGCGGTTTCCGCCATTCCCTCGAGAATGATTGTATCAAGAAGCGTCATATTTTTTTCCTCTTTCGGCATATTTTCTAACCGGCAAACATGGTTGTACTCATGGGTCATGATGGCTGAGATCGAGGAGGGAGAAATATGCGCTGAAAGAAATAAAAATAATTTGTCATGAAAGGCAAGGCCTGATTTAGAGCCGAATACGACCCGTATTTTTCTGTTTCTTTCATCGACAGGAAGGATGATGATCGGAACATCCGGGCCCTTCCACCGTTTTCTGAGCAGCCGTTCCTCTTTTTTTACATGCTCAAATACACCTTTTTCCTTGAGCTCCTTCATCACCTTCTGTCCGTCTGACCAATAGCGGAGCATTCCATGGGCCTGAAGATGGCTGATCAATGTCATGCTTTGATCAGCTTTCGCTTCTTTAAAATAAGGCAGAAGATAGAAGGACAACTCCCGAATTGATGAAGCTTTTTCATACCATTCATATGTTTGTTCGACACTCATCCAGGTCACTCCTCTCACCTGTATGTTATGCAGGCTGAAAAAAACGGCTACCATCTTGGATGGCAGCCGTTTTCATACGGTTATTGAAATTTTTTAAAGATTAGTGTCGCGTTATGTCCGCCAAAGCCAAGCGAGTTGCTGAGCACGACATTTACGTCCTGGCGGCGCGCTTTATCTGGAACATAGTCCAGATCACAGTCTTCATCAGGTGTTTGAATATTAATTGTCGGAGGTATAATTCCTTCTTTGATGGCGAGCACAGAGAAAATCGCTTCGATTCCCCCGGCAGCTCCGAGCAGATGCCCTGTCATCGATTTCGTTGAGCTGATGGCAAGCTTATACGCGTGCTCTCCGAATACTTCTTTGATCGCGATCGTTTCATACTTGTCATTGTATGGCGTACTTGTTCCGTGCGCATTGATGTAGTCGATTTCACCAGGTGACAGGCCGGCGTCTTTGATCGCTTCTTTCATCGCTCTGGCGCCGCCTTCTCCGTTTGGCGCAGGAGCCGTGATGTGGTATGCATCTCCTGTCGAGCCGTAGCCGACAATTTCAGCGTAGATGTCAGCTCCCCGGTTTAATGCGTGCTCAAGCTCCTCAAGAACGATGATTCCTGCTCCTTCCCCCATGACGAAACCATCCCTGTTTTTGTCAAATGGACGGCTTGCCGTTTTCGGGTCCGGATTTGTAGAGAGCGCTTTATTGGCTGAGAAGCCCGCAAAGGACATTCTGGTGAGCGGCGCTTCCGTTCCTCCCGTGATCATCACATCCGCGTCGCCGCGCTGGATGACCTTAAAAGCGTCTCCGATTGAGTTCGTACCTGTCGCACAAGCGGTAACCGTACATGAATTGACTCCTTTTGCACCGAGCGCGATTGAAATTTGCCCAGTCGCCATGTCAGGAATCATCATCGGAACGAAAAACGGGCTGACCCGTCTCGGTCCTTTCGTCAAAAATGTTTCAAATTGCTGTTCAAGCGTTTCCAGGCCGCCGATGCCTGAACCGACCCATACGCCGACTCTGTCGGCATTGTTGTCATTGATGTCAAGCTTGGCATCTTCAACAGCCATTTTCGCAGAGACGACCGCATATTGGGTGAAGCGGTCCATTTTCCTTGCTTCTTTTTTATCCATATAGTCTTCTATCTTAAAATCTTTCAGCTCTGCGGCTACTTTTGCGGGGTACTCATCCGCATTAACCCTTGTAATCGGGCCAACTCCTGAAACTCCGTTCACCGCGTTGCTCCAGCTTGTTTTGACGTCATTACCAAGAGGTGATAAAGCTCCTAATCCGGTAATGACTACTCTTTTACTATTCATAAGTTGCACCTCACCTTTCTTCTAGCGGCCCCAGCGCATGGCAATGGCTCCCCATGTCAAGCCTCCGCCGAAACCGACCATCACAATGACGTCACCGTCTTTTATTTTACCAGCTTCAAGCTCTTCCACAAGAGAAATCGGAATCGAGGCAGCTGATGTGTTTCCGTATTTATGAACTGTTTTGGACATTTTTTCAACCGGAAGCTCCAAACGTTCCCGCGCCGCCTCCATAATCCGAATGTTTGCCTGATGCGGCACTAAAAAGTCGACATCCTCTTTCGTTAATCCGGCTTTTTCGATAACCTTCACACTGGATTCTCCCATTTGGCGCACGGCAAATTTGAACACTTCTCTGCCATTCATGATTGTATGATCTTTTTCGTCCAAGTACAAGTGCTTCCCGCCTCTGCCGTCAGCGCCGAGCTCAAAGGACAGAATGCCTCTGTCATCGCTGACAGGTCCGACAACCGCGGCTCCTGCCCCGTCTCCAAATAAAACGGCTGTATTGCGGTCATCCCAGTCGGTAATACTGGAGAGTTTTTCCACACCGATGACAAGTACGTGTTTATATGTTTCCGCTTCGATAAATTGTTTGGCGGTCACAAGGCCGTACATGAATCCGGCGCAGGCGGCGCTGATATCCATCGCACACGCGTTAAATGCACCGAGCTTTTCTTGAATCATGCAGGAAACCGTCGGGAATGCCTGATCAGGAGTAACGGTCGCAACGAGGATCATATCAAGATCTTCCGCCTTGATGTTTGCATCTTCCAGCGCTCTCTTAGCGGCGGCAACAGCCATATCAGATGTCATCTCTTCTTCGGCTGCGATTCTTCTTTCTTCTATTCCAGTTCTTGTACGAATCCATTCGTCAGATGTTTCAACCATTTTTTCCAAGTCGAAATTAGTCAGCACTTTTTCAGGGATATACCGGCCAATTCCAATAATTCCAGCTTTCATAGGAAAGACTCCTTTATTCATGATTTTTTCCAACTAATGTTATGAGTAATTATTAGTATCTGGTACTAATCCTACCCTATTTTTTTTCAGTTGGCAATATATACGTCTAATCTAGCAGACCGATACCTTCATATAGTAAAGGTATAAAGATGAAGGGAGGCTCATAAGGATGGCGGCTGACGATTTTTTCACGAAAATGATGTTTGGCGCAAATCGGTCCAACAACCGTGAAAATCAGTCTACACATGAAGAACGGCATGACATAGAAAATGAAGAGGAAACGGAAGAACTCAATGAACCCGATTATATGCACATTCTGGATCAGGTCGGACAAATAATGGATTCCATCGATGAATTGAAGCCTGTCTTTAAGGAAATCGGCTCGATGGTAAGCTCCTTAAAAAATAAGATTTCCATGTAAAAAGCCACTTCAGATATAAGTGGCTTTTCCTGCAGCACCCAGATTAAGAATCTGATCCAGCATCCGTTTTGCCAAGTTCGTACGCTTCCGCCATCACTTTGGTAAACAGCGTCATAAACGGCTGAAGCATCTCCGGCGAGAGCTCAATTCCCGCCTTCTCCATTTCTTCCTTTGCTTCCGGCACGTATTTCATGGCGATTTGTAAAAATTCCATTGATTTTTCATGCTGCATCTGGATCACCTCTCATTTGGCAGTTTTCCTGTTTTTTGTATTGTTCGATAAGCCCTTTTATTTTTTCCTGGAATGACTGATCGACAATCGGGCTGAATTCGCCCATCTCTATCACACCGTCCTGAATGTCAAAAATCCGCCGGCCGCCCTTAAGCGTCCCTTTATTGAATTCGTCTGCGATGAGCTCATAAGCTTCATCAACATGCTGAATGGTGCTTGTGAGCACGATGTTCTCGCCCAGCTCCGACTGGTCGCTGACATAGCCGATCGCATAAAGACCGTCTTTTTTGATTTGTTCTATGACAGGGACATTATACCCGTCCCCGGCGGGATACACAACATCCGCGCCCGCTTTTTTCATCTTTTCATACTTGGCGACGGCCTTTTCGGAGTCGTCCCACTGCCCGACATATTCTGTTTTGACCTTAATGTCCGGATTGATGTATTTCGCACCTTCGATGAATCCTTTCACTTCAGGCTGCCACGAATGTGTGGCCAGTATGCCGAGTTTCCCCGACTTTGATTGATGTGCAGCGGTCATGCCGCCAAAAAACCCCATCGCCCTTCCGTCAAAGGTGATGCTTGTCACATTTTTATGCTCGGCTTTGCTGTTCACCAGCACAAAATGAATATCGGGATAGTTTCCGCTTATGCTGTTAAACACTTTTTCATATTCGCTTCCATGTCCGAAAATTAAGTTGACGCCTTTTTTCTGAAAGTCTTCTACAGCCATTTTGACTGCGGCTTCATTATCGATTCCTTCTTTATAATAGACATCGACATTGTAGACAGACTGTATTCTTAATAATCCTTTATATCCTTTGGTTCCCCATACTTGATCGCTTATTGTATCAGGGACAAGCAACCCGACTTTTTCAATTTTCCCATTCAGCGGCGTTTGTCCGCAGCCGCTCATGACAAGGAGAATCAAAAAAATCACGCCAAGCCTGTACACCATGCCATGTTCAACTCCCTTTCAAAAAACCAACAAATGAAATCTATCTTTATTGTATCCTTTCACGTACAACTAAGGAAGATCTTTCTTATTTTTTGTCGAAAAATGTAGTCATTTGTCTTTTCCATTCCTCAATTTTAGCAGCGGCTTCTTCGTCTGCGGTTTGCCGTTCAAACCGCAGCGGTGAAGGGCTTTTTTGAATGGCATAAAAGGCGAGCTGTGCAGCGACATCGTCTACAAAAAAGGCGGACTCCCTGTTTTCTTTGTCCTCATTTCTTATATCCCAGGGCCCGTACATATCCGGAAGCACGATCATTTCGACGCCCTTTTGTTCCGCCGCTTCCTTTACATCCTCCAGCAGGTGTTCGTACACCAGTAGAAAAGCAGGCTTGTTTTCAGGTAAAACGTCAAGCGCTTCTTCAGGCATGCAGCCTGTATATTGAATGAAAATCTTGTCATAATCGCCTTCCAGTTCTTGTTCAATCAGGCGAAAATGCTGGTTTCTCACCAGCCACATCAGCCGTTCTTCAAAATAAAGCCGCTTGATGTCATCACTAGCTTTTGCCAATTTAACGTCAACGCTGACGCCTTCCTCCATCAGATGTTCGCAAAATGAAAGGCCGAAGAATTCGTCTGCTCCATACACCAGTGCCGATTTCATCCTAAAAGACCACCTTTCGAATCAGTTTTTCTGCTGTTTTAAACAGCGAAAAACAGCCCTATTGAAACATGGGCTGCTATTATTCTATTCTCTATAAAACTTTTTCATGCGTTTTGAAAAAGCTCGCTATCGCTGAATAAATGCGGCTGGGATGATCAGACAAATGCAGCGTCAGCTCCACGCGGTGCCCGCCTTGCATCTGGCGCTCCTCAAATGTTTTGGCGTGGAGCATGTAGGGATATGGGGAGCCGTTCAGCTTTTGCCAGATGTGGACAGGCACGAGATTATGATACGGGGAGATCGATTGGAACGGGTAATGGGCGGCCTCCCGCTCAGTTATACCGTAGCTTTCCGCAATTTCTTTAATAAACCGCTTGTAGAAAAATTTATTTTCCTTCTCACGATCATGATGAGCCTGAAGATCAAGGCAAGGATTGAGCATCGCGGCAGAACGGATTTGATCCGGAATCGAGCGAAGAAGTTCACCAGCGATCAGCGCGCCTGTTCCTTCTGCAAGCAGATGAATTTTTTCATTTAAAATTTCCTGCCTGAACACATAGTGGATCAGCTGTTTCGCATATGAAACCGCTTTTTCAGAGCCCCAGTGCCTGCCGAATAAATTGCTGTTCACAAGGGTGTAGCCCTTGTTTCTTAAACTTTGGAGAAGCTGGTTTCTGCCGTAGTGCTGGAGCCAGAAGCTCGAGTCCTTCCCAACGAAATGGTTCCTGTCGCCGAAAATAAATATCGCGAAACCGTTTGGTCTGTATGGAAGATGAATGACGTTCCATTCTGAATCGACTTTGAAAAAACGTTCCGTTATTTTCATCACTTGCCTGCCTCCTTCCTGCCGTAATCTGCACATTATCTTATGTGGAGCATGCTAGAAACGAATAAGGAAAAGTCCCAGTCTTCATGATGAAAATCAATTTTACAAAACCAAACGTCTGATATTTCTGAAAACGAAAAGCTTTGGTTCTGCCGTGTTCACTAAAATGTCCTTTCTAGTTTACTGTATGTGTGATATGATAAGCTTTAGAATCGAATGAGAAGGACGAGGTGGAAACGTGAGATTTATCGTAACTTTCATTTGGACGTTCATTTTGACACAAATGGCTTGCTATATTATCGGAGCCATGGGCGGTGCAGAATACGACTTTACGCTCAGTTCGATCATGGGGATCATCATCACCGTTATCGTCATTGTTCTTGGAGAAATTATGCCCGTTCAAAAGGATGCAAATCAACATTAAAACCCCTGCCGTCCAAAGGCGGGGTTTTTAAGTTTGTTTTGTGTCATCCCAGCCGTCCCGCATGAGGACGGTTGTTTTTTTAAGGCTTTCTTTTATATGTCCACAGACGGTTATGATTGGATGTCTCTGGAAAATATTCGCCGGCCGTCAGCTTGATTTGCTGCGGATTTTTGACCATGCTCCCTGTCTCGCCAATTTCCACATAGATGCCGTTGTTCGGCGCTTTTTGCCCCGGGCGGAATTGATGCTGCTGTCCCATTTTTCTTCACTCCTTTTAGAAAATAGTCTGCCCCGTTTTTCTCCTTCCATCCGTATCCCAAGGCAGCTTTTCCAAAAAACGGGCGTATCCCCCCAAAAAAACTGCTGATCCCTAGAGATCAGCAGTTTTTCAATTAAGACAGCAGCGCCTTAAGCAAAGCTTTTTGTACATGGAGACGGTTTTCAGCCTGCTGGAACACGGCTGAATTCGGTCCATCGATAATATCTGCGGTCACTTCTTCGCCGCGGTGCGCCGGAAGGCAATGCAGGAAGATATAGTCCGGTTTGGCATGCGATACGAGCGTGCTGTTCACTTGGTATGGCGCAAAGTTGTTCAGGCGCTCCTCTGTTTCCGCTTCCTGGCCCATGCTTGTAAATACGTCGGAGTAGATGACATCTGCATCCTTGACGGCGGACACCGGATCATTTGTGATGCTGACTTGTGCACCCGTTTCTTCGGCATAGCCCTTTGCCAGCTTGACAACGTCCTGATCAGGTTCATATCCTTCAGGAGAAGCGACGGTGATGTCGCAGCCGACCTTCGCGCAGCCGATTAGCAGCGAATGTGCGACATTGTTTCCGTCTCCGATATAGGCAGCTTTCAGTCCGTTGAAGCCGCCTTTTATCTCTTGAATCGTCAAAAGATCGGCAAGCGCCTGGCAAGGATGGAACATGTCTGTCAAACCGTTGATGACCGGAATAGCCGCGTGTTTGGCAAGCTCTTCGACTTTTTCGTGTTCAAAGGTGCGGATCATGATCGCGTCAACATACCCCGACAGCACCTTTGCCGTGTCGGCGATGGTTTCCCCTCTGCCGAGCTGCATGTCTTTGCTGCTTAAAAACAGGGCATTTCCGCCGAGCTGCGCCATTCCAGCTTCAAATGAAACCCTTGTTCTCGTCGATGATTTTTCAAAAATCATCGCCAATGTTTTACCTTTGAAGATGTTTTGAATTTTGTCGTTTTTCATGGCGGCGGCTTCCTGAAGGAGATACAAAATCTCCTCTTTTGAGACATCTTTTAAGCTTAAAAAATCCTTGCCGGACAAATTGATCTTGAGCGTTTCACCGATTTTTACAGTAGACATGTTTCCACTTCCTTTTTATATAAATCCTTTAGCGAGACAGCCTGTGTCGCCCCGCATCCACTTCTTAAAAAGGCGCGCACCGTCTCTTCTTCCGTCATGATGCCCACGCCGTGGGTTATCGCTTCCTTCCGCTCCCGTTTGGCTTCGTTCGAATCTGTCAAATTGATATGAAGCGCTTTGTCCGTCCGTTTGATCCAATCTTTGAAACCGGATGTCTGAACGATGAATCCCGCCTGCTCAGCAAGGGATTTCAGCTCTTCATCCCCCTTGAAATAGATCGATCCTTTTTCATTCCACACATCGGCGAAAATTTTCTTCATCGCGCTTTCCGGATTGTACCCGACATACATTCCTTCTCCCGTTGATTTCATCTCAGGTCCCAGCTTCAGATCGACGTCATGGATGGCATGAGATGAAAAGACCGGAAATTTCACGGCCACCCCATGACGGTTTTTCTTGACGGGATTGAGCTCTTGCAAGCTTGATCCGGCGAGAAGCTTTGCCGCAAGGGGAATCATCGGCACTCCCATCACTTTGCTGACGACGGGAACTGTTCGGCTCGCTCTCGGATTGACTTCAAGAATGAGCAGCTGATCCGGTTTATCGGGATCAGCGATAAATTGAATATTCATGATCCCTTTAAAGCCGAGGCTGCGGACGATTTTTCCGGCCGCGCCTTCGGCTGCGCGCTTCATGCCGGACGTAACGGAAGGGCCGGGCAATACCGCATAGCTGTCACCGGAATGGACGCCGGCTTTTTCAATGTGTTCGATATAAGTCGGGATATAAAAATCCTGTCCGTCGCTGACAAGGTCAATCTCAAATTCCTTCCCTGAAATGTATTGATCAATCAGGATCGGATACGGCATCACGGCTGTGCCGTCGAGCAGCTCTGCCAGTTCCCCCTCAGAATGCACGATCATCATTCCCATTCCGCCGATGACATAGGACGGTCTGATCAGCACCGGATAACCGATGCCGTTTGCTTTTTGCAGCGCCTCTGATTTTGATGATGCCGTTTCCCCTTTGGCATGAGGGATGCCGAGTTCGTCGAGGAGCTGATAAAATTGATCCCGATCCTCGAGGACGTCAAGTGTTTCCGATGAGGTTCCCAACAGGACGATACCCGCTTTTTCGATCGCATCTGCCACATTGATGGCAGATTGGCCGCCGAACTGGACGATCGCAAAATCGATATTTTCAGCTTCTGCGACATTTAGAATATGCTCGGGCGTGATCGGTTCAAAATACAGGCGGTCCGCCATTTCGTAATCCGTGCTGACGGTCTCCGGATTGTTGTTAAGCATTATTGTTTCAAAGCCGAGGCTTTTCAGCGTCATCACGCCGTGAACGGCGCTGTAGTCAAATTCGACCCCCTGTCCGATCCTGATCGGTCCGGAGCCGATGATAAGCGCCCGTTTTTTTGTTTTTCGCGAGATATCCCCGTCGCTTTCTCCGTAGTATGTCGAATAAAAGTAATTCGTTTTCGCATCAAATTCAGCGGCGCACGTATCGACGATTTTAAATGAAGCGGTAATTCCCTGTTGTTTGCGGAGGGATCTCACCTCTTCTTCCGTTTTTCCGGTCAAAGAAGCGATTGTGCAGTCAGTAAATCCCTTTTCTTTCGCCTTTTTCAACAGATCGCAAGGGAGCTCATCCCCGTCCTTCATCAGCTCGTTCTCAAGATCAATGATATTTGAGAAAACATGGAGGAAATAGGGGTCTATTTTTGTTTTCTCATGGATCTCTTCAATTGAAATTCCCCTGCTCAACAGTTCCATGACTGCGAAAAAACGGCGGTCATCAGGAGTTTTCAAAATTCCCTGCAAAGCAGCGGAGGAAAAGCCGGAAAGCTCGGGCAAATGGGCCCCTTGTGTTTTCAGTTCCAGGGATGCAACAGCTTTTTGCAAAGCCGCTTCAATGTTGCGGTCAATCGCCATGACCTCCCCTGTCGCTTTCATTTTTGTGCCAAGCTTGCGGTCGGCATTTTTAAATTTGTCAAACGGCCAGCGCGGGAATTTAACAACGACATAGTCAAGAGCCGGTTCAAAGCTGGCATATGTCGAATCTGTCAGCGGGTTTTTCAGCTCATCAAGCGTGTAGCCGACTGCCAATTTGGCCGCCATTTTTGCAATCGGGTAGCCAGTCGCTTTTGAAGCGAGGGCGGATGAACGGCTGACCCTCGGATTGACTTCGATGACATAATAGTTTTTGCTCTCAGGGTCTAACGCGAATTGAATGTTGCAGCCTCCGATGACATCGAGCGCCGAAATAATCTTTAAGCTTGCAGAGCGGAGCATTTGATAATCGGCATCTGTTAATGTCTGTGACGGCGCGACAACGATCGAATCCCCTGTATGAATGCCGACGGGATCGATGTTTTCCATATTGCAGACGGTGATGCATGTATTGTTTTTGTCGCGCATCACTTCATACTCGATTTCTTTATAGCCGGCAATGCTTTTTTCGACAAGGCATTGATGAATCGGACTCGCGAGAAGGGCGCTTTCGATCAAAGGCATGAATTCCTCCTTCGTCTTTGCGATCCCCCCGCCTTTGCCGCCCAATGTGTAAGCCGGACGGACGATAATGGGAAAACCGATGGAGAGCGCAAAACGAAGCGCATCTTCTTTATTGTCGACGATCTCAGAATCAGGCACCGGTTCATTCAGTTCTTTCATGAGGGCGCGGAATTTTTCTCTGTCTTCTCCTTTTTCAATCGTTTCCACAGACGTTCCGAGCAGCTTTACATGGTATTTTTTTAAAATGCCCGCTTTTTCCAGCTCTACAGCTAAGTTTAATGCTGTTTGCCCGCCCAGATTCGCAAGCAGTCCGTCAGGTTTTTCCCGTTTGATAATCTGGGTGAGGCTTTCGACCGTCAGCGGTTCAAAGTAGATTTCATCGGCAAATGATTCATCCGTCATGATCGTCGCCGGGTTGTTGTTGACGAGAATGACGCGGAATCCTTCGCTTTTTAGCGCCATGCAGCCTTGTGTTCCCGAATAGTCAAATTCCGCGGCCTGCCCGATGATGATCGGTCCTGATCCGATAACAAGTATGCTTTTTATGCTGTGATCTTTAGGCATGGGCGATTTCTCTCCTTGCTTCGTTCAATTTCTGCATATATTCGTTGAAAATCCATTCGCTTTCAGCCGGGCCCGGATGGGCTTCCGGATGAAACTGAACAGACATCACGGGCAATGTGTTGTGGACCAGCCCTTCTACAGAACCATCGTTTACATGATGGAACCTGACCGAACATTCCTTTCTGTTAATGGTCGCTTCATCAACAACATAGCTGTGATTCTGGCTCGTCATGAAAACGCGGCCGGTTTCCCTGTCCATCACCGGATGATTGGCCCCCCTGTGGCCGAATGGAAGCTTGTAAGTATCGCTTCCAAAAGCGAGAGCGATCAGCTGGTGTCCAAGGCAGATGCCGAGGGTCGGATAGGATGCGATGATGTTCCGGAGTGTATCCATGTACGGCATAATGGCTTTTGGATCACCGGGGCCGTTCGATAGGACGACCCCATCCGGGTTCAGTTTTAAGACGCTGTCCATCTCCTGGTAACGAACGACCGTCACTTTGCAGCCGCGTTCTGCAAGTGATGAGGCGATCGATTTTTTATAGCCGAAATCGATCAGCGCGATATGTGTCGGGCCGTCTCCGAACGTGCCGGTTCCACTTTGTCCGGCGGCCTGTGCGGCAACATTTTCCCGGCTCCTTGAAGCGGGCAGGCTGTCTTTTTGGACGGTCAGAACGGCATTCAGCGTCCCTTTTGCCCTGATATGTTTGACGACCGCTCTTGTATCAACATGAGAGAGCAGCGGAACGTTCCAGTTTTTCAAGTAATCCCGCAGGCTTTTCGTCGCCTGATGGTGGGAAAAGTGCCCGCACGCCTCATAGACGACCACGCCTCTCACCTGCGGCTTCCTGCTTTCAAAGTCGCTCGCATTGATGCCGTAGTTGCCGATCAATGGATACGTAAAAACGATGATCTGCCCTTTATATGAAGGATCTGTCAGCACCTCTTGATAACCGGTCATCCCTGTGAAAAAAACGACTTCCCCTGTACAGCCTTCCCGGCCGTCTAATTCTCCGCTGAAGGAGGTTCCATCTTCTAGAACTAAATATCCTTCCATCTTCTGCCCACCTCTGATGAATAAATAATATTTTTCATGAATTTTTATACTTAGATAACGAAAAAAAATTATTGTTTTACGGTCGAATGCCGTGAAAAGACATTGTTCAGCTTCTCAACCGCTTCGGTGATTTCATGTTTCTCCACGGTCAACGGCGGAAGAAGTCTGATGACATTCGGACCTGCCGGAAGGACGAGCAATCCTTCTGTTTGAAGCTCTTCAATCAATGGCTGAACGGGTTTTTTGCATTCAATGCCGGCGATCAGGCCTTTCCCTCTGATCTCTTTCACAAGCGGGAATTGAAGCATGCTTTGCAGTTCCTCCCGCAAACATTCGCCCTTTTCGCTGACCTCATCGAGAAAACGTTTCTCAAAAATGATATCCAATGTGGCGTTTGCCGCTGCCATTGCCAGCATGTTTCCGCCGAATGTCGTGCCGTGTGACCCTGGGGAAAATGCAGCTGAAAGGTCTTGTTTCCCAATGACAGCTCCGACCGGAAAACCGCTGCCGAGTCCTTTTGCGACGGTGATGATATCCGGCGACAGCCCTTCATGCTGGTAACCGAAAGCTTTTCCTGTACGGCCGATCCCCGTCTGAACCTCGTCAATGATAAGAAGAGCCTGTTTCTTCCGGCAGAAAGCCTGCACTTCTTGTAAAAATTCGCCGCTTGCCGGAATGACGCCGCCTTCCCCTTGGATCGTCTCAAGCATGACCGCTGCGATGTCCTCTTCATCACTCAGCTCGTTGAATGCATCTGGTTCATTATATGGGAGATAGTGAAAGCCGGTCAGCATCGGGCCGAATCCGTGTTTAATCTTTTCCTGCCCGGTGGCGGCCATTCCGGCGTAAGTTCTGCCGTGAAAAGACTGCTGAAACGTGATGATTTTCGTTTTTTGCGTATGTTTGCGTGCCAATTTAATTGCCGCTTCATTCGCTTCCGCTCCGCTGTTGCAGAAAAACACAAGATCGCCTGCACTGTTGTTCGCCAATTTCTGAGCGACTGTTTCCTGCAGCCCGTTTTGAAATAAATTCGAAACATGCCAGACGTCGTCAAGCTGTTTTTTTATCGCGGCTGCCACCGGATCCGGGCAATGTCCCAGGTTGCAGACAGCGATTCCCTGAACGAAATCGAGATAGGTTTTGCCGTTTTCATCTACGGCAATCGTGCCTTTCGCTTGTTTGATATGGATATTCCAGCGGCTGTATGCCTGAAATAAATAACTCACGATACGGCCTCCTTCTGTTTCCTGATTTTTGTGCCGATGAACGTATGCTTTGCAAGAAAAGACCCTGTTCCGCTGACAATCATTACCTCATCCACCTGATCGGTCAGCGCCGCCACAGCGGAGTTTACCTTCGGAATCATTCCTCCGTGAATCACTCCGTCGGAAATGTACCGTTTGATTTCTTCCGGTGTGATCGAAGAGATCATGTTTTCATCTTTCATAATCCCTTTGACATCTGTGACAAACATTAATTTATCGGCATTCAGGGCACCGGCGACGGCCGACGCCGCCAAATCGGCGTTTACATTGAGCGTCTCACAGTTTTCCGTCATCGACAATGGCGCGATGACTGGAATGAATCCTTGTTCCATCAGCGTTTCAACCATCCGGCCATTCACCTTTTTAATCCGGCCGACCTGACCGTATTGATTTTCATTTAGATAATCGGCGACAAGAAGGCCTCCGTCTTTACCAGAAACACCGACGGCTGAAAGCCCGTGCTTTACAAGCTCTGCAACAAAAAACTTATTGATGGAACCGGACAGCACCATTTCTGCCACTTCCAAAACCGGTTTTGTCGTTTTCCTCTGTCCGTTGACAAACTCCGTCTCGATTTTTAATTTCTTCAGCATATTCGTGATATCGGGTCCTCCGCCATGAACGACGGCGATTTTCCAGCCTTCTTCGGCCAGCTCTTTCATATTCTCAAAAAATTCATCGGAAAGTTCTCGAATTACGCTTCCACCGCATTTAAAAACGATTGTTTTTCCCATTGGTTTCCCCTTTTTACGTACGATAGCTCGCATTGATTTTGACATATTCATAAGTTAAGTCGCAGCCCCAGGCCGTACCTGTTCCTTCTCCTTCAGACATCTGCACGATGATTTGAACTTCGCTTTTCTTTAAATATTCTTTTGCAAGCTCTTCGGAAAACGGCTGAGGCTCATTGTTCCTAAAAAGGCACTGGCCGCCAAGATGAATTTCCAGCTGTTCAGGCGCAACAGATGCCGCGCTGTCTCCGATTGCAACGATGATTCGGCCCCAGTTGGCATCTGTTCCATATATCGCTGTTTTAACAAGATTGGAGCCGACAATTTTTTTGGCGATAACCTGGGCTTCGAGATTGCTTTTGGCGCCTGTGACCCGGGCTTCGATCAATTTTGTCGCTCCTTCCCCGTCTCTTGCGATCTGTTTGGCGAGATCCTTGCAAACAAGCTCCAAGCCTTTTTTAAACACAGGCCATTTTTCATGGGCCTCATGAAGACATTCGTTTTCCGCACAGCCGTTCGCCATGACAAGTACCATGTCGTTCGTGGACGTATCCCCGTCGACTGTAATCTGGTTGAACGACACATCCGTGATTTCTCTTAAAGCTCTATTAAGCGCGCCTTCCTCAACAGATGCATCAGTTGTGACAAAGCCGAGCATTGTCGCCATATTGGGATGGATCATGCCGGACCCTTTCGCCGCGCCGCCGATCGTCACTTTTTTGTCTCCGATCATTAATTCGAAGCATGTTTTCTTTGCGACCGTATCCGTCGTCAAAATCGCCTCCTCAAACGCGCCTTCACACGGTTTTGTTTGACCAAGGAGGCTGATCCCTTCCCGGATCTTCTTCATATTAAGATATTCGCCGATGACACCCGTTGAAGAAACCGCTACAAGCTCCGGCTCAATGCCAAGGATGTCGGCGGTTTTTTGGCGCATTTCATAGGCATCCAAAAGCCCCTGCTCCCCTGTGCATGCATTGGCATTTGCACTGTTGACCACCACCGCTTGAAGATGTGCGCCTTTTTTGAGACTGTCCTGCGTGACCTTGATCGGAGCAGCTTGAAAATGGCTTTGCGTATAAACGGCGGCGCTCACTGCCGGCACCGAGCTGATGATTATCCCCATGTCCTTTTTGGAATAGCGGAGTCCGCAGTGAATGCCTTTTGCCTGATAGCCCTTCGGCGAATCAATGCTTCCGTCTGTTTTTTTGATGCTGTCTTCACTCACCTGAATCATGGTTCATTCTCTCCCGTCTTATGGATAAATTGGCGTAAAATCAAGTCCCGCCGTCTCGCTCCAGCCGTTCATCAAGTTAAAGTTTTGAACGGCCTGCCCTGCGGCTCCCTTCATTAAATTATCGATCACCGCTACGATCGTCACCCTGTTCGTCCGTTCGTCAACGGCAACGCCGATATCGCAAAAATTACTGCCGTACACTTCCTTCGTTGCCGGGAATTCGCCCGATTTGCGAACTCTCACAAAATAGGAATCTTTGTAAAAATCAGAAAAAACACGCTGCAGGCGGTCAACTGTCATACTTTCCTTCAGCTCTGTATAAATGGTCGCCATAATTCCCCTTGTCATGGGAGCCAAATGCGTACTGAACGTAATCGGTTGACACGCCGGGTCCCAGCTTCCGAGAACCTGCTCGATTTCGGGTGTATGCTGATGTTCATTTACCTTATATATTTTAAAATTGTCATTAACCTCGGAAAAATGAGTTCCCACCGAAACCTTTCTGCCGGCTCCGGACACTCCTGTCTTTGCATCGACAATAATAAATGATTCGTTTGCAAGCCCGTTTTTGATGAGCGGGGCTAAACCGAGAAGCACAGCGGTCGGAAAACATCCCGGATTGGCGATGTACGTTGCCGTTTTGATTTCTTCCCGATTCAGTTCGGACAGTCCGTAAACCGCTTTTTCAAGCACATGCCGGGGAGCGGAATCCCTTTTATACCAATTTTCATAAACATCCGGATTTTTGATCCTGAGGTCGCCTGACAGATCAATGACCGGCACATCATATGAATCAAGCTGAGGTGTCAGCCTGCTGGATACTCCCGGTGGAGCTGCCATAAATAAAAAATCAATTTCACCTGCAATCCGCTCGATCTCGATCGGTTTGAGGATCTGGTCTGTCAATTTGAAAAGGTGCGGATATGACTGATGATACGGAACCCCTTCATCACTCGATGAATATAGTATGCATTCATCCACATAAGGATGAGACCTGAGAATCCTCACAATCTCGGCTCCCCCATAGCCTGTAGCGCCTATAATACCTATTTTCAAAACAAATTCACCTTCTTGGTCTTTGTGAAATTAGTTAACATTATATCATGAATAAAAATTAATTCAATTGTATATTTAATATTTTTTCTTTAAGTTTTCATCATTTCCCCCTGCTGGTCTGATGTGCGGATCCATTTCAATCGCACATGTTTTTCCCGAAAAAGAAAAAAGGAACGCCTCTAAAAAGCGTCCCTTCGCTGTGTAATATTCAGTATGGCAAGTTAAGCTGCCATGATACGCCGAACTTGTCGGCGACCCAGCCAAATGATCTGCTGAATCCGTATTCGCCGAGCGGCATTAAAATGCTTCCGCCGTCAGCCAGCCCTTGATAAAGCCGGTCTATTTCCTCTTCCGTATCGCAGGTTATAAAGATTGAAAACGATGGTGTAAACGTAAAATCGTGTTTGACATTGCTGTCCATGCACATAAATTCCTGTCCTTTTAATGAAAAGGCGGCTTGTTTTACGCTTCCCTCTTCCCCCGGTTCATTTGCTCCGTAGCGGACAAGGCCCCTGATTTCTGAATCCTCTATCAATGATATGTAATGATTCATGGCTTCTTCGGCATGTCCCTGGAACATCAAAAATGGGTTCACTTTTGTCATCTATGGCAGTCTCCTTTTAAAAAAAAGAGCCTGTTCAACGGGTGACAGGCTCTTTTTTCTTATTGTATACCAAGCGCGATCTTCGCGTATCTTGACATTTTATCCCGCGTCCAAGGCGGATTCCAGACGATATTGACGTCAACCTCTTTGACTTCCGGTAAATCGGCCAGCGCGGTTTTGACTTGATCCACGATAATCGGGGCGAGCGGACAGCCCATGGAAGTCAGGGTCATCGTGATGTCCGTTTTTCCGTTTTCATCCATCTCCACATCATACACAAGGCCAAGATTCACAATATCGATGCCCAGTTCAGGGTCAACGACCTGTTCAAGAGCGCCCATGATGTTTTCTTTCAATGCTTCATCCACACTTCTTCACTCCTTTTTTCATCAGTATAACGCACTTTTGATATTTTCTAAAACGAAAGTGCTTTTTTTAAAGATGGGTATCAAACCATTCAACCGTTTTCAAAAGGCCTTCTCTCGACACTTTATGGCCGGCGCGTTCATCCGCGATAAACCGGAGCAGATCCGGCCTGTTTTCATATTGAGGGAGGACGGATTCATAAAAGCTGCGGGCCGGCGCGAACGGCACAACGCTGTCCTGCTTGCCGTGCCAAAAAAGAAGCGGCCTTGTTTGCAGCTTTTCCGGCTGCAGGGAGAGATCGAACCGCTTTAATTCCTCACGCTGCCGTGCGATTTGTTCTTCAGTTACGGAGATTTCAACCTGCTTTTCTTTGAAGAAGGCAAGCTGTTCATCAAAAAGTCCTATATAGGAAGGACAGCCCATCAGGCTGACGGCGGCGGTGATCCAATCGTATTGAGTCAGAGCGCCAAGCGTCACGATTCCGCCCATCGATGTTCCCGCAACACCGATGCGGCCATTTTCTATCAAGTCGGCCTCATGAAAATGTTTTTTCAGCACGTCAAGCTCTTTAATTTCATTGGTGACAATGCTCCAAAACCTGGCAGCCAGCTTCTCCTGGGAAAGGTGCCCATCCCTTTCCCCATGATATGCCGCTTCAGGCAAAACCGCCCGCATTCCCTTCTCCGCAAGCAGATAAGCAAAGTGCAGATTGTGTTCTTTTGCGCTTGTAAAACCGTGTATAAAGAAAACAAGAGGAAGAGCTTTCTCCTTTTTTTCCTCTTTTACAATATGTAAAAAAGGGATTCCCGAAATGTTCTGTTTATCAACAATGATCACGACTGTTTCTTCCTCCTTTAGGATATCCATCACCACCAGTTTAACATGTAGACAATAAAGAAGGTAAAAAGATACACTATAGGTAAGACAGAAACTTTTAAATTTACGGTTAAAAGGAGCATTTATGGAAACGAAACCATATTTAATTGCATTGGACTTAGACGGTACATTATTAAAAGATGACAAAACCATTTCCGAAAGCTCAAGCGAAGTCATCCGGAAGCTGAAGGAAGATGGGCATTATGTGTGCATTTCCACGGGCAGGCCGTTCAGGGCAAGCGCGATGTACTATGACCAGCTTCAGCTCGATACGCCGATCGTGAATTTCAACGGAGCGTTCGTCCATCATCCGAAAGATGAGAGCTGGGGAAGATTCCATACGTCGCTTGATCTTGACGCAGTCAAACAGATTATCGAAGTCAGCGAATCGTACAACGTCCATAATATCCTGGCTGAAATCATGGACGATGTGTATTTTCATTACCATGACGAGAAATTGATCGATGTGTTTACAATGGGCAATCCGAATATCACGGTCGGTGATTTAAGAAAAAACCTCGGCGAAGATGTCACAAGCGTCTTGATCCACGCCAAGGAAGAGGATGTACCCGCGATCCGCTCCTATTTGTCCGATGTTCATGCGGAAATGGTCGACCATAGAAGATGGGCCGCACCGTGGCATGTCATCGAATTGATCAAAAGCGGCATTAACAAAGCGGTCGGACTGCAGAAGATCACCGATTACTACGGCATTCCGCGGGAGCGGGTCATCGCTTTCGGGGATGAAGACAATGATCTGGAAATGCTTGAGTTTGCGGGATGCGGCGTGGCGATGGGCAACGGGATTACAGGTGTGAAAAACGTCGCCGACCAGGTTGCAAAATCGAATGAAGAAGACGGCATTGCAGTCTTTTTAAAGGATTATTTCTCGTTATAATTTTATAATTTGCCATTCATAAACAGGTTTTTCAAACGGCAATACTATGGAAGACGGTTTGAGAGACCGTCCAACTCGTTTTTAGGGGGCAGTCAGGATGGGTAAACGAAGCAAATCGAAAAGGTTTATTCAGCAAGGCAAAGACTCGCTCAAACAGCATGCTGCGAGGTTCCCTTACAGATCCACACTGGAAGAAGCGGAGCAGCGATCCGGCCCGACGGAATGCGGAGGGCTGTAAAGTGAGGAACGAATTATTTCAAATGGCAAAAGCGGCTGTACGCGAAGCTGAAACAATGGCAAACAGCGCAGAATCCGGCGAACGGGAAAAAGCGATTGAAAGGGCGCAAAACGCACTTTCCTCGGCATACGCCAATTCCACTGACGCAGAGCGGAGCCAGCTTCACGATCTTCAGGATCAGCTTGATCGATTGTCCTAAAAAACGCAAACAGGAGTCTGTGTCATCGGCACAGCTCCTTTTTTGATGACCCGATCTTCAAACTTCCACGCCATTATTTTCCCCATCCGGCATAAAAACGTTTGACATCGGAAACAAAAGAGGTTACATTATTAAAGGCGAACATTATGTATTATTTATAAATTAATATTCGTTTTTAGAGGTGAATACTATGGATAACGTATTTGATTATGAAGATATTCAATTAATTCCTGCAAAATGCATCGTCAGCAGCCGGTCTGAATGCGATACATCGGTTCAGCTTGGCGGACGGAGATTTAAACTGCCTGTAGTGCCTGCCAACATGCAGACGATTATAGATGAAAAACTGGCGATTTGGCTTGCTGAAAACGGTTACTTTTATGTAATGCACCGTTTCGAGCCTGAAAAACGGTTTGAGTTTATACAAGATATGAAATCCCGCGGGTTATTTTCTTCCATAAGCGTCGGGGTCAAGGATGAGGAATATGAGTTTATAAAGCGGCTAGCAGAGGAACATGCGGCGCCTGAATACATCACGATTGACATCGCCCACGGACATTCAAACGCTGTTATCACGATGATTCAGCATATCAAAGCACATTTGCCTGAGAGCTTTGTCATCGCCGGAAACGTAGGAACGCCGGAGGCGGTAAGAGAGCTGGAAAACGCCGGAGCAGATGCTACGAAAGTCGGCATCGGACCGGGGAAAGTATGCATCACCAAAATCAAAACGGGATTTGGAACAGGCGGATGGCAATTGGCCGCGCTGCGCTGGTGCGCCAAAGCGGCAAGCAAGCCGATTATCGCCGACGGCGGCATCCGCACTCATGGAGACATTGCCAAATCGATCAGATTCGGCGCCACAATGGTGATGATCGGTTCATTATTCGCCGGGCACGAAGAGTCGCCCGGGGCAACAATTGAAAAAGACGGAAAGCTTTACAAAGAGTACTTTGGTTCAGCCTCAGAGTATCAAAAAGGGGAAAGAAAGAATGTCGAAGGCAAGAAAATGCATGTCGAGCATAAAGGCTCGATCAAGGATACGCTGACAGAAATGGAGCAGGATCTTCAATCCTCTATTTCTTATGCGGGAGGAAACAAACTCGATGCGATCCGTAATGTCGACTATGTGATCGTCAAGAACTCCATTTTCAACGGAGACAAGTATTAACAAATATTCAGAGGCATCCGTCGCCGGATGCCTCTGTTGTTTTATACATTCGATGAGGCGCTTCTTATTTCACTTCAAACGTTTTGCCCGCCCTCAGCACACCAAGCTGTTCCGTTCTTCCCAAAAATGTGACATTCACATCATATGCACCCGGCTCAGGCACTTCCTTCCAGACATCTGTAAAATCGTATGTCTCTTTTGGCTGTAAGGTCATCTTTTGAAAAGCCTGTGTAAACATTTTTCCTTTTGAATAGCGGTATCTTTCATTTCCTTCCTTGTCGCTTACGATCAGCTCAAGCTTCTGTCCGCTGCTGAATTCAAACTCAACCGCTTCATCCGAATGGTTCACAACTGACATGTTAAATTCGATTTCATCCTGTTTTTGCACCGGCTCAACCGTCAACACAACACTTCCGTTATTCATTTCCCCTGATACCTCCTTAACAGGTCCGCTCTCCCGGTTTTGTCCGCATCCTCCAATAAACAGCAAAAGCACGATCACTAAAGCAAGCCTCATTGATTCACCCTTTCTAGTCTTTACGGAAAAACCCTAAAACCGCGGTTGTTTGCACAACATTTGTGAAAGCCTTTGGATCCACTTCTTTAATAATTTTTTCTAAATCGTATAACTCATACCTTGTGATGACGATAATCATCATCTCTTTTTGTTCATTCGTAAAAGCGCCTTTGGCCGGAACGGTCGTAATGCCGCGGACCATTTTGCCGTAAATGGCTTCCTTTATCTCCTCCGCTTTCTTTGTGACAATCATGACGGTGAGTTTGGCGTGGCGGGTGTGAATCGCATCAATCACCCTCGTGGTCACATAAAGTGTAACGAGCGTATATAATGCTTTCTCCCAACCATTCAATAATCCTGCTGTCAAAATGATGGCTCCGTTTAAAATAAAGAAATAGGTCCCGACCGGTTTATCCTTCCATTTCGCAAGGATCATCGCGATAATGTCAAGACCTCCTGTGGAGGCTCCGTATTTCAGCGTCAGGCCGATCCCGACCGCAGAAATCACCCCGCCGAAAACAGCGTTCAGCAAAATATCGTTTGACAGGCTCAGTTCAGGGAGCATTCCGAGAAAAACGGTCGTCAGCGCAACGCTTAACACGCTGTAAACCGTAAATGAACGCCCGACCTTCAGCCACCCCAAAATGCCGACTGGGATATTTAAGATAAAGAGCAGCGTTCCCGTTGAAAAGTAAATGGGGCTGTACTGGTCAAGCGCGCTTGATAAAAGCTGCGCAACACCAGTAAAACCGCTTGCGTAGACATCGGCAGGGATTAAAAATAAATTTAAGCCGATGGCATTTAATAAGGCGCCTATGATGACAATGAACAGTTTTTTTGCTTCCGCTATTACCATATTGAGTTCCTCCGCTTATTCTATATATTTGGTTTACCCTAAAAACCATATTTTGAAAACGCCATAGCAAAATTATATGATATAGTTGATCAAAAGACGAAGCGAATTTTCCGCCGGATTATATGCAAGTGGCGGCGAGCGCCGTTCTTCTGATCTTGAACATTTTGATGAAAGAAGGGGTTTACATGACCGTTCATTTGATAGCCGACAGTGCGGCCGATCTGCCTAGATCTTTTTATGATGAGAATCGCATCTCCTTTATTCCTTTGCGGGTGCTTCTTGACGAAAAGGAGTATGACGACCTGCTGACGATTCAGCCCGCAGAAGTCTATGAAGCGATGCGCCGAGGGAAAGCGCCCAAAACCTCCCAGCCGTCTTTGCAGCTTTTGACAGACATGTTCAGCCGGCTTGCAAAAGAAGGAAATCCCGCTTTATATATCGCCTTTTCTTCTCAGCTTTCCGGCACATATCAGACAGCCGTGATGGCGGCAAACGAGGTTAAGGAGGAGTTTCCTCACTTTGACCTGCGGGTCGTTGATTCAAAATGCGCTTCATTAGGCTACGGCCTTGCCGTCAAGCACGCGCTGGAACTTGCTGCTAACGGCAATACAATACAAGAAATCGAAATGTCTGTAAAGGAGTTTTGCGACCATCTCGAACATATTTTCACAGTCGACGATTTGACTTATTTGGCAAGAGGCGGCAGAATCAGCAAAGCATCCGCTTTTGTCGGAGGACTTTTGAATATCAAACCGCTTTTGCATGTCGAAGATGGAAAGCTTGTCCCCCTCGAGAAAATCAGGGGCAGAAAAAAGCTCCTGAAACGGATGATTGAACTGATGAAAGAAAGAGGCCGGGATTTAAGCAGCCAGACGATCGGCATCAGCCACGGTGATGATGAAGAATCGGCAAGCGAAATCAAGCGCCTCATCGAAGCCGAATTTCATCCGAAAGACATCGTTGTCAACATGATCGGCTCTGTCATCGGCGCACATGCCGGTCCGGGCACATTGGCAATCTTTTTCTCCGGAAAAGAAAAAAGATGATCTTTTCGGCTTGAACCGGCCGCAGAAGCCGTTTGATTCTCATGCAGGCTGATGGCTCCCTGTCTTTGACAAGGAGCCGTCGATTTTTAAAGCCTTACGGAAGAATTTGCCCGTCAGAAACGTCATCATCCATAACATTCGTATCTGTTATTCCCGTGTCCGCAAACGTAATTCCTGTATTCGATCCGCCTGACCCTTCAACCGTTTTTGACGTCATGATCGGATTGATCCTGTACGCCCCGCCAAAATTGACGACCCCGCCGTCTGACACTTGATGAATATAGATCGAGCAGCAATGTTTCATACCATTTCTCCTTTTCATATAATATGTATTTTATGCCGTTTTTTTTAGAAGGTATAAACTTCCCGGCAAAAACGATATAAAAAGCAGAGCACATAGTTTCAGGCCCTGTGAGCAATCTATACGTGAAGCATGTTTGGGAGGTGCTATACGTGACGAAAGACGATGATAAAAAACCGGTGGACAACAACGCCGTCAACCAGCAAAAAAACCTGCTCGCCGAAAAGAACAGGCAGGCTGGAAAGCATCAGGACTCCCAAAAACCCCATCATTTATAAAAAAACAGGCGGCGTTTCTTTTAAACGCCGCCTCCCTCACTATTTTTTTTCGTATGTCCAGCCGTCTTCCTGATAGATCTTTCCCTGCTTCATCAGGTGGCCGAGCGCTCTTTTAAACGCCGCCTTGCTCATGTTAAACCGCGCTTTAAGGTCCTCCGGGTCGCTTTTATCCCAATATGGCATCGCCCCGTTTCTCGATCTCAAATACGTCAGGATCTCCTCGGCGTCAACCGGCATGGCGTCCTGCTTTCTCGGCAGGAGCGACAAATTGACAGAGCCGTCCTCCTTTACCTTGATGACTCTGGCCGTCAGCTTTTCTCCAAGGCGCGGCTCCCTTTTTCTTTCAGAGGAGTGGATGAAGCCCCTGATCCCGCTGTCGGAAATCATAAAAGAGCCTGAAGCGATCAGACGGTAGACCGTTCCGGACAGCTCTTTATTCATCAAGTCGGGTGAAGCATCCGTAAACAGCTCGGTCATTTTATCTTCAGGAGCCGGCTTGGCAAACATTCTTCCATGGCTCGTGATTTTCAGCATGCAATAAAGCCTGTCCCCTTTTTTCGGCCAGACAGATTCGTAGGGCGGAAGATGTTCAGTTGCAACCAATGCATCCTTCGTGAGTCCGACATCGACGAAAACGCCCATGTCATCGACCGCATCGACGACTTCCACCCAGCCGTAATGATCAGCGCTGATCAGCGGCTTTCTCATCGTAGCCGCCAGGCGTCCTTCATGATCGATAGATATGAAGACATCGACCTCTTCTTTTTCTTCAATATCCTCGGTTATCTCACTGTTGTGAAGAAGGATGACTGTTTCTCCATCCGTCAAAAAGTATCCATAGTCTGCTTTATGATCTATTTTCAATGTTAATTGCTGCCCTGGTTTCATACTTCTTCTTCCTTTCTTATCCGCCTGTTTCAGTATTCCTCCAATGTTTAAATTATTGCCAGATCACGGCCAGGCAAAACCGCTCATATTGGAAGTTTCACCTTATTCTACTATAATTGATTCATAAGTAAAATGGATGGAGGTTTTTTCACATGGCTAAAGAAAGCTCATTTGACATCGTGTCAAAGGTAGAACTGCCCGAAGTTCAAAACGCAATCCAAACCGCTTTGAAAGAAATCGGCACACGCTATGATTTCAAAGGTTCGAAAAGCAGCATCACACTCGAAGGGGACGAGCTTGTGCTCGTATCAGACGACGAATTTAAAATGAACCAGCTGAAGGATGTCCTCGTCAGCAAGCTGATCAAACGGAATGTCCCGACGAAAAACATCGAGTATTCCAAGCTGGAAAACGCTTCAGGCGGAACGGTCAGACAGCGTGGAAAACTGGTTCAGGGCATCGACAAAGAAAACGCGAAGAAAATCAACACCTTGATCAAAAAATCGGGGCTTAAAGTTAAATCCCAAGTGCAAGATGATCAAATCAGGGTAACCGGAAAAAATAAAGACGATCTCCAGCAAATCATCTCCATGGTGAGGGACGCCGATCTTCCGATTGATGTTCAATTTATAAATTTTCGATAAATTCTTAATTTACTGTTGATTAATCCCCCGATTTTCGGTAAATTGAGTAAAAGCGATCAGATTTCTTTAAAACTGAATACCGTTCTTATCAAGAGAGGCAGAGGGACTGGCCCGATGAAGCCTCAGCAACCGGTGAATGAATGTTCATGACCAAGGTGCTAAATCCAGCAAGCGGACTGCTTGGAAGATAAGAAGAAGGATATGCGTCACTCAAAAGTCTTCTTCTTCAGAAGACTTTTTTATTTATCACTGAATGTCAAGGGGGAGAACAATGAGTTTTTTGGAGGATATAAAACGGAAAACGTTAATAGCCGACGGTGCGATGGGGACGCTGCTTTATTCCTACGGAATCGACCGCTGCTTCGAAGAGCTGAACATCTCAAAGCCGGATGAAGTGAAACGCATTCATGAAGCGTATGTACAGGCAGGTGCGGACATCATCCAAACCAACACGTACGGCGCAAATTATATCAAGCTGTCCAGATACGGCCTTGAAGACGAAACAAAGCAAATCAATGAAAAAGCCGTCCGGCTTGCCCGTTCAGCGGCCGGATCAGCCTATGTTCTTGGAACGCTCGGCGGAATCCGGACGTTTAATAAAAACGCGTATTCGCTCGATGACATCAAAAGAAGCTTCCGCGAACAGCTTTATCTTCTGTTGAATGAACAGCCGGACGGTCTTCTTCTGGAAACCTATTATGATCTGGAAGAAGCGCGGGAAGTATTGAAGATTGCCAGAAAAGAAACAGAACTCCCGATCATCGTGAATGTATCCATGCATGAAGAAGGCGTTCTTCAAGACGGAACCCCTCTCAGCGAGGGACTGAAGCTGCTGGCGGGCCTCGGGGCGGACGTTGTCGGCATCAACTGCCGCCTCGGCCCTTATCACATGATCACAGCGCTCGAAGAGGTTCCTCTGTTGGAGGACGCCTACCTTTCCGTCTATCCGAACAGCAGCCTTCCGTCCCTTGTCGAAGGACGGCTTGTCTATGAAACGGATGATGAATATTTCAGAAACAGCGCGATCGAATTTCGCAATCAGGGCGCGCGTATCATCGGCGGGTGCTGCGGAACGACCCCGAACCACATCAGGGCGATGGCCGAAGCGGTCAAAGACCTTCCGCCGGTCACCGAAAAACAGGTCAAAATCCGGAAGAAAGCGGCAGCGGCCGTACAAAACGCGAGGACGGAGCCCGCTTTAAACGAGCTGGCAAAAGAAAAGCGCTCCATTATCGTCGAGCTGGATCCGCCTAAACAATTAAACTTTGAAAAATTCATACGGGCCGCAAAGGAGCTGCAGTCAGCCGGCATTGACGCCCTCACATTGGCGGACAATTCGCTTGCCACACCGAGAATCAGCAATGTGGCCTGCGGCGCCCTATTAAAGCAGCGGCTTGATATGAGATCGCTCATCCATATTACGTGCAGGGACCGAAACCTGATCGGCCTGCAGTCCCACTTGATGGGCCTTGATACACTCGGGCTTTCGGATGTTTTGGCGATTACCGGGGACCCGTCGAAAATCGGCGATTTCCCCGGAGCGACATCGGTCTACGACTTGACGTCATTCGACTTGATCAGCCTCATCAAACAATTTAATGAAGGCTTGTCCTATTCGGGAAAGCCGCTCGGCAAAAAAACGAATTTCTCTGTGGCGGCCGCCTTTAATCCGAACGTCAGACACATCGACAAAGCGGTCAAACGGATCGAGAAAAAAATCGCCTGCGGCGCAGACTATTTTATTTCCCAGCCCGTCTATTCCGAAGAACAGCTCATCAAAATCCGTGAGGAAACAAAGCACCTCAAAACGCCGATCTACATCGGGATCATGCCGCTCACAAGCAGCCGGAATGCGGAATTTATCCACAACGAAATTCCCGGGATTAAGCTGTCTGATGCGATTCGCGAAAAAATGGCGCTCGCAGGTGATGATAAACAAAAGCAGGCTGAGGAAGGGCTCGCCATCGCCCGTTCGCTGCTAGATGCCGCATGCGATTTGTTCAACGGCATTTATTTGATCACACCGTTTTTGCGTTCTGATTTGACCGCCGAGCTTACAGCATATATCCATCAGAAAGAAAAGGAGACGACTAATGTCTATCATCAATGACCAGCTGAAGAAAAAAATTCTCGTTCTCGATGGTGCGATGGGAACGATGATCCAAAACGCCAACTTATCGCCCGCTGATTTTGGCGGCGAGATCTATGAGGGATGCAATGAATACTTGAGCATAACGGCTCCGCACGTCATTCAGGGAATTCATGAGGCCTACCTGGCCGCAAAAGCCGACATCATCGAGACGAATACATTCGGGGCCACAAGGCTCGTACTTGACGAGTATAACCTCGGGCATCTCGCCTTTGAATTGAACATGGCATCGGTCAAGCTCGCAAAAGCGGCCGCTGAAAAATTTTCAACACCTGAGTGGCCAAGATTTGTCGCAGGTGCAATGGGGCCGACGACGAAAACCCTTTCCGTTACCGGGGGAACGACGTTTGATGAGCTGACCGCAAATTATGAAGAGCAAGCGAGAGCATTGATCATCGGGGGAGCCGACCTTCTCCTCCTTGAAACAAGCCAGGACATGCTGAACGTAAAAGCAGGCTTCATCGGCATCAAGCAAGCGTTTGAAAAGACGGGCAAACCCCTCCCCCTTATGATATCAGGAACAATAGAGCCGATGGGCACAACGCTCGCCGGACAGGATATCGAATCATTTTACATCTCCCTTGAGCATATGCGGCCGATCAGCGTCGGTCTAAATTGCGCGACAGGGCCCGAATTTATGACAGACCATATCCGCAGCTTGTCCGCTCTTGCCCGGACGGCGGTCAGCTGTTATCCGAACGCAGGGCTTCCAGATGAAGAAGGGCAATATCATGAATCACCGCAGTCGCTGGCGAAAAAAATCAGGGCCTTTGCAGAGGAAGGCTGGCTGAACGTTGTCGGCGGCTGCTGCGGAACGACGCCGGCCCATATCGAAGCTCTGGCTGATGAAGTGGCTTCGCTCCCTCCGCGTCCCGTTCCGGACGGACCAAAACCGCATACCGTCTCAGGAATTGACGGCTTGATTTATGAAGAAGCGATGCGCCCCCTTTTCGTCGGAGAACGGACGAATGTCATCGGTTCGCGAAAATTCAAGCGTCTCATCGCCGATCAGAAATTTGAAGAAGCCGCAGAAATCGCCAGAGCCCAAGTGAAAAGCGGCGCTCATGTCATCGACATCTGCCTCGCTGATCCCGACCGCGATGAAGCGGAAGATATGGAAGGGTTTTTAAAAGAAGCGATGAAAAAAGTGAAGGCCCCTTTTGTCATCGATTCGACGGACAAAACAGTAATCGAAAAGGCGCTTAAATATTCGCAAGGTAAAGCGATCATCAACTCGATCAACCTGGAAGACGGCGAAGAACGTTTTGCCGACATCCTCCCGCTCGTCAAGCGGTTCGGCGGTGCGCTGGTCGTCGGGACGATCGATGAAAAAGGGATGGCCGTTACGGCGGAAAAGAAACTCGCCGTCGCCGTACGTTCATATGAGCTGCTTACTAAAAAATACGGTATTCCGGCGTCAGATATTATTTTCGATCCGCTCGTCTTCCCGGTCGGTACGGGTGATGAACAATATATCGGTTCAGCCAAGGAAACGATTGAAGGAATCCGCCTCATTAAAGAAAAGCTGCCGCAATGTTTAACGGTTCTTGGAGTAAGCAATGTGTCATTCGGCCTCCCTCCCGTCGGCAGGGAAATGTTAAATGCTGTTTTTTTATATCATGCCACACAAGCCGGGCTCGATTATGCCATCGTCAATACGGAAAAGCTTGAACGGTTCGCTTCCATTCCGAAGGAGGAAGTCGAAATGGCCGAAAAGCTGCTGTTTCATACAGATGACAAAACACTCGCGGCATTCACGGCATTTTATAGGGGAAAGAAAAAAGCGGACAAGCAGCCGAAGACATCGCTTTCTCTTGATGAACGTCTCGCCGGTTATGTAATCGAAGGCACGAAGGAAGGGCTGATCCCCGATCTTGAGGAAGCTTTAAAAAAATACGACACGCCTCTGGATGTGATCAACGGTCCGCTGATGGAGGGCATGGCTGAGGTCGGACGGCTGTTCAACAACAATGAACTGATCGTCGCCGAAGTGCTGCAGTCGGCTGAAGTCATGAAAGCCGCCGTCTCCTTTCTCGAACAATATATGGAGAAAAAGGATGACAGCGGCAAAGGCAAAATTATTTTAGCGACGGTTAAAGGTGATGTCCATGATATCGGCAAAAACCTGGTCGACATTATTTTAAGCAACAACGGCTATAAAGTCGTCGATCTCGGGATCAAAGTGACGCCGCAGGAGCTTATCGAAGCGATCCGCAAAGAGAATCCGGATATTATCGGTTTGTCGGGTCTGCTCGTCAAATCTGCACAGCAGATGGTCGTCACCGCACAGGATCTTGATAAAGCCGATATTTCCGTACCGATTATGGTCGGCGGCGCCGCTCTTTCAAGAAAATTTACAAACATGAAAATATCGCCGGAATATAAAGGGCCGGTTTTATACGCAAAGGACGCCATGGAGGGCTTGTCGCTCGCCAATCAGCTGAGAGCCGATCCGTCGCAGTTTCTCGAGAAAAAAGAACAGGCTGCACCCGCCGCCGTCGCAGAAAAAAAACCGTCGTCAGCCGTTATTGAAATGCTTGAAAAACGGGCCCGCATCCCGAAGGCGCCGGTCTATCAGCCGGAAGACTTGAAACGGCACTATTTGAAAAACATAGATCTTTCCTATATCGTGCCGTATGTAAATGAGCAAATGCTGCTCGGCCATCATCTCGGTTTAAAAGGTAAAGTGAAAAAGCTGTTGGCTGAAAAGCATCCGAAAGCGCTCGAATTGAAAGAATTAATCGATCAATTGCTCAATGAAGGAAAGGAGCACGGCTGGTTCGATCCTGCGGTCGTCTATCAATTTTTCCCGGCGTATAGCGAAGGCGACGCGCTGCATATCCTTGATCCAGATCATCATGGCACAATACTCGAAACGTTTGTTTTTCCAAGGCAGGAAAAGCTCCCGTTCCGCTGTATTTCCGATTACATCCGCCCGAAAGGCGAAATTGACTATGTATCGTTTTTTGCGGTTACCGCGGGCAGACATGTGAGAGACATCGCGAACCGTTTTAAAGCGGAAGGCGACTACTTAAAAAGCCATGCGGTGCAGGCGCTCGCCCTTGAACTGGCCGAAGGGCTCGCCGAAAGGACGCATCAAATCATCCGCGACCGCTGGGGCTTTCCTGATGCGCCGGACTTCACAATGGAGCAGCGTTTTCAGGCGAAGTACCAGGGACAGCGCTATTCCTTCGGATATCCGGCCTGTCCGAACCTCGAGGATCAGGAAAAACTGTTCAGGCTCATTCAGCCTGAAGGAATCGGCGTTCACCTGACAGAAGGGTTTATGATGGAGCCTGAAGCCTCCGTATCTGCGATCGTCGTCTCACACCCTGAGGCCAGATATTTTAATGTGCATTGACCGCAAAGAGCCTCATATGATCGTATAAGAAATCACGGCCCATTTCGGAAAATTTTCAGACGGGGCACGAATGAGCACCGCTTCTTTTTATCGAGCGGTCCCGCCCCGATCTCGAGGGCATCCTGCAATATCAGCTGAGGGGAGCGGCAACGGCTTGAAAGCTTCCGCAGGCAAAAACGATAATCCGCCGTGCGGAGGAGCGTCTCCGTCAAAAAGGCGCCGATGTTTTATGGTGTAATTGGTAAATTACTATTATATTAGGCTGGAAAGGATTTACGAGATTCCCCCATCCATTGCTGTACAACTATAAAAAACGTCCCGCCAAAGGCGGGACATGAGAAGCCGAAAAAGCGTCAAAGCTTTGCGGCTTCTTTTTTAAATTGGGCAAGCGCATTTGCCACCTTTCCGAATTCGGACGCATGCGGACGGTCATCTCCGTCCTTGTAGCCATAGTCAACCATCCGGTTCCGGTTGAGGCACAGCTTGGTCAGCTCAGGTTTAAACAAATCAAACAGCTCGAAACGCTCCCGCAGCTCAGGGAATTGCCGTTGATAGTCCAAAATCGCGTCAGCGAGCGCTTTCCAAAGATGCTTTTCAGAAAGCAGATCATAGTTTTCCAAAATGTTTGCGACATACCGCAAGTGGCAAATGAACAGTCCGGTAAAAATGAATTGCACGAGTCCTTCCGGCGGCTCGCTTCTGAGAACCGCTTTTAAATCCTCCGTCAAATCGTTCAGCTCTGGAAGGGGCTGGTCGCTGATATTGACATCATCAACAAAATCTTTAATCGCCAGCCTGTGTGGTCTATGGTCTTTTAAAACAAGAATCGTATTTTGGCCGTGCGGGGAAAATACGGTTCCATACCGGTACATAAAGTGGAGCAATGGCGGCAGCACAGTTTTAAAGAGCAGCCTGATCCATTCTTCAGCCGGCAGCCCCGATTTTTCAATCAGACGTTTGATAAAAGGGACGCCATTTTGATCGACATATGTTAATGAAGCAAGCGTCACCGGATGCTCACCGTCTTCCAGATACGTATAAATGCTTTCTCTAAAGATGACGCCGAGCATTTCCAAATATTGATATGGCGCTTTTTCAAGAGATTGATAGTATGGATGGTTCACATTGATGCTGGCGTTTTCCCCCGGCAGAATCACCCGGCACGTCTCTTTTAAAAATACGTCGTTTTCGGCGATCCCTTTAATATGCTCCGTGATGTTCGGCGCAATCACCGTCCGTTCTGAAGGCAGGCCCCGGTAGACAAGCGTGTTTAATATGCTCATCGGCAATTTGATATGATGCTTGTGTTTATTTGTGATGTTCGTAAAGGTTCTGATCGACTGCTGCGGCAAATATTGATCCTTTCCCTCTCCCAGGGGAATGATGGTTCCTGAGGCGATCTCTTCGGGAAATTGCTGAATGATCGTGTTGGTCCACTGCCATTCATGGACAGGCATCAAATAGTAATCTTTCTGATTCGCCCCCTGTTTCTCCAGCATTCTGGCAAACTGCTTCAATGTCAGCTCATCAAGCTCTTGATTGATCAATGCTTCATATTCCAGCCCTTCAACCGAGTGGAATGTTGCCGCTTCTTTATGAACGGCGATCCACAAGAGCCGCTCGGCTCTCTGTTGTTCAGGGGCAAACCGGAGATAGTCATCATAGCCAAAGCCGATCCTCCCCTTGTTGTAGACGATCCACGGATGGCCCGTCATTTCTCCTTCGATCATCGCATAATCAGCTTCTGTCAGCTCATCTGCCGTGAGTGCATCTTTTGCCAGCAAGTGGACGTCGGCAAGCAAGGTGTGATTAAACTCTTTGATTAAATGACCCGCTGTTTCCGGGCTCATCGGAATATGCGGCTGAATGTCGAGAAGAAACTCAATCGCGCTCACATGTTTCGTCCATTGCCCGTCTTTTAGCACTTCGATTGTCTCCGGCACCGTATCAAAGCTGTCAAACAGGCGCGGCTTCGCCGAAAATCGGTATGCTTTATGCTCCGACGTCTCCAGCTCATAATGGGAAATGCCGTTTTCCTTCCCAATCAATACCGGCTGGATGATATCCTCATACATATATTCGGAAAGCATTTTCGCCAGCAGCCGCTGATTGGCTTTTCTCCATCTGTCTTCATGAAGCACCCGGTTCAATTCGTCTTTAAACAACATGAAAAATGCCTCCTTTTTAGCCGTTTGGCACGGCCGCTTTTTCTTTCACCGCTCCGAATGTCTGAAATACGGTTTTATGGCTGACGGTGTATACTTCCCTTCCGGCAAGCTGATTGATAATGACCGAGTTGCGGTAAGCGCCGAGTCCCAAATCAGGCGCTCCCACTCCGTGTGTATGCAGCTCCCCGTTTTGCACAAAGATGTGGTGGTCCGTTTTCACCGCCGTCTTCAGCCGATAATCACGCGTGATGACGAAGCGCCCGCTTTCATCCTTTTCAATCAGGCTGTCAACAGGCGCGAGGAATTCCGGCAGCCTTTCTTTATAGCCCGTCGCCAGTATGACTACATCGGCCAGCCGCTGGAACCGTTCTTCATTCACACGATGGGAGCAATGAAGAACGCATGATCCGCGGTCCAGCTCGATATGCTCGACTTCTGTCATGGATTGCAGGTCAAAGGCCGCGTCACGGCCGCCGGCTGTCCGCTCATACAGCAAATGGTATATGTCCGCGATCGTCTTCGCGCTGATTCCTTTATAAAGAAGATCCTGCTGTCTTAGCAGCTCATCTTTTTTCCATTGCGGAAGCTGGTAGAAAAAATCGATATAATCCGGGGAGAAATATTCAAGACCCAGGTTTGAATATTCCATCGGGAAAAAGCCTTTAGAACGGGTCAGCCAGCTGACATGCCGAGCCTCGCCTCCGCCCACAAGATCATAAAACACCTCTGCTGCGCTTTGCCCCGAGCCGATTACGGCAACTCTTTTCCCCTTGAACCCGTCTTGTTTCTTCATTAAATATTCGGAGGAGTGGAATACTTCGCCGCCAAGCGCCTTCCTTAAGGATGCTGGAACGTGCGGTCCGGTGCCGATGCCGAGCGCGATATGCCTGCTGAAATAGATGGATTCTCTTCCGTCTTGTTGATCGGCGACCCGGACTTCATATAAAGCGCCTTCTTCTGTTTCAACAAGGGATATGCTTTCAACGTTCATGCCGAAACGGCAGGAATCGAGTTGTTCGGCGACCCATTGGCAGTAATGGTTATATTCCTTTCTCGGAATATGAAAATCTTCCAGAAAATAAAACGAATACAAACGGTGATGCTGCTGAAGATAATTCAAAAAACTGTATTTGCTCGTTACATCCGCCATCGTTACCAAATCGGCCAAAAACGGCACTTGCAGGGTTGTCCCTTCAATCAGCAATCCGGGATGCCAGTTAAAGCTGCTCTTTCGTTCAAAAAACAGCGCATTGATCTCAGGTACGGGATCAGACAGTGCGGCAAGGCCGAGATTAAAAGGCCCGATCCCGACGCCGATGACATCATATATATCATTTTGTTTGCTCTGTGAGTTCATGTCTTTTCTCCTTTTCTAAGAAACGTTTTCGTTCACAAAACATCAATAAGCCGGTTTTATCAGGAAGATTGACGGGTTTGACGGGACGGAAGCCGCACTTTTCAAAGACGTGAATCATTTTTTGATTGCGGATATCCGGTTCTGCGATCACTTTTTCTGTCTCCGGCGTCTCAAATTGCAGCCTCACCATCGCTTGCAATAGCGGCAGGGCCAACCCTTTCCCCAAAAACGATTTTTCCCCGATCAACAGATGCACACCCTGATCGTACGGAGCATTGTCATAATGGTGCTCAATGATGTCTCCTTTGACCCAGTACGATTCCCAATAGCTCATCGGGACGCCGTCGATACAGCCGATGTACAGCGTCTGATGAGGGTCTGTGATCGCTTGATGGAAATGCTTCTCAAATTGTGAAAACGGCATATTTAAATGCCAGAACGGAATAACGTGCTCTTCCTGCATCCAGCGGTACACCAGGGATACGTCTCTCTCATAGTCGGCCTTTCGAAACGTGATTCGTCTATTCATGGACGGCGGCCGCCTCCCTCAGAAGCGGATTTTCCACAGATGTATAGCGGGATTGTGTTTCAAGCGAGCCTGTCAGTTCATCCATGTCATAAAACCGCGTTAAAAGATTAGCCTTGCACGGAAGCGCCGGAAAGCGAAGCAGGCTGTCTGTCAATTCGGTGATGCCGTACTGTTTCTCCGCTTCCAGGAGCCGCTCCCTGATCATGCCGAGCAGCGCTTCTTCACTGATCAGCCCTGCGCAGCCGAAGCCGTTCACAAGTCCGAATAAATGGTTAAAGAAGAAATAGTAGCGCAGCCTTTCAACCGCCACCCCGTCGGAGCAGACCGTTTCGCTTTTTGCGCTCAATCCCCCGACAAGCCCTGAAAGGGTATGCACCTTTGACTCACTGTAGTAATAGCCTTGGTTATCCCTGTAGTAAAACGTCTTCGGATAGCCGTTTTTCAGTTGGACGACGGCGTTTTGCTGATGGGCTTCAACGGCCAGTCCATAGGTTTCAAACAGCCATAAGACAGGCTCAAGCGAGATAGCCAAATACCGGTCAAACCAATCCGCGCTTACCTCTTCTGTCGTCCGCCCTTCTTGCAGCGCCAGGTGTTTAATGATTACTGCAAGCCTTGATTCTTTTCCATACGCGTGGTCTTGGCATAAGCCCGCGACAAGGGACGCGGAACGATGGTCTTCATAAAACGGATTCTCCCTGATCACGACTTCAAATCCAGACTCTCCGCTTTCTCCTTTGATTGTCATGTAGGCCGGATCTTTGATCACACGGAAGCCGGAAAATTGCGCCTTCAGATGTTCGCCAAGCTCCGTATCCAGAAGCCGGGCAATCTCAACACCGCGGTCTAGCTCTTTTTGCTTGTTGACGCGGAGCGAATTCGTAATCTTGATCGGCACAGAGAATTTGTACATAAATCTCGACTGTTTGCTGTATACAGTGCGGACGGAGGATGTCGCCGTAAATGTCCGGCCTTTCGCCCCCAAATATGTAAGCAGCCCTTCTTCGATCAGCTTCTTGACGAACGGCTCATCCAACAGGGCTTTCGCCTGAAGCGGATGTGCGGGAAGAAGCACAAAATCGGGATTCCCCGCCTCTTTTTCAAGCCAATCCTTGTCAACGAAAGGATCGTTTCTCAGTTCCTCTTCAATCAAGCGGGGCGCTGTCATGCCGATTGATGAATCATGAAGCACAAGCGAGGCATGGGCTTTAAAATAGTGAAGCTGAAATTCCCCCTTCAATTCCGGAGAAAAGATTTTTTCTTCCTCATGCTTCATTCCCTGTCTGCTTTTTGGAGTCGGATGCATGAGATGGCCCAAAAGAAGCGACTGCTCGGCTTCGATAAAGGTAAAATCGGCTGTGTTCAGCTCTTTCTGGTCATCCGCCCGTTCTTCCACATAGCGGCGGATATTGCGGCAGCTTAAAATCACCCTGAGCATGAATTCATCCTCTGCTCCCCGGTTGTTTTGCTGAAGAAGCAATTCTTTTGAAGCGAGGGAGACGAGTGTAACGTAGTCGAGCGGAAGCTGTTTTCCATCCTGTTTTATTTTGTAATACAGCGGAAAGGAGAAAAGATGCCTCCCCGTTTTCGACCAGTATTTCACCGGAACGATCAGCTCGATTTGCTGGCGTTCAAGCGGTACAATCAGCGTTCTTCCGGTTCCTGTCCGGGTCTCCTCCGTGTTGATTCCGGTTTCCCGCAAATAGCAATTTAAAAAACTTTGCATCGTTGCTTGCTCTGCTATTTCTTTATAAGAACTCATCTGATTACCCTCCTGCTATTCAAATAAAAGCTTGCAAGCTTTTGAATCTCGCAAAGAACCTCTTCAATGTCGGAAAGGGCCGTTCTCGGGTTGAGAAGCGTAAATTTCAAATACGTTTTTCCGCCTGCAGACGTTTTTGCAATGACGGCCCGTCCTGTTTGAAACAGCTCCCGATGAATGTATCTGTTCAACTCGTCATTTTCCCTGTCATCGTCTCCGGCAAGCCGGCGAAAGACGATGGCATTCAGCTCCGGACAAGGATTCAGCAATTCGAATCGGGCGTCTGCCGCGATCTTTCGCGCCGCCGCTTCGGCCAGAGCAAACGTGCCGTCGATCAGCTCGGCAAATGCGTCTTCTCCAAGCACGCGCATTGAGATAAACAGCTTTAAAGCGTCAAAGCGCCTTGTGGTTTGGAGAGATTTATTGACAAGATGAATGATGCCGTCCGCTTCATCCTCTTCAGGATTCAAATAATCGGCATGATGGTCAATAAAACGGAAATTCCGCCCGTCTTTTATGAGAAACGCCCCGCAGCTGACCGGCTGGTAAAACTGTTTGTGAAAGTCAACGCTGATGGAATCGGCCCGTTCGATCCCGGCCAATCGATCACGTCGTGTTTTACTCATGATCAAAGCACCGCCGTATGCCGCGTCCACATGGAGCCACATAGCGCCGGCATCTGCGGCATCAGCCAATTCCTGCAACGGGTCAATGCTTCCAAAATCGGTCGTTCCGCATGTTGCCACAAGCGCAAACGGATAAAGCCCGGATTCGTCCAGCATCTCTGTTTTCTTCTTTAAATCGCGCAGACACATGCGCTTGTTCCCATCCGTTTCGACGAGCACGACGGCGCGCTCTCCCAAACCAAGCTGTGAGGCTGATTTTTTGACGGTAAAGTGGGCATCTTTTGAACAAAGAATCCTGAGGCGGCCCGCTTCAGGAGGCAGCCCGTCTTTTTGCACATCCCAGTTCCATTTCTTTTCGCAAAAAGCGTCGCGCGCAAGCAGAAGCCCCATATGATTTGATTGCGTCCCGCCGCTCGTAAATGTTCCGTCCGCTTCCTTGCCGTAGCGGAATTTCCGGCAGAGCCACTGCACCATTTCCTCTTCAATTAAAGATGCCGCTCCGCTTTGATCAAAGGAATCCATCGACAGGTTCAGCACACTGATCAGCATTTCGGCCACAAGAGCCGGGATCAGAGGCGGACAGTGAAGATGGGCGATGCATGTCGGGTGCTCGACATGGATGCGGTGCGGCAAGAATCCGTTTTTCAGCTCGTCGAGAACATGCTCAAGCGGCTCGCCCGTTTTCTGAAATGAACATAATTCTTTGATATTATGATGTAAATCACGCGGCATGTTTCCGCTGTACGGCTTCGTCTTCCCCTTCCATTCGTCTTCCAAAGCGGCAGCAGCGGCTTGCACCGCTTCCCGATAGGCTTCGATTCCCTGTTCGCCGCCATTCATGAACAGGGAATCAACATGTTTCAGCTTACTTGACAGCTTCATAGACAGCCTCTTTGAAAATCGCTGCAATATCGTCGATTTGCTCTTCCGTCACGATTAAAGGCGGCAAAAAGCGGATGACGCTTCCATGGCGGCCGCCGGTTTCGACGATCAAGCCTTTTTCGAAGCATTTTCTTTGTATGTGAGCCGCAAGCTCCGGATCAGCAGGGAAGCTGCCGTTTTTGCTTTGTTTTTGGAAAGGAGAAACGATTTCAGCACCGATCATTAAGCCGCGGCCTCTGACATCGCCGATCTCAGGAACATCGCGCTGCACGTCCTTTAAATGCTGCATGAGCTTGGCCCCGGCTTTTTCTACACGTGATAAAACGTCATGTTCTTTCACATATTTTAATGTTGCCGTTCCGGCCGCCATTGCCATCTGATTTCCCCTGAATGTGCCGATGTGCGCTCCCGGGCCCCATTGGTCAAGATCCCGGTCATAGATCACGACAGACAGCGGCAGACTTCCGCCGATCGCTTTTGACAGTACAATGACATCCGGTATAATGCCGGCATGTTCAAAGGCAAACATTTTTCCCGTTCTGCCGATTCCGGTCTGCACTTCATCGACAATCAGCGGAATGCCCCGTTCTTTCGTGATTCTCCTCATTTCTTTGATCCATTCCACAGGCGCCGGCACAGATCCCCCTTCACCTTGGACGGCTTCGAAAATCATTCCTGCCGGCTGTAAAATTCCGCTTTCAGGATCATCGAGCATATGTTCAATATACGCGCTCGACAAGCGGTGGGTCTCCTCTCCTCCCGCTCCGAACGGACAGCGGTATTCATAAGGGTAAGGAAGAAAATGGACATCAGGCATCAATCCGTGGACATGTTCTTTCGGAGACAAATTGCCGCTCAGCGCCATCGTTCCGTGGGTTGCTCCGTGATATCCGCCGTGAAACGAGAGAATGCTCCTCTTACCGGTCGCCGTTTTGACAAGCTTGATAGCGGCTTCGATCGCATCTCCTCCCGTTGGACCGCAAAACTGAATTTTCGCCCGCTTGGCAAACGATTCGGGAAGGCTGGCAAACACCTCGCTGATAAATTCCTCTTTTATTTCAGATGTAATATCAAGCGTATGCAGCGGACGCTTTTCATCAATCATTTTTTGTATGGCCTCAATGACAACTGGATGATTATGACCGAGCGCCAGCGTACCCGCACCTGCCAGACAGTCATAATATTGCTTTCCATCCGCATCCTTCACGAAAATGCCTTCCGCCGTTTGCATGGCAAGCGGAAATCTTCTCGGATATGAACGCGCATTCGATTCTCTTTTATTTTGCTGCTCCAAAAACAGTTGATTTTTAGAACTCGTTTGTACAGACATAGAAAGCACTCCTCCAATTGATAAAGATTATCATTTTCATTGACAAAAAAAGTGTATATTTTGTGTCAGAGATATGTCAATAATATTCGGAAAAAAGGGACGTTTATCATATTGAGGCGCCTCTGCCCTCTTCTGCACATCACACATATCCCTAATATGAATCCAAAGTCGTAAGATAAAGGAATTTATTGGTTTTCTATCATGATTTATCAGGTTTAAAAAAGAAAAAAATATGGGGCAAACAGGAGGTTGGGGCCGGCTTGTATGCCGGCCTGTGGTGCTGGTGTCACATCAGTTCCCGCGCTAATTCGGCAATCGTCCGGATGCCTTTTTCAAGGTCGGACAATGAGGCATAGGAGTAGGAGAGCCTGATGCTTTGCCTTGCTTCTTGATCATAAAGCGTCCCCGGGTTGATCAGGATGTTTTTCTTCAATGCTTTTTCAAATAGCGTATGGATCTGCAGCGGTTTATGAAACGTGACCCAAATGTAAAATCCGCCGCTCGGTTTTTCCCAGCTGGCGATCCCTTCGCAGTGGGCCTCTAGGCAGCGCAGTGCCGTGTCGCGCCTTATTTTCAGTTTATTTCTGATCCGGGCGAGGTTCTTTTCATAAAGGCCGCTTTCCATCCACTTCGCGGCCGCCCATTGGGAAAGGGAGCTTGATCCGTAATCGGTTTGCATTTTAATGTCCGCCAGCCTTTCGATAACAGGTTCGGGGCCTGCCACCCAGCCGATGCGGAGACCGGGGCTGACGGTTTTCGACAATGTGCCGACATAAAGAACGTTACCGTCTTGATCGAATGCTTTCAGCGGCGGAGAAGGCGGACCATCGATCCATAAATCGCCGTATGCGTCATCCTCGATGATCGGAAGACATTGCTGTTTGCTGATGCGAATCAGCTCTTTTTTTCTTTCTTCCGTCATCTGTCTGCCTGTCGGGTTATGAAATGTCGGAATCGTATACAAAAGGTCTGCGCCGCATTGTTTTTTGCAGGCCGGAATGACGGCCGGGTCTAATCCCTTTTCATCCGCCGGAATCCCGCATAGCTTCATCTCCATCGATTGGAAAACGTGAAGCGAGTAAAGGTATGACGGCCTTTCCGTGAGCACGGCGGACTTTCGTTTCAGAAGACCGATCGATATGAGCTGGAGCGCCTGCAGGGCGCCGGAAACAATTAAAATGGAATCAGGCGAGACACTCACACCTTTTTGTTCGAGGCGATCCTTGATGACTTCCCTTGTATAGCGGTTTCCTTTTGGCTCTTCATAACCGAGGGTAAGTTTCTCAGCTTCAGCATGGCGAAGAATTGTTTTCATGTCCCGATAAGGCAGAAGTTCAGGAGACAGCTCTCCTGTTCCAAGTCTGATGATTTCTTTTTTGACCTCCTGCCGGTTGATTTCCTGGATTGTCAATGAATTCGGGCGGTGAATCCCTGACCGGACATAGCTGGTCCAATCGAGCGCCGGACCTGAAGCAAGCCCGCTCCATGTATATTTCGTCACTTTTGTGCCGCCTCCCCGTTTTCCCTCCAGCAGCCCTTCAGCGGTTAATTCATCTATCGCGGCGGTCACCGTGCTCCTGTTGACACAAAATATCGAGGCGAGTTTGCGCTGGGAAGGGATTTTTGTTCCGACAGGCCATTCTCCTTTGAGGATTTTTTCTTTGATGATCTGTTCAATTTGCTGATATAACGGGATGTCTGAGTTTCGGTCCAACTGGTTGTTCACTTTTTTTCGTTCAGCTCCTTTTTTCAAAACGTCATTTGGCTGGCTCCCCCATCCAGCCAAATGGCCGGAGACAATATATTCGTCTTACTCTACAATAAAACGGACGTGTTTTGAAAGGGGTTTTTATAGCAATGAACGCAAGTTTTCATGGAATGATTCTCGCTTTAGGACTGATTCTTCCTTTAGGAGCGCAAAACGTCTTCATCTTTCAGCAAGCCGCTGTTGCACATCGCTTATGGCGGGTGCTGCCGCTTGTGGTTTCCGCTTCCTTATGTGACACGCTTCTCATCATACTGGCTGTGACAGGAGTTTCTGCAGCCGTCGCCGGGATGCCTGCCGTAAAGATGATCTTGGTAGCAGCAGGCACCTGTTTTCTTTTTTATATGGGCTGGGTCACATGGAACAGCAAGCCTGCCAGTGGAAACAGCAATTCTGACGGTCTGACGGCAAAAAGGCAAATCGTTTTTGCAGTTGCCGTATCCTTATTCAACCCGCACGCAATACTTGATACTGTCGGTGTCATCGGCACCAATTCTTTAACATATGACGGCCAGGAAAGATGGCTGTTTACCGGATCGTGCATCTTTGTGTCATGGGTATGGTTTACAGCGCTGGCCGTTTTGGGGCGTATCCTCAGGCGTCTTGATTCCCGCGGGGCATGGCAGACCCTTTTCAATAAAGGATCCGCTCTTGTGATGTGGGTCCTTGCCGCATATCTTGGTATTTCATTATTTGCTTAAAGACAGCCGGCATGCCCTTTCGTATGCCGGTCTTTGAATAATTGAAGATCAGGCAGAGCACAATAGCATCTATCTGGAAAGCGTCTTCCCATCCGCCCTGGCTGGCAACGGTATTGGATGCGGACGGTTTCCCGGACTTGTGCGGCGTATGCGCTTTTGCTCATCAAACCAGCGACATACTTGTACTCGCCCAGGAAATCGACACACTCCTATTCTAAACCGGCATCTGCCCTGTTTGATTCTGAAGTTTTACAGGCCTGCCGCTTGCAAAAGATTCGGTTGCCGCGATGGCGATTTCCAAATTAATGGCTGCATCTTCTTCGGTTACGATCGGCTTCTTTTGATCACGGACGCATTCGGCAAAGTGCTCGAGCTCCAAACAATATGCTTCATGAAACCTCGTCTGAAAATCCGGAACGATGTCAAAGCTGCCGCCTTTTCCGGTCAGCATTGTAAGCGATTGGTTTCGGAGCGTCCCGATAAAAATACTGCCTTCGGTTCCGATGATTTCGGCGCGAATATCATAGCCGTAAGGAGAGTTTCGGCTCGCCTCCGTATCCCCGGCGGCGCCTGAATCAAATTCCATATAGGTGAGGGCCTGATCGACGTCCCCGCATTCGTCCATAAAGCAATGCTTTAAAATCCGCCCGTGCCCGGATACGGAAGTGATTTCCGCTCCCATTAAATAGCGGGCAATATCATAATCATGGATTGAACAATCGATAAAAATGCCGCCGCTGTTTTTAATAAATTCAGCTGGCGGGGAACCAAAGTCGCGCGTAAACCCTTTAAAATAGATCGGTTTGCCGATCTCGCCGGCATCGATTCTTTTTTTGGCATCCGCATATGCCGGATCAAACCGCCTCATAAATCCGACTTGGCAAATGACGCCGGTCTCCTTGATCTTCTTAACGATTTCTTTTGATTCATCAAGATGTAATGTCAGCGGCTTTTCGACAAAAATCTGTTTGCCGCAATCAGCCGCCTGTTTTATCATGTCCGCATGAGTGGTTGTCGGCGTGACAATGATAACTGCGTCTATATCCGGATCCTGGAGAAATTCATATGGGTCCGCAGACCATTTTTCGACGCCCAGCTCGGCGGCAGCCTGCTCAGCTCTGCCTTTCAGCGGATCGGCTACAGCCGCAAGCTGCGCGCCTTGCACAGCCGTTTTTAAGTTCTTCGCATGGTAATAGCCGAGCCTTCCCAATCCCAATACTGCACATCTCACGTTTTCTGACATGTTCAACTCCCCTTTGTGTCTGATTCATTTGACGGCATTTTTCTACAGGCTATCCCGCAGAAAAATGCCGTCTGCTTTGTAAGCGCTTCACTCCAACGGCGGAGACAGCCTTCTTTCGCCTGTGCAGCTATCCTAATAAAACGCTGCCGCCACATGTGAGAAAGCGCTTGCTCAACATCGGTTTTATTCTATCGCCGTTCATATACTTCTGCAACACTTTTTTCACTCCTCTCATTATATTTTTGCAAATGAGACAGAAAAAACAAACACCAATTCAACGGCAAATAAGAGCAAGCGCTTGCACAAAATGCAGCCAAAAGGAGCCGCTTTGACAGTTAAAGCTGCTGCCTCTTTTCCGATATCTTTTCGTCGATTCGGAGCGGTGCGGTTGACTGTCTGATCACAAGTTCCGGGGTGAGAATCATTTTGCTTTTTGATTTTTTCTTGCCGTGAATGTCTTCGGCAAGCAGTTCAACAACGCGGCGCCCCATTTCTTCTATCGGCTGTGACACGGTTGTAAGCGGCGGGTCGATCATTTCCGCCAAAATCGTATTATCGAAGCCGATGACTGATAAATCCCCAGGCACTTTCAGCCCCCATTCCCTTGCCGTCTGGATCACGGCGCAGGCCAGCACATCATTGACGGCAAAAACGGCCGTCGGAACCTTCTGAGCGAACATGGCTGCGGCGGCTTCTTTACCGTTTTGAAGAGAAAAACCCGTTCCAGCCATCAGCGACTCATCGATTTCAATTCCCGCTTCATCCATTGCTTTTTTAAAGCCTTTCAGACGGTCTTTTTCACCTGTTGTCGATCCGTCGCCGATCAAGCAGGCGATCTTTTGATGGCCGAGCGAGATTAAATGTTTTGCAGCCAAATACCCGCCCATGACATCATCAATGACCACGACGTCCATCGGAAAAAGAGCGCGATCCTGCGAAATCATCACAAGCGGAATACCTTTTTCCACAATATCCTCAAGCGCGGCAAAGCTTTCTTTGTTTTCTATGCCTGTCGCAAAAATGATGCCGTCGACATTTTTTTGCCTCAGCACTGAAAAATACTTTGTTTCTTTTTCCGGGTTCCTGTCCGTCGAACACATGATAATGCTGAACCCAAGCTCATCCGCCCGTTCTTCAACGCTTTTGGCCAGTTCTCCGAAAAAAGGGTTTGCGATATCGGGCGTCAAGAGGCCGATGATATTCGTACGCTTCCCGGTCAGCGCAGAAGCGTGGACATTCGGCTGATAATCAAGCTCTTTCATGACCTCCAGCACTTTTTGTCTTGTCGATTTGCTGATTCTCCCGGTATGATTGATCACCCGCGAAACTGTGGAAATAGAAACGCCGGCTGCTTCCGCTACATCATAAATGGTTTTTTTCATTTTGTCTTCCTCACCCGTATCCGCAATAAGATTTTCTAATATTCCATTATAGAGTGCGGCAGCCGTGTCCGCAAATCTGCTCCCACTCCTCTCTTAACATTCCGTACCTGATGGAATCATAATATGTTCCATTGTAATATCTGACTTTGCGAATACGCCCCTCCATCGTAAATCCCGCTTTTTCCGCGCACTTCATCATCCGCTGATTTCCAGACCAAGTGGTCATCCCGATTCTCGGAATATCCATGTTTTCAAACAAATAGCCGCCCCACAGCTTCACGGCTTCAGTGCCGTAGCCGCCGTTCCAATATAAAGGATCATAGATGACGATTCCACATTCAAGCCAGCGGGTCGGCCTGCATTCCCAATAGTAGGACACCGTCCCCTTCAAGACTCCGCCGATCTCTATCGCCGCATAGCGGGGAGGCTTATCTTTCAAAGCCGGCAAAAACGAATCGATGAAATATTGATACGGTTCAGGCTGCAGCGGAAAATAAGGCGCATCCCATTTTTTCCATTCAGGTTTTTTCACCCCATAGATCATGTTCCACAATCCAGGCAGGTCATCCATGGTGATCTGACGCAGTTTGACTTTTTCGCCATGTATAGGCGCCACGCGTTTCCCTCCTTTTTCATTCTATATTTCTCTTCATCATCTTTCGGTACTCGATGGGCGAAATTCCTTCCATTTGCTTGAAAAGCTTTGAAAAATACGTCGGATCATCAATGCCGACTTGTTCCGCGATTGATGACATTTTGTCATTTGTCACGGAAAGCAGCCGCTTCGCTTCAAGGATGCGCGCCTTATTGGCATACTGCCCCGGCGTCAGGCCGACCGCTTTTTGCATGCAGCGGGTAATGTAGTCCTGGTTGTAATGCAGAGCTTGCGCCAGTCGATCCATGCTCAGCTTTTCTTTATAATGGCGGTCAATATAGCGCTGCGCTTCTGACGCCACCCGTTCATTCGCGGAAGGAATGCGGAACGCCTCTTTCTGCAGGTGAATCAGCAGCTCTTCAAACAAAAGCTGCTTCCTCAAAGGCAAATCCGTATTCTCGGCTGTATCATCTATCAAACTTCTAAACTGCTTTTCAATAAACGTCTTTTGATCGACTTTTCCCTTCCTCGGAAGCCTCAGGCTGTATAAAGGGGGCGTCTCAAACGTTCCCTTCTCGAGCTTGAGCCCGGTCCAATTCTCACCTCCCTGATCCGCCAATTCGTATGATTTCTCTTGAAAGTGAAGCCAGAAATAATGGGTATCCTCATGACAGCCCTGATGGCCGTAATGCTCCAGCCCCGGTATGAGGATAATATATTCTCCTTCCCTGATGCGATAGGGCTTGCCGCCTTCCGTCAAAAACAGCTCCCCTTTTATAACATATAAAAGGTCAAAAACGGAATATTCACGTTTTATATGTTTTTCTCCTGTTTTGAACACGCCTTCCCCACAGGTGATTAAAACAGGCAGCGGCGGGATCTTGAAGATGATATGGTCCAATGTTCTCCCCCCTTTGATTTAGTCGGATTTCTCCAAGAAGTATCGGTTTCGTCTCTTTTTATTATAAAAAAATGGCGTTACACTATTAATCGGATTTTGAAAAGAAAGGGGTCACCGCCATGAAGAAAACAAACGTTCAACACCTCTCTTTATTCGCTTTGACCTGGCCGATTTTTATTGAGGTTTCATTATATATGCTGATGGGCAACGCTGATACCCTGATGCTCAGCCAATATTCCGACGACAGCGTGGCAGCCGTCGGCGTCAGCAACCAAATGCTGAATCTGATCATCGTCATGTTTGGATTCATCGCAACAGGCACTACGGTCGTTATTTCACAATTTTTAGGATCACGGCAAAAAACGGCAGCGATGGATGTCGGGCATGTTTCCATCAGCGCCAATTTTATCATCAGCCTGCTGATCAGCGCAGTCATTTTTATTTTTGCAGAACCGCTTTTATTGATGATGGGCCTGTCAGCCGAACTGCTTGGTGAAGCAAAAATCTTTTTGCAAATCGTCGGCGGGCTGTCCTTCATTCAGGCTCTCATCATGACATTCAGCGCCATTTTGAAAAGCTACGGCCATACGAAGGATACGATGGCTGTCACGATCGGCATGAATATTTTAAATATCGCAGGCAACTATCTTGTTATTTTCGGGCCGTTCGGATTTCCGGTATTAGGCGTTACAGGGGTGGCGCTATCTACTTCAACGGCGCGCATCATCGGCCTGTTTGCGATCGCTCTGCTCGTCAAAAAGCGCATTGGAATGCCGATCTTCTCAAAACGGCTTTTTTTCATGCAAAAAGGACATTTACAGAAGCTGCTCAAAATCGGCATCCCTTCGGCCGGCGAACAGCTTTCTTATAATGCGTCACAGATGATCATCACCTATTTTATCACGCTGATGGGCGCACAGGCGCTGACGACAAAAGTATATGCGCAAAATCTGATGATGTTTATCATGCTTTTTGGCACGGCGATCAGTCAGGGAACCCAAATTTTAATCGGACGCCATATCGGCGCCAAACAATTTGATGAAGCTTACAGCAGATGCCTGAAAAGTCTCTGGTGGGCGTTGGCGATTACGACCTTCACCTCCGTTCTCTTCGCCCTGTTTTCAAAACCGCTGATCGGCATCTTCAGTCAAAACCCAGATATTATCGCGACAGCCAGCATGTTAATCGTCATGACGATCATCCTTGAGCCCGGCCGTTCATTCAATGTGGTCATCATCAACTCTCTCAGGGCCGTCGGGGACGCAAAATATCCCGTCTATATGGCGATCATCTCTATGTGGGGGATCGGCCTGCCAATCGCTTATATTTTTGGCATTCAGCTCGAACTCGGGCTTGCGGGAATTTGGTTTTCGTTTATTGCCGATGAATGGGTTAGAGGGATTTTGATGTACAGAAGATGGAGATCAAAGATGTGGCTGCAAAAAGGGTTTGCGGCTTAACCGGCTTTCAATCGAATGCCGGTTTTTCGTTAGAAAGCGCATATCTGCTGAAACATAAGAATGAGAGTTCCCAGATGATGGGCGGTGATGAAGGCATCGGCTCCGGTCCTTGACTACGCTGAACACGGCTCCTCGGCTTCCGAACATCAAGAAAGCTGCATGGCAGAACCTCCGATTTTGAAACGGGCCTTGTATCACAGTTACACCACTTAAAACCGAACAAATCCAATAAAAAAGCACCCGGCGGCCGCCGGGTGTTTTATTCATCAATATCGATCCTGTATGTCTCAAACCAGGTATGGATTTGGGCAAGATGCGCGATGAGCTGCGGGCCCTTCATCAATTGGCCGTACCATGGCACCTTGAAAGACGCGCCCTCCGTCTCGATCAGCTGATTCAGCTTTTTGTTGTCTAAAAAGGTGTGGAGAGCCGAATCTTTGTTCTTGAGCAGTGATGCCAGCCAGCGTTTAACCGCTTTTGTGTAAGCCGGGTGGTGTGTTTTTGGATACGGGCTTTTCTTGCGATATAAAATATCATCAGGCAAAATTCCTTCCATCGCTTTGCGGAAGACCCCTTTTTCCCGGTTTCCGTGCATTTTGAATTCCCACGGAATGTTCCAAACATATTCAACAAGCCTGTGATCGGCGAACGGCACCCGGACTTCCAGGCTCGCGCCCATGCTCATTCTGTCTTTCCGGTCAAGCAGAGTCGTCATAAACCAAAGCATATTTAAGTAAAAGAGTTCTCTTCTTCGCTTTTCCTCGCCCGTTTCCCCGTCTGCATGAGGCGTTTCCTTCACTGTTTCCTCATATCTGGCCGTCACATACTCCTTGAGTCCGATCTTTTTCTGCCAGTCGCTCCGCAAAAGCCCGATCCGTTCTTCCATCGATCTCATCCATGGGAAATCTTTCACATCTTCAGCCGAATGGAACCAAGGGTATCCGCCGAAAATTTCATCTGCACATTCCCCAGACAGACTCACGACAAAATCCTTTTTGATTTCTCTGCAAAACCAAAGCAATGATGAATCAACATCAGCCATCCCGGGCAAATCCCTGACAACCACTGCTTCCTCTAAATAGCCGGCCAGGTCCTCCTGGGAGATGACACAGTTATGATGAACGGTTCCGAAAGCATCAGACATTTTTCGAATCCACGGTCCATCGGCATTCGGCTGAAATAAACTTGATGTAAAATATTGCTCATTGTCCTCATAATCGACCGAAAACGTATGGAGCGGCGCCTCTCCTTCTTTTTCAAAATGCTTCGCTGCTGTTGCTGTAATGGCGCTTGAATCTACTCCTCCCGATAAAAACGTACACACAGGCACGTCTGAGACAAGCTGTCTTGTCACCGCATCTTCGAAAAGCGACCGTACATTCAGTACAGTGTCGGCAAAGCTGTCTGTATGCTTTTCGCTTTTGACGTTCCAATAGCGCCAGGTCGTCAAACCGTCTTTTGAAAACAGCATGGCGTGCCCGGGACGGATTTCTTTCATTCCTTTGAAGACCCCGCTCCCCGGCGTTCTTGACGGGCCGAGTCCAAAAATTTCGGCAAGGCCTTGACGGTCAACCTTCGCTTTTACCTCAGGATGAGCAAGAATCGCCTTGATTTCAGAACCGAACAGAAATGACGTGCCCTGCTCAAAATAAAACAGCGGTTTGACTCCGAGACGGTCCCGCGCCGCAAACAGAAGATCCCTTTTTTCGTCCCACACCGCAAAGGCGAAAATTCCATTCAGTCTGTGCACGCACTCTTCTTTCCATTCCATGTAGGAATGAAGCAAAACCTCTGTATCGGAATGGCTGTTAAATTGGTGTCCCAGCGCTTGAAGCTCTTTTCGCAAATCCTCTGTATTGTAAAGCTCTCCGTTATAGCAAATCGTGTAGAGATTGCCTTGATGTGTGCGGGTCATCGGCTGTTTGCCGCCTTCCAGATCCACAACGGCCAAACGCTTATGTCCGAATAAAACGTGATGCTTTCCCCAAATGTTTGTATCATCAGGCCCTCTTTTTGACAGCGTTTCAGTCATTTTCTCCATGATAGGCTGCTCTCGGACAAGCGGTTTTTTAAAATCCACCCACCCCGTAATTCCACACATTGTCGATCAGCTCCAATTCTAATGTTCTTTCTCTTTTTAGGCTTCACTTCCTTTGTCACTTTACTTATTTTATGCATCTTACAATAATAGTTGAATTGTCCATCAGAGACTTGTATGAGACAAGCCTGTTTTGGAAAAAAAGAAGAAGGAAAGGAGACAGACATGGACACTGGACGAGAGATGCGGATTTATGAAGAAAGTCGCAAATGGATTTACGGCACCGTTATCATGGAGGATGGCATCTGCCTGATCGAAAATGAGGAGGGGGATTTATTTTTGTTTGAAAGTCTGAAAAGCCCTGCCGTCTTTGTCAAACTTGACGGCGACTGGGTGAAAGCAGAGCTTTTCGATCAATTCGCCGTTACAGAAAAACACGGAAACATTGCATTAACGGGCGGGGAGGCGCTCCGCTACCTGAAAACCGTCAAACAGGCTTTTTTGGATTTTTTGAATGATTTGGACGATGGGCAGTTTTACGCTTTTTTGGATCAGCTGAACAGCCTCGGATTTTCTGTGTTTGACTGTGTCTACGCATATAACGGATTGAGCTTTTTGACAGATGCGGAGTGTGCAAAAGGCGTATCGTTTTACCAATTTTCAACCGATGTGAAGCAATGCGCACTTCAGCATCATTACGAACGGAACGGGGAGAGAAAAGACAGGTTTGAATGGACGGCATCTGACGGGACGCGAATCGTGACGATTTCCGCATACAAGCCTCCTACATAAAAAAACACCAGTTCCAACAAACAGAACTGGTGCCTATGATCAAAAGATCTTAAAGCCTAAAGGAAGACGAAGTCCGAGCGCGATCGTCAACAACAGGACGACAATGAAGCCGATCCAAATCCCGGTCATGCCTTTATCTTTTTTCTTGCGGATCAACAGCATCTCCATCAAACCGACTGTCACGAGGCCGAGTATGGCCTTTGCTATGTATTCCCCATTCCATGCCGTGAACATAAACAAGAGCTGTGCTCCGGTTATGATGATTAAGATATAGAATAAGCGGAGAATCATGTGCGTGATTTTTGCACCTTTGCTGTTTCCTGCAGAATAAAGTCCGTAAGCAACGATCACTAAAATGAGCGCGATGACCCATGTCGTGATATGCATATGCGTCATATCAAATTTCCCCCTATCGGATCAGGTATCGCTCTTATATTATCATGAACCCGTCCATTAAACAAAAAATGTGAACGCTGTCATAAGGATGCGGGAGGCGCTGCATTCACCATCAGCGCCTCTTTCTCAGCTATCTTTTTTTATGGTTTTTCATGCTTTTCGAAATCTGCTTCCAGCGGTTTTTTCTTGTTTCATCGCCCGTTTATCTTTTTTTCTCGCAAGGTATTCGAGCTCTTTTTTCAGCTTCACGTAGCTCTGTAAGCGATGGCGGTCCAAGCTCCCTTCCAGAATGGCTGTTTGAACGGCGCAGCCGGGTTCTTGATCATGGCGGCAATCCGAAAATTTGCAGCTTTTCGCCAGCTGTTCAATATCGGCAAAGCTTTCGCGGAAGCCTTCTTCAGATTCCCAAAGCTCAAGCGCCCTCATGCCCGGCGTGTCGATTACATTTCCTCCATCGGGAAGCATAAACAGCTCCCTGTGCGTGGTCGTATGCCGCCCTTTGTCATCGCCTTCACGGACCGCTTGAACGGCCTGGCGGTCCTCTTTCAAAAAGAAATTAATGATGGTCGATTTTCCGACCCCTGAAGAGCCTAACAGCGCCACCGTCTCTCCTTCTCTGATATACCGCCTCAGCTCATTCATACCCATGCCCTCATGTGTACTGATGACATGGATGGGCACACCAAGCGCGACAGATTCAGCCTGTCTGACCCTTTCCTCAATCCGGCCCTCGATGTCCGCTTTGCTCAGCACGATGACCGGATTGGCGCCGCTTTCCCAAGCCAGCAATAAATAGCGTTCCATTCTTCTCATATTGAAATCCTGGTTGAGTGCACTGACGAGAAACACCGTGTTTACGTTAGCCGCCGTGATTTGTTCCACCGTTGGATCACCCGCTGCCTTCCGCGAGAATTGGCTGAAGCGTGGAACAATATCCACGATCGTTCCTTTTTGTTCGCCTTCCCGCGGACGCATATACACCCAATCCCCCACAGCAGGGTAATCTCCGCTGCTTTCCGCTTCAAATCTCAGCCTGCCGGACATTTCGGCAAGCCATTCTCCATGCCCGGTAAACACCCGGTACATCCGCTTATGCACAAGAGCGACTCTCCCAAGCACAAGTCCGTTTTCTTTCATATCCTTTAAAGCATCGCTAATATATTTCACACCTAATCTTGTTAGATTCAATTTCGTTTCCTCCCATTGTCTGATGATGTATCAAAAGAAAAAAGAGCCTAAGACAAGGCTCTTTTTTTGCGCTCTATCAAGCAAAGCAAAAAATCCATGAGCCGCACCGGCAGCCCATGGAATAGAATATCACCAGATCAACAAAAGAGAATCGGTTAATGAATTGACATGGGCTGCGCTATGAAAAGTGGACTGGCAAACATCACAATCGCTTTTCTCATCGCACATCCCTCATTTCCGTAAATTTGATATCTCCAGTATACAAAATCATCCATCAGATGACAACACTTTATTTGAAAGCGTCCCGATCGGCTCGATCGTAATATCAACCTGATCCCCTTCATGAAGAAACCGCGGCGGATGAAATCCATTGCCGACCCCGGACGGCGTCCCCGTCGCAATGATATCCCCGGCTTCAAGCGTCATTCCTTTGGACAGCGTCTCAATGATTTCAGCAATCGGAAATATCATATCTTTCGTGCAGCCGGACTGGCGGAGCGCCCCATTGACGCGCGTTTCCACTTTCAGCTGTTGAGGATCCTCAATCATTGACTTATGTACGAGATACGGCCCCATCGGACAGGTGGCATCAAGGCTTTTTCCAATAAAAAACTGCTTATGGCGCTTTTGCAGATCACGCGCTGTCACATCGTTGACGATCGTGTAGCCGAACACATAGTCGAGCGCTTCTTCTTTCGGAATGCGTCTGCCCGTTTTGCCGATGACCACCGCCAGCTCTCCTTCATAATCAAGCGCATCTGTCACGCCTTTGTGTGCATCAATGTCTTCCATGTGTCCGATCACTGATGTCGGCGCTTTTGTAAAGACCATGATATGCTCGGGAATATCCGCTTCGCTTCCCATTTCAATCGCATGGTCCCGATAATTTTTCCCGATGCAAAAGACGTTTTTCCGCGGCTTGGGAATGGGCGCAAGCAGTTTGACATCTGAGAGCGGATAAATATAAGAACCGCTTTCTTCAGTATGCTTCTTCTTTGACCATTCAACAAGCTGCTCAACATGGCGGACAAACTTGTCCCCCTCACTTACACATTCAATGAGTGTTTCAGGTATGGTCTCAAGCTCAAACAGCTTTTTTTCGGCTTTCTGCAAATCCATGATTTTATCGCCCATCACAAGTCCCACAAATATTCGGCTGTGCAGCCCTGCTGTCGCAAACTTCATTCATATTCCCCCGCACGTTATGATTTCATCTTCACTTCTTTTCTAAATATTCTCTAAAAAATGAAAAAATCCTTTCTGCCCTCTAAAAACCCATTCAAAAGTCCCGGCCTCTCATTCCTAAAAAAGAATAGCGGCTCACATTGCAGTAAGCCGCTTTGATTACACTTTGCGATATTTGACTTCCGTTACATTCCCCTCATACCATTCGGTGTATTTTTCATAGCCGCTTTTCGAACTCTTATGATGTTTTTTCTTATCGTAGTGGTGATATTCCCACCGTTTGTGGCGACATTTCGGCTTTTTATCCGGTTTTTTGCTTTTATCATGCTTTTTGCAGTCATCCGGCTTTTTGCTTTTGTCATGATGCGGCTTTTTGCTTTTATCATGTTTTTTACAGTCATCCGGCTTTTCGCTTTTATCATGCTTTTTGCTATTGTCATGATGCGGTTTTTCGCTTTTATCATGTTTTTTGCTTTTGTCATGATGCGGTTTTTCGCTTTTATCATGTTTTTTGCTTTTGTCATGATGCGGTTTTATCCCCCACCACAGATCCCAAATGTTAGAATCTTTCTTATTTTTTCCGCTTCCTGAGGATTCAGGCTCACGGTCCAAATATTGATCTCTTCCCTCGCTCTTCAGCTGGTCTACTGCTTTTTGAATATCATGATCATGGACACCACTCATCTTTATACCTCCTATCCTATCTTTTTATGTCCTGTTTTATCATACTCAAGGGCAGAGACAGGTGTACTGAGGCAAATGACTGTTTTGTTCAAACTTAGGCCGCCCGCTCCCGGGACAGGCTTTTTCCACATATAATATCCCATCTGAAAAAGGAGGAAATGATCATGAATGGTACTGTCTTGCCGGCCTTCAGGCTGTACATTCACCCAAACGAATTGAACAAAATAAAAAAAGACATTTGGAGCGACGAAGCTGTTCCCGGTGCGCTCCAAACCGGTACGGTACGCATTCCGGTCTTCGTTTCCTACAGAGGGGCGCACACCCGCGAATTGCAAAAGAAATCCTATTATATTCAATATCGCAAACAAACAAAAAGAAAAGAGTCCGAATTTCACTTAAACGCTGAGTTCAACGATCCTTCCTACATTCGCAATCGACTTTCTTTTCATTTCTTTGACAAAATCGGGGTGCTCGCCCCATCAGCTTCCCATGTGTTTCTTTCTATCAACGGAAAACAAGAAGGCGTCTATTTAAAAATAGAGTCGGTTGATGATACATTCTTAAAGAAGAGAAATTTAGAAGACGGTGCAATTTATTATGCCGTTGATGACGATGCCAATTTTTCTTTGCTAAGCTCTTTTGACAAACAGGCGAAGAAAAACCTGCTTCAGGGCTATGAAAGAAAATGCGGATCGAGCAGGCACGACAATGTTTTACAAGAATTGATCTACTTTATTAACACCGCAAAAGACGAGACATTCGCAAAGGAGATCAAGCGCTACCTTGATGTCAAACAATATTTGTTGTGGCTGATCGGAGTCGTGTGCACGCAAAACTTCGACGGATTTGTTCATAATTATGCTCTTTACTTCAATGAAAAGACGGGGATATTCCAAATCATCCCTTGGGATTGTGATGCGACATGGGGACGGAATATCAACGGTGAAGATATGAAGCACGACCGCATTCCGGTGACCGGCTATAATACATTATCAGCAAGGCTCCTGGACATTCCATCCTTTAAATCACAATATTTCGCTTTGATGAAACATGTCCTGCAGCATGAATTTACGATCAGCCGGCTTTCGCCCTGTCTGACAAAATGGCATGCCGTCCTAGCCCCTTACCTTGAACAGGACCCTTATACAAACATTACCTCCGCTCAGCTGGAAGATGAACAAAAACAGATTTTCCATTATATCGAAAAAAGAAAACGTTATCTGTTTTTATCACTTTCCAGGCTTTAAAGAGACGGTCTAGTTTATGACTCTTGCTTCAGCGCAGAAAAAAATGTCGCATTTTTTGTCATATTGACGAAAAAAATCCTTTCAACCCAAAATGGAGTATACTATCAGTATCAACTTTTTTAAATTGTGAAAAAGCTGATCCACCGGCTCAAAATACAAGTGAAAGTTGGAGACTGCCATGATGAACAAAAAAATTGAAGCAAAACGATTGGACTTGATTGAAACCGCCGAAAAATTCGGGATCAATTCCAAAGAAGCCATTCGCTGCAGCCAGGAATTGGACAACTTGCTGAATCAAAAAATGCAAAAGCATGAGAGCGGCTTGCAGCTTGAAGATGTCTTTAAAACGAGCGGCCGCCGCTCTTCCTAAAAGCGCCTGCCCGAGCAGTCAGATGGCGCCCATTTCACCGGTAGAGTCTGTCGTATTAGCACCGGTTTTTTCTGATTCACAATTTTCGTTCACGATCAATCAACCAATGTTTTTTGAACGTAGATGATCGTGCAAACGCCGTATGCAATAATTGCCGAAGGTGTAAACGACTCCTGATACGGGATGTGGACTAGACCGTTCAACAATAAGAAAAAACCGCTGTTCAGAAAGAAATATCCAGCCGTTACAGCCAGCTTATCTTTATCTCTGATTCTTGACTGCTGAAAACCTCTCAACATCCAAACTTGTTTTTTTACCCCGACAGCATAGGCAGTCACCATAAAAAGCAAAGCCAGCAAAATGAAATGATATTGAAACTCGACATACATATAAACTTCCGCTCCTCGTAACAAACATATACAGTCTTTTTACGCTTTCACACGATAGAAGTTTCATCGTCCCGCTTTTTTATTTAATCACAGGAAGCGCCCAATCCTCATAAGATATGGTGTATAGCCCATTAGAGATGTTTGAATCAATGGAAAAGGGTGTGCCTTAATGCCAGCGATTGTCGGAGCTTTTAAAGTAAATGCCGTAGGTTCAAGCGGGGTTGTTCATATCGGGGACTGCATCACGATCTCTCCTTATTCAGAACTGAAAACATTTGCCGGCGCCGGAAGCTTTATTACCGGAGACGGAACCGTCATATACAACCAAAACAGCATCACCCGCACTTTTGACAACGATCTGATCGATCAGCCGGTCGCAGGAAATCTGTAAGGAGTGAGGTCATGAACTTCTATATTAATCAAACGATACAAATCAATTACTTAAGAGTAGAAGGAATCAGCAACTCTTCCGTCTTGCAGATCGGGAGCGCCGGTTCAATTAAAACGCTTTCCAATTTGTATAATACCGGAAGCTATACTGAAGCGGCTCCGCCCGTAACAGGAGAGGTTCCTACCCCATTCTTTGTCCCCCTTCAGTCTCCTTCGGCAACAGGAGTACGCGGAGGTGAAAGCTCATGAACCAGCAGCACCCGCCATATTCACAAAACATTTACAGCTACTTGCAGCAGCAGGCCGCACAAATTCAACAGCTTGAAAGACAGATCTCCGTAATTCAGGCAGAGCTGAACAGCCTGAAGGAAAATCCGGGAACAAGAATTGACCGGGTTGAATACAAATTTGACCAACTAAAAATCGAACGCCTGGAAGGAACCCTCAACATCGGGCTCAATCCGGCGGATCAGGAACATGTCGAAAACTTCGAAATCGGCCAGCATCCGCCGGAAATCGGGATGCTCCAACAGGAAATGAACGGTCAGCTGATCCAGCATGCAAGACAGCTTGTTGACGCTTATTTAAACGAAGAAATCCCCCATCACCTGGAACAGCTGGAAAACCGGTATGACAGCAAGCTGGATGATACAAACCGGCACCATATCATTGAAGACATCCGAAAACAGGTAGACAGCCGCATCCGCTATTATGCCAAGCATGTAAAAACCGAAGAATCCGCTTCACCGAGGGAGCAGGCGGAAAAGCTGGCCGAACATGTGAAGCGCGATATCATCCGGGCGATTGAACATTTTCTAAAAGCGATACCTGATGAAATGAAAGGAAATGAAAACGAATGAATTTTACTGTTGTAAACCGCTGTTTGGACGTAGGCAACATTAAAATCACCGGGGTTTCAAGCTCCTCCGTTTTTTTAATCGGAGATACAGAATCCATTTCGCTCTCATCGATTTTTGATACGCCGCCGGAATCTCTTATCATCGGGGCAATCACCCCGCTGGCGCCTGAATAATGCTGAATAGAACTTCCAAAGTGAAATTCTTAAAATTGCAGTTTGTCGGGGCCGGCAGCACGCTTCAAATCGGTGATTCAGAAGAACTGTTTTTCAGGGAAAAGGTTCTCGCCATCCAACGCTATCTTGCTGATTATCTGGGGAATGAAGGCTCTTTTAAACAGGAAGATTATCAGCTTTTCCAACAGCCTGTCCCCCAACCGCTTCCGGAAACAGGCGTATGTTCCGCGTTTTTCCATGAAAACCCGGTCATTCGCGTGAGAGCCATCAAGATTCAAAGTGTTTCTTCTTCATCAACTGCCCATATAGGATCAACCCGCAGCATAGATACCGACACAAGGATCAAGCATATTCGAAACCTCCCCCCTAGGAATTCACAATAGCGAAAAGGCCCGCATATACTGTCTCGAGACTTCTAAAAAGGGTGTCGATCAATCATGCCAGCAATTGTCGGACCTATCAAGATCAACTCTATATCAGGGGGAGTAGTAAATTTCGGTGATTCCTTTTACCTTTCTCCAAAAAGCACTTCAAAATCCGCACTTGGTTCAGGTGCCGGAAATACAGGAGATTTCCTAATCGTGAACAATGGTTTAAATGCTACAAATTATATAGACCCCGATGTCAGCGACTCGGATGTTGTCGGAAATGCATAAAGCAGCCTCATTCATACAGAAGGAGGCTGCTTTTGAATTGATGCATCCGCTCTATCATTTTAATCTTAGCAGCGAAAAACATGTCAAATCATTTCAAGCGATACGGCAGTTCCTCTGCCGCTCGGCTCTGCCGGCTGGACGATCAATTTTTTCGGCAGTCTAGCCCTGAGCTCCTGGACGTGACTGATCACACCGACTGACAGATTGTCGGACTGGAGTTTTTCCAACGCTGTGATCACCGTATCCAGCAAGTCTTGATCAAGCGTTCCAAACCCTTCATCCAAAAAGAAGAATTGCAGCGGGTATTCTCCGCGAAGCTGGATTTGAGCGGATAAAGCAAGCGCCAGCGCAAGGGAAGTCAGAAAGGTTTCACCGCCGGACAAGCTCGTGACCGGACGCTTGACTCCGCCGTTGGCATCATCCCTCATGACAAATCCGCCTTCCGAATCGACCTCAATCGCATACCGCTGTCTTGTCAGTCCGCCGAGTCTTGCCGACGCATCTCTTGTGACGCTTTCCAGCTGTTCTTCGGCCAAATATTCGACAAAGCTGTTCCCTTTAAATACAGCTTGAAGTTTATCAAGCCGATCGATATGAGTCTGCCACTCTTTCAAGGAAGCTTCAAGCGCCTTAAATCTTTTATGGTTCTCGCGCATTACATTCAGCGCTTTTACCGCCGCTCCTTTTTCCTCAAGCGCCGCGGTGAATGCTTCATCTGCGCGCTGCTTGCGAATGGCCGATTTTTCCCATTCTTCCTGGGAAAGCGATCTGCCTCCGAGCTTTTCCTCGATCCGCCTGACATTTGATTTGCATTGTTTTGTTTGATCCCAGTACGTTTGGATGTCTTGTTTCAAACGGTCAAGCTCCTCCTGGTCCATGATGTGCTTTTTGACATCGGCGGCATCTTCAAACATTGTGTGTTCAGCCTTTTCCGTCCAGATGCCGGACGCTTTTTTCAGCCTTGCCGAAGCTTCCCGCAATGCGAGCTCACAGCCCTTTGTCCGGGCGCTCAATTGGTTCGCTTGCGACTCTGTCTCCTTCAGCTGATCGTATAGCGTCTGATCGCGTTCATTCAGCTCTTTCAATTGTGTCTTCACATCTTGCAGCCGTTGATCAATGGCGGCTGTGTGAGGGTAATCTTTGAGCTCTTTTTGATATTCGCTTATTTCTTTTTTCAGGCTTTCAATCAGATAATGGAGATCAAGCCGTTCTTTATCGAGCGTATACAAGCGCTCTGCCAGCTCTTCTTTCTGCTGTTCATGTTCTTGCAGAAAGCGGACGCTTGTTTCAATTCTTTTTTCATAATCCTCTGCCGCAAGGTCCTTTTCTTCAATCGATTTTTGCCATTGTTGAGCCTGCTCATATGACAGGCTGTCAAATTGTTCGTGAAAGCTGTTTTCCAGCTCTTCCAGCGAATCGCTGAGCTCGCCGACGCGGCTCTGAAGCCGTTCCCGCTCTTTTTCTTCATAGCTGATACGTTCGCGAATCTGCTCGCGTTTTTTTGATGCTTCCTTGTAAGCGGTGAGGAGCGTAGACATGCGGCTTTTGATGTCAGCGAGGTCCTGCTTGATTCCCTTCCATTCAAAACCGATGTGGCGGAAGCGTTCGGGTATGTCCGTTTCTTCAAATGCGGCGGCAACTTCCGGCATGCCAGGCTCGCTTCTCATTAAAAATCGGCATTCATTGATAAGATGGTCAGACTGCTGTTCAAGCGCCACTTTTGCTGAAAGAAATTCCTGGGCAAGCCCTGATGCTGCTTCAATCATGCTTTCAACTTGCCGCAATTCCGCTTCCATCTCTTTTATCGAGATGTTTTCCACATTGGTATGGGCGGGTTTTTCATGCAGGATGGAACCGCAGACAGGGCATGGCTCTCCTTTTTTAAGCTGTTTTGATAATTCTCTTGTCAGCTCGTCCGTTCTTGCCTGTTCACGTTTGGCAGATAAGTCATCCCGCTGTTTGGCAGCAAGATTGACGGTTTCAGACAGGGCGCGTTCCGTCTCGCAAACCATCGCATAAGCCCGTTCGACCGCGGCAAACACCGCTTGAATATGTTCTTCTTCTGTTTTGATCCCGCGCTCAAGCGTTTCCTGTTCTTTCTGAAGCCGGCTGATCACGGCCTGCTGCTTGTTCAGCCTCTCTTGTTCCGTCTCGGTCTCCTTTTTGCGCTGCCCGATTTGAAATGCAAGCTGATTGGCGTACGTGCAATTTTTTCGCTCTTCACTGGATACCTGAACAGACTTCAGTTCGGCCTTCAGCTGATTCTGCCTCGCTGTCCCCCGCTCCAGCAGATTTTTTACCTTTTCCAGTTCTTCAGTTGTCTTTTTGATGTCTTTTTCTTTTTCCATCTTCTCACGAAGTTTCGCATCGGCTTCTGTTTGGACGGCGAGGCGCTTTTTTTCGATCTCTTTGAGAGCTGTCAATTGCTCCTCTTGCTTCAAAAGCTCTGGTTCTGTTTCCTTTTTGATGCTCCTGAAGGTTTCGTATTCCTGATGCGCTTTCTCATGAAGAACTTCATATTTTTGCAGTTCTTCCCGGGCCTGCTTCTCTTCCTTCTCGGCGCGCGCCGCGTCTTTTTGTGCGTCAAGATATGCATCAGCGTAAGGTTTCAGCGTGTTTGCGGTTTCGGCAAGACGCAGGCTGTTTTCTTTTTCCGCCATCAGGTCCTTTTGTTTCAGGAGTTCTTCTTCCTCTTTGAGATATCCTTCTTTTTCCTTTTGCAGATTCCAAATCTCCTGACATTCGGTAAAATGCTGAATCTCACTGTCCCGTTCAAGCCGTTTGCTTTGCAAAGCGTGTTCAGCTTCTTCAAGATGCTTTTCCGCACGCTTCAGCGCCTCGCTATCGGCTTCTCCAAGGCCCGCTTGTTCGGCAAGCATTTCATTTTTTTTCGCCTGAGCTGCCTGCACCCGTTTTTTAAGTTTTTTCACAAGCCTGTCTCCATACTGCTCAAGATTGAAAAGACGCTGAAGCATCTGTCTGCGGTCTGCTCCTTTTAAAGAAAGAAATTCAGCGAATTTTCCCTGTGGAAGAACGACCGCCCTCGTAAAATCATCGATCGTTAAGCCGAGCAGCTCTTCGACTTTGCGGTTGACTTCATTTGCTTTATCAGCCAACACGATCTGTTCTTCCTTCATTTCAATGAAGCGGCATATGGAGGTTTTCACTTTTGTGGCGTCCGTTCGTTTAAAGACGCGTTCCACTTTATAGGCCGTCTCATGGCCGGTTTGCAGCTTAAACGTGAAGGAAACGGCAAGCTCGTCCTCAGCATGGTTTAAAATGCCGTGCGTGTTATTGGCCGCCCGCTCTACTTTTCCGTATAGAGCCAATGTCATCGCATCCAAAATCGATGATTTTCCGCTTCCGGTCGGCCCGAATATGCCAAATACGCCTGCACCGCACAGGCTTTCGAAATCAATCACCTGTTCCTCCCTGAAACTGTGCAGCCCTTTTATGGACAGGGAAATCGGCTTCATATGTCATCCCCCTCTTCCAATTCCGTTCCTGAGGCAAGCTCCAAAAACAGTTTTACGGTCTCTTCATCGGGAACCGCCCCGCCGGTCTGTCTTTCATAGAACGTTTTAAACCTTTCTTCAATCGGGACATGGCGGGACTGAACCGTTTGTTCGGCTGACGACAAAGTGTCATGAAAAACAGGACGAATGTGAATGATTCCTTGATGCGCTTTTCTCAATCGATGAATCTCTTCAATCGAAAGCTGGTCTGTCAGATGGATTTCAAGGTCGATCCAGGCGTTTTTGTCACGCTCTTCTTCAAGCCAGCTGTACACTTGCGAGATCCCTTCCGTCGCCTTCCATTTCACAAGCGGTTTTCCGCTCGACAGGAAAATTTCTTTCCACTCTGCCGGCCCGCCCGGTTCGGCTTCCACAACTGTGACCGATTTAGCATATCCGGCTTCTGAAAAGCTGTAGGCGAGCGGAGAACCGGAATACCTGGCAAGCGTGCGGGCGCGTTTGATCGTCTGCGGGCGATGCAGATGCCCGAGCGCCACATATGCGGCTGTTTCAGGCAGGCTTTCCGCAGCCACCGTATACGCGCCTCCGACTTCGATCGGCCGTTCAGAATCAGTCTGGCTGCCGCCGGCGACATAAATGTGGCTCGCCGCGATCTGAACGGCATCTTTTCTGAACTTTCGGCTCATATGCTGGAAGGTCTGTTTTATTTTTTCGTCGTACTGATCGCGGAGCAGCTTTTCATCAAATGTTTCAGACAGCACTTCATTCAATCTTGATTCAGAAGGATATGCGAGCGCTGCAACAGAAAGAAATTCCCCTGAAGAAGGAATTTCTATGTCTACAGGCTCTGCCTGCGGATATCCGATCAGATGAATCCCGTGGTCTGTCGTTAACGGAGATGCCGCTGAAAGGCGGTCAGGATTGTCATGGTTTCCGGCAATGACCACGACAGGCCGCTTACCTTTATCAGATAAAGCAGAGAGGCTTTCATAGAACAGCTGTTCCGCCAGAGCAGGCGGGTTTACGGTATCAAAAGCGTCCCCGGCCATGACAATGGCATCGATTTTCTCATCTCTTGCGATCATTGCAAGTTCATCAAGAAAGTCCTCCTGCTCTTTCAGGCGGCTTCTTCCTTCAAGCGTCTTTCCTAAATGCCAGTCCGCCGTATGTAAAATTCGCAAGCTTTTTCACCTCTCTTTTGATCAAAAACCTCCCCCGCGCCCTAGGCTTGGGGGGAGCTCAATATGTCGTCAAAACATTAGCACATGGCAGCCGTCAAAAAAGTAAAGGGCCTTTCCTTTCAGAGGCGTCTTCAACATCGTTTCGACGGCCCGCGCATAGAGATTGATCTGTGTTTCATAGCGTTTTCTCAGTATCGGCTCCGCTCCTTCAAAGCCGCTTCTAAATTTGCCGTGTATCCGGTCTGTTTTGTAATCGAGCAAATAAAATCCATCATCCGTCTCAAACAAACAGTCAATAATCCCCTGAATCAATACAGGTTCATCCGCTGTGTTCATGCCGGGATATACGTCCTGGGCGGGCAGCGTCATATTGAAGGGAACTTCCCGTTCAACCCGCCGGGCGCTCAGCAGTTTTTCACCTATGTCCGTTTCGAAAAACGCGAGAATATCGTCTTCTTCGATCGCCGCACGCTGATCTTCTGTTAAAAGCTCTTTCTCGACAAGCCTGTCAAGCAGGCGGCCAAGCTCATCCGCTTGCGGGGCATGGGTCAACGGGAGGTGCTGCATGACCGTATGCATCGCCGTTCCCCGTTCGGCAGCCGTCAGCCCTTTCGCCATCATAAAGGAAGGCCTTTTGAACAATACAGTCTCTTGTGCCGGGCGAATCAATGATCGGTCGCCATATTCATCCTCATATTCCTTCTGCCTTTTGATTTCGGAGACAGACTGCTTTGTGCGGATGCGGGACGCGTCTTGATAAGGGTATGACCATGTCAGCCTCTCGCGCACTTCCTCCTCATAATCAAATGGTCCATCGATCGGCAGCCCTTTTTTAATCAGTGACAGCCGGTCATGCTTTTCCTCCTCGGTGTGAGCCTGATCTTCAGCTTCAAGCTCTGCGGAAGAGATCCAGCTGATCGTAAAACGGGACGGATGATGATAGATTTCATCATTCGGCGACGGTAAATCGTCAGACATATCCCTGTGCCGCATTAATGCGGGCCCGATAAAATCGAGATAGGATTTGGCCTGAAAACGTTCAAAATCAGGCAGCAGCCATTCGGATCGGGAAGCGGAAGACCGCCATTTTGCCAATAGCTTTTCCTTGTCCTTCGCCGTACCGACCAAAAACAGCTTTTCCTTTGCCCGGGTTAGGGCGACATACAGGACGCGGAGCTCTTCTGATAAAAGCTCGCGGCGCATTTTTTTCTTCATTGCGATAAGCGGCAGCGTCGGATAACTGATCCGCCATTTTGGATGGATAAACTTTGTCCCGAAACCGAGCTCTTTATCAAGCAGATATGATTTGTTTAAGTCCATCATGTTAAAATTCCGGCCAAGTCCTGCCGTAAATACGACTGGAAACTCAAGCCCTTTGCTTGAATGAATCGTCATCAGCCGGACGACGTCTTCCTGTTCGCTCAAAGCTCTTGCGGTTCCGAGATCATCGCCCCGCTCCTGCATTCGTTCTATAAATCTCAAAAAGCGGAACAAGCCGCGAAAGGATGTCGATTCATATGATCTGGCCCTGTCGTAAAGCGCGCGCAAGTTGGCCTGCCGCTGCTTTCCGCCCGGCATTCCGCCGACATAATCCAAATACTTCGTATCCCGGTAAATTTCCCAGATCAGCTCAGCCACTGAATGATGTTTTGCATATGTCCTCCACTTTTTGAGGAGCCGGTCAAAGCGGCTCAGCTTTTCATTAAGGGTGTCATCCGGGTCGGACGAGGCGATATACGCTTTCAGCGCTTCATAAAAAGGAGCTTTTTTATCCCTGATTCTGATCAGGGACAGCTCATTTTCATCAAGGCCGACAATCGGCGATCTGAGAACGGATGCCAGCGGGATATCCTGGTATGCATTATCGATTATCTTCAGCAGCGAAAGCGTGACTGCGACTTCTGTCGCTTCAAAATAGCCTGTTGACAAATTCGCGTAAACCGGAATTCCCTGCTGTTTGAATTCATCCATGATCTGCGGCGCCCACGGCATTGACCGCAATAAAATCACGATGTCGCGGTACTCGATGTTTCTCGTTGTTTTCGTTTTGCCGTCATACACTTGGAATTTCCCGGATATCAGCTCGCGGATCCGTCCTGCCATGGCCCTCGCCTCAAGCTGAACCGTTTCCAGCTCTTCCGCCTCTTCATCCGCGCTGTTTTCCTGATTTTCAATCATCAGCACTTCCGTTTTTGTGCTGTCATTTGGAGGATATGACGCGCCGAGCTTTAATTCTGCCTGCTCGTCATAGTCAACTTCGCCGACCTTTCCCCCCATAAGCTGCTTAAACAGAAAGTTGGTGCTGTCTAAAATGTCGGAACGGCTTCTGAAGTTTTTATTTAAATCGATTTTCTGTCCGGCGCCTGATCCATCATCTGTAAACCGTTTATATTTTGAGAGGAATAACAGCGGCTCAGCCAGGCGGAATCGGTAGATCGACTGCTTGACATCGCCCACCATAAAGAGATTTCCCTCATGCTCCTCCTTGGCGACCAGCTTTAAGATGGCCTCCTGGACAAGGTTTGTATCCTGGTACTCATCGACAAGCACTTCATGGAACTGATGCCGGTAATGGGCCGCAGCTTCGCTCGGGACCGTTTCCCCCGCTTCATTTTTCTTTGTCAAAATCGCCAGACAGTCGTGTTCAAGATCGGAGAAATCGACGATGGCCTTTTCTTTTTTCACCGCCTTAAAGCGTCTGCCGAATTCGATGACAAGCTTGACAAGCGTCTTGATGACGGGCTTCATCTCCTTCAAACTTGCCAAATGCTGATCAGGAGTCCGCGTGAAATAATCGGTTTTCAGCTTTTCCAGCTGTTTTTTCGCACTGTTTCGCAGCTCTGTCGCTTCTTCGATTAAAGACGGCTCGAATTCATCTCCTTTGCACGGCTTTGCCCGTTGAAATGAAACGGCGGACACAAGCTTATAAAGCGCCGCGAAATCATCCTGATGCCTGATCAGATTGTCGATCTGCGCCAAATCATCGAGAAAGTTTTCCGCGCGCGGCGCAGGGCCTCCCGGCTGTTTTGCCAGCTCAAGCGCACGGGCCAGCTTTTCCCGCACACCTTTCAGAGCGAGTTCGACATCTTCCTTGATATAAGGATAAAACGGCAGTGCTTCTACCTTCGCGTCAGCATCTGCGTCATACAGCTCGACAAACTTTTCAAGCCAGGATTCCGGATCGGGATGAGAGCGGGAAAACTCATAGACCCGCTTCACCAGGTACTGCAAATCCAGATCATGGCGGTCTGTCGTATATCGATCAACCAGTTCAAAAAAAGCCGGATCGCCTTTTTGATATTCTTCCTCAAACAGCTCGTCAAGCACTTCATCGCCAAGCAGCTCTCCTTCTGTCTGGTCGGCGATCCGAAAGGCCGGATCAACGTCGATCATATAATAATATTTGCGAACGACCTGAAGGCAAAAAGAGTGCAAGGTTGAAATGCTTGCCTTGTTCAGCAAGGAAAGCTGCCTGCGCAAATGAAGGGAGCCGGGATGTTCGGCAAGCTCCCTTTCAAGCGCTTCACCTATCCTGTGCTTCATTTCGGCTGCGGATGCGTTTGTAAATGTGACGACAAGCAGCCGGTCGACATCGATCGGGTTATCCTCGGCCGTAATTTTCCGGATGATCCGCTCGACAAGGACAGCCGTTTTTCCGGAACCGGCGGCCGCCGCGACAAGAATGTCCCGTCCGGATGAGACAATCGCTTTCCATTGATCATCCGTCCATGTGCTGTTCTTCGGCTTAGCCATCTCCATTTGCCTCATCCTCCTTTTTCAGCCAATCCAATATCACATTGTCTTTTTCCGGCTTCAATACCCGGTACTCATTCTCCTCAAGCGATTCGTCAAACTGGCAGAATGATTTGAAAGAACAAAATGTGCACGGGGTCCTGTCTTTTAATTTATAAGGCTCGATCGCCACTTTACCGTCTGTAATCTCCTCGCCGGCTTTTTGAAACGTCCGGCGGATGTGGTGTCTTAATAAGTGAAAATCTTCTTCTCTGACGACCGCAGAATCCGAACGGAGCGAACCGTCTTTTTTCAAGCCTGCGCTGATGATGTCGGACCTGCCCTGTTCAAGGGTGGTGTCCATCAGCTTGATGGCTTCCTGGTCTCCCAGCAGAAGCCCTTTCATCTTAAATTTCTTAAATATTTCTTTTTCAATCTCATCCAGGCCGAGCGGTGCGGAGGCCTGAATCATCGGATCGTGCACATGAAAATAAAGAACTCCGGCCGGCGAGGCCTTCATCCCGAGCCAATCCGCCGAATGGGTGATGGACAAATCAAGATATGTCAGCATTTGCAGCGCAAGGCCGTAATACACTTCAGCCAGATCAAGGCCTTTATCGCTTGATTTGTAATCCACGATTCGCAGCAGCAGCCCTTTTGAGCTCTCGGCTTTATCCACCCGGTCAATCCGGCCGACAAGCTCCATTGTGCAGCCGTTTTTAAGAGTAAACCGCATCGGAGGAAGCGGACCTTTTCCGCCGAAGCCAAGCTCGAGACCGACGGGAGCAAACCCGCTCGCTTTCGCATGCTCGCTTAAAATGCCGGATACCCGCGCGATAATTTTTTGCAGCTTTTGCTTCACATAGTGGTGACGGTTTGAGCTGAGCAAAATCTCTTTTTGCAGTTTCGGCGCGAGCCGTTCTACCGCATCGCTTGATAGTGCATCACATTGTTCTTTCGTCAAGTCGCGCCAATCGAGCTTCAGTTCATGAAGACGGTCTGAGATCAGCTTCAGCGCTGAATGAAACAGCTGGCCGATATCCGGAGCTTCAAGTTTGAAAAATTGGCGTTCCTTCAGCTTTAAGCCATGGGAAGCAAAGTGGGAAAACGGACAGGCTTTGTACATTTCCATCCGCGACACGCTCCCCTGGATGTGCTCCCCGTACAGTTCCCGGCTTACCCGCTGATTGAGAGTGTGAACTTTGTTTCGGAAAAACAAGCTCGACAGGACATTTTGTGAAAATCGCCGATCAGGCTCATCCATCAAAAAGTTGTATGTACTCCACCATACATCGCTGATCGCGTACTGTCTCGACCAGATCCCGAGCTGCCCCGCCAAATAGCTTAAAGCAGTGCTTTTATTGACGAGAAATTCAAGCTGTGCCTCATCATCCAGCTGTTCCGGTTCGTTGGCGAGCATCTTCTCGGCATGATCCGGAAACAGTTCGTTTAACCGCTTCACAATAGTTGAGGGAAGCAGCGTTTTCCCTTCAGCATCTGCGATCGGATATGAGACATAGAGCTGATGAGAAGGGCTTGAGAGCGCCATGTAGATCAAATAATTTTCATCAAGCAGCTGTTCTCTTCCCGTTGCCGCAAGCGCCGCCCCGTTTCTTTTCAGCCACTCCCTGTCGTCATCTGTCAAAACCCCGTCATCGGCCGGCCTTGCCGGCAGGATGCCGTCGTTTGCCCCGATGAGAAACGTGCATTTGATACCGTACATTCTGGATAAATCCATATTGCCGATAAACACCTGATCAAGCGCAGGCGGAATCAGCGAGAATGTTAACGACTCCAAACCGGTTTCGATCATTTGCTGAAACAAGGAAAACGATATGCGCTCGTCCCCCATCATTTCCACAAACTCGTCCAATAATTGAATGACGGCGTCCCAGACCTGTTCATGCTGTCTTGATTCCTCGATCCGGCCGCTTTCTTCGGCAATCCGCCTTTCCTCTTCAAGCTTCAGCGGAATATCGGCCTCTTCAAGATAGAGATAAACGGCTTCAGCCATTTCCCTCACCGATCCCGCTTTTTTCAGGCGTTTTTGCAGGCGGTGAACAGGCGGCACAATCCAGTCCTTTAATTCATTGAGCATGTTCTCAGTCTCAATTTCCCGGTCGGTCTGTGCAAAGTCCTCATCCAATGAAGTATATCTTCTGTAAACAAACGGTTCACTGCTTGTCCACCTGTTCCCTTGAATACCATAAGCAATGCAATAGTTTTCTAGCTGGTCTACCTGTTCCCGCACCCGTTCCTTCGGCTTGTCCCCGGGGAATAAAAGCTCTGTTTTGATGCAGCGGAATACCGCTTCATATCTCCAGTTTCCTTTAATGATATCAAGTGTTGAACGAATCAGTTCGATCAGCGGATGGTTCCGCATGGACTCTTTGCCGTCTATGAAAAACGCAAGTCCGTAATCTGTAAACACTTCTTTGATCGCGTCTTGATAATCTTCAAGATTGCGGGCGATCACCGCGATATCTTTCAGCCTGAACGCGCCGCTGCGGACCAGGGAGCGGATTTCCCTGGCGATCCCTTCAATCTCGGTTCTTCTGTTAGCCGCCTGCATGATGCGGAAAGACTCTATTTTTCCTGTGTACGCGTTTGCCGGCCTTTCATCAAAATAACGCTCCACATGTTGCAGCTCCGGCGCGTGCTTATGCCGTTTCGCTTCTTCCAGGCGGATTTCTGACACATCAAGGCCGAGCTCCCGTGCTTTTTGGTGAAGATCAAAATATGCCTTTCCCGTCATCCGGAAAAGATGCAATTCATGCGGTATGTTTCCTGTAAAGGGCCGATCCGCCGTCAAAGAAAATGTAATCTCCGGCGCATGTGCCATCAGCTGTTCAAGGACGAGCATCTCCTGCGGGGTGAATTGGTGAAAACCGTCCACATAAATGGAAGCTTCCCTGATCTCTTCGGCATGCGGTATCTGTTCCGCCAAGAGTGTCAAATAATCTTCTGACTGAACATATTGATCTTTGAGGCTTTCTTCCATCTTGCTGTACAAAATATAGAGGTCGTGGAGCTTGTCGGAAAGAATCCGTTCATCCTCATATTCCGACGTCCCGCTTCCCTGCATAATCTCGCGAATGCTATCTGGCGTCAGGCAGTGCCGTTTAAACTCGGTCAGCATTCGTTCAACCTGCTCCGTAAAACCGCTTTTGTCACTCGCGTTTTGATACACTTTAAACTCATCCTTATGCTCTTCGATCAATTTGCGAAGCAGCATTTGAATGCCGGTTCCCGTCAGAAACGGACGGTTCATGCCTCCCGTGCGCTGGAGGATTCGCCAGGCAAGCCTTGAAAAACTGTAAACCTGGGCGCGGATCGTCCCGCCCAAATCAGGAGTTTTACTAAGCTCATATTCCATTAAAAACGTCATCTGATCCGGGACTAGAAAAATGATCGGTTTCCCGAGCGGGTCATGGCGAAGCTTTTCTCTGATGTCATCCAAGATAAAGGTCGTTTTCCCACTCCCGGACCTGCCTGATAAAAAAACTGCTCCCACTATGTCCGTCTCCTTTCTGTCTTCATTACCTTTCTATTCTATCGAATCATCTAGAAAATAACCATTCTTCAAAACTGGAAAAAACCGTATGAGCGCTATTCCCATACGGTTATTTTTGTTTAAACTGTACAAAAAACAGCATCAAGAACGAGATTACCGCAATTGAGGCCACCCACAGCCATGCCATCGTCATATTCCCCGAATCAATCGCCAAATAGATTGCCGTTGGAACGGTTTCCGTCACTCCGGGAATAATGCCGGCAAACATAAGCGTCGCCCCAAACTCGCCCAGCGCCCTGGCAAAACTGAGCACGCTGCCTGTGATCATCGCGTTTGACGCAAGCGGCAGGGTAACGAATAAAAACACCTTCCATTCATTTGCGCCATCAACCCTTGCCGCATCTTCTATTTCACGGTCAACACCCAAAAAACCCGATTTCGCCGACTGGTACATCAGCGGAAAAGCGACGACTGCCGCTGCGATCACCGCCGCCCACCATGTGAAAATCACCGGCGCCTGAAACACTTTTTCAATCAAGCGGCCGATCACGCTCTGTCTGCCGAATATCACGATTAAGAAGAAGCCGACGACGGTCGGCGGTAAGACGAGCGGCAGCATCAAAACCGTTTCGATGACAGATTTGCCTTTGAACCTTTTATGCGCCAGCATTCTCGCCGCAACCGCGCCGGTGATGACGGCAATGACGCCCGCCGCGGCAGCCACCTGGACGGAAATCCTGATCGGGGAAAGAAATTCCTCAAACATCCCGGTGATCAGCCCTTCTTAAATCCGTACTTTTCCATCTTCTGAATCGCCTGATCGCTTTGCAAAAATTTGTAGAACGCTTCAGCTTGCTCTCTATGCTTCGTTTGTTTCACAATGCCGAGCGGGTAAATGATCGGAGTGTGCAGCTTAGAAGCGGCGGTTTCCGCTACCTCCACCTGATCGGAAGTGAGGGCATCCGTCCGGTACACGACACCTGCGTCCGCATTGCCCGTTTCAATGTAGGAAAGCACTTGTCTTACATCCTTGCCGTAAACGATTTTAGATTGAACCTTTGACCAGAGATGAAGGTTTGTCAATGTTTCCTTCGCATATTTTCCGGCGGGAACTGATTCAGGCGTGCCAATCGCAAGCTTTTCGACTCCGCTTTTCGTCAAATCTTCGAAGCCGCTGACCTGCTGGGCTTTCCCTTTTGGAACGATCAGCACCAATGTGTTTTCAAGCAGCTTGACGGAATCAATCTTTGAAATTAAACCTTTTTCAACCAGTCTATCAAATTTGTCTTCCGCAGCCGAAAAAAACAGATCTGCCGGAGCTCCCTGTTCAATCTGCTGCTGGAGTGCTCCTGATGAACCAAAGTTAAACTTAACGCTGACATTTGGGTGATCCTTCTTATAGTCAGCCGCAAGCTCAGTCATCACGTCCTTCAGACTCGCGGCCGCAGAGACCGTAAGCTGAACATCTTCAGACTTTCCTTTTCCTGATGCGTCTTTTTCAGCCTGGCAGCCGAAAAGCAAAAACGCTAAAATCATGGTCATTCCCAGTAAAAACGCCTTTTTCATCAATCTCACTCCAATTTGTATGTAAGTACTTCGACGCTAAAATCCATTTTACGTCAATCTTCATTTTTTTTAAATAGATTCAATTCATCTGACATAATTGACACTTTTTCTCCGGCACATGCAGACGCTTCCGCTCATATACTGACAGGGCGATAACCATGAAAAAGCATGAGGTGATGCAGGATGTGGCATGTTCCACCGTATAATCCCGCCTTCCCCGCCAGGCAAAACAGCCGGCTGATTAAAGATATTGGGAAAGCGATAAACGGCGAACACAGCGCGGTCATATGCTACCAAAAACTCGCACAAATGGCGGCAAATCCCGAAATTAAAAAACAAATATTAGAGATCAGACAAGACGAAATCCGTCATTTTAATACGTTTCTAGCGTTTTATACTTCTCTGGCCGGCAGAAAACCGGATATTAAAATAACCGAACCCTGTCCAGCTCAATACCAAGCAGGTTTGGAATTCGCTTTTAAAGATGAACAGGAAACGGTCGACTTCTATTTAGAGACGTCAGATCACGCACAAGACCGGAAGATCAAAGAGGCATTCAAACGTGCGGCTGCCGATGAACAAAACCACGCTGTCTGGTTTTTGTATTTTATGACAAAACAGTAGAGCGTACTCCTTTTCAACTGACTGCGGTGAACTTGATCAATATACCCTTATAGGGTATATTTTAACAATATGACAATCTTTTTTCACTTCAGTCAGTAAAGAGGTGCTGAAACATTGAACGTTTTATTGGTAGATGACGAAATCCGGATGCTTGATCTGCTTGAGCTTTTTTTGGAAAACTTTACATGCACGAAAGCCGCTTCCGGTAAAGAAGCGCTTGCTCTGATTGAACAGCACGCTTTTGATTTGGTCATCCTCGATGTGATGATGCCTGAGATGGACGGCTGGACAACCTGTGCGAAAATCAGGAAGATCACAAACGTTCCGATTATCATGCTCACCGCAAAAAACGGACAGGACGACATCGTCAGGGGGTTGACCGGGGGTGCCGACGATTATTTAACAAAGCCGTTCAGTGAAAAAGTTCTTCTCGCCAGAATTGAAGCTGTATTAAGAAGAACAAAGCGGCAGACTGAGATTCACTTTCACGGGTTAATCTGGAATAAAGAAAGACATACGCTCCATATCAACGATCGGGAAACCGGCATCACGCCAAGTGAATTTGAATTGCTCGGCGTCCTCCTGAATCATCAGGATCAGGTGCTGGCGAGAGACCAATTGATAGAAAAGATTTGGGGATTTGACGCCGATATTGATACACGAACGGTCGATTCACATATGAGAAATCTGCGAAACCGCCTGAAAAAAGCGGGCTTTCCCGTGCAGAATTATCTCCAGACCGTCTACGGTGTCGGCTATAAATGGTCGAGCAAAGGAATCAGGTATCATGAAAAGCATTTCGTTTAAGCTGGCGGGGGCCTTCTTCATCTTCACCCTCTTTATCGAGTCCATCCTGTTTGTCACTTTGTATTCCTCAATTGTCAATACAAGAATAAACGATGAAATTCACGCCTTGCAAAAAAGGGGCAACAGCCACAGGGACGTCTTGGAAAAGCATTTTGACCAAAGGACGGTCGAACATGTCGCCTTGATGGAAACAGAAGCTGAGACGAACGTCATCATCACGGACAAAAACAGACACATTCTTGCCCAGTCCGTCCCGGGGGATATGACAGAGCACCTTCATTTCGAAGAAAAGAACATCCCCAGATCCGGCACCGCCTTGTCATCACATTGGAATACAGCAAAATACATCTGTGCGATCAGCCCTATAATGAAAGATGGAAAAACGATCGGCTATGTGTTTATGTATTTGGAGACGTCTTCCATACAGGCTTTAGTACAGAGCATCACAAAGCGCTTTATCATCTGTTTCGGTTTAACAGGTATTTTTACGGTCATCGCCATCTTTCTGTTCAGCCGGTTTTTGACAAGACCGATTATCATGATCAAAGAAACGACCGAAAGCATCATGAACGGCCAACATGATATTTCACTCGATATCAAAAGGAATGATGAACTGGGGGAACTCGCCGCTTCGATCGAAAACCTTTCCTCCGGCCTGAACCGGCTGCAAAAAGAACGAAATGACTTTCTATCAAGCGTTGCCCATGAACTGAGGACGCCGATTACGTATATTAAAGGCTACACTGATATTGCAATGAGGGATAAGCTTGACGATGCCGCCAGACATCAGTATTTATCCATTATTAAGGAAGAGACGGACAACCTTGCCCGGCTGGTCGATGATTTATTTTTGCTGACAAAGCTGAAACAGCCGAGCTTTACCATCCAAAAAAAGCGGGTTCACCTTCATACATTTATTCAAAAAGAAGTGCAAAAATCGCAAATCGCTTTTTCCGAAAAACAAATCGGCCTTTCTTTTTACATTCCGAAGAATTTGTATGTATCACTTGATGAAAAACGATTCTCTCAAGTGATGACAAATCTCTTGAATAATGCCCGCCATTATTCAGATCCTGATACGGAAGTCACTGTCACAGCATGGAAATCAAAAGACGAGATCATCATTACGGTTGCTGATGAGGGCTGCGGGATTCCCGAAGAAGAACGCAGCTATATATTCGAACGCTTCTATCGCATAGAAAAGTCAAGGTCGAGACAAACCGGCGGAACAGGGATGGGACTCGCCATCGTAAAAGAAATGGTTGAGCACCACGGCGGCTTGATCACAGTGAACGGCAGATATCCGAAAGGAAGCGAATTTATGATCAGGCTGCCTGCAGAGAAATAAGCCGGCCATTGTACTCTGCATATTAACCGATGCATGAAAGAGCTCTGCACAAACAAGCAGGGTCTGTTCAATCAGCGGATGATTCATGATATGGATCATCTTTTTTCTCCGTTGGCAACCGGGATGGAGCCTTTGGAACATCCCGCATCTCGTTCTTAATCACGTCTGAGGAGTAAAGCATAACGGCCATGCTTCCTCCATATTGTTTGGCCCGAATCAATACCGGCTGATTATATTTGTTTTGGAAGCGAAAATCTGGTCCGTTCCAGCTTACCGTAGCATCACGACCGGGCGGAACATACGGGACACGCCTGCTGTGGGAATAGCGCTGAACGATTTTCAGTCCTGCACGATCGACTGCATTATACAAAGTTGAGGATACTTGGCAAATGCCTCCCCCGACCCCTTCGGACAATTCACCTTTAACGATAATAGGAGCACTCATGTACCCCTTTTCCTCGGTTCTCTTTCCTACAACCCGGTTAAAGGAGAATGTCTCACCAGGGAAAACAACGTGATTGTCAATGGCCTTGGCGGCAAGTGAGATATTGTGTGAACGGCTCTTATTGCCCGAATTAAAATAAGTCACATATCGACCAATCTGCTGCACTCGGATGTGAGCAAGCAGCTCACTGTCAACTTTCGGATAAATATTCAACTCCGGGACTTCCACTTTAGAGGGACCGCTCCCGAAGAAATAGGTATAAAACTGCTCTTTAAACGCCTGTCGATAAAGCTTGTAGCCCACCTTTCCCGGGACGATTCTTCCCTTGTCGTTGATGATGGCATTTATAGGGGCCCGGTAAATTTGTTGATCCAGCTGATCGATAAACGCACCGTATTTTTTGTCATCAATGATTGGAGTTCCTGGAAAAGGCATTGTAAAGTTTTCACGGTTCACTACGGCAATCGGCCGTCCTTGTTGGGTGATCGTCAAACTGTCAGGCGGATCAGCAGGCTGCGCCAATAGCAAAAGACCGGTTATCCATATTTTCATCATAAGTCGGTATCCCTCCCGACAATAGTATGAACAGTAGCCTATCCATTCATGTATCTCCTCCCTTCAAATAGCGGATCAACAGAACATTCACCATTTCAATACGTAACCTAAATCTTTAAATATCATTCAGGCTTCTGCACCGGTTTTGCACATTTTGCGGTTATACTATGGGACATATGCTGAATCAAGAAGGAGGTAATCCAGGTGAAAAAGACATCCGGCTTTCTGTTGATCATGCTGATCACCGCAATCGTGCTGGCAGCATGTCAAAATTCAGAAACTGGCCACGAGAAAAACCATCATGAGCATCAAATGAATGCCCATTCCGTAAAAGAAGACAAAACAGCCGCTTCCCTCCCAACGGAATTCAACAATCAAGCGGCCGAAGGATTAATCGTGAAAGACACAAAAAACACGACAAGACTGAACGCCAATACACCTGAAGAATTAAGCATCATGACATCGCAAACAGTCTGGCCCGCCACCCATAGACAGAATCGTCCTGGAGCGGTTATTTTGGTTTCCGGAGATTCCTGGCAGACCGTTCTTGCAGCGGCGGATCTGATTCATCACCCGAATAACGGACCAATGTTAATCACAGACCATGACAAAATTTCAGACAACATCCGCAAGGAAATAAAGCGGTTAAATCCGACCGGCGCCTCTGACGGCACCCAAATCATGGCCATTGGAAATATTGACAAAAAAGCTCTTCAGAAGCTTGATTCTTATAAAGTAAAACAGCTGAAGGGCAACAATCCGGCTGAACTGGCAAAAGAAATTGACAAAGAATATGCGGGCGCAGGGGATGAATACCCAAAGAGCGTCATCATCGGCTCGTCAGAGAATGATGCAGAGCTTTATACACTGCCGGCGGTAAACTGGATCGCTCATATGCCTGAACCGATATTGTATGTGGATAAGAGCGGCATCCCCGAAGAAACGGCACAGGCATTAAAGAAAAGAAACGGTAAAGCAAACATTTACATTCTTGGACCGGAAACAGCGGTTTCTAAAAAAACGGAAAAAGCATTAAAAGAATACGGAACAGTCAAAAGAATCTCGGGAAGCAATCCTGTGGCCAATTCGATTGCCTTTGCAAAATATAAAGATAAAAGCACCAATTTCGGCTGGGGCATCACTGCTCCCGGACACGGTTTATCTTTTGCGTCGACAGAGACGCCTGACCTTGCTCTCGCAGGTGCTCCTTTTTCTCATTTAGGAAAACATGCGCCTTTGCTTGTATTGAAAAATGGACAGGCTGACCGCTCTATTTACAGCTTTTTGTCGGACATTCAGCCGTCCTTTCAGAATGACCCGCAGGACGGGCCTTACAATCATGCCTTTATTCTCGGAACTGAAAACGAGATCTCTTTTCAGACCCAGGGAATACTTGACGACATACTGGAAATTAAATCGGCTGAAGGCGGACATTCCGGCCATTCATCTTAAAAAGAGAAGGCTCTTCAAAAGGGCCGTCTCTTGTTTTTTGCCTATCTAAAACCAAATACCGTAAAAATTGATCCATCCTTCTTCATTCTCGGCGGCTGGATTTATGATCGCTGACAATGTATGGCTTTTTGCCCTTTTTTATATGTTGAACGGAATCGGGGGAGTGCTGTACATTCCCGCACAGCGCGCGCAAATTTCAGACTGCACTGAAAGCGCGATGCGGACGGAAGTGTTTGCCGCGCTTCATGTCATTGAGGGCTTTGGTGCGGCGGTCGGCCCGATCGCAGGTCTTGCCGTTTATTCGTATCATCCCGCCTTGCTTTTCGGTTTTCAGGTTTGCGCGTTTTCACTTTATTGGCTTGTCGTATATTTTAGGCTGCCTGAGACGCTTCCGTCAAAAAGCCAAAAAGAGATTTTACAAAAAGAAAAACCCGTTTTCATCCAGGACATGCTCCTTCATCATCGTTCCGTCCTGCTTCTGATGCTGTTTACGATCCCGGTCAGTCTCCTGTATGCTCAGCTTGAAACAAATTACCGGCTTTATTTGGCAGAGCTTTTTGAAAACTTCTTATTTATTCTTGCTTCTTTTACAGTCTGTCACGCCCTGCTTGGCATTGTCCTGCAAATTCCGCTCGTGAAATGGACGGAAAAGCTGAAAATGAACACGGTTGTTATCATCTCATACGGCTGCTTTGCTCTTTCGGCAATCGGCTTTGCTTTTGCTTCTTCTCCGGCTTGGCTGCTCTTGACCACAATCGTTTTTACGGCTGGAGAAAGCGTGCTGTTCAATCACGTTCAAGCCTTCGTCTCAAAGATCGCACCTTCCCATATGCGCGGCAGATATTTCGCGTTTTACGGGCTTCACTGGGATATTTCCCGGACAATAGGACCTTTTTTAGGCGGGGTGGTCCTCATCCGCTGCGGCGGAGCTGTTCTTTTTCTATCGTCCTGTGCAGTTGTGGCAGCCGGAGGAGCCGCTCAATACTTTGCTGTCAAGAAATTGGAGAAAGCGGCCGAATGAAGTTGAAAAAACCGGGTATTTTATAGTACCTGGTACTAGTATAAAGTGCTATAATAAGGGCGATATTCTTCTTTAAATTAGGAGGCATTATGGATACGTTAAAAAGGCAAACAATCGGAAGCCTGTTAAAATCAGCTGCAGACCGGTTTCCGCATCGAGAAGCGGTGGTCTATTCAGAGCTTGATTTGCGGTATTCCTATCAGGAGCTTTTTGAAGAAACAGCAAAAATAGCGAAGGGACTGATGGCGCTCGGCATCCAGAAAAGTGAGCATGTCGCCATTTGGGCTTCCAATATTCCGGAATGGATTCTCCTTCAGTTCGCAACGGCGAGAATCGGCGCTGTGCTCGTCACTGTGAACACAAGCTATCAGGCAAGAGAGCTTGAATATTTACTGGAGCATTCCGATTCGACGACACTCTTTTTAATGGACGGCTATAAGGGGACTTCCTATATTGACATGATTCATTCGATTACCGGAAATCAGGAGGCATTGCCAAAGCTTGAACGCCTTGTCTATCTCGGACACGGAGAGACACCGGAAAACATGATTTCATTTGCAGATCTATCGAAAAAAGGCGAATTCATATCTGATGATGCCCTTTTTGAAAGAGAGCGGTCATTATCGCCCGATGATGTCATTAATATGCAGTACACGTCGGGTACGACCGGATTTCCAAAAGGCGTAATGCTGACGCATTATAATATTGTCAACAATGCGGCGATCGTCGCCGACAGAATGGGGCTCACCAATAGAGACAGATTGTGCATCCCGGTTCCGCTTTTCCACTGTTTCGGCTGCGTGTTAAGCACGCTTGCCTGCGTGTCGGCGGGGGCGGCCATGCTGCCGATCATCGAGTTCAAAGCGGAAACGGTTTTGCAAACGGTTGAACAAGAAAGATGCACAGGTCTGCAGGGCGTGCCGACAATGTTTATCGCCGAGCTCTCGCATCCACATTTTGCAGATTATGATCTTTCTTCATTACGGACTGGTATTATGGCCGGCTCACCATGTCCGAAAGAAGTCATGAAAAAAGTCATGAAGCAAATGAACCTGACAGACATCACAATTGCATACGGACAGACAGAGTCATCACCGGTTATTACACAGACAACCATTACCGATACAATTGAACGCCGTGTTGAAACAGTCGGCAAAGTCCATCCTCACGTGGAAATCAAAATCATCGACCCTGAGACCGGCCGGGCGCTCGGCCCCCATGAACAGGGCGAACTGTGCACAAGGGGATATCTCGTCATGAAAGGATATTACAAGATGGAGGAGGCCACCAGAAAGGCCATTGATAAAGATGGCTGGCTCCATACAGGCGACCTCGCAGAGATGGATCAGGACGGTTATGTCAGAATTACCGGACGTCTAAAAGATATGATTGTCCGCGGCGGAGAAAACATTTATCCGCGCGAAATCGAAGAATTCCTGTATGAGCATGAAGATATTGTCGATGTTCAGGTCGTCGGTGTTCCGGATGAAAAGTACGGAGAAAAAACGGCAGCCTTTATTAAATGCAAACCAGGCAAAACGCTGTCACTTGAGGATGTCAGGACATTTTGCAAAGGGCAGCTTTCCTACTATAAAATTCCTGAGTATGTGTTTCAGCTTGATGAATACCCGCTGACTGCCTCCGGCAAAGTGCAGAAATATATTTTAAGAGACTGGGCGACAGACATGCTGGCCGCCACTACCGAATAGATTGATATAAAAAGCCGAAAATCCCAGGACACCCCTGGAATTTTCGGCTTTTCGCACAGTTAAAACACCTTTTTGCGGTCGCGCTCTTCCTTCAAAATTTCGACGGCTTCGCGGAACCGCTGTGAATGGACGATTTCCCTTTCCCTTAAAAACGCCAGCCCGTCATTTAAGTCAGGATCATCTGACATATCGATCAGCCATTGGTATGTCGCCCTCGCTTTTTCTTCCGCTGCAATATCTTCATATAAGTCGGCAATTGGGTCGCCCTTTGCTTGAATATATGTAGCTGTGAATGGAACGCCTGCCGCGTTATGATAAAACAGGGCTTTGTCATGGTCTGCGTAATGATCGCCAAGCCCGGCGTCCCTCAGCTGCTCAGGCGTCGCGTCTTTCGTTAATTTGTAAACCATTGTCGCGATCATTTCCAAATGGGCGAATTCTTCTGTACCGATATCGGTCAGAAGGCCGACGACTTTATCAGGGATGCTGTAGCGCTGATTCAAATAGCGGAGCGCGGCTGCCAATTCTCCATCGGCTCCGCCGTATTGCTCGATTAAGAATTTAGCCAGCCTTGGATTGCATTCCCTCACTTTCACGGGGTATTGCAGTTTTTTCTCATAAAGCCACATGAACCTGACTCCCTTCCTTCATTAAACTTGCCATGGCCAAGGACTTCTTTTCCAGCTCCAGTACGATTCCGTCCGATCGGGACTCCCCTGTACGAGGGGACCATATTTAGATTCAAATTTCGCTTTCAGTCTTTTAGAGTACACGGCATACTGGTTATATTGTTTGATCGCATCGATATCATCCGGATGTGTATCAAGGTACAGCATGAGCTCGATAATGACAAAATCGACCGCCTGAATCTCGTGAAGCCTTTGATAATAGTCTTGCGGCAACGTGTGTGTCATCCCCCCTTACCTCCCATCTCATACGGATTTTCATAAGGATCGTAAAAAACGGGCCAAAGCGTCCCTTTTTTTAAAGCCTCCATAGGCGAGAACTGCGGCAGGCCGCGCGGCTGAAAGCCTAAATATAAATTCGGAGGTGTTCTGTAATACCTCTTGCCCAGCGGCGGACACGGGTCAAAAGCGCTGTGGAACGGACGATACGATTTAACTTTGGTGAATGATTCCTGGTCATGCTTCACATGGGTTCACCTCTATTTGTGATGAATCTAATTTATTTGTATTCATCCGCTCTGCCCGTTATGTTTTGAAATGCCCTGTTTTCCAATGATCAGTTTTACTTATTAATCTTTTAAATAAATTCGTATTTTACGAATCGCTAAAATTATATTATAGTTATCAATAGAAAATACTTTACCTAGTGAACAAAAAGGCTTTCAATACAGGAAGAAGGGTTTTAATTTGAGAATAAAACATGATTTCCTTCGGGATATCATATTAATATTGATCAGCAGCCTGGGAGGGTTTCTTCTTTCATTGACAGGAATGACGATCGGATGGATGGTCGGTACAATGGCGGCCGCCGCCTGTCTGTCGTTGTTTCAGCCGGCTCCGCTGAAACAAGCAATCAGCCAAAAAGGCATCCATAAAGGATGGCTCAGCTTTGGACAAATGCTTCTGGGAATTGAACTCGGACAGAAAATGAATATGTCCGTGATTTTCATTTTTAAAGAAAACTGGCTGATCATCGGGGTGATGCTGATCCTTTCCGTCATCTTCGCGCTGCTCTCCGGGTTTGTTTTATGGCGGTTCAGCAATGCGGATATGCTGACGAGTTTTGTAGGAACGGCCCCGGGCGGACTATCCGCCATGCCCGGCGTCGCTCAGGAAGTGGGAGCCAACACGGCCATCGTCAGCCTCGTACAGATGATCCGGGTGCTGCTGGTAGTCATGACGATACCTTTTTTCGTCGTTTTCATTCATTCCCAATATCCCGAATCACAGTCCGCCACCCACCAGATGCTCGCCGCCGGAACATCCGAATTCGGAACAGCTTATATTGCTTGGACAGCCGTCATTGTATTGGCCGCTTTTTTGGCTTGCAAGGCGATTGCATTATTGCGCTTTCCAGCGCCTTGGCTGCTCGGAAGCATGGTTGGCGTCGCCGCCATTCAAATCGCCGGCAGTTCGTTGTCCGGCCTCAGCCTGACTGCATGGTGGCCCCACGGATTTTCGGTGCTGTCGCAAATCTGCCTTGGTGCAACGATCGGCTCAAAAATCAATAAAGAGATGTTCATCGGCGTCAAGCGGACACTGATTGTCGCCTTCCTCGGCTCCGTCGGCCTGATCATTGCGATGATTTTGAGCGCCGCCGTGACTGCCCATGTAGCGGGCATTTCTTTGACGACGGCCATTTTGGCGTTTTCACCGGGGGGAATCGCGGAAATGGCGACGACATCCGTTACCCTTCACGCCGATTCGACATTTGTCGTCGCTGTTCAAGTGTTAAGGGTCGTTCTCGTCATCGCCATGCTGCCGCCGTTCTTTCGGCTGCTGCATCACAAATCGGAAAAAACGGCGCACCCGCATATGAAAAAAGCCGGAACTGAGGGGTAACCCTTTCGTTCCGGTTTTTTATTTCAACCCCATACTGCATCCATCCTCCAATTTCGCCAAACATTAACTAAAGACGCCACTGTAAAAGATTTCATTAAAAAAAGCATTTAAAGAAGTAATAAGCTTTTACTAACTAATGATATTTAGCTACTTAACCAACAGATGGAAAATATCCATTTTTTCACTCATCCTTTGACTTTCGATCCTAGACTTCATAGATTGTTTCTTTTCGAAATCTGTCTGCGCAGCATAAAGAGAAAGTTTTGAAGTAAATGACGCATCAAATGTGGTCATATCTAAAAAAGGCGGAATTTTGGCTTTTTATCCTCCTTATGAACATATGCGGATTGTCTTATTTTGTTATGCGCGTCCCCGCTTTTCCATCTAGTGCAGCTGCCGCTTGATCCAATGAACAAATAATTGCCTCTTTACCTAACTTTGCAAATTCTATAGCCGCTTGCATCTTTGGCAGCATACTGCCAGCAGGAAATTGCCCTTCTGCCACATATTGTTCTGCTTCTTCTACTGTAATTCGGCTTAGTTTTTGCTCATTTTCTTTGCCAAAATTGATAAATACATTTGGTACGTCTGTCAACATCATGAAAACATCAGCATTTATTTGTTGTGCAAGCTTTAATCCTGAACGATCTTTGTCTATTACTGCTTCAAGACCATGTAATAGACCGCTGTCGTCACGATATACAGGTATACCGCCGCCGCCAGAGGAAATAACAATAGTTTCATCAATTAAACGCCGAATCTCTTCTATCCCATGGATCACTTTCGGTTCCGGGGAAGGCACAACTCGTCTATAGCCACGCCCTGCATCTTCTGACATAGTAAATCCTTTTTCTTCTAATTGCTTCGCTTCTTCCTCTGAATAAAATACTCCTATTGGTTTCGTTGGTTTTTCAAATGCTTTATCATACTTGTCCACTTCAACCATTGTTAGAAATGTAGCTACATTCGCGGTAATGCCCCGTTTTTTAATATGGTTTTTCAAAGCTTTTTCCAGCATATAACCAATGAATCCCTGTGATTCTGCGTTACAAGCATAGATTGGCAGCGGTTCAACGACATTTTTGGCAGCTTCATTTTGAGCAATAATATTCCCAACTTGCGGACCATTGCCGTGTGTAATCACAATTTTATGTCCTGCTTCTTTAATTTCAATCATATGACGTGTTGCAGAGATTACATTTTTGAATTGATTAGTATAAGTTGCTTCTTGTTTTGGCTGTAAAATTGCATTACCTCCTAGAGCGATTACTACACTTTTCCCCATTTCTTTCACTCCTTTGTTAAAGCCATATAAATTCCATATAAAGTATCCATCCCAGAAGAAGAACCTACTTTTATAAGGCTTTTCATACTTTTTAAAGATGAATCATGTTGTAATTTTGTGATTTTTGAACTAAATAAACCTTCTATAGCACAAGTTAAAAAGCGCGTGCTGACAAGGGTTGTTAAGGGTTTTCTGATTAGACTTCCCAATGTTTCAAGGTGTTTTTCGGCAATAAAAGAGTTGATGAAATGTCCATATAATATACCGACCAGTATATCGTCACCCGTCGGCGTTAAACCTTGGCCGCGTCCGATAAAGTAACGAAACTCCTCTTCCAAATTTTCAGTTGGATCGTGTAATTTATTTATCAAGTCCGACACATGAGCTGATTCAAAATCAGTAGATTCATACGATTTAAATGAAATTTGTTTCACATTTTCTTTTAATTTATTTATATTTGCATGTTTAAAATCCGTATATAACGGAAGTATTTTCGCATTAAAATTGAGCTCAAAACGGTTGTGGGAAAGATGGTTATTGCGAACGTGAAATGTATCTCCCACCTCAAGATCGGCTTTTAGTGCTTGCTTCGTTTGTGAGTCAAGCAAGATTCCAAATGGAAAGGTCCCATTTTCATTTGTGCCGATAAATATCAATTCATCATTCCGATCAACAATATTCAAACCTTTTTCAAAAATGCTGTGTACAGTAAACGTTTTTCCTTCAATTAATAGCTGAAGTGCGATTGAACCAATCGCACTTGCCTGTAAAATCATCCTTGAAAACCTAGCTTTTCAGCATATGCTGTGATTGCTTTCTCAAAACATTCGATTGGAGGATGAACTGTACCAGCACCAATTTGCCCATATCCGGCAATTTTATGTGCAATACCTGTGTTAATTACCGGCGTGATGCCTGTTTCAACAACTTTACGTGCATCAATACCTAAACACGCACCTTTGAAGTCCCACGTCGGAATAACAAAGTTCGGATTTTCTCCAACACAGATTTCAGCCATTTGATTGCTTGTTTCAAGCGCATCATTAAATCCGCCTGTTCCAACAAAACGTGTTACTGCAGGGGCAGCAATCATTGCTACGCCGCCAACACCGATTGTTTCTGTAATCGCTGAATCACCGATATCTGGGTTTGCATCTTCCGCTGAGTAGCCAGTAAAATATAACCCTTGCGGTGTATGAACAGGTGCTGTAAACCACTCATCTCCCATACCAGCAATACGAATGCCAAAGTTTTCACCGTTTCGGCACATTGCAGTAACGACTGTACCATGTTTGATTGTACGCGCTGCATCCATTATTGCTTTTCCAGTCGCCATGGCAATGTTTAAGAAAAATTGGTCTGTATCAGCTAAAAATTGGATAACTTCTGCACTTTGTTCGTTTTCAACATCATCTAATGCCGCAATTACTGGAGCAACTTCTTTTAAAAACACCAATGATGCCGCAATATTGCGCTGGTGAAATTCATCCCCCATTGCAATAGCTTTAGCCATCAACACATTAACGTTTATGCCTCCATCAATTTTTCTTAAGGCCTTACTTAACACTGGACCCAACACATCTTTCATCCAGTGCAGGCGATTGATTACCTGCTCATGATAAGCACCGAAGCGTAATACTGCACCGATGCCTTCGTTCATTTGACAGTACGCCTCATTGCCGCTCTCTTTGTTCATAACAACAAGAACCGGCATATTAGGTGATGTAATGCCTCCCATTGGTCCAACTGCATTCACATGATGACATGGAATAAATGTAATCTTATTGTTTTCAAGCAGACCGCGCGCTCCCTCTTCATCTTCTGCCCATCCTTCAAAAAGAATCGCTCCAACACAAGAGCCTTGCATAGGATCTGTCATATTTTCATATTTAATTGGAGGCCCGGCATGTAATAACACATAATCTTCTAATTCAGGAATCACAGACTTGGCAGGTACAACATCCGTTAAGAATGGTTCAGCTGCTATGATCTTCCGGATAACAGCTTCGTTCGCTTCATTTATTGTTTTGTACCCCATTAGATTGTCTCTCCTTCATAGTAGTTTAGAAATTGAAGTACTTTCATTAACTTTTCATCACCGCCAGCAATTGGACGCCAGTTAAATTGAACACACTCTGATCCGCTCTTCTGAACAGCTGTTGTAAAACTTTTCAGCCCAATATTGATCACACTTGGCTTCTTATTGATTAAGGACACAATTTTTTCGTCTACTGTTAAGTCTTCTTGGGTATGTTCAAATTTTTGTATATCAAGGACTGGCTGTTCAACTTTTCCTCCTGCCAGTTTAATCGCTGTACGAACCATTTGGTCGTTTGTCTCACAAATCATTGCACCACTTTCTTTTAATGTTTCAATTTGCTTTTCGTAACCTTGAGGATCTCGAGCTGTACCTACAACTGTTACAAGCACTGCAAGTTCACGCCCACCCTGATGTGCATTGGCTAAAATACGTTTAATGGCTGGTGCTAATTCATTTGCCATATCATCATGACTGCCATAGCCAATGACGTTATCAATCATGATGACTGCTGTTGCAGGATCGTTTCCAGATGTTTCAAGCATTTCGATGCGTTTTTCAGGATCAATCATCGGGTGCGGCTTCCCTTGGGTATAAATATCATCGCCTAAGTCAATAATTTCATGATGGTTTGTTTTTAGGATATAGGCATCTTTCTTCTCTTCAGGCACTTCCTCTTTGAATGCCTCTTTCACTAACATAGCTGCTTCTGATGCCAAGGTGCCGCCTGAGTAATAACCTTTTATACCAACTTGCGAATCTTTTAACGACACGTTTACATTTTCAGCCACTGTCGGTTCAAAATTCGGTTTGTCGCCATTGGATAATTGAACAGATACAACCGCTGCTTCTTCAAGTGTATACGCATGATAAATATTTTCTTCCTGATATGTTGGTTTATCTCCTAAAAATAACGTAACAACCGGTTTTTCAATATTTCTTAAGACGTTCAATACTTTTTGCTGCACTTCCTTTGCAGGCGGTTTAGAAATTACTGTAATCACTTTTACTTGTGGATCTTGATTTAATGCTTTGATACTATCTAAAACCGTGGTAGCACCAACCTCTGTTGATAAATCCCGACCACCTGTACCAATTGCGTTTGTTACACCTTTACCAAGACGGTCAATGATGCATGTCACTTCCTGAATCCCTGTACCTGATGCACCCACAATGCCAATATCTCCTTTATTGACGATATTTGTAAATGCCAGTGGCACGCCGTGAATAATTCCCGTACCGCAGTCTGGTCCCATGACTAATAATCCTTTTTCATGCGCCTTTTGTTTCAACTTAACCTCATCTTCTTTAGATACATTGTCGCTGAATAGAAATACATGTAACCCTTCATTCAATGCATTTTCCGCTTCCATTGCTGCATACTGACCAGGAATGGAGATCAATGCCAAATTAGGGTTGTTCGCAAGCTCCATTGCACGCTTCCAGTTATGTGCTTCTTGGTCTTTAGCTGTGCCTTGTGAAGCAGAGTCTCCTTTTAAAGCTGCTTCTACTTCTTCTTTCACTTCCGATACCTTTTCTTCTTGGTTTGTATCTATAACGATGACGATATCATTTGGGTTTGCTTTTTCCAATTCATCTGTGCCCAAACCTGAAGATTTAAAAATGTCTTTGTTAGCTGGTGTTCCCATCATGATAGAAACTTTGTTTATACCATCTATTGCAGATAACTTGTTTGATAAAAGCATTAACACGATAGAATCTTGATAGGTGTTTTCTTTTATAATTGTGTATAACATAATGATCCTCCATTTTGTTATTCTGCAAATCTATTCTTTCCATGATAGCGATTGTAATGAACATCGCCTGAAACGAGGTAGTTATAAATATCGTCTACAATTTCAATTCCTTCTTTATCATATTTTGCACTTCTTAATTTACCGCGCTCACCCGGATAATAAATTTCTCCATAGCCTTCTGCTGCCGGCTGTGCTTTTAACTCATCAAGCATCGTCGAAATCTGTTGTTTAAAAGCAGTTAAATCTGTGAAGTATGCTGGGTTGATCACAATATGAATTTGCCCTAAATCGCGGCCTTTTGTCAGGTCTTGATACATGGAAGATACATGTACGCCATGAGGTACTCCAAGAAGGCTGCCTGATAAGATATCCACCATCATCATCAATCCATAACCTTTTGGACCGGCAATTGGCACAAGTGCATGGACATCTCTTGCATTCGTTGTTGGTTTGCCGGCTGCATCTACTGCCCATGTTTCCGGGATCGATTCATTTTTACTTCTTGCATCCAATACTTTTCCCCATGCCTGAACAGTTGTCGCCATATCAAATGTGATCATGCGTTCATCAGCCGATGGTGCACTAAAAGCAATTGGATTGGTGCCAAAGTATGGTTCTGTTCCTCCAAACGGTACGACCATTGGATCTGATTGGCACATGCTTAAAGCAACCATGTCTTGTTCTGCTGCCATTTCAACAAAATAACCCAATGCACCACTATGCGAGATATTCTTCATGCCTACAACAGCAACACCTGAATTTTTTGCCATTTCGATTGCTTTTTCCATCGCTTGTTTCGCCGCTTGGTGACCTGGACCATTATCTCCGCTAAAGACAGCGGATGCAGGTCCTGTTTGTTCAAATGTGTAGTTTGGGTTTGCTGTAATACCGCCTTTTGCGATTCGTTCGGCATAGTATTCCACACGTACTGCACCATGGGAATGGATCCCTCTATGATCGGCGAATGTCAATACATCTGAAACATCGTGTGCGGCTCCTTCATTTAATCCAGCTTTGATTAGCTTCTGTTTGATTAAATGAAACAGCTCCTGCTTAGATACACGCATCTGATTCCCCCCCTTCCATTACATGATTAGTAAATTTTGTCTGACTCTAAATAATCTAAAATTTCCTTTGTAACTGGGATACCTGTTTTTTTATACTGTTTCATCACATCTATTTGAATTTCACCGGGATAATACACTTTGTCAAATCCTTCAGCAGGTGGGTTGTCGTGTAATTCTTCAACCATTTGAGATATTTTTTCCAGGAATTGCTCCTTCCCACCAAAGTATTCAGGATTGATTACGAGATGAAGCTGCCCTAATCGACGGTACTCTGATAAATCTTTATACATGGAAGTGACATGCTTGCCAAATGGCAAGCCGAGTAAACTCCCCGATAAAATATCAACCATCATCGCTAACCCGTATCCTTTAGGTCCAGCCATTGGTAATAATGCATTTACTTTAAACGGGTCTGTTGTTGGCGCTCCATTTTTATCCACTGCCCATGAGTCTGGGATAGATTTGTTTTTACTTCTTGCATCTAAGATTTTCCCCCAGGCTTGTACCGTTGTTGCCATATCAAAAAGTATTGGACTACCATCTTTTCTAGGCGCACTAAAAGCAATTGGGTTGGTGCCAAAGTATGGTTCGGTGCCACCAAATGGCACGACCATGGGATCAGATTGACATACTGTTAATGCCGCCATGCCTTCTAATGCTGCTTGACGTGCATAATAACCAATAGCACCGCTGTGTCCCATTTCTTTTACACCGACAACACCGATACCTGATGTTTTTGCTAATTCGATTGCCTTTTTCATTGCTTGATAACTCACATAATGCCCTAACGCATTATCCCCGTGATAAATCCCTGAGGCAGGGCCCGTTTTTTCGAAGCTTAGCTTTGGTTTCAGGTTATATCCACCTTTTAATGCACGTTCCGAATAGTATTGCATTCTCACTGCACCATGTGAGTGAACACCTCGTTCATCTGCAAAAATGAGTAAGTCAGCTGTTTTATCCGCTTGTTCTTCAGGTAAACCTGCTTTCACTAATTTATCTTTCATTAGCTGCCTGAGACGATTACGTTCTATATACACTAATGGTTCACTCATTAACATTGCCCCTCTTTATAGATTAATATCTCTATTCGCATCCTTAGAATAAATATACGAGAATGGTTCATCCAAACCAATTGCATAGGTTGCTTGCGGCGTATAAGCTCCCATAAAAATATAGTCACCTTTGTCAACTGGCATCCACTCGTTGTCCAAGTTGTAAACACCTCGTCCACTTAATATATAAGCACCATGTTCTTGAACGTGCGTTTCAATGTAACCATGCGAAGCACCTGGCTTAAATGAAAGAATATGAATGTTCATGTCATATGCGATTTCTTTTGGCAGTAAATCTTGAATTAATACTTCTTTCATACCTTCATAGGCTTCTTGTTTGATGTTATTCACATTACCTGTAACAATTTCTGGTGTATGTCCTTTAAGCGGCTGATAACGCTTTTTGTATAAAAACAAACGGCTGTCCTCACCATTATTATTATTTTCAAAAGTCAATTGTAAGTGTGGAGGCACATATAAGAATCCGCCTTTTGCTAATTCGTATTTTTCACCGTCCGCAAAAGCGTTGATTTTACCATATTCAACGTACACAAATGATTGGATACCATCACCGGCAAAACCGGTTTTGTTTCCGCCCTTGTTTTTAACTGTTACCAAATAATCTACAAACCTTGCACCTAAACGCGGGGATCCTAAAATCGTTACATCACAATCTTCAAAGCCAGGTACAACATTATTAACCAAGCCATCAGGTGTGATTACCGCATAATTATCCTTTTTTATTACTGAACGTGTTTCTAATAAACCTTCTCTGTATCCTTGATTATGATTTAAGTAACTCATGAGTATCTGGCTCCTTTTCATTATTATTCCTTATAAGCTAGTTCAAACAATACATCTTTCAATACTTCAATCCCCTTCACAAGGTCTTCTATCTTCGTTTCTTCATTGGTATTGTGGCTAATTCCGCCAATAGAAGGTACAAACAACATTGCTGTTGGGACAAAATCGGCAAAAATTTGCGCATCATGACCTGCACCAGATGGCATCAATTTATAGCGGTCCCCCACATTGGCCTTAGCTGCTTTTTCAATTATTTGAATGATTTCTTTATCCATCAATGACGGTGCTTCATCCATCCATAAATTAATGTCATAAGTCATGCTGTTTGCTTCTGCAACCGCTTTAACTTTATCTTCAATTTCTCTCGCAAAATTATTTAATAGTTGTTGATCAATATGACGACAGTCTATCGAAAAAGTAATTTCTCCAGGGACGACATTTACCGTGTTTGGAACAGGAGCGACATGTCCAAACGTTAATACAAGAGGCTCCCCAATTTCTCTAGCTCGTTTCGTTAAGTCTGTTACAATTTCACTATATGCAACAACTGTATCTCTTCGTAATGACATCGGTGTTGTGCCAGCGTGATTTGCCTCACCTTTCAAGTTAATTGTGTAACGTTTTTGACCAACAATCCCAGTCACAACACCAATCGCTTTATTTTCCGCCTCTAATACTTTCCCTTGTTCAATATGTACTTCAACAAATGCTTTAATATCGCCACGAACATCATCTGTTTTACGGTAATCAAAACCAGATTCGTGCATAGCATCTTCGAATTTAATTCCTTCAGCATCTTCTATTGTGTCAACATCCGCTTTTTTGGCTAAGTTAAAGAAGTTTTTGCTTCCCCAAAATGTATATGGGAATCGACTGCCTTCTTCTTCTGCGAGCGATAGTACTTCTATTGTTCGTAATGGTTGACCATGTTTTTCTTTTAAATATTTCACAGCAACCAATGCAGATAAGATACCGAATTGTCCATCCAGATGACCGCCTTCTACAACTGTGTCGATATGTGATCCTGTTAAAATAGTTTCTTCAGGATATTTACTTCCAACAAGACGACCAGATAAGTTTCCAACATCATCAAAGCTTACTTCTAAACCTTCTTCCTTGAATGTCGCTTCCAGTTCGCGAACTGCAGCAATCCATTCAGGGGAGTATAACAGACGCGTAATACCCCCTTGTTCTAAACCGCCATAACTTGTGAATTTCTTATCTAACGTTTCAAAGGTTGATTGAATATCCATTCTTTTTCTCCTCCTTTCTCTTATTTACTTTCATCATAGAACCCTGTTTACAACCATTCATTGACATAACCAACAATAATGGAAGAGCATTTTATGCACTTTCAACAAATACACCTTTTAATCAATTTACGGTATCTAAATAATGGGCTAATGCCAGAGATAAAAAGAAACTGTTGGCTTTCGATTACATAAAAACTTGAAAAATAACAAATTAAATTTGCATCGAATTTCTTCTAAAGAAAATCACAGATCGCTCGCTTAAAAATTTATAGATGGGAGCGACACATCTCTCTTACCCATTAATAAATAAGGTGCAAATAAAAAAACTACCCTATAAATCAATAAAAAACATTGATTTATAGGGTAGTTTAAAATGATATGCCAAGAGTCAGGATACATACGAGCAGCAGCAATTCTAGGCTGTACCTTAATGTATATTGAAAATTTTTGATTCGTTTTAATTTGATTAACAGCTGCTGCTGTAATCGCGAGAGATTGTGGTGAAGTCAACTTTACCATGCTCACTTCAGCTGTATTAGCCGCCATAAGAAATGCTGATGACACACTGATTTGCGAGTGTAACACAATCTCAGGTCGCCTTCACATCTTCCTATGCCTCAAATTCCTGACGGGGCAGCTGTCCCGTCGCTCAAGGAATAAATCTTCCTACTTTTTCATTTGAAATTCCTTTTTCTTTATCATAGATTTCGACACCGCGAAGGATTGTTTTCACTACCTGAGCACCAATTTTGCGGCCAATATACGGACTAATTTTGTGTCGATATGCTAAGTCCCCAGCTTTTAATTCATAAGGTGCATCTTTCTTAATAAATACGAAATCCGCATCTTTCCCTACTGCAATACTGCCTTTTGATGCTAGATTAAAACGTTTCGCAGGGTTTGTAGCAATAATGGCTGCAAATTTGGATAATGGCATATTACGTTTTTGCACACCTTCATCAAATAATACATCGACATTATTTTGTAAACCTGCGATACCTCCCCAAGCTTCAAATGCATTATCCGTAGCTTTTAAGTCCGGGGTACATGGTGAATGGTCTGATGTTACGAATGAAATATCTCCGTTTAATACCCGATTCCACATGCCTTCTAAGCGTGATTGCTCACGGATTGGCGGAGAGCATTTTACAACCGGTCCGATATTATCTAGTTCTTCTTTATAGAAATATAAATAGTGTGTACATGTTTCGCATGTAATATCGACCCCTTCCTGTTGTGCTTTGACAATTTCGTCTACGCCCTCTTCACAAGCTATATGAACGATGTGTACACGACATCCCGTTTCTTTCGCAAATAGAATAATTTTTCTAATCGGTTCTACTTCAGTAAATACGGGTCGAGAATCTACATAAGCACGCAATGAAGTTTCCCCATTTTTAGATGCTATTTCCCCTAACTTATCGGTGATTGCGGCATTTTCAGCGTGTATAGATAATATTTTGCCTGTCTTCGCAATTTGTTTCATGCCTTCGTAGAGGGAATAGTCATCCACGTTCATGAAATCTCCTTCTATAGAACGGTCGCCACATGTTGCTAAAAAACATTTATATGCAACAACACCATTTCTATCCAATTCTTGAATACCCCCATCCAAGTTAAATGGTACTAAACCGCCGTAACTCGCAACGTCTACTGATAATTTTCCTTTTCCGGCTTTAAATTTTTCTTGAATAGATTCCTCATCTACCGTTGCTGGCACTTGATTTAATGGCATTTCAATAATCGTCGTTACACCGCCTTTTGCAGCGGCACGTGTTCCTGTGTCATAGCCCTCCCATTCATCACGATAGCCGCCGCCCGGCTCTGTGATATGCACATGTGCATCAATCATACCTGGAGATACAATAGATCCTTTTGCATCGATAATTTTTGCACTTGTACCCAAATCCTTACCGATTGCTGCGATTTTGCCATCTTTGATCCCTACTTCGACTTCTTGTTCACCATTTTCTAGAATGACTAATCCATTTTTGATAATTGAATCAAAATTCATCAAAATCATCCTCCTCTTTTTTAAGCTGCAAGAATCATATTACTTGCTGCATTGATAGAGATTGCTGTAAATAGAAGTACACCTGTAGCAAGGAAACCGCCAATATATATCCTATTGATTAACATCATTCAGTATATTCCGTTCTTGTTGACCCAATAGAGCATCCAATTAAAATGGTTACAGTTGAAAACGCAAATAAAACGTGAGCAGCAACAATACCGGAAACTTGTCCAATAATTTATGTTTTTGCTGATTTTATTTGTGTGGAGCCGGAAACACTCAATAAAGCTTGTGAACCAGCAAATGTCTGCAATCAAACCGAGGAGATCCAATCCGCAGCACCACGTAATACACCTTGCAGTTAGCACCTATATCACCATAGGTATATCTTAAATGCATAAAACCGGGATGCTGTTTTGAACCCTTGTATCCGCTTACGGCGAGTCGTAAGGCTATCTAAGAAGGAACTTATAATAAGGGATACCATTAATTTTAGCGGTGATGATCCCAGTTTTAAAAAGACCACCAACGGCTATATCATTCTGAATATTACGCCCTGCTCCCACTGCAACGTTAAATGAGGATGAATTTCTTTGTTCAAGTGATCTTCGGCATGATATCTTTATAATAACCACACTTTTCAAAAAACGAAGAATCCTGTTGAATACCTTGATTTTGTTCAAGCATAATGATTCTCCTTTAATATTTTTAACTAAAGGATTATACGTATAATTACCTTCAAAAACAGTGTACTATCAGAGTTAGAAGTTATCCTTGTAACATCTTACATATTTTATTTTATCTTTTTCTAACATAGATAAGGAGGTAGCCTTTTTGACAACTTTAAAAGAAATATTATCTGTACTGCAATTTTCAGATTTAACATTGCTGAATGAGCAGGGCGATTTGGAACGAGTGGTAGAAATGGTTGATATTACAGAAACGCCTGATATTAAAAATTTTACAACGCCACGCTCACTTATCGTCACAACAGGAATGAGCTATCAGGATGATCAATCCGGACTAATCAGTCTTATTAGTGAGTTAAATGATATACAAGTTGCTGGTCTAGGTATCAAGCTATCCCGATTTTTAAAAAAATTAGATGATGAGGTTATTGCATTTGCAAACAAATTAAAATTCCCAATTATTGAAATTCCGGAAAGTTGGAATTTGGGATCCATTACTCATCATATATCTTCATTTATCTTGGATGAAGAAACAGAAAAATTACACTTCGCATTAGATATCCAACAAGAGTTAAATGCTATGCTGATGCAAGGGTTAAGCCTGAACATGATGATTGAGCGTTTAAGTAGACTTATAAAGGTTCCTGTCATGCTGCTAAATTCTTTTCATCAAGTTGAATCATCGAGTCATCACTTTCATCAAAACTCAGAACATGTTCAAAAAAACCTTAATTATTTCAGGAGATATTTATTAAATTCAGAGCAAATCGAACCAAATCATAATGGTGTTTTCCAGGAAGAATATGCTGTATTTAAGGTTCCTGCATTTAAATATTTTCCGTATTATCTTATGATTTCAAATGTTAATTTGCTCAACTATCCGATTAGTTTATTAACAATAGAACAAGCAGTCAACACACTTAGCCTCGCAATTTATAAAAATAGTAAAATCAAGGAAGCAGAGCAGCAGGACGTGAACCATTTTTTCACAACACTTATGTCCGAACATCCTGATAACCTTGTTTCACTGGCACAACACACTGACCTTTTAAAAAAATATCACATTCAACCTTCTACATTCTATCAAGTGATTATTTGCGGGATTGACAAAGAAAAGAATGTAGAAAATAGCGCCTACATAAATGAGCGTTATCAGATGACTTTTGAGTGGCTGACGCATAAGTTTACTGGGATTGACCCTTCCATTAGCATATATATGTCTCAGGGTGAACGCAGATTTACGATACTTTTACAAAGAAGACATCATTATTATTTGGAATACTGCAGATATATCCAAAAAGAGTATCAGCTATTTTTTAATAGCTCCCTTTCATTTGGCATTGGCAATGAAGTCTCCGAGCTTTCACAATTACCACTGTCTTTTTTCGAAGCAAATGAGGCTTATGATAATAAATATGAACAAGGCGAAATGGAATTTATAGAGTCCTACAAATCCAAAAGCGTAGAAGAATTATTACAGCTCATTCCAACGAATAAATTAAAGCCATTTATCATTTATACACTCGGTCCTTTAGCCTATCCTCAGACAACGAAGGAAAAAGAACTACGATTCACATTAAGTGTCTATATGGCAAACCAATGTGATCTTACAAAGACCTCAGAAGATATTTTTATTCACCGTAATACTGTGAAATATCGCATTAAAAAATGCGAAGAAATATTAGGTCAATCTGTAGAGTCTCCTGATACATCACTGAGCATTCGATTGGCATTATTTGCTTCAGAGAAAATATCGTTGTAAATAAAATACTTATTTAGTTAGCTGCTGCTTTATTCTGTCTTAACATAACCACAAGGAAAAATAGCAACGCTGCAGCTGCAAGGAGGATGGTTGCAATATAGAATGCTAATACTTGCGAGCCGGTTACATCACCAATATAGCCAGTAAGTGTCGGTGCAATAACAGATGAGCTCATTCCAAAGAAGTTAAAGAGAGTTAATGCTCTGGCAACTCTGTCTCCTGATACGGAATCAGATACATAGGTTATTAAAACTGGATCAATCGCAAGTTTGCCTAATAAGCCATATAAAATTAACGCAATATACAGCACTGCAGGATTTGGTGCAAATACTGTCAAACTAATTGTTACTGCTGCAGCAATTAATAGAAATAAAATTAAACGCAGACGCAAATGTGCATTTTTGTCTATATATTTAGTAAATATCAAAGCGCCAGGTACTGCAGTGACCGCAACTAGTGCAGCTACATATCCTACTGAACCTTGATTAAATCCTTTTTCTGCTACAAGGAATGATGGCAGCCAAGTTACAATCATATAATAGCCATAGCATGTTGCAAAATATACAAAATATACAACTAATTGTCTTGGAGAAAATAAGCTTTCATTTTGAATATCCATGCTTAGTGCGGCGTCTTTCTTCTCTTCAGCCACTTCCTTATCTGATGTTTTATCTTGTTTAATAAACAACACAAACACAAATGTTACAGCTACGATGACGATAGCTGTTATAACAAGCATATAATTCCATTGAATATCAAAACCGCCTACTAATACCGATGATCCGATTAGTCCAATTACCATCCCTAATGCTGAACCGCTGTTTATAATCGCATTGGAAAAACTTTTTTTATCTTTTGGCGTATGTTTGGCTGACAAGGAAAAGGCTGCACCGTAATATGAACCGGTCGAAATACCAGCCAATAACGAACCAATGTATACTTGCATGATGGTTGAACTTGTGCCAATTACAAATGCAGCCAGCGCAAAAACGATAAATGCAGGAATTAAAACCTTTTTTTGTCCAAATTTATCGACAAGGGCTCCTGACGGAATTTGCATACCTGTATATGCAAAGAAATAAATAGAAGCAACCAACCCCATCTGTGTGTCACTAATATTTCCTAATGATTCTTGAATCTGCGGATATATTGGCGTAAGTATTGTGCGATAAATCCAAATAGCTACCCACCCTAAACACAATGCAATAATGATCTTTTTGTAATAATTGGGGTCATGTTTAATTGTTTTTTCCACGGTATGACACGCTCCCTTCTTATTATTTAATCTATTTTTTATTTAATTAAATTGTAGGTTGTAAGCCAGCCAATAACATTGTTCACTTTCAACAAAAACAAAAGCAACATTATACATTTTAGACAAAAGGCGTCTGCTTAAAAATATCGATGGAATGATTCATCGATAGAAGCTAGTCTTATTTTTCCCAGCTCTCTCATTTCTATAAAAGTAATAATGATTAACATATTATTTTACGAGCGCTGTTCAAAATGAATAATGAAATGACAGGTAAAAAAGATGGCTCTTTTTTAAAACAAACTTAGGAGTACCCAATTTATAAAAAAAGCACTTCCTAAATAAATAGGAAGCACCACCACCGTTTATATAACAGTGTTCTTAACGTTTTGAGAAATATACAAATAAGTTCTAAGTGTACCTAATTCATTTATATCAACGTTTTAGAAATTGTTATTTGGATGAAAATGTATCAAAAAGGATTGAAATTTACATTACTTGAACCAATTTGCACCAACATTATGGATGTTAGTTGAATACACTTACTTATTCTATTTCTTCTGATTCTACTTGATTTAAACTTTTACCAATATATTTCCATTGTTTTCTTCCATTCTCTTCTCCCCCTGAAATAGCAGCAGCTGCATAACTGGGACTTTTAAATATAAAATCTTCTTCAAATTGATAAAACTCATTTTGGTTCATTAGTTTCACAACTCCATCCTCAATTAAAGAGTTTCTCATCTTTATTATTGCATTTCCAGCCGAAGGGCGATTCTCAACTACTGCGGTTGATCCTTTTAAAACAATATATTTATCCTCTTCAATCTTCATCTTTGCCTTCGCACCTTTTATAGAAAACTCATAAATTTTTTCTTGTACTTTTTCATCATCAGTACTACCTACCACTTTTTTAGACTCTAATACATCAATACCTATAGAAGATAAAATTAAGTTAATCGCATCTAGAAATTGTTTCATTTCTGCATTATCTACTTCCGATAGATTAGGTTTTGAAGGTCGATTGCCATTATCTAATATCACATTACCTGATTCATTAGCTATTCTACATAATTCTGATTCTAAATACTGAATTTGCGTTTTAGTTATATAATCATCTTTTGATGTAAAAACAATTACCTCATTCCAAAATTCCTTTTGCTTATCTCCCAGAGCATGTGATTTTAATCGATTACCGACGTTTTCACCTTCACCAATATAAATTTTTGTTTTCTCAGGATTTTTTATATCATTTCCTATTAATATATAACATCCAGCTTTTTTAGATTCTTCTCTTTGTAGGAATGTCTTTAATTTTGCTCTTGGAAAAACAGTTGTATAAATTGTCATATTAGATATTTCAACTGTTCGAAGTCCATTTGGATTACCGTCTACTAAAAATAAACGTATTAGTTTTCCCGACAAATCAACCACCTCTAATAAGTTATAATTCTTCCACACTCAATCCTTTAAACGCTCTTCCAATTGCTATTTCACCAATTTGTCTAATCGTTCCCCTACCATCATTCATCGTGTAGAATTTAACCCCTTTAATCTTCACATCTTCTGTTTCATCTTCAAATATAATCTCAGCTTCATGTTCATTTATATACATTAATAAATCTTCTTTCCACTGTTCTTCTTCAATATTTCGACCTTTTGGCTCGATAAATATTTGAATGAAATAATTACTGTTTTGTAAGTAAAGAATAAAGTCTGGTTGGAATCCTGCTAAATTCACTTCATCATGTCCACTACCAAACTGATGCAATTTTAATTTATTATTTTTTGCTGATTCACGATGCATATTTTCATCCATTCGTATTAAATACACATCAGAGTATTCCTCTTGTAATTCCTCAACTCTTTCGGCTATGCGTTCGATTAATTGCTTTTCGGTTAAATTAATAATTGCGGAATCATACACAAAATAGTTTTCCTTTATTTCATAACGGTCTACTTTTTGTGGACTATCCTGTATGAATGTCTTACCTGTATCATAGTTTGGTACACGTTTACGGTAATTTGCAATATACTCCTTAATTGGATAACCAATAAACTTACCAGTTCCACGCTGTTTACTGTAGCCTGATTTTATTTGTTTAGCGACATCAGTAAAGTAACGCTTCAGTATGTTTAACTTTTCACTAGCTGTTAGTACACTACTGTCCAATGTTCGTGGAATTGTAACGTAAATTGTTCGATTATAAATGTTTAACCATTTCTCTTCAAAGAACTCATCCCTTGATTTTAGTAGCGGAATGTACTTTTTCAAGTTAGAAAAATGATAGAACGACAAACGGTTCATAATTTTATTGAGATAACGCTGGTCGAAAGTAACGGCAACATTATAAGCATTTGAATAGTCCTCTTGAACTTGAATGTCTTTATAACCCACTTCTTTTAATGCTGAAATATATGGGATGACAACATCATTTTTTGTATCGACACCATATTTCTCTAATGAATCGTAGTAGTTATCAGTTACTTCAATGGTTTCATTGTAATAAATTTTACCGTATTTCCATACGTCCGTCCGTTTAAATGTAGGTTTCACCTTTACATCAATTAACGGATTTTTCTTGTCCTCACCTGTTGGTAAATTCATTTCATCTAAAGCAGCTACTAAGTTTTTCAAATATTGAGGCTCATTGATTGTATGATAGTGAATCGTCTCTAAAATCAAGCTATCTTTACTATCATCATCAAACCTGCGTGTAAATGAACGTTCACCATTTAGCAAAAACGGATAATACCTAGCACCACGTCCGATTAATTGTGCTTCTGACATCGTCGTTGCTTTCGTTCCTTTAACTTTTGGATCATCACTTAAACGAACAATATCAAACAGATTTAATACGTCCCATCCTTCCGTAAGTCTAGCAACCGCAAAAATGACACGATATAAATTCGTTGGGCTTTCTAAGCTGTTTAGTGCTTCATAGTGCCCTTTTTCTAAGATCCCCGATTGACTCGTATCATTTGCATTTATAATTCGATTAGGAGCAAATTCACGTTTTATATCACGAACTATCTCACTTAAATTTTCCTCATTTTCACGGTAGTAGTCATGAGCTAATGCTAATGTTTCACTATCATCTTCAGATGCAATATGTGATTGTCTATTGAGAAACGCTTTTAAAGATTCAACGGTCAATGTATCGATTAGCTCATTAAATTGTTCGTGTGCAGCATTCGAAGCATCAATTCGCTGTGATTTAAACATGATTACAGGCTTGATATATGACCCATGTTCTTCCAGCGCATATTTCCTTCTATATTCACTTAATAAAACGACATTCATCATGTTGTCCAGATCTGTATTACTCGACTGAATTCGCTTTACATTCTTAGAATATTTATCTTGAATGAAGCGGTCGAGTGCATAGCGATACAGCACTTTATCTTTGTATTTTTCATAGACATTCTTATTTTCCAGGTCAATTGTGGCGGTAAACTCAAGTAAGCGATTGTCTTCATTTGCATTTAAAATCGTTGAGATTGCTTTTTCCCATGATTGTTCCGTTTCTTTTTCCGACTTGGTAGAAGCGGAGTAATGGTGTGCTTCATCTCCTAAAATAACGACTTTATTCCTTGCATAGTCTTCCTCACCCATTGCATTTTCTTTTTGCGTATAAATATCAGCAGCAACACGTTGGACGGTTGCCAGTTTTAAATAGATCGTGTTCTTACTTTGAGTTTTTGGGAAAGATTGAACTTGTCTAATTTCAATTCGTTCCCCATCTATTTCAATTTGCGATGCATATAAATATTTATCCGATGCCATATTTGTAAGGTTATCAATCGTTTTGCTTAATACACCGTTTGTATTTACTAAGAATAAGAAATTTTGATACCCTCGTTCTTGATACAGATATAAAATAAGTCCAGCCATTAAATCCGTTTTACCGCTTCCAGTTGCCATGTTGAATAGTACATGATTCACATTTCTAAATCGAAACTCATTCGCTGCTTGTGAATAATGAAAAAAGCGTAAAGCAGCATCTTGATAATACCTAAACGTATGTACCATGTTCTGTTTAATATATTCAGGTGTTTCCCATGCACCCTCTTCGTTAAACAAACTTTCATTTAGTTCTCTTACTTCGTCGTATAAAGGTAATGGTAATTGTTTCTTCTTTGCCACACTTATTCACCACCTTCATCATAGAAATTTTTATTAAATGAATAATCACTATTAGAAATTAAATCACGAACATTTTCATCATCGATTTCGGAGTAGTTGAAGTAAAGTTGATTTTTATCAATGATTTTAATGAGTGTTTTCTTTTGATCATCAAATGATAATTCATGTAATGTATCTTTTATCTTTTCTAAATCAACACGAAAGTCAATTTCCGCTTCTTTTACCATAAAATCAAACACTTCATGTAGTTCTGTTTGTGTTCTAGCATCTCGAATGGATTTTAAGAACCCACGATTTTTCTCCATTAATTCAACGTAAACAAAGCTCCCACCACCTTGCCAGTCAACATCTTTGGAAATACCACCTTGCTCACCTTCAATTACCTTCTGAAGACGTGGGACAGATACTGTATTAATGTAATCCATTTGTTCAATACCGATATAACGACGGTTCATTTTGTGTGCGACAGCTTGGGTAGTTGCTGAACCCATAAAGAAGTCAAGAACGATATCGTTTTCTTTTGTTGAGATATCAATTATATTTTTTAATAAGTTCTCAGGTTTTGGATAACTAAATGATTCATTTTCTAGCAATTGATTAACTTCATCATTCCCGAGTTTGTTAGTACAATTAGTCAGTAATTCTTTTAGAAAGTCTTGCAGTAAAAAGTCAGAGATGACGGAACTTAATTTACCTGATGCCATATCCTCATCTTCGAATTTTCTCATATATGGTTTAGTAATATTTAAAAAAGGATAATCATCAGGAAAGACTATATATCCGTTATCATAATAGTGTTGAAACGTATCTTTAGTTACAGCCCATGTTCGCTTTTGACTGGCTGGATATTCCTTTTGTGTTTTCGGATCCACCATAGTAAAATACGAGTTTGGTCTTTCCTTATAATTCCTTTGAGTGGTTAAATCTGTTAATCTCCAGGGGCGACCAGGGTAATCTTCAGATGTATAATAATTTCTTTCTACTTTTCTACCTATAACTTGATTTTTTTCCTCTACGTTGCTGTAAGCTAGTAGAAAATCAAAATCTTGTGAGTAATTAAAAGGAACATCCGATTTACCATATCTAGTCCTACGTGGTGTTGTTCCCAAAAACTTATCGATTCCAAATATAGAATCTGCTAAAACTTTCAAATAATGCATCCCATCTTCATTAATATTAATCCAAATTGTTCCACCTTCAATTAACAATTCCTTTGATATTATTAAGCGATTTCTCATAAAGGTTAGCCATGTAGACATATGGAAATTCGAATTATAATTAAAAGTATCTTCTTCTTTAGTTTCTTTAAAAAGGTATGGTGGATCAATATAAATCATTTTCACTTTCCCTGCATATTTCTCTTTTAATGTATGTAATGCTAGTAAGTTATTCCCTTTCATTATCAAGTTGTCATCTTCACTAAAACTGTCTACCTCATGTTCGCCGTTATCATCATACTTTTTTGCATTCACTAAAATCTTCTTATCTAATAGAACGTCAATTTCTTCCTTTGCAATCACTTCGTTCAAAAAAGGCTCATCTGGTCGTAAATCGTCTTTATCTGTGTCTTCTTTACTCATGCTTGCTTTTAAGACTGTATCTTTATAAGGAAAATCCAGTACAACATCTGTCGATTCGTCTATAAACTTCCCACCCGCTGTTAAACCAATCTTCTTTGAATATTTTGTATATGAATCTTGCCAGTATTCGTCTGCTTCAAATAGTTCAATGAGTTTATTTGTTTGCATGACAATGTTACCTGCAATATCAATTGTAAAGTTACTTTTTAGTGTTTCATTCGAAATAAATGCTTCAAGCAAACCTTTATCGTACGTATCTAAATCTCGAATGACTTTATTTTTGTTTAATACTTCTTCTATAAAATACTTTTCACCAAATTGCTGTAAAACCTGTTTTATTGCTTCATTAATTTTAGTTTTCATGGCAAAATCACTCCTTAAAGTAATTTAGTCTATATAAAAATTTTATGAATTTCTATTTTTATTCTATCATATAAAGAAGTAGTTCCAATAAATCTTGAAGAAAAAAAGGGAGGAATTCATCCCTTTTAGATATAACCTCTTTCTTTCAAGCTAGTAAACTGTTATCACTATTTACTACTAAATTGTCAAGCACCTCAACCCCTAGTGATTTTCCAGATTATACAAATATTTTTGTGACGTTTATATCTTCCATCGACGGTTTAATGTCACCACTTGGATGCTGATGCGCAAGAATGACACTTGCTGCATTATTAAGTATTGCTGATTTATACACCTCCCGAGGATGTACAATCGAGGAATTCAAAGAACCAATATGACAACGGTGAACTGCAACAACATTATTTTTCGTATTTAAAACACATAACAAAAAACACTTCACGATCATCACGATAAAGCGAGATGTTATCTTTGCTCCGTCTTCTGGGCTACGAATGATATAATCGACACCTCTCCTGCCTCTCTGATAATTTGTTCAATGCGAACTACTTCTAAAATGGTTTCCATTTAGATCAATCTCTCTATAATTTTTTTGACCTTTTTGGTCACCATAGAGAGAATCTTCGCATTGATTAATGTCAATTGGCGTAAGTAGCAAAGCTATCGAGTGATTCGTATACGTTTTGGGGAAGCCCAATGAATTAGGGTGCGTTAAAAGCGTTAATAGCTTTCCTACGCACCCTTACCCTACTTGGCTGACTCATAACATCCGAAGAACGAAGACCCTTTACATAATCGATAATTCGTCTCTTCTTTACAGACGAATTAGGAGATTATAATTAGGGGAGCTAAAAAGGAAAAAACTCTAGGGAGACCCTACTTACATCTTTATGAAGCTATAGAATTTAAGTTTTTGAGAACTGAGGTGCACAACGAATGCCCTTAAGACCGGCTTTCTTTCTCTTTGAAAATTCAAAAATCCTCCGATATATATAGCGAATGCCGCTAAATAAGGAGGAGAGCCGGATGAAAAAGATATGGAAAATCGCGGTTTTGGCTGCAATGTTCGTCGGTTTTTTCGCAAGTTCACCCCGCATTCAAGCGGAAAGTAATAAGCAGGACAACGAGGTCATTGTCGTATATAAAAATACCAGCGGAAAAGAAACCGTCATCGAACAAGCAGACACAGTAGAACACGTTTACCGGCACATTCCCGCAGCCGCTGTCACTGCGGACGACAAAACAGTGCGCGAACTTGAACACGATCCCGACGTCCTGTATGTCGAAGACAACCTCCAGGTAGCTGCTGCCGACAGCACCGCTCTAAAAGCTGTCTCCAGCAGCACAGCGCAAAATACCTCCGCGTTTTCACAGTGGAACATCAAGCCGATTCAAGCCGCACTGGCTTGGAATAAAGGTTTGACCGGAAAACAGGTGAAGATCGCGGTTATTGACAGCGGGATTTCCCCCCATGAAGAGCTGTCGATCGCTGGCGGTGTATCGATGGTCGGCTATACCGCTTCATACCGTGATGATAACGGCCACGGAACACATGTTGCCGGAATCATCGGAGCGAAGCATAACGGACGGGGGATCGACGGCATCGCGCCTGGCGCGCAGCTGTATGCCGTAAAAGCGCTGGACCGGAATGGTTCGGGGGATCTGAAAGGCATCTTACAAGGCATCGATTGGTCGATCCAGCACGGAATCAATATCATCAATATGAGCCTCGTCGTTTCAGGCGACAGTCAAGTTCTCCACGATACAGTAGATAGAGCATACAAAAGGGGAATCATTTTAGTCGGCGCGAGCGGAAATGCCGGAAACGGAAAATCCGTTTATTACCCGGCAGCCTACAGCAGCGTCATTGCCGTCTCGGCAACCAATGAAAAAAATCAGATCGCCTCATTTTCCAACACCGGCAGTGCCGTCGAGTTTTCCGCTCCCGGCACATCGATTATCAGTACATCTTCCGATCGCGGCTATGCAATCGGAAGCGGCACTTCACAGGCAACGCCGCACGTCACCGGAATGTTTGCTCTTTTGAAACAGCTGTACCCAACCGCTTCAAATGCTGAGCTGCGAAAGAAAATGCAGATTTATACAAGCGATTTGGGCGCTCCCGGCCGTGATCATTTGTTCGGCTACGGATTAATCCGCTTGAAAGAGGTCACACAGCCATTGGAAAAAGTGCAAAAAGCCGTCGGACAAGCGGAAAAGACAAAGAAAAAAGCGGACATTCAAGCCGTGCAAAAAGCGATCGAACCGCTGCCTGCAAACACCGATAAAACCGCTTTGAAAAAAAGACTCAATGCTGTTAAAGAGCAGCTTAAAAAAACAGCCGAAAGCAAAGTGAAACTCGCTGAGAAGCAAAAAAAGAAAACCAATGCCGACGCCGCCCAGAAAGCGGCCAAAGAACTCGACAACAAACTTTCAAAACGAATTTACAAAAACGGATCAACGCGGTTCGCTCAAGTCTCTTAAACACCGTAAAGCAGGCCGTTGCTAAAGCTGAAAAAGCGGCCACAGACTCAAACCTCGGCAAAACGCAAAAAGCGATCAATGAGCTTCCTGCCGGAAAAGACAAATCAAATCTGCAAAAAAGGCTGAACACCGCGAAAAAGCAAGCGGCAGCAGCCTATCAAAAAAAGTGGCAGCGGCAAAAGCCAAAGTCAAAACGGCCGAACAAAAAAGAACGAAAAAAACAAAATCAGCAGTCGGCAAGCTGAAAGCATCCGCCGAAAAAACGAAGCTGCAAAAACGGATCAATGCAATTAAGCTGAAGTAGTACGGAAAAAAGCCCGGAATCATCCGGGCCTTTTAATTTTCATATTTAGCAAATACGTCCTTTTTGATGCTGTTGTACAAATTGATATTTCCGGGCTTGTCATTTACGAAATCGTATTCCTTGGTCGGCCCGCTTACTTTCCGCCGTATTCTCCAATCACTTTTTATCAATTCTTTCTGTCACAATCCCGACGATGTCCCGATCTGAAACAAAGCCGAAATGGCGGCTGTCATAACTGTGAATTCGGTTGTCCCCAAGGACAAAGTAATGGTTTGCCGGAACTTTTTTCTCTCCCGTTACCTCTTCAAGCGTAAAATCCCCTGTCAGGTCGCCTCCGGCGGTAACAGCCTTTAATTCATCCAAATAAGGCTCTTTTACCGGTTTGTTATTAATAAACAGCTGATCATCTTCATATTTCAGCGTTTCACCCGGAAGTCCGATGATCCGTTTAATGAATACATCTTTCTCAGGCCCTTTAAACAGGAGGATGTCAAAGCGATTGATCGTTTGAAAATGATGGGCAAAGCGGTTGATCAAAAGTGTATTGCCCTCCTGAAAGGTTGGATTCATGCTGACCCCTTCTACTTTATATTCAATAAAAATGGCGTTTTTCACCTGAATTCCAAGGACGATCAACAACACTGCGGCAATGACCATATAGCGCTTTTTCACATCAATGCCCCCCTAGTCATTCTCTCTCTGGCTGATTTTCACGTTCAAACGATGTTCAATGCGTTTTCCGGCGTACCATAAAATCAAAATGACGATAATGGCGGCTGCTGTCCGCAAAGGCTGCGTAAAGAGCGCATTCAGGTCATGGCCGATAAAACTGACGATAAAAATCATCACGAACTTTCCGCAAAGAACCGCAAGTGAAAAAGGCAGCAGGCTGATTCTCGAGAGCCCTGCCACAACATTCACCGCCGCCGAAGGGGTGAAGGGAAAACAAAGCAGCAGAAACAGCGGGCCGAAGCCGCGTTTTTCGAGCCAGATCATCAGCCTTTTCACCGACTGGTGCCTGCGTATAAAAGCCAAGGCCTTTTGCTGGCCGAAATGGCGGATAAAAAGAAAGACCGAAATCGACCCCGCTGAAGCCCCGATCCACGTCAAAAGGAACCCCTCCCACAAACCGAACGAATTAACATTTGCAACGATAAACACGATGAGGGGAAGAAACGGAAGAAGGGCTTCAATGAACGGCAGCAAGATAGCGGCAAAAGGACCAAAAGCCCGATAGCTTTGAAAAAATTCTGTTAGATTCTCTTCTGTAAAATAACTGAAAAATTGCTCCAACTTTATTCTCCTCATACAGTTGTCTACTTCTATTCTACACGTTAAACCTAAAACTTTAAATGATCGGCCTCCAAGGTTTTCAAGAATCGGCAGAACAGCACTTCCTTATTATTCTGAAACAACCCGGTCATTTTAGTCTTTTTTTCCCGTTCTTGAAAAAAGAACGGGCTTTCGTGTAAAATAAAAACAGAACAAACGTTCCCGAACAGAAAGAAATGAGGAGAAAAGCCATGACGAGAATTCCTGCAGATGTCAGGGACACGATTGAAAAGGCTATTTATCTTCCGATGACCATCAGCATTTTAAACAGGGATATCAGCATAATTCAGCAAAGTCCGTTTAAGCTGAAGGACCCTTATCTGCGCCTGATCGAACAGGCGCTGAAGCTGGCCCAGCGCGATTTATACGATGTAAAAACCGATTTACGCAGGCGGAAAGTCAAAATTCACGAAGTGTCCCGTGACGAAGCATTTACGATGTATTGCTTTATTTATGAAGGATACGAAGAAGAGCACAACTACTTTAATCCCCGTATCCGCAACCAGGTCGCCGCGCTTTTGGAGCATTATTTATTCGCGGCAGAGCCCGGTCAATAGCGTTTTTTCAGCTCCCTGAGGATGAATTCATATATCAGCTGGTTCCGGTCTTCCTTTGGATACAGCATAAATTCCTGTTTTTTCTGCACGGCGCTTCCTTCAATCCGATCGAGAAACTTGGTTCTCAGCCATGCCGTGCGGTAAACCTGATTTTCAAAAGATGAGATGGAAACCGGCAGCTCCAAAGATTCGCCATTTACAAACGTGACGAATGTGTTGTCATACTTTGCCGCACGGAATTCATGAACGTGCGCATGTGAAAGCCACCCGCATTGAGGCCTTGTTGAGGAGAATGTGGGAAAAAGAAAAATATTGTTTGAATGATCCACCATGATCGGCGGTTTATGGGAAACTTTAATGACTTCATATGTGCCGGCTTTTCTTCCCGCATAGCTTGAGCCGAAATAGCGGCAGCTTCTCTCTATAATTTGGAAGGGCCTCATATTGACCCGAAATGTCCTGTCGGTTTCAATTACTTTTGAAGCGGGCTTTTTCCCCTCATCAAGAGGCAGCACGGCCATTGTCGAACTGTTTACTTCATAAGAATCTCTTGTCATATCTTCGGTATTGCTCATCATGATCCTCCCAATCATTAGTCATATTATACTACTAATCTAACATTATCCTTTACAAAACGACAGGATTTTTTCCAATTAATTTGAAAATATGTTTTTTAATTGCAATTTTTATTTTTTATCCGGCAAAACACAAATTTTTTGTCCGAATCTATACCCTTTTATTCTTATAAAGATGCTTTTTCGAATAATTATCTAAAAATTATAAATACTTATTGATTTTTTCATTCGCAATCCATATACTATAAAAAAGGCATCAGGGGGAATCTTTATGAAAGAGAAAAAGTCGTACGCTGAGCTCATGAAGTCCCGCAATACCCAAAAGGTTAAAGAACTTGATGTAACCATTACGGATATCTACATCCAGATGGTCCTTGATGAATCGTTGTTTAAACGGCGTTTGAACATGCTGTGCGAGAAGATTAACGAAGCATTAGACAAAGGGGATAAACAATCTTTCCTTGAGCTTTCAAGAGAATATACCGCGCTCAAAAAGCACGCTTAACGGCCGATCCTACAAAGGATTGGCTTTTTTATATGAAAAAAGGCCAAGCGCTGTTCGTCCCGGCCTTTTTATCCGTTTATGATGGTTCCCCCATTGACATGGAGCACCTGTCCGGTCATGTAAGAAGAATCTTCACTGGCCAGAAACAGATAGCTCGGCGCTACTTCGGCAGGTTGTCCCGGCCGTCCCATCGGTGTCGTTGAGCCGAACACCTCGACTTCTTTTTCCGTAAACGTCGACGGGATCAGCGGCGTCCAAATCGGACCCGGGGCCACACCGTTGACGCGGATGCCCTGATCTACGAGCGATAAAGCAAGCGAACGCGTGAATGCGGTAATCGCCCCTTTTGTCGATGAATAATCGATCAGCCTTTCATTGCCGGCATACGCCGTAATCGATGTGGTGTTAATGATTGAGCTGCCTGTTTTCAAATGAGGCAGCACCGCTTTCGTCAAATAAAACATCGAAAAAATGTTGGTTTGAAACGTTCTGATCAGCTGATGGCTTGTGATCTTTTCGATTCCTTTTTGCGGATGCTGTTCAGCCGCATTATTCACGAGAATATCGATGGTCGGAAAAGCTTCTTTTGCCTGGCGGACCACCTCATTGCAAAAAGCCTCATCCCCGATGTCCCCGGCGATCAGCTGGCACCCTACACCCTCTTTTTCGACATAAGCCTTTGTTTCTTCTGCATCGCGGTGCTCATTCAGATAAACGATCACCACGTTTGCGCCTTCCTTCGCAAATAAAACGGCTACCGCACGGCCGATTCCGCTGTCTCCCCCGGTAATAATCGCCGTTTTTCCGGCCAGCTTTTTATCCTTTTTCGGCCTGTCAAAAACAGGACGGGGATCCATCACATACTCCAATCCGGGCTGCTGCGTCTGGTGCTGGGGAGGCAGTACTTTTTTCTTCGGTTTACTCAAGACGATTCCTCCTTAACATCAATTAAACCTTACTATTTTATGGGAAAAAGCCGTTTTTTATGACAAGCCGTCTCACGTGCATGAATATTTCTGGATTGGAAAATTTAAGAGAAAACAGAACTGGAGGGAACGAAGTGACAAACAATGAACAAAAACTGCCGGACTCGCCTGAATCTTTTTGGAGAGACAGCACCGAACTTCCATCATTTCAGGAGCTGACAGAAGACGTGAAGACAGATGTCGCGATTATCGGCGGCGGAATGACAGGGATTACGACGGCATACATACTGACGCAAAAAGGGTACAGCGTCGTTTTGATTGAAGCCGGACGCCTTCTGAACGGAACGACGGGACATACGACCGCGAAAATCACCGCACAGCATGACTTGATTTATGATGAGCTGATTCAGCATATCGGAATGCCGCGGGCTCGTCTTTATTATGAGGCAAATCTCCAGGCCCTTTCCTTCATCAAAAATCTCGTCCATGAACAAAACATCTCCTGTGATTTTAAAGAGCAGGACGCCTGTATTTATACGACGGAAGAACAATCGGTCCAAAAAATCAGAAAAGAGCATGAAGCCTATCAAAAACTGGGAATCGAAAGGGAACTCATCAAAGATCTTCCCGTCGCCATCGATATAAAAGCGGGCCTGGTGATGAAAAATCAAGCGCAGTTTCACCCGCTCCACTACTTAAAACACCTTGCCGATGCCGTCCAAAAAGCTGGCGGAAACATGTTCGAAAACACGGTGGCAAAGGAAATCAAAGAAGGAGACCATCCAAAGGTCCTAACGAAAAACGGGCATATGATCATCAGCGATTATGTGGTGTGCTGTACGCATTTCCCGTTTCATGATAAAAAAGGATTTTATTTTGCAAGGCTTGAGCCGAGCCGTTCATACGTATTGGCCGTCAAGCCGAAAACCCCGTACCCTGACGGCATGTATTTAAGCATAGACCAGCCATCCCGGTCACTGCGTTCCGTCACGATAAACGGGGAAAAGATGGTGCTTGTCGGCGGAGAAAGCCATAAAACCGGACAGGGAAAAGATACGATGGAACACTATAAAGCCCTTGAATCATTCGCGGAAGGCGTGCTCGGCATCGAAGACATTCCCTACCGCTGGTCAACTCAGGATTTAATCACCCTCGATAAAATCCCTTATATCGGGCCGATTTATCCGAAAGAAAAACGGATCCTTGTCGCGACCGGATTCCGAAAATGGGGCATGACATCAAGCACGCTCGCCGCTCAGCTCATAACGGATCATATCACAAACGAAAGCAATCCATACCAGGAAGTCTTCTCCCCTTCCCGCTTTCATCCGGACCCGAGCATCAAAAAAGCGATTTCCTATAACACCGATGTCGCCAGACACTTTGTTGAAGGAAAGCTGGAACAGCCGCTCAGAACGCCGGATGAGCTTGTCAGCGGAGAAGGAGCGGTTGTCAGAGTGGGCGGAAAACGGGCAGGGGCTTATCGCGATGAAAACGGACAGCTGCACATGGTTGATACGACCTGCACCCATATGGGCTGTGAAGTCGAATGGAATGACGGCGAAAAGACATGGGACTGTCCATGCCACGGCTCAAGATTTTCGATTGACGGCGAAGTGATCGAAGGGCCCGCCGTCATGCCGCTAAAAGATCCTGAAAGCTAAGCGGTTTTCTGTTAAAAAACAGCAAAAATCAGCCGATAAAAAGAGAAATGCCGGAAATTCAAAAAACCGGCATTTTTCATTATCGATTACAGGGGGATACGATCGTGTTATTCAAAAAGGATAGAAAGACAGAACGATCATTTTTTGCTGAAGAGAGCCGTGACAATACAAACCGGATCAGGCTTGAAAAGCATACCGAATTTAAAAAACAGCTCGCCATGGTTGATTTGACTGATGAGGATCTCTGGGTGTTAAGCAAGCTGAAGCCTTTGGTTTCAGAACATCTTGAGCCGATCGTCAGCCGTTTTTATAAAAACCTTGAACACGAAAACTCGCTCATGGATATCATTCACGACAACAGTTCGGTCGACCGCTTAAAGAAGACCTTGAGCATTCATATAAGCGAAATGTTTTCCGGCATCATTGACGAAGCTTTTTTAGAAAAACGCATCCGGATCGCCCATGTTCATTTGAAAATCGGGCTTCTTCCTAAATGGTACCTGGGTGCTTTTCAGGACCTTCTTCTGTCAATGCTGAAGATTTTTGAAACCGCCTTAGCGACAGAAGAATACATGCGGGCCGTCAGAGCGGTTACGAAAATTCTGAACATTGAACAGCAGATCGTTCTCGAAGCTTATGAAGAGGAGCATGCCAGAATACGCGCCCTCGAAGAAGAACGAAAGGCTGCGCTTCACAGGCAAATCAAAGATACTTCAGGCTCGTTGGCCACATTATTTGCGGAAACGACGGGCGCGGTTCAGGAATTGGTGGATAAATCAGCAGACATCGCCGAAACTTCAAAATCGGGAACAAAGACGGCGACTTCTGTCGAAGAAAAATCAATCGGCGGCAAAAAGGAGCTTGAGAATCAGGCACAGCAGCTGAACCAGATGGGCAACAGCATGACCGAGATCGAGCAGGAGATTAAAAAACTCGAAGAAATTGCAAGCCAGATCGAAAAGATTTTTGGAATCGTAACAGGCATTGCCGAGCAGACAAACCTGCTGTCGCTCAACGCTTCGATCGAATCAGCCAGGGCCGGAGAACATGGAAAGGGATTCGCCGTTGTCGCCAACGAAGTCAGAAAGCTTTCCGATGATACGAAAAAAACCGTCTCAACGGTATCTGAGCTGGTCAACAACACAAACGCGCAAATCAGCATCGTGACAAAGCACATTACAGCGGTGAATCAGCTTGTGATTGAAAGCAAGGATAAAATGGCGCAGATCAATCATTTATTCGACGATATTGTCGGCAGCATGAAGCTCAGCAAACATCAAAGCGGCAAGATTGAAGAAGATCTGCAATCCTTCTTAAACGGCCTTCAAGAAGTAAACGGAGCCGTATCGCAAGTCGCCGCATCAGTGGATTCCCTTGTCGAACTGACAAAAAAATAAGGACAAACCTGCACAAATGTCAGCCGGCGCTCACCTGCAGCCGATCCCGCTGTCCCGCAGATTTCTGTTTAAAATCAATGAAACGTTTGCGGCAAAAATCGCGGCATGCGCCCAAGAACTTGGGATTTCTCATCATAAACTGAATGTCAGGGAGGCGCTTCAGGCGTCGTGTTGGTAACCCGCTTATTTGCGATCGGCAGCTCTAGGCGGAAACGGAACAGCTGAGTGATAGCATAATGCCGGTCAAATTAGTGAGTACCCGTTTTTCATTTTAGTATAATGGTGGTACAGCAAAAAAACGTGCACTCATGTTTGAAAGGGGATTTATTTTAAATGACTGCGATTTGTTTAATCCGGCACGGAGAAACCGATTGGAACGCTTTAGGAAAACTTCAGGGAAGAACCGATATCCCTTTAAATGAAACCGGAAAAAGACAGGCGAAAGAAACCGGGGAATATTTGAAACATACATCCTGGGATGTCATCATTTCGAGCCCATTAAAAAGAGCGAGGGAAACGGCGGACATCATCAACCAGTATCTCGGTCTTGATATTGTTGAAATGGAGGATTTCATCGAAAGAAATTACGGAGATGCGGAAGGCATGCCATTTGAGGAAAGAATGAAGCTGTACCCGGATAAAAATTATCCGAATCAAGAATCAAAAGAAGCGCTGGCTGAACGTCTGATGGCGGGCATTCAAAAGGTTGGCGTCCAATACCCGGATCACAAGGTGCTGATTGTCGCCCACGGAGCGGCGATTCATGCGCTCCTGTCCAAGATTTCCAACGGCGATGCCGATCTTGAAAATACAAAACTCGTCAATGCCTGCCTGAGCAACATCAGCTTCCTGGAAAACAAATGGCATATTCAAGACTATAACGTGTCAGATCATCTATCTGATTAATACCTGTAAAAATGCGGACGGCATGATCAGCCCGTCCGCATTTACGTTCTGCCTCGTGTTGCTTCCCGCCGCAGCAAATAAATAAAATAAGGCCCTCCGATCACGGCTGCGATCAAGCCGGCCGGGATTTCGATCGGCGGAATCAACCCTCTTCCCGCCGCATCCGCCAAAAGCAGGATGATGGCGCCGACCATTCCGGAGACGGGTATCAGGATGCGCGACTCAAAGCCTGCCAGCTTTTTCGCGATATGCGGGGCCATCAGCCCGATAAAACCGATCGTCCCAACAGCGGTTACGGCCGCCGCCGTCAGCATTACCGCAGCGGCAAGCAGCAAAAACCGCGTCTTTTCAAGGCTGATGCCAAGACCTGCGGCAATCCCGTCTCCCGATTTGATGATATCAAGCGGCTTCCCCGCCAACCATACGGGCGGAATCAGCAGACAGCACCAGATGAAAAGAGAGAGAACATCATCCCAGCTTCTTCCCCATAAGCTTCCGTTCAGCCATATTAAGGCGCTGTTTACATTCGGGCTCGCTCTTGAAATCAACAGCTGAATTCCGGAATGGCAGAAAGCGTTGACGGCAATCCCGACAAGCGCCAGCCGAACCGGGGATATACCGTTTCGGTAAGCCAATGAATAAACAAGCACCGCGGCCAGGATGCTGCCTGAAAAAGCGGCCCCTGTCAAAAATATCGTGCTTTGCTGCGAAAACAGCACAGTCACAAGCACCGCACCCAGCCCTGCACCCCCTGTTATACCGAGCGTGTCAGGGGCGGCGAGCGGATTTCTCATCAGCGACTGGGCGATCACGCCTGCCACAGCTAAAGCGCCTCCCGCAAGGATCGCCAGGATGACCCGCGGCATTCTAAATTCCATCACCATGAACCGAGTTCCCGGATCGCCCTGTCCGGCCAAAGATTTGATTATATCACCAAGCGGAATGTTCTCATCGCCGATCGCTACATTGATCAGCGCGAAGAGAAATAGACAAGCAAGAAGAACGAACAGCATGCCTGCCGATTTTTTCCGCCGCCTTTTTGTTTTGTCCGTTTTGATGTTCACGATGCCGATCCCTCTTTTCGTCTCCTTGCCAAATAAATGAAAAAGGGTGTTCCGATAAATGCCGTCACAACGCCAACCGGCGTCTGATATGGATAGTATACAAAGCGCGAAGCGATGTCCGCCAATAAAAGCAGCACCGCGCCAAGCACTGCCGAATACGGGATCACCGTCCGGTAATCGGCCCCCATCACATACCGGATCATATGGGGAACCATCAAACCGATAAAGCCGATCGGACCTGCCGCTGATACGGAAGCCCCCGCGAGCGCGACGACAGTGACTCCTATCAGCACCCGGCTGAGCCATACTTTTTGCCCCAGCCCCTGTGAAATGTCGTCACCAAGGCTGAGAACGGAAGCCGTTCCCCCCAAGGCAAAAGCAAACAATAAACCGGCGAGGCTGACGGGAAGCAGAAAATTCAGCTTATCCCATGAGCTTCCGGCTAAAGAACCTGAAAGCCAAAACAAAATCGTCTCTGTCGATTCTTCATGAAAAATCAGCAGCATCTGCGTAATCGACGCAAGGATCGCCTGAATGACGACGCCGACCAGCGCAAAGCTGATATCCCGGCTGTGTTCACTGAAAACAGATGCAATCGCATATACGATAACAGCAGCCATGGTTCCTCCGGCAAAAGCCGCCCCCATCGTGACCTGCGGAATGGCGGCAGCCGGAAACATCACCGTCAGAAAAACGACTGCCGCCGAGGCTCCGGCGTTAATGCCAAAAATGCTTGGCGATGCGAGGGGATTTCTCGTGACCGCCTGCATGAGCGCGCCGGCGGCGCCCAAACTTGCGCCGATGACAGCCGCTTCCAAAGCGCGCGGAATCCTGATGGACAGAATAATAGAATGCAATTTTGAATCGCTGTATGAAAATACGGCCGACCATATATCAGAAAGTGCAATATGAGTCGAACCGATCGACACGGAAAGCATGAAACTCACGATCAACAGGGTGAACAACGCGATGCGGACCAGCAGCATGTGTTTCATTAAGCAGATCACCTCCTTGGAAAAAAACAAGCGCATGCTTCTGAAAAAGCATGCGTGAAAACGCCGGGAAAAGCCGGTCTTCGAATGAACGGTTCATTAAACCGCAGCAAATTCGTGCGGTAAACCTGCAAAATTACTCAGTCTTTCCGGTTTTTAAAATATCTTTATTGATTTGATCGATCACGGCATTTGCCCCGTCTATACTGCGGCGAAGCGACCATGCGAACCTGTCGACCTCATATACCTTGTGATGCTTGACAGCGCTGAGCTTGTTCCATAGCGGATCTTTTTCAATCGGCCGTTTTCCGTTTTGATCAACTTTGTCCTTTTCTCCCGTCATTAATATGATGATATCAGGGTCCTTCTCCAGAAGCTGCTCAACGGTCATTTTAATATTGACGGACTCTCCGTTTTCAGCATCGTTTTTTTGGCTGTCTCCCACACCGTATGTGTAGCCGATTTTCGTTAGCAGCTGGGAGGTGAAGAAATTTTCATCACGGACGGTGATTGCGTCATTCGTATTTCCGAGCAGAAGAATGCTTTGTTTTTGATCAGGAAGCTTCTCTTTCAGCTGATTCAGCTTTTCTTTATGTTCTGTCAGCTTTTTCTCCATTTCGCTTTCTTTGCCGACCGCTTTCGCTATCGTGAGAGATGCGTCCATCGTATCTTGATAATCGGCATTTAAATTTTTCAAAGCAATCGTCGGCGCAATTTTTGACAATTTATCGTATACACCGCTATGTCTGCTTGAGTCGGCGATGATCAGATCGGGCTTTAACGCCGCGATTTTTTCAAAACTTGGCTGCGCCCGGGTGCCGAGCGATGTATAGCCTTTTATTTCTTCTCTCACTTTTTCATTAATAAACTTCGGCTTTCCGTCATCTGCGACGCCGACGGGTTTGATGCCCACATCGAGCAGGGCGTCAATAAATCCGAGTTCAAGGACAACAACCTTTTTCGGATGCCTCGGCACTTTCGTTTCGCCGAGATCATGCTTCACCGCTACAGGATTTTGGGCGGAGCCGCCGGCGCTTCCTCCTGTACCGGAGCACGCCGCCAACGCTGAAATCATGAGGATAAAAGATAGAATCATAACATATCTAAGCTTCATATGTATCTCCTTTTTTCGTAATAGACGAAATTATTATAGCAACACAGCAGCTTAATGACAACGATAATCATTATCATTTAAGTAAAAAAACCCTCCATCCCCTTTAAAGCGGCCCATTTGCGGCACTGCCTCCATTTCTCCTTTCCTGTGAGTGAGCGCCAAATGACTGTGATGATAATAGAGCGATATTGCACGCACAGTACCAAATAAACAATCTCCGCCGATCAGCATACCCCAGATGAATGATTGAAGAGGATGACCATTCGTCCGGCATTCAGGAGCACGACCCTAGTATAAAACGGATCGTTTTCTGTAAAGCAAATAATATTTTCATAAAGTTAGCGGCTCGATGGCGTCTTGCCGTTGTTGGTCAATACGACATTTTTCATATAACCAGGCATTGAAACCCCTTCTTTTTTCATTACTTTAGCATGTGATATATTTTCTAAAGTGGGAAATGAAACTTAAAAAAACAAAAATATTTTTTCAAAAAAATAGGCCTACCATATATTTCATTTTTTTTCTATAATAAATTAACAGAATAATTCGAATAGGGTTTATTATAACTCTTTTTGGATTATTCTGAATAAAACGGAGGAGAGTGAGCAAAGGTGAAAAAGAAAAGTTTATGGCTTAGTGTGCTGACGGCCCTTCTGCTGGTTCTGTCAACGGCCTTCAGCAGTCCCGCTTCTGCTGCCCAGCCGGCGAAAGATGTGGAAAAGGATTATATTGTCGGATTTAAGTCTTCAGTGAAAACGGCAGCCGTGAAAAAGGATGTCATCAAAGAGAACGGCGGAAAAGTGGACAAGCAGTTTAAAATCATCAACGCCGCAAAAGCGACACTTGATCAGGAAGAGGTAAAAGCCCTCAAAAAAGATCCTAGCGTTGCTTACGTAGAAGAAGACCATATCGCCCATGCGATGGCCCAAACAGTTCCTTACGGCATCCCGCTCATCAAGGCTGACAAAGTGCAGGCCCAAGGTTATAAAGGGGCAAATGTCAAAGTCGGTATCATTGATACGGGAATCGCTTCGTCTCATACAGACTTGAAGGTAGTCGGCGGAGCAAGCTTTGTATCTGGTGAAAGTTATAATACGGACGGTAACGGACACGGCACACATGTTGCCGGAACAGTGGCGGCGCTTGACAATACAACAGGCGTTTTAGGCGTTGCACCGAACGTCTCCCTCTACGCGATTAAGGTGTTGAATTCAAGCGGAAGCGGAACATACAGCGCAATCGTCAGCGGAATTGAGTGGGCCACACAAAACGGCCTGGATGTCATCAACATGAGCCTCGGCGGACCATCCGGCTCAACTGCGCTGAAACAGGCTGTGGATAAAGCATATGCCAGCGGAATTGTCGTAGTGGCAGCAGCGGGGAACAGCGGATCTTCCGGCAGCCAAAACACAATCGGCTATCCGGCAAAATATGACTCCGTCATCGCCGTCGGTGCGGTTGACAGCAACAAAAACAGAGCTTCATTCTCCAGCGTCGGCTCAGAGCTTGAAGTCATGGCTCCTGGCGTCAGCGTATACAGCACATATCCTTCTAACACGTACACATCATTGAACGGAACTTCAATGGCTTCGCCTCATGTAGCGGGAGCAGCAGCCTTGATCTTGTCGAAATACCCTACGCTTTCAGCTTCCCAAGTTCGCAACCGCCTCTCAAGCACTGCGACTAATTTGGGAGATTCCTTCTACTACGGCAAAGGGCTGATCAATGTCGAAGCTGCCGCTCAATAACATATTTTAGCAAATCACGTATAGAAAAAGCTAGTGTTTTACGACATTAGCTTTTTCTTTATTGATCAAGGGCGTTTTCAACACTTTGAATCCGCTCCATGATGGTCGGATGGCCATATTTAAAAATCTTGACGAGAAGCGGCGGATTCGCCTCGCTTAAGCCTGCTTTTGACAGCTCCTGAAAAGTCGCCACAGCGGCTTTTTTGTTTTCCGTCAATTCGATCGCATACTGGTCAGCGGCTTTTTCCTGATGTCTTGACACCGCGTTTGAAAAAGGAGAAGCGGCAAAAGTAAGCACGCCTATGAGCAGCAGCAAAAGCGGCAGAGCGGCCAGGTCTGTCCCGCCTTTAATGTGCAGCTCTCTTCCATGCCGGCTGATGATCCATTTGTACAGCCTGTCAACGGCATACAATCCGGCCAGTGATAAAAGCAAATACCCGGCAAGTCCTATGTATACATGCTTCATCACATAGTGACCCATTTCGTGGGCCATGATAAATAAAATTTCGGGTTCATCCAGCTTGTTCAGCGTCGTATCCCAAAGAACGATCCGCTTGTTTGCCCCGATCCCCGTCACATAAGCGTTCAAAGCGTTTGTTTTTTCCGACATATTCACTTCGTATACATGATTGGCGGGGATATCCGCCTGATCGGCGAGTTTCAAAATATCATGTTCGAGTTTTTTATTTTTCAGCGGATAAAAATCGTTATATAGAGGATCGATGACGACAGGCTGCAGAAAAAATAAAAACAGCGTAACCGGTACGGTCAGACACCATGCATAAAGCCACCAGCGTTTCTCATGCCTTTTCATCAGCCAGTAAAATACGATGACGGCCCCTGCGGTTAATGGGAAGCTGATCCAAAAATCGATCACCTGATCTTTAATCCAGCTTGCCGTTGTCTGTGTCGAAATACCGTAGTCAAGCGAAAACCGATAGCTGATCCAGTCAAGCGGCAAGGATGCGGCCGTAACGATTAAAAACAGTCCGAAAACATAAGCCGCAATTTGAATCACTCTGCGCTTTGATGTGTGCTCAGCCCAATGCTTCATCTTTTGCGACAAGCCCGCAATTAAAAGAATAAAAAACAGAAACCACTCAAATGGAATACGGATGAAAAACAAAAAGTCTTTGATTTTTGAATAATCTTCTGTCAGCATAAGTTCTCTTTCATTCATAAATGTCGCCGGATCTGCGCTTGTCCCCTTCAGCGCTTCAGGAACGGAGGAGTCCCCGGCCATGAAAAGATACCAGTAGAAAAAAAGACCGTACAGCACATAAAGCAGGCATGCTCCCGCGACCCATTTCCTCATCGGTATATCACCCCTTGCGAAATAGCATTTACCTCTATTGTAAGCTTTTTGCCGCAAAGTTAGAACCAAGCCTTACAGCGGGAACAAAAGACCTGCGGCGGCAAGCGCCAAAATCGTTCCAGTCACGACAATGATGACGCTCGCTCCCAAGTACGACAGTAAAAAAGCGATGACAGCCCCTGCGAGTCCGTAGAGCGCGCCGTTTTGAACCAAAAGAATCCCCGGAAAAATCAAAGCGCCCAATACCGCATACGGCACGTTTTTCAATACGCGTTCCAAAAAGCCGGGAAGCTTGAGACTTTCAAAAGCAACTAAAGGAATCATCCGCGGAAGATATGTAACAGCGGCCATTCCGAGGATCATCCAAATGATGGGACTAGACATATTTTCTGTTCTCCTCCGTTCTCACCTGATGCAGCCATTCAATCAGGACCGCGGACAGTAATGTCGCGCAGACGATCGACCAGCCCGCCGACAGCATGCCGCTCAATTGGAATACCGTATTGAACAAAGCCCCTGCCGCCGCCAAAAAAAGAACCTTCCTCTGTTTTTTCAACGCCGGGACAAGAATTCCGATAAACATCGCATAAAGGGCAACACTCATGCTCTCCTGCAAAACGGAGGGCATTCCGGCACCGGCAAAGTGTCCGGCCGCGCTCCAAAAAACCCAGCTTACATATCCGATTGAACCGAGACCTATCATATAACCCGCCGTCAGTTTTTCGCTCCTTAAAGCCGCGACAGCAAACGATTCGTCTGTTACGGCAAAAAAAGCATAAAACGCTTTTTTCCAACGTGAATCCCGCTCAACCAGCTGATTTAATGAAGCGGCAAACAAAAAATGCCTAATATTAACGATAAACGTCGTCATAATAATTTCAATGATGCCGGTTTGGACGGCAAGCATGCTTAATGACATGTATTGGGACGCCCCTCCGAATACAAGGGCGCTCATCAGAAATGTTTCAATTAGCGACAGACCCGTTGTTTTCGCCAGCAGCCCGAACGTCAGGGCAACGGGAATATAACCGACGGCAAGCGTTATGCCCGAACGGAGCCCGTCTAAAAATGTGAGCTGATGCTGCTTTTCCATGTTGACACCTCTTAGGGATAATAAATTAATGTGTAGCATGCTGCGGTTTGGTCTGTTTTGTTTTCATATTTGTGCACCGTATTGGCAGTAAAGTGCATGGCATCTCCCTCGTGTAAATCACAGCTGTAATCACCGGCGGACACCGTCACCTTCCCTTTGCTGACAAGCACATATTCTTCTATGCCGCCATGATGGGGCTCTGATTCATGCAAGCAGCCCGGCAGCAGCTCAATATAAAAAATTTCAAACTTTTTTTTCTGGTCGAACGGAAAATGAGAAAAAGCGGCATAGCGGTCATCTCCCGCCATCACAGGCGTTTTCTCAATCTTTCTGACAACAGTCGGCTCTCCTGACGGCTTTTCGGCGAGGGATGTGAACGATACTTGCAGCCCGTTGGCGATTTTCCAGAGCGTTGTGATCGTCGGACTTGAGGAGCCTTTTTCAATTTGCGCAAGCATTCCTTTGCTCACCCCGGTCAGGGCTGAAAGCTGATCAAGGCTGTAATTGCGGATCTTTCTGAGCCTTTTGATGTTTTCGGCGACTTGCTGTTCGATAGAATTCATCGCGACACCTCCAATAAATTAAACATTTGTATAATTTATTGAACATTATAACATATATCTTCCGGATGAAAAGCCCTCTTTTTGGTTAGACTTCACACGAGAGGTGATCATTCTGAAAAAAATGATGGGCATCGTGCTTTTTTTCGGTATTTTGGCACTCGCTGTTTTTTATGTGTTCAGCCTGATGGCGGACCCATTTGATGCAAGGAATGCCGAAGAAATCACAATGACGCCGGCAGAAAAAAACGGCCGTCCGCTCAGAATCGAAAAAAAGCAATATATCAACGGCATACTCGATACGTTCAATAAAGGAAAAAGAATGAAGGAAAACAATGCTTATGATCTGGATTCTCCCGCTTATCACGGAAGCATTAAAATGAGCGACACAGATCATGTGCCTTTCACCGTCTGGCTGAAAAAGGATGGGGCAATCATTTTAAAGAACGAAGAAAAGACTTATTATCATCTCAATGAAAGAGAAAAAGCCAAATTTATAGAGAATGTGCAAAAAGGGACGTAGCAAACGTCCCTTTTCATGGTTAAGACTGGTTCGCCAAAATGTCTTTAAGTGCCCGGCGAAGAATTTTGCCTGTCGAGTTTTTCGGAATCTCATCAAGAAAAATGATGGATGAAGGCCGTTTGTATTTCGCGAGATGCTGCCTGCAGTGCATTGCTATTTCCTCTTCTGTCAGCGTCTTCGTCTTAGGGACGATATAGCATTGCACCGCTTCTCCCGTATTGGGATCGGGAACGCCGATTACAACCGCCTCGGCGACTTCCGGATGTCTGTAAAGAACCTCTTCGACTTCTCTCGGATAAACATTGTAGCCGCCGACGATAATCATATCTTTTTTTCTGTCGACGATGTAGAAATAACCGTCTTCATCCCGCTTTGCCAGGTCTCCCGTGTAGAGCCAGCCGTCTTTAATCGTGTGGGCGGTTTCTTCAGGCATTTTATAGTACCCTTTCATGACGTTCGGCCCTTTGACGATCAGTTCGCCCACTTGTCCTGCCGGCAGTTCTTCCCCCAGCTCATTAACGACTTTGTTCTTGACATTGAGAATATTGGTTCCGATTGAACCCGGTTTACGGCCGGTGCTGAACGGATTAAAACATGTAACAGGTGAAGCCTCGGATAATCCATAGCCCTCCAGCACAAGAACATTGAATTTCTCTTCAAAATTTTTCAAAAGAGCGACAGGCATGGCGGCGCCTCCTGAAATACAAAGCCTGACAGAGGCAAATCCGTTTTCATCAGCAGCCTCATGCTGATACAGATAATTGTACATTGTCGGAACACCGGCAAAGATGGTCGCCTTATGCTTTTTCACAAGCTTAAACACCGCGGACGGACTGAATTTTGGAATAATTAAAATCGCGGCCCCGTTCATCAGCGGAGCGTTCATACAGACGGTTAAACAGAATACATGAAACATCGGCAAGGCGGCGACAACCAGATCGGCTTCATTCATCGTCAAATAGCCCGCCGTATCATTCGCATTTGAAAAAAGGTTTTTATGTGTCAGCATCGCGCCCTTCGGCTTTCCCGTCGTTCCCGACGTATAAAGAATCGCCGCCGTGTCTTCTTCATTGAGCTCAGGAGAGACGCGAGAGACGGCCTTCATCAAGTTTGTAAACGATTTCAATTTCGCTTTGATTTGAAGATTTTCCGGTTCATGAAGCTGCCCTTCCGTTTCGCAGAACACGACATGCTCGACTTTTGGGAGCAATTCATGCATCTTTTCGTATAAAGGGAGAAGCCGTCCGTCCGCCACGATGACTTTTGCATCGCCGTTGGTCAGCATATAGCCGATTTCTGTCGGCGTATAGGATGGATTAATCGGAATCACGACAGCCCCAGCTTTCAAAGCTCCGAAAAATGAAATGACAAAATGCGGTGTATTGCCGAGAAGCAGTGCGACATGATCCCCTTTTTCAACCCCCAGTTCGTACAATCCCCCTGCAAAACAATCAATTTTTTGCTGAAGCTCACCGTAAGTTTCCTTCTTTTCCCCAAAAATATAAGCGGTTCTATCCGGTTTTGATTTGGCTGTTTCCCCCAACTTCGCAACTACATTCATTCTCCCACCCCTTCAAAAATGAATGAATAACCATTCATTTTTTGATAATAAAAAATCTATCCCCATTATAGTAAATGAAGCGAAAACACTCAAGAGATGATGGAAAATATCTTCCATTCCTCTTATGCCTATAGAGAGATCTGCATAACCGGCATCCATCCATTCTCACATCCTGCATGTCGCAAAAAAAAAGCCGCTCCGAGAACTGGAAAGCTCTTGGAGCGGCCCTCAATGTTAGTAAACGAGATCCAAAAATTCTTCTTTTTGAATGTTCCCGAAGTAATGCTGAATATCAACGCCGTCGAGTGCTTCTTCAATCGCGTTTCTTTCATACTGGACGCCTGACAGTTTGTCTTCGATCTCGCCGACATCGCCGACACCGAAAAAGTCGCCGAAAATTTTGCATTCCTGAATCATGCCTTTATGAACTTCCAGACGAATATCAATCGAACCTGCCGTAAACCGTTTCGAATGCTGCAAATTGAATTTAGGAGATTTTCCGTAGTTCCAATCCCAGTTTTGGTAGCGTTCCTTTGAAATTTGATTGATGATTTTCCAGTCCTCATCAGTCAGTTTATATTCGGGGATGTCCCCTTCCGTATCGAAAATATACCTCAGAAGCAGTTCGCGGAATTCCTCAGTCGTCATTTTCTGATCAAGAAATTCGCTGATATTGGCCACCCGGCTTCTGATCGATTTAATTCCTTTTGATTCGATTTTATCTTTTTTTACTTTCAGTGCCGATACGACATGTTCGATCTCAGAATCAAATAAAAGCGTACCATGGCTGAACATTCTTCCTCTTGTTGAAAATTGGGCGTTCCCCGAAATTTTCCGGCCGTTTGCCATCAGATCGTTGCGCCCGCTCAGCTCAGCATCGACCCCAAGGCGTTTTAAAGCGGCGACAACGGGTTCGGTAAACTTTTTAAAGTTATGAAAGCTGTTGCCGTCATCCTTTGTGATAAAACTGAAGTTCAAGTTTCCGAGATCATGGTAAACCGCTCCGCCTCCGGAAAGCCTCCGGACGACGATGATTCCGTTTTCATCCACATATTTCGTATTGATTTCTTCAATCGTATTTTGGTTTTTGCCGATGATGATCGAAGGCTGATTGATATAGAACAGCAAATATGTCTGTTCGGGATCAAGGTATTTTAAGCAGTATTCCTCGATCGCCAGGTTGATTCTCGGATCTGTAATGTTTTGATTATCGATAAACAGCATGTTTTTTTCCTCCTTCTAGTCTCCCCACACATAACCCGTCTTCGCCAGATCGACTGGGCCGTTAAAAACGGTTTCCGCCTCTTTTTTTAATTGCCGATGATCCCCAAAGTGCGGCAGGTGTGTAAGAAGAAGCCTCCCTGCTCCGGATTCTTCCGCGATTCTGCCAGCTTCAAGGCTGTTCATATGCCCGGCATTCGTACCGTCCTGATCCGCGTAAAAATTGCACTCGCTGATCAGCAAATCGGCGCCTTCAGAAAAAGTGATAAACGATGTCTGAAAGCTTGAATCCGCCGTGTATACGGCGCTGTGCACTCCGTCTGTGATCCGCATCGCAAAACAGTCGACCGGATGGGCCGTTTTTAGAAAAGTAAACGTAAACGGGCCAAGCGCCAACGGCTTCTCAGGATCATACGCAATCCCCGCGGTATGCGTTTTATATGTAAGCTGATGGAATTGATCTTGATCAAACGGATGTCCATATATCGGAAGCGCGTCCTTCCCTTTTCCGAGAAATGAGCCGACAAGCTTGGCAAACTGCAAAGGGCCGACGTCCGCAATATGGTCATGGTGATAATGGGATAATACAACAGCATTTAGCTTCTCAACAGGCAGAAACTGCTGGAGCTTTGATAAAACTGCACTGCCGCAATCAACCAGGACCGAATAATCCCCTGATTGGAACAGGTATCCCGAAGTCGCTTCATTTGCAGCCGGAAATCCGCCGTAACAGCCTATCACAGTGATCTTCATATCTTTCACACCTCATTTATGTGGCTATCGTCCCACTATTCAATATACCCATTTTTCTTTAAAATTGCATGTTTTATGTTTTGTCATAAAACAGACATTGACCTTTCTTCATCTGTTATAATACAATGATAACAATTAAAGGAATGGGGGATATAAGATGATTGGAAAAATCACAGAATTTTTCAGAAACCTGCCTGCCAAGAAATGTGCGGAATGCGGCCGCGAGATGGAAGAACAGCATGAATGCTACGGAAATACATGCTGCAAATGCCTAAAATTGAATGACCTTTGAACACAGCACGCTCCGGATGATGCCCTCGTTCCGGAGCGTTTTTTTGTCACAAAGTTAGTCAAAAAGAGAGACATTTTTGTCAAATAGCATTAATTTAATTATAATTAACTATATGAAATAGGTATAAACACCCCGTACCCAAAACTTCTGAACCTCTTCAGTTATGAACATTATACCGTTTACTGAAATTTCAGAAAATAATTCCTAAATTTTTTTATGGACGAGATCCTTTTTTTTCGGCTATACTAAATTTAATAGTCTCATTATTTAATATACTTATATAATGAAAAAAACTGACGTTGGGAGGGCATCTATGAAGAAGAAAATAAAATTCGGATTAGCTACTCAAATTTTCCTTGGACTGATTTTAGGTGTCGTAGTAGGCGCCATCTGGTTTAACAACCCGAATATAGAAACCTATCTGAAGCCGGTGGGGGATTTATTTTTAAGATTAATTAAAATGATTGTAGTTCCAATCGTCGTGTCCAGCTTAATTGTCGGGGTCGCGGGAGCGGGCAGCGGCAAAAAAGTTGGCCGGATCGGATTTCGGACTATTCTATACTTTGAGATTATTACAACTTTCGCGATTATACTCGGCCTTGTGCTGGCAAACGTTTTCCAGCCTGGTCATGGCGTTAATTATACAACTGGCGAAAAAACTGATATCAGCCAGTATGTTCAAACTGAAAAAGAAGCGAGCACGAAATCGGTTGCAGACACGTTTTTGCATATTGTGCCGACGAACTTTTTCCAGTCTTTAGCTGAAGGCGATTTGCTTGCGATTATCTGCTTTACCGTGTTTTTCGCCCTTGGAATTTCAGCGATTGGGGAAAAAGGAAAACCTGTGCTTGCGTTTTTTGAGGCCACATCCCAGGCCATGTTCCACGTCGTAAACCTTGTGATGAAATTCGCGCCGCTCGGTGTTTTTGCTCTGATTGGTGTAACAGTTTCCAAATTTGGATTTTCATCACTGTTATCGTTGGGAAAACTAGTTATATTGGTGTATGCCGCCCTTGCGGTTTTCCTTATCATTGTGTTCGGCATTGTCGGAAAAATGGTTGGCGTCAATATATTTAAATTTTTAGCCTATTTAAAAGATGAATTGTTGCTTGCTTATACTACATCAAGCTCAGAAACGGTTCTTCCCCGTGTAATGGAGAAAATGGAAAAGATCGGGTGTCCAAAAGGCATTGTGTCATTTGTCATTCCGATCGGCTATACCTTTAACCTGGACGGGTCTGTGCTGTATCAGGCGATCGCCGCATTGTTTTTGGCGCAGGCCTCAGGAATCGATCTGTCGATTGGCCAGCAGATCACGTTAATTCTCGTGCTGATGGTCACTTCAAAAGGGATGGCTGCGGTGCCGGGCACATCGTTCGTCGTGCTGCTTGCAACATTGGGCACGATCGGCGTGCCTGCTGAAGGACTGGCCTTCATAGCGGGCGTCGACCGGATTATGGACATGGCCCGCACAGTCGTCAACCTGACAGGAAATGCCTTGGCGGCTGTCGTCATGTCCAAATGGGAAGGCGAATATGACGCTTCAAAAGGTGAAGCCGTACTGAATAAAAGCGAACCGATTGATATGAAAATGTCCGGCTGACCCCGGAACTGAATACTGAAAGAAAAAACGCATGTTTTCCTCCATGGAAACATGCGTTTTCTCGTTGAAAATATACGATTTTACCAATAAACCTGTCCAAGCAATCCCCTCCCCGCGGCATATGATGTACTGTAGATAAATTAAGATAATAACAGGAGGGAAGTTTTATGTGTTATTACCATGACTATCATAAAAAAGATCATGACTGCAAAAAATACTACTACTACTATTACTACTATTATCCATGCTACAAAAAAGATTATCATTACTATGATTATAAAAAAGATTATTATTACTATGATCATTGCAAGAAAAAACATTATGATTACTGGTAAATAAAACATTCATCCAAGAGATGAAGACTTCCGTATTTCTTTCCCCGAAAGGATCAAAACGTCCTTTCGGGATTTTTTATTAAAGGACCGGGTTTTATACCATGTCAGACTGGATATAGCGGTACAAAAGCTGTGCCGTATGCTCCAAGGATGTTTGATGTGTTCTTTCAAATGCGTGTGAAGCATCTATTCCCGGACCGATTAATCCATGGATGATGTCATGTCCCGCTTTGATTGCCGCTGAAGCATCAGATCCGTAGTATGGATAAATATCAAGCTTATATTCGATCCCATGCTTTTCACAAAGCTCGACCAGCCGCTTTCTGAAGCCGTAATGATACGGTCCGCTTGAATCTTTCGCACAAATCGATACCGAATATTCGTCAGTCGATTGACCATCGCCGATCGCGCCCATGTCAACAGCCAGATATTCAACTGTCTCAGGCGGAATATTGGAGTTGCCGCCATATCCGATTTCTTCGTTATTGGAAATTAAAAAATGGGTGGTATACGGCAGGCTGATTCCTTCTCTTTTAATCTGTCTGATCAGCTGCAGTAATAGGGCGACGCTTGCCTTATCATCGAGATGGCGCGATTTGATAAAGCCGCTCGGGGTTATTTCAACCCGGGGATCAAAAGATATAAAATCGCCGACATCAATGCCGAGCGCCCGGGTGTCTTTTTCACTACGAACCGGTTCATCAATGCGCACCTCCATATTGTTCTGGCTCCGTTCTGCTTTTCCCGCGTCTTTATAAACATGAACTGAGGTTTGATGCATTAAAATCGTCCCGGTATAGCTTTTTCCCGATGATGTTTCAATCCGGCAATATTCACCTTCGATCGAGTTATAGCGGAAGCCGCCGATTACATCGATTTTCAGCCTTCCGTCCGCTTTGATTTCTTTCACCATCGCACCCAGAGTGTCCACATGAGCAGTCAACAGCCTGTGCCTCGACTCGTCGCGCCCCGGTATTGTAGCAATCAGTCCTCCTTTGTGATTGATCTTTGTTTCAATTCCCTGTTCTTTCAGAAGCTGATGAATATAGTCTATGATCTGGTATGTATTTCCGGTCGGGCTCGGAATTGAGACAAGCTCTTTAATCAGCTGCATCGTTTCATGAATAGATGCCATGTGCATCCCCTCCTATTTCTTTATTATATAGTATACCTCACTCAGGATCCTTGAGAAAAAAATTAGCACCAGATACTAATACTTGGTGTTATAATATAAAAAAGGAGAGTGAGCATCATGGAAACTTTATCAAAAGCACGCATTTCAGCTATCGGAGCTTATGTTCCCGAAAAACGGCTGACAAACGAAGACTTGGAAAAAATCGTTGATACCTCTGATGAATGGATCGTTCAGCGGACGGGCATGAAAGAAAGGCGGCTGGCATCTGAATGGGAATTCACATCTGATCTTTGTATCAGGGCTGTAGAAGATTTAAAAAACAGATATCACGGCACACTTGATGATGTCGATATGATCATCGTCTCTACGACGACAGCCGACTATGCGTTTCCTAGCACGGCATGCCAAATCCAGGAACACTTCGGATGGTCCGATACCGGGGCGGTCGATGTCAATGCGACATGTGCCGGATTAACTTACGGCCTCCATATCGCAAACGGACTGATCACCTCGGGATTGCACCGCAAAATTCTTGTAGTTGCCGGAGAGACATTGTCCAAAGTAACCGATTATACAGACCGCTCATCTTGCGTATTGTTTGGAGACGGGGCAGGCGCACTGCTTATCGAACGTGAGGAAAAAGCACCCGGGTTTATTACGTTCGTACAGGGTACAAAAGGAGATGGAGCCCGTCATTTGTACAGAACCGGCTTAAGGAGCGATTTGAAGGGAGAAAAGCTGCTGGGCGCGGGAAAAATGGTTCAAAACGGGCGAGAGGTATACAAATGGGCGGCCAGATCGATCCCGGAAGGCATCAAAAAGCTGCTGGAACAAGCGAAAATGGATCTCGGAGACATTGATTGGTTCGTCCCTCACAGCGCCAACCTGAGAATGATCGAATCGATTTGCGAAAAAGCTGGAATTCCGCTTGAAAAAGCTCTGACAAGCGTTGAATGGTTCGGCAATACATCATCAGCTTCGATCGTTCTCGCGCTTGATCTGGCCGTTAAAAACAAAAAGCTCAAAGAAGGAGATACCGTGCTCCTTTACGGCTTTGGCGGAGGTTTTACATATACGGGGATGCTTGTAAAATGGGGCGCATCCGTTTGACTGCAACTCCTATCCGCTTCTGCCCGGTTGGCCGTCCGGCAAGAATATGCAGCTGTTATTTCGGCAATGCACCCGGCAGGAATCGGCTATTTACGAAAAAAAACACCTTTTCTTATCGAAAAGGTGTTTTTGAATTATGCGGGCTGTTCCTCCATTTTTTCTTTTCTGAGCAGCCACCAAAAATAAATGATTGTCAAAGCCATCATGACGATAGCCATTCCGCCGAGCACCGCCGCTTGTTTCCACATATAATCATAATCTCCGCTTGAAATAATCGCTCTGTAGCCTGCGATGCTGTAAGTCATCGGCAGAGCGGCATGGATAAGCTGGAAGAATTTAGGTACAAGCGCCAATGGGAACGTTCCTCCGCTTCCCCCAAGCTGAAGGACAAGCAGGATGACGGCGATGAAACGCCCTGGATTTCCCATCGATGCCGCCAGGAACTGAATGATCGCAAGGCATGTAATGCTCATAATGATGCTGAACAGATAGAATCTCCAGATGCTTTGCACCTCAAGGCCGATGCCCAAGAGAATGACCGTGCATGCGATCACAGCCTGTAAAATTCCGACCGGAAGCAGCACGCTGAATTTGCTGAGGAACCATCCAAACGCAGATTCAGGACGGCCTGACGGCTCTTTGACATCAAACACAACAGTGATCATTAAGGCGCCGACGAATAATCCGAGCGATAAAATGTACGGAGTTAGCCCCGTTCCGTAGTTTGAGACCTGATTGATTTTATCGCCTTTCACATCGACAGGATCGGAGAACATATTGTAGTTCTGTTCGCCTGCTTGAATATCGCCCGTCTGATCAGCTGCGTCAGAAAGCTTGTTTGACAGCTCGCCGCTGCCTTTAGAGATCTTGCCGAGGCCTTCATCAAGCGTTGTTGCCCCTTCCGCCAGCTTGGAAGCAGCATCTTGAAGCTTTCCTGACGCATCCTGGAGCTGTCCGAACTTCTCTGTCAATGTCTGACTGCCCTCAGAAATTTTTGAAGAGCCGTTTCTCGCTTCAGCGAATTTTTCGTTATACGCTCCGAGTCCGTTTGTCAGACTGTTGAGTCCCTCTTGAATTTTTTGCGATCCTGTGTAAAGCTTATTCACCGCGCCGGGAAGCTGTTTTAGTTCGTTAAGCTTCTGTTTGATGTCTGACAGGTCGGGAAGCTCGCTTCCGTCTGGAATTTGGGCTTTCAGACGGTCCAGTTCAGGGAGCTTGATGCTTCCCGTCTTTTGTTCGACCTGTTTTAACAGCGCCGCTTTTTGTTCTTCTGTGAGAAAATCGCTTGATTCAATGATCTGCTTCACTTGGCCGTTTTGATTTTTCAAGGCGTTTTCAAGCTTGGATATGTCATCCGAAATCCGGCCGATTTCTTTTTTTGCCTTCTCCGCATGTGAAAGGGCGCTTTCAAGCTGGGCGATTTTTTCTGGTGAAATCGCGTTTTCAAACTGCTTCACGGTTTGAGCCTTTTCATTCAATTGCTCCAAACCTGACACGATCTTCGGCATGCCTTCTTGCAGCTGTTTGGCTCCGTTGTACATCTGGCCGCTTTTTTCCTGGAATTGTCCGAGTGCTGAATCAAGCTCATGAATTTTTTGATTTAACGTATTGAATGCTGTGCCGAACGGATCCATTCCCGTTTTATTGAATTCAATTTGGCTTTTTGCCAATTTTTCAAGGTTTTCTTTCAGGGTTTTGCTTCCCTTTTTCGCATCCTTTAAGCTGTTATTCAGCTTTTCTGCTCCTGCGCTGGCTTCGCCAAGCCCTTTTGCGATTTTCCCGAAGTTATCAAAAATCACTTCCGCGTATTGTTCGCTGATTTCCGAACCGACAGAATGCTGAAGCTGCTCAATCGCCTTATCGCTGATTTGTGCGCCGACATAATTACGTCCGGCATTGGTATGATAGATCAGATTCAGCTTTTTCGGTTTTTTATCCATGACCGTGCTGGCGTCTTTGGAAAAGTTCTCAGGAATTTCTACAACCATATAGTATTCTTCATTTTTCAAGCCTCTTAACGCGTTTTCCTTCGTTGTAAAATGCCAGTCAAACTTTTTATTCTTCTTCAGCTCTTTGACAAGATCATCCCCGATATGAAGGTCTTTGCCTTCATATGTCGTCCCTTTATCAGTATTGACGACAGCTACGGGGAGCTGATCGACATGTCCGTAGGGGTCCCAGTATGCCGCCAAAAATACGCTGCTGTAAATCAGCGGAATAAAGAGAACCCCGATTACGGATATCAGCAGCTTTTTGTTTGTTATCAGTTCTCTCCACTGGTTTCGTAGTATACTCATTGTTGATAACGCCTCCTAATTAATGACCGCTTTCTCTGTTCGGCCGCACCCCCACGATGATCTAATGGGACAATCCTTTCACAATATACATTTTCAGCATTTCCGCTATTTCTTCTTTCTCTAGTGGTTCATGGTGTTTCTCCCAATCAAAGATGAGCGCAATATACAGCTTGAAAATGACAAATGCGTTCAGTTCTGGATCACACGGTTTTATATCGCCATTTTTAATCGCTTCTTTAATTTTTTTCTTAATGTAATTGATGACCATGCGCTCGAGATTTTCAGTCATATCCCGTGCGACAGGCGTGCCAAGCTCCGCTCCCTCCTGAAAAATTTTGATGGTCAGCTGGTGTTTTTTTCTGTACTCCAAGATGGCAATCAACGCGCGATGCGCATTTTCGTGAAACGGCAGATCAGGATCGATCGCATTGTCAGCCGTTTGCTTCATTTCAATCAGCAGCGACGAAATGATTTCGCTAAATAATTCTTCCTTGTTTTTGAAAAAGGTGTAAATCGTCCCTTTTCCGACATTTGCCAACTTTGCCACAAGATCCATTGTCGTTGCTTTGTATCCGAATTGAGTAAATGATTTTGTGGCAGCTTCTATGATGAGCGCTTTCCGGTCAATGGTCATAGTTCCTCACTCCAAAAATGACTATTTGAACATTTTGGTCAATAAGTACAAAAAGTAATGTAACACATCCATTTTTAAAATGCAATTAATTAAAATGTATTTTTTCCAAAAAACGGCCTCTCATGATGCAGCGGTTTAAAAGTAAGCAAAATAAAAAAGCCGCCGGATATTATCCGGACAGCTTTTGCTCTTTCTAGTCTGTTATTCAAATAAATGGGCGATTACATCTGCCACGGCTTGTTTGCCCTGGTCAATGCAATCCGGGATGCCGACGCCTTCAAAAGAAGCGCCTGTGACAAAAATGCCGGGATATGACGTCCCGATGCCCTCTCGTATTTGTTTGATTCTGTTTTTATGGCCGACGTGATATTGCGGCATGGCTTCATTCCATCTCGTAATGCAGGTCATTTCCGGTTCGCCTTCGATTTTCATAATCCGCTTTAAATCCTCAAGCACAATCCTGACCATTTCATTGTCGGACTGGTCGACCACAGATTCATCACCGGCTTTTCCGACATACGCCCTTAACAGAACCTTGCCTTTCGGCGTTGTATTTGGCCATTTTTTGTTTGTCCATGTGCAGGCGGTAATGGAGAAATCGCTGTTTCTCGAGATCACGAAGCCTGTGCCTTGGTGTTCCATTTGCACAGCTTCCTCTGGAAAACCGAGCGCCACATTTGCGACAGAGGTTGATACCATCTCCCGCAAACCTTTAAGCCAATCCTCATTTGGAAACATCGCGGCAATCGCTTTATGCGGAGCCGTGACGACGGCGGAATCCGCTTGAAGAATGACGCCGTTGTCAAGCTTCAGGCTGTAACCCTGGCCGCCGCGTTCAATGTTGACGACCTTTGTTCCCTTATAGATTTTCGTCAGTTCAAGCTGTTTTTCCAATTCTTCCACTATCGTCTGCAAACCGGTTTTCAGCGTCTGAAACTGGCCTTTCTTTTTTGCGGCCGGCTTTTGCCGGTTTTTGCCGCCAGATTTCTTCATGCCGATAATCAGGCTTCTGTGCTTCTGTTCGGTTTGGTAAAACTGCGGGAATGTCGACATCAGGCTGAGGCGGTCGATGTCCCCGGCATAAATCCCTGAAAGGAGAGGTTCAATCAGGTTCTCAACCACTTCGCCGCCGACGCGCCTTCTGAAAAACTCTCCAAGCGACTGGTCCTCCTGAGGCTTGCTGGCCGGCAGCACCAAATCCATCCCTGCCCTCAGTTTCCCCTGCAGGGAAAACAGCCCTGTCGTCAAAAAAGGTCCGATTTTAGTTGGAACACCCATGACGGCCCCTTCAGGAATCGGATAGAGCGTTTCATTAACGAGAACATAAGACTGGCCTGTCGCATTATTTACAAGCAAATGCTCTAAACCAAGATCCTTGACGAGCTGAGGAGCGCTCTGTTTTCGTTCCAGAAATGAGTCTGGGCCTCTTTCAACGATATAGCCGTCTTTATGAACGGTCTGGATCTTTCCGCCTAATCTCGGACTGGCTTCGACAAGCGTCACTTCAGCGGGGAGATCGTTCTTTTTGATTTCTTTCTCCAGGTAGAAGGCGGCGGCCAATCCGGTAATACCGCCGCCGATAATGACAATCTGCTTACGTTCTCCACTCATATAAAATCGCCTTCTTTACTGTTCTTTCTCCAATCCTTTTAAGACAACGGATGCCAAAGCATCGATAAACTGCGGCTTCGCATTCGGCATTTCCGGCCTGTAATAGCTTGCTCCGATATCATCTGTTACGACTTTGCATTCATAATCATTATCGTACAGGACTTCCAGATGATCGGCTACAAATCCGACAGGAGCGTAGACAAAGGCTTTGTAGCCTTTTTGCTCTGATAAGTCCCTCGTCAAATCCTGGACGTCAGGTCCAAGCCAGGGATCCGGAGTGTTTCCTTCGCTTTGCCAGCCGACCGCATACTCTTTTACGCCCGCTTTTTCGGCGATCAATTTTGCGGATTCTTTAAGCTGCTCCGGATACGGATCCCCCATGTCGACAATCTTTTCCGGAAGGCTGTGCGCCGAAACGATCAGCACGGCATTTTCCCGTTCTTCCGACGGCATGCCTGCGTAGGTTTTTTTGATCTGATCCGCCCAATATTCAATGAACCCGGGCTCATCATACCAGCTGTTGATAGATGTAATCGTCAAGCCGCCCAGTTTTTCGGCCTCGGTTTTCGCCCGTTTGTTATACGACTGGACGCTGAACGTTGAGAAGTGCGGCGCCAGTACGAGACTGACGGCCTCTGTTATACCGTCTTTGTGCATCTCTTGAACGGCGTCCTCAATAAAAGGTTCAATATGCTTCAATCCGATATAAGCTTTAAAGATGACGTCATCCTGTATTTCATTTAAGCGCTTTTCCAGCTGCTTCGTCTGCTCCTCGGTAATTCTCGCGAGCGGGGATATTCCGCCGATCGCTTGATAGCGGTCTTTTAAATCCTGGAGCATGTCCGGATCAGGCTTTCTGCCTCTTCTGATGTGCGTGTAATACCGTTCAATATCCTCTTCCTTGTACGGCGTTCCGTACGCCATCACAAGAAGCCCCATTTTCTTTTTACCCAACATGAACACCTCTTTAAAGATCTTGATCTATACGTATTTTGACAGTTTATATTGAAAAGACCAACTGAAATGCTCATGGAATCATGCTCGATTGTTTTGAGGCGGAATACTCATGAACAAATGCCGTCAATTTTTTCAGTGCATCAGGGCTGACCTCTGGAAAGATGCCGTGTCCGAGATTAAAAATAAACCGGTCCGTCTGCATTCCCTGGTCAAGGATTTCTTTTGCCCTTTCCTCGATAACCTCCCAAGGGGCAAGCAATATCGATGGATCGAGATTCCCCTGAAGCGTTTTGGACAAGCCGTTTTCCCGCGCTTCCTTTATGCTCATCCGCCAGTCCAGTCCAACGACATCAAGCTGAAGATCATGCCAGTCGCGGGCGAGATGGCCCGCGCCCACCCCAAACATGATCAGCGGAACGCCTTCTTTTTTCAGCTCTTTAAACAGGGCGTCCATTGTCGGCTTGATATAGCGGCGGTAATCATCGGCGCTGAGGGCACCGACCCATGAATCAAACACCTGGATGGCTTTTGCACCGGCTCTGATTTGCGCCTTCACATAAACGGCCGCCATGTCGCCAAGCTTTTTCATCAGCCGGCTCCACGCTTCAGGCTGGCTGTACATAAACGCTTTCGTTTTATGGTAGTTTTTTGACGGTCCGCCTTCTATCATATAGCTCGCCAATGTGAACGGAGCTCCGGTAAAGCCGATCAGCGGAACATTCAGCTGCTCCTCTGTCAAGAGCTTAATCGTTTTAAGCACATATGGAATATGCTCTTCAGGCTCAAGTTCACCCAGCTTGTCAACGTCGGCGGCAGAGGTGATCGGGTTGTCGATGACAGGCCCGATTCCGTTTTGAATTTCAACATTTACGCCAATTCCCGGAAGCGGTGTCATAATATCCTTATAAAGAATCGCCGCATCCACCCCGTACTGTTCCACAGGCAGCCTGGTCACATAAGCGCACAGTTCAGGCTGATGCGTAATTTCAAACAATCCGTATTTCTCTTTCAGCGCCCTGTATTCCGCCTGCGACCTTCCCGCCTGCCTCATGTACCAGACCGGTACATGAGGGCTTTTTTCTCCGCGGCACGCTTTTAAAAATGTGTCATTAAAAGCCTTGTCGTTTTTCACAATGATTTCCACCTTTCAAACTGCAACCATACGTTCGCAAAATTACTCCTTCAAATATACCGTTTTTTTAAGAATCGGTATACTCATGAGACTTATTGTTCAAAAAATTGATGAATTTCGAGTTGCTAATGATCTGAAGGGAATACTTTCGGCTCAATAAAATCCGTTCCTTTTCCTTCCGCCTTTGTCTGCGGGTTATACGGAACAATCCTGTAGGCTGCGTCCGAAAATATATTGGAATACGGGATTTCGTAGCTTCCTTTCCCTTTGACGGTATCGATTAGCTTCTCTTTTCCGTTTTTCCTTTCATATATTCGGTATTCAGCTCTTTTATCCTCTTGCTCATGCCATTTTAATGTCACCGTGATCAGTCCCATTGGCGTGAAGGAATAGCCGGCCTCTGCGCTTTCCAGGTCTTCCAGATGGATCGGACTGTCCAGATCTTTGACCCCCTCGGGCTTCTCAAATGTATTCGGCTTTTGATTGGAACGCCGTAAAATATCTTTATAGAGTCTTGTCGGGTACGAACTTCCTCCTTTTAAATAGTGCTTTGCATCTGTTTTATCGTAGCCCATCCAGACCGCTCCGGTCACATCGGGGGTATAGCCGGCAAACCACGCGTCTTTTGTACCGCCCTCTATTCCGGTAAACGTTGTGGAACCGGTTTTTCCGGCAATTTCTCCGGAAAATTCGCCGGATTTTGCCGTTCCGCTTCTTACAACCTCTTGAAGCATCCTCGTCATATACCAGGACGTCTGCTTGCTGAACACCTTTTCAGGAATTTCCTTATGCCTGTATAAAACATTCCCGTTTTCATCGGCAATTTTATTGATAAAGTACGGCTCGTCATATTCCCCCGAGTTGGGGAATGTCCGATAGGCCCCCGCCAATTGAAGGGGGGACACTCCTTTTTTCAGTCCGCCCAGCGCCAGAGCGAGTCCTTCGTCTGGTATGTTCATCCCTAATCGGCTTACATACGGCTTGACTGTCTCAACGCCGACCTCATTCAATGTCCATACGGCGGGCGCATTTTTGCTGTACGTCAACGCATCGACCATCGATACTTTTCCTTGATACTGTCCATCATAATTCTTTGGCGAATAGCCGCCATAGGAAAGCTGTTTATCCTCTAGGAGGGAATAAGGTTTGAACAGCTTTTCTTCAAGGGCCGGGCCGTAAACGGCAAGGGGTTTAAACGTCGACCCCGGCTGGCGGGCAGCCGTCGCCCTGTTGTACCCTTTTGAAACGTAATTCCTTCCGCCGACCGCGGCGATCACACCGCCTGTCTTGTTATCGATAAACACGGCGCTTCCTTCGGCATGATGGTCCGTCCCCGGAAAATAGCCATCCTCTTTCATCAGGATGTAGGCCGCTTTTTGCATGGATACATCAAGCGGAACGCTGATCGTGTAACCGCCTCGCAGAAGCTGGTCGCTTGAAATCGAATATCGATCATCCGCCTCTTTTATGACAAGGTCGATATAGCTGTCAAGCCAAGGGTTTTTCGATTTTTCTTTGACATGCAGCCCCAGTGTGCTTCCTTGCGCCCTGACCGTTTCTTTTGAGCTGATATACCCCTGTTCATTCATCATGCCGAGTATGACGTTGCGCCGCTCTCTGCTTTTGTCCGGATGAAGGATGGGGGAATAGGTTGTCGGCGCTTTTGGAAGCGACGCGAGAACAGCTCCTTCGCTGACTGTTAAATCCTTTACATCTTTATTAAAAAAATAATTGGCGGCTGCCTGAATCCCATAGACGCCGTGTCCGAAGTACAGCTGGTTCAGGTACATTTCCAGCAGCTTGTCTTTACTGTAGTCCCGCTCCAAATTAATCGCGATGATGACTTCTTTTGTTTTTCTTAAAAATGTTTTGTCATGAGTCAAAAAAATGTTTTTAGCAAGCTGCTGGGTAATCGTGCTCCCCCCTTCGACTTTGCCTCCGGCTAAAATATCTCGATATACAGCCCGGCTTACCGATTTTAAATCGATGCCGTGATGTTCATAGAAACGCCTGTCTTCAACGGCAATGAACGCATTTTTGACATCATCCGGCACTTCATCGATTGAGACGGGCCTCCGGTTTTCAGAATACAGGCTTGCGATTTCTTCCCCGTTTTGATCAACGATCTTTGAAGAAGCATTGAAAATCAATTTTTTCTCATCAATCACATAGTCACCGAGAAATAAAATCGTAATATATGCTAGTAAAGATAAAAGGACAATCGTCGCTGCAATGATGATCGGAATGAAAAATCTCTTTTTCATCTATTCACCTCATTCCTTTCTATAGCTAGTATGGGAATTTTTTCTTCAAATTATGTTTTGACTTTTCGTGCGTATCACCGATAGAATTTTAAACTGCCCTTTTGTTATACTAACAAAAAAGGGGTGAGAAAAAATGAATTTTTATATTACATACGGAACGGTCGATTTTTTAAAAAAGATCGCCCAACAGCATGAACTTGAAAAAATGCTCTTTATGAAAGGGCAGGACTCCGCGATCCTTTTCCACGAGACAGACGGAAAAAGCGTCTTTCAGGCACCTCACAGCTACGACATCATCGATCAATCCGGCTCATTGGAGCAGCCGGGCTTTGCCGTCCTCAACAATATTCCTGTCACAGAAGAAGGAAGATCCCTGTTTGAAACCCGTTTTAAAAACAGGGCAGGCAAAATAGAAAAACAGCCTGGATTCAAGGCGCTCAGGGTGCTGCGGCCGAAAGAAAGCGATACGTATATCGTATTAACCCTTTGGGAGTCAGAGCAGGCATTTCAGGATTGGAAAAACTCAAAATCCTTCAGCGAAGCCCACAACAAACAGCATTCTTCCACAGGAATCAACAAAGGCGGCACGATTTTTTCCCGTCCGTCCTATATTTCTTCCTATCATTCAGTCGAATAACTGCCTCAATGCGAAGGCAGTTTTTTTATTTCCGAGGAAATGACGCCCCTCACACTCTGCCGGCCCATGAATAAGCTGTAAGAGGTCATCATCACGGGGGGATGAAAAATTGGGGTTTGAATTAACGTCCATTCATTTCGTGTATGTGGGCTTTATCGCAGCCATCCTCGTCTTCATGCTTTTCCGCCTTGACACAACCTTTATTTCGCTTGCCGGAATTTTTTTCGTTTCTTTATGTGCCACCCACTCATTAAGCGCTTCTGTCATCGGTGTTTTTAACAGTTTGATCTACGCTTGCACGGAACTTCTTCCGACTATTTTTATCATTTGCTTCATCGTGTCCATGAGCGAACTCTTAACGAAAACAGGCGTCAACGAAACGATGATGACCCCCGTTTCCAAAATGATCAAAGGGCCTGTTCTGGCCTACTGGATCACTGGAATTTTGATGTTTATCATCTCATCTTTTTTTTGGCCTTCTCCCGCTGTCGCGCTTATTGGCGCTGTTCTGCTGCCGGCGGCTCTTAAAGCCGGATTATCGCCGATGGCCACAGCTGCGGCGATGAATCTCTTTGGCCACGGGTTTGCCCTGTCCGGAGATTTCGTGATTCAGGCAGCGCCAAAATTGACGGGCGACGCGGCCGGAGTGCCTGTCACAGAAGTGATGAAAGCCAGCATCCCGCTTGTCGCTATAATGGGAATTGTGACAACAATGACAGCCTTTCTCATGTTTGAAAAGGCAAGAAAGCGTCAAAATATAAGTCCGTTTGCCAACAAAAGCTCAGAATCCATGAAAAAAGAAGCGGAATGGCGGCTTTCACAACCTTTAAAGAAACTGCTCGCCATCCTCATCCCGATGTTTTTTCTTAGTGATATCGCCTTGATGCTGATGCTGGATCTTCAAGGTGATGAAGCGACCGCATTAGTCGGAGGAACGGCAGTTTTCGTCCTCATCCTCATCCACTTTATCGTCCACAAGCACCAATGCCTTGAGAAAATCACCGAATATTTCACTCACGGTTTCCAATTTGGGTTTAAAGTTTTTTCCCCCGTCATTCCGATTGCCGCATTTTTTTATCTTGGAGACGCGGGTTTTGAAAAAGTGTTGACGGCCGATATCCCCGGCTTCTCGAACAGGATCGTTCATGATCTCGGTTTGTCTTTCGCCCATTCCGTACCATTGTCTAAAGAAATCGCAGCGATCGCTCTAACGTTTGCCGGGGCAGTAACAGGGCTGGACGGCTCTGGTTTTTCCGGGATCTCGCTCGCCGGCTCTGCAGCGAGAATGTTTGCTGAGGCTGTTGACGGAAATCCTGCCGTTCTTACCGCGCTTGGCCAAATCTCAGCCATCTGGGTCGGAGGCGGTACGTTCCAATCTACAATAGACATATACTAATTTTTTTAACTTTATTAACTTTTGTGGGTGTTTAAGCGGGTGATCTAACAGACCATGAGATCATCCACATAAGTTATAATAAAAAGAAAAAAGGGACGAGGAAAAAATGAGTATCAACAAAATAAGATCATTTTTATACAAGTCGGCCAAGATTTTGGGAGATGTCAACGCGGTGAAAAATGGAACGATCGGAAAGCGTATAGCTCGACGTGCCGCTGGTAAAGCAGCCGGCAAAATATTGGGCAAGCTGTTCAAGTAATCTATATAGAAAATCCCCCTCATTTGTTTTAAAATGTAAATGTGCGTTTTAAAACAAGAGGGGGTTTATTATGGCTTTATTTATTTCAATATTTGCTGCTTTTATGCTTATAGGAGCACTTATAGGTGTATTAATGCTAATCCCAGTTCAAACAAGAAAAGCTGGACTTCGGCTGGCTCTTTTTTGTATTATTATTTTACTTTCAATATCACTAATTAATAATTTTTTTCTAAAGCACAAAAATGAACCGGTTGCCACCATTACTCCAGAAGAGTATAAAAAAATAAAAGAAGGAATGACTTATGATGAAGTCAAAAAAATTGTTGGTGGAAAAGCGAAATCTGTAGAAAAAGTTGGTCATTCCTCATCAAAATTTTATGATTTCGACGGAGAGGGCGGCTTAGAAAATGATGCAGAAGTATCTCTTTATTTTGTTGCTGGTGAGTTAAGTTTCAAAAGTGAATATGGGTTAATTACTAAAAATAATCAATCCGAATTAAATCATTCATCTACTGAGAATGAGACAAGCGATACAAGAAATATAATTGAAGATTTGGTCGATAAACATTTAAAGAACGTTTCTATTGAAGACATTGAAGTCAATCAAAATTTGGGGCATGATAAAAAAGATCAATACATTACGCTAGTTCACTTATCATTTGATCTTAAAAATTCACCAGCAACAACAAAAAAGATAATTGAACTATATAGTGAGGATTTGGCTGCTCGTCTTGCTGAGGAAGACACAAGCGTTAGCGAACTTTCTGTATTTTGGAAAGCACCTTATATAGATGAAGACGAAACTTTAGCAAAATTCTCTTATAAAAGATCTGGTGAAAAAATGGTGACCAGTGCAAGAAATGTTTCTCAACTCTTAAATTAAATTATGAGCCCATTCGAAAGGATGGGTTATTTTTCTTGTTGAAAACAGAACAAATGTTCCCTTATAATCATCTCAAAGGAGATGAACACCATGAAAGATGACAACTTGAGAGATCGAGGAACGATTAAATGGACAGCAATGATGCTGCCGGAGCATGTCAGTTTGCTTCGAGAGTTAGAAAGCAACCACAATAGAGTGAAAAGGCCAGTGCTCGACATGGCCCAAATAGAAGATATGGAACGGGTCATATGTGAGGCAATGGAGTATAATACCCCGGTACAGTTCTCTGTATTTAAGCCGCTGCCGTTTTTGAATGGAGCAGACACCGGGGAGATCATTCAAATAGAGGGGCATATCCATTACATAAACCAGCTGAAGAAAACTTTCCATGTCGTGGATTCTAAAGGAGACACCAATCTCATTAATTTTGAGGATGTTGTTGGGATTGAGGCAAAATAAAAAAGCTCACTGTTATGTGAACTTTTTAATCCTCTGAATTTTCTTCTGGGTTTAGTTCTTTATTAGTCCTACTTGTCACCCATGTTTCATTTAGAAGTACTGCTTTTCTAAAAATCTCATTATCTACATCTTTTAAATCGCCAATTGGCTTTTCAATTCCCATATGTTTTATGTGATTCCACGTGGTTTTATGAGCCCTTATGTATGATTTTTCGTTAAGTCCTACATTCTTATATAAGTCAGCCTCTAACGGAATGTCATATTTCTCGTGAGGCTTCATTTTTTTCATTGTTGAAATAGGCAAAATCTCAAAGTCTATGTTTGTAGGAGATTCATAATCATCTTCATGACCTATAATCAAAACAGGGCGGCGTTTAACTCTAACTTTCCCCGCCCTGGCATCAAAATATTTTTCTAAGGATGTACAAACCTTACCGATTTTCTCTTCTGGATTCCCCATTATTCTACCTCGCAACTTAATGAATCAAAATCATTTGTTTCGATGTCGAATATCATGTCACTTTTTTGAACAAGTGTATTGCCAGCTTCAAATTCACTTAATCCTTTTCGCGAATTTTTATATGCTTGATCTTGATGACTTAGGTTTCTTAATACCCCAGCAGAATATTTGCCATAATCGTAAACAACTTCTCTAATGGTATACTCCTCTTCTGGCGTTAACTCATCCTTAAATGGAGGCAAAAGTGTAAATGATCTTCTGACTTCTCGATTAACAGGCCCATGAACCCATCCTTCAAAATCTTCGTTAAAAAGCCATTCACCGAAATTTGCATAATGTTGTTTTTGTGCAAAGTACAAAAGTTTATGCATTTTCATTTCACTTAAATCATTTTCTTCTTCTGTTACATCATATACTAACTCGTAAAAATGTTTAATTGCCGAGGCTATAAAGAGAATGTCTCGGGGCATATAAATACACCTCCTAACTTAATAATAGCGCTCATCGATAAATACAACTCATTGTTTCCTTATAGTATCTTATTTTACCTTATATTACAATAAATAATCACGATTTGCGCTGATTTCATTTAATTTTTTTGCTCTCATGATACGGCCGGTATTTCTTCCTGCCGGCTTCAAGCTCCTGCTTCAGCTGTAAAACATCAGTGCGTAAAAGCAGGTTAACCTGTCCAATTTTTTTAATCGGCTTAATCCGCCCATCACTAATCAGCTTACTCAGCCGCTGCTTATTCACGTTTAAAATTTCTTGAGCCTCTGGGGCGCCGAGGACTTCATTTTTTATAAAGCCCTCAACATCCTGGCGACTTTTCAAATGATATTCCATGTTTACCTTCTCCTTATGTCCTTTATAATCGTTAGGACGGTCACCCCCAACACAATGGCCATAATGACTGTCGTGAAAGTGCTTGTCCATAATTCGCGCAGTCCAATAGCTGCCGCGCTTAATAAAATCATGGAAAAAATGAATGTTTGTCTTCTCTTCATATTATATGCTAGACTGGTTATAATTATATTAGGGAGCGAGCGACCACTCGCCTCCCCATTTGCTCAGTCCTTCTTATTATTCTTCTTTGCATCATGTGATTGTTGGGCAATCCACGCGATTGATGCAACATAGAAGAGAATTTGAAGGACTTTTATCATGTTGTCCAGCATTTCTTCACCTCCTTATGTCTTCATTATACCACGTGTGTAGACTTAGGTCTATAGTTTTGGTGAAAAAATGTCCTCCTTTTCTCAAAAAACACTCGATTAAATAGGTCTGATAACCTAAAACAAATGATTCATTTTCATGGATAAACAGGATTTATTCACCAATCATTTTCCGTATAGTGGTAAACTCGTTACTGACTAAGACTTTAGGAAGGGTTTGATGAATGAAAATCTATGAGTCAAAAACTTTAATAGCCGCTATGGAGAAACGGTCCAAGGAATACCAAAGCACCAGAGAACAGTTTGTCAACCTGAAAAAGGCGTTTCAAGGGATGGCTGATTTGGGCGATGATTTTGAGGGAAAAGGCGCGGACAACATCAAAGCTTTTTACAGAGATCAGGCAGGTATCGTGGACGACTGGGTCGATCTAATTGATATGCAGATTCAGTTTCTCAACGCCGTTTCTGCAACTGTGGAAGATGCCAACCTTTCCGGAGACACGTTTGTCGACATGGTGTTTCTTGAGAACCAGCTTGCCAATGCTTATAAAAATTCTAAGGCAATGGTTTCCCAGCAGAAAAAAGACATGAAGGCTATATTACAAGACATCCATGATATACTGCCTTTAGAAGTCTTTTCAACTGACACATTCAAACAACACCTCAATGATGCAAACGATGAGCGCAAAGACACGATCAAAGCTGTCGATGATCTGGACGCCGCTCTCAAAGAGGAATACGCCGCATCTGAAATCAACCAGCAGATGGTTACCGCTGATTATACCGCTCTAATCGGTGCAACTGGAAAAGGGAAAAGTGCTTCTCCGATTCACTATGATGCCAAAGCTTACCGGGCCAGCGAAGCCTATCAACTGAAAGACGACGTACATAAAAATGCTGAGAACTATATCCAGTTTAAAAAAGACCAGGCTGAAGCCCGCCGGATTGCAAAAGAGCAAGAAGAGCTTGCCAGGAAACAGGAAGAGCTTGCAAACCGGCCATGGTATGAAAAAATGCTTGATGCCGGCAGCACATTTGTGGGCGAAATCACTGGTTATTATGATTACAAGAGAGCTTCTGAAGGAGTCGACCCCGTCACAGGTGAGAAGCTGACATATGGGCAACGGGTTGCTGCGGGAGCGATGGGTGCCGCCGGATACATCCCGGTTGTCGGGTGGTTCGGGAAAGGTGCTAAAGGGATCAAAGGCGCATACAGCATGTACAAAGCCGAGAAGGCGGTCACAACAGTTGATAAAGCCCTGACTGCCTATAGAACGCCGAAAACATTCCAGGCTTTGAAAAACTCTGAAAAGGGTCTATACGGTCTAGCCGCGGCCAACGGGTTCAGCGAAACAATTACCGGCCGGGATATGTTCGGGAATAAGATTTCGGATGAGCAAAGACAAGATAGCTTTGACCGAGCTTTATCCATGATTGGAGCATTTGGTTTGCGTGGAATTAACACAAAGTTAAATGTTAAAAAGCCGGATGTCCCCAAAAGGCCGACTTGGCGACAATCAGAAGTTGATGTAGGAAAGGACTATCCTGATTACAGTGCTCAAAAGTCATTTATAGACGGCAAAGAAGTCCCATATGGAAAAAAGGGAAGCTCTCGACCGGATTTTTATAAAAAAGGCCATAGCATAGAGGTGAAAAATTACAAAATAACTACACCAAGTGGAAGAAGTAGACTAGTGAACAATGTTTCAAAACAAGTTGAAAAACGCTTGACTGATTTGCCAAGTAATACAAAACAAACTGTAATCATAGATATTAGGGGCCAGTCGGTTTCTGAAGAGATAATGGATGACCTGTATGATAGAATCATGAAAAAAACCAATGGAAGAGCAGATATTAAATTTAAAACTAATTTGGGGTGAAGCACGATGGCTGTAGGATTTAAAGTTAAATATTATTGGTATCAGGTCGGCCATGGCGACTTCTTACATTCATTTTTTTCAACAGTAAGCTATCATTTAGAAGAAAACGGTTGGGGATCAAAATATCCTTTTTTGCTAAATGATCTTTATCAAGGAAAACTTGAAAGTGAAAACATTGGCAAAGCTCTTGAAGAGTTAGAGGATATTAAAGAGCGATTGAAGAATTATAGCCCTTCACAGGTTGTATGGGATATCGAGGACATTAGCAAAAGACCGCCTTGGGGAGATAATATAAGTGAGGAGATTACCGACCTATCTAATTACTTTGTTACGAGCGATGGAGAAGATTTTATAAACATTTTAAAAAGCGCTCTTGAGAAAGGTTTAAAAACAAATTCAGACGTTTATATTGAAAGTATTTGATATAAAGGCCCTTCACAGAGGGCCTTTTTGATTAATTTAACGGTGATTTTTATCTTACACGAATCTTTTGTCCAGCATATATTTTGTTTGCATTCTTGATGCCATTCCAATTCTGCAGCGTCTTAACTGATGTATTGAATCTTTTAGAGATTCCGGATAAAGTGTCACCGGATTTGATTGTGTAATACTGCTTTTTGTTTGATGTTTTTGAAGCACTCCCGCTGATCTTTAACTTCTGGCCAACATAAATCTTATTAGGGTCTTTTATGTTGTTCAAACTTTGGAGAGCTTTGACGGTCGTGTTGTATTTCTGTGCGATTTCCGAAAGCGTATCCCCTTTTTTGACTGTGTAAACCGTATCCGATTTAACTGACTTTTCATTTGAAATAGGTTTTACTTCAGCGGCTTTTTCTTTTGTTACAGCTGCCTTTGCACGTAATCCGTCCCTATAACAAATGTTCATATCAACATTGCCAGATATGCCAGCTACCTTTCCACAATCAGAATACTGCCAGATATCTGCATCCCGGCCAAGTTTGCTGCTGTAACGGGCAACCCATAACGCAAACGGCTTCAGTTTAGTTTCATCAAGACTGTTTTCAAGGAAAGACTTGCCGCTGTAAATCATGGCGAAGTAGCCCGCTTTTTCAATCTCTCGTAAGAAGGCAACTGCTGCATCTGTTAAAATTGATTTGCTGACATTCCTCTGATTCACTTCAAGATCAAGTACAAGCGGATATGAGAGACTAACCTTTTTCACAGTTGACAGAAAGAACTTGGCTTCTGCCAATGCCTCTGACTTTGACCCGAATCGCGCAAAGTGGTAAGCTCCCGTTTTAATCCCCGCGGCGTTTGCGCCTGAAACGTTCTTTTCAAATTTCTTGTCCTTCAGGGTTGTCCCTTCTGTTGCTTTAATAAAGGCAAAATCAATCCCATCCCCCGCAACTTTCTTCCAATTGATATCCCCTTGCCAATGTGATACGTCAATACCTTTGATTCCCATAAAAAATCCTCCTTTTTAAAAGTTAAAAGGCTGCCCGCCGGCAACCTCATTTCGTCAATCCTTTATTTTTCAAGACCTCTTTTTGCAGCTTTCCTTTACCTGTCACATAGTTGTTTTTATACCAAGCGATAACAGACGTGACAATGGTAAACACTGTAGAGCCAGCCAAATACAAAGCATCTGCCAGCGTGTTGACCTGGTCCTCATCGATCGGTAAAGCTGCCTTTCCGAACATGATCAAAGTTTGGTTTACCAATGCAATAAAAAGAAGCACCGTGCGGACCACCGTGCCTTTGTCAAAGTTTTTCATAATATGTTTTCCTCCTTATTTTTGAATAAAATTAATGAAAAGCGCCGCAATTCCAGAGATCACAAGCGTACAAACCGCCGTTATAATGGCGCCCGTGATGCTGCGCTTGATCCATGTTGTGTTTTCTTCAATCTTGTTGAGCTTTTCATTGATAGAGATAATCTGCTGATCATGACGGTCAGACGTCCTTTCCAGCGTGCTAACGCGCTGTTCAAGTGTTTTCTGATCCGCTTTGACCTCTGTGATCTCGTTTTTCAAAACATCATACTCATTCGCTTGTGGCATATCCTGAAATCCTCCTGTCCTCACATCATTTTCACCTCCCTTGAGGCAAAATAAAAACACCCTTATAGGGTGTGTGCCATGCCTAAGTCCACACTGATGGCAGGCTTATCATAGCTCCGGCCTGTTATTTCTTCATATTCAGCCGGAGTGATCCAATTAATTCTTACGTATTCCCGCATTTCTTCATCTGTGTAACACCCCCAATCATAAAACTGTTTTATATCCGAGAAAGTTGGATACTTCATGAAGCCCCGCCGCCTTTCAGCGCTGAAACATCTGCCTGTAGTTTCGCTATTTGTAAGGAAAGTAAAGCATTCTGTTTTTTCAGCAGTTCAGTAGGGTTCGGCTCCGGATCGGGCGGCGTTACGCTCTCTATATACTCTTTAGTTGCTGATTCGATCCACTCCTCTTTTTCCGGATCATACTTCGGAACGTATAATCCTGAGGGAATCGGGGTGGTCGTACCATTCGGCGGCAGCTTCTCGCCTTCTTCGATGTTTATTTCGATATCATCTTCGCCAGCATATTTATAATTCTCATCGTAAAAAAGAACGTGCATGATACGTCCCTCCTCTACCATAACGGTATTGATTCATTAAACGACACCCTCGTTACCTTTGTTTCATCGTTCGCCAACATACCGTCGTATTTCAAGTCGCCGTCAGTCGTTAAAGAAAAACGAGCCGTTCCGTAAGAACCTATCGTAGGTACAACGAGATCGACTGTCTGCGTCGGCTTATTCGTAAATTTTGCGACTGACGTGCCGACGGATGGTAATATTCCGAAAGAGCCACGCAACCAAAGAACGTTGTTGCTGACCGAGAATTTAAACGGATACACCGAATCCTGTGTCGCTCCATTTATGAGCGTAACGGTATTCCAAGTCGGGGATAAGTCGGCATCAGTTATAAATCTCTGCCAACCTTTGAATGACCCGTCAGTGTGGACTGTTCCGAACCACCTTTTAGGATTGTTCGTCGCAGTTACCACGATCGTTTTGCGTGTATTATTAGTTGAAACATCGTAATGAAACCATTCGACCGCATTCGGGTCTGGAGAGTTTATGATTTTGCTGCTGACACCATAATAAAGACCAGACGGTAAAGTTAACAGGTCAGTGCCATCAGCAATTAGTTTTCTGCTTCCGTTGTCTTCGGTCAACTTAAATAACTGGCCGCCATTCCATTTGTCTTTTTCTGTTTGATAACGCGAATAAAACGAATCAAAATCGGATTTCGCTAACTGCTTTATGTTATCAACTTTATCCAATCCGACTTGGGATTTCGTGACCTTATGCGGATTGTCCGTTTTAGCTGCGTGTTGATCCGTGTAGGCCTCCGCCTTCTCCTGCGCGGCATTCGCCTTCTCCTGCGCGCCGTCCTTCGTTTCGATGTTTTCAAATTCATCAAACTTCGCTTTAATCTCTTCGAGAGTTTGGCTAATTTCGTCCACAGTTTTGTTTATGCCAGCCCGTAAGGATTCAAAATCATCAATGTAATATTCTGCGACCGGTACGATATTCTGATCTTCTAATGTTTTCGCAATGGAGAAAGTGAAAAATATCGTCGCAAGCGCCTGACCGTTTGTATAATACAATTTGACTTCGGCCTTTACCTGGCCGTAGTGCTTCAATTCTTCATCAGACAGGACATATTCAGCTTTCCCGTTTACCTTGTCCGTCAGGATCAGGCTGCGTTTATAAAACGAGTCATCCGCATACAGAAGGACTATTTTGGCATCTACCGCCGAAAGAGGCAACGGGACGCCGTCTTTTGTAAAAGAAAAAGACAGCTTTGCGCTGCCCGTGTCCTGGGTGAAAAATTGTATGTTAGTTGAAATGGGCGCTGATCTGCGCGCGTTAATGTCTAATGGAATTTCGCCCTGTTTATAAATCATCGCTGAACCTCCTTACATCTGTGGGTACATAAAGACTTGGGCGATACCATAGCCTTTTTGAAGAGAATACGGCTGTTTAATATGCATCACGTAAAAGCCTGTGCCGTCTTCTGATTTAGTACCAATGCCACCTGTAGGCACGATGCTGTCCCCTGTCTGGACAGTCTCATCAATTCTGACATATACCTGGCCGATCAGCCCGACAATATGCCACTCTTCCCGTTCTTCCCGCGGGATGTATTCAAGGTCAGGGTTATAGTTTGGATTTTCTTTTGGAATTTTGAGTTTACGGCCGCTCTCATCCATAATCGTTTCGTAGATCATGCCGCCGAACTCATTCCGAAGATACCGGTCATTCCAATAGAATGCCGCACCGCCCATAACGACCCCGGCCGTCTCAGAAATAACGCCCAATACCTTGTCCCCTTTTTCGGCTTTCCTGATCTTGCCCCCGTCCAAGGTCACCAGATAACCGGATTCAATTTTACGGCCGTCTTTAGACTCAAAATATTCCGCAAGGTCTTTGAAATCGGACACACTTTCCACACGACCAACACCTTGGATATTTCCGTTTGTGGAGCCGATTTTCCATTTAAGATTATCCTTCGAAGGTGAACCATTACCGTATCCACCACCTACCGAATAACTATCATCGTTAACAACTGCCTGGGAAGCCATCACCACTCTTGCAGGTCCGTCCCCTTTTGTGTGCGAGTTGTTGGACGCTATAATGGCTTGCCTTGAACCCTCTGTGGAGGAGCCGCCAGAAACGCCACCCATGAAATTCCTTGGACCTTTTGCTATGTTGTCACCCGTAGCCGCGATAATCGCACTTGTTGGATCTAAAGGAGCCCCGGAAGTCGTCGCCCCTCGGAATCCTCCTTTGAAATTCGTTGGTACAAATTTGTACTTGTTCCCCTTAATCATGGCCGCGTAGGAGTAGCCGGATGTCTGAACATTATTAATGTTCGCCTGTGAATTTGGTGACGTGATCCCGTATGTACCGCCTTCTCCTTCCATGATTCCATTGGAGATATTCACAGAGTACACCCCGCCGCCGATTCCGATTCCCTGCTTGGCCGACTTATAAAAAGTAAAATTGGACAGGTTGACATTATCCGTTTTTTGCGGACCGCCATATAGACGAATATCAAAGCCCGCTTTTTTGAATCCCCTAATCGTGATATTGTTCAAGGAAATGTTTCGGCTTCTATACTGCAAGGCAATGACCGGGTTATCCTTATAGTCATATGAAGGATCACCTATTGCAGTAAAGTTGCTGACAGCTACGTTTTTATAAGCTGAAACCACTAACGCACGCGGGGTCAATCCTTCATACATATCATTGAATATCGGTTCGATTGCTGTACAATCCGTAAGGGTGACATCGTAGGCCGTTGTGCTTTCCGGATCCTCTGCTTTGTGATGCCCGATATGTCGTAGATCAAAGCAGCGCACATCACGAAAGGACACATGGCCAATGACATGAACATTTTGGGATGCCGGCCATTCCTTATGTGCTTTGACTTCTACGCCCCGGATATTACCAGATGTATAGTTATTGATCAGCCAAACATGTTTTGAACCGTCATCAACTTCAATACCATTTGAGTTTGACTGCCCTTTAGGGTGAGCCGTACCACGCTGATCAACCGAATGAGAATTTGAAATAAAAACGTATTCGCTGTAATGCGTGGTAATGCCGTCATCCCCTGCGCCATACGCCACACAATTATCGACCCAAATGTATTTGGAACCATCTTTTGTCCAGTCGGTATCAGGCAGGTGGTCATATGTCGGCGATGTAATATCAATGCCATGAAGCCCCGCATTGATGGCCTCGACATCCTTCACCCATCCAAACCGTACATTTGCAAAGGTTAAACAGCTTGAATGTTGGCCGCCCGTAGCCCCGACGCCGCCCTGCCTGTCCGGGTTCCAATCAAGCGACATCCCTTGCACGAAAATATTTCGGTTCCCGTTTTTATAATCGGCGTTTGTGATGACCCATTCGCTGGCGGGTGTGTCTTCATGAAGCTTGAGGGTTGTAACACCTTTTCCCTGACCGATCAGATAAGTCCAAGATGGCAGCTTGATTCCTTTGACAATATATATGCCTGAATTTAATACAACTCTAACACGGCCGTCCCCTAGTGCTTTTCTGAATGCCTCCGTGCTGTCGGTTTTCCCGTCCGGAACAGCTCCGAAATCATCCACATTTACCGTCCGTTTTATTTTCTGCTCAAGCCGGTTAAATTCTAAATCCAGCCGGTCTTTCAATGTTCGGGAAGTTTTCCCGTCAGTTGTCACCCTTGCGTCCACGACCTCTTTTACATCTTTCCCGTCGTGATTCACAATCAGATTAGCAAACCGCGCATTTAAATTATCTAAACGATTCGCAACAGTAAAACCGCCGTGGTCGATCTGATCCGACTTGTGGGCGGTTTTAGATAATCTATGGCTTTTTAAATTATACTCATGATCGTTTAACGCGTTTTCAATACTCTGCATGTCCCCACTTAACTGCGATTCATAGAGGGAATTTCGAGTCGTATTGTAGTTTTTAGTCAGCCGCACCATCTTCCTCACTCCTTTTTGACAAAATAAAAAACGCTTATCTGAGCGTTCTGAACAACTGATCGATATATCTTTTTTGATTCCTCAACCTTTTTGCCTGGTCAACATTGATGTCCTGAATGTCTTTTCGGAAATTTGCAAATGTCAGCTGCGGGCTGCTGTATGGATCCAATGGATTGTACTGAATTGAAATCAGCCTTACATCATCTTCAAATGTAATGCCTTCCGCTGTATCAGCCAAGACATGAATTGTGTCGCCTTTCCAGAAGTCTTGTTCAATTTCTAAAAGTTTTGGCTCATAGATTTTTTGAAAATCAGCTTCGATCGTCATTTCCGGATAAGGGTTCACATGCTTTTTCAGAGCAGAAACCATGCGGCTGGATTTTTTTATTGTTTCATCTTTTATCGGTTCAGCCCACCGCGGCTTTCCTTCAATTAAGAATTTCTCTTCATCAGGGTGAACATATAAAATAGGCTCAAATTCATATTTTGGATCCTTGTCAGTACTATTGCTGCCTTCTTTTAAGGCACCGTATCCCCAGGCTCGTGTGGTACTATTTTGGGAACTTGTTTTAATTGTAATGCCTGGCATGTTATAACGGGAATCCAGAGTAAAATCAATGCGGATTCCCATCTTTTTATAGACGTAGATTTTGTAATTATCGACATCTATTTCAAGCCCATAATCTTCAATAATTTCATCCATCAATTCCGTAGAGTTTTTATCGCCAAAATTCTCCTGATCAGCGCTTGGAAACTCGCTCTCTGGCGCCTTCAGAATATATTTGAAATCTGTATCTTTCAAGGCAATATCCAGCGCTTCTCTAAGCTTTAATTTCTTGGTTACGGTATCATTCACGTAATTATTGATCAGCAGAACAGAAAAAATATGAGCTGCTGTGACGGTTTTTGTAAGGATATTATTTTCCTGCCTTACTTCTACATCCGTAATATAGTATTTTTGATGATTGAATTTTTTCTCATCCAGATAAAGTATGTTGTCGTTCACCAATAAATCGAATTCTGTGCCGTTCTCCTGCGTTTTTGTGATCGTGAAGGTAAAACTCTTCTTACCTGTCGTATCGTCCGTCAGATCAACGGAAACCCCGGTTATTTCAACAACACTTTTACCATCCTTCGTTGAAACATGCAGCTGTGGAAAATCAACATCTGAAGGCAAACTCTGATTGAGTGTGATGTCTTTGCCGTCATACTCCTTACTCGGAAATTCCGGCTCCGGTATCGGTGTGTCAGGTTGATCAGGATCAATAGGAATATCGTCCACAGAATCATATTGTGTAAGATTATACGTTTCAATTAGATTGTTTAACTTCGTCGCATAAGCCGGGTCTGTAGCATAACCGGCTTTTACAAGGGCTGCTGTTGCTTTCTTGTAATCTTTTTCACCTACTATGGCTTTATAATGGTCGGGATCCCAGCTTGTTCCGTTAACATAAAGTTTGGCTAAATCTTGCAGAGAAGCATACCAGGATGGGTACTTGCGGAATTTGGCTTGTACCCGGGTCGCATTCCCTTTCCGATCGTATTCAGTCGTCCACATGAGAACATATTGCCCGTTATAAGTCCCCTTAATTCCGAATAGATTTTTTCCTTTCTGAGCGAGCCCGCTTGTCCCCCATGCGCTCTCTAAACAGGCCTGAGCAATAATGAGAGACGCGAGAATATCATACTTTTTATATATCTTCTGCGCGTCTGGTGCAATCTCTTTTATAAAATCTGATCTTGCCATTTCACTTGCTCCTTATGCGTAGTAGAATCGTGTATCAAAAGTGATTTCAAAATCATCAGTATTTTGTATTTCAAAATCATTGCTCCCTATATCAAGCCCCGGGAGCCTGCCGGAGGTTTTAACCGGCTTATTATTGATCACGGTATACTGTTTGATAAAAGTGACAGGCTGTGATTTTTTCAACTCCTGTTCAATTTTCAGCCTCTCCCCATTTGTATGGTTGATGATCGTCACGTTTTTACCTGAAGCCCGTAAGGTCACATTGTAGTCATGCTGCATGGGATTGATAAAAGCATCCCCCGTATTGTAAACCTGAAATCTTTTTCGATTTTTAAACACATATTCCAGGTTGTCGTGCATCTGAATATTCATCCCTGGGCTCCAGTATTCTCCGTGAAAATTCTGTTTTGTTAAAGAAGTGAATTTTGACTCCGCTAAACCAGTGTAGTTGTTAAATTCCACAGTAAAAGAAACATGATTTTTTTCTTTTTCTTTTGGAATACTGAAATTCCCATCACATGTGACACGAAAACGGAGATTTGGCAACAAGTCGGTTGAAATATAGTAAGGGAACGGTTTAACCAAAACCGCGTATAGTTCCCGCCGATACTGATAAAAATTTTCGGCAATGACTGAATTCAGATAGATTTCAACTGATATTTTTCTTTCTGTATATTTGACGTCACGGGGATGCTGCGGCAAAACGACTCCATTTATTCTCGGGATATTTGTTGTTTCACGCTCAATGCCTGGTGACTCAGGTGTAAAACTTAAAGGTTCAAAAAAAGGAAGCAGGCTGCTTAAACTCTGCTCCCCTAAACCATTATCATAGTCAATGTACAATTCCACTATCTCACCCCATTCAAGTATGAAGTTCGAGTATACCGATCCCCGGATGATTGATCGATTTTCTTCCCATCAAGATAAGTGTTGTTATCTTTTAATAGGATCTGTTGCAAGAGCTGCACATTTTTATTTAGAAAATCAATTTGTTTTGCCATCATACTGATCTGTTTTTCTTGGTTCTGCACAACACGGCTGATGTCTACAGAAAAGTCTTTAGGCGAGGCCAATTCCTGTGCAGGCTTTTCCGAAACTTTTTGAAGCAGGAGGAGCGCTTTTGAAATCATTCCATCCTGCAAATCCGGAAGTACGCCAAGCTTTCTACCAACACGGGCCCATAGCCCAATATTGCGCTCCCGATAAGATGGATCCTCTGTGATGGTCGTTTCATCATACCCGCGTTCATTTAAGATCGCCCATTTTGATCCACCACGGCCAGGCGAAATACCGCCTTTTGCATATCCAACATATCCGCCGCCTCGTGCCATCGATTTTAACCCCGGATGATTGTTTATGTCACCATATCGTCGTTTGATATAGTTAATGGCAGCCAGGATATTATCGATCGGATTCAAAATGTTATTATGTCCAGGAAACTTATTCGCGTTGAACGTGCTCGGAATCGTCTGCATCAGCCCTTGTGAAGGGTGCCCAGCTTTCGCATTAGAATCCCATAAATTGATGGCGTTAGGATTACCGCCACTTTCTTTCATGGCGATAGTAACAAGCCCCGGGATCCATGAAATCGGCACACCCGCGATGCCGACTGCTTCAGTCACCCATTGGTTTACAGCTTTTGTTCCGCCGGCTCCTTTAAATGTACCTGGATCCGGCATGACACCTTTCAGGAATTGAGCTGCCCCATCCTTCAATGTCTTGAGTATACCGGTCCCTAACGAGTCAATGCCTTTTCCAGTTTTGTAGGGGATCAGCCCACTAAACAGTTTTTTGATTAAGTTGCCGGGACCCTTTGTAATCAAGTCCATTGCGGTTGAGCTGACATCCCCGACTTTATTTACAACGCTTTTTCCGAATGATACAGCCCCATTGACCATTTTTTTAGAGCCGTCAATCGCTTTTTTGAAAAAGTCGCCAACCCCTCCTGCATATCCTGGTAACCCTGTGGCTGCTAATTTTTTTGACTGGTCATGCGGTAGTACGGAGGTGCCTCGTGGGAGATCCCAAATTTGCGGGCCGCCTGCCCCTACAACATAAGTTCCTATGCCTGGTGTATGGGCCAACTCCCATCCTTCTTCACCGACAAGCGCTTTCCCTCCAGGGTGAAAGTCTGTTCCTTTTGCATAAGCGACACCAGGTGCAACTTGCATTTTAGAAGTATCTTGATAGCCTTTGGGTTTCCACTCCGGAATCGTTGGCGCGTGCAGAAATTCAAGAACTTTATTAATATAGCCGGTGATCTGATTTATTACCCCTGCTAAATCAATTAGGTGACGATCCCATTCATCAAGGATATCACCTGTTTCAATATCAACCTGATCAAGAGGCCGGCAGCTTGAAGTTTTGCCTCCTCGACTACGCCTTTATGTGTCTCTTTTGCTTGTTCAATTGTTTTTTCGGTTTGGCTTCTAGCTTTCTCAACAATGTCATCGTGCTGTTTCTTTGAAATTACTCTTTTTACATAATACTGATCATCAGCAGCGTTAATAACAGCGTCGCGCTGCTTTTCGGCAGCTTTAATTGTTTTTTCTTTTGCTTTGTTGCTGTTTTTCACAACAGCGGCTGCCTGTTTGGCGGAAAGATTAGAAGACTCTTCCTTCAACTTTCTAGAAATTTTCGTTTGTTCACCTTTACTACGGGTAAGTGCTGTCTCCATTTGGGAGAGCATCTTCCCTTGAATTTTAGTAACTTCTTCATTTTCTTTATCTGTAAGCTTACGATGTTCTTTTGCGGCGTTTCGATAAATCTCATTTACACGATCCACATATCCTTGTATTTTCTTTTGTTTCTTTTGGTTTCCATCCCCAATTTTATTTAGAATCTTAGCCGCGTATTTATCTGATATTTCCTCATTGGACGCAAAAAACTCCTTTAATACCTTGGTGGCTGAATCAGTGCTCGTTTGGAATCCATTTTTCAAAGACTCTCCCATCGCTGTAAACTGTGTTGCGACATCGTCCGCTATTTTCTTGGTGATTTTTGCATTGGTTATACGGAGATATTCAAGCTTAGCCGTGACTTTTGTATTCATATCTTCATAAGCATTCACAGCTTTTGCAGTAGACTTCGAAACCCCTTTACCAAAGTCAATAGTCGATGGAAGAACCCTTTTCTTCAGGTTGTCATAATAGTTCATACCTGCTTCCGTAAGAAGCGTTACACCTGTAATAGCAAGGCCAATAGGACTACCTAACAAACTCAATGCGCCACGTAAGAGGCCGACAACTCCCGCTCCTTTTTTGAGAATGTTGAAAAGGCCAAAACCACTTTTCGCTAATTTCATGAAGCCGCCAGCGCCTTTAATTGCATTGGCCCCGACCTTTAAAATATTTCCGCCGAATTTTAAGAGCTCAGGTGCAAACGAAAGAATAAGGCCGGCGATTGTCCCGACGGGGCCGCCAAATAAACTTAGACCAAGCCCGGCAACACGTGAAGCACCGCCCAGCCCCCGCATAGCTCTTGTACTTCTACTAGATGACTGCTCAAGCCGTCCTACTCTCGTTGTTGCGACCGCGGTTGATTGATGGAAACGTTCCATCCTTGTAGACGCTACAGCCGCCGCCGTGGAGGTCGTGTTCATTCCTGCAGCCGCTGTCCTGGAAGCTGCTCCCGCCGCAATAGCTTCTGTGGAATAAGTGCTGAGGCTTGCTGAAGCCCGATTTACACTGCCTGTTAAATAGCTTCCGGCAGTCCGCAGCATGTTCCAGCCTGCTGCCACCTTTGGCAGAGAACCTAAAATCAATAAAAACGCCCCACCTAAAAGCGAAAACACAGTTACCGCTCCGCCAGTAATCGCAATGGTACTCGCAACGGAAGGGGGTAATGAATCGAACCAGGTAACGAATTTTGTTAGACCGTCAGTGGTTGCACGAATCACAGGGAGAAACTGATTCCCCAAAGTGATAAGAGCGTTGTTCACAGCAGATTTCAGATATTCCATGGATCCGGCCAGGTTATCCATTTGCTTTTTGGCTACTCTGTCCGCAGCGCCCCCGCTGTTTTCAATTTCTTTGGTGAAATCTTGGAGCTTGTCTTTTCCTGCGTGCATTAAAGTAATAAATCCAGAAAGAGCGTGCTGCCCTGCCAACTGTTTAGCAATACGGATTTTTTCAGTTTCGGTATAATTTTTTGTTTTCTCATTGATCTGGCCGATTATATCCGAAAGCGGACGCAATTTCCCTGTGGAATCAGTTACTTGCAAACCTAATTCATGGATCGCATTTCCGGCTTGTTTTGGCGGAGATGATAGGCGAGTAAGTGTAGCCCGCAAAGCCGTTCCTGCCATATCAGCCTTAATCCCGCTGTTTGCCAAGATACCTGTTGCCGCCGCTAATTCTTCCATGCTGAGTCCGGCCGTTTTTGCTGCCGGAGCCGCATATTTCATCGTTTGACCGATCTCTTGAAGCGTGGCGTTTGAGTTGGTGAACGTATACGTCATGGCATCCGCAACGCGGTTTGTATCTTCAGCTTTGATATGAAATTCCGTCAAGATATCAGAAACGATGTCAGCTGTAACACCAAGGTCTGTTTGTCCGGCTGCGGCAGTCGCGAGAAGACCAGGCATAGCTCCAATGATTTGATTCGTTTTATACCCGGCCATCGCAAGGTACTGCATTCCTTCGGCAACTTCTCCATCAGTAAACTGAGTTGTTGCACCCAAATGACGCGCCGTTTCCGTCAGTTTAGCCATTTGGTCGTTTGTGGCATTCGCTAAAGCACCAACACGGCTCATAGCTTTTTCAAAATCAGCTGCGGCTTTTACACTTACTCCAATCCCCAGCGTTCCCGCTGCGCCAACAGCCGAAAGGGCTGTTCCAACCTTAGAAGCAGAATGGTAAACAGCGTTTAGCCCTTCAGATACTTTCCCTGAATCTCGTCTGAACACAGAAAAAACACCCGAAGCGCGACGGGTGCTGTTTGTCGTGTTTTCAAATTCTCTTGTTACACGTTGCAGTTCGTTTCCAAGGCTTTGGTGAACTGCAATAGCATCATTCAGCCTGCGGCCTTGTATTTGGGTCTCTCGATTGTCGATCCCTTTTTCTTTTGCTAATTTCTCGTATTTGGCTCGATGCTCTTCGACTAATCGGCCCTGGATACGATATTTGCTATTGAGACCTTCTACTTGGGATTGGAGAAATTTAGATTGATTGCCCGCCGCTTTATAAATAGCACTGGAGGCTTTCATTTCAGAATTTGCTAAACGCATTTGCCGCTTTAAGCCCTCAATTCCTCGGTTAAAACCGGTATCATCAAGGCCTACTTTAACGATCATATTTCCGATAGGTTGCGCCATATGTATCCACCCCGCTTCCCTGGCATAAACTCAACGAAAAAAGACCGGCTGCTTAGCCTGCCTTAGAAAAACACTTGATCAATTGGAACAACTTTAGGTTTATTTTCATGTGCCAAGACTTCTAAGTAATGGTAAATATCCATCTCGTCAATTTCAGTCATGGTCCAACCCTGTTTTAAAAGGGCAGCGTAAATATCATTGAGCTGATCTATTCCTTTTTCTGCTGAAAGGCCTCCGTTTCCACTCCCGGCAAAAAATCTTCTTCCTCCTTAACTTCCTCATAACCCATAATTTCGCCCATGATTCGCCTTACTTCGTCTGAAACTTCAAAAGACTGTAGACCTTCTTGAAATTCCTCTAAAGTAAATTGGTTGCGGAATACCCGTACAATGAACTTCATACGATCTTCAAGGCTCTTAAGCACTTCCTTAATACTGTTGGTATTTTTAGCGGCTGCCTCATCTAGCTCCAGAGCTTCATACAAAGTTTTTGTATTAGTACGAGGTGCAATAAACGTCTTATATTTTTCTTCTTTTTCAAACCATAATTTCACCGAAATTTGTTTTTGAGCCATGTTGACTCCTCCTTTATTTTGTTTGATATGAAAAAAGAGAAGCACGCTGCTTCCCTTTATACTGTTTTGCCAATGTCTACGCTGGATTTATCACCAGAAACAGAATCTGGATTTTTATAGGCAGCACCAAATACTTTTTCATAAAACTTGTCCAGACTAAAATTCGGTGCATCCTCGTCAGCCAATACTTTATAGATGTCATCCTGTTCTCGCTCCATAAATTCAGCAGAAAGTTTGACTGTTTGGAAGTCTGTCTTTTCTTCTTTTGTTTTCCATTCATCATCCGGAAGGGAAAAACGCCCTTTCACTAAGCCTACATGGCGATTCTTGCCGTTCGCTTTTGGTCCATAGAAAGACATCGCAACCCATGGCGCGATAACATTCTTTTTGAACATATAGAGCCCGTCTGTTTCTTTTATCCCAAACAATTCCTCCAAGATTTCCATTGGCAGATCCCGCATTTCAAGCTCCAATTTTGTAGAACCAGTCGTGACAGCCATATCCACCAGTTTGTTGTCTGCATACTGCTTTTCTGTTGATGTATCCGTATTGACCTTCGCGTTAATTGCGTAAGGGTAATCAATAATTTTTGTAGCCACATAAAAGCCATTTTCCTTTTTTAAAGGCGCAAATTTAACGCCTTCCAATCCGGTAACTGAACTGTATTCAGGCATTCTAAAACCTCCAATTATATTAAAATATTGGCCTCAAATCGGCGTCCCTTCCGAATAAGACCCTCATCTTTTAAAAAGTCATTGATTAAAATTCCTGTTTGAAAATCCAATCGATTCATGACCCCTATAACGGCAGCCAAAATCTGATCGCAGGATGAATCGTTGTATACATCAATTTGATAGACAGCGCTGTCCTTGATCGGCTTTCCATCAGCCCACTTGGTAGTTCTGTAGTCCAATTCCTGTACGACGATATAAGCTGGTTTGCTTTTGATGCCAATCGGCACCGCAAGTTCAAAAATGTTTGCTGGATCAGCCAATAATAAAAGCGCCGGATCAGTTTCCAGCGCTTCAAATACTTTATTTTTTAGTTGTAGGGCTCTTTCCACTACATTCATAGCTTGTACCCTCTTTTTATAACGGTTGCCATCGCCTGAAGCATCCTATCATTGGCACTTAGCATACTCTGCTGAATGAACGGGTTAGCCGGCTGATGAATGGTTCCGAATTCAGGCAAGTGGACACGGAACTTCGTATCTTTTGTAGGACCGACAACCGCATATATTTCTCCGTCGGGATCCTTGCGTGTCCGGTTTCCAACAATAATATCTTCGTCAATATGAGGGTGATTGCCGCCAATGTCTGATCTGGGCGCATTTTTGTCAATTTCTTTGGCAAGGACCGCACCCCCGGCTTTTACAGCAGCTTTATTTATCGCTTCATCCTTTCTTGCAAGAGAAGCTAAATATGAATCCAATTCTTTAAAGCCCTGCATTTCCATTTCGATCTTCATTATTCCACCGCCTTTGCCCTAATCGTGGTGAAATTTTTCCGAGAATAGTTCGGGATGATAGATTCAATCACATACGCTTGATTCTGAAAAAGGATCCGCATATGTTCATCGATATCCTCGCGGTGTCGGATCGTGAATTTTACTGTCCTCTCCTTCTGCACCGCGGCCGCCGCGTAATATTCTCGGCCTTTTAACCCTTCGGCTTTTGCCCAGCATTCAACGACCGTTTCATAGTCACCTTCCACAGGGAGACGGCCGCCTTCTTTTTTCTCTTGAAACTTGATTCGATACCGCATGTCATTCAGCATTAGAATCAGTCTCCGGAACCGTATATTTTAATTGATTGATCATCATCGTAAGCACCCCATCAAGATTTGAAGTCGTGCCGGCCACTTCCCGATTTTCATACCAATGCGTAACAAAAGCCTTTACACACATATCAGCCCGCGCTGAATTGTTAGGAAATTTCAACCCGGTTGCAGCTGTAATGTATTCTTTTGCAGAAGCGATAAACCCAAGGATTAAATCATCCTCCAGATCACCATCAACCCGGAGGAATTTTTTCGCCTCTTCAAGCTCTTTTTGTTCCATTTCAGTCATAGGGCATCACCTATCCTTCGTTAGCTAGATGTTCCGCCACCTTTTAATTCATCAATTTGCTTTTGTAAACCGTCTAAAATGGCCTTTACTTCACTGTTTAAGTTAACCATCATGATGCTGCCGGTTCCGACATTGTTACTTCTGACAATATTGTCACCAAGCATTTCATGAGTGATACTTTTTTCTTCAATGACAGCCGGATCACCTTTGTCACCTTTCGGTCCTTGGGGTCCTGGCTCTCCCTGTGGACCTTGTGGGCCAGTATCTCCTTTGTCCCCTTTTGGCCCTTGAGGTCCCTGCGGCCCAGTTTCCCCCTGCATACCCTTAATGTACAAAGGATTATCCTCGCTGTTGCCTTTCAAATAAACCGGTGTTACCGGCTTTCCTGTACCGTCGTCCTCTGCAGAAGTATAGACTCCGTTACTTTGGTTCAGAAATTGATCTGCCATATCTCATCATCCTTTTCAATTTTTTTTATTTTCCTACGTCAACTGATTTATCTTCTGTGTCGCCGGTACTTGGAGTTTCATTGTCGGGAACAGCGTCTTTAATAGATGCAAATTCCGCGTAAACAACAGCATCCGTGTCCCAAAGTACAACGTCCTCACGTTCAATGATTCGCATATCTGTAGAGTTACGGTAGAATGCTTTACCACCGACATTTGTCGTTAAAATGGAATATTGCTGACGATCAAAGAGTTTGACAGCTTCTTTAAGGTCTCCAATGATTAATGGATATTTTGGAGTCGTTTTTGTACCGCCGTTTGGCAAATACTTATCAGAAATGACGGATACCGGCTTACCGAACAATAATTTTTTAGTTGGATCAGTAGGGTTCGGTTGAAGCAGGTAACGGCCGAAAGCGTCTTTCAGTTTATCTAACACGTTAAATCCTGATTGGTTCGTGACAACTTTAGTCGTGGCATTAATAGCCGGATCAAGTTTGACATTGAGAATGTCTTTAATGTCGTCCTGCTTCGATACTGTGGTTTTTGCAAGTGTTCCTAATTGATTAAGAATCAACGTATTGCGGGTCACGGCCGACTTTTTGGCAAGCCAATTAGAAAGGTACTGCAAAAGCGCTTCTTGTGTATCTGCAAGCAAATCATTAGAAAGAACCAAAATCCCGGCATAGTCTTTAATGCTATATTTAATGTTTTCAAATTTAGGGTTCTCTAATTCTTCAATATCCGCTAATTCCTCAAGATTTACTAACGGGGTGATATCCGCTAGTTTTTCAAGAACCCTTGACCCTTTGTTTGTTGATACCGGAATGACATCGACGAGATTTGCCAACGTATCAAATTGACGTCGTTTTTCATTTATTTTCGTGGAGATATCCTGCGGTACAATAAGCCCGCCGTCCTCATCCACACCTTCTTTCATCGCGGCAAGAGGCTGTGGTACTTTGCCTGTTCTAAGGGCAGATGCAAAAAGCTGAACATGGTTTTTCGCATCTGTTTTGGCGATATCATCCGTTGGCTGTTGCGGGTTCTTTGCCTCTGGATCTTGCTGCGGCTCTTCCTGTGCATATGAAACCTGCATGTTTCGTAAATCCTCATATGTCTGAATTTGATCTTTAATTTGCTGAGCTTCTGCAAGTAGTTTTTTGGCTTCATCAAGTTTTCCCTCATCGGTCAATGCTTCAATTTCCGTACGCTTTTCTGCCAAAGCCTGACGTAATGCTCGTTCTTGTTTAGACATTCCGCCCCCGGCGAAAAATTGAATATCGAGTTTCAAAAGTTCTTTCTGTTTCAAATGCTTATCCTCCTTAAAAATGGCATAAAAAAGAACCCTTAAAGATTTAAGAGTTCAAGTTTCATATTGATCTTTTGTTTTAGTATTTCATTCGGGCTTGTTTCTTCAGCCGGATTTCCAGCAGCAGATTGAGCAACAATTTTGCCTGGAACATGTTTAAAATGTGCAAGCACCTGATGATCAATGCAGGCTGCTACATCCTTTGATTCTGAAACCACATCGATCAAGCCATAATTTAAAGCTTCATCGGCAGTGAGCCAGGTTTCCTCATCCAGCAGCTGACGTAAAGTCCCGTCATCCAGTTTGTCGCCTGCTTTCGCAAGATATGTGGAAACGATACTTTCAGTAATCTTGTCCAGATCATCGGCTGCCTTCCGGAATTCCGCGGCATTCCCGACCATCCCCATGTATGGGTTGTGAATCATCATCATGGCATTACTTGGCATCGTGATTTTATCGCCGGCCATTGCAATGACGGAAGCGATACTTCCGGCCAGCGCATCCACATAGACTTTGATTTTGGCTTTATGACGCTGGAGCATCGAATGAATAGCCTGCCCCTCGAAAACATCTCCGCCTGGCGAATTGATGTACAAATCAATAGAGCTCACGTCCCCTAAACTTTTCAATTCAGACTGAAAGGCCTTGGACGAACTCTCGCTAAACCATCCTTCGCCGGTAATAGAACCGTAAAGTGTGATTTCAGCAGTCGAATCATTCAGAACCTTCATGTTCCAATACTTGTTTTTCTTCCTCTGTTCCGTTGCCATCACCCCCTTTCAGTCGATCTGAAGACCGTTTCGTCTTGTTAAGCTGATATTCTTTCATAATTGAAAGGGGAACAAGATTTAAGTTTCCATAATGCTCATCGCCGATCTCTCCGATGCCTGTCATGTCCTCTTTTTGAAGAATAGTATTGACGCTAAAGGCGCCTACGCTTTGCATCGTTTTATAAAATTCAGCACGTGATTTACTGTCCCCACGGAGCTCCGATTCCAGGTTAAATTTAAAGTAATAGCCATTGTTTCGCTGATTCTCTGTCAAAATCTTATCGTTCAACTCTTGTTCAATATTTGTGACGATTGGCTGTAAAGTGGTTTTGACATAATCTAAGGACTGCTGCTCTATATTTGAAAATGTCGCCCGGTCCAGTTCACCTATTTTATGCGGTGGCACCTTGTAAATCGATGCAATCTGTTGGCGATTCCATTTCATCGATTCAATAAATTGGGCATCTTTCATAGGCATGGTTACCTGTGAATAATCAAGCCCGGCGTCTAAAACTGCAATAGACTGCCCCGCATTCACCCGCTCCCAGTCTTCTCTAAGAATTTGTTTACTTTTTCGGTCTAAAAGGGTCGGCGCTTTAACAACACCGAACGGTGCACCGCCATTCTTGTAAAATTTCGCGTTGAATTTTGTGGCAGCTCTATTTGACCCTATATTGTCCCGAATAACTGAAATCGGAGTTTGCCCCACAATTCCGTCAAGAGACAGGTTTTTAAAATGCAGCACCTCTTCATAAAAAAACTCACGGTATCTGCCGTCAATCGTTGTGGAGTACCAAACACGTCCGTTATTGGGATCAATATTTGTGTTGGTTGCTTCCGGATCCAATGGTCTGATCCCCGTCACATTCCCGTCTTTATCAAAAAGTAAAAGGTTGTAGCTGTTTCCCCAAGTGCAAAGCCTTGTAACCAAAAGCCGCTTCCACACAAAGCTTGTCATATAGTCATTGACTTTGTTCAGAATGATATTGCTAACACTATTTTGAACCTGTTGTATGTTGCCATTTTTGTTCTGAAAAAGTTTGATCGGAAGTTTGGCAATATCGTCCGCCAAAACAATCACACAGGCATATACATCCGGATGAAGAACGGCCGTTTTAGTTGATACCCTTTCACCAGATGAGCTTTCAGATCCAGCAAAAATATTTCTAAACCACGTAGCTGGATGGAGAAGGGAACCGCTATCCTCTTCAGCAATTTCATTTTTTATCCCGCTCTTTAAACGGCTTAATAGCATCTATTTCCCTCCCCCATCCTTATTTTTTTGACGAGCGAACCCTACCAAGCTCGCAAGCGAAAATAAAAAAACACCGGTTGCAATTAAACCCGCGTTTACGTTTATTCGGTATATGGCTATTGAAATGAATACCATGCCTGCAATAAGCAAAGTATCTTCTAAAAATAGCTGTAAGGCTTTTAAAATTTTCAAGTTCTCACCCCCTACAGGCTGAAAGATCCAGACTGAATATAAGCGTTTAAGTCGATCGCTGTATCAATCTGAGAAGCCCGAACATGTGCATTAATAAGTGCAGCCGCCGGGTCAATCCGTTGTGTGGACTTGGACTTGTCCAGCATTATATTTTCCTGGGCATCCACTTTTGTAACGGCGTTCCCCATAGCCCAAGTCAGCAGATCGTTTTTATTATGGATGATCTTTTTCGCCTTCACTTTTTCTCGGAAGTCTTTCGTAGGCTCTGAAAGTGTGGCTACACCCTGCCGAATTTCAACCATCACATATCCGTCTGCCTCCATCTGTTGGGCAAACTGTGTGGCATTGTACGGATCGTAGGCAATTTCTTTTATCCGCCAGCCTTTTTCTTTCTCCATTTTTTTAATGTAGGTTCTGATATAGTCATAATCGACAACAGCGCCGTCGGTAACGGTTAGCCAGTTCTGCTCCCTCCACAGATCATAAGGTACGTTATCAGTCTTCATACGCTCATAGAAAGTATCTTCAGGCATAAAGCCGTGACTCTCAACAGCAAAGCTCCCATTATCCAATGGGAAAATAAACGAAACAGCTGTCAGGTCAATTCGTTTTGACAAGTCAATTCCAACATAGCATTCACGGCCGGATAGATCAGGGAACTGATCAGACCCGCAATCTTTCCAAGCCTGCATATCCATGTATCCACCGTCGCGCATATTAACCCAAACATTCATATTCTTGGTCAGGAAATCCCTCATCTTTTCAGGAACAGCCAGAGCCATTTCAAGACGATCTCGCAAATATTTTTTCCCAACTTCATGAGAAGCTAATATAGGATTAGCCTTTATCCAATTCCTTTCATCCTTTATGTCATCGTCTTTATCTATTTCGTTCACCATGACAAAATACTGTTCATTTGTCTCTACTTTGTTTGGATCGAGAAGACGTGAAACATAATCATACTCCACGCGATAGGCCGGATTGTTTAACTCGTGCCCCGCTGTCGTGATAATAACCATGATCGGCTGCGTTCTTGCGCCCATCCCCGACTCCAGGATATCGTAAATCTCTGACGTTTTATGAGCATGATATTCATCTATTATGCCGCATTGCGGGTTAAATCCGTCACCGGTCTTTCCTGCATCTTTAGATAAAGCTTTGATGGTTGAATTTGTTTTTGGGTGCTCAATGGTACTGTATGCTATCCTGTATTTTTGCTCAGGTTTGTTTAGAAGTTCGCACCCTTCTATTTGGGCTTTTATCTCCTTCCAACATATTTGAGCCTGCTCCGTCTTTGTTGCCCCTATATAAACTTCAGACATTTTCTCATTGTTTGCCATTGCTTCATAGGATGCAACACATGCTAGACTCTGAGTCTTTGCATTTTTACGGCCAACCTGCCAATACACTTTTGTAAAACGGCGGTATCCTGTATCTTTATGAATCCAGCCATAAACATTACCGAAAATAAAGATTTGAATACGATCTGGAACTATGTTTTCACCAGCTAATGGCCCTTTTGTATGTTTGAATTGCGTCATCCAGTAAAGAAAGCGACGGGCTTTTTCATCGTCAAACACGTAAGGAAACTCTCTTGTTCCTTCTCTTTTAATATCATTTAAAAACCGCTGACAAGCCCATATATGCTTTTCGCACGCAACAATCTCGCCCGATATCACATCGCGCGAGTAATCAATCATAAACTGTTTAATTGTATTCATACATTACTAAACTCCTTTTCTGCTAAAGTCTTCTCCCGTTCTTCCTGGGTTTTCGTGATCGCGAGCTTGGCGCGTGCAGACGGAGTGAGCCCAAAGTCATTTGCAGCCGATTTCATTTGATCGTAGAAATTTTTCTGCCGTTTCAGCAGAGGGTGCTCTTCTCCAACCAACTTGATCGGCTCTCCGTTTTCATCTTGACCCTCTGTATGAATCATGATGCCGTCTTCTTCAATAATTTTCGAAATAGAGATGTATTGAGAATACGCATTACAGTAGGCAGCCAACATGCTGATATCTGCCTCCGTGATGATTTCCACCTCAGATAAAAGAGCAGCAACCCGTTTAAATTCTTTTTTAGCCACCTTATCCAGCCAGGAAGGAGGTTTGATATTGTCAGCGCGCATTTTCATTTTTTGTTCGTGTTTAGCCCGCGCGGCCAGTTCTTCCGTATTCTTTTTATTCGGATTGCCCTGTATTAATTGAAGGGCCGCGGATTTTGCAGGTCTCGGCATGTTTTTCACCTCATTCCTTTTAAAAAATCGCAATTTTTCGCTTGTTTTTTTCACAAATCATGCTATGATGAAATCAACAACAAAACCAGTCATATCAAGCCCTCTCGGCAAATCTGTCGAGAGGGTATTTTGCGTTTCGGGAACTTTGAAAAGCGGTGTTTGTTTACAGAAAAGGGGGCGCCGTTCCCGCGGCGGTTGCTTTCCAAGGATTTTCATAGGGGGGTATCCCTACTTGATCGGCTTGCTCCGGTCGCCGTGAACCTTGTTATGGCAAGCATTGCAAAGACTTTCAAGGTTTGAAAGGTCTAAACGCTTGGACCAGTCCTGCTTCACTTCCACAATATGATGGACCATGTCAGCAGGAGTGAATCGATGTTCTCTCAAGCATCGCTGGCAAAGACGATTGTCACGAAGCAAAACAAGTTCTCTTGTTCGTTTCCAATCTGTTGATTTATAAAAACTTGTAATTGTTTTGTTTCTTGAATGTTTGTTGTAATGTTTCGTTTCCTCCTGCTGGGCATGCCTATGGTCAGCGCAGTACCCCTCTCTGGTAAGGGCCTTACACCCATGGGCCTTACACTCCCTTAATGGCTTAGGCGGCATTGTAATCCTCCTTCAGTGTCAAACACTTATTGGTTCATCTCCTCATTTGCCTTCTCGACTAAAGGCTGCATAAGCAGGCTAATACGCTCCTTTAAATTGGAATACTCTGTCAAAAGGCGATCAGCTTTCTTTAGCCTCTTAGCTTTGTCGTACTGACTCTTCACACTTCTGATTCGTTTTTGCAGCTCTCTAATTTGTGGGGTAGTCACAGAGAACACAGCCCTATGCTGGCAGGCAGGGCATTGGATATACCCGATGACAACACCATTCTTCCTTCTCTGCTCCTGCATAACGATTGCATGAACGTCTCCACAATGCTCGCATTTACTAATAGGTTGATTCATCGCCTTGCCCTGGTATCTATAACGCTGCTTACGTTCCCTATTCATACGCTCTCTCACCGACCGCCAGTTCCTTCGTCTCAACTGCTAGTGCCTTATCAGGATCGTTACCATGCTTGATACGAATATAGGTAGAACCAACCTTATCGGCTCCCCCTGTTCGCCACTCGAAATCTATTGCAATACGATTGGTAATCTTCTCACCTTTGTAGAAAACACGCGGTACCGAATCAATATCCTCAAGCTCAATCTGTAGCAAAGGTGACTTATTGAGTGGCTCTGCTTCCAGATTATTTAAATCGCCTTTTGGAATAGACCCTCCCTCGAGAAGTACAGTTCCCCCATATTTGTAGCCAACATAATTCACAGCTTCTCTTATAGCGGATAATGAGTCTGGTTCTTCCCTCACAAATCCTGTTAACAGCACACCAAGCTTATGAAGCCTTTTAACAACATCCACTGGCAGCCCTTCATCACAAACGACATTATAAAGCCCATCGACTTCTGATCCGTCTACATATCCAATAATATTCACATCGGGATATTTACGATGAAAAATCTTTACAATCGCCTTATTTACAAGGACTGGATAACCATTTTCTCTCGCAAACTCCATAAGCGCGGTTGTTTTACCAAGCCGCCTTTGTCCCTGTCTTACAAAAATAAACTCATTCTTTTCGGCTGCCTTTTCCAACAGGTCTGAAATGCTCATATGCGCTAAGTTCAATTCAAAGCTCATAGGTCAATCCCTCCTAAATAAAAAACGCCCTCCCATTTGGGAAAGCGTCTTTTTTTATCATCTATGTTAATTTTCATTTCCTACTAATTCATTGTATTCTTCCAGCCATTCAGTAGGTATACTCTTATTAGCTTGTATATATCTCATGATAGCGCCACTTAATTCTTCTGCCCTTTGTTCATCATGAATGAATCTCGGTTTCACCCCAATAGGTGGTTTTACGAAGCCAATCGGGGACGCACTATAAGAAGAATTCTCTTTCTCTTCAATATCAACCGAATCCACACTCACCATCTCATCACAAACAAAAACCCCTCTTTCAATTGCTTTCCTTGCTTCCTCTCTAATTTTCTCCCGCTGCTCGTCTGATGTAATTAATCCATTATATTTAACGACTAAGATTTTCAATAGGAACACCCTCCTGTATATTCTTTCTAAACCAGGCCCACATTGGCCGCCAATCGTTTATTCTGAGATTCACTGGACCCGGTTTACAGAGAACATAAAAAAGCACCCTTCATTTGGGTGCTATATATGATGATGCACTGTAAACCATACAGATATTGTTTAATCCCACTAGTTACAACATGGTTTACCACAATGAGTATGAGAGTGTGTAACAGGATCGTAACTAGAATAAGTGTGTGGATATTGATGCACATGCTGGAAATGCTTATGATGCACATTTGTTATATGCTGCGGATGAATATGCGGCACAATTGTTTTAGAAAAAGTATGAGTTTGACAACAATTAGTCGGGTGTACAATTGGCGGCATCACATTTGGTTTGCAATGAAACATGACTAAGCTCTCCTTTCATTCATTGATCATATTCATTATTAAACTATGATAAACAGTGTATACATGTACCATTACAATCACCCATATTTGTCCGATCGAGTACTATCCACAGCCTAAATCAAAAAAAGTATCCTCAAAAATTTTTTAAGGATACTTAAACTGAAAGGTGAGAAGTAAATATATTTATTATTGATTTCGATCCATATTTGCAGCTTGTCTATTCGAATTCATTCAAAAAAAACAAGAAGCATCCTTCAGGATACCTCTTGAAAAAAGGGGTAATTCTCGATGTATTTTATTTTATGCAATAAATTTTAAAAAATAAACTTGTCTACTCGCTTAATACCATAATACTCGATAGTCCAGTCTTGGACTGTCCTCTTATCTTAGTTGTACAATTCCTCCTTACGCTAAACGCTTATTCAAATTTGCGCCTTACATATACTCCGGGAGGAAGCCAAGTATTGTAAGACGTCATGTCCAAAAAACACACTTCTTACAAATCTCCCGATACCAAAGCCGCAAGACTAGCGCGATCCGGCTCAGAATGTTCCTCCCGTTTGGCTTCATTCTTCATCGCCTTAATTTGAGTATCCGAATTCACCTTGATAAGGGAATGGTGCGTCTCCCGTTATTTCTTGATAAGTAAATCTTATCGATAAAGCACACATAAATAGTCTCCTTTTTTGTCTCTATTTTTGTCCTCAAAAAGTTTATTTTTTGTCCCAATAAAAAAAGCACTCAGATGATTCCGAGTGCTGTAGCAAGGCGATAAATCGCCCTTTTCTTTAACCTGTAATAAGCATTTTTGGTAATACCCAAATCCATATAGATGTTGATGTCTTTCACCCTGGCAGCCGTCAGATATTTCTTTTCGATGATTAAACGTTCCTCATCGTCCAAGCTGTTTTGTAAAGCTCGTTCCATCTGTTTGACCTTGAGCTCGTTAAAAGCGGATGAATCCCGGAGGGAAGGAAATGCCTTCATGCCGCGATTTTCGCATTCCTTTTGATTTTCAAGCTGGACTTTGATTGCCCTATAATCTTTCAATTCTTTAATCACAATTTCACGTACAGCTCTAGTGTCTACTGGTTCGAAAAATGTTAATTGTTCAATGCTCATGCCAATTTCTCCAATCGTGCTTTTACTGCTTCTAATAAAGCATCTTGCCCCAATGCCTTCCCTTCCAGGGCTCTCATTACATCCTCGTCCACGGTCCCTTCTGTCACCAGGTGATGAACGATGACGCTTTGCTTTTGCCCCTGTCTGTCCAGCCTGGCATTTGCCTGTTGGTATAGCTCCAGGCTCCAGGTCATACCGAACCAAACAATGATATGGCCGCCATCTTGAAGGTTTAGCCCGTGTCCGGTAGAAGCCGGATGCGCCAGAAGCATTTCTATTTTCCCGGCATTCCAGGCTTTTATATCTTTGCTGCCATTTAAAGTCCTTGCATTTTTGAATCTGTTTTGAATCCGTGAAAGATCGTGCTGATAACAATAAAACACCAGGATCGGGTTTCCGTTTGCTGCCTCCACTATGTCTTCCAGTTTGTTTAGCTTTTCATCGTGTATTTCTTGAATTTTTCCGTTCTCATCATAAACCGCACCATTTGCCAGCTGCATCAATTTGTTAGAAAGAACAGCCGCCGTATCAGCCACAACATCACCGCCAGCGAAAGGCAACAGCAATTCTTTTTCAAGTTGCTTATATTTCTCCTTGGCTTTTGCCGGAAGAGTCACTTTCATTATGTTGTTGATTCTTTTCGGCAGATCGAGCCAGTCTTTTGCCTGCATGCTAATGCAGATATCAGAAATCTTTTTGTGTATTGATTGCTCGGCCCCGTCTCTTAACTTCCAGCTATAAATGATCGTTCGGTTTCGCTTATCGGGCTGAAAATATTTTTCTCGATAACTGGTTACCGTTTTGCCCAGACGTTCCCCCTGGTCTAACAGATACATTTGCGGCCATAGATCAATTAAACTATTTGGGGCTGGCGTCCCCGTCAATCCCACAATTCTTTTGATAAAAGGGCGAACCTTTTTTAAGGCTCTGAATCTTTTAGCCTTGGAAGATTTAAAGCTTGATAGCTCATCTATCACGACCATGTCAAAAGGCCATTTCTTGCCGTAGTAATTGACAAGCCATTCAACGTTTTCACGATTGATCACATAAATGTCCGCGGGCGCATGTAAAGCTGAAACCCTTTGATGTTCGGGACCCAACACTTTTGATACACGAAGGTATTGTGTGTGATCCCATTTCTCTGCCTCGCGGCTCCAGGTATCTTCTGCAACCCTCAACGGTGCGATTACTAAAACCTTCAAAACATCGAAATAATCATGAAGCAGATCGGAAACAGCGGTTAACGTGCTTACCGTTTTTCCCATCCCCATATCAAGGAAAAGGCCAGCGGCCTCACTTTTGATAATGTGCTGAATGGCATGCTCCTGGTATTGGTGAGGCTTAAACTTCATGAAAGAACCTCCTAATAAAAGCGTCTATTGTTTCCCGGGAATCAAGTTTGCAAACGGTAAAGCCTAAACTTTCTAAGTCCCGTTTTCTTTTCTCCTGCAAGGGCCGAAGGTTTTTCCCTGGCGCTTTCATTTCTGCAAAGACTGCCCTTCCTCCCGGAATCAAAACAAGTCTATCCGGCACCCCTGACATTCCCGGAGAAACAAATTTAAGTGCCTGACCCCCCAAGCTCTCAACCTTCCGTTTGAGAAGTCGCTCCAATTGACTTTCCTGCAAAACTGTCTCCACTCCTTTTATGAATACGTCCATACCGGACATATGTCCATACCCCTATATAGACTACTGAAATAAAGAGATTATAGAGATTTTCTTACGTGTATACGCTATATTCTTTAATATATCTTTTATATATAAAATATGAAGGTATTGCCGGTATACAAGGGCTAAACCCTTGATACAATTGGTTTTTGCATACCTTCATAACCTAATAGTCATGAAGGTATTTCATGAAGGTATGAAGGTATGTTTTTGGAATATCCAAATCTTGCATGGAGGTATCCTTCAAAGTATGAAGGTATATTTTCACTCCCTCACAAATGCTCTTTGGTACCCGTAGTTTTTACCGAAATACAACCTCCCTCGATCTTTCGTGTGCGCTTTCCAGCCTGGTATGCGTCTAAGGATGTCGTTAATTTCACGCGCTTGGATTGGAGTCATTTGTTTTGGGTCGCCCTCAAACAATTCGACCCATATTTCCATAGCACAAACACGTTCGCGCTTTACTGTTCCTTCGTCCGTTTCTCCAAAGTCGCTGCCGTGGATGAAACGTCTTCGCTCACTGATGTCTTTTTTGGCCCAATCCTCGGGGAGCAACCTGTTTAAATACTCTTCGATCAAACCGGCTTTGGCACTTTCCTCAGTATGTGCTTCCTGGGCTTCTTTTGCGGCATCTGCCAATTTACCGGACAGATAAAGAGGCTCTTTTTCGTTCCAACGGACAACGGCCTCAGCCCATATCTGGTCAATCTCATATTGGTTAAGGTCTTTCCAAATGCTTTTTGTTCTTTCCTGTGCTGCCACAACAACCGGCCAAAACCGCCGGTTTCCGGTTCGGTCTCTCAGAAAAGTCACGTCATTCGTTGAACCAAAGAAAACGCACTGACGCGGGAAAACGGAAATCTGGCGGCCGTAAGCTACTCGATAGCTGTCCTCTTGTTTTGATATAAAGTGCTTAACGGCTTCTGCCTCAGCTTTACGGGTTGCAGACAGTTCAGCCAGCTCAATGAGCCAGGCGCCTTGCAATTGCTCATAAGCTTCTTTTCCTTGAACGGTAGTGATTGAGTCAGAATGCCAGTCCATGCCGAGTTTTTTAATAATGTAGCTTTTCCCGACTCCCTGCGGTCCCACCATGACTAAGACATTATCGAATTTCAGTCCAGGCTTCATTACCCGGCCGACTGCTGCCGTGAATATCTTACGGGTTACGGCCCGGACATACTCAGAGTCTTCAGCACCTAGGTATTCAATGAACAGCGTGTCAAGACGGGGCAGCCCATCCCATTCCAGGCTATTGAGATAATCTTGTACCGGATGGAATTTGTTTTTCCCCTGTACCTCCATAAGCGCGTCATGAACCTTTCCTTGACCTGAAATTCTATAAACAGTTTCAAGGTAGTTACGTAAAGAAGCGTCGTCTCTGTCCGTCCAATATTCTCCCTCTGACAGCTTGCGCCAAGGTAGATCACCTAAGACGGCGGCCCGATGGGAAAAATCATTCCAGGCAATCTTTCCGGCCAGGTGCGGATCATTTTGTAAGATCAAAATTATATTTTTGGCGGTAGAAAGAATATCTCCGTTCTTTTTGACGTCCAGATTTTCAAACCAATCGCTATTTACATCCTCAATGACTCCAAATTCTTCACTTGCTGCCTGTAGTCTTTCCTGGCCTAAAGTTCGCTTGACGTTTTTATCCGCCTGAGCGAACTCAGTCATGGCCGTAAAAGACGGGAGCCGGACGACCGGCGTCCCTGGCTCGGCTTCCTCATCCCGCATGCCGAATTTATGGATACGAACCAAATCAAACGCATTGACCAGTTGCCCGCCTATCGGGTCCGTACCATGATGGGAATAGGCAAATTTATCATCATCATAGAGAATCAGGCCGCCGGTTGTAGAGCCGGCTTTATAGGTGAAGCGCCCCGGCCCTGCTTCTTCATACACATCAGATAGAAATGTTTCGACTGCCTCAGTAATTGAATACGTGCGGCAGAAGGCCCCGACCATTCCGTTTTTCTCATGGGGGTCACCTTGTTTGTCCGCGAGCTTCTGACGTTGTTTTTGAAGCCTGGACGATTCAGGCCAATAAGACGGGTCTTTCCAATCTGTGTACCGGGATAAGACCTCGTCAGGGTCAAGCCAGGGCAAATCTTGCAGCCTGAAAACGAACTCCCCATCTTTAGAAGTTGACGGCCAATACATAAGCCGATGCGGCTGATATGTTGTATCATCGAAAAAATCAATGCCTAAATCCGCCGCCAAGCGTCGGGAGACTGCCTGATACTCGTCAGGTGTTATAGGTCGTTTTAAAGGAATGACCAGGCGTAGTCTTGGGGATGTGCTGCTATGCTTATGCGTTGAGTACGCGGCGCATGCAAAGTCGAACATCATTTCAACCGACGCCCACAGATCGCCTTTGATAAAGTCAGCATCCAGCGTAACCACCTGGCGCCAGACCACAGAGTCAGTTTTTCGCCGGCCACCTTTTAAAGTACCGCCGACGAACCCGCCGACGTCTTTTATTTGGTCCTGCTGCGCCTTCGACATTTTTTTATACTCTTCCGAGGTTTCAGATGTGTAATTTGGCGTTGATAGCTTTTTCAGCAGGTCGGACCAAAGAATGTCTTTGTTCTTCCAAGCCTTGTCCCAACGGTTGCGACCTGTTGCGATGGTGATAGACCCGTCATGCTGCACTCGTTTTTTTAAAGCTGTTTCCATCACCTTCCGTCCCTCTCAATCCATTTCATGTATTCGGAATCTCTTTTCCTAGCAAACAAGAAAAGCCCGAGCAGGGCTATAAGGCTTCTCAAAAATCGCATGCTTTCAGCCCCTATCAATCTTTTTTATAGTAATGCGTGACAAACCCGTCAGCTGTCAGCGGCAGCCCCTTTGCCCAAGGGATAGGCTCACCCATCACCTTTTCAACGTGTTCCAGGGAGCCTGCCCCTTCCTCAGTATCCAAAACGGCTTCGTCATGAATGTGCATAACCGTACGGTAGCCGGCGGCATCCAATCGCTTTAATGCGACAGCGAGACAATCGCGGGCGACGGCCTGGACAATGTTCTCCGTAAGTTTTCCGCCATAAGTATTCAGCCTGGTCCATTTGCCGTTTTCCGAGCCCTCATACGTCAGAGCGTCTTTTCCAAAACGTTCATCGCGTATAAGCTTTGGCCTGGCATATGCCAGGCGGCGGCCAGATGGAAGCTGAATAAAGAGAATGCCGGACTCATAGAAGAAAAGTAAACCGTGCTGCAGCCGTTGTTCTTTACGATCGCGAACTGCTGAGATCGCGGCCTTTTCAACGTCATACCAAAACTTCACGATGTTTGCGTTGGATTCACGCCAGGCGTCAACCAATTCCGGGAGCTCCTCTTCCTTGAGCCCCATGTCTAAGGCGCCCATTTGAATCAAGGCGCCCTTTCCGCCTTGATAGCCTAGGGCTAATTCAGCGATTTTTCCCTTTTGTCGCAAAGGGTTTCCTTTGGTTATCGATTCAACCGGCACATTGAACATTTGAGAGGCAGAGGCTTCATAAATCTTGCCATGTGTATTGAAAACCTCTAAGCGCCATTTTTCACCTGAAAGCCAGGCAATGACCCGGGCCTCTATTGCGGAAAAATCGGAAACAATGAACCGGCAGCCCTCAGACGGTATAAACGCCGTCCGGATAAGCTGCGATAATACAAAAGGCACCCCGTCAAAAAGCAGTTCGATCATTTCATACTGACCCGCTTTTAACAGATTACGGGCGGTATCCAGGTCTGATAGTTTGTTTTGCGGTAGGTTCTGAACCTGTACAAGCCTGCCGGCCCATCTGCCCGTCCTGCCTGCGCCATAAAATTGAAGCAGTCCCCGGACACGGTTATCCTGACAAAGCGCCCTTTCTATGGCCTGGTACTTTTTTACGGAGGTTTTAGATAACTCCTGGCGGAGCTTCAAAACCCGTTTGACGGTCTCATCCTCTGACTTATCGATCATCTTCGAAATGGCATCTTTATTGAGGCTCGTCACCTTTAGTCCTTTTTCTTCTAGCCAGGCTTTTAATTGAGAAACGCTATTTGGGTTTTCTAAGCCCGTCAGTTCCTTTGCTTCTGCAATCAGTTTGTTTTGATATGCTGTGTCACAAGCTATAGCATGCTTGACCAATTCCGTATCTACCCGGACCCCGCGGTCATTGATCTCCTGATCAAGCGCCCATAGAGATTGTTCTGATTGTGGAACCTCGTATTTTATTAGGCGTTTCCTAATAGCCCGTTCCACTTCAACGTCTTGGATACAATAAGCCTTAAATTTCTCCCATTTCTCCGGATCGTGTTCAGGGAGGTTACGGGTTCGCCCGCCGTTCGCCTTTGTTGGCTTACACGGAATAGAAAAATACCTGATTAACGCTTTGCCGGCTTTATCTTTTTGAGCTTCCAGCTTCATTGATTTTGCTACGCCATCAAGATTGCCTGGGAGCCCGAGCGTTGTCGCATGCACGGCCGTACAACGCCATTGATCCGGCAGCATCAAAAGGTCAAAATGTTTGGCGATACAAGTTCTTTCAAAATTGGCGTTATATGCGGTTTTAATGACTTTGGAGCTCGTCAAAGCTGCCAAAAGTTCAGGGGGGAGCTTTTCGCCCTGGGCTAAATCAATTATTTGGATCGGCTCATCATCAAAAGCATAAGCAAACAGCAAAATTTCAAAGTCCGGAGCCTCCGTATAGGCGTAGACGCCTGACTTGATCAGATCAACGCTGGAATAGGTTTCTATATCAATGGCTAACGTTTTCATGAATTTCACGCCTTTTTCTTTTCAATACAGAGCTTCCCGTTTGAAAGCTTTAGATCCATTTCAGACAGCTCACCTTTCAGTAAGTCGAGCTCAAATATTTTTTCGAGAAAACGGGTCTTAGAAGTCACTATATCGCCTAAGTATTCAAGCATTGCCTTGTCCTCTTTCTCGGTGAAAGTCGCTAAAATTTCTTTATCTTCGTACTCATCGACATCCCTATATTGAGTTACTACAAGCCAAACTTTTTTCATATTTACAGCCTCCTACTCTATTAAAAGAGGGGAAACAATCGTCTCCCCTAAATCCTTCAAATTAGCTTAAAAAGTCGTCGTCATCGTCATCCTCGACATCGAGGGCGTCAAAGTCATCTTGAGCGCGAGAGCGTCCGCCGAGATAGTCCCCGTCTTCCCATTTCTGTACGTTGTTTAGGCCGCATGCAATTCCTTTGTTTCCGGCTGTGTTAAACGGGTAGAAGTTGATAGACACGCGTCCATAGCATCCGGAATAGACTTCCTCAGAGTCAATAATTTCATTTAGGTGAGCATCGACAACACCAGGTCGCGTCTTGCTGGAAGCATTTAAGAAGTAAGCTCCTGCGTATTCTTCCTGATCCGGTCTTTCCTCGTCACCGTCACGTAGAGGGGTTTTGAGGTTTTTCGGGATTTTACCGCCCCACTTGCTGGCCCCTGCCTGCTTTGCTGCCTCTACTGCTGCTTTAATTTTTTTCAGTGTTTCTTTATCCGACTTTGGAATAATGATCGACATGCTGTATTTTGGTTCCTGGCCTTCTTCAATCGCGTGAGGTTGAAAAATGTGAACGTAAGAAAAACGAACCTTTCCTGTGATTACCTTTGTGCTTGAATTTGTGTTAACTGCCATTGTTTCATTTCTCCTTTATTTTTAAGTTTTTATTGAAAATCAGCTTGCGCCGATTCAATTGAATTGATCTCAGGGCGCTTGTCTGATTCCGGAACCAGGGTCGGTTTCCCTGTAGGCTTCACGACAAGATCGCCAAGGTGTTCATTAAATGCTTTTTTACCGATTGATTTTTCCAGGGCGGATATGCCGAGAAGCTCTTTATTGTATATCTCTTCTTCCGAATAGCCAGCTTCAAGAAGCTTGGCGGCTGCCTCGGTTTTATCGGCATATTTCCGGATACTCCGGCCTTCGACAAGCTTCCACCCTGGGAACCTCTTGCCGTGGTTTTCTGCTTGCGATAAGGCATAATCCTGAACGTCTTTCGCCCATCGTTTTAATTCCTCAGCCTCATAAAGAATCTGGCCTAGTTCTTCTTCAGAAAGCAGCTCAGGCGCTTTGAAATCATACTTTGCAAGCTCTAGGTTTGCTTCTGCCCTCTTTCTGCAAGTAAAGCGCGCGCGACAGAACCGGCAATGATCACCCGAAATAAATTCCCCTTCTCCTGCTGCGGCCATTTCAGCTCGCGGCTTAACAAATTCATCAGCCCAGGCCAAAAGCTGATCAGCTTTGATTTCGTCTGTTGATACGCTGTCAAGCCGAGGTTGAATAATTGTCATGCGAACCATTTCGATGTCATAGAGCATGCCGAATTGATTGATAGCCCCCAAGGCATACAGTCGCATTTGTGTGTTTTCCTGGGCGGAGACAGGTACGCCCTTTCCGTATTTAAGGTCAATAATTTCCACTACATTGTCACCGATCGCCACCACGTCACCGGTTCCAAAGCCTTCCGGCACCCATTCGCTATAATCTAAGCGCTGCTCAAGGAGGATAGTAGCGTCCCTTGTCCCAGCCTGTAGCGCGTTAATTCTTTCAACCACAAGATCAGCATAGCTTGTGACATAGTCGAGCATGGATTGAGAGAAAAGTTCGTGTTTTTTTAGTTTGTTCATCCGGCGCGTCCTGGCCGTTTTAGAAATTTGCCCGAAATGGTATTGCAAAAGTACTTCTGATAATTCATGAGCCAGGGTACCTTCTTCGGCAAAAACGCTCGTAGACTCTTCAAACTCCTGTTCCAGCCGGGCACTTGGTGTACAAGTGAGCCACCTTTTTGAACCGGAGGCGGAAAGCAGGGCGTGCGCCCGGCTTGAATGGTCTGCCATTATAGAGCCTCCGCATGCTTAAGTAGTTCAGCGTATTTTTCGGCCGGAACTTCTGAAAGCTTTTTCGCGCCAAACTTCGCGAACAGTTTTTTAACCTCGGCTTGCTTGCCTTCCTGTGCCAATGCCGCAAGCTTATCCCTAACAACTTCCTTGCTGATTGCCGGCGTTTCTTCTTCCTCTTGGTTTGGCGTTTCTTCTACCTCTTGGGTTGACGGCTCTTCTTTTACATCCTCAGTAGGCGGCGTTTCAACCTGTGGGGTCTCTTCTGTTTCTTGGGCAACGGCTTTGCTGTCCCAAACCACTTCTACTTTGTCCAGGGCGTTTGCAAGCGCCTGGATAGCCGCGGCCAAGCCAGGTGCCTTAATATTCACATTGATATTCATGAAAAATTACCTCCTATTTTTTATTGCGGAAAGCCGCAATTTCTTTCTTTTTCGCCTTACGCATTTTTAACTTGTAATCTTCTTCTTCGTACTGGCATTCCTCAACTTGTGCGGCTGAGAGCTTCCCGGACTCAACCAGTTCCGCAATCTTGATCGGGTTTAAAGCTGAGGCCGGCATCCCGACAATAGAGCCAAGCAAAGCTTTATCGAATTTCACGGACACTTTTTTAACAGCTTCGATGATAGTTGCCGTATCATCACGATAGACTATAATCGGGCCAGACTTTCTCAGAAAAGAGATCAATTTGGCTGTTCGTGTGTTGATATTTGAATTTAGAGCGGTACGATTTTTCTTTGCCTGGTTAAGCTCCTGAAAATAAGCATTTGCCTGGGGTAATGTTGTGATCTCTGACATTGGTAAAACCTCCTATTTTCATATGGTTGGGCCGCATGGTATAATGACGGCGTTATTTGTTTTGTTTTTAGTCGCCTCTGCCAAGGCGGCTTTTTTATTTGTCATCATCATCCTGGCCGTCCTCGTCTTCATACTTCAAATATTCCAAAGGATATCCGTAACGGTTGATCTCCGTGATCATTGGATGTTCGATATTCATTGAAACGATCTCCTTACAGTTGAAACGTTTAATCCCCTGTTCGCAAATTTGGACGCGATTTCGTGAAGCCGAACAACCTGTTCCGGGTGCTCCATCCGTTTAAGATCCTTGCAATTTAAAATGATTGTTGCCGCAATTTCTACACATCCTTCAAAATCATGTTCCTCGATCGCGGCAGGCAATTCCGCAATAAGATCTCGCGTTGAAATGAACAGCCTTTCCGCCTTTTCGCGGTCAGTTTTTAGAAATCGGTTTAGGTTCATGCTTGCTCCTCCTTTTTTGGTATAATGTCCCTATCAAGATAATAGGAGGTGAAAAGAATGGTAGTTGTTGCAAAAACTCTTGATGATTTCTCACATATCGTTAGGAATCATGGTCTAAATGGAATCGAGCCAGTTCACATTTATTATTCATGCGATTATGAAGACATTGCTTTTAATCAAAGGGTTGAACCAGGTCGTACATATAAGTACTCCCTTGCCCTTTTTTCACCTATTCAAAAAGTTTTCCATAATGGAACGTTTGACATACAATCAGCAGGTGAAGTTGGTCAAACTATAAGTGATTTCAAAGGTGAGTATGGCTATCGTCCGCAATTATTTGAAACATTAGAGCTAATGGATGGAAACCTAATTACCTCGAATTACATGGGTTTAGTTTAGTGATTTTTTAGCGTCCTTTAGGGCGCTTATTTTTTCAGCAGAATGCTATTGATCTCTTGTTTAACAAGTCTTTTAGCATATTCGGCAATCACTTGTTCAGTTTTTGGCTTATATCTAAATTGATCTAAACAATGTAGTAAGTCTCCATATGTCTGACAAAATGATTTGAGTTGTCTAATGAGGTCTTTTGCTGTATTCTCCAAAGCTTCTTCATATTCAACTGATTTGATTTTTACTTTTTGCATTTCCAATCTATAAGGCTTCATTTTCTTTCTCCTCCTATGTGTGTCCAGTTTTATCGGCTTCCTTTAATTATTGAAGCGACAGAATTAATGCTGTAACAGACAGAATGACACAAATGATGCTAAGGATTATTCCAATTAAATGAAATTTTCTATCGTTCATAGGATCACCTCCGAACTTTTTCAACCTCTGTTGCCGCAGGGGTGGAGTTATTTTCGTTTTGATTGCTCATTTGTCTCTTTCTCCTTTACATTTTCAATCGTTTTCTGCACAGCTAGTCCGTTAAGAACATGCGTAAATTCAATTGCGTTCTTCTTTTCGCCGGTTAATTCGTTAAAAATCATCAGTAAAGCTGTGTTGGCCGCCGTGAAAAACTCGGTCAAATCCACGTCCGTTAACTCTTCTATAAAGTGCTCTGATTCTTCATTAAAGACTTCAAAAATTGCTCCTGAAAGTGCAACAGAATACATTTGATGCTTATCCATTGATTTTCTCTCTCCTTTCATTTCTCAAAATCTCATTTTTGTGTTTTCACAAAGGCTTGATAAATCTTCATAAAACGTTCCGCCTTACTTAATGAAAGCCATTCTCTTGTTTTGATCTTCATTTTTTTTTCACCTTCCCACTTTTTTAACCGAATGATCTTTTACGGTTATCCCGCCCATTGTTAACGTTCTGAATCTGATGTCTTTTCCATATTTTCGGGAAACGATACTTTCAAAAATGGGCTTTAACTTAAGAACCTTGTCCTCTGTGATTTCAATTTTTCCTACAGTCATTTTTTTTACGAGACCTCCTTTTCTGTAAGGCGGATCTGTTCTTGCCCGCTGTCCAATTTGGCATAGACCCAACCTTTCAAATAGCCAAGTTCGACATCACTTAGTTTCCGAATTTTGTCTATCAATTCCAAATCGACTTCAGTTAGCTCTTTCCCCATACGTTTCACCCCCCTTCCGCCTCATTTTACGTTGACAACGTAAGTTTAGCACCTATTTTTTGCGTTGTCAACGTGTTAGTGAGATTTTTTTTACGTTGTCAACGAACTTCAACTAATGTATACTTGTCTTGTGTTAGATTTTCACTTTAAGAAGGAGGTGCTTAAAAGTGCTGTACAAAAGGATTAGAGAACTTAGGGAGAAAGAAAAATTATCCCGTGAAAAGTTTGCTGCTCGGATCGGTGTGAGCCGGGGCGTTATAGAAAATATAGAATATAACAGGGTTGAACCAAAAGATGTCTATATCCAGTCAATCTGTAGGGAATTTCATGTTAATGAAGAATGGTTGAGGAACGGGACGGGAGAAATGTATAGTTCCACAACTGAGGAAGAGTTATTTGTTGAGAAGCTCGCGGACTTACTCAAGGATGATAAAAAAGAGGTTCGTGATCTGGTTATGGCTTTGTTCAAATTAGAAGGGAAAGAATTTGAAGTAGTTAAGGACATGGTAGAAGTATTGGTAAACAAAAAAGCAACCTAGCAAAAAGGCTGCTTTTTTGTTTAAGAGGCATTCAATAAAATCCTTTTGACAAAGACAAGTATTAATTTTAAAGGCTCCGCGGAATCGGTCTTGTCAATTAATAAGTGCAATTCTTTTTTTAAAGATCGAATGTCATTTTTCAATTTATTGCCTCCTTGATCTTGAAAAAAAAAAAAATGAAGTTTTTGAAACCGTTTAGCAGATGAAAAAATGAATACCATTTGATATTCTTTATATTACCACATCCAAAACGTATGTTCTATTCTAATTTTACTAGTTATACAAAGGAGTCCATAAATTATGCGAGTCGCGCTTTATATAAGAGTGAGTACTGATGAACAAGCTAAGCACGGATACTCTATCGAAGCCCAAAAAGAAAAGTTAGAAGCCTTTTGTTTATCTCAAGGGTGGAAAATATATGAAACCTACATTGATGACGGATACTCAGCAAAAGATTTAAACCGGCCGAAATTTAACCTAATGAGGGACGCGATCGAAAAGGGCGAGATCGACATTTTGCTTGTTTATCGTTTAGATCGCTTAACAAGATCAGTCATTGATCTATATGAAATATTAAAAATGCTTGATGAAAATGGCTGTAAATTCAAGAGCGCCACAGAAATATATGACACTACTAATGCAATGGGAAGACTGTTCATAACTCTCATTGCCGCTATAGCTCAGTGGGAAAGAGAAAATCTTGCAGAACGTGTCAAAATGGGAATTGAGAAAAAAATAAAAAGTGGTAAGTGGAAAGGTGGAATGCCGTCATATGGGTATTTTTATAAAGATGACGAACTGATCGTAAATCCAAAAGAAGCCAAGGTGGTCTTACTTATATTTAAAATGGCGAAGACCCTCGGCTTTTACACTATTGCCAAAAAGCTGACAGAAGCAGGATACCACACCAAGAACGGCGGCGAGTGGCATGTTGATACAGTTAGAGGAATAGCAAACAACCCGGTTTATGCCGGATATCTTACAAATAATGATGACCCTCAAGGAGCTAAAAAGCCGCCAAGGGAACAAGTTTTGTATGAAGGCAATCATGCAAGAATTATCCCCAGAGATGAATTTTGGGAGCTCCAAGATATTCTCGACAAAAGGCGCGGTACCGGCGGTAAAAGGGAAACAAGCTCTTACTATTTTTCGTCTATTCTAAAATGTGGTCGCTGCGGGAGCTCAATGTCTGGGCATAAAACACCGGCAGGAAAAACCTATAGATGTTCAGGCAAAAAAGCAGGAAAATCTTGCACTAGCCATATCATTCTTGAGAAGTATTTAGTACAAAAAGTTTTTGAATCCTTTGATGACTTGATTTCTGAACTAAGCCCTCGAGCGAACGTCGCAACAAATTCACCTGATGAAAAAATCAAAGAGATGGAAAATAAATTGGCTTTAATCAAAAAGAAGTTGGAAAAACAAAAAAATATGTACGAAAGAGATATCATTGATATTGACGAATTAGTATCAAAAACAGAAAAACTTAGGGAAGAAGAAAAAGAGATTGCTTCACAATTGAGAGCTTACAGAAAAAGTGCCGATCATTCCGAAGACATAACTTACATTGCGGAAAACATCAGCTCTCTTTGGGAAATAGCCAATGATTATGAGCGAAAACAAATGATGACAACCCTGTTTTCCCAAATGGTTATTGATACAAAAGAGGAATACAAAAGAGGTACAGGAAAGCCTAGGGAGATTCTAATTCTGTCCGCAAGATAATAATATGTCTTTCGTCGGAGGCGGTACACTTGTTCCATGGGCGCTCATTCCAGTGGCAGCCATCTGCAAAGTCGATCCTTTTGAACTGGCGAGAATCAATTTCATTCCCGTCGCGATAGGGCTGACCGTCACGGCGATCACTGCGATATTTCTTCTATAAAAAAGCTGACAGACCAGTTGAAACAGGGTATGAACTGTCATAAAATTATAAAAACTCTTTATTCCTTAAGGGAGGAATTGATTTGAACGCAGCCGCATTAAAGCAAACAATCTGTGAGCAGCTTGAGACGCGCTACGATGAGATGGTATCACTGAGGCGCCACTTCCACCAGCACCCTGAACTTTCTTTTCAAGAAAAGGAAACAGCAGCGTTTATCGCTTCTTATTATGAAGCCCTCGGCATCCCGATTCGCACAAATGTCGGCGGAGGCGGCGTCCTCGCTTATATCGAGGGAGGGCAGCCCGGCCCTGTCATCGCTTTACGAGCCGACTTTGACGCCCTTCCCATCCAGGATGAAAAAGATGTTCCTTACCGGTCAGCGGTCCCGGGTGTTATGCATGCCTGCGGCCATGACGGCCATACCGCCACACTGCTTGTCCTCGCAAGAGTTCTGCACGAAAACGCGAGCCGTTTAAAAGGAAAGCTTGTGATGATTCATCAGCACGCGGAGGAATATTCACCAGGCGGGGCGAAACCGATGATTGAAGACGGCTGCCTTGACGGAGTCGACGCAATTTTCGGCACGCATTTATGGGCAACAGAGCCGCTCGGAACGGTGCAATACAGAACAGGACCGATCATGGCAGCTGCAGACCGCTTTACCATTACAATCAACGGGAAAGGCGGGCACGGCGCCCAGCCTCATAAAACAAAGGATGCGGTATTGATCGGTTCACAGATTGTATCGGCCCTTCAGCACATTGTCAGTCGCAGGCTTGATCCGACACAGCCGGCCGTCATTTCGACAGGATCATTTCTCGCAGAAAATTCTTTTAATGTCATTGCCGATAAAGCGGTTTTAATCGGTACAGCCCGTTCCTTCAGTGAAGACGTCCGGACGCTCATTGAAAAGGAGATCGAACACGTTGTCAAAGGGATCTGCCTGATGCACGGCGCTTTTTATGACTATTCCTATGAAAGGGGCTATCCGCCCGTCTGCAATCATCCGGAAGAAACGGCGTTTCTCGCGGAGATTGCCCGGCGTACGGACGGTGTCGAAAGAGTGGCGGAAAGCGAATTGCAGATGGGCGGAGAAGATTTTTCCTACTATCTCCAGCATGTGAAAGGGACTTTTTTCTTTACAGGGGCCCGCCCAGAAAATCCGCAGCACGCCTATCCCCATCATCATCCGAAATTTGATATTCATGAAAAAGCGATGCTGATCGCCGCCAAAGTGATGGCAAATGCGGCGCTTTCTTATCAGGAGCAGGGAGAAGCTTCTGCGGCAGCAGCTGAGGTTTGATTCCGCACACAAAAAGAAAAAGCCGGGTTCATTCCCAGGCTTCTTCTTTGATCAACCTCAAATGAAACACATGCCTCGCCGTTTCTCCGAGGTGCCCGAGCAGTTTATAATTGGCGGTCCCGCCGACGATCGCGCCAAAGCCCGGAACGAGCTGAAACAATTTAACCAGGTCAAGATAATCCCGGTACTCCTGCTGAAATGCGCGCCAATCGATTTCCCGATTTTCCGTTTCCCAATTTTCAATGATGCGAAAAATCTCTTTTCGATGAGCTTCACTTGAAAAAGCGAGCTGAAAAATATAAAGAAGAAATATCCGTTCTTCTTTTCGCTTCGTATTGCATCCGTAAATTGAGGCCAATTCAAACAGGCATTTCATTTTAATGCCCAGCAGAATCGGAAAATCTGCCATTCCGAGAAAGATCCCGCCCGCTCCGGTGCCAATGCCGGATGCGGCGGCCGCCTTTTGATATTGAGCGATCACTTTTTTAGCCAACTTGTCTTTTTCTCCTAAGGAAAGCGAGCCTGTTTCCTTTTGGTGCGTCGTCAAATTTGAACCGAGCAGCGTGGCTTCAACCATTTTTTTAACGCTTTCGGTAACAGCTTTATGAACCTTGCCGGGAATACGGGCGTTAATCTTTTCCTGCACACCTTTTGACATCCGCTCGGCCATTGATGCTTTTCGCAAAAACCTCATTTTCCAGCGGAAGGCTTCATCTAATAAAAACTGATTTTCATTCATGCCTTTCACCCCTTCTTTATTCATACTGACGGATAAAGAAAAGGATTCATTTACCTGCGTGCATGTTTTTTAAGCCTGCTGCTGAAGTACGGCTTCAAAATGACAAAGATGAGCAGCGCTGAACCCGCAAGTCCCGCAAGCGTCCCTGTCCACTGCATCTTGATGGCGCAAGCGGCCGCCAATACCAACGCCTGAATACTGAGTACAATGTGGAGCAAGGAAAAGAAGCTTTTTCGCCTCTCCTCTTGTCTCACGGGATAAAGCTCTTGCAGAGACAAATGTGAAAAATGGTCAAATAAAGGCGTCAGCTGAATGCCTGTAATAAAAACGGTAAAAACGGCCAAAAGCGCGGACACCCATTCATGAGTTGAAAAATAAACAATAATAACGGCAAAAATGACTGTCAGTCTGAGGACGATCCCGAAATAGTCGTTCGATCTGATAAAAGCTCTCGCGTACATATACGTAAACGTCTTCCGCTGATCATACGGGATGAATCCGAGCAGCCAATCCAGATAAGCCCTCCTTTTTGCCTGCTTTCTGAGATGCGGCACATCTGTAAACAAATTGGCCAACCTGTAAAACCGCTGTTTCCTTCTTATTTCGTCCTCGATATGCTGCTCCCATTTCAATGATTTTTTCTTTACAGCCGCTGTAAAATACACGATCAGCACAGCCATGATGGCATAGACGGCGAGCGCAAAGCCGTAGGAACCCTGCAATGCAAAATAAATGACAAGCGTATTTAGGAAGAAGCGGACGACTTGGTCGATGATCCGGATGTTTTTTTCACGTAAGTACGTCATCCGCCATTGCATCGCCATATTCCAGGCCTTCACCACAAGCAATTGAATAAAAAGAACCGCATACGCCGGCAATGTTTTTCCGCTTGTTTGAAAATAAAGCGGAGCCGAGACGAGCATTAACGCAATCAGCGGAAACAGCTGCGTCGCAAAGCTGAAGCGGAAGGCTTGTTTCAAGTACGGCTCCATTTTTGCTTCAAGCGGCAGCAAAAACACAAGATCCGCTTCTTTCAACAGCGTTCTGACGTAAGAGCTTGTCAAAACGAGCGAAAACAAGGCCGCCATCACCCAATAGGCAGGAAATCCTTGCGGAATATCTTTCAGCCATTTGCTGTACCAGCTGGCCGCACCTGCGATAAAAAAAATCATGACGATGACGAGATGGTCATTGAGCATATATTTCAAATAGGATCTTGTTTCTTTTATATACTCCTCAATTCTGGCCTTCCAAATGTCTTGAATGCTATTCATAGCTCTCTTCCTTCGTCAGCTCAAGATACAGATCGTCAAGGCTTGCTTCCTTCATCGAAAATTGTTCTCTGAGCTCTTCAAGCGTTCCCTTAGCCCGCACTTCGCCGTTATGTAAAATAATGAAAGAATCGCAATACCGCTCAGCTGTCGCCAGTATGTGCGTCGACATCAAGACGGCGGAACCGTTTTTCTTCGCTTCATTCATCCGCTCGAGCAGAGCGTTGATGGCAAGCGGGTCGAGACCAAGAAAAGGTTCGTCAATGATATAAAGATCAGGCTCCACTAAAAAGGCGCACATAATCATCACCTTCTGCTTCATTCCCTTAGAAAAATGGGCTGGAAACCATTTTAGACGCTTTTCCATTCTGAACTCCTTTAAGAGCGGGGGAAGCCTTTTTTCAAACGTTTCTTTTGACAATCCATAAGCCATCGCAGTCAGTTCCAAATGCTCTTTAAGCGTCAGCTCTTCATACAAAATCGGCGTCTCGGGAATAAATGTAAACTGTGAACGATAGCTTTCCGGATCTTCGACAAACGTTTTGCCGTTCAGTTCAACTGATCCTTTGTGCGGCTCCATCAAACCGATAATATGGCGAATCGTCGTGCTTTTGCCGGCCCCGTTCAAGCCGATCAAGCCGACGATCTGCTTTCGGTCAATCTCAAATGAAACATCCCGGAGCACCGGATTGCGTGTATACCCGCCGGTCAGATCTTTTACAGAGAGTAGTGACATACGTTCGTTCCTTTCTTGCATTTTTCTTAATAGTACCAAAAATAAGGAGGTATTTGAAACGTTTTCCCCTATGCTTTTCACGCATAAACGAAAACGCATCGGGACAATCTAATGATTGAAGAGGGGGAAGCTGATCTTTCTGGCGAATGAGGTGTTTGTCAAAGACAAAATCCTGGAAAGTCCAGTTTGAAAAGAATATAAAGCATGTCAAAGGCTTAGAAATTTCTTTCATCCACTGAATTGAGAAAGCATCTGCTTTATATGGTACACATCCTATAAAAAAGATGTGATGATCAAATGAGGTGTTTGTCGCAGGAAATGGACAGGCGGTTTAAGTCTTCATTTTGACGAAAAATGGGGTGCTTGCAAAAGGCAGTGTATAAATTTCTTTAGCAAAAGCCGACCCTTCTTCATGCAGGGTGAACGCGGGAGCCGTTCATCCTGTTTTCGTGTTTCCGGAATAATTGTGGTAATATTATGCTTATACATAACCTTTCCGTTGTGGAAAAAGGAGGAAAAATATGAGCGATTGTATTTTTTGTAAAATTATAAACGGAGAAATCCCTTGTGCAAAAGTCTTTGAAAATGAACACGTAATGGCTTTTCTGGATATCAGTCAAGTCACAAAAGGACATACCCTTGTGATTCCAAAGGTTCACAAAACCAATATATATGAAATGACACCTGAGATATCAAGAGATTTTTTTGAAGCGGTTCCGAAAATCGCCCAAGCCATTAAAGATGAATACGAGCCAATCGGTTTAAATCTTCTGAACAACAATGGCGAAAAAGCGGGCCAGTCCGTCTTCCATTACCACATGCACATCATTCCCCGCTACGGGAAAGGAGACGGCTTCGGAGCCGTCTGGAAAACGCATGCGGACGACTATACACCGGAAGATCTGCAATCGATCGCTTCTTCCATCAACAAGCATTTAACATGAGAGGTTGAAGGGCACCGGCTAAGCGCCGGCGCCCTCTTTGATTTGCCGAGCTTTGTATTGAAGTCTGTCAAAAAAAATACACAATATGTACGATCCCTTTTCCCTTCAAGAATCCCGGCGCTCCTTTTTCACACAATTCAAATTTTTTATGTATAACGGGAACCATTTATGATAGGATGGTTTTATATTTTTTATACACACGACAGGGAGCGATTGTGATGGTACGTACTACAAACTTTAATGCAGGACCTGCAGCACTGCCTTTAGAGGTGTTACAAAAGGCGCAAAACGAATTTGTTGATTTCAACGGAGCGGGGATGTCCGTCATGGAGCTGTCCCACCGCAGCAAAGAATACGACGCCGTTCATCAAAAAGCGAAAGCTCTTTTAAAGGAACTGATGGAGATTCCTGATGATTATGAGATTTTGTTTCTTCAAGGCGGCGCAAGCCTCCAGTTTTCAATGATTCCGATGAACTTTCTTTCAAAGGAAAAAACGGCGCACTTCATCATGACCGGAGCATGGTCTGAAAAAGCCCTGGCTGAAGCCAAGCTTTTCGGAAGCACATCGGTTATTGCGACCAGCGAAGACGACACTTACAAATATATTCCCGATATCCCGGAGATTCCGGCTGACGGAGCGTATCTTCATCTGACATCTAACAATACGATTTTCGGCACGCAGTGGCAGCAGTTCCCTGACTCACCGATTCCGCTTGTAGCTGACATGTCGAGCGACATTTTAAGCAGAAAAATCGACGTATCAAAGTTCGGCATCATCTATGCCGGCGCACAAAAAAACCTGGGCCCTTCAGGGGTAACCGTCGTCATCATCAAAAAAGACCTGCTCTCAAAAGAAAACGAACAGGTAGCGAAAATCTTAAAATACTCAACACATGCTAAAGCGAATTCGCTTTACAACACCCCTCCGACTTTTGCCATTTATATGCTGTCTCTCGTGCTTGAGTGGCTGAAAGAAAAAGGCGGAGTGGCTGAAATTGAAAAACGCAACCGCAAAAAAGCCGGGATTTTATACAGAGCGATTGATGAAAGCGGCGGATTTTACAAGGGGCATGCGAGAGAGGACAGCCGTTCAAACATGAACGTTACCTTCACGCTGAAAAATGATGAACTGACAAAAGCATTTATCGCGAAGGCCAAAGAAGAAAGAATGTCAGGCCTTGGCGGCCACCGTTCTGTCGGCGGATGCCGCGCATCGATTTACAATGCGGTTTCTGTTGAAGATTGCGAAAAACTTGCCGCCTTCATGAAAACATTCCGGGAAGAACATTAGACTTCCGCCTCATATTTCCAGAGGCTAAAAAAGGCTTCCCCAACCATTCCAAAGTTTGATATACTACTATAAAGCTTTCGCAATAAATGACGAGCATATTATTGGAAAGCAGCAAAATGAGCCTGAGACGAGGAGAGAATAGTTATGAAAACAAAAGAATTAGTTGCAATGGCCCTATTTGTCGCCATTGGTGCAGCGCTGCACGCAGTGATTCCGCCCTTTTTTTACGGGATGAAGCCAGATATGATGCTGATTATGATGTTTATGGGTATCCTTTTGTTCCCAAAACTCCAAAATGTACTTGTCATCGGAGTTGTCACCGGCATTATTTCCGCTTTAACGACTTCGTTTCCGGGAGGACAGCTGCCAAACATCATTGATAAACCGATGACGGCTTTGATCTTTTTCGGCGCTTTTCTCGCTGTGAAAAAACTTGGCAGCAGAACGCTGACAGCCGCTGGATTAACCGCTGTGGGAACGCTCATTTCAGGAACGATTTTCCTGACGTCTGCCCTATTGATCGTCGGCCTGCCGGGAAATCAGGGATTTATGACGCTGTTCTTTGTCATTGTGCTGCCGACCGCTTTGATCAGCACGATCGCCATGTTTGTCATCTATCCCATTGTGCAGACGATCCTGAAACGATCAAGGCTGACTGAAGAAGTAAAATAATGCAAAAACCTCTTTAAGAAAGGCGTGCTCCTTTTTTGAAGAGGTTTTTTTTCGGATATATGGTCAAAAAAAGGGGAATCCGCCCGATATTTATATAAGAAGCCTGATACAAAAGAGGAGCAGGAGCAACACGCACGCGCCACCTGCGCAAAAAAGCGCTTTTTGTTTAAGAACGCGTTTCGGCGGATAAGATGCTGAAAATCCGAGCAGCCTTAAATAATAAAAAGAGCCGGCGGTAAAAACGGCAATTAAAATCGTTAAAAAAGCATTGATGGCAGACAACCCTCTCCCTCCTTTTTTAAAAAGTATGCTAAAATAAAGCAAGCTATGCAGAAGTTTTCCCGGGATTGATGCCCGCGAAAGCCCCTTGCAACCATTCAAATATGATGAGGCTGCCATAAGCCTGATCTTTCAAAAATATAATCGGGGTGATGTATATGTCAAAAGGCCGATCTTTAGCAGCTGGTCTGCTTGTAGGCGGAGTTATCGGAGGAGTCGCGGCGCTGCTTGCCGCACCCACTTCAGGAAAAGACTTGAGAAGGCAGCTCAAAGCGAACTGCGGAAAGTTTGAGGACACGGTAAAAAGACTGAAAAGCGACGGACTCGCTCTAAAAGAGCAAGTCGTGAAAACAGCGAGAGAAAGCGCGGAAATCATCAAGGACGTCGGCAGTGAACTGCAATCTTCAATCCAGGAATGGAAAGAGGAAATCAAGCCCCATCAGCAGGATCTTAAAAAGGAACTCGCTGACATTGAAGAAAAGATCAAACAACTGGAGAAAACCTTACAAAACTAATATACTCAGCGAAAAAAATAAACCTATAAAAAAGGGGTGTGAATGGTCATTTTCACGCTCCTTTTTTAATCAAAATGCTGATTTCTCATAGAAAAAGCCGATTTTTTAAAAATTTCGTAAATTTACATCTTTATTAATCTTTATTTTATTGGCATAATAGAATTATTAAGATAAAGAGAAGCAGGTGAAGTGAATGAATCGATCGGAAGAGCCCTATACGGTGAAAGAAGCCCTTTTATTCAGCCAAAGAATGGCACAGCTAAGCAAGGCGCTTTGGAAATCGATAGAAAAGGATTGGCAGCAGTGGATTAAACCTTATGATTTAAACATCAACGAGCATCATATTTTGTGGATTGCCTACCAGCTGAACGGCGCTTCAATTTCTGAAATCGCCAAGTTTGGTGTGATGCACGTATCCACGGCGTTTAACTTTTCAAAAAAACTTGAGGAAAGAGGCTATCTCGAGTTCTCGAAAAAATTAAACGATAAACGCAACACGTACATTCAGCTGACTCCAAAAGGCGAGGAAGTTTTTCTTAAAATCCTCGAGTCTTATGATCCGTCCCGGAACGCTGTTTTAAAAGGCGCCCAGCCTCTTCATCAGCTGTATGGGAAATTCCCTGAAATCGTCGAAATGATGTCGATCATCCGTCATATTTACGGCGATGATTTCATGGAGATTTTCGAAAAATCATTTTCCAATATCGAAAATGAATTTATCAGCGACGACGGCAAAATGAAGAAAAAAGAAGAAGCGAAAGAAACCGGGGAATTAATAGAGATGGATAAACCGCTTTTAGCCCCCTAAACACTAATCCAAGCCGTACTGTTTGATGATGCTGATGAACTCGCTCATCAGCGGTTTGTAAAGACCTTGTCTGTGAAGGGCGAAAATCGTTTCGTGCACTTCGAGTTTTTCATTTAACTGTCCTGCAAAAAGCGCAAGGAGATGGTCAAACATCACAAATCCTTGCGCTTTTTGCGCCTCAAGCTCTTCTGCCAGTTCTTCGCACAGCTTTTCCGTTTCTTTTGCTTCTTCCGCCGATAATCCCCGTTCAATCAATATTTTGTAGTATGGATATTGATCCATATCCGCTATGTTCAGCAAAAGCTTGATATAATATTCCAACCGTTCAAGACGATGTTCTATTGAATCCATATTTGTCACATCTCTCCTTTATTTTATTTTAGCCGATAATCCCTTCCGATGAAAGTTCCACATCGAGATTTCCCTTCCCTCTGAGGCTCCTCTCATTTCTTCTGAAAAATGGTCGATTTTTTTTTGGAAAAAGGATTGATTTTTCTCAGGCAGAGGAGTAAATTATTCTGAGGATTTCATATAACAGTTTGAGAAACGGAAGGATGTCATTTATGAGTTGCTGGAAAACCATCAATCTGATCAAAGATTATGGAGGTATGCGCCTTGTACTCGCCGCGGTCAGTTTAATGATCTTGTTTTTTATTCCCGAATATTTGGCTATGCAGCTGATTCATCCGCAAACCGTTCAGAGGGGCGACCACGCTCTTTTATTTGCAGGTCTTTTAGTTGCAGCGATTATCGCTCATAAAATCCTTCACATTTTACCGATTATCAGCAAGAGAAAAATAGAAAAGAAGATCTTTTGGCTGAAAATGAGAACATGGAGAGAAATTCCAAAGAATACGATGCTTGTCCCCCTTCTCTGCCCTTTTGTGGTCATCACGCCGGCTTTTTTCTATGCAGGGGCCGTCATGCCGGACTTCGCCCACTATTTCTGCATCATTTCCAGCATTCATTTCGGCTATTGTCTTCCTGACTTTTTGTTTGCCTGGAAATTGGTCAAAGCGCCGAAAAATTGCTTTGTCGATCAGGAAGCCAATGATTTTGATATTTTGATACAAAAATAAGCGGCGGCAGGCACTTGGAAAATCCTTTTTTTCAGTCTATTTTCTATCTTTTTTAATAAATATTTGGTAATGTAGTATGGAGCAGAAACAGAGAGGGGGATCTCCTATTATCCTTTTATATTTCATCTTGTTCGCGGTCTTTACTGTGTTTAACATAAACAAGCTTACAAACTCTTTATGCCTTGTCAGAGAGATTCCTGAAGAACGGCAGGATAAGGTATTTAGAATGATTAACGTGCTTATTTTGATTTTATTGATCTCATCATTCATTGAGATTTCCTTTACAGCGTAAAAGGATAGCTGCCTGATCACATCGATCAGGCAGCTATCCTTTTGTTCGTTAGCATATCCAAGAAGCACCAATAATAATGAGTAAGATGAACAGTACCACAAGCAGCGCAAAGCCGCCGGCGAAACCTCCTACATAGCCGTCGCCCATATTGACACCTCCTCTGCCCCAGTCGTTACGATAGTGTATGCACGATTGTCATGAAACGATTAGGCTCTCCTCACAAAAGAAAAGAACCGCCCGAAAAAAGCGATTCTTTTCCTACGTTTCACGGTTTTAGTACAAGTAAGCTGCACCGACAATGATTAATAAAATGAATAACACGACTAATAAAGCAAAACCGCTTGAGTATCCTCCGCTCATGTTATTGACCTCCTTTTCTTGATCACTATATTTGTATGATGATCAAGAAAAATTGACTAGACGGATGCCCCTCTCTTGAAAATCTTTTTACAGCATGTCAGAATATGATATGATACTATTCAAAGGAAAGTTTAAACTGTTATGATTAGGAGTGTTTTCATTTATGAAGAAGATTGCAATTGCGGCGATTACGGCGACAAGCCTTCTGGCTCTCAGCGCGTGCAGCGGGGGAGATTCTGAAGTTGTCGCAGAAACAAAAGCAGGAAATGTAACAAAAGAAGAGCTTTATCAAACATTAAAAGAAAACGCCGGAGCGGACGCGCTTAACATGCTTGTTCAGCAAAAAGTACTCGATGACAAATACAAGGCCTCAGACAAAGAAATTGACAAAAAACTGAATGAATACAAGAAAACCGCAGGCGACCAGATCAACGCGCTGATTGATCAAAAAGGCGAAAAATACGTCAAAAAACAGATCAAATATGAACTTCTTATGCAGAAAGCCGCAAAGGATAACATAAAAGTAACAGACAAAGACGTGAAAGAATATTATGACGGCCTCAAAGGCAAAATCCGCGCGAGCCACATTCTCGTCAAAGATAAGAAAACCGCTGAAGAAGTTGAGAAAAAGCTGAAAAAAGGCGAAAAATTTGAAGACCTTGCAAAAGAGTATTCAACTGACGGAACTGCTGAAAAAGGCGGCGACCTCGGCTGGTTTGGCAAAACTGAAATGGATAAATCATTCACCAAAGCGGCCTTCGCTCTGAAAACAGGCGAAATCAGCGGCCCTGTCAAATCACAATGGGGCTACCACATCATTAAGAAAACAGAAGAACGCGGCAAATACGATGACATGAAAAACGATCTGAAAAAACTGCTAATAGAACAAAAACAAAGCGATACAACTGAACTTCAGTCCGTCATGAACAAACTCGTCAAAGACGCTGACATGAAGGTAAAAGATAAAGAACTGAAAAAACAAGTCGAACAAAGCCAGTCATCTGCACAAACAAACAGCAACAGCTGATTCGGCATAAAAAAAGCTGTCCTCCCCTTTCGGGGCCGGACAGCTTTTTTTATGCGATTGAATGGTTGTTTTCAGCTGATGTCTCACGCTGTTCTTCATGATTGCCAGGAGATTGTTTCATCCGTCTTTCTTTTTCTTTTTCCATCCGTTCAATGTAAACCCGGCCTTCCTTTTCGATGAAAGCCTGATCGATCTTTTCTTCCTCTTTTGCCGTCGTCATCAGCTTATAGGCGCTGAAAATAATACCGACAATGCAAAGATAGACCCACCACGGAAAAAACAGCACAGCTTTTCCCCCTTTTTCAGATACATGATATACCTGAAATGTATGCAAAAGAAAGACAAGTTATGACGGTTACTTATGAAAGACAGGCTTATAAAAGGAACGATTATCCAAAGCGAAGACGCGCTCGGTGTACTCCCCTGGCTTGACCCGTTCGAGCGCTCTGTCCATCATATTGATTTTCGCGTCGAGGTTGTCGATATAGTGAAGAATTTCCGCTTCTTTGACCATCGGCGGCTTCGGGCTTCCCCACTCCGGTTTGCCGTGGTGGCTTAAAATCAAATGCTGAAGAATAAGGATCTCTTCAGAATCGATTTGAAGCTCTTCAGCGGCTTTTGAGATTTCTGTCACCATGATCGAAATATGGCCGAGCAGATTCCCTTCAACAGTATATGTAGTTGACACAGGGCCGGAGAGCTCTTTTACTTTCCCGAGATCGTGGAGAATGACGCCGGCATACAGCAGGTCGCGGTCAAGGGTCGGATATAAATCGGCGACCGATTTAGCGAGATTAAGCATTGAGACCACATGATACGCCAATCCAGACACAAACTCGTGATGGTTTTTCGTCGCAGCCGGAAAATCGATGAATTCCTTTCCGTATTTTTTGACAAGATGCCTTGTGATCCGTTGGATATTCGGGTTTTTCATTTCAAAAATATATTGAGTGATCGTCTCCATCATTTCGTTTTTTGGAATCGGCGCGGTTTCCAGGAAATCATCGATTTTAACATTTTCGTGTTCAGCCGCAGGTCTGATATTTCTCAGCTTCAGCTGGTTGCGCCCCCGGTAATGATGAATGTCGCCGACCACTTTGACGATTGTTTGCGGTCCATAAATCGTTTCATCTTGCTGCTTCGCGTCCCAAAGCTTTGCTTCGATGTCGCCTGACTGATCCTGCAGCATCAATGTTAAAAACGGTTTTCCGTTGCTTGCGATTCCTTTTGTTGACGACTTGATGAGCAAGTACAAATCCACCTGTTCGCCAACCTCGTGCAGCATGATACCTTTTGCCATTGTAAAGCTCCCTCCGTTTTCTTACATAACATCATTATATCACATGCCCTTAATTGCTAGTTAAAACCTTTTTTGCCATTCGATTCATATCAGGAGGCAGCTGGATGACTTCCTCGTCACGAAAAGCCTCCTTCACATGCTCATGACATGTAAAATATAAAATTTGCTGTTCTTGTCCTGACAGTTCTTTTAAAATGTTCAGCACCCGTTTGAACCTTTCGTGATCAAAATGAACAAAGCTGTCATCAAGCTGAAAAGGCAGATTGATGTCCTTTTGATGGGACAATGCAAGCGCGAAGCGTATCGCCAAATAAAGCTGCTCACAGGTTGCCTGGGACAGCTCGTGGGCTTGAAAAACGGTTCCGTCTTTGCTCACCACCATCATTGAATCATCTGTTTCAGAAAAATAAATTTTTTCATACCGATCGCCTGTTAACGGCTTAAGCAAAGACTCGGCCGTTTCCAAAAGTTTCGGAAGACGAATCTTTTTATGATCGTCCATCCTGTTTTTCACAGCCTGTCTGATCAGCTTGACTGAAGCCCACTTTTTCGCGAGTTCAGCAACCCGCTCTTTTTGTATTTCGACCTGATGTGTAAGCTCGGAAACCGTCCCTGATTCTTCAAGCCTTCGCTGTTCTGCAAGGAGGAATGCCGCATTTTCCCGCTCTTCTTTGAGCTGTTTTTCAGTATGGGCTTTTTGATCTTTCGCTTTTGCCAGTTTGTCCTCCAGATCTGCAAGCGGATGATTTGATGCAAGCCGGATAACCTTTGCGTCTTTTCTGCCGAGCTCTGCTTGGATATGCCCAAGCCTCGCTTTTAATTCTTTTCTTTCCTGATCGCGTTTTGCCAGCTTGAGAAACATGTCCCTGCCGGTTGCCCCGGCCCTTTTATACAAGTCGGCAAGCCGTGATGTGAAGTATTCGGCTTCTCCTGACAATTCTTTGATCTGCTCAAGCGTATGCTTGAGGGACAAATCAACTTCCTGCTTCTGCCGCAGTAGTTCTTTTTGTACATCAAGCTCTTCTTTCAGCCGGAAGACCAAATCCTGCACGCTTCCTTCGGGATGGCTAAGCAATGAGGCAAGCCGCAGCACCCGCTTGTCAAACGATTCTCTCTTTTCCTGAAGACGGGCCAGTTCTTCTTCCAGCTCCCGCTTTTTTGTGATGTCCGCTTTGAGCTCTTTCATCAAAGCGAACGCATCAGGCAAAAATGACGGGTCGATCGACAGCTTCAGCTCTTTCATATAACGATCGGCTTGTTCCTGATATGGAAACATGTCCTTTTCCCATTCTTCGAATTGTTGAATCGCCCGTTCGTAGTCTGCTTCCTTCTGTCTGAGCTCTCCTTGTTTTGCGATGAGAAACTGTCGGTTTTGGTCATCCCGCCACAGCTCTTCCCTCAGGTTTTTGAGGTCGGGCGCATGTTCGGAAGCGGTGCCGCCGATGTCTTCAAGCTGTTTTTGAATGAATGTCGCCACAGGGGAAGACTCGGTCTTTTTTAATGAAGAAAAGAGATACAAAAGCGAAGCCAAAGCGATAAAAACGGACAGGAGCCACTGTTTGAAAAACAGCGCCGCAAGGCAGACGGCAAGGGCGGTCAAAACGGTCATGACCGCCGCCCGTTTGCTTCTCTTTTCCCGCTGTTTGTTTTCCTTTTTCAGCAGTGACAGCTGCCTGATGAGCTCTTCCCGCTTCTCCGCCTTTGCGCCCGCAGATTCCAAACGGGCGGCGGCTTCTTCCTTTTGTTTGCGGATGTCTTCCGGCAACACTTCCTTTGAAAGATCCAAATACGCTTGTTCCGCTTCCTCAAGATCAGCCCTTGCCTGCTCAAAGCGTTCGTCAAGAGCCCGTTTTTGTTCGCGCAGCTGAAGATAAGCGCGGACCGTCTCCTGCAGCTTCCACTCATATTCGTATGTCGTGTCGGCGCTAAGGATCTCATCCTCGCTCTCTATTTGCAGCCGCGTCATCCCCGCCTGGACCCGTTTATTCGTTTGTTTCAGCTGTTCGGTCAGCGCCGTGACTTTTTCTTTGTGCGACTGGTAAAACGGATATTCCGCCAGCATTTCTTCTATTTGCGCCTCATGCTGCAAATGCTCTTTTGAGGGTGAAAAGGCTGCAGACTGTTTTTCCAAATCGCGCTTCTTTTCTTCAAGCGCCTTCAGCTGGGCCTCCTTTGGATGCAGATGGGATTCATATTTCTCCAGCTCGAACAGCCCCGCTTCAGGAAAACGGTCTCCCGCTTCGCCGTCGGCTTCCAGCCGGGCCGCCAGCTGCCGCTCCTCTTTAACGAGCGGATGAATCTCGATCGCCTGTTCAATTTCAGCTATGGACCGTGCCAGATCTTTGATCAGCTGTTCATGTTCGTCGACTTTGGCTTCGGCAGCCCTTTTGCCGTTTAATATTTGGTGATAATCGTCTTCACGCGCCTTTGCCTTTTTCAGCTCTTCTGAAAGCCGTTTTACATTCTCCAGCTCGCGGTTGAGCTCAGGCTTCCGCCCATTCGGCTTAAACAGCTCTTCCTGGGTTTTCGCGAGGCTCGCGTCCATTTTCGAAATCGCGTCAGAGCCGAATAAACTGGAAAAAAGCAAAAACCGGCCGATTTTGTCGCGGTTGAATTTGTGGATTTCCTGAAGGCCGAATACATCAAATGAGTAAATCGCCTTATATAGACGCCTGTCCATATTGGATAACATCTGCTTGAGAAAATCCTCTGACCGGGTGCTGCCGTCTTCCAAAAAAACGTTTACCTTCTCAGGTCTGCCCGCCGTCCGTTCGATGCGGATATGGCCGATTGCGGGATGCACGGCTTCGAGCATGCCCCCGTATATTCCGCCGGCTTTCGGTTCATAGCGCTTTGTTTTCGGAAAGCCGAACAGCATGCTTTCAATAAAAGACATGAGCGTCGTTTTGCCGGACTCATTCAAGCCGTAGATTAAGTGAAGGTTGGAAGATGACAGGCGAAATGTCTGATTGGTAAATTTTCCATATCCGTATATGTGCAAAGTATGAATATTCACCCTGTCCCCTCCTTATCTTTTCATCGTCCTCAGCTCATGGAGCAGAACTTTTTTCGCCTGATCGCGAATTTCGCGGAAATCTTCTTCATTAAACTTCTTGCCGTACCTTCTGAAGACCGCATGCCGCTCCAAATCGGCAAGAATCTGCTCAACGTTTTGAACATCATCGATTTCACGGGTAAGCTCCTGAAAAAAAGCATCGCTTTCGATGGCACTCAGGGTGCTTTCTGTACGATCTTCGACAGCGGCCAGCCAAATGAACGACTCCCCGTCTTTTTCCTCCTCGCGAAAGATGTCCAGCAGCTCGTCAATGATGCCGCCCGGCCTTTCCGCCAAATAAGGAGGCGCTTCTCCCGCCAGTATGGCTTTGACGCAGACGGCCGTTCCTCCGCTTCTGTAAGTCTGGAGGACAGTTTCAATACGGCTGATCAGATCGGTTACATGCTGTGTCTCTGACACATCGATCTGAACGGCCTCCCAGAGGACATCTGACGTCGGTCTAAACTCAAAAGACAGTCCACCGCCGCCCGCTTTAACGAGAAAGCAGCCTTTCTCACCTGTTTCCTTCATATGCCGGGACTGCGTGTTTCCCGGATAAATGGCTACCGGATGCTCGGCTGAAATCACCTGTCTTTTATGTATATGGCCGAGCGCCCAATAATCCATTTGACCGTTTTTTAAGTCCTGAAGCGAAAAAGGGCAGTACGGGTCATGGACGCCCTCTCCGGAAAGCGCCCCGTGAATCATGCCGATATGAAAAGGGGCGTCAGTCGTTCTTTTCATGTCGGCAGCCTTGTTTTCGAATACTGAGCGCTGCGGATAGCTGTACCCGTATATGCTCGCGGCGAGCCGGCCGTTCTTATAAAACGATTTTTCCTCAATGCCCGCCGAAGAGAAAATATGAACATTGTCCGGCCATTCAATCGGCGTCCACTCACCGCCCATATGATCGTGGTTTCCAAAGATCACATAGACTTGTATGCCGTTTTCCCGAAGCTTTAAAAACTGCTTCCGCAAAAACAGCTGGGCTTTTAAACTGCGGTTCGCTTCATCAAACAGATCTCCGGCAAGCAAAATAAAATCGGCCTGTTCGCCGATGGCAAGCCTGAACAAATTTGCGGCGCTTTCAAATGTACTGTTTTTAATCCGCCCGTATACCTGCTCAGGCAGCCCGCTTATGCCGTGAAACGGACTGTCCAGATGCAGGTCGGCCGCATGAATAAAGGTTATGTTCGTCACGCTTTTGCTCCTTTATAAAACATTTCTGTTCTCATTCTAGCACGGCTTTCAGGCGAATGCACGTTCTATTGTTCAGCTGAAAAAGCAGCTTTTTTTCAAAGCTGCTTTTTTCAATTTATTGATCTTTTGAAAGCTTAAGCGCCTGTCTGATGTTTTTCAGACCGCCGCCATTGCCGTACATGAGCACGCCGCCTTTGTAGACCTTCGCCCCGATGATGGCGAGAATGACAATCGTTGCGGCGGTGATCCCGATGCCGAGAGCCGCTTCCCAAAACGGAATATCGAGCATTCCGACCCTTAGGAACATGATCATCGGCGCAAAAAACGGAATGAACGACATCACCGTAATAAACGGCGAATCAGGTGCACTCAATCCAAACATCGCGATCATAAATCCGGCGACAACGAGCAGGATCATCGGTGATATCATCTGCTGGACATCCTCGATCCGGCTGACGACGCTGCCGAGAAACGCAGCAAGCGTCGCATAAAGGAAATAACCGAGCGCTAAGAAAATCACGCCATAGACAAGCGTTGCCACGGGAACGCCGGAAATGTCCAAAAATCCTTTAATCTGTTCCGCCGCGCCTCCTGCTGTCTCACCGTTTGACTTCAGGGAAAGATAACCTGCAAGACATATAACGGCAAGCTGTGTCAGCCCCAGCAAAGCGATGCCGAACAGCTTGGCAAACATCTGCTGGACAGGCGGTACGCTTGAAATCAGGATCTCCATGACACGGGACGATTTTTCCGTCGCCACTTCAGTTGCAATCATTGAAGCGTACATCACGACAGATATGTAAATGACAAACAGGACAATGTATACGAGACCTGACGCCTTTTGAAGCTCTTCTTCTGTTTTGGCCCCTTCTTTTAAGGCGACGCTTTTTACTTTAACAGGTGAAAACAGCTTGTTCAGCTTTTCGGGCGGGACATTCAATTCCGCTGTTCCGACGGCGATTTTCGTTTGGGAGAGCGCCTGCTCTATTGTCGAAACAGCCGTTGAATCAGCGATATCCAGCGCTTTATATGTCCCGGTCGGTTCGCCTTGTTGATCTCTTGCCAAAATTAACATGCCGGCAAGCTTATCGTCTCTGACGTCTTTTTCCAGATCTTTTTCAGACTTCTTCGCTTTTACCAGCTCAAGCTCATGATCTTTATCGGCAATCTTAACCTGCTGGGCAAACGTTTCATACAGCTGGTTCGATTGATCGATGACGGCGATTTTATCCGGTTCGCCGCCGTCTTTGTCAAACAGGGAAATAATTGAACCCAAATTTGTAACGACCATGACAAGCGCCAGCGTAATCGCAGTTGAAATGAGGAACGATTTCGTTTTCAGCTTGCTTGTATATGTATGAAACAGAACGATCCAAAATTTATTCATAACGGGCACCTACCTTTTCTATGAAAATATCATGTAAAGAAGGCTCTTCAAGTTCAAACTTTCTGATAAACCCGCGCCCCTGAAGCATGGAAAACAGCTGCTGGGAAACTTCCTCATTGTCGACTTGCAGTCTGACGCCTTCTGAAGTCTCCCTCCATTTCGCAATCCCGCTTGCTTCCTTCAAAAAGCTTAAGTCGTCGTCTGAGTGAATCGTCACGTTCTTTTTGCCGAAGGAACGCTTGATTTCTTTTAATTTCCCTTGAACGACCGGCTTTCCGCGCTGCAAAATGCAGACATGCTCACACAGCTCCTCAACATGCTCCATCCTGTGGCTGGAGAACACAATCGATGTACCGCCGTTTTTCAAAGCAATGACGGCGTCTTTTAAGAGCTCCACATTGACAGGGTCCAGTCCGCTGAACGGCTCATCAAGAATCAAAAGTTCAGGCTTGTGCAAGACGGCGGTGATGAACTGGATTTTTTGCTGGTTTCCTTTTGAAAGTTCTTCAACCCTTTTATCCGCATACTCTGTGATATGGAACCGCTCGAGCCATTTTTCCATTTCCTTGAGGGCCCCCTGCTTTGTCATGCCTTTCAGCCTGCCGAGATATACGAGCTGGTCCTTTACTTTCAGCTTCGGGTAAAGTCCGCGTTCCTCCGGCAGATAGCCGATCCCGTTGCTGACACTATAATGAATCGGTTTTCCTTTCCAGGTCACAGCGCCCTCTGTCGCATTCAAGAGACCTAATATCATCCGGAACGTCGTCGTTTTTCCTGCGCCATTTGCACCGAGCAGTCCGAACATTTGCTTCTCGGGAATATCGAGGGTCAGGTTGTCAACTGCTGTAAAAGAACCGAACTTCTTTGTTACATGATCGATTTTTAGCATAAAAAAAAATCCTCCTTCCAATTTACAATCATACGTTAGTCATATCATTTTAAAAAGGATTTTTTTGATTTTTATATAAATTTAAACAAACCAACAAAATTTTGAAAGGAGAATCAGAGATGGAGACGTATTATGTCACAGTATTTGCCCCGTCCGGAGAAACGCTGCTCAATGAACGGTTTGAAGCGCTGAATGTGGAGGAAGCAAAACAGAAAGGAAGAGATCTGCTCGAGGAAAAACAATTTACGGAACATACGCACCGGGTAGTTCATTCGTCCGGTAAAATGATTGTCTTCCACAGCTGATCAAAGGAAAGGCGGCGCTCAAGGAAATCAGTCTTGTTGCTTGCCGCCGGGAATGTGCCAAATCACTTGCACATCAGCAAGATGAATATTCCAAGATTGACGGCCCCGAGTATAAAGGACAAATAAGCGGTTCCTTTGCTTTTGCGAAAGAAATATAGGCCGTTTTGCGGTCAGTACACAGATGATGAGAGCATCAAACATCCCGAAGAAGCATGTCAGCCAACCGGTAGGCCGGGTTGAAAAAGCACATCCATGTCACGCACGCCATAAAAAAGATGGAAACCGCAAGATAGATGCTCCATTCTTTAACCGCTTGTCCTTCTTCATCCTGTATGCCCCTCACGGGGTCAAACCTCTTGGATCGCATATGTTGCGGACAGATGATCCCCAGCCATAAATCATTTTGCCGGCATACAGCGGAGGCGGTTTTCCCGATTGAGCGGGAAAACTTGCAGAAGCGACCACAGCAGACCGTGACGAACAGCGGTTGATTTGATTGTCATACTGTGCAGCATCCAAAACCGGTTCTGTCCGGTCTCCCAGTCATCTCCATTTCACGGTGCGTCGAAAATCCACCGTCTAATACTATCCGGGAAAAATGTCTTTTTGCATCTCAGAATGCTTCATCTAGCAATCTTTTGATCAGCTCGTTCAGCTCACTCCCAAGACTAAAAAGTGCCTTTTCCCGTAAGTAACAACAGTAAAAACGGCCTGCCTTGCTTATCTATACTTGCTGATTAAACCGCGGCTTCCGCTTCTCCAAAAATGCGCGGATTCCCTCCTGATGGTCTTTTGTCAGCCTCATCCTGAGCTGCGCTGTTTTTTCAAGCTTAAGCGTTTTTTGCAGACGTCCGGCATTTAAAGTTTGATATATTTTTTTCGTTTCAATCATCGCGGACAGCGGGGATTGCAGCAGTTTTTCAAGATGGGCGCCGGCATGGCGGTCAAGCTCTCCGTGAAATACGGCATCAACCAGGCGCAGCTTGAGGGCTTCATCCGCCGTCAATTTTTTGCCGCTCCAAATCAAGTCCTTTGCAGCCGTTTCACCGACTCTTCTCTCTAAAAAGAAGTGGCCCCCGCCGTCCGGAATAAGACCGATCCCGATAAAATTCATCGCCAGCTTGGCCTCTTTTTCCGCGAGCACATGATCACAGCTGAGCGCAAGACTCAATCCGAGCCCTGCCGCCGCTCCGTGGACGGCCGCAACCGTGATCTTCTGCATGCTGAAGATCATCATCGCAATATCGGAAATCGTATCAATGACCTGCTCTGACAAATTCTCATCTGTTGAAGACAGCATCATGTTAATGTCGCCGCCTGCGGAAAATCCTTTTCCCCTTCCTTTGACCAGCATGATCTTTGCTTCGCTTTCCCCCGCCAGTATAAGAGCCTCTTTCAGCTCTTCAAGCATGTGTTCATTCAGGGAATTATACGCCTCCGGCCGATTGAGCACAATTTCAAAAACTTCACCATTGTCTTTCCATGTTATGAATTCCATAAACAGCACCTCCATTGAATGCGTTTTCAAAATCGTTAGCTTAATTTATTCCACTTTTTACTTTCCAAAACCTTTTTTTAAGCGGAATTCAAATCATCTCTTTACATTTCAAGATCAATTGATACTGAAACAAGTCTTTTTAGTTGAATGATCACTGTCATTTTTATATCATAAAGTGAGAGAGCATGTGAAAAAAGGAGGGGAAATGTGATCAAAACAATCATAACGTTTCTGTTAAGTTTATCCATCTTGTCAACACCTTTCTTGCATCAGGATCAGAGCGCCGGCTTTGCTCCGGAAGAGGCGGCCCATATGTCTCAAACCCTCTCGAAGCCTGAAGCGCACGCTTTGAAAATCCCCCCTTTTTCAAAAAGCTTTCTTCATCAGCCGGGAAAAGCCGCAAATGTTTACACGCAGAGCATCACTCATTTCATTCCTCAGCCCGAGGTCCGACACGGTGATTTGCTCCTTGAAAAAACCTGCGCGATTCCTGTGAAATATCAATCTAATTATCTCTCCTAAACCTTCCGATCTGCGCGTTATCGATCAGTCAAGGAAAACGATAGATTCGGAGGGATCAAATTGAATATTAAAGAAAATGACCTGCCTGGCATTGGCAAAAAATTCGAAATTGAAACAAGAAACCATGAAAAAATGACGATTGTCGTTCATGATGACGGCAGAAGAGAGATCTACCGCTTTGATGATGACGATCCGGATGAGATCCTGTCAAACATTTCCCTTGATGACAGCGAAGCAAGGCAGATCGCCGCGATCCTCGGCGGCATGGTCTACAAGCCGCAGACGCTTGAATCGATTGAAATGGCGTTTAATGATCTGATCATTGAATGGTTCAAAGTCGAAAAAGGGGCAAAAGCCGTCGGCAAAACGCTCGGTGAAATGGATGTCAGACAAAACTACAGCGTGACGGTCATCGCGATCATCAAAAAGAATCAGGAAAAATTTTTGAACCCCGGCGCCGACTCTGTTCTTGAAGAAAACGATACACTCGTTCTTTCCGGAGAAAGAAAACACCTCAAGAAATTGACGCGGGATTTTCTTTCCCAAAAGGGAGAGTGATTCTCCTTGGATCATCTCGTATTTGAAGTCGGCACCGCCCTCTTGCTTGTCGCGATCGCTGCCGTGATCGCCAACCGGATTCGATTTTCGATCATCCCCTTTTTGATTATATTGGGGATGATCGTTGGCCCGCACGCCCCGACGTTCGGCATTATCGATCTGAAGTTTATTGAAAGCTCGGAGATCATCGCCTTTTTCGGCAGAATGGGCGTCCTGTTTCTTCTCTTTTATCTCGGACTTGAATTTTCCATCGGAAAGCTGATCAAATCCGGCCGGTCCATCGCTGTCGGGGGAACGATTTATATACTGATCAATTTCAGCCTGGGGATCTTGTTCGGGTTCATTGCGGGCTTCGAGTTCCTTGAAGTTTTGATCGTCGCCGGAATCATCACGATTTCTTCAAGCGCGATTGTCGCCAAAGTGCTCGTCGATTTAAAAAGAACCGCGAACCCGGAAACCGAGCTGATTCTCGGAATCATTATGTTCGAAGACATTTTCCTGGCCGTTTATTTATCCGTCGTCTCAGGACTTGTCCTTGGCGACTCGACTTCGGCAGGAAAAGCGCTGCTTTCCATTTTGATCGCTTTTGGCTACATGATGTTGTTCTTTATCATTGCACGGAAGCTGCCGAAATGGCTAAACCGGATATTCGATATCCGCTCAAATGAAATCTTTATCATTGTCATTTTTGCGCTGCTCTTCTTTGTGGCCGGATTATCGGAGACCATTCATGTGGCTGAAGCGATCGGCGCGCTGCTGCTCGGCCTTGTTTTTTCTGAGACGGAGCATTCCAGCCGGATCGAGCATTTGGTCGTCCCGTTTCGCGATTTCTTTGGCGCGATGTTTTTCTTCAGCTTCGGCTTGAGCATCGACCCCTTCACATTGGGAGATGCGGTGTGGCTGTCTCTCGGCGCCGTCATCCTGACCTTGCTCGGAAACTATATCGCCGGCATGATTGCAGGCAGAAAGGCCGGACTTTCACATAAAGCTTCTTCCAATATCGGCTTAACGATCGTCTCCCGCGGCGAGTTTTCGATCATTGTCGCCAACCTGGGAATCGCAGGCGGTCTATCGGCCACGCTTAAACCGTTTGCCGCATTGTATGTGCTGATTCTTGCTATTTTGGGACCGCTTTTGACAAAGGAATCAAAACGGATTTTTAATATGCTGAATCAAGTGTTTAAGTGGAAAAAAACCGAAGTAAAGAAAAGAGGTTGACAGAAAGGGAGACTCCGCCATGATATCGGCGGGGTCTCTTTTTGATGGCCGATTTTTTCAGGGAGCAAGCCGGTGGACATTCCACCTGGAAAAAATATGATCAATTTGTCCAAGATGAGACAGTCGCGGCGCTGACGTTACCCCTCATTCAAAACAATACGCCGGACGTCTGGCATGAAGAATAAAGACGCGGATGAGCCCGAAGTTTGCGGGGAACACCGCGAAATTTGAAGCAGAAAGGCGGATGAGTGATCTATGAATAAGTTTCATTCAGACGATTTGATCATAAAAGAAGGACACGAGATTCTTAGAAAAGCGACCGCCGACGTCAGCCTGCCTCCGACTGTTGAAGCGAAAGAAGAGCTGTCGGCCATGCTGCGGTTTTTACAGAACAGCCAGGACCCGCAAACAGCGAAAACATATCGCCACAGGCCGGGAGTCGGGCTGTCTGCAAACCAAATCTGCCTTGAAAAGCGACTGTTTGCCTCCCATTTTACAGATGAAGAAAACCGGCAGCGCGGACTACATGCTCTGAAACCAAACATCATCGCCATTCCGTCAGCATGATTTATTTACCCGAAGGAGAAGGATGCCTCCCTGTTGACAGATATGTGAAAGGCTATGCGCCAAGATATGAAAGAATCAAAGTGAAGTCGTGATCAAACCTTAATACTGCGCCTCGATCGTCGCCCAGCCATTTAAACGGGATCATGTTTTATGATCGGATCAACCGCCAAAACCCAGTCCGGCTTCCAGAGCATACCGAGATTAGCAGCTTACAGTAAGAAAAAGGCTTCCGGAATTCCGGAAGCCTTTTCTACGCCTTATGAGAACTGCTTGCAGCGTCTTGTCCAAAAAGCTCTGACAGATAGCGGAGCTTTTCTTCAGTGTAGTGTTCAAATCTGTCATTATACGATTTCGGATCTTTTGGATTGGCGAAATGCGTGATTTTCCCCGTGTTCGGATCGACAAATTTACTCGCCGCTCCACAGCCGATGCCGATGATCGTCTGTTTTTCTTCCATGATCATGATGTTGTAGATGCTTTCCTGTCCAGGAAGAGAATAGCCGATGTTTTCAAGGTTGCCGAGAATGTTTTTTTGCCTGTACAAATAGTAGGGATGATAGCCGTGCTGTTTTGTCCAGGACACCGCGTCATCCATCATCGCGACGATTTCTTCGCGGTCGGCCACTTTATACTTATGCTTGTTTCTCGTCATTTCTGAAGCGCGTTTAAACGACAGTGTATGGACGGTCAGTGACTCGGGCATCAGCTTCTCCGTTTCCTGAAGAGAGTGGCGGAATTCTTTGACGCCTTCCCCTGGGAGGCCGATGATCAAGTCCATATTGATGTTTGACATCCCGTGCTTCCGTGACAGGCGGTATTTTTCAATCGTCTCTTCAACCGTATGATGGCGGCCGATCGCCTTCAATGTTTCGTTTGTGTAAGACTGCGGATTAATGCTGATCCGGTCGATGTTCCACTTTTTCAACACGGCCAGCTTTTCTTCTGTGATCGTATCAGGACGCCCGGCTTCAACCGTGACTTCGCGGATGTTTTTCACATCCGGAAATGAACGGTACATTTCTTCATACAGCAGATCCATTTCCTCGGCCGTGATGCTCGTCGGCGTGCCGCCGCCGAAATAAACGGTTGTGATCTTGACGCCATGTTCTTTCAGCCATTCACCGATTTTCTGCATTTCATAGTGCAGCCCCCACAAAAAGGAGCCGACCCGCCCTGCCTGTCCTTTAATGGCATATGCGGGAAACGTGCAGTAGGCGCATTTTGTCGGGCAGAAAGGGATGCCGATATAAATGCTGACTTCCCTGCCAAGATCATATAAATCGGGCACAGCCTTGAGCTGGCGGTCAATAATGTTTTGCATCAGTTCGATTTTTTCGTCATGGATCAAATAATCCCTTTTCAATTCGGCATGCGCCGCTTCTTTTGACATCCCGCTTTGCAGTTTTTTATGCAGCAGCTTTGTCGGACGGACTCCTGTAAGAATCCCCCACTTCTGAATGATGCCGGTGTGCTTTTGCAAGACGCTCAAAAACACGTAGGAAACGGTGTTTTTCACCTGCTTGAATGCTTCTTTCTCAGTAGATTGAGGCTCCAGTGATTTCGTGTACTCAGCTGTTATGTCCGCTCCTGTGATCGCCCCTGAGGCCCGGACTGCTGCATCATCCCGTTCATAAGCGAGAGTGATGGCAAGATCTGATTCACCTTCTTCAGCAAACGTGAGCTCGCACTCTTCAAAAAACAGATTGGCTATATTCTCGAGCGGCCTCAGGAATCTTTCATCCTGAATCCCTTCTATATGAATGCGCAATATCATCACCTTTTTCGTTTCAAAACTTTCTTTAGTGTACAAAAATAAACCGCCAAAATCAATCCGGCAATATCTGATGAATCCCGACTCCATAAAAACAGGGGCAAAAAAGATCATCCCCGTTTTCCGGGGAAAACAGGGATATCCGTATGCTTATACTTTTCTGATATGAAATTTTTTGAGAAAATCTTTGCTTTGCTGCATTCTGAAATATTCTTTGATCATGTAGGCGACACCCTGTTCATCATTTGAACGCGTCACCCAATCGGCTTTCTGCTTGACATCCTGCGGCGCATTGCCCATTGCGACGCCCAGCCCGGCCAGTTCAATCATCGGGAGGTCATCGGTATCATGGCCGATCGCGACGACATCCTCCATTTTAAAGCCAAGCTCGGCGGCGAGCAGCGTCAAACCCGCCTCCTTTGAAACACCTTTATGAACAATCAGCAGTTTTTCCCCGGCCTGAATAACATCCACCGCTGGAAACGCGTTCCCGATCGTATGCCTGATCTCTTTCTCCTCTTCCTTTGTACAATAGACTTCAATGACCGGCGCACTGACCGGTTCATCCATCAACATGTCGCTTAAAGAATCGACGAACTGAACAGGATAAAAAATCGGGTCTGACGGATGGATCATCGTTTTTCCGAGCAGATTTGAGTTTGTTTTTTTCCGGTTGCCGATTGAATATTTTTCGTGCAGAATTCGTATATTGCAGTCATAGCTCTCCAATATTTGGACAAGGTTAAACGTCTTTTCTTCAGAAATCCTTTTTTCAAAAAAAGGCTTATCAATTTTGTCCGCAATAATGGCGCCGCTATGAGTGATCAGCTTAGCATCAAGCTTTAAAGACTTGGCGATTTTCTGCGCGGAACGAAAATGTCTGTTCGTCACAAGCGTCACATACACATCTTTTTTCTTTGCGTATTCAATCGCTTCCTTCGTTGCGGGATGAAGCCGTCCGTTTGTCCGCAGCAGCGTTCCGTCTATGTTCAGCGCAAGCATTTGTTTTGACACCAGGAGGTCCCCCTTCTTTGATGACTGTACCTGTTATAGAGAATATGTCCCGAACGCCTTCTTTAGAACAGACCTCAAACTAAAAAAAGCCTGTCTGCACAGACTTTTCGCTCCGCCATCTTTCGGATACGATCATGATTTCTCCCTTAATATTGAAAACAGCGAATTCAATGCCCCTTTCATTCAATTCGCTGTATATGATAACCCCTTTTATCTGACCAGCAAATGCGCTTTTTCTCTGTACCCCTTAGCTTTTTGCCGCTTAGTCGTTTTTTCATGATCGTATCCCGGCAAAATGAAAGCACTTACATATAGTATTATCGCAACAATTTCATCAATTGACAAGTCTTTTTTTAAAGTTTAGGAACGTGATTAGTTCACTTTGTTAAAAAAACCCCGCTTTTCCTTAAAAAGCGGGGTTTTCGATCAGTTTTCAGGATTTCCGTAAAGCTCTTCAAGCGGCTTCATGATGATTTTGTTTAATTCGGCAATCAGCATGCTCATCCGCTGCTCCGCTTCCATCAGCTGTGAAATTTTCTCATGCTGCTGGACAAGCGCCACAGATTTTTGAGCCTGCTCGACTTCTTCCTGGGAAATGTCTTCCCCATTCATCTGTTTTTGCTGAAGCCTTATTTGGATATCACGAAAATTGTCAAACATCCTTTTAGCTGATTCATCGGCATTTACGTCATCATAAAGGCCCTTCAATCGAGAGTATTCTTCACTTTGGCGCAATGCTTGTTCCAAATCATAAGCCGTGTCGTATAAATTGACAGCCATGTTTGATACGCTCCTTTCCTGCCGTATTCTTCATGAAAATGGCACCACTCCACTATAACAGACTATGGAGCGTTTTTCACAGTTATACTATTATTCCATTTTGCAAGATGCCTTTCCTTTTTTAGATCAAAACAACAAAGACAGCTTGAAGGGCGCCGATGATCCCGCCGAGAAGCCCGCCCAGGTACGTAATCATCTTAAATTCCCGTTTGGAGATGGACAACACCATTTCTTCGAGCCGCTCAACCGGAAAGTTGTCGACCTGCTCCTTCACGATATCTTCAAGATGCAGCTGTTTCAGTACATCATCAAGATGGCGGCCTGCCCCATCCAGCAGACGGCCGGCCAACTCCGGCAAACGGTCTATTACATCTTGTTCAATCATGGATACATATGAACCCGCCGTTTTTTCGAAAAAGGGGGCGAGGGAAAATGACGTCATCAGCCTTTCCTTCAAATTGATGATGAGGCTCGTCAGATTCCATTTGTCATCAGCTTCTTTAAATGAATACTCTTTCAGCTTGTCCCATTCGTTTTCAAGCAGATCTGTCAAAAGACGGGCGGTCTCTCCGTTTTTCAAAAATTTCAGGAGCTCAGGCTGCACGCGGTCAACCAGACTGCTGTTTCCTAAAAACATCTGCACCATGCTGCCGAGCATGCCGCGTTCTTTCAGGAAATCGTTGATCATATTTCCAAGGCGGTCTTTTCCTTCATCACTTTCAAAGTAATGGACGGCCCGATGTAAAATATACTCCGACACCATCGGGAGTTTGTCGTTCAGCTTTTCCTGCGCGTCTGCCGGAACAAGGTCTTTCAGCGGGGCATTCTCATACTTTGACAAATACGCTGACAGCTTTTCATTCGTCCACTCGTTCACAAACTGATCCGCTTTTTGTGCGGCATTGTCCACCCCGATTTTTGTCAGCGCTTCTTCGACGGTAACCCGGGATTGGCTTGCATGTGAAAGCAGCCGCTCCCCCAATTGTACCGCCTGGTTTTTGACTGCGTCTGAAGCCAGTCTTTTTCTGATCCCTTCGGTTGTCAGCAGATGGTTGACAACCATCTGTCCCATCTGCCTCGCCAATTCTTCGCGCCTTTTCGGAATTAATCCAGGGGTAAAAGGAACCCGTTTTCCGAATATGTAGTGTGCCCGATAAGGGCGAAAAAGCATTTTAATCGCAAAATGATTCGTCACAGCCCCGATCAGGGCGCCGATGACAATCATAAAAAGAAAAACACCAATCACATTCATTTTATTCAACTGCCTTCCGTTTCACCTGACTTCATTGACGGCCATCCGCCTGACTGAACCAAACGGAGACCAACGGCACACTCTATGCCTATCGTTATTATAGTAGGTCAACAATCGCCGAGCAAATTCGGGAATGGTACGGGGGTAACAAAAATAGAATGGGGCAGGTGGAATTTTTTTCTTACCGGCGGACATTTTACGGTGATCGAGGGTGAACATGACCTATTTTCAAAACATAATGCGTATCATGTAACAGAAGTTCATCTACAGAAGGCTTGTCCCTTTATACGGCTGGATGGCCCGGCAGATTCGCCCGCCGTCCTCTAACCGGTTAAGCGTTTTTTAACAAGGAGGAATCAGCATGATGACGCTCGGATTTATGTCGCTGTCCCATCAGCATGAAAAAGACTATGCCGAGGAATTGGCAAAAAAGGCTTCAGATTACGGAATCGGTTTTATCCGGTTCACCCCTTTAGATATTTCTCCCGGATCTATGCTTGTGAAAGCGCTGGCCTTTCACCCCAAATCAGGACAGTGGAATGAAGTAGAACGCGAAATCCCTGAGCTGATCTATGACCGTTGTTTTTACGGCAAAGATCAGCAGTCAAAAAAAGCGAAGCCGATCGTTGAATGGCTGAAAAAATACCCCAAAACTTCATTTCTTGGATTGGGGCTTCCCGACAAATGGACGGTCTACAAAGCTTTAAAAGCAGATTCTGTCCTCCAGGCCTATCTGCCTGACACATCGCTCGCCGAAAGCGCCCATGCTGTGCTGCGGCGGCTGGCAAAAGAAAAATCGTGCATACTGAAGCCTGCATACGGCTCAGGAGGCCGGGGAATCATTCACCTGGAGCTTTCCGGGAAAACGGTGAAAGCCTCCTACCAAGCCGGGAAGCATAAGCAAATCAAATCTTTTTCCAAGCAGGCTTCTTTTGAAACATGGTGCAAAAAAGTCCTTCAGCACCGCTATCTTTTGCAAACCTTCCTTGATATTCAAGATAAAGACGGGTATCCGTGCGACATCAGGCTGTTATTGCAGAAAAACGGGGCAGGCGAATGGGAGCCTGCCGGAAAAACGGTAAGACGAAGCTATCAGCACGGTCTGCTTGCCAACCTGGCGGGAGGCTCTGAATCCGTGAGCTTTGACAGCTGGCTGTCATCTGTTCCGAAAAAACGGCAGGCAGTCCTTCTGGATGATTTAGAAACGATCGCAAAGGCCGCACCCCCCGCGCTTGAATCGGAGCATGGACCGTTGTTTGAACTCGGCCTTGATATTTGCCTGACAAAAGACGGGAAAGTCTGGCTTCTCGATGTCAATTCTAAGCCTGGAAAAAAAGCGTTTATACTGCATTCTCCTGAAAACAGAGAGCTTTTATATAAAGGGCCTTTGGAATATTGCTCCTTCTTGGCGGCATCGGCAGACAAGAAAGGAGCTGGAAGGAAATGAACGGCAAAACGCTGACGGTGGGAATCCACCCAAACAGTGAAAACACGGTGCTGCTGCCGGCTTCCTACAAGCAGGAAGGTCTTTTATACGCGGCTTTCGGAACCAGTGTGGAACGTTGTCATATCTCCTTCGACAGCAGCTTGAAGAAAACGGTCTTGCTTTCTGAAAATTTGTATAAAAACTTGAGGATTCCATACCGCGGGAAAGCGGCATTGCTGTTTCACGACAATACCGTCTATATCGGCCCTTTAATCGGCATTTTCACTGCCGGCTTCACAAAGTCGGCACTTGAGCCGGTCAGGGGGCGCTCTTTGTTTTTTTCCAAGCTGCTGACGATGGATCTCCCTGCCGGAGGGTACTGCTACTTGTTTGGCGCCCACCAGATCCAGTGGGAGGACGGAACGGTAAACGGCTTCATTTTCCGGGAAAACGGCTGGGAAGAAGCAACGGTTCCGCTTCCCAATGTGGTATATGACAGACTGCCGAACCGAAAAGCGGAGGATGAGGCCATCCTGCAGGAAACAAAAGCGCGCCTGATGAATGAGTACCGCATCCCATGGTTCAATCCCGGCTTCTTTAACAAATGGGACATATACGAGTCCTTGCGGCAGGATGAAAGAACGAAACTGCTGCTGCCCAACTCCGTATTGCAGCCGTCTGCAAAGATCATCGAAGACATGGTCGGCCACTATGGCACCGTCTATATAAAACCCGCTAACGGCAGCTTGGGGAATGGAATTTATCAGCTTTCCAGGCGGGAAGAAAACGGGCTGACCGCCAGGAATGCAAAAGGCGAGGCATCCTTCCCATCTTCAGACGCTTTTTTGGATGAATTGCAGAATCTGCAAAAGGAAACGCCATATATCGCGCAGCAGGGAATCGAGCTGATCAGGGTGAACGATCATCCGGCTGATTTCAGGGTGCATACAAATAAAAACAGGCTTGGAAAATGGACGGTTACGGCGATCGCCGTCAAAATAGCGGAGAAAAACGGTATCACAACCCACATTTCAAGCGGCGGCATCGTCAAAACGCTGGCAGAAGTCTATGATGACCCCAGGCAGAGGCTCCATATTGTGCAAAAGCTGGCGAAAACAGCTCTTCTGATCAGCAGCGTCCTTGATGAAAAACTGGAGGGCTTTATCGGGGAAATCGGCTTGGATCTTGGAATGGACCGGTCGGAAAGGATCTGGATGTTCGAAGCCAATTCCCGGCCGGGAAGAGGGATCTTCGCACATCCCGGCTTAACATCCGTCAGCCGCTTGACGAAAAGAAGAAATTTTGAATACGCTTCTTACTTAACCGAGCAATCGATTCTTTTCCCTGAGACACTGTGGAAAAGTCCTTAGGAAGCCGCGGAGAACATGATTCTTCGCGGCATTTTTTTCAAAATACGGGCGCCGAAAAGAGCCTATGATCTTTTCGGTGAATGAGATACAATGATAACAAATCAATCGTTGCAAAAGTTTTTTGTTTGGCGGATCATTTTGAAATCGATGAAGGAGCGTGGCACTTTATGATTTCTCACTTTCAATGGAAACCGTTGTTTAAAAAAGAAAAACTGCCCGGCTGGACATTTTCTTTTTACCATAAAGGAACGCATTATGAAGGAATTTATCACAAGTCCGGGGAAATTGAATGGGGCAGCGTTTATCCGCCGCATGATGACGAACCTTCGCTTAAAAGCGAAATTCATGAACTCATGCTCTTCCACATTTACGAGTAAATAGAAAAGGAAGTTTTTCGTATGCTGGAAAAATTAAAGACTTTATACGGAGATCGGATGGTGGTTTCCGGCTCGGCTCCCAAACAACAGGCGCTCTGGTTTCAAACGGACGACGGCGAGACGTTCGGCGTTTTGAAAGAGGCTGTCACCGATCAGGAAAAACAGCTGTTGTTTGCTTTATTTCAGCCTTTTTCAGAACCGAATCCGTCTTACATGACGCCGCGCGAGAAAGAATGGCATCAGTATTTTTTCGCAAATGCCCCGCTGAAAGATCGGCACGCTCAGTCCATCCAAGGGCATTTTTTTAAAATGAAGCATTCCCCTGAAGAAAGACAGGCGATAAAAGAAGCGGTCAGCGGCTTTTTTGAACGTCCTATCGTGGTTTGGTACGACCGTCACGAAGCTGTCATCATCCATGAAAATCCTTCTCCGCTTCTTTCCAAACAGCAGCTGGCCGAGCTTTCAGACGCGCTGACGAGCGATTTTTTGGCAAATCCAGTGTTTTTTAGCGGACAGCTGCATCAAGTCAATGCTTCGCTTCAAGAAAAGATCGGCTTTGAAAAGCAAATGTTTCAGCATCTTCTGGTCAATAATGACCGCGGAAGCGTTATTTCTTTTTACCAGTGCCTTCCTTCGTTTGTAGCGGCAAAACCGGGGATAATCAAAACTGGCGCGTTGTCTGATCCTGTCAGGGACGCACTGTCGGATCCGGAGACCCTATTGACCATCAGGACTTACATGCAGTGCAACCTGAATGCCTCCCTGACAGCTAAACGGCTGTTTATCCATCGAAACAGCCTGCAATACAGAATCGACCGGTTTATTGAAAAAACCGGAATTGATATCAGACAGTTTGAAGAGGCTGCCGCCGTCTACTTCATCATTGATGTCCTGGCGCAATCATAGCAATATGCACGAATGCAAATTGTGCATCATGTCCATTTACAGGCCTGAATCCTTTTTATAAACTTAAAATTAAATAAAGCGCTTACATAAAGAGGGGGAGAAGAACATGGCAGAGCTGGTACTCGACCGGATTTACAAAGTGTATGATAACAAAGTGACGGCCGTGGATAATTTTAATCTTCACATTGAGGACAAAGAATTTATCGTGTTTGTCGGACCTTCGGGCTGCGGAAAATCGACAACGCTGAGAATGATTGCAGGCCTCGAAGAAATTACGGAAGGCGAATTCACCATTGATGGAAAACGGATGAACGATGTCGCTCCGAAAGACCGCGACATTGCGATGGTGTTTCAAAACTATGCGCTCTATCCGCATATGAACGTCTATGACAATATGGCTTTCGGCTTAAAACTGAGAAAGTTTCCGAAGGACGAGATCAAGCGCCGCGTGAATGAGGCCGCCAGAATTCTGGGCCTTGAACAATATTTGGACAGAAAGCCAAAGGCGCTTTCCGGCGGCCAGCGGCAGCGGGTCGCATTGGGGCGCGCCATCGTCCGGGACGCCAAAGTATTTTTGATGGATGAGCCTTTATCAAACCTTGACGCCAAACTGCGGGTGCAGATGCGCGCGGAAATCACCAAGCTCCATCAGCGCCTGCAAACGACGACGATTTATGTCACGCATGACCAGACAGAGGCGATGACAATGGCGACAAGGCTCGTTGTCATGAAAGACGGCCTCATCCAGCAGGTCGGCGCACCGAAGGAAGTATATGAAAATCCGGAAAATGTCTTTGTCGGCGGTTTTATCGGCTCTCCGGCAATGAACTTTTTCACTGGCAAGCTTCAGGAAAATACCTTTACATTCGGCGATGTTTCCATTCTTGTTCCGGAAGGAAAAATGAAAATTTTGCGCAGCAAAGGCTATATCGGTAAGGAAATCATCATGGGCATCAGACCTGAAGACATTCATGACGAGCCCGTCTTCCTAAAAGCCTCAAAAGAATCAAAAATTGATGCAAAAATCGAAGTGGCTGAGCTGATGGGCGCCGAAACGATGCTTTATTCACAGGCCGGCGGGCAGCCGTTCATCGCCAGAGTTGATTCACGGACAGATGTTCAGGCAGGCGATGTCCACGCTCTTGCATTTAACATGAACAAAGCCCATTTCTTTGATAAAGACACAGAGCTCCGCATCCGCTCTGAAGGATGACTTGCTTCCCGTCACTTCCGGCCCCCCGGCAATAGAGCGAATCAGAAAATTGACCGAAGTGCGGCTTCTGCTATGCTTCGGTCAATTCAATTTCGACTGTTTCATCATAAGAGCAGTCTTGGCAAGTGTATAAATGAATACAGCTTGACCGCGTCTGCAAAAACGAATCATACTCCATATACGGGCTGTAAGGACCGTAAAAATCGGTTGTTCTTCCGGCGTCGGCCATTTCGCCGCCGCACCTCGGACAAGCTCTTTCCTCCACCAGAATCCCATTGCATACAGGACACATTCGGCATCCTCCTTATCTTTTCCTTTAGATTGCCCCTTTCGCTGAAATTTCCGCTTTCAACATTTACCAGTTTGTACTGCGCATGGATTTGATTGAATCCACCATAATACGTAGTAGCAAGGCAGCATTGGGTTCAGCCATAGAAGGCAGCTGTTTTCCCCTTTGGAAAGCCGCCAGCTGGTGCAAATCCAGCCAACCCAACCATACTATCTGATAAAGGAGAGTTTGATACAATGGCTAACCAAAATTCTTCAAATCAATTGCTCGTTCCTGGAGCTGCTCAAGCGATCGAACAAATGAAATTCGAAATCGCTTCAGAGTTCGGTGTAAACCTTGGTGCTGAAACTACTTCCCGCGCAAACGGATCTGTCGGCGGAGAAATTACAAAACGTCTTGTTTCCCAAGCTCAAGCTTCTATGGGCGGACAACAATAACCATCAACTTCATATCATGGCTAAAGCTGAAGGTGCTTCACAGCACCTTCTTTTTGCATGGGAAAATCCCGCACCCGCCATCTCCGTTTTACATATGCTGATGTAAAGGAGGAGTCGGCATGCAGCTTGTCACAAGCATCAATTGGGAACTGCTTCAATTTGTCGGGATTTCCCTTTTGCACGAATATCTCATCAATATCCGGCCTTTTCAGGCGGTCTTTCGCTTCTCTGGGGCTTTTTCTCCCGGTCGATCTGACGTATGATAGATCAAATGGGAGGGATTGTTGATGAAGATTGCACTTTTTGGAGGTACAGGCCGTGTCGGACGAGCTTTCCTGCACTTTATTGAAGCAGGCGGCAGACACTCCGTCTCTGCCCTTGTCCGCGCGGAACATCCGAACCTTCCGAGCACATGCTGCCGCACATTCCGCGGAAACGCAAGAAATCCGGAAGACGCGCAAGCTCTCATTAAAGAGGCGGATATAGTTGTCAGCTGTTTAAATACAGATGGAGACGATACATTAAGCGTCTCCATCCAAAACATCATAAACGCTATGAGCGCCCAAAACAAAAAAAGGCTGATTACGATCGGAACCGCCGGAATTTTACAATCGAGACAAAACCCGGCGCTTTACCGCTTTGAATCAAACGAATCAAAAAGGCGCTCATCACGCGCGGCAAAAGAACATGCAAACGTGTATGAACGCCTTCTGGCATCAGATTTGAATTGGACGGTTATTTGCCCGACCTATCTTCCGGACGGTCCGGCCGTGACAAATTACCGCGTCGAACGGAATTTTCTGCCGATTGGCGGCAAAGAAATATCAACCGGCGATACCGCCCATTTTCTTTACAAACAGCTCAACTCAGACGAGTTTATTCGGGCAAGGGCCGGACTGGCGTATTAACATGCTGGGGCAAGCCGGGAATGCCCGGCTTACCCTACAAGCGTTCCGCGTCCTTTTTGAAGTTCATACATTTGATAATATTGCCCTTTTTGCTTCATAAGCTCCTCATGTGAGCCCTTTTCAATGATCCGCCCCTTATCAAGCACAAGGATTTGATCTGCCTTTCTGATGGTCGATAGCCTGTGTGCGATGATAAAGGTCGTGCGGCCTTTTTTGACTACGTCAAGCGCCTTTTGGATCACAGCTTCAGTTTCGGTATCTATATTTGCCGTTGCTTCGTCCAACACGAGGATCGCCGGATCATAAGCAAGCGCCCTCGCAAATGAAATCAGCTGCCTTTCTCCTGAGGAGAGCGTGCTTCCTTTTTCAATGACAGGCTCATCAAATCCTTTCGGCAGGTGGGCAAGCAGTTTATCAGCCCCTACTTGCTTCAATGCGGCTTCAATCTGCTCTCTTGTGACCGCCTCATGATCAAGGTTGACATTTGAAGCAATCGTACCGGAAAACAAGTAAGGGTCCTGGAGAACGATGCCCATATGCTGTCTGACATCCTGGCGCGACATATCATAAATGCTTGTTCCATCAATTTTGACATCGCCTTTTTGTATATCGTAGAAGCGGAACAGAACATTCATAATCGAGCTTTTGCCTGATCCTGTATGGCCGACCAATGCCACGGTCTCCCCTTGTTTCGCTTCGAATGAAATGTTCTTGAGCACATATTCCCCGCTGTCACCATACCGAAATGAGACATCCTCGAAAACAACATGACCATTCACTTTAACTCCACTTGTTTCCTCAACATCAACTCCAGGTTCATCCAAAAGGCGAAATACCCGTTCAGATGATACTCTCGCAAGCTCAAGCTTGGGAAATTGGTTGACGATCCCGGTAATCGGCTGAAACAGACGAGTCAGGTAATCGACAAATGCATAGAGCACACCGATCGACATCATTCCCTCCATCTTCAGCGCCGCTCCCCCGAAATACCAGATTAAAACGGCGAACATGACATTCTGCAGAACATTGACAAGGTTATGGGACATTAACGAATTCAAATTGAGCATTTTGTTTTGATAGTGAAAATGGCTGTCGTTTAATTCTTCAAATTCACGCTTTATATCTTTTTGCCGCCGGAAGACCTGGATAATCGGCATCCCTTGAACCGCTTCATTCATTTTGGCGTTAATATCGCTGTTGATCGATCTGAGTTTATGATTGTAGCCTGAAGCAAATTTTCGGTAGACGGCCGCCCAAATGGCGATCAGCGGCAATATCAGCAAGCAGACCGCCGCCAGTCTGGCATCGAGCAGAAACAAAGCGGCAAAAATTCCGGCCATATAAATCATGTCTGTCACAAATGTCGAAAGAACAGTCACATAAAGATCGCGTATCGCTTCCGTGTCATTTGTCACCCGCGCGACCACTTTGCCGGCCGGCAAATTGTCAAAATAGCGGACAGGCAGCCTTTGGATATTGGCAAACACATCCTGGCGCATTTTCTGAATGATGCGGTTTGCGCTCATCTGCAAAAGATAAAACTGGCCGTAATGAAAAAAGATCGACAGGATGAGCAGTCCCAGATACAGCAATATGAGCGACACAAGCCCTTTCATTTCGGGTTCGTAAAATGAAAAAGCCTCAGACGCTGACAGCCGGACGGCCGGGTAGGATTCCGACTGTCCTCCGCTGGAGATCCGCAATACCCCGTCCTTCACCGTCCTTTTTCCATCAAAAGGAACAGCTTCATCTACAAAATAATACGTCATGCCGATTTGAAAAACGCGGACTTCCTTCCGCTTTTCCAGCGAAGGATCGGCCCTGTCGGCTCTGACATATTCCCTTCCGTGATACGGGACTGTATATTCGCTTTTTCCTGAAACTTCATACCACGGTTTTTGAATCCCGAGAATATGATCGTCAATCATTTTTTTGCCGATCATCGGCCCTGTCAGCTCCGCAGTGACGGCCGCCGTCAGCATAAGAAGAGCGCAGATCAGGATGTTTTTATAACAGAGCGCATATTGAAAAAGCCGTTTTCCAGTCTTCATGCCACAGTCCCCCCTTCATCCCCTGAAGGCAGCTGCTGTGCTTCATATTGTTCAAAATACCAGCCTTTACCTGCGATCAGCTCCTGATGCGTGCCACGCTCTGAAATCTTGCCGTTCTCCATTACGAGAATGAAATCGGCATGCTCGACTGCTGACATGCGGTGCGATGTAATAAATGTCGTTTTGCCTTCCCGGTGATGACGGATATTTTCGATAATCGCCGCCTCTGTTTTCGCATCTACGGCTGAGAGCGAATCGTCCAAAATCAAAATGTCCGGATCTGCAATCAAGGCTCTCGCAATCGAAATCCGCTGTTTTTGTCCGCCGGATAATGCCACCCCTTTTTCGCCGACCATCGTCTCAAGCCCGTCAGAAAGCAGTTCAATATCCTTTTCCAAATGGGCTGCCCGGATCACGTCAGCTACATCCTGCTCTGTCGCGTGTAATCCGCCGAACAATATGTTTTCTTTTACCGTTTTTGAAAACAGCACATGATCCTGGGGCACATATCCAATCCAGCTGTGCAGCAGATCAAGGGGCAGATCCCCAATCGGCACACCGGAAATGGCGAGCGTTCCATTTCCCTCGGGATACTGTCTTAAAAGCTGCTTGATCAGCGTCGTTTTGCCGCTTCCCGTCTTTCCGACGATTCCAACAGTCTGTCCTTTCAAGACTGCAAACGAAATCCCTGAAAGGTTCTCCGAGCTTGAGCTTGGATACGTAAAACTGACTTTGTCAAAGACAATATCCCCAGGTTCAGCTCTTTTGGGATGAGGCGCTTCTTTTACATCAGGCTGATGACGCAATGTCTCATTCACCCTATCGAGGGACGCGTTGCCTCTTTGCATGATATTGATCAGCTCGCCAATCGCGAACATCGGCCAGATCAGCATCCCCAAGTAAACATTAAAAGAGACGAGCTCCCCCAATGTCAGCTGGCTGCGAAAGACAAGGTAGGCGCCGTAGCCCAAACCGATTAAATAACTCATCCCGACAAGCAGCTTCACCGTCGGTTCAAACAGCGAATCGATCAGCGCCACCTTCATGTTTTTTTGATAAACATCAGCTGTCATGCTGTTAAACCGGCTGACATCGTTTTTTTCCTGCACATAGGCCCTGATCACCCTTACGCCTGATACTGATTCAAGCACCTGATCATTTAATTCGCCAAACGCATTCTGCGCTTCTGTAAAACGCTGATGAATTTTTTTCCCGTATACACCGATCGCCGCGGCCATCAATGGGAGAGGAATGATCGATGCAAGCGTCAGCTTCCAGCTGATCAAAAATCCCATTGTAAACAGAATCGTCAGCATAAACATCGTTGAGTCGACAAGCGTCAATATCCCGAAACCGGCCGTCATCGAGATCGCTTTTAAATCATTTGTCGCTCTTGCCATCAAATCTCCGGTGCGGTTCTTCTCGTAAAAAGCGGGCGTCATTTTCAACAAGTGGCCCATCAGTTTTGACCTGAGGATTTTTTCGATCAGATTCGCCCCGCCAAACAGCTGATACATCCAGTTGTATGACAGCGTATAAACAACAAGGGAGAGTCCGATCAATAAACCGATATAACCGGCCATCGCCATTGCCGAAAAAGCGCCCGTCTGCATATCGTCAATGGCGTTTCCAAGCAGTTTCGGCGGAAACATTTCCAGTATATTCACCATCAATAACAGGACGATCGCGATTGTATAGCGCCGCCATGAGGCTTTAAAAAACCAGCCGAGCTTCCATAAAACAGAAAACATGTGATATCCTCTCCTTTTTTAGCCGCCTTCGAGCTTTTCCTTGCAGTCATTGATCTCGCTTTTTCTTACATTTGGCATAAAAAATTCCTCCTTTTACTATTCGAAAATTCAGTCGGATCCGCCGAATTTTCATTTATTAGAAAAACATCCGCACCATATTGGAGACGGAATGTTTTATCTCCGAAAAAAAAGGCACACTGTACGAGCAGCATGCCTTTTCGATATAAAAAAGGCGCATGTACGAAAGATGAACGTGACATGCGCCTTTCCTCAAATATTATTTAGAAACCGTCTGTAAAGAATATGGAAGGTGTAAAGCCGCCACGTTTTGATTCAGTTGTCTGCTGATTGATGAATTGATTGCTCTGATCATGACGTTGCCCTCCATTCTTATTAATATTTTCCATCTTATAGCACGGTTTTTTATTTGTCAATTTCATTTCTTCATAAATTGGAAGAATCTTTATTCATATGTTCAAATTCCGTTAGTTTTTTTGAAAATCGGGTATAACGATAATAAATCCATTCTGAAAGGAATGATCAATGTGTTTACAGCTAACCGGATCATTGTCGCGTTTGACGGAAAAGACGACAGTAAGAAAGCGCTCAAAAAAGCGATAGACCTCACCAAAAGGATCGGCGCTGAACTGACCATCGCCCACGTCCATGAACCGAGGCAAGCCAAACCTCTGGCAAATGAACAAAGGCCGGCCGCCGGCACGGCTTATATCTACGGCGGCATCCCCAGCGTCCCCCCGGTTCCGCGCGAGTCGGATATTGCGGGAGAACCCGTCATTTACGAGGACAGCACAGAGGAAGCGATCGCAGCGGCCAAAATCATTTTAAACGAACACCAATTCGACGCCAACATTGAAATTCTTGAAGGCGACCCCGCCAATGCGGTCCTGCGGCACGCCGAACACTTCGGCGCCGACCTCGTCATCACAGGAAGCCGGGACCAAAACCGCCTGAAAAAACTGCTGTTCGGAAGCGTCAGTGATAAAATTTCCGCAAAATCGGAAATACCGGTGCTGATTGTGAAATAAATGGGGCTGGATATTTTCCGGCCTCTTTTTTTCGTTTATGAGAGGACCGCCAATAAGCGAGCCTTTCACCATTTCACGGTGTTCAATTTTTTCTCTTACATCTAGTTTCATCCCCAAACAATCTCTTCTAGCAAATAGAAACTGAAAACTCAATTTCAAACCATGATCATCTTAATGATAAAACTCAAATAAAACAGCAAAAAGACCCTAATAAACCATGAAGGTATGAGCCCCTCCAAGAAATATCCATGATTTATCTTTTCTCTATCTCATTACAACCGTACAGATAATAAAAAAGGCATTATGTTAGGCGCAACCCGCTTTACTATCTTTTTCGTTATCTCAATCGGTCTGCATGACCAGATTGGACAGTTCACTTTTCAATTCTCTCTATCCATTTCTTTCAAAGAATGAATTCTAGCAGTCCTTTTCCGCAAAACAGAGAAAATCCCACAAATCCAATTACAGGAAAATAGGCGTTCAAATCAGTAACAATCACCTAACAAGTCTCATAGTTTGATGTTGAATGTGCCTGGGGCATGTCGTTCATTTTTTTCTATTTTTATGTTGTGGTCTGATTGTTTTTAAAAAACTTTTATTTATTTCTGGAGGGATATGTCAATGCAATATTTTCATGATGAATTGCAATCATTAGGAATGGATCATTTCCATGTGGATGAGATGACGGCTTGGGATCCAAACCGTCATGAGGTAAATGCTAAACACTGTGCAAGCTGTTGGAGTTGTGGAAGTTGTGCGAGCTGTGCAAGCTGCTGGAGTTGCGCGAGCTGTGCGAGCTGCTGGAGCTGTGCGAGCTGCTGGAGCTGCGCGAGCTGTGCAAGCTGCTGGAGCTGCGCGAGCTGTTGGAGCTGTGCAGGTCATTGTTGTTGGAGCTGCGGAAGCTGCTGGCATGGAGGAGGTATGTAGCTTTAAGAAGCAGACTGCCCCTGCCTTTACTGCCGCAGGGGCCCATTAATCATAACGGACAACAAAATTACATATACTGGTATGTCTTGTTTTAAGATGATCTAAAGGAGGTACAGCATGACGAATCTGACCGCTTCCGCCCGCCTGAAGGTGAAACAGGATACATGTTTTCTTCCGGACCCGGCTGGCGGCGTGTATGTTCGAAATAATTCAGGATCGTTTCGTATGAAAGGGGCGTCCATTTATCAATGGATAGAAAAATTGCTGCCGATGTTCAATGGTGAACATACACTGGAAGAATTGACAAATGGACTGCCCGCACCCTACCGTGACAGAGTGTTTGATATTGGAGGGATGCTGTATAAAAACGGATTTGTTCGGGACGTAAGCCGGGACCGCCCGCATCAATTAGAGGAGAACGTACTCAAGAAATATGCTTCACAAATTGAATTTATAGAAAGCTTCGCAGATTCGGGCGCTTATCGCTTCCAGCTATGCCGCCAGGCAAACATATTGGCTGCCGGCTCCGGCTCTTTTCTCATTTCACTGGTCAGATCATTGGCTGAATCCGGTTTCGCCAAAATTCATGTTTTTTTTACAGAAGCACGCTCTGACCATCAGACAGCTTTAGAGGAGCTGGAGGCTTATGCGAGACAGGCTGATGGCGATATGATCGAGCTGACTGCTGTACAAGATTGGCGGGAAGCCGTCAAATCCTGTGATTGGATTTTATATGCTTCAGAAATTGACGATCCGGAGAAACTTCTTGCGCTTCAAAGCGTTTGCAGGGAAGAAAAGAAACGCTTATTTCCCGCGGTCTGTCTGAAGCAGATCGGGCTGGCAGGCCCTTTCGTGCATCAAGACGGCGACGGATGCTTTGAATCGGCATGGCGGCGGATTCACCGTTCGGCGCTTCAGGAGGAGCGGAAGGTTGACACCTTTCCTGCGGCTGGAAAAGACATGCTGGCGAATGTCATTGTGTTTGAATTGTTTAAAACGGTTTCCGGGCTTGCTTCATTAACAAAGCGAAATGAATGTTATCTTGTCGACCTCTCCACTCTTGAAGGAGTCTGGTGCCCGTTCCTCCCCCATCCGCTCGTCAGCTCCGACGGCGGCATGGCTGAATTGGTTCGCGATATTGAAGCAAAGGTGCAAAATCGCTCCAAACCGAAAGAAAAAGGACGGCTTTTTCAATTGTTCAGTCAGCTGACATCGGAAAAAGCGGGAATTTTCCGCCTATGGGAAGAAAAACACTTGAAGCAGCTCCCTCTTTCCCAATGCTTCGTTCAAGTTGCAAATCCGCTCTCAGAAGGACCGGCCGAGCTTTTGGAGAAGACGGTCTGCTCCGGTTTTACCCATGAGGAGGCCCGCAGAGAAGCCGGACTGAAGGGCATTGAAATGTATGGGGCAAAACTGGCGGATGTCTCTGTCATTGAGGATGGTTTCTTAGGCATCGGAACAGGAGAAACGATCGCTGAAAGCGTGCTGCGGGGATTGCAAAAGTCGCTTGACGCTGAATTGCAGAAGCGGGCAAAAAGCGGAGGAGAAACGGCCTCTCCTCTTTCTATCGGCATGATCAACGATAAACGAGCCGCATTTTATTTGAATGCGCTGTCTATCATGCACGGCACACCTGAGATTGGCTTGGGAAAGGATATATCAGGCTTTCCAGTTGTATGGACAGGTGTGTGCGGCCGCTGGTATGGAAGTGCGGGAATCAATATAACATTGGCGCTTAGAAACGCACTGCAACAGGCGCTCATGAACACACGGCCGCTTGAGGAGGCCGCTGTCATTTTAACGGAAAACAAGATCAGGCTCGACATCCCGGTTTGTGAAGACCACACACAACTGCTCGATACGGCATTGAAAAGCATCAGACGCAACGGGTTACAGCTGCTCGTTTATGATGTGCCGGCTGAGCCTTTTTTCGAAAAAGCACTCGCAGGCATCTATGCTGTGCGGTTAAAAAAGGAGGAGGCTTGATGGAACGCTGTATTTTGCTTGTTGGGGAAGGCATGATCGCAGATGATGTGTCAAAACAATTATCCGGCCGGTATCGAGTGCTTCGCCAGCCTGATGTTAAGGCGGGAATTCCCGGGGAAACCGGGCTTGTTCTTATCGTGCATGATGCCTGGCGCCCGTCCGTATATCACGAGGCGGAAGCCATATTAAGGCCAGCGGGAATTCCATGGCTTCGCGGCTTTGTTTCATTTGGTGAAGGTGTCATCGGCCCCCTTGTGTGTCCGGAGGACGCCGGCTGCTCCAGCTGCGCTGATATGAGGCGGTTCATCACCGGCCCCGACAGCACAGAAATGCGGATGCTCATGCAGCAAAATAGGGATTTTCACCGTGACCCCTGGGCATCTCAGGCAGGATGCCGCCATATGGTCCGCTTGATCTGTACAGAGATCAAAAACATGATGGAGAATGGCCGGAGCCGTTTAAAAAACAAGCTGTGGCTGATCAATTTCAAAACATTGGATTGCTCCTTACACTCTGTTATGCCTGAACCGCTCTGTGAGGTCTGCGGCCGATTGCCTGACGATACAGCGGAATCGGCCCTGATTTCGCTTAAACCGGCTCCAAAAACGGGGCCGGGCAGCTACCGGACGCGGCGGACAGATGATTTGCAAGATGTGCTGAGACAAGAATACCTCGATCCCAGGACGGGAATCTTCAATGGAAAATTATTTGATGCCATCCTGCCATTTGCCGATATGATCGTCAATATGCCTTTATGGATAGGAAGCGAAGGTGTCGGGGGGCGAAGCCATTCCTATGAGGAAAGTGAATTAACGGCTATTTTAGAGGGCTTGGAGCGCTATTCCGGAATCGAGCCCCGCGGCAAACGGACGGCAATCTATGATTGCTACCGCAATCTCAAAGATCAGGCGCTAGACCCAAGAACCGCCGGACTCCATGATGAAGAACAGTATAAACAGCCTGATTTTCCTTTCAAGCCATTTGATCCAAATCGTCCGCTTGATTGGGTATGGGGCTATTCTTTTATGCAAAAGCGGCCGATATTGGTTCCCGAATCTCTCGCCTATTACAGCCTGGGCCGTGAAGACAGCTTTGTTTACGAAACGTCGAATGGATGTGCATTGGGCGGGACTCTGGAAGAAGCGATTTTCCACGCCATTTTAGAAGTTGTTGAACGGGATTCCTTTTTGCTGACTTGGTTTGCCAGACTTCCTCTCCGCCAGATTGAGCTTCATTCATGCGAAGACGAGGAATTGAGATTAATGATTGAGCGGGTGCGCGCCGTGGCCGGATATGACCTGTATGTGTTTAATTCAACGATGGAGCACGGCATTCCAAGCATCTGGGCGATCGCCAAAAACAGAAAACAGCATGGCTTGAATCTTATTTGCTCTGCGGGAGCACATCCAGATCCCTCTAAAGCGGTCAAAAGCGCACTACATGAGCTTGCGGGGATGATGTTCAAGCATGACGCAAAACTCGAGGCCGAAAGAGACAAATATGAAGAGATGCTCCACAATCCTTTTCTCGTTCGGGAAATGGAGGAACACAGCCTGCTGTACGGTTTGCCGGAAGCCGAGGAGCGCCTTCGGTTTTTGTTGGAGCAAAATCAGCCGCTTACCACCTTTCAAGAAGCGTTCAAGCAAAAGACAAACAACCTGGATTTAAAAAAAGATCTTGAAGAGCTTCTCGAAACATTCCGCCGACTGAACCTTGAGGTGATCGTTGTTGACCAAACATCGCCGGTCACAAAACGAAATGGCTTGTATTGTGTGAAAGTGCTGATTCCCGGCATGCTGCCGATGACATTCGGGCACCGCCTCACCCGCTTGACCGGTCTTGAACGGGTTTTGACAGTGCCGGCAAAGCTTGGCTATAGAAAAGAGACGCTGACATTCGATGAACTGAATCAACATCCTCACCCGTTTCCTTAAAACTTGCATGTTTTGATCGTTCTGTTTTACGATAAGGCGGAAATTTTAGGCGACTCCAATGAAACAGGAGTACAAACGGCCCATCGTTTTGACCGGGGCCGTTTTCATGATCGTTTGTTTTTTTATTTCAGCGGATGCTGATGGCTTTTCACTCTTGGGAATATCCAAAATGAATCAGAAAAGCCGGGAACATTAACATTGGACGTGTAAACCCGGCAAACTTGCTGATACATAGTTGGAATCTTCTTTGCAGGATTTGAGATGAAGTTGAGCCAAACTCTGGGCGGAATGAACGCTTACATTCCGCCGATCGTGATTTTGCTTCTCATTGTCAGCTCTTCATTCGGACCCAAAGCCCGAAAACCGGTGACATCAGCCGGAAGATCAAGGTTCGGGGCGTTTGTCATCCATGTATAAGGCTCAAGGCAAAGCAAGTCTTCGTGATCTGTCTTTCCGTTATAGACGACCCAATGTTTAAAATGCCTGTCTCCCTCATAGCTGAGACGGATGCCGGCCAGGCGGTCGCGGATTTCGGCCGTGCTGTTTCCAGCTTGATCGTGTTCGGCCGCCAACATATCGTCCAGACGTTCTCCGGCCGCCGTTCTCCCTGCTTTGAAACCGTCTGTCTCGCTATATTCCCCTGTTGGAAGCATCCGGTCTGACAGATCCCAATGTTTCGAAGCCGGAAGTGAAAACACACATTCCGTTTTATCCCCCTCATGATTAAACGGATAGCGGAATGAAGTATGATAGCCAAGCCCGAGCGGCATCGGCTCTTCACCATGATTGACAACAGACGCGTCGATATGTAAATCGTGTTCTTCCAATGTATAGGTGATCGCGATCGAAAATGAGTGCGGAAAGATTCGCTGGATATCAGGATCCTTGCCGGCGTTCAGCACGGTTTGCGCAATTCCGCGCCTTCCTTCAGCCTCCGCTTTCGCCAGCGTCCACGCTTTATCATAAAGAAATCCGTGCAAATGGTTTTGCAGCGGTTTTTCATTGATGGGCAGTGAATAGGTTTTTCCTTCATAAGTAAACGTTCCATGATCGATCCGATTCGGTGGAAAAAGGACTGGAATTCCGAACAAACATGGATTGGCGTGATATTCTTCCTTTGTTTCGGGCGTTTTTAATAGATGCATTCCGGCAGGCTTCCACTTCAATGAAATCAGATTGCTTCCCCAGCTTGGCACAAGTATGGCTTCCAAATATTCATTTTCCAGCAAAACCGCTTCTTCATTTAAAAACCGGCAATTTCGGATCGTACTGGACATCCTTCATTCCTCCTATATTGAAACGATTCGGTGCAGGCATGCACACAATCAATTATGCTTGCCTGAGCTTATTATATCTAAAGAAGTGAGCGCTTTCAAAAAGAGAAATGAAAAATGTTTGAAATATTTTAATTTAGGTCATTCTTCTTTTTTTCTGTTATAATACGTTTACGCACAAAAGCATAAAAGTATTAAAGAATGATATTTTCTTAATGAGGTGTATGATTTGTCCAACGAGAAACGCTTATCGTTTTCCATATCGGCTTTTTTATTTTTTTCGATCTTATTGATCATTTTTATCTGTTTGTTTGTTTTTCATGCAGATCCGCACATGCCTTTATTGATCTGCATCGGATTTTTAGCGGTTGTCGGCGTCCTGCAGGGCTTCACATGGAAGGACCTTGAAAACGGGATTGTCTCTGGCATTCGCAGCGGCGTTCAGCCGCTCATTGTCCTGTCGCTGATCGGGATTTTAATCGGTGTTTGGGAGTACAGCGGAGCGATTCCGACGGTTACGGTATACGCTTTGAATATCATCGAACCGCAATTTTTGCTGCTGACCGCTTTAATCAGCTGTCTGATTATCAGTTCTCTTGTCGGTTCAAGCTTTACGACGGTAAGCACGATCGGTGTCGCTTTAATCGGCGTTGCCTCCGCCGCCGGAATCCCCCTGACATGGGTTGCCGGAGCCGTTATTTGCGGAGCTTGCTTCGGGGATAAAATGTCCCCCTTATCCGACACGACTAATTTCGCCGCAGGCGTCGGTGAGCTGCCGATTTTCAAGCATATCAGACATATGACGGGAACCACGATACCCGCTCTGTTGATCACCGTTCTGCTGTTCTTTTTTATGGGACGGTCCTTGACCATCACATCGGGATCAATAGATAACATTCGATCGATTGTAAATGGAATTGAAAATACTGTGGATATCAGCTTCTGGACCCTTTTGTCGCCTTTATTGGTGATCGTGCTGGCTGTAAGACGGATGCCCGTTATTCCGTCTCTCGCTGCGGGGATCGTGTCGGCGGGTATCATCGCCGCATTGATCCAGCCAGATGCCGGCATTTCCTCATTCTTATCGGCGATGCAAAAAGGACCGGTGTTTTCAGCAGGAAGCGAAACAGTTGAAAATATTCTGAATCGCGGCGGGCTCCAGTCGATGATGGGCTCCATCTCCTTAATCATCATCGCGTTTGCGCTCGGCGGGCTGATGGAAAAAACCGGGTTGATTACAAGCCTGCTTGAAGGCGTGATAAAGGGGATTCGATCAAAAGGACGCCTTGTGTTTTCAACGGTTTCATCAAGCATCGCCATGAATCTGCTGACAGGCGAGCAATATTTATCGATTTTAATTCCCGGACAATCCTTTAAAAATCTTTATGATAAGCTCGGAATTGACCGGAAACATTTGTCAAGATCGCTCGAGGACGGAGGAACGTTGGTAAATCCGATGATTCCGTGGGGCGTCAGCGGCGCGTTCATGTCAAGCGCGCTCGGCGTGCCTGTCACTGACTATTTGCCATTTGTGTTTTTTCTTTATCTATCACCGATCTTTTCGATTTTGTTCGGATTTCGAAAACAATGAAAAAAGCGCCGTTTCCAGCTGCGGAAGCGGCGTTTTCTTTTTACAGCACTTTTGCTGTCTCTGACAAAATGTTGTCTTGCAGGGCTTTTTGCACTTCTTTTGTGAGCGGTCCCGGCGCCCCCGTTCCGATATTCTGGCCGTCAATAACGGTGACCGGAATGACCTCTGCTGTCGTCGATGAAATAAACACTTCATCCGCATTCATCAGTTCATCTTTTGTTATCGCTTTTTCTTCATGCTGCCAGCCGTTTTTTCGGAACAGCTCCAACAAGGTTCTCCGTGTGATACCGTTTAAAATGAGATTTGACGCAGGGTGTGTATAGATGACATTTTGTTTGACGGCATAAACGTTCGAAGACGTCCCTTCCGTCACAAATCCGTCGCGGATCAAAATCGCTTCAAATGAGGAAGCCTCGTGCGCTTTTTGTTTGATCATGACATTGTACAGCAGATTGAGACTCTTAATATCGCATCTCAGCCAGCGAAGATCGTCTTCCGTTATGACGGAAACACCGTTTTCCTGTTCGTTCACAGGTTTTTTGATCGGAAACGTATAAGCCGTCACCTGAGGGGTGAGCCCTGGTTTATACTGATGCTTTCTCGGAGCCGTTCCTCTTGTCGCCTGCAGATAAAGCCCCCCGTCGTCCACTTGGTTGGCCTTAATCAGCCCCTTCAGCTCCCCTTTCAGCTCAGCTTCTGAAAACGGCAGGACAATGCCGATTTCCGCCGCGCTTTTAAAAAAACGGGCGATGTGCTCATCAAGCGTATAAAGGCTTCCGTTGTAAATTCGGATCACTTCGTAGACTCCGTCCCCAAACTGGTAGCCTCTGTCTTCAATATCAACTGCACACTCGCTCCGTTCCATCAGTCGGCCGTTAAAAAGAACCTTCATTTCTCCATCCCCTTGTTCTTTAGTTGGTTTTCTCGATTTTCTCCCTTCCATTCTAACATGCCGGTTTCATTCTAAATAGTGTAAGATTTCGAAAAACTTTTCCTTTTCATCAAAGCGGTTTTTGGCCGCTGGACGACAGCATCCTCCATCATTCAGCATTTTTCCTTAACATTTGCTAGAAATTTTGCGGCACCGGTATTCAACTTCTTTCCAATCCTGTATACTTAAACACTGTGGTCCATTATTTTATCAGATTAGCAGTCTATTCATAATGGATTAAGAAATGATATGGAGAGAGTCACATGCGCCAAGATTCAAGAAAAACAGCGCCTTCAGTGCCTTATTTGCTGACGAAAACAGCATGTTTTGCCATTCTGTTCCTCATTCTTCTGTACGTCTGGGATTTATCGCAATCTCCCGGCGCATCCGGCAAAAAAGATCTGGCCATGTCGGAAAACAGTGAAATGAGGCATGAAGGGGACAGCATTCCGCTCAAAAAAGAAACACACGGCAAGCTTCTCGACCACCTGAGTACGAAGCAGGAAATCGCGAAACGCAAAGTGGAAAAAGAACAGAAAAAAGAAGCGGCGGAAAAAAAGCAGGAAAAAACGGTTTATTTGACTTTTGATGACGGGCCTTCAGCGGCAACCCAAAAGCTGCTTGAGATCTTGGACGAACAAGATGTGAAAGCGTCATTCTTCATGCTTGAGCCAAACATGAAGCTTCACAGCAAAGCCGTTCTCAATATGAAGCAGCAGGGCCATGCACTCGGGCTTCACGGGGTGACCCATGACCAGAAGCAGTTTTATAAAGGCGCCAATTCTCCTAATCTGGAAATGAAGCAGGCACAAAACACGCTGAAGTCCATTACAGGAGTGAAAACCCGTCTGATCAGAACGCCGTACGGAAGCAAACCGTCGCTGACTGAGGCTCAAAAGAAGAGATTGAAGAAAAGCGGGTTTATTTACTGGGATTGGAATATCGACAGTCTTGACTGGAAATACAGGAACCAAAGATATGTCCCGGAAGTGATGAACCAGCTGAACATCATCAAAAACCGGCACACAAAACAGCCGATTGTCATTTTAATGCATGATATTCCTTCAACTGTTCAGTCATTGCCGCTATTGATCACCAATTTGAAAAACATGGGGTATTCATTTGCAACCCTTGATGAATCAATGACGCCAGTTCACGAATAGCCAATGTCAAGATCCCCTTTTTTAAGGGGATTTTTTTTTATTTTGAAGCTGGTCAGTTTTTCTGACACATTCGTTGCACTCAAAAAAACTTAGACTATATTAGGTAGATAGATTGATATAAAATGAGGTGTTCAGATGGAGATTGAAGAATTGACATCGCTTGATAGCCATATCGATACCCTGTCAGATCTGCTCGTCCAAGTCACAGACGAAGGAGCTTCAGTCGGCTTTCTGCCTCCGCTGAAGCGGGCGGATGCATTAGAATACTGGCAGACCGTATTGCAGCCCGGCGTGATTTTGCTGATCGCCAAACAAAATGGCAAAATTGCAGGAACCGTTCAATTGCATTTATGCATGAAACAAAACGGATGCCACAGAGCCGAGATCTGCAAATTAATGACGGCCCCCTCCTTCAGGCGGCAAGGCGTCGCCCGCTTATTAATGAAAAATATCCTCGAAAGAGCAAAACAGGAAGGCAGATCTTTGGCGGTTCTTGATACAAGGGAGGGAGACCCGTCCAATCTTCTGTATGCTTCACTCGGATTTGCCAAAGCTGGGCGGATCCCTGAATATGCAGAGTCGGCGGACGGCAGTCTGGAAGCAACCGTTTTTTATTATAAAGATTTACGATAAAACCGTGGAAGAGGTCATCATAAACCTGAAATGAAAATGAAAAAGACGTACCATCATTCATCAGCTGATAATGGAGGCGTTCGCGGAATATCGCTGTCTTGACGTCCCGTCGGGCGGACCGACAGAAACGGCTGCAACGGTAAAAACAGCGCTTTGAAACGGCGAGGAACAGGCTCTCTGATACGTTTTCGCTCGGTTCAGCCAGATGCAGCCTGAAGGACGACCGCTGAAAAAAATCGAATGCGTTGTCAGGGCATCTCTCGGGATATGGCGTCATAAAAGTGAAAGATGCCATCAATCCGAACGGATGTGTAGTCAAGACAGCGCAGTTCGAAAAAACAAATGAAGAGGCGCTCCCTCCGGGAAGCGCCTTTTTTAACCGCTTATTTCTTTGGTAAACTCTGCGATCTTGCGGTGAATGACAACATCAAACAAGTGATCGTACGGGGTTTTTTCAAGATTGATCATGGCTTTCTTTAAACCCGGGATCAGATGCGCTTCCTCTGGGACAAAGCGGACAGGAGCCACTTCAAGCGAGGTGCCGATTACCAAAAGCAGGTCAGAGTCGGCGAGAATGTCAAAAAGGGTGTCAAAATGCTGCACGGGGTCGCCGAACAGCACGACATCCGTCTTCAATATAAAACCGCAAGCCTCCCCCTTCTGATTGATGCGGCTGCATCTCGGAACCTCTTCCCGCAATAAGTGTTCCAGTCCGTAGCCCGCCCCGCATTTAGGGCATCTTGCCGTTTGAATGGAGCCATGGAGCTCATAGACATGGCGGCTTCCCGCCTTTACATGAAGCCCGTCAATGTTCTGTGTGAACACCCTCACGTCTTTTCCCCGCTTCTCAAGCTCTGCTAAATACAAATGTCCTGCGTTCGGCTGAAACGAACCGGTCATCTTCATTTGAAAAAGCGCTTTGAACTTAGGCCAAAAGAGCTTTGGATACCGTTCAAAGTAATCGCGGCTCATCGCTTCCATCCTTGACATATCCTCCGTCCATAACCCGCCGGCTGAACGAAAATCGGGAATTCCGGATTCGGTGCTCATTCCGGCTCCCGTTAACACGGTGATCCGCCGCGCGTTGTCAATCAAATCCAAAAACGTTTCTGCTTCTTTATCCATGCTGGCGTCCCTCCCTTCCCTTTTAAACGATCATCAAGCTTGGTTTTCGAGAGCGGCTTTCATATCGTGCAATTCAAACAGGCTGTGTCCGGGAGAAACAAACTCGACTTGCTCTTCCTTCATGATGTCGATAATCCGGTAGTTAATATCCTGCCTGATATCTAAATTTTCGGCCCATACGGTCGTATTTGTATAGAAGTTAAAAAAGATGCTTAAATACGTATCCTGCAATACATCGAGGTTGACCATGATCACATCCGGATGTACGCCCTCATGTGTTTGCAGCATTTCCCTGAACCGTTGGACACACCTTTCGACCTTTTCCCGCGGTGTTGACGGATCGATATGCAGCGAGAACGTGATTTGACGCTTCCTCATTTTTGTCCAGTTCATGATCGCTTCATTGGCGAGCACAGAGTTTGGCACTGTGACAAGAGCCTCCCCTGCCGTGCGGACCTTTGTGCTTCTAAATGTTATATCTTCGACCGTCCCGATCACGATTTTTGTTTCGATAAAGTCACCTATCGTAAAAGGCTTCTCCATGATGATGACAATTCCCCCGAAAAAGTTTCCTACGGTATCTTTTGCCGCAAGAGCAAAAGCGAATCCGCCAAGACCAAGGCCGGCGACAAAACCGTTCACATCGTAATGAAACTCTCCGGCAATCATGCTGATTCCGAGGGCCACGATGACAAAGCGGAGAATCTTTGACAAAAACGGCGCAAGAATGTCATCCATGTCAAGCTCCAGCCGCTTGTTGATTTTATGGAAAAGCACCGAAGACGAAGCCGTTACATTATAAAGCCCGATCACAACGAGTATGACAAGGGATACCCTGTACAGCTTATGGACGATCGCCATATGCGCATCAAAAAACGGCGAATAGATGATGGCCAAATAAATGCCGAGAATGGCAAAAAACCATCTCGCCGGCTTTTCAAATGCAACCGCCACTTGATTAAAAAAATCGGTTTTCGGTTTATGCGTTAATTTTAAAATCAGGTTAAACAAATACTTCGTAAAGATTTTTCTCAATAAGAAAAATAAAAGCAGGATGCCGATGCTGATTCCGATTTGACCGGCAAACTCCATTGTCAAGTACTGTGTAAACATCGCTTTCTCTCCTTATATCGCTGTCAAGCATTTATTATACTAAAAGCTTCGAAAAATTTCTCATTTTATTGCGCGGCAAAATGTGACAGGACGGTTATGGACGGAAGAGGAAGAGGATTTTCCTGCTTTTGCGTCAGGATTCCTATTCTCCGCATAAAAGGCCGCCGATATTTTCGGCAGCCTTTGTCGATCGTATGTTATTGTTCCAAGAGACATTTGATTCGGGCTATACTGCTATTTTTTCTTCGCAGACTGTGTTTGATCCAGGAGAGTCGCTTTAAACATTTCAGCATCGGTTTCGATCTTAATCCGTTCTTCCACTTTAATTCTCCCTTTACCCATCATCTCGCCTCCTTTGTTCCATTATAAAATATCCGAATATTCCGCAAATGAATCTTTTGGACTATTTTTGACGAAATTTGTCGCAACCCTTTTGTAGTTTTCTAAACGATACGCATGGCAGCAGCCCGTTATGCCCAGAATGTTTTACAATTCGAAGACAGCTGATTTACTTGCATCAGCACTTCGGGTATCCTTGTTATGGAAAGATTTTTTTGCAGAGGAGCTGACATGTTTGCACATCATCGCACATCGCGGAGCCTCAGCTTACGCCCCGGAGAACACGTTTGCCGCTTTTGAAAAAGCACGAGAGCTGGGGGCCGGCTTTATTGAGCTGGATGTACAATTGACAAAGGATGGAAAGCTTGCGGTTATTCATGATGACAAAGTGGACCGGACGACAAACGGAACGGGCTTTGTTCGGCATTTTACAATGAAAGAGCTTGAAACGCTTGATGCAGGAAGCTGGTTCAGCCCTTCCTTTCAGGGCGAAAAAATTCCCGATCTTGAAGCGGTTCTTCACAAGTATCACAATAAAATAGGGCTGCTCATCGAAATCAAGTCTTCCAAAACACAGCCTGGAATTGAAAAAGCGATCGGCCGGCTGATTGACCGGCTCGGCCCTTCGGCGAACACGATCGTGCAATCCTTTGACGCCGGAGCCATCATGACGCTTCATAACCTTTATCCTTCGATACCAGGCGCCGTTTTGATCAGACCGCGGTTCGGAATGCTGCCGTACGGCCGCCTCCGGCATATTTCTTCATTTGCACGCTATGTCAGCCTGAAACATACGATGCTCAGTTCATTTTTGATCAAATCCGCTCACAGCCATGATATGAAGGTTTTTGCATGGACGGTTAACGGACGCAAAACCGGACGCCGCCTGCAAAGCTGGAACATAGACGGAATCATTACCGATTATCCGGATTACTTTAAGAAAGAAGGAAAAGCATGAAATCATATCTAGCCGTATTCATAGGGGGAGCGCTCGGTTCACTTTGCCGCTATGCGATCAACATGAGTGCGGGAAGCGCTTGGTTCCCTTGGCCGACCTTTATAGAAAATGCATCAGGAAGCCTGCTCCTCGGTCTGCTGACGGGCTTTTTTTCATCCAGGGCAAAAAAACCGCTGATCCAATTATGTTTAGGAACAGGCTTTTGCGGAGGTTATACGACAATGTCCGCGTTTTCAAAAGAAACGGCTCTGATCCTCCAGTCCGCAGCACCCCATAACGGCGTTTTATATTTGGTGGCATCGCTTGCCTCCGGAATCTGCCTTGCTTTTATTGGAATTGTGTTAGGGAATCGGATCGGCGGACAGGCAGGCCAAAAAAAGGAGCGCTATACCTCATGATGACTGCGGGTTTTATGATTGCGGGGGGCATCGGTTCAGTCCTGAGATTTTGGCTCGGCAATATCATCGGCTCCAAATTCAAAAATGCCTGCATTCCGGCAAGCATTTTAATCATTAACATTCTCGGCTCTTTAATGCTCGGCATATTCGTCAGCCTCGACATCCAGCAGCAGATGCTGTCCACCGTCATCGGAACCGGTTTTTTCGGGGGATTTACAACCTTCTCAACCTTTAGTGTTGAAGCCGTTCAGCTCCTGGTAGAAAAACGGCTGAAGGCGGGCGCGGCCTACATCATATTGACAATGGCGTGCTGCGTCGGCGGTTTTTGGGCGGGGAGCCTTGTTTAATCGTTATACATACGATCAACTGTTTTGATGAAGCAATTGTTCTGATCTGGTTATGAGCAGGCAAAATCGCGCCTGCTTCCGGTTGTTGTTTTTTCCTGGCGCTAGCCGGGCGGATTTATAATGGTCGCCCTGTTAAAACATATAAAAGAAAACCGGGTGCAAATCGACAGACACAAGCAGGCATTGAAGTGAAAAAAAGGAGCCTCCAAAATAAAGAATCCATTTTGATGCCCATATAGTCAAAATGGATTCTTTTTATCAATTATCGCTTTTCAATCATTGCCGTTTGAAATGCTCCCCAATGCGAGGAAATCAGCTGCAAAGCATCGGCTTTCTCTTGATAAGTCCCGATCTGTCCCCCATCCACTGTTAATTGATAAGATGATGTGCCGCTTTTCGCGAGGCCGAGGCACTTGGCAATCCCATTGACATGCCCTCTTGCGGTCTGTTCGATCCAGGCGGCGCTTTTCATCTTTGCAGAATCATCAGGATGATCGATAAATCCGTTTTCCGTTAAAATCGCATGCATAACGGTTTCTCTGAGCACATGAAAGTTCGCTTTTTTCATCCCCCTGTCCCGTAAACCGTTCAGTTTGATCACTTCCTCGTGAATGATCCGCTGGTAAAGAGCGGTGACTGATTCATCGGACAAGCCGCTGTAGATATAATCTTCATATCCGTAAGCCGTACCGTCAAAGGCGTTTGTATGAATGGAAACAAACAAGTCTGCACCCCATGAATTAGCGTCATCCGTCCGCTCCTGAAGCGTAACCGTTTTGTCTGTTGTCCTGCTGAGCCGCGTCTCGGCGTTTCTATATTCTGTCAACAAAATATCATTGATCTTCAGCGCGATAGCCAATGTGACATTCTTTTCCGCCAAACCGTTCCCCGTCGCTCCCGAATCACTTCCGCCGTGTCCTGGATCCAAATATATCTTCATGTTCGAATTCCTCCTTATTGGATGATTTTAAGATGTTTTTTGAACCTGAATAAAAGCCGACTGATGACAATCCGAGGCAGATTCCGATCGTCATGTCTTCCTTCCAGTTTCCCGTGGTTAAAAGCAGCGATACGCAAATTCCGAAAACAATTGCAAAAACGGGGAGAAATCGTTTCTGAATGCCGAGAAACCTTACCGTTTGAACCAATCCTGTAATCAACGGAACGTAAGCAACATCAGAAAATTCCATGTTCTTTCCCCTCCTTTCCTGCCGCGTCAAAGCAGATCGGCCGTCTTGTTACCATCCATTTCCTCAGCCCCCTTACTGTTTTAAAAGGTTATCTTCATCTTAAAAGGAAACAGCTCCGCCCCCATGTCATCATCCGGTCAAGAAACTGAAAAAAAGCTGAAAGGCTGCCGCAGAAACAAAAAAGGACTTGTTTTCTTTTGGAAAACAAGTCCTCAACCGCCTCATTAAATATTGGTTATCGCTGCCAAACTGACGAGAAGCTTGTCCAATAACGCCTTTTTTAATAAAAACAATGTTTTTTCACTGTATCCGATCTCCATTGCACACTTTCCCATGCTCCAATTGTGAATATAGCGGTATTCAACAAGCGCCCGCTCCGTCTCGTCCAATTCGGCCAATGCCGTTTCCATGGAGTCCAGCAAAAATTGATAGAGCTTTTTTTCAGCACCTATTTGATAATATGCTTCCGTCTCCTTTACATGGCCTCCCTTCTCATCCTTTTCCATCCTCCTTTCCAAATTTAAAACGGCGGCTTTGTAATTTTTCCAGTTTCGCAGGTGAAATTCAATTCTCTTGATGTATGTTTTCTTTTCATCTTCAGAAATGGTTTCATACCACAGCAAGAGCATCCCCCTCCAAACAGAACGTTTGTTCCTATTATATACGAACAAACGTTCTTGTTCAAATGACATTTTTTCTATTCCGTCCGGGTCTTTTTTCTTAAAACACAAAAAAACCTTGAGCTTATTTTTCGCTCAAGGTGACTTCATTGATCATGACCGGATCTGCGGGCGCCAGTTCGACATGTTCTGTCGTTTGTTCTTGTTTGATCTCTACGTGCTTAATCAGCCGGCCCTCCATCTCAAGGACCGTAATCGTATAAGAGCCGACATGAACCGCCTGGCCTTCTCTGATATCAATGTTTTCTTTCAACACGAGTCCGCCGACAGTGTCGACCTCATCTTCTTCTATGACATCCTCGAACAGCTCATTGACCTGATCGATTCTCACTTTTCCGTCCATGACATATTCATGGTCGGAAACCTTCTGAATGAGCGGTAGTTCGTCTTCGTCAAATTCATCCCTGATGTCTCCGACGATTTGCTCGAGAATATCCTCTGTCGTGACAAGCCCTGACGTCCCTCCGTATTCATCCGTCAAAATCGCCATGTGGATCCGGTCCCGCTGCATTTTGATGAGAAGCTTTTGGACGGGCACGGTTTCGATGACTTCAATGACGGGCCGGACATACGCTTTAAGCGAAAGACGTTTTTTTTCCGCCTCTGACATGAACAGCATATCTGTAAACAGCTGCTTCGTGTTGATCATGCCGATGACGTGGTCCTTATCGCCTTGATAGACGGGCCAGCGCGTGTATTTTTCTTTCAGCATAACCGCCAAGGCCTCATCGATCGGCATATCCGCCGAGAGGGAGGCAATTTCGGTGCGGGGCACCATGATTTCCTTGGCAATCCGGTTGTCAAATTCAAAAATTTTATTGACGTATTTATATTCAGACGGATTAATTTCTCCGCTTTTATAGCTTTCTGATAACAAAATGCGCAATTCTTCTTCTGAATGCGATTCATCCTTTTCCGAAGCAGGCCTCAAACCGAATAATCCGGTGAGCACTCTGGCTGAAGCGTTTAATATCCAGATGAACGGAAACATGGCCATATGGAAAAAATACAGCGGTCCCGACAGCCAAAGCGTCATCTGCTCCGCTTTTTGGATCGCGATGGTTTTAGGGGCCAGTTCTCCAACCACAACGTTCAGGAATGTAATCACACAAAAAGCAATGACAACTGACAGCGCCTGTGAAATAGAAACTGGGACATCAAGGCTTTCAAAGAGCGGATGCAGCACCTTTCTGAGCGTCGGCTCCCCCATCCAGCCCAAACCTAAAGCTGTGATTGTAATTCCAAGCTGGCAAGCTGACAGATATTCATCTAAATCCGATATCACTTGCTTTGCGCGAACTGCCTTTTTGTTTCCTTCCGTTATAAGCTGATCAATACGCGAGCTTCTTACTCTAACAATTGCAAACTCTGATGCAACGAAAAAAGCAGTTAAAGCAATCAGAACGCCGATGATCATCAGACTAACGATATCGTCCATTTAACCTTATCCTTCTCGGAGGATAAGGAGTCACCTCCTGCTGAATTCAAATTCCCGTAATAAGGCTGATGTTTGTTCTGTATGAATGACTATGCAGAGGGCCCCATCATACCACCTCCAAGTCAATATATACTATTATCTTACTTTATTAAAAAACAGTCAGTCAAATGTCTAAACTTTAAATCCGACAATATTTTCGCGAATATTTAGAAAAAATAAAGGCGGCTTCATGAATTCCACGCCCTTTTTTTATCAATTAACTTGTATAAACTGCTTCTAATATATTAAAATGTTTTATAACTATAACGTGATGGTTGAGGAGGGATGCAGATGGGGCAGAGAAATATCGCATCGGCGAATTAGCAGCTGCGGCAGGCGTGACAAAGCGCACTGTGGATTATTACACAAATCTTGGGCTTTTAACGCCTGACAGATCATGTTCGAACTACCGTTATTATGATGAAGCCGCTCTCAAACGGCTGAAATTTATTACGGACTGCAAGCGGCAAAGATTGGCTCTGTCCGACATCAAACTGCGGCTGGAAAACCAGTTTCCCTCTTCACCTGCAAATGATGATGAAATTGGAAGTCTTACGTCGGAAATTGATCATGTAAACGATACAATCTCCGTGATCATCAACCGGATGAAGCGGCTGAATCCCGATGAGCGGGCCGCGTTGAAAAGCCGGCTTTCACCCGAAAAGCTTGAAGTCATCCAATCTTTTATGCTGCTGCTTTAGTTAATCTTTTACTAAACAGGAGGTGTTACCTTCATTCTCACGTTAGAGTGGAGGTCCTAATTGGATATAGTTAATTTGATTTTTGTTGCTGTTTTAATTGCGTTGACAGCATTTTTCGTAGCATCCGAGTTTGCGATTATCAGAATCAGAACGTCGAGGGTCGACCAGCTGATAGCCGAAGGGAACAAAACAGCGATTTCGGTCAAAAAAGTCGTCACACATTTGGATGAATATTTATCGGCCTGCCAGCTCGGTATCACTCTGACGGCTCTCGGACTCGGATGGCTCGGGGAACCGACGGTCGCCCGGCTGCTTGAACCGCTCTTTATGAAGTGGAACATTCCAAGCTCGGCTTCGCACATTGTTGCGGTTGTGATCGCATTCAGCTTCATTACGTTTCTCCACGTTGTCGTCGGGGAGCTCGCTCCAAAGACGCTTGCGATTCAAAAGGCGGAAGCCGTCTCCTTTCTTTTCGCAAAGCCTCTCATTTGGTTTTACCGGATCATGTTTCCATTCATTTGGACGCTGAACGGATCGGCGAGACTTTTGACTAAAGCGTTTGGACTCGAAGCGGTCTCTGAGAACGAAATGGCCCACTCTGAAGAAGAGCTGCGGATCATCCTGTCGGAAAGCTATAAAAGCGGCGAAATTAATCAATCTGAATTCAAATATGTGAACAAAATTTTTGAATTTGATGACCGTCTTGCCAAAGAGATCATGATTCCGCGAACAGAAGTCGTCAGCTTTCCGCATGACATGAAGATCAAAGATATGATCGATGTGACAAAAGCCGAAGGCTACACGCGCTATCCTGTGGAAGACGGCGACAAGGACAACATTATCGGCGTCGTCAATGTCAAAGAAATTCTGACGGCCTGCATCAGCGGAGAATGCTCAAAAGAAGACACGATTGAACAATTTATCAATCCGATCATTCATGTGATCGAAACTGTGCCGATTCACGATCTTCTTCTCAAAATGCAGAAAGAACGCGTCCACATGGCGATTCTTTCGGATGAATACGGCGGTACGGCTGGACTTGTCACGGTCGAGGACATCATTGAAGAAATCGTCGGGGAAATCCGCGACGAATTCGATATAGACGAAATCAATGAAATTCGTAAAATTGGCGAAGACCACTTCATTCTTGACGGGAAAGTGCTGGTCAACCAGGTCAACGATCTGCTCGGCATTCAGCTGGACAATGAAGAAGTTGACACGATCGGCGGATGGTTCCTCACACAGAAATATGAGGTTCAAAAAGGCGATACCATCACCGATCAAGGGTTTGAATTTACGATTAATGAAATCGACGGCCACCACGTCTCATATGTCGAGGTTAAAAGAGCCGCTGAAGAACTCCTTGAAGAAGCGTGATGACAATCGAATATTTACAGAAAGAGGATGCGGTCACACTGCATCCTCTTTTTTCGGCTTTCAAAAATGCAATCATTTGATTACATTTTTATTTTCGGTTAAAATGTAATCAAATGGTTACATGAAGGAGAGACAAATGACAAAACAGTTAACAAGAGAACGGTTAATTCAGGCTGCCCTTACACTCTTCAAAGAAAAAGGATATACAGCGGCGTCCACAAGGGATATAGCTGAAAAGGCAGGCGTCAATCATTTGACCCTTTTCAGGCATTTCGGGAGTAAAAGAAATCTATTTCGCGAAAGTGTGATTCAGCATGTAACGTCAGGTGATTTTTTTAGCGGTCTTGCCGGAAAGCTCACCTGCCGTCTAGAAGATGATTTGAGATTGATCGCCAAATTGTACCTTGAAGAAAACTTGGAAAAGGACAGTATGTTTTGGCTGTATTTCACTGAAGCGAAACAAGATCCGGAGGTATCTGAATTAATCGCGGAAATCCCCCGCCGATTACACGGCTTTTTAGCTGCTTATTTTTTGAAGCTTTACGATCAGGGCAAAATTTCGAACGGCAACTTTCAAATGCTCAGCAGGATGTTTTTCGGCTTGTTGAACCAATATATTCTGTTTCAATCATTACCTGATGAAGCAAATGATGAAAGCGCTGATGATTTTATTCATGAGTGTGTCGATTTATTCCGGTCAAAGCTTGAAAAGGAGGAGCCGTCTTGATTAACCGCCAGCCTGCAATCCATATCCCTGCGATCTCGCAATGGGATGAAAAAATAAATATAAAATTGAGCGGTTTTGCTCCAGGAGAATCGGTTGAAATCGCTGCTGAGGTTAATGATGAAGCCGATGTCAACTGGAGGTCCAGGGCAGTCTTTCAAGCCGATGATGCTGGAGAAGTCGATCCCGCAATGACAATGCCTTTGGAAGGTACATACCGTGTCAAAGATCAAATGGGGCTTTTTTGGTCAATGAAAGCGGCGGACCCGACCTGCGCATTTCAAAAAAAATCGGCTCGTCCCTCTGTTTTTAACATTGAAGTCAAGCAAAACGGAAACATCCTTTTAAGAAAGAAAATCAAACGACTGATCATCTCGGAAACGATCATTAGAGAAGAAGTGAATGCACACGGAGTCGCCGGGACCTTTTTCCGTCCCCGTTCTGTCGAACACCCTCCTGTTGTGATTGTTTTGGGCGGATCGGACGGGGGCCTTGATGAAACGACAGCAGGGATGCTGTCCAATTCCGGATATGCTGCATTGGCCCTCCCTTATTTTCAGTACGGCGATCTTCCTAAAAAATTGATTGAAATCCCGCTCGAATATTTTCAGAAAACCCTTGCCTGGCTTCTTGAGCAAGACGGGCTAAACCATGAACGGATCGGAATATTCGGGCGATCTAAAGGCGGTGAGCTCGCCCTATTGATCGGCTCTCATTTTCCCGGCATTCGTTTTGTCATCTCACACGTAGGCGGGGGAATCGTCTTTCAGGGAGTGGGGCTGAAACGCCTGAGACAGACATCTTCGTGGAGTGTCGGAGGCTCTCCGTTGCCCTATGCCCCCCTCCCATTTTTCAGCTTTTCGCTGCTGGGAAAATGGCTCAAACAAAAAATAAAACGGCAGCCGCAATGTTATCTGGACGCTTATCAACATGCGCTCCGCCATGTCACTGAAGAGCATCCTTCAATCATAAAAGCAGAACGTATACAAGGGCCTGTCCTCTTAACATCAAGTACAGATGATATGGTTTGGCCGTCGGCTCACATGAGCGAGATGGTTATTGAACGTTTGAAAAAGCATCGTTTTCCTCATTTTTTCAAGCATGTCTGCTTGAAACAGGCAGGCCATCACATCAGACCGCCGTATTTTCCAACTACAGCAAGGAACAGCACAAACATCGTATATGGCGGCGGAACTGAGGCGGATGCATTGGCATCAGAGGCATTTTGGCGGGAACTGCTTCAGTTTTTGAAAGATGTTGTGGAATAAGTGAAAACAAAAAAACAGCCTCTTACAAGCTGTTTTTTTGTTTGTTCATGATAACTGCTTAAGCTCTTTCTCAAGCGACTTAATGCTGTTATTTAACGCCTCTGTCATTTTCGCCAGTTTTTCTTTTGATGAATATTGAGCGAAATCTTCCTGGTTGAGAGGTTCACCGATGATCAGTTTCATTTTGCCTTTTTTGAAAAGCTCTTTTCCGTTGGAAGGACCGCTGTATGCGGCCGGGACGAGCGGCGCTTTTCCCATCTGGGCGATCGTGACTGCTCCCCTTTTTAAAGGGACGTCTTCCGATGTTCTCGTCCCGCTTGGGAAAATGCCGACAATCTTTTCTTCCTTCAGCAGCTTGGTCGGGGTTTTGATACTGCTTGGCCCCGGATTTTCCCGGTCGACCGGAAAAGCATTGATGCTGGAAAGGAAAGAACCGCTTAATTTATTTTCAAAAAGTTCTTTTTTCGCCATGTAGTGAATTTCATGAGGCAAAATGCCGACACCTAATGCGACGACATCCACCCATCCGGAATGTGTGCAGGCTAGCACGAAACCCGTATCTTTAGGAAGATTCTCCTTATTGTATACTTTAATTCCGCCGCGTAAAGAAAGAATCGCTTTTGCAGCATAACCGATAAATTTATACATATGGCACTTCCTTTATGTAGTAGTCGATTGAGGCTTTCCTTCGTTTATTATAACAATATTTTTTATTACCTGGTACTAAAAATTAATTTTTCCCGAAAAAAACCGGGGCACTTCCGGCTGTATGAAACCATATGGAGGCGCGCAGCCGGATTACATTGACTCCTTGCTCAGAGCGCGCGGCGTTGATTTTCCTCTTTTTCATGGAGCCTTCCCGCATAAAGCCGCCGATCGCCCATGTGCCGAGTCCGATCCCGGCGATGTTTTGGTAGATGTCCCTCGAGATTTTGGCATGTTCTATTTGTGCCCCCTCCTTTTCAGACCATTTGCTTCTTTAAGAAAAATGCTTCACTCTATCATTCACTATCATTTTTGGTTACTATATAGGATAAGGTGATTTTTTAAGGGTAAGAAATTGGAGGAAAAAATAGCCGTGGACATAATAAGTGCAACCTCAAACCTTTCTTATGCGTTTATAACATAGAGGGGAGAAAAGGCAGTGACTATCGACGAAATTTACCAAATGTATATGAATGATGTTTACAGGTTTCTGCTCTCCATGACGAAAGATAAACATCTGGCAGAGGACTTGCTACAGGAAACCTTTATGCGGGCCTACATACACATCCACTCTTACGACCACAGCAAAGTGAAGCCATGGCTTTTTCAGGTGGCTCGCAATGCTTTTATCGACTATGTCAGAAAACATAAAAAAGAAGTGACGATTTCTGACGATCTGATCGGAAGCCTTTTTCAAACCGCGGTCCAAAGTCCGGCACACCAGGTCGAAATTAAGGAAGTGTTGACGTTATATATGAACCAGCTGCCCGACAACTACAGGGAAGCGCTGACGCTGTATTATTTAAAAGAGCTGAACTACAAGGAAGCGTCAAGCTTGATGAATATCTCGGAGGCTAATTTTAAGAGTGTTTTATTTCGTGCCAGACAGAGGCTGAAAGCACTTTACAACAGAGGTGTTAACGATGAATGAAGATTTCAAAAAACGTTGGGAACAGTATAAAAACGGCGAGCTTTCCGAAGCGGAAATGATACAGGTTGAAGAAGAACTGGAAAAGCTTGAAGCCTATCAGGAAATGCTTGATCAGGAAATGAAAGATGAAAACTGGGATCTTGCGCTCAGCCCTGAAAAACAAAAAGCGATTTTAAGATACGGGAAAAACAAATCATATTTGCGAATCTCGACCCTTGCCGTTCTTTCAACGCTGATTATCCTGCCGCTTTGTACGCTCGGCAGCTATTTGTACTACGGGTTGGGAGGACATGACAGTAAAGGGAATGAGCTTGTGCAGACCGCTTCCATGACCATTGCCGTCACCCAGCCGAACATTCAGGTGGATACAGATGCTCTCAGCAATAAAGTAAAATTGTTCGGGATCAATACCCAGTTCCCATTAAAAAAACAAATAGGAAATGTCACGAAAATCGTTGGAAATGAAGAAGTGAATATGTTTTTTGACCAGCTGAAGCCTCCGGAAGTCCGGCAATACAATCAGGAGCTTGCAAATGAAGAACGGTATTTTATCTATCCAGCCGGCATAAAAGAAAAATCCGTATCCAAAGCGAAGTCGATATTAAAACAATTGCCCTCCGGGACTGTCACTGAAGCTTTCCTTTCATTCGAAAGATCCTATCCGACCAATGAACTGTATGACAAATTAAAAGGATATGACATTCGCGTGCTTTGGAATGCGATCGAAACGGAAGACAACCTGAGAGACCATCCGTACGCGGAGCCGATCGGGTTTCCTGGCAAGGATTCAAGCCGGATCTTTAAATTTCAGCATCCGGATCTAAACGAAGATGAACAATTTAAAGCAGCGCTTACGTATATCTCCAAACATCGCAAATGGGCCGAAACCCTGTCAGGAAGAAAAGATTTAAAGATTACAAAACGTCTTGACTATGTGGATAAAAACGGCATCAACGTATATGGAGCTGTCGTGACCGGCCCGTCAAAAGAAATCGAGCGGCTGATCGAAAAAGGGCCTGTGAAAGCAGCTAAAGTAGGTGAGGTGGAATTATGGAACTGGTAAGAATCTTCAAGGAACATAATGTATTTGGATGGGTATCGATCGGGACGGCGATTCTTTCCCTTTTCATATTGAATTTGGCCATCATAAGCGATACGATCGCATATTCCTATAAGATGCTTCCTTTTGCAATGGCAGCCATACCGCTTGGAATCATTGAGCTGATCATCAAAAAAGGCCGGACAGGTTTAGGGCTGCTCGGCGTTATCCTCAATATTTTCATACTCATATGCGTATGGACCATCGTCTCGATTGATACAAATCTGCAGCTAGGTTTTTAACGGCAGATCCCCGATTTTTATCGGGGATTTTTTTATGCCAGCGGCTTGCGGTATAGATAGCTTGCTTTCTTATAATTCATTTTTTCTTCATAAAACCGATGCGCATCGCGCCTCCCCGTTCCGGAGGAAAGAGCGACAGATCCGCAGCCGTGTTCTCTTGACCATTCTTCAACAGCCGTTAACAGCCGTTTTCCATAGCCTTTTGAACGGTGCTTTTCGCACGTGACCAGATCCGCCACCCATACATGAATGCCCTGACTCAAAGACACTCTTGGCAGAAAGCCTGCCAAAGCCACGGGGACGTCATCGTTGTACAATGCGAAAAGCTTGTAGTGTTCAGATTTTCGCGCTTTGTCGGTAAGCGTTAAAAACGCGGCTTCATCCAGATGAGGCCGAAGCTGTTTCATAATCGGATAAACCTCAAGAAGCTCTTTTTCAGATTGTATTTCCTTATGATAAAGCATTGTCAAAACTCCTTTCTGATCGTTCTGCATCTACTTTATCCCTAAATGTGGCATGATTAAAATAGTCAGTTTTGATAAAATTATGAATGCCAGTTAACGAGAGAAAGGGTGAAAATATGGAGATAACGCCGTATTTGCAGCCTGAAAAGCGGAAACCGCTTTATCAGCAGCTCTATTTGTTTATTAAAAATGAAATTCATATGGGGCGGATCAGCGCAGGTACAAAGCTGCCTTCCAAACGCGCGCTTTCCAAACATTTAAATGTCAGCCAAACAACGGTTGAACATGCATACGAACAGCTTACAGCAGAAGGCTATCTGATCAGCAGGCCGAGAAAGGGCTGGTATGCCGCTGAAGCAGAAGGAAGCTTGAATGAAACGCTTTCCCCTCCCCTTCCCGGACCGACAGCAGCGGATGAAACGCCTCCTTCGCGGCATATCATTGATTTTCATCACGGTCATGTCGATCTTCGGGGGTTCCCTTTTTCGCTATGGAAAAAAACGATGGCCAAAGCAGCTGAGCAAATTGAGCTTTTTCAAAGCGGACCGCCGGCCGGGGACCTTTCATTGAGAATGATGATTGCTGCCTATCTCAGGGAATCGCGGGGCGTGATGTGCACGCCTGAACAGGTCATTATAGGCGCCGGCACACCGATTTTGCTGGAGCTTTTATGCAGGATGTTTGAGAAAGGGACAGCGATCGGATTTGAAAATCCCGGATTTCACCGTTCCAAAACAGTCTTTAAAACCGGCGGCTTCCAAGTCATCCCGATTTCCGTTGATAACAGCGGGATAGCCGTGGATGAGCTTCGCCAGCACGAGCTGAAGCTGGCATATGTCACTCCTTCACATCAGTTTCCGCTTGGAATGGTCATGCCGATCGGCAGAAGACTGCAGCTGCTCGACTGGGCGGCTTCCGAAGATGCTTATATCATTGAAGACGATTATGACGGAGAATTCCGCTATGCAGGACAGCCGATTCCGTCTCTCCAGGGACTTGATCAAAACAGCCGCGTCATTTACATGGGCACCTTTTCCAAATCGCTGATTCCGTCCCTGAGAGTCGGCTATATGGTTCTCCCTGTTCCGCTTGTCAAAGAGGGACAAAAGCTCGCTTCATTATACAAACAAACCGTCTCCCGCCACGTGCAGTGGGCCATCGCTCATGTTATGCAAAACGGCGACTGGCAGAGGCATATAAATCGAATGCGGACGCTTTATCGAAAAAAACGAAAAGCGCTGCTTGAGACTGTCCGTCAAGAATTAGGAGGCACCGTTGCCGTCAAAGGAGAAAATGCAGGCCTCCATGTCATTCTTGAACCGAGCGGTGCAGCAAGCGAAGAATGGCTTATATCAAAGGCCCTTGATGAAGGAGTAAAGGTTTACCCTGTATCTGCTTCATATGATCATCCGCCCAAAACCGCGGCAGTACTTCTCGGATTTGGCGGACTCTCTGAAGAAGAGATCAAGACCGGAATCAAAAAGCTCAAAACAGCGTGGAGACTTTAGGGCACCGCCTGCATCATCGTGCACGAAAAGTCGGATGGGTTCATTGGGGTTCTGCTATTCTGCAGTAGAGGAGGTCATTTAATGGATATGCTTAAGCACATGAATGAAGCGATGAAGTATATTGAAAACAACTTGGCAAACGACATTGACTATAAAGAAGCAGCAAAACGGGCTTTCTGTTCAGAATATCATTTTAAGAGGATGTTTTCCTTCCTCGCGGGCATTTCACTGTCTGAATATATCCGCCGCAGGCGGCTGACCCTCGCAGCCTTTGAACTAAAAGGCAGCCAGGCAAAGGTGATCGATATTGCCGTGAAATACGGCTATCACTCTCCTGACGCTTTTACCAGGGCGTTTCAAAAGTTGCACGGGATGACACCGACGGAAGCGAGAAGCGGCGCTCAGACGCTTAAGGCATACCCTGAAATGACCTTCCAGCTGACGATTAAAGGAGGAAATGAAATGAACTATCGGATCGAAAATAAAGCTCCATTTCGCATAGTTGGCATAAAAAAAAGAGTCCCTATCGTCTTCCACGGGATCAATCCGGAAATCGCCGCTATGTGGAAAACGCTGAACAATGAGATGATCACCCAGCTTAAAACGCTATCTAACATGGAACCCCAAGGCCTGCTTCAAGCGTCTGTGAACTTTTCGGAAAGTCGAATGGAAGAGAAAGGAGAGCTTGATCATTATATCGGTGTGGCAACGACTCAACAATGTCCGGATCATTTCGTACAGCTTGAAGTCCCTGCCTCGACTTGGGCCGTATTCGAAGCAGCCGGTCCATTCCCTGAGACACTGCAGGATGTATGGGGCCGTATTTACTCCGAATGGTTCCCTTCTTCAAACTATGAACAAACGGAAGGTCCGGAAATCCTTTGGAATGAAAGCAAAGATTTAGACTCCCCATCTTTCAAAAGTCAAATATGGGTGCCGGTTTTACAAAAACGCTAACCCTTTGGCAGATGCAAGAAGAGCTATGGAATGAGGGGGAACTCCCCTTCTCCATAGCTCTTTTCCCTTCATAAAAATCCCCGTTTTTTATGTTGTGATGATATGACACGGCTCTATGCGGGCTTTTAAAAAGTCAATATACTCATCTACTGCTTCGACCGTCGTATAGGGAGACACGCTGTAAAATTTTTGAACATAGAGCGGAATCGGAGACCGGGTGTCGGCCGGATAAACGTACCGCTGTTTTTTCGTGCTGCCAAAATAAGTTTGGCTGCGAAATCTCCCCAATGTTTCCGCAATTTTTTCATTATATTGATTGATTTCAAGAACCTCTTTTTCCGTGATGCTTCCGTTTATTTCATCATGATAGCGGACTTCCCGGGGGTAAAATCTGAATGTCGTAACCGGCGAAATCTCATTTGTGACAGCTGCATTCGGAAATGCGTCTGTCAGCTTTCTGCGAAACGCCGTGTTCACCCTGATGTAATTTGCTAACAGCTCTTGATAACCCTTGATGCCAAAGGCAAGCAGAGACGCGTAAATCGGTATGCTGCTGCCCATTCGTGAGCATTCAAGCGTATAGCTTGTATGGTAGCTGCCAAAGCCTCTGTTTCCGACGTATGGCGTCTCATCCGGATCAAGATCAACCGCCTGTAAAGCCGTGCGGTCCCTCACCAAAAAAAGGCTGGTCGCATACGGAGTTTGGCCGAGTTTATGAAAATCAAAAACAAGGCTGTCCGCAAGGCCGAGATGCTGAAAATGGGATTTGTAGCCGGCCAGCACCGCAAGCACTTCATCTTCAAAGCGGAGCGGATTATCTTCAACATCATATACGTTAAAAAAGCTGTACATTCCGCCCATCGCTGTATCGGCATGTATGTAAATATGCGGCAGTCCGTATTCGGACTCCAATTCTTCCGTCAGATTCCTTATGCCTTCCAGATCGTCAATTCCGAATGTATCCGTTGTTCCGAGTGTGGCCAGCACATAAACCGGAAGACCGCCGTCTTCAATGACTGCCTTCATTTTTTCCCGTAAATCGGCAAGGTCCATCGAATGGTCATCGTTTGTTTTGATCCGGATTAAATGATCTGTCCCGATTCCGGAAGCCTGCATCGATTTAAAGAGGCTGAAATGTGACAGCTCTGAACAAAACGCGTACAAATGATGCGGGGTCCCCTTTTGATTTGCATCAGGACAGGCATTTGCGATCGCCAGCCTAAGCGATTGAAAAACGGTACCCTGCCCTCCCCAGGTGGTAAATCCCGTGCTTTTTTGCCTGTCATAGCCGACGATGTCCGACAGCATGGCCGAAATCTGAACTTCCGTTTTCGCTGCTGCCGTTCCGTCGACATCCCACAAATTGTTTCCGTTCAAAAGCGTCATGAACAGGCTTCCTGCAAGGCTGGCGTTATTTGGAAGCGGCGTCGCATTCGCCACATATTGACGGTTTAAGAAACGATGGCCGTCAAGCAGCTTTACCAGCTCTTCGACGCTTTTTTTTACGCCGAATCCTTTTTCAGGCAGCTCCGCCTGATCGATGATACGCTGATAATAGTCGGCCGTCACATGTTCCTCTTTTCCAAGTATCAGCCGATGCGGATTTTTGCGCTTATCCATCCCGGCCAGCACGGTTTCAAACAGATCAAGCAGTTCATACCGGGCTTCTCTGCTGCCGTCTTCGCTTGGAAACATGCTTTGAATATGCTTCATCATATCCCCTCATCTCTATGTCAATTAAAATGTAAACACTCCAATTAAATTTAAAAAGACAAGCACAATGGCAAGCGGAACAAGAAAGCGGAGAAGATAAAACCATACAAGAAAAAATCCTTTTCCCGCTCTCGAACCGCTCTTCATTTCATCGTATAAATCTTTTTTCGACAATTTTAAAGGAATGAAAAGCGACATTAAGAGCGCTCCCAAAGGCAGAAGGATATTGCTGACAACGTAATCCGCCGCATCGAAAAACGTTTTGCCGAAGATCGCCGGCTTGTCGAGCACGCCGTAAGAGAGGCAGGCCGGAATGCCGACAATGAAAATCAGCAGGCCGATAGCCCATGTCCATTTGCGCCTTCCTGTGTCATCGCCTTTCGTGATGGCTGCGACGATGATTTCAATCATCGAAAATGCAGACGTCAGCGCCGCAAACAAAAACGCGATCAAAAAGCCGATAAAAAACAGCATGCCAAACGGCAATTGATCAAAAACAGCCGGCAGCACCGCAAATAATAATGTCGGACCTTCATCAGCTTTAAGCCCGAACGAAAAAACGGCCGGGAAAATCGCCAGACCGGCAAGAAGCGTCACGGCAAGGTTCATGATCACAATCGACAATGCCGATTTCGGCAAATTTTGCGTTTTGGATAAATATGAACTGTAAGTCACCATCACCGACACACCCAAGGTCAGCGTAAAAAATGCTTGTCCCAGCGCAAAAAGAACCGCTTGAGGCGTCAGGCTCGCAAAATCGGGAACGAGTAAAAAGCGAACGCCGTTCATCGCACCATCAAGAGTCAGCGCCCGCAAGACAAGCGTAATAAATAAAACGAATAAGAGCGGCATCATGATCGAACTGACCCGTTCGATTCCTTTTTGCACCCCTTTGGCCACAACAATGATCGTCATGACGATAAACGCGAGCTGCGCCGCCAATGTCTGAATGGGGTCTTTTATAATCGAACCAAACAGCGCCCCGTACTCAGGCTGTGTAAGCCCTGATAAAGAACCGCTCACGGCTTTAATGATATAAAGCAAAATCCAGCCGCCGATGACGCTGTAAAAGGTCAGCACGAGAAAGCATGCTGTGATCCCGACCCAACCCGTTATGATCCAAGGCGTCCCCGGCGCTATTTTTTTGTATGTACCGAGGGCATCAGAACGGCTCTTCCGTCCTAATATAAATTCCCCTAATAGAAGGGGGTATCCCAATAGGACCGTAAATAGAACAAACACGAGAAAAAACGCGCCTCCCCCGTTCGTTCCGGCGACATAAGGGAATTTCCAAATAGCGCCAAGGCCGATGGCAGATCCTCCAGCCGCGAGCACAAATCCTATTTTGGAGGCCCATTTTACTGAAACTATGCGGTCGCTCATTCATTCACTTCCTTTCTGTTTCGATTCTATTATCTCTTATTTTGCGGCTTTTTTTAAAGCTTTCTGCCGTATTTTCATTTTTCCGAATAGACAAAAAGAAGCAGCCCGCTGTTAGCTGCTTCTTTTCATATCTTTTTTAAGACTCTCTTTCCGTTTGCCCGAGTTTTGAATGCTTTCTCGAATACAGGAAGTAGACGGCAAGGCCGATCACCAGCCAGATCAGAAAGCGCATGATCGTTTCTCCGCCAAGGTTCAGAATGAGAAAACCGCAGAACAGCACGGCTAAAATCGGAACAAGCGGTACCGCCGGACATCTGAATGCCCTCGGCAGATCAGGCTGTGTTTTTCTCATTACGATGACCGCAATGGAAATCAGGATGAACGCCGACAGCGTTCCGATATTGACTAGTTTTGCAAGCTCATCCAAAGGAACGAATCCTCCCATTAAAGCGGAAAGAATACCGAAAAACCATGTATTGATATACGGCGTCTTATGCTTCGGATGGACTTTGGACAGCGCTTGGGGAACCAAACCGTCGCGGGACATCGCAAACATGACGCGGGTTTGTCCATAAAGCATGACCAGCATGACGGTTGTCATTCCGAGGATGGCCCCTACGTCAATAATACCGGCTGCCCAGTTCTGGCCTGTGACTTGCAGGACAAGCGAAACCGGATGGTCGATGCCTTTAAACTGCATAAATGGAACGACGCCTGTCATGATTGCCGATACGACGACATATAAAACCGTACAAACGAGCAATGAATACACGATGCCTCGCGGCAGATTGCGCGACGGATTTTTCGTTTCTTCAGCGGCGGAAGCCACGGCATCAAATCCGATGAAGGAAAAGAAAACCAGCGCCGCAGCGTTGAATACGCCCGTAAAGCCGAACGGCATAAACGGCTGCCAGTTGGCCGGTTTTACATACATGACAGCAGCCGCGATAAATACGAATACGACGAGGATTTTTATGACGACCATAATATTGTTTACCTGCTTTGATTCGCGGATTCCAAGATACAGCAAAAAAGTAATTAAGATAACAATTAAAAATGCAGGCAGGTTAAAATACGTGACAGTGCCTTTTATTGCGCCCGGAGCGGCTGTCAATTCGACGGGAAGCTGAATGCCGAGCCCGTTCAAAAACGATTGAAAATAACCGGACCATCCGGCAGATACCGTACTAACGGCCAATGAATACTCCAGGATTAAATCCCAGCCGATGATAAACGCCATCAATTCGCCAAGCGTCGCATACGTGTACGTATAAACTGAGCCTGAAACCGGCACGGTTGAAGCGAATTCGGCATACGCCAAAGCGGCAAATAAACACGCGAACGCCGCGATAACGAATGAAAGCACAAGCCCCGGTCCCGCCGTCAAAGCGCCTGTACCCGTCAATACGAAAATGCCCGTACCGATAATCGCCCCGATTCCAAGCATCGTTAAGTCAAAGGAGCCGAGATCCCTCCTTAGAGATTTTTCCCCTTTTGTCGCAGCAATTAAGCTGTCAATCCCCTTTTTTCTGAATAGTCCGTCTTTCATTATGACTTCACTCCCATGGAATAATGAATTTACCTGAGTTTGCGGTTTTAGTTCATCACTTGCTAAAGCACCACCCCCTAAAAATCAATTTATTGTGAATTTTCAGTTAATATTATTCGAAAATACTACGCACTACCTGTTCTTATTATATAGGAAAAACGAAAAAAGAAAACGAAATTTTTAAAATATTTTTTATACTCTATCACATGGTTGGTATTATAGGATAAAATATGTAAAATAATCTACCAATCTAAATTTTTGAAATAGTGTTTCACAGGTTCAAATCCTATATATGGATACATTTGCTAATCTTCACAAAACATTCACCCATCTCGCGGCGAAGACTGCATATAAAACGGGCTGTCCGTGACAGCGTCCAACGTTCTCGTTTATCATTTATTTAAATTATTTAAATATTAATAAACAATAATTTTAACAAGAGGAATAAAACGAGAAGGTGAATCAACAATGACAATCTCCCATATATCGAAGGAATGGAGCGACTATACCGAACGATTTCATAAGGCGTTGTCGGCGACGAACAAAAAGCTGTTTACCTGGTTTACAGCGAAGCTGGAAGCAAGCAGACAGTTCCGCGACGCGCTCACGAGGCTGCTCCTCGTCCTTGACGAAGCGGAAATCAAGCCGTTTATCCAATCGTTCGAGCGAATCGCCGAGGAAGCTTCTAAACTGGACTCTTGATCAGTACGTTGAAAACAGCAGCAGTTTGCAAGCCGAAATGTTCACGGAAGGAACTTCCCATTGTCTTTCATACGCTCCTGATCCGGCTCTAAAACCGACGATGACTCCTATTGTCTCATTCTTTATATTTGCATGTCCGGCATCCGTCAGTTTCAGTATCGCTTGACGGTGATCGCTGCTGGGCGTGATTCGCATGCTGCAGAAGGCAAAAAGACTGGTGTATAGGTTCATATGAACAGTATGAGGGAACAGCCGTGGATTCAAGCGTAGCTGAAGAGGCTTGTCGCGTCATGAGGCTTCTTGGTGTAAAACAAAAGGGCAAAAAAACGAAACCGGCTGACGCCGCTTGAATATCGGCGTCAGCTTGTTTCGTTTTCATTGTGTTAACGGGACGGCCATTTCTCCGATATATTTAGCGGACGGCCGGAAAATCGTGTTATTTTCAGACTGCTCCAACACGTGCGCACACCATCCGACCATTCTCGCTGCCGAAAATGTAGGCGTGAACAATGATGCGTCAAAATCGATCGCTTTCATGACGGCTGCCGCATAAAACTCTACGTTCGTATATAGCTTCCGGCCCGGTTTATATTCTTCCAGCAGGCGGATGGCTGTGTTTTCAACATGAAGGGCCAGTTCGATATCCCGATCGCCTCCGGCAATTTCTTCAGCTTTCACCCGCAAAGCTTTTGCCCTCGGATCATGCGTTTTATAAACGCGATGCCCGAATCCCATCAGCCTCTCGCCTTTTTCAAGTTTTTCTCTTAAATAGCTTTCGGCATTTTCTTTTTCTTTGATGTCTTCCAGCATTTCCGTCACGGCTGACGGCGCTCCGCCATGAAGAGGCCCCTTCATCGTGCCAATCGCAGATGTAACGGCGGAGACGAGATCGGATTCTGTCGACACCGTCACTCTTGCCGAAAAGGTTGAAGCGTTCATGCCATGTTCCATTGCGAGAATCATGTATGTTTCAAGCGCTTTCTTTTGCGCCTCTGTCGGACGCTTTTCTTTCAGCATATAAAAATAGTTTTCTACAAAGCCGAGTTCAGGATGCGGCTGAACAGGCTTCAATCCATCCAGCAAACGTTTTCTGAAAGCAATGATTGTAGGTGCGGCGGCGATCAGCCGAATGGCTTCTTCCATTGTCGGACGGAATGTATACGTTTTTTCCCCTAATGAAGAGATAACCGTACGAAGAACCGCCATATCGTCTAATTGATTTGGAAGGCTGCGAATCAATTGTTCTGCCGATTCAGGCAGTACGCGGAAAGAAGCAAGCATGTCTTTAAATTGTCTGAGATGTTTGTCTTGTGGGAAATTTCCGTGAAGGATCAAATATGCGACTTCTTCAAATGTTGAGGTGAGAGCAAGCTGGTCAGCATTGTACCCTCTGTAGATGAGTTTTCCTTTTTCACCGTCGATATGACTGATTGAGGTTTCAACACAAGCAATCCCTTTTAATCCATGATAAACCATCATCATTCCTCCTTTGCCTTTGTAAATCTCATTATAGTTGATATAATATTTAAAAAATAGTGAATTATATTGATGTTTTTGATTAATAAAATTAATCAGGAGGAACAATATGGATTTTAAATGGCTTCACACCTTTGTTACAGCGGCAAAATACGAAAATTTCAGAAAGACGGCGGAAACTTTATTCATTTCCCAGCCGACGGTCACCGTTCAAATCAAACTGCTGGAAGAAGAGCTCGGCTGTCAACTATTCACCCGGAAAGGAAGAAGCATTCATTTAACAAAAGAAGGAAGGGCATATCTTCCTTTTGCCCTGAAGCTTTTGGAAGGATATGAATCAAGCATGGCCGAGCTTCATAGAATCAGACAGGGATATTTGCAAACTTTGAACCTGGCTGTTTCACCGCTCATTGCCGATACAATCCTGCCTTTTATACTAAAAAAATATACGTCATTACACCCGGACGCGGAAATTAAAGTCAAAATCGCCGAATCGGCGGAAATCGCCCCATTGATATCGGCGGGTGAAGCGGATGTCGGGCTGAGCTGCTTAAAAGTGCAATCTTCAAGCCTGACCTGCTATTCGATGTACAGCGATCCCGTTATCCTGGTGGCCCCCCATGACGGCCGCGACTCGGAGAGCGCGCCTCCGCTTGATGTGAAAGAACTGCTAGAACAGTACTTGCTGCTTACCCATAACCATCCCGAATACTGGGATGATTTGGTCCGCCAGCTGAGGCTCAGGTTTCCGTTTGTCAGAACGATGCTTGTTTCCCAGACGCATATTACAAAACGATTAATTTCGGAAGGGCTCGGCATTTCATTTTTGCCGCTGTCAACGGTGCGGCGCGAACTGATGGAAGGAAGATTAATAGAGGTTCCCTGCGACTTCATGCAGCTTCCGGTTGCAGGGGGATATGCGGTCAGTTTACATGATAATGAGAAAGTGCAGAGCTTTTTAACGTTCTTATCACAGTTTCGTTTTTAAATGCAAAAAACCCGTTCATGCTGATGAACGGGTTTTTCTCTTATTTACGATTAGAAGCGTTTTGCGCCAAGATAGCGGGGCTTCCAGTAGCTTGATGTCATATCGCTCGTCATGACGCCGTCTGAGCTGGCATGAATGAATTTATTGTTTCCAATGTATACACCCATATGTGACGGTCCTGCCTTGTAAGTCGTAAAGAAGACAAAGTCGCCGACAGCAGGGCTTGACACTTTCGTCATAGAGCTCCAGTATCCGGCTGTGCTCGTTCTCGCCACATTTGTCTGCTTGTTCAACAGGTACCAGATAAATCCGCTGCAATCAAAGCCTGATGGAGTCGTGCCGCCCCATTTATAAGGAGTTCCGATCAGAGCGCGCGCATCTGAGACAAGCTTTGATGTATTAAGCTTTGTAGAAGATTGCGTCGTTTTCTTGCTTGTCGAGCTTGGTTTGGTTGTAGATGCCGCTTTTACATTGCTTGTCCCTTTTACTTTCAGAACTTGTCCGATCCGAATTAAATCTGTTTTTAAACCGTTCAGCTTTTTTAGTTCATTAACAGTCATATTATAAGTCTTTGAAATTTTCCAAAGGCTGTCTCCTCTGACGACCTTATGTGTTGAAGACGAAGAAGCAGCAGATTTTGATGCTTTTGACTGCTTGCTGCTTCCATTGATGGATAGCGTTTGGCCTATGTAAATGGTGTCGGATGTCAGTTTGTTCTCTTTTTTAATCTTGTTGATTGTTGTCCCGTACTTTTTAGAAAATCCCCATAATGTATCGCCTTTTTTCACCTTCACCGTTTGTGCGGATGCCGCTCCCGCAAATAATGAAGTCCCCAAAACAATCGCCGTTGTTGCAGTTAAAACTTGTTTTTTCATGTTGTCCTCCCATAAGCAGATTTTTTGCGAATTATTTTAAAATAATAGATCTCTCAAAAATTATTGGAATAGCTTCCGTTCAGCTTTCCTCTGATTCTATTATAAGGAGGATATTCCATTAGAAATAGTCTTGACTTCCCGCATCAAATTGCTTAATTATTCGTTTTCAAAAAAAGTTTTTAAGGGTATTAAATATTTCATTTATATTTCAAACATAACTTTATTACTACAACTCCCAGCACATGACATTGTGCATAATGCGGACTCACTGATTTGATGCTTGTGATGCATCCTGCCCATTTGAATGCCGATCCGATTGATTCAATTCAGCGGGAATTCTTTTCTCCTATTAAATAGAAGTTTGATGCGGGAATATTTTTTCATGTTTGGAAGGGTAAAATGGAAGAATGCGGGAGTTCCTGCTTGTTGTTCACGTGATCTGGGGCGCGCCGCTTTTCGAATCTGCTACTGTGCGGTATGCTGCGGTTCTGAACCGCCGAAGGTTTTGTGTAGTGCCTCTTTCACCTTTTGAGCCGGCACACCGGCTATTGTAATATTTTCTTCGGTAAAGGATCTGTTGACTACGGCGTTAGCTCCGATCGTTATCCCATTTGCGATTTTAATGTTTCCAAACAGTTTCGCCCCCGGGCCGATCCATACATGATCGCCTATTGTCGGCACATCAAACTGATCATGGTTCTGTCCAATATTGACCCCTTGATGGATGTCGCAATTCGCACCTATTTTTGCATTGCTGTTGACGACTAGTAGCCCAAAATGGTTGATTCTTAAACCGGGGCCGAAAACATTAATAGGGATGTCAAAGCCGAGTTTTAACCCTTTTTTCTTATGAAGATACCGGTAGATGTGCTTCAACATCCTTGCATTGGTATTCGCGTAGTACTCATGCTTCCTCAGGCATATTTGATATTTCCATACGTAGTCGCCAAAATATTTGGGCCGCTTTCGCCTGGAAACCCCTAAAGCCTTTTTATCCTGTTCCAGATAATACCGCAATTCTTTTGTCAAAATCACAATACCACCTGCTTTTTTCATTATATCACCATAAAAACACCTATCTTCAACCATTTTCCATAAGGGAAAATCGATCTATTCCTTGAATTTACAATATGAGGCGGGTACAGTAGAAAAAGCGGTAAAAACGATTTTGAAGCCGGTCAAACACGGGGTGGACTACAGGCGACTTACAGACGAGGAAGTGCCTGTCTATGCGTTCGGCCCTGGAAAAGGGCCATTCACCGGCATATTGGATAGTACGGATCAGGCGAAAAATATCTTCAAGATTTTGTGGAATAACAAATAAAAGAGGGGGTCTCCCCTCTTTTATTAACTCTATAAATACCGGCGGTGCACGGCCTTACCATCATAAGAAAACATGACGGGTTTATCCTCGAGGACGGTTTCGACGTGAACGCTCCTTCCCCACAGCTGATGGAGATAAGGGAGGACTTTTTCAAGGTATTTTAAATCGAGCTCAATCCCTTCGTACCAATGCTTGATATACAGTTCGTAATTTTTCAAGTAGTCCCCGTCCTCAACAGTGAGATAAGGAAAGCCTCCGTTTACCCTCATGCTGACGAGCTGATCGCGCACCGCTTTCCATTCTTTGTCGACGATTTTATAATCCCTTCCCTGTTTTTGAAACAGATAGAGATCTTCCCGCATGACGAGATCCTTTGTCAAGTAATTGCGTATAAAGGAAATATCTGATTCGATTTCCCTGACTTCAAATATTTTCTCTCTCCCCGAGTTTGGCTGAACCCCCATTCTCTTCATTTCGTCCGTCGGATTGTTATAGCGCTCTTCAATGTCTTCAAATATTTTTAGTCCGAGATAATATGGGTTGATGCCGGTTTTGGAAGGCTGAACAACACCGGCATTGAGCTTTGCGAACTCGACCGCCTCGCTGGATGTTAAATCAAGCTCCCTCATGATCCGCTGATGCCAGTAGGACGCCCATCCTTCATTCATGATTTTTGTTTCGAGCTGCGGCCAGAAATACAGCATTTCTTCTCTCATCATTGTCAAAATATCCCGCTGCCACGGCTCAAGCTCGCGTGAATGCTCTTCAATAAACAGCAAAATGTCTTTTTCAGATTTCGGCGGAAATTTCTTTTTCCCTTTTCTCTTCGTCTGCTTCGGCTCCTTCTGATCCAATTCCCATAAATCATCGTACGGCGTGGAACGATTGTCTTCCTCTTCTTCCTCTTCATCATCAATGCTCCAGGACAGCTTCGGCCTCACCAAAGAAGGATCGATGTGCTCTTCAATCGCCAGAACCGCATCGAGAAAAGCTTCGACTTCCCGCGCGCCGTGGATGGTTTCGTAATGTTTAATCCGCTCAGCCGCCGCCGCCATGCTTTCGACCATATCCCGTTTTGTATTTTGAAACCTGCAGTTGTTTTTGAAAAAATCGCAGTGGGCAAGTACATGAGCGACAATCAGTTTATTTTGAACCAGCGAATTGCTGTCAAGCAAAAAAGCGTAGCAGGGATCTGAATTAATCACAAGCTCGTATATTTTGCTTAACCCAAAATCATAGTGAAGCTTCATTTTGTGAAATTGCTTGCCGAAGCTCCAATGACTGTATCTGGTCGGCATGCCGTACGCACCGAATGTATAGATGATTTCAGCCGGGCAAATTTCGTATCTCATCGGATAAAAATCAAGGCCGAATCCTTTCGCGATTTCCGTAATTTCCTCAATCGCCCGCTCCAGTTCTTTTTGCTCCCGCACGCTCAATGTCTGAATCCCCCCTGATTGGACTTCATTCTTATTGTATGAGCCGGGTCTTCAAAAGATGAAATGTGCGGAATATGTTTTAAGGCAGCCGTCAATTTGACAGCTGCCTTTTGTTTTAATTTGCAATTTGCATTTCAAGAGATGAAGCAAAGCTTTCATAACGGATGTTTTCCGTTGGAACGCCAAGCTTTTGCAATCCTTCGATGACGCTTTTCATGAATGAAAGCGGTCCGCACACATAAAATTCGCCGTCTTGATCTTTCACAATCGTTTTGAGAAGGTCCTCATTCAAACGGCCTTTTACGGCATGTTCTGCCGGCGCTTCAGAAGCCTGGCTGTAGATAAACAGCAGTCTGTTGTTTGGATTTCCGCTGACAAGTTTTTCGGCTTCTTCTTTGAACGCTTGGTGTTTTTCAGATTTTGCGGCATGAACAAATGTGATCTCGCGGCCGCTTTCCTGTGCGGCCAATGTTTTTGCCATGCTCATGACCGGGGTGATCCCTGATCCGGCGCTGATGAAATAAACCGGCTTGTCTGTCTGTCCGGAAAGGGAGAAGTCTCCGGCGGGTGCGCTTACTTCAAGAGAGCTGCCCGCTTCGATTTCTTCGTGCAGATAGCTTGATACTTTTCCTTTCGGCTGTCCTTCTTCGGCTTCAAGCTTGACGGAAATCCGGTAATAATCCTTGTTCCACGCATCTGACAGGCTGTACTGGCGGGTTAAAAAGTACTGCTCTCCCGGAATTTTGATGCGGACGGATACATACTGGCCAGGAGTGAATTCAGGCAAATCCGATCCGTCGGCCGGTTTTAGATAAAACGAAGTGATCGTTTCCGATTCCCGGCGCTTCTCCAGAACGACAAACGGTTTAAAGTCTTCCCAGGCTCCTTCTTTTTTAGCTTCTTCATACATTTGTTTTTCAATGTCAATAAAGACCCGTGCAATCTCTTCATAAGCCTCTGCCCAAGCTTGTAGAATATCCGGTGTCGCCGCTTCCCCAAGCACGGCTTCGATTGCTTCTAATAAATGTTTGCCGACAATTGGATAATGCTCCGGTTTGACTTGCAGGCTTTTATGCTTATGTCCGATTTGTTTGACGACAGGAAGCAGAGCCTCAAGCCGGTCAATATTTTCGGCAGCCTGCAAAACCGTATATGCCAGCGCTTTTGGCTGTCCTCCCGTTTGCTGGCGGGACATGTTAAATATGTTCTTTAATTCTGGATGTGCCTTAAACATCCGCTCATAAAAACAACTGGTGATCTCAGTTCCTCTTTCCTTTAATACAGGCGCGGTTGATTTCACAATTTGCATCGTTTTTTCAGATAGCATAGTGTTTGCTCCTCTCCAGATCACTTTAAAAATGTATTTTAAATACATCTTTAAAGGCGCAAAGCATTCATTTTTAAGCAATATCAATGTTATTCTTAATTAAAGATGTATTTTGAATACATCTTTATCTTAGACATCAATTAGGATGAAAGCAATATTAAAGATGAATGTTTTATAATTTTGTAACAAATTGACTAAATCCCATCATAAACCGAGGCAAATGTGATAAGATAATGGAAACTTGTTTGATTTGAGGTTAGTGCGATGAAATTAACAAATTATACGGATTACTCATTGCGAGTACTGATTTTTCTAGCAACCAAAAACTCAAACGAGCTTGTCAATATAAAAGACATCGCCGACACGTATTCCATTTCCAAAAACCACCTGATGAAGGTGATCTATGAGCTTGGCAAGCTTGGCTATGTTGAAACAATCCGGGGACGCAACGGCGGAATCCGTCTCGGAAAAGCGCCTGAACAGATCAATATCGGTGAAGTCATCAGAAAAACAGAAGATGATTTTAACCTTGTTGAGTGCTTTAACAAAGAAAAAAACAACTGCATTCTATCCCCCAACTGCGGCTTAAAACATGTATTAAATAAAGCACTGTCCGCATATTTATCCGTGTTGGACCAATATACTCTTCAGGATGTAATCTTTAATCAGGACAATATACGAAAATTATTGAGTTAACGAAGGAAAACATTCCTTCGTTTTTTTTTATGTTCTTATAAAGGAAAAATATGAACGCTGATAATTATATTGGTAACGGGATGGAAATAAACTTCCGCATGAACCGGGAACGTTTTGCCATCCTGATTGACGGTGACTCTGAATACGTCTTTTATTTGTTCATCATTGACTCGGGTACGCCCTATATATTCATAATCCTTTAGCTGGGCATCCTGATACTTCTCCTCCAGCGCGCTCCAGGCGATCCTTTCCCATCTGTCGATAGAATGGCGCCCCCCTTCTGCAGGGTGGCTGTGTCCCATTAACGAAGTGAGCACGATGAGGCTGAAAAAAAGCGGATAAGAACATTTCTTCATTGTTTTTCTCTCCAAATTGTCATTGTACATATGTTTATCATGACCAGAAAACGGAGCATCATGCGGATGATGTTCCGTTTTTTTCGTTATGCAATCCTCATATTTCTAGGCGGTGTTATCAGGCAGACCAACTTTTGCCCAGAGAAAAAAACAGCCTCGCACATAAAATAATCAAGACTCCTAAAGAAAGAAGGGAGAGTGGCGAATTGAATTACGCTGATTATGATAAAGCATTGTATTATACACACCGGTCACAATGGGATAACCTGCTCATTCTCATGGTGCGCACAGAAGATGATCTTTTGTCAAAGCGGATTGAACACTTCTTGCATGCCTATAATTTTGAAAAAGACGATTTGATTGTTGAAAAAAGGCTTTACGACCTGCTTCAGTATATTGATCACGCCTCATTTTCCGCACATGGCCAAGAAAACGGCGTGCTCGTTTTCACCTAAAAAAAGCCTGACGCATGATAAGCGTCAGGCTTTTTGATATTCCGCATAAGTCAGCAGGTCTTCCATTACATCTTTGATTTTCGCTTTTGCCCCTTCGGTGACCGTATGGTTTTCGTCATCGATGTGAATCGGGTCAAGCACAAGCTGCTTGGCAATCACGTTCGCATACACTCCACGTGCGACAATGCGCATATTGGCTAAAGCGTTCATTCCGCCTTTTCCGCCTCCCGCGCAGGCAAAAAGCGCCACCGGCTTGTTTGCGAATTGCTCACTGCTTAAAAAATCAATGGCATTTTTCAAAGCTCCGCTCATGCCGCTGTGATATTCAGGAGATAATAAAACGACAGCGTCGGCTTCTTTGACAGATGTCCTTAACGTTTGGACATTCTCCAGTGAAAACTGCTCTTCCTCCCCGTTGAAGATCGGCAGGCTGAATTCGCTTAAATCGATCAGGCCGGCGTGATATGTATTGGCGATATACGATGCGGCCACTCTCGTTCTTCCTTGTTTTCTTGCTGTTCCGCTGATCACGGTGATGTTCATGTCCTCATCCCCCTTGATTTGGGTCTATGTTATGTTTTACGACAAAAAGTGCAGCCTGTGTCCGATCTGACAGGCCGAGCTTTGACAGCAGATTGGATACGTGCGTTTTAACCGTTTTTTCGGTAATAAACAATGCTGCGCCAATTTCTTTATTGCTTTTTCCTTTTGCAATTTCAAATAAAACATCTTTTTCTCTATTTGTCAATTGATGTATTTTCTCTTTTTCATTGGCCTGGGCCATATGCTGAAACACGTGGGACATGATCTTCGGGTCCAATGTGTGGCGGCCGGCGTGAACGGCCCGGATCGTCTCAACGAGCTCATCCGGCTCGGTATCTTTCAGCTGATATGCTTCAGCACCGGCCTGGATGGCGGGAATGACATGAGATTGATCGGCATAGCTCGTCAAGGCAACCACTTTGACAGAAGGATACCATTTTTTGATTTGTTTTGTAGCTTCAATGCCGTCCATCTCAGGCATGGAAAGATCCATTAAAACGATGTCAGCCGGCTTGTCTCTTAAGAGGTCGAGCACCTCTTTTCCCGTCGATGCTTCCCCGATGACAGCCAGATCGCTTTTTGTTTTAAAAAAGAACAGCAGCCCTTTTCTGACAATATGATGATCATCGGCAATGATGATTTTCACTTTTTCCATTCTGCTTCCCCCTTCCCATTGTAGGGCAGAACAATCCTTACTGTCGTTCCTTTGCCAATTTCCGACCGGATCTCAAAAGAACCGCCCGCCTGCTCTGTCCGCTCTTTCATTCCCTTTAATCCGAGCGTCGGGATATTTGAAGCGGGATCATATTTAAATCCTTTTCCATCATCCTCGATTTCCAGCATGATCGCTGAAGAAGACAGGCTGATTCTCACATGCGTCAGCTCGGCTTCGGCATGCTTTTTGCAATTGGCGAGGGCTTCCTGGCTCAAGCGCCACATTAATTCTTCCTCTGCCTGCGAAAGGCGCAGCACGCCGCTAAGCGTCAGCTTGATATTGAGTCCGATGACATCGGCGTATTTTTCAATAGCGGCCGCCACTCCTTCTTCAAGGCCCTGCGGCCTGAGCTGCCAGATTAACGCTCTCATCTGATGAAGCGCTTCATGTGAGAGGTTTTGGATAAATTCCAGCATTTCGCGAACCTCTGAATCAGCCGTCATCTCGCCGGCCGCTTTTGCGGTGAGGCTGACGGAAAACAGCATCTGATTGACAGAATCATGAAGGTCCTGGGCGAGCCTGTTTCTTTCTGTGAGAAGCGCGTTTCTTTGCTCATTTTCAGCGAGCCTCATCCGTTTGATCGCCGTGCCGATCTGAAGGGCAACGGCTTCCAGAAGAGCGAGCTCTTCTTTATCAAAATCGAGCTTGCCGGGAGCGGCCACATTCAGCAAACCAAACCGCTTGTTTTGGTCCCTGAGCGGCACTGTTGCATGCTGGGTGATGCCTTCGGGATCCCCCGTCTTCATTTCAATGGCCGTATCAATCCGCTTGCAGTGAATCATATTTGCCGCTCTGTCCAATCTCCCGTCCCTGTATTGATAAAGGCAGTAGCAGTCGCCCTCACACATTAACCTCTTCCGGTCATAAAGAAGGGCTTCAGGCAATGACGCAGAGGCCGTCATCTCAAATCCGCCCTTTTCATCGATCAGAAAAATCCATGCCGTTTTAAGGCCTGTTAAATGGAGCAGCTTTTTCAAAACGGCATCAAGCGTTCCTTTTAGATCATTTCCTTCATTCAATGTTTCCGCGATTTCTTTCAGTGTTTTCAATTTTTCAAAACGGGTATCTTCCCTCAAAGATCCATCCGCCTTTCATGCCAATTTGCGCAGCCCATTTCACTTTTCTTCATTATACACACGTTTTGTGAAAAGCGGATCTCCCATAAGAAGGGGAACCATAGACTGCATGCGGCTGAATTTTTCTAATCCTTTGGCCGTAGATCAATCGTCTAAAAGGTCTTTATTTCTCTTGAAGGACTTGTTTAAAGAGACCAAACTGATCAAATAGCAGAATAACACGACGAGCAAACCAAACAGAATCAGGCTTCCCCATTCCCGTGCGCCGCTCGGAAGGCCGGTGAAAATAATGTCGGCAAACAGAACGACCGCGGCCCAGACGATACTGCCATACAACACCTGTTTTCTTTTTTTGCGGTATGTTCCGTCATTATCGATGTCTGTGTACTCCATGCCTGACAAGAGATAGCGGAAAAGAACATAGACGATATAAATCCCCAATACGGCTGCGCTGACGATATACTCTGATAAATCCCTGCGCAAAACGGCGCCTCTGATGACGACGTCCATCAAAAGCAAAACTGCGATTAATATGCCGGCTTCACTGAAAAATTGAGTCATTCTTTTTTCAATGTATTCATCTGCTGATGCAAACCATTTCATCATGCTTGATCATCCTCCCAAAATAAATCATCCAATGTTTTATCCAGCGCTTTTGCGATGGCGACGCATAGCTGTAATGTCGGATTATATTTGCCTTTTTCAATCAGCCCGATTGTCTGCCTCGTCACATCAACCCGCTCGGCAAGCTGGGCTTGTGTCAATGACTTTTCGATTCGGGCCAGTTTGACTCGGTTAACCATTTACTCCACCTGCTTTTGTTTATAACGCTTTTGACTTTGGATCAGTCATTTATCTAAAAGATCTTTGTTTTTCTTAAAAGACATGTATAAAGAGGCAGCATTCATCAGAAAGTAGAATAAAACAAACAAAAAACACATGACGACAAGATCGAGCCATCCCTCCGCTTCGCGCGGAATACCTGTAAACACCGCCGCTAAAACAAGAAAAATGGCACCTGAAGCCATGCTTCTTGCGAAGATTTCTCTTCTTTTTTTTGAGTAGGTCTGTTTGGTGAAGACGTCCGGATATTCCAGCCCCGACATCAGATAGCGGAACAGGATCAAGCACACATACAATGCAAAAACGCCCCCGCTAACCGCGTATTCTGACGGTTCTCTGTCCAATATGACGCCTCTGATGAGAACATCGAGGAACAATAAAGCGGCGGTTATTATGCCTGCTTCATAACAGAATTGATTCCTCTTTTTGTCGACATATTCATCTCCGCTTTTAAACAGCTTCATGACGGCAGACTCCTTTCCAAGTCCGAAATGCAATTTATATATTGCTTAATGTTATATATATATTACATCATATGTGTTCATGAATCAACTAAAAGGTAAAAAAAAGCCGCCTGCTCGAGGCGGCGGTCTTTCCGATTTTATGAATTTGCTTTAACGATCGAATCGATCTTTTTCATTACTTCATCTGTCAGGCTGTTCAGGCGCGTTTCGCTTTCTTCGCGAGTTTCTCCCTTGACTGCAAAGTAAAACTTCACTTTAGGCTCTGTACCGGATGGGCGAAGGCAGAACCATGAGCCGTCTTCTAGGAAATATTTGAGCACGTTCGATTTTGGCAGGTCGATCGTTTCTTCTCTGTTTTCCTTGAGCAGTATCCGTTTGCCGACAAGGTAATCTTCGGCGGACACGACGCCTTTGCCGGCGATTGCAAGCGGCGGCTGTTGTCTGAATGTGCTCAGAATCGCTGCGATTTGTTCGGCTCCCTCCTTGCCTTTTAAGGTAAGAGATTTCAACCCTTCGCGGTAATAGCCGAATGTTTCAAACAGCTCCAGCAATCCATCGTAAAGGGATTTGCCCTCTTTTTTATAAAAAGCGCATACTTCAACGGCAAGAAGGGCGGCCTGAACGGCATCCTTATCCCGCGCAAAATCGCCGATTAAATAGCCGTAGCTTTCTTCATAGCCGAATTGGAAGGAATATTCGCCGGATGCTTCGTATTGTTTAATTTTTTCCCCGATGAATTTAAAGCCTGTCAGCGTGTCAACTGTATCAAGTCCGAATGAAGCGGCGATGTCGCGGCCCATTTCGCTTGTCACAATCGTTTTTAAAACGACTCCGTTCTCAGGCAGGATTCCTTTTTGCTGTTTTTGAGAAAGCAAATAATGAAGCAGGAGCGCTCCCGTCTGGTTTCCTGTCAGGACAACATAGCGGCCCTCATGGTCTTTGACGGCGACACCGAGCCGGTCTGCATCAGGATCTGTTCCGATCAAAATATCTGCTTCCTCTTTTTCTCCCAATTTGATCGCATATTCAAAAGCGGCGTGCTCCTCCGGATTCGGGGAAGTGACCGTTGAGAAGTCGGGATCCGGCAGCTCCTGTTCGGGAACGACGGTCACATGTTCATAGCCGAGGGCTTTTAGTCCCCGTCTGACCGATTTGTTGGCCGTTCCGTGAAGCGGCGTAAAAATGACCTTTACATCCGTTTCCTTAGCAAGACCAGGATTGACGGAAATCGATGTCAGCTTGTCAAGATACGCCTGATCGATATCCTCGCCAATGATGTTGATGAGCCCTTTTTCTTTTAAAGCGTTCTCATCCCCGGCCGGAATCTCCAATTCATTTTCAATCGCATTGACTTGGTCAATAAGCTTGTCCGCAGCCGCAGGAGGCAGCTGTGCTCCATCATCTCCGTAGACTTTATAGCCGTTGTATTCAGGAGGATTGTGGCTTGCCGTGATCACGATGCCCGCATATGCATGAAGATGTCTTACCGCAAATGAAAGCTCCGGAGTCGGGCGAAGCTCATCAAACAAATATGTTTGAACCCCGTTTGCCGCAAGCGTTTTAGCCGCTTCCATCGCAAATTCGGGCGATTTGTGGCGGGAATCATAGGCAATGACAACTCCCCGTTTCTTGGCTTCTTCACCGTTTGCGGCGATATATGCTGCAAGGCCGGCTGATGCTTTGCGTACCGTGTAGACGTTCATTCGGTTTGGACCGGGCCCGATTTCCCCGCGCATTCCCGCTGTTCCAAATTCAAGTTTTTTATAAAAGCAATCCTCTAATTCTTTTTCGTTTCCTTCCGCCTTGAGGAGGAGGGATTTTAATTCAGGATCTAAATTTTCAGTGTTCTTCCAGCGTTCATAGCTTGTTTTCCAGCTCATGTCAGACCTCCCAATATTCTAGCTTATGTAGCAGCCGTTCTTTTTTTATATTATCGATAAACGTCTGCTTTGTCCAAAATTAGTTGGCGCTTCTTAAAAAATGAGGCTGCCTCTTGTGAAGGCAGCGCCATTTTAGATATGTTGATCGATGTTTGCCGAATATTCCGGCATGCCATTTGTACTTGGCATGTTATTTGCTTTCCAGCGGAACGACCGCGTCATGGAGGAGCTGATCCAATGTTTTCACGTGCTTTTCCTTTGTTTCCGCGTCCCAGTTCAGCTTTTCGCTCATATAGTCTGTAAGTCCTTCTTTATACGTGCGGGCCCAATTGATGTCAAAGAATAATGAGCCTGTTCTCCGAACGAAGAAGTCTGCCGGAACGGCTGCCATCTCTTCGTCGATGCTGTAGTCCATTTCCGCTAATACATGAGCAGGAATGCGGCGTTTTACAGCTTCATCCTTCAGCTTTTGAACCCGTTCAAACAGCCGGTCTGTATTAGAGCCGTATCTGGCTGCAAGCTGTCTGGCCGTTTGTCCGGCTAAGCCCGCCGCCGCTCCTTCTGACGCCTTTTCTTCGATAAAGGACTCGAGGTTTTGGGAACCGCCGATGTGCCCTCCGGATATCGGCATTGTTTTTGTTTTGCAAGGTCCGAAATCCCTGTCACCTTCTTCTTTTAAACGGTCTCTGACAAGGTCGACGATATGTTCAGCCATTTTTCTGTAGCCTGTCAGTTTGCCGCCGGCAATCGTGATCAAGCCGGAATCAGATGTCCAGATTTCATCCTTTCGGGAAATCTCTGACGGATCTTTTCCTTCTTCGTGGATCAGAGGTCTGAGCCCCGCCCAGCTTGATTCCACGTCATTGGCGGTAATGTTCAGATCAGGGAACATATAGTTGATCGCATTGATGACGTAATCCCTGTCTTCGGTTGTCATTCTCGGATGTTCAAGGGCTTTGTTGTAGACGGTGTCCGTTGTCCCGACATAGGCTTTGCCGTCACGCGGAATGGCAAACACCATGCGGCCGTCCGGCGTATCGAAATATACCGCCTGTTTTAGCGGGAAGACCGACTGGTCAAATACAAGATGGACGCCTTTTGTATGCTGAAGGTGTTTGCCTTCTTTTGAGTGGTCTTTTTCTCTCAGACGGTCGACCCACGGCCCTGTCGCATTGACGATTTTTTTCGCATAGACACGGTACGTTTTTTTCGTAAAGACGTCTTCAATCACGACGCCTGCAACCTTTCCGTTTTCATAAATAAAATCGTTCACTTTTGCATAGTTGACCGCTTCAGCACCTAATTTAACCGCTTCTTTCAGCACTTCGATTGTCAATCTGGCATCGTCTGTCCGATATTCGACATAATAGCCTCCGCCTTTCAGGCCGTCCTTTTTCACGAGCGGCTCTTTTTCAAGCGTTTCTCTTGCATTCAGCATGGTTCTCCGCTCGGCCTTTTTGACGCCCGCCAAAAAGTCGTATACCCTGAGGCCGATTGACGTCGTGAATTTGCCGAAGGTTCCTCCTTTGTGCATCGGCAGAAGCATCCATTCAGGCGTTGTCACGTGCGGACCATTTTCATAAACAATCGCCCGTTCCTTTCCGACCTCAGCAACCATTTTCACTTCAAACTGTTTTAAATAGCGAAGCCCTCCGTGAACGAGCTTTGTGGAGCGGCTTGACGTTCCTGCCGCAAAATCCTGCATTTCGCAAAGGGCGGTTTTCATTCCGCGTGAAGCGGCGTCAAGCGCCGTGCCGGCTCCCGTAATCCCTCCGCCGATAATAAACACATCATACTTCTCTTTTGTCATATTCTTTAGGATCTCATCTCGCTTGCGGCTTGAAAATACTGTATCCATTAAAAGTCCTCCCTTGTTGTCACGGCAAATAATAGAAAAAGAGACCACAAACAACCAAAGCAATACAACTGCTTTGGTGCCTGTGGTCTCTCCTCTTCTCCAACCGTTACTATTAACTTGATCACATTATAACATACTTGCGGATTATTTGAAAGCTCTAGCTGCTTTTACCGCTTTTTGCCATCCGCTGTAAAGGTCTTCGCGTACTTTTTCTTCCATTTCCGGTTCAAAGCGTTTTTCCAGCTTCCACTGGTCTTTAATCTCTGACCGGTCATTCCAGAAGCCGACGGCAAGACCGGCTAAGTAGGCTGCACCAAGAGCGGTCGTTTCATTGATTTCCGGCCGCTCAACCGGGACATCAAGAATATCTCCCTGAAATTTCATCAAAAAGTTGTTCTTGACCGCGCCGCCGTCGACACGCAGCGTTTTGACCGAGATACCGGAGTCTTCCATCATGGCGTCGAGCACGTCTTTCGTCTGATATGCAAGAGACTCGAGCGTCGCTCTGATAAAGTGTTCTTTTGTCGTACCCCGTGTCAAACCGAAGACCGCGCCGCGGACATCGCTGTCCCAATATGGCGTTCCTAAGCCGACAAATGCCGGAACCACATATACACCATCAGCAGATTCTGCTTTTACAGCATATGTTTCACTTTCTTTTGCATCTTTAAACATTCTCAGCCCATCGCGAAGCCACTGGATGGCGGAACCTGCGACAAACACGCTTCCTTCAAGCGCGTATTCAACCTTGCCGTCAATTCCCCAGGCGATCGTCGTCAACAGACCGTGCTCCGATTTAATCGCTTTTTCTCCGGTGTTCATCAGCATAAAGCAGCCGGTGCCATACGTGTTTTTGACCATGCCTTCTTCAAAACAGGCCTGGCCGAACAATGCGGATTGCTGATCGCCCGCGGCTCCGGCAATCGGAATATTCTTTCCGAAGAAATGGTAGTCGACCGTTTCGCCGTACACGTGGGAAGACGGTTTGACTTCCGGAAGCATTGATTTCGGAACGCCCAGAATGTCGAGCAGCTCTTCATCCCACTTCAAATCATAAATATTAAACATCAATGTTCTAGAGGCGTTTGAGTAGTCTGTCACATGAGCTTTGCCGCCGGACATTTTCCAGATCAGCCATGAATCAATCGTTCCAAATAGCAGATCGCCATTTTCCGCTTTTTCCCTTGCGCCATCGACATGATCCAATATCCATTTGACCTTTGTGCCTGAAAAATAAGGATCAATCAAAAGTCCGGTTTTTTCCCTGATTTTATCTTCATATCCTTTTTGCCGCAATTCTTCGCATATTCCGGCCGACTGGCGGGACTGCCAGACGATCGCATTGTAAACGGGCTTGCCTGTATGCTTATCCCAGACAACCGTTGTTTCCCGCTGGTTGGTGATGCCGATGCCGGCGATTTGCCCGGCTTGAATGCCTGATTCAGAAAGTGCCGAAGCAATGACGGCCAAAACAGACCCCCAGATTTCATTCGCATTGTGTTCAACCCAGCCCGGGTTCGGGAAATATTGATGAAATTCTTTTTGTGCGGTATGCACAATTTTCCCTTCATTATTGAAAATAATGGCTCTTGTACTTGTCGTTCCTTGATCAAGAGATAAAATATATTTTTCCATTTTAGCTCCCCCTTTATTGTCTCCCCACGATGGATCGGGTTACAAGTTTACTGATTTTTCCACCGTCTGCTTTTTCATATGAATATAGAAACCTAACAATACCACAGCTACTGTAGCGCTTACAATCCAAAAGGCGTTTGTGATGTGCCCTTTAAATGCGGCATTGTAAAAAACGCCGGCAAATGATCCCCCGAGAGCCGGACCCAAGACGGGAATCCACGCATACCCCCAGTTAGAACTTCCTTTTCCCGCAATCGGAAGAACAAAGTGGGCGATTCTCGGGCCTAAATCACGCGCCGGGTTAATCGCATAACCGGTCGTTCCTCCTAGCGACAGACCGATTGCCACGATCAGAAAACCGACGACAAGCGGATTCAAGCCATCTGTGAATTTGTTTGCGCCGATCGCCAAAAGGCCGAGCACAAGAATGAACGTTCCCAAAGTTTCACTGAACAGGTTGGCAAAAGTATTTGGAATGGCCGGCCCGGTCGAAAACACACCAAGCTTTGCTCCTTGGTCTTCTGTTTCCTTCCAGTGCGGCAAATAATGAAGAAAAATGAGAGCGGCTCCCAAAAATGCGCCGAGCATTTGTCCGAAAATATAAGAAGGCACTTGCTCCCAAGGGAAATCGCCGACAAACGCCAGTCCCAATGTGACAGCGGGATTTAAATGAGCTCCGCTGATATTGCCGACGGCATATACGGCCATGGCTACGCCAAGCCCCCAGCCAAATGCGATAACGATCCACCCTGATTGATGGGAAAGCGATTTTTTCAAATTTACCCCTGCGCAAACTCCTGCGCCAAATACGATAAGCAGCATTGTGCCGATAACTTCCCCCCAAAATGCTGTCAAGGCTATCCCTCCTAAAATCTGTTTATATGAATGTTAGAGATGTTCACTGTGTCAAAAGAACCATAAAAAAACACAGCAAATCTTCTTTACATCAGAATTGTAAAGAACTGCTGTGGTCTCCGGGTCTCCGTCACAATGTATCAACTTGGTACGATCGTATCGTATTGTGTAAGCGTTGTCAATATTTTTTCACAATTTATTTTTATTCCCAATACTTTTTCCACAGCTCGGTATCAGAGGTTGTCACTGCGGAGGCGCCCGCCTCTAAAGCACCTTCGACATCCTTCTCAGAACGGATGAATCCCCCTGCAAATATAGGAATGCCTGTTTTTTCTTTCACTTCCCTGATCAAATCCGGCACTACACCAGGAAGCACTTCAATAAAATCAGGTCTGTGTTTTTTTACAAGCTCAATGCTTTTTTCCATGGCGCTCGTATCAATTAAAAACATGCGCTGAATGGCGTATACTTTCTTTTGCTTCGCTTTGGCGATCACACTTGATCTCGTGGACAAAATCCCGGCCGGCTTCATGTCCTGGCATATAAATTCCGCGCCGTATTCGTCATGCTTAATTCCTTGAATCAAATCAACATGAACAAACATTTTTTTGCCGCGGGCCCTTGCCGCACTGATTACGCCTCCCAGCCGTCCGAGATGAATGTCGAGAAGGACGCCGTATAAAAAAGGACTGTCCAGAAACATATCGAATTGCTTCATATTTCGAATGGCTGGTAAAATTTTTTGATCGTGAAAACTCATGTTCCATCTCCTTCGTTTAACTTCCTGCTATGACAGCATCCTGTATTACACTAAAGGAATTTTCGCCGTATTGCAATCCCTTGTTCGTATGTCTGTTTTTTTTCATCGTTCCCAAAGCACATCATTTTACATTCATTCTTTGCCAAGTCATAATTTTGCGTAAACCACACGAAAGGGGAATGATCGTGAAAGCCATCATTCATGACGGAACGAACGGCCTTGCAGGACTAAAGATGAAAGATGCAGCCGATAAAACGCCCGGATACGGGGAAGTCAAAATAAAACTAAAAGCGGCGGGATTAAATCACCGCGACCTGTTTCTTTTCCGCTCGCGAAAAGAAGGCGACACGCCATTTATTCCCGGATCTGACGGGGCGGGCATTGTCGAAGAAATCGGCGAGGGAGTCACAGATCTCGCCGCCGGTACAGAGGTCATCATTAATCCAAGCACTGACTGGGAACACACGGATTCCGTCCCCAAAGTACCCGAAATTCTTGGCGGGCCTAGTGACGGAACCTTTGCAGAATATGTGGTGGTCTCTGCGAAAAACGCCCTTCCAAAACCGGCCTACCTTACGTGGGAACAAGCAGGAGTCCTGCCTTTATCAGCGCTGACCGCTTTCAGGGCCCTGTTTACAAAAGGCAGGCTGAAAAAAGGTGAGCACATATTCATACCAGGCATCGGCAGCGGTGTGGCAACATTTGCCCTGCTCATGGCAAAGGCGGCGGGCGCAGAGGTCACCGTTTCATCGCGAAGCGAAGAAAAAAGAGCTGAAGCGCTTCGCCTTGGCGCCGATCGCGCGATTGACAGCAGCGGCGATTGGAACGAAATCCTCAAAGGGGAAAAAGTCGATTTCGTCCTGGACAGCATCGGACCGGCAACATTCCCAAAGTACTTTGATATTTTGGAGCCGAACGGACGAATCGTCAATTTTGGAGCAAGCTCAGGAGACAGCATCGAACTTCCGCTCCGCGCGCTATTTTTCCCGCAAATCAGCATCATCGGCACATCAATGGGCAGCCTTGAGGAGTTCAAGGATATGATTCAGTTTATGGAACGCCACTCGCTTCAGCCGATCGTTGACAAGGTATTCCCTTTAGCAGATGCGGCCGAAGCCTTTCACCGCATGATGAATGGAGAACAGTTCGGAAAAATCGCGTTGTTGATCGACGTTTAAATGGTTTAGATGCCGGCGGCCGAGCCGCCGCATCCGCTTCCTTTACTGCAAACAGCAGAGGCTTTCTTTCAGCGCTTTTATGATGAATGAAAGGTCTTCTTCTGTCAGACTGAGAGGCGGCGCAAGCTGGATGACGTTGTTATACCCTGCCGCAGTGTCCGCATTTTTACTGACAATCAAGCCTTTCCGTCTGCACGCCAGAATCACTTTGTTGACGTCCGCCATATCGGCTGGTTGTTTCGTTTGTTTGTCTTTCACCAGTTCGATCCCTATCAGAAGCCCCTTCCCCCGGATGTTCCCGACTTTCGAATGCTCTTCAGCCTCCTTTAATTCATCGAGCAGTTTGTTCCCAAGCATGCGGGACCGGTCGATCAATCGCTCATCTTCCATGATGCCGAGGTTTTTGATTGCGAGCGCACAAGCTGCCGGGTTTCCTCCAAATGTATTGACATGACGGAAACGGTCATACGGATCGTCGCCTGCATATGCTTCATAAATCTCCCGTTTGACGGCGGTTGCCGCTAATGGCAGATATCCGCTCGTAATGCCCTTGGCCATCGTAATGATATCCGGTTTTACACCATAGTTCATAAAGCCGAACCGCTCACCCGTACGGCCAAAACCGCAAATGACTTCATCGCAGATTAATAGCGCCCCGTGCTTTTCGCATATGTCTTTGACTTTCGCCATATATCCGTCAGGAGGCATGAGAATGCCGCCGCCTGTTATGATCGGCTCCATGATCATGGCGGCGACCGTGTCCGGGAGCTCCCACATTATGACCTTGTCAATGTTCTCAGCGCTTTCAAGGGTATCTTGATCAGCGGGATTGCGATACAGATCAGGCGGCTGCACATGGACAAATCCGTGGCCGAGAGGCTCATATTTATACTTTCTCTGGGCCTGGCCGGTTGCGCCGAGCGCTCCCATCGTGTTCCCGTGATAGGCTCTATAACGGGAAATGAATTTATATCGCGTATGGTCTCCTTTTTGCTGATGATATTGGCGGGCGATTTTAAAGGCCGTCTCATTTGCCTCTGAGCCGCTGTTTGCAAAGAAAATCACATAATCTCCGCCAAGCCACTCATTCAGCTTTTCTGCGAGCCTGATGGCCGGTATATGTGCATGTGTAAGCGGGGCATAGGGCATCTCTCTTAATTGTTCGTACGCCGCATCTGCAAGTTCTTTTCTGCCGTAGCCGACATTCACGCACCAAAGCCCGGCCATCCCGTCCAAAAAACGGCGGCCGTCAACATCTGTAATCCATGCACCCTCGGCTTTCTCCACAACAAGACGGGACGGGTCCCGCGCCATGCCGCTCATGGCGTGCCAAAGGTATTTCTGATCTTTTGTTTTCACGTTCAATCGGTGTTCCTCTGCCTGCAATCTATCCACCTCATTTCATGATCTGAACATGCACCATCTCCATTTATATTTATTGCACTTCTTCTGAGGAAATGCAGCTCCTTCTTTTGTTTTTCCAAAGGAAAAAGGCCGCCTGGTGACACATTCAGGTCAGCCCCATATTGAAAGCAGCCACAGCACAACCGGCAGTGTCGCCATGCTGAGCATTGTGCTGATAAAGGTGGCGCTTGATACGATTTCAGGCTTTGTTTCAAACTGAACAGCCATCAGCGTCGTATTTGCGGCGGTCGGCATCGCCGCCGACAAAATCATGATCTGCTTGACCAAATTGTCAACAGGCAGAATAAGCGAAAATCCCAATGCAATCAGGGGGGATATAAACAGCTTGAGCAAGAGCGAATAAGAGATTTTTCGATATTCAAAATGTTTAAATGAAATCGCGGCAAGCTGCATACCGAGAATAATCATGATCGTCGGAATCGCAGCATCCCCTACCAATTTAATTGCCGTCATGAACTGTTCGGGAATCGAAATATGACTTAATTGAAATGCGATCCCGAGCAGCGCCCCGTAAGCAACGGGCATTCGCGTCACCCTGCTCATCACCGTTTTAAAGCCGTCTGCTTCAGGGCTTCCTTTTGCCGCATAATAGATACCGATCGTGCTCATGACGAGCTGTTGGATCACCATCAGCACCACGGCAGTATCCAGACCCGCCGTTCCGTAGACAAGCAAAACGACAGGCGTCCCGTAATTCCCGTTATTCATGAAAGCCGAAGACAAAATCAGTGCGCAGCGTTCCTGATTGGAATACCCGTGAATGCGGGAAATGAGATAGACCAATAGAATCAAAGCTGTGCAAAGACCAAGTGCAAAAACGGACATATACAAATAATCCATGGTCAGCTTGTTTTCATAAAACGTGTCAAACGCCAAAAATGGAGACATTAAATAAAGAGACATGGTAGATAAGTTTTGGATATCAAAGCCAAGCAGCTTCTGCCCGACAAATCCGATGGCAAATACTCCGAAAACAGGGAGCAAAACGAGTAGAAATTCCATGATGCACCTTCTTTTTATGTATAAAACGCTTTCAGCCGTCATGTTAAATGATAAAGAAAATTCACTCTACTTTCAATCCTTGCAAGTCGAATATGATAGAATAAGCTGGATGAAGCAAAAATAATTGATTGGAGTCTGTCATGATCATCAATAAACGGGATTTTGACGTAAAAGGAGTGCGCTATACGATAGGTCAGCCGTCAAAAATGATGCACCGCAATTATCAGAGTTAAGAGTACAGATTGACGGAGAAACGGAATATTTAGACAGGGAAAAAGGAGAAGCATTCATAGATGCTGCGCGTTTTGAACAAATCATACAAGCGGATGCGGAAAAAAGCAGGAATTTATTTTTAGTAGCTGAAGCAGAGGAGCGGATCATCGGCTTTTCAAGGTGCGAAGGCACAGATTTGAACAGATTTTCTCACAGAACAGAATTCGGAGTATGCGTCTTAAAAGACTTCTGGGGGTACGGAATCGGGACAAATCTACTAAAGGAATCTATTTTTTGGGCTGACAGCAGCGGCATCAAAAAAATGACTCTCCTTGTTTTGGAATAAATGAGAAAGCCATCAATCTCTATCAAAAACACGGCTTTGAGATAGAAGGCATATTAAAAAAAGACAAAATCCTTTCTGACGGCAAATTCTACAATACAATTGTGATGGGAAGGTTTCATGAATGACCGCGGGCGAACCCATCAAAAAAAGCGGAGCCGCTTTGAGACTCCGCAGATTTTTATTTTACCTGCCGCCTTCCTCCCGCCGTTTCTCCCTCGCAAACGTATAATTGCCTTCATATCGCGTCAACCGTCCGTCTGCAAGCCAATACGTGACATTAAAAATTTTATCGAGAAAATATCTGTCGTGGGACACCGCGATAATCGTCCCCTGAAATTGGCCGAGCGCCTCTTCAAGCACTTCTTTTGACTCGATGTCCAAATGGTTTGTCGGTTCATCGAGAATCAGCACATTATGATGCTGATGAACGAGCTGAGCCAGACGAAGCCGCATACGCTCGCCTCCGCTTAAGTCCTTCACTTTTTTAAAAACGGATGGTCCGTAAAACATGAATCTGGCAAGCATCATCCGGGCCTCGCCTTCAGTCGCGGTGACTTTATCGCGAAATTCGGCCAAGACGGACCGCTCTCCATCCATTTCCTCGACATGCTGGGTAAGATGAGCGGCAGACAGATTGCTGCCAAGCTGCACCTCGCCGCTGTCGGCTGCCGCAGTACCATTGATGATGTTGAGCAGCGTCGTTTTGCCGCTGCCGTTTTCGCCGACAATGGCGGCGCGTTCCTGGAAGCGGATATGCATGTTAAGGCTGTGAAAGAGCTCCTGCTTTCCAAAGCGTTTACTCACCTCTGCAAGCTTAACGACGTCTTTTCCGCTCCGCTCATCCATTTTGAAGGCGAGGTCGATTTTTTTCCGGTCGAGCGCAGGCTTTTTTAGCATTTCGATCCGTTCCAGTGCTTTTTCCATGCTTTTGGCGCGGCGGTGCAGCCCGTCATTCGGAGGATTGGCCCTGTTCGCCCACTCCTTCAGACGCTTTATCGTTTCCTTCATTTTTTTGATTTTCTTTTGCTGGTCCTGATATTGCTGAAATTCCCTGATCAAACGCTCCTCTCGTTCAACTATATATCGGGAGTAGCCGCCTTGGTAAACATGAAGCTCTCCTTGGTCGATTTCAACAATGGAAGTGACGGCATCATCCAAAAAATATCGGTCATGGGACACGATGACCACAGCGCCTTTATACTGTTTAATGAACGAGGTGAGCCATTCAATCGCCGTCAAATCCAAATGGTTTGTCGGTTCGTCTAATAAAAGCAAGTCAGGTGCTGAAAGCAGCAGTCTGGCCAGACCGACTTTTGTCCTTTCTCCTCCGCTCAAGGATCGCCAAGGGGTGTCAAATAGCCGTCCGATATTCAAGCCGGCGGCGACGCGTTCAATTTGTGCGCTGACCTCGTAGCCGCCTTTTTGCTGAAATTCGTCCTGCAAGGCGCCATACCGTTCCAACAGCCGCTCGAGTTGATCCGCATCTTGTTCGTTTGCCAGTTTGCGTTCAATGTCGGACAGCTGATGCTGTGTTTTCCATAATGATGCAAACACGTCAAAAAGGAGTTCTTTCACCGTTTGGTGCCCGTCATGCCGGGGAGCCTGCTCCAACAAGCCGGCGGAAATTCCTTTTTTCCATGTGACAAGGCCTTCATCCGGCTTCACTTGTCCGCTCATTATCTTTAATAATGTCGTTTTTCCTTCGCCATTGCGGCCGATCAAACCGATGCGCTCCCCTTGTTTGATTTCACACGATATCCCGCTGAAAATTCCATGTCCTCCATATGATTGTGTCACATTCTGGATACTGCATATCATCATGAATCTCTTCCTCCATTAGCGAAGAGACACCTGATCATAAAAAAAGACGGCAGAGCTGCACGCTGCCGTCAGGATCAAAAGCAGATAAAAATCCGATTGTGGGCAGATGTCTCTCACTGGTATTTTTCCCTATTGCATGTGTAAAAAAGGGCAGACTGATCCCGTAAAACACATTCTCCGGAAAAAATCGCGCGACAAATATACAGATGGGCTTGCATATCTGTCATACGCTTACCAGTTTGATTCATCTTTTCCACCTCCTTATCATACATCCAATATATGAAAAACCGGACGGAAAGTCAATCCCGAAAAAAGCCGGACTGATATACAGGCCGGCCGCAAATTATTTTTTATAATGAATCCGGTAAATATCATGGCGTCTGTCTTTCAGCTGCCGAACCGTTCCATTCTGGCGCTGTCTTCTAAGGATCTCCAAGTCAACGTCGCCGATGACGACCATTTCGATGTTTGGATTGCATTCGCCGACAATCCCGTCCCTTGCAAATTCAAAATCAGAAGGTGCGAAAATCGCGGATTGTGCATATTGAATGTCCATGTTTTCGGTCTGCGGCAGGTTTCCGACCGTCCCGGATATGACCGTATATACCTGGTTTTCAACTGCTCTCGCCTGAGCGCAGTATCTGACGCGCAAATATCCCTGCCGGTCTTCCGTACAGAAAGGCGTAAAGATGATCTTGGCGCCTTTTTCCGTCGCAATCCTCGCAAGTTCGGGGAACTCGATGTCATAGCAGATTTGAATCGCGATTTTTCCGCAGTCTGTATCAAATACGCGTACTTCATCCCCTCTGCTGATGCCCCACCACTTCCGTTCATTCGGCGTAATATGGAGCTTGTATTGCTTCTCAATCGTGCCGTCCCGTCTGAACAGATAGGCGATATTGTAGATTTTCCCTTCCTCTTCAACAAAATGGGACCCGCCGATAATATTTACGTTGTATTTAACAGCGAGATCTGTGAACAAGCTGATGTAGTCCTCTGTGTATTCAGTGATCCGCTGAACGGCAAGGCTCGGGGACCGCTCTTCCAGAAAAGACATCAGCTGGGTCGTGAAAATTTCCGGATAGACCGCAAAATCCGCACCGGCGTCTGAAGCAACATCAGCATAATATTCCACTTGATTGGCAAACTCCTCAAACGAATGAATCTGCTTCATTTCGTATTGAATTACGCAAATACGAACCGGAAAAGCCGACTTGTAGTAGCGTTTCGTTTGCGGCAGATAGTCGACATTATTCCACTCCATCAATGTCGCGTATTTGCTCGATGCTTTATCATCCGGCAGATAGTTCGGATTAATCCTCATCATCGTAAACCCATTCAGGAGCTGAAAAGAAAGGACCGGATCATAAATCTGGTGGTGAATGACCTGCTCGACATATTGTCTCGGCGTCATTTCAGAGGCGTATTTATGATAATTCGGTATCCGTCCGCCGATGATGATGCTTTTCAAGTTCAGCCGTCTCGCCAGATCCTTCCGCGCTTCATAAAGACGGTGGCCGATTTTCATTCTTCTGTATTCAGGATGAACCATGACTTCAATCCCGTACATGTTCAGGCCGTCCGGGTTATGGTTGGTAATATAGCCGTCATCTGTAATGTCCTGCCATGTATGGCGGTCATCATATTCATCAAAATTGATCAGCAGGCTTGAGCATGAACCGATGACTTCGCCTTCAAGCTCCGCGCAAAACTGCCCTTCCGGAAAATGCTCGAGATGGCTCTTCAGGTGCTCCCGTTTCCACGGGATCATGCCCGGAAAGCAAAGCTCCTGAAGCCCGATGATGCTGTCGATGTCTTTTTCCTCGATATTGCGGATGACGATCTTTTTTTCAAAACGGGAAAGGTCCAGTTTTTCAGACACGCCGCATTCCTCCTCTGCCCTCTTTATGCTTGTTTAGACACTGTTTCGATCAGCTGTTCCAATTCCATTTCGGCCATTGATTCAAGCCGGTGGTCATAATGCTCGAATAACAGGCTCTTTGTTACTTTATTCGGGACGATGACACACTTCATTCCCGCGCGTTTCGCCGCAATCGAACCGTTGACGGAATCTTCGAAAGCTATGCATTCCTCAGGTTTGACGCCAAGGCACTCGGCGGCCTTTAAATAAAGCTCGGGATTCGGTTTGACTTCCTCGACATCATCTGCCGTTCTGATGCATTCAAAATCGTCGTAGAGGCCGATTTGCTTTAAATGCTGTGACACCCATTTATAATCAGAGCTTGATGCAAGGCCGATTTTTAAACCGAGCTCTTTTGCCGCCGCTAAATAAGCTTCCACGCCGGGACGCGCTTTTTCATTTTCAAGCCTTTTTGTAAAACGTTCCTTCCTTAAGGCTGTCAGTTTTTCATGATCCAGCTTCTTTTGCAGCTGCTCCTCAAGGTAGACAAAGGGCTGAAAGCCGGCAGCCGTCCCGATGACTTTCCCCCACACCGACATCGGAAGAGCCGAGCCGTGCTCTTCAAAAATTTCCTGAAGCACTTCATAATCATGTGTTTCTGTATCTAAAATAAGACCGTCAAAATCAAAGATCACTGCTTTAATCATGTCGCTTTGTCCAACTCCTTCTGCCAGTTTGCACACTCATTGTATCCTTCTTACTGTCCCTTGAAAAGCCCGGCGCCTTCAAAACGTTATGTATAAAGAAGAAGAGCCTGCTGTTTTTAGAAGCAAGCTCTTCCGCTTCTATTGTGTTCGTGTCGGAGTGGAGATGTTCGTCAGCGCCTGTCCTGCTGATTCGTTTGACAAATCGTTTACAGCAAGGTCCCCAAGCGCGACAATACCGACTAAATGATTATTTTCCACTATCGGCAGGCGGCGGATTTGGCTTTGGGCCATAAGCTGTGATGCTTCCTGAAGGCTCATGTCCGGATTGCCGGATACCACATTTGTTGTCATAACCTCGGAAACCGGCGTCTGGCCATCCTGGCCTTGGGCTGTCGTTCTGAGCGTGATGTCCCGGTCGGTGATCATTCCTTTTAATACTCCCTGGTCAACGACAGGAATCGCTCCGACGTTATGCTGGCTCATGAGCTCTGCCGCTTCTTGAACCGTCTGATTCGAAGAAACCGTTGCTACCTGCCTTGACATAGCATTGCTGACAGTGTTCAATAAACTGCACCCCTTTCGGTTGTTAGTATGTACAATCATCAACATGATAACAAGGAAGTTGACACCAGCCATTGTGTTTTTCGCTTTTTTCCTTTATAGTCTTTTCATAAAAAAAGAGCCCTTCCATTAGGAAAAGCTCCTTTGAACCGCGGGCTCCGCCGGTTTACATCAGCAGTTGTATGCCCTGTTTTTCACTGTCGGTATTCACGGGAAAAAAATCAGATGATGTTAATGGAAAATACAGGCCGCAATCATTCAGCTTTTTGCTGCTTTTATCAAAAAGCTCACGGTCTTTTAAAACCCACTGGCGTTTTGGTTTTGTCAATAATGTATGAATCAGCTGCAGACTTGTGATGATCTGAAACGACTCATCCAATGTTCCCTTGTATTCGTACTCTTTAAAATCAAGTGCCCCTTGCTGTTTCAGTTCTTTAATTTTTTGCTTGTTAAAGTACAAAGGAAATACTTGAAAAAGCTCTGAAGCGAGCTCTTGAATATAGATTTCCTGTTCTTCGGTTGCCGCTTTAACAATACGCATATGAATCACCCTTCATCCCTTGTAATCTCTTCAAACAGAATAGCATACTAAAACTCAAGGCTGTGAAGGTAAGTGTTTCCTGATGGCTGAAAAGCTTTTGAGAGAAAGGAGAGTAAAAATGAACCAACAAAACCGCGGATTGACTTTCCTGGCCGGGAGCAGGCATGACGGCGAACATTTGTTTTCTTTTTTGAAAAAAGAGGCGAAAGCTTCAAAACCGGTCATTCAATATTGGACAGCGAATCAAAAAATAAAAATCAATCATAAAGCGGCTGCTCACAACCAGCAGCTGAAAAGCGGGGATAGAATAGACATCGATCTAAGAGAAGAGGAAGAAAGCGGCGTCATTCCCGAATATGGCGAGCTGCATGTCTTATTTGAGGACGATCATATGCTGATCGTCAATAAGCCTGCGGGAATCGCCACCCATCCTAATGAAAAGGGGCAGACAGGCACGCTTAGCAATCTTATCGCATTTTATGACCAAACAAACGGAACAGAACGAAAAATCCGCCACGTCCATCGGCTTGATAAAGATACGAGCGGTGCAGTCGTATTCGCAAAGCATCGTCTCGCCCACGCAATCCTGGATGAGCAGCTGCAAAAAAAGGAACTGGCGAGAACTTACCTCGCCATAGCGGAAGGAAAATTGAAAAACAGAAAAGGGACGATTAAAGACCCGATAGGAAGGGATCGGTACCATCCTGCCAGAAGAAGGGTCTCCCCGACAGGACAGGCAGCGGTCACCCATTATACAGTAAAAGGTTATCATCCAACATACGATGTTTCTTTATGCGAGCTGCGGCTCGAAACGGGCAGAACCCATCAAATCCGGGTCCATCTTGCCCATCTCGGACATCCCCTGTCAGGCGACGAGCTGTACGGCGGTTCAACAGGTCTTTTGCAAAGACAGGCGCTGCACGCCGCAGAAATCAGCGTTACCCATCCGATCAGCGGGGAAAGGCTGACTGTCAACGCTCCGCTGCCGGATGACTTCAAAAACGCTGCAATACGGATATTTGGAACAGATTTGCCAATATGACACAAAAGGATGATCCGTTATCATTGGATCATCCTTTTTGATCAAGCCGACTCCAGATCGGCGTTGCGCTCATGCTGTCCTCTTTTCTTGCCAAGCGGAGAGAGTTTCCGTTCCAGCCAGCTCATGAAAAGATCGGCGATCATCGCCATGAGGGCTGTCGGGATTGCTCCCGCCAAAATAATCGCCGTTCCATTCGTGGCGTTTGAGCCCCTGACGATGATGTCCCCGAGACCGCCGGCTCCGACGAACGTTCCTATCGCCGTAATTCCGATGGCAATGACGAGTGCGGTTCTTAAGCCCGCCATGATGACAGACAATGCAAGCGGAAGCTCCACCATCCGGAGCACCTGGAATTTTGTCATCCCCATCGCTTTGCCGGCTTCTAGATATGCGTGTTCAATACTGACGATTCCTGTATAAGTGTTTCTAATAATCGGCAAAAGCGAATAAAGGAACAGCGAGACGATGACTGTATTCGCTCCGAGGCCGAGTACAAGCATCAAAACGGCGAGCATCGCCAATGCCGGAATCGTCTGAATGACATTGGTTACGGCAAAAACCCAGCCGCTCAGTGTTTTGTAGCGGGCGATGAAAATCCCAGCCGGAATGCCGGCGGCTGCCGCAAACAGGACGCCGTATGCGGACATCAGGAAATGCCGGTAAAACTCCTGCAAAACATAGCCGCCGTTATGCGCATAATACGTGCCAAGCTGCTGTAAAACATCCATTCCGTTTGATCCCTCCGTTTCTATTCAAAATAATGATGCTTTTCCAGAAACTGTTTCGCAACAACAGACGGCTCCTTGAGCTTTCCGTCGACTTCATAGTTCAGTTCCTGCATCGTTTCCGTGTCAATTGTGCCGATCAGCTGATTGATGACGCCTTCAAGCTCCGGATGCTCTTTCAGCACCTTCTCGGGCACGACAGGCGAACAATCATACGGCGGGAAAAACCGTTTGTCGTCTTTTAAAATTTTCAGATTGTAAGCCTTAATCCGCCCGTCGGTTGAATAGGCGAGAACGATGTCCATCTTTCCGTTTTTCACCGCATCATAGACAAGTCCAATCTGCATCGGGTATGTGGAACCGAATTTGATGGCGTAATCTTTCATAAAAGCACTGTATCCGTCCCCTTCCCTCTTCATCCAGTAATTATCGACGCCAAGCTTGTATTGGGATGCGTATTTTTTTAAATCAGATATCTTGTCGAGGTGGTGTTTTTCCGCCAATTCCTGTGTCACAGTAAAAGCGTACGTATTATCAAATCCGTATGAATCAAACCATTTCATTTGATATCGTTTTTTGAATTCCTTTTGCGTCAGCTTGAGCGCCTTTTCAGGATCTTTTTCAGGTTTCATTCGCAGCGTTCCCGTCAAGGCATCGCCGGTATAGCGGGTTGCCGCCACATCGATTTCACCCTTTTGCAAAGCCTGCTGCTGCACGGCGTTGGACCCCAGGTTTTTGATCGTTTCTGTTTGTAAATCCGTGTTGTGTTCAATCAATTGAGCGAGGATGCTTGCGATAATTTCCGATTCGCTCATGCTCTGTGCGCCGATTTTTATCGTTTGGCCAGAATCCCCTTTTAAACCGGGGAGCGCGCACCCGCTGAGGACAATGCAGACGGCAGCGAGCAGAATAACCTTTCCCCTGACATATTTCATAACCATATCAGCCAACTCCTTATGAAACTTCTTTCAGCCCTTTTAGTCCATCCGGCGTCACTTTTCGTTCCGCCTGATGCAAAACAGCGTCGGTAACAATGGCGAGAAGCGTGACAGGCACGGCGCCGCCGATGATATATTCCGGCTGATATAAATTAAGCCCGATAAAAATGTAGTCGCCAAGACCGCCGCCGCCGATAAACGATGCAAGAGTCGCCCAGCCGATCAAGTATATTGCAGAAGTCCGGATGCCCGCCATAATGACCGGAACCGCAAGCGGAAGCTCTACAAGGCGGATCTGTTCCCATGCAGTCATACCGATTCCTTTTCCCGATTCCAATAAATTGCGGTTCACACTTTTAATGCCTGTATACGTGTTTCGTAAAATCGGTAGGACTGAATAGAAAAATAAAGCGGCAATTGCCGGGACTTTTCCAACCCCCAACAGCGGAATAAAAAATGCCAAAATCGCAAGGCTCGGCAGCGTCTGAATAATATTCACGACAGCGATGGCAATGCCGGCTCCCTTCTTCATTCTCGTCAGCAAAACGCCGAGAGGAACGGCAGCTATGATTCCGAGAAGTAAAGCGATAAGCGAAATATAAAAGTGCTCCCATGTTTTATCAAGCAGTTCGGCGCCGTTTGCCCGCAAAAAGTCAAGAGCCTCAACCAAATGAAGCACCCCCCGCCCCAAGCAGGTTTTCTTCTCCCCAAATCGATTCATATACGATCTCAACAAGGCTTGCTCTTGTGACAATCCCGGCGAGGCGGTTGTTTTCATCAACAACGGGTACGTATTTGATGCCCTGTTTTAAAATTTTTCGGACTGTATCGCGAAGAAGCTCATGTTTCTTTACGGTATAAATGTCGGTATTGACAATCTCTCCGACCAGTTTTGCCTTTCTGCGCATCTGATCGATGATTTCAACATCGACATACCCTTTGAGCCGCCGCTTTTCATCGATGACCAGCAGCGAGTCTACCCGGTGCCGCCTCATGATTTGAATCGCCTCTGACAAGGTTTTGCCCGCTGTTACCGTGACAGGATTGACATTCATAATCTGTTCCACCCGTTCAACTTCAGGGCTTGATTGAATAAGTCTGTCTTTTCCGATAAATTCTTCGACAAAATCGTTTGCCGGATACCTTAAAATGTCATCGGGAGTGCCGACCTGGACGATTTCGCCGTCCTTTAAGATGACAATCCGGTCCGCAAGCTTTATGGCTTCATCCATATCGTGCGTGACAAAGACAATGGTTTTGTTTAAAGTTCTCTGCAATTTCTTAAACTCTTCCTGAAGCGCATCGCGTGTAATCGGGTCAAGAGCGCCGAACGGTTCATCCATTAAAATGAGCGGCGGCTCGGCGGCGAGCGCCCGCAAAACGCCGATTCGCTGCTGCTGGCCTCCGCTCAGCTCGTGCGGATAGCGCTCCAAATACTCCGGTCCCATATCAACCAGTTTTAACAATTCGCGCGCCCGCTCTTTCCGCTTTTCCTCGGGCCATTTCAGCAGCTTGGGAACGAGTGAAATGTTCTGCTGAATCGTCATATGCGGAAAAAGTCCGATTTGCTGGATGACATAGCCGATCTTTCGGCGGAGCTTGACGGCATCCTGCGCCATAATATTCTCACCGTCAATGTAGATGTTGCCTGATGTCGGTTCAATCAGGCGGTTGATCATTTTCATCGTCGTCGTTTTTCCGCAGCCGCTCGGACCGATGAAACAAATAAATTCACCTTTTGCTATGTCCAGATTAATGCTGTTTACAGCCTTTTTGCCTCCCTTATACACTTTTGAGACGTTTTCCAGTTTCAGCAATAACTGCACCTCCACAAATTCATTAAAAACATTAAATTTGTTAAATTTATTTTTATATTTTCAGAAAAATTTAACGTTTATATTATAAATGAAAGAATAGAAAACCAAAAGTTGATTAAGTGCCCATATTAGATGTGAAAGATTTGTGAACCTATGTGACCTCCGCTCAACTGCCATATCCTTATGTTTCCTCCATATTCCTTTGGAATCCTCTTGAACTAAGCATTTTGTCACCGCTGCTCCACAGGGATTTTAACCATAAAAAAAGGCTGCCAGTCACCTGACAGCCTTTGCTTCTAGAGCGGCTCCGCATATATGATATAGCGCTGAGGGGCGTTTCCCACATAAGAGAACGGATAGCACGTTGTCAAAATCAGTTCCTCTTTTTTGTTTTGCAGCGTGATGATCGATGTATCATCTTGATCTACGATTTTCGTTTTGACGATTTTGTACGCAAAACGGCCATAAGGCAACTCGATTTGCAGCTTGTCCCCGAGTTCCAGCTCCCCTGTTCTGCGAAACACGGTGTCCCTGTGCCCTGAGAGAACGATTTGCCCGTTTTGCTCCGGATAATAGCTGCCTTTGTAATGTCCGACGCCTTTGGCTAAATCATCGGCGCTCGTGCCTTCAACGATCGGCAATTCCGCCTTTAATCTCGGAATGTACAAAATGCCGACGGCTTCACCAGTGACCGGTTGAAAAGATTCGGCAGATGTATCAGACTTGCCGTCTATGGCCACGGCTTTTTTGGCCTCTGCCAGAGAATCTCCAGTCTGCCGGTTCATATCGTATATTTTCCAGCCGCCGTACACAATGATAAGAAAGCCGGCGGCCATAAGCAAAATAGAAAAAAATTTCATTTTCATAGATTGGCTGACCCCTTTTTCCATATATAAACGAACATACCACAGATAAACAGAAGTATACCAAATAAGAGCGGATTGTAAAGATTTGCGGCAGTATTCGGAAGAAAGCGCTTCACTGGTTCGTCATCGTATCTTTTCCCCGGAAATATTCCACTCTGATCTTTTCGTTTTTCTAAAGCCTTTAGGCCACTGTCGAAAGCCCCCGTCTTTTCATGGGGAGAGACTGTTCCGCGGCCGCTTGCATCAGCATCAGCTTTTACACCATGGCCGGGCAAAGATCCGCCTGTATCATCGGCTGGCGTTTCACCGCCGTCGCCATTTCCCGGATTTTCTCCAGTGCCGCCGTCCGCCCCGACCTTTTTAATCCTGCCTTCCGCTTGATAGGAAATCGGTTCTTTAAAGCTCTTCACAAATTCCACAGTCGCTTCGATATCTTCCGGTCCTGTCACCGGACGCTTTCCGAGCCGGGAAATCGGCTCATACTTTTTTCCGGAGGCAGATGCCATAAAGTCATTGACGGTTATCGTGTAAGTCCGGTCTTTTTCTATCGGCGAACCGTTTTCTAAAAAAATGTCCGCCGTTTTGTTTGTTTTCGGGTCCCATGTGTATGTAAATCCGCTGATACTGTAGTCTGGACCGTACACCGGAGAAATTTGCGCATCAATGATGTCATACAAATCCTTTCCTTTGATTTCAAGCGTAACGAGCACATTTCCGAACGGCTGGATGTTGAATAAATCCCCCCATGTAATCGGACCTTTTTTTAAGTCCTGGCGGATTCCGCCGCCGTTCATCAATGCGAAGTCAGAATTCATCGCCCGCTTCATTCCGTCGGCGATTAAATTTCCGAGCGGTGTGTCTCCATCGTTTGAATAGCCGCCTGCCATGTCATGAGCCGCTTCTCCGACCTTTTCGCCGATGATCGGGCCGACGATCCGTTCATATTGATCTAATAAGCTTCTTGTCGCCGGATCGGGTTTGATATTTTCCTGGTTTACATATTCGATATCTGCTTGTTTTCGGACAATATCTTTCGTGTTTCTGTCGATTTCCACGTCGACCACGCCGATGGCTTTGCCATATTCAGAGGCTTGAACAATTAAAGCGCCTCCGGTTTCCCCGTTTACTTCCTCATGGTTATGCGCAGCGAAAATCACATCTACTTCAGGGTCCGCCTTGTTTGCGAGCTCGGCGGACTCACCCGTTACGGCTGTACCATTCTGTGATGCTGTCATATGGGCAAGGACGGCTATTGAACGAACGCCTTTTGCTTTCAGTTCATCAACAGCCAGATTGACAGCTTTCGTCTCATCCGTGAATTCAATCTTCTTTATTCCATCAGGGATCACCATATCGGCGGCAGACCTTGTGACAACCCCGATAAAAGCGACCGGGACGCCTTCGACTTCAAATATCTGATAGGGCGGCAAAAAGCCGGCACCGCTGCTTTTTAATTTACAATTGGCGCAGACGAGCGGAAAATCCTGTCCGTCATAGCCTTTTGTTCCTTTCCCTTCAGGATGCTCCCCTCCATTAAGAATGCGGAGCAGTTCATCAGCGCCTTCATCAAATTCGTGATTTCCGACCGTGCCGACATCAAAGCCGATTTCCTCCATGATGTCGACCGTCGGTTCGTCCTGAAGCAAGGATGATACAGGCGAACTTCCGCCGATCATGTCTCCCGCATGGACAAGAAGCGTATTTTTCCGCTCGGCTTTTCGTTCTTTCAGCAGAGCTGCGGTGTAGTCCATCCTGCCGAAGGTTCCGTCCGTATGCCCGTCGCCGTTCAGATCAAGCTGATATTGCTGGTCGATTTTTCCGTGAAGATCATTCATGCTTAAAAGCCGCAAAGATATATTTCCACTATTCTCTTTCTTTGTATATCCTGCATCTTCGGCTTCTTCAGGAGAAGCGAAAAAGATTCGTTTTTCAACGGGAACTTCTCTCCATTTTTCCGGTGTGACATATGTTTTGTCTGCTGAATCTCCCACATACCTCGTCAGCCCTTTCCCCTGTTCTCTTGCCCGAAATTCAAACGGCAGTTCAATCAGCGGGTCAGCGGGGTTCCAAATGCCGAGCTGATCGTCTTTCGCTTTTTTGACCGCGTGTTGGAACAGTTCGTAATCCTTCTCATCGCCGACCGGCCAAATGAAATATGTCGAAGCCAGCCCCTTTTTGACCAGCTCGAGATTCGTATTCAAGCCGTCCTCTGTGATGACTTGGGCGAGGAGCCTGCCGTAGCTGTCTTTTGCTTCCTTGCCGACCTTTACCGTCACCTTGTCCCCCGGAGACAAAATCGACTGCAAATAGGTTTTTGCGCGGTTTCCGTGCTTTAGCTGATTTTCATCCCGTTCGTTTTTAGGCGTATGATAGGTTTCAGGTGTATCCATATTGACATAACGAACCTTTGTCGCGCCAAGCACAGGTTCCTTTAAATGTATGGTATCTCCGTCAACAACACGGTCTACGACGCTTTCATATTCTCCTTCTGAAACAGGCGGCGGATCATCTGTACCGTCCAGCCGTTTGATATCCTCCTGTTTTCTGGGCAACAGCTGTAATGCGTTATAGCGGCTTAATATCCCTGTAATCTCAAACCATTTCCCTTGTTCGATCAGGCCGGCGGCATTCGTTTGTTCCATCACGCGCAGCGTCAGCTGGTTGTAGTTCTGGTCGATCATCGTCATGTTGTAGCCCCCGCCTGCTGGAGTATCGGGTTTTCCTTCGATGAATCCTTTTATTTTCACAAGACTTCCTTCATATCGATCCGCCTGTTCGGCACGTGTTAATTCTTCAATTGCCAGCGAATGCGGATCAGGAACAGCCGCTCCTCCGTCCGATACTTTTATGCCATCTGGAACGGGAATGATCTCTGTCAGCCCTTTATAAGTTGTGATTTGTCCGGTGACTGAAACATCCATTCCCTCTTTCAGCTCCGGAAAATTGGCTTGGGAAGATGAAAAAATGTTGATTCCCGCCGTATCGTCCTGAATAAATGTTGACAGTTTTCCGCCGCCGATCGCTGATTGGTCCGCTGTGACGACTCCTTTAATCGTAACGGTTTCATGCAGGCGCTTGCGGGCATCCGCTATCGGCATGGCATAAGGCCGGGTAGGGGCACCGCTATCTTCTGCAAGCTTGATGGATTGAACAGATGTTACACCCGGAGATTGAAAATACGGAGAAAGGACTCCTTTGACAGACAGTTTTTTGCCAATCAGATGCGGATTGGTTTTTAAACCGAATTGGCTTCTGAATGCTGTGGGAATTTGTACGGGAAGGATATTCTCAGGAGATCTCTCCTCTGTTTGATCAGCGATGGCCAAGTTGAAATCATTCTGAAATGGACCGCTGAAATGAAAGTTTCCTTTTGAAACGGTATGGCCGACGACATATCCTTCAACAGTGGCATGCCCTGAGTTGTTGCGGATCGCCTCTTTTACGGTTATCGGCTGCTGTTCCGCTCCCTGCACCGCCTCTGCAAACGGTGCGAAAAATGGCGCCTCCATTAAACATGCGATCACAGCCAATGGCAGCAAACGGATTTTCAGGATATTGCCCATCGATTCGCCCCCTTTTTATTCTTCCAGTCCAATTTATCTCATCAATATAAAGACCATATTGTCCTTTTGTAAATATTTCAAAAAAGAGTGAGAACAGGGCTGACCTTATTCTCACTCTTTCATTGGAAGCTTCAATGTCACTATTGTTCCTTTACCTTCATCGCTTTCAAAGTGAATGCTTCCCCCGTGGTTTTCGATAATCTTAAAGGTAACCATCAACCCTAAGCCCGTTCCTTTTTCTTTTGTCGTATAAAAAGGCTCCCCCAGCTTATCAAGCACTTCTTTGGAAATGCCTTTCCCCTGGTCTTCAAAGGTGATGAACACGCTGTCTTTTTCCTTATACGAACGGATCGAAATCACCCCTTCGGCATGTTCCATCGCTTCGATTGCATTTTTAAGAAGATTGAGGAAAACCTGTTTGAGTTCATTTGAGACACCGTAAATATCGGGCAGCCCGTCACTTAACTTTTTCTCGATCCGTACATTGTTCAGAACGGCCTGCGATTCAAGCACCATGCAGACATCTTTGATAAGCGTGTTTACCTGAACGGGATCAAATGTGGCCGATTTTGTTTTCGCCAACACCAGAAACTCGTTGATGATCGCTTCAAGTCTGATAAATTCTGACATCATCACCTCGGCATAATCTTTCTGATATTTTTTTGTTTGAATCATCAGCTGGAGAAATCCTTTCAGCGATGTGAGTGGATTGCGGATTTCATGGGCTATGCCCGCAGCAAGCTGGCCGATGGCAGACAGCATTTCCGATTTCATGAGCATTTTTTCAGACTGTTTCTGATTTGTCATGTCTTCTGAAATCTGCAGGATTTGCTGCACATTACCGAGGCTGTCTTCCACAGGAATAAGCGAGACCTTCTCCCAGCGGTCACGGCCGTTCCCATCCTGATAATGAAGCTCTCCTGACCAAGGTTTCTTTTCGATGGCGCGTTCCCAATGGGCGGGAAGTTCGCTCCATAAAAAATGTTTTTCATATAAAGCAAAAACGTTTTCACCGATCAGCTCGCACTGCTCTTTTCCGATCAGCTTACAAAACCGTTTATTGGCATATTGGACGACTCCATCAACAGAAGCGATAATCATATTGGCCGGACTTTGTTCAATTGCTTGTGCGCTGATATGAAGCGCCTCATTCGTCATTTTCAGCTCGGTGATGTTGGAGAATGTCATTAAGATTCCTTCTGCTTTTTGGCCTGTATCGGACGGAATCATCTTTACCGCATACCAGTCTCCGTTTGACGCTTCCATTTCCTTTTGAATCGTTTTTTTCTCATAGAGGGTCGTTTTTAAGTCTGCGGCATAATCATCATATTCGAACAGTCCTGAAAGATCGCCTATCGGTCTGCCGATGTCCCGCTTCCTCAAATGAAACGCCTTTGCGGCTTCAGGTGTGTATTGTTTCATTCTAAAATTCCGATCGAGCATAAGAGCGTTGATATTCGTATGAAGCAGGAGGTGGTCCATGTCATCCTTAACAGCGTTCAGCTCAGCAATTTTTCTTTCGAACGTCTGATTGGCCGCCATCACTTCCCTGTTTGTAGACATAAGCTTTTGATTGGCGGCAATCAATGCCTTATTTGATGCTTCAAGTTCTTTTATCGTCCGGTAAAGATCTTGAATATCCGGATGTGACTGATCCTCATCGCCTTCTGTTAATGCCTGCTTGTTTTTTTGCGTGTTTGCTTCTTTAATAAAAAGGACGTAAAGCTTGTGATATTGACGGAAAAAACTTTTCAGCTTCAAATTGACAAACGAGAGCTTTCCATTCATATAAATAGGAACATTTTCGAATTCCGTTTCCCTTTTTTCGCTTTTCGCCTTTTGCAAAGCTGCGCTGACAGGAACGGAAAGACTGGCCGGAAAGGCGCAGCTGATGCTCCCTTTTGAACATTTTAAAAATTGCTCCGCATTGTCTGAAGACGCCGCAATTTCGCCTCTGTCATTGAGAATCAGGCAAGGAAATAAATACTGGTCGATTAATGACAGATAAATATCATCCAGTTTGTGAAATTCACTTAGTTCATGGATTTTTTTATATACATCCGCTTGTACCTTAGGATACACAGTTTCGGTATCAGCAAATAAACCTGATAATTTTCCAAGTGTTTCACTTGAGCCCGGCATATAAAATCCTCCTTTTCTAAGCGCTAAATCAAAAAAGGGTAAACACCTTTTTTCGCATATCATGTTGAATATCACTACGTCGGCGGCTGATACGATTTCCGGAGGGAGAATCCTTTACAGATCACGCAGGGGCGGTACAACTACTTCCTTCAAAAGCCTTTCTTGGCGAATCATCGGTAACTTCGCTTCCTGATTTTGCTCCGCAAGTCCGAATCTTAACATGCAGCAGCGCTTTTCGTGCGGCAGCCTGAATTTCGCTATGCTCTGGGATACGATCATTTCGTATAAATGCCGATCTCTTACAAAAAGACCGCCTCACATTATAGAGAAAATCTCCTCAAAGCTCCGCCTGAAGGCGGCCGTGTTAATTGACATGGCCATCAGAACTCCGCTTTAAGATCCGGGAGGTCCGCCAGTATGTTTTGCGGGCATGAGGCAGGGGGGCTTTTGCTTAAGCATTTGCTTCCCTGCTTTCTCCGCTGCCCTTTTTTTGAAAATAAAACCCACAATATGTTCTTCTGAACTAATTTATTCGACGATTTGTATAAAATCCCTTTAAATCCATTCCATGCGTTTCCTCCTTTTTTGAATAAAAATGCAGGAACAGACAAAAAATAACTGGCGTACTAAATAGAAGGAGGATTTCGTTATGGATCAGCAAAACCAGGAACAAATGCAAATCAATCAGGGAAACGAAGGAATGCAGCATATGAATCACGGGGGCCACGAAATTTTCGACATGCACGAAGTGATGTCCGGCATGATCGGCGCGCTCGAGCAATATATGATGTTCAGACAGCATGTCAAAGATCCGGAGCTTCTGGATATTTTAAACAGACAGCACCAGTTTATTTTGTCGCAGTACAACATTACGGCCGAGTGCTTCCGGACAGGACAAAAGCCAAGCCAGGAAACAGCGACTTATATGATGAAACAGGATCGCCAATTCGTATATGGCTTAAAGGAAACACAGCCTAAAAAGCCGAAACAATCGCCTGAAGCCATTGATGATGCCTGTATCAGCAGCTTTATGCTCGGACTTCTTAAATCATGCACTTCCGCCCTCGCAATGGCGGCTCCTGAGGTGACAAATCCGGTCTGCCGAAGAGTGCTGGCGGATCAAATTCCTCACTATATTGAAATGGCCTATGAAGTGTTTCTTTATCAAAACAAACACGGCTATTACCAGGTTCCTCAGCTCGCTCCGCAGGACATGCAAAAAATGCTTTCCGCCTATGCACCTGTCCAGGGACAAATGCAAATGCCGCCGAACAAGGGAGCCGGACAGCAGGGACCGATTCATTAATAAAGAAAAACGGCATTGGAACCCGCAATGCCGTTTTTTCGTATTTTTGTTTAAATTCTTTTTCAAATTCCGTTAATTCTTGATGAACGGCAGCTCTAAAGCCCTTTTTAAAATTTTTTGCCTCCGCCGTTTCTTTCATAATATCGAGGATGATGCCTCTGCCTTTTTTGTTGACAAGCTCATCAATCATATAAAAACTCTGTAAATATATGTCCGATTCAGAATCATCGCGCATCTTTTGCCACTGCCGGTCAGTCTTCAATTTAGCGAGGGGCACGACAGACGGCAAAGTCCGTGTATAGGCAGAATCGTGTGCGGTGGACCATTCCGCGACACCCTCATGAAACCAGAGCGGGTAATCCTCCGGTTCTGAACCGAGCTCCCTGAGCTTTTCATGGAAAGCGTAATGGGTATATTCATGAATCAACACCCGCTTATAAAGAAAGACGGCAAACCCATCATTATTGAAAAGCTGCTCCCTATCCTCAGGGAGCAATCCGATGATGCGCGTTTCTTCAGAATAAAAGCCGGTGATATCTGACAGCTTTGAAAATGCTTCAATTTCTTTGCTGTTTGAGAAAAAGACGAGATCAATACCGTGAAAGCGGGACTGGCCAAAAATGGCCCGATTAAGATCATCGGCATATGTCAGCGTCTCCTTTGTCAGCTCTAATATAGGCTTTTCCTGATCTGAATAATAGATACTGGCATGTTGGTGACGGGTCATGTTCTTTGTTTTCAGCAATTCCCGTTTTTCGGCGCTGCCGGCTGTAACCGCGATCCGGCTTGCCTGGTCTTGATGAAAAAAAACATGCCAGACAGCCGCAGCCAACATCCCCGCCGCCATGATCACAAGAGCCGCTTTTATATGTTTCCCCACGGGCTATACCCCCATTTTAAGAGTATATCTCTTACCTTATGCAGGGATATGTAAAAGTGTGCGTTCGGAAAAAATAAAAAAAAGACCGCGATGGTAAGGATCGACGGTCTTTTTAAAAAACGCGGTTATTTTTGCTCAGGGAACATCCTGCGGGTCATTTGGCCAAATTCGTCAAACAGACCTTTGATTGGTTCGCCATTTTGAATTCTTCTTCCATAATCCTGCATTCTGTCAACAAAATCCGGATTAGCGGAAACATAGACATTATTAATGCTTTTGTCTGTTGCTTTGACCTTATCGGAAATTTTCTTTTTCAAACTTTGTGTAACATCCCCTTGCTTATTTCCCGTCAAAACAACCGCCACATAAGCATTGTTGTCTGTCACGATGACAGACGCATTGTTGACTTCTTTCATGTCAGTGATCTTGTCGGCGATATCGTTAGCTTCTCTCATATTGTTTCCATCGCGGTTATCATCATTGACAAAATTTGCGTTATTCCCATCATTCGCGTTATTCCCATTATTTGCGTCATTGACATCTGTGACATTATTTAAGCCATTGCGGTCATAAGCATCGCGATTATCTCTGTTTGTTACGTTTCTTACATTGTCGTTATTGCGGCCGTTTTCTCCCTGATTCGCCATGCCGCATCCGGCGACGAACAAAAACGGAAGAAGTAAAGCAGCAATCACGCTTTTTTTCTTGTTTAACATGAACAAAATGCCTCCTTTAAATATTTACCTTTAGGTTTTTCTTTTCTCTGTGATTTATTCGTACAAAGATCAATTTCCAAACCCAAATTCTGCTATCATAGTAATGATCTAAAAAAAATCGGGGTTGTACAAATTGAAACGGACTGATGGCTTGCAGAAGGCGGAAAAGATATTTCATGTTTTGCGGATTACGGATTTTGCGGTTCATCCCGAAGAAACGCAGCTTGTATTTGACACAAATAACAATGGAAAATCCAATCTGTGGGCGATGGACTTCCTCATCCATACCCTTATCAGCTCACCTTTTTGAACCAAAATTCAAACGGAATCGCCTACTGTGAAGATGGTTCAGAACTTTTTGCCGGTTTTGACTATGACGGCAATGAAAAAAGCAGTTTATACCGTATTCGATCTAACAGCGGGGAGATGCAGCTGTTGAACGGAAATCAAAAAGACCGCCATTTTGAGCCGGTCCCAGTGAAGGATGCTGTTTATTATTCATCTTCCAGCGGCAATCCCACTTTTTTAAATACATACAGATACGATTTGCAGACAGGAGAAGAACGGCTTGTTTTTGGAGGAAAGGATGGAACATCACTGCTCAGCGATGTCAGTCCGGGCGGGAAAGCCGCAAGTATCCACGTATCCTTCGTCAACAGCCATTCGGTCTGTATGATTCAAACCTCTGACGGAAAAGCAGGACCGGTCGTTCCTGATGAAAAAAAACCGCACATGGTATATTCATCATATTTTCCATCAGACGACATGCTATATGTAACAACGAACTACGATTCCGAATTTTCATATCTTGCGTCATACAGCATTTCTACTGATACATTCACCCCGCTCTTCTCGATAGACAAAACGGAAATGACAGCCATTCAGGCTGATCAGGAAGGAAAATACCTTTATATTGTTGAAAAAAAAGGCGTAAACGATGTGCTGTTCCAATATGACACAAAAACGGGAAACAGCCGTTCTGTAGATTGCCCATGTTCTTCTATCGCCAAGATGGTCTGCGCCCCATCCGGCTCGCTGTACATTCTCGGATCAACACCGACGAAACCGAACAATATATATGTGAAAACAAAAAACGAAGCCGAATGGCGGCAGCTAACAAAACATGCGGTCCCTGGTTTTTTTGAAGATGACCTTTCTTATCCGGAAACAGTCGTTTATCCGTCCTTTGACGGACTGCCGATCGAAGGCTTGCTGTTTAAGCCCGATCCTCAGGATGCAAACGGTTTTACGATCATATGGCCGCACGGCGGTCCGCAGCACTATGAACACCTCAGGTTTTATGATATTTTTCAAATCGCTGCAAAAATGGGCTATCAAGTGTTCGCGCCGAATTTCCGGGGCTCTGCGAACTACGGCTACACGTTTTATCAAATGGTCGAGCAGGATTGGGGAGAAGGGCCGCGTCTCGACATGGTGTACGGAATTGAATGGCTGATCGACCAGAAGCTCGCCGAGCGGGATAAACTGTTTTTGATGTGAGGCAGCTTTGGCGGATATATGGCACTGCTGCTGCACGGGAGACATCCCGAGTATTTCCGTGCTGTCGTTGATATATTCGGGGTCAGCAACCAGCAACCTGTTTACGTTTTACACATCTGTTCCGGCGTTCTGGCGCCCTCTTATGGAGAAATGGGTCGGACATCCGGAGCGCGATCAGGAAAAAATGACAGCCGATTCTCCGATCACATATCTCGAGAATATGACACGGCCGATGCTGATCATCCAAGGCGCAAATGATCCCCGCGTTGTCAAGGAAGAATCCGACCAGATTGTAGACCAGCTGAAGGATCTGGGAAGGGATATTGACTACCTTGTCATGGAAGATGAGGGGCACGGCTTTTCCAAACAGGAAAACAAAGTGATGGCTTTTACCGCTATTTTCAGCTTCTTTGAAAAACACCGGTTAAGCGCTGCCGCCGGAGCTTTAGAATAAAACAAAGACGGTCGGGGGATGGTAATACATAAAAAGGAGGTTAACCATTTGTTCAGAAGAAGAACCGGCATTCACCCCGCTGTTTTAGTTCTCGGATCTGCCGCGCTGACGATGGCTTTTTCATCGGAAATCCGCAAGAGGGTCGCAAGCATGTTTGCAGGCCGAATAAACGGACAGCGTCTGAAAAGCTCAGCGAAAGACATGATGATGAATCCGGCCGATTTGATCAAGCAGGCATTCAATCCCGGAAGCCAAATGCAAAGCGGTCAAGGCAGCCCACAGCATCAGGCGGATCATAACGCCAATCAAGATTCATCAAGCTTCACGACCGCAAATCAAACTAATGCGCCATTTCATGACGAGCAGCCGTGGAGCCAAACAAACCGCACATATTAGCAAAAAACCCGCACACGCTTAAACAAGCGGTGCGGGTCCTTTTTTAGATTTCAGCTTCGATAATATTTGTGCGGTCATGATACGTGTCTGTTTCAAGCTCCTTTGTCACCTTACTTGTGACAAGGCCGGACGTCATGCTGCCGCTGACATTAAGTGCCGTACGCCCCATATCGATGAGCGGTTCGACTGAAATCAGCAATCCTGCAAGCGCAACCGGCATATTTAAAGCCGATAAGACGAGAAGCGCCGCAAATGTAGCACCGCCGCCGACGCCTGCTACACCGAAAGAGCTGATGGCAACAACGGCAATCACGGTGATGAGGAATGACGGATCAAGCGGATTTTGGCCAATCGTCGGCGCGATCATGATCGCAAGCATCGCGGGATATATCCCTGCACAGCCGTTTTGGCCGATCGACAGGCCGAATGAACCGGCAAAGTTTGCGATTCCTTCAGGAACACCGAGGCTTCTTTGCGTTTTAATGTTCAAAGGCAAAGCGCCTGCGCTTGATCTTGAAGTGAACGCAAAAATGAGCACCGGCAATGCTTTTTTCAAGTATGTCACAGGATTCAGTCCGCTGATTGTAATCAGCAGCAAATGAATGATGAACATCACGATCAGCGCCACATAAGACGCGAGTACAAATTTCCCGAGCTTGACGATGCTGTCGAGATCGCTTGTGGCGATCGTATTTGTCATAATCGCCAATACCCCGTAAGGTGTCAGCCTCAAAATCAGTGTCACAACACGCATGACGATCGCATAGACGGCATCAACCATTTTTTTAAAGAGCTCTGCTTGCTCAGGCTGTTTTTTCTTGACGCCAAGGTATGCCATCCCCAGAATTGCGGCGAAAATAACGACCGCGATCGTTGATGTCGGTCTTGCCCCCGTAAAGTCTAAGAATGGATTTCCCGGTAGCAGCTCGACAATCTGCTGAGGAAGCGTTTTGGCTTCCATCGCCTGCGATTTTTGTTCCAATTCAGCGCCTCTCGAAGTTTCTGCACTGCCCTGGTCAACATGGACGGCCTTGAGATCAAAAGAAAGCGCTGATGCAATTCCCACCGCCGCGGCGACAGCAGTCGTTGCAATCAGAATGCCGATGATAAGGCCGCTGATTTTCCCGATGTTATTTGTCAATTTAAGTTTTGTAAAAGCCCCTAAAATCGAGATGAAAACAAGCGGCATAACAACCATCTGCAAAAACTTGACATAGCCGCTGCCGGCAATGTTGTACCAATCTGATGTCTGAGTCAGCGTTTCTGAAGACGAACCATATATAAAATGCAAAGCAAACCCAAAGACAATTCCGAGCCCCAGAGCGGTAAACACTCTCTTGGAAAACGAAACATGTTTTTTTTGCATCATATAAAGGAGCGCCATCAGGCCAAGCATGACGAGAATATTTATAATAACGAAAAATGCCATAATAACAAAAGCACCCCCAGAATTTTTTTACATTAGAAAACTATAGTATAATAAAGCTTATTGGTCAAGTAGGAATTAACGATATTCACCATTCTTTACAATCGTATGATCGGAGCACGGCGAAAAGTTGTTATTCCCCGATTTCTTTAAGCGGAACAAACGTTGGAAGCTGAGCTCCTTTGAATTCTTTTTTGATAAATTCGGCAGTATCGTCAGACTGATACAATTTGACAATCTTTTGTAAATCTTCGCTGTTCCGGTCTTCTGTTCTGGCGGCGATGATATTGATGTACGGCGTAGCTGTTTCGTCTTCAAGCTCAATCGAATCTTTGACCGGATTCAGCCCGGCATCGACCGCGATTCCGTTATTGATGACAGAGGCAGCAACATCGGGAAGCGCCCGCGGCGTCTGTTCTGCGGCTACTGTCGTGATCTCAAGCTTCTTGGGATTTTTCTTGATCGCATCAAGCGTACCATTGCCGTCAAAGCCGTCTTTCAATTGCAGCAAACCGGCCTGCTGCAGGAGAAGAAGCGCTCTTCCCATGTTTGTCGCTTCACTCGGAACTGCGATTTTTGCGCCGTCTGGAATGTCCTTAACCGATTTGTAATGATCCGAATAAATGCCCATCGGCGCGATGATTGTCGTCCCGACCGGTGATAAATCAAGATTGCGCTCTTTTTTAAATGAATTGAAATAGGATATCGTCTGAAAGGCGTTTGCGTCAATGTCTCCGCTTGCCAAGGCCATATTCGGCTGAACATAGTCCGAATATTTGACGATTTCAATTTTCAAGCCTTCCTTTTCGGCTTTTTTCTTCACATAATCCCATACCCTTGTATCCGTCCCGCTGACACCGATTTTAATGGTTCCGCTTTCCGAATTTGAGCATCCGGCAAACACACTTATAATGAAAAGAAAAATCGTAATAAAAGCAAATTTTTTCATAGCTGCATACCTCTCTTTTTATCGTCTTCTTAATTTTTTGGACAGCACATTCCCTGATGACTGCAATCCTTGAACAACAATGACAAGTATCGCCACCGTCACGATCATCGTCATGGTATCAAATCTCTGGTAGCCGTATGTAATCGCCAAATCCCCAAGCCCGCCGGCGCCTATTGCTCCTGCCATCGCTGAAGCCCCGACCAAGCCTACAGTCGCAACTGTAAAGCTTAACACTAAAGAACCAAGTGCTTCCGGAATCAAAAACCGGAAAATGATCTGCCGCGGCGTCGCTCCCATTGCTTCGGCAGCTTCAATCACCCCCGGCTCCACTTCAAGCAGCGAATTTTCGACAAGCCTTGCGATATACGGTCCGGCATAAAACGTAAGCGGAACAACCGCCGCCCATGTCCCGATCGAAGTTCCCACAATCAGCCGCGTAATCGGAATCAAAGCGACCATTAAGATGATAAACGGAACAGATCGGAAAATATTGATGATGACATTAATCACCGTAAAAACCGCTGTATTTTCGAGGAGATGCCCCTTTCTTGTCACAACGAGGAGAATCCCGAGCGGAATACCGATAATGCTTGAAAACAGAAGCGAGAAAATCGTCATTTGAATCGTTTCGACCAGCGCGTCGATGATTTGGCCATATGTAACAAGCATGTCAATTAACCTCCTTGACTCGAATGTTTTCTGTTGCGACGAAATCGAGCGCCCGCCTGATTTCACCGTCCTCCCCCTGCAGTTCGACCGTCATGCTTCCAAAAGGAATTCCCTGCAGCTCCGTTATCGTTCCGTGTAGAATATTAACATCAACATCGAAACGCTTTGATACTTGGGAAAGCAACGGCCTTTCTGATGATTCCCCGACAAATTGAAATTGATAGAGATGCTTTTTATTTAATTTTTGGATCGACTCGGGAATCTCATGATCAATGGCCGAACGGATAAAATTTTTGGCCGTTTCCGTTTTCGGAGCGGAAAAAACGTCAAATACGCTGCCTGATTCAATGATTTTTCCTTTTTCAATCACCGCGACTTTGTCGCAAATTTCCCTTGCGACATTCATTTCATGGGTGATTAACAGAATCGTGATGTTGTATTGTTCATTGACGCGCTTTAACAGCTTGAGAATGTCGCTCGTCGTTTGCGGATCAAGCGCAGAGGTCGCTTCATCACAAAGCAGAACCTCCGGATTTGTCGCTAGTGCCCGTGCGATGCCGACCCGCTGTTTCTGCCCTCCTGAAAGCTGATCCGGATAGGCGCCGGCTTTGTCCTCGAGACCGACAAACCGAAGCAGCTCTGTCACCTTTTGTTTGATTTCGGCTTTCGGCGTTTTCACGAGCGCCAGCGGCGCTGCCACATTCGCAAAAATCGTTTTCGAATTTAAAAGATTAAAATGCTGAAAAACCATTCCGATTTTCCGTTTCACAGAACGTATTTCGCTTTTCGACAAGGACGTTAAATCCTGACCGCCTACCAAAACCTTTCCCGCCGTCGGTTTTTCCAGAAAATTAACGCAGCGGATCAGCGTGCTTTTGCCCGCTCCGCTAAATCCGATCACACCGTATATGTCTCCTTTATTAACATGAAGGTCTATGCCATTCAGCGCCCGGATTTTCTCTCCGCCTCTGTCATAGACCTTTTCAACTCCCTGAAATGTAATCATGGTCATCCCTCCGCTGTTTTTGAATAACAAAAAAGGCTTCCTCTTTTGAAAATAAGAAGAAGCCTTTAGACTCAGGTAAAATAGAGTGCATCCGCTCTTCTTATCTTCCAAGCCTAATATCGGCTTGTTGGAGTTGGCACAGTATTCTGTTTCGCACAGAACCCGCTGCCGAGGCTTCATAGGGCCAATTCCCTCCGCCTCTCTGAATAAGAAGTATGTTGTGTATGAAGTTTTACCTAACTTTACAGCTTCTTTGAGGTGTTGTCAATTGAATATTTAAAAATTTCAGGAAGATAGCACAGCCCGAATCAAAACTTTTACCGGTATGAACGCCTGCTGTTTTAAGAAAAATCTGCCGCCGCATATTTTTTCAAAAAAATTGCGTTTAACAGTTGTAATTTCGCTTAAACACTGGTAAAGTAAAGGTAATTATTTTTGTTCGAACTATCTTTAAGAAGAAAGTTTTGTAAGAGTTTTCGTCTTGGAAGTTTGTTTTAGAGCAAGAATAGTGAATTTAAGCGTTATCGCTTTAGGAGGAAATTTCATGCTAGAAGGTAAAGTAAAATGGTTCAACTCTGAAAAAGGTTTCGGATTCATCGAAGTTGAAGGACAAGACGATGTATTCGTTCATTTCTCTGCTATTCAAGGCGAAGGCTTCAAAACTTTGGAAGAAGGCCAATCTGTATCTTTCGAAATCGTTGAAGGAAACCGCGGACCGCAAGCTGCTAACGTAACAAAAGCGTAAGCTGTGAACCGCTGATCTTCATACGGGACTGCTGACTGAATGTCAGCAGTCTTTTATTTTAAAAAAGCCTCATGCCCGGAAAACAGGCGTGAGGCTTTTTTGCGGCTTATGAAGCGATGTCTCTCTTTGTGAATACACCGAAGGCGAGCACTTGAAAAACGATAAAATAGACAGCCAGCACCGCGATCGAGAATCCCAGCGTCATTCCTGAAACAAGCGGAACTCCGTCAAAGTATTGGGTGAGATCTGTGTTGGCAAATAAGATGTATTTCACCCAGTCAAATTTTACTGCGAGAAGATTTGTTACCGTACCGCCCACAGCTAAAAGGAAAATCGAAATGCCTACAGCAAGTGAACTGTTTCTGAAAACCGCTGAAATCATAAAGGCCATGGTCGACATCATCAAGAGCGAGATTGAATTCAGCAAATAGCTGCCGGCCAGGTGCAATAAAAGACTTTTTTCTTGAACGCTTCCGTTGGCATACACCAAGTGTACCTGGCTGCCATCACCCGCTCCGAACAAAGCAAGACCTGTAATGCCCGCGCTTGCAAACAATATGAAAAGCAAAGCCAATGCAAACAGCAGGACTGTTACATATTTTGCGAGCAGAATTTTAAAGCGGCTGATCGGCCGGATGACAAGCAGCTTCACCGTTCCCCAGCTGAATTCATTCGCAACGATTCCCGCCGCCACCGTAATCACAAACAGTCCGGCGAAGGAGATCACATCACTGGCATCGCTGATGAACGACAGTGCCGAATACTTTCCATCTTCCGGCAAATCATGCTTGATTCGATACTCATTAATCGCGGTCGATCTTTCGTAGCTTTTTTCAAGAGCCGGATTGCTGACTCCTTTAAGCTGTTCCTTCATATCCGCATTTTCCTGCGCCAGTTCCTTTTTCCAGTCTGCGTTTTGATCTGTCTCTCCGATCGTCTTTGTCAGAATGCCCAATCCGATCACAGATAGCAGCAATATCCCGATCATGAAGTATGTTCCTTTTCGGTTGAAAATCTTGATCCATTCATTAACGATGAGATTGAACATGCTGAGCCTCCCCCTTATCTGCGGTGATTTCCAGGAATCTGTCTTCCAATGATTTGTTAACGGCTTTTACTTCATATAAGCGGGCCCCGCTGTCGGTTAAATGTTTAATAAAATCAGGCACATCGTCTTTCCGGAGGCTGAGCTCAATGCCGTTTTCCGCTTTTTCAATTTTCATATCCCCGAAAGCCGCGGCCTGCCGTATCAGGGATTCAGTATCGTCAGCTTGAATATAATAGCGTTTTTCCTCATCGGCGGCAGGGACATGTACTTGCTGAATGTCGCGCAGTTTGCCGTTTTGAATGATCCCGATTCTGTCGCACATCAGCTCCATTTCTGAAAGCAGGTGGCTTGAAACGATGACCGCCATACCTTTTTCCCTTGCCAGCTTCCGCAAATAATCACGAATCTCCCGAATACCGGCCGGATCAAGACCGTTTGTGGGCTCATCAAGGATCAAGAGCTTCGGATCGTGCAGAAGGCTTTGGGCGAGACCGAGCCTTTGCCTCATACCTAAAGAGTATGTTTTGACCTTATCGTGGATTCTGTTCTTCAGTCCGACTAACTCGACGATTTCGTCAATTTTCTTTTTTGTCACGCCTTTTGTCATGCGCGCGTATTGCTGAAGGTTTTGATATCCCGTTAAAAATTTATACAGTTCAGGATTTTCAACGATCGCTCCGAGATGGCCGGCAGCCTGTTCAAAATGGTCTTTTACGCTTACTCCGCACACGGCGATCTCCCCGGCGGAGATGCTCATATGGCCGACAATCATCCTGATCGTTGTCGTTTTGCCGGCGCCGTTCGGCCCTAAAAAGCCGAAGATCTCCCCGGCGCGCACGTCAAAACTCAATCCATCGATAATTTTCTTTCCTCTGATTGTTTTTGAGACGTTTTTTAATTGCAGCAGTGTTTCCACACACTTCTCCTCCCGCCATTTGAAGATGAATTATGATTTTTCTTCGATAAACTGTTTAAGCCATTGTAAAAGCGACAATCCGGATTCTTCACGAAGTTCTTCGACATCCTTTTTTTCCTCAATCCGTCCGTTGAAGACGACGATCACCTCATCCAAAATCTGTTCGATTTCCTGAATCTCGTGCGTGGCAATGATAACCGTCTGCTTTTCAAGCTCCAGGTATGTGAGAAGGCTCTTTACAATCGATTCCCTGACCATTGGATCAAGGCCTGAAAGGGGTTCGTCAAGGAGCAGAACCGGTGCATCACGCGCTAATGTCAGCGCCAGCTTCAGCCTGCCCCTGTTTCCTTTGGAAAGCTTTCCGATTATTTTATCCTCATCGATTTTCATTTCTTGTAGAAGGTAAAAAGCCTTATCCCGCTGAAAATCGGCAAACTGGCTTCCATAAAAATCGATCATATCCTTTACACGGAAAGGATCATAAAACATATCGAGCTCTGTTAAATAGGCGATGCTTCCCGTCAAGTTCCGCGCCGCCGGCTTGCCATCGATCAACACCGTTCCCGAATCCGGAAAAGAGAGGCCTGTGATCAGCTTTAAGATTGTTGATTTGCCGCTGCCGTTCGGTCCGGCCAATCCATATATTTTGCCGGGAGACAAAGACAGATCGGCGCCTTTGAGTGCATAGCCTGTGCCGTACTTTTTCGTGACGTTTTTCAGCTCAATGTTCATTTGGATCTCCTTTCTGCAAATAACGGTCGAGTTCGGACAGCATATCCTGTTTAGACAAACCGAGCTCTTCCATGCTTTGCACAAATTGTCCGATGACCTCAGCCCGCATCTCCCGCTTCAACTCATCGATCACTTCCGTATTTTCCACAACAAACGTTCCCTGTCCCCTCCTGGTCTCCACGACTCCCATCCTTTCCATTTCATTGTAGGTCCTTTGAATCGTATTCGGATTTACTTGCGTCTGCACAGCCAGTTCCCGGACGGAAGGCAGTTTTTCTCCCGGCTTAATCTCTTCGCGGACCATTTTTTTTAAAAGCTGTTCGGCAATTTGCTTATAGATCGGCTTTGAAGCGGAAAAATCATTCGCCATCACATTTACACCTCAACTCTTCTATCAAGTATTTTGCCGGAGAAATAGAAGAGACAGAAGCCTAACACTGCGTAATACAGCAGGAGAACACCCGGAAGATCAATTTTGGAAAATGAAACGGTCCATCCCGAATCTTGATAGTAGTGAAATTTGAAATTCATTTTTAAGGAAAGGCTCCAAAACTTCTGTGCAGACTCGAACAGTCCGCTCTTGATGAACAGCCCCTCCAGCAATCCATAGGCATTGTAGATGAATAAAGGAATAAGCCAGCGGATTTTTTTGATAGCGGGATATTTTCTGAGAGCTTCATATATCGTCCATAAAAACATCACCCATATGGCAAAAAACACTGATTCTAAAAAAGCCGCGATGTTGACAAGAAACAAATCTGAAACAGAAAACATACTGTCAGCTACAGGTCTCAGAAAGCCTCTCACAATCAAGCCGAACATAAACAGAATCACCTGGGAAGCCAATTGATAAACGGCGGCTGCCGCAAGCTTTGACAGCAGCAAAACCGCACCCTTGTTCGGATTGTAGAGCCATAGCTGCGTTTTTCCTTCTAAACGGAGCTGGCTGATGATCATGAGAGGGCAAAACAGAGAATGAAACAACAAGATGGTGACAAAAGCCCCGAACAGCGCCATTGGTTCGCCTGTATAATGAGCAAACGCAAAGCTTGCAAAGATCGCCAAAAGCATACAAAACATCCATGTCACAGACCAAAATCTTGAGATGAGCAAATCTTTTTTAAATAAACCGCTGAAAGATTTCAAACGATACCCTCCCCTATATCTCTGTACCAGTGTACTACATCAATAGTACACTGGTACAGAAGAAAATACAATCAATGTGTAAAAAAATCCATAAAAAAAGCAAACCCGCTGATATTCAGCGAATCTGCTTTTAATCCTGCTTACGCTTTTGCATGGATTTTAATGCATTTCTATAGTCCATGTCATCCATCTGCGTTTTTTCAGGCTGATGCTGTTCTTTAGGCTGATGAAGCTTTTGCAGCGTCTTCCGGTATGTCTGATCATCCATGACATACCGGTCATCTTCAGAAGCGCGCTCAAGCGTCTCTTTCACGGGTTCTTCAGGCTGCGGCGCCTCGAGGACATCCCCAGCCCTGGCGGACTCCGCCTCATGCTGTTCAGGCTCGTCTTTACCCGGAGATGCAGATCGCACATTAAACACGATAAGACCGATAATGACGATGATTGCAGCTATAATGGTCAAAATAATGGTCATATCAACCACTCCTTACTGCCCGTTGACAAAACGGTCTGTCACCTGTGTGACACGTCTGCCCAAAGCCCGTCCCAGTTCAAGACCTTCCTCGGAAATCAATTCATCGCTGTCAACCGGACAGGTAATGCCCACTCCGTAATATGATCCGTATAAAGCATTTTCCGGCACATTTCCAGGCAAACCGACAACCATCATTCCTTGATGAAGCATCGGGGTGATCAGATTGAGCATTGTCGCTTCAAGTCCGCCGTGAGTCGTTGCCGTTGTGCAGAAGACTGCTCCGACCTTGTTGATCAGCTTTCCTTCGGCCCAAAGGTAGCCCAATCTGTCGATCCAGGATTTTAAACCTGAGCTGATCGTGCCGAAATGGCCGGGACATCCCCAAATGATCGCATCCATATCCTCAAGCTTTCTGATGTCCGCCTGGCTGACATGGTCGATCAGCACCTCTGCTCCTTCTGTTTCTCCAGCGCCTTCAGCGATGGATTGGGCTAATTTTTTCGTATGCTCGCCTTCACTGTCATAAACAACATAGATTTTCATATTAAAACCTCCTGGTTTAAGACTCTTTTGCTTCTTTTGGAGCCGGCAGCAAAGTCAGCTCTCCCGCTTTGCTTTTCTTGCGTTCCTTGTCTTTTCTGACATCTCTTAAAAACAGACTTAATACAAGACCGACCAGGCAGAGTCCGGCCGCCCACATAAAGGCGTCATTAATGCCCATGACGTTGGAATTGAGCTGGGCTTGTCCTGCCAGGTATTTCACAACATATTGTTGGGCTTGTTCGGCAGATATATGCATAGATTGCGCGACGGACTGTATCGTTGACTGCAATGTGTGCATAAATGTCGGATCAGCCGTATTCGTTTGATCGGCCATTGATGCGTAGTGGAATGTCGTACGGTTTGTATAAATCGTCGTAATCAAGCTTGTACCGATTGAACCGCTGATTTGACGCAGCGTATTCGACATAGCCGTTCCGTGGCTGTTTAATTGTTTCGGCAGCTGGTTCATGCCGGCTGTCATAATCGGCATCATCAGCATTGACATACCGAATGCGCGAATCGCATAAATGAGTACGATGTGCATATACGGCGTATCAATGGTAAGCGTCGTAAATTCGTAAGTCGTCACAACAGTAATCAATAAGCCGACGATCGCCAGGGGTCTCGGTCCGACTTTGTCGAACAGGATTCCTGACACAGGTGACATAATAAGCATCACGATCGCGCCCGGAAGCATTAACAAACCTGATTGAAGCGCCGTAAACCCGACCAGATTCTGCAAATAGATCGGTAGCAGGAACATCCCCGCATACAGCGCAACCGTGATGATCGCATTGATTACGCTTGACAATGAAAACATATCGTATTTGAACACCCTGAAGTCAAGCATTGGCTCTTTCACTTTCAATTGCTGAACGATAAAGGCAATGATGCCGATCGCACCGATGATAACAGTGGAAAGAACGATCGGATCATCCCAGCCGTCGGAGCCCGCTTCACTTACACCGTAAAGCAATGATGCAAAACCGATGATGGAAAGAAGCGTTCCCGCGAGATCAAGCTTGATTTTTTTAGGTTCAGTCATATTTTTAAATAAGAAAAATCCGCAAATGATCACGATGACGCCAATCGGCACGAGTCCGTAAAACATGATCCGCCAGTCGTAATTTTCGATGATCCAGCCGGATAAAGTCGGACCGACCGCCGGAGCGAACATCATCGCAAGGCCGAAGATTCCCATTCCTTTCCCGCGGCTTTCCGGAGGGAAAATGAACAGAATGGTTGTCATCACCAGCGGCTGAAGGATTCCTCCGCCGGCAGCCTGAATAAGACGGCCGATTAACATCGTTGAAAAGTTGGGTGAAATCCCGCATATCAGCGTTCCGATCGTAAACAGCAGCATCGCGGTCAAAAATAAACTGCGGCCGCCAAACCGCATAATCAAAAAAGCTGATAAAGGAATCAAAACACCGTTGACAAGCATGTATCCTGTTGTCAGCCATTGAATGGTCGTGGCGCTCACATTAAATTCCGTCATCAAGTGCGGCATCGCCACATTAAGCAGCGTCTGATTCAAAATGGCCAGAAATAGGCCGGCCATTAATATAATAAGCAGTGAGGCATTACCTTGTTTGTTTTGAGAAGCCACTTATGACATCCTCCTTTCGCTGTTTTTTTACCCTCCGGTTACTTAGAAATTTTCACTGATGCGTTCATACCCGGAAGCACTTTATCAGATGGGTTTTTAATTGAAATTTTCACAGGTACTTTTTGCGTTACTTTTGTGTAGTTTCCGCTTGAATTGCTTTGGGAAAGCAGGTCGAATGTCGAATTTGTTGCATAGCCGATTTCTTCGACATTTCCTTCAAATGTAGTGCCTTGATCACCGTCGACGACGATGTCTACTTTATCCCCTTTTTCAATTTCTTTAAGGTCTGTTTCTTTAATGTTTGCTGTAATATAGAGGTGGTCCATGTCAATCGTTTGGGCAAGCGTTTGGCCGGCTTGTACGATCTGTCCTTCTTTCGCTTCGTTTTTCACGATTGTTCCGTCCATGATGGACTTCACATCAACCGTTTGTTCGCCTTTGATTTTCGCTGTTTTTTCATCTTTAGATACTTTTGTTCCTTCTGTAACATCCCAGTCTGTCAGCTTTCCTGTAGCAGGCGCAGTGATTGTTGTCATATCGCCTGTCACATGGGCTTCATCTGTTTTGACATAGCTGATGCTGTCATAATAGAAATACGCGCCTCCCGCTATGATGGCAAGCACGATGATAAGTCCGATAATGTTGGTAGCAATTAAACGTCCTTTGCTCATTTGTTATTTCTCCTTTCAAATTCCTTCTATTTTTTAGATAACCGTCAGATCATTGCTTTTGATCAGCGGTTTATGCAAATTTGCATTTTACATGCCCCTTTTCCCGCCCAGAAATAGACCGGACGTGTACTGAGCTCCTTTGTTAAAGTTGCTCAAAACTGAGCAAGAAAGATGGGAATTCGTAAAATACATGTCACCCCTATCCAACAAATTAAAATAGTTAACAAGATTAAATATTAGTTAAAGTAATCAAGAATGTCAATAAAATTGTCTTAAAAAATTCAGTTTTAATATTTTCCACATAAAAAAGCCTCTGTTTACAGAGGCCTGGTTTGTAATGCTACGTATATTGATGCCGTTCTTCATTGCTGAAAAAGCTTTTCAGCGCTTGAAACACATCAGCTTTTTGTTTTAAAATATAATATTTGAATTTTTCATTTTTTATATTTTTATAGGCTGACATTAAAGTTGAATGCCTGTTGTACTGATTGACTTCGCCATAGCAAAACAAATTCGCTTTTTCCATAATTTCGCCGACGAGCTTGACGCAGCGGGGATTGTCAGATGTTAAATTATCGCCGTCGGAAAAATGAAACGGATAAATATTATAGCGGGCCGGGTGGTATTTTTCCTCCATCAGCTCGAGCGATTTTCTGTAGACGGACGAACAAATCGTCCCCCCGCTTTCCCCTTTTGAAAAGAAATCCTCCTCAGAGACGACTTTCGCTTCTGTATGATGGGCGATAAATTCGATCTCAACCGTTTCATACTTTGTCCGCAAAAAGCGTGTCATCCAAAAGAAAAAGCTGCGCGCCATATATTTTTCCCAGACGCCCATCGAACCGCTCGTATCCATCATCGCCAGAACGACGGCCTTCGATTCCGGCTTAACCGCGTCATTCCATGTTTTGAATTTCAGATCCTCCGGAAAAATCGGATAAAATGACGGCTTCCCGGTCATCGCGTTGCGCTTATACGCCGAAAGCATCGTTCTTTTCTTATCGATGTTGCCTGTCAGGCCTGTGTTGCGGATATCGTTAAACTCAATATCTTCAACGACAATGTCATCGCGCTCCTTCTGCTGAAGGTTCGGCAGCTCCATCTCGCTGAAAAGCGCTTCTTCCAGATCCATGAGCGAAACTTCCGCTTCATAATAATCCTCGCCGGCCTGATCGCCTGCTCCCTGCCCTTTTCCGGCGCCGCTTCTTCTGTCTGCGCCGTCTCTCGCCACGATATCTCCGACTTGGCTGTCACCGTCTCCCTGTCCAGCATGTTTATTTTTATCATAGTTATAGCGGATTTTGTACTCATCTAATGACCGAATCGGTATTTTGACGACATCCTTGCCGTTGGACATGATGATGCTTTCTTCAGTGATCAGATCAGGCAGATTGTTTTTTATCGCATCCTGCACCTTTTTCTGATGGCGCTGTTGGTCATCATACCCTTTTCGATGGAGGGACCAGTCTTCCTGAGAAATGATAAAATGGCCGTTGTCTTTGTGGGACATGAATTCCCCTCCTTATTGATCAATCCCTAATACAGGAGTTTTCCGTATGCCAATTCCTGTGAAACAAGTCTTAAAAAATGTTTACTTCTATCCTATGCGGCATGCTGATGACTTTTGACATTCAATTATGAAAATGGGACAAAAGAACCCGCCCTTGTTCCGGACGGGTCGTGAATTTACCGGTTTAATAAGCTTCCTACGTATTTCAGAAGCTCGTTGGCGCTGGTCGAGTTATAGCCATGTTCATCAATGAGCCGGGCGACAACTTCATTGATTTTTTTGAGCTGCTGTTCATCAGGCGTTTTTGTCGAAGTCGTGATTTTGACAACGTCCTTCAGATCGGCAAACAGCTTTTTCTGGATGGCCTCCCGCAAACGTTCGTGCGAGTTGTAATCAAACCGCTTCCCTTTTCTTGCATAAGCGGAAATTCTGATGAGAATTTCTTCGCGGAATGCTTTTTTCGCATTTTCGGAAATTCCGATCTGCTCTTCTATCGATCTCATCAGCTTTTCATCAGGGCTCATTTCTTCGCCTGTCAGCGGATCGCGCAGCTTGATTTTGTTGCAGTAGGCTTCCACATTATCAAGATAATTGTCCATCAGCGTTTTGGCCGATTCTTCATATGAATAGACAAACGCTTTTTGGACTTCCTTTTTCGCCATTTCATCGTATTCTTTCCTCGCCGCCGAAATAAAGTTCAAATAGCGCTCACGGTTTTCAGCGGAGATCGACGGGTGCTGATCAAGCCCTTCCTTTAAAGAGCGAAGAACATCGAGTGCATTAATCGATTCCATGTTCTTGCGGATGATCGTCGAAGAAATTCTGTTGATCACATACCTCGGATCAATACCGCTCATCCCTTCATCATTGTATTCTTTTTTCAAGTCCTCGACATCGGCCGAGTTATACCCTTCAACGCTTTCTCCGTCATAGAGCCTCATTTTTTTGACGAGGTCGACGTCTGAACGCTTCGGTTCCTTCAAGCGCGTTAAAATGGAAAACATCGCGGCCACTTTTAACGTATGCGGGGCGATATGCACTTCTGATACATCGCTTTCCGCAATCATTTTCTCGTAGATCCGTTCTTCTTCAGATACTTTCAGATTATATGGAATCGGCATGACGATAATGCGGGAATGAAGCGCTTCATTTTTCTTATTCGCAATAAATGAGCGGTATTCGGTTTCATTTGTATGGGCGACGATCAGTTCATCTGCCGAAATCAGAGCGAACCGGCCCGCTTTAAAATTCCCTTCCTGTGTCAGGGACAGGAGATGCCAGAGAAACTTTTCATCGCATTTCAGCATTTCCTGAAATTCCATCATCCCCCTGTTCGCTTTGTTCAATTCACCGTCAAACCGGTATGCGCGCGGGTCTGACTCTGATCCGTATTCAGCTATCGTCGAAAAATCAATGCTTCCCGTCAAATCGGCGATATCCTGCGATTTTGGATCAGAGGGGCTGAACGTGCCGATTCCTGTCCGCTTATCCTCGGAAAAAAAGATTCTTTCAACCTTCACATCTTCAATTCGGCCGCCGTATTCCTGCTCGAGCCGCATCATGTTGAGCGGCGAAAGGTTTCCTTGGATGCGAATGCCGTATTCCTTATAAAAATCGTCGCGTAAATGCTGGGGAATTAAATGAAGCGGGTCTTCATGCATCGGGCAGCCTTTAATCGCATACACGGCGCCCTGGTCTGTCAATGAATAAGCTTCAAGCCCCCTTTTCAGCATTGTCACAAGGGTTGATTTTCCGCCGCTGACCGGCCCCATCAGCAGCAGTATTCTTTTTCTGACATCAAGCCGTTTTGCGGCCGGATGAAAATATTCTTCTACCAGACGTTCCAACGGTTCCTCAAGACCAAACAGCTCTTTGTCAAAGAAGCGGTATACTTTTTTTCCGTCTTTCTCATCAATGCCGCTGTCTTTGATCATATTGTAAACGCGGGAGTGAGCAGATTGAGCGACAATCGGGTTTTCTTTTACGATTTCCAGATAATCGGCGAAGGTTCCTTCCCATTTCAGACGCTGTTCTTCCTCTCTATACTGTTCAATCTTTTTTAATATATCCATAAGAACCTCCTATATGATGATTGATGCAAGGTGCAAAGTGAATCACTGTTACATCCAATCTATGCGGAGATGTCCCTTTCGATGCTTTTCATATTGAAATTGAAATATACTTCCTCGAATTGACAAGAGCGGAACAAACCCTTCATAATAAAAGCAGATATGCCAGGTCCGCAGAGACACCGCGGCCCTGCCGAGGCACCGCATGCTAAAAGACAACAAGGGATAAAAGGATGAGAGGGGGATTTCATGAAAACGCTGATCATGATGGGGGTCATCCTCACGTTTCTCGTATCCATTTTCACTGCCGGGTACGAAAGCAAACCCGGGAAGTAGCATTGAAAAGAAAAAGGATGGCCGTTCAGACGCCATCCTTTTTCAGAACATAACACTGTTTTGTTTATATTTGTTGATTCTCTTTTACGTCAGCCTTCGGAGAAACCTGATAATCGCTTTTGTATTCAACGGTATGAATCCGGCATCCCGGACCGATATGGACGCGGTTTCCCCTGACAATCCCGGCAGTAGTGTTTTCCAGATAGATATCGTCTCCTTCAATGACTTGCGCAGACAGAAACCTGCTGTTCTTTTTAAACAGCCCCCGCTTGTTTTTTACTTTGATGACCGTTCCGCCGATTTCCCCGACAGAGCTCTGGCCAAACCTTAAAACAATATCAATCTCCCCGGCGTTCAGCAGACCGTTCAACTCCAGGCTCCCGTTCAATGTAAAACGCTCCGCTTCACAATCGCCCTTCACGGCAATGGTTCCTTTGATGTCACACATATCTCCGGCCATATTACCGCCGATGCTGATGACTCCCCTCACTGCCGCTTCGCCGATGTCGGCGTCACCGACAATGTCAGCCGTTCCGTAGATTTTAGCTCTATCGGCTTTCAGCCGCCCGCCGACTTCCGTTTCTCCATGAACATCAAACGACTGAACTTTCGCATCTCCCGAAAGAACGCTTGAGCCGTAGCTGCGAAACTTAAGGCAGTCAAGCCCTGCACCGATCGTTCCTTCGCCTCTGATCACGACATTGTGATAAGTGCCTCCGGCCGCGCTCCCGGAACCGTTTATTTTTAAGTTGTTTTTCTCCATGCCGCATACCTCCGCTAAATTTTTTGATTGTCTCCGACTTTCGCAGTTTTTGCCTGCCGGAATTCTTCTTTATATTCAACAAGCCCGATATCACAATTTTCGCCGATGATGACCGTATTGCCGCGGACGATTTTCGCCGTCGTGTTGGCAAGCTCAATATGATCGCCTTCAATCAATTCAGCAGTCAGTGCCGGGCGGGAAATAAACGGCGTCAACAAGGAAAGAAATTTTGACTCATGCGCCGTGCAGCAAATCCTCCGGCCGCCGATTTCTTTGGCTTTGCTTTCACCCCCGTGAATACTGATGTCAACCTGTTCTGCATTCAACAGACCGGCGATTGTAAAGTGGCCTTCTGCGGTAAAATGTTCGACCTCACAGTCTTTGCCGATTGATGCTTTCCCGAGAATGATCAGTTCATCGCCTTTTACATGCCCGTCTAATGACGCATGTCCGGCGATTTTCAATTTCCCGGCATTTACGTCTCCTTCAATCTTCGCTGAACCGTCAATCCGAATCGAAGAAGCGGAAATTCCGCCGCTTACCTTTGCACGTCCGCTGATTTTTGCTTCCCGCGCTTTCACATGTCCGTTTAAAGTCCCCGCTCCGTTGCAGTACAGCCGTTCACATTCGACCTCTCCATTGATCGTCCCTTTTCCGTTCAGCTCGACCGTCTGAAACGTTCCGCCGCTTGAGCTTCCAAATCCGTTTATCGTTAAGTTATCCATGGCCTTTCCTCCATTACATCAATTTTGTTTTCAATTCTTCTCCGGCTTCCGAGAGACTGATATCCGCAACCACTTTCACCGCTTTTTCAAAGACGATGTCACCCTCTGCAATAATGCATGTGGCAACTCCCAGTTTTCGCAGCACGATCAGTCTGCCGCTGTTTTTTGCGCTGTTCGCAAGCACGACCTCCAGCACCATTTTTCCTTCCTCAAGATTAATCTCTCCTGACTGAAGCAGTCCTTCCAGCACATACACGGCAAGCACTTCCCCGAGTCCAAATGAGTCATTGCGTTTATTTGTATTCTCAACGAAAAATGACATGACAGCCTCGGAAATCAGCCCTTTCTCAAGAAGCTCTCCGCGGCTGATATCGAGTTTATCAAGCTTTGGCGAAAACATTTCCGCCATTTCATCAAGAGATAAATTCTCTTTCATGCTTTGAATTTTTTTGATTCTATTTAAGATGTCTGCTTTCGGAAAAAACGTCTCCTGACCGGTAAAAGTGGATTTTCGAATAAACCATTCCTCAGGAATTAAATTTTTCCGTTTCCACCTGTACAGCTGCCCGTAAGATATCGATGTTAAATCAAGCAGTTCCTTTTTTGAAATTAAATCATCATGAGCCATTTTCCTCACTCCTTCCGCTCTATTGTAACATAACACTGTTACGTTTAAAACCAAAAAAAATCCGTCCCCTTCTTTTTTTGGGGACGGCAATTTGCTTATTACGTCAAATCCCTGTAGTTCTGCTGGCGAAGCGCCTCATAAACAAGGATTGCGGCCGTATTGGATAAATTCAATGATCTGACATGCTCTGTCATCGGGAGACGCAGACAGCGGTCCATATTTTGCTCGATCAAATCTTTCGGAAGGCCGTTCGTTTCCCTGCCGAACACGAAAAAATAGTCCTCGTTTTGATCTGAATAGTCAAACGATGTGTGCGGTTTTTGCCCGAACTTTGTAATAAAGAAAAATTTCCCTTCAGGATGTGCGTCAAACAGTTCCTCCAAGGAATCGTGGTAGACGACTTTGACAAACTCCCAGTAGTCAAGCCCTGCCCGCTTAAGCATCTTGTCATCGGTAGAAAAGCCGAGCGGCCTGATTAAATGAAGCGTTGTATCTGTTGCTGCACATGTTCGTGCGATATTTCCTGTATTCGCAGGAATTTCGGGTTGATATAATACGACATGCAATGCCAAAATGTTCACCTCTGTTTTTCTGATCCGCTGTTTATTATACCATGATTACGTTTTTGTCGTGTCATCTGCAATATGAAAAAACGCATATTTGATCGAAGGGGTGTATGCGGGGGAATCTTCGTATGACCAGTACCTCATCCGGCAATCATGGGTTTGGGCGTTGACAAGCGGCATATTGCTTTTATCCTTTGCCGTCACAATCGCCACATGGTCAAACCTTCCGTCCCCGTTAAAATCGTAGCAGATAACATCGCCTTCCACAAGCTCGGCGGCGGCTCCTGTTTGAATGGAACGGAGACCTGCTTTCGACTGCTTGAGAAATGTTCTGAGTGAATGTGCCACAGTCCAGCTGTAGCTCCAGGAATGATTTTGCATCCACCAGCCCGATCCTCTGTTCGGATAGCCGCGCATCGGGGCGTTTCCCGCGTGAAGGCATTGAGAAATAAAATTAGTGCAATTGTCTTCAAAGTTTTTATACGCCGAATTCCGCTTATTCCAAAACATTTCGGCATAGCGGACAGCGGCAAGCCGGTCATAGGTGAAGACGCGCCCCAATAATTCACGCTCTCCATCAAGATGCCGGCTTTCCTCATCAGGAAGCGGCTGAACGGGCGGCCGCGGGGCTTCCGAGTCCTTGATCACCATTTGATCATACAGCAGAGCGATCCGTTTTTCGATGTGCTCCTCCATATACATATCATCCCCATCTTTGCACAAGAATGCGGTATGGGTTTGATAATTGATGTGAGTTTTTCCGTCTTCCTCAAGCCAGTGTTCGTTGAGCGCCGTCCTCATCCTAGCCTTGACGATATGGACGCCCCGTTTTTCAAAAAGCCGCCGTTTCCGTTCAATGACCTCGGCATCGCCGGCATTCCGCCAGTCTCTCTTCTCATTGCCATTGATCAAATAGTCCAGCCTGGCCTTCAAGAGCTGTTCGATGATCTGTTTCAAAGGCTACACCACCATATGTTTGATGATAGAAAAATACTTGTCTTCCAAAACTGAAAACAAGCGGTTTTTCAACCCTGATACCAAACATATGTCAGGACAGGCCTCATTTAGTCATGGCGGTTTCTTTTAAAAGCCTGATGCCTTTTTGAATTTCCGCCTTTGCTTCTTCGTCCTCTTCGCGGGAATACGCTGTTTCCAGCTCCTCCAGCATGTCCGTTTCTCCGATTTTTCCGATCGCCCAGGCGGCGGTGCCTCTGATGACAGGCCGCGGATCCTGATGCATGAGAGAAACCAGCTCAGGCAGTGCACTCGTTTCTTTAAAATGGGCAAGGGCGATGATTGCGTTCCGCTGAATCGGCTTTTTCCCCCTCCAGGAGCCTGCCACATGGCCGAATTTTTCTTTGAATTCACGGTTCGACATCGTCAGCAGCGGCTTTAAAAGCGGCTTGGCAATCTCGGGATCCGGCTCCATTTCGGGATGAAGGTGAAAATCAACGCCTTTGTTTTTCGGACACACCATCTGGCACGTATCGCATCCATAGATCCGGTTGCCGATTTTCGTGCGGAATTCATCAGGCAGAAAACCTTTCGTCTGCGTCTGAAAAGCGATGCAGCGCTGGGAGTTGAGCTGTCCCGGATTGACAAGCGCACCGGTCGGGCAGGCCTCAATGCACTTGTTGCATGAACCGCATTGATCCTCTATTCTCTCATCAGGCTCGAACGGAATATTTGTAATCATTTCCGCCAAATAAACATAGGAACCGAATTCAGGCGTAATGATCATGCAGTTCTTTCCGCTCCAGCCGATACCGGCCCGTTCAGCGACGGCACGGTCGGAAAGCTCCCCTGTGTCAACCATCGATTTTGTTCTGACGTCTTCGTGCTGGGACTTTAAAAATTCTTCGAGCTGATCAAGCTTTTCCCGCAGCACATGGTGATAGTCCTTCCCCCAGGAGGCTCGGCAAAAAATGCCTCTCCGTTCACCTTTTACGCTTCTTGGCGCGTTTTTCATTTTCGAAGGGTATGCAAGCGCAATCGCGATGATCGATTTCGCCTTTGGCAGGAGAAGCTGCGGATTTGTCCGCTTCTCAATATCGGGTTCTTCAAATCCCGACTCGTAACCGAGCGCCCGATTCTCTATTAAGCGATCTTTTAATGTTTCAAACGTATCAGCGCTGGCAAAGCGTATTTTATCGATCCCGATTTGCTGCGCGAATTCAATCACATCCTGTTTCAGCTGCTTCATATCCATAATGGGCAAACCTCCTTTCTTTGTTTTGGTTTTCGATCACTGTATAATACAAGTGTAACATGATAAATGGGAGTTGAGTCTGAATTGGAATTAAATGTGCAAATAGCCACCGTTGTATTACAGCGCGTCCCCTCCTTTAAAGTCGGCGCTGTTTTATATAAAGGAATTGAGATCGCAGGCTCCCCGCAAATGCTAAAAGGCCGGCTGCGCCTGTTTCAGGAATCGCTGTTTTTTGATTTCGCCGACCGCAAGCTTTCCGATGAACCGGCAATAAAGGAATGGGAGGAGACGCGGGCAAAGCTTGATCCGTCGTTTTCCGGGCGGCAAACAAGCCTGGAATGGCTCCTGGCGGACATCCAGCGGCAGCGTTACATAGAATCCGCAGATTCAGCCACTGATTTGAGCCGTTTTTTCTCTCTTAAATATTCGATTCCGGTTCATATCTATGATGCCCGGACGATAAAGGGGCCGGTACGCATCGAGATGGGCGGAAAAGAAGACCTGCTGGCGGTTTCTGACGAATCAGGGATATTCGGCAGCCTCTCAGAGCATAGCAACCGCCGCCCCGTCAAGACGGAAACAAAAGACGCCCTGCAGCTCGTCTTTTTCAGACCGTCCACCCCAAAAGACGAAGCAAGCCGGCTGCTAGAAGCTTTGACCAAAATGTTCGAACAAATTCACGGCGGAGAGCATATATCTGCGATCATTCCTTAAAAGATCCATTCAAAAACTTGCTTTTTTTAAAAGCAAGTTTTTATATATTCATACATGAAAAAACGCAATGCTTCGTTTAATCTGAGAAACGAAACACTGCGTTATAAACAGTATGTATGGAGCGGGTGATGGGAATCGAACCCACGACATCAGCTTGGAAGGCTGAGGTTTTACCACTAAACTACACCCGCATGATCTTTTTTAAACAGATCATCGTTTTGACTTTTATAATGTTACATGTTTATTAAGATTTCGTCAAGGGGATATTAAAAATTTGTCGAAAAAAAGCGCCGGAAACAAATCGGCGCTTTTTACAGGATTTCGTTTTACCAGCTTGATTTTTTGACACCGGGAATTTGGCCTTTATAGGCCAATTCTCTGAACGCAATCCGCGACATTTTAAACTTTCTCATATATCCTCTCGGCCTTCCGGTCAGCTCGCAGCGGTTATGCAGCCTTGATGGCGCTGAATCGCGGGGAAGCTTGCTCAGCGCTCTGTAATCGCCTTTTTCTTTTAACTCTTTTCTGATGGCTGCATATTGCTCAACAAGCTTTTGCCGTTTTATTTCCTTTGCCACTTTTGATTTTTTGGCCACTCTTCACCCTCCTTGAATAAATCGCAATTATTACGATTTAAATTTACCACATATTCCGGCAGTGTGCAAACATTCGTACAGATATTGATCATAAATGTTACAGATGAATAACAGGTAAGAGAGTTGAGAGCAAGATTCGGCTGCTTCCACGAAGGCATGCACTGTCGATCTTTTACCGTTTTTTCATGCAGAGTGCTGCACTTCCCGATCATTGTGCTTCAATATTTGCTTTAAAAAACTCCAGGGCCCCCTGGAGTTTTTTGGTTTACAGCATTTTTTCCTTTTGCTTTGACGGAAAATGATCATTTCCGATGACTTCGCCGGACGCTTCTTGTTCAAGTTTCGTACGAAACGGAAGGAGCGGGAAGACTTTTTCGGCGAAATGATACGCTTCTTCAAGATGAGGATAGCCTGAAAAGATAAATGACTCTATGCCAAGATCGGCATATTCCTTTATCCGGCTGGCGACCGTTTCCGGATCACCGACAAGCGCCGTACCGGCTCCGCCCCTGACAAGTCCGATGCCCGCCCAAAGATTGGGGCTGATTTCAAGATTGCCTTTTTTGCCTTGATGCAGCTGAACCATTCTTTGCTGTCCGGATGAATCCATCCGCCGCAATGCGTTTTGGGCCGCCTCGACCGTTTCATCATCCAAATGGCTGATCAGTTTATGTGCCGCGTCCCATGCTTCTTTTTCTGTTTCGCGGACAATGACATGGAGCCGTATCCCAAAGCGGACGGTTCTTCCCTCTTTTTCGGCCAGTTCTTTGACGGATTGAATTTTTTCTTTGACAAGATGAGGCGGCTCGCCCCATGTTAAATAGACATCCGCATGCCTGGCGGCGGTCTTCTGCCCCGCCTTTGAGGAGCCCCCGAAATAGACCGGCGGATGGGGCTTTTGCAACGGCGGGAACAGCAGGCGGCCGTTTTCAGCCTTCAAATGCTTGCCTCTGTAGCTGACGGTCTCGCCTTTTAAAAGCGAACGCCATATGTCCAGAAATTCGTTGGTGGCCTCATACCGCTCATCATGACTGATAAACAGGCCGTCACCCGCCAATTCGTACGGATCGCCGCCTGCGACCACGTTGATGAGGAGCCTGCCTCCGGCAAGACGGTCAAACGTGGAAGACATCCGCGCGGCGACCGACGGCTGCATCAATCCCGGCCTGACGGCAACTAGAAATTTCAAGTCTCTCGTTTCTGCGGCTAATGCGGCCGCTGTAATCCACGGGTCTTCGCACGATTTCCCCGTCGGCAGAAGAACCCCCGTAAATCCAAGCCTGTCAGCCGCTTGCGCCACCTGCTTAAAATAAGTGTAGTCAGCTGTTCTGCCTCCCGTTTTTGTGCCAAGATACCGTCCGTCACCATGAGTTGGGATAAACCATAAAATCTCCATGCCGATCTCTCCTTTACTTATGATTTCCTAAATAGCTGTTTCTCCACCCCAGGCACTTTCTTTCCAACACTCTGACCAGGGAATCTGTCAATTTTCCGACGGCAGCAAAAATCAAAATCCCTACAAACACCTTATCGGTTTGTGAAAACTGTCTCGCATCCATGATCATGTAGCCGACTCCAGCGCTTGAGCCCATAAGCTCCGCTACAACAAGGCCAAGCCACGATACGCCGAGCGACAAGCGTATTCCTAAAAGAATATTCGGGAGCGAAGCAGGGAGAATCAGCTTTGTCACCTGCTTACACCAGTGAAACTCCAATACCCTCGCCACATCGAACAGCTTTGAATCGACACCCCTGATTCCCGAAAATGTATTGATATACACTGGGAAGAAAGCGCCAAGAGCGATCAATAGCACCTTTGACAGCTCATCAAAGCCGAACCATAAGATAAACAGCGGCGTGACGGCGAGGTGCGGAACGGTTCTCAGCATTTGCAGAGACGGATCGAGATAATCTTCGGCTATTTTGGAGAATCCGATGACAAGCCCGAGCAGCAACCCGAGTCCGGCTCCCAGGAAAAAGCCGAACGCGGCGCGCTGAATGCTGATGCCCAAATGAGTGAAAAATTCTCCTGATGCAATAAGATCCCGGAAGGTCAGCAATATGTCATAAGGCGCCGGAAGCACGGTCTTGGATATGAGCTCCAATGACCCGATAAGCTGCCATAATAAAATGATGATGACGGGCAATATAAATCCTTTTCCCCAGGCCCGCCTAAAAGCGGTCGGCTTCTGTTTGGCGACTGTTTTTGGCCCGGCTGCGGAAGTGCTTGATGAAACTGCCCTCATTCGTCGTCTCCTCCTTTGAGCGCTTTTTTAATAAACGAGTTGTCAACCACTTCTTTTACATCAATCTGTTTGTTGATCGCTTTTAACTCGTATTGAAAATCGGCAGTCTCCTGCTGCGTTTGAATGATGCGTTCGCTGATCGGTTCGTTTAACGGTTCGGTGTTATTTAACACGTTTTCAACGACCTCTTTGTCGATCCCTTTGATTTTTGAATACGCATCAACCGCTTCTTTCTTATGGGTTTTCTGCCACTTTACGGCCTTGTCGTACACTTTCAAAAAACGGACGACCTCTTCTGGATGCTGTTCGGCAAATTCGCTCCGTACAAGCGTAAAACCCGGAGAATACCGGTCAATTTGTTCCCCGTCAACCAAAATGTCGGCATCGCTTTTGATCGTTTTGAGGGACAAAAACGGCTCCCAAATCGACCAAGCATCGATGGCTCCGCTGTCAAATGCGGGCGCGGCTTCATCAGGCTGAAGCTGAATAATCTGTACGTCGGAAGGCTTCAGGCCCGCCCTGTCGATTACTTTATACAAAAAATCAAACCCGCTGCTTCCTTTTGCCACCGCTACCTTCTTGCCTTTCAAATCCTTGATGTCATGTATGCCGCTCCCTTTTTTCACAAGAATCCCGTTTGCTTTTAATCCGTCCTGTGAAAGCCCGATTTCCTTAAAATCAACGCCTGCCGCCTGTCCGGCAATCACCGGGGAGTTTCCCACCTGGGAAAAATCGAGTTTAGCTGCGGCAATTCCTTCAAACTGCGGCGGACCGCTTTGAAACTCCGTCCATTTCACCTGAATTCCTTCTTTTGCAAACTCGTTTTCAAACCAGCCTTTTTCTTTTGCAAGCAGCAACGGGCTTAAACTTTGCTGCACCCCGATGTTTATCACTTTCAAGTCTTTTCCGTTTGATTCGGCTGATGAACAGCCAGCAAGCAGCAGCAGGATTCCAAGCAAGTACACCGGCAATTTTTTCATCCACATCCGCTCCTTTCCGTTAGATGCCCGATCCCTCTTGGAAGCTGAATTCTTCCGTTTGTTCAAATTCTTTCAGCACCCTTTGTCTGATGGACTGAAAAACGGGTGATGTTCTGCTGCGAGGAAAAGGCAAGTCAACCGGAATCACTTTGTGGATTTTTCCCGGCTTTGCCGTGAGAACCGCAATCCGGTTGGCTAAATACACAGACTCGTCAATGTCATGGGTCACCAGGATCATCGTCATGTTCTTCTCTCTCCATATCTCTGTCAGTACATCCTGAAGATGCTTTCTCGTAAAAGCGTCCAAGGCGCCAAAGGGCTCATCAAGCAAGAGAATGTCCGGCTCCCTCAGCAATGCTCTGGCGATCGCGACCCTTTGCGACATTCCGCCGGACAGCTCACGCGGATACAATTTCTCCGCGCCTTTCAGGCGGACCGTTTCAATCAATTCATCGACTTTTTTACGGATGGCCTGTTCTTTGAGGCTTAAATCCGCGGCGATATTTTGCTCAACCGTCATCCAGGGAAAAAGCCGGTGCTCTTGAAAGATAAAGCCTTGCTGAATCCCGGGCGCTTTTATTTCTCTGCCGTTCATGCTGATGCGCCCGTCATAATCCCCATCCAAGCCGGCGATGATTTTCAGCAGCGTACTTTTTCCACAGCCGCTTGGTCCAATGACGGTAAGAAATTCGCCGTTTTCAACCGAAAGCTTCACATCTTGAAGAACGTTGGCTTTGCGGCCGCCGTTTACAAACGCTTTTTCGTTCACTCGGATTGATAAAGACATCTTGTTCCCCGCTTTCTTTGTCAATTTGAAAATAAAAAAGCTCATATCCCAAATGAGATAAGAGCCTTCGGTTGACCGATCAGCGCTGATGGAATGTTCCGAAATATTACATAACATACTAATTCATATAATTCCGACCTGTCAACCCTATTTTATAAAAAAACAGATGAAAGGTTCCCCTTTCATCTGCCGTATTGCTTGTATTTAATTGTAAATTTTGCTGCCTGCTTGTTTAAATTCCTTTGCTTTCTCTTCCATTCCTTTTTCAATTGCCGCTTTTTCATCAAGATTGTTTTCTTTGGCGTAATCCCGAATGTCCTGAGAAATTCTCATACTGCAAAACTTCGGCCCGCACATTGAACAAAAATGCGCCGTTTTCGCACCCTCGGCCGGCAAGGTTTCATCATGGTATTCAAGCGCTCGTTCCGGATCAAGCGAGAGGTTAAACTGGTCGCGCCAGCGGAATTCAAAGCGCGCCTTTGACAGCGCATCATCGCGGATTTGCGCGCCGGGGTGGCCTTTGGCGAGATCTGCCGCATGAGCCGCGATTTTATATGTAATCACACCTTCGCGGACATCGTCTTTATTCGGCAGTCCAAGATGTTCTTTCGGCGTCACATAGCAAAGCATTGCCGTTCCGTACCAGCCGATCATCGCCGCTCCGATCGCTGAAGTAATATGATCATAGCCCGGGGCGATATCGGTTGTCAGCGGCCCCAATGTATAGAACGGGGCTTCTTTGCAAATCTCCATTTGTTTATCGACGTTTTCTTTGATTTTGTGCATCGGCACATGCCCCGGTCCTTCAATCATCACCTGAACGTCATGCTTCCAGGCGATTTCCGTCAGCTCGCCAAGCGTTTCCAATTCAGCAAATTGCGCTTCATCATTCGCATCCGCAATCGAACCGGGACGAAGACCGTCTCCTAATGAAAAAGCGATATCGTAGGTTTTCATAATTTCGCATATTTCTTCAAAATGTGTATAAAGAAAGCTTTCTTCATGATGCGCCAAACACCACTGCGCCATGATCGCCCCGCCCCGGGATACGATTCCGGTGACGCGTTTTGCTGTCAACGGCACATACCGGAGAAGGACGCCGGCATGAATCGTAAAATAATCGACGCCTTGCTCAGCCTGTTCAATCAATGTGTCGCGGTAAATCTCCCATGTCAAATCTTCAGCGACCCCGTTTACTTTTTCAAGCGCCTGATAAATCGGCACAGTTCCGACAGGCACCGGACAGTTGCGGATGATCCATTCCCTTGTTGTGTGGATCTCCTTTCCGGTGGACAGATCCATCATGGTGTCCGCTCCCCAGCGGATCGCCCAGGTCATTTTTTCCACTTCCTCTTCAATCGAAGAAGTGACGGCTGAATTTCCGATGTTCGCATTGATTTTCACGTGGAAATTCCGGCCGATGATCATCGGCTCGCCTTCCGGATGGTTGATATTTGACGGGATGATCGCCCGCCCGCTTGCCACCTCATCACGGACAAATTCAGGAGAAACATGCTCGCGAATCGCGATGAATTCCATTTCAGGCGTGATGATTCCCTTTCTCGCATAATGAAGCTGAGTGACATTTTTTCCTGGCTTGGCGCGAAGCGGTTTTCTTTTTAGCCACGGGTAGCTGTGATTCGCCTGATGCTGTTTTTTATAGCCGTTATCTTCAGGCTTGATTTCTCTGCCCTCGTATTCCTCGGTATCTCCGCGCTCTTTGATCCAATCCGCCCGCAAAGGCTTCAGCCCTTTATGAATATCGACTGTTTCATTTGCATCCGTATAAGGGCCGCTCGTGTCATACACGCGGACGGGCTCGTTTTCTTCTTCGCCGAATGATCCCGTCGTAGGGCTCAGGGCGATTTCCCGCATCGGCACTCGAATGTCTGGCCGCGATCCCTCGACATATACCTTCCGGCTTCCTGAAAAGCTTGACATAATCGAGATGTTTGCTTGCTGTACTGACTCATGTTTCATGTTTTGATCCTTCCCCTCTTTTAAAATGATCAGGACGAAACTCCAGAACAGCACCAGCACAAAAAAACCAGGCACATGTTCATGAACCTGGTTTACAGTCAGTAAAATATCCGCAGATGGCCGCAATACATCGCCCGGTCTCTGCAAACACCTTTTTTACTTCCCCACGCTGGTACGAACCAGATCAGGTCCAAAGGGTTAAGAAACGCGCTTGTTTCTCTCTCAGCCCAAACAGGGCACCCCTAGTAAAGCTATTAAATTCGTTTTTATGGTAACATATCGATTTAGCGATGAAAAGAGAAAGTTAAAACGATTCAGAAATAAATGAATCCTTTTAGCGATCAAACGCGTATAAACATTGCCTTTATTTCAACAGAAGGAGAAGATCAATATATGTCATTTTTTAAAAAGCTTGCGGCTAGCGCGGGCATCGGGTCGGCAAAGGTCGATACGGTTTTGGAGAAAGATGCCTACCTGCCGGGAGAGGAAATCAGAGGAACCGTTTCTGTAAAAGGCGGCAATGTCGAACAGCAGATCAGGTATATCGAAGTATTGCTGAGTGCGAAATATGCCGTTGTAAAAGATGATAAAAAGGAATGGAAAACCGCCACCATCAAATCCCACCGCGTAACAGAAGCGTTCACAATCAGCCCCGGGGAGGAGCGGCATTTTTCTTTTTCATTCAACCTGCCGCTTGATACGCCGATATCGATGAAAGCAGCTGGCGTTTTCTTATTTACAGATCTCGATATTCAAGGGGGAATAGATAAATCGGATAACGACCCGATCATCGTCAAACCGCACCCGTGGATCGATGCTGTGCTGAAAGCCGTCGAAGAACTCGGATTCCGGCTTCGTGAAGCAGACTGTGAACATGCGCCATACTTCAAACAGCGGCTGCCGTTCGTGCAGGAATTCGAATTTGTTCCGGTGGCACAACATTACCGCCGCCTGTTTGACGAATTAGAGCTCGTTTTTCTTTTAGATGACAGCGGCCTGGAGATGATGATCGAGGCAGACCGCCGCGCAAGAGGTTTAAGAGGCTGGCTGGAAGAAATGTATAATGAAGGCGAAAGGCTCGCCCGCGTCCGGTTTGACGAAGCAGAGCTGAAAGATGCAGAAGCGCTGAAACAATCGCTTCAGGCAATTATTGAGCAAAATGCCGGATAAACGGAAAAGGAGCCGCTGGAACGGCTCCTTTGTCTATTTATCAATTGCGATGCAAAATGCCAAGTATCTGCTTGAGCTCCGCCGCCGCGATTTGGCCTGGTGCAGATGCCTTTTCGGCTACGCCAAACGTCATCGCCGAACCAAACACCTCTCCGGCCAGCCGGCTGATCACACCTGTCCCGGCCATTGACATCGTAATAATCGGCCGCTCCGCATAGCGTTCATTCATCGTATGAGTCGCCTCAAGCAATGTCAGCACATCAGCCGGTGTTTCAGGCATCACCGCAATCTTGGGCAAATCAGCGCCTAATTCCTGGGCTTTGCGCAAGCGGGCAATGATTTCTTCCACTGGCGGCGTCTTTTCAAAATCATGATTGGACATAATGACGAATACACGATGCATATGAGCCGTTTCAACCAGTCTTCTCACTTCTTGCTCTTCATTGAACAGCTCGACATCAATCACATCTGCCAGCCCTGTTTCGGCAACGGCGTGATTCAAGGAAAAGTAAAATTCCTTACTGACTTCTTTTTCGCCGCCTTCCTCCGCGCTGCGAAATGTAAAGATCAACGGGATATCTTTTAATATCGCTCGGATGTCAGCCAATACCTCTTTCACTTTGTCAATGTCTTCGACATCCTCAAAAAAATCAGCCCGCCATTCGGCAAGATCCGGACGAATGGATGGAAGAAAAGCGGCTTCTTCTTTCAATTGTTCAAGCGTTTTTCCGACGAGGGGCACACAGATTTTCGGTATTCCTTCCCCGAGGATGACATCTCTGATGTTGAGTGTTTTATTCACGTTTCGTCACTCCAGTTATGATGTATGTGAATGGTTTTATTGATTTAACGGTACAGGATATTGATAGGGAGTGCAAGAGGAATCCTGATTAGCACCGGTCTTTTCCAAAACTATGTATACTAACGAAACGAATCACACGCAACCAATGACCGTTACAGCATTCATTAAGCGAATCTTCTCACCTTCAAAGATTGAAAGAAGAAATGCAAACAAAAAAGGCGACAATGTTGCCGCCCTTTTTCATGCCGTTTTGCTCTTTAAGATCCGGCGCCTCTGGAAGCGAGCAGAGTTTCTGAACCTGTCGCGCTGGCCAAATCAAACCCAAGGGATGCAGTAATGAAAAAAACACTTGCGATTATTTTTTTCATGTAAAGAACCTCCTTTCATGTTAGTTTACTTGATTTTATCGCTTTTCCTAAGAAGTATGTGGAATATTTGTAATTTTTTAATAAAATGTACACTTTCGCCACATCCTCAGCAAGAGCTTCCTCATAGTCCTCTTGATGGGAAGTATTCCAGAAAAGCATCATAAGACCGTATATGAAATAGCGACAGTAAAACACTGTCGCTATTTCACCCTTTATAATAAGAGTGTAGGACGCCGTACAAAATAGCTGAAATCTCCGCTGCGTAAAGATAAGTTGCGTGTCAGTGGTTAAATTGGCCATCGTCAAGAATCCGGCATGAGTCACTTGCTTCGCGGCGCCAAATTGTTTCCGCCAACACTTGATCATGCCGGGGCCTGCCAATTCGCGAATCACCGCCCGACCATTATTTACGCCTTGCAGAATCGCCCGACTCAGGCACTGATCCAATTAGCGATGGAGCATTGTCAGTTTTTTCGGGACCGGCATTAAAAATCGAATTAGCCAGCAACCGGTATTGATGCTGCGGATGATCGTTATTGGTTAAATCGTTGGCGAAAACAGTTAAGTTCTTGTTGTTATCTTTATACGTGAAGGCCATAATCTTTCCTTTGGCAGCATCATGTCCCGGCCACCAGCCGGCCTTGAAGAAGTGATCTTCATCAGCGATCACTGCAAGCACTTTTGCCGTTTTAGGAACAGCGGTAATATAAGAACCAGTGACTGTGTAGAAGTATTCCTGTTTATTGTAAGGGGCTGTAATGGCATGATCTTGCATGACATTTGCCAAGAAGACGCCTTCGTATCTCTCCCATTCAGGTCCTTTAAAAGAAAAGCCAGGTATCCACTTCTGAACATTCGTCATACCCATATTTCCAAACGCAATGTAAGGCTTTCCTTTATTAACATATTTAGAAGAGTCGAACGTATTGACAAGCACATCTGCGCCCGACTGTTCTGATGTGACTTTAAAGCCCAGATTTTTCAGTACATATGCCGCTTCACCTAGTGCTCCTACAGTAGAAGCCTTGAGGATTTTGCCGCTTGGTTTCTTATGCCTGAATGCGCTCACGTCGAGATAGTACTTGGAAGCCAATGGGTACAGGTCCTTGTAGGCAACCAAGAAGTCACCCGCTTGATAGCCTGATCCGCTCTTGGTGAGCATTGTAACGGTCTTGCCGGCTGCCAGTAACTCGTTGACCGCCTTTATCGCATCATTGTTTGTGTTCTGAATCAGAACATAATCTGAGCGTTTTGGCATTTTAGTCCCCGGAAACGATACGGATGTGACTCGAGAAGTCTTGCCTGTGAACACCCCGGCATTCCGAATCACATAACGGTCAAATCCGCGCATATCATGGAAATTTTGAATGATCTCACCGGCTATCATTTCATAATCAGATACATCTATTCCATCATACAAGACCAAGTTCGCGAGGCCGCGGTTTGCCTGGTGCATGTTTACAATAAATGATCCTGCCGGATATGTTTTTCCGTTAACGGTTACCGCTTTTGTTGATCGTTCAACCTTTACGCCGTTGCGAAGGAAGTACTCAACCATCTTATAGGTTTCCAGCACATTCTTTTGGATGTTTTTATCAACCGGCAGTACGTAATATTCCGGGAAGAAGTTTTGGTTGCCCTTCCGCGGACGGCCGATCTCTTCATTTTTGGCGTTGATCAAGTAATGATCGACAGCACGATCATCGATATTGTCCACCCCGCGCTCGAATATTTTTAATTGGTTCAGGAACAGTTCTTCTTTCTTCCCTGCTACATATTTTGCAGCTGCCGCAGAACTGTAATACAGAACTTTGGTAGACTCCTCATTCGACTCGGGCGTTTCCAGCGTGTGCCCCATCGCACCGTGATACATGGCGAATGCAGCGGTATATGCTGCAGATGCATCATCCCATCCTGAAGCGGTGCCTTTTGACACATAATTCGGATCTTCTGCAGTTTTCCGATGTTCTTCATAAGGGATGTGATAGTAGTCGTACTTCGTATTTGCAATCCCTGCCTCACCCATAGCCTTTGCCTGTTCCACCATGTGATCAATCAAAAGATCATACTCAACGTTCGGGTTATGAGGCGGAGTAGAGGGCTCAATCAGGAAATTGGCATCGAACCCGTGCATATCCAGAAAAGACAGCGGCGACCACTTCGCGATTTGCTCCGTTATGCTGCGCGTTTCAGGCTGGGTTTGATAAGAATTATCCCGGTTCAAATCGAAATCCTCAGCATTCGAACGTGTTGTATGAACCCGGCCATCAGGATTGTCAGTATAAACGAACAGAAAGAAAACATTATTCAATGCATCGTCTATATTCAAAGTTGTCTTGCTTTTCTTGCCATTCGGCAGGACTGTATCATACGTAATGCTCTTATCCAATGCCATTGACTTAAAGTAATTCATGATCGCGTCGACTCCAGGCGCTTCATTCGGATGAATATTGTTCAGCCAGATCGGCACCTTATAGTCGCCAAATGCGCCGGATTTAATATCGGCCTGCAATTTCTTCGGGTCATTCAGCATGGCAGGGTGGGTCACCTTCTGATACTTATCGACAGAGGCTTTATCCTTGGCAAGTACCGTTAAATAGATATCACGGCCTTCGACCGATTTTCCAATGGAAGTCGTTTTGATATATCTGTTGTTTTTTTGCGCAGCTTTTGCTGTGACGGCATCGATCTCCGGTTTCAGCTCATCGTAAGTGCGGAAGCTGTCATACGGCGTCAATTTTACGGGAGCATGAGCAATGACTTGTCCGTTCGCTGTTGCTGCCAGATCAAATGTGCCCATCAGCGATGCGTATAGCGGACGCTGCAATCGCGGCTCCGCCAGATTGACTGTGTCGTAAGGAAGATCGAAGTTGATGTTAGCATGAACCTTGCCGTTGGTCACTTTTACATGGTCAACCGTAATGAAAGGTGCACCGGTGTAACCACGGTCCTTATATTTTTTCCATTGAGACAGCGGTTTGCCGTCATACGTCCAGCTTAAGCTCTTCACATCAACACCTTGCGGAAGCTTAAACGCAGCATGAAGCGTTCGTTTCTCTGTCATCGAAGCAACATTGTTGTCCAGTTTTAGCTTCTGAGATTTTTTAGTCTTATTTAGATTGGACGTCTTTACTTTTGTCTGCTGACCGGACGCCATCCCCTTGGCAGCCTGCGCCATAGCAACGCCGGGGGTTATCGCTCCCAGCAGCATCATAAGCGATAAGACCAACATCAGATAACACGTTGTGAACGTTTTTTTAAACATAGAAAAATGCCAACCCCGTTTCTGTACTGAGCGCGATATTTTCAAGTTGTTACATTGATAAGAAAAAAGTTAATCCTGGTTCTAGCAGATTCTAAGCTTCTGCATTTCGTTTAAACCTGCAGAACCTTGGTTCTGAAAATAACAAAGTATTTCAACAAGCTTACAACTTCCTCATACTGCTTCAGCAGAACTCATCCACCGCGTACTCCGATATATCTCGGAGTTCACGCTTATAAGGCTGTCTGCTCAGACGTTTCCTTCAGGCAATACTTACGAAATGTTAAAGACGAGCGCCTACCTCAGTGTTGGTCCCATAACTGGTCCCAAGGCGCTGAATGCCCGATCAAAACGTCGCATCGCTGTCTCGAGCGGACCGGTAGGGAGCTGTGCAATCAACCACCCTGTCACCATCGTCACGGTTGCGACGAGCAGATCACCGAATGGAATCGCCCCGATATCATACTCGACCCCCGATAGTTCGAGACCCCATATCACGACAAACTGAGCTGCATACATTGTCAACGCTACACGTCCGACTCCCGCGAATGGCATTAACACACCAGAGTTCTTCTTCGGTACGAGACATACCAGTCCCAGCGTCAAAAATGCGGCCCCCAGCCCCAGCAGTGTCTGGAACGTTGACGCACTGTGCGGAGCAATCGAAAGAAGATTATGCCACAGAGGCGGTTCCACGTTGAACGGCCAGATTGCATACTGGTCCGGCTGGGTGGCGGCGGTGCCTTGAACGCCTACGAGCCACTCTTCAAAGGAACGGCTCAGCCCTGGAAGAACGAAAGCGCCCAGCACCTTAGAGACAGCGAGCATGATTGCGCCGCTGCCCACTAGCCAGAGTGCAGTACGCGTCTTGGTCAGATCAAAGCGCCCGATCGCCATACCGGCGACAAAAGCGGGTGCAAGTGCGAGCGCGGACAGCGGGCCGCCTGCAATATCACCAAGTAAGTACGCTCCCGACAGGACGCTGCCTCCGAGAATCATCAGCGGCGGACTCACTGCAATCAAAGCTGCTGCCGTTGCAACGAGTACACGCGTCGAACGACGAACGAGCACCAACGCCAGCACAAACAGTGCCGCATAAGCGGGCAAGATCACCCCGAACGGAGTATTCAGCATGATGAGCAGATATCCTATCATATCGATAAATACCGCGCGGGCAAGCATCCGCGTCCGAAATGCGGCCGGGTCTGTTCCTCGATCCATCATGCGCCCGGCCATGATCGAGTAGGAAATGCCGCCACAAAGCACAAATAACAGCGTCGTATTCCCGGAGACGATTGAACCGTTCGTCTCGTTCAAGGCGAAGTGCTGCAAATACATCCCTATCACCGCCAGCCCCCGAGCTGCATCAAGCGCCACAATACGCCCTGTGCCCCGCGAATTCTTCCTCCGTACGATCTTCTGCCCTTCGGCCGAGTCCCGGGTGACGATTTCAACGTGCGCACCGTCCTGAAGCGGAGTTGATAAATTGACCAGCTTTCCGTTTAATTTGCCTGCAACCGCATTTTCCAGTCCGCAGCTAATGGAAGCCGCGACATCCTCGATGCTTGCTTCCTCTTCATATTCTCTGATAGACCCATCAGGCAGTTTAATACTGATTGACAACTTGTTTTCCTCCTCAAAAGATTAATGCTTACGTGTTCTATTTTTTCTTTGCCTATATTTGGATGAGATCTTGCTGTATTCCAATATAGCGGGCAGATGTAGCTAAAGTTTGATCAACTTGTAAACAAAACGTAAACAGATGTCTAAACTGTGGAGGGTAAGAACATATACACTTGTGATCCAAAATTTGTGTCGAGGAAAATTCTCTAAACAAATAAAAGCACCTTGTCGATGACAGGTGCCTGGTTCTTGCTAAAAGAGCTCATTTGATTGGAGGGGTTTCAATAAGGGGATCGTCAAGCAAGAGGCTGAGCTGCTTGAATGCTATAAACCATTTCATGATACGATTAATGAAGGCCGCGGACAACAACTGATCATTGAGTTTATTTTGGCAGGTTTGCCGCTTGGATGAGGAATAAATAAAAAGAGCGTTCCTTATAAAAGGAACGCTCTTTCATCGTTTGGCAATACGATGTTTAGTGATACCGGTGGTCGGGGTCGAACCGACACTCCCGAAGGAACACGATTTTGAGTCGTGCGCGTCTGCCAATTCCGCCACACCGGCATGTGTGAGCTATGGTGCCGAGGGCCGGACTTGAACCGGCACGGTAGTCACCTACCGCAGGATTTTAAGTCCTGTGTGTCTGCCAATTCCACCACCCCGGCAAGGGCACTAAGGCGACACCCGGATTCGAACCGGGGATAAAGGTTTTGCAGACCTCTGCCTTACCACTTGGCTATGCCGCCATCATTTTAGAAAATTGGAGCGGAAGACGGGATTCGAACCCGCGACCCCCACCTTGGCAAGGTGGTGTTCTACCACTGAACTACTTCCGCATGTTAATGATGAACTCATTTTATCATATTCAGCTTATTGATAAAAGATGAAACTGGGCTAGCTGGATTCGAACCAGCGCATGACGGAGTCAAAGTCCGTTGCCTTACCGCTTGGCTATAGCCCAATATTATTCATAAAGGGCGATTGATGGGAATCGAACCCACGAATGCCAGAGCCACAATCTGGTGCGTTAACCACTTCGCCACAACCGCCATAAATTCTAAGGTGTAAATTGGCAGGGGCAGTAGGAATCGAACCCACACCGGAGGTTTTGGAGACCTCTGTTCTACCGTTAAACTATGCCCCTAAAAGAATGGTGGAGGGGGACGGATTCGAACCGCCGAACCCTGAGGGAGCGGATTTACAGTCCGCCGCGTTTAGCCACTTCGCTACCCCTCCAAACAGTGCCGGCCAGAGGACTTGAACCCCCAACCTACTGATTACAAGTCAGTTGCTCTACCAATTGAGCTAGACCGGCAAAAGGTGGCTCGGGACGGAATCGAACCGCCGACACACGGATTTTCAGTCCGTTGCTCTACCAACTGAGCTACCGAGCCGTATATTCAAACTTCAATGGCGGTCCGGACGGGACTCGAACCCGCGACCTCCTGCGTGACAGGCAGGCATTCTAACCAACTGAACTACCGGACCATTTTTATTTAATCTGTTTTGGTTGCGGGGGCAGGATTTGAACCTGCGACCTTCGGGTTATGAGCCCGACGAGCTACCGAACTGCTCCACCCCGCGATAATGTGAAATTTTAATAGATATGGTGGAGGATGACGGGATCGAACCGCCGACCCTCTGCTTGTAAGGCAGATGCTCTCCCAGCTGAGCTAATCCTCCGCAGTACAGGACGTACAAGTGCATGCGTTGCAACAGGCCATCGCATTCTTAACATGCCTTCCTTTAAAAAGCTCTGGCGAAATGCTTGTGCTTCTTAACGTGCTGTCCAAAAAAGAATGGTGACCCGTACGGGATTCGAACCCGTGTTACCGCCGTGAAAGGGCGGTGTCTTAACCACTTGACCAACGGGCCAGACGTATTTGAAAGTGGCGGAGAGCAAGGGATTCGAACCCTTGAGACGGCGTTGACCGCCTACACGATTTCCAATCGTGCTCCTTCGACCACTCGGACAGCTCTCCAATAAAATGGCTCCGCAGGCAGGATTCGAACCTGCGACCGATCGGTTAACAGCCGATAGCTCTACCACTGAGCTACTGCGGAATATGGTCTGCCTGGCGATGTCCTACTCTCGCAGGGGGAGACCCCCAACTACCATCGGCGCTGAAGAGCTTAACTTCCGTGTTCGGCATGGGAACGGGTGTGACCTCTTCGCCATCATCACCAGACAATTTAGTGACAAAGATCATTATACTATGTATTTGAAAAAATGCAAGAGCATTTTTCGAGAAATTATTCTCTCAAAACTAGATAACGGGTAAAGACCATTCACAAATATTTAGGTTAAGTCCTCGATCGATTAGTATCTGTCAGCTCCATGTGTCGCCACACTTCCACCTCAGACCTATCAACCTGATCATCTTTCAGGGATCTTACTTCCTTATAGGAATGGGAAATCTCATCTTGAGGGGGGCTTCATGCTTAGATGCTTTCAGCACTTATCCCGTCCGCACATAGCTACCCAGCGATGCCCTTGGCAGAACAACTGGTACACCAGCGGTGCGTCCATCCCGGTCCTCTCGTACTAAGGACAGCTCCTCTCAAATTTCCTGCGCCCGCGACGGATAGGGACCGAACTGTCTCACGACGTTCTGAACCCAGCTCGCGTACCGCTTTAATGGGCGAACAGCCCAACCCTTGGGACCGACTACAGCCCCAGGATGCGATGAGCCGACATCGAGGTGCCAAACCTCCCCGTCGATGTGGACTCTTGGGGGAGATAAGCCTGTTATCCCCGGGGTAGCTTTTATCCGTTGAGCGATGGCCCTTCCATGCGGAACCACCGGATCACTAAGCCCGACTTTCGTCCCTGCTCGACTTGTAGGTCTCGCAGTCAAGCTCCCTTGTGCCTTTACACTCTGCGAATGATTTCCAACCATTCTGAGGGAACCTTTGGGCGCCTCCGTTACCTTTTAGGAGGCGACCGCCCCAGTCAAACTGCCCACCTGACACTGTCTCCCTGCCCGATAAGGGCAGCGGGTTAGAAGGTCAATACAGCCAGGGTAGTATCCCACCGATGCCTCCACCGAAGCTGGCGCTCCGGTTTCCAAGGCTCCTACCTATCCTGTACAAGCTGTACCAACATTCAATATCAGGCTGCAGTAAAGCTCCACGGGGTCTTTCCGTCCTGTCGCGGGTAACCTGCATCTTCACAGGTACTATAATTTCACCGAGTCTCTCGTTGAGACAGTGCCCAGATCGTTGCGCCTTTCGTGCGGGTCGGAACTTACCCGACAAGGAATTTCGCTACCTTAGGACCGTTATAGTTACGGCCGCCGTTTACTGGGGCTTCAATTCGCACCTTCGCATACGCTAAGCGCTCCTCTTAACCTTCCAGCACCGGGCAGGCGTCAGCCCCTATACTTCGCCTTGCGGCTTCGCAGAGACCTGTGTTTTTGCTAAACAGTCGCCTGGGCCTATTCACTGCGGCTCTCTCGGGCTTGCACCCTAACAGAGCACCCCTTCTCCCGAAGTTACGGGGTCATTTTGCCGAGTTCCTTAACGAGAGTTCTCTCGATCACCTTAGGATTCTCTCCTCGCCTACCTGTGTCGGTTTGCGGTACGGGCACCTCTCACCTCGCTAGAGGCTTTTCTTGGCAGTGTGGAATCAGGAACTTCGCTACTATATTTCACTCGCCATTACAGCTCAGCCTTATATGGGAAACGGATTTGCCTATTTCCCAGCCTAACTGCTTGGACGCGGATATCCAATACCGCGCTTACCCTATCCTCCTGCGTCCCCCCATTGCTCAAATGGTGAGGAGGTGGTACAGGAATATCAACCTGTTATCCATCGCCTACGCCTTTCGGCCTCGGCTTAGGTCCCGACTAACCCTGAGCGGACGAGCCTTCCTCAGGAAACCTTAGGCATTCGGTGGAGGGGATTCTCACCCCTCTTTCGCTACTCATACCGGCATTCTCACTTCTAAGCGCTCCACGAGTCCTTCCGGTCTCGCTTCACAGCCCTTAGAACGCTCTCCTACCACTGTTCGCAAGAACAGTCCGCAGCTTCGGTGATACGTTTAGCCCCGGTACATTTTCGGCGCAGAGTCACTCGACCAGTGAGCTATTACGCACTCTTTAAATGGTGGCTGCTTCTAAGCCAACATCCTGGTTGTCTAAGCAACTCCACATCCTTTTCCACTTAACGTATACTTTGGGACCTTAGCTGGCGGTCTGGGCTGTTTCCCTTTCGACTACGGATCTTATCACTCGCAGTCTGACTCCCAAGGATAAGTCTTTGGCATTCGGAGTTTGACTGAATTCGGTAACCCGGTAGGGGCCCCTAGTCCAATCAGTGCTCTACCTCCAAGACTCTTACCTTGAGGCTAGCCCTAAAGCTATTTCGGAGAGAACCAGCTATCTCCAGGTTCGATTGGCATTTCACCCCTACCCACACCTCATCCCCGCACTTTTCAACGTGCGTGGGTTCGGGCCTCCATTCAGTGTTACCTGAACTTCACCCTGGACATGGGTAGATCACCTGGTTTCGGGTCTACGACCACGTACTCATGCGCCCTATTCAGACTCGCTTTCGCTGCGGCTCCGTCTTTTCAAACTTAACCTTGCACGGGATCGTAACTCGCCGGTTCATTCTACAAAAGGCACGCCATCACCCGTTAACGGGCTCTGACTACTTGTAGGCACACGGTTTCAGGATCTCTTTCACTCCCCTTCCGGGGTGCTTTTCACCTTTCCCTCACGGTACTGGTTCACTATCGGTCACTAGGGAGTATTTAGCCTTGGGAGATGGTCCTCCCGGATTCCGACGGAATTTCACGTGTTCCGCCGTACTCAGGATCCACTCAGGAGAGAACGAAGTTTTGACTACAGGGCTGTTACCTCCTATGGCGGGCCTTTCCAGACCTCTTCATCTACCCCGTTCTTTTGTAACTCCGTATAGAGTGTCCTACAACCCCAAGAGGCAAGCCTCTTGGTTTGGGCTGTTCCCGTTTCGCTCGCCGCTACTCAGGGAATCGCATTTGCTTTCTCTTCCTCCGGGTACTTAGATGTTTCAGTTCCCCGGGTCTGCCTTCTCATATCCTATGAATTCAGATATGGATACTGCTCCATTACGAGCAGTGGGTTTCCCCATTCGGAAATCTCCGGATCAAAGCTTGCTTACAGCTCCCCGAAGCATATCGGTGTTCGTCCCGTCCTTCATCGGCTCCTAGTGCCAAGGCATCCACCGTGCGCCCTTTCTAACTTAACCGTTAAAAAGAATCACTACGTGATATCTTGCATTACAATTGAATGTGAATGTCTACTTTCGTTATCTAGTTTTCAAAGAACAACGTGCAGTGCCGCACAGGATGTGCAAACACTTGTTTGAAGGAATGATCCTTCAAAACTAAACAAGATCCAAACGCACCTGTCTATAAGACCGCGAGGTCTTATATTCCGTATAATATCCTTAGAAAGGAGGTGATCCAGCCGCACCTTCCGATACGGCTACCTTGTTACGACTTCACCCCAATCATCTGTCCCACCTTCGGCGGCTGGCTCCAAAAGGTTACCTCACCGACTTCGGGTGTTACAAACTCTCGTGGTGTGACGGGCGGTGTGTACAAGGCCCGGGAACGTATTCACCGCGGCATGCTGATCCGCGATTACTAGCGATTCCAGCTTCACGCAGTCGAGTTGCAGACTGCGATCCGAACTGAGAGCAGATTTGTGGGATTGGCTTAGCCTCGCGGCTTCGCTGCCCTTTGTTCTGCCCATTGTAGCACGTGTGTAGCCCAGGTCATAAGGGGCATGATGATTTGACGTCATCCCCACCTTCCTCCGGTTTGTCACCGGCAGTCACCTTAGAGTGCCCAACTGAATGCTGGCAACTAAGATCAAGGGTTGCGCTCGTTGCGGGACTTAACCCAACATCTCACGACACGAGCTGACGACAACCATGCACCACCTGTCACTCTGCCCCCGAAGGGGAAGCCCTATCTCTAGGGGTGTCAGAGGATGTCAAGACCTGGTAAGGTTCTTCGCGTTGCTTCGAATTAAACCACATGCTCCACCGCTTGTGCGGGCCCCCGTCAATTCCTTTGAGTTTCAGTCTTGCGACCGTACTCCCCAGGCGGAGTGCTTAATGCGTTTGCTGCAGCACTAAAGGGCGGAAACCCTCTAACACTTAGCACTCATCGTTTACGGCGTGGACTACCAGGGTATCTAATCCTGTTCGCTCCCCACGCTTTCGCGCCTCAGCGTCAGTTACAGACCAGAGAGTCGCCTTCGCCACTGGTGTTCCTCCACATCTCTACGCATTTCACCGCTACACGTGGAATTCCACTCTCCTCTTCTGCACTCAAGTTCCCCAGTTTCCAATGGCCCTCCCCGGTTGAGCCGGGGGCTTTCACATCAGACTTAAGAAACCGCCTGCGCGCGCTTTACGCCCAATAATTCCGGACAACGCTTGCCACCTACGTATTACCGCGGCTGCTGGCACGTAGTTAGCCGTGGCTTTCTGGTTAGGTACCGTCAAGGTACCGCCCTGTTCGAACGATACTTGTTCTTCCCTAACAACAGAGTTTTACGATCCGAAAACCTTCATCACTCACGCGGCGTTGCTCCGTCAGACTTTCGTCCATTGCGGAAGATTCCCTACTGCTGCCTCCCGTAGGAGTCTGGGCCGTGTCTCAGTCCCAGTGTGGCCGATCACCCTCTCAGGTCGGCTACGCATCGTCGCCTTGGTGAGCCGTTACCTCACCAACTAGCTAATGCGCCGCGGGTCCATCTGTAAGTGGTAGCTAAAAGCCACCTTTTATAATTGAACCATGCGGTTCAATCAAGCATCCGGTATTAGCCCCGGTTTCCCGGAGTTATCCCAGTCTTACAGGCAGGTTACCCACGTGTTACTCACCCGTCCGCCGCTAACCTAAGGGAGCAAGCTCCCGTCGGTTCGCTCGACTTGCATGTATTAGGCACGCCGCCAGCGTTCGTCCTGAGCCAGGATCAAACTCTCCATGAAATAATGGAGCGCAGATTAAGCTCGTCACATCCTGTGACAACATCTGCATGACCTGCATCGTGCAGGCCCCTGACTACGCACATTCGCATGCGCGATTTATTTAATGAATTAACAGGTACGTTTTGTCTTGTTTAGTTTTCAAAGATCATTTCCGCTTCAATCAGAAGCGACTTTATTAGTATAACATTTTCAACTAGGCGTGTCAAATGTTTTTTATTTTTTTCAGTCGCTGCTGCTTTAGTAAAAAACCGTTTCGCTAACAGCGACGTCTAATAATATATCACCATCAAGAATCAGAGTCAACACTTTTTTTTATAAAATATCCTCGGTGAAAAATCTTTTGTCCCTTTGTTTCAATCGGCTCTACTCCAACCAGGTCCTTTTCGACCAAAAACTCAAGAATAGCGCCGAGGTCCGCCGTGAAATATTTAAGCTCAGGATGTGTGAGCAGTTCGGCAAATTGCCAAACGTTTTTTTCGCCCATCACATTCAGAATGTGTGCGGCTCCGATTTCAGCTTTGGAATGAATGAGAAAATCGCTTGCGAGGAATAATAACTCCAGCCGTTTTTGCAGACTCTCATTGCTTTCAATCAGTTCTTTATAAAGCTTATATACCTGCGGCTCCATATGCCGGACTTGGTTCCATACCGTTACTTCGGGATGGAAGCCTTTATCAATCACTTCGATTCTGGCCAGATGATGAAGAGCGTGCACGATGGAATTGTAAGCATCCAAAAACTGATCATCTTCAAAAAACGCTTTTCCTTCTATATACCTTCTGATTAATTTTCCGTATTCAAGCCCAATTTTCAGTTTTCGCTCTGAAAAAGGGAATGTATTGAGCTGTTCAATCAGCTTTACGATATATTCGTTTCGGTCAAAGAGAATTTTCCCGTTCAAAATCCAATCTATGATTCTTCTGTTTGTTCCAAGCAGGATCCATTCTTGAAGCTGTTCAACGGAAATGATATGAAGAGAAGCCGTTTTTCCGTCAAATTCATAATGCTTCACGAATACCGGTTCCTCAGCCTTATTTACGATTACTAATAATGCCGCATCAAAGTTATCTGTTGCTGAAGAGGTTTGGTTTCTCCTCTCTATGATCATCACAGCTAAAGTATCAGGGCGGCTTGCTCTTTCTTGGTAAATCGGACGGAGAAGATTTTCCATCACCATTCCTCCAATACAGATGTAAAATACGTTCTCTAAAATGCTTCTCTTTCGTTTTCTACCTACTTCTACGAGCCAATAAAAACTCCTTTATTTTGAAAACACATTGACATATTATAATCAATTCCCCGGAAACTCTCTATAGAAAAATACCATTTCATTCATTTTTATTAAAGAATAACACATCTTAGATATGCTATATTAGAGAGAGGGGGATGAATATGGCGAAATATTCTAGTAAAATCAATAAAATCAGAACGTTTGCCTTAAGCTTAGTATTTGTCGGCTTCATCATTATGTATGTCGGTATCTTTTTCAGGTCTTCTGTCTTGCTGATGTCGGTGTTTATGCTCTTGGGGGTTTTATCTATCATGCTGAGCACGGCGGTTTATTTTTGGATTGGTATGCTTTCAACAAAAGCGGTCAAAGTCATCTGTCCGAATTGCGAAAAGCCGACCAAGGTCCTCGGCCGGGTTGATATGTGCATGCACTGCAGGGAGCCTCTTACGCTTGACAAAAATTTAGAAGGAAAAGAATTTGATGAGTCATATAATCGAAAGTCCGTCAGGCAGGCACTGAAACAAAAATAAGCTGACCGTTAAAAAAGCGGCCAGCTCTTTTTAATGGCTTTCTTTTTTATCGCATTCCTGACATAAACCGTATATCTCCAGTCTGTGGTGACTGACTTTAAATCCTGTCACATGTGAAGCAAGCTGCTCTACTTCATCCAGCCCCGGATAGTGAAAGTCTACGATCTTTCCGCAGCGTTCACAAATCGCATGGTAGTGCTCGGAAGTCACAAAGTCAAACCGGCTTGAAGAATCTCCGTATGTCAATTCTTTCACGAGCCCTGATTCTTTAAATACCCGTAAATTGTTGTAAACCGTTGCTACGCTCATGTTCGGAAATTTTCCTTCCAGAGCTTTATATATGTCATCTGCAGTTGGATGAGACATAGAATTTACGAGGAATTCCAGAATGGCATGACGTTGAGGAGTAATTCGCACCCCGGTTTCCTTCAACGCTTCCAACGCTTCTTTCAGGTTATGTTCAGCCATCGTCATGCACCTCTCTTCTAAAAAAAATTCTTATATTATAACGTTTATAATTAGTGTAACTCCAGAGCGGAATTTTTGTCAATTCCAATCCCTGTGAAAACCCTATTTTTAAATCAAAATACTCTTAATATACATCATGTTCAATCATCCGGCAGAATATGTCCATAACATGAGGCCAAACCTGTTGCGGCCCGGCCCCATGCTTGTTCTTATTTTTCATACACTTCTTTTACAGCTTGCAGAGCCTCTGCAACGTGGTCTTTCACCCTTACTTTCCGCCATTCTTTCACAAGGCGGCCTTCTTTATCAATTAGAAAGGTTGATCGTTCGATCCCCATATATTCTTTGCCAAAATTCTTTTTCAGTTTCCAAACGCCAAAGCTTTCAGCGAGTTTATGCTCATCATCGACAAGCAGCAGAAATGGCAGATCGTGTTTTTCCTTGAATTTTTCATGTTTTGCCTGATCATCAGGACTGACGCCGATGATGACGGCATCAAGTTCTGCAAAGCTTTCATGGCTGTCTCTGAAATCGCATGCTTCCGTCGTGCAGCCCGGTGTCATATCTTTCGGATAAAAATAAAGCACGATGTATTTCCCTTGAAAATCTGACAGTTTTACTTTTTCGCCGTGATCACCAAGCAGTTCAATTTCAGGAACCTTTTGTCCAATTTCTACAGTCATTGTTTTGCCTCCTGTATATTTAAAAGTTTGCTTCCCTTCATTATAAAAAACAGTTCCCTCCTGTTCAAATCAAGCCTGAGAAAACAGGGCCGGTGCGGCTGTCTTTTTGCTCTCAGATCACAACGTGTTACAATATAGCCATACACAGAGGTTATAGAAATGGGGAGGACATTATGCAGCATACACAATCAGAAAAGCTTCATGAAGAAGCTCTTCAGCATATCGTAGGCGGTGTCAACAGCCCGTCCAGATCATATAAAGCCGTGGGCGGCGGATCGCCTGTCGCGATGGAAAAAGCCCAAGGCGCTTATTTTTGGGATGTAGACGGAAATAAGTACATAGATTATCTTGCGGCATACGGACCGATTATTACCGGCCATGCACACCCGCACATTACAAAAGCCATTCAAAAAGCGGCCGAAAATGGGGTGCTCTACGGAACACCGACAAAACACGAAGTCATGTTTGCCAAAATGCTGAAGGAAGCCATTCCGGCATTGGATAAAGTAAGATTCGTCAATTCGGGAACGGAAGCTGTCATGACAACGATCCGCGTCGCCCGCGCGTATACCGGCCGGACGAAAATTATCAAATTTGCCGGATGCTACCACGGCCATTCGGATCTCGTGCTCGTCGCTGCCGGATCAGGACCTTCAACACTGGGTACACCGGATTCAGCAGGAGTGCCAAAAAGCATTGCAAATGAAGTGATCACCGTTCCTTTTAATGATATTGACGGCTATAAAAAAGCCCTTGAAAAATGGGGAGACGATGTTGCGGCAGTGCTCGTTGAACCGATCGTCGGAAACTTCGGAATCGTTGAGCCGAAAAGCGGATTTCTCGAACAGGTGAATCAGCTGACTCACGACGCCGGCGCACTGGTCATTTATGATGAAGTCATTACCGCGTTCCGCTTTATGTATGGGGGAGCACAGGACCTCTTGGGCGTCAAGCCTGATCTGACGGCGCTCGGCAAGATCATCGGCGGCGGACTGCCGATCGGCGCATACGGCGGCAAAAAGGAAATCATGGAGCAGGTGGCTCCGCTCGGCCCTGCATATCAGGCAGGGACAATGGCGGGCAATCCGGCGTCGATCTTATCAGGAATCGCCTGCCTTGAAGTCCTGAAAGAAAATGGGACGTATGAAAAGCTTGACCGCCTCGGCGCCATGCTTGAAGAGGGGATTTTGAAGCACGCCAAAACGCACGGCATCGAGATTACCATCAATCGTTTAAAAGGCGCCCTCACCGTCTATTTCACAAATGAAAAAGTCGAGAATTACGAACAAGCCGAAAATACGGACGGCGAGATGTTTGCGGCATTTTTCAAACTGATGCTTGAACGGGGAGTCAACCTCGCCCCTTCCAAATATGAAGCATGGTTTATCACGATCGCACATACGGAAAAGGATATCGAAGATACGCTGAAAGCCGTTGATGAGTCATTTAAACAATTGAAACAACAAGTGTAACAAAGAGAGCGTTTTTGCTCTCTTTTTATCAATGAACCGATATTTTGAAAAGGTGTCTCCAGGTCATTTGGCGCTAGAAGAATCAGCTTGTTTTTCTTTTTTTTGACAATGGTTTGTTTTTTCTTAGAAATGGGTTGAATATTTCAGAAGATCGCTGTATATTACTTTATTGTTTGGCAAATTAGCAGAGAAATGTTCTGGTACGATTCATTTTCTGTAAAGAACGAATTTTATTATAGAAAGGGATGCAAGTACAGCCTAATGAAACTTGGTGCCCGTATTCTCAAAACAGGCATTGCCATTACGCTTGCACTTTACCTCGCAGCATGGATCGGCCTGCCTACCCCGGTGTTTGCCGGTATTGCCGCTATTTTTGCGATACAGCCTTCGATCTATCGTTCATTTTTGACGATAGTCGATCAAGTGCAGGCGAATATTATCGGTGCTGCAACAGCTATTATTTTTGGACTTATTTTTGAACCCAGTCCGATTATCATCGGATTGACGGCGGTCATTGTCATTGCGATTAATTTGAAGCTCAAGATCGAAAATACGATTTCGATCGCGCTTGTCACCGTTATTGCGATACTGGAAAGCTCCGGCGACAACTTTTTAATGTTCGCTTTGGTGAGAACCGGAACAGTCATTCTGGGCGTTCTGTCTGCGTTCCTGGTCAACCTGATCTTTCTGCCGCCCAAATATGAAACAAAGCTCGCCAGCCATATTGTCGAGAACACAGATGAAGTCATTAAATGGATTCGTCTTTTGACGCGGAAAACGACAGAGCATAAGATGCTGAAAGAAGACATTGAAAAACTGAAAGAAAAAATGATGAAGGTCGACCATCTTTACTTGCTGTACAAAGAGGAAAGAAGCCATTTAAAACGAACGACGTATGTGAAGTCAAGAAAGCTCGTTCTTTTCAGGCAGGCGATCATCGCGTCCAACCGTGCGCTTGATACCTTAAAAAAGCTGCACCGTCTTGAAAATGATTTTTACCATATGCCGGAGGAATTCCAGGAAACGCTTGTGGAAGAACTTGATTATCTTCTTCACTGGCACGAGCGGATTCTGATGAGATTTGTCGGCAAGATTAAAACACATGATACGGAAGACCTTCTTGAAGAAGGGGACGTGTACAAACAGCATTTGACAGAATCGTTCCTGAAAAACCAGGATAAATTGAAAGAAGAACTATTGGATTACAATATGCTGACCATTATGGCGAGCACGGTTGAATACCGCGAGCAGCTCGGCCATTTGGAAACGCTGATCTCAAGCTTTCAGACGTATCATCGCGAAGACAGCGAGCTTGAAGTCGGTGATGATGAATGAGCCGCCAACGCTCGGCATGCTGAAAAGCCGGTTAACGACATCGTTAACCGGCTTTTTTATTTGCCTTCTTTCATTTTCGGGTCAAGAGTATCCCGCAGCCCGTCGCCCATTAAATTGAAGCCGAGCACCGCCAGCATAATCGATATACCCGGAAAAAACAATGTCCAGGGAGCCTGTGCCAAGTAAGGCCTGGCATCAGCAAGCATTTTTCCCCATTCAGGGTTTGGAGCCTGCGCCCCCAATCCCAAAAATCCGAGTGCGGCCGCCTCGATAATCGCTGTTCCAATATTGAGCGTGGCCTGGACGATAACGGGCGCCATACTGTTCGGCAAAATATGCTTAAACATCATGCGGAAATTGGACATGCCGACCGCCCTTGCAGAAAGGATATACTCCTCCTGTCTGATGCTGAGCACTTTTGAACGGACAAGCCTTCCAAACGTCGGGATATTAATGATGGCGATTGCAATCAGCGCATTTTCAAGTGAAGGGCCGAGAATGGCGACAATCGCAATCGCGAGAAGGATGCTTGGAAACGCGAGCATAATATCAAACATTCTGGAAATCAGCCCGTCCGCCCATTTGCCGTAAAAACCGGCAATCAGCCCTAATATCGTTCCCGCAACAGCCGAACCCAGGCAAGAAAAGAATCCCACCCAAAGAGAAAGCCTTGCGCCGTAAATCACCCTGGAAAAAATGTCTCTGCCAAAGTCGTCCGTTCCAAAGAAATGTTCTGCAGATGGCGGAGCCAGTCTTTCTGATAATGACTGGTCATTTAATCCGTATGGAGCGATGAGCGGCGCGAAAATGGCCAGAAGGATAAAGAGTGCGACAAGTATGCTGCCGGCGGCCGCAAGCTTGTGCTGAAAGAACTGCTGCATATGTTCCGACAGAGGCGAGCGGACCTTTTCTTCTACCCTCTGCCGTTCTTCCTGCAGGACAACCATATTCCCCGCCTCCTAATACTTAATTCTCGGATCGATCACGGCATACAGCAGATCAACGATAAAATTGATCATGACGAAGATGAAGGCGATCATAAGGATGCCCGATTGAATCACCGGATAATCCCTATAGCTGATCGCATCATAAATGTAGCGGCCGATGCCGGGCCATGCAAAAATCGTTTCCGTCAAAATCGCGCCGCCAAGCAAAAGTCCTGTCTGCAGGCCGATAACGGTAAGAATCGGAATAAAAGCATTTTTTAGACCGTGTTTATATACGACGGAAAACATATGAACGCCTTTTGCTTTTGCCGTGCGGATATAATCAGACTGAAGAACCTCAATCATACTTGCTCTCGTAATTCTCGCGATAATCGCCGCGGGGATTGTCGCAAGGGCCGTCGCCGGGAGAATTAAGTGGCGGATCGTTTCGCCGAACTGGTCAAATCTTCCCTGCAACAGTGTATCAAGCGTGTGAATATAAGTGATGGCTTCTACCGGATTTCTCACATTTTCCCTTCCGGTAGTCGGCAGCCAGCCGAGCTCGATGGAAAAAAACCATTGCCCCATTAATCCCAGCCAAAAAATCGGCATGGATACGCCGATTAAAGCAATCAGCATGGCTGTATAATCAAACACCGAGTTTTTAAACCAAGCGCTGATCATTCCGGCATTCACCCCGATCAATACCGCAATCATCATCGCAAAAAAAGCGAGTTCGAGAGTGGCGAACAAATAAGGCTGCATTTCTTTTGTAATCGCCGCCCCCGTGCGGATGGAAGTCCCCAGATCCCCTCTCAATAAATCTCCGATATATCTTCCATATTGAATATACCAAGGCTGGTCAAGGCCGAGCTGAACGGTCAGCTGCTGGACCGCTTCTTTTGTCGCCCTTTGGCCGAGAATCACCTGTGCAGGATTTCCGGGAATAAAGCGGATGATTGAAAAGACGACGAGGGTCATGCCGATAAGAACAGGTATCAGCATGACGGTTCTCTTCAAACAGTAAGCAAGCAATGGCAGTCACCACCTTGTTCAACTATTTCCATTCTACGCCCGACAACACTTCACTCCCCGTCGGGTGCGGGACATATCCTTTTATGTCTTTTGAGCCTGCCAAAACCGGTGTCGAGTGAACAAGCGGGACCCACGGCGATTCTTCATGAATCAGCTCCTGCGCTTGTTCATAAAGCTTATTTCTTTTCTTCTGGTCGGGATCTGCCTGTGCTTCGATTAAGATGTCGTGAAGCTCGTCATTGCTGAAATACGTATAGTTGTTGCCGCCGATATTGTCCTTATCAAGCAATGTGTAGAGAAAATTGTCAGGATCGCCGTTATCCCCCGTCCAGCCCATTAAAAACGAGTCGGCTTCGCCTTTGCTTGCTTTATCTATATAGGTAGCCCAGTCATATGTGACGATTTCCGCTTTGACTCCGATTTTTTCAAAATCAGATTGAATCACCTCGGCGATTTTCATGCCGTCCGGCATATACGGACGCGGAACGGGCATCGCCCATAGCTGCATCTTGAATCCGTCCGGATATCCCGCTTTTTTCAATAATTCTTTTGCTTTTTTGAGATCGTACGGATATGGTTCAACACTGTCATTATAGCCTTCGAGTGAAGGAGGCAGCGGATTTTTCGCAGGGTCTGCAAGGCCGCCGTAGAAGGAATCGATGATCGCCTGTTTATTGACGGCATGGTTTAACGCCTGGCGGACAAGCTTATGATCCAGCGGCTTTCTCGTTGTTGTCAGTCCGAGGTAGCCGACGTTCATGGACGGCCTTTCAAAAATTTTCAGGTTGGGATCGCTTTTGATGCTTTCAATATCTGACGGATTCACGCCGTCCATCAAATCGATTTCACCGGTTTTTAGCGCATTCAAGCGGGCCGAGTTTTCCGGAATCGCTCTGAAAATAATCTTTTTCAGTTTCGGTTTTTCCTGATCCCAATAGTCTTCATTTTTTTCAAGGACGATCCGGTCATTCGGTTTCCATTCAACGAATTGATACGGTCCAGTGCCGACGGGGTGTTCCCTGAATTTGTCCCCGTATTTTTCGATCGCCGCCGGGCTGGCGATTCCAAATGAAGTCATCGCGAGGTTTTTTAGAAACGGTGCCTGCGGACGCTTTAAAATAAATTGGATTTTATGGTCATCAAGAATTTTTATATCTTTTATGACATGCCCATCATCCTTTTTATAGCCTCCGAACATCCCATAGTAAGGAAATTTTTCTTCATCCCCGTTCATCCACCGGTCAAAATTGTATTTCACGGCTTCTGCATTAAAATCGGTTCCGTCATGAAATTTGACGCCTTTTCTCAGCTCAAGCGTATAGGTCAGACCATCGTCTGAAGCCTCCCATTTGACGGCCAGGCCCGGGTGAAGGGTAGTGTCCTGCTCTCCGTAGTTCAGCAGCGTTTCAAAAATGTTTGTCGTCACCTTGAATGCTTCGCCTTCAGTCGTTGTAATCGGATCAAGCGAGGTTGAATCACCGCCTCTTCCGAAAATGAGCGTATCTTTTTCATTTTTGGCACCGCCCCCCTCTTTTTGGCTCTCTTTTCCAGAGCATCCCATTAAACATAAGGACACAGCCAGCATCATTCCCAAGGCTTTCAGCCAATGTTTTCTTTTCATTCTCTAAGCCTCCCTGTTGGTTAAATGACATGCGGTATAATGGCCATTCGCCGTTTCGGCCAGCGCCGGCTCCGCCTCCTCGCATATTGCTTCACGTTTCCGGCATCTCCCGTAAAAAGGACACCCTTTTTCATGAGCACCAGCAATATGAACGTCTGCTGCCGCTTCATCCACTTCTCCCTTTCCGATAACGGGCACTGCTGCCAAAAGGGATTCTGTGTAAGGATGTTTCGGCGCTCTAAATAATGTGTCGGCATCAGCCATTTCGACGATTTTTCCAAAATACATGACCGCCACCCGGTCGCTGATATAGCGAACGACGCCAAGATCATGCGAAATAAAGAGAAAGGTTAGTGAAAAAGCTTCCCGCAGATCTGACAGCAGGTTTAAAATTTGCGCCTGTACAGACACATCCAGCGCTGAAACGGGTTCATCGGCAATGATCAGCTTCGGCTTTGTGATCAGCGCCTTTGCAATTCCGATTCTCTGCCTCTGTCCGCCGCTGAATTGATGGGCATAACGCTCTCCATATGAGGCGTCCATGCCTACGATCTCAAGCATTGAGCGGACGACATCTTTCCTCTCGGCTTTCGTTCCTAACCGATGGACAATCAACGGCTCTTCTAAAATATCTTTGATTTTCATCCGGGGATTTAAAGACGCATAAGGGTCTTGAAAAATCATTTGAAACTGCCTTCTCATCCCGCGGAGCTCTTTTGCTCCGAGTCCGGTGATCTCATGTCCGAGAAAGACCACCTTGCCTGAAGTCGGTTCTGTCAGCCGCAAGATCGATTTTCCCAAAGTTGATTTGCCGCAGCCGGATTCACCTACAATCCCGAGAATCTCTCCTTTTTCGACCGAAAACGAAACATCATCAACCGCTTTGACCGTTTTTTTTCGAGAGACCGGATAATATGTTTTCAGCCGGCTGACGTTTAAAAGCTCATTAGTCATCTGTCCCTCCTTCTTCCTCATAGAGAAAGCACCGTACGGCGTGTTCATCATGTAATCTGCCAAGCTGCGGTTCTTCTTGAACGCAGCGATCGACTTTGTGCGGACATCTGGGGGCAAACATGCAGCCTTTTTTGATCGTTCCGGGCTTCGGCACTTGTCCTTCAATCGACGTCAATCTCTCCGATTTGCGGGTGAATGCGGGAATGGAAGCAAACAGCCCTTTCGTATAAGGATGTTTCGGATCTGCAAAAATGGCTGCGACGCTTCCTTCTTCAACGATTCGGCCGGCATACATGATCATCACTCTTCTGCACGTATTGTGCACAACGCCGAGATCATGAGTGATCAGAAGAATGGCTGTTTGAAATGCTGTGTTCATTTTTTTTAAAAGAGAAAGAATTTGGGCCTGGATGGTGACGTCAAGAGCGGTTGTCGGTTCATCGGCAATCAGCAGCTTCGGATCGCAAATGAGAGCCATCGCGATCATGACCCGCTGCCTCATACCGCCCGATAATTCGTGGGGATACTGTTTCATCAGCTGGTCCGCCCTCGGAAGGCCGACGGTTTCCAGCATGCGGACGGCTTTTTCGGCTGCTTGCTTTTTGTGTCTATTTGTGTGGCTGGATAGAGCTTCTATCAGCTGATCTCCAATCGTGAACAGGGGGTTGAGAGAGGTCATCGGCTCCTGAAAAATCATTGCTATTTCATTGCCGCGCATATGGCGCCATTCTTTTTCCGACTGCATAAGAAGATTCTTTTCCTGAAACAAGATCCGTCCTTTAGTGCGGGTATTGGCATTCAGTCCCATCAGGGCAAGGGAAGTGACGCTTTTGCCGCAGCCGGATTCCCCGACAACTCCGATGATTTCTCCTTTATGGATGGTGAAAGAAACGCCTTGAACAATCGGAATGTCAGATTTTTTTTTTTGAAACGAAATGGAAAGATCCGATACTTCGAGCAATTTCTCCTTTGTCACATATACACCTCCGGAGCTTGTATTTTTTAAATTGTATTTACGCTGCATAGGAAATATGTACGAAATTTATAGAAGAGAAAAAGCCCGGCCTCCGTTTGCGATAAACGAAAGTCAGGCTTTATACATGTCAGCTTAATTTTTGAATCGTAAATAATTGCTTATAATGGCCGTCGCGGCTCATCAGTTCCTGATGCGTTCCCATTTCGGCAATTTGTCCGTTTTCGATCACGACGATTTTGTCAGCATGCGTGATCGTGGACAGTCTGTGAGCCACGATAAAGGTTGTCCGGTCTTTTGCGAGCTTTTCCATCGCTTCTTGAATATAATGCTCGCTTTCAAGGTCAAGCGCTGAGGTGGCTTCATCCAAGATCAAAAGCGGCGGGTTTTTCAAAAACACCCGGGCAATCGAAATCCGCTGCTTCTGCCCTCCTGAAAGCTTGACGCCCCGTTCCCCGACCTTTGTCTCATATCCCTCGGGCAGCTCCATAATAAAATCGTGGGCATTTGCCGCCTTTGCTGCTGCAATGATGCTCTCCATCGAAGCGTCAGGGTTTCCGATTGAAATATTTTCACGGATCGATTCGCTGAACAAAAATGTATCCTGCAGCACCATGCCGATCTGGTTTCTCAAGCTTCTCGCCTGGTAATCGCGGACATCGACACCATCAATATACAAATGGCCGGATGTGACATCATAGAACCTGGGGATCAGGCTGACCAGCGTAGATTTCCCGCCTCCGCTCATACCGACGAGGGCGACCGTTTCACCTTGTTTTGCTGTTAACGACAGGTTTTTCAAGATCATTTCATTTGTTTTTTCATATTGAAACGAGACGTTTTTAAATTCGACAACGCCTTGTAAATGGTCCGCTTTTATGGCATTGGGCTTATCCTTTAATTCATACGGTTCATCGATAAACTCAAACAGCCTGTCCATGGAGGCGATCGATTGGGTCAATGTCGTCGATGAATTGATAAGGCGCCTCAGCGGATTGTAAAGTCTTTCGATATACCCGACAAACGCAACCATCGTACCGACCGTCAAATTCCCGTGAATAACATGGTAGCCTGCAACTGTAATGATAATGAGCGGCGCCAGATCCGTAATCGTGTTGACAACGGCAAATGTTTTCGCATTCCATGCCGTATGGCGGATCGCTTTGCCGAGGAAATTTCCGTTTTCATGGTCAAACTGCTTTTGTTCATGATCTTCAATGGCAAAGCTTCTGATCACCGGCATTCCCTGAACCCGTTCATGAAGATGGCCCTGCACCTCGGCCAAAGCCTGGGACCGCTCTCTCGTCAGGGTTCTGAGCCTGCCGTAAAAATATTTAACCGAGAGCCCGTAAAGCGGGAACAAAATAATCGAAATAAGGGTCAGCTTCACATCCATCGTCATCATGATGGCAACGGCGATAAAAATCGTAATGACGTCCAGCCAGACGTTCATAAGCCCGATGATGACAAATTCTTTCGTTTGCTCGACATCATTGATCACCCTTGAAATAATTTCGCCGGCTCGCGTATTCGCGTAATATCTGAGGCTCAGTTTCTGAATGTGGGAAAAAAGCCTGTCCCGGATGTCATAGAGCACCTTGCTTGCCGTCCATTGCGCAAAATATTGCCGGTAGTATTCGACAGGCGGCCGAAGCACTAAATAAACGGCGAACACGACCGCCATTACGGTAAATAGTGAAGACGTTTTTTCCTGAGCCGTCCCGGTTCCCTGAATGATGTCATCGACCACATATTTCAGGAGAAGCGGGATGACGAGCGGAATCGAAAATTTTATAATGCCGATCAGGACTGTCAAGATGATTTTCCATTTATACGGCTTGACAAATTCCATATATCTTCTGATGATACCCACAGTATCCCCCCTCTGTTTTTGTCTTTGTGTGAGTCCACCACAAAAAACCTGTTGACTCTCAACAGGCTAAATGGCTTATTTTGTATAATGGAGATACCGTTCATACCAAAAATCGATAAACTCCGGAGCAAACGGACCTTTTCTTTGATGAATCCAGTGAAGCAGCGTATTCAAATGGTATCTCAGGATACCGTCTATTTCCTTTGGATAATTCATCGCTTTTTTATGGTCTGCGTATTCGTCTTCATCAAGAATATGGTAGGTCATATCGGGAAAGACCTTTACGTCCAGATCATAGTCAATGTATTTGATGGCTTCATCGTCCAAAGCAAACGGCGAGCTGATGTTGCAATAGTAATAGATGCCGTCTTCGCGAAGCATGCCGATGACGTTAAACCACTGCTTTGCATGGAAATAACAAATGGCGGGCTCTCGTGTAACCCATGTCCGGCCGTCAGATTCCGTGACCATTGTCCGGTCGTTGGCGCCGATGATGCACAATTCCGTTGCTTTTAATATCGTCGTTTCGCTCCAAATCCGATGAATTTGCCCATTGTGCTTGTAGCTATGAATTTGAATGGTTTCTCCTTCCTTGGGAAAGCCCATGTTTCTCCCCTACTTTCTTTGCAAAAGCCTTACAAGTCAGTGTTTCACATCGCCTGTCCGACAGTTCTTTTATTTATTATAACGTTTGAAAATAAAAAATGAAAATAAAACAGCCACTCCGGAACAGGAATGGCTCTTTTCAGGAAAAAAAACTCAGGCTTCAATTTTTTGATATGCCTGAATCACCTGTTCCGTCTGTTTTTGAAATAAATCCTGAATGGCGGCAAGGTCTTTTCGCTTTTGAGATATGTCTTCCCGAATCGATAAAAGCTGGGCTTTTTTTTCGAGGGCCATCAGTTCTTTTTCGATTTGCTGGCATCTTTCAATCTCGGCTTGAAGATATAGTAGCTTATCCATAATTTCCATCTGGCCTTGAACCAAATTTTCAAATTCCGGCATTTATATCCTCCATTCTTTGCTCTACTCCATTTATTGCCTAAGTATCATTTCTCTATACCTGCTGAATGTCCTTTGACTGATTCTGCCTAAGATTCGGAAGTTTTGTCGGATCACAAGCGGAAAGAAAAAAGCACCCCATCCGATCATGAAGTGCTTTTTCCTGTTTCAGTGATTAGCTGTTTTGCTGTTTGTTTTGCTCAGCTTGCTGGTTATTTTTTCTCACTTGCTGCGCGTCAGTTTCGCTGGCAAATTCAGTGCCGAACTGACCACCTTGAGCAGAAGCTTGGTTTTGTTGTCTTACTTTTTGTGCGTTTGTTTTGGATTGTTGGTTAGCCATTGTATATCACCTCCACGACACTTAGATTGTGCAGACGGGTGATATCCTATTCACTCAGGCAAAAAAATTTAAACGAGCAGGGAGCGTCCGCCGTCGATAATGATCGTCTGTCCGCGGATCATATCCGCTTTTCCTGACGTCAAAAATTCGATGGCATCGACCATATCGCCGATTTCGACCATGCGGCCGGCCGGCGTATTTTTACGGGCATCCTCAAGAAGCTCTTCCCGGTTTGGAAAATGCTTCAGCGCGTCGGTATCGATCGCACCTCCGGATACCGCGTTGACGACGATGTTTTTCGAAGCAAGCTCGACTGCAAGATATCTCGTTAATGACTCAAGCGCCGCCTTGGAAACGCCGACTGTCGTATAGTTTTCCAAATAGCGGATCGAACCGAGGGAGCTGATGCTGACAATATGGCCTCCGCCCGTTTTTTCCATCAGCTTCGCCGCTTCTTGCGCGCAAAAAAGCAATGCTTTGGCATTGATGTTCATCGTCCAGTCCCAATGGCTCTCTTCAAGCTCCATGACAGGGCGCAAAACGCCTGATGCGGCATTGTTGACAAAAACATCAAGTCTGCCGAACGCTTCTTCAATTTGCTGAAACATATCTTTAATTTTCGCCGGCTGGCCGACATTCGCTTTAACAACCAGTGCTTTTACGCCGAGCTGTTCGATTTCCTCAGCTGTTTCCATTGCCGCTTTTTTGCTTCTTGCATAGTTGATGACGATATTGTAGCCGTTTTTCGCCAGTCTGAGAGCCGCCGCTTTTCCGACTCCCCTGCTGCTTCCTGTAATCAGCGCACATTTTCTTTGTTCCATCTGTCATTCATCTCCTAGTATAGATATTTGAATCTGTTTAAAAATAATGTTATCCAAGACCAAAAGGAGGCTTTCGCCTTATGTACGTCGGACGCGACATGAGCGAGCTCGATCAAACGCCTAAGCATGAATGGAAAGATGCGGAGCTCCTCTATTTCCACCACGCCTTCCAGCAAATGATGCCTTTTTTAAATCAGGAAGGGCATGAAGAATATGTGGAGGTTGTACAAGAAATTAAAGCCAGAGGCGGCCTCCGCCGCCAAGAAGCCGACTATACGCACGGCACTGAAATTCATTATGATTAACGGGCAGCATTCACAGTCAAGCTGCCTATTTCATATACATATTCCATATTTTCTGGTGCGACACAGGGAAGGCGTATTCAGCAAGCTCTTCTTTCGTCACCCTTTTCAAATAGGTACCATCCGGCTGATTCAGCACTTTCCCGAAAAAAACGGAAATGTTCCAGACAAGGTGTGTAAAGACGTGTTCAACGATCCCTTCAAGCGGGCCGATGTCGGCCTCGATTCCGGCTTGTTCCTTCAGAAAAGCTGAAAGCTGCTCCCGTTCTGTTTTCAGGCCTTTTTGCGTTTCTGTATTTGGAAATTCCCACAAATTCGCAAGCAGGCCGGATTCAGGTCTTTTATGAATGTAGAAATAACCTTCTTCATCTGTCAGAACAACGGCAGCAAGGCTTTTCAATCCGGGCTTCTTCTTTTTGCTTTTGACGGGCAGCTCTTTTTCGCACCCTTCAGCAAAAGCAGAGCAATGTTCACGGACCGGGCACAAAAGGCAGGAAGGCGATTTCGGCGTGCAGATGACCGCGCCAAGCTCCATCAGCCCCTGATTAAATTCAGACGGTTTATCTTTTGACATAAAGGCTTCCACGATGTTTTCAAATAATGTTTTTGTCTTTGGTTTTGCGATGTCGTCCCATACGGACAGAATCCGGGACATCACCCGCATCACATTGCCGTCCACCGCCGGAACCGGCTGATTGTAGGCGATGCTCAGCACCGCGCCTCTGGTGTAAGGGCCTACTCCTTTTAACCCGCCAAATTCCTCTTTTGAGGAAGGAACAACTCCGCCATACCGTTCATGCACTTCTTTGACTGCGCTTTGCAGATTCCGGACGCGGGAATAGTATCCCAGTCCTTCCCATGCTTTAAGCACTTTTTCTTCATCAGCTTCGGCGAGGGCTTTTACGTTCGGAAACTTGTCGATAAAATTGTTAAAATAAGGGATGACCGTTTCAACCCTGGTCTGCTGCAGCATGACCTCCGAAACCCAGATTTTATAAGGGTCCGTGTCTGAACGCCAGGGAAGATCCCGTTTTTCTTTTTCATACCAAGAAATTAAATCTTCTTGAAACTGTTGAATATTTTTTTGCTCTAATTTTTTTTTCAAATCAATCATGAAACTTCTCCTTGCCTGTCCTCGTCACATTAACACACTGCACTTTTGTTCTTTTGGCTTTTTGTTGTAAACTAAATGCATACACGATAAACATGTTACATGAAAAGTGGGGAAAGAAAAAGCGTTAAATATTTCAGGACATGAATTGGGACGGCGTACAGGTTAAGGTATAACAAAACATGATTTTCAAACACCGTTAGGGGAGGTCACCAATGGATACTGGCACACACGTTGTCATGGGTGTTGCGCTCGGCGGCATCGCAACGTTGGATCCCGTCGTCGGCATGGATCCTTCTATGGCTCAGGCCGTAATGATTGCGACCATCGCCGGATCACAGGCTCCTGATATCGATACGATTTTAAAATTGAAAAACAACGCTGTTTATATAAGGCATCACAGAGGGTTGACACATTCAATTCCCGCCGTCCTCATTTGGTCTATATTGTTTCCGGGGATTCTGTATTTGTTCTATCCGGGAGCGAACCTGCTGCATCTTTGGCTGTGGACGCTCGCCGCAGTCGCATTGCACGTGTTCGTCGATATTTTCAATGCGTACGGCACCCAGGCGATCAGACCGTTTTCAAGAAAATGGGTGGCGCTTGGGTTGATTAATACATTTGATCCGTTTATCTTCGTGAGCCATCTTGCGGCCATCGCCGTCTGGCTGGCGGGCGGGCATCAGGGTTATACGTTTTTAGCCCTCTACATCATCCTGGCGGGATACTACCTGTTGAGATTTTGGATGCAAAGGCGGATCAAGCAATCGCTTCGCCAGAAAATCGATGATATTGAAGAAATCATCATCTCGCCGACAATGAAATTCAGACAGTGGCGAATCGCCGTCAAGGCAAAATCCGCTTTTTACGTCGGCAGAAGCATCGACGGAAACGTCGTTATCGTCGATACGTTCAACAGGGTGCCGGTTCCCGAATCATCTGTTATGAAAGCGGCAAAACAAGATAAAAACATTTCTGCTTTTCTTTCTTTTTCCCCTGTCTACAAATGGGAAATCGATACGTATCAAGACCATTATGAAGTCCGGTTCATCGATTTGAGATACCGCAGCAAAGGGCACTATCCGTTTGTTGCCATCGCCCATATCGACCGGGACACCATGGAATTAATCACATCCTATACAGGGTGGATTTTCAGCGAAGAAAAGCTTCAGAAAAAATTAAAGCTTGGCTCTGTTTAAGAGCCAAGCTTTTTTCTTCTCCGGCTGTACCATATACCTGCGCCAAGACTGATGATGGTGATAGCGAGTGTTTCTTTGAAGTACGGCGGCTCATATACGAGCTGTATGTCGTTTTCCCCTTTATCGACAGTGAAGCCGATGAAGGAATAGTTTGCCTTTTGAACGGTTTGTTTTTTACCGTTCACCGTGACTTCCCAGCCTTTTTCAAATGGGATCGGGAGCACCATATAGCGGTCTTTGTTTAAGTTTTGATAGCTGATCGACAATTTATTTTGTTCCCACGTCATATGCGCAGACGGCGCCTTTTTCGCTGCCGCTTTTTTTAGGGCTTGATAATTCTCCTGATACAGTTCGAGATCATCAAGTTTGTACGTTCCTTCCGGCAGCCGGATCGAAATCTTATCCGCCTTCGGCACCCTGATCGTCAAATCGTAGATTCCCGTTTTATAGATCGACTGATTTGATTTTCTTGACGTGACATAGTCATTGACTTTCAAGTTGAAGAACTGGTCTTTGGCAAGGCTCTTCAAGTAAAAGCTGACATAGTAGTCGCCCTCTTTCGGGACGTCTCCGGGAGGGATGAGATCGATTCCGCCGTTTTCCGCTGTGACATGCAGCACGCCGTTTTTATAGGTTGCCCCTTTCATGCTTACGTTCGTCTGTCTGATCAAATCAGGAGCTTTCGGAGGCTTCGCTTTTTGATCAGGGTTTTCTAAAACGATTCCCTCCAGCATCGCATGTTCTTTAGCCAATGCGGGCGCCCCCGACAAATCTCTTTCTGAAAAAGCGGTATCAGCCGTACGGATGAACGGCAGTGTATATTTGTTTTTAAATACAGCATAATGCTGCGACTCGTCCGCTTTCTCAAATCCGTATGGCGCGTCAGACGCGTTCTCTTTTTCCCTCATGTAGTACTTCCCGTACAGCAGGCTGTATAAATTGGCGCGGCCGCCCATTGTCGCGTAGCGGCTGACACTTTCCCTTCCCATGTCGACCTCAAGGTCTTTCCAATAAAATAGCAGAAGGTTTTGATTAAGAATGCTCGAATACGCGCTGAAGCCGTTGAAATCCTGGATCAGCGGCGTGTTGTTGCGAACGCCGTTCATCCAGTCGATCCTTGTATACGGGTCTCCGCCGTCGTCTTTTTTCATGTTTTGCAGGAGTTTGCGCTGTTCTTCCCCGTCGTAGTCATTGCTTGTCATATAGTCTTTCGAAACACTTTTTATATCGCTTCCTTCTGAAAGGACGTATTTTTCATATACGTTGGCTATCAAAACCGTCGAAACCAATATACAGCCGTTCAAAAAAAACAGCGATTTTTTATATCTTAAACCAACAGCCGCAAAAGCGGCGATTGCCAAAAAGAGCAGAGCAAGGATGCCCCAATTTTTCAGCAATGATAAATCAACATCTTCGTACCGGATGACGGCTATGTACACAAGAAGGGTAAGCAGGCATGACCATGCGATTTCTTTTCGCTTTATGTTTTTGATCTCCGTCAAGCCGGCGGCCACGGCCGCGCCAATCGTAAATGCGAGCAAATATTCAAATCGGTTCTGAGGGGCGGAGAAGCCGTTAAATGCGCTCGCAGCGATCGGACTGAAATGGAGAAGCCCCAATACAACGCTGATTCCGGCAAACAGCCTGAATGTTTTGTTTTTGTAAAATGAAAGGACAAACAAAAACAGGACAAAGGCTGCCGGCAGAAGGATGATGCGGCTTGAAAACAAGATGTCATCCGTGAAATCGTACATCGCGATCGTCTGGTCGTACGGCGGCCGCAAATTGTTCAAAAAGCCGTATACGGCAGGGACAAAGGAAACAGCGCTGACTCCAAAGGAGATCAGACACGATACCGCAAACAGCCTGAATTGCTCCCACTTTGACGCCTCGCGGTCATCAAGCCGGATCAGCCAGCGGAAAATGACATAGATCGCAATGAAAATCAGGTTGATATAAGCAAAATAAAAATTGTTGAACAGCGTCAAAGAACAGGCAATGATAAACAGGCCGGGACGCTTTTCCCTGATGATTTTTTCGGCGCCGACGACAAGCAAAGGCACCCATAGCATGGCATCGCTGAAAAATTCCCAGAATACCGTATGGCGGAAATAGATGACCGATGTTCCGTACAAAACGGCACCTGTAAAGGCGGCCGCTTTATGTTTTACCATATAGAAAAACGCATAGGAAGTGATCAAGATGATGAGGCTCAGCTTGACAATGCTGATAAAGACCGCGGCATTCGCCCAAAACAGCGGATCGGCATCCCCCGCCATATGAAAAAGCTGCAGCAGAAAAACGGCAACCGCAGAACCGATAAACACGAAAGATGTCGTGAAATAATAGCCAAGCTGGCTGTAGATCCCGCCTCCGAGGCCGAAGGAATAGGAATAAAAAAAGTTGCCTTGTTTATACTGGTCAAATAGAAATGACTTAAAAATGACCATTTGCGCAAGCCCGTCGCCGTTCCCTACCATGTAGCGATCTTCGGTCCACTCATATAAAAAAAACAAATGGGCGGCCAAAGAAATGACAAAGCTTGAGATGACAAATAAAAATGCTGTTTTTTTCATACTTTTCCCCTGTCTCTTTTCAAAATCTTTCCTGTCAGCAAAAATGTCAGAGGAACGGTTAAAAACATGGAAGCCAGCGGTGCTGCCGCACTGTTCATTTTTAAAAGGTTGACAAAAACATACATAAACAAAGAAGACGCGGCCAAATTGAACAGCTGTGTCAGCGGAAACTGCAAAAACTTCGCAAGAGTCGGTCTGGTTTTAAATGTAAAATAGCAATTCAAGAAAAATGAAATGACAAGGCTGACAAGAAAACCGGCAATGTGTGATGCCATGTAATCAATATGCAGCACAAAATGCAGCAGCAAATAAACTACATAGTAATTCAATGTATTCAAGACGCCGACAATGGCGAAACGAATAAATTCAAGATTCATTTTTTTCATGAGCTTCTCCATGCCCGATGTTTGCCTCCTGTATTAAATAATGAGGCCGCTTCTTCGTCTCATAGTAGATTCTCCCGATATACTCGCCGATGATCCCGAGGCTGAGGAGCTGAACGCCGCCAAGAAACAAAACCGCAGAAATGATTGTAAAATAGCCCGGAACGATCACGCCGTATTTTAGTATCCGAATGAACGTTGCAATAATATAGATCAGCGACAGAAAAAGAATGAAGATGCCGGTGTAGAAGCAAATTCTCAGCGGTCTGTTGTTAAACGAAACGATCCCGTCGATCCCATAGTTCAACAGGTGGCGGAACGACCACTTTGATTTTCCGTTTTTCCTCTCGACATTTTCATAATAAATAATTTTTTGATCAAAGCCGATCCAGCAAAACAAACCTTTTGAAAAACGGTTTCCTTCGCTGAGTTTCAAGAGCGCGTTCACGGCTTTTCTGCTTAACAGGCGGAAGTCGCCGACACCGTCCCGCAAATCAACCTCAACCGCTTTGTTGATAAAACGGTAATAAAGCGATGACAGATAGGAACGGATCGGATTGTCTCCCTTGCGGTTCCGCTGGGCGATTACTTGATCATAGCCTTCTTCAAACCCTTTAATAAAATCGTGGAGAAGGTATGTCGGATGCTGCAAATCAGCGTCCATCACAACGACCGCATCGCCCCTGGCGTGTTGAAATCCGGCGAGAATGGCCGCTTCCTTGCCGAAGTTTCTTGAAAATGAAATATATTTCACCCGCTCGTTTTTTTCTGCCAGATTTTTTATTTCCTCCAAAGTTTGATCTGTACTGCCGTCATTTATGTAGTAAATTTCATAATCATACTCAATGGATTGAAATTCGTTCCTTAATGATTCATAAATCAGTTTAATGTTGCTTGCTTCATTATAGGAAGGAATAATAATTGAAACGAATCCTTTCTTCACTTAAAGGCACCTCTTTTGGACATAATAAACTCGCATCCGGCATGCTGAGCAGGATACTTTACGCACACCTTATTACAGCAAAAAGAAAGCCGTAGGTATGCGGCACTATTTTCTACAAGATTATTTTGTCATTATATCAAACATCTATGAACAAGTGGCAAAAAATGATATCCCATCAGGAAAAATAGCGAAGAACAAGGGTTAGTTTCCCATTTTTATGATAGTTGTCTTACTGGAAAATATTGATCCATATCAAGTGCCGGCTTTTCCCCAAACGCCAAAGAAGCGGCGAGTGAACCGGCATAAGGGCCGATCGTTAAACCGGAAGGCCCGAAACCTGTGGCTGCGATCAAACCTTTAGGTCCCGGAATATATCCGAGAAGAGGCAAATAATCCTTTGTAAACGGACGGAATCCGACTCTTATTTCTTCCAGGGTGGCGCCATGAAGCCCAGGGGCAATGGACAAGGCTTCAGCCAACACTTCCTGCATCCCTCCGGCGGTGATCCTGTAATCGAATCCGGAGCCGGTTTCCCGTGTCGCTCCTGCCACAACCCGCGAACCGGAAAATGAGACGATGTAGTGGTCTGTATCAGGCAAAATGACCGGCCAACTTCCAGTCTCATGCCCCTGAAGCTTCAAATGAACGATCTGGCCGCGCTGGGGCTCCAAAGGAAGCCGGATGCCCAAAGGCTGAAGCAGTTGATTCGTCCAGGCGCCTCCAGCCAATATCACCGCGTCTGCGGACATCAGGCGGCCGTTTATGGTGACGCCCTTTACTGCGCCCTGTTCAACAGAGAGCTCTGCTTTACCGTTCACCAAGACGGCGCCGCACTTTTTGGCCGCCGAAAGAAGCGCATTCCGGAGCAGATGGCCGTCAGCGCGGGCCGCTCCTGACACATAAATCGCTTCAAGTCCTTCAGCAAGCGGCGGAAAAAGCCGTTTTGCTTCATCGTTTGATAAACGGGCGATGTCGCCGGCTTCTGGCGCTTCACGCTTTTGTTCTCTTAATTTTCTTTCAATTCGGTCGAGGGCATCAATGTCTCCGCTGACCCGCAGCGCGCCGGTTTTCGCGTAGCCCACATCAGTTTCCCCATCTCCTTCAAGCTGTGAAACGAGAGAGGGATAATATGCGGCGCCTGCTTTTGCGAGACGATACCATTCTTCGCTCCTGGAAGAAAACCACGGACAGATGATTCCTGCCCCCGCTTTGGTTGACTGCCCTTCATGTCCTTCATCCAGAATCGATACTTCCGCTCCTTTTTTCGCGAGATGATATGCGGCGCTTGCGCCGGCAATCCCCGAGCCGATGACGATTGCTTTCATTTCATCACATTCCTTTCATACATTCAGATGAAGAAACATTAATGCAGCAGTCCGTTGTCTGTAGAGAATAAATCTTGAAAAGAAGATTTGTCGGTCTGGAATAAATGCAGATGGCGGCCATAGTGGTCAATCCATTCTAAAACGACGCGCTCTGTCAGTTCTTTTCCTCTATATGGATGGCCGGCTTTGGCAAATGTCGATTCAAAGTCTTCCCATAGCAGTTCAACCCATGTTCTCGCCTGTGCGTAGCTCAGCATATGGTTCTTTTCAAGAAGCGCATTTGTCAGCTTTTCAAAGTGTTCTTCCACCTTGAATATTCCCCCCTTCCCTTAGGAAAAAACTTTCTTTTTGAAAACGTCATCCTTTTCATATACTAACATTACGTCTTCTGAAGCGAAGACGCAAACATTTTGGACTTGAATGGAGGAGCCTAAAAAGATGCGGAATAAAGCAAGAGGCTTTCCGAACATGAACAACAATAAATTTGAAGGTGAGCCCCGGGCCAAAGATGATTTTGCTTCAAAGCGCCCTGACGGAAGCACAAATACCCACCCGCAAGAAAGAATGAGAGCTTCCGGCAAACGCTAAATTTTTCTGGATGGAGTGAGTTTCTTTGTGTGCAAACCGTAAACCGTATACAAACGATTTTAACCAGATGAAAATGCAGAATTATCCGCAGCCATGGGCGAACACGAAGCATGCTCGCGCACAGGTCAACGGAGAAACGCAGCAGACCCAGGACTTGATCATTCTCCAGCGCAATACGCGCATCCGCACAAGGTAGCCGCCAATAGGAAAAGGGTTAAGCTTGTCCTTAATCCTTTTCCTTTAATAGTGAAATCGGCAGCGCCTCTTCAGCATCAGGTGTTGCTGCGCGGTGCCCCCAGGCAAAAACGCCGTTTAAGTAGCGGATATAAAAATCCTCTCCCGCATCTTCAATTTCGTATACTTCGCCTGGATTAAAATCCGCCGGATTTAACAGGTATGCCTTTGCCATCGCGATTTTCCGCTCATGGACGGCAAGCTCATTAACGATCCCCATCTGTTCCGCCTTTCTCGCCTTTTCGGTAAGGTTCCCGATCTCCCTTTGCAATTCGGCCGCTGTCATGTCACTGTATCTTTTCTCCATGTTTTCATCCCTTTTCATCTAGATATTGATCGATCATATCAAGCGAAAATCCTTTTCTGAACAAAAACTGTTTGACCTTCATTTTCGTTTCATAAGAACCGTCGTAATGATAGCGCCTCATCGCTTTTTCTCCCTGCTTGTCCAGCGCTTCTCTTTCCGAATCGTCATCATTTTCATAATCGATTTCCAAAAGAGCCGCACTGATCGCTTCAAAGGAAAATCCCTTCCGGATGAGCTGCTGTTCGATCGCTTGTTTTGTCTCTCTTGAGGATAGCTTTTTTCCTTTTTTGAGCAGTTTTTCGGCGTGCTTTACAGCGGCTGCAACCTGCTCGGAAAATGTAAATGAACGCAATGCTTCCTGAATCAGGTCTTCATCGATTCCTTTTAATTGAAGCTCCTTGTATAGGACGTCCGGGCCTTTGCCGCTCGTTTTGCGGTGGGTGCTGACATAAGCGGCCGCAAATTCCCGATCGTCCAAATATTTATGGCTTTTTAGCATATGGATGATTTCTGTCACCGCAGAATCTGCGGCGCCTTTTTTCTTGAGATGGTCTTTGACTTCTTTTGTCGAGCGCATCCTGTATGACAGATAATCGAGCGCTTTGTTAAAGCCCTTTTTAATATCATCGCCATACTGGATTTCGATGACGTCAAGCTCATCAAGCAGTTTTCCTTTTCGCAGATCGAACTTGACGAGAACATCCATATCGACGCTGAACGCGTATTTTTCGTCCAGAAAAATATTGACCCGGTCTTTATTGTTTTTCTGGGCGGAAATTTTAGTGATATACGGCATAAAAAGCTCCCTTCTCTCGTTTTCTTTTTTTACAATAAGGTAAAGGATCACCAAAAGGGAGAGATCATGATGAATATTGCGATTGCCGGCGGAACTGGTTTTATCGGAAAACATTTGATTAAAGCGTTAACCGCCGGAGGACATCACGTCTATATTTTATCAAGAAAACCGGCAGAAACCGAACAAAAAAACATTTCATATGTTCTTTGGCAAAATGACGGCGCCCTGCCGGAAAGAGAGCTGCCTGAGATTGAGGTGTGGATCAATTTGGCCGGAGCGACGATTTTCGGGCGCTGGACCGAAAAAACGAAGGCGGACATTTTGCAAAGCAGGCTTCAATCCGTGAAAGAGAGCGCCCGCATCATTCAGGAGCAAAAGGTAAAGCCGAATGTCTATATTCAAGGAAGCGCGGTCGGAATTTACGGGACGAGTGCTGACAAAACATTTACAGAAACATCGTCTGTTTCAGACGGGGATTTTTTAAGCAGGACGGCGGCCGCCTGGGAAAAAGAAGCAAAGCAAATCGAAGCGCTTGGAATCCGCACCATCTGCATGCGTTTTGGCGTAGTCCTCGGCAAAGACGGCGGCGCTCTTTCGAAGATGGCGCTTCCTTATCAATGGTTCGCCGGGGGCAGAATCGGTTCCGGCCGCCAGTGGATGTCATGGATTCATATTGATGATGCTGCCGGCATCATTCAATCCGCCATTCAAAACAGCCATCTGTCAGGTCCGGTCAATGTCACGGCTCCAAATCCCGTGCGAATGGAGACATTCGGAAAAACGGTCGCCAAGGTGAAAAACAGGCCGCACTGGCTGCATGTTCCTGGATTCGCGCTCAAAACCGTTCTTGGCGAAATGAGTCTTCTCATCCTGAAAGGACAGCGGGCCATTCCGGAGAAAAGCCTTTCAAACGGCTACCATTTCCGCTATCAAACGATAGAAGACGCCCTGCTCGATTTACTTGTTTAAGCACTTTCCCGCAATCGCCTTGTATCTTTTCCGATCTTCACGGCGTAAAATATAGAACAATTCGTTACAGCTGATATGAATAGGGAAGGCAAATGGTGCGCCACCAGATCTCTGGTTTTAGTGGGTTCGATTCCCACCCCGAATTTTTTAATGTACAGGCAAGCCGATTCGCATATTAAAAAATTTCGAGGGTGGAGCAAGCGACTTTTTTCAGTTATCAACCGCCGCCCTCGCGTGAAGGAGGGGCTCCCATGCTGAAAAAACGTGAAATGAACGACTGCCATGCGCTTTTTGAGCTGATGACACACCCTGAGGTTTTTCCTTTTGTCCGGAATAAGGCGGAGACCATTGAAGAGTACATGTTTCACGTCAAGAACATCATCGAGGATGAAGAACAGGGTAAACTGATATCCCGCACGATTCTTGATGAATGGAACCAGCCGATCGGCTGCATCAGCTTATATGAACTAGAGGAACAGCAGGGGTTTTTGGGGACGTGGCTCGGAAAGCCTTATCACGGAAAAGGCTACAATCAGCGGGCGAAAAACGCATTCTTCTGTGAGCTCTTTTATGAACAAAACATTGAGGCGGTTTTCATGAAAATCAGAAAAACAAACACCCGCTCCCTCAAAGCCGCACAAAAGCTGCCATACGCGGTTCAGACGGACTCCGGCAGGCTGAACCGCGCGGACAGCGGCGCCTATCATTTATTTGAAATTCCTAAAGATCTCTATATTCTACACAGCCTGAGGGCGTTTGAAGGCGGAAGCCGCCGGCTGAAAGAAGCCTAACATGGTATAAATGCCTCTAAAACGGACAGCCTGTGAATAAATCTGATATTTAGGAGGCTTTAAAAATGGCTGAAAAGAAAAAGCGTGACCAAATTAAATCGACCTTGACCAAAACGCAGGAAGTCATGTATCAGCGGGAATTTAAAAGAGCAAAGCGGGCCGCCAATGAAAAATCATAATGCATAGCGGCAGCCTGATCGGCGAACAATAACAGATGACCGGCTGATTAATGACGAGGAGTGATTTCGAATGGGCAGAAATTCAATCCACAAAAACCGGGATAAAAACAAACAAAAGCTTCCCCAAGTGCCTGATCAGTATAAAAAAGAAACTGACGGCGTTTATGAGGAATATTCTGCAGAGCTTGCCGATCAGGATGATCTTGAAGCTCAAGCCCGCATGAGAGAAGCTGACAACCGCGCCAAAGAGCGGCAGTCAAAGTAGCATTTCGAAAGCCCTGTTAGCAGGGCTTTCTTCTTTAAGAAAGCTCCGTAAGAAGCTGCTTTGCGGGTGTCCTTGTTTGCGCTTCGGGTATTTCCGCCGGATAGCCGATCTGCAAAAGAGCGGCAAACCGTTCATTACTGTTCAGCCCCATTAATTCCTGCAGTTTACGATTATAAAGGATCTCTCCGCTTTTCCATACCATCCCGATTCCCTTTTCCCAGGCGAGAAGCTGAAGGTTTTGGACCAAACAGCTGACAGCTGCGAAATCGTCATTTCTGGCCCGTTCATTTTCATCTTCTTTTACAACGACAAAAAGAAACGCCGGGACACTCATGATATGCTTCCTGAATTTTTTAATTTGTTCTTCCGTCCGATTGGGCTTTATTTCCTTCAATACCGCATCTAAATTGTCGGCGTGCTTCTTTTTTCCGCTCTCAGTACCGATATAAATAAACCGCCACGGCTCGGTCAGCCGGTGGTTGGGCGCATAAACCGCGTCTTCGAGCAGCTCAAGGACAAGCTCTTTAGGCACGGGATCATGTGTGAATTTTCGTATCGTTCTTCTATTTCTTACTGTTTCACGAATGCTGCCTTTTTTAGCTTGCAAGGTATCGCTCATATAAGCGCCTCCTCAAATGAAAATGATTATCATTGTTGATTATAATCGTTTATCATCACGTTTTCAATGATAAACCGCCTGTTCAACCGGAGGCCCTCCATCCTGAGCGGCCGGAATTTTAAATGTCGATTACCCGCTTTTCCGCAAAAACGGCCGTTCCCGTCATCAGCACCTTCATCCGGCCATTTTCTTCGAGAACTCCGATTTTCACTCTGCCGTCCTTGCCGATTTCCTGCCCCTGTTCGATCAGAAACTCCTTTTGATCCGCTTCACAAAATGGCTGTCCGTATATTTTCATATAAGCCCCCATCACCCCGGAAGCCGTTCCTGTAACAGGATCTTCAATTGTCCCGGAATATGGCGAAGAGAAATGCCTGCCGTGAAGGTGGCTGTCCTGATGGATCGTCTCTAAAGAAAAAGGATGGACAGAAGCGCTGGGTATGTCCGTCAAAATCGCTGGGAACTCTGAATTGTCCGGCTCCATCTTCCGGCATGCATCCAAGCTTTGCACAGGTACCAGCAGCGTCCAAATTCCTGTGCTTCCGTATACTGGCGGCAAAGCATCATGAAAATCAGCTTCAGTAATGCCAAGGGCTCCGGCCAATTTTGCCCGGTCTCCGGTAAATGGGCGAAATTCCGGCGGAGCCTGCTCCAATGTCATAAAAAAACGCTGTTCTTCCTCAGAATAATCCGTTTTAACTGTGAGATTTCCCGCCTTTGTCTCAATCTTCAGCTCCTCGCCTGCTCCGACCTCGCCTTTCTCATAAAGCGCATAAAGAGAGGCCACGGTCGCATGGCCGCATAAATTCATTTCATGCCCTGGCGTAAAATAACGGATGCGAATGTCAGCCGACTGGCTTGACAGTAAAAAAGACGTTTCGTTATATCCTGCTTTTTCGGCAATCTTCTGCATCTCTTCATCAGTCAAATGGCTTCCTTCAAGCACGATCCCCGCCGGATTTCCTTTATCCGCGGCTTTGGAAAATGCATCATATCTGAGAACTTCGACTTGTTTCATATGGATCCCCCTGGTATCTGGCTTCCTGTTTATTATAAGCGGAATATTTTGATTTTTGAATCGAATCCGGCAGCCGAACGAAAAAAGCTGTCTTCTATGCATGAGAGACAGCTTTTTCGTTGGTCTATACCGCTAATCAAAACCAGTCGTCACTTCGTCCTTCTCCCGATCAGCCTCGTCACGAGAAACATCGTGGCCGGAAGGGATCTGTTTTTTCTGTAGGCCAAATACTTTCCGCGCCAAACCGGTTTGTATTTTTCTTTGAAAGAGCGCAGGCCGCTGAAACTGTACATATATCTGACATTGTTAAAAATCACGGCGGCGAGCCGCTCCGTCCAAAATGACTGAAAGGACGTGCCGACGTTTGAGAGCGGGGCCATCCCCATATTAAACGCGGTATAGCCCTGTTCTTTGCCCCATTGAAACAGATGAATAAACAGCGCATCCATAATGCCCTTCGGGGCGTCTTGCGAATAGCGCATCAAATCGATAGAAATCTCGCCTTCCTGGTACATCGGCATGATATTCATAAAAGCGACGATTTCGCCTTCCTTATCTTTCAATACGGCGATCGGCGCCTTCTGCAAATATTCTTCCTTAAAATATCCGAGTGAAAAGCCTTTTTCCTTTTTTCGTCCGAGCCACTCATCAGATATGTCTTTCAGTTGCTGGAGAAATTCATGGGAAAACGGCGGCTGTTCGACATGAAACGTATACCCTTCCCGCTCAAAACGATTGTAGATCGCCCTTAATCCGGCCCGCTTTTTCCCTTTAATCGTGAACGAATTGAGATCGACAATCGCTTCTTCTCCAAGCTTAAAGAAGCGGTAGCCGAAATCATGATAGAGCCCCATATCCTCCCGCTCAATCTGATAGAAGGTGACGAGATACCCTTTTTGATCAGCCAAATGAAGAAATTCTTTTAAAATGAGCGGAAAGGATTCTTTTTGGCCTGACGGATCACCGAGAACGACGAGACGCTGGCCGATTTTGGCGAATTGAATCAGCGCATTGCCGTCGCTGGAATAGAAAAACCGCTTATCTCCCAGGAAGCCTAAATGGCTTAAAGCGTTCCCGCCCTTTTCGTTTAAAAATTGCTCCAGCTTTGCAAAATCGGGCTCTTCGCCGATCGGCTTTACCTTTCTGTTGAACTGCCAAATAAAAATGACGCAAAACACCGGTACAAAAATTAAAGCAAACATTGTCGTATAATTAACATGCTGTTCACTGTGGATGTAATATTCCTTTACAAGAACATGTCCAAGCCTCTCCCAGATAACGGAGGCAATGATATTGTAGTTTAAAAGGGCGAAAAGATAGATAAACCCCGCCCATGCCATTTGTGCAAATGAGTAGACAGCCCGCTCTCTCGTAAATTGCCCGCGCAGCAAAATGAACAGGATGAACACGAGAGGAATGATAAATACCGCGCTGATATTAAAACCTTTAAAAAAACTGAACACAAAAGCAAACGCCAAAGCGGTCAGCGTCATATACAAGGAACGCCTTGTCCGCTTATAAAGCTCCAGCGGAACGATCAGCAGGATTAAACCAAAGCTGATAGACAGGCCGTTCAACACCGTCAGCGCATGGCGGGAAAGGTCTGGTATGAGCATGCTTCTGTCAATCGGCAGCGCAGCCGACGCAAGGACTACCGCTCCGCAGCAAAATGAAATAATAGCAAGCGAGCCATTCAGCAAACGGAGCAGCAACGCTCTGTGTAAAATGAGCAGAATGTTGGTCGTTTCAATTGCAGGGGCAATAATCGGCTTTTCTTCAAGCTTTTTCATCGTATTCCCCGTCATGTCAACAGCCGCCAAAATCAGGCCGATTCCAAATGGAATAAATGAATACGCGAGCCTGTAAAGAACGATGGCCGTCAGCGTGATTTCACTATCGACGCCAAATTGATTCAGTCCGACTAAAAAAAGCAAATCAAACGAACCGAATCCGCCGGGGACGAGGCTGATCATACCGGCGACGGAAGCGATCGTAAAGACGCCCAGCACGATTCTTGCGTCCAGTTCGACTCCCAAGGTCACAAGGGAAAAATACATGACAATCCCCGCCGCGATCCATTCAACGACAGATGCCCCTAAATATGAAAAAAAGACGGACGGTCTCATCCCAGCCATGTTTCTTCTTCTGATCAAGAAAAGGATGATCAGAACGGGGACGATCAGCGCCATTCCGATGACGCTCAGAAAGAGCCACGTCTTTTCAACAAGCAGATTCCCCGGAGAAATCAGCTTGATCAGGACGAAAATGCTGAGAACGGACAGGCCGAGAAGAACGGAAGTTGCCAGTGACGCGATACCCTTAATCAGCCGTTTGACATCGCTGACATGCTCTTTATAAAGGATCGTTCGTAAACCTGCGCCTGACAGGCCGCCGAATCCGAGAACATTGTTAAAAGAATTGGCGATCCATGAAATCTTGACCGTTTTCCATTTGGAAATCCTCATCCCGAGGGAACGGACAAGAACAAAATCGTATAAAGACATGGCCAAAATGGCAATGAAGCCGATAAAGATCAAGATAAACAGGCTGCTTCTTTCTACATCGTTTATAATCAGCATAGTTTCTTTAAAAGATAGACCGGACAGTTCTTGTTTTGCCTGGTAAATGACCAGCAGCAGAACGGCGACCGGAAATATAATTCTCAAGACTGACAGCGCACTTTTTTTCATAAAAACCTCTTCTTTCATATGTACGTGCCGTAAACACGGCGGTTTCCAGGTAATTGGATCAATTGATTACCCTCAACCATATTACTTTAAAACATCCGCTAAAAAAAGCGATATACCAAACGGCTGCCGATTCTTTCACAGTTTTAACCATCATAGCTGAAATCAGACAACCATCGGCAATAAAAAAACGCGCAAAGCGCGCGTTTTGCTTCAGGCCCAGCCCATTCTTTCCCTGAGCGACGTGATATGGGCAATGTGGTGCTTCGAATGCCAAACATAGAGGGAAAGCGCATGATGAAGGCTGATTTCTTCCCGGCTGTCTGGATGAAGATACGCTTTCTGGTAATCCGCTTCTTGCAATGCTTCAAAAAGAGCGGCCCAGCGATTGTGCAGCGATTCCAAAAGCTCAATTGACAAATTGGGGGCAAATGTGAGGGAGTCGGTCAGCCCCGCCCAGTTTTGCTCATCAAACGTTCGAATCAGCGGCACATCTTCCGTCAATGCCAGTTTACAGCGAATATAGCCGTTCAAATGGCTGTCGGCCAGGTGGGAGACGACCTGGCGAACCGTCCACCCCCCTTTCCGGTACGGCGTGTCCAGTTGTTGATCATTCAATCCTTGAACGGCTTCTTTCAGCAAAGCAGGCGCCTGTCTCAGCGCTTCGATCAATGCCGCGCGCTCGTGCTCGTCCGTTTTCTGCGGAGCGGTGAATGCCCCGATCGGATATTTGAACTGTTCCAGTTTGATTTCCCCCTTTTAATCACAGTACGCCGGATGGGAAGCGTTTGTCTCCTGAAAAAGAAACGCAATCTGTTCGTATGTATTTCTCGCCTCTGATAATTCAGGCAGGTTCTCCAGTGAGAAAAAATCAACGTTTTTCGTTTCGGTTCCGGCGGCTGCCTTTCCTCCAACAATATCACAGGCGATAAACATTTTATAGACATGATAGGCGGACGGGGGATGATTGTGGCGCTTTTTATCCATGACCGCCAACAGTCTTTTCGCTTCAACTTTAAAGCCTGTTTCTTCGAATGCTTCCTTGACGGCAATTTCTTTCGGGGTAAGCCCGATATCAGCCCAGCCGCCCGGCAGAGCCCATTTGCCGTCTGCTTTTTCCTGAACGAGAAGGAGCCCGCCGTCTTTAAAAATGACGGCGCGGACATCCACTTTCGGCGTTTGATAACCCGATTCATCAGCAAAAAGTTGTTTCACTTTCAAAAAATCGGTTTCTGCGTATTCAGCGACCATTTCACAGCTGATCTCGCGAAGCCGAATAAAACGCTCCTTGTCAAATTCATCTTTTGTATAGGCGAGCCCGGCTTGGGCGAGCGCCTGGATTTCCTTCGCCCAGTCCAGCCATTTCATCTTCTTTTCCATCATCATCCCCCTCACGATATAAAAGATGCCGAATGATATACGCGGTCAAGCCATTTTTTCCGTTTTTCCGCTGTGCTGTCTTTCACTTCCGGCAATAAGAACCGTTTGACTTGCCGGACGCCGCAAAACTTCAAGATGTTGTCTTTGACCGTAATCCAGTCTGCGTCCCGCCTCCAAAACCGCAAATACCAGCCTGGAGCGTCAGCCGTGTAATAGACGGAAGCCGAGCGCGCCTTCAAGAGCCCTTTCGGCAGCTTTCCTTGATAAGTATAAGCTTCACCTGCGACAAATACCCGGTCAATGAAACCTTTTAAAATCGCCGGCATTCCACCCCACCACAACGGATAAATCAAAATGAGGTGATCAGCGTTTTTTATGATGCTCCGGTATTTCGCTGTTTCAGGGTCGTTCTTTAAATCTGACCGCCTTTTCTTTTCATTGAATACGAGAACAGGATTAAACTGTTCTTTGTATAAATCGATGACAGTATAAGAATGCTTTCCATCCTCAAGCGCCTGTACGACCCGTTTAAGAATCGCACCGTTAAAACTGTTTGGATCGGGGTGTGCGTATATGACGGCAACCTGCATGTTCGCTTCTCCTCTCTAGATTATTTGAAAAGAACCACCTGGTGGAATTATATTGTTTATTTTACATGTTTTAAAGAAATTAAGCTTTGATTCCAAAAGATGTTTTGGTAAAATAAAAATAAAAACGACACATGTGTCGTTTTAAAAGGAGGAACTATGAGCGTTGAAAACAGGCTGGGGCTGAACAAACCTTTTAATATTCTTATCGGCTCGCAAATTCTTTCCAACTTTGCCGATTGGATTCAGCTGCTGGCGGTTTTAAGTTTAGCCGGATTTCAGTTTCATGCCTCTTCTTTGGAAATGTCCGCTTTAATGATATGCTTTGCTGTTCCCGCAATTGGAATCGGGCCGTTGGCAGGCGTGCTGGCTGACCGCTATAACCGAAAAACGATCATGATGATCTCTGAAATCGGTCGTTCCTGCATAGCTTTTATGATGTTATTTGCCGGGTCCATTTGGCACATTTACGTTTTATTATTACTCCTTAGCTCATGCTCCGCTTTTTTCACCCCAGCCAAAAATGGTAAATTAAAAGAAATCATCCCCGGTCCAAATATGCAGCAAGCCGTTTCCGTCAGCGGAATGGTTGATCAAGGCAGCAAAATATTAGGGCCTGCTTTAGGCGGGGGATTAATCGCGGCCTTCGGCATCGATTTATCCTTTTATTTCAATGCGGCGCTGTTTCTTTTTTCCGGGCTTTTATTGTCAGCTTTGCCAAAAGACCGCTTTTTTGAACGAATTGATGCCGAGGGGAAGCCCCGCGTCCGGATGCTTGCGGGTTTTACACAAGGTCTTGTTCTTATTCAGAAAAACAGCTTGCTTTTGACAGGCTTGGCCGTTTCCTTTTTTGTCATTTTGGTGCTGCAAATGGCAGATTCACAGATTGCCGTTCTGATCAGAGAGCTGCCCGGAGCGCCGGCCGAACTGCTCGGGTTTTGCATGGCTGCAAGCGGAACAGGGATGCTGTCAATGACCGCCTTACTCGGGAAAATCACAATTCGATCGTTTTTAAGCTGCTTTATTACTGGTTCCATGCTACTCGGGATTTCGATCGGAAGCGCGCCATTGATCACAGGCCGGACTGAGGAATGGCTGTACATTTTATTTCCTATTGTTTTTTTGATCGGAGGGGCCGGATTTACACTCGTTTACATCCCCTTTCATATTCTCACACAGCAAACGGTTGATTCAGCGTACATTGGGCGCGTTTTTGGAACCGTTCAAAGCTTGACCACTTTGGGCTCTGTAGCGGGAATGGCCGGCGGCGGACTTCTCGCACAATGGGCCGGCGTCAAGAGCGCATTTATCCTTTCCGGAAGTCTGCTGACGGCTTTTGGAGCAGCCATTATGATATGGTCCAAAGAAAGGGGGGCATCCATTGTCACCGAAACTCACGAAGGAACAGAAAGACAAACGGAAGACTGACATTTTGAAAGCTGCTGAACGAGTCTTTAAGCGAAAAGGCTTTGAGATGACAACAATGAAAGATGTTGTTGAGGAATCCGGCTTCAGCCGTGGGGGCGTGTACCTTTATTTTTCAAACACAGAAGATATGTTCAAAGACATCATTGAAGAACATCTGGATGATTTTTTAACCTATTTAAAAGAACGCGGACATTCGGAAAAAAGTGTATGGAAGATCATACTCTCCTATCTCGATGATGTAAAAAAGGGGCTTGATGACATAGCGGAATCATTCGCCCCCGTGCAGTTTGAATATTTCTTTACAAGCTGGCGGAACAAAGAACGGAAAACGTATCTGATGAAAAGATATGAAACATTTACCGCCCATTTTACTGAGCTTTTGAAAAAAGGGGCGGACAGCGGAGAATTCAATCTGCTGCAGCCGCCTGACACAATCACAAAATTTTTCATCGCCATGAATGACACCATTGTGATGCAGACCATTTATTTAGGAAAAACGGAAGCAGACACACCGGGGCAAATTGAAGCTTTAAAACTCTACCTGAGGCATGTTCTCCAAGTCCAATGAGCCCTTGAAAAAACCCTTTCCGTCAGATGAGGAAGGGTTTTTCAGATTTTAATTTATCTTTGTGGCGGCTGTATTTAATTCTTTGATGATCTCCATTCCGCCTTGGCGCTCCCATTTCTCCACGGCTTCAGTAAAGCCCTGTTCATCGATTTCTCCGAGAATAAATTGAAATGTCGCATCATCGATGATCTTTTTTAATTCTGTTCCCCTGTCCGTCTGTGTATCGGAATGAAGCGGTTCGGCCGGATTGAGGACGGCGATTGCGCGGTTGTCCTTTTCCAGTTGTTCATGTTTGGCGCGCAGCGGGTCTTCAGCGCTCTTCAAAGCATGCTTATTGATGCCGATAAGCTGCTGGAGCGGCTGAATGTCCGCCTCCCATACACGATAGTTTTCTCGTTTTCGAATATATTGCTGATTTCCCTTCTTTTCATAGTGTACGCCTTCAATGCCGTATACCATTAAATGGTTAAGGTCCTCCTCAGCGATCCGGTCAAAAAAGGCAAGGATCTTTTTAGGCTCCCCTTCAGACTTGACGGTTGATTTTGAAATGGCAAACATGCCGCCATGGCCGCCGAGCGCCCATGTGTGCTCCTGTCCGTCAGGGCCTTTGATGCGGTTTGTGATATCAAGCTCAAGCCCGGCGTTCAGACTTTTACCCTGATCCCGCAAATTCATCGCATCGCTCATCGCTCCAATGTAGATCCCCGCTTTTCCTTGGATCACCAGTTCCTGCTGCTGCGTTTTGCCGGTCACCGCAAAATCCCCGTTCATCAGCCCGGCCTTATAAAGCCTTCTCATATATGTCATCGTCTCCTGATAAGCGCCGCTCTTAAAATCGGGATACAACCTCCCGTTTTTATCCACACCCCACTCGTTCGGTGCGCCGAAGTACGATGCGAGCGTTTTGAACGCCCCGAATGTCAAATCATGACGATCGGCAAGACCGATCGTATCGTCTTTTCCATTTTGATCAGGATCCTGCTCTGTAAAAGCTTTGGCTATGTCGTAGAGATCTTCCACAGTCTCGGGCATTTTTAATCCGAGGTTGTCAAGCCAGTCTTTCCGGATCACAACGCCCTGCCTGGCCAAAGGTCTTTCACGATAAATCCCGTACACTTTGCCATCGATCGAGATATTTTTTAAAATGGTTTTATCCATTTTTTTTAAATTCGGATAGTCTTTCAAATACGGACCGATTTCCCAAAACATCCCCGAGCGCAAAGCGCTGATGACAGCCGAATCCTCAAGGTCAGGCAGGGTGATGATTTTGGGCATGTTGCTGCCGGCAAGCGCAGTATTGATCCGTTCTTCCTTTGTTGAATCAGGAACCCACATGAGGTCAAGCTTTGTCTTCGTTTTTTCTTCAATGACGGCCAGCGCTTTGCCTGTCGGCGGCTGCGGGGTATGAAGCGGAACAAGCCAGTCAAGCTGAAGCACCGATTCCTCTTCATTTGCCGCTTTTTGATCATGGGCGCAGCCGGCCGATAAGACGAACACCAATACCAAACAAAATAACCTTTTCATGCTACCCCTCCGTTTCTAAAAAGACAACGTTTTCAAAAAGGAGAAATGCCCGTCATGCATCACCCGAAATATTATATAGCCGAGCATTCTTTTTCGATTCAGTATATGCAAAGGAAAGGATTTACCGAGATGAACGCACCGCATGGCCATGAAGGCTATGAACTGTATTATTTGCTGAACGGAGAACGAACCTACTTTATCAATCAACATGTATACACTGCTGAAAAAGGCAGCATGATCATCATCAACCCCCATGACTTGCACAGAACCTCAAGCTCGGAGGTTCAGGAATTTGAACGTATATTGATCAATTTTTCTCATGATTTTATCAAGCCCCTTCTCGCATGCAGCCGTTATCCGCTTCTTCCGTTTCCGGCACACACCAACTTCATCTCTTATCCGCTGCGGGAGCAAACAGCTGTTGAGCAGCTGTTATTGGAGATGAAGAAGGAGTGCAGTCTCAAAAAAGAAGGGTATGAGGATGTTGTCAGGGCCCTGTTGTTTCAGCTGCTTTTTAACATTTACCGGGCCCTGAAAAACGGCGGCCAAACCGAGGTGAAGCAGCTCCATCCAATGAACGAAAAAATATCGGAAATCGCCTCATACATCCACGATCACTATCATGAGACAATCACGCTGAACGGATTGGCAGAGCGGTTTTACATCAGTCCATCCTATTTAAGCAGAGTGTTTAAAAAGGTAACAGGCTTTCATCTTCATGAATACCTCCGTCACATCAGAATCCGGGAGGCCAAAAAATACCTTCGTGATACAGACGAAAAAATTTTGAACATCGCCGGGCAAGCCGGTTTTAATCATATCAGCCACTTCAATAAAGTCTTTAAAGACATCGTCGGCATCCCGCCGCTTCAATACCGGAAAAAAAGCAGGGATGCTTAAAAAGGCGTATAGCGGAACCAGTCAAAATCAGCGGCAAGCTTTTTCTTGCTGCCGCCGTTGTTTGCGTATATCCCGACCATCGTTCCCGTATGGCCTTTTTCGTCGCGGGAGCCTTCATCGCTTAAAAAGCTGGCGTCTTTCGTACCGCCCGCATGGTACCAATGCTTTTCTTCATAGCTGTAATAAAAATCCCTTGCCTGTTTATTGATGACCGCTTTTAAATAAATCGGCCCTTCCTTTGCGTTTTTTTCACCAAGCGTTTTCTGCACGCCGTTGCGGTTCTCCATCACCTTGACTTTTAACCGGTCTTCATAGATCAGGCAGCATTTCAAATAATTGTTCGTGCTGTAATAGCAGGTAAGCCCTGCCTGCTCACCGTATTCCGAAGGCGTAAAATGGAGCTTCAGCACCGCGCTGTATTGGTGGTGTTTTTCTCTTCTGACGATTGTATTTTTCGCCTGGATCTCGTGCAAATCAGCGTCGCCCGTCCACAGCCTGAGAAAGCCGGGCTTTTCCGTTAAAGACCAGCCGGAATGATCCGGATTTCTGACAAACTGCCACTGGACATCAAGCGAATCATCAAGAAAATCGTCAAAAGTCTTTTCTTCCCACCGGGTCTCCGGCAGATTCGGCGCCGTTTGGACGATGCTTGGCCCGTTCAGATTATTGATGACAAACCAGCCATCATCCTTCCATTGAACAGGATCCAAGGCTGTTTCTCTGCCAAGAGTCGTGAATCTTCCTTGATTCGGCCGGCCGCAAAGGTACACCGCCCGCCATTCGCCGTTTTGCGTTTTGACAAGCTTGCCATGTCCGGCTCTCTGTATCGGGGCCTCAGGATCTGATTGCGTTAAAATCGGATTATACGGACACGGCTCATATGGACCGTACAATTGCTTGGAACGGGCGGTCGTGATGGAGTGGGAGTAGCCTGTGCCCCCCTCGGCCAGAATGGCGTAATAATACCCATTGGTCCGGAGAAGGTGCGGACCTTCCGGAGCTCTTCGGCCCGTTCCTTCCCAAATCAGCGCCGGCTCGCCGATGATCTCTGTGCATTCATCATTTAAAGGAAAAAGCGTACATCCGGGACTAAGGAGCATATAATGTCGTCCATCATCATCGACAAAATGGGAAGGATCGATGCCGCTGCCTTCATCGATGAACACCGGTTTTGAATAAGGCCCCTCAGGACGGTTTGACTTCATCATGATCTGCCTGCGGATCAGCTTTTTGCCGTTGATCACGGTCGGTCCGTTCAATCTGTGGGTCGCGAAAATGTAGAACATTCCATCATGATAAGAGATATCCGGCGCCCAAATGCCGTGGGAATCTTTGATCCCAGACAGGTCCAGGCCGTCATTTTCGGTGATGCCGTGACCAATGATTTTCCAATTGACCAAATCCTTTGAATGTGAAATAACGATCGCCGGAAAATATTGAAAGGTTGAATTCACCATATAATAGTCTTCATCGACCCTGATGATGGACGGATCGGGATGAAAACCCGTCAACACGGGATTCGCATATGTCTTTTTAGTCAAAGCGGCCATCCCCCTCCTGACTGACGATAAACCAATCGAAATCGCAATAGCTGCCATCAGGCCCGTCTGTTCCTGCATCCGCACAGTACATTCCCACTTTGGCACCAATCCATATCCCCGGAACGGCCTGAAACACATCTCCCATCGCTGTGAAATGATGATGATCCTGGCTGTAGCTGAAACGGCATACCGCTTTTTCATCAACCTGTACGCGAAGATACACCATCCCATCGGAAACCGGGTGCTCCTCTGTTTTGATATCCTCGTTCCCGGCGTCTTCGATGCTGCCTTTATAAAATGCGATGACATGCCCTTCATTTTCGGACTTTGAAAGACCGAGATAAGCATACTCTTTTCCCATCACGGCAAGCCCGGCGCGGATTGTTTCTGATAAAGCATATAATGTCAGCTTGACCGTCGCCGTAAAGCCCGGTCCCGGAAATTTCTGCATGACGAGGTTCGGCATGCCGCCCAGTTTAAAACGGTCAGGGGAATGGCGGCTGTACAGACGAAGATGCCCCGGCCTGGCTTGGAGAGAATACCATTCCTCTTTCGGGTTGGCCTGCCATTGCCACTGAAGGGAGAGATTTTCTGACGTAAAATCATCGCTCGTTTGACTGGCGGGCTCTGTCACGTCTCCGCTTTTCATCTTCGGTTTCTGCCATTCTAAAACCGGCTCGCCGATCCCGTCTTTGTTGCTGTCTTCTCCCATTTTCGGCCAGCCGTCTTCCCAGCGTACAGGCTGGAGGTGAACGACCCTGCCGAATGCAGCGCGATCTTGAAAATGGAGAAACCACGATTCCCCGGTATCAAGTTCGACCAAGCCTCCCTGATGCGGTCCGTTTATGGCTGAGTTCCCTTGATGGAGGACAATCCGGTCTTTATACGGACCGTAGATCGTTCTGCTGCGGAGAACCGTCTGCCATCCTTCCTTCACGCCCCCCGCCGGAGCAAAAATATAATAATAGCCGTTCCGCTTATAAAGCTTCGGCCCCTCGATCGTAGGGTGGTTCAATGTCCCGTCAAATACGATTTCACCATCGTCCTCCAAAGCCGTCCCGTCTTCTTTCATTCTGCACAGGTTGAGCTTGCTTTTAATCCCGATCCGGCTGTTTGCATAGGCGTGTATCAAGTACGCTTGGCCATCATCGTCCCAAAATGGGCAAGGATCAATCCAGCCCTTTGTTTTTTTCACATGAACCAAAGGCTCCCAGCCGCAGAACGGATCCCTTGTCTTGCTCATGAAAATTCCTTCATCAGGAGTGGCGAAGTATACCCAAAACACGCCGCCATGGTAGCGAATGCTCGGCGCCCATGCCCCCTTTCCGTGAGCCGGTGCTTCATAATCTTCAAAAGGGAGTCGATCAAATACATGGCCGATGATGGTCCAATTCACCAAATCGGAAGAATGCAAAATCGGAATGCCGGGAAAACAAGAAAAACTTGAAGCCGCCATAAAAAAATCGCTGCCTTTCCGCACGACATCAGGATCTGAATAATCCATAAAAAGAACGGGATTACGAAACCGCCCGTTTCCGAGATTGGGATTCCAGACGGCCGAATACTTCAATTTCCCAGTCAAATGCTTTGCCACCAATCCTCACCCCTTTTATTTTTCCAAATAAAAGCATTTGGTAAATTTATGTTAGCACAGCTTTCGACTATGAATCTTTGTTATTGATGTCTGTTTTTCCACATTCTTTGCTTTATTTGTTTTTTGATCAAAATGACGGCATAAAAAAAGGCGAAACTGAATCGTTTCACCTTTTTTCTTACTTCATGGTTAATCTGATGCCGACTCCTGAAGCCGGGTCTTTAACAAACCATGCATCATCTTTTTCCTCCGGCCGATGCCCTGAGCTTTCCAGCCTATGAAGGATGTTTTCAAGCTCGGCCCGGTCTGGAAGCACAACCGTATAATACGCCATGCCGCAAGCTTCCGGCGGAGCAAAAGGAGCCTGATGTCCGGCCCACAGATTTAATCCGATATGATGATGATAGCCGCCTGCAGAGACAAAAAGTGCTGACATATACCGGTAATCTCCTGCAATCCCAAAACCGAGGACTGAATGGTAGAATTCTTTTGCCTGATGTAAGTCCCTCACATGAAAGTGAACATGGCCGATTTTGGTTTCTGGAGGAAGCCCCTGCCATTCTTGATCTCCGGCCTCCTCCAAGAGTCCCGCGATATCAACCGGCTCCGTTCCCATCACATAGTTCCCCTGATCATCCCGCTTCCAGCCTTCACGGGGGCGGTCGCGGTAAATTTCAATGCCGTTGTGATCAGGATCTGATAAATAAAGAGCCTCACTGACAAGATGATCGCCCTGGCCGATGTCAATTCCATGGCGGAGCAAATTTTTCAAAGCCAGGCCCAGCTCTTTGCGGTTCGGCAGCAAAATAGCGTAATGGTAAAGCCCTGCAGCCGCCCTTTCAGGGAGCACAACGGCATTTGGAATCTCTTCTATCACGAGCAGCGGATGCTTGCCGTCAGCAGTGAATTCTGCGGTCTTGTCATCCTGCTTTAATAGTTGAAACCCGATTACGTCCCGGTAAAAGGAGATGGACCTTTTCAGATTGCTGACTTTCAGTTTGACATAGCCCAGTTCTGTATGCGGATGTATTTCCTGAGTCATCATGATTTCCTCCTTTCCGGACGCTGTTAGGTTAAGACAATTTCTCAGATACTTCCTCTTGGCGTTTGGCGCGAAACAAGCCGTCCAAAGAGAGCAGGCTGCTTCCGCTCAGGGCAAGGTGGGCGGACATCGCAAGCAGGGTCAGGTCAAATTCATAGCCTGCTCCTCCGTTCGTACCCATAAAACCGGAAGAAAGCTTCACTGTGAAAATCGCTCCAAGCATGACAAGAGCAAATAAAACGCCTATGATCCGCGTACCAATACCAAGAATCATCAAGGCCCCTCCAGCCAGTTCAATAATTGCTACGATATAAGCAAGAAACCCTGGAATGCCGACACTGCTGAAAAATCCGACAGTGTTTTCAATTCCGCCTTGAAACTTCGAAATACCGTGAAGCAAGAATGTAAGACCTGTAATCAAACGTAAAATCAACCCGCCAATTTCATATTTTTTGTTCATTAGAATCTCCTTTTTTTTCATTTTTATGAATTCCAAAAGCTTTGACATCTAACAATTCACCCTATTAATCTATCGGCATATTCTAGATAATATACCAGTATATTCCTCCTTTTTTCGTTCGTTACTTACTTTGTGTAAGTCAGTATATATAAATAACAAACTTACGTCAAGATATTTTCTGAACTTTGCTCATTTATTCGAAAATCGTTATAATATGCCTAGAGAGGTGAGGAACATGAGCCTATCATCTTTATGTCCCAAATTTGAAAAAGGAATGAAAATGATAAGTCAGCGCTGGAATGGATTAATCATTCACCAGTTACTTAACGGACCGCAGAGGTTTTGTCAAATAGAATCTTCTCTTCCCATCAGCGGAAGACTGTTATCCGAAAGATTAAAAGAACTTGAACACGAGGGCATCATCCACCGCCATGTCTATCCGGAAACACCCGTACGGATTGAGTACTCCTTGACCGAAAAGGGGCAGGCTCTTGAACCGGTGATCAGAGGAATCGAAGAATGGTCGCAGAAATGGATCGAAATTGAAAGCTTACAAGAAAAAAAACATTAAAAAAGGCATGCCGACTTGTGCACTGCCTTTTTGTTTGCCTATTTTTCATTTTTCCTATAGTCAATCATATGTCTTCAAACGGCAAAACCGCCGTTTATCCTCCTTTGCGGCATTGGGATTCATGGTATATTGAAAGAGCAGAAAGGAGGCGAAATCATGAGCGCGGCACTAGAACAAACCATTAGAAACGTATTCAGAGAGGAGCTTCTGCCATTTAAAAAAGAACTCGTCTCGATAAAAAATGAAGTCGTTTTGATGAAAACTGACATCGCTTCGGTCAAAGGCGAAGTCGGTGAGCTTAAAAAAGACATGGCTTCGGTCAAGAGCGAAATCGGCGGACTTAAAAAAGATATGGCCTCGGTCAAGAGCGAAGTCGGCGGACTTAAAAAAGATATGGCTTCGGTCAAGAGCGAAGTCGGCGGACTTAAAAAAGATATGGCCTCGGTCAAGAGCGAAATCGGCGGACTTAAACAGGATATGGTTTCGGTTAAAAACGAAGTCAGCGGCGTAAAAAAAGATATGGCCTCGGTTAAAAACGAAGTCGGCGGCATAAAAATAGAGCTCGCTTCGGTTAAATCCGAAATCGGCGGACTTAAAAAAGATATGGCTTCGGTCAAGAGCGAAATCGGCGGACTTAAAAAAGATATGGCTTCGGTCAAGAGCGAAATCGGCGGACTTAAAAAAGATATGGCCTCGGTCAAGAGCGAAGTCGGCGGACTTAAAAAAGATATGGCCTCGGTCAAGAGCGAAGTTAGCGGCCTTAAACAAGATTTATCTTCATTTAAACAAGAATTCAACTCTTTTAAAGCTGAAACCTTGTCACATCAAGAACATTTCAATTCTTTTAAAAATGAGATTTTTTCAATGTTTCAAGCGATTAAAGAGGCTCAGGAAAAGACCCACGCCGAACTGATCTCATTCAAAATCAAAACAGGAGAAAAATTCAAAGAACTTTTTAAAAGAACCGCCTTTTTTGATCACAATTTGACCGAATTGACTAAAGAATTGGCGGCGAGTAAACGAGATATAGAAAAGCTGAAATTTGAGGCTTAACATCTAAAAGAAGCTGCCTTTTATCCAAGCTGTTTACGGACGTTCTATATTGCAAAAGGCAGCAATATTTTTTAATCTGCACTATCAGTCTTTCAGCAGCTTTTCCACCCTTTCGCGAACCTGGGGAACCGACAGGCCTATAATGATCTGCAGCGCTTTGCCGTTCCTGACGACACCGTGAGCGCCAAACGACTTAAATACGCTGTCTGGTTCGACTTTCGACTCGTCATATACGCTGACCCTCAGCCTTGTTGCACAGTTTGTCACTTCAGCTATGTTTTCTTTTCCGCCGAGCGCCTCAATGCAAAGGACCGCCTGTTCCTGATCCACGCTATCTTCCTTGCTGGCCGACACCTCTTTTGCGGAATGCTTTTTTGCCTTGTAATCTTGTTTGGAATAAAACTTTGTTTCCTGCTGCTGGTCTTTTTCACGTCCCGGTGTGGCAATATCCAATTTTACAATCAAAAATCTGAAAACGAAGAAGTAAATAGCAGTGAAGGACAGCCCGATCAAAATTTGAAAAATATAAGTGCCGCTGTGCTGATGAAAAAGAGGAATCCAGTTGAGCGTCATGATCTCGATCAGACCTCCGCCCATATTTCCGACCACTCCTGAAGCATACATGAGCGTCGCCATCGTGGCCGCTAACAGACTGTGAACACAAAACAGCAAAGGCGAAATGAATAAAAAGGTAAACTCTATCGGCTCTGTGATACCCGCTACGATGGCCGTCAAGGTAATCGGAATTAACAGTCCGGCAACGATTTTCTTTTTTTCTTTTTTGGCAGTCACATAGATCGCCAGCGCTATTCCCAAGATTCCGAAGATCTTCGAGTTTCCGTGAAGTGCAAATCCGCCTTGAGGAAACAGTTCTTTTAACGGCTCGGAGCTTGCCGAGAATTCGCTCAGATGCTGGGCCCAGTAGGTGACAATCCCGCCTTCAACGACGGCCGGTCCGAAAACAAACGGTGTATAGATGAAATGATGCAGGCCCGTCGGAATCAAGATCCGCTCCAAAAATGTATAGACCCATACGCCGAGTGCACCCGATGCAACCAGGAAGCTTTGCAAAGATGCGATTCCATTCTGAATCATCGGCCAGATAAAAGCTGTTGCCAATGCAACCGGCAGCATGACGGCAAATGAAATGATGACGACAAATGAAGACCCTTGAAAAATCCCCAAAAAATCGGGAAGCTTCTTATCAAAGTAGCGATTGTGGATATAAACGACAATTGAAGAAATTAAAATCGCTCCAATGATGTTCGTATCAAGCGTTTTAATGCCCGCAATTTCTGCAAGCCCGCTAGTACCTCCGGCTTCCTGAGTCATGTCGACACCAAAAAAATCGCCCCACACGGTCAGGATGGCGCTGACAAAGTAATTGAAAGTCAAATAGGTAGTAAGCGCTTCCAAACATGCGCGGGCCTGTGCTTTTTTCGCCAGAGCGATCGGGATTCCAACCGCGAACAGCAGCGGCATTTGCCGAAAAACGGTCCAGCCTCCTTCCTCAATGACAAACCAGAATTGATACCAAAACGTGTCCGGCCGGGCAATCGCCCCCATGAGCTGTTCATTTTTAAATAAAGTGCTGAGACCCACAACAATACCTGCAAAAGCAAATAACAAAACCGGTACAAACATGGCACTTCCGAACCGCTGCACTTTTTGCATCAATATGAAAACCCCCCTCTGTTATGTTAAACATGATTTTGGCCGGTTCGATTCTTTTCTTCAACGTAATCAATATAGCTCCGAAACAGCGCTTCACCGACAAGAAAAAAAGGAGCAAAAGCCGTCAGTTCTTTATTCGGAGCAACCGTTACTGTCTCGCTTGTCGCATAAAGATTGTAAGGCGTCAATTGAGCGAGCAAATTATTTTTTAAATTGGTGAGCGAAATAAATGGAATTCCTTTTGCCGAGAGCGTCTGCGCCTGCGGAATCAGCGACGGGGTTTCCCCGGACAGCGAAATGATGATGATGAGGTCCTTGCTGCTAAAATCAGACATCATAATGTCGAACTCGATTTGATCTTTGATGACAGTCAAATACCGGTGCTGGGGAATAAACATCCGCTGCAGTTCACAGGCGCAGGATGTTTGGGCCGTGCCGGAGCCGTACACAAAAATGCGGTCTGCTTCATCAATGAGCTTGCACATATTCCGCATATCCGTATTTTTCAAATATTTGATGCTGGCCTCCATATCTCTCATCAGCCCTTCAAAAGAACGGCAGTTTTCCCGCTCCTTTTCCCGTTTCTCTGCCTCCCATTTTAAAAATACCCGGAATTCGCTGTATCCGCTGAAATCAAGCTTTTGAGAAAGCCTTAAAATTGAAGTGCGTGAAACATTGCACTTTTTAGCCAATTCATTTATGCCCAGTTTGTAGCACGTATCCTGATGGTTCAAAATATATTTCAAAATATGAAAGTCATTATCATTTAATTTTTTATAATGTTTGTTCATCAATTCTTCCAATTGCATCATGTCCACCCCATTTTTTCTCTATATTTATTATATAAAATACGAGAAAAAATGGGGGGTATGCCAAGTAATGAAATGATGAAAGTCAGGGTTGATATTTTTAAACTTAATATTTATAAAGTCGGCTGAAGATCTTTCTCGCTTAACGGCGGCCAATAATCTTTGTTTACTTCAATAAGATCATCCAAAATCAGCTTTGCCGTTCTTGCGTTTGGAACGGTTTTTGACATAATCAGCGCCTGCCATAGTTTTTGATAGGATTTTTCAATCCAGGCTTCGACAACAAGCTTTTCAACAGATACTTGCTGTTCCATCAGTCCTTTTTGAAATTGAGGAATCTTGCCGACGGTGATCGGTTCAGGACCGTTTTTGCCGACGATGCACGGCACTTCCACCATTGCGGACGGATCGAAATTTTCGATTGTCCCATTGTTTTCGACGATCAGCAGCATCCGCTCCCCGGTATTATATGCGAGCGCCCTTGCCAGGTCGACGATATATGAAGCATGATCGTCAACTTTGATTTTGCTGTCTGCAGAAGATTGCATTCTGACGATTTTTTCGCATTCGCCGAAAATAAATTTCTCCCGTCCCTCCATGACTTCATTCGCCCGGGTAAATTCCGGATTCGATTTTTTCACCATATCATCCGGGTAAAAATAATATTGCAGGTATGTGTTCGGCAGCGTATCCGGATCAAGCTCATACACTTCACGCGCCTTTTTGAAGGTGGCGTTCCAGCTTGCTTCAGCCTGTTCATGTTCATGTTTCGGAATATAGCCGAATTGGCGGACATGCTCCTTAATCGCCGGCATCAGATCGTTTCCGTTCTTATCGCAGATCGATGTCCACCATCCAAAATGATTGAGCCCGTAATAACGGACAGTCATTTCCTTACGGGAAGATAAACCGAGGATTTGCGCCATCCTGTCTTCGATGCCGATCGGCATATCACATATATTCAACACTTTGGATGTCGGGCGCAGTCTTCTCGTCGCCTCAGCAACAATGGCAGCCGGATTGGAATAGTTCAGCATCCATGCGTCAGGTGAATAGGTCTCCATATAATCAATCAGTTCAAGGACGCCGCCAATCGATCTCATTCCGTAGGCGATTCCGCCCGGTCCGCATGTCTCCTGACCGACAACCCCGTATTTAAGCGGGATTTTTTCGTCGAGTTCCCTCATCGCATACTTTCCGACTCTGATATGGGCCATTACAAAATCGACTTCAGAAAACGCCTTTTCCGGATCGGTCGTAGCCAGAAATTCAACATGAGGCGCTCTTTCTTTAATCAACACTTCACAAGCGCCCGCAATTTTGTTTTGGCGTTCTTCGTCATTATCGTAAAGTTTCAGCCGGCTGATTGGAAAATCATCAAGATTGTCCAGCAGCATTAAAACGATTCCCGGGGTAAATGTGCTTCCTCCGCCCGCTATGACTATCGAATACGTTTTGTTCATTTTTACAGCCCCCTTATAAGCGTTTACAAGTTACTTATATCACGCTTTACACCAACATCCAACACGTTCGGGGAAGACAGTTCCTATAATCAGCTTTTGTTTATTTTCCCGAAATCCGGGAAATTTCCCATGCCGGCTTCCGTATCATGTAGAATGGCTGTAGAACATCGAAATTGGAGTTGTTTCGTTTATGCTGATGACACTGGTTTTATTTTTATTGGCGGGAGTAGCTGAGATCGGCGGAGGCTATCTCATATGGCTGTGGCTGAGGGAATCCAAACCGTTCTGGTACGGACTGACCGGCGGTCTGATTTTAATCGCCTACGGCATCATTCCGACTTTGCAAAAGTTCCCGTCATTTGGACGCGTGTATGCGGCTTACGGCGGTGTTTTCATCATTCTTGCGGTTCTTTGGGGCTGGTGGGTCGATAAAAAAACCCCTGACCTCTATGACTGGGTCGGGGCTGTCATCTGTTTAGCCGGTGTATGTGTCATGCTTTGGGCGCCAAGGGGGTAGCCTATAAATTATACTTTTGCAGCCGCTTGTAGAACGTGCTTCTCGGGATACCCGCCAGCTTTGCCGCCTTTGTCACATTGCCTTTTGTTTTTTGCAAAGCATCCATGATGGCATGTTTTTGAATATGCTCCCTGAATGTCAGCGGCGCGCGGCCGCTTGGCCGGCCATCCCCGGCAGGCAGGGCAGCGCTTTGCAGCTCGAGCGCACTCAGAACCGGTCCAAATTGCGGCGCGCCGATCATCCCGCCGAATGGAAACAGCACTCTTAATCGTTCAAAAACATTGAAAAGCTCGCGGATGTTTCCAGGCCAATGATAGTCTTGAAGCCGCCGGAAAAATTCTTCCGGAAATTCGGCATTCCACTGATGCTTCATTTTGTAATGGTGGAACAAATCGGGTATATCTTCTTTTCGTTCTCTCAACGGCGGAATATGGACGGGGTAGACATGGAGGCGGTAGTACAAGTCTTTGCGAATCTTCCCTTTTCTTAAAAGCTCGTTCATATCGCGGTGGGTAGCGGAAATGATTCTGATATCCAAAGGAATTTCATCTGACCCGCCTATTGGGGTGACCTTACGCTCCTCGATGATCCTTAATAGCGCCACTTGCATCGCATGAGGGATTTCACCGATTTCATCTAAGAAAATCGTTCCTTTATCAGCCTGCTCAAATTTCCCTTTTGAGCCGCGGCGTTTTGCCCCGGTAAACGCGCCCTCTGCATAGCCGAACAATTCGCTTTCCATTAACCCCTCAGGAATGGCGCCGCAGTTGACGGCGATAAAAGGGCCGTTTTTCCTGGAGCTCCCTTCATGGATCGCCCTTGCCGCCAATTCTTTTCCGGAGCCTGTTTCCCCCCATATGTACACATTGGCATCTGTATTTGCCGCCATTTTCATTTCATTGAGCGCTTTTTGAAACGCCTTGCTCGTTCCTGTTTCTCCTGTAAAACTGAAACGGGTGATAAAAATCCCGGATGATTCCCGCGGAACTTCTTCCAATGAAATCGATCTCCCAATCTGCACACCGCTCTTATCAGACACAATCGTCTCTTTCCGGCGGATGCGAAATCCCCTTTCAAGGAGATCGTCGACGTTCATACCGCGCCAATCGGAAAATCGCTCTCGAACCGGCTTGCTCGCCGAAACGACCTCTTTTTTCTCATTGCAGACGACAAATGGTTCATCAGAATCGATCTTCTCAACACAATGGTTGACAAGCTCCATTTCTTCTCTCTTTGTGTATACGCTGATTTCGCGTTCAATGGCATGTGCGGCAGTCGCGGCCATTCCCAGCATAAAAGGGTGCCGCCTGTCAGTCAGACAGGAAATGTCGACCACTCCCAATACCGTTCCGCCCTCATCCCGGATCGGGGCGGCCGAACAGCTCCAATGGTGGGAAGCGACGGCGTAATGCTCAGAGCCGTTAATCGTGACGGCTTCGCCGATTTCAAGCGCCGTTCCGATTGCATTTGTGCCGACTTCCGTTTCCGTCCAGCGTACTCCTTCGACAAAATTGATTTTCCTCGCCTCTTCGAGTGTTCTTTGACTGCCCGTCAAGCTTAAAACATAGCCATCCGCATCAATGAGCAGAGCCATCATCTCCGACTCTTCCAATTCAAGACTGATTTTTTTCAAATAAGGAAGGGCGGCATTGAAAAATACTGAATGCTTCTTTTTTTGAGCGTTGAATAAATCCTTTTTTAAAATTGACTGTCCTTTATCTAAATACGGATTCACATTGGCTTTTTTGCAGCGGTACCATGATTCCATGACTCTTTTGTTCAGGCGGGTCTGGTCGAGCAGCCCCTCCTGAACGAAGCGCTTCCACGTATTTAAATAGCAGGGCGTCGGATTCATTCCATCCTCTCCTAAGGGCTTTTTTCTCATTATAGAGAATAATAAAAGCGCTTTCAATAATGGTGTTCAGCCCTTTCGAAAAAACTTATGAGCAGTTGCCTAAGGACAAAATCAGGAATGGACGGCCTGGCCTGTTGTCTGCAGCACAGCTTCGTGAATCGTTTCTGAAAGAGTCGGATGGGCGGCGATAAAATGCTCCATTGTATCCGCCGTCATCTCGGCATGCATCATCATCGCTGCCTGCCCGATCAGCTCGGTGGCGCCCGGTCCGATGATGGACACGCCTACGATTTCGTGGTATTCCGGCTCAGCGATGATTTTCACTTTGCCGACCGGCTCATTTATGATGAGCGCCTTTCCATTTGCGGAAAACGGAAACTCTCCGATCCGAATATCGCCATAGCGCTCCCTTGCTGTCTTTTCATTTAATCCGACGCTGGCGATTTCAGGAGATGTGTAGATGCAGCGCGGGATAATCTGATCATTGACACACACAGCTTTGCCTGAAGCATGCGAAGCGGCGACCGTTCCCTCATGAAAGGCGGCATGTGCAAGCTGGACGCCTCCCGCGACATCCCCGCAGGCGTAGATATGCGAAAGGTTCGTCTGCATATGCTGATTGACGTGAATGCCTTTCTTATCATATTTCACTCCGATTTGATCCAGATTCAAGTCCGCCAATCTGGGCTTGCGGCCAATCGCGACTAAGCAAACATCAGCACTGATTTCCAGCCCTTCAGCCCCATTTTTCAAGAAGGCTTTCTTTAAAGCGGAATCAAGCCGTTCTACGGCAACTGATGTCAAAACATCCACTCCTGCTTCCTCAAGCCTGCTGTGCAAAAATGCAGCAATATCCGGATCTTCCCCAGGCAAAATCTGTTCGTCCTTTTCAACGATGACAACCTTTGCGCCCATCCTGCTGAAAATGCTCGCGAATTCACAGCCAATGATGCCTCCTCCAATGATCAAAATCGAATCAGGTATAGCTGAAAGAGCCATGGCATCGCCGCTATGAATAACCCACTTTCCGTCATACGGAGCAAACGGCAGCTCCACAGGCTCCGAACCTGATGCGATAATCGCTTGATCGGCCTTGATGACCTCCTGCTTTCCATCAGCTTCTACCAGAATGTCATGGCCGGAGAGAAAGGATGCTTTTCCATTCAAAATTTTGATCTTGTTTTTATTCATTAAATATTTAATGCCGTCTGAAAGCTGGCGGATGATTGCCGTTTTCCGATTTTGCACGGCCTGCCATTGAATGACCGGACTTCCTTGCGAAAATTCAATGCCAAATTCATTCGCCGACTTGATTTTTTCAAACAAATCCGCGCTTTCGAGCAGCGCTTTTGTCGGAATGCAGCCTTCATTCAGACACGTTCCCCCTAATGGTCCATGCTCAATCAATACCACATTCCTGCCGAGGCGGGCGGCGGTGATCGCCGCCACATATCCGCCGGGGCCTCCTCCGATAATGGCAAGTGTCATGTTTTCTCACCTTCTTCCTACAAAATAAGCGATGCCGGATCCTCCAAATACTGTTTTACGGTTGACAAAAATGCCGCGGCCGGCGCCCCGTCAAGCGCCTGATGATCAAATGTCAGGCTCAGCGGGAGAATGGCGCTTTTACACAATTCACCTTCTTGATAAACCGGCGCTTCATACATCCGGCCAATTCCTAGAATCCCCGCCTCCGGAGGATTCAAAATCGGGGTAAAATGCTCCACACCGTATGCACCCAGATTTGTGATCGTAAAGGTTGATCCTTCTATTTCATCAGGAAGCAACCGGCCGTCCCGCGCTTTTTTTCCGTACCATTTAATTTTTTTGGCCAGCTCGATCAATGGCAGCCGTTCAGCATGGCGAATGACGGGAACCGCCAACCCGCCGTCCAAAGCGGCGGCTATTCCTAAATGAACATGTTCAAAAGCGGTCAGGCTGCCGTCTTGGTAAGCGCTGTTCATCTCAGGGTGATCTTGCAATGAAAGCGTTGCTGCCCTGGCGGCAAAATCAGTCATCGTCAGCTTCGTATCATATTTTGTTTTGGCTGTTTCATTAAGTTGACGCTGCAAAGCCGTCAGCTTTGTCACGTCCGCCTTCATCGTGATGGTCAGCTGTGCGCTGTTTTTCAGGCTTTCTGCCATCCTTCGGGCGATCGTTTTCCGCATCATCCCGGCAGGCTGATGTTCGCCAGTATTTGTTTGTTTTTTCGGCTCATCAGCGAGCACCTTCAAAACATCTGCTTTCGTAATTCTTCCGCCCGGCCCCGTCCCTTGGATCGCATGCACGTCAACATTTGCGCCTTCTGCGATCTTACGGGCCGCCGGTGAAATTTTAAGGCGTTCTTCCGCCGGTTTCGGTTTTTGCTCTTTTGGGGTCTGTTCGCTTGAATCGCCGATGTAGCAGATGACGGTTCCCGGCGGTACGCCTTCTCCTTCAGGCACTTTTATGTCCAAAACGGTTCCTTTTGCCGGGGCCTCGATTTCCATTTCAATTTTTTCAGAGTTGATGCTTGCAATGCTTTCACCTTTTTCAACGGCTTCCCCGACTTTTTTATTCCAGACGGAAACCGTTCCTTCTTTCATTGACATTCCGAGTTTTGGCATGACGACTTCGACGGCCATGTTATCTCTCTCCTTTCTGATCGTTAAACATGCTGTCCTACAAGCTCTAAAACGGTGCTGACCACCTTTTCCGGTGTCGGCAGGTAGATATCTTCAAGCGGAGGCGAAAATGGAACGGGCGTATGCGGCGCCGTCACCTTTTTGATTGGTGCATCAAGTAAATCAAAGCCTTTATCGGCAACTAAAGCGGCGATATCGGCTGCAATGCCGCATCGTGGATTTGCTTCATCAATGATGATGAGGCGGTTTGTTTTTTCTACTGAAGCCAAAATCGTCTCCTCATCAAGCGGCGACAAGCTTCTCGGATCAAGGACCTCCGCTTCGATTCCCCTGGCCGCAAGCTGCTCTGCCGCTTTTAGAGCCGTGTTGACTTGTTTCCCGACGGCGAAAATCGTCACGTCAGAGCCTTCCCGCTTCACATCCGCTTTGCCGATCGGCAGTGTGTAATAACCTTCCGGGACATCTCCTTTCATGTTGTACAATGTTTTGTCTTCAAAAAAGATAACGGGATCTTGATCCTCAATCGCCGCCAGCAGCAAGCCCTTGGCATCATAAGGAGACGAAGGCACAATCACTTTCAGGCCCGGAATGCTTGTAAAAAGGGCATACAAACTTTGCGAATGCTGGGCAGCCGCTCTGAAGCCCGCCCCATGCGTCGTTCTGATCGTGATCGGAACTTCCGCTTTTCCCCCGAACATATAGCGGAATTTCGCCCCCTGGTTCAGCACTTGATCCAAGCAGCTTCCGATAAAGTCATTAAACATCAATTCGGCGATCGGCCTAAGGCCCGTTGAAGCGGCAGCCATGGCGGCGCCGACATATCCAGCTTCACTGATCGGGGTATCAAGCACCCGTTCGCGGCCGAATTCCTGAACAAGCCCCTTTGTCACGCCAAGCACACCGCCCCATGCTTCATCATCCTGGAGATGATCGACATTCGCACCCCCTGCAACGTCTTCGCCCATTAAAATGACATCATCGTCTTTTCTCATCGCCAGTTTGATCGCTTCGTTCAGCGCACTGGACATGCTTAATTCTCTTGCCATTTCTTCTTCCCCCTTTTGATGAATTAATAGGACACATACACGTCTGTCAGTAATTCCGCTTGATCCGGATAAGGGCTTTTTTCGCTGAATTCAACCGCTTCGTTGATCTCTTCAGTGACAGCTGCCTCAATCTGGACCAGCTCCGCCTCGGTCAGCATTTGCTTTGTCAGCAATTCGGCCCTGAAAGCGGAGATCGCGTCTTTTTCCTCTTGATGCTCGATTTTTTCTTCATTTGTTTTGTAGCGCTGGGCATCGCCCTCAAAATGGCCGTAATTCCGGTATGTCATGCACTCGATTAAAGTCGGCCCTTCGCCGTTTTTCGCCCGTTTCACAGCTTCTTCCGCGGCCTGATAGACGGCCATCACGTCTTTTCCATCCACTTGTATTCCCGGTATCCCGTAGCCTGCCGCACGGTCTGCGATCGATTTGCAGCTCGATGCATAGGAAAACGGCGTCGCTTCTCCATAACCGTTATTTTCGGCAATGAATATGACAGGCAGCTTCCAGATGGCCGCGAGATTGATTCCTTCGTGAAAAGTCCCCTGGTTATTTGCGCCGTCGCCAAAAAAGCAAACGCTTACATTTTTTGTCTTTTTATATTTCGCTGTAAGAGCCGACCCGCAGGCCAATGGAAAACCGCCGCCGACAATCCCGTTTGCTCCGAGCATTCCTTTATCAAAATCGGCGATGTGCATCGAGCCTCCCTTGCCTTTACAAAGACCTGTGGCTTTGCCGTAGATCTCGGCCATCATTCCTTTGAGGTCACACCCTTTGGCGATGCAATGTCCATGACCGCGATGTGTGCTGGTAATGCTGTCTTTATCGTTCAAATGGGCGCAGACCCCGACCGCAACCGCTTCCTCCCCCGCATAAAGGTGGACGAATCCCGGCAAAATCCCCTGGGCGAACAGTTCATGCACCTTGTCTTCAAATTGGCGGATTTCAAGCATCTTTTTGTACATCCATACTGCTTTTTCCTTCGTCAATACTGCTTCCATTTCACAAAACCTCCTCATCTTTTTTCATCTCGCTTTTTATTAAGCAAAAATCGTGCCAACGTTAAACAGCTGATCTGGCGGCTGATCAATCTGGACAGCGCGTCAAAAATAGAGACAAAATGAGACGCGTGTCTCGTTTTGTCTACGAATGATTTGCCAGAAAATCTTTTTCACCGTTAGAATGGGGGATGAGGAGGTCGATGTTATGAAAAAAGCGTTCGTTTTTTTAATTGACGGATTTGAAGAAATCGAAGCCATTGCAACGATTGATATCTTACGGAGGGCTGAGGTGGATACCGTTACCATCTCCCTTGATCCGGCCCTCAGGGTTAAAGGCGGACACGGCATCGTCATTGAAGCTGACCAAATGTATGAAGACACTGATTTTCAAGAAGCGGACATGCTGATTCTGCCCGGAGGGAACGTGGGAAGCAAAAAAATGCTTGAGCATGCCGGCTTGCATGAGACATTAAAAGAAGCCGCGGCGGCCGGCACATACATTGCCGCAATTTGCGCCGCCACGATGACGCTCGGGAAAGCAGGGCTTGTCAACGGCAAGAAAGCGACCTGCTATCCAGGCGTTGAGAAAGAACTGACTGGAGCGGATATCATCACAGATGAAAATGTCGTGACAGACGGTCGTATCATTACGTCCCGCGGCCCTGCGACGACGATTCCGTTTGCCTTACAGCTGGCCGAATTATTAAACGGCAAGGAAAAAGCCGATGAAGTCGCCAAAGGAATGCTTGTCTATTAAAAAACACCGGCTTTTCCGCCGGTGTCTTTTCTATTTGCTAAACAAGCGCTGAACGCTGATAAAATCTTTGGATATGCATGGAAATGTAGCATAATTCTTTTTCCGGGAATTCAAACCCATACTCTTTCTTGACGAATTCTCCGATTTCCCGCGCGCACAAAAAGGCTTGCCTGAATTTCTTTTTAATCAGCTCTATCATATCCGCATCCAATTCATAAAAGGTTTCCCCCGCTTCTATATGCTGAATCGCAAAGCGGAGATGAGTCACAAGCCTCTCATATGAAATCGTTTCGTCTTTGATCGTAATGTTCAGCCTGTTCTCAATGATGGCGATGATGTCCCTGATCATCGTCGTGAGATCGAGCGTTTTTGTCATATCCCCGGCGTTTGTTTTGGCGGTATGAATATGTAAAGCGATATTTGCAACTTCATCCTCGGGAATGTCGATATGGAGCCTCTCTTTGATCAGCGCTTTTGCCCAGCGGCCGATTTGAAACTCTTTTGTATAAAGGACTTTGACTTCATCAAGCAGCGGATTTTTAATGACCATTCCTTTGCTGAGACGTTCGATTGCAAAAGACAGATGGTCTGAAAAAGCCACATGGATCCGCTCGTTGATTTTAATTCCCAGCTCTTTTTCCGCATGAGAGATGATCTCCTCGGCAAGCTGAATATGATCTTCCGGAAGCGTTTTTAAAATTTTCTCAAATTGACGGTACTCTGTTGAATCCTTCATGACAAATATTTTTTCGATCTTTGACCTGTCAACAATATCATTTTTCTTTTTCTGAAATGCGATGCCGGAACCTAAAACAATTTTTTCTTCATCATGGTCTTTCACGACCAGCGCGTTATTATTTAGAATTTTCTTGATTTTCATAGCTGCCTTCCTTTCATCCTGTTTTGATGAATGAAAACGGAATTACTCTTCTTTTTCCTCTTTCAAGCCAAGACACAGCGTTGCAATAAACGCAGAAACCACCGCAATTGCAAAACCGATCAGGTAATGAATCAAATTGGCGGTCCCAAGCGGCAGTATGATCGAAATCATTGGAATGCCGCTCAGCCCGTACGAATTGGCTGCGACATTCATGAAGGTCACATATGCACCGCCAAGCGCGCCGCCGATCGATGCTCCGATAAAGGGATTTAGTCGTTTCAGGTTGACGCCGAACATGACGGGTTCGACGATCCCCAGAAAGGCGGTGAGCGAAGCGGGAATTGCAATCTTTTTTACATTTGCATTTTTCGTTTTTAAAAATACGGCCAACCCCGCGCCGCCCTGGGCAACGTTGGCCATCGACCAAATCGGCAGCAAAAAATTGACGCCGTATTCCGGATCTGCCAAGAGAGACGCTTCAATCACATAAAAGCTGTGATGCAGGCCCGACAACACGATCAATGAGTAAAGCCCGCCAAATAAAAATCCGGCTGCTGCACCCGCATATTGGTAAACAAAGCCGAGGCTTTCGCTCATCAAATGGCCGATGAACAGAGAAACAGGACCCATCATAAAAATTGCGGCAAAACCGGTAATCATCACAGTAATAAATGGAATGACGAGCAAATCCAAAGAACTGGGAACGACTTTTTTCAGCACCTTCTCAATTTTGCTCATGATATAGACGGACAACAGAATCGGAATGACCGTCCCCTGATACCCGATTAATGGCACCTGAAACCCGAAAACATCTATTGTTGACGGCGTTTTGCTGCCAAGCAATGACGGATCGAGCAAATCCGGATGAGTGAGAATCCCGCCGATGACAGCCCCTAAAAACGGGTTTGCCCCAAATTGTTTAGCCGCGCTGAATCCGAGCAGCACAGGCAAAATAATAAACGCTGAGCTTGAAAACATATCGAGCATTTTCATGACAGGTCCGTTGATGGCGCCCCCGCTGAATTCCTTGAGCACCCCGATAAGCCCCATGAGCAGCCCGCTTGCGGCCATTGCCGGAATGATCGGAACAAAAATATCAGACAATGTTTTTGCAAATCTCGTAAAATAATTCATCGCAGATTGAGATTCGGGCTGCATTCCTTCTTCCAAAGGGGCGGAAGCGCATAAATGAAGCATTTCTTTATAAATTTTGTGAACGACGCCCGCCCCGAAAATGATTTGAAATAAACCATATCTGAAAAAAGTCCCCTGTACAGACTCCATCTTTTCAATGGCAGCAATATCTATTTTCGCTTCATCCCTGACATTGAAGCGCAGTCTTGTCGTACAATGGCTGATGTTCATGACATTTTCGCTGCCTCCAATGTGAGACAAAAGTTTTCTTGCTATTTCTTCATGCTGCACAGCGGCATACCCTCCTTCAATTTTTCTATCCTATCAAATGAGCCGCTTCCAATCAAAATGAAAAATGTGTCATTTCGTTTCAAAGCCTCTTTGAAGCACATTGGTTAACAAGGTCAATAGACCGTAATACCCTTTCCGAAACAAAAAAAGACCTAAAAATATGCGAAAGAAGCCGGCCGATAGGCGCAAAAAAGCACACTAAGGGCATGGGGGTCCTTTAGCACATTTTAGGTCTTGCCTGCTTTACCAGTAACAATCCTGCCGCTATTCGTTTCTTAATACGATTCTATTCTGTTCAGCCAATGACATCAATAGTACAATTCACCCATATGTTTTAAGACTTTTCAAACAAAAAAGAGTAGGCCTGCTTTTCCTTCTCTTTCATCATGATGGCGCTAACTTCTTACGGCCGTTTTCACAACCTTACATACACTGCCGCCGTCCGTTAAAGACGTTTTTCCAATTTCCCTGCTGGATAAAGCCAGGGGAATTGGAAATTGAACAAGTGTCCGGATCATTCCCATTAGCTAAGTTCTTTTTGCTTTGTTTCCGCTCCTAAAAAGAAAACGGCTGCAACAGCTGCTAAAACCGCCAGGCAAAAAATGAGGAAAATGATTGACAGCGATGTTCCCTGACTGACGAGAGAGCCGACAAGAAGCGGCCCAAAAATTCCGCCGATACGGCCGAACGCCGCCGCCATTCCCGCACCGGTGCCCCTGATCTCCGTCGGGTACTGCTCCGGTGTATAGGCGTAAAGCGCTCCCCATGCGCCAAGATTGAAAAATGATAAAAACATGCCTGCCGCAAGCAGGAGAGCAAGCGACTCAGCCGTTCCGAAAAAGTAGGCGCTGACGGCGGTGCCAAGCAGATAGACAATCAGCACCATTTTCCTCCCGGCTTTTTCGATCAGCCAGGCGGCCGTGAAATAGCCGGGCAGCTGGGCAAGCGTCATGATCAGGACGTATTCAAAGCTTTTAATCATGCTGAACCCTTTCATGACCATTACGCTTGGAAGCCATAAAAACATGCCGTAATAGGAAAAAACAACGCAAAACCAGACGATCCACAGCATCGCCGTTGGACGGGCGAATCGGCCGGACCAGACGTTTTTTATATTATCGAACATAGACGGTTTCCGTTTTTGATCAAGCGTTTCATATTTTGGCGAGTCCGGCAGGGCCAGGCGCAAATACAGTGCGTAAAACGCCGGAAGCGCAGTAATGAGCAAGGCGATCTGCCAGCCGTAATTTGGAATGATAAAATACGAAATAAGTGCTGCGGCTAACCAGCCAAATGCCCAGAAGCTTTCAAGCAAAACAACGACTCTTCCCCTCCGCTCCGGCGGAACGGTTTCCGATACAAGCGTGGATGCGACCGGCAGCTCTCCGCCCAATCCCATCCCGACAAAAAAGCGCAAAATCAAAAAGGCTGTTAATGTCGTTGTCAAAGCGGATAAACCGCTGCCGACCGAGAAAAATAGCAGGGTGATGATAAAAACATATTTCCGCCCGACGCGATCAGCCATAAGGCCAAATAAAAAAGCCCCGACAGCCATGCCGATCGAGTTGATGCTGCCAATCCAGCTCATCTCCTGCGGCGTCAATTTCCATTCCACGTGTAAAGCGGTGATAATAAACGACAATATTCCGACGTCCATCGCATCAAAAAGCCAGCCGAGCCCGGCGATGCCGAGCAGCTTCCGCTCTGAAACCGGACGGTTCTTCTTCATACTCACTCACAACACCTCTTTTGTCTTAGCAGTTTTACATGAGTATAAGTTTACACCTGTCTTTACACATTTGTCACGAGGAATTTGCGGCTGCCACATATAATGGAGCCGTTGTTAATGTTGATGAAACTTTTCTTTATGATGATCCCATTTCGGCATGAACCCGTTCTTTTTATTGTTTTCATAGCGCCTTTCGATATGGGATTTGATTTCTTTCCCTCTCTCTTGATCGATAATCCCGTACTCCACATACTTGTTAATGAGCTGTTTTTTCTTTTCCATAATATCCTTTTGCATTGATGCCAGTTCCTGTTTTTGCTCCTCAGTCAGATTGTCATAAACGCGTGTCTCTCCATGCGCCGCAGAAAGTGAAACAGCGAAAAACAGCGGCATGATCATGAGCAGGCAGACTCCTAATTTACGCATAACGCAACACCCTTCCTTCATATGTATTCATTCTATTTTTTTCTATTTGATGCAGATTATGCGCGCCTTTCGCTAAAAACAAAAACCGCTATGATGAAAATAGCGGTTTTCATTGATGACTTTGTGGTCGAGCGTTATCGGCTGGTCTTTATCCCTCTACAGGTAATAAACACATCCGCTTTTGCAAACTCCCGAATCAATAACCGATATTTATTGATTCTCTTCTTCAACATCTTTCAGATTGGTCTCGGTGTTTTTTTCAAAAGAGGTGCTGTATTTTACATAACCTGTATCCTTTGATGTCTTCGAACATATTGGCGTTGATGCTCGTATTCATGGTCATATCTTTCAACAGTTTTGACATAAAAACATAGACGGGAAGCTGAATATTCTTATAAACTTCCTTAAATTTCATCATGCTTCTTGCTCAGGCTTTACACCGTCAGTGCCGCGCTACAGAAATTTTCCCAAAAAAAGAGACAAAATGAATCATTCATTTTGTCTCAAGTTCCCTTCCGGCAGCGGCAGCCTGCTTCAGCGCCTGAAGCATATAGCCGATTCCCCTGTACCCTTCCAATGGATAGATGATCCGCCGGCCATCGCCAAACACGCTTCTCAGAACGGGACGGTACTTTTTTCCGCCGAGCATGACGATTTCGTCATATTGCATAAGACTTTTTTGTTCGGCTTGGGCTTTCAGCTCGTCAAACGCCATCATCTCCGGATGGTGCATCCCAAAGGTGACATCATAGTTCTCCGGTACGATATCATCCGGCATGAGAAAACCGTGTTTGGCGGAGAGGATCACCCAATCCGCAAAAAAGGTCTGCGCATAATTGCGGCAGGCTTGATGGAACGGGCTGAGATAGACGTCTCGTGCGGCAGACGGGCCTCTTTCCGGTTGGATATCCCAGATTTTTTTCTTGCCGCAGGGGATGAGGCAGAGTCTTTTCATCATTGGTTCCTCCTTGGAATAAGCTAAAAAACGCCTTCAAAAAGGCGTTTTTTTATTTCAGTTTAAGCGATACGACCGATTCGACATGCGCTGTCTGCGGAAACATATCAACAGGCTGAATATATTCGACTTTATAATCCTTTGCCATGTACTGCAAATCCTTCGCAAGCGTCGATGGATTGCATGATACGTATACGAACCGCTTCGGCTTGACTTTTCTGATCGTGTCAAGGAACGTCCGGTCGCAGCCTGTTCTCGGCGGGTCGACGATGACGACGTCCGGCCGAAAGCCTTCTTTCGTCCATTTTGGCAGCCAGTGTTCGGCAGTGCCTGTGACATATTGGGCGTTTTCGATGCCGTGTTTTTTGGCATTTTTGTTGGCATCTTCGATCGATTCTTTAATCACGTCCATCCCGCGGATTTCTCCTGCGCCGTCAGCGATCCACATCCCGATCGTGCCGACTCCGCAGTAGGCGTCGACGACTTTTTCAGTGCCCGTCAGTTTGGCGGCTTTTTTGACTTCATCATAAAGCTTGACGGTCTGAACCGGATTAAGCTGAAAAAAAGCGCGGGCGCTCAGCTCAAATGAAACGTCTCCGAGAAATTCCTGGATGACCATGTTGCCAGCCAGCAGCCTTGTATCCTCGCCGAAGATGACGGATGTTTTCGCTTTATTGACATTTTGGACGACGGATGTCACCTCTGGGAGGCGCTTTTTGATTTCTTCTGTGATCAGCTCTTTGCGGGGGAGTTCGTTTTTTGCCGTGACAAGCACAACCTGCACTTCTCCCGTTTCAAAGCCGACTCTTGTGACGATCGTCCGGACGTCGCCGGTCCTTTTCCGTTCATCATAGACCGAGATGCCGAAGTCTTCGAGAATCTGCTTGACGGTCTGCGTCGTTTTATTGGTGGCCGGGTGCTGGACGATGCACTCGGTAATCGGAACGAGGCGGTGCGAGTCAAGACCGAACAAGCCGGCAACCATTTTTCCGTTTTTCGTCCGCCCGAGCTGAAATGAACTCTTATTCCGATAATGCCACGGATTGTCCATCCCGATTGTCGGTCTGATCTCCATTTTGCCGATGTCAAAGCGGGTGTGGCGTTCAAGCGACTGGATGACGATATCCCGCTTTTCCTTCAACTGCTGGTCATACGCCAAGTGCTGAAGCTGGCAGCCCCCGCACTGTTCATAGATGATGCAGGGCGGTTTGACGCGGTGTTCCGAGCGTTTGCGCACTTTTTTGACCCGGCCTTCGGAAAATTTCGGATGAACCTTTGTCGCCTCGACGACGACTTCCTCGCCAGGCAGGGCGCCGGGGACGAATACGACCTTTTTCTTAAAATAGCCCACGCCTTCGCCGTTGATGCCGAGGCGTTTGATCGTCAGCGGAAATTGCTGCCCGACTTTTAATTCTGCTGATGATCCTTTGCTTTCTCGTTTCAATCATGTTCTCTCCATTTCTATTCAATGCTCCGCCATAAATACAAGGAAGCATAGCTTAAATAAGGCTGCCATTCCCTGCTCATTTCAAGCATTTCTTCTTTTGTCGGTTTATCTTTTAAGCCAAAATGGCGTTTGATGGCATTTTGGATGCCGATATCGGCCATTGGAAAAAGGTTGGGGCGGCCGAGCCCGAAGAGCAGGACGTTTTGTACGGTCCAAGGGCCGATGCCTCTGATTTTCACCAGCTTTTCCATGATGTCTTCATCAGTGAGCGATCCAAGCTCATCAAGCTTTAGTCCGCCTTCTGCGATCATTCTTGACGTATCGATCACATATTCGGACTTTCTCATGCTGAACTGAAGCGCGCGCAGATCGGCGTAATCGAGCCCGGCAATCGTTTCCGGAAGCGGATAAAACCAGACGCCGTCTTTTTGCTCGCCAAATGCATGTACGAAGCGCTCTGTCAGCGTGTAGGCGAACGACAGGTTCAGCTGCTGGTGGATGATGCATTTCATCAGGCAATGATACAAATGAAAATCAAGCACCAGCGGCGTACCCGCATGCTCTTCAAAAAGCTGCGACAGATTCGTTTTTGAGAAATGATCCAAAACAGGCTGAAGGCTTTCTTTCCACTGAAAAATCCGTTTCACTTCATCCATCATTGCTGATTGATCATCTGTACCGCTGACCAGAAATTCCGGAGCGTCCGCCGTTCCGATTGCCCGCACCGTAACAATGCCCGGCTTTTTCGCTTGATTGCGAAGCGGCAGCCTGACTTCCCGTTTTTCAAGGCTGACTGCATTGAGCGGATCAAGCGAAAGCCTCTCCAAAACGCGATCAAAATGATACGGCGGTGATATGCTTACGATTTCCTTCCACATGGCTCCCCATCCCTTTTCGTCTTTGTCCACAGTATACCATGTTTGCTTTTCACTTATAAAATGAGCGAATTTTATTTTTACACTGAATGATTCCAGCGGCCCGGCAGCATGCTATGATGAAGGTGGAGGGTTGCCAATGTTGAAACATATCGCGATTACAAAAGATGGACGATTATTATCAGACATTTCTTCTGAAAGGCTCAAAGATCAAGATATTGAGTGGTATTGGACCGATTTTAATCAGCCCCCGGAGGAAGAAGCTTTATTACTAAAAAGCCATTTTCACTTTCACCCGCTGTCGATTGAGGACTGCTTCCATCATTTGCAGCGTCCCAAGCTTGACCAATATGAACAATACCTTTTTTTCGTGATCCATGCTTTAAATCAAAAAACTCTTGCCTCTGAAGAAGTCGATTTATTCGTCGGAAAAGATTTCATTGTGACATTTCACCTGCATCAGTCACCGGGCATTGCAAAGGTAAGAAAACAGTTTTTAGAAAACAAGGATCTGTGGAAAAAAGGACCGAACCATATCGCTTATATGGTCATGGATCAGCTTGTCGACGAATACTTTCCAATCCTGTATCAAATAGAAGACCGGCTGAATGAAATCGCCGAAAGCGACAACAGAAAAACGTATGGAACATTGATGAATGAAGTATTTGATATCAGGGGCGATCTTCTGAAACTGAGAAGGACGATCATTCCGATGCGTGATTTGCTGTACCGGATCTTAAATATTGAACATTTAAAAGAAAACCGCGAACGAAAAGCCTATTACAGCGACATTTATGACCATCTTCTCAAACTGACCGAAATTGTCGAAAACAACCGCGACATGACCGCTGATTTAAGGGACAGCTACCAGACGCTGAACTCCAATCGGATGAACGCCATCATGATGACGCTGACGATTGTATCAACGATTTTCATTCCGCTGACATTTATTGCCGGGGTATACGGCATGAACTTTGATAACATGCCTGAACTTCATTGGCGCTACGGGTATTTTTACGTTCTCGGAGTCATGGCCGCCGTTGTCGCCGGTATGGTCATCTGGTTTCGCCACAAAGGATGGTTTGACATTTTTAAGTAAAACAGGAAACCTTTTATGTTCTCCCTCGACTATTTCTATAGATAAGGAGGGAAAACATGAAGTTTCACAACGGATCGGCCGGAATCGGCCTGATGGTTTTCGGCTTATTGCTCTCTGTCAATACACACATGCAAATCCCGGCAGGAGAAGCGGTTGTTCAAGCTTTCGGAGGAGACGCAAGGACTTCTTCCGGACTCCATGTCATCGCGCTGATCGGGCTTCTTTTCATTATGGCCGGATTTGTGATGGCTTGGCTCTATTACAGAAAGATAGCTTGGATCCGTTTTAAGCTCTTTCTGTTTATGATGGGATTTGCGGCGCTTTTTCCGCTTGTCACAGAGCAGTCGATGTTTTTATTGAAATGGAATGCATCAGGAGCTGAGGCGATAGAGTACATCGCAAGAGAAAGTTCATGCAGCTATGATGGAGATGAAGAAGAAGGAAATATGGACTGCACGGTCAAGGTGAACAATTACGGAACAAACACAGAGCTTGTCTCGCTTTCACCTGGAATGATCGATGAATTTGAATATAAAGCGGAGACGCTGAAAGCACCTCCCCATTCACAACAAACATATGAGATCACATTCAAGGCTCAGGGACATGATGATGTTTCAATGTCAGGGTCCTTTGATGAACCTGAGTTTCAAATTGAGGTTTTAAATTAAGCATCTTTTTCGAAGTGCTTTAGATTTAAAACCTTTTAGCAGCCGTTTTTCCTATTTTAAACAATAAGGGGATCAAACTTAACAATATGGCACTCACAATAAGCGTTGATAAAAGCAGCTCTTTTATGGTAATCGATCGTTCCTGAAAAAAACGATACAGAATGAAACTATTGATCGGAATATTTAATAAAACGCCAGTTAAAACCCCTGGTGCATATGTTTTTAATATGATGCTGGCAAGCAGATGGGGAAAGATCGCGTTCAGAACCATTGCACCGAGGAAGCCTATTAAAATATATTTAGCCAGGATGGCATCAGGAAAAAATAAGTAGAAGAAAGCCGTAAGATAAGCCAAAGAGGTGATGCAGACCACCGCAAAATAAAATTCATTTTTCCCAGCCGGCTTCTGAAATTTTCCGGCTTGTTTTAACCATGCCGGCAGCCATAACACTTCTTCCAGATTGTGTAATGTGATAGAAAATAAAAATAAGATAACGAGCACTTCCATCAGTATGCTCCCCTCGATAGATTTCTTAAACGTCCAGCATGCCCGTGATATATTTCCTGTTCTGCAGTTATGGAGAAAAGCTGCTCCCTTTTTTCAGGAAACAGCTTTTCCATCTTAATCGTGATAAGATTCGGCAATCGCATTGGCGGCAATGATGGCGTTGTAAACGTCGTCAGGTGTGACAGGGAATGGCATGTTGCCCATTGTGTCTCCTTCCGCACAGGCTGCTTCTGCGACTTGACGCCATTCTTCTTCGACAAATTCCTCGACGCCAAGATCTTTCAATGTTAATGGAAGGCCGACGCCTTTAATGAAGTTGATGACGGTTTCCAGTTCTTCTGTCGGCACGTTTTCAAGAACAAGCTGCGCCAAAAGGCCAAACGTTACTTTTTCGCCGTGCTGCGCTCTGTGAAGAGCAGGTACGGCCGTCATGCCGTTGTGGATCGCATGAGCTGCGGCAAGTCCGCCTGATTCAGCGCCAACGCCGCTCAAATAGATCGTCGCTTCAATGGTGTCTTCAACAGCGCGCGTTGAAATTCCGTGTTTGACGGCCTCCATCGCTTTTACACCGTTTTCCAAAAGCGTGTCATAGCAAAGGCGGGCAAGTCCCAGGCCTGTTGTTGACGGCTTCATCAGCACAAGGTTGTCCCCATTTGACCGATAGCATGCTCTCGCTTCAAAGTATGTCGCCAGCGCGTCTCCGATTCCGGCTGCGAAAAAGCGCGGCGGCGCTGAGGATAAAATATCTGAATCTGCCAGAACGACATCAGGGTTTGTAGGCAAAAATAAATAGCGGTCAAATGCTCCGCTATGTTTATAGATGACGGCAAGCGCCGTACAAGGAGCATCTGTTGAAGCGATGGTCGGGAAAATGACAACCGGCAGCTTTTCATAATATGCTGTCGCCTTTGCCGTATCTAGCGTTTTTCCGCCTCCAATTCCAACGATGATGTTCGCGCCTGCTTCGCGTGCAAGCTCCCTGTTTCGGTCGATTTCTTCTTGCGTACATTCATAATTAAATTTTTCAAAAACGGCTTGATTGCCCGCTTTTTGAATTGAATCCCCGGCTTCTTTTTGAGCCCGTTCCATAATGAACTCGTCGCAAATGATGTAAGCCTTGTCGCCATAATCGTGAATGTAATCATTCAAATGCTCAAGCAATCGTTTCCCTATTATAAATTTTTTTGGTGATGTAACTGATTTTACTGAATTTGACATGGTGCCATTCCTCCTTCAATTAAATAATAAACCTATTTCTTCTGTAAATCTAGTAATATATGTATATAAATTGGTTTTTTATTCTATAGAATTGACTAGAGAAAATAAAAGTGCCTGCAGCATCATTTTTAAGACAAAATAAAAACCTCCGGAATATGCCGGAGGTTTTTCTGCTTAAAGGGGCTTTATCATCATATATTTTTCAAACATGAGATCGTCAAGGCTTTTGAATGTGTAGCCTTCCTTTTTCAAATCGGTAATTGCTTTCTCAAGCGCATCTGCATTGTCTTTTGACACAGTATGAAGCAGATAGATGGCGCCTGGATGCGCTTGTCTTAACATGTTGTCATAAGCATATTTCCAGCCTTTTTGGGCATCGATTTTCCAGTCGACAAAGGCCACTGACCAAAAAACGGTTTGATAGCCGAGCTTTTTCGTTTCGGCTAACACCCGCTCGCTGAAAACGCCGCGCGGCGGGCGCAAATACAGGTTGTTCTTTTTGCCCGTGATTTTAAAAACTTCCTCATCGACAGATTCCAATTCCTCTTTAATGACACGTCTCGTTTTCGTCGTCAGATCCGGATGGTGAAACGAATGGTTGCCGATGATATGCCCTTCATCAGCCATCCGTTTGATCAGCTCCGGTTTGTCTTTGACAAAATGGCCCGTCACAAAAAAGGCCGCCTTAACGTTTTGTTTTTTCAAGACATCGAGCACCTTCGGGGTATAACCATTTTCATAGCCGTTATCAAAGGTTAGATAGATCGTCTTTTCTTTTGTGTTGCCCAAATAGATGGCGTCATACTGCTTTAAAAGCTCATTGAGCTCTTTTCCCGCGTCAACGGGCTGATGGTTTTTGCTTTTCGCGAATCCCCAATGAAGTGACTTGTTGGATATCGCCATAGCATTGTCCGCAAAAGCCAGCATCAGAAGAAATCCGCAGCATATGGCACAGATTCGTTTCATGATCTTCGCTCCCAGCTTCATTTTTCCTTATTGTGCAAAAGAGCTTAGCCTTTCATACCAAGCAACACTTGGAAAACAGCAAAAAACCGCGGCTTACAAGCGCTGCGGTTCTACTTCCAGTCTTTTTTAAATCGTTCGTATTTGGCTTCCAGATCGTCAAGCATGCCGATCAGCCTGTCAATATCTTCAATGTCCGTCGATTCCGGGTCTAAAGAGTCGATCACGGACATAAACATATCCAATCTGTTTTTTAAATAAATGACTTGCTGTTCTTTATCAGTTACTGCGTTACCCATGCTTCTCCTCCTTTTGTTCCTTAATGGTAGCCCATCACCCGTTTTTTTTCAATGATCCGTCACTTGCGAAGCATCCGGATGAGGTCTAAAATGAATAGTTGGGCTATGATTAGTATGTCCTATCGATAAAGGAGTTAGATATATCATGACACAAAAAATGAAGGTCCGTCCGATTACACCTGAGTTTGATCCTTGGGAAGCGTATATGGACGTTGACCAGTATGGCGATATACAGCTGACGAACGTTGAATTTACGACGACGACTCTTTGCAATATGCGCTGTGAGCATTGCGCCGTCGGATATACGCTTCAGCCGAAGGATCCGAACGCACTGCCGCTCAGCCTCCTTTTAAAACGGCTTGATGAAATTCCCCGGCTCCGCTCTTTAAGCATTACCGGCGGAGAGCCGATGCTTTCGTTAAAATCGGTAAAGGAATATGTCGTTCCTTTGTTAAAATATGCGCATGAGCGCAGCGTCAGGACGCAGATCAATTCAAACCTGACGCTTGATATCGGCCGCTATGAGATGATCATCCCCTATCTGGATGTGCTCCACATCTCCCACAACTGGGGAACAGTCGAGGATTTTGCCGAAATCGGCTTTGCAATGATGGATAAAAAACCAACATTTGCACAGCGCGCCCGTTATTTCGAGAAAATGATCGAAAACAGCCGGACGCTTGTTGAGGAAGGAGTCATGGTGTCCGCCGAGACGATGCTGAATAAACGGACGCTCCCTCATATTGAGCATATTCACCGTCAGATTGTCGAAGAAATGAAATGTCAGCGCCATGAAGTGCACCCGATGTATCCGAGCGATTTTGCGAGCGCCCTTGAATCACTGAGCTTAAAGCAGATGAGGGAAGCGATTCACCGGCTTCTCGATATTCGCGATGAGGATACGTGGATGCTGTTTGGCACCCTGCCGTTTTATGCATGCAGCCCAGATCCCGAGGACCGCGCTCTCTTGCAACGGCTGTGGGAAGCCAAAAATGTCACCGTCAGAAATGACCCTGACGGACGCTCGCGCCTGAATGTCAATATTTTTGACGGCAATATCATTGTGACGGATTTCGGCGATACCCCGCCGCTCGGCAACATTCAAACTGACAGCCTGGCAGACGCCTACAGCAGGTGGAGACAAACCGAGCTCGCGCAGGAGCTGAACTGCCACTGCCCAAATGTCAGATGCCTCGGTCCGAATGTACTCGTGAAAAACAGCTACTACCAAAATGTTGATTTTTCTTCCCGGAAGGCGAGAATATAAAGAAAAAATAAGCAAGCCGTAAAGGCTTGCTTATTTTTATTTCGGCTGATGGCTCAGCTGAAAGCTGAACGTCAGGTGATCCTGTACAGGAATCCAAGCTCCGATTCCCTGAGAAGTGATATTTTTGACGACAAGCTTTCTCTTGTTGCCTCTCAGAACAAGGTACACTTCCCCGTAGGTGACTTTTCCTTTTTCATTGACAGCCGGGGCGTAAGCATTGAGATAACCAAGCTTTTTCGGTGAGACTTTGTAGACTTGATCGCGTTTTGTGCCGGCTCCGACAACAGTTTCAAATGCAAGCGGCAGCTTTGTTTTTTCCATGGCCTTGAGCATCATCATATTTTTCACATCGTCGGACTTCGGCACTTTAGCCGTTAGACCGCCTTTGATTTTACTTGTCCGCTCCTGTGAATATGTGATTTCGGCAGGCGCTTTTCCGCCTCTGTTGTCAAAGCGGTTTGTATTGATTTTGCGGTATTCCCAGTTTGCAACAGTTTCATTTGATGTGTATCCCAGCGCCCATCTTCCCAAGTAAATCGTTGCTCTGTATCCAATGGCAGTCGGCGTTCCGGAAATGCTTGTTTCGTTCAGCATTTTGATAAGGTGCGGATTTTCGATTGCCGTATCGGATGTTTTGAGAAGTTCTTCAGCCAACTCGCTCGGCTGCAATCTCGGCTGATCCTGTGAAGCGTTTGGATATGTGTTTTCTTTGGAAATATTGGTGACAGAGCTTGGAATCTTGATCGGTTTAGCTGCATCAGCTTCCTGTACAGCGAAAAAACTAAAGGATAAAAACGCAATCAGCGTAAAACACAAAAGCTTTTTCATACTATCACTCTTTCTGTTCCTTTTTCTTTAGTGTTTTCCGTAACAGACGCCTTTATCCACATTTTTTTAAAGAAGAAAAAAACCGATTCCCATGATGATATACGCCGCCAATAATGTCGCCCCTTCAAACCAGTTGGTGTCACCGTCATTGGAAATGACGATCATCAAAAGTACGGCAGAGCCCATCGCAACTAGCTCAGGCAATGTAAAGACAAGCGGCATGCCCGTTTCAAAAAACAAGGAACAGATTACAAGCACCGGCGCGACGAACATCGCGATCTGCAAGGTCGACCCGATTGCGATTTCCACCGCGACATCCATCTTGTCTTTATAAGCCATGATAACCGCTGATGCATGTTCTGCAGCATTCCCGACGATCGCGACAATGATGACGCCGATAAAAAGCTCGGACCAGCCGAACTGCTTGGCTACAGAATCAAATGTATGAACGAGGTTTTCGGAAATATAGGCGACGGCAACCGTTGCCAAAAACAAAATCAGAGTGGCGCGCTTTCCTGACCATTCCGGTTCTTCGTTCTCGTTTTCCGCCGTGTTTTTGTTGGTTTGGTATACGCCTCTATGGCTTACAAGCTTAAAATAAAGCGCGGCCATGTATAGCAGAATCATGATGATGCTGATCCCTATGCTCATCGACAATTTTTCCGGCTCTGCCATTTCGATTGTGAACACTTCCGGAATCACAAAAGCGACGATGACCGCAAACATTAACAGACCTGAATTATGCCTTGCATCGTAAACATTAAATTCCTGCCGCTTATATTTGAGGCCGCCGATGAAAAACGACAGACCGGCTACAAGCAGGAGGTTGCCGAGAACAGAGCCGGTGAGGGAAGCGAGCACGATCCCGACCAGCCCTTCTCTTAATGCGAATATGGAAATGATCAGCTCAACGGCATTGCCGAATGTGGCGTTTAATAGCCCGCCGATCCTCGGGCCGGCAATAATCGCCAGGCTCTCCGTCGCTCTTCCCATATAGCTGGCAAGCGCGATAATGGTTAGACAGTAAATGATGAACAGAAGCGTTGACGGCCAATGCAAAAGGGTTCCGATAATTGAAAGCGGAACGCCCGCAGCCATTACCAAAAAGAAAATACGGCCCATTTTTGATTCCTCTTTTCTTTGCATGTTGTTGTAGATTATTTTTACACGAACCTTTCACTTTATATACGGGCATACTGTTCTATTCCGCATTGGCGCATGCTTTTAAACCTTTCTGTTTATGAGTGAATGATGTCAAATGTTTTCTTCATGTCGATACTGTTTTCGACGGATTTTGCCATTGCACAGTTTTTCATTGCCGCTTGAAGCGCCTTTTCGATGGTTTCAGGTCTTAGGCCTTTCCCTTTTAAAATAAAATGGAAATGAATGCTTTTGATGCGGTTCGCTTCTTCCGGTAGACGTTCTTCTTTGGCCTTGATGGTCAAATCCTCCAGATGCAGCCGCTTTTTCTCCAAAATGCGGCGAAAGACCGCGCCGCTGCAGGCCGCTATCGAAGCGATCATGAGCTGGCAAGGCCTGAATCCCGTGTTTTCGCCGGTTGAAATATCGAGACGGCCGTAGTCAAAGTCTGCGAAAAAACCGGATTGGTTTGATTTGATTTCCATGGTTTTCACCTCTTTCACATTGTAGCGACAAAAAAACCGACTTGCCTAAAAACTTCCTAAAGTTGTACGATCAAAGTAGGATGTGATAAGGAGAATGGGCGATGACACGATTTCACTTTTTCATACTTGTTTTGATTGTCAGTATATCAGGCTTTTCCCAAGGGATGCTGCTGCCGGTCATCTCTGTTATTTTCGAACAGGAGGGGCATTCCGCGGCATTGAACGGGCTTCATGCCACAGGCCTTTATATCGGCGTTTTGCTCGCTTCCCCGTTTATGGAAGCCCCGCTTAGAAGGCTTGGCTTTAAACCGCTGATCGTGATCGGCGGAATCATGGTGGGCGTAAGCTTGTTCAGCTTCACATTGATACAGTCTTATATTGTATGGTTCTTTTTGCGTCTGTTGATCGGAATCGGTGACCATATGCTCCACTTTTCAACACAGACATGGGTTACCACCCTTTCATCTGAAAAAAACCGCGGCCGCAATATTTCCTTATACGGGCTTTCTTTCGGGCTGGGGTTTGCGGCAGGTCCGTTTTTAACCCCGCTGGTAGAAATTTCGCCGTCTCTGCCGTTTATCGTCTCGGGCGTGTTCAGCTTGATGGCGTGGCTGTTTATTTTTTTCCTGAAAAATGATTTTCCTGAAAAAAGCACCTCTGACACCAGAGGCGACAATAGTCTCAAGCGATTTTTCCAGGCTTTTTTGCTGGGGTGGATCGCCTTTTTGCCGACATTCGGCTACGGGTTTTTGGAAACAGCGCTGAATGGGAACTTCCCGGTGTATGCGCTCAGATCGGGAATTTCTGTTGAAGGGGTATCGATCATTTTGCCCGCCTTCGCCATCGGCAGCATTGTCTTTCAATATCCGCTCGGGATCTTGAGCGATAAATTCGGCAGAAGAAACGTCCTGCTCGTGATTTTGGCTATCGGTGCAGGCTGCTTTTTTGCGGCGGGCCTTTCCGATTCTGTTCCGCTTGTGGCCGCCTGTTTTTTTGCGGCGGGCATGGCCGTCGGTTCCACTTTTTCCCTCGGAATCAGCTTTATGGCCGATCTGCTTCCAAAGCCTCTGCTTCCGGCCGGAAACTTGATGTGCGGCATTACCTTCAGCTTTGGAAGCATTTTCGGCCCCATCGCCGGCGGCTGGTATATGCAGACATTTGAAAACGGGAATCTGTTTTATTTGATTACCCTGGTGATGGCTTTGATTTGGTTGGGCGTGCTGTTGGGAAAATCGAAAAACATGAAAGCCTCCGCCGGTCAATCAGAGGCGGAATCGCTTTAAGAAAGGCCGTCTGCTATACATGCAGACGGCCTTTTTATGCCCTTAATGGTATCCGTTTTGTCCGTTGGCGCTTCCGCTCGTTTTATTCTTTGAGCTTTGCTTTGAATTTTGCTTATTATGGCTTCCGCCTTTTTTCGTATGCTTCGTCATGATGATCCCTCCGCTTTTGAACTTTTAAACGTTCCTTCTTAGGTTGCTCGTTTTGACGGATTTTCATCAGGAATGATTTTACGTTTATGTAAGAGAGCGTTGATTTCGCCCCCTAAAATAATCATCATTCCGCTCAAATAAAACCAGATCATCAAGACGATGATGCCGCCGAGGCTTCCGTAGGTCGCGCTGTAGTTCGCAAACTCACTGACATAGTAGGAGAACAGGACGCTGACAATAATCCAGCCGGCGGTTGCCGCAATCGCGCCGGGAAGCACGAATCGAAAGGACAGCCGCTTGTTCGGCGCGAAAAAATACAAAGCCGTAAATACGATCAGCAAAACGACCGGACTGATTCCCCACCGCAAAGCGGACCAAGCCGTGAGAAACATGTCGGGAGTGCCGTCCAGATTGGCGATAAAATGGCCGATGGCTCTGCCGAATACCGGAAGAAGCAGGGCGACTAAAATGGTGAACACCATCGCTGCCGTAAGGAGAAGCGATGTCAGACGAATCATAATAAAAGAGCGGTTTTCCTTTACTTCATATGCATGGTTAAACGCCCTGACGATCGCGTTGACTCCGTTTGAAGCAGACCAGAGCGCCGCGATGATACCAAAGGAGAGGAGTCCCCTGTTTCCGGTTTTCAGCGTCTCTTCGATCACCGACATTGTGTCTTCGGGAGCGTACTGCTCGATCAGCCCGATGACATCCCCTGTTTTGACAGGCAGATAGCCGATAAGGGTAAGCAAAAAAATCATGAAGGGAAACAGAGACAAAAGAAAAAAATAAGCCAATTCGGCCGATTTGCTCGGCCCTTCATGCAGGAGAAAACGCCATACCAGCTCTTTTAAAAAGCTCACCACTAGATTCACTCCAAACGATTGTCAGTTTTTTTGGAGAAATGCTCCCTCGTTTCCTCGATCAATTCAATCACCTTTGGGGTGGTTTCTTTCAATTCTTTGATTTGCTGATTTAAAAAATTCAAGTCATCTGACAAAGATGCGGAGAGCTTTTTGGCTTCTTCCATTTTTTCTTTGACGCAGCCGGTCAATAGACCTGGATTGCTTCGGTAAAGCTTGATTTTGTTTTTGCAGGCCGACAATTTTGCACCGCACGCTTCCCTGGTCGGCTTGTGCAGCAATGACAGAGCAGCCCCGACCGAGGCGCCGAGAAGGATGTTTCTAAGGACAACACGTTCACCTTTCATCACAAGATCTCTCCCTTTTGTTTTTTATAAATGGTTCTCTCTTCTGATGTCGTTTAGCAATTGGCGGCAGCCCTCTTCCACAAGCTCGTACACTTCTTCAAAATTTCCGGTGTAATAAGGATCAGGAACGTCTTCCGTTTGGCAGTCATCAACATAATCAAGAAGCCTCCTGATCACGGGCTTTTGGCTGAATCCGGCCAGACTTCGCACATTCCCGGCATTTTCCGCATCCATCGCAACGATGTAATCAAACTCCTCCAAATCGTTTTTTGTGACCTGTCTGGCGAACAGCCCTTCACAGCTGATGTTTTTTTCCGCCAGCAAGGCGCGTGTGCCTTCATGCGGCGGTTTGCCGATATGCCAGTTTCCGGTGCCCGCCGAATCGGCTGCAATCCGGTCGTCAAGTCCGCTTTTTTTGAGCATATCGTTAAATACCGCCTCCGCCATCGGCGATCGGCAGATATTGCCGAGACATACGAATAACACTTTAATCATTTCTTTCACGGCCTCCTCTATTCTTTGCCCTCTTTTTCCGAAGAAAAAACGTATTTGATTTTATACTAAAGATTTTTCTTTTTTTTTCAACTTTCGGAAGAAAATCTGACCGCCCTATTGACAAATCTGACAAACTTTCAGAATATTCTAGTTAGACACAAAATTAAGGGGGATTTTTCACCTATGAATTTTATTTCAAATGTCGTAGATACAATGAACGGTTTTTTATGGGGCCCTCCGCTTTTGATCCTCATCGTTGGAACGGGGATTTACTTAACATTCAGACTGGCTTTTCTGCAGGTCAGACTTTTGCCTTATTCTTTAAAGCTCGCTTTTTCAAAACATCAGGATAAATCCTCTGAAGGCGATATTTCTCATTTTCAGGCACTAATGACTGCGCTGGCCGCTACCGTTGGAACGGGAAATATCGTTGGTGTCGCTTCGGCCGTCGCCGCCGGCGGACCCGGCGCCGTCTTTTGGATGTGGCTGGCCGCATTTTTCGGTATGGCGACGAAATATTCCGAAGCCGTTCTTGCCGTCAGATTCCGCATCAAAGACAAAAACGGCGAAATGGCAGGCGGTCCGATGTATTATTTGGAACACGGGCTGAAGCAAAGATGGCTTGGCGTATTATTTGCGGTATTCGGGGCCCTGGCGGCATTCGGAATAGGCAATATGGTTCAGGCCAATTCTGTTTCAGGCGTCATGAATTCAACGTTTTCCGTGCCGACTTGGGTAACAGGTGTGATTGCGACGGTCTTCACGGCGCTGGTAATCCTCGGCGGAATTAAAAGCATCGGGAAAGTCACCTCGGTCTTCGTGCCGATCATGGCCTTATTTTATGTCATTTCAGGTCTCATCATTCTCATCGGAAACTTTGACCTTGTCCCCGGCGCCATCGGCTTGATTTTCTCAGACGCCTTTACCGGCCAGGCTGTGGCAGGGGGCGCGATCGGAACCGTCATTCGCTGGGGGGTCGCAAGGGGCGTATTTTCAAACGAAGCAGGCCTCGGTTCGGCTCCGATTGCAGCTGCCGCTGCGAAAACGGATATGCCGGCCCGCCAGGCGCTTGTGTCTATGACCCAGGTTTTCATTGATACGCTGGTTGTCTGCTCGATCACGGGTATCACGATCGTCATGGGAAACATGTACTCATCAGAAAAAAATGATGCTCTGACATCGATGACCTTTGCGCATTTTCTCGGGCCGGCCGGGTCATCAATTGTCGCTATCGGCTTGGCTTTGTTCGCCTATTCAACGATATTGGGATGGTCTTATTACGGAGAAAAATGCTTTACCTACCTCTTAGATGCAAAATACGCGATTTTCTACCGGGTGATCTTCGTCATCGCCGTATTTTTCGGGGCGATTTTCAAAGATGATCTCGTATGGGCGCTTGCCGATATGCTGAATGGCTTGATGGCGATTCCGAACTTAATCGGACTGCTCGGCTTAACCGGCATCGTCATCTATGAATCCAAACAAATCCTGGCGAAAATCAAAGCGGAAAAACAAGAGAAGCAAAACAGCCTTTCCGTCTGATGCGGGGGCATGCATGCCACAAAGGTTCTTTTCTTCTCCGGCATTTCTGTTACAATAGAGACTACGAAATCCGAGGGAAAGGAAGTGCCTGATGTCTGATCAAAAAACAGCCGAGCTGAACAAAATGATCGAAGAGATCTCACAAAAGTTAAACATGCTCAACATCGGTATCATCAAAGCAGAGGACTTCAGCAACGAAAAGCTTGATGATCTTCAATATCTGCATCAAATGGTCATGAAAAAGAAATCTTTCAGTCCGAGCGAGATGCAGGCAATCGCCGCGGAGTTGGCTTTGCTGCGAAAATAGAACCGTATGGACGAGAAAAAGACCGGAATGGATTCCGGTCTTTTAGATTGTTGACAAAATCCTAAAACGGTTTTCAGTTTTAGAATTTTGTCATTCTTTCAGCGTGATTGAAAACCCTTGCAGTCTAGGTAGGCCGAGCAGCGGAGCGGAGCGAATGTTGGAATTCGTGAGCACCGACGCACAGGCCTGACAACGAATGCGAGGGTTTGTTGACACGCTGAAAGACCGGAATGGATTCCGGTCTTTTTCATCAATCATTTAGCCGAGCAATTGCAATGCTTCACGGGTAAACGCGGGAATATCGTCGGGCGTCCGGCTTGTGACAAGCTGGTTCTGACACACAACAACTTCCTTGTCCTGAAATTTGGCTCCCGCGTTTTCCACATCAACCTGAATCGATGTATAGCCTGTCGCACTTCTGCCGTCCAATGTCCTGGCCGTAATTAAGAGCTGCGGTCCGTGGCAGATTGCGAATACCGGCTTTTTCTCATCCATAAAAGCTTTTGCAAAAGATACAAACCGTTGATCCGCTCTAAGGATATCGGGTGAAAATCCGCCGGGAATCAATAAGGCGTCAAAATCTTCGGGACTGACATCATCAATGGATGCGTCAACCTCCACATTCGCTTGCCCCTGCTTTCCTTTGAGCGTTTTGCCTTTTTCCTTTTCGATGACGGTCAACTGATGTCCGTCATCTTTAAACGCTTTGGCAGGCTTGGTATACTCGGAATCCTCAAAATAATCCGTCAGTACGACTGCAATGTTTTTGGCCATGTCGTTCCCTCCCTACATCTTCTGTTTACATAAATTCTTTTACCCCTGCCACACTAAATAAAACATGTCATGCTCATCTGATAAAGTACCTATTTCAAGACCTTTTCGGATGAGGACTTTCGAATCAATTTCTGACTGTTTACAATATTCGAAACGAAATATCTACAAAACTTTACAAAAAGTTCTTACAATAGAGGGTGTGACTTTAATCTGAAAGGTGGAGAAATGGTGGGAATACAGAAAAGACGTTTTTTAGTTCTCCGTATTCTGCTAGCCTCAGTGATGATATTCAGCATACTTATTCCAAACACCCAGATTCATGCAGAAGAACATAGCGAACATCCGCTCGTCAAGCTCAGCATACTAGGCACGACGGATATTCATGCACATATCATGGATTATGATTACTACGCCGACAAAGCGACGGCGGCATTCGGACTGGCCCGAACGGCGCAGCTGATCCAAAAATACCGCAGCCAAAATCCAAACACACTTCTCGTCGACAACGGCGACTTAATTCAAGGAAACCCTCTTGGAGAATATGTCTTCAAACATGAACGTGAACAAATCACCTCCAGATCAAAAATACATCCGATCATTGATGTCATGAACAAGCTTCAATACGATGCAGGAACGCTTGGAAACCACGAATTCAACTACGGTCTTGAATTTCTGGACGGGACCGTCAAAGGCGCAGAATTTCCCATCGTCAACGCTAACATCAAAACATTGGACGGGCGGCATAAATATAAGCCCTATCATATAGAAGAGAGGACATTTTCTGATGAAAACGGACAAAAGCATCAGCTGAAAGTCGGCTACATAGGATTTGTTCCGCCGCAAATTTTAACATGGGATAAAAAGCACCTTGACGGCAAAATCAAGGTCCAGGATATTACGGAATCAGCGAAAGAAATGGTTCCGAAAATGAAAGCCGAGGGCGCGGACGTCATCATTGCGATTGCGCACACCGGAATTGAAACAAAAGAACAGCAGGCAGGCGCGGAAAACGCCGTATATGATCTGGCCGTTAAAGCGGAAGGAATCGACGCGATCATTTCCGGCCACCAGCACGGTCTATTCCCGGGCCCCGATTATGCCGGAAATGCCAAAATCGATATTCAAAAAGGGACAATCAACGGGATTCCGGTCGTGATGCCGAAAAACTGGGGAAGCCATTTAGGCATCATCGATATGCAGCTTGAACAAAAAGACGGTCATTGGACGGTCAAAGATGCAAGCGCGAAAACGGAAGCGATTGCCGGGAATGTCGGCTCACAAAACGAGACCGTGACGGCAGCAATCAAAGATACCCATGAAAAAACATTGGAATACGTCCGCAAACCCGTCGGCAAAACGGAAGCCGATATTAACAGCTTTTTCTCACAGGTAAAGGATGATCCGTCCATCCAGATCGTCACAGATGCGCAAAAATGGTATGCGGAAGATGTCATGAAAGACACGGAATATAAGGACCTTCCGATTTTATCAGCGGGCGCTCCGTTTAAAGCGGGAGGCCGAAACGGTCCAGACTATTATACGAATATCAAAGCCGGCGGCCTTGCCATAAAAAATATCGGAGATCTGTATCTATACGATAATACACTGTATATCGTCAAACTGAACGGAAGAGAAGTCAAGGACTGGATCGAGATGTCCGCAGGCCAGTTTAATCAAATTGATCCATCTAAAACGGAAGAACAGGCGCTCCTTAATCAAGATTACAGATCCTATAATTTTGATGTGATTGACGGCGTGACCTATCAGATCGATGTCACACAGCCGGCGAAATACGATGCCAATGGCGGACTGAAAAACCCGCAGGCAAGCCGCGTCAAAAACCTGGCCTATAACGGCAAACCGGTGAAGGATGATCAGGAATTTCTCATTGTCACCAACAACTACCGCGCTTCGGGAGGCGGCGGATTCCCGCATTTGACACAGGATAAAGTCGTTTATGCGGCTGCTGATGAAAACCGGCAGGTGCTGATGAACTACATTATTGAAAAAGGAACGATCAACCCGGCCGCCGACAATAACTGGTCCATCGCGCCAATCAAAGGTGCCGAGGTGACATTTGAATCCTCCCTTCTTGCAAAACCTTTTGCTGAGAAAGCGAAGGACATCGATTTTGTAAGAGAATCGGCCAATAGCGGATATGGCGTGTACAAGCTGAATTTTGAAACAGACGGTGCAGAGCCTCCGCCGAATGACGATCATTGGAGATTAACGGTGATGCATACGAATGATACGCATGCACACCTTGATGATGCGGCAAGGCGCGCCGCAAAAGTAAAAGAAATCCGCGAACAAACGGAAAACAATATTTTGCTTGATGCCGGCGATGTCTTTTCAGGAGATCTTTATTTTACAAAATGGAACGGGCTCGCCGATCTTAAGCTGATGAACATGATGGGCTATGATGCGATGACATTCGGCAACCATGAATTTGACAAAGGGCCGCAGGTGCTCGCCGATTTTCTCGGCGGAAATGGCGCGGCCGTTGATCCGGCGAACAAACACTCGTTTGAAGCCCCATCATTTCCGATTGTCAGCGCAAATGTCGATGTCGCAAAAGAACCAAAGCTGAGCCGATTCCAAAAGAAACCGGCCGTCTTAAAGGCAGGCGCACGGAAGGAAACGGGGATTTATCCGTACATTCTGCTCGATGTGAACGGCGAAAAAGTCGCTGTCTTTGGATTGACGACCGAGGATACGTCATATACGTCAAGCCCCGGTGCGAACATTACCTTCCATGACGCTTATTCGTCCGCCGAAAAAACCGTCAAAGAAATTAAAGAGAAAGAAAAAGTCAACAAAATCATCGCCCTTACCCACATCGGCTACAACCGCGATCTGGAGCTGGCCAAAAAAGTTCAGGGAATCGATTTGATCATCGGCGGGCACACGCATACGCTTGTCGACCATTTGGAAGTCGTTCCAAACACTGAGCCGACGATCGTCGCCCAAGTAAAAGACTACGGGCAGTTTCTTGGAAGAGTCGATGTCGCCTTTGATGAGGACGGCATCGTTCAAACAGACCAATCCAGCTTTGACTTGATCGCCATTGACGATCATGCGGCAGAGGAGCCTGATGTCAAAAACGTCCTTGATGATTTTAAGCAGGAATTGGAAGACGTCAAAACGGAGCGGGTCGGCTATGCCGATGTTCCGCTTGATGGTAAACGCGAGCATGTCAGATCAAAGGAAACCAATCTCGGGAATTTCATCGCGGACGGCATGCTGAGAAAAGCCAGGCAAGCCGGAGGCGCTGACATTGCGATCACAAACGGCGGCGGAATCAGAAGCGGGATCGACAAAGGCAAGATCACCCTCGGCGAAGTCCTCACCGTGATGCCGTTCGGAAACACGCTTTACGCTGCCGATATGACCGGAGCGCAGATTAAAGAAGCGCTCGAGCATGGAGTCAGCCAGGTGGAAGAAGGCGGCGGGGCGTTTCCTCATGTGGCCGGTTTAACGGTTACTTTCACTTTAAATAAGCCTAAAGGGGAACGCATACTCGATGTGAAGCTTATCGATGAAAAAGGAACGTCAAGACCGCTTGATCCGAAGAAAACCTACCGTGTCGCCACAAACAACTTCATGGGCGGCGGCGGTGACGGCTACACCGTCTTTAAAAATGCCAAAAATGGCGTAGATCTTGGATTTAGCGATTATGAGATTTTCACGGAACAGCTGAAACTGTACGACTCTGTCTCACCGAACATCGAAAACAGAATTACGGAAGTCTTCTTGCCGGACCGGCAGACAAACGGCACTTGGACACTGAAGAAAGAGCCGTTCAAAACATACGCAAAAAACGCGAACAAGGCGATCGCCTATTTCCCTGAAACAGAACGGGAAGACATCAGGCTGAACATGACAAAAGCGCAGACGAACCTCATAAAAGCAAGACCAAACGATCCAAGCATCACATTGAAGAATGACAAAATCGCCATGCAGCTGCCGGCTGCAAATCTGGCAGACGAAGAAACGAAAATCGGCATCAGGATTGGAAAAAACATCAAACAGGCGGTCACAAAGGTTTATGATTTCAGCATTCAGCAAAACGGAAAAGCCGTCAGCTCATTCAAGGAGCCGGTCGGACTGTTTTTCCAGGTGGATCATCCTGACAAGCAAGCTGGCGTCTACCATGTCGACCGGAAGCATAACCGCTTTACAAAAGTAAAGAACGGCTACAGCAAAGACCATACCGCCGCCGGCTATGTTGACCATTTCAGCGAGTATACCGTCTTACATGCCCGTCATGCCGGAACGCCTTCAGCCCCTCCGGGATCACAAGACGGCTCGGCTGGCGGCGAACGTCCGGATGCTCCGGGCGGCGGAAGCCATAACGGCGGCTCTGGAAATGGTTCAGGCCATGACGGGGGGAATGGAGGGCAAGCACCGGCTGATCCGGCAAACGGATCTCTCCCCAACACAGCTACAACTTTCTACAATTGGCTCATGCTCGGTCTTCTATTGCTTGCAGCTGGCGGCGGCCTTTACCTTTACCAGCGAAAAAAACGCAACATCAATCACATGTAAACATCAAAAAAGACGGTTCTCTTTCTGAACCGTCTTTTTTTCTTCACTTGACCCATTTCACTACTTGATCGAGCGCCTGTCTTGTTTTCGGACGCGGCTCTTTGACGCGGTATCCGAAAGCGGCCATGACCGAAATATCAAACCGCCCTTCTTCAAGCAGCCCTTCTTTTTCAAGAATGTCATGAACCTTGTCATAATTGAATCCTTCAATCGGGCATGAATCAATTCCGATCAAAGCGGCCGCTGTCATCATATTGGCAAGTGCGATATACGTTTGTTTGGAGACCCAGTCAAACATCGCCCTGTCGCTTTCAAACAAGTGAAAATCGCCGTCTTGAAAGCTTTTCATCACACCGTCTTCTTTGAGCATATTTTCAATGATGTCATCCGGCATTTTTTTCACATGCTTTAATTGATGTGCGACATAGTCGGAGTCATACCTCATTTCCTTTGCCGTGCGGCCGAGCAGCAGCACGAAATGGCTGGCCGTCGGGAACTGCCCCTGCGCCCCCCATGAAACTTGGCGGAGCTTTTCGCGAAGCTCTTTGTTTTGAACAACGACAAATTTCCACGGTTCAAGACCGATTGAGCTTGGCGACAGTCTGCCCGCTTCTAAAATAAACTGAAAATCATCATCAGAAATTTTTTTGTCAGGATCAAATTCTTTAGTGGCATGTCTGAATTGAAATGCATCAAGAATCTCCTGTTTCTTGGATTGATCTGCCATTATCTGTTTCTCTCCTTTGCTATAGCGTATATTCCTTTCTCAATTACATTTTAATTATTATAATAAAAGATAAAAAGTACGCACATTTTTGTTGGATAGTATCATTTTTTATACTAAGGAGAGATCAAGATGAAAAAACATGCGGCAGACTGCACAGCCCCCGGCGGTTATTCATGTCCTGTAGAAGCGACGATAGATATTATCGGCGGCAAATGGAAAAGCGTGATTCTGTTTCATTTAATCGATGGGAAAAAACGTTTTAATGAACTCCGCCGCTTAATCCCCGGCGTCACCCAAAGGATGCTGACCCTTCAGCTCCGCGAATTGGAGCGCGACGGCATTGTTCACCGCGAAATTTATAAGCAGGTTCCGCCCAAAGTCGAATACTGCTTAACAGAATTCGGTAAAACTCTCATACCCATCATCAATCAAATGATGAACTGGGGAATGTCGCATGCCGGTAAAATAGATGAAGCACGGAGAAAATCGGCCGCAGCAGAATAGCTTCCAAAACCTATTTGACAGGCTCCACCCTCAGTAAAAAGTCTTGAACCTTTCGGAAATATTCCTCCGGATTTTGGCGAAACCCGCCGACATGTCCGGCCCCTTCAATCAAATACAGCTTTTTGACCCCCTTTTTCTTCTCGTAAAGCCGTTCGGCCATTTGCGGAGGCACAAGCTGATCATTTTTGCCGTGGATGATGAAAAGAGGCGTATCTGTCTGTTCAAGATTGCGGACCGGAGAAATGTCGGCAAGACTCCAGCCATGCCTCCTTTTAATCAGTCTGCTTATCAGCGGAATCAGAAGCGGCACGGCAAGCTTGACAACCCCTTTCAGCTGATGGCGGCAGAGTTCGGTTAAATCGCTGAAGCAGGAATCCGCGATGCAGAACTGAATTCTGCGGTCTTGTTTCATCAGTTCAACGGCAGCCGCCGCTCCCAGCGATTCGCCGAGCACACCGATAAATACATCTTTTCCAAGCTTGTGTTCAAGCTCATCCGCCCACAATGCCAAGTCGTTCTTTTCATAAAAGCCATAGGAAACATGCGATCCGCCGCTTAATCCGTGGCATCTGCTGTCGCAGAGCAGCACATGGTAGCCGAGCGACTGGAACAGTTCGACATATTTATAGCCCCCAAACAGCGACCATTTAATGCCATGGGTGATCATCACGGCTTTCCTGCTATCCGGAACAGGGAAAAACATCGCATGAAGCCGGCAGCCGTCGGCAGAAGTCAAAAACAGTTCCTCTTTATCATGTGACTGAAACACGTCATCAACAATTTCCCCATTCTTGATCCCGCTGAAGAACGTTTCTTCATAGCTGCTTCGGTTCGGAAGCACAAACAAATAGCTGACAATGAGACTGACGGCAAAAATACTGATCCCCAACCCCAAGATGATCAACAAAATTCCGATCCACACGGTCCTCACCCTTTACGCTCTGTTTTACCACATTGTATTCTGAACCGGTTTGGGCGTGAGTGTGAACACCGGTCGTTCCGAGCGGCTTTTCGGTCTGGTGGCCGTTTTCATGATGGATCGTATTCGGGCGATCGAAGACATCGCTATGAAAGACCGCTTCCAAGCTGAACGACTTTAGCTTTTCCTGAGCCGTTTCTTAAAACCCCCCTCGTATCAAATACGACCTTTGCATGGTGCAAGAGCAGTTCTTTCGGCAGTTCGGCGTGGTCCGTCAATATGACGACACAGTCATAATCCTTCAGTGACTCGGCATCAATCGATTGACTGCGAAGTTGTTTGCCGCCGATGTGAAGCTCCGGAAAATGAGGATCATGATAAGAAACCTCCGCTCCCATCCCGACCAGCTTCCCGATGATGTCGAGTGATTTTGATTCACGGACGTCCGCGACATTTCGTTTATAGGTAACGCCGTAGATGAGAATGTTTGCTTCTGTAGCCTTTTCCTTTTGAGCCAATTGCAATGCGCGTTCGGCAATATAGCGGACGATTCTTTCGTTCATCTCTTCTGAAAGCTGAATAAAATCGCTTGAAATGCCGATTTTTTTAATGACAAACTGCAAATATAAAGGGTCAACCGGTATGCAGTGGCCTCCGATCCCCGGGCCTGGATAAAATGCCGCAAATCCGTACGGTTTCGTACTGGCCGCTTTGATGACTTCCCATACATCCACGCCGAGCCGGTCGCAGATCATCGCAAACTCGTTAATAAATGAAATATTGATGAACCTGTACGTGTTTTCCAGCAGTTTTGTGAGCTCTGCCGTTTCGGGGGATGTAACCGGAACGACCTCTTGATAAATCCTGCTGTATAATTGATATACTTTATCCCGGCACGCTTCCGTCGTCCCCCCGACCACCTTCGGAACGACTTCGATCGGGAACTGATTTCCCGGGTCAACGCGTTCGGGGGAATAGGCCAAATAAAAATCCTTTCCGCAGACAAGGCCGCTTTTTTCAAGAATCGGTTTGACCATATCCCTCGTCGTGCCTGGGTATGTCGAGCTTTCCAAGACCACGAGCTGGCCTTTTTGCAGATGCCCGGCGATTGATTCTGCCGCTTTTGTCACATAATCCAAATTTGGCGCCGAGTCATCTGTTAACGGGGTCGGGACGCATATAATGACAGCAGCGGCTTCCCTGATCAGCCGATAATCCGAAACTGGCCGGAAAAAGCCGCTGTTTACAGCGTTTTTCACCGTTTCGCCTTTTATATCAGAAATATAGCTGCTTCCCTCTTTTAAGGATTTGATTTTTTGTTCGTCCAAATCAACTCCGATGACCGGAAAGCCTTTGGATACCAACAGCATAGCCAAGGGCAGACCGACAAACCCTAAACCTATGACAGCTATCGTCTGGTTTTGATATTCTTGATTGTTCATGTATTTAATCGCCCCTTCATACATTCCTTTAATAAAATATGTTTCATATTCTTTTTTGAAAGGGACGATTTACTAATTCACAAAACTATTTCTTTTTCATATCAGAGGTTTGAAATGAAGACAGCGGAAGCCGTACAGGCTGTTTGATCAATGCGGATTGATAGATGCCGAATATCGCTTCCAGCGCTTTTTTACCCTCTTTTCCGTCAATCAGCAGCGGTTCACCATCCTGGACTGCGCGAATGAAGTTTTGATACATCGCAGACTGTTCGCCCGATAGAGCAATCAGCTGTGACGCTTCCTCTATGTCTCCCTCTTCTCCGGCGATATACCAGCGGGAGATCCGGTTGAAAGAAGGGCCTTCCAATGAAATCGTACCGTTTTCCCCGAAGATAGAGAGCGAGCTTCCCAGATTGTTTGGCTGTGTTACAATATTTGCTTCTATGATTCCCTTTGCCCCGTTGGCAAAAGTCAGGATGCCGGCCGCTACATCTTCCGTTTCCTTCCCAGGCGCCGCGGTAAGTATTTCTCCGTATACGCTTGTCACATCTCCTAAAAACCATTGCAGAAGATCAATGAGATGTATCCCCTGATTGATCAGCATTCCTCCGTCTTTTTCCCAGCTCCCCCGCCACGAAGCTGCCGCATAGTATGCGGGAGAGCGGTTGAGGCGCAGCGAAACCGCGCCTAAGTATGGCTTCCCTAATTTCCCTTCTGCTATCGTTTCTTTTATTTTTTTCATAATCGGCCGATGGCGCATTTGATGGCAGACCATGAGCTTCAAGTTTTTTTGCTCAGCCAGCTGAATAAGTTCATCGGCCTCCTCCAGCGACAGTGTCATCGGTTTTTCCAAAATGACATGCTTTTCAGCCAGCAAAGATTGTTTCGCCATTTCCGCATGAAGACCTGAAACGGCCGCAATGATCACAGCCTCTATTTTCGTATCGGCCAGCAGGCTCGTATATTGCGGATAATGGGCTATCGCAGGACTTTCGCCTCTCAGGGATGCATAGTATTCAGCCGCTTCAGCCATTCTGTCTTTTTCGACATCACTGACGGCCGCAAGCTCAGCTTCATGACAGCCGCTCAAAGCGCGCAGATGTTTTTTTGCCATATAGCCGCAGCCGATTAAGCCAACACGAAGCGTCATCACTCCCCTCCCCCACTTGCCAGCAGCACGGAGATGATCTGATCCTGTTCATCGCTTGGCAGGAAAGGATCCATCGGAATGGCGAACAGCGTTTCAGACAATGATTCAGCTACTGGGAAATCTCCTTTTTTGTAAGGCAGTGAAGCATAAACATCCTGCAGATGAAGACAGCACGGGTAGTAAACGCCTGTATGAATCTGCTGCGCCTCAAGCGACTGCATGATCTCCCGGCGGTTTTTCGCTCCGATACAAAAGAGATGGTAAATGTGGGAGCGGTCTTCTTTTTCTTTCGGAAGCGTCAGGTGTGACGCCTCAGCCAAAGCCTCACGGTACCGGCCGGCGATTTTTCTTCTTTGTTCATTCCAACCGTCGATCTTCTCTAGAAAAATAAGCAAGGCGGCGGCGTGCAATTCATCAAGCCGGCTGTTGAAGCCGATTTTGTCATGAAAGTATTTTTTGCTTGTTCCGTGCGTTCTGAGTGTTCTTACACGTTGGGCGGCTTCAGAATCTGATATCGTCACCATCCCTCCGTCACCCAATGTCCCCAAATTTTTCGTCGGAAAAAACGAAAAACAAGCCGCATCTCCGAGACTGCCGACAGGACGGTCATTATATGTTGCGCCAAATGCCTGGCAGGCGTCTTCGATCACAAGCAGCCGATGTTTTTTGGCAACCGCCATAATGTCGTCCATATCAGCCGGCTGGCCGAAAATATGAACGGGAATGACCGCTTTTGTGGCAGGGGTGATGCGTTCTTCTATCTTTGCCGGATCGAGATTGTATGTTTCAGGATCGACGTCCGCGAACACCGGTGTCGCCCCGACCCTTGAGACGGCTTCAGCACTCGCGAAAAAAGTGAAAGGGGTTGTGATGACTTCATCCCCCTTGCCGATCCCGTATGCTTCAAGCGTCAGCACTAAAGCGTCCGTCCCGTTGGCGACTCCCACCGCATCACGAACGCCAAGTTTTTCCGCTATTTTCTTCTCCAACTCTTTTACTTTCGGTCCCAAAATATATTGCCCGCTGTCTAGCACCCGCTCAAATTCTTTTAAAATCTCGTGTTTAACCGTTTGAAACTGCCGTTTGAGATTAATTAACGGAATCATCTATTTTCCTCCTTGATTTGGCAAAGTTCCAAAATAATTTATGATCGATTCTGGTAACTTGCCACGGCTGGGTATCTCACTTTACTTGAGGTTCCGGAAATGTTCATTTTTCTATTTAATGAAGGAACGATGGTATAAGGAGATCTGATGTTTCAAATCAAAATCTTGTATTCTTCAAACTCGATTTATGTGAATCCAATCGAACGAATGGCCAATCAGAACCAACGGGGTAACCCAGCCGCCATGATAACGTGAATACCGATTTTATTCTTATGGAAACAATGCTTTAGCAAAAAATAGACTTGTTGACGGAAATTGAGTTTCAGCTCGATATCTTTTTTGATGCGAAAAAAAAGACCTACTTGTTCAGTAAGTCTTTTGTTGATTATTTAGAAAGCCCCAATTTGCTTTCTAATAATTGTTTATTATGAAGAACAGATTTGTCCTCTGGACGGTATTTTCTTGCCTCTTCATTGTGCTGGTACGATTTTTCAAAATCGCCTAAATTATAGTAGCATACACACATTTGCAGGTGCGGATACCACGTGTAATAAGCCGGATAGCTGAAGCTCCATTTATTTGAGTCAGGCACCAGCTTTGTCGCCTGGTCATACCAGTAAATAGCAGCCTGATATTCGCGCCGGCGCTGAAAAATATAGCCGATTCTGCTGCATGTCTCGGCTCGCGGCGTTTTGGAAAATTCAAATGACTGAAACAACGATCTAAGCTCATTTTCCATATCTCCGAGAAACCTGTAGCAGTCCGCTTTATTGATGCACGCGTATACTTTATCTTCAATCCAGCCTTCTTTCATTTCTATATTTTTATTATAGCTTTCAATCGCTTTCTCATAATGGCCGTTTTCTCTTAATTCATTTCCATAGTAAAAATAGTCCCTCGGTGAAAAAGCATCGCCGCGGTCGATTTTCTTTTGATAGATATTGAGATTGCGTCCGACTGAATGGCGGATTTTCTTATGTGTCACCGAAATATCGGCATTGATGATATTTCCGTAAACCTCCAGATACTGGTGGCAGTCGCCTCTCCATTTAAAATTTTTCTCCCTTTTTACAAGACGGTTGCGGCGGTATCTCAGCGTCACATTACCGAAATCATCCGTGCCGGCGTCATAATACATGGAAACAGAATCCACGGATGGATCAAGCGTTTCTTTTAATTCTTTTAATTTTTTCCGGTCTTTTTCAAGCAGGACATCGTCCGCATCAAGATAAAGAATATAATCTTTTGTGGCATGCTTAAACGATTCATTCCTTGCGGCGGCAAAATCGCCGATCCACTCAAAGAAAAAGACGCGATCCGTGTATTGTTTAGCAATTTCTACTGTTTTATCGGTTGAACCGGTATCGACAATATTGATTTCATCTACAATGTCTTTTACGGTATCAAGACATCTTGCCAATACTTCTTCTTCATTTTTGACAATCATACAGAGACTGATTGTGATCAAATCATCCACTCCTTATCGTTACTTTATCTTCACTCCAATAGATTATGAACAGCAGAACATTTTGTTTGTGCCCTTATCATAAATCCGGCAAATAGAGTTTGGATGTATAACCCGGAAACTTCCTTCCATTAGTGAATATAGATATTACTAGTGAAATTCAACGTCTGACAGGAGGATTGTGATGAGCCAAAACAATGAATTGGAACTGCTGTTGCACTCACTGGAGCTTGCCAATAATGAAAGTGAAATCACTGAAATGATAGAAGACAAAAAGTGGGAGGAAGCTGAACGGCTCATTAGAGAGAGATTGAACACCGATCCATTCGGAATGAGCAAGCTGATCAGTTTGGGTTTTATCAATGAAAAAAAAGGGTGCTTACAAGAAGCTTGTGAATGGTATGATGATGCTGCTCTTTTTATGGAGCAGGCTCAAAAAGAGCAGCTGTTCCGGGAAAAACTCAGTCTCTTCCGCAGTGTCGAATACCTGCGGCCGAAAATCATCTTCTTTGTCAAACCAGGTTTAGATACATTTATCAATCCTATAGTTGAACATCTCCCCCAATCATACAGAACGCTTAAGCTGATCGTCACAGATCTCAAACAAATCGACACCGGAATGAAGTGGGCGGATGTTTGCTGGTTTGAATGGTGTGACAACTTAACCATATACGGGAGCAAATTGCCTCTCGCGCATGAAAAAATTCTAATTTGCAGGCTTCACAGCTATGAAGCTTTTACGGCGTATCCTTATCAAGTCCGCTGGGATGTCATAGATCAAGTGGTTTTTGACGGTAGGCACATGGAGGAATACATCGTTGATCAAGTGCAAAACCTTCATAAAACAAAGACCATAACCATTCCAAACGGAGTGAACTTAGACCATTATACGTTTAAGCAGCGTGACAAAGGGTTTCATATCGCCTACGTCGGCTACATTAATTATAAAAAAGGCCCGATGCTTTTATTGCATGCTTTTAAGGCAATCCATGATAAAGATCCACGATACAAGCTATTTATCGCCGGCCAATATCAAGACATCCGCTATCAGTTATATTTTAAACAGATGATTGAAGAATTCGATCTGGCGGACAGCGTCCAGGTCGACGGATGGCAGAGCGACATTAACAAATACTTGGAAGATAAGCATTACCTTATATCAACAAGCCTTTTAGAGAGCCAGCAAATGTCGGTCATGGAAGCGATGGCAAAAGGAATTAAACCGCTCGTCCACAATTTTTACGGCGCCAAAACCATTTATGATGAATCGTTTGTATGGAGCACAATTGATGAACTGGTCGAAATGGTCACTGAACATGACTATACATCAAATCAATACCGCGCTTTTATCGAAGAATATTATTCATCTGAAAAACAACTGAAAAAAATGGAAGAGAACATTTCCCAATTCGCAAAACCGACAAAAGCGAGCGTCCGGACAGCCTTTCTCCATCCGCCCAAAATAACAGTCGGAATCGTCAATTATAATTACGCCCACTTTTTGGAACAATGTCTTCAATCCGTTATTAATCAGACATATCCAAACGTCGAAATCATTATTGTAGATGATCACTCTACTGACGGCTCGGTGGAAATCATCAATTCTTATAAAAATAAATACCCCAATATCAGGACGATATGCCATCAGGAGAATTCGGGTATGGCGGATACGGCATTTGCAGAAATTTTTGAAGAAGCGGGCGGAGACTATGTCATGCCGATAAGCGCAGATGATTTTTTGGCAAATAAAGAAGTACTCAACGACTTTATGCAATGTTTTTTTGAACAGGAAGATTTAGATTATGTTTACGGTGATTTTTTATTGGTAGATCAGAATGGAAATCGAATCGGAAGCTGGGTCTATCAATCATATACGGATGATGAAGCAGTCCGCAGGGTTTTTGAAAGAAGCGGTTCCGGAGTATATCCCATGGTCGGATTGTTCAAACTGTCTTTTTATCGGGATCACAACTATTCCTGGGTGGTTGATTCCAAAAATCCGTACGCAGGAGATGCACTCAACAGCATCGTAAACATTAAACGCGGATGGAAACGGCATTATGTACACAAACCTGTCTATTGCTACCGCAGGCATCAGCATAATTTCACATACAATATAGGCAAAAGAATTCCGTCTATTATTTATGTAATGGAATATATCATTAATAATTTTAATGAAGACATCTACCTGCCAGATATTAAGTGGAGTGAGCTGGAGCCAGCTCAGCGAACCGCGCTGAAGAACTTTATGATTGGAAAAGTTTACGCGAATACAGCAAAAACTTATCAAAGCAACGGATTTACACAGCATCTTGATCAAGAAGAGAAAAAGAGATGCGTCCAGCCTTTGATCAAAAAAATGGAGTATTACTTTGATTTGAGTCTAAGCTCGGGAGTTGAAACTTACAAACCAAACATGAATGAAATCAAAATGGAGATGAAACATTTGCTAGAATTTGATTAATGTTTCATTAGAAAGGACTGTCATATGAGCATCAGCTTGGTGGCAGTCCTTTTTCTTTTGCAAATTTTCCTTCGACTCTGTACATAAAAAAAGAGGCGCATGAAAACCGAAGTTTTCATACACCCCTTCAACCTCCCCATACAAAACATACGAAACGGCTAGAACAAAGCTATTCAGCTGCTCTTTTTGACTATTACGCGCCGGTTGGGCCTGTTGGACCTGTTGCTCCGGTCGCTCCCGTTGGACCTGTCGGACCTGTTGCTCCGGTCGCTCCGGTTGCGCCTGTCGGGCCGGTTGCTCCCGTTGCTCCTGTCGCTCCCGTTGCTCCTGTTGGGCCAGTCGCTCCTGTTGGACCTGTTGGGCCAGTCGCTCCTGTTGGACCTGTTGCTCCGGTCGCTCCCGTTGGACCTGTCGGACCTGTTGCTCCGGTCGGGCCGGTTGCGCCTGTCGGGCCGGTTGCTCCCGTTGCTCCTGTTGCTCCCGTTGCTCCTGTTGCTCCCGTTGGACCTGTCGGACCTGTTGCTCCCGTTGGACCTGTTGCTCCGGTCGCTCCGGTTGGACCTGTCGGGCCGATTGTTCCCGTTGGACCTGTTGCTCCGGTTGCGCCTGTTGCTCCGGTTGGACCTGTTGCTCCGGTCGCTCCGGTTGCGCCTGTTGCTCCGGTTGGGCCGGTTGGACCTGTCGGGCCGGTTGCTCCCGTTGGACCTGTTACTCCTGTTGCGCCGGTCGCTCCGGTTGCGCCTGTTGCTCCGGTCGCTCCTGTCGGGCCGGTTGCTCCCGTTGGACCTGTTGCCCCGGTCGCTCCGGTTGCGCCTGTTGCGCCTGTTGGACCTGTTGCTCCTGTCGCTCCCGTTGCTCCGGTTGGACCTGTTGCGCCGGTCGCTCCCGTTGGACCTGTCGGACCTGTTGCCCCGGTCGCTCCCGTTGCTCCGGTTGGGCCGGTTGGACCTGTCGCTCCCGTTGCTCCGGTCGGACCTGTCGGACCTGTTGCTCCGGTCGCTCCCGTTGCTCCTGTTGCGCCTGTTGCTCCTGTCGCTCCTGTCGGGCCGGTTGGACCTGTCGCTCCCGTTGCTCCGGTCGGACCTGTTGGGCCAGTCGCTCCCGTTGGACCTGTCGGACCTGTTGCTCCCGTTGGACCTGTCGCTCCCGTTGCTCCGGTCGGACCTGTTGGGCCAGTCGCTCCGGTTGCGCCTGTTGCTCCTGTCGCTCCCGTTGCTCCTGTCGCTCCTGTTGCGCCTGTTGGACCTGTCGGGCCGGTCGCTCCCGTTGCTCCTGTTGCTCCGGTCGCTCCTGTTGCGCCTGTTGGACCTGTCGGACCTGTTGCTCCCGTTGGACCTGTCGGACCTGTTGCTCCCGTTGGACCTGTCGGACCTGTTGCTCCCGTTGGACCTGTCGGACCTGTTGCTCCGGTCGCTCCCGTTGCTCCGGTTGGACCTGTTGGGCCGGTCGCTCCCGTTGGACCTGTCGGACCTGTTGCCCCGGTCGCTCCGATTGCTCCGGTTGGGCCGGTTGGACCTGTCGCTCCCGTTGCTCCGGTCGCTCCTGTTGGGCCAGTCGCTCCTGTTGGACCTGTTGCTCCGGTCGCTCCCGTTGCTCCTGTCGCTCCTGTTGCGCCTGTTGGACCTGTCGGGCCGGTCGCTCCCGTTGCTCCTGTTGCTCCGGTCGCTCCTGTTGCGCCTGTTGGACCTGTCGGACCTGTTGCTCCCGTTGCTCCCGTTGCTCCTGTTGGACCTGTCGGACCTGTTGGGCCGGTCGCTCCGGTTGGACCTGTTGGGCCGGTTGGGCCTGTTGGACCTGTTGGACCCGCTACACCAGCGGCCTCTAAAAGCGCTACATCATCTACAACGACATTTGCTGTCCCAGCTTGCGGAAGCGTATTTATCAAAATAAACGCCATCGTAGAACCCGCGGGAGCAGGATCTGTCGTTTGATAAACTTCAAGCCATGTGTTATTTTCCACAACTGGTAATCTATTAAATGGAATATTAACAAAAAGCCCCTGTCCTAGGAAGTTAAATGAACTATCAAAATAAGATACTTGGATCTGTACTTGAGGAGACGGTAAAAAACCTGATTTGGCTAAAGACACAAGAAACTCTAAACCCTCTCCCGCATTAACCGGGGCAAATTGAGCTATAAACGAAACTACATTTCCTCCCAGCAATGTTGCCGACCAAAAACCTGAATGAGAAAATTGAGTAGTGACGAATGCATTTTGGCCAACCCAAGGCGGGAGTGTCCCTGTCTCGAAACCTCCATTAATAACAACATTTCGAATTGACATCTAGGAATTTACCTCCTTTTCATAGATTTGCTTCAATACCTTTTTCAAGTTTGAAGCTAACATATACTATGTTTCCTCAAATAACTTGGTCACGTTATTTTCCATATGGTGAAAACACATTTACAACCGAATCTTGAAATTCCACCTTACAATCATTTAAAAGATATGAAGTAAAACTTTGCTCAAAAATTCCAGAAGAAGGAATCCCAAAAACTTACTTTTCAAAAATACAAGGAGATGCTCTGTTCGAACATCTCCCCTCATTATTAAGGGAATCTAATTATATTCAAATCTCTATTGAATGCTGTTGCAGAAGTTACGTTTGAAGCCGTTGTAACGGCTACTCTTACCGTATATGCAACTGTTGTAGTTGAAGGCACAGTATTAACAAAAGTGCTAGCTAGTGGGAAGCTTTGTGTGTACCAGCGGCTGCGAGGCTTCTATTACATTTTCGCGATTGAAGTGAAGCCTCAATTCAAAAATTATATTACTGTTTGCAGTATTTATAGTCTCTACTGCAAGTGCATAATCGACTTTAACATTTTGACCGCTGCTTACAGTTACTTCAGTATTTAGCGGAATAGTTGGCGGATTGTTAGACTGAAATGGAGCCAGAGGTGTTTGTAAAGAAAATTGCTGTTTGCGGGCTGGTTGGACCTGTCGGGCCTTGTGCTCCGATTGGACCTTCTTCTCAATAAGGCGACATCATCCACTAAAATATCCGGTTCCTGCTTGCGGAAGGTTGTTGATTAATATGAATGCCTGAGTGGTGCCTGGCGGAGCCGGTGTTGCCGTTTGATAAATTTCCAGCCGCGTTCTATTTTCGACAGCTGGTATTCTGCTAGAAGGCACAAGCGCAAAAAAGCCGTTCCCAAGAAAATTAAATCGACTGTCAAAATAGGCAACCTGCATCGGTGACTGAGGGCACCGGAAGAAATCCCGTTTTCGCCAAAGAGGCAAGAAATTCGGCTCCTTCCCCCAACAAATTGTGTAATATACGATGTGAACGTCCCTCCAAACAATCTCGCAGAGAAAAAACCGGAATGCGAAAATTCGCTTGTAACGGTTGTATTTTACGCCTACCCAGGGAGCGAGTGTTCCGGTTTCGAAACCGCCGTTTACCATTGCGTTTTGAATGGACATTTCCCCCCCAATTCTTTTTACTCTATTGCTGCAACTATCTTTATTAGATATTGAAGCTTTATATACTATGACCTTTTCTCTCAAGCAGACACGTTATTTAACATGCTATTTTATGGAAAGTGAAACTACCTTTTACAATATGACTTTATTTCATGACCCGGCCAGGATTGCCTACCGCCGTTTTGCCGGCGGGAATATCCTTTGTGATGACCGCGCCTGCCCCGATAACCGCGTGTTCACCGATGACGACTGATGGCAACAGGGTTGCATTGTTTCCGATTTTCGCCCCCCTTTTAATCGTTGGGCCTTTATATTGATAATTGCCCATTCCCATGTATTTATCATTCGATGTTGAACAGCACGGGCCGATGAATACCTCATCTTCTATTTCCATATCAGCGGTGATGTAGCATCCTGTTTGAATAGTCACCCTCCTGCCGATAGTTGTGTTGTTCTCCACCATGGCGTTTCGGCCGATGATGCTGTCTTCTCCGACCGTCACATGTTCGCGGATGCTTGCCATATCCCCCACAAACACGCCTTTTTTCAAACAGACATCCCGATACACCACAGCGCTTGAACCGATAACAACCTGATCTTCAATCGTCAAAGGCATTCCTGTTGATTTCGGCTGCCGCGCCATTTTTTTATTTGAAGCGGTTCCTTTGCCAAGCACGGTCAAATCACCGATTTTTACCCCGTTTCCGATCTGTGTGTCCTTTTTGATGATAGCATGATGGCCAATTGTTACATCATCGCCGATCGTCACATGTTCCTCGATTACAACATGTTCTCCCAATACAACGTTTTTTCCGATCGTTACACTTTTATGAATCATGTTTACGCCCCCATTTTTCATTTCCGTCTTTTGCATCATATTCAATTTGGACGTGATGAGAAACGGCTTCACAAAAAAACACGGCCGCCGATAGGCGGACCGTGCTACTTCTCTCTTCTGGCAAAATCGACAAACCTGAATTTGTCAAGTCTGTGTCTGCTTTCCGTATATTGAAACAGTGTCGTGTCATCAAGGAACACAAAGTTTTTTACAACGACGATTTGCTCGTATCCGTTTAAATCCAAATACTTTTGATCCATTTCCGTGCAAGGTTCAACAACGATTTCTTTGTGGGCATAGCTGATGACAAGGCCGAGTTCTCCCTCAATATATTGATAAATTGAATCCTCGCATATCTCTTTTGTTAAAAGAGGCACGCTTTTCCGGATAAAATAATCTTTGTCAAGAATGACATGCTCTCCGTTGATTTTTCGGGACCTGACAACACGCCATACCTCTTCGTCTTCTTTGATCCGAAGCTGTTTTTGAATGTATGCGTTCGGATGGGTCAAGCCGAACTCATGCACAACTGTACTGGTCTCTCTGCCAAGCGTTTCAGAAAGCTCTTTGAAACTGACAAGGCCGGAAACCGGGAACTGCATTTTTTCTCTATTGAGGACAACGGAACCTTTTCCTTTGATTTTTTGGATGTAGCCATTTTGAGCAAGCAGATTCAACGCTTTTCGAACGGTTTCCCTCGATGTCTCATGCAGATCGGCAAGGTCGTGTTCCGACGGCAAAATATCGCCGGCATTCAGGATGCCCTGATCAATTTGTTCTGTGATTTCTTTATAAATCATGACGTATTTATTGACTTTCATTTTTTACCACCCAGCTTAGTTTAGCATGGTTTGGCCAGATGATAAACTATCGATTGATATGGTCCCACTTTAAAATTTGTGAATTGCCCCGGAATCTCTTCGTCATTCGCAATCAGAACCTTGGCTGAGTATCCCTCACAATCAATATCTTCCGGAAGGCGGAACTCGGTTTCCTTTCCGTAGAAATTGTTGATGACCAGAAGTTTCTCATTTTTTCCGCTTCTCACATACGCGAAAAGCGCCGGATCGTCTTCAAGAATAAGCTGATAATCTCCGGTTGTGATGATATCGCATTCTTTGCGCAGCTTGTTCAGCTTTTGATAATGGTAAAAAACAGAATCAGGATCGCGCAGCGCTTCTTCGGCATTGATATCTTTGTAATTGTCCGGAATCGGAATCCAAGGGGTCCCCGTTGTAAACCCGGCGTTTTTTCCGGCGTTCCATTGCATCGGCGTCCGCGAATTATCACGGGATTTCGCTTTTAAAATCTCAATGACCTCTTCTTCCGGTATTCCTTTTTCTTTCATCAGCCGGTACATATTTAAAGACTCCACATCCCGGTACAAAGAAATGTCATCAAATTTCGGATTGGTCATTCCGAGTTCTTCCCCTTGATAAATGTAGGGAGTGCCTTGTAGCATATGGATCGCCGTCGCCAGCATTTTCGCCGATTTCTTGCGGTATTTCCCGTCATCACCATAGCGCGAGACGATCCGCGGCTGATCGTGGTTGCACCAGAACAGCGCATTCCAGCCGCCTCCTTTATTCATCTCTGTCTGCCATTCCGAAAGAATCTTCTTCAGCTTTAAGAAATCAAAATCGCTGAGCGTCCATTTTTCCCCGTTTGGATAATCGGCTTTTAAATGATGGAAGTTAAATACCATATCCAGCTCTTGCCTGGTCGGGTTCGTATATTTGATGCAATCGGCGATCGTTGTTGATGACATTTCGCCGACCGTCATACTGTCATATTTAGAAAAGACTTTCCTGTTCATTTCATGCAAAAATTCATGCACCCTTGGACCATCTGTATAAAATTTTCGCCCGTCCCCTTCATCATCATCCGGAAAACGCTGATCTTTTGAGATGACGTTAATAACATCAAGCCTGAAGCCGTCTATGCCTTTTTCAAACCAGAAATGCATCATCTCATATACGTTTTTTCTGACTTCTTCATTTTCCCAATTTAAATCAGCCTGTGTGACATCATAAAGATGCAGATAATACTGCCCCGTCTTTTCATCAAACTTCCATGCGGAGCCGCCGAATTTTGACTCCCAGTTCGTCGGCTGGGACCCGTCAGGCTTCGGATCCTTCCAAATATAAAAATCGCGGTAAGGACTGTCTTTCGAAGATGATGCTTCTTTAAACCACCGGTGCTCTGTTGACGTATGGTTGACGACAAGATCCATGATCACCTTCAAGCCGAGCTTGTGCGCTTCCTCCAAAAGCCGCTCAACATCCTCCAATGTTCCATATTCTTCATGAATCCGGTAATAATCACTGATATCATAGCCATTATCGTGTTGAGGAGATTCATAAATCGGCGTCAGCCAAATCACATCACAGCCTAGCTCTTTTATATAATCGAGCTTTTCAATAATCCCCTGAAGATCGCCGACGCCCGTTCCCGTCGTATCATTAAAGCTTTTCGGATAAATTTGATAGACCACAGCTTTTCTCCACCATGGCTGTTGTTTCATGTCCATATTCGTGCACCACCACTTTCTTTCTATATAAAATGGGAAAAGAGACTGCAGCATGCGTCCCAATTCCCCTCCTGTTATTTACGCTTCAGTTTTGCATAGGCGTATGTTCCCGCAAACGGCGCAACCAGCACAATGGCCATTCCGATCGCAAATGCGCCCCAATATTGGCTCATGATCGAGAAAATCCCCGGCACGCCGCCGACTCCGACGGAGCTCGCTAAAACGCCTTGTGATGAAATATACATTCCGGCAAGCCCTGAGCTGACCATCGCGATGATAAACGGAAATCTGTACCGCAGATTCACTCCGAATATCGCGGGTTCGGTAATGCCGAGATAAGCGGAAATACCTGAAGTCAACGAAAGGCCTTTTTGCTTCTCATCCTTGACAATGAACATCATGGCCAGCGCGGCTGAACCTTGAGCGATATTGGATAAGGCCAGCATCGGCCATAAAAATGTGCCGCCCAGCTTGGAGCCGATCAGCTGCAGATCGACCGCCAGGAATGTATGATGCATGCCGGTAATGACGAGGGCGGAGTACAATCCGCCATATAACAGGCCGCCCAGCGCGGCAAATGTTCCGAATACCGCAATAAGGCCTGATGTTAAAACATTCCCGATCGCAAATGTAATCGGCCCGATGATAATAAAGGAAGCAAATCCTGTCACAAGCAGTGTAATCGGAGCGACAACAAGAAGCTGTATGCTCTCAGGCGTCCGTTTTGTTAAAAACAGCTCGATTTTCGCAAGTAAATATGAAGCGAGCAAAATCGGCAGCACCTGTCCCTGGTATCCGACCTTCTGCACTTCAAGGCCGAAAAGGTTCCAAACAGGGATTTCGCCGCTTTGCTCCGCGGCTCCGTATCCCCAGGCGTTCAACAAATCGGGATGAACCAGCATGACGCCAAGCACGATCCCAAGAAGCGGATTGCCGCCGAATCGTTTTACGGCTGACCAGCCGATCAGAGCGGGCAGAAAGGTAAAGGCCGTTCCCGCAATCAAATTAATCATATTGGCAAGATCGGCCCACTGCGGATAAACTTCAACGATCGACTTCCCGCTGAAGAAAATGTCCGATGCCGTTAAAATATTGTTGATTCCCATTAACAATCCCGCTGTTACAATAGCCGGCAGAATCGGTATAAAAATGTCCGCAAGCGTTTTCACAGCACGCTGCAATGGGTTCATATTTTTCTCAGAAGCCTTCTTGACTTCATCCTTGCTGGATTCGCCGATTCCCGTTTCCTTCACCAGCTCTTCATACACTTTATTGACCGTCCCTTGGCCGATCACCACCTGAAACTGCCCGTTCGCTGAAAACGAGCCCTTTACGACATCGATTTGATCAAGTGCCTTTTGATCGACATTGCTTTCATCTATTAAAGCAAATCGCAAACGAGTCACACAATGAGTTGCCGCTGCAATATTTTCCGCGCCGCCGACTGCATCGACAATCTGCCGGGCGGATCTGTTCAGTTCCCCCATGCCAACCCCTCCGTTCTTATACTTGTATATACATGTTACGGTTATATTGTATTCCTGTATATACATGTAGTCAACATATTTTTTGAAGCGTTTTCAAAAATGTAAAACAAAAGGGAAATTCAATCACAAACATGAGAGGCCATGATGAATACGTATGCCATCAAAAAGAACCTGGCTGAACAGTTGCCAAACCGCTGTTCAGCCAGGTTTTCAAAGAAGAACATGCAGATTGATGAGAAGTGAAAAGACGGACCATGCGCTCTATCCGTCACAAGCGTTTCGATGTAATGAGGGCAAAACAAACTTCCGTAATCCATAAAAGTTTTAGGGGTCGCCGCCTGCATTGCCGGGGAAAAAATCCGCGCTTATCCGCATGGCTATGTGGCACACCAGCGTTTTTCTTTCCTTTCATATGCAAGGCAAATCGAGATGCAAAACTTTGCTCTTTTTTCCGAGCGGAGCATGCCTCGCTCATTCTCTATGCTAGCCGCTAAGAATGGTTCATATTTTTCCGGGGCTCATAAGCGCCGCTCTTTGGCCTGATATCTTTCAAATAATACTTTTCTGATGTAAAAAATTCATCATATAAAGACCTGACTTTTCTGCTCAAAAGTAAAAGGGCCGCAATATTTGGAATCAGTATGAAAGCAAGCGCGAGGTCAAGAAATCCCCAAATGGCCTTCGCCCCGCCCGCTGCACCTATGATAATTGCGGCTAAATAAATCACCTTGATCACATGACCGGCGATCCGGCCGAACAGAAACTCAGCTTGCTTAACCCCGTAAAAAATCACAACGGTAATCGTTGATACAACGAAAAAGACGAGTGAGATGGACACGAAGTATCCGCCTCCGCTGCCAAAATAGCTTTTGAAAGCTGCTGCCGTCAGCGCCGCCGGGTTTCGAAGGGCGTTTTCCCCCGTCCACACTCCTGATGAAAGAACGACAAAAGCCGTCGTCGTACAAATCAGCAAGGTGTCAACGACAATGCCGATCACAGACCAGAAGCCCTGCCTTACGGGATGATCGGTCATTGCAGCGGCATGGGCAATCGGCGCCGTCCCCATCCCGGCTTCGTTGGAATAAAGGCCGCGCGCAAATCCCCAGCGGACCGTTTCGGCGATTGCCGCGCCGGCAAACCCGCCTAATGCCGAAGAGGAGGTAAACGCATTCGAAAAGATGAGAGAGAAAAAAGCTGGCACTGATGAAACATTCATGATGACAATCAGGATTCCCGCCCCCACATACACCCCTGCCATCAGCGGCACCACCAGCTCTGTCACTTTTCCAATCCGCTTGATTCCCCCAATGACCACAAGGCCGATCAAAAAAGCAATGACGATCCCTGCGTACATTTTATTGAAAGAGAATGTTTCCGCCAGTGAAACAGATACTGAATTTCCTTGAACCATAATGCTTGGGATCAGTTCGACAATCAGCGCAACTGAAAAGAAGACGCCGAGCCATTTCAGCTTCAGCCCCTTTGTTATGTAATACATCGGCCCGCCGACAAATTCCCCCGCTTTGTTTTTTTCTCTATAATGGACGGCCAGCACACTTTCCGAAAACTTAATTGCCATGGCAAACAGCGCGACCAGCCACATCCAAAAAACGGCTCCTGGACCGCCGAACATAATCGCCGCCGGCACACCGACAATGTTTGCAGCGCCGATCGTTGAACTGAGAGCCGAAGTCAATGCTTGCAGAGGTGTAACCGTCCCCTCTCCCTTCGGCTTTTTGCCGATGCTGCCGATCGTTTGTTTGAACATATAAACGGGATAGCGAAACTGAAAAAATTTCAGCAGAATTGTAAAATAGACTCCTGTCCCCGTCAATAAAACAATTAAAGGCGGCCCCCACAGCCAATCCGAAATACGCTTGACCCATGCTAATGTTTCCATCCTATCACCCTTTTTTCGTTTATGGGTCATTACCACAACCGGAGAAAAATAAAACTTGTCACAAAGCGCACGATCTGTTTTTAAAAGGCATCTTCTTCCCGCCCCGCTTTCACAGTCCCAAAATGCAACATTGCCGCCGGCAGTAAAAAACAAGAGCAGACATCGGAAAAAACGTCTGCTCTTTATGAACGGCCGAGCCGTTTATATATTTTATCCTTGTAAAAAGCGGATGCAGGCTTGGAAAACATGCCTGTCTTGGCGGCGAGTCTGTCAAGCCTGAGCCGGCTTTCCGTTTTTCTTTTGATGAGCCGCTCGCGCTCATCTTCATCCGTGCATTTGGCGATTAAGTCGTCAATGGTCATCAGCTCTTTTTTCAGCGATGCTTCATCCCCTGCCATACCGGCGTTTTTCAACACCCGGTAAGCCATTCGGAGATCTTCGGGAACATGGGCGGCATCATCCTTTTTAAGCGGTTTGCCCATTCCCGGCAGCCCGTCGAACTCCCCGTCCTTGATCGCCTGCTTAATTCTATCCTCGGAGATGATACTTGAAAAATCCATGGTCTCACCAGCCTTTTTCATACATATAATACATCAGTCTGCCATAAAACCAGGGAACAGCCAATATACAATTGGCACAAAATATTTCCAGTTCGGTTTTCAAAAAGCCAACATCCTTGGATTGATGGGGTTTTCACGGTCTCTTTGCCTGTCTTAGTTTCCGCTTTTCTAAATCGGCATTTCATGGTATATTTTATACATTCGTTTTTTTCTTCGTTCCGATTGTTTTATGCTGATCCGGAAAAAGGAGTGTAACAATGAAAAGATTTATAAAGGAAAGAGGGCTTGCCTTTTTTCTGATAGCCGTTGTATTGCTATGGCTGAAAACATATGCTGCTTATGTGATTGAATTTAATTTAGGAATAACCAACACAGTACAAAAGATTTTGCTTTTTGTGAATCCGATTAGCTCAAGCTTGTTCTTTCTTGGATTGGGACTCTTGTTCAAGAAAAAAATACAGCAGACGGCCATAATAGTGATTCATTTTTTAATGTCTTTTTTACTTTACGCAAACGTCGTCTATTACAGATTCTTCAGCGACTTTATCACGCTGCCTACGATCATGCAGGCAAAAACAAACGGAGGACAGCTCGGGGACAGTATTTTCTCACTCATGCACCCTCTTGATGTCTTTTATTTTATCGATACGATCATTTTGATCGCATTGGCCGTTTTTTATAACAGACCGTCTGAAAAAACGACAAAGCGTCCGTTTAAAATCGTAATGGGTGCAAGCATTCTGGTCTTTCTCGTCAATCTTGCGGTTGCGGAGATGGACCGTCCGGAGCTTCTTACCCGTTCATTCGACCGCAACTATCTTGTGAAATACTTGGGAACATACAACTTCACAATCTATGATGCGATACAAAACATTAAGTCAAACAGTCAGCGCGCCCTGGCCAGCTCCAGCGACGTGACTGAGGTTGAGAACTATATTAAAGCCAATCAGGACAAACCGGACCCTAAATACTTCGGAAAAGCGGAAGGCATGAATGTGGTTTACATTTCAATGGAGTCACTTCAGACGTTCCTGATTGACTACAAGCTTAACGGCAAGGAAGTAACGCCGTTCTTAAACTCGCTGGCTCATGATAATGAAACGTTCTATTTTGATAACTTTTTCCACCAAACTGGACAAGGTAAAACATCAGACGCCGAATTCATGATGGACACCTCGCTGTATCCTTTATCTCAAGGATCGGTGTTCATTAATAAAGCGCAGAACACGCTTCAGTCGGCGCCGGCGATTTTAAAATCGCAAGGCTATACATCCGCGGCTTTCCACGGTAACTACAAAACGTTCTGGAACCGTAATGAAATGTATAAAGCCATCGGATATGACAAATTCTTTGACGCTACGTATTACGATATGAGCGAAGGTAAAACGAAAAACTACGGCTTGAAGGATAAACCGTTCTTTGAAGAATCAATGCCGCTGTTAAAGAGCCTGAAACAGCCGTTCTACACGAAATTTATTACGCTCTCCAACCATTTCCCATTTGAAATGGATGAAGGCGATACAGACTTCCCGGCCGGGGATACCGGCGACAGTGTTGTCGATCATTACTTCCAATCGGCCAACTACATGGATCAGGCGCTTGAACAGTTCTTCAACGATCTGAAAAAGGCCGGATTGTATGACAATACAATCGTCGTCATGTATGGCGACCACTACGGCATTTCGGAAAACCACAATAAAGCGATGTCCAAAGTATTGGGCAAAGACATTACGCCATATGAAAATGCTCAGTTACAGAGGGTTCCGCTGTTTATCCACGCACCTGGGGTCAAGGGAGTTAAATCCCACAAATACGGCGGCGAAGTCGATGTAGCCCCTACCCTGCTTCATTTGATGGGCGTGGATACGAAGGATTACCTGATGAGCGGTTCAGACCTTCTGTCTCCTGAACACCGCGAAGTCATTCCGTTCCGAAACGGCGATTTTGTTTCACCGAAATACACGAAAACGAACGGAAACTATTATGATACGAAGACAGGAGAGCTACTCAACGAAAAAGACATTGACGCGAACGTCGATGAATCGGTGAAAAAAGAGCTTGAAATGTCGGATAAAATCGTCGATGGAGATTTGCTGCGCTTCTATAAACCGAAAGGATTCAAGCCAGTCGATCCAAGCGACTATGATTACACCAATCATCATCCGAAATCATCCGAATCTGACGCATCTTCAACAACGACATCAGATTCCGGACAATAATCAAAAGCACCCGCCTTCAAATGGAAGGCGGGTGTTTTTTCATCTTCAAGCCGTGCTGTTCCTTTTTCGGGAACAGTTATGGTAAGCTTGATTTGGAATATAAAAAAGAAAGCGGGAATGAATTGTGATTGTAAAGAATGACCAAGAGCTGGAAGGGCTCAAAAAAATCGGCAGAATCGTCGCTTTGGCGAGGGAAGAAATGAAGCAAAAAGCCGCTCCCGGCATGAGTACAAAAGAGCTTGATCTGATAGGGAAACAAGTGCTTGAAGCTCATGGAGCCGCTTCAGCTCCGGAAAAAGAGTATGATTTCCCGGGTACGACATGCATCAGCATTAATGATGAAGTGGCCCACGGAATTCCGAGCCAATCCACCATATTAAAAGAAGGAGATTTAATCAATATCGACATTTCGGCTGAATTTGGCGGCTATTACTCAGATACCGGCATTTCATTTGTCTTGGGCAAAGGCGACGAAACCTTGCACAAGCTGTGCCAATGCGCGGAAAGCGCCTTTCAAAAAGGGCTCCTCCAAGCGCGGGCCGGGAAAAAACAAAACCAAATCGGCAGAGCCGTCTACAATGAAGCAAAAGCAAATGGATTCACCGTCATTAAAAACCTGACGGGCCACGGCATCGGAAAAAAGCTTCATGAAGCGCCAAACCATATTTTAAATTACTATGATCCATTTGACAGCGCGCTGTTTAAAAACGGAACCGTGATCGCTTTAGAGCCGTTCGTATCAACAAAAGCCGAGCACACTATCGAAGCCGGCGACGGCTGGACGTTCAAAACGCCCGACGGAAGCTTGGTGGCGCAGATCGAGCATACGATCGTGATCACAAAAGACGAACCGATTATCTTAACACAGCTGGATTAACCGTTCATCCGCCTTTCGGCTTCCCCGCAGCGAATCCAAGTCCGGGTTTTATGTTAAAATAAAAAGCAGCATTGCCGAAAGGAGCATATTCACTCATGTTGTTTGCCATCATCGGAGTAATCTTTTTGATCGAAAGCATATTTTTAACCGTATATGCCCATAAAAAAAAGAACGGTTTTTTAAAATATATCGGGATTGTTCTCAGCATTCTGATTGTTTCCATGATCATCTCCAGTTTGATAAATCATTGAAATCTTCTCTTCAGAGAACAGACCTTGGTTTCAGGACGAAAGGCTCAGTTTTTATCAATTTCCTCTAACCCCTTTTCAACGTTTCGGGATGGATGTTAGAATGCCAATTACATTGAATAATGGAAAGGAGTTTTCTGACATGCATTACGGAAGCAAAGGCTGGTATGTACAGGAATTGAAAAAGCTTGGGATGACGAAGTATGAAGGAAGAAAGCTTCAAAGCTACAAAACGCATTTTCTAGCGAATCTGCTTGACAGCGTGAAAAAATAATCTGCACATTTCAAGCCGCGCCGCTTTACCGGCGCGGCTTTTTTTATGCGCTCAGCTGTTTTTCAAAAGACGCTCTCCAGCTGTCTGACAATGCCTCGACCTCAAGGATTTTCCGAATGGCTGATTGATTGTTGCGGTCATGGTACATCAAATGATTGGCATGTGCGACCGTGATTTCGTGCGCGTCACGGGAAACGAACTGGAGCTGTGAATCGGGCGCAACGATTCCTTCTTCAAGCACCCTGAAATAAAACCCGCTGTAGCCGGTATTCCTCACTTTCAGCACCATATCTTTGACGTTCAGCTTTTTGGCAAGCTTAAAACAGGGCTGCCGCGGCTGGCTTACCTGCACCATAGCTTCTCCAAGCTTGAATATGTCGCCGATGCATACATCGCGTTCCGTCAAGCCTTTTACTGATACATTTTCACCGAACGCTGCCTGAGGAAGCTTTTTCTTCAGCTCGTTTTCCCAATAGGCGTAATGATCCCCCGGATAGACGCACACCGCTTTATCAGCGCCGCCGTGGTGAATGAGGTCAGCCTGCTTGTCCCCCTCGAAATTGGTCCGGCTCAAAAATACGGGGAAGTCGACGGGTTGCTTGAATATTGCCGTCTCTACTTTTTTTCCTTCAAATTCGTATATGTTCGGAGATCCCACATAAATGGAAGAAATCTCGTATTGCCGATTTTCCAAAGTCTCACGTCCTTCCTTTATTTTCATATTGTATCGATTCCTTTCATCCATGTCTATCCCGTGATCGAAAAATGGGAAATATGGTAGCATAGAAGAAAAGGAGGGTTCCCAGAGTGCTTCAATATCGAATCATTGTAGATGGGCGCGTCCAAGGCGTCGGCTTCCGCTACTTCGTGCAAATGGAAGCTGACAAACGCAAATTAACAGGCTGGGTCCGCAACCGCGATGACGGCACTGTTGAAATCCGTGCGGAAGGGCCGGAAGAAAGCTTGAAGCAATTTCTCAAAGCCGTCCAAAAAGGAAGCCCGTTCTCAAACGTGACTGACGTCAAAATCGAAGAAACAAAACAAATTGACGGATACCAAAAGTTTAATATCAGCTATTAAAGCCGCCGATTCGGCGGTTTTTTTCGTAAAGGCTCATATTGGCCTTGACTTATTCGGTCATTCATTTTAGTATTTAGTTAAATAACTAAATACTTAAATTCCAAGGATGTTATTACATGAACCAAACATTTAAAGCTTTGGCTGATCCAACAAGGAGAAAAATATTGAATCTGCTGAAAGAACAGGATTTGACCGCCGGTGAAATCGCCGGGCATTTCCAGATGTCAAAGCCGAGCATCTCCCAGCATTTAAAAATCTTAAAACAGGCCGAACTGATTCAGGATGAAAAAAAAGGGCAATTCATCATCTATTCGCTGAATACGACCATGTTTCAAGACATTATCAGCTGGGCTTTCAGCTTTACTGAACAAACTAGAACAGACGAAGGGGATGCAAAATGAAGAAGCACATCTTTTCACTATCTTTAATTTTGATTAATCTATTGGTTTGGGTGATTGCCTACCCGCATATATCTGATCAAGTTCCCATTCATTGGTCGTCTTCAGGCGAAGTAGACCGGTATGCCTCAAAAATGGAAGCGATGCTGACCGCGATGGGTCTGCTTGTGGTGGTATATATCTTGATGGCTGTGACGCCAAAAGTGGACCCCCGCAAAAAAAACTATCGCATGTTTTCTAAGACGTATGATATTCTCATCAACGCCATGATGGTGCTTTTTTCTCTCATCAATATCTTGATGGTGCTGTCGGGAATGGGATACGACTTGCCGACGAGCAGCATCGTCCCAGTGCTTGTAGGAGCCCTTCTGATCATCATCGGCAATTATCTTCCAAGAGTCCGCCCGAACTTTTTTATGGGAATTAAAAACCCTTGGACATTGAGCAGCGATGCGATCTGGAAAAAAACCCACAGATTCGGGGCGAAAGTATTTACGATTGCAGGAATTTTTATAGCGGCGGACGGTTTGTTTACGATCGGCGAAAATGTGATACTGCCTATTATTTTGCTTACCGTTATTGCACCATATGTCTATTCCTATATGCTATTCCGAAAAGAAAATGGCATGAATGGATGATTTTTTATGAAAGGCTGGATATGTATCAATCCGGCCTTTTTTGATTGTTTGGCAGCATCTGCTGGAACATTTGGTCAATACGGCTTCTGTCATTTTCCAATACCCATTGGTTCAGCCGGCTGTAAAGCGGCAGCAGTTCTTCTTTTTGAACGGCAATGACGTCGCATCCGCTGTCATCATATAAGTGGAAAATCATCTTACGCGCCACATTCACAACATAAATCTCGACATCATACCCCTTGTTTACAAAATCTTTGTCGCAAATGAATGACAGCAACTGTCCGAATCGGATATCAGCCTTTGTACAAGGAAGCAGATAACGATGGTTGTACGGAGCATTCTGCCTGTGCTACAATTTCCTTAAAACGGCTTTATGTTTCACATATTTTTTAAAGAGGTTGGTCTGCTTTTTTTGCTGCAGGGATACATCTGCGACAAGCATCATTTCATCCGTGTCTGAGAAAACTTGAGTGAAAATCGTAAGGCTTCTTTCTTTGATTTGGCGAAGATTGTCAGCTTCTGCATGATCCGCCCAAGGCATGGAGATTTCAAAACGGATGCCGTATGGCCAGTTGTAGAATAACGGCGGTCTTAAAGCGATTCCCTCAATATGCTCATTCAAGTATTTGTCAATGGCATTCATATGCAGCTCCTTTTTGTGACATACAAGAAGGCTGCCCGGACATTCGGACAGCCGCATTGGGATTTTATTTGAGTCCTTTTTGAATCGCCTTCCAGAAAGACGCCGATTCATGCCCCAGCGCGTAAACGGATACGCCGGCGATTTTATACTGTTTTGCCAGACGGCTTTTCGCTTGAATCGTTTTTTCATCTTCATACCAAACGACATGCTTATGTTTTCTGCCATCCTTGTAGGAGAACGTCATCGAACCGGATTTTTTATTGTAAACAGGCTTTGCCTTCACCTTCTTTTTGAGCGCTTGAAGCTCATTCCACTGCAGCATTTTGCTGTTATGTTGATCGGTTAGATCCCAGTCGTTTCCGTAAGACGGAATCCCCATAATGACTTTATTGGCTTTGATCGTTTTGACCGCGTATTTTAAAGTGCCTTTGATCCAGTTCGTGCTGGCGACAGAGCCAGGGCTGCTCCACACGCCGTGTTCATCGTATGTCATCACTTGCACATAATCTGCGTATTTTCCGATTTTCGCATAGTCGAATGGCCAGCTCCAATCATCTTGCCGGTGATCTGCGCTTTTCGCCGGCACTGACACCATCGTTTTGATTTTATGCTTTTTCAGAGTGTTTGCAACATATTGGATCAGGCTTGAATACTTTGCCCGATCCCCCGGCTTTACGGCCTCAAAATCGATATTGATTCCGGTAAACGATTGTTTTTTAGCCAGCTTTACGAGCTGATCCGCAAAGTGTTTGCGCGCGGTTTTGTTTGTCATGACGCGGGAAGCCAGGTTTCCGTCGAAATTTTGAATGGCTTCATTATAATTGGAAATGACCGCCCACGTTTTTATTTTTTGCATATGATAAGACGTCAATGAGTGATATGATGCCCCATCGCCTGTCGTATAGCCGAGGACGATGTTTGATCCTTTTGCTTCTGCTCCCGTAAACGCCGTCATGGACAACATGACAGCCAGCACGGCGACCAGCCAAACATGCTTTTTCATTCTAGTACTCTCCCTTGTGCATTTACTGATTGATATATGGCTTTTCTTGATAAAAATAATTCGGTGTTACGGTTTTATTCTCATAATGGCTGTGGAAAATATGAGTCGATGCCGGCGACAGCGGCGGAATCAGCCAGGTCCAGCTCGCTGTCAGCTCTCGTCCCGCTTCAGCTTCCTGCTCTTCAAAACGCTTAAACTGGCTTGCCGCCGTATGGTGGTCAACGATGCTGACGCCTGCCTCTTTGTATGAATGAAGGACTGCCCTGTTCAGTTCAACAAGCGCCTTGTCTTTCCACAATGAAGCATTCCGTTCTGTATCAAGCCCCATTATGCCGGCCACTTTGTCAAGCATGTTGTAGCGGTCTTCATCGGCGAGATTGCGCGCTCCGATTTCGGTCCCCATATACCAGCCGTTAAAAGGAGCTGCGTTATAATGAATCCCTCCGACCTCTAGCTTCATATCGGCTATAATCGGCACACCGTACCACTTCAACCCCAAACTTTTGAAGCCTTCAATCTCCGGATGTTCAATCCGGACCTCTTTGACGATTTCACGAGGCAGCTCATACCACACAGGTGGACGTCCATCTATTTGAAAAACAAGCGGCAAAACGTCAAAAGGCGTACCTTCGCCTTTCCAGCCGAGCGCTTCACACGCTTTTGTCAATTCCAATGACGCCGGATCGCCGATGACGCCTTGCTCAGTTTCATACCCCGCATACCTGATCAGCTGATGGTTCCAAATAGACACTTTTTTTTGCCCGTTTTGTTCCGGGGGGAAAACCGTAATGAACGGTCTGATTTTCCCTCCGTTTGTTGCAAGCTGAATATGGCGAAAAAGCGCATCCCGCACCTCTGCCTCGGTTTGAACGCCTCTTTGATCGATGACAGTAAGAGAGTTCCAAAACAGCCTGCCGATGCAGCGGCTGCTGTTTCTCCACGCCATTCTGGCTCCATGTTCGATTTCTTCCTTTGTATGTATATAGCTGCCTGTTCTGATGATGTCCTCTCGTATGATATGTAAACGCGACTTGATTTCAGCCTCGGATTTAGCCAATTCTCCGTAGCACAGCTCAATGAAGTTCTTTGCTTCTGTCCAAAGCTCTTCATTAATTTCCAAATGACCCCTCTCCTTCCTACTCCCAATGATTCTTATTGTATCGGTTTCCGTTTAAGTTTAAAACCTTTCTTTCAGAAATGATAAAAAACCGATAAAAAAGCATCCGCCATTGAGACGGATGCCTTGTTTTTATTTTTGTGTATGAAGCGCTTTTTGATTGAGCATAAAACGATAGACTGGCAGCTTTTTTCCTTCTTCAGAGGAAATGTAGCCCGTACTCACATAGCTGTCAACGGATTCAGGCTCAAGCGCTGTCGACAGCAGGTTGGTTTGAGGCTGAGCTGTAAAATAGACTTTTGTGCCCTTCGGAAATTCTTTTTTCTCGTGTTTAAGCTTCGTCTCCACCTGAATCACAGGCCGGCCTTCTGATTCGCCGGCCGTTTTTTGCGAAGTGACATGGTAGGCTTCGACCGGAAGCTTTTGTTTAACAGGCAGTACAGCGCTTTTCAATCCTTGGTCTTGCAGTTTTTTATCTATGTCCTGATGTCCGGGCAGGACAAGATAGGCGACCGGCCTTGTTCGTGAAAGTACGGGAACTGCCTCGCTGGCGCTATAGTATTGAACAGGAACATCGACGGCTTGTCCTGAAGCGATATCAGCCATTTTCAACGTATCTTGAAACGGTCCGGCGAAATCGCTTGTAATGACCACCTGATCATCATCATTCGCTTTCGCCCCTTTTTGGATCAGCTTTAATTTTTCTGAGGCGACAAGACGTTTAATCTCCGCCGCATGCTTTGCCGCCGTATCGATGATGGTTTCATGTGTTGCCACTTGGGCGGCGACCCTTCTTTTGAAATTTTCGCGGCCGATGTCAATTCCCCTGCTTTCGACTAAGAAAGATAGAGCCGGCTGAAGCGCGAATGCATTGCGGCCGATTCTCGCTTCTGTCCCTCCTTCATAGATCTCAATGTTTCCGTCCTTGCTTTTTCCGGTCGTATAATAGGCATCATTTGAGAATCCCTTTTCATCAAGCTTTTCTCTGACACCGTTCACAAAAAGGCTGTCTGATGCAGTTCTGATCGCTTCGGGTATATTTAGATTTTTCCCTGATAAAATCAAAAGATCATGGTATTTTAATGCGCCTTTTTCACCGACAGTCTGAAATTCATTTTGGCCGACTCCGTATTCATGGGCATCGATGACGACTTCGGGAGAATATTGATTGAATTCTTTATGAATCGCCCGTACCTCAGGGGATTCAAGCTTTACATGATCCCGGTTTCCGTCGATGCCGCTGGAAAGTCTTCTGTTAAAATGATAGGAGCCGTCTGGATTGACTCTTGGAACGATGATCACATTGACTTTTTTTAGCACCTTGTCCCCATAAGATCCGGCAAGCTTATCGGCGATGGCCAAAGCTGATTCCCCGGCGGCCGGTTCATTCCCGTGAATCTGTGCCTGAAGCCATATCGTCGGCTTTTTGGATACCGATCTGATCCGGTCGTCTTTTGAGAAATAAAGCACCGGAATATTTCTTTTTTCAATCGAAAAACCGATATTTTTCACTTTGACATTCGGACTTTTTTTTGTCAGTCTGTTTATAAACTTTATCATTTCTTCCTGTGTTGTGAATGCCTCGTCTACCTTTGTGAATGCAGGAGTTTGGTATGTTTCAGCAGGTTCTGGATAAAGTGGGGAGAGTTGTTCCGGCTGAGTGTAAAACTTTCCGTAATAAGGAGTTTCAACAGCGTGCGCGACACCGGACAGCATGAGTCCGCCTAACAAAAGCGTTATCCCAAAGAAAGCCTGTACTTTTTTTTGAATGCTCATCTTTCCTCAGCTCCTTTCACAGCATATCTGCATTATAAATGAAATTCATGAATTTTTTGTCTAAAATTTCAGAAAATGAATCATTTGGTGCATAAGAACAGTCGCGGGCTAGAACGATGGAAGGTAGTGTTGGATGAAAATATGTTTCTTTTTTCCCTTATGAAAAAAGAAACATTCGGTATGACCGAATGTTTCAGACATCACTGATGTTATCCCTGTGAGGCGGGAAGACGGTTTGACAGGCTGTTGAGCTCTTGTGAAAAGTCGGTTCCCTTCATTGGCACTCCGTGGCCGGTCAGCAATGAGGCCGGTTTCAACGCAGCAAGCTTTCGAATCGAATCAGCAGCTTTTGGCCAATCCATCGTGAAGTACGCTGGCGGCCCATTGAGTTCTTGTTTTTGAATCGCGACCTCTAAAAGGGATTCCTGTTCTACAGTTGTTATGGCGTCGCCCGCTATCAATGTTTTATCGGACTGCCGGAACAGCGAGATATGCCCGGGTGTATGGCCGGGCGTGCCAATCCATTTCCACTCTTCAAGGAACGGAACTGTGCCGTCTTCGTGAAGCGGCTTCACGCTTGATGAAACATCGATGGAATGCCGCGGAAACAACGGGGACAGCTTTGCGACCAAACCGCTTTTCACCTGGGGCTTGGCCGGTGGATAATCGGCTTTTCCCGTTACATACGGCATTTCTTCCGAATGGATAAAAACGGGAACGGACCATTTTTCCAACAGCTCTTCCAAAGCCCCGACATGATCGAAATGCCCATGCGTTAAAATGATTGCTTTCAGCCGCACATCGCCCTCAAACAGCTTCTCCGCTTCTTTCATGATGAAAGAAGCGGATTTGGGCATGCCGCAATCGATTAATACCGCTTCACCGGAAGAATTCATTATAAAATATACATTGACAATTTGAACCGTTAATCCGTATACCCCTTTGGCATACTCCTTACAGACCCCGCTTTTTACAGAGGTCAAAGGCATGTAAGTATCACTCATGATGTCACCGCCCGCTTGCAGAATATATACCGCTAGTGTGTGTCTTTTGGCAGTTGTTTATGTATGATCGCCCCGGACGGCGTGATGCATGTTAAAAATTGAGGGGACTGTAAATATGATAGATGATCACTGGTTTACCGTGGAAAAAATTGATGAAATGACTTTGCGATCGGTGAATACGGACACTGGGAAAATGTGCACTCCTATTTGCTGCTCGGAACAAAAGAAGCGGCTTTGATCGACACAGGCTCCGAATCGACAGCATCAAAAGAATCACCGGCAAGCCGACAAATATGCCGATCAATGTAATGACCACCCATGTGCATTGGGATCATACCGGCTGTCATAGAAAATATGAACGCATCTATGTGCACGAAGCAGAAAAAGAATGGCTGGCCAAGGGGCTCAAAGGGCTTCCAATTGAACAAATGCGGAAGGACATTGCACGCGATATTACAAAACCGGTTCCTGAAACATTTTACACCCCCTACAAAGGTGAACCGACGGACGTCCTGACAGACGGCGACATGATCGAAATCGGTTCAAGACCGCTGGTCATTTACCATACACCCCGGACATTCCCCGGGCCATATCTGTATTTTTGATTCTGCAAACGGCTATTTGTTTACAGGAGACCTTCTTTATACAGGGGCTCCCAATATGCTTTCTACCCGACGACAAATCCGGCCGATGCAGGCGATTCCTTTGAGAAAATCGCAGAGATACAGCTTGTCGGCAAAATTTTTGGAGGACATCATCAGCTCGGGCTTGCCTCCTCCATCTTAAAGGAAGCAGCCTCCGCAGCAAAATATTTAAAGGAGCGAAATCTGGCCAGACATGGGACGGGAATCCATACATTCAAACACCTCAGCATCCAATTTTATTGCAAAAAGATGATGGCTCTACGCCATCATCTTGAACACCCTTTTGTTTCAAACGCACTCTTTTTTCCGGCTGCACGGCATACTAATGCACTGAAACAAAATCCCGCCGCTCCGCCGAATGTGTTTACCATCAAATCGTCCACGTCAAAGGTTCTGGGCATCATCAATCCTGTGGCGGATAACGCAAGCTGGAGGCTTTCTATCGTAAGACTCGCCAAAAAACAAAAAACGATCCCCCGCTTGAAGGTGATATGCTTACGCAAAAGCGGGAGATATACACCGAAAGGAAAAAGCAGCAGCACATTAAAAAATGTCAGCTTGACGGAATTCCAAAAAAACCAATCCGTTCCGCCATGCTTATACATTTGATACCAATCCCACACAAAAAAGAACGGAATAAACTGAACATCGATATGCGCGAATTCCCTTTGCGGCGGAATATTGATTTCCCCTATCGTAAAATGCCAGACTGCGCATAAATAAACGAGGAAGCTCAAAAACACGATTTTTCTAATCAAGCTCGTCCTTTTTCGGTTTTTCACCACATCGTACAAAAAATAAAGAAAAACACCGATCAAGCCGAAAAACGTCAAATCAACTAACGAAAACATCCGATCACACCTTCATCTATGAATAAAAAAGAAGACAGGAAATGTCCTGCCCCTTTATTTTACCATATACCCAATACTTTCCACCACAGCCCGCCGACAACAAGCCATGTCGCAATATGAACAATTGACAGGATGAAGCCGATGAACCACCATTTTCCTTCAGGAATATAGCCGGCTCCGAAAAATACGGGCGCCGCTCCTGCGCCATAGTGCGTCGTACAGCCGAAAAGGTTGCTGAAAAACGCGAGGGTGAGCGCCGACAAAAGCGGCGGCGCGCCCGCGGCAACCATCACGGCGAAAAATGCCGAATACATTGCGCTGATATGAGCGGTTGCACTGGCGAAGAAATAGTGTGAATAAAAGTAGACAAGAATCAGCACGAGGAATGCGCTGATCCACGAAAAGCCCGAAACAAACGACTCCATCATAACGCTGAACCAGCCGACCATTCCCAGCTTGTTTAAAAATGTCGCAAGCATTAACAAAGTCGAAAACCAGATCAGCGTATCCCATGCGCCTTGCTCTTTTTTAATATCGCCCCAATCCAGCACCTGGGTCAAAAACAAGACCGACAACCCGATCAAAGCCGTCGTAGTGGCATCGATGTTGGCGTTGCTTCCAAATATCCATAAAAAAAGGACGAGAAAGAATACAATGACCATAAACAATTCAGATCTTTTAAAAGGCCCCATTTCCTTCAGCTTATTTGTCGCAATGCCCGCTGCGTCAGGTGTTTCTTTAATTTCGGGCGGATTCAGTTTATAAATGACAAACGGCGTAATGATCAGGCTCACAAGTCCCGGGACGATCGCCGCAACGGCCCAGCTTGTCCAGGTCAGGTTCACCCCTGCCACATCATGGGCAAGCTTGGCGATTAATGGATTAGCCGCCATCGCCGTTAAAAACATTGCTGAAGTAATCAAATTTCCCTGGAAGCCGACGTTCAGCAAAAATGCGCCGATTTTGCGCTCTGTTCCATTTCTCGGTGTTGAACCGAACGTCTCGGACAGAGAGTGGATAATCGGAAAAATAATGCCTCCTGCCCTCGCGGTATTGCTTGGGATCGCGGGTGACAAAATCAAATCGCTGAAAAGCAGCGAATACGACAGTCCGAGCGTTTTTTTGCCGAACATCCTGACAAACAAATAGGCGATTCTCGCCCCAAGACCCGTTTTAATAAAGCCGCGGGAAATGAAAAACGCGATGACGATCAGCCAAATTGTTTTATTTCCAAATCCGCTTAGAGTGTCTTCAATTGACAGCGTTCCGGTGAGAGCCGTAACGGCAAGAGCGAATACGGCGATCGCCCCCATCGGCAGCGGTTTTGAAATAAAGCCGATAATCGTCGCGACAAAAATCGCGAATAAATGCCATGCCTTCACATCAAGACCGGCGGGAACCGGTATGAACCAAATGACGACTCCGGCTAAAACCATGATGATGAAAGGAATCATGCGAAGTCCCTGCTTATTTTGCGGAGCTTTTTCTTTTGCCACGGCGCGTCTCCTCCTGTAAATCGTTGCTGCTTTTTATTTTTGCCCTTTATCACCAGTTCCATGAAAAAAATTCAGCTGCCGACTTGGCCGGCAGCCTGTAGTTTAAACCCAAGACTTCACTTTATCATGATCGGTTACAAACAGGAGCACTTTTCCTTCATCAAGACGCTTTTCGAACTGCTGCGCCTCCTGTTCTGAAAAGCCGATTTCATGAATTTTATTGCGGAGTTCGTCTCCTTTTTTATTGAAGAGATTTCCTACGGCGTTTTTGAGCCCTGTTTCTTCCGCTCCTATTGTATTGGCGTCTGCGTTTTCCGCAATTCTCTCCGTCCTGTCATCATCGTGGGAGAGAACGTATATGTCTTCTCTGGCAACACCAATGTCCCTGAGCTCCTCAATGTCTTTCATCAGCTTTTCATCATTTGTATATTCCCTTACAACGGGCTTCATCTCACATCTCCTCCTTTTCTTCATGTTGTATTAAAAACATACCCCTTAGCCCCGCGGGTAAACAACGGAATGTGCCGCCCGTAACATTTTCATGTCAATGTTACAATTGTTATAAATTTTCAGATATGACGTTTGAGCCTCCGTTTCTTTCAGGTACATGTTAAAAAGAAGACAAGGCGAAAATGGGGTGATTCTGCTTGAATTATTTCTCACCGGAACAGCAATACAATGCATGGATCATCAGTGATTTGCTCAAACAAATCTTTTCAAAGGAAGATCGTCAGGACGCGAATACCCACCTTTTTGAAACGTTTGCGGCGCAACAGTTCGGCATCAATATTGATTTTGTCTTTTCGATTATCATGAACATCGGAGATACTGAGATGCAAACGGCCAACAGCACGGAAGACATCCTGGCTTCATACCTTTTCTCACTGCTTCCATTTGTGACAAAGGACATGATTAACGACTCCAAAGAAAACGCCAATCAATATCTTTTAAATACAAAGGATGCAGATGTCTACCATTTGTTTCTCCCTGAATCGGTCCTCCGCGAAACGCTTAACCTGTAGCTTTGCAGACTTCTATGTTACATTATCGGTAATCAAAAGGAGAATAAGCCAATGCTGCAAAAACAAATCGAGCTTGCCAGACGGCCGCACGGAATTCCGGTGATGGAGGATTTCCGTATAAAAAAAACAGAGATTCCCGAAGCAAAAGACGGAGAAGCGCTTGTGAAAACGCTTTATGTCTCAGTGGATCCTTACATGCGGAGACGAATGCAGGATACAAAGTCTTATGTCGAGCCTTTTCCGCTGGATGAAGTCATCACAGGCGGCGTCATCGGAGAAGTCGCGTCTGCCAAAGGGGACAAGCTCCAGCAAGGGGACATCGTATTAGGATACTTGGGCCGGCAGGAGTATTCCGCTGTCAAAGAAACGCACCTCAGAAAAATCATCCGTCACTTGCCCCTGTCACCGCATTTCCTCGGAATTCTCGGCATGACCGGTCTGACGGCTTATTTCGGCTGCTTGATATCGGCCGTCCGAAACCCGGGGAAACGGTAGTCGTTTCAGGAGCCGCCGGACAAATCGCCAAAATCAAAGGAGCAAGGGTTGTCGGTATTGCCGGTTCTGATGAAAAGATTGCCTATTTGAAAAAACGCCTCGGATTTGATGAAGCGATCAATTACCAAACAGCCGGTGACATTGCATCAGCTTTGGAGAAAGCATGTCCGAACGGTGTTGATGTCTACTTTGACAATGTCGGCGGCAGCATTTCAGATGCCGTACTCACCCTTATTAACAAATATGCGAGAATTCCGGTGTGCGGAGCGATTTCTTCTTACAATGCCAAAGGTGCACAAGACGATATGGGACCGCAAGTGCAGACGGCTTTGATCAAATCGAGCGCATTAATGAAAGGCTTTGTCGTCAATGAATATCAGGAGCGGTTTTAGAAGGCGCCAAACAGCTTGCGGAATGGGGTGAAAAGCGGACGTCTTCAATATGAGGAAACGATTACGGAAGGCTTCGAACGGATACCGGAAGCTTTTTTGGGCTTGTTTAAAGGCGAAAATTTCGGGAAGCAGCTGATCAAGGTGGCCGATCAAAGCGTTAAATGAAAAAGAAGGCTGATCAGCCTTCTTCTATTTTTCGATAATTCGCCCTCTCTCATATACAATGCGCTGGAGGCGGATTCCAAGCTTCTTTGCGAGCTTTTTCAGCCGCTCTTCCTCGCCGCGGGTCACAAGGCTGATGACGGTTCCCTCGCTACCTGCCCTCCCCGTTCTGCCTGAACGGTGGATATACCCCTCTTCATTCGGCAAATCTGTATGAATGACATATGGCAGGTTTTGAATATCAATTCCGCGCGCCGCGATATCCGTCGCCAACAACAGAGTAAACTCTCCTGCTTCAAACGCCTGAAGGATCTTCGCCCGTTCGATCTTTTTCGCTTCACTGTGCAGAACGCCGACATCGACATGGTGGAAATCAAGCTTTTCGGCATACACACTTAGATTGCCGATATCCTTTACAAATACGAGCGCCTGCATTCCATCAAGCCTTGAAAATTTTTGCAGGATTTTGATTTTATCCCGCTGGTCGCAGACAAGATATTGATGCTTGATTTTTGCGGATTCTTCGCTCGTTCTTTTGATTTTCAATAGCTCCGCTTCCTTTGTCATTGTTCGGAGCTCGCGCTCAGCCTCTTCTTTTAATGTCGCTGAAAAGCAAAGGAGCTGCCGGTCTCTGAGCGTCGATTTAATGATGTTTTGAATCGTGCCGCGGTGCTCTGGCGTAAGGAGATGGTCTGTCTCATCAAGAACGATCGTTTTCACCTCATGCATTTTCAGTTTTTTTGTTTTGATGAGTTCCAGCACCCGACCCGGCGTACCGGCAATAATATGCGGATGTTTCTTCAGCTTTTCCTGCTGCTTTTTAATATTGGCTCCGCCGATGAAAGACGCGGCTCTGATCTCAGATCCTTTTTTCCACTCTGTGACCACATCAAATATCTGCATGACAAGCTCGCGGGAAGGAGCGAGGATCACAGCCTGAACGTGTTTTTGGTCCGGCTGCAGCTTTTCCAAGAGCGGCAGAACGTAAGCGAGCGTTTTCCCCGTTCCCGTCGGTGATTCGGCGATCACGTCGCGCCCTTCCAAAATGAGCCCGGCCGCGCTTTTTTGAACATCCGTCGGTTCGACAAAGCCTGATGCCTTCCAATTTTCTTGAATAAACGGTTTTGCTTTATTTAAAAATGGCCATCTGTCTGTCATGTTTTTCTCCTTTATTCTCAGGTTGATTCTGCTCCTAGTATCTCAAAACAGAAGCGGCTTCGCAATTTTTCTTTTACCTGCCCCCCAAGTGTCCGGTATAATGGGTTCGTTCTGACTATACATTAGAGGTGTAAAACATGAGTTTACTATCGGTAACAAAGCTAAGCCACGGTTTTGGAGACCGGGCGATCTTTCAGGATATCTCCTTTCGGCTGTTAAAAGGCGAACACGTCGGCCTCATCGGGGCAAACGGCGAAGGAAAATCAACGTTTATGAATATCATCACGGGAAAGCTTGAACCTGACGAAGGAAAAATCGAGTGGTCAAAAAAAGTCCGTATCGGCTATCTTGACCAGCATTCGGTCCTTGAACGGGGGCAGACGATCCGTGATGTATTAAGGAACGCGTTTCATTATTTATTTGCAATGGAAGAAGAAATGAACGCCATCTACGGAAAAATGGGGGAAGCTGATCCCGAAGAGCTTGAGAAGCTGCTCGAAGAAGTCGGAACGATTCAGGACGCCCTCACCAACAATGACTTTTACGCCATTGATGCAAAGGTTGAAGAAATCGCCCGCGGCCTCGGCCTTCACGATCTCGGGCTCGACAGGGATGTCACGGATTTAAGCGGCGGACAGCGGACCAAAGTGCTGCTTGCCAAGCTTCTGCTTGAAAAACCCGACATTCTCCTGCTGGATGAACCGACAAACTACCTGGATGAACAGCATATCGAATGGCTGAAACGCTACTTGCAGGAATACGAAAACGCGTTTATCTTGATTTCGCATGACATTCCGTTCCTTAACAGCGTCATCAATCTCATCTACCATGTTGAAAATCAGCAGCTGACCCGCTACGCAGGTGACTACAACCAATTCCGCGAAGTGTACGAAGCCAAAAAACAGCAGCTTGAAGCGGCCTATAAAAAGCAGCAGCAGGAAATTTCCGAACTTAAGGATTTTGTCGCCCGCAACAAAGCTCGCGTCAGTACGCGCAATATGGCGATGTCCCGGCAAAAAAAGCTTGATAAGATGGATATGATCGAACTGCCGTCAGAGAAGCCGAAGCCTGAGTTCCATTTTAAAAAAGCGAGAACATCCGGAAAGCTGATTTTTGAAACAAAAGATCTGATCATTGGTTATGATGAACCGCTGTCCCGCCCGCTAAACCTGAAAATGGAGCGCGGTCAAAAAATCGCTTTGTACGGTGCCAACGGAATCGGTAAAACGACATTGCTGAAAAGCCTGCTCGGCGAAATTTCGCCGCTGTCGGGTGAAGTCGAACGGGGGGAATACCTCCATATCGGCTATTTTGAACAGGAAGTCAAAGCAGGGGGCAACAACACCTGCATCGAAGAAGTGTGGAACGAATTTCCGTCCTATACGCAGTATGAGATCCGCGCGGCCCTTGCCAAATGCGGCCTGACGACAAAACATATCGAAAGCAGGGTTTCCGTTTTAAGCGGGGGCGAAAAAGCGAAGGTCAGACTATGCAAACTTATTCATACAGAAACAAACCTTCTTGTCCTTGACGAACCGACAAACCATCTGGATGTCGATGCAAAAGAAGAATTAAAAAGAGCCCTCAAGGAATACAAAGGCTCGATTCTTTTGATCTCCCACGAACCCGATTTCTATACGGAGATCGCGACAGATACATGGAACTGCGAATCATGGACGACAAAGGTTTTATAACATCAAAAAGCTTGTTTCCTTTCCCGGAAACAAGCTTTTTTCATTAATGTCCTGCCTTGATATGCGCCAAATGGCGACGGCCGCCGATTAAGACGGCCATGCCGATCAGCACCGCTATACAGCCGGCAAAATAAGGCGCATGCGCACTATAATGATCGGCAAGCACACCAGCGAGCCAAGGCGCGATGGCCCCGCCGATAAAACGGATGGAGCTGTAGGCTGATGAAGCGACTGACCGTTCGACAGGCGCCGCTTCCATTACCGCGGTCGTCAATATCGTATTGACCATTCCTAAAATACCGCCGCCAATAACAATGGCCGCAATAACGACAGCCATATGCTCCGTCCACACGCCGAGCACCAGCAAATCAGCGGCAAACAAAATAAACAGCATGATCAGGGAACGGACCGTTCCAATGGCGCGCTGTACGGCCGGAGCGGTAAACACGGACGTGATCGCGAGAAAGAGCCCCCAGCCGAAAAAGACGTAACCTAGCCCTCTTTCATTTAAATCAAGAACAAACGGAGAATAGGCAAGCAGCGTAAAAAAGCCAAAGTTATATAAAAAAGCGGACACAGAAAGCGTGAAAAGCCCTTGATACCGGAGCGCCCGTATCGGTGCGCAGATCGAAATTTTCTTTTGCGGCTTCGGAACGGCCGGCAGCAGAATGAGGATCGCAAACATAGCGACCGTCATTAAAATCGATACACCGAAAAACGGCGCCCTCCATGATATCGTTCCCAGTTCTCCTCCTGCAAGAGGTCCTACGGAAATTCCCAAGCCTAAAGCCGCCTCATATAAAATAATCGCTTTGGCGCTCCCTCCTGTCGCCACACTGACAATGACGGCAAGAGCGGTTGAAATGAACAAGGCGTTGCCGAGCCCCCAGCCGCCCCGGAAGCCGACAAGCTGGGCGATGGATTGGGAACATCCGCCCAGCGCAGCAAAAATAATAATCAGAATAAGACCGGATATCAATGTCTGTTTTGCGCCGATTCGGCTCGAAATGGCTCCGGACAAAATCATCGCAAAACCTGTCACCAGAAGATAGCTTGTAAATAAAAGCGATACTTGGCTCGGCGACGCATTCAATTGTGCTGCAATCGCCGGAAGAATCGGATCGACCAGCCCGATCCCCATAAATGAAATGACACAGGCAAACGCCACGGCCCAAACTGCTTTCGGCTGTTTAAAAAAACCGGAATTCTGTTGTTTCTCCATCAATCAATCATACCTTTCTTTCCATAAAAACAAACGCTATGTACATAGCGTTTGCGATTTTTGTTTTAATCAATATGTTCCAGCGCATTCCGGGCTTTTTTCTGCATGCCCTCCAGGCGCTTCCTGAACGATTGAAATTTTTCGATCTTTTCATCGATCATCCGCATTTGCTCGTCCAGCATATGCCGGATGTCTTCGAGCTTTTCTTTTCTTTCCTTCTTATCCAATGATAAAAGATAGCCTTCTTTATGCATTTCAAGGTGTTTGCTCGTTTCCATAAATTGCTGCAGCTCTTGCAGGGAAAATCCCAATACTTCCTTGGCGCTTATCACTCTTTCAAGCTCTTCCAGGTCATCTTCAGAATAAAGACGGACACCGCCTTCTGTTCGCTTAGGTGAAGAAAGCAGGCCGATTTCTTCATAAAAACGAATCGTTCTTTTTGTCAAACCGCTGCGCTTTGCCATTTGGTCAATCTTCATCCAGTCCACGTCAATGTCCTCCCGTTTTGGCTCTTTTTTTCTATTATACACCTACTATACTCTTACGTAAACGTTAAGTTTTACACACGGTTGAATTAATAAAAGGGCTTGCATTTTATACAAGCCCTTATCATTCAAAAACCCTTTAATTCAGAACTACAGGCAGCTCTGCCAGCGATCGAAAACCAATTAATTTTCGGTATTGGATATCGGAGGAAGCAAGCCGAAGCTTAGGCGCCCGCTCTAATAGGACGGGGATGGCAATTTGCGCTTCGAGGCGCGCCAATGAGGAGCCTAAACAAAAATGCGAGCCGGAGCCAAACGCAAGGTGCGGATTCGGGTTTCTTTTGATGTCCAGTATATGAGGATGAGGGAATATGTTCGGATCCCGGTTGGCCGCCCCTAAAAGGATGTATACTTGCTCCCCTTTTTTTATCATGTTTCCATTAATCTCGCAATCTTCCGAAGCCATACGCGCCGTCAGCTGAGTGGGGCTTTCATAGCGCAAACATTCCTCGACTGCAGATTCAATAAGCGGCGGGTTGTCCTTCAGGACAGCAAGCTGGGCGGGATGGTTCATTAAACAAAACAATCCGTTGCTTATAAGATTTACAGTTGTCTCATGTCCTGCAATGACAAGCAATATACATGCCGCAAGAAATTCCTCTTCCGTCAGCTGTTCCAGGCTGGCGAATCTGCTGATCAAGTCTTCCCTGGGATCTGTTTTCCTCTTTTGAATCAAATCTTTAAAATAGGCCGTCAGCTTGATGACGGCAGCATTTCCTTTTGCCAGCGCCTGTCGGGAGCGTGTAAAATCAATCGTCTTGATCAAGCTGGCCGTCCATTCCCTAAATTGATGCCTTTCCTCCTTTGGCACACCTAGGATGTTCGCTATGATGAGACTTGCTAAAGGAAATGCAAACTCTGAGACAATGTCCGCTGTTTGCCTGCTTTCCAGTTGATCCAGCAATTCCTCTGCGGCATCTTTTATAAAAGGGCGAAAGGATTCTGCCATCTTCGGTGTAAATTCTTTGCCTACAAGGGAGCGAAGCCGCCTGTGATCCTCCCGGTTTTTAAAGAGCAGCATATCATGCTGCACATGTTTAAGTTGTTCATATTTTCTTGACGTTTCAGGGAGTGGTATGCGGCTTTGAAACCTTGCGTCCTTCAAAATCGCCGCTGCCTCTTCATATCCTGTCACATACCAGCCCGGGTGCTTGAATAGCGTTCCTTTATATAAAGGATGAACAGACCGCATCTGATCATAAAAAGGGTAAGGGTCTCTCCAAAAATCGGATTCAATCAATAGGCTTGGTTTTGCCGGGTGTAATTCTGGCATCATGTCATACCTCCATATCGTCGGCCGTTTAATCAAGTTGACAAAATCCTAAAACGGTTTTCAGTTTTAGAATTTTGTCATCCTTTCAGCGTGATTGAAAACCCTCGCAGTCTAGGTAGGCCGAGCAGCGGAGCGGAGCGAATGTTGGCATTCGTGAGCACCGACGCGCAGGCCTGACAACGAATGCGGGGGTTTGTCGACACGCTGAGCAATCGGCGGATCACCGATTGCTTTTTTCCGCCAGTAAACTGGCTTTCATTTCGTCTACCGATTCGACCTCAAACCCCAGGTCATGCAGCATTTTTTCGTCTTCTGTTTCCTTCTGCCCGGCCGTTGTTAAATAATCTCCGACGAAAATAGAATTGGCGGCATACAGCCCTAACGGCTGGAGAGAGCGAAGGTTGACTTCCCTGCCCCCGGAAATGCGGATTTCCTTTGTCGGGTTGATAAAACGGAATAAGGCTAAAACCTTTAAACAGTAGAGCGGATTCAATTCATTGACCCCTTCTAGCGGTGTACCGTCAATGGCATGTAAAAAATTAACCGGAATCGAATCAGCATCAAGCGCTCTTAAGCTTTTCGCCATATCGACCACATCTTGCTTCGTCTCCTTCATGCCGACAATGACGCCTGAACATGGAGACATGCCCGATTGTTTTGCGATTTCCACTGTATTGACCCGATCATCATATGTATGTGAAGTTGTAATATTTGAATGATTGTTTTTTGACGTATTGACATTGTGATTGTATCGATCAACCCCTGCTTCTTTCAGCCGCAGCGCCTGCTCCGGCTTTAAGATCCCAAGGCATGCACAGACTTTTAAACCATAGGTATCTTTAATTTCTTGTACAGCATCAACGACTTGATCGATTTCCCGATTTGACGGCCCTCTGCCGCTTGCCACGATACAGTACGTTCCGATATTTAAATCGTGTGCACGCTTTGCCCCCTCAAGCAATGTCTTTTTGTCCACCATCCGGTACGAATCAATCGGCGCTTTTGAGATTGCAGATTGTGAGCAGTAGCCGCAATTTTCCGGACACAGGCCGGACTTTGCATTCATAATCATATTGAGCTTCACTTTTTTTCCATAAAAATGTTTTCTAATTTGAAAAGCGGCATGCATAAGCAAGAGGATTTCTTCATCTGGACATTCTAAGATCGCAAGTGCCTCTTGGTCTGTTACTTCCCCGCCGTCTAATACTCTTTCGGCAAGATCCATCCATTGATTCATCGTTCTGCCCCCATTTGCATTTGATTCATGATCAAGGAAATATCTACATGTTCCTCTATCATGTGTTGAATGTTTTCTGCTGTTATCTGTTTAAGCTTTGGCGTTATGCCTAAAATCGGCATATCGCATAATGTTTCAATCATGTTGGGATTGGTTTCTTCATCAAGGCCCGGACGGCCGCTGATTCCATTGATAACGATGCCGAGCAGCTGAAGACCCATGCTTTTCGCATATTGAACCGTTAAGTAAGTATGGTTGATCGTGCCAAGATCAGGCCTTGCGACAATGACGACCGGCAATTCCAGCGCCTTGATCAAATCGCTGACCAAATAATCGTTTCCGAGCGGGACCGCGATCCCGCCTGCTCCCTCGACGATGAACAAATCATGCTGATCCCTTATCTTTTGCCAATGATCCACGGCCTCTTTCAAGCCGACCGGCTTTCCTTCGAGCACTGAAGCGGTGTACGGAGCAAGCGGCTCTTTAAACTCAAAAGGCGTGATGTCTTCGTAAGAGAGAGACGATTGCGACATTTCCTTCAACAGCGCTGTATCGCTGGTCGGATGACTCCGCGAAATCCCGCTCAAAAACGGCTTAAACACCCCGACATCCACCTTTTTCTTCTTCAATAAAGCAGCAAGGCCGCAAGAAATGACCGTTTTCCCAACACCCGTATCAGTTCCTGTCACAAAAAAACCCTTCATGTTCCCATATCAACTCTTTTCTCATTGATTGAAATCCCTCTAGCAAATCATCTATGTCGCCCAAACTGCGGTCAGCGGTGACTGTCAGCCTGATCCGGCTTTCTCCCGCCGGAACCGTCGGCGGACGAATAGCCGGCGCAAACAGTCCCTTTTCCTTTAAACCATCCGCAAGCAAAACGGCTTTTTGAGCATCGCCGATGATGACGGGCAAAATCGGCGTTTGTCCTCCTCTTACCGCAAATCCCATCTGTTCAAGACCGGCTTTTATCATTTTTACAGATGAAAGCATTAAGCGCCGCTTCTCCCGGCTGTCCTCTATGATCTTCAAGGCTGTATATGCAGCCGCACAGCTCGCCGGCGGGATCGCCGTCTGAAATATAAACGTTCTGGCATGATTCAGCAAAAAATCAATCAGCACTTGAGAACCTGCGGCAAAACCGCCTTCCGTGCCAACAGCCTTGCTTAACGTGCCGATGACAACATCGGGGCGGACGCCGAAATATTCGCTCGTCCCTCCTCCGTTTTTCCCCAGAACCCCTGTCGCATGCGCATCATCAACAATAACGAAGGCTTTGTAGCGCTCAGCGAGCGGGATGATCTTATCAAGAGGCGCAATCGTCCCATCCATGCTAAAGACTCCGTCTGTTACAATAAAGCGCCGAAAGCAGTCTTGCACCGCTGCAAGCTTCTTTTCAAGATCATTCATATCAATATGGCGGTAAACAACCGTGTCGGCTTTTGAGAGGCGGCAACCGTCAATAATGCTGGCATGATTGAATTGATCGCTTAAGATCACGTCTCCTTTTTCAGGCAATGAAGAAAGGACGCCGATGTTGGCCAAGTATCCGCTTGAAAACAAAAGCGCCGCTTCCGTCTGTTTAAAATCCGCGATTTTCCGCTCGAGTTTTTTATGCCAGTCTGTGTTGCCTGTCATCAGCCGTGAGCCGCTGCTGCCCGCCCCGTATTGGAGCAGCGCCGTTTCCGCGGCCGAAATCAATCGTTGATCTTTCGACAAGCCCAAATAATCATTTGATGCCCAGTTGACTTGTCGTCTATCATGGATGTCCGCATTAGATTCCACCGTCTGCAGCGTTCGAAAAAGCCCCTCCGTTTTCGTCCTGTCAAGCCGGCTGCTTAACCATTCATTAAAATTCACGGCTTGTCACCTTATCGATCGCTTGTTTTATGATGGAAACCATCGCCTCCAGCTCTTCCACAGTACTCGCAAGCGGAGGCAGGAAGGCAACGACATCACCCAGCGGCCTCGTCAGCATCCCCAGCTCTCTCATTTTTAAAGAAACCTGGTACCCGACCCGCCAATCAGAAGGATAGGCTAATTTCGTCTCCTTTGATTGCACAAGCTCTATCCCGCACATAAAACCGAGCTGCCGGATATCGCCCACATGAGGGAGCGTATTGAGGTCCTGAAGAAGCGAATAAAGGACTTTCGATTTTTCCGCTACCTGTGTAACGATGTTTTCAGATTCAAATAAACGCAAATTTTCAATCGCAACTGCACACCCAAGCTGATTTCCTGTATAGGAGTGTCCGTGGAAAAACGTTTTTTGTTTTTCATAGTCATCGTAAAATGCACTGTAAATCTCCTCTGTTGCAAATGTCACGGCAATCGGCAAGTACCCTCCGGTAATTCCTTTCCCTGCCGCCATTAAATCGGGCTGAACGCTTTCGTGCTCACAGGCAAACATTTTTCCGGTGCGGCCAAACCCCGTCGCCACTTCATCGACAATCATTAAGACGTCATATGTCGTGCAAAGCTTGCGAACCCCCGACAAAAATCCTTCAGGCATTACGATCATGCCGGATGCTCCTTGCACCATCGATTCGATTGACAGTGCCGCTATTTCTCGATGATGCTCCATCAGCAGCTGTTCGAGTTCAGCCAGACATTCATCGCGGCACTCGTCAGGATCGCCGCTTTCAGAACGGTATACATAAGGGACATGTGCCTTGAAACTGTCAAACATGAGAGGACCGTACACATCATGAAAAAGCTCGATTGAACCGACGCTGACGGCGCCGATCGTATCACCGTGATAGCCGTTTCGCATAGAGATGAACGTTTGCTTCTCAGGCCTCCCGATGTTTTTCCAATATTGAAAAGCCATTTTCAGAGCAATTTCCATCGCCTCAGCCCCGCTGTCAGAATAAAAAACGCGCGTCAGCTTTTCCGGGCTTATCTTGATTAACGCTTCGGCAAGCTCTGTTGCTGGAACATTCGTCATCCCCAATAATGTCGAGTGCGCAATTTTGCCAAGCTGTTTTATAATTGCCTCGTCCAATTCCTTTTTACGGTGCCCGTGCACATTGAGCCACACTGAAGAAAAACCGTCGTAGTATTCCTTTCCATTGATATCTTTCAGCTTGATTCCGTCTCCGCTTTCGATGATGAGCGGATGTTCATCATAGTCTTTCATCTGTGTAAAAGGCAGCCAAAGGTGCTCTTTGCTTTTTTCAATTAATGATCGCCCCATCTTTTACCTCCCGCTTGAATCAATACAGGCTTTTTTTCCAAATCATCGATGCAAGTCTTCAAATCTGTTAATCCATCAACAAAAAAAACGCGGCAGCCGCTTTCGTCTCCATATTCTTTCATCTTTGTAATCCGCTGATAGCCCAGCTTTTGGCCGGCGACGTATCCCGTTATGTAATCCGGATCATCTGACCAGCATAATTCGGCGATGACGGCCGGATGCCTGCATACCTTAGTTGCAATGGCAAGCGCCTCTTTGATTCGTGAGTTTAGCGGTGCTCCATGACTGGCCGCCCATTGTGCAAAATCGGCTTCCGGCCAATCCAGCCTGGAGACCCGTACACCTTTTTCTTCTCTCCCATCAATCCGCTTGCCTGAATCGATATCAAACAATACGGCCCCCCTCACATCCGAGTATTGATCGATTTCCTGAAACACTTTGTCAATGCTCTGTGCAGGAACGCCTGCTTTGCTAAGCAGTGCAGCCGCCAACACTCTTCCGTCTTCTGCCGTGCAAACTTCATTTGTTTCAATCTGTAAAGGCTGAAGCGGCCTTATCGGTTCGTCCACACGTTCAAACTGAACTTGCATAAAGTCCGGTTTCCCCCGTGAATGAGATAAGCCTTTATCCAATAAAGCATTTACCGCATCCTTTAAACCGTTGAAAGAGGCGAGCCGTTCTCCCCCGGAAATATGTTTTCCGCCATTTTCATGCGAACCGTTTTGAGAAGCTCTCATTCTCACGCTGAAATATGTTTCTCCCTGCATCTGATCACCCCCCTTAAATGTTAACTTGTTTTTATTTTAAGTTAACATTATAAATAGAATATTAGTATCGACTGCATGTTATGTCAATATCACAGGGACAATCCGCCCCATAATAAAAAAGACAAAAGAGGACAGGAGGCTCCTCTTTTGTCTTGTTAGATCTTATGAATTATACTTTTTTAATCTGCCAATCAAACGGATCGGGCAGAAGCGACCAATCATCCGCCATCTCGGAATCCGTAAGCAGGCATCGATCCGCTTCAGCCGAAATCTCTTCTGGAGAAAGGTCGAGTCCGATAAAAACAAGCTTTGTATGGCGGTCTCCGAATTCGGGATCCCATTCTTGCAAAAACTCGGGCTCATCTCTCAAGATTCGTTCCTGCTCCTGCTTCGGCAAGGCCGCGACCCAATACGAAATCGGCTCAAGACTGGCGGACGGACCGGCCTGCGACATCAGCAGGGCGAGGCTGTTTCTCGTCGCGCACCAGGCGATTCCTTTCGCCCTGACCACGTTTTCCGGCAGTGAATGAATCCAGTTATAAAACCGCTCTGTATGAAACGGACGGCGCGCTTCATAGACGAAGGAAGAAATTCCGTATTCTTCAGTCTCAGGCGTATGCTGCTGATGCCCTTGATTTAATTCCCTCAGCCATCCCGCCGAATTGCTTGCCTTCTCAAAGTCAAACAATCCTGTATTCAAAATCTCCCCCGGGTCAACTTCCCCTTTTACCGCCCTGATCATTTTCGCAGCCGGCTGCAATGTTCTCAGCACTTTTTCAAGTTTTTCCAGTTCCTCTTGAGAAACAAGATCACATTTGTTCAAAATCATGACATCGCAAAATTCGATTTGATCAATGAGCAGATCGGCAATGTCCCGTTCATCCTCTTCACTAACGGCTTCTTTTCTGTCCAAAAGGCTGTCCCCGGATTGAAAGTCACGCCAAAAGCGATTGGCATCGACAACAGTCACCATCGTATCCAGCCGGCAAAACCGGGTTAAATCAATCCCCAGTTCTTCATCAATGTAGGAAAAGGTTTGCGCGACCGGTATCGGCTCGCTGATCCCGGTCGATTCAATCACGATATAATCGATATTCCCTTGTGTGGCAAGCTTTTCAACTTCGACGAGCAAATCCTCTCTCAGCGTGCAGCAAATGCAACCGTTTGACATTTCCACGAGCTTTTCATCTGTCCTTGAAAGACCTCCCCCTTGTTTGACAAGGCCGGCGTCGATGTTCACTTCGCTCATGTCATTGACGATGACGGCAACCTTCAGTCCCTGGCGGTTTTGCAATATGTAATTCAAGAGCGTCGTTTTGCCCGCCCCCAGGTAGCCGCTTAATACTGTTACAGGAATTTTGTTGTTCATTGTCATTCTCCTTCTTCACTTTTATAAATCGTAATTATTACGATTTATATGTTATTTCATCACATTTCAATCCAAAATGCAAAACCATTCATGAAAACAGCAGCTTCCATATGCACAGCAGAGCTAGAGCTGAAACAGCAGCTGTCACCATCTGTTTTCCCACGAGGCCTGCAGCAGCTTTCATTCCCAATTCTTTTGCGATTGTCAAGACCGTCACCATGCAGGCCGAAAAGGTCGATGCCAGATAAACCAATAAAAAAAGCGTGCCTCCGGATAAAGAATGCAAAAGTGCACCCCCGTCTTCATTAAACAGTAAAATTCCATCTTTCCTGATCATTGAAAAAACAAGGCCGGGCGCAGCTTCCGCCGGGGCTCCGAACGCTTTCAAAACCGGCGACACCAGCATTGTGAAAAAACGAATGATACCCAGTTCATGCAATACCGTTGCCGCCAGACAGATGATGAAAAAGATCGGCATGGCCTGAAACATAAACTGCTTAAGCACCGTTTTCACCCGAAATGCAGTTCCTTTCCATGAAGGCCGCTGCAAAAAGGATGCTCTGTTTTTAAAATAAGAGGACCACTTTTGTTCTGCCGGATACCAAAAGCGATTATGCACGGCCCCGACTGTGACGAGAGTCAGCAGATATGGAATAAAAAGCCACTCTTTTCCTCCCGCATGAAAAATCGAAAGGGAAGCACCGATTTGGTAGCTGCATGCAGAACCGAATGAGATCATTGAAACACATTGCCTCCGGGTGCATATGCTGCATGAACGGGTCTGCTGAACAGCCACGACATTACAGCCAAACCCGGTTATCAGCGGCACTAAATCCTGGCCGTTCATGCCGATTTTTCTCATCAAGGGATCCAATGAATCAACGATTCGATCCTTTAAGCCCGAATCATCTGCCGCAGCATTGGCTGCCGACATGAATAAAACGACCGGGAACGCCCAAACGAATGAATAAATGCCGAGAGTAAAAAGGCCATAGTTCCCCGCAAATATCGCTCCAAGCCAGGACGGCCAGCCTTCCGCCGCTTTTTTCAGCGGATCGATCAGCCATTCGTCCGCATACTGCTGCCCCCATCCGGAAACATGATAAGCCGCGATCACCGGCAGCATAAACAACACACATAAAACAGTGAGCGAAAGAAGCGGCCCCCAGATGCGATGGTCAAACCACATGTGTCGGGGAGGCGCAGATGCAAGCTTTAAGCATTCCATCTGTTTGCGTTTCAGCGGATGAAATGAAGCATCCTTTCTCAAAAAAGCAAAGAGTCGCTCTTTTTTGCTTTCCGTCATCCTTCGCGAATCGATGAGCATCACCGGCAAATCGTACCGTTCGATGTGATCAGAAAGCGCAAGGCGCATCTCCCGCGTCATTTTGTCTTTAAAGGTCACGATAAAATAGACATGTTGACACTCAGGGGGAATCAACCCGATGATCGTTTGAAGCTCTTCAGAAAAATGCGTGCCTCTTAAAACGACAATCGTGTGATCCGCTTTTTCAATTTCTCTCTTCAACGCTCTTTGTGTGAGGCTGTCATCCGGCCGAAGCCCGGGCGCATCCACGACCACCCAGCCTTGAAGGCTCTTGATCTCCCTTTCGGTAACAAAAACCGTCGAACCTTTGACATTGGTCTCTTCTCCGGCTTGCTGGTCTGTGATGGCGGAAAAAAGCGTCGTTTTTCCGACCGACTCCAATCCGACCAGCAGCAGCCGTTGCTGTTGCTTCGGTTTTTTTAACATTCGCACTGAACCTCACAGCAGCTCAAATCAGTCAGAAACATTTGGTTTTCCTTGTATTCTGAAAGCACCTTTTCATCCAGCGGATGCCCTAATTTTTTCAACAGGTGCTCCGCAATCACCGCAAATCTTTGCCGGAATTTATAAATAAAACAAAAGACGGCTTTTTGATGCTGGACACTGGGCCCGATTACATACAGGTTTTCCGTAATTGTCGACATATCCGCGTCTGTCAGCAGCGGTTTGCCGTTTTCCGCCCATTCAAATAAATGTTTGATCTGTTTGGTGCCTGAATAAAATCCAGTCGCAATAATCGGCTGTGTTTCAGAGCGGATTTTTCGGCCGTCGGCCAAATGCAGATCATATGCTGCGTCTTCCTTTTTCGTCATTTTCGCGACCCTGGCGTTTTCTAAAAAATGCACTTTTTCTTTTTGGTAAGCAGCTTCAATACGCTCCCGCGTATACGGCGATAGCGCCCGGCTCGGATCGGCCTCATCGTTTTCCCTTATCGAATTCGGCATGACCACCGTCACATCACTTCCATACTCTGCGAGCTGAAAAGCGGCGTCCATTGCGCTTTCATAACCGCCGACCACATAATAATGGGCTGTTTCAAATTGACTCCATGAGGCGACTTTGCTGTTATGCAGTCCAAGTTCTGCGCCCGGAAAAGAATGCTTGGGAAACTGGAACTCCCCCGTCCCCCAAATCACGGATCTGGCTTTTAGAACTCCTTGATCCGTTTCAACCAAAAAGCCGTCCTTGTCTTTATGCAGCTTCCGCACCGCCGTGCCTTCTGCTAGAGGCAGCTGAAAATGGCGGGCTAAAAGGTGTAAATACTCCGCGTACTCAGATCCGCTTAAATGCTCGCGCTGAAACGTAAAAGCCGGCGATGTCCCCGGGGCGACAGCATTTAAATCTAAAGCGCCAAATCCCTGTCCTGTAAAGGAAGGTGTAATCAGTCTCATTTCTTCGGGCCAGCGATAAAACGAGGCTCCTGCACGATCTTTTTCTAAAATCACGAACGATTCAAAACCGAGCTTTTTCAGAACGATTCCCATTCCAATGCCTGCGGGACCCGCTCCGACAATAACGATTTCGCTGTCCTGCAATATCAACCACTCCTTAAACGAAATCATTTCGATTTAAAACACGACCACTTGATTTTATCACAGCTGTCCCTCAAAATAAATAGTAATAATTACGATTTAACAGCGAAAGGAGTCTCTTCTATGAAATACGACCTTCAATTGCCGGCAAAACCGGAACGACACCGCCTTTTTGGATCTGTCGAGGCGGTAAAAGGAACAAAACCAACCGATAAAGAACAGATGAAAGATATTCAAAATACACCGAACGATTATTTATTTGACATTGACCAGGTCGGCATTACAAACGTTTCCCACCCGATCCGCATCACATCGGCAGTCAAGCCGTTTTCCCAGACGACGATCGGTTCATTTTCGTTAATGACTCATCTTGCGCGCGGCAGGAAAGGCATCAACATGAGCCGGCTGACTGAACAATTGCAGCGATACCATACGGAAAACTGGATCGTCGGACTTGATTCACTCAAAGACTTTACGAAGGAACTGGCGGTCAACATGGAACAGCAAGGCGCAGCAGTGTCTCTCGCATTTCCATGGTATTTTGAGCGGCTCAGCCCGGAACTCGAATTCCCCGGACTGATGCACGCCGATATTCATATGAATGTTTCGTATCATCAAAAAGAAGGCTGGACCGGGACCGTTGGCATCACGGCTAAAGTGGCGACACTTTGCCCCTGCTCAAAAGAAATCAGCGAGTACAGCGCCCACAATCAGCGGGGCGTCATCAAGATCACAGCGCACATCAATGACAGGGCCGCCATGCCCGAAGATTTTAAAACAGAGCTTCTGGCCGCAGCGGAAACGAATGCCAGCGCGAAGCTCCATCCCGTCTTAAAAAGACCCGACGAAAAAAAAGTGACCGAACAGGCCTACGAGAATCCGCGATTTGTCGAAGACCTCATTCGCCTGATAGCGGCTGATTTGTATGAAATGGATTGGATTGCGGCATTTGAGATCGAATGCCGCAATGAAGAATCGATTCATTTGCATGATGCCGCCGCGAGGTTGGCGTATTCCAAAATATAAAAGCACAGGCTGCCGGATGTTCCGGCAGCCATTTAGGCGTTAAGCAGGCTTTGATCGAGCCAGTATACGGCTGTTTTTAAACAGCAGCATGGAAAACAAGTACAACACCGCTGTAAACAGTGCAACCGCGAAAAATCCTCCGAATTGGGAATATAACAGCCCGGCCGCTGAAGCCCCGGCCGTTTGCCCTATGTACATGCAGGAATTTGCCAGTGACGCAATCGTCCCTCTCGCTTGAGGCGCTGAGCTTTGCAACAGGCTCATCATCAAAGTGAAAATCATACCTGTCATGAAAAACATCACAAAAAAGATGGCTTCGAAAAGCGAAATCCGCGTCGTTTGCGAAAGGATGACATACAGCACAGCCAAAACCGCAATTCCGGCATACAACGAATACGCCTTGCCCAGCTTTGCCGCTACATGAACGCCCAGTGTACTCCCAAACACATTCCCCAATCCAAGAATAAGCATCGCGGTTCCGATTTGGCTGACATTTAACCGAAAATCATCCGCAAGCCATGTCCCCAAAAAAGAAAAAGCCGCAAAGTTCCCTGTTTGAAAGATAAAATACGCGAAAAATGTTTTAAACACCTTTGGCTCCGAAAGCAGCATTTTGTAGCGGGCCGCGATCAAAATGTTTCCCGCCGTCTTCTGACTTGGCTTCAAATCAGGCAAAACGAGATGAATGAACCATACAAAGAAAAACGAACAAACGCCAAGAATCAAAAATGGGGCAGACCAATGAATGGAAGCCAGGTACCCTCCGATCGGCAAGCCCAGCATCTGCGAGAAGGATAAGCCTGCCGCGGCGATCCCCATGCTTTTCACCATTCGTTCCTTGGAAACGAGAGCTGGAATCGAAGCCCACACTTGCGGAGTGACAAACGCGGCGCTGACCCCGGCCGCAAAACGCAGGAAAATCATAATCCAAAAATCAGGAGCAAATCCGCTTAAAAATGTGCTTGTTCCAAAAGCGGCCATTCCCCAGGTCATCACCGTTTTTCGATTCAGCCCGTCAGAAACCGGACCTGCGATTAAAGCAAATAAAGCATAGCCAAGCGCATATGCGCTCACTAGCCAGCCCGAGATTTCCAACGGAACGCCGTACAGTTCCCTTAAAGTCGGAAGCAATGGAGAAATTAAAAATGTATCCGTGCCAATCATAAACATGATTCCAAAGAAAAGCGGAAGCACTTTTTTCAATCACTGTCACCCTTTCGGTTATCTCTTATTCTATTGTTCGAATATATTCGAACAATAGAATAATATCATCTTGTATGCTACCATTCAAATCATAAGTATATTTACGCAAGGAAGGTGAATCACATTGAGGACGCTTTACCATCCAAACCGGAGCGACATCAGCTTATCTGCTGTTCTTTACGCCCTTAGTGATCAAATCAGACTTCAAATCATTAAACATCTAGCAGAAGCCGGCGAACAATCGTGCAGCGCTGTCAATATCCCCATTCCAAAATCAACCCTTTCCCATCATTTTAAAGTGCTGAGGGAATCGGGAGTGATCTATACGAGAATAGAAGGCACACAGCGCTTTATTTCGCTTCGCCAAGATGACTTGAACAGCCGCTTTCCAGGCTTGCTTCAAGCTATATTGCAGGCAGCCGAGCCGTTGTAAATCTTTCACATAAAAAACCTGCCGGCGTTTATCCGGCAGGTTTTTTATGATTGTTCAAGCTCTTCGATCAGCAGAGAAAGCTCGGTCCAGCGCTCCATTGCTTCGTCAAGCTCTGCGGCCGTTTTGTTTTGCTCCTCCATCAAGGACTGAATTGTTTCAAAATCGCTGCCCGCAGCGGCGATTTCCTCTTCCAGTTGCTTATGTTTTTCCTCCAGAAGTGCGATTTTATCCTCAATGCCTTCCCATTCGAGCTGATCCTTATAGGAAAGCTTTTTCCTTTTCTTTTTCTCAGGCTTAGCAGGGGCGCTTTCTTCAGCAGCCGGTTTCTGGCGGTTCAGTTCCTTCTGCTTTTCCATATATTCGCTGTACGAGCCGTGAAAGCGCGAGATGATCCCGTTCCCTTGAAACACGAGAAGACGGTCGACGACCCGGTCAAGGAAGTAGCGGTCATGGGATACTGTAATGACAACGCCCGGGAACTGCTCAAGATAGTCTTCCAGCACGCCAAGCGTCTCGGTATCCAAATCGTTTGTCGGCTCATCGAGAAACAGGACATTCGGCTCCTCCATCAGCACTTTCAATAGATAGAGGCGGCGTTTTTCCCCGCCGGACAGCTTGCGAATGTAGCTGCGCTGCATCCGGCGCGGAAACAGGAACCTTTCCAGCATCTGCTCGGCGGAAATCACCTGTCCATCGGCTGTTTTGACGATCTCAGCCGTCTCTTTGATATACTCCATGACTTGCAGCGTATCATCCATCTCGCTGTGGTCTTGTGTATAATAGCCGATTCTGACAGTCTGGCCGATCGTAATCGAGCCCGCTTCAGGCTCAAAACGTCCGGCGAGAGCGTTTAACAGCGTCGTCTTGCCGATGCCGTTCGGTCCGATGATGCCGACCCGGTCGCCGGGGACGATCAGCTCCTGAAATCCGGCGATGAGCTGTTTTCCGCCGCGGCTGATGCCGACTCCTTCAGCCTCGATCACCTGCTTTCCAAGGCGGTAGGAACCGATCGCAAAATCAAGGGATGAAGCGGCTTCAGGCGCGTCCTGCTCCTTCAGCTCTTCCACGCGCTGAATTCGCGCTTTCTGTTTTGTCGAACGTGCCTTTGCCCCCCTCCTCAGCCAGGCAAGCTCCCTCCTGAGCAAGTTTTGCCGCTTCGTTTCGTTCTGTTCAGCGAGTGCTTCACGTTCAGCCCGCTTTTCCAAAAACACTTCATAATTCCCTTTATACGTATAAAGGCGGCCGCGATCCAGCTCATAAATCCGGTTTGTCACGCGGTTGAGGAAATAGCGGTCATGAGTCACGAGAACAACTGAGCCCGGGTAGCCGCTTAAATAACCTTCAAGCCATTCGATCGTTTCATTGTCAAGATGGTTTGTCGGCTCATCCAAAATCAGGAGGTCGGCGGGCTGTATCAATGTCTTCGCAATCGCCACCCGCTTTTTTTGCCCTCCGGAAAGGGTGCCGACGTCTTTAGCCACATCTCCGACACCCAGCTTCGTCAAAATCGTTTTCGCCGCCGTGTTCGCGTCCCAGGCGCCATGCTCATCCATTTTTCCTTGTGCGGCCAGGAGGTTTTTCTGTTTCTCCGGATCTTCCGGAGACGCGTTCAGCTCTTGCAAAGCCTTTTCATACATCCTCATCGTCCGCATCATGACGGAATCTCCCGAATATATATACTCAAGCACCGTTTGTCCGCCGTCCAAGTCCGGCTCTTGATGCAAAAACTCGGTATGGAGGCTGCCGCTTCTCGTCAACACGCCTTTCTCCGTCGATTCATTGCCGGCGATCACCTTCAGCAGCGTGCTTTTTCCTGTTCCGTTCGGACCGATCAAGCCGATCCGTTCGTTTTCTTCGATATGAAATGATATATGATCAAACAGTGTTTTGTCTCCGTATGTTTTATATAAACCTTCCGCTTTTAAAATGCTCATGTGTCTACCAATCCTCACCTAAATTCATAACTTTATTGTAAATCAGTTATGAAAAGAAAACTAGTGAGAGGTATATGAATATGTCAACAAAGGGCATGAGCTTACCGCAAAACGACCGGAAGCCAGACATAAACGCCTGCGACGATGATCAAAACGCCTGCGACATTCAGCCAAAAACCGGCTTTGATCATGTCCCGCATATTCAATACATTGGCGCTGAAGACGGCGGCATTCGGCGGAGTCGAAATCGGCAGCATGAAGGCGCATGATGAAGCAAGCGCCGCTGCCGCCATCAGCCCGTACGGTTCAACATGAAGCGCGGCTCCGAGTCCGACCGTCATCGGAATTACCATATTGGCGACAGCCGTATTCGACATAATCTCCGTCATAAATAAAATCGCCGCCGTTAATACGATTAAAACAAACAAGTAAGGATGTCCTTCCAAAAGCTTCAGCTTTCCGGCAATCCACCCCGTTAGATCCGTTTTGGAAAAACCGGCCGCAAGCGACAAACCGCCCCCGAACAAGAGAAGCATTCCCCAAGGCAGCGACTGCATATCCTTCCATTCCAAAATCCGCTCGTCTCTCGTGCTCGGAATCAAAAAAAACAGAACCGCCCCAAGAATCGCGATCGATGTATCAGTGATGGCAAATGGAAGCAGAAATTTAAACATCCATAAAAATGCCGTCAGCAAAAAAACGGCCAGCACCGATTTTTCTTCCCGTGTCATCGCGCCAAGCGCTTTGAGATCATGATCGATAAAATCGGGCTTTTTTCCTTCAAAGCGGCTGACTTTAAACTGCACCTTCGTTAAATACACGTATAACATGATTAAAAAAATGACAGTAATCGGAAAACCAAATAAAAACCATTCAAAAAACATAATGTCGCGATTCAGCATTTGTCTGGACATTGCCGCAAATACCGCATTCGGAACGGAGCCGACCAGTGTGGCGAGCCCGCCGATGGAAGCGGCATATGCCACGGCCAAAAGAATGCTTTTGCTGAATTTCTGAAGCGAATCCCCTTTTAATATTTCTTTTTCCTGCACTTCTTTAATGACGGCGAGGGCGACCGGCAGCATCATCAGCGCGGTAGCCGCATTTGAAATCCACATTGACAGAAACGCCGTCGCCAGCATCACGCCAAGCACGATCCGGTGGCTTTCCGCACCGATCAGCTTCAAAATGTGAAGCGCCATCCGTCTGTGCAGACTCCATTTCTCAATGGCGACCGCAATGATAAAGCCCCCCATATACATAAACACAATCGGATCGCCATATGCTTTAGCGGCCGTGTCCATATCCAAACCGCCTAATGTCGGCAGCAGAATGACGGGCAATAAAGATGCCGCCGGAATCGGCACGGCTTCCGTGATCCACCAGACGGCCGTCCATGCCGTTACAGCCAGAACGATCCGGGGGGCGTGCGCCAGTTCAGCCTCGGGAATGAGGCCAAAAATCAGCAAAAAACCGATCGGCCCCAATAGCAGCCCGGTCAGCTTTGTTTTTGTGTATACTTTCATATCCCTTCCCCCTTGAAAGCGGTTTCTATTAAACACTTTCGATTAGGGTCAGGGAAATTCCTTTTAAAAATTTAAAATAAAATTTTAATTATATACCGGAATCGAAAATACTAAAAAACCCGATCAAGATCAGCCTTGATCGGGCTTATAAAAATGTCATAAACCATCACCAGAGCAAAAAGAGCTTCAATAAAGGAAATGGAAACAATCACTTGCTTTCCCGGCGGACATTAGCTTTTGATTAAAAATAAAATACAATAAAGAAAGATGCAGTCCCTCTCCTGACAATATACTTACATCCGGACTCCCGTATCCCCATTGCTATGCTTGTTCCCCGTTTCTTTTTCTGCTGTTCATTTGCTCCAGCTGCAGCACATATTGTTTCTCAGCCAAATCGAGATTTTCATAGCCTATTTCTTTTACAATTTCAAGGTATTCGTCCGGATCAGATACTTTCTCAAGCTTTGCCTTCAGCTCTTTCATCCTCCGTTTTTCGGCTACTTCTTTTTTTATGGCGAGATATTCCCGCGTCTTCTTCAGTATTTCATCGCTTTGCTTGAATGCCTTGCTGCCATAATAGGCTTTCTCATTGAAGTGAATCGGCTGTGCCTTCTTTTCTTGCCCCGCAGCCTCCATTAACGCTTTTCCTCTGGCTGATATATGGTCTTGGCTGGCTTCTGATGTCCCGTATTCTTTTTTGAATTGTGAATCCAGTTGTTCGATCTTGTCAACCGTACATTCCCGCTTCACTTTTGAAGCGCTCATGTGCCGGTTGAAATCAGCAGTCGAAAAGGCTTGTAAATCGATCATATCGGTAATGCCCTGAAAAATGGCTTCAAGTGTTTTTTTCTGCCGTGCAACGATTGCCTTTGATTTTTCATCCGCTTGGGCTAATTCTTGTTCCAAAAAAGCAATATCAACAAAAGTGTCTTCACCCAGCCCGGCTTCTTCTGCGGCGGCGGATATACTGTCCAAAAAAGCGATCTGCATGTCGATCATATCCAGCCATTCATCAACAATTGCGGCATGCTCCCTGTAAAATGCTTTGATATTGTCAGCACCTTTTCCTTGAAAATCGTCACCCAAATCTGCCATTCCCATAAACGCTTTTCTCAATTCGACAAACTTTCCCCTTATTTTCCTGTATTCACCTGAACGAGCTTCCATTGCAGTTATTAGTGTTTTTGCTTCATATACCTTCATGGAGACAACCCTTCCTAAAGCCTTGCTCAAGACTATCTTACCATTTCGCGGAAGGGAATTGGTGAATGCATCCTGAATATCCATTAAAATGGCATTTTACTATAGAAAAAAAGCTGCCCGGTTCTCCGGCAGCTTTCCTCTTTTTTGTTTATTTTTCGAATTGATATTCGGCCATTTTCGCGAGGTTTTGCGCGTTGCTGCTGATTTCCTGCATGGTCGCCGAAATTTGTTCGACGCCGGCAGCCTGACCGCTTGTATGTTCATTAATCACTTCAATCGAATGCTCAAGCTCTTTCAATAAAGCGTGAATCTTTTTCGTGATTTCATCAATCTGGCCGACATTTTCCTTGGAATGCGTCGCAAGCTTTCTGATTTCGTCGGCCACGACGGAGAACCCTTTTCCTGATTCACCCGCTCTGGCCGCTTCAATCGCTGCATTCAGCCCAAGGAGATTGCTTTGATCTGATATGCCTTTTACGGTAACAGATATTTTTTCGATTTCTCCCGCGCTTTCGCTGACTTGCTTTGCCTGCTTGGAGATGCCGGACATCTGCTCGGAAAAACCGCTGACAGATTCGGCGATATCCTGTATGGCTGAAGCGGTCTGGTCGACGATGACCGACAGGCTTTCCGCGACGCGGTGAAGCTGATCTGATTTTTCCAGGCTTGTGCCAAGTCCTACGCCGCCGATGACCCGCCCTCTTTCGTCATGGAGCGGAATCGCCCTTGCGGCAAGCGGGAAGCCGAACAGCTCTTTTGGCACCAGGCTGGCTTTCTTTTGATTCTGACGGATCGCTTCCGTGATAATGTCTCCTTCCTGCAATGGATCGCCGGGTTTGACATTCAGGGAAAACGTTTTCCCGGGAATATTGATGATCAGTTTTTCCGTGTCATATATCCCCACTGTCACATCATCCTGTATCAGCTGATTCAGGAAAGGCGCGACTTTCACAAACGCATCCAGCAGAGGATGGATGTCTGTCTTTACTTCACTCATATCATAAACCTCCTTTTAATATGGAAACATTCTTTTTTGATGCTGAACAGAGACCCATTTTAATGTCGTAAATTCATCAAGGCTCCATTCTCCGTTCAGCCTTCCGAGGCCGGACTGTTTTTCCCCGCCGAAAGCAATGTGCGGCTCGTCGTTGATCGTTGTGTCATTGACATGGATCATGCCCGTTTCAATCTGTTTGGCGATTTCAACGCCGCGTTCCACATTTCCTGTATGGACGGCGCCGCTCAACCCGAACGGCGTGTCATTTGCGATTCTGACCGCCTCTTCTTCCGTCTGGAACGGAATGACGCAGACGACCGGTCCGAACAGCTCTTCCCGGGCGATCGACATGTCTGGCTTCACATCCGTTAAAATCGTCGGTTCGACGAGATTTCCTTTAATATCGCCTTTAATCAGCGGAACGGCCCCTTCTTCAATTCCTTTTTCAATGGCCTTCCGCAGATTTTCCGCCTGGCGTTCATTAATGACAGGGCCGATAATCGTTTCCGGATCCATCGGATCTCCCGACTTGAACGCGGATACCTTTTGATAAAACAATTTCAAAAATTGCGGATAAACCTCTTTATGAACGAGAATCCTGTTGGCCGACATACAAATTTGGCCTTGATGGGTAAAACGGCTAAAGGCCGCGGCATTGACGGCATATTCCAAATCAGCGTCTTCTAGAACAATCAGCGCGCTGTTGCCGCCAAGCTCAAGCAGCGGCTTTTTAAAGTGCTTGATCGCAAGCTGGCCGATATAACTGCCAACCTTTGTTGAACCTGTAAATGAAATGATTCTCGGAATCGGATGCTCTACAAAGCTGTCACCGATCTCTTCAATATCCGTCACCACAACATTTAAAAGCCCCTTTGGAAGTCCGGCTTCTTCAAAAATTTTCGCAATCAAGGTTCCGCCGCAAATCGGCGTGTCCTCATGCGGCTTCAACACGACGCCGTTCCCCGCTCCAAGCGCAGGGGCAACCGATTTGACAGATAAAAAGAACGGAAAATTGAATGGACTGATCACCCCGACGACGCCCGCGGGAATCCGGTAAATCCGGTTCTCTTTTCCAGCGACAGGCGAAGGCAGGATTTTCCCTTCCATTCTGAGCGGAAATCCGGCCGCTTCTTTGATCATATTAATGACAAGATCGATTTCAAAAGCGGCTTTTAATCTTGTTCCGCCAAGCTCTTCCATAATGAGAAAGACGATCGCTTCTTTATGCTCTTCAATATAGGCTGCCGCTTTTTCCAAAATCGCCCGCTTCTCATACGGGCCGACGCGGTCCCATTTCTGTTTCGCCTCCAACGCCGCCTTATAGGCCTGGTCGATGTCATCCGGCGTGGCTTTCTGAAAAGAAGTAATCGTTTTATGGGTATAGGGATTTATATCAGCCAAGACGCTTTCGCTTTGGCCGTCCCTCCACTCCCCTCCGATGTATTGACGGTTGAGATCGGTTATTTGAATCATGTCAGGACATCTCCTATCAAACAGTTTTGGGAAAAGTTAGACTACACAACATATGTATCGGCTTACTTTCAAGAAAATTCAATATTGTAGGTCTTTTGATATAAAAAAAGATTTTACCTTGAGTTCGGCAAAATCCTGATATGATCGTCAAGCTTTATTTTCATGAGCTTTGAACAGTTCGATAATTGATTTTTCTTCTTCGCTTAGCGTATGGTTTTTGTTAAAGCAAATCGACACGTGAAAGTATGGAATGACCTCTTCGTCAAGAGGGATTTCCGCAATCTCCTCCGCATCTGACACGACCATTCTGCTCAACAGGCTGATCCCGCAGTCGACGGCAATCAAAGCTTTAAGCGTCTGGATTTTATCCGTTTGATAGACGACTTTCGGCTTGATACGATATTTTTTTGAAAAATATTGAAAGGCTGTGCGGTGTACAAATGATTGGCCGAGAACCAGCATCTTTTCATGTTCTAATTCTTGAAAGTTGATGGACTCGCGCCCGCTGAACCTATGCTGTGCGGAGGTGCAGATCACAAGCTCTGAGCGCGTGATGGGGATGCTGATGATCTTGCTGTTTTGGATAGGCGAGGACGAGCCGATGATCGCCAAATCAAGCTTATTGTCTTCGATTTTTTTCATGAGCAGCTCTGAACCGTCTTCAACCAAATTGATAAACGGCAAAAGCCCTTGATCATCAATCTGCTTCATTATACCGGCGGCATAATAGCCTCCGATGATCGGCGGCAGACCAAGGCGAATCGTCGGATGATTAAACTCTCTTATTTCCCTGACGGTATTTTCGACTTCTGTTAAAATATGTTCGGCTTTTTTCTGCAAGTACTGACCGGCAATCGTCAGTTCAACGGAACGGTGCGATTTATTGATCTCGAACAGTTTAACGCCGAGTTCATCTTCGAGGCGGTGAATCGCAAACGTCACAGAGGGCTGTGACACATAGAGGGCTTCTGCGGTCTTTGTAAAACTTCTCGTATAGCAAAGCGTCTGAAAATACTCTAAATCTTTTAAGTTCATCTCAAAGGTGTCTCCTTTATTAAAAGGCTATCATTTACAAATGATAGCCTCCTTACCGGAATGCTTACAAGTGACAGTTTTGTTAATATCGCGGTTTCCAGATGGAACGGCTGACTTCTTCTTTCACATCGGCGATGTCTCTTTGATTGATGCCGTCTTTTATCGCTTGAGCAACAACCGCTTCCGCGACGACTTTTGATACGTTTTGCAAATCCGCAACAGGAGGAAGAATAGAAGCGCCTTCCACTTTAGGATCGACCAATTCGCCTACTGCCCGGGCGGCAGCCGAAAGCATGTTTTGCGTGACGATCTTCGCTTCGGCCACGATGATTCCGAGGCCCAGTCCAGGATACATCAGTGCGTTGTTGCCTTGGCCGATTTGATATGTGACGCCATTGTATTCGACATCATCAGACGGAATGCCGGTGCACACCAGCGCTTTGCCGTCCGTCCATTTGATGACGTCAGCCGCTTTTGCCTCAATCAGTTTTGTCGGATTTGAAATCGGGAAGATGGCCGGACGCTCGACATGCTTCGCCATTTCCTTTATGGCCTCTTCGGTAAAGGCGTTCGGCGTTGTTGACGTTCCGATCAAAACGGTCGGCTTCACAAATGCGATAATGTCTTTCAAATCTTTAAGTGTTTTGCGATTTAATTCAGCTTGAGGGCGCGCGAATTTCTTTTGTCCGTCCGTCAAATCTGGCAAATCATCTGTCAGAAGCCCCTGTTGATCCACTAAATAAAACCGCTTTTTCGCTTCTTCATGCGTGATGTCATTCGTCCGCAGCATCTCTTCCAAAATTTGATTGGCGATTCCGATGCCCGCTGTACCCGCTCCGAAAATCAGCACTTTTTGCTGATTCATCGGGAGCTTTGACACTTTCATAGACCCTAACAGCGCCGCCAAAATGACAATTCCCGTTCCTTGAATATCGTCATTGATCGTACAGATGGTTGATTGATATTTTTCGAGAATCTTGGCGGCATTGGAGCGGCCGAAATCTTCCCAATGAAGCAATGCTTTCGGAAATAAGTTTGTGACTTCTTTCACAAATTTGTCGATAAATTGATCGTAAGCCCCGCCTCTTATCCGTTCGTGTTTATTTCCCAGGTAATTTGGATTGTCCAGCAGTTCTTTGTTGTTTGTTCCGACATCAAGGACAACGGGCAAAACCTTGCTTGGATCGACGCCTGCCGCAGCTGTATAAACGGCTAATTTTCCTGTCGCAATCTCAACGCCGTTGATGCCGCAGTCGCCCATTCCTAAAATCCCTTCGCTGTCCGTGACGACGATCAGGCGGATATCCCGGCCATCGGCAAAGCTTTCAAGAGCGTCTTTGATATGTTCTTGATCATGGATCGAAAGATAGACGGCATCTGGAGAAACAAAGCGGTCACTGTATTCCTCAATGGCATCTGCTACGACGGGATCATAGACGACAGGCATAAATTCGACAAGGTGTTTTTCCATCGTATAGTAAAACAGGGTGCGGTTTGTTTTGTAAATATCCATTAAAAAGATTCGTTGTTCAAGCCGTGATGACTTGCTTTGATATTGGCTGTAGACTTGCCGCTCCTGTTCTTCAATCGATTGAACGACCGGCGGAATTAAACCGTTCAGTCCCATTTCGTCCCGTTCTTCCTGCTTAAATCCGGTTCCTTTATTTAATAATGGGTTAGCTAAAATGCTCACATTTGACATATGAAAAACCTCGCTTTATCAATTTTTTTACATGATTCCGATGATATTCCACCAAAGCAAACCAAGGCCCGTCCAAATCGCAAACGTCAAGAGAGAGACGGCAAAGCCCAATCCAAACCACGCTTTTGTTGAAACATACTCAGAACTGAAATAGAGCGGTCCGGCCAGCGTTCCGTAGTTCGTCGGCTGTGCGCAAAGCGCCGTCAAAAAAGCCAAATACAACGCCGAGGCAACAGGCGGAGCCCCCATGCCGACCAAAATCGCCAAAAACGGCGCATAGAAGGCATTGACATGAATGATCAGGCTTGTAAAGAAATAATGGCTATAGTAGTAAACAAACCCCAATACAACGAATGCCACGCCCCATGACAAACCGTGGACTTCAGCACCGACCGTCTGGCTGAACCATTTAATCACGCCGAAGCGGTTCAGCTGGGCGCCCATCATTAATAGCGGCCCGAGCCAGACAAGCAGATTCCAGGCGCTTTTTTGTTCGGGGATGTCAGACCATTTGATGACGCCGAAGAAGACGAGCATCGTCACGCCGATAAAGGCTGCAACCGTCGTCGAGACGCCGAGCGCATTCCCGAATATCCACAATAAAATCATCACAAGAAAAGAGAGCAGCATATAGATTTCCGAACGTTTCACAGGCCCCATCTTCTCCAATTCTTTTTGGGCCATTACCGGTGCATCAGGCATTTCCGTGATTTCCGGTTTATATAGAACATAGATAACCAGCGGGATCACGATTAACGAAACTGCCGCAGGCAAGAGAGCCGCCAAAGCCCACAGCCCCCAGGAAATATGGATGCCTGCTTGCTCTGCCAAAGACACCGCAATCGGACTCGTCGAAATCGCCGTTAAAAACACGGCCGATGTCAGCAAATTCGTATGGAATCCTAAGAAAATCAGAAATGAGCCAATTTTCCGCGATGTACCAAGCTTCGGATCAGATCCGTATGATTTCGCGAGCTGCTGGATAATCGGAAAAATGATCCCCGCTCCCCGCGCCGTATTGCTCGGAATGGCGGGCGACATCACCAGCTCGCATAACACCAGCGCATATCCAAGCGTCAGCGTCCGTTTACCGAACAACTTGACAAACAGATAGGCAATTCTTAATCCGAGTCCTGTTTTTGTAAATCCGATCGCCGCGCAATATGCAGCGACGATTAACCAAATCGTGCTGTCGCTGTAGCCTGAAAAGGCAACTTCAGCGCTGACTGTATGCGTCACGGTCAAAATGATGACATCAATAAATGCATAAAGTCCAAGCGGAGCCGCATTTAAAATGCAGCCGACAATCGTTGCCAAAAACAAGGCCAGCACATGACCGCCCTGAGGAGAAATGCCTGACGGATAGTGGATAAACCAAAACGCCGTTCCGATCATGATGGAAATCAGAAAGGGAATAGGTTTAAACGCCAGCTGCCGGGCCTTTCTTTCAGGATCGCTTCCCTCAGCCACAAGTATCAACTCCTTATTCATTTTGGGTACGCTGATATTGTAGTCACGCCGCCCGGCCAAAAACCCCTATAAAATTTTTATACGATAATAAATAAAACTAATGCAGCCCGTCCCGCAAGGCTGTATGGCATACTGATAAATCTTTCTTATCGGCCTATAAATAAACGCTATTTGAGAGTCTTCTCCCGGCCGCATTATGATTTAACGTAGGGAATATTTCATTTCAATAAATAAAGAAAAGAAGGAATGCATATGAACATTTGGACATCGATTTCAAGCGTCATTATTATTTTGCTATTGATTTCTTTAGGATTTGTTTTAAATGAGAAAGGCTGGTTTGTGGAAGGATTTAAGGGGAGCATTTCAAACCTGATCACAAAAATAGCGTTGCCCTGCTCCATTTTCGTATCGGTATTGAAATTTTTTACAAAAGAAAAGCTGATCGACTTATCCGGCAGCTTGATCTGGCCGCTATGCGGAGTCATCATTTCCTATATCATTGCCTTTTTATTTTCTAAAATGCTGCGCACCAGACAAGGCAGAATCGGCACATTCAGGGCTTCATTTGTCAATGCGAACGCCATTTTTATCGGATTGCCGCTGAACATCGCCTTGTTCGGTGAAAAAAGTCTTCCATATTTTCTTGTCTACTATATTATAAATACCGTTTCACTCTGGTCATTAGGCGCCTTTTTAATCGCCAAAGACAGCATCGGCGGAGACCACGGAACCCAAAAGATTGCGTTCAAACAATTATTGTCCAAGCTGTTGCCGCCTCCGCTTCTCGGCTTTATCATTTCGATCGTTTTCCTCTGGTTTGAAATACCGGTTCCCGAGTTCGCCAGCTCAGCACTGACATATGTCGGGAACCTGGTCACACCGCTGTCATTGATTTTTATCGGAATCGTCTTAAATGAATCCGGCCTGAAAAGCATCCGTTTTGACAAGGATACGATCGGCGTTTTATTGGGGCGCTTTGTCATCTCGCCGCTCGTGCTGTTTTTGCTGCTCTTGCCGATCCCGCTTTCTTCACTGCTGAAGCAAACATTGATCGTACAATCGGCTACAGCGACGCCGACCGTCACCCCGATGCTTGCCGCAGAAGCAGGCGGGGATGTCGACTTTGCGACCAATACCGTTGCGACAAGCACGATCCTCTTCATGTTCGTCGTACCGATATTGATGCAGCTTTTGCAGTTTGTATAAACATCAATAAGGAAGAAGGCTGACCTTCTTCCTTATTTTTTAATTCCTGCCGGCAAAGTAAACGGTGGAAATAAGCATGGATACACAATGCAGAATATATAAACCCGTTATTAAAAAGAATGAAAAAGAGATTCCTTTGTAAAGGATGGCTAATACCCAGACTATTAAGATTCCAACCATTGTGATGTTCCAAGAAAGCGTTTTTGCCTGATAACGAATTTTTTGATGACGCTCATTGAACAGCCTCATTTTTTGATTAATACGTTTGTTAATAAAATAAGCAATGATCATACCTGCCACCCCAATCCCTATACCAGACAGAGCAACCAACATGTTAAGCATATGTTCAGTCAATGTTTTCATCCCCCTCAAAAATGAATAAATCTTCAATCAAACACTCAAAAATTTGTGCCAGTTTATGCGCCAAAACAAGTGAAGGCTTATACTTTCCCTTTTCAAGCGAAATGACTGTTTGCCTGGACACGTTTAGCTTTTTTGCCAGTTCTTCCTGCGTCATGTTGAACGAAGTGCGCTTTTCCTTTATTAACGTCTTCATATGACCTCCAGATGAAAAATGTAAAGTTGACCATACGTCAAGTTTACTTTACAACACAAAATGCAAAAAAGGATAGATCAAGCAGGTGTTCCTCCTGCTCATCTATCCTTTAAATTGGACTGCTGTTTTATTACGCGTCTAAATCGACGTTATGGTAGACTTGCTGAACATCTTCCAAATCTTCCAGGGCATCGATCAGTTTTTCAAATTGAGCTTGGGCATCCTCCGGAAGCGTCACTTCGTTTTGCGCAAGCATCATCAGCTCTGCGACGGTAAACTCGGTGATTCCGGCGTTTTGCAGCGCCTCTTGCACGGCATGGAATTGATCAGGCTCGGCGTAGACGATTACAGCGTCGTCTTCTTCGATAATATCGCGGACATCGAGATCGGCTTCCATTAACAATTCAAGCGTTTCATCCGCCGTTTTGCCTTCAAAGCCGATGACAGCCGTCGGATCAAACATGTATGCGACAGATCCGCTCACACCCATATTTCCGCCGTTTTTTCCAAATGTGGAACGAACATCAGCCGCAGTCCGGTTGACATTGTTCGTCAGCGCATCAACGATCACCATCGCGCCGTTCGGCCCGAATCCTTCATAGCGCAGCTCGTCATAGTTCTCTTCAGAACCGCCCTTTGCCTTTTCGATCGCCCGCTCAATAATCGCTTTCGGGACATTGTACGTTTTCGCCCGCTCAAGCACGAACTTCAGCGCCTGATTTGATTCGGGATCCGGCTCGCCCTGCTTTGCCGCCACATATATTTCACGTCCGAATTTGGCATATATCCGGCTCGTATTCGCATCCTTCGACGCTTTCTTTTCTTTTATATTGTTCCATTTACGGCCCATGATGTAACCACTCTCTTTCGTCTTTCATTCACAAAATCTATTATACCGCAGGGCTGTGCGATTTCATCAAATTGATGCATCGAATTTGCGACATTTTTTTGGAAATCTGCTAGGATGCGAGATTTTGGCTGTCTTCTTTCATAATCACGGTGACAAAAATCCCGGCGATCACAAGCATGATTCCGATCAGATGAATCACGGTAAATTGCTCCTTCAGGACGAGGCCGGATAAGACGACGGCGGAAACGGGCAATACCGACGTGAAAATCCCGGAAATCCCGGGATGGATGAAGCCGGGCTTTTGCCGCAAATGATCGGAGCGGCTCCGCGGGGCAGGTCGATTTTGTAGCCCCGAAAGCTTCATGCCCGTCGATTGGAAGACGTGCAAAGAATAAAGGTAGGACGGGCGATCCAAAAACACGGTCGATCCGCTTTGCAAAATCCCCATGGAGATGAGCTGCAAAGCCTGAAGCGCACCGGAAACGATGAGAATCGAAGCCGGGGACGCTTGAATCCCGATCGTTCGCAAATAACGGCTGAGCGCCTCTCGTAAAGGAAGATAGCCCTTTGGCTCCTCATAACCGAAAGCCTCCAGACGGTGAGCCACCTTCCCCATCATCTCCTTCATCACAGACAATGGAAACATGTCTTTGGAAAGCTCGCCTTTGCTAAGCTGGACCAAAGCCGGATTTGATTCCGACTGGTTGATTTCCTGAACCGTCTTCCGGCTCGGCTGCTGAAACCCGGCGGCGACATACTTCCCCCAATCAGGCGACGAACGGTTGGCCAACAGCGTCCACGTATTGCTGACGACGACCGTCCCTTTCCCCATTCTGCCTTCAATCAGCCCGTCTGCCGCAAGCTCCTCCAAAGCCGTGATCACCGTGCTTCTGTTCACATTGAATTGCCGCGCAAGTGTGCGCTGGCTCGGTATCTTGCTTCCGATCGGCCATTCGCCATTTCCGATTTTCTCTTTTATATACTCAATAATCTGTTTGTATTTTGGACGTTTCATGATCGATCTCCCTGACGCAAAGTGGTTGGCTTTATTTTTTTCAAACTGGTTGAAGCCATTTTACCAAACGTTTATTAAGATGGATACCACACAAATCAACTGGTTGGTTTTTAAAAAGGAGTTTGAGGATACATGCAAAAACAAACGATTCAGCTCACCTTGTCATACTGCATCATGATCGGTTTATGGGCCTCCGCGTTTCCCGGAATCCGCGCAGGTCTTACGCATTATACCCCGGAGCATCTCGCATTGCTTCGCCTGCTTATAGGCTCTTTGGCGCTTTTGCTCATCGCCGTATTCACCCGCATTCGCCTCCCGGAGATAAAGGATGTTCCGATGATCTTATTGCTCGGATTTTTAGGATTTTCCGCTTATCACATGCTGCTCAACATCGGCGAACAAACGGTGAGCGCCGGGATTGCGAGCCTGCTCGTTGCGACAACGCCTCTATTTTCCGCCGCATTGTCCGGTCTGTTTTTCCGCGAAAAGTTCGGATCTGTAAAATGGGCCGGGTCTTGCTTCAGCTTTTTGGGCATCGGCTTGATCTCGCTCGGTACAGGGAATTTCAAACAATCAGCCGCGGGAATTTTACTGATCTTGCTGGCCGCTTTTTCTGAAAGCGTCTATTTCGTCCTGCAAACGCGCTATATCCAAAAATACGGCTTCATTCCGTTTGTCATCTATACAATTTGGGGAGGAACCATTCCGATGCTCGCGTTTCTGCCTGGATTAGGCGAAGAGCTGATCAATGCGCCGCTTCATTCTACAGCCAGTGTCCTGTATTTAGGATTGTTGCCGACTGTGGTGCCGTATTTTGCCCTTGCCTATATTACGTCGCGGGTCGGTGCTGCGGAGGCGACGGTTTCGTTGTATGTAACACCTGCTTTAACGCTTATCATCGCGTGGGTATGGGTCGGTGAAGTTCCCGCTTTTTTTTCGTTGCTTGGAGGGGTGATGACGATAGCCGGTGTATTGTTTGCATACTGCAAAATGGGAAAATACCAATAGCACTGAAGCCAATCAAGCTAGGCATAGCCCTGGTCAATCACGCTTGAGTGCTTCTTGTTTTTATATTCAATAATGACAAACGATTGCGTCTGGTCATCAAATGCCAGCGTATCGATCCGAAAGCCGGCCACTCGAAACTCAGACGCAATCAACCTGATGCCTAATAATTGTTTTAAATTCTTCTCACATAGGTCCGGTATGTCTTTTTCTTTCCTAAATGGTTTTTCCCGGATTTCTTTTAGATCTTGATGGTGTAATTGAAAGAGATACATGGCTGCGCTCCTTACGTTCATTAAGAATAAACGACATCATTTTCTAAAAGCATCTTCTTCAACAATCCGCTCGGTTTATTCGCGCTGTCTGATAAACAATTCATATCCCCCATAACAAGAAAGCTGTCCTTCGCCCGGGAGACGGCAACGTTTAAAAGACTTTTATTCGCGTCTATGAAAAAGCAGCCGTCACTTTTGCCGTATACTGTCGACATGATAATGACCCTTCTTTCTCCGCCTTGAAACGTATGTACCGTTCCGACGTCGATAAACGGTTTTATATCCGGCGACAATGCTCGTTTAATGGCGCGAACTTGCATTTTAAAAGGGGTGATGATCCCGATTACACTTTCCGGATTGTCTTTATGATAAGCATTTCGAATTTTATAGAAGTGCTCGTTAATCCATGCGGCGATAGCCCTTGCTTCTATTTCATTATATCGGCTGCCCGCTTTTTTGCTCGACTGTTGCGAATCAACTTGTATATGGCCAAGTGGGGGAATCGATAATTGAGCCAACGGAAACTCATCATCTTCACCCGCCCTCCCTCTCATTGGCTCAAGTTTTCCTTTGTAGACAAGCTTATTGCAATAAATCGATAATGTCATCATAGCAGCGCCTGTGCTCGCTTAAAAATAAACCGCGCTGCTGATGTTTTTCGTATTTGCAGCTTTTGCACGCCACCCTCATCACACTTGACTCCGACGTATTCAATCCAAGTTCGCGAAGCTTCTCAAATCGGCCAACCGATGTGATGACATCATTAGAAAGCGCTAATGACATATCCAATGTTTCGTTGATATTCCACACAGGTTCAATCTGATAGACATCTCCGACAACGACAGCCCGCTTGGCAAGCGAAAATGAGCATGCCGCAATCTCAGGGGTCACCTGCCCTGCCTCATCTACGATTAGCAAATCAATATAATTGTAGAGAAAATGCTCTTTCCCGTTATCATAAGACAAAAGCATTTTCGGCAGCTGATAAAAGGTCATCACAAAACAAGGGGCCAACATACTTAAATTTGTATAAAACTGATTTAACACGTTTTCGAAATTTCTGCCCTTTTGTTTTTCCGACAGCCTTTTCTCCGAAAGCCATCTGCACTCATAGTAATGAACGGCCAGCCAAAAGGAAGCGTATTTGATCGTTGTATCTAAAAATTCGTTAACTTGATCTAAAGAAGCAAATGAACCAGGATATTCTTCAAGAATGTTTAGGGATATGAGTTCTTCTATTAATTTCTTATACTTTTTGGTTAATTCGCTGATTTGTTGATATGTCGCTTCAACCTGCTTTATTTTTTCTCTCGCCTTTTTTGCTTTCTTGCTGTATAGAGAAATAATTTCATCAAGATTCATCGACTCATCAATGAAACCTTCATCAGGCTGGATAAAATACCGGACATGACTGACTAATTTATTCTTAAAGAACGGAAAAAACTTGAACAAGCGAACGAAAAATGGCAGGTTTGAAAAGTGCGTCTGCCACGCTTTTATTCTTTGTTGAATTGCTTGAAATGTGTTTTCCCACTCGCTTTTTTCAGCCGTTAATTGCCTAAGATATGTATCCATGGATACTCCCTTTGGAGCCATTTGATCATATTCAGAGAATAGGAACAAAATCTTTTGTCTGATCTCCTCAATCGCTGCTAATCGATTTGAAATCGTCTGCTCGCATTGCTTAATGTCAGTGTGGTTTATGCCAAAATAACGATTGCATTCTTTGAGCAACTTTTCGGCGGATCGCTCGATATTTTCCTTGCCTTCAACTTCCTCAAAAAAGTTCTCTCCCCGAGGATTCGTATATTGAAACCCTTTTTCTTTAGCCTCTTTCTCCTTGCTGCCGGACGGAAAATAAACAGCAAAACTGTCTGCTCCTTCGACCCAACGCTGTTCAAGATTGCTGTTTTTCCACTTTGGTTTGATCTTTCCGAATGATTCGATAATATTGGTGACCGCCTGATTGTTTGTTGATGAAGCGACAATGACAGGAGGTTTTTCTTTTTTCAATGCTCTTTTGACATAGAGATTGGCAACAAGCGATTGCAATAACGTCGTTTTCCCTGTACCCGGAGGACCGTTGACAGCCAGAATCTCTCCCTCTTCCATGTGATTGAAATGGTTCAGACACTCCCTTTGCGAAGGTGATAAAGGATATTCCCCGCCCATTTGCCCTACATGCTTCTGCATCTCTGACATCCGGTTTGGAGTAAGGGGCGATAAAGTGGTGAACTCCTGGTTGAGAAAATTTTGATAAAGCCGCAGATTGTCCGGCTGGCTGGATAAGAGGTGATCATATAACTTTAATATATTTCTAGTTGCGTTGACGGAATCGTCCTTAATAATGTAAACATTATTCTCCAATTCAATATCGTTAATTGTATTTGAGCTGATGTTACTTTCAGTAACGGTCTCATACAGATCTTTCGCAAAATCAAAATAGCTTTTCCAAGTAAGATTGTTTTCCAGCCTTTGATAATTGTTGCTCATAAATTCATCAAAATCATTGACATAGCCGATTGCAAGCTCCTTGTCAAGGATCGGATGAAGATGCTCTCTCGGAATCCACGGATATTTGCCTTCTGAGGGCAACAATACACCATTAACAGTCAAAACCGCCGGAATATAAAGAATGCCGCTCATGTCTTCAATATTCGTATCAACCTTCTGCTGCCCGTCAAAATTCGTTTTTATCGTCTTTGCCACAATGATAACATCCAGTTTTCCTGAAACATTTTTGCGATCTGAGAGGGCGGCGTAGTGCTTACTGTCGACCCTTCCTTGAATGATGCTGTCTAAATCTGAAATCATAAAACGACTGTTTTTAAAGTTTATTTTTAGTTTCGCAGCCACGCTATCGCGAAAATACTTGGTTACAGTTTGGGGTGACATCGCTTTTCCTCCTGATGTATGAAGAAGTAATACTACATCGTATTGGTAATGATAATAATTAATAACAATTATATCCTAAATGAATATCGGGATAAATATTGATAATGGGAAAAAGCAGTTTGAGCCGGTTTGAATTTCCGGCAAAAAAAGAAGCCTACAAACCGATATTACCCCCCTGCAGGCAATTCCGCTGCTTGAACATTCCCTGACGCCATATTGTGGCTTTGGGATAAAGCAGCTCCGCCTAAGACTGCAGCTTGTAATCTCCTTTATCTTCATTTGGGAAACGCTCCTTCTTTTCAAAAACAAGAAACCACTCGCCTTCCACAAAGGCAAGTGGTTCAATTATCATTTATTTTAATTGCTGATAAGAAATCAATCGATGAATATGGACCGCCAAGTATGTTAGTTCATCATTCGGAATGACGATTCCGTGTACCTGCTTGATATAATCCTTAATTTTGAAAGCTACATCCATTGCTTGCGGGTATAAATTAGCAATTTGCTCAAACAATTCATTCTCCTGATCTGCCAGCAATTTATCAGCGTAAAATCTTTCAACGAAAAATTTAACGTGTGTGATAAATCGGCTGTAATGAATATTTTCTTGATCCCATTTCATGTTTAATGTATAACGGACAAGATTGACAATACTCCCGATCATTTTTGCATATTTCATTCCGTCTTTTGATTCTGTCTCTTCACCTAACGCATTGATTAAGTGGAACGCAATATTTGCCGCTTCCTCTTTCGGCAATTGGATCCCCAGTGTTTCATTGATGAGCTGCAGCGCATAATTCCCTGCCTCAAACTCTGCCGTATAGTAGTTTTTAATTTCCCAGTAGACGCGATTCGTAATATTGATGTTCTTTTTATAACGCTCTACTGCAAAATTCAAGTGATCCATTAATGTAAAGTATACACCGGAATTCAGCTTTGTTTTTAGTTTTTCTTCCGCATAATGAACAATTTGCTGTGTCAATTCTATAAATTCTTGCGGTATTGAATCCAACAGTTGGAGAAATTCCTTTGCCTTCATATTGTCTACTGGCATAAACACTTGATCAGCCTGTTTTTCTTCAATCATATTCCCGGGCTTTTGCCCGTAACCGATGCCCCTGCCGCATAAAACCATCTCCTGACGGTTCTGATCTTCAGCCAGTACCACACTCGAGTTTAAAACCTTTTTTATTTTAAACATCGCCATCACCTTTTCATGAATGCGGTTTTTTAGTCTAATACTTCTCCATTTGTCTCAATCACTTTCTTATACCAGTAGAATGAATCTTTACGTGAGCGCTTCAATGTCCCGTTGCCATCGTCATCTTGATCAACATGGATAAATCCATATCTTTTGGACATTTGAGATGTTCCCGCACTAATAATGTCAATGGGTCCCCAGCTGGTATATCCAAAGAGATCAACACCTTCTTCAATGGCTTCTTTCATCTGACGGAAATGCTCTCTGAAATAGCTAATACGATAGTCATCATGGATCGATCCATCGCTTTCGACGACATCTTTCGCACCCATGCCGTTCTCCACAATAATGAGAGGTTTTTGATAGCGATCATACAATTCAATGAGCGAAATTTTTAAACCGACCGGATCGATTTGCCAACCCCAATCTGTTGACGGCAGATACGGATTTTTCACACCGCGAATCGTATTGCCATCTGTTTTTTCCAGCCCTTCCTGTGCAGATTCTGTCAGGGACATATAGTAGCTAAATGAAATGAAGTCTACCGTATGTTCTTTCAAAATGGCAAGATCATCCGCTTCCATCTTAATATTGATATTTTTTCGTTCCAGCATGCGTTTGATCAATGGCGGATATTCGCCAAACACTTGAACATCTGCATAGAAATAGTTATCGAGGTTTTGCTTCAGTGCGCGTTCAACATCATTCGGATGGCAAGTGTGCGGGTATGTCGTGAGTTTCGTTAGCATACATCCCACCTGACTGTCCGGAATGATGCGATGGCAATCTGCTGTCACAAGAGCGGATGCCACAAATTGATGATGCAATGCCTGATAAACGGTTTCCTCTATTTTCCCCTCCGGACAGCGGTCAGGAATAATTCCCGCTGTAATGAAAGAATGGCGGTGTATACTGTCTATTTCATTAAAGGTAAGCCAATATTTCACAACATCTTTATACCGTTCAAAACACACATTGGCGAACTTCACAAAGAGGTCGATCACTTTTCTTTCAACCCATCCGTTGTATTTCAGACTAAGTGCTAATGGCATTTCATAATGTGACAGAGTCACGATCGGTTCAATGTTATGTTTTTTCATTTCTTGAAACAGACGATCATAAAACTGAAGACCTTTCTCGTTAGGCTCTGCTTCTTCTCCTGTCGGGAAAATTCGGCTCCATGCAATCGATATACGCAATGTTTTAAAACCCATTTCTGCAAAGAGAGCCACATCTTCTTTATAGTGATGATAAAAGTCAATCCCTCTGCGCTTCGGATATTTTTTTACGTCCGGGTCTTTCATTGCACGATCAATGTTTTCAGAAGAAACAGCAAGGTGTCCTTCATAATCTTCTACACTCAAATTCGAACGGTACATGGCAATATCAGCAACAGACGGTCCTTTTCCATCAACATTCCAGGCTCCTTCTGCCTGGTTTGCGGCAATCGCACCGCCCCATAAAAAATCTTTTGGAAATCCTTTTGTTTTTGTCATCATGATTACCCTCCTAATTTTGTAACAACCATCAATGTATCTTGACGATTGACCTCTTTTAATTGCGTGACTTTTATATCATATTGATCCGTATTCGTAATAACTGCTAGTGTAACTGGATCATAACCTGCTTCTTTAATTTTCTCCAGTTCAAATTGAATGAGCAGATCACCCGCTTTGACTTTATCCCCCACTTTTACCAATGGTTTAAAGAACTTGCCCTCTAGCTGAACGGTGTCGATTCCAATGTGGAAAAGAACCTCAACTCCGTTTGCTGTTTTCATGCCGAGCGCATGGTCTGTTTCAAAGAGAAGCGAAATCTCGCCATCTACCGGTGCATATAGCTCACCCTTTGAAGGAATAATGGCAATTCCTTCTCCCATTACCTTTGAAGAAAATATGTCATCTTCTACATCAGATAGTGAAATCATTTGACCGATGACTGGACTTTTGAACGTCTCATCTGCGCCAAGTTTTTCAGCGAAAGCACCTCGCTCTGCTTCTTTTTCCGTTTCTTCTGTCTTTCGATCTTTTCCGAAAATAAAGGCAGCAGCAAACGCAATAACAAACGAGATGGCAAAACCGATAACTGCAAACATGAAGTTGCGCGGAAGCTCGTCAGATATGAACATCGACATACTTGCAAGACCAGGTCCAACAAGAACAAACGCTTGAAGCCCGACAAGTCCAACGAAGATGCCGCCGGTGAAAGAACCGATCATGACACTGCTAAGCACACGTTTATTTTGTAACGTCACCCCGTACAATGCCGGTTCGGTAATCCCAAAGAATGCGGAAATCCCTGCAGAAATGGCAGTTGAACGAAGCACTTTATCTTTTGTACGAAGGGCAATTGCGAAACACGCCCCGCTTTCAGCGAGATTGTGTGCCAGCGACGCAGGCAAGTAAAGCGCTTCTTTTCCGAGATTGCCCATTGTTGTGACAGCGTATGGCACCATCGCTTTGTGCATCCCCGATGCGACCATAAATGGAAGGACTGCTGCCAGGATCGCAACTGCAACCCAGCCCACTTTGTCAAACATAGCAAGGATAAGTGCTGTGAAGCCTTGCCCTGCTGTAAAACCGATTGGCCCCAGCAGCAGGAGAGTGATCGGAACTGTAATCACCAATGACATCATCGGTACGAAGAAAATACGAATGGGTTTTGGCGAAATACGAGTAAACCATTTTTCCATCTGTGCATACAGCAGGACAGATAAAATCGCCGGAAACACCTGATAGGCATACGCAATATTTTTCACATCGAATGAAAACAATTGAGCGCCTTCTGTCAGCATCGCCGTCATGTTTGGCAGAATAAGAGCGCCGACTGCCGATAATGCAACAAGCGGATTCACTTTTAGTTTATTGGCTGTCGTCACGGCTACCAGCAGTGGCAGGAAGTAAAGCGGCGCATCGCCAACCATATTTAATATTTGATACGTTTGCCCTTTGGCATCAATGAATCCGAATAGCGATAATAGGAGGAGAAACGATTTTAAAATCCCTCCGCCCGCAATGGCTGGAACAAGCGGTTGAAAAACGCCGACAATGAAGTCTAATAGTACAGTCCCCGCTTTTCGCTTTTCCTTCGGCTGATTGGAAGACCCATTTTGTCCAGAAGGTGCCCCGCCCAGAAGGCCGGTCAATTTCTCATAGACTTCAATGACATCGTTTCCAATCACAACCTGGCATTGGCCCGACATACGGACAGCGATGACACCTGGTGTTTTCTCAAGTGCCGGTACATCCGCCTTGTTTTGATCAATCAGTGTAAAACGGAGTCGTGTTGAACAATGCTCCAAGTGGGCAATATTCTCTTTGCCGCCTACATGCTGCAATACGTCTCTTGCTGTTTGTGTGTAATTCACTGTTTCTCCCCCTTTTCTGAAACATGAGACCTATATTTAGGCAATAAAAAAAGGACCTAAACCGACAAATTAAAAAATTTATCGGTTTTAGATCCTGCCTGCATGACCAGTCACATGTCTAATTTATCAATATTGGATTTGATTAAAGTATATATCGGTTTTATGAAAGCGTCAACATTTATTTTGTTTTTTTAAAAGAAGAAATTTCCTGGTCGAATGGCCTACAATTTATTCCTAATAGCGATCATGAACATCCTCAAGCACCCGCAAATCGCGCGCCAAAGTTCCAGGGTTACAGGACACATAAACTGCACGCTTCGGCTTTATCTCAATAATCGTCGCAACAATGCATCATCCGACACTCCTCAAGCAGCGAGAAGTAGACGAGCACATTCTAATTCTCTTCCATCTCGAAAAACATTGACTTTGCCTGTTCAATATTTATGCTTTTTAATTGCCAAATGGAATTCGTTCAACACCCCCACAACCACTTCTGAAGCAACCTTGTTTATGCCGAACCCCCTCTTTCCCTTTAAGATGTTATCTATTATTAAAATGATCTTATCGCAAGTGTAAATTTTTGTAAGGGTATTTTGTCAATTAGTGAGAGATTTTTGTCAATAATTCGATTTAATCCCAACTTGTACAACTCAAAGAAAGTTGATGCACATCATCCATCTTCTGTCCTTACTTTCCCCCTCCTCACCGTTGTAATCTGTCTTATTTGTACTGAACAGAGGTTAGTCGATTTCAAGTAGGCCTCCTCCTGTTTGTTGATAAACTAGGAGATTTTGAAGTGAGTGAGGGGCTGTTTTTAATTGCATATCTTAATTTGTAATCCGCCTGTTATTTAGTAAATTGAAAAAAGCCTTTTCATTTACGAAAAGACTCTTGAATCGAACATGAACAAATTCTATTCTTTTATTTTTCTAATGATCTTAATTACAGCTACATTCACACACATTATGCAGTAAGTGAAATATTTTGCGTAACATGAAAAAGTCTTTCATAGGAATACTAAACAAAAAAGTTCTTCTCAAATCCAAATTTTACTACAGGAAGAAGTTTTTAAGTCCCATTACGGATTCGAACCGCAATCCTTCCCTGCTCATCAAAGTACAAATTTTTTATACTTTCATGAACAGGGCGCTCTACCATTTGAGCTAATGGGACGATATTAATTATAATATACAGATTATTTCATTAATGTCAACACAATTTAACAAAGATACAGCTTCATCTTGCGAGTAGCTATATAGGGTCATTAATTCTCCTAGAATACACTTTTTCAATCTAACCTCGTTATTAATGAATTTTTTAAATTTTCTTAAATCCAAACTCAGAATTATATTTTCTGGTTGATTAGGTTCTGAATATTTACATAGACGTTTACCAATCCTCTTCACAACTTTTGTAAATAAAACAAAGTCTTCAAAACTTAGTTCTTTTATAGTTTTAGGAGCATTTTTAACATTAAAAGACTTTATAATTTCTTCTTTGCAGCTAAGTAAATGGTTATATTCATCTCTTAATTTTTTCTCTAAATTCCTATCCCGTGTATGTACTATCATATTTCTACAATACCTATAATATTCAGCAATTTTAAAATCTAAGTTGTCTTGATAACGAAATTCTTGAGCAACATTTTTAAAGCTCTGTTCTAATTTTGATCCACAGTTATTTTTATACTCCCATTTGGCTGATTTATTAATCTCATTGAATTCATTATTAAATTCATATAAAAACAATTCAAATTCTGTATAAACCTTAACAATATAACTCCCTGCCATTTTAACACTCAAAACATCATAAGATTTAGAAAAATCGACTATAATACCATGAATATCTGATAATCTTTTTATATAGAATGTAAATTCAGATTGACTTTTTAACTTAAGTAAATTCCTTATTGCCAGTTCATTCACTTCTATAATCGAATCAATAAATCCTAATCTTCTCTTTAAGTTTCTATAACTCTGTAATTGGAACCCCAAAATACTTCTCCTATATATCATAAATAACAATTGTAATTTTAATTTAAAATTTCACTTGTAACTCTTTTAACATCTCGAAGGTGTTTACATAGTCAATTCCAAAAGCCTCACATACTACAGGAATTAAAATTCTTTTCCTTGACTGTGGATTATAAACTTCATGTGTTACTAAGGTGTATCCTTTAGCCTTAGCATATGCTATTAGCCATGCATCAGCATTTCTTGCAAATTCATCTTTCGCTGCATCTGTAAATTGTGAGCTATTATTAGCCCATTGCTGAATTTCAGCATAAATTTGTAAAACATCTAGTGCATCTGTTCTTTCAAAATAATCTCTAAAATTTTCAGAAGTCCATTCTTGTAATTGATCAGGATCATCTTTTGAAGTAATTATTTCTTGCTGTATCCTATCAATACTACATATTTTAGAATCATCCGCCAGTTTAACTAGAGCATCCCAAAAACTTGGTGCTACTTCAAAAGAATAATACCCCCTATATGCTCCGATAAACACATTCGCATCAAGTACATACATACTATACACCCCTTCCTTCTATATAACTCGCATAATTTTGAAATGTTGACCTTTTTAGTCCTGTTAATTTATAAGCATCTGTAAATTGCATATTACCTGACTTCGTCTGATAAATTATAGCTTTAGAAAACAACTCCCCAAGTCTAATTCTTGTGGTATTATGAAAGTTCCCCCCAGAGGACGTTGAATTGCGTTTCGTTTGATTCTCTTCCAAGTATCTGTGGTAAAAGTCAAAGAATTCTTTTTTAGATATAATTCCTAAATCTAAAGCTCTTCTCCCTATCACTAATTGACTTACTTTAAAAATATCCGCTAAAGTTTTATAAACATTTCTATCTCCGTAGTGTGCATACCACGCTTTTTTAAAAGTATCATGTGGACACAAAAACTCTGCAGCAGCTGCGTTACATAATTTTTCAACTTGTTCATCAACTTCATTAAGCGGTGATGCCTCTACTACAGCACTTGATCCAATAAAAATATGTGCAATCTCATGTATTAATGTGAATATTTGTGCTGACTTTGCATCTACTCCATTAATGAAGATAAGTGGTGCCATATCATCAACTAAAACAAAACCTCTGAACTCTTCTATATTTAGCGGTCTATGGGTATTAGAACCTACTATTCCATTCACCATTACCATTATACGATTTTCTTCACATTTACTTATAAGATAATTTAGAGCCTCTTGAAAAGTTCTTTGTTTACTTGCCCATTCAGACTTTATTCCAAATAACTCACTAATTTTATTCGCAAGTTGACTTGCTTTATTACCTTGATAAGATCCTACAAAATCTAAAGAATCTCCTATATATCTTTCAAAGTAATCCTTCATAAAGTCTTGTCGTCTTTGCATTAAATGCAAAGTCTCAATTAAATCTGGGCTAGGCTGTTTCCTCATGCCCTTATCAATTGTTCTATAGTGAGGTATTGGCAATTGTTCGACTGGAGGTTTTTCAAGAAATAAGTATCCTAAGGGGGTTGAAGTCGCATTTGCGTATTCTTCTAATTGTTTCAATGTAGGTTTAATATTTCCGTTAAGCCATTCATCTAATTTTGGGAATTTATTATGTAATTTGTCTTGCTTTATTGTCCGATTATAAGCCCATTTTAAAAGTTCTGGTTTTATCTGCACTCTTACTGTCATATCTAATTTCACCTCCTAAAATAGAGCAATTACTTATCCAATATTTGTTACATCATTAATATAACAATATCCGCTAAGCATGTAAAGTGAATTTGAAATATATCTTGGTAAAAAAGTACCCTTTTTACATTAAAGACAAAACCTTTATATTTAACCATTTAATCTGTTGGATGACCTTTTTTCTGGAATGTCAAAAAGCTTCAACAATCAGTGTGGTTTATTCGCGGTGTTGACAAACAATTTATATCTCCAATGACAAGAAAGCTTTCCTTCGTCCGTGAGTCGGCTACGTTTAAAAGGCTTTATGCGTCTATGGATATTCAGGCGTCATTTCTCCCGTACACAGTCTATATAAAGAGATCAGCGGCTACCCGCTTTTTTGACTGGTAAGAATCGAATTGTATATGGCCAAGGGGTATGAGAATTGAGTCAACACTGCTCATCTTCAGCCGCTTACCTTTCATTGGCCAAGGTACTCGTTTGTTGCAATACCCAATAATTTCATCGTAGCAACGTCCGTGTTCACCTACACAAACCGCCTTCAAGAACGAAGTTGAATTTTCGAGGAAAAAAGAAAGCCACAAAGAACCTCTACCTCTAACTGGCCAATTGCTACTTATGTTCTTCCTGCGTCATCATGGCTCTGGAATAACACAACTTTGTTTAAGACAGTGAATGATTGCGACAAGTGAGTGAGGGGTTTCTAGGTGTTTAGAATCCAAATGCTAAACTAAAAAAGGGAAACTTTTATGAAAACAGGTACATATTTGCGGAAGTTAGTTCATAAGAAAAAAATCATTTGTTTACTCTGTGTTTTCTGTTTAATGTATATACAAAGTTCTCAGGAAAATACAAAGCGTAACATATAAGGCATCGAGAACAAGCTTCTGAAAAGACAAATTTAAAACAACACCGGAAATGATTTTATCAATAATTGAATTATTAAATTTAATAAAAAAGGTATTGAACAGTATTATGAAATTTACAAAGCACGACGTCATTCAGACGTAGGTTATGAATCAAAGAGTGTTACAAACCGCAACAGAAAGTTTTCAGTTCTTCATAAAAGAAAATGTACATCGTAGAAATTATTCTGAACCAATTAATCAGTTACATTCAGGAAAGAGTTAATCAATTATTTCTTAAGAGAAATAAATTAACAATAGCTAGAAAAACAAGCCTCATATGAAAGTCTTTTAAAAGAAGCAAGGTCCCTTTTCGGAACCCTGTTTCTTACGCACCTTCAAACTCCTCTGTATTACGATTTATTGTATCAACCACCTGCAAAATTTTTCTCACATCTTCTTTATTGTCATTGAACAAGTCAGTAACACTTCCTAGTGTGCGGAACGGATCTTCTTGTAAGACTTTCTTTTCAAGCGTTCCGTTCTTCACAACGTAATCAATGATCAGTTTCACAAAACGCAGCTGCCTTGTATTTAATTTTTCTTCGCTAAGGAATTCTGAAAATGCTTCGTTAGCAGCTTTTTGATCTAATCCAACGATTTGACGAACCAGTTTAGTAATCGGTGTTTTACCAAACTCCTTTTGATAATCCTCTTGTGTACCCAACTCATTCCATAGGATGTCTTCAAGTGTTTGAACATCTTGACGGGTTAACGGTTTATTATGGCGTAATTTATAAACGGCCGTCTGATCTTGATTCTCTTTCAAATATTGATTGACCTTTTTGCGATAATTTTGTAAATCATTTGATCCGTAGATTGGCTCATTACCTTCATTGATTATTGAAAATGTATCTTTAAAATTAACGTAATAATCTTTTTGGCTGTCCTTTTCTAGAAACTTCACAAGTTCGCGAATGGCCACTCGTACTTCTTCAAGATCAAAAATACTCGCTTCTTCCCAAAACGCTTCAGTTTGCACTTTTAACAAGATGTTTCGCTTTTCGTTTATTTGTGGGATTGTACCTAATTTCGACAAATCCTCAGCAGTTTGCACGACGCTTTTAATAGGTTTTGTTACAGTTTTAGCAGTTAATTTTGCTAGTTCAATAGAGTACATTACACTATCAAAACGCTTCGCCAATTCATCATCTAAAATGGAAATAATCAATGGAGTAATGTGCTCTTTAATCTCGCTTACATTCGTTACTGTGAGCGCCTGCCAGTTCGAACGATTTTTATATTTGTGTACAAATTGCAAATGCATGCGAACCTGAAAATTTTCATCGTTTAAGCGATAGATTTCCTGATATACATCATCAATTAATTGATTTCGATGACTAATGTAAGGCTCTTCCTGATAAATGAGCGCCTGCAGCTCCCTAATGATATCGACTTTAAGATTAAAGATTCTCTCTGTTAATCCTATAGAAGCACTGCCTTCTATTCCTCTTTCATTTTCACGAAAGAACTCAAAGTTACGTAAATAATCAAAGATTAAGAAGTATTTTTTATTTTCGCCGACTCCAAAAAGATCTTCACAAGTTCTTGTACCACGGCCGATCATTTGCCAAAATTTTGACTTAGATCTTACTTTCTTAAAGAACACGAGATTAACGACTTCAGGAATATCTACTCCTGTATCCAACATATCAACTGATACAGCAATTTGCGGATTCTTATCTTTTGTAGAAAAATCATCTATCAAAGATTGAACATATTGTACGCCATAATGAATTTCACTGGCAAAACCGCTGTACTCGGGATACATATGATTAAACCGCTCTACAATTCGTCTAGCATGCGCTTTATTATTGGCAAAGATTATCGTTTTTCCAAGCTTATCTCCGCCCTCAACCTTGATTCCTTTTTCCATGAGTTCATTTAGCACATGATCAATTGTATCATCATTAAATAACCATTGATTCACTGCCCCGCTGCTGATTTCTTCTCCATGTTCATCATCAAAGGTTTCTTCATAATATTCTTTCTCCTCTTCTGATAAATCGTCATACCGAAGACCGTCATCCATGATTTTAGAAGTAGATTCATTTGAACGATAGTGAACAAGATACTTATCTTTAACAGCTTGCTCAAGTTCATAAGCGTAAGTTGGCACACCTGTTTCTAAATCGAAGATATCATACGTATTTCTGTCAATTTCATCTTTTGGCGTAGCTGTTAACCCTAACAAAATGCCGTCAAAATACTCAAAAATCGCACGATACTTTTTATAAATGCTACGATGGCTTTCATCTACTATAATTAAGTCAAAATGACCTGGTGTGAATAACTTATTTCCATCTTTCCTCTTTGTGTCGTTTATCGCATTCATCATCGTCGGATATGTAGAGAATACAATACGACTTGACTCTGGATTATCCTTGTTATCAAGCAGATTACACAGCGTCAAACTTGGAAGAAGATTATTGAAGTTTTTTTTCGCCTGTAAAACAAGTGTTTTACGATCAGCTAAAAATAAAACATTTTTTACCCAGTTATGCCGAACCAAGATATCTACAATTGATATCGCTGTTCTTGTTTTCCCGCTACCCGTTGCCATGACAAGAAGTGCTTTTCTTTGCTTTGCTTCAATAGCATCACAAACTTCTTTAATGGCTTCTACCTGATAGTAACGATTTGTAATGTTATCATTAATTTCAATTTCAGTAAGCGGTCGTTGAATTGTGCGACGGCTAATTAATCGTTCAAGATCGCCCTTTGTATAAAACCCTGATACTTTTCGTTCCGGGTAGTTTAGATCATCCCAAAGTCGAATGTCAAAACCGTTTGTATAGAAAATAATTGGACGCTGTCCGTGCATTTGTTCAACACAATCAGCATACAATTTCGCTTGATGCTTCCCTTTATTGACATCATATGATGATTTTTTAGCTTCAAGTACTGCAAGAGGTTTCCCGTTATCTCCAAGCAGTACATAATCGACAAAGCCTTTTCCTTGTGCATTTGGCATGCCAGATACAGGATACTCCGTGATAATATCTTTTCCAAATTCCCAACCGGCAAGTTTCAATTCTAAATCAATATACATTTTGCGCGTATCAAATTCTGACAGTTCATCCACTTGGAAATCATAATGTTTCGTATTTTCAAGCCGCTTTTCTGTCAGTTCTTGACGAAGTTTAGCATTCTCCTTCATCAAGTCTTCCAGTTTCCGATCCTTTGAGCTTAATTTTTCATAAAGCTCTTTATATTCTTCCGGTCTTTTTCTCGGCTCTTCACCAGTAAGTAGAATATCTTCCCTAAATTCCGACTCGGAATAAATTTCAGAATAACAATAATCCAGCCAATCAATAAATTGATGAAGATAATGTAATGATAAGACCGCTTCGTCTCGAGTAATAACTGAATTTGTATGTACGGCAACATTTCCTAACTTGATGATATATTTTAAGAAAGGAAACAGCTTATCATCAAGGATTGATTTAAAGGTCCGTTCATGAATCAAACTCGATAAATTATCTTGGTATGGTAATTTCAACTCACTATCAAATGTATACAACCATTTCACAGACAACTCAAGCGCACGCCGCGTTAAAATCGCACAAGTTGCAGGGCTTACTTGAAGGCTTTTCTCAGCCTCCAAGCAAGCAATTGTAAAGCTTTCAAAATGAGCTTTTTCTTTTAAAAACCCAAAGTTGCTTAGCAATTGACTCCCCCCAGATAAAAATATCATTTATATATTTTCAATCACTTAATTATTGAATAACTCACCTCGAAATGCACGTTGCATTAAAGATTGAAAAATATTGTCTATATATTTCATGCTACCATTCAATTTTTCTATTTGTAACTCTATATTTTTCACTTTATTCGTGAAGTCTTTTTGTAAATCTAACGGTGGACAAATTGTATTAAAGTCCATCAATTGTTTTTTATTCACTTTCGGGATATTAGTCCTTTTACTTTGAGAATTTACATGATTTAAAAATAATTGTGATCTTAGAATATATGTGAGAAATTCCTTTGTTGTCACATTTTCATCTACTAAAATTGGATAAGAATCCGCACTACAAAGCCCCTTAAACTTAGGTATGGCTACTTTGTTAAGATAAGGCCTTATTTTACTATATATAATATGGTCATCTGTAAATAAGTACTTGCTGCTGGTTGGTTTTACTTCTCCAACAGTTTTTACATTAACTAATCTGCCAGTATTTTTTTCAATATTATCTATTCCGATGTATTTATATCCTAGGTAATTGTCGAAATTTTTCACCATTTTAGTATCGATCTTTGCAATCTCTTCAAAAGATTTCAAATTCCATTTTCGGGTATTCTTAATCGGATCCCCAAACATCTCTAAAAACACGCTATGCGTAAGGTCGGATAATGCTACAATTTGAGCTTTGCGTTTGTGGATGAGAGATTGAGCTTTATCTAATAAATCTATTATTTGTTTTTGAATGTCTAACGTCGGAAGATATATATTTAATTTTCTTAAATCTTGTTTGTTAAAACCAGCTTGAGCTGCTCGTGTACTAACATTCTTCACAAAGTTTTGAAATACATTTGATTTAAGATAGTAATATAGATACTTTTTTAAAATCTTATGTTCATCTGGTATTGTCTTAATAATAGCAACATTATAGGCTCCTTTTAAACCGGTTAATATCTTACCAATTGAGGCACCATATCTTGCTATTAATATGTCATCTTCTTCACAAGTTTTCAGATTCTGTTTTAAGGGTACATACTCAAGTACATTTCTTTCTTGTGTGAAATCCCTTATTTGTAACATTCGAATATACCCGTCTCTTTCTTCGGTTGTCCATTCACTTTTAGGAGGTTGTGTTCCTCCTTGAAAGTCACAAATTGACAACAAAGGAACAATCGTTTGAATCACCTAATCAACCTCTCCATTTCTTTTAAACCATTTAGTATTTCATTTTCTAATCTCCTGATTTCACGTAAAATTATTTCTGGGTTCTCATACTCAATCTCTTCACATTCAATTTCCTTATACTTATTGATAGACAAATCGTATCCGTTTTCTCGTATCTCATCAACAGGTACGAAAAAGGATTGCTCTGTACGCTTTCTGTCTTTTTCATTTTCAATGTTCTCAAATCTTTTAATGATATCCGGAATGTCGTTGTCTTCAATCGGATTTCGCTTATCGTCTAAAGAGTAGCCGTCAGCTTTCATATCATAGAACCAGACATTGTCGGTGCCACCGGCACCTGTTTTAGTAAAGATCATAATTGCCGTTGATACTCCTGCATAAGGCTTAAAGACACCCGATGGCATAGAAATAATAGCTTCAAGCTTGTGATTATCGACAATTTCTTGACGAATGGCTTTATGCGCTTTAGAGCTTCCGAATAAGACGCCATCCGGAACAATGGAAGCCGCTCGTCCTCCTTTTTTTAGCATTCTTAAGAACAATGCTAAGAAAAGCAATTCTGTTTTTTTTGTTTTTGTGATTTTTAATAAATCATCTGAAACAGAATCATAATCTAAAGAACCTTTAAATGGTGGATTAGCAAGGACAAGTGTGTATTGCTCTGTGTCTTTGTTTTGTTCAGATAAGCTGTCACGATAGGCAATATTCGGATTATCAACACCGTGAAGCATCATATTCATCGCACCAATTCGAAGCATAGTGCCGTCCATCTCAAAACCGTGGAACATCTTTTCATTGAAATGCTTTTTTAAACCTTCAATGTAAAACAGATCACCATGGTTTTCTCGTAAATATTCACCTGCTGCGACAAGAAAGCCGGCAGAACCCGCAGACGGATCGACGATAATGTCTTGTGATGTCGGTTTCATTAAGCGAACAATCATATCAATGATATGACGTGGTGTTCTAAATTGGCCGTTTGTTCCCGCAGTGGAGAGCTTTGATAATAAGTACTCATATAAATCTCCGAGCGTATCCTTTTTCCCATCGGTTTGAACTGATTGTAAAATACCGCTAATCCCGGCAACCACTCGGGCCAATAATGACGGTGTTGGAATAACAAATATCGCGTCCTTCATAAACTTTGCATATGTCGATTGTTTTCCGCCTAGTTCTTTAATAAACGGAAAGACTTCTTCCGTTACGACTTTAAACATTTCATCCGGGCCCATATTCGAAAAGATTGACCAGCGCAATTGCGGTTTATCTTCTGGAAAAATCCCTTGAAAATCTAAACCTAATAATTCCGCATCCGCTTCTTTCTTTTTCTCGTTATCATCTAATCTTTTGATATACAATAGGTATGTAAACTGTTCAATGACAGTTAGAGGGTTTGTGATTCCCCCTGTCCAGAATGTCTCCCAGACCTTATCTACTTTGTTTCGTAATTCACCTGTTATCATTTATTTTGCACCTCATTATTTTTAAAACAAAATCTATACCAATTATACTATAGTACTGCCAAAAAAAATAAGTGTAGCAAGTCATTTTTTAACTGAAAATAAAAAAGGCAATCATTAGTTGCCTTTTTTAATCCTAAGCACAGCCACACACTCCACATGACTTGTATGCGGAAACATATCAACAGGCTGCACTTCAAGCGTCGCATACCCGCCATCCTCCAGCACCCGCAAATCGCGCGCCAGGGTTCCCGGGTTGCACGATACATACACTACACGCTTCGGCTTCATTTCAATAATCGTCCGCAGCAAAGCCTCGTCGCAGCCTTTGCGCGGCGGGTCAACCACTAGCGTGTCAGCCGTAATGCCTTCCTCATACCACTTCGGAATCACGGCCTCAGCTTCGCCAACTTCAAACTCAGCGTTCTCAATACCATTCAGCTCAGCATTCCGCTTCGCGTCCTCAATCGCTTCCGGCACAATTTCGACGCCGTACACTTTCTTCGCCTGCTTCGCTAAAAACAACGAAATCGTGCCAATGCCGCAATATGCATCAATCACGGTTTCTTCGCCGTTCAGTTCGGCGTATTCAAGCGCTTTGTCGTAGAGCACCTTCGTTTGCTCAGGGTTGACTTGGTAGAACGATCTTGCCGAGATGGCGAATTTGATGCCGCCGATTGTGTCGTAAATGTATTCTTCTCCCCAGATGACGGTTGTTTCGTCGCCGAAGATGACGTTTGTTTTTTTCGGGTTGATGTTTTGGACGATCGATTTGACGTGCGGGAATGCCGCGGTGATCTCCTCGACGATTTTCGCTTTGTGCGGGAAGTCGTTTGTTCTTGTGATGAAGACGACCATCATTTCGCCTGTGACGGCGCCGTATCTGACCATGATGTGTCTGAGCCAGCCTTTGTGGCGTTCTTCGTTGTACGCTTTGATGCCGTATTTGCCGCAGATCTCTTTAATCGCCTGAACGACGCGGTCGTTTTCCGACTGCTGGATCAGGCATTCGTTCATGTCGATGATGTCATGGCTGCGCTGCTGGTAGAAGCCTGCGATCAGACCGCCTTCTCTTTCGCCGACAGGGACCTGCGCTTTGTTTCGGTAGTTCCACGGGTCTTCCATGCCGAGGGTCGGGTAGACGGTGATCCGGCTTAAATCGAGCTTGCCGATTCGCTCAAGCACGTCTTTGACTTGCTTCTGCTTGTAGAGAAGCTGGCCTTCGTAGTTGATGTGCTGAAGCTGGCAGCCGCCGCACTGCTTGTAGATCGGGCACGGCGCGTCCATGCGGAAGCGGCTTTCTTCTTTCAGGTCGATGAGGCGGCCGAAGGCGAAGCCTTTTTTGACCCGTGTTACTTTGATCTGCGCTTTTTCGTCAGGCAGGGCGTTCGGGACGAAAATCGGGAAGCCGTCGACTTTGGCGACTCCTGCGCCTTCGTGTGTCAAATCTTCAAATACAACATCATAATATTCATTTTTTTGTACGGGGGCTTTTTGTTTCATAATTTTCACCTGCTATAAGAAAAACTTGGCCCGCGTAGCCTTGAGACCAAGTTCAATCATCGAGTCTTTGTGCTTTTTCAGTGGACATGACGACGTTGATGTGGCGGTAGAGGTTTTCGAATTCGCCCGGCAGTTCTCCGCCGTATTCGCCGTCAAGATTCAAGAGCATCTTATCCTTCAGCGTTACCTTGACGCGGTTCGCCTTCGTATAAATGACATGCTCATCATGAATGTGTTCGCCGCGGAGAGCGAGTCCGGCCAGCCGGATAAATTCCGCAAGATTCGTTCGTTTCAAAATAATCAGGTCAAACATGCCGTCGTTCAGGCTCGAGTCCGGCGCGAGTTTTTCAAAGCCGCCGACTGAATTGGTGAGCATCACCAAAAACAGCATCACTTCGCCGTGGAACAGCTTGCCGTCATATTCGATTTCCACCTCGGTCGGCTTTAATGAAGGAAGCATTTCCATACCTTTGAGATAATAGGCGAGCTGCCCGAGCATCGTTTTTAATTTGCTGGGGACATCATATGTCAGTTCGGTCAGGCGTCCGCCTCCGGCGATATTGATGAAGTATTGGCCGTTTACGCGTCCGATGTCGATCGGCCGGGCTTCACCCTCTAGTATTGTGTCAACGGCCTTTAAAATATCCTCTCTCGGAATGCCAAGGGCTCTCGCGAAGTCGTTTGTCGTCCCGACGGGAATCACCCCGAGATTCGGACGCTCTTCCAAAGGCGCCAATCCGTTGATGACTTCGTTCAACGTCCCGTCCCCGCCCGCTGCGACAATTAAATCAAATTGCCTCTCAGCGGCGCTTCTGGCGGCCTGAACGGCGTCTCCTTCCCCTGTTGTGGCATGGCATGAGGTTTCATAGCCGGCCTGTTCGAATTTTTGCAGCACCTGGGGAAGGTTTTTTTTAAAAAGTTCGCGTCCGGAAGTCGGATTGTATATGATTCGTGCACGTTTCATGTTTTCATCATCCTATTAGAGTATCCGTATCATTTCTTTACCAACAACCTTTAATTATACTAGTTGTTAAAAAAATCGCAACAAAATGGGGGTGATCTTTGTTTAACATTAGATAAATTGCACTAAAAAATGGTAAAAGAGACTTTGCGAAGTAATTGTTGTAAAATCATAAATAGTATGAAAAAAGGGGCTGATGCTGTGAGTAAACCTGTTTATTTCAACCATGACGGAGGGGTGGATGACCTCGTATCTCTATTTTTGCTGCTGCAAATGGAGGATATCGACTTGATCGGGGCGTCCGTCATTCCCGCTGATTGCTACCTGGAGCCCGCGTTAAGCGCGAGCCGAAAGATCATTGACCGCTTCGGCTCCTACCGTGTTGAAACTGCGGCTTCCGATTCCAGAGGGGTCAATCCTTTTCCGAAGGAATGGCGCATGCACGCTTTTTATGTCGACGCCTTGCCGATTTTAAATGAAAAAGGGGCTGTTGAAGCTCCAGTTTCGGATCTTCCGGCCCACCTGCACTTGATTGAGGCATTAAAGAACATTGAAGAGCCGGTGACATTGCTGTTTACCGGTCCGCTGACGGATTTGGCGCGCGCTTTTGAAGCAGATCCGTCGATCGAAAAGCATATTGAAAAGCTGGTCTGGATGGGCGGCACTTTCCTTGAAAAAGGGAATGTCGAAGAGCCTGAACACGACGGCACGGCGGAGTGGAACGCGTTTTGGGACCCATACAGTGTGAAGGCGGTATTTGAGCATGATATTGAAATCGACATGGTCGCACTGGAAAGCACGAATCAGGTGCCTTTGACAAATGATGTCCGCTTGCATTGGGCGCGCCTGCGGAAGCATGTCGGAATCGATTTTATCGGCCAATGCTATGCGCTGTGCCCGCCGCTTGTACATACTGAGACAAATTCCACCTACTATCTGTGGGATGTGCTGACAACGCTGACGCTCGGCAAGAAAGAGATGATCCGTTCGCGGAGCGTCAACACCATTGTACATACGGAAAGCCCGCGCCAGGGAACGACAGAGGAGCATCCCGGCGGAAGGCCTGTCAAAGTCGTCGAGCAGGTGGACAGGGAGGCATTTTTTGCGTACTTTGAAGAACTGATGAAAAAGGCTGATGGCATTCCATCTTGATAAGGGGCGATGACATGAAAAAAGGACAATCCATTTATATCAGGCCGCTGACCGCTGATGATGCTGAAGCATGCCTTAAGCTTCAGACGGATAACCGCGCGTTTTTCGAGCAATTTTCGATGGAGCGCGCCCCTGATTTTTATACGCTTGAAGCGCAAAAAAAGCGGCTGCAAACTTTTTATGACAACATGCAGAAAGACGAAGATTATTACTTTGGTATCTTTCACAGGAATGATGATGCGCTGATTGGAACCATCAATCTCTTTCAAGTGCTGCGCGGCGCTCTGCAATGCGCCTTTATCGGCTATTTTTTAGATCAGCAGCATAATGGCAAAGGCTATACGACGGAAGCGGTCAGACTGATGATCGATTATGCGTTCCATGATTTAAAACTGCATCGCATCGAAGCCGGCGTCATGCCGCATAATATTGCATCAATTCGCGTCCTCGAAAAAGCGGGCTTTCATAAAGAAGGGATCGCGCGGAAAAACGTCAAGATCAACGGCAAATGGGAAGATCATCAGGTGCTGGCGATCATCAATCCCAATGATGAAAAAAAGCCTCAGCTTTGAATAGCTGAGGCTTTCTTATATTTACTCTTCTTCCGTTCCCGGCTTTTTCCGCCGGAATTTGGCCAATACTTCATATACGATCGGCACGATCAAGAGAGTCAGCAGCGTCGAACTGATTAAACCGCCGATAACGGTGACGCCGAGCCCTTTTGATATGACCTGGCTGCCGCCTTCAAATCCAAGCGCCAGCGGAATCAAGGCGCCGATTGTCGCAATCGCGGTCATCAGGATCGGGCGGAGCCTTGTCGAGCCGGCTTCCAAGAGCGCTTCCCTCGTAGACAGTCCTTCCGCTTCCTTATGGATGACGCGGTCGATTAAGACAATCGCGTTTGTCACGACGATACCGATCAGCATCAGCATTCCGATCATCGCGTTCAGGCTGATCGTTTCACCTGATACATAAAGTCCGACCAATGCGCCGATAACGGTAAACGGCAGCGAGAACAGGATCGCAAATGGCGCGAGCGCACCGCCGAATGTGATCACGAGCACGAGGTAGACGATCGCAATCGCCGCAAGCATCGCTAAGCCGAGCTTTGTAAAGGAATCTGCGATATCCGCGGTAACACCGCCTGTATCAATCGTGACGTTGTCAGGCAGGTCAAGCTTGTCGATTTTCTTCTGTACATCGACAGATACGCTTGTGATATTGTCTGATGTGACTTCGCCGGTGACATCGGCATAGACTTTTCCGTCGCGTTTTGAGACGGTATCGGATGTCGTGCCTTCTTTCACTTTTGCCACATCGCCGATTTTCACTTCCTGGCCTGTCGCTGTTGTGATCTTTTTGTTTTCTAAATCTTTGACGCTCTTATACTCGTCTTTTTCGGTTTTAATGTTGACATCGAGCTCTTTGCCGTCTTTTTTGACGGTTGTCAGAGGAGCCTGTGATGTTTCTGTCATGAGCGTCTGTGAAATTTGCGAAGCCGTTAAACCAAGCTTGCTCAGCTTCTCTTGATCAGCGACAAATGTATATTCGTCATATGTGCTGGAAAGGCCTGAGTTGACGTTCTTCAGATCTTTTTGATCTTTCATGATTTTTTCGATGTCTTTGACAGTGCCTTTAATATCTTTTTCTGAATCACCGTACACATAATACGTTAATTCATTGTTATTTCCTGAAGAGTTGAAATTCTGTGTTTTCCACTCTCCGCGTTTGGATGTTTTCTGAATGTCTTTAAGCACGTCATCTTTTTCTTTATCAAAGTCAGGCGTATCATCTTCATATTTGATATAGAAGAGCGCGCCGTTTGAATTTCCCTGGGCGAGCGGGCTGCTTGAGCCTAAGGAATATTGAACCGTATCGACATGCTTTCTGTCCAATAAGATTTTTTCGGCTTTTTCAGCTTCATCTTCAGCTTCTTTTTTCGTTTCACCCGGTTCTGGCGTGTATGTGATCTGCACCGTTTTTTCCTCTTCTGAAGGCAGGTAGCTTGCGCCGATCAACGGAACAAGGAACAAGCTTCCCAGCAGCATGAGAATCGCGATGATCGATGTGATCCATTTATGGCTGAGCGCCCAGTTCAAGACTTTTTTATAGGCGTTTGCAAGTCTTCCCGGTTTATGTTCTTTCGCTTTTAACGGCGCTCCCGTCAACGATTTTTTGAACAGGCTGTGCGCGAGCATCGGCACGAGCGTGATCGCAATCAGAAGGGATGCGGCAAGCGCAAAGACAATCGTTAAGGCAAACGGGATAAACAATTCGCCGATTTGACCGCCTACAAGTGCAAGCGGCAGGAATACCGCAATCGTTACGATCGTTGATGACATAATCGGTAAAAACATTTCTTTCGTCGCTTCGCGAACCAGTGCTTTTCCGCGGAGCGGTTCATCTTTCAGCCTCATGCGGCGGTAGATGTTCTCGATGACGACGATCGAGTCATCGACGACCCGCCCGATGGCGACCGTCATGGCGCCGAGCGTCATGATATTCAATGTGATATCAAGCTGGTTCAGCACAAGCAGTGCGATCAGCAATGACAGCGGAATCGAAATGATCGAAATTAAAGTTGATTTAATGTCTCTTAAGAATAAGAGGATAATCACAACCGCAAAGATCGCTCCGAAAATGGCCTTGCTCAGCATCGTTTCGACTGATTCTGTGATCGGTTTGGCCATGTCCAGCGTTGCGCTGTACTGGAAGCCTTTGTGGTCTTGTTTGTATTGTTTCAGTTCCTCTTTGACATTATCGGCAACCTCTACCGTATTGGCATCATTCGCTTTGACGATGTTGATGCCGATGCTGTCTTTTCCATTTGTGCGTGAAATGGATTCAGCTTTTTTGACGTCTTTAATAGTTGCAATATCAGAAAGCTTGACCGTCGGCACTTCTGTGCTTTGCTGAGCCTGTGCGGCTGCTTGCGCGCTCTGTGCCGCTTGTGCACTTTGCGCCGCTTGTCCGCTCTGCGCCGCTGCTGCTGAGCCCGCGGAAGCAGATGCGGTCGGGATTCTCATATTCTTTAAGTCTTTGATTGTTTCAATATCGCCGCTGACGACGACGGATTTTTCTTCTTTTCCGAATGTGTACAATCCAAGCGGAGTTGTCACATCTGATCCTTGAATCACTTGCTTGACTGTGTCTTTGTCAAGCCCGTATTTTTTCATTTTGTCTTCTTTAAAAGAGAATTCAACCTCTTCAACCTGCTGTCCTGACACTTGGACGGAAGCGACGCCTTCGATGCCTTCAAGCTTAGACACAAGTCCGTCTTCCACTTTTTTCGTCAGTTCTTGAAGATTGTCTTTGTCGCTTGAGACGCTGAGCGTCAAGATCGGGAAGGAATTCATGCTGTAGCGTGAAATCTCCGGATCTTTCGCGTCATCAGGCAGCTTTACGTTTTCAAGCGCTTCAGCCGCTTCTGTTTTCGCTTTGTCCATATCTTTCTCATAATCATATTCAATCATCACGGATGAGGCGTTTTCATAGGACGTAGAGGTGACAACGCTCACTCCGTCCAGATTCTGCACCGCCTGTTCAACCGGCTTTGTTACCTCATCGGCCACTTGGCTTGGAGTAGCGCCCGGATATGTCGTGTTAATCGCAAGGTAAGGCATGTTCACATCAGGAATGGATTCCTGCTTCATATTCAAACCCGCGTAAAGGCCGGCAACCGTAACAATAATCGTCATCAGCCACACAGCGAACTTGTTCTTCAGCACAAAATTAATGATAGAATTCATTACGACCTCCATTTTTTCATATCTTTTCAGATTACTTGTTGACTGACTGGTCATTCTATACAATAATAAACTTCATCAGTAAACAGCGTCAACTTATATATGTTAAAATTTAACCAATTTTAATGTTGTTTTAAAGGAGTACGTTCATGACAGAAAAAGAAGAAAAAATCATTCAGGCCGGCCTCCGACTGTTCGCGAAAAACGGCTTTGCCTCAACGACGATTCAGGAGATCGCCAATGAATGCGACATATCAAAAGGAGCGTTTTATCTGCATTTCAAATCCAAAGATGCGCTGCTGCTCGCAATCATTAAGTATTATATCGATAGAACCACCGAAAATATGAAGGCCATACAGCAAAAAAATTTCCAGCCGAAGGAGATTTTCAAAGAACAGATTGCTTATCAATTTAAAGAAAGCAGGGAGCACAGAGATTTCATCCTTGTGATGATCAGCGAGCACAGCATCCCGGAAAACAGCAGGATCGGGGAATATTTTAAAGACATCGGCAAAAAATTTCATGAAGCTTACCAAAATGCGCTGCTGGGAGCTTACGGCGGCGCCGTTCAGCCGTATTTGCCCGATCTGTCGATTATGGTGCAGGGAATCGTGCAAGCCTATCAAAACCTATTTATCTTTTATGAGCTTGATATTGACTTTGATCAGCTTGCCGCCTTTATCATCAGGAGAGTTGACGAGATGGTCGGCGGCCTGCTTCAAAGCGGCGAAGAGCCGATTCTTGCCGACGGCTTTTTTAAATGCGGACAAAAGGATATAGATAAACAAATGATTCTGGAGGAAATTTCGGAATTAAAAAAACGCGAGGCCTTTTCTGAAGACATCATGATCACGCTTGATGTCATCGAAGAAGAGCTGACTAAAACAGCGCCTAGAAAGCCCGTTATTCAAGGAATGCTCACAAACCTGGAGCAGCAGGAAAACGTCGGTCATGTCTTTCAGATGCTATCCCGGTTTCTTGATCGTTGACAACAGATCATCCTGCCGGCAAATCAAAACCAGATTCCCATAAAACGGGAATCTGGTTTTTTGATTTATTCGGCTTTGACCAGGATCTTGACCTGGTCTCTTTCTTTTAATAATCCTTCAAAGCCTTCCTCGATGACTTCATCAAGTGTAATTCGTTTCGTTACCAATTTGTCGGCCGGGAAATATCCTTGGGCCATTAAACTGATGACAGCCGGAAACACGTCGCGGTATCCGATGATTCCGGTTAATGAGCGTTCTTTCATGACGATATCATGCGGATGGATTGGCGCTTCTTTTTCAAAAATGCTGACAATCATTGTTTCCCCGTTTATTTTCGTTGCATGGATCGCTTGTTTTAAAACAGGCGGCACGCCAGTCACTTCATAAGCTACATCCACACCGCCGTCTGTCCGTTTTTGAATTTCGCTGACGGCGTCGCACTGTTTTGGATCAATGACGATCGCGCCAAGCTCTGCTGCTTTTTGGCGGCGGATGTCAGATAATTCAACCGCATAGATTTCTGATGCGCCGGATGCTTTTAATGCTTCGATCACCAGCAAGCCGATAGGGCCTGTCCCAAAAACGGCCGCTTTGTCACCGACTTTCAATTTGCTTTGGCGGACAGCGTGAAGCGCAACGGCTGACGGTTCAACTAGCGCACCTTGTTCAAATGACACCGCTTCCGGCAATTTGTGAATCATCTCTGCCGGCACGGCCGCATATTCGGAAAACCCGCCGCCGCCTCCGGCAAGACCGAAGAATCCCATTTTATCGCAAAGGTTGTACATTCCTTGTTTACAAGCTTCACATTCTCCGCATGCATAGATAGGTTCAACCGTTACACGGTCACCGGCTTGAACGTTTGTAACTCCTTCACCAACTTCAACGACCTGTCCGGAAAATTCATGTCCCAAAACGATTGGGGCTTTATCACCGCTCAACGGATGTGTTTCCGTCGGAATGAAAATAGGGCCGGCCGTATATTCGTGCAGGTCGCTTCCGCAAATTCCGCACCATTCCACTTTTACTTTGACTTTCCCCTTCAGTGCCTGCGGTTCGTCGATTTGTTCTAAGCGAATATCCCTAGCATTATGCCATCTAAGCGCTTTCATTTCCTCATCCCCTATTAAAATATTTGTTTTCTCATGACCATTATACTCCTATTTCCTATAAAAAACATGTAAAAAGTAACAGAAAAAAATAAAATTCAAACGATAATTTTTGAAAAAATGTTCCGCCCCATGTTTTGCTGGATTCAAGAATGAGATGCCGGCAAAGCTGACAGGACAGCAAAAATGCGCTTTCAGAATAATGCCATTCATATCCAATGGCTTATGTTTGTTTTTCTCCCGTTTAGTACAATAAGGTGTATTTTGTAGCATTCAGAGGTAAAGAAAATAGGAGGTTTACAGTATGAAAAAACGTGCTGTCTCTATTGTTATCGCCTTATTATGTTTTTCGGCTGCCTCACAGACCAGCTATGCTCACACTGTTTCACCCGTCAACCCGGATGCCGGGCAAACAACCAAAGCCGGCATGAACTGGCTGGCCCATCTGCCAAACCGTTCAGACAACAGGGTCATGTCAGGCGCATTCGACGGATACAGCCGCGATACGTTTTCAGTGGCGGAAGCTGATCGCCTGAAACATGCAACCGGGCAGCTCCCCGCCGTTTACGGCTGTGATTATGCAAGAGGCTGGCTTGAGCCGGAAAATATCGCCGATACGATTGGCTACAGCTGCAACAGCGAGTTGATTTCTTACTGGAAAAGCGGCGGCATCCCGCAAATCAGCATGCATCTTGCTAATCCGGCTTACAGCACCGGCCATTTTAAAACTCCAATTTCAAATAGCCAATATCAAAACATATTAGACTCATCCACAACAGAGGGAAAACGGCTTGACGCCATGCTGGGCAAAATCGCAGATGGTCTACAGCAGCTGAAGGATGAAGGTGTGACCGTGCTGTTCAGGCCGCTTCATGAAATAAATGGCGATGGTTTTGGCGGGGGCTTAGACAGTATAATCAAAAAACAGCGGGAAAATCTCTTTGTACAAACAGCTTATCAAAAAATCTATCACTATATGACCAATGAAAGAGGATTGGACAATCTGTTATGGGTGTATGCGCCTGACGCAAACAGAGATTTTAAGACAGATTTTTATCCCAGTGTTTCATATGTTGACATTGTTGGGTTGGACGCGTATTTTACCGACTCGTATTCGATCAAGGGGTATGACGAGCTGACGTCTCTTCATAAGCTGTTTGCCTTCACAGAGGTCGGGCCGCAGGAAACGAACGGCGGCCTGGATTACTCTTCATTGATCAATGCCATCAAACAGAACCATCCGAAAACCGTTTATTTCTTGGCATGGAATGACGGCTGGAGTCCTGCCGCGAACAAAGGTGCGGCAAATTCTTTATCATGACAGCTGGGCGCTGAATAAGGGAGAAATATGGGACGGTGATTCATTAACGCCGATCATTGAATGAAAAAGCCCCTTGGAGAAACGTCTCCAAGGGGCTATTTTTTATCGTTTATTAATTTCTTCAAGAAGAAGCTTATTGACCATCGGCGGGTTCGCCTGGCCTTTTGAAGCTTTCATGATTTGGCCGACAAGGAAGCCGATTGCGCGGTCTTTTCCGTTTTTGAAGTCTTCGATCGACTGCGGATTGTTGTCCAGCGCTTCTGTGACAAGCTTTCTGAGCGTGGCCTCATCAGAGATTTGCACAAGGCCTTTCTCTTTGACGATTTTTTCGGCGTCTCCGCCTTTTTCAATCAGCTCTTTAAAGACTTTTTTCGCGATTTTGGATGAAATGGTTCCTTTTTCGATCAGCTTAACCAAGCCGGCAAGCCCTTCAGGCGTGAGCGCGACGTCTGAAAGCTCTTTTTGCTGGGCATTCAGGTAAGCCGACACCTCACCCATCAGCCAGTTCGACGCAAGCTTTGCGTCAGCGCCTTTTTCGACGGCCGCTTCAAAGAAGTCGGACATTTCTTTTGTCAGCGTCAAGACTTTCGCATCATAGGCAGGCAGGCCAAGCTCGTCGATGTAACGCTTGCGGCGTTCATCCGGAAGCTCAGGAATGCTGTCTCTGACGCGCTGCTTCCACTCATCGTCAATGTAGAGCTCGACAAGGTCGGGTTCAGGGAAATAGCGGTAGTCGTCAGACCCTTCTTTAACCCTCATCAAAATCGTCGTTTTTGATGCCTCGTCATAGCGGCGGGTTTCCTGCTGAATGACGCCGCCTGACAGCAGGATCTGCGCCTGGCGCTTCTCTTCATGCTCAAGGCCTTTTTGGACAAAGGCGAATGAGTTCAGGTTTTTCAGCTCTGTCTTTGTCCCGAATTCTTCCTGGCCGATCGGACGCAGGGAAATATTCGCGTCACAGCGAAGCGAACCTTCCTCCATCTTACAATCGGAGACGCCTGTGTATTGAATGATCGATTTAAGCTTTTCAAGATAGGCGTACGCTTCTTCAGGTGTGCGGATGTCAGGTTCTGATACGATTTCGACGAGCGGTGTTCCCTGACGGTTGTAGTCGACAAGGGAATAGCCGTCGCCTGTATGCGTCAGTTTTCCGGCATCCTCTTCCAAATGGAGGCGGGTGATGCCGATGCGCTTTGTTTTTCCGCCGACTTCGATTTCGATCCAGCCGTTTTCGCCGATCGGTTTATCGAACTGGGAAATTTGGTACGCTTTCGGGTTGTCAGGGTAGAAATAGTTTTTCCGGTCAAACTTTGTCTCCGTCGCAATTTCGCAGTTTAAAGCCATGGCCGCTTTCATTGCAAAATTGACCGCTTCTTTATTTAAAACAGGCAGCACGCCGGGATAGCCCAAATCGATGACGCTTGTCTGCGTATTGGCCGCCGCACCGAATGGCGTCGGAGAACTTGAGAAAATTTTCGATTTCGTTTTTAGCTCCACGTGGACTTCAAGTCCGATTACCGTTTCAAAGTTCATGTGTTTTCACCCCTTACAGTTCAGGTTTTGCTTTATGATGGTCTGTCGCCTGTTCGAACGCGTGGGCGACGCGGTATACTGTGCTTTCGTCAAAGTGTTTGCCGATGATTTGCAGGCCGAGCGGCAAACCGTCCGCAAATCCGCACGGCACGCTGATTCCTGGTACGCCCGCCAGGTTGACAGGGATCGTCAAGATGTCGTTGGCGTACATTGTCAGCGGATCGCTTGTTTTTTCGCCGATTTTAAACGCAGGCGTCGGTGTTGTCGGTCCGATGATGACGTCATAGTTTTCAAATACGTCTTCAAAATCTTTTTTGATCAAGGTTCTGACCTTTTGCGCCTTTTTATAATACGCATCATAATAGCCTGAGCTTAGCGCGAACGTACCGAGCATGATGCGGCGCTTGACTTCGTTTCCGAAACCTTCGGAACGGGTCTGTTTGTAAAGGTCGATCAAGTTGTCCGCATTATCCGTGCGGTAGCCGTAGCGGATGCCGTCGAAGCGGGCCAGGTTGGCCGAAGCTTCAGATGAAGAAAGCAGGTAGTAAGTCGCCAGCGCGTATTTGCTGTGCGGAAGTGATACTTCTTCCCATGTCGCGCCCAGTCCTTCAAGTACTTTTAAAGCTTCGAGGACGGAATTTTTCGCTTCTTCCCCGACGCCTTCGCCAAGGTATTCTTTTGGAACTGCGATTTTAAGTCCTTTAATATCGCCTGTCAGCGCAGACAGATAGTCCGGCACTTCCACATTGGCGCTTGTCGAATCCATTTGATCGGCGCCCGCGATCGCTTGGAGAAGATACGCGTTGTCCTCGACAGATCTTGTGATCGGGCCGATTTGATCCAATGAAGAGGCAAACGCGACAAGACCGTATCTTGATACGCGTCCGTATGTAGGCTTTAAGCCGACGACGCCGCAGAAAGATGCCGGCTGGCGAATTGAGCCGCCCGTATCCGATCCGAGCGAAAACGGCACTTCTCCGGCCGCCACAGCCGCAGCAGATCCGCCGCTGGACCCGCCTGGAACAGTTTCCAGGTTCCACGGGTTTTTCGTTTTTTGGAAGCCTGAGTTCTCTGTGGAAGATCCCATGGCGAATTCGTCCATGTTCAGCTTTCCGATGGTAACAGCCTCCGCTTCATGCAGACGCTCAACAACCGTTGCATCATAAATCGGGTCGAAATTTTCAAGAATTTTGCTGGCGCAGGTTGTGCGCAGATCCTTTGTGACGATATTGTCCTTGACTCCGATCGGCATGCCGAAAAGAAGGCCGTGCTCGTTCCGGGTGTCAAGCGCTTCGTCCAATTCTTTCGCATAAGCGCGGGCTTTTTCTTCATCCAGCTGCAAAAAGGCTTGTACCTTTCCGTCAACTTCGTGGATCCGTTTGTAAGATTCATCGACTAAATCTGATATGCTGATCTCTTTGTTATGTATGAGACGTTTTAATTCAGATATTTTATGGTCAAACAGTGACATCGTCTCTCTCCCTCCTTTAGTCCAAAATGGATGGCACGCGGATATAGCCGTCTTTATGATCGGGCGCGTTTTTGACAACGTCCTCGACCGGAAGGCCTTTATCCGGGACATCTTCCCTCATGATATTCTTCATTTGCAATACGTGTGTCGTTGGTTTAACATTCTCTGTATCGACTTCATTCAGCTCTTCCGCAAATGAAATAATGCTGTCAAGCTGTTCTGTAAACATAGCCGCTTCTTCATCTGTAATCGCCAGTCTGGCCAGATGGGCGACATGCTTCACTTCTTCTATAGAAATACGCGACATTAAAAAACACCTCCAAGATGATTCTCGCTTAGTCATATAATACTGATCATATCAAATATTAGCCTTGTAAATCAACAAAACCGCGAATCCCGCCCCGTTTCCGCCGGTTTATTTTATTGTATACGAAAAATCCCCGCGAATGGCCCATCCTAATATTCAGAATATTTTTACTTTTATCATTTTTTGAAAACGTTTTCATTATGATGCTTATCGGAAGCATCGCGTCCTTTTGTCAATACAGAAGGTGTTCCTCACGGTTGATTGATGACCAATAGTTTGATAGGTTAGGTAACTAAGTACGATCAAAGCGGCAGCGCCTTATCTTTTTCAATACCTGATTTCATAAAAGAAGGCCCTGCAATCATCTTCGTACACATCAAATCAGTATTGTTAAAATCCCAGGAGAGGTGATGCCACATTATTAAAGCAAAGAGGAGAGATATGAAACGTGAGTGTTGAAGTATTTATTTCGTTGGGGATTTATTTTGCCGCAATGCTCTTAATCGGCTGGTATTCCTATAGAAAAACATCCAATTTAAATGACTATATGCTCGGCGGCAGAGGGCTCGGGCCTGCTGTTACGGCGTTATCGGCCGGTGCGTCGGACATGAGCGGCTGGATGCTGATGGGATTGCCCGGAGCCATGTATGCTACAGGAATTTCAAGCGCCTGGCTTGCCGTCGGCCTTACATTGGGAGCTTATGTGAACTATCTGCTCGTCGCACCGCGCTTGCGGACATATACGGAAGTGGCGAACGACGCGATTACAATTCCAGACTTTTTCGAAAATCGATTCAATGATACGACAAGGGTCTTGCGTCTGGCATCGGCCATCGTCATTATGGTGTTCTTTACGCTGTACACGTCAGCGGGTATGGTATCGGGAGGACGGCTGTTTGAAACGGCGTTCGGTCTTGATTATAAGATCGGTTTGTTCGTCACCGCCCTCGTTGTGATTGCTTACACGCTGTTCGGAGGATTTTTGGCAGTCAGCCTGACAGACTTTGTGCAGGGCCTGATTATGTTTATCGCATTAGTGCTCGTGCCGATCGTTGCCTTTACTCATTTAGGCGGAGTTGCGCCGACATTCAATATCGTAGAAGAAATCAATCCGAGCTTAATGGATTTCTTCAAAGGAACGACCGTCATTAGCATTATTTCATTCCTGGCCTGGGGATTGGGGTATTTCGGGCAGCCCCATATCATCGTCCGCTTTATGGCGATTTCTTCAGTGAAAGAGCTGAAGCCGGCCCGCCGCATCGGGATGGGATGGATGATCATCTCTGTCATCGGCGCGTTGCTGACCGGACTGATCGGGGTGGCATATGTCCATCAAACAGGTATCAGCCTGAAAGATCCGGAAACGATTTTCATCGTCTTTTCTAAAGTATTGTTCCATCCTTTGATCACCGGATTTTTGCTGTCCGCATTGCTTGCGGCCATCATGAGTACGGTATCGTCCCAGCTTCTGGTCACATCAAGCGCCATGACCGAAGACTTTTACAGAACATTCTTCCGCCGCGAGGCATCGGATAAAGAGCTTGTCCTTGTCGGACGGCTGAGCGTTCTTTTGGTCGCTGTCATCGCCCTTCTGCTGTCTTTAAGCCCGAATGACACGATTCTGAAGCTCGTCGGCTATGCGTGGGCCGGATTCGGTTCGGCATTTGGACCTGCGATTCTTCTCAGCCTGTACTGGAAGCGGATGAATCAGTGGGGCGCTCTTGCAGGCATGATATCAGGCGCTGTCACAGTGCTGATCTGGATTATAGCCGGACTTGAAAAAACAACCGGCATATATGAAATGATCCCAGGCTTCTTCGTAAGTCTGGCTGCAGTCATCGCCGGCAGTCTGCTGACAAATAAGCCCACGGAAGAAGCGGCTGATATGTTTGAAGAAATGGAGCAGACGCACCAGGAAGAACATGCCCAATAATGAAGAAAAGCCGTCAAGAATACGTTTCTTGGCGGCTTTTTATTGTCCTTCTCCTGTATCATCATCTTCCCGGCCATCCTGCTCTTTTTTTTCTTCATGGAATTCTTTTGATGTTTGTCCGGCAATATAATCAAAAGGAGTATAGTGGTTTTGAACGGTTTTCTTGCGGATAAACATGTGATATGCGGCGATGAGAATGACGAAAACGACGGCCAATGGAAACAGCAGCGACAACAATAGCAGCAAAGTCTGTATCCCCCTTTAAAAACCAGTTGTCCGTTTATCTTCTCTGTGAGAAAATCATATCAATCATCATAATAAAAAGGAAGAAAGGAGTTCATGCGCATGGATTGGCATATCGATATCGACACGCTGATGAAGCTTGGCATCGCGACATTGGTCGGGATGGTCATCGGTCTCGAGAGGGAATTGAAAAATAAGCCGCTCGGTTTGAAAACCTGCATCGTCATCGCCATCAGTTCATGCGTTTTGACGATGATCAGCATTGACGCGGCATATCATTTTCCAAGATCGAACAGGATCATGATGGACCCGCTCCGGCTGCCCGCGCAAATCATTTCCGGCATCGGCTTTATCGGAGCCGGCGTGATTTTAAGAAAGAGCAATGATGTCATTTCCGGGCTTACCACATCGGCCATGATCTGGGGAGCGGCCGGCCTCGGCGTCGCGATCGGTGCGGGTTTTTATAAGGAAACTTTTATCAGCCTCGCCTTTATTTTAGTCAGCGTCGAATTTCTGCCGTGGGTCGTCGGCAAAATCGGCCCGAACCGTCTGCAGGAAAAAGAAATCCGCGTCCGCATATCATTGTCTGATAAGGATAAATTGACGGACATTTTGAAAGAAATGAAATCAAAAAACATCCGGATCCACTCCGTCCGGATCGACGATATGCCAGAAAAAGAGTTTCCGGTCATGGAAACGAAAGTCAGGGTTCACAGGAAGAGATATGTAACTGATGTCTATTATGATATTAAAGCGATCGACGGAGTCGTCGGGGTGAAATGCGACACGATGTAAGCGCATGAAAAAAGAAGCAGCCGAAAAGGCCGCTTCTTTTTTATCAATCATGTATACCAACCTTGCCAGTGCTTCAGACTTCTTCTCTCCTGAAACAACGAGAGAGATTCCCCTGCTCCTTGTTGCTTCATGAAGCTTGCCGTGTTGATAACAATCCCGGCTTATTGCCGGCTCTCTAAGATCGAATATCATTTATTTGATTACATTTCCTTTTGAATCATATATACCGATCAGTTCAGGAGCTGTAGACATATTTTTCAAGATGGCAATATGAGCATTTGTTACAAAGACTTGTGTTCGAAAAGCATAAATGACTGTATCTCCAACTTGTACTTCATTTGTATCTAATAAACCGTAATAATCAATGTTGGCAGGTGCAATATCAATAGCGGAAACCTTCTTTAAGTTACGCCTGTTTGTTCCAACCAACGCTTCTTTCATGTGGGAACGCGGGTAGAAACCGCCGCCGAACACATATGCTTGATGGTCGTAAAGATGGGATACTTCAGATACGTATACCATAGCCGGAGTTTCATCCAGCTTTTTCACTGCATGTATTGGCGTAGTTCCAATTAATGCATGCCCGGGTTCGCCTTGAGTCGCCCCATTTTCCTTTAATAATGCCAATGTTGCAGAAGATGTGGCGCTTGGCATATTCATCTCTAGTTTGTCGAATCCCCTGTCCTCCAAAAAGGCTTTTGCGGTTTGCATTGATATGACATTCGGAGTTATTGCCGGAACACCGTCTTGAATTATGATACAGGGGAAACTTGTTAATCCGGCTATTTCAATTCCCTCTAATTTTTCAAGCGATTCGATATCCTTTACCAGCTGTTCAAATGTGAAGCCTCCTTCTTGGCCGTTGTATATAAAATCGCCTTTGTTTGCTATTCGCAAAAACACTTTTTGTGTTTTTCCCATTTGTTTTGCAGCCCTGCTGATATGTTGGGCATTCCGCAGGCTGAAAACCGTTACATAATCAGGATGAAGATGTAATACAGTTGATATCATATGAATAGGTATTTGCACAAGATGGCCTACATGTCCAATCTGAATTCCATGTTGACTGAGAGAGATTGCCTCCCATGGATCTACTGCAACAGCTTTGGCGATCCCGCATTCGGCGATTGCTTTTGCGACCAGCGGGTTACGGCCAAATTGCTTTGTCATAAAAAACAGTTCAATATCCTGTTTTTTGGCTTTTTCTGATAACATTTTTGTGTTTTCTTTTACAGCATCCAAGTCTAATACATACGTATTGGGTGCAATCATTCCTTGCTGATGGAGATCTAAGGCGGCATCTATTAATTTTTGATTATATTTGCATGTGGACTCCAAAAACATTAGTTTGTCTCCTCTTTTCCTTTTTTCATGATTTGAAGAAATGAACTGCCGTTTTCAGTATGCTCAAGCCCTAGATATTCAGCAGATGTTGCCGCGATATCTGCCAGCGTTTTTCGTTCCCCGATGTTAACGGGCGATAGCTTTTTGTGGTAAGCCAGCAAATATGTTTTTTCCCGTGTATGCTGACTATGGCCTATCGTCGGATCATTCCCGTGATCTGCGCTGATCATCAGGAGATCCTGTTCAGTCATCTTCTCAAGGATTTCTATCAAATGGCGATCAACCACTTCAATCCGATCCGCATAACGCTCAGGATTTTGTGCATGACCGGCTAAATCGGTCTCTTGCACTGTTGCAGCAATGACACCATGTTTGACATTGTCCATTTCATGTAAAATATTTTTCATTACTTGTTCCGTATCTACTCCCGGAAATTGATTTGCACCTTCGCAATAAATGACATCCTGCATTTTTCCGATAAGCGAAACGTCCATTCCTCTGTTTTTAGCCAAAGTCGGCAGCTGACTTTCAGGAGAAATGCCAAAACCCAAGTGCCGTACTTGATATCCTTGTTTGTATACATTTGATTTTGGGGAATTCACCCCGACTAAGCCGTCTTCTCTCCTTTCGACTGAATTCTGCAAACGTTCGGGTGATACATTTTCTCCTCCAAGCACAATCACTCTATTTACTTTTACATGATGACGAACGCATTCTCCTATTTTTAATACGTCTTCAAATGGGATCTCATCCAGCGGCGCAGTTACATTGTAAATTTGGCCGTAATCGGTTTCTATATTATCCGCTATGATCACCAAATCGTTTACAAGTAGATATGGCAGCTCCGGATTTGGCATGGTGACGTGATAGCCTTGTTTTTCTAAAGCTGATGCAACATGATCTATATGTTCAACAAAAGGAGCCAGATACGCCTTTTTAGGTTTTGTTCCCATCAGTTCATTATGGCCTTCAAAGCTGTCCGCTCCTTCATGCATAAGATTCAAAACACCGTAGCTTGCAATATGGCCAATATCTTTCAATTTAGGATGGTGTAAAATTTTATTTATCCCCATCTTTTCAAGATTCGGAATGTCCAAAGTAGGCACTGAATCAAGTATGTGATAAAACGTATTTGCTCCTGTATCCAAAGGGCGGTAGTCACTTGCATCATCCATACATCCGACACCCAGGCTGTCCAAAATGATAATAATGACTCTTTTATTCATATTGTGTCCTCCCTCGAATGAGTTGCATGAAGTTGTTCCGTTGCCTGTCGGATAGAGATTTTCAGTATTCTTAAAATCGTCTCAACACCGCTTCGTAAGGGATTAATTCGGATCATTTTTTTGGCCAGTGCCGGATCTGCCGATAAGAAAGTGCCAGACACTCTGTAAAACATCGGTGCAAACTCGTATTTTGATTCAGCACCAACCGGATTCGGCGCGGCTCCTAATTCATTAGCATGATGAAGCACCTCTTCAGCAATCGGTTTTGTAAATTCAACAAGTAAGACCTTAGATTGTGCATTTGCCAAATAAGCTCTTTTCACACCTTGGACCGTTCCGCTATTAAGCTCATGGACCAGTTGATCATTTACGCTTGCCTGGATTGCCAGCATCACAGGAGCATAGATGAGCCCCCTTAACGATTCCAAAGCTTCGTAACCTTGAACTTGACTTCCGCCGGAATAATTCAGCTTTTCTATTTTCTCCAGCAATTCATTTTTTCCCAACATGATCCCGACACCTTCAGGCCCCAGCAGTTTGAACAATGAAAAGGCGGACAAATCGGCTTCCATTTGCGCTCCGATTTTGTCGACTTTCATTGCCGCATAGTTGTCATCTGTAATAATAACTAAAGCAGGATTGGCGGAACGGATTATTTTTATCGTTTCAGCCAAATCATAATGGTCGTCAATTTTTTGCCTTGTGTGTTGTATTAATGCGCCTTTAAGCTTTGGATGCTTGGCAATGGCAGTTTTCATTTCTTCATGATGATGAAAATCCGCATATACCGGGAGAATCCCCATCGACTCCAAAGTCGTTTTGCTCGTTGGATAGATAGGTGCATCATGTACGAGAAGCTGATCACCCGGCTTTAAAAAACTCATGAAACCAAATCTCAATGCGCCTGTTCCCGCTCCGCGCACCAGCAAAGCTTTCTCTACATCAAAAAAGTCGGCCAATGCCTCTTCTACTTTTTTTGTGTAACATGGTTTATTGATTCCTTTTACAACTCCTAAATCGCCACATGAAAGTATTTCATCTCCGCGAAAATGCCTTGTCACGACATCGACCAGCTTAAACTGTTTTTGCTTAGCTTCTTCTATTGAAATGCTTTTTAGAGGATACGTTTGCATCTTCATTCACCCTGCCCTTCCATAAAAGCATGCGGGTTTTTCATCAACATTTTCTCTATTGATTCGCTTGTAATTCCATAGGTTTGCAAAAGAGGGATAAACGAATCGAGCAAATAGGAGTAGCCCGGTCCCCCTTTATAGGCCAGCTGCGATTTTCTAGTGATATCCATTGAGAGAAATACTTTGTGCATATATCCTTTATCCTGTATTTTTTTTAATATGTCTGCCCGGACACGATCAGGCATATAATTTTCTTTGCCTATGGTATCAAATTCCACGTATACGCCTTCCCTGAGCATCTTTAATATATAATCGGCATCTCCCGTTAAATCAACATGGCCTATTACCACTCTATTTAAATCGACACCATTCTTTTTAAAAAATTCTACTTGTTCATGTCCCAATGTTCCAATGGAAGTATGTGTAGAGATTGGCTTTTTGGTTTGCTTATGGGCCATGACAACAGCTTCAAACACTTTTTGTTCGGCTTCGGTCCATTTGTTATAGCTTGTACCAATTTCGCCGATAATCCCGGCTTTCACATTTGTTCCCCTTATCCCTTCGACAATTTCCTTCACCATTTTTTCAGCCAATTTTTCTTTCGTTTCACGGAATACCTTGATCGGATAAAAAGAGTCTTGATAGAAGCCAGTCGAAAAAACAATATTGATCCCAGTTTCTTTTGACACGTTTTCAACGTATGAAATATTCCTTCCCATTCCAATATTCGTTACATCGACAACATTGCGTACGCCTTTTTCATATAAACCTTTAAATTCTTTTATGGTTTCAGAAATGACATCCAACTTACAATCCTCATTGTTTTTCACCTCGGAAAGGTCAATGGTTATATGTTCATGCATATAGGTAATTCCGTTTTTCAGCATTCAGATACGTTCCCCTTTTTAATGGTTTAGCCAACCTGCCATAAACCGGCTGCGTAGAGAAGATTAGCTATAATCCCCAGCAAAATCACCGCAATAGGTCCAACAGCCAATTCAACGAGTGGTTTTGATGCCATTCGGTTGATTAAATAGCAGCCAATCACCCAAAAGAATCCAAGTCCAGGAGCAATTTTTTCTCCCGCCATGGCACTGCCGATTAAAATAGCCATTCCGAGAACATCTGATAGTGAAGTTCGAATATGCTCCCCCATTTCCCGTACGCCAGGCAATTTATCCATGCTTTTTGATACTGCCGATAACGAGATGACCTCCAAATACATGATGAGGGCGCCTAATATAAAAGCTAAAATCGGCACATCCCTGAAAACCAGGCCGACTGCAAATACCAGTGTCGTACCGGCTAAACCATAAACTCCAGTTACAATGGCAGTTGAAAAAACTAAAGGGATGAATCCGATTCCGCGTGCAAACGTAGCAATGGCTGCCTCCGTATAAAGTTCCTTATTTATCAAGGCTTGGGGCATTGCATCAACTGCTAAAATCAGCATGGAGGATGTTAAAGAAACAAGACCGCCCATTAAGGCTAATAAGAAGCGGTTTTTTTTGATTCGATTTACACGTTCATTAAAAATATTGACTAAATCGGCATTTGTAGATTCGCCTCCTCCCCTGATTCTCGCTGCATAGTAAATCATCATGACCATTCCTATTAATAAAGCCATCCCTTCAGGGCTTAGAGAAATGTTATATCCAGCCACTTGAAACGAACCAAATTTTTTGAATAACAGCAGAGAAGCTAATGTGACAATTGCAGTCACGGCGGCTTTCTTCAATCCGTGCTGATATCCGACCGCTACAGCTGGAAACACTGTAAAAGCAATAATAATCGGATTGCCGATCAGACTTAGCGAATCTATAAAATTGACAGGAAGCATGCCAAAGAAATCGACTACAAATTGAAGCCCCAAAACGATTCCAATACTATATACAGCGCCAATTATTCCTGCTGCGATCATTCCTATTTTGTTATCCGGGGTCCAAATACCAATAATGTCACACGCTAATAAAATACTATGGCCAATAATGATCGTAGCTCCTATGGACAACGGAATGCCAAAGCCGATAATCAAGCCAAAACTTAGCGCAAAGCTCGTTGCCGCAAGCTCTCCTCTTTTCATTCGCCCCTCAAGATATTCAGGCATAATGGGCCGCAAGCCATCATTAAACACAGCCACCCCGCGATTAACCAGAATGGAACCTAATGCACCGACGGCCACTATGACAATACATTGGATTAAAGTAAGATCCATTTCCTATTCACCTCTATGGATTTTTCTCAAACTCTGTATAGAGAACATGTTAAAGGTCTGAAAATGAACGCGCCCTCCATTGTTATTTGGATTCTCTATTTTGAACACGCGAAATTAAAGCGCTTTCTTTTTTTAGAAAGACTGGCCTTTCCGTTTTGCTACGTTCCTTCAAATTAATAAGGAAGGAATTAATATATCCAATATCTTTTTAGAAGAAGAAGCCGTAAAACCAAACGCAATCTTTCCACTATCGACTTCCTGCTCTATCTCTTTCTTGGTTTTTATCGTGCTTGGGGAAGCCAGGGTAGAACATTTGTCTTTTCCTAATAAGGCAATTGCCATTGCAAGCGCGCCGCCTGATCCTGTTTCACAGGCTCCAATATAATAGTCGGCCTTATTGTTTTTTATCGCCATTACCGCGTCCAAATCGCTTTTGACTGTAACGTCTACGTTAATTCCCCCAAGCTCTTTCACTTGCTTTTCGATTGCCTGCTTATTCAGCTGTCCACCTATTACAATTCTCACCATTATCAAATCCTCCTATTGATTACATTCTATGACTCTATGAAGATGAAGATAAAAATAGGCGCGTTCCCCTTCTGGAAGCTCTTGAACTGCCTGTGAATCGATATAGTCAATCACCTCTTCTATCATGTTTTGATATGGAGTCTCGTATACTTCATTGATGATGTCATTTGGTGGTTCATCTTCGCATTCCCCCCTTTCCAATCTGGCCAAAGCCATTGACATATGCGTCCAAAACATATCCGAGTCTTCGATCACCTGTTTTTTCAATTTACCTGCTAAAAAGTCAAAAGTATTCAAAGTTGCCGAGACTACATTTTTTGTTACAGCATGGCCTGCGGTTAAAATTTCCAGCTTTTCTTCGACTTGTCTGCGATTCATACAATACCTCCAATATACTGTATTTAGTATTTTTATGTAAAAATGCGTGACCCAGTGCAACCTTTCCGTTGGGTCGGGTCCGCATTTTAATAGCGCGGTATTTTCTCCCCTTTTTCTACGATTTTTTGAATGTCTAATATTTGTTTAACGCCAACCATACTCCACTTTTCTGTTATTTCTTGTTCTCTGCCGCCATCAATCATGATTACTGCTTCAGTTGTATCCTCGGACATTTTCTTTGCTTTCGGTGAACAAAAATCGACGGCTCTAAATGTTTGAATCATTCTTTCATCATCAGCATTCCAGACTGCGGCATCAATTTGTTTTGAATTCAGCATATCAAACAGCTGCATATAATTGACATTTATAAATTCGGCATTCTTGCTTTCAAATTCAGCCATTGTTAGCCGCTTTTGGTCCAGAGACTCCAAATCGACGCCTACTTTGACAGCACCCCTTACCGCATCCTCTTGAGAATCGGCTAAGAAAATTTTATGGGCATTTACATAACTGCCCGGTCCAAACCTTTTAAAGACTTTTAAGTTTGGATATTCTGCTATGGCGTCATCTGCTGTCAGTTTAGAAACAATTGCAAAATCGCTTCTCTTAGTCCGGACGGCTTCAATTCGATTCACTCCACCGCGCATATAAATCAAGTTCACTGTTTTTCCGGCGGATTCAAAACCTTCGACGATTCCTGTTGCCAATCCCTCGTATTTTCTCGAATATGGAAGGGGCATGGAACCGATTAATGGTGCAATTCCTGCTATTTCGAGCAATAAATTGTTATCCTTGCTTACTAAATACGTCCCTAAATGGCCCCTTGCTTCCAATTGAATGGCTTTCATATCGGCTAATAAATTCAGCGCGCTTTGCACGGTTCCCCTTCCAATGGATAACTGATCACAATAGTCTGAAATACGGGGGATTTTTTCGCCTGTTTTGAGCCCCAACAATTCTTTCGCAATATTTTTGGCTGCCAATCCATTTTTAGAATAAAATTTTTCCCACATCATCAATCTTCCTTAGACAATATACTATATTCTGTATAATTGATTATAAGTGATTGCGCTTACACTTGCAACAAATATTTTAAGCCATGATACTTTTCAAAAAAAGAAGCAGCCGAAAAGGCTGCTTCTTTTTTATGAATCATAGATATGCACGGTCGGTTCTTTGGCTCCCGGCTTTTTCAGAATGAGCGCTTCCTGGCCGTCTGATGAGGTGATGTTGATTTCGACGTTCAGTTCGCTCTTGCCGTAATAATCCATGACTTCTCCGGTCAAAAATTGGGTGAAAGCGATCACTTCGCTTTTTCCGTAAAACTGCATCGGAATGTTAATTTTCATTTCCTGCATTTGGTCGTCTTTGTACAATGCCGTTCCGACGACCCCTGTGTAATTAGGAAAATACGTTTCGACTTTATTTTTAAAACGTTTGAACAGCTCCGCGTCATCCGGATGTTTTGTCGTTCCGTCCGTTGACGGGAAGAACGTGTATTCTTCATTGATATTGTCCCAGCCGGTAATTTCGCTTGTACCGGCTTTCACATCGGTTTTGGCGATAAAGTTTCCGGGCACGATCGAGGATTTCGGCGCCTGTTTGTACAGGACGATCGTCAGCGGAATGTTTTTGAGGTCATCCATGTTCCGGATGCGTTTTGCCACTTCCTGAGCGATCTTTTCGCCCTCTGCTTTAATTTTTTTATCGCTGATGTTCACTTCTTTTTGCGGATCGCCGACATTTTCCCGGTAATAGTACACCGAGTTGAGCGCAAGGCCGATCACAACGCCGCCGAGCTCGATCGTATCTTTGTCTTTTCTGACGAGATAATCGTGTTCAAGCATATGGGCCAGATAAACCGGGCTTTCTTCGTTTTGTTTTTCTTGAGAGCCGCTTCCGGAAAGAGGCGGATTCAGCCCGAGATTTTTAAAGTTTTTATCTTTTTTTTCCGCTTTTTTCAGGTCATTCCCTGTTTTTTTGCGGGCCAGCCAGTTTGTGATCGTGTCTTCGTCCAAATATTGGCCTTCCTGAAACAGATAATCTTTCGTTGAGAACGAGTCTTGAGCGAGGCGCATCATGCCTGTTTCAAATTCATCGATGTCAAGCCTCGTGTTCAAGCGGTCGGTCGTCAGTCCGCGCGCTTTTCCGGCTTTAAAAGGAATCACCATTTTGTAATAAGAATCAGAGATGTTGTATTTCGGGATGATGGCTTTTTCTTTTGACTTATTCGTCTTTTGAACCATCTCCTGCTCCTCTTCTCCCTTAAAATTCGGCGCACAGGCTGAGAGCATCAACATACTCGCAGCAGCCGCCAAAATCAATGCTTTTTTCAATAGAAAACACTCCTCTTATTTCTTTAGCTCACTGATCAACCTTGCTTCATCCCATACTTCGATGTTGAGCTCTTCAGCTTTGGCCAGTTTGCTGCCTGCCGCTTCGCCGGCAATGACGAGATCGGTTTTTTTGCTTACACTGCCTGTGATTTTTCCCCCGAGCGCTTCAATTTCTGCTTTCGCGTCGTTTCGCGACATTTCACTAAGCTTTCCGGTCAGCACGATCGTTTTTCCTGCAAAGTAGGAATCGCTCTCTTCCGCCATCACTTTTTTCGGGCCTTTATAAACCGTATTCACGCCGAGCTGTTCAAGCTCATCCAACAGTTTGAGCATCTCTTCTTTTTCAAAATAGGTGACGATGGCATCCGCCATTTTTTCACCGATTTCGTCCACTTCCACCAGCTCTTCTTTTGACGCTTTTTTGAGCCGGTCAATCGTTTCAAAATGCATCGCGAGCGTTTTCGCCGCCTTCTCGCCGATAAAACGGATGCCGAGGCCGAAAAGAAGCCGCTCCAACGAATTTTCCTTCGATTTTTCAATGGACTGGAGGAGATTGTCGGTCGATTTTTCTCCCATTCGTTCGAGGTTGATCAGCTGTTCCCTTGTCAGCTTATAAAGATCGGCGACATTGTGGACCAGATCCGCACGGAACAGCTGTGTGATCACACGCTCTCCAAGTCCTTCTATATTCATGGCGTTGCGGGAAACGAAATGAATCAGTCCTTCCCTGATCTGAGCCGGACATTCCGGATTGATGCAGCGCAGTGCGACCTCTCCTTCGATTCTGACAAGCTCGCTTCCGCATTCAGGACATTCGTCAGGCATGTTGAATTCCTTTTCTTCGCCGGTCCGCTGTTCAATAAGCACATTGACAACCTCAGGAATGATGTCCCCCGCTTTTTTGATGACCACTTTGTCAAACAGCCGAATATCCTTTTCCTTAATTAAATCTTCGTTATGAAGGGACGCTCTTTGGACCGTCGTCCCGGCCACTTTTACAGGCTCAAGTATCGCCGTCGGCGTCACGACGCCGGTGCGGCCGACGCTTAATTCAATATCCAGCAGCTTTGTGACGACCTCTTCTGCCGGAAACTTGTAAGCGATCGCCCAGCGCGGGCTTTTGGCCGTGAATCCGAGCTCTTCCTGCTGGTGGAGCGAATCGACTTTAATGACGATGCCGTCGATTTCATACGGCAGATCGGCCCGTTTCGTCTTCAGCTCTTCCACGATGCCGATAACCTCATCAATCGTGCTGCATTTTTTTCTTTCATGATTGGTTTTAAAGCCGAGCTCATCAAGAAAATCAAGGCCCTGACTTTGCGTTTCGACTCCCATTTCGTCAAGCTCCGCTATACTGTAGACGAAAATGTCGAGATTTCGTTTCGCAGCAATTTTCGGATCAAGCTGTCTCAATGAGCCGGCGGCCGCATTCCGCGGGTTCGCAAACGGCTCTTCCCCCCGCTCGTTCCGCGCTTCATTCAGCAGTTCAAAGGAACGCTTCGGCATAAAGGCTTCGCCGCGCACCTCTATCGAAAGGTCGCGCTTCATTTTCAGAGGGATATTTCTGATCGTCTTTAAGTTCTCGGTTATATCCTCGCCTGTCGTTCCGTCGCCCCTTGTCGCCCCTCTGACAAATACCCCGTTTTCATAACGCAGCGAAACAGCAAGACCGTCAATTTTGAGTTCGACGTTATATTCAACGTCTCCGACCGCCTGGCGGACCCTGCGGTCAAAGTCGCGCAGATCCTCTTCATTAAAAGCATTGCCGAGGCTGAGCATCGGCGTTTTGTGCTGCACTTTTTGAAAAGCGTCCAAAACGGCTCCGCCGACGCGCTGTGAAGGTGAATCAGGCGTTTTCAGATCCGGGTGCTCCTCTTCAATCGAAATGAGCTCCTTCATCAGTTTGTCGTATTCGGAGTCAGGCACGCTCGGGTCATCAAGTGTGTGATATTCATAGTTGTATTTGTTGATCAGTGCATGCAGTTGGACCACACGGCGTTTAGCTGCTTCTTTTTCCATTAATTTCGTCCTTTCATTTCAGGTCTTTTGCCATTATTGCTTTTCAATTGGCGCAAAGGCCGCGAGCAGACGTTTGACTCCGATCGGACTCGGAAAGGCGATATCAAGCTCTGTTGATTCACCCGCTCCTTTCACGCTGACGACCGTACCCACGCCCCATTTTTTATGGGAGGCTTTATCTCCGACGGCCCAGTCGATTCCGTCTCCGCCGGTTTTGCTGTAGGATGCCGCCGGACGGCTGACGGGTCCTCTCCGTTCTGGCTTGCGTCCGAACGGTGCGGCTGCCGTGCTCTTCTTCTCATTTAGATTGTCCAATAATTCTTCCGGTATTTCCGCGATAAAACGCGATTCCGGATTCATATTCGTTCTGCCGAATAATGTCCGCATCCGCGCGTTTGTTAAGTAAAGCTCTTCTTCGGCCCTTGTAATGCCGACATAAGCGAGCCGCCGCTCCTCTTCCATTTCCGCTTCCTCCATCAGGGAGCGGCTGTGCGGGAAGACGCCTTCTTCAAGTCCCATTAAAAAGACGACCGGAAATTCCAGCCCTTTTGCGGCATGGAGTGTCATTAAGATCACGGCTTCATTGTTTCCGGATTCCTCTTCCTGCTGGTCAAGCTGGTCGATATCGGCGATCAGCGCCAAATCCGTCAAAAAGGCGACGAGCGATTTATCTTCGCTTTGCTGCTCAAAGTTTTTCGTCACGGATAAAAACTCGTCGATATTTTCAAGCCGGCTTTGGGCTTCGAGCGATTTTTCCGCTTTGAGCATTTCGCGGTATTCGGTTTTCTCGAGAATTTCTTCCGTCAGTTCTGTGACGGATAAGTATTCCTGCATATTCGTTAAATTTTCAATCATCTGTCTGAAGTCATCAAGGGCATTGGCCGCTTTCGCGCTGAGGCCGATAAAATCGACCTGGCCGAGCGCTTCAAACAGGGACAATCCGTTCATGTCCGCATATGCGGCGATTTTATCGACGGAGGTCGCCCCGACGCCGCGCTTTGGCACATTGACGATTCTGGCAAAGCTGATATCATCATCCGGATTTGCGACAAGGCGCAAATAAGCGAGAATGTCTTTAATTTCTTTCCTGTCGTAGAACTTCGTTCCGCCGACGATATTGTAGCTGATGTTTGCTTTCATCAGCGTTTCTTCGATGACGCGGGACTGGGCGTTTGTCCGGTATAAAATCGCAATATCGGAATAGGAGCGCTTGCCGGATTGGACGAGCTCCCGGATTTTGCCCGCCACAAACTGTCCTTCGCCAAACTCGTTGTCCCCTCTGAAATAGGAGATTTTCGCCCCTTCGTCATTTTCAGTCCAAAGTTTTTTGGGCTTTCTGTTTGAGTTGTTCTTGATCACTTCATTGGCCGCATTTAAAATCCGCTTCGTCGATCTGTAGTTCTGTTCGAGTAAAATGACGCTCGCATTCGGATAATCTTTTTCAAAAGACAGGATGTTGGCGATGTCCGCTCCGCGCCATCTGTAGATCGACTGGTCCGAGTCCCCGACAACGCAGATGTTCTGGAAGCGCTGGGCCATTTTTTTGACGAGCAAATATTGCGCCCTGTTCGTATCCTGATACTCATCGACATGAATATATTGAAATTTGCGCTGATAGTATTCAAGAACTTCCGGCACCCGGTCAAACAGGCGGATCGTCGTCATGATTAAATCGTCAAAATCAAGGGACTGATTTTTCCGCAGTTTTTTCTGATAATCTTTGTAGACGTCGCTGACAACCTGCTCAAAAAAGCCGCCCGCCGTTTTCTCATATTCCTCCGGGTCGATCAGTTCATTTTTCGCCCCGCTGATGGAGCCGAGAATGCTCCGCGGATCAAATTTTTTCGGATCGATGTTTCGTTCTTTCAAGATCCCTTTAATGACTGAGAGCTGGTCAGATGTATCAAGAATCGAGAAATTGCGGTTAATCCCGATACGGTCGATGTCTCTCCGCAAAATTCTCACACACATGCTGTGAAAGGTCGAAATCCAAATGTCGTCAGCCCCCGGTCCGAGAATGCTTTCGACACGGTCTTTCATCTCTCTCGCCGCTTTGTTCGTAAACGTAATCGCGAGGATGTTCCACGGGGCGACGCGCTTTTCCGCCATTAAATAAGCGATTCGATGGGTCAAAACCCTCGTTTTTCCGCTTCCCGCGCCGGCCATGATCAAAAGCGGCCCATCCGTTGTTTTGACCGCTTCCTGCTGTACGTTATTCAACCCATTTAATAATTGGTCGCTAATATAATTCAAAATCCGTTCACCGCCTCTTCAAACGTATGTTCTATTATAAACCAATCCGGTTAGTTTCGCTCATTTTTTTACGGCCTTCACCGTTTTCAACGCTTGTCCAAAATCTTCATAAATCGCATTTCCGACAACGACGACATCGGCATATTCAGCCATGTTTGCCGCAGTTTCCGGGTTTTTGATACCGCCGCCGTAAAATAAAGTCGTATCGGTCAGAACGGCTTTTGTTTCTTTGACGATCTCGGCATCCCCGAGCATCCCGCTGTATTCCAGATAAAAAACCGGCAGATGGAACAGTTTTTCGGCCAGTCTCGCGTACGCTTTGATATCCTCAAGCTCAAGCGCAGGATTTGCATTTGTCAAAGCTGCCGCCTTGCAGTCCTTGTTTAAGATACAATAGCCTTCCACAATGATCTCTTCCGGTGACATCAGCTCACCGTATTCTTTCATTGCCTCTTTATGTAGACCGACGATCCAGTCTGGATTATTGCTGTTCAGCACGGTAGGGATAAAATAAAGGTCAAATCCCGGCACAATCGCATCAATCGTGGATACTTCAAGGACGCACGGCACTAAAAAACGCCGAACCTTTGACATGAGGCGCAGCACGTCATCCTCTGTGACATTGTCGCTTCCGCCGATCAAAATCGCATCTGTTCCCGATTCACACAGCTGTTCAAGCTGATCGTCCGTTATATCTTTATTGGGATCGAGTTTAAAGACATGCTTCCACTCGGTAATATCGTACATGAAAAAAGCTCCTCCAATCGTTCTTACCATTTAAATATTATAACAAATTCACCCCTGTTGGAAAAACGGATTCCCGAAGAAAGAGAAGGGGAAAATTTGGGCGTAAAAAAACCGCCTGCGCTCTTAAAGCCAGGCGGTTTTGCGATCTTCCTCACGAAGATGATTCAGATTCTTTTTCTTTTACACGGTCCAGTGCCATAATATATGCGTCATTTCCGTAATTCAGGCAGCGTTTGACCCTGGAAATGGTCGCGGTGCTCGCTCCGGTCTCGGTTTCTATTTTGTGGTACGTGTTGCCGTCGCGAAGCATTCTGGCTACTTCGAGCCGCTGAGCCAGCGATTGAATTTCATTTATGGTACACAGATCATCGAAAAAACGGTAGCATTCTTCGAGATCCCTCAATGACAGGATGGATTGAAAAAGCTGGTCAAGCTCTCTCCCGCGTAATTTATCGATCTGCATCGTTACACACCTTCTCCTTTACTAATAGAAACCTTGCTGAGATCGGGAATGATGTTGATCCACGTTTTTCCCGGAACAAAAGGAACGGTTTTTCCGTCCTTCACCGGTATGATCCGGCCGTCTTCATTCTTCCAATCGACTTGGCGGACTTCCCCGTTTTGCAGAAGCAGCCCTTGTCCGCCTGATCGCAGGTCAATATCCCTTCTCCCGTCGGTATCTTTTACTTGATGTTCGGCTTCCACTATTAAAATATTTTGAAGAACAACCGGTTCTTCTGTTTCAAGGTCTGTTGTCAACATGCCGTCTGATGTTCTCACATAACCGCCAGCCTTTTTATCATAACCATATTCAACGTTGTTTGTAACGTTTTTTGTGCCATAATCTAACCGAGCCGAATAAGGCGTCCCGGAAGATGCAGCACGGGCGGTTTGAAATGTATACGGTTCTGTGCGGGCTTTCATGGAATATCCCTTATCATCGGCAGCTTTTTTGATATTTTTAAATGAAGTATACGAATTATGGGGCGCTTCCCGGAAGTCTGTTCTCCAAAACAAACTGCCATCATAATCCATTCCATTGATATGATCGGAGTCACCGCTTTTAAGCCGGTTTTTGGCACCGGGACTCCAGCCGTGGTGCACCAATAGGCCGTCAAAGCCAAGAGCCAAATCAATGAAATACTCGCGCGCGCTTCTGACGGGACCCGCAGCTTCAGGCATCTCGCTTTGGTAAATCGCCAAAAACCTTGTGATCGGGCCTTCACTCAGAGCCTCAATTACGATGTCCGCCTTGCTCAATCCCGACTGCGGTCTTGCCTTTGGATGATTGTTCACCACAACGGCAAGCGGCCGCTGCTGAACATTCCCATCCGCTTCCAAACCCGTCAGCGGATAGATATTTTTATCGGCTTCCCGTTTTTCTTTGGGCTGGCATGACATAAGCAGCACAGCACAGGCTATACACAGCAGTACTCTTGCGTATCGATTGGTCATACATTAGCTCCCGCTCTTTTATATTTTAACGCATTATCGATGGAAAGAGTACAGTTTTTTTCATGACATCAAAGATCCCTTTCGGCGTCACCCTGATGTATGGCAGATGGGTGCTTTGCAAGAAAAGCAGAGTAAAGACCGGATCGGTGAACACGTACCCTCTTTCAAATAGAAGTTCTTTCAGCCTGTTTTCCCGCTCAAGCACTTTCTCATACGTCTCATTTGATGCCCCGCCGCCTAAATGAAGAGGAATTTCGTGCAGGATTTTGCCGTTTTCGGCTAATACGATTCCGCCGCCGATGTCTTTCATCCGTTTAAATGCCAGCAGCATGTCTTCTTTATTTTTGCCGATGGCCACGATGTCCCCCGTGGTGGAATACGAGCTGACAAACCCTTGAACGCGGGATGCAAATCCCTTTAGCATCGTATTGACCCGCCATTTGCCTTTTTTATCGAACATGGCGAGATAGCTTTCATCATGATCGAAAGACAGCTGATTGACCGAGTTGTCAATCTCAATCGTATAAGGCTCCATGATCACGTCGTTCCGCATCTTCAAGCCGAGCGGCATGGAAAACTGCAAATCGTCCATCGTTAGATCATATGAAAGGTTCAGAGGGACAAGACCGCCTTTTTTCCATTCGGGCTCTGAAAACATTTCCGTGTTCACGCCGTCTGATTTTAAGATTCGGCCTTTTGCAAGGACCGTTACCGGAGTCGGGTTTTCAGGGCTTTCTAAAATGTTTAATGTCGCATATCGACCAGGTGCGACGACGCCGAGAAGGTCTTCAAGCTGATAGTATTTCGCAATATTAAATCCGGCCATATTATAAGCGTCAATCGCCGGAACGCCCTCTTCAAGGGCAATCGAAATCAGCTGGTTTGTCATGCCTTCCTTATAGAAATTCGGCGTGGCGCCATCCGTTGTGTAAAACATATGGTCATAATGGCGGAATCCCTCTTCATGCAGCTCACGCAGAATCGTTCTCAGATCCGGACGTATCGAAGAATGCCTTAATCCGGCATAATAGCCAAGCTCAAGCCGCTTTAATACCTCTTTTCCCGTCATCGCTTCATGATCCGCATCCGCGCCGAACAGTTTCATTTTTGTCAGCGTTTTCTCGGAGGCGCCGGGAAAATGGCCTTCGATCCGTTTCCGCCTTCTTTTCGTGCATTGCATGCAGTGAAGCATCAGGTCGTCTCCTTCTAAAAGACGCGGCCAGCCTGTCATTTCTCCTCCCTGAATCACGTCAGGATGCTCGCCCCAGTGCTTCCGGTAGTCAATCGAAAGCATTTGGTCTTCATCAGGCACCTCTGTCTGCAAATCATACCTTGACCACCAGTAATAGTGAACAGGCTGTTTTTTCAGTTCTTCCAAAATAGAAAACGCTTTCTTTTTTCCGCAATGCAAAAGCAAAAACAGGTTGTCGTTCACCAATGTCGTTGTTCCAAACTGTGACACATATTCAGCCAAAGTTTGGGGATTATAAATTTGAAAAGGATGCGCATGCGGCTCAATATATCCTGGTACAATGTATTTTCCTTCACAATCTATGGTAGTTTTAACAGCCGTTTTCGGAAGGTCACGGCCGACATAAACGATTCTGTCATGATGAATCCATACGTTTGCAGAGATCCACTGCTTTAAATACGGGTTCAATACGTATGCATTTCGTAAAAGGAGCGTTGGGAGCGACCTTGAACTTACAACATCAACTTGTGATCTGATGTCTTTATTTTTCCAATTTAAGGTGCGTTCGAACATTCACATACTCTCCTTTACATGTAATGACCCTATGTTAACACATTTACTATTGTCACGCATTACCATTCCGTTACAATTTTTCGAAAACACACTTTATTTAATTATTTTAATCGGAGGAATCAATATGAAGCAAAACATCGGACTGTTTGACGCCTTATTCCGCATCGCCTGCGGGCTTACGATCCTGTCCGCGGCGGCGGCCAAATTCACGAGAAAGCCGTGGTGCAGAATGACGCTCTTTTGCATGTTTATGGGTGCGATGAAAACCGCTTCCGGCATCCTGAGATTCTGTCCCATGACTTATGTATGCCAGACATATATGAAGCAGAGCGAATCCGAAGGACAATCGTAAAAAAAGCACCCCTGTTGGGATGCTTTTTTTCATGATGAAAGCAGCGCCTCTTTGACATGGAGGCGAAAATGTTTCAGACCGTACATGCTGCTGTTGGCCATCGGCTCTGTCGAGATCGTTTCCATAGCGGAATATTGCTTGAGGAGCGCCTCCAGCGCGATTTTTGTCTCCAGCCTCGCCAAAGGGGCGCCCAAACAGAAATGGATGCCGTGGCCAAAGCCGATGTGCCGGTTTGGATGGCGGTGAATATCAAATTCGTGCGCCCGTTCAAATGCAGCTTCATCCCGGTTGGCTGAGGCAAGAAAAGCGATCACTCCCTCTCCCTTTTTCAAATTCACTCCCCTGATTGCGGTATCCTGCTGGACGAAGCGCACGATCATCGGCGCCGGCGCGCGAAAACGGACAGCTTCTTCGACGGCCTGGGGGATCAGGTCAGGCTGATTTGCCAACTCGTCAAGCGTACCCGGTTTTTCAAGAATGCTGTAAACCATATTTGAAATCAAATTCGTCGTTGTCTCATTGCCAGCTAAAAGCAGCAGATTGCAAAACGGAACCAATTCATCAGGAGAAAGCCTGTCCCCATCTTCTTCAGCTTGAATTAAAAGTGAAATGATATCATCTCCCAGATTCCGTCTTTTTTCTTCAATGACGTTTTCAAAAAACGCGCTTAAGTCTTCTTCACCTTTATTCCTAATGGTCCGCCACTCCATGACGTCCTCTTCATAAGCGCTCTTCGGCAAGCTTACTAATAGATCTGACCATTCTTTGAATTTCTCCTTATGCTCAGATGGAACACCCAGCAATTCTGAAATGACCATAACGGGAAGAGGATAAGAAAAATCCTGAACGAGGTCGATTTCGTCCCGGCCGCGGGCCTTTCCAAGCAGTTCATCCGTCAGCACCCGGATGCGCGGTTCCCACTCTTTCATGATGCGCGGTGTGAAAGCTTTGCTTACAATCGACCTGATTCTGGTATGTTTTGGCGGATCCATGCTGACCATTGTTTTCGCAAATGTATTGCCGGATTCAAGCTGAGGGAATTGATTTGAAAAAAAGTCTTTGTCGCTGATCACTCTTTTGACATCATCATAAAGAAACACGTTCCACACTTTGCTGTCCTCATCATAGCAGACAGGTGATTCCTTGCGCATTTTTTCGTACCAGGGAAATGGATCATACGGGTCCTGCCGGTTTTTTCCGTTTAGAAGAGCTTTTTGAATAGGGTTCTGCTGTTTTGCCGAGTTCACTCGCTTCACTCCTTCTTTTTGCTTGTCAGCTGAATCATATTGGCAAATATGTTAGTTTAAAATCAAAAAAATTCACTGGATGATTCAACCAACAAATGACAGCAATGTGTCGAAAAAGGCAGAGGAGGCTGACTGCATGGCTGACAGCTACCGCGGGGACAAGCGGATGACGCAATCGAAAAAAAACTTAAAAAAAGCTCTTTTTGAATTGCTTGCCGAAAAAGAATGGGAGAAGATATCCGTTCAGGACATTACGAAGCGGGCAAAGCTGAACAGAACCACATTCTATCAGTATTATAAAGACAAATATGATCTGCTTCACCAGCATGTGAGCGATATGTTTGAAGCGATGAAGCAAGAGATTTTCTCCCCTCATGGCGCTGACGGCGATGATGATAAGCCGGAGGCATACTGGTATGTCCTGCGATTCTATCGACATTTGAAGCATAACTGCCGTGATTTTACGATCATTATCAACAGAAGGTATGAGCTGAATATTAAGGATTTACTTCATGATTTTTGGAATGACAGTTTTTTAACAGGAGTCAAAAAGGCTCCGGACGGCGAACTGCAGCATTGGGTTCCCTTGGACATTCAAAGGCAGTTTGTGATTTCCGCCTATGAAGGCACAGCGGCATGGTGGCTTGAAAATGGAATGCCTTATACGCCTGAATATATGGCTGAAGCCATGATCAGCCTGATCCAAAAAGGATGATGTAAAAAAAAGAGACAAAATGAGCACTTCCCATTTTGTCTCTTCATGTTTATTTCTGTGCGGCTTTTAAGGCGCGCGCGCCGATATCCGTCCGGTAGAAAAGCCCCGGCTTGGTGACTTCGCTTACCGCTTTGTAAGCCGTTTCCCTCGCCGCTTCAAACGTATCGGCAAAGGCCGTCACATTGGCGACGCGGCCGCCGTTTGTGACAAACTGGCCACCGCTTATTTTCGTTCCTGCGTGGAAGACGACCGTATCTTCCTCTGCTGGTGCCAAGGAGCCGATCGGCGTACCTTTTTCATAGCTTTCCGGATAGCCTTCAGACGCCAGAACAACGGTGACTGCCGCCGTATCCTTCCACTTCAGCTCAACTTCGCGGTCTTGCAGCAGATCAAGCATCACCTGAACAAGATCTGATTCAAGTCGCGGGAGCACGACCTGTGTCTCCGGATCTCCGAATCTGGCATTGAATTCAATCACTTTTGTGCCCTTTTCCGTCAGCATTAAGCCGGCATATAAGACGCCGGTAAATGAACGGCCTTCTTTGACCATGGCCTTGGCTGCGGGCTCCAAAATCGTTTTGACGGCATCTTGAACGACCGCATCGGAAATCTGCGGCACAGGAGAATAGGCGCCCATTCCCCCTGTATTCGGACCCTTGTCCCCGTCAAATGCCCGTTTGTGGTCCTGGGCGATCACCATCGGATATACTGTTTCTCCTTTAACAAATGCCATCAGCGAAAATTCTTCGCCGCTTAAAAACTCCTCGATCACGACAGATGCGCTCGCTTCGCCGAATTTTTCATCCTCGAGAAAATCGTGAAGGCATTGTACCGCTTCTTCCTCTGTCATCGCGACGGTCACGCCTTTGCCGGCTGCAAGCCCGTCCGCTTTGATCACGATCGGCGCTCCTTTTTGCCCAACATAGGCTTTCGCTTTGTCAAAGGACGTAAATGTTTCGTATTCGGCTGTCGGAATCTGATATTTCTTCATCAAATCCTTCGCAAACTGTTTGCTGCCTTCGATCACCGCAGCTTTGCGGGAAGGGCCGAAGACCGGCAGCCCCGCTTTTTCAAACTCATCGACAAGGCCTTCAATCAAAGGAACTTCAGGACCGACGATCGTCAGTCCAATATTGTTTTCCTTTGCGAAAGCGAGAAGGCCCTCGTGATTGCCTTCATCAAGATCAACGAGTACGGCCGTGCCCTCCATTCCGTCATTGCCGGGCGCTGCATAAACGGTGTCGACAAGCGGGCTCTGCGCCGCTTTCCAGGCTAATGTATGCTCTCTGCCGCCTCTACCGATAATCAATACGTTCACGCTGTTTCCTCCCCTTAATGTTTGAAGTGGCGGATTCCGGTGAACACCATCGCGATGCCGTACTCATCCGCTTTTTTAATCGAATCTTCGTCACGAACCGAGCCGCCCGGCTGAATGATTGCCGTCACACCGGCTTTAGCCGCTTCTTCGACCGTATCAGGCATCGGGAAGAAGGCGTCTGATCCGAGGGCGCTTCCTTTCGCTTTTTCGCCGGCCTGTTCAATCGCGATTTTCGCGGAGCCGACGCGGTTCATTTGCCCGGCACCAACACCGATCGTCATGTCGTCTTTGGCAAGCACGATCGCGTTTGACTTTACATGTTTGACGACTTTCCAGGCAAGCTTCAGGTCGGCCCACTCCTGTTCTGTCGGCTCCCTTTTCGTCGGGATCGTGATGTCGGCATCATCAAAGCCGTGCATATCCAGATCCTGAATCAAGAGTCCGCCTTGAACGGATGTCAGCTGCTTTTCGTTTTTGACAGGCTGATTGACATCAAGCGTCAACAGACGGAGATTTTTCTTGGATGTTAAAATCTCAAGCGCTTCTGTGCTGAATGAAGGTGCGATGATGATTTCCAAAAAGATTTGATGAAGGACTTCGGCAGTTGCTTGATCCACTTCACGGTTAAGGGCGATGATTCCGCCGAAAATCGATGTTTGATCAGCCGCGTAGGCTTTGTTGAACGCTTCCGCAATCGTTTTGCCTGTGCCGACGCCGCACGGGTTCATATGCTTGACCGCAACCGCCGCCGGCTCTGTGAATTCACGGACGATTTGGACTGCGGCATCCGCATCTTTAATGTTATTGTAGGAAAGCTCTTTTCCGTGAAGCTGATTCGCTGAAGCGATCGAACCGCTCACAGGGATGGCGCTTTGATAAAACACGGCTTCCTGATGCGGGTTTTCCCCGTAGCGGAGCGACTGTTTTTTCTCGAATGTGACGGTGAACTGTTCAGGCTCTTTTTCTCCTGTCACGTTTGTCAAATAATCGGCGATCAAAGCGTCATATGCCGCCGTGTGGCGGAATACTTTCGCCGCAAGCTCGCGTTTTTTCTCGAGGGACACCGCACCGGCCTCTTTGATGTCGGTCAGCACCGGATTGTAGTCTTGAGGATCGACGATGACGGCCACATCCTGATGGTTTTTCGCTGCGGCGCGAAGCATGCCCGGTCCGCCGATGTCGATATTTTCAATCGCTTCTTCGTATGTGACGCCTTCCTTAGAAATCGTTTCTTTAAACGGATAAAGGTTGACAACAACGAGGTCAATCGGCTGGATGCCTTGTTCACTCAGCTGTGCCATGTGCTTTTCATTATCGCGGACGGCAAGGAGACCGCCGTGAATGTTCGGATGAAGGGTTTTCAGCCGGCCATCCATGATTTCCGGAAAGCCCGTCACTTCGGAAATTCCGATCACATCAACGCCGTTTTCCTGAAGCAGCCTTTTTGTGCCGCCCGTTGAAATCACTTCAACGCCAAGCTCTGTCAATTCTTTTACAAAAGGGACAATGTTTGTTTTATCAGATACGCTGATTAATGCGCGTTTGATCGTCATTTCTTCTCACCTCTGCCATTTAGTTCAAGAAGCTCTTTAATCACTTCAGGGTAAAGCTCATGCTCCAATTTGTGAATCTTTTCTTCAAGGGATTCCAATGTTTCGTGCTGATCAAGTTCAAGCGCCCGCTGAGCGATGATGGGTCCTGTGTCCATCCCTTCATCAACATAGTGAACTGTAATTCCCGCCACTTTCACGCCCGCTCTGTACGCTTGTCCGATCGCGTCGATGCCGGGGAACGCCGGCAGGAGCGACGGATGGATGTTGATGATTTTGTTCCGGTACGCCGAAAGAAGCGTGTCACCGATCAGCCTCATGTAGCCCGCCAGCACGATCCACTCCGCCCCGTGGAGGCGGAGCTGTTCAACGATGAGTTGTTCAAAAGCCGCTTTATTTTCAAATGATTTCGGCTGAAAAGCGAATGACGGGATTCCGGCTTTTTCGGCCCGCTCCAGCACTTTCGCCTGCGGTTTGTCGCAGACGACAAGCACGATGCCGGCATCCCAGTTTTCTTCTTTCATTTTCCTCAAAATCGCTTCAAAATTCGTCCCGCTTCCTGATGCAAATACCGCAAATTTTTTCATGAAAGTCCGGCACCGCCAAACGTCACGCCGCTTCCGGCTTTCACCCGGCCGATCAAATAGGCTTTTTCCCCGTGGCCTTCGAGCGTTTGAATAATATCTGTCATATGCTCTTCTTTGACAGCGAGGACAAAACCGATGCCCATGTTGAAGACATTGAACATTTCTTCTGATTTCAAGCCGCCTTTTTCCTGCACAAACGGGAAAATGGCGGGGATCGGCCAAGATCCATGGTCGATTTCGACACCAAGACCTTCAGGCAGCATCCGCGGCAGGTTTTCGATAAAACCGCCTCCCGTGACATGCGCCATGCCGTCGACTTTTCCCGTTTTTACGGCTTCAAGCACTGGTTTGACATAAATCCTCGTCGGCTCTAAAAGCTCTTCGCCAAGAGGCCGTCCAAATGGTGTATATGTTTCATGGAGGCTCAGGCCGGCATCCTCAAGAAGAACTTTCCGCACGAGTGAAAAGCCGTTGCTGTGCAGGCCGCTTGAAGAAAGTCCGATCAGGAGATGTCCTTCGCGAATTCTTTCGCCCGTTACGATGTCATCCTTTTCAGCTACTCCTACTGAAAAACCGGCAATATCATATTCATCCTCAGTATACAGACCCGGCATTTCCGCCGTTTCTCCGCCGATGAGCGCAGATCCCGACTGAACGCAGCCTTCAGCAACTCCTCCCACGATCTCCTCTATTTTGGCCGGATCGGCTTTTCCGACCGCAAGATAATCGAGAAAAAACAGCGGTTCTGCACCTTGGGCCAATACATCGTTCACACACATCGCCACAGCGTCCACTCCGATCGTGTCGTGTTTATCCATGGCAAAAGCCAGTTTCAGCTTTGTCCCGACGCCGTCCGTCCCGGAAATGAGAACCGGTTTTTTATAAGGAAGCTCTGACAGGTCAAACATGCCGCCAAAACCGCCTAGAGCGCCCATCACGCCGATGCGCTTCGTCCGTTCGACATGCTTTTTCATCCGTTTGACGGCCTCATAGCCAGCCTCAATATCAACCCCGGCGTTTTTATAGCTTTCAGACATCATCATCACTCCTATTCCGCGCTAGTCCATTGATCGATTTCAATTCAAAAGAGCAGCACATTTCCCGCTGCCCCTGATTCATGTTCACAAGGTGCGGCGCCTAGCCGGACGCCGCTCATTTATTTTGTCAGCACGGCTTCTTTGACGTGCGGAAGTACAGTATCCTGGTAGATTTCCGTCGGATATTTTCCTGTAAAACAAGCCATGCACTGGCCGCAGTTTTCCCCTTCATACGTTCTGCCGATGCCGGAAAGCAGGCCTTCAATGCTCAAGAAAGACAGGGTATCGGCGCCGATTTCCTGGCGGATTTCTTCGACTGAATGAGAGGAGGCGATCAGCTCTTCGTGCGTCGACGTGTCGATTCCGTAAAAACACGGATGGGCAATCGGAGGCGAACTGATTCTCACATGCACTTCCGTTGCTCCCGCTTCCCTGAGCATCGTCACGATCCGGCGGCTCGTCGTGCCGCGCACGATCGAATCATCGACCATGACGACGCGCTTGCCTTCGACGACTCCGCGGACAGCGGACAGCTTCATCCTCACGCCCTGCTCTCTGAGCGATTGGGACGGCTGAATAAAGGTTCTGCCGACATAGCGGTTTTTGATCAGTCCGAGTTCATAAGGGATGCCTGTCGCTTCGGCATAGCCGATCGCCGCTGAAATGCTCGAATCCGGTACTCCTGTGACAACATCCGCTTCAACGCCGGATTCTTCGGCGAGTTTTTTGCCGAGGTTTTTTCTGGCGCTGTGTACGTTAATCCCGTTAATGTTGCTGTCAGGTCTTGAGAAATAGATATACTCCATGCTGCAGATCGAACGGTTGATATTCAGCGAAAAGCGCTCAGATGTCATGCCTTCATCATTGATGATCAGCATCTCGCCCGGTTCAACATCGCGCAAATACGTCGCGCCCACGACATCAAAGGCGCACGTTTCAGAAGCCACGACATATGCATCGCCAAGCATGGCGACCGACAGCGGTCTGAGTCCGTTCGGATCGAGCGCCACGATCATTTCCGTTTCCGTCATGATTAAGAAAGCGTAAGCGCCTTTCAGCATGGAAAGGGCGTTTTTAATTTGGTCCTTCAACATGAAATGACCGCTTCGCTTGATTAAATGGGCAAGCACTTCCGTATCGGAAGACGTCTGAAAAATGCTGCCCTGGTTTTCAAGCTGCTGCTTCAGCTGTGTGGCGTTGACTAAATTTCCGTTGTGTGCAAGCGCAAGGCTGCCGTTGTTTTGCGAATGGAAAAGGAACGGCTGGACGTTTTCAAAACCGCCGCCGCCCGCCGTTGCATAGCGGACATGGCCGATCGCCCCTTTTCCTTTCACTTTTTTGAGCTCGCCGTTTTGGAACACTTCGGTAATCAGCCCCTGGCCTTTGTGGGCGGACATCTTTTCCCCGTCCGTCGCCACGATGCCGGCGCCCTCCTGCCCCCTGTGCTGGAGGCTGTGGAGGCCGTAATACGTAATTTGCGGTGCTTCTTCATGCCCCCAAATCCCAAATACGCCGCATTCTTCATTTAAGCCTTTGATTTCAGCAAGCATGGGATAGCTCCTTTCCATGCGCTTTCAAGCTCTTCTGTCCGCGCATGAATCCATTGTTTTCCTTCCTGGCTTTGAATGGCAAAAATCCCGTCTGATGTTACCTCACCGATATGGATGGCGTCTTTTACGAGCGCTTCGAACGATTCCTGGTGTTCTTTTTTCACGGATACGATGAATCGTGACTGTGATTCGCTGAACAGCAGTGCAGGGTCTCCGCTAAGCGCGGCTTTGGCGCCAAGGCCTTTCGCCCCCATGACGCTTTCTGCCAGCGCGACGCCGAGTCCGCCCTCTGAGACATCGTGCGCCGATTGGACCAGTCCCGAGCGGATTGCTTGCAGAAGAGATTTTTGCCTTGACTCTTCCACTTCAAGGTCGATCGCCGGCGCTTTTCCATAGATTTTTCCTTCTGTCAGCTTTTGCAGCTCGCTTCCGGCAAATTCAGGAAGCGTGTCGCCGATGACATAAATCAAATCTCCCGCAGCTTTGAACTGCTGTGTCGTGATATGAGCCGTATCTTCGATCAGTCCGACCATGCCGATGACAGGCGTCGGATAGATGGCGCTTCCGTTCGATTCATTGTACAGAGAAACGTTTCCGCCGATAACCGGAGTGTTCAGTACGTTGCAAGCCTCGCTGATACCGTCGGCCGCTTTTTCAATCTGCCAGAAAATCTCCGGCTTTTCCGGGTTGCCGAAATTGAGGTTATCCGTGACCGCAAGCGGCTCCGCTCCAGAGCAGACAATGTTGCGCGCAGCCTCGGCAACTGCGATTTTTCCGCCGATTTCCGGGTCGAGATATAAATAGCGGGCGTTGCAGTCCGTCGTCATGGCGAGCGCTTTTTTCGTTCCGCGGATTCTGAGAACCCCCGCATCAGAGCCGGGAGCGACTACCGTATTCGTCCGCACCATGTAGTCGTATTGGTCATAGACCCATTCCTTGCTGGCGATCGTCGGCTGCTGCAAAAGGGCAAGAAGCGTCTCTTTGGCATCATCCACCTTTGGTACAGGGACGTCTGTTTCAAGGAATTCTTTGTAGTACGCCGGAACCTTTGAAGGCTTGTGGTAAACAGGCGCGTCCTCTGCGAGCGCATCTACCGGAAGCTCGGCGACGATTTCCCCTTCGTGGAGCAGGCGCAGCATTTTATCATCTGTCACATGCCCGACGGCAACCGCTTCAAGATCATATTTGTCAAAAATATCGATGATTTCTTGTTCACGGCCGCGCTTAATGACGAGCAGCATGCGCTCCTGAGATTCTGACAGCATCATTTCGTACGGCGTCATGCCCGTTTCCCGCTGCGGGATCAAATCCAGGTTCATTTCGATGCCTGAGCCGGCTTTACTGGCCATTTCCGCACTCGAACTTGTCAGCCCTGCCGCTCCCATATCCTGAATGCCGACAAGGGCATCGGATTTGATGACTTCCAGGCACGCTTCAAGCAAAAGCTTCTCCATGAAAGGATCGCCGACTTGAACCGCGGAACGTTTTTCTTCTGAAGCATCAGACATTTCCTCAGACGCGAAGGTTGCGCCATGGATGCCGTCGCGCCCTGTTTTCGCGCCGACATACATGACTGTGTTTCCGACGCCTTTCGCCTGGCCTTTTTTAATATCTTCATGGTTGATCAACCCGACGCACATCGCATTGACGAGAGGGTTTCCTTCATAGCAGCTGTCAAACTGCACCTCACCGCCGACGGTCGGGATGCCGATGCAGTTTCCGTAACCGGCAATGCCTGCGACTACTTCTTCAAACAAGTACTTCACACGCGGTGAAGTGAGTTCACCAAAGCGAAGAGAGTTCAAGACAGCGATCGGCCGCGCCCCCATTGAGAAGACGTCGCGGATGATGCCGCCCACACCTGTTGCAGCTCCCTGATAAGGTTCGATCGCCGATGGGTGGTTGTGCGATTCGATTTTGAACACGACCGCCTGGTTGTCGCCGATGTCGACGATTCCCGCGCCTTCCCCAGGGCCTTGCAGAACGCGCTCGCCCTTAGTCGGGAACTTTTTCAAGATCGGCTTCGAATTTTTGTAGCTGCAATGCTCTGACCACATAACCGAAAAAATCCCGATTTCCGTATAGTTGGGAAGTCTTCCGAGAATCGATTCGATCATGGCGAACTCGTCATCGCTGACGCCCATTTGCTGATAGAGTTTCTCTTCCTTAATCTGTTCTTTACTTGGTTCAAGCAGTAGCGACATGAGTTTCCCTCCAATTTTTCACGATAGACTGAAAGAGTTTGAGACCGTCGGCGCTTCCGAGCAGAGAGTCGACTGCGCGCTCAGGGTGAGGCATCATGCCAAGTACATTACCTTTTTCATTGACGACGCCCGCGATATCATCGACGCTGCCATTGATATTTGTTCCATACGTGAACGCAATCTGGTTGTTGGCTTTTAATGCGGCAAGCGTTTCTTCATCACAATAAAAGTTTCCTTCGCCGTGTGCGATCGGGATCGTAATCGCTTCTCCTTTGGCATATGAAGATGTAAACAGTGTGTCATCGTTTTGCACGATCAGTTCAACAGGGCGGCAAATAAACTTCAAATCTTTATTCCGCCTCATCGCGCCCGGCAATAATCCGAGCTCCTGCAAAATTTGAAATCCGTTGCAGACGCCGAGTACAGGCTTCCCTTCTTCAGCCGCTTTTTTGACGGCGGGCATAATGTTTGCAAAGCGGGCGATCGCACCGCATCTCAAGTAATCACCGTAGGAAAAGCCTCCCGGGATCAACACCCCGTCATACCCGTCAAGGCTTGTTTCCGTGTGCCAGACGTATTCCGCTTCTTCGCCGAGCTCATCCTTGATGGCGTGGAACATGTCGATATCACAGTTTGAGCCTGGTAGAACAATCACCGCGAATTTCACTGTGCGACAACCTCCTCAACTTCATATCTGTAATCTTCAATCACCGTGTTTGCCAACAGTTTTTCGCACATTTCTTTGACTAAAATGTCAAGATCGCGGTCTGATTTTTCGATTGTAAGCTCCATGTATTTGCCGATGCGGACTTCCTGAACTTCTTTGTAAGACATGCTGTGCAATGCATGCTGGACGGCACTCCCTTGCGGATCTAGAACACTTTCTTTTAAGCTCACATAAACTTTCACTTTATACATCTCACATGCCTCCAAGTCTTTTAAAAATTTCTGAGTACGCATCAGTCAATCCGCCTAAATTCCGTCTGAATACGTCTTTATCAAGCTTTTCATTCGTTTCTTTATCCCAAAGCCGGCACGTATCAGGTGAAATTTCATCGGCAAGCAGGACCTGTCCATTTGCGTCAAGCCCGAACTCAAGCTTGAAATCTATCAATCTGACATCACAGGCTGCGAAAATATGCTGCAGCTCTTCGTTTACCTGCCTTGTAATCGACTTGATTGTTTCTACCTGGTCAGGTTCAGCCGCCTGTAAAATCCAAATGTGGTCTTCTGTGATCAGCGGGTCGCCGAGAGAATCGTCTTTATAATAGAATTCGATAATCGGCTCTTTGAGCGCTGTGCCCTCCGGAATGCCGAGACGTTTGGACATGCTCCCCGCAACGACATTGCGGACGACGACTTCTAGCGGGATAATCGTCACTTTTTTGATGAGCTGCTCGGTTTCGGAAATCCGTTTCACAAAGTGGTTTGCGATTCCTTTCTCATGCAGCCTTGTGAAAATCAGGCTGGAAATTTCATTATTTAAACGGCCTTTCCCGTCAATTTCGGCCTTTTTTTCTCCGTTAAAGGCTGTTGCAGAATCTTTGTATTCGACAAACAGAATATCGTCATCATCCGTCCGAAAAATCTTTTTTGCTTTTCCCTCGTATAAAAGTTCATTTTTCAAAATATTCACAGAAGGCCTCCTAACCCGAATGTTGGAAATATTTCGGCACTTAGACCCCCGCCTGAAAAAGGCGGGCGCCGCTTTTTATGCCAAGCCTAAACGTTCAAAGATAAAGTCGACGTTTTTCAAATGATAATTGTAGTCAAAGCAGTCGGCGATTTGTTCAGGAGAAAGGCGGGATGTAATGTTCTCCTCAGCTTCGACAAGCTGGCGGAACGGCACTTGCTTCTCCCATGCTTCCATCGCTTTCGGCTGAACCGTGTCATATGCTTCCTCGCGCGCCATTCCCGTATCGATCAGCGCCAGAAGAACGCGCTGCGAGTAGATCAGTCCGAGTGTGCGGTCCATATTGCGCTTCATGTTTTCCGGGAACACGGTCAGGTTTTTCACAATATTGCCGAAACGGTTCAGCATGTAGTTCAGCGCAATCGTCGCATCAGGCAAAATGATCCGTTCCGCGGATGAATGGGAAATATCTCGTTCATGCCAAAGCGGCACATTTTCATAAGCGGTCAGCATGTAGCCGCGGATGACGCGGGCCATTCCCGTCATGTTTTCAGAGCCGATCGGGTTCCGCTTGTGCGGCATGGCTGATGAACCTTTTTGGCCTTTGGCGAAAAATTCTTCAACCTCGCGCGTTTCGCTTTTTTGCAGCCCGCGGATTTCAACGGCGAATTTCTCAATGCTTGTCGCAATCAGCGCAAGTGCTGCCATATAATCGGCATGCCGGTCACGCTGCAGCGTTTGCGTGGAAATCGGCGCCGGTTTCAAGCCCAGCTTCTCACATACGTATTGTTCAACGAACGGATCGATGTTCGCGTATGTTCCGACAGCACCGGAGATTTTGCCGACTTCGATACCTTCCTTCGCCTGTTTAAAGCGCTCCAGATTGCGCTTCATTTCCTCGTACCACAGCGCAAGCTTCAAACCGAATGTCGTCGGCTCTGCATGTACGCCGTGTGTGCGTCCCATCATGACCGTATATTTATGCTCTTTCGCTTTTTCTTTTAAAATGTCAACAAATCTCTCAATGTCCTTGAGCAAAATCTCGTTGGCCTGTTTTAATAGATAGGAAAGAGCGGTATCGACAACATCCGTTGATGTCAGGCCGTAGTGAACCCATTTTCTTTCTTCGCCGAGCGTTTCAGATACGGCGCGGGTAAAAGCGACGACGTCATGGCGTGTATCTTGTTCGATTTCTAAAATCCGGTTCATATCAAATGATGCGTTCTTGCGCATGGCCTTTACGTCTTCTTTAGGGATGACGCCAAGCTCCGCCCATGCTTCACACGCTAAAATTTCGACTTCAAGCCATGCCTGAAACCTGTTTTCATCCGTCCAAATCGCAGCCATTTCCGGTCTTGAATAACGTTCAATCATGATTTTCGTCCTCCATCTCTTTCGATCCACTTTTCTGTGATCTGCTGAATCCATTGTTGATCAGGTTTTCTTATAAATGTAATATGCCCCATTTTGCGGCCCTGTTTAACTTCATGCTTTCCATAAATATAAAGTTTCGCCTCTTTTAACAGCTCAGGCTCTTCTTCAGCCATGTACACTTCATCGCCTAAGAGATTGACCATCATTCCTTCTTTCAGAAGCTCCGTTTTGCCGAGCGGCAATCCGCAGACGGCCCTGATATGCTGTTCAAACTGGCTTGTTTCGCACAGATCGAGCGTATAATGCCCCGAATTATGGGGGCGCGGCGCAAGTTCATTGACGAGCAGTCCGCCGTCTTCCTTCAGGAAAAGTTCAACCGCCAGCGTTCCGACGAGCTGAAGCTTTTCGGCGAGCCGGACGGCAAGATCAGCCGCTTTTTCCTGTACCGCGGATTCGACTCTCGCCGGGACGATGCTTTGAAATAGAATGTTATCTTTATGAATGTTTTCAGCAACTGGAAAAACGGCGGTTTCCCCGTACACTGACCTTGTCACAATGACGGACAGTTCCATTTTGAAATGAACCCAGCTTTCCAGAATGCAGGTTCCATGCTCTAGAAGGGCCGCTGCTTCTTCGATTTGCTCTTTTTCCTTAATTACATACTGGCCTTTTCCATCGTACCCGCCGCGGCATGTCTTCAGCACCGCCGGAAGCCCGAGTTCTGATACGGCCGCTTCCAGCTCTTTGCGGTCATGAATGATTCTGTAGGGCGCCACTTTGCAGCCTGCTGATTCAATCGCTTTTTTCTCCGTCTCCCTGTTTTGCGTCAGAAGCAGAAGCTCGCTTCCCTGCGGGAGATACGCGTTGTCCTTCAGCCAGTTTAGTGCGTCATAGTCGATATTTTCGAATTCATAGGTGATGACATCGCTCGCCTCGGCAAGCTTCTGTATTGCTTCATTATCATTATAAGCCGCCGTGATTTCAAGGTCTGCCACCTGTCCGCACGGTGAGGCAGGAACAGGATCAACCACCGCCACGCGGTAACCCATCTGCTTTGCGGCGACTGCCATCATTTTGCCGAGCTGGCCGCCTCCGATGATGCCGATTGTCGCTCCTGGAAAAACCGTTTGTTTATACAAGCTGATCACTGCTTTCTAAAACCGTTTGTTTCATTTGATCTCTTCGTTCGCTCAAAGCGCGGGCTATTCTTTCATCAAAAGCCGAAAGAATCTGGGCTGCAAGCAGGCCTGCATTGACGGCGCCGGCTTTTCCGATCGCAACAGTCGCCACCGGAACACCGCCCGGCATTTGAACGATTGATAATAGCGAGTCAAGTCCGTTCAGCGCTTTTGACTGTACCGGCACCCCGATAACAGGCAGCGTCGTTTTGGCCGCAACCATTCCCGGCAGGTGGGCAGCGCCCCCCGCTCCGGCAATAATGACCTTCAAGCCTCTCTCCCGCGCTGTCTCGGCATATTCAAACATGAGATCAGGCGTCCGATGAGCGGAAACAACCTTTTTCTCAAATGGAATCTCCAATTCTTCAAGTATGTCGCAAGCGTGTTTCATCGTTTCCCAGTCGGATGTGCTTCCCATAATAACACCTGCAAGAGGCTGCATATTATTGTCCCACCTTTAGCTGTAATTCTTCGCAAACAAAAAACCCGGCTGTATTGCATGTAGGAAGCAACACAAACCGGGCATGGCGCGCTTATCGTCAGTCGTCCGCTTCTCGCGATTTCCATGTCAGTTTATTGTCCACTTTCCTGCATAGTCCGATGATTTACGGTCATCGGGTAGAGACTTATGGGCCATATTCCCAAGATTATATGAGGTCGTGTTTTTATGTCATGTTTATCTTAACAACGGACTTCAATTATGTCAACGATATTATCGAACGATATTATTTTTTGTAGTTTTAATGTTCGGGTTTTAGATTAATTTCCCTTCAAATATAATTTTCCTTCCGCATGGGACGACCTGAATCGTTCCATTTTCCTTCATCTCTTTAAAGACTGGCTCTTCCATCCGGCGCACAGGAGCATACCCTTCTTTTTGCATTTGATTCAAAACAGATTCAATCGTTTCGCCCTCAGTCACTTCAAAGCGCTTCTTCTTCGGCTTTGTCATTATTCTTTAATTCTCCTTTTCTTAACGGCTTTCACCCAAAAGCCGCCGTGGATCGTTTTCGGTTCATAGGAAACGATAAACGCTTTTGAGTCGATTGATTTGATCGTCTCATACAATTGCAGTTCATACCTTCTCGGCGTCAAAATCTGCATCGCCGTCCTGTCTCCTTCAAGTCCGCCGACGACCCAATGGGTGACGCCATATCCTTTTTCGCGGAGCTGTTTCGGAAGATCGAGATCAAGCTCCTTCGTGATTGCATTTACCATAATATATCCGAGCGCAAGCTTTTCTTCTATTTTCGTGCCGACGATAATTCCGATTCCAAACCCTACCGCATAGGCAATGACATTTTGAATTTGATTTAAATTATCTAAAACCAGTCCGAGTCCGACAACGTAGACCAGCATTTCGATTGTACCGATAAAGGCGGCCAGATACCGCTGGCCTTTCAGTGTCAGTATCATTCGAAGGGTTAAAAATGTTACATATATAATATTGATAACCAAAATAATGCCAACCATACTCACAGCGTGTACAAATGCCGTGTGAAGCAATTGCAATCCCTCCTTTAGATCCAAAGCAATCATATTCTACTAGAGAAATTCCGCATATACAATCCTGTAATGACCATGCTTCACTACAAAATTTTTCGACAAACCGACACCAGGTTCCAATTATGATCAGTTTACCCTTTTTGCAGTAGTTTCAAAGCCTTTATACCGTCAAAAAAGACGTTCATATGAACGCCCCCCTCACCACAGCAGCACAGCCGGCTCCGATTGTTTCCGATCCTATCAGCTACGGCTGCTTTTTGCCTGTCTTTAGCTTTTTGATTGAACGATGCTCCTTTTCAAGGTCACTCAGCGTATACGCCGCTAAATCGTTTGGATTCTCGATCAGGCCGGACTTCATGATCTGCCTGATGAGCCATTTCTTTTTTTGATGAATCGCTTTGCGGAGAAACTTGGCCATTCGATTACTCCCCCGATCAATATGACATGTGTTTTTATATTATACTCATTAATCTTATGAGTCAACTTGGAATTAATGATAAAAAAAGCTGGTTCATCATGTGAACCAGCGGCCCGTCTTACACCGGAACGAGTGAAGACAGCAAATAACCGACCATGAACTTCCATGTCAATCCGACATACACCAATTCAAGCAAAAGGACGCCAAAGACGCAATACATCAAATCAGTCCGCATCCTTCCGCTTTTTTCATAAACGGACTGAATCATGAAAAACATTCCGAATGTCAGTCCAAGGAAGATGAAAATAGATAGGATTACCGTCATCGTCGTGATATTTAAAATCGCACAAATCATCCACAGGGCGGCCGGGATGATAAACGGAACCAACAGCAAGCCGTATTTTGCCGCAGTCTCAACAAAAGACATGTTATGCTTCAGCAAAAACCTTGACACGACCCAAATGGACCCGGCCATCCAAAACATGAACACCATGCAGTAAAGGAAAACAACGAGAAACACTTCCATGAATGGAACGGACACGCCAAATCCAAGAACCCTGCCGCGGCCGGACAAAAGCTGATAAAAATTCCCGAGCGAAAAGAAAACGGCTAACAGCGTCATGGATATAACGGAATACTTAAAATAAGACCGGTCATACTGTTCCGCCGCACGGACAGGAGATTTTAACACCTCAAGCATAAAGCTGAAATAACGGACAAGAGCGGCGTTTACGCTTTGCAATGCCGTTTTGGCTTTCGATGAGGATGTGCTTGGCTCCTTGCTTTTCCGCGCATTGCGCGAGCTTCTCGACATCCTCGATGCAGGTTCCTGATCTATTTCATGTTCATGATCTTCATCATGACTTTTTTTGTCTTTATATTGTTCATCAATCATATAAGCAACTCCTATTCTTTGCCCAAAGCGAAAGCTACTGATTTCTTTTCTAAATTACCGAAGCCTTGACAAACAGTCAAGCAAAACCCTATTTTCAAACAGATTTGGCGGTCATTATATATAACGCTGATCACCACCGAAAAGTTTTGTTTTCTTTCGCCTAATTTCGCCCGCATTAAAAAACCGATAACCCGTAAGAGTTATCGGCCATACAAAGCTTAGTGATTTAAGAAAATAAAGTAAAGAATAAAGATGACAAACAAAGCATACATAATCGGATGAACATCTTTCGCTTTGCCTTTAAAGATCATTGTGATTGGATAAAAGATGAAGCCGATCGCAATCCCCGTCGCAATACTGTATGTCAGCGGCATGCAGATCATCGTTAAAAACGCGGGAACGGCGATTTCGAATTTTGTCCAGTCAATTTTGCCGAGCGGCGCCACCATCAGCACTCCCACGACGATTAATGCGGGAGCTGTGACATTTGACGTTACAACGGTCAGCAAAGGAGAGAAAAACATCGAAAATAAAAAGAGTATTCCTGTTACAACAGCCGCAAAGCCTGATCTTGCTCCTGCTGCAACCCCTGCGCTTGATTCAACATAAGAAGTCGTCGTCGATGTTCCAAGAACCGCGCCGACAACGATCGAAGATGAATCGGCAAACAAAGCCCTTCCAGCCCTCGGCAGTTTGTTTTCTTTCATTAATCCCGCTTGTGTGGCGACCGCTACCAGCGTACCGGCAGTGTCAAAAAATCCGACAAACAGGAACGTTAAAATGACGATCAGCATATCCAAAGAGAAAATATCCTGCAAATGAATAATGGCTTGTCCAAACGTCGGTTCAAGGCTTGGAATTTTGTCGACAATCTTTGTCGGCGCATCAATCAAGCCAAAGATCACACCGGCCACAGCCGTGATCAGCATTCCGAAGAAGACGCCCCCATTCACCCGAAGCACCATCAAAATGACGGTGACGATAATTCCGAATATCGTCAGCAGCACAGGCCCGCTGTGAATGTTTCCAAGCGAAACGAGCGTGCTCGGGTTGGCCACGATAATTTTTGAACCTTGCAAACCGACAAATGTAATGAAAAGGCCGATACCGGCTCCAACCGCCAGTTTGAGCTCCGGAGGAATGGCGTTGATGATTTTTTCCCGCAATCCCGTTAAAGAAAGACCGACAAAGATAAGACCTGAAATAAACACGCCTGATAAGGCCACCTGCCAGGAAATGCCCATGCTCAGGACAACAGTAAAAGCAAAAAACGCATTCAGTCCCATTCCGGGCGCGATGGCTATCGGATATTTCGCGATGATGCCCATTAAAATACAGCCGACGGCAGAAGCAATCGCTGTCGCTGTAAAGACTGAACCCTGATCTATTCTTAATTGATTAGGAAAATCATGAACGGAAGCGAGAGACAAAGTAAGCGGATTGACGAATAAAATGTACGCCATTGATAAAAAGGTGGTCAGACCGCCAATGATTTCTCTCCGGTAATTTGTACCCAATTCATCAAACTGAAAGAAACGCTTCAAAATGGTATACTCCTCTCGATTTTCTGTCGTTTTTATTGTTTCATAAACCGTTGCTTTTAAAACAAAAAACGCCCCAAATAAACGGGACGCTTGACTACGGCAGATGTCATACTGAAAAAATGTTTCTCGGCATGAAATCAATATATACCAGCGTAGTCAAGCTATTTACGGTAGCTTGGTAGAAACTTATGGGCCATATTCCCATGATTATACGACAAGTTCTTTTTCAATTACTATGCTATTGTAGCAATATCTCTCCTTAAACACAATACAAAAAAGCGAACATTATTCAAAACAATGTCCGCTATGTTCGTTTACTGTATATTCCAATCAAGCAACCCCGCTAGTTTTTTCGCCCTTTAGAAAGTTATACAAATAAAACGTTCCTTTTGATAAGCGTGTTCTCCGCGCTTTTTCCGTTCCAGAAAAAAATGCCCCAAATCCTAAAGAGGCAAGGATTTGAGGCATTGCTATTATTCCCACTCAATTGTTGCAGGCGGCTTGCTCGTAATATCGTACACCACACGGTTAATGTGCTTCACTTCATTGACAATCCGCGTTGAGATCTTCTCAAGGACATCCCACGGGATTCTTGCCCAGTCAGATGTCATGCCGTCGATTGACGTGACGGCGCGAATTCCGATTGTATAGTCATATGTCCTCGCGTCTCCCATGACGCCGACACTGCGGATGTCAGGAAGAACGGTGAAGTACTGCCAAATATCGCGGTCAAGCCCGGCTTTGGCGATTTCTTCGCGGAGAATCGCGTCTGACTCACGGACGATTTCCAGTTTTTCTTCTGTCACTTCTCCCAAAACGCGAATTCCAAGACCCGGTCCAGGGAACGGCTGTCTCCAAACAATCTCATCAGGGATGCCAAGCTCTGTACCAAGCGCGCGGACTTCATCTTTAAATAAAGTATTCAGCGGTTCAATCAGCTTAAACTGCATATCTTCAGGCAGTCCGCCGACATTGTGGTGCGATTTGATCGTCTGCGCAGTCGCCGTGCCGCTTTCAATAATGTCGGTGTAAAGCGTGCCTTGTGCAAGGAAATCGATTCCTTTCAGCTTGTCCGCCTCATCGTCAAACACGTAGATGAACTCGTTGCCGATGATTTTCCGTTTTTGCTCAGGGTCTGAAACACCTTTCAGCTTGTTGAGGAAGCGGTCTTTTGCATCGACTTTGATGACGTTCATATTAAAGCCTTCGCTGAACGTCTTCATGACGCCTTCGGCTTCACCTTTGCGAAGAAGACCGTGGTCGACGAAAATACATGTCAGCTGATCGCCGATCGCTTTGTGGATCAAGACTGCGACAACAGAAGAATCAACTCCGCCGCTGAGCGCGCATAGCACTTGCTTGTCGCCGACTGTTTCACGGATCTTTTGCATTTCAATTTCAATGAAGTTCTCCATTGACCATTCGCCGGCGCATTCGCAAACATGGAACACAAAGTTTTTCAGCAGATCGTTTCCGTACTCAGAGTGGCGAACTTCCGGGTGGAACTGAACGCCGTACCACTTTTTATCTTTCTTGCTCATCGCTGAATTCGGGCAGTGATGGCTTGTCGCATCAACAGTGAAACCTTCCGGAACTTCAACGACTAAATCACCATGACTCATCCAAACGACTTGTTCTTTCGGAAGGTCTTTAAACAGATCCGGCTCGCCTTCGATATGAATGTTTGCTTTTCCGTACTCACGCTGGCTAGCCGCTTCCACTTTGCCGCCGAGGTAATGGGTCATCAGCTGCATGCCGTAGCAGATTCCGAGAACAGGGATGTCCAGTTCAAAAATCTTTTCGTCACAGCGGAAAGATCCTTCATCATACACGCTGTTCGGTCCTCCGGACAAAATAATTCCCTTCGGATTCATTTCTTTGATTTCTTCCGCTGTCAACGTATGCGGATGCAATTCGCTGTACACACCAAACTCGCGGATGCGCCGGGTGATCAGCTGGTTGTACTGACTTCCAAAATCCAATACAAGAATCATTTCATTTACTAACTTCGTCATGGTGTCACCTCTTTATCAAATTGTCTTTTGCACAGAAAAAATGGCGGCAGACATACGGCGGTCCTGCCCCCATTCGCGGGTTCGGCCCGGTGTGCAAAATGATTGACGCCGGGCCTGCCAGCAAAGATATATAAGGGTTTTTAATATTCACTTATTCTAACAATAGGAAAGAAAGCGGTCAAGACTATCTCCTTTTAATTAAATTTTCCCATAACTCGGCTGATTCATTCCAAAGCTTTCCTGCGTCTTCTTTTCGGTAAAGCGCCCGTTCATAACGAAGCGTCAGAAGCGTCATCTCATCGCTGTCATATCGTTTATCAACCGTTTCCGCAAATTCACGGAGCGTCTGTCCCGCTTCTTTTTTCATGCCTTTTCTCTTCAACTGGCGGAGCAGCTCCTCATACGCCTTGAAGAATACGGCATCATCCTGCCGCTTTTTCAATCTGGCGGCAATCATGACAGGGAGCCAAATTGTCCGTGTAAAATAGAGACCCGCTCCTGCGGCCAAGAGAAGAAGCAGAAATGCCGCGCCATACCAGAGAACACCGCCTGCGCCGCCGCGGTTTGCAGCCGCATCTGTTTGACGGTCTTGTTGGGCATCAAGCCTTTGATTCCCACTGTTTTTTTGTTCTTCTTTGACGGCTTGTTTTCTTTGATGATCGGCATATTCCTGTTCTTTTCCGCCTTTTTCTGAAGCGGCATCCTCACGCCCGCCGCCGGAATGCTCGATCAGCTGCTCGGGGTTGATAAAGCCTTTCGTCGGCTCGAACGTCACCCAGCCCTGTCCTTCAAAATAGACTTCAACCCAGGAATGGGCATTGTTGTTTGTCACTTCATAAACGGTCTGCTTTTTATCGGGCGACGTCCCGGCAAACTGCCCCGATGTATAGCCTTTCACCCAGCGGGCTGGTATCCCGGCAGAACGCAATAACACCGTCATCGCCGTGGAAAAGTTGTCGCAATACCCGATTTTGGTTTCGAATAAAAATTGGTCAACATAATCCTGATTTTTACTCGGAACGGCGACATCTTTTGTCTGATACGAAAAATCGGAAGAACCGAGATAGTCTTCAATCGCTTTCGCTTTGTCGTAAACATTGTCATGGCCTTTCGTCAAATCAAGGGCGAGCTGTTTGACACGCTCGGGAAGGGAAGCGGGAAGCTGCAGATATTTTTGGTGTCTTTTGCCCCACTCCCCCTCAGAATCCATGCTGATGCTTTTCAGCTTGTTCACGTCAAAAACCGGGGATTCATAGGTCAGGGAATAGCTTCCAAGATTTTGAATGTCCGCCCCCATCCGGCCGCTTGGAATCATCCGTTCCGTATTGCTGTTCATCTTAAGGGGTACGAAATCGTCCAATAAAATCGCCTTCGTCCCGATCGGATATAAGACATGATCATAGCGGTAAGCCGGATTGATGTCGACCTTGACTTTGCGCGTCTCTGTTTTGACACTTTTATCATACCATTGATAATCGAGCTTATTATCATCCAGATTGATGGTTGCCCCGGCCTTCTCATCTTCAGACCAGCCTTTGCCGGTATAATGGCTCTTCGTTTCCACCCTGAAATAGCTTCTTTCCTTGCCCTGCCATGTAAAGACCAATGTATTGTCTTGTGTGAATGGTCCGCCCAGTGATGTATCATTGGTTCCATAGCCGACCTTGTTTTTGCCGCCTGAAGTAAAATCGCCATTGGCCGCCGTTTTGATAAACGGCACCGGATCAGGCCAAATCGGATCCGTCTTCGGCGCAGCTATGCCCACAGCAGCAGCGGCAGCAGTCAGCAGCAGCAGCGGAGCAAACCATTTGGCAAATAATGATGCGGAAGCTTTGAGCCTCTCGCTCTCCTTCATCCGCTCCAAATACAGCATTCCCAGCAAAAGAAATCCCAATATAGCGATCCGGACGATCGCATATGACGCGTCAAAAGGCGTAAACGTGTCAATCACTGTAATATAAACGATCGTCATAATGAAAAAGAAGAAGATTCTCCGCTGGTAGATCACCCAATAATGCAGAAGGTAGACTAATAGCCAGAGCAGGACGAAAAAGAGCAGCGTCCGAAACAAAGGCGACATATCGCGCCACATCCCGGAGAAAATGAACGATACATTATGATTGACCTCTTGCAAAAGCTTTCCGACCCAGGAGGCTGAGAGCAACGGGCCGTCGTAGAATATCCAATGAAGCGCAAACAATATAAAGCCGAGGCTGACCGGAAACCTGATCATCCAAGGAACCTTAAAAAATGTAAACAAAAAAACCATCGCGATAAAAACGATAAAAAAGACGGTATGCCCCGTATCCGTAAAATACTGCAAAGGACGGAGCCACTCCCAAAGGAGCAAAAAAGTTAATACATAAAAAATCAGCAAACTGACCCGGCTGTTTCTTTCTCTCGACATCATGCCTCACCTCGCTTTCGCAAAAACATGGGAAAAACGGTCTCCGGCAATCACGCTGACTTCAATTCCCCGCGCTGTTACATACTCGATGGCCGCGCTTTCTTCAGGCGAGAGAGCGTCTCCCTTTTCTTTGATGACGAAAACGGCGGGCGCCTTGTCTCTCGCCGCGTTCCCCAAAACACGCGACAACTCCGGTGTCATGCGGCTTGTCATGATGTACTTTACAGTCTTGGCGATATCAGGGAGATGAAGTTCTTTCTCAAGCAGACTGTGAAACGGGTAAGAAGAATCACAATCAGCCAATGCCAAATGGTAAAAGAGCTTCCTCAAATGATCCTCCCCGGAGCGGACCGGAAAGACGGTTCGCTCTTTTCCAATGGAAACAAGTCCGGTATAAGTCCCGTTTTGAAGAGCCGCACGGACAACCGATGCCGTAAAAACAACGATATCTTCAAAAACCGGAGAAGGTGATCTGTCCATAAAAATGTACAAATTTCGGCCTTTCACCTGTTCAAATTCCTTTGTCATCAGGCTGTTCCGCCTTGCCGATGTCTTCCAGTCCACCCATGAAACACGGTCGCCGGGCTGATATTCCCTCACGCCTGAAGCCAGGTTGCTGTTTTGCCTCTGAAAATCAACCGCATGTCCGCCCTTATCGTCAAAACTGCCCGCGTTTTCGCGATATGTAATTTCTTGATATGAAGGCAGCACTAGAAAGGAGGTTTCAATTTGCAGATACACTTCCTTTTCCAGCAGCCCAAGCGGATCACCGGTGCGGATTCTGACCGCAGTCAGACGGTGATCGCCCCTCGGGACGGACGGTATCGTATAAACCATCTTGATTTCCTTCTGAAACCAGGGAAAAAGAAACGTTTTCGCCTCAGATAGATGACCGTTTTTCAAAAGCGAAGCCGGAAGGCAGTCTTCCACTATCAAAAACATCAGCGGAAACGGAAATTTTCTTTTTAGCGTAATGACGGCTTCAAATGGATCCCCGGCTTTCAACTGTCCACGGCTGAGCTTGCGTTCAGCCTCGAATGTTTTCAACGGATAGAAAGCAAACAAAACGGCGTACAACCCAAAGGGAAGAAAAACATAGAACAAAAACCAGCTGACAAATCCCCCTTGAAACATGGCATAGCTGAACGTCGAAGCCAATAGAAGAAATAGAACAAACAGCCTCCATCCGAACCCGAAACGACCGAAGCGCTCTCTCATTATCTGCTCATCGACCTTCCTACGGGAACCTTCGTTTTAGCCATGATATCCTGAAGAACCGTCTCCGGCCGTTTGCCTTCAAATTTCGCCTCCGGCCGCAAGATCATTCTGTGCGGAAGCGTAAATGGCGCAAGATACTGAATATCGTCGGGAATCACATAATCGCGGCTGTACAAAAAAGCAAACGCCTGTGCGGCCTTCATCAGGGCAATTGAGCCGCGCGGACTGACTCCCAAATAAACGTCTGAATGATGTCTTGTTTGCTGGGTGATGTCAACAATATATTCCTTAATGGAACGATCCACATATACCGTTTCAGCCTCTTTTTGGAACGAGGCCAGCTCCTCCTTTGTAATAACCGGCTCAATTTGTTCAATCGGACGGCTTCTCTCCTGAAGGTCGAGCACCTGAAGCTCTTCGCGGACCGTTGGATAGCCCATTCGAAGCTTGAATAGGAAGCGGTCAAGCTGGGCTTCAGGGAGCGGATAAGTCCCTTCATATTCCACCGGGTTCTGTGTGGCCATGACAAAAAAAGGCTGGGAAAGCGGCATCGTCACACCGTCCACAGTCACGCTCCCTTCTTCCATCGCTTCTAAGAGGGCCGATTGGGTTTTGGGCGATGTGCGGTTGATTTCATCCGCAAGAACAATATCTCCCATAATCGGGCCTGAACGGTATTCAAATTCAAGGGTTTTTGGATTATATATGGAAACGCCTGTAACGTCTGAAGGCAATAAATCCGGCGTAAACTGAATTCTCTTGAATTCCGCACCGGTAGACTTCGCCAAAGTACGGACCATCATCGTTTTCCCCACACCTGGCACATCTTCCAAAAGCACATGGCCGTTTGCAAGAATGGCGGTCAGGCTCAAAACGGCAATATCTTTCTTTCCTACCATTACTTTATCAATATTTTCGGCTACTTTTCCCAAAACAGGATGCAGCGTTTCTTGGTAAGCCATCCTTTTCCTCCTCATGCGTACGGATCAAAATTGATTTAACTTTACGATAAACGATGTTCCGCCAGAAAACAACTAAATGGTTAAACTCTCTTTTTATACAATTAAAAATAACCTTTTCCAATCGAAAAGGTTATTTTACATCGTCTCTAAACGGTTCTATATGAACATGGGAATGAACGATCGAGTGCTCCTCCTGCATTTTCCTTTCAATTTCATCGGCGATATCGTGGCTTTCAGAAATATTCAGGTCAGGCCTGACTTCAACGATGACTTCAATATGAACGGCGCTTCCCAAATATCTCGCCTTCACATCCTTGATCCTGCCGACGCCGGGAACTTTTTGAATCGTTTCTTTATATGTCGAAATATCCTTTATATCAAATCCGTCCGTCAAGGAGTGGGCGGCCTCTTTAAAAATATCCCACGCCGTTTTGCAGATGATCAATCCGATGATAAATGCCGCAGCCGTATCGACCCAGGCAAGGTGAAACTGCGCCGCGAAAATGCCCGTAAACGTTCCGATGCTGACGAAAGCATCTGATCTATTGTCTGCGGCGGCCGCATAAAGCGCCTGGCTGTTTACCTTTTTAGCGAGCCTTTTATTATAGCCGTAAACCAAAAACATCACGGCCGCACTCCCGACCGCCGTCCAAGCCGCAATCATATCGGGAGTTGTTTCTCTCGGGTGAAAAAACATTTCACCAGAACTGTACAGCACCTCAAGCCCGACAACCATCATAATAAAAGAGGCGACGAGCGAGGCGATCGTCTCGGCCCTGAAATGCCCGTACGGATGGTCTTCATCAGGCGGCTTTTGCGAAATCCTGAGACCGATCAGCACCGCTAAAGATGCAATAATGTCCGTCGTGTTGTTAAGCCCGTCTGCCCTTAAGGCCTCGGAGTGAAACATATACCCGATCATCAGCTTAACAGCCGACAGGACAAGGTAAGCGATTATACTGACCCATGCCCCGGCTTCTCCTTTTTTTAATTCGTCATACCGTTCCATAAAAAGCTTCCTTTCCCATCCGTGTATTCGCTTTTATCATACAAAGCAAAACCCGAGTGAGTCTATAGAAACATGATTCACTTCTTGCAGAAATATAGTCGCAATAGAACTTTTTTTATTGAAGGAAACAAATTTCAGCCCGGCCAATCCCCGAAAAACCCCGGTACGGCAAGTTTTTTTCAAATCCCCTTACTCTCTCCGGCATGCCGCCGAATAAGGTTCGGATCCTTTTTCCGAATTATTTTTCTTTTTTACAAGCGAATTTTTTCAGAAAAACGTTAAACAATCAGAGACTGCCGACTATCCAGAGATCTTTCGCCAGGCGGCAAAGTGACAGGAACAATCGCGTTTAACCTGAAATAGGCCGAAACACCTTGCAGAATCTCTGCAAGGCGTTTTGATTCAGCATCTTTTTTTCCTCCCCAGCAACACCGGGTATCTGTTCAAAAGAAGAATGCACGGAACCATGATCAGCAAGGTCACGGCAGTATACACGCCGCCCCACAATACGGAACCGTATGTCTCATCAAGGGAAACATTCATGAAATAATAGATGATGGCTTTTAACATCCGGATGACCGGGTAATGAAGAACGAGGATGATCAGCGAATTTCTGCCGAGGAATTGCAGAAGCGCCGCATGCTGCAGTTTAAAGCTTATAAGTATCACGCCGGCCGTTCCCAAACATGACGTAACGTAAAAGATCGCCATGTTTCCGTATTCATTCGCTCTCATATCCACTCTGACGTTTTGGCTTTGCAGAAAGCCGACCAGAATGAACAGAAACAATGACATGAGCAGCGTTTTGCGATGCCTGTCAGCCTTCAGCATATGCCTCAGAAAAAAACCGGCCGCATAAAAACCGAGGGCTGTCAAAGCGACCTCAATATTCCACGGAAGCTTTAATCCGAGATACTGGTAATTGATATAACCGAACAGACCGGATACCGTCACAACAAGGACAACATCGTGATCCTTCAGCGTTTTTTTCAACCAAAAAAACAGCATATCGACGATGAACAAGCATGTTAAAAACCATAGAGCAGGATTATGGGTCAGCATATAGCCGTCAGGAATGGAATAAAAAATCCCTTTAAACGGGACGATCGGATCAACATCCGAACTGCCGCTGAACTTGAAATGCCTCTCGACAAACAACCAATATAAATAGGCGATGACGGAAAAGATGAAGTACGGCAAAAGAAGAGTCTTCATTTTTTTGAGAAGGAAGGAAGAAAAGGTCATATTCTCATCGCGGTACACGACCCCTGACAAAAAGAAAAACAGCGGCATGTGAAAAGAAAAAATGAACGTTTTCAGCCATTCAGTTGTCGGTGTATGGCCTAACACGACCAGGATAATTCCCAGCCCTTTCGCCGCGTCAATCCAATCGATCCTTTTCGGCATCACCGGCATCTCCTTTCAGCCCGCTTTTATCCCGCAAAAAAAGGGATCACACATAATGTATCATCGCCTCGTAAAAGAGCACCACCTTCTCCCCTCGCAAAACGCCATATTTAATCGTTTTGAAATATCCCGTTCATTCCCTTGTAAAACTTCGTCTTTTTTATCATAAAAGGCTTCCGAAAAACAGGCTTGGACAGACGCCTTTACAGCGGCTTCCTCTGCATTTTTTCTCTCTCAGGCAGGAACCTAAACATAGGTCCCGTCTTATAATGTACTAATCTTTTTATCAGAACATAGAGGACAGGTGAAACATGAAACTTGAAAAATTTGTCGACCAGCTGCCGATTCCAAAAGTGATCAAACCTCATACAAAAAGCAAAACAAACACCTACTATGAGGTCACGATGCAGGAGTTTTATCAACAGCTTCACCGAGATCTGCCGCCTACCCGGCTTTACGGATATAACGGAAGCTACCCCGGACCTACATTTGAAGTCAAAAAAAATGAAAAGGTCGCGGTCAAATGGATGAATAAACTGCCGCATCACCATTTTCTTCCTATCGACCACACGATTCACCATGACGCCCATGAGGAGCATCAAGTCAAAACGGTCGTTCACCTTCACGGCGGAAATACTCCGGCTGACAGCGACGGCTATCCTGAGGCTTGGTATACAAGGGATTTTAAAGAAACGGGGCCGTTTTTCGAAAAGGAGGTTTATGAATATCCCAACCACCAGGACGCGACCGCCCTCTGGTACCATGATCACGCGATGGCCCTGACAAGACTGAATGTATATGCGGGCCTTGTCGGTTTATATTTCATCCGTGACAGGGAAGAACAGTCTTTAAACGTGCCAAAAGGAGAATATGAGATTCCCCTCTTGATCCAGGATAAGTCGTTTCAGGAGGATGGTTCATTGTTTTATCCGCGGCAGCCTGACGACCCTTCTCCAGATCTGCCGAATCCGTCGATTGTCCCCGGATTTTGCGGAGATACCATTTTGGTGAATGGCAAAGTGTGGCCCTACGCAGAAATCGAACCGCGAAAATACCGTTTTCGCGTTCTGAATGCTTCAAATACGAGGATATATGAACTGTATTTCGATTCAGGGCATGCGTTTTATCAAATCGGAACAGACGGCGGCCTGCTGCAGCGCCCGGCAAAAGTCGAGTCACTCACGATCGCCCCTGCTGAAAGATGCGACCTTATCGTCGATTTTTCGAATGCAGAAGGAAAAACAGTCACTTTGAAAAACCGGATCGGCTGCGGCGGAGAGGATGCAGACCCGGAAACCGATGCCGATATTATGCAGTTCCGCGTATCCAAGCCATTAAAACAAAAGGACACTAGCAAGATTCCAAAAATATTGAGAAAGCGGCCGTTTTTCCAAAACCGAAATATCAATACGATCAGGCGTTTGACCTTGGGGGCATCGCAGGATCAATACGGAAGGCCTGTCCTTCTTTTAAACAACACGAGATGGCATGCGCCCGTGACAGAGACCCCCGCGCTTGGCAGCACTGAGATCTGGTCGATCGTCAATGCGGGAAGGGCCATCCATCCGATCCATTTGCATCTCGTTCAATTTTTCATTCTTGACCACCGCCCATTTGACACGGAGCGCTATCAGGAAAACGGAGAACTGATTTTTACCGGCCCTGCCGCTGCTCCCCCGCCAAATGAAAGAGGACTTAAAGATACGGTAAAGGTTCCACCCGGATCAGTCACGCGCATAATCGCCACCTTCAGCCCGTACAGCGGCAAATACGTGTGGCATTGCCATATACTCGAGCATGAAGATTATGATATGATGCGGCCCCTTGACGTCACAGATTTTCGCATCCAATCATAAAAGCCTCCTTTGCCGGAGGCTTTTTTCATTTATAAAAAGCACAACGGATCAAAAAAAGCGGTCTTCCATCGTGTACAATAAAGGCAAGAAAACTCCGAAAGGCTGTGTCAAAGTGGACTATTACGAAAGAATTCAAAGCGCTGTTCATTTTATGGAAGAAAATCTGAAAAAGGAATTACCCATCACCGACATTGCTTCAAAGGCTTGTTTCTCACCATTCCATTTTCAACGGCTTTTTCAAGCGATTTCCGGTTTTTCCGTACGGGAATATATCCGCCGGCGGCGGTTGACTGAAGCCGCAAATCTGCTGAAGAAGACCAACCGGACAATCCTCGACATCGCCATCGACTACCAGTATGGTTCACAGGAAGCATTCAGCCGGGCGTTCGCCCATTGCTTCGGGATCACCCCGGCCAAATACCGCAGATCAACAATCCAACTGGATGGCCAGTCTATCATCAATTTTCTCGACCTGAAAACAAGCCTCAATGGAGACGAATCGATTCCCAAACCGGCCATCATGCACTTAGACTCCATTCCCGTCATCGGTTATGAATACCACACAGACCTGAACGATGAACAGTATTTTGAAGACATCCCCGGCTTCTACCACGATTTCGGAGCTAATGAATACTTTTTGAAGATCCCTGATAAAGCAGCGCCTGACATGTCATACGGCATATCATGCAATTTCCGGGATGAGGGCGCATTTTCATTTATCGTCGGCGAGGCGGTTCTCTCGTCGGCTCAAAATACCGAAGACCGGTTTGTCCACATTGAGATACCCGGCGGGAAGTACGCCGTGTTTGACGTAAGCGGGCCGACTGAACAGGTTCAAAACACAAGAAGGTACATCTATCGCACATGGCTTGCGAATGCGAACTATGAAAGAAGGGAAGGACCGGATTTTGAGGTGACTGATGTGCGCCGCTCCGCTTATCCGCATGACATGAAAATGAAAATCTATATTCCCATTACATAAATACCGGGAACCCATTTTGGATTCCCGGTATGTTCGCTCAGATTGCTTTCAGCGCTTCGGCGATCGCCGTTTCTCCGCTGAGCAGGTCAAATGAACGGCCGAATGTGCGCTCTTCAGTAAGTGCGGCGGCCACTGTGGCAGCTACGTCTTCGCGGGGAATCGCGCCCCGCTCCAGATTTTCCGCGGCTGTTATTTTCCCTGTGCCCGGCTCATTTAAAAGCCCTCCAGGACGGATGATCGTATATATTAAATCACTTGCTTCCAGTATTTTATCCGCATAATGCTTTGCGACATAATAAGGTTTTATCGCTTCGTTCCAGTTTTCCCTGTTGTGGGCCTGCAATGTGCTGACCATGATAAACCGTTTAATGCCTGCTTGTTGTGCGGCTTCAATCGTTTTTGCCGCGCCGTCCAGATCGACCAGCAATGTTTTATCATCACCGGTGTTTCCGCCTGATCCGGCCGTAAAGACGATCGCCTCACAGCCTTTTGCCGCTTCCGCAATCTCTTCCACAGTCCCTTCTAAATTGGCGAGCGCGCTTTCGACTCCGGAGCGCTTCAATGTCTCCGCCTGCTCTTCATTTCTGACCATCGCCCTGACCTGATGTTCGCTGCTTTCATGCAGCATGTTGGTCAGGTGCCGGCCAATCTGCCCATTTGCTCCGACGATGAACACTTTCATATCATCCTGCTCCTTTCGCTTCGGTTTCTTCTATTATTTCATTGTATGTATGATCCTTCAAACAGCCGGCCCACACGAATCCGGCAAAAAGAAAAGACCTCCCATCTCTATCATGGGAAGTCTTTTCTTATTCTATTCCGCCGATTTCGTTGAATGGAAAGTAGCGAAACTCGACTTTGCCGACGACGGAGGATTTTGAAACAAATCCAAAATAGCGGCTGTCTCTGCTGTTCTGCCGGTTGTCTCCCATAACGAAGAAACTGTCTTTCGGCACTTTTTCTTTGCCTGTTAAGTCTTTCAGGGTGAAATTATTTGTTAAATGTTCATCGCCCGCCAAGGTTTGCTTATTTTGTTTCAGATAAGGCTCATCATAGGTTTTTCCATTAATATAAAGGACATCGTCTTTCATCTCAATCGAATCCCCGGGGACGCCGATGACTCTTTTGACATAGTCTTCGTCAGCATCAGGGGCATGAAAAATAATCTTGTCAAAACGATGTATGTCGCTGATTTTACTGACCATAACCATATTCCCGTTTTGCAGGGTTGGAGACATTGAATCCCCTAAAACAGTTGACGGTGTAAACAGAAAATAGCGGCAAATAAATACAATTACCCCCGCAATGAGAAGCGTCCTCACCCATGACCAGATCTCTTTTTTTCTAGTATTCTTCATATTTTCTCTCCTTCATATCGATTATATCAGAATTTTGCCGCTTGGTATGCATTCTCTCTCATATCATACCAGACGGCTCGCCTTCATGCCGTTTCCGCGCTTCTTCGTTTTATGGTGAAAAATCCCGTTTTATTATACATTAGCGTTTCCTTGCAGAAAATCCTTTCATTTCCCCTGTTTTATTTTATAAATTTGGCAGAGCTATAGGCAAAAACCGTTATAGATGCACAGGCAAACTCATTCCGTCTGCAATACATTATCATAACCCAGATAAAGGTGGTGAGCGCCATGTACAACTACGATGAATACGACAATTACGATCCATACAACCGCAAGCCGAAACATACGCCGAAGACGAATGACACCAGTGAACAGCGTCATTCTGATGATCGCGACCGTTTCAAATGCAAAAGAAGAAAGTGTTTTTCTGATGATGACGATGACCGCTTTACATGCCGGAGAAAGAAGTGCTGAGAATGTTCATGAGAAGCCGATTCACACATGATAATCGGCTTTTTTCCATTTGATCGCTGGACGTCCGTGACGCCAAGTCAGCTTTGGAACCATCATCCAATAGCTGAATATGCTAATGGAAAAGGAGATGAAAAACAGCTATGAGCGTCCCTCACGATGTTCTCTGCTCGATGCCCCATGATCATGAACGTTCGCTGCATGATCTTTGCCTCAAGTATATGCATTACCACGTTGTGCTGAAACTGAAAGATGGGCGATCGGTTCACGGCATCCTTGAAGGGGCAAATCGCCGGGAAGCATCAGTCCTCATCCCGGAAAACGTAACCGAAGGAAGACAATTTTACGGGAACTTCAGATATCCGCTGAAAACATACTGCCGGTTCAGAAGAAGGATCTTCCCGTTTGCTCTGTTGACCGCATTATATCCATTTCCATATGATTGAGGGCTGACATCGGGCAATGAGCCATTCACCCAAAACATGTACGGATCGAATTGTTTGCGCAAATCAATAGCTCCATCAATTATCATATAAGAAAAAACAAACCGGGAAGGGAAATTGTGAAGTATTTAGAAATAATCGTTTTGTTCTCAAGTCCAGGCTTTATCCATTACATGATAACGCGGGGATTTTCTAAAACGATATGTGATGATCGCATTTGCTTTTTGTATCGATTCGCCCTTCCTTTGCCATACATAGCGAACAAAAAGATTTTTTATATTTTTAGCTGCCATTATATATTGGTTTCGGGATTCTGTATGTAATGCAAGATAGGCTTTTCACAAGATATGCTTTCTTTAACCATAGCCTGTACGAAAAACAATCAGCCGGCTAAGCTGTTTGAAAAACGCTTGCCGGCCGATGTCAATTCAAAACAGTAAAACCATTGATGATCCCGTTCGGTTTTTCCCATTCTTTGCTTACTTTTTTTGTATCGGTATCGTAAGCGAAAATCGTTCTAACCTTCGCTTCGTTTCCCGTTTCATCTTTCAGAAGCTTAGCTCCTTTTGCTTCGGCTAGGAAAAAGATTTTTTTCCCGTCTTTTGAAAACTGCGGCTGCGCCGAGTCGATCAATGTGAACTCCCGCCCGTCTTTAATGATTGGTTTATATTCTTTCGTCTCGACATCCAGCTTGCAGATCGCCGTTTTTTCGCCTTCTTCATCTGTTGCGGTAAAAACCGCCGTCTTCCCATTTGGCGAGATTGTGATATCATTAATGAATTTCGCTATCGTTTTTATGTCTTGATTCTGCTTCTCATCGGCTAAAGAAATGCGCATATTGGTCGGTTCTGGAGCGACTCCCTTGCTATTCGCCTCATCGGTTTTCTTATAATCTTCCTCCTCGGAATAGTGCAGGAGGACAAACTGGCCTTTATCTTGATTGTATTGATAGAAGCTTACCGTTTCATCCTTGTCGTTTAATTTCGGATAGATGGCGGTAAACGCCTTTGTTTTCAAATCAAATGATGCCAGATGAAAGTTTCGTTCAGCCGAGAGATTATAACGCATGTACAGTTTTGAGCCGTCTTTTGACAAGGTTAGCTCGTCTACATATTCATCGCCTGAATGCAGCGTCGTTTTTTTGCCTGTTTTCAGATCCAGTTTGATCAAACGCCGTCCGCTGCTCTTGTCCAAATTTGTATAGTATAGGATTTGATGTTTGCGATCCAGCGCCATAGCAGGATAGTCCGTCATTTTTTCTTTGTAAAGCACTTTCTGATTTTCATAATAAGAGGTCATTAATTTTTGATCTGTAAAGGACACGAGAAGGTCTGAACTGCCTGCCTCTTTTTGCTCCGTTTTTAATCCGGAAAAACGGAACACAGCAAAAACCCCTGCAGCTAAAACGATTCCCGCCGCCAAGATTATCATTATTTTTTTCATGTTCTGATCTCCGCCAATAGAAAGAAGCAAGAAAACATTTTTCTTGCTCCATTTCGTTTATTTTTTATAAGTATAATGTCCTTTGACCTTGCCTTTGCTTGTTGAAAATCCTAAAGCTCTGAAGGCTTTCGGACTTACATCCAAAACAGCGCCGGGCAGTCTGCCGACATCGTATTTATATACCGTAATCACTTTTTTAGGTTTTGCTTTTGAATAAGCTCTTATTTTTGTGCCTTTACGCGGAACGTCAAAACCCATTTTTGTAGCACAATCCCAATGACCGAGCCTTTTTCCGTCAGCGCCGATTTTTCCCACTCCATTGTACCAAGTAATATAGCCGCTGACTTTTTTTGTCTTAGCGCTGGCTTCACCGGCAAAATTAAATGCCAACAGTAAACTCGCCGCTAAAACAAAAACTGAAAAGAGTATTTTCTTCATATAAAAATATCCTCCATGTGCTGGGATTTTTTTCTGACATAGAGATTATACCGTGTTTCATAGACAAGCTCTTTTACAGTTTCTTTACGTTTGGAATGCAAATATTACATATTCTAAGCCCTTCTTCGATTAAAAGCGGTGAATTTTTCATATCCTTACTATAAAAATTGACCAGTTTCTATCTTGGTGGTATTTTTCCCTTTAACCTGTTTTAACGTCGCTACGATAAGAAAGCTGACAATCACTAATAACAGCCATGAACTCACCTTTCCTAGATGAACGAGACTCCATGCATCGGTTTGGTTTGGATATTCCCACGCCCCAAAAAACGTTGCAATATTTTCGGCTATCCAGATAAAAAATCCGATGAGCCCAAAAGAAAGTGCGAGTGGCATACGGTAACGAATTCCATTAACCTCATATGTAACCCATGATTGCCAAAAGACGATCATGACAAGTCCAGATAACCACCAACGAATGTCAATCAAATAATGGTGGGTAAAAAAATTTAAATAAATAGCAGCGGCAAGAGGTACGACTACCAAAAACGGCGGCCACTTCACCAGTTCAACCTTAAGCCTCCTCCACGCCTGGCAAAGATAACTGGCTACACTTGCGTACATGAAGCCGCTATACAAAGGCACTCCAAAAATTTTGAAATATCCTTCCTCCGGATAAGACCAGGAGCCCATATGTACCTTGAAAAGTTCAAGAGCAAGTCCAATAAGGTGAAACAATGTGATCACTTTTAATTCATCCCGTGTTTCAAGACCTGAACGCACCATCAACCACTGCATGAGAACACAGATGATGAGCAGCCAGTCATACCGTGGCAAGAAGGGAAGAGGGATGATTTTTGTAAGAGCCAAAGAGGCAAAAATAACGACAGGAAACAAACATGATAGGGCCTGCTCCCAACCAAAACGAACGAGTTGTTTTAGTGCTCTCATGATTTGTGCCTCCATAGGTTTTTTCTGAATATTTGCAATGTTTGCTTTAATGGACTAAGAATTATGCGGAGAGGATCATTCAGCCCCATTTTCCTTTTCATGATAAATATTTCTGATTTATACATCCCTTGTGTCTTCATCACTTTGGTATTCCAAAATATCCCCGGGCTGACATTCCAAAGCCTTGCAAATCGCCTCTAAAGTTGATAATCGAATGGCCTTTGCTTTTCCATTTTTCAATATAGAAAGATTAGCCATCGTTATCCCAACCCTCTCCGAAAGTTCTGTTACGCTCATTTTCCTTTTAGCCAGCATCACATCAATATTGATAATAATTGCCATGTTCATCACCTCAGACCGTTAAGTCATTTTCTGTTTTTATATCAATCGCTTCTTTTAACAGTTTTTGAAGAACAGCAGCAAAGACTGCAATCACCATTGAAGCAAAAATAATGACCAATCCGATGACTATGATACCCGGGGCGTCGTCTATCTCCGCCACGAGATAAAAAAGCGGCATGCCTGCCACATACAAGATGCTGATTGTGTTCGCACAGTATTTGATATTTTTTAAAGCTCTTACAGAAATTTTAGAGAACGCTTTGTTCTTATCAATATAGCTTAAAAGTTGAAACGCTTGATAAAGAGCAAAGTAAAAAGGTATCGCCGTTACATACAAATAGATGAAAACGAGATATTTTATATAAGCAATATTGGGAAGTAATTCTGCTGTATAATTGGCTATCTTAGGCACCAAAAAAATGCATAAAGCAAGAATTGGAATTCCAATAAGAATAACAGCTATCTTTAAGAAGAGTGTTGACACTCGTTTCATAAAAAGCACCTCACTTATTTGTTGTCGATTTGAATTTAGCATATTATTTATCGTTTTGCAATAAAAAAATATTGAAATGGATCATTTTATTATTGTTATGTTGTGGTCTTTTTCATTTTAGCCAAGACAAAATTCGTTCTTACGGTAATGCTCTACAATGTAAAACTTGTGCAGCCAACTGAACCGTTGAACAACAAGAAAAAAGCATGCCGCAACAATTAGTTCGAAGTTCAATGTGCCTTGGATCACTAAATCCAAACGATTTTTCAATTAAAAATTCTGTCACTGGGATTCAGTGAGCTCGGGGAATTGTTTTTAGGTGAGTTTACAAAAATGCCAGACAGTGCGCGGGGAATCTTTAATACTTACTTGAAAACTAATCTGAAAAGCACAGAAATAAGAGGCAGTAATCGATATAAAAATTGACACTTTCGCCTGTTTTGCTCGTATAAAAGGAGAAAAACAGATAGACAGGATGATAAAATATGACAAAATTCAAACTCACTTCTTTTACTCTCATGATGTTTACCGCAGCCCTTTTGATTTCCGGCTGCGACGACAGCGGTGAAGACCGTTCTCAAGAAGCCGCCAAAGACAAATCGCTGAAAACATATGATCTCGTCTGGTTCGATTATCTGAATGACAGCGAATCTGACAGCGCCCCGGAAGTCAAAGTCTCCTATATGGAAAACGGCAAGCAAAAAACGAAAACATTTAAAAAATATGTGGAGAATGTGGAAGATATCGAACAGCCTTACATCAAAATGCGGAATGATGAAGTGTTCATCTACAGGCCGCCTTACATGACATACGACCAGAAGCCGCTTGAAGGAGTCGTGAAAGACAAAATAGAACAAAAAAGCAGTGATGATCAACAATGAAGAAAAAGACGCTATTGCTGATGCTCGCCGTTTTATTCATGTTTACAGCAGTATGGGCAGATAACGCAGAAGCTGTAAGCGGGACAAGCTCGTCAGGGGGAAGGTCTGCAAACACATCAGGAAAAAGCTCTGCCGGCAGCCGGGCGGCTTCGGTTCATAAAAATGCCAGAAGCTATATCAAAAACGCCGCAAATAAAAGCAATTCGGCGAAAAATTTCACTAAAAACAGAGTTTCGAACAGTCTGCAAAGAACATTGCCTGCAAACGCCCTGTACAAGAGAAGCGTCAAACAGACAATCAATCAAAATCCCGCAGGCACGTCTTTTTTTAATTATTATTTTCCATACTGGATGATCTTTCATTCACATGGATATACAGCCGAACAAAAAAGCATGCTGCAAAGTATCGGAGTGAGAGAAAAAGAGATTGCCAAACCGAAGGAAAACAGATACTGGCTGATCATTGAGGATCAAAGCGGAAAGCAGCAGGCCGTCCTCGTCTCAAAAAAGCAATATGACAGCGTGAACAAAGGAGATCGCATCAAATTGCGCCATAAACGTCTGATCAAAGAAAAAAGCTGATTGAAACAAAGTGTTCATCAGCTTTTTTCAGACTGGTCAAAAGCATACACTATCGAATCCGCAACCGGCCTGTAGCCGATTTCCGCGTAGATTTTATTGGATGTCGGATTGGCTTGATCGGTGTACAAACTGCAAAATGAGACCCCTTCGTCCAACAGCGTCCGGCTGAGGGCCGCCACACATGATGTTGCATAGCCTTTGTTTCGCCGGTTTTTCGGTGTAAACACAAGGTTGACGGTGATGCCGTTTTTCGTCGGCCTCGATTTTTGAGCCATTGAAACAGCCTCCCCACAGTCATCCCATACATAAATTGAAGCTTTATCAATCCCCCGGGCGGCCATTTTCTTCGCCTTTTCATGCCCGAGGCCGTCATGGAAAGCCTCTTCTGAAAACGAATGTATCCAATCGGTGATCAATTCCAGATCACGCTGATCCGCTTTTCTTAAGCTTCCTGAACTCAGAGAGACGTCATTGACGTTATCGAGCTGATAAATGGTTTGCTTCATCTTGACCCGCGTCTTCCTTTTCCATGCATCTGCAAAAGCTTTGGCAATCGCGGGCTGCCCGATGACGCCCGGCGGCCTGATTCCCGCCTTTTTTATATACGCGGCCAGTTCACCTGCCGCTTCGACCCGGCGTTCGTCTCCAGCCAAAATCAATTCACCTGAAGCCATAACTGCCATCAGCTGAATTCCCTGTTCATTTTCCGCTGACAGCAAAACGGCTTCAGAGTCTTGCCGTTCCCGCAGAAGATACAAAAGCCCAAGCGGCAAATTGTTGACTGCTTCATGCTCTAAAAGCGCATGCTCGGCATGCCGAAGAAATTCTTCGGGACAGCTGAATCTTTTGACTTCCACGTTGATTAAGCCCCTTTCTGTTTCTTTACTTTCATTAAAGAACAGCTTTACGTTTGAAAGCAAGGGGCATTTTCTGTCGCCGTCCCCAATTATCGTTCCATGCGCCGCTTCCAGCCTTCATACAGAAGGTCAAACGACAAATCAGACGTTTGCCTGACAGAAAGGTCTGCTTCATGCATGGCGCGTTCATTCCCGACTCCTACGGCAAACATCCCCGCTGATTTGATCGAGGCGATCCCGGCTTCGGCGTCTTCTATACCTGCACAGTCCACAGGGGATACGCCGAGATGCCCGGCAGCCGCCAAAAATATTTCAGGATCGGGCTTTCCTTTTTTAAGACTTGCCGGATCGACAATGACATCAAAGACGTTGATCAGGTCCAGCCTTTTTAAAATGGACGGGGCATTGCGGCTTGCCGAAGCTAAAGCGATTTTGATCCGTTCTTTTTCCAGTTCACATAAGAGACGCCCGATTCCGGGCAAAAGATCGCGGGGCGTAATGTTGTCTATCAGTTTTTGATAATATTGATTTTTCATTACCAAGAGATCCCGCTTTGCGGATTTTGAGTATGTCGCTGACAATCCGCCATGGTCCAGGATGCGTTCAAGCGATTCCTCCCTGCTGATTCCTTTCAGCCTTTCATTAAAGTCCCTGTCAAATGGAATATGCAATTGTTCAGCGATACGCTTCCACGCGAGAAAATGCAGCTCAGCCGTATCTGTTATGACTCCATCCAAATCAAATATGACCGCTTTCACTAGTGACGGCCCTTTCCAGTGCTGATGTATATGACAGCATCGTATGGATTCAGCCGGATATGTTTCGGTTCATCCCCTTGGCGGCAGTTGGAAAGCAGCACTTCCCACTGGTCACCAAGCAGTTCCGAAGGCGCTTCACACACAGCTTCTTCTTCTGACAAATTCACTGCGATGAAAAGCTTTTCGCCTTCATACTCGCGGGTATAAGCGAATATTTGCGGATCATCCCCGAGCAGCAGCTGATAATCTCCGTAGACAAACACCTTGTGCTGTTTACGTAATCGAATCAGCTTCTGATAATAGTGAAAAATCGAATCCGCGTCGGCCAGAGCTTCTTTCACATTGATTTCTTTATAGCGGGGATTTACCGCAAGCCACGGCTCGCCCGCCGTAAAGCCGGCGTGTTGGCTGTCGTCCCATTGCATCGGCGTGCGCGCGTGATCCCTCCCCTTCTGGCCTACCGCCTTCAGGAAATCTTCCTCTGTCATCGTTTGATTTTCAATGACCAGCTCCTGATAGGCATTTTTGATTTCAAGATCCTCATACATGTCCAACGGGAAATCGCTGTTGACCATGCCGATTTCTTCTCCCTGGTAAATATAAGGCGTTCCTTTCAGACCGTGAAGAACCGTTGCGAATGCTTTGGCACACTGCTTTCGCAGAGACGCGTCATTTCCCCAGCGCGAAATGACCCTCGGCTGATCGTGATTTTCAAAGTACAGACTGTTCCAGCCCACATCCATCAGAGCAGTCTGCCACCGGGTCAGCACCTTTTTCAAAGCGATCAGGTCAAACGGTTTGAGTTGCCATTTCCCATTCGGCGACCCCTGTTCCGTATCGATATCCATATGTTCGAATGTAAAGATCATATTCAGCTCATTCCTGCTTGCATCCGTATACCTTTTTGCTTCTTCCACGTCTGAGCCATTCGCTTCGCCGACTGTCATACAATCATACTTTGACAGCACTTCCCGGTTCATTTCCTGAATAAATTCATGAAGGCGGGGACCGTTTGAATGATATGGACCGACGATATAACTGCGGTGTTCGTTTGTCTCATAATCCGGGAAATCAATGTGTTTGGAAATGGACCCGATCACATCCATCCGCCAGCCGTCAACGCCTTTATCCATCCAATATCTCATCAGATCGTATACTTCCCGGCGGACGGCTTCATTTTCCCAGTTTAAATCAGGCTGCTTTTTTGAAAAGTAATGCAAATAATATTGACCTGTCCGCTCATCAAACTCCCAAGCCGAACCGGAAAAGATCGACCCCCAGTTATTCGGCTCTCTGCCGTCCGGCTTGGGATCTTTCCAAAAATAATACTCGCGGTATGGATTTTCCTTCGCCTTTCGGCTTTCCATAAACCATGGATGCTCATCTGACGTATGATTCACGACCAAATCCATGATGATTTTCATCCCGCGTTGATGGACCTCATCTATTAACTGACACATATCTTCGTTTGTCCCAAACTTTTCGTACATCTTTCGGTAGTCCCGGATGTCATAGCCGTTGTCATCCTGCGGAGAGTCAAACACCGGGCACAGCCAAATGACATCCGCCCCGAGATATTTGATATAATCCAGTTTTTGAATGATCCCCTGCAAATCTCCGAATCCATCGCCGTTAGAATCATAGAAGCTGCGCGGATAAATTTGATAAACGACAGCTTCTTTCCACCATTCACCCATCAGTTGTCCTCCTTTCGCATCGGCCGTTCAGCAAAATCGGTTCATCATATACGGCCAGCTCGAACGGCTCTCCTTTCAACAGTTCAATAACGGTTTTTTCCTCTGTCACATTGATGCTGATTAATCGGCCCCGAAAATTGATGGCGAACGTATAGCTGTCCCATTCTTTCGGCAGAAACGGAGCAAATGACAGCGTCCCGTTCAAGACCCGCATTCCTGCAAACCCCTGCACGAGGGCGAGCCAGCTCCCCGTCATTGATGTAATATGAAGCCCTTCTTCCGTGTCATGATTATAATTGTCAAGATCAAGGCGGGCTGTGCGCTTAAATAATTCAAGCGCTTTCTTTTCCATTCTGAGTTCGGCTGCAAGCACCGCATGGACGGAAGGTGAAAGGCTAGATTCATGAACGGTCATCGGTTCATAAAATTCGAAGTTGCGCCGTTTTTCTTCCAATGTAAAACGGTGATGAAAAAGATAAATGCCTTGCAGAACGTCCGCCTGCTTAATAAAACTGGAGCGGAGAATTTTATCCCATGACCAATGCTGATAGAGCGGCCGTTCAGCCGGATTCAATTTGTCCGCCGTTTGCAGGTCTTTGTCCAAAAATGTATCATGCTGGATGAAAATATTCAGTTCTTCACTGTATGGATAGTACATCCGCTCCATGATATCCTTCCATGTCTCCATTTCATCTTCCCGTACATTCAGCTGTCTGCGCTTTTCCGCCGGAAGGGTTGCGAGGTTTTCAAGTGTGTATTCAAGCGTCCAAGCCGCAATCAAATTCGTATACCAGTTGTTGTTGACATTGTTTTCATATTCATTCGGCCCCGTGACGCCGTGGATCATATATTTGTTTTTCCGCTTGGAAAAATGAACGCGGTCAGCCCAAAACCTGCTGATTTCGACGAGAACGTCTATCCCGTATTCCCTGATATACGCCCGGTCGCCCGTATAATTGACATAGTTGTAGATCGCATAGCAAATGGCACCGTTGCGGTGAATTTCTTCAAAGGTGATCTCCCATTCATTGTGGCATTCATCACCTGTGAACGTCACCATCGGATACAGGGCGCCCTTCAGGCCCAATTTGGCGGCATTGCGTTTGGCGGCCTCCAAATGGTGGTAGCGGTACAAAAGCAGGTTTTTCGTCACTTCCGGATCTGCGGCGGCCAAATACATCGGAACGGCGTATGCCTCAGTATCCCAATAAGCGGCCCCTCCATATTTTTCGCCTGTAAATCCTTTCGGCCCGATATTCAGCCGTGAATCTGCCCCATAGTATGTTGAGAACAATTGAAAGATGTTGTAGCGGACGCCTTGCTGAAGTTCATCATCACCTTTAATTTCTATATCCGCTTTTGTCCACCTTTCCTTCCATTGTTCAGTGTGCCTCCTTCTCGCTTCTTCATAGCCCTGCCGGAGAATACCGGCCAAAAGCTCCCTGCCTTTGGTGACAAGCTCGGTCTCGGGAAAATCGCGGGAAGTGGTCACAATAATAAATTTTTTCAGCGAAACCTTTGTTCCAGCCTTTGTTTGATAGGTGTAGCGGTTTTCCGCATACATGCCGGCTGTTTGAAAGCTTTCATCGGCAAAGCCTTCTGTAACGTTTGCCATTGCGGCAGAAACGGTAAAACGCGGCGTTCCAAATGGATTGTCAATCGTTTTTGCCACTAAATGGCCTTGGTGGGAAGCAGCTCCCTTCGCTTCTTCCTGCCAAAACCTTTCCTGATAGTTGGCGTCTTCATTTGCGACATTTCCGTCCAGATAAGGGACAAGCGTGATGACGGCGTCATCTGTCAGGCACTCTGCTTCATAATGAATCGCGCAAAGCTTGTCGACGGCAATGCTGAGAAATCGCTCCGAGCTGATCCTGACGGTTTTGCTATGAATGCGGAAAACCGCGCTTCGCCGTAAAATCCCTTCTTTCATATCCAGTTCTAACTCAAACGATTCGATCTCGTTTTGATAGAGATCGACTTTTTCACCGTCGATCCATACATCAATGCCGATAAAATTCATCGCGTTAATCACTTTGCCGAAATATTCAGGATAGCCGTTTTTCCACCAGCCGACACGCGTTTTATCAGGAAACCACACCCCGGCGATATATGTGCCTTGATGGGTGTCTCCTGAATAGCTTTCTTCAAAATTGCCCCTGATTCCCATATAGCCGTTGCCCAGCGAAGTCAGACTTTCCTGCAGCCGTTTATGCTCCTTTTCGAATGTATTCGTTTTGATTTTCCATTCATCTATCTCAAATAGCCGCTGATTTGCCATGGTTTCCTCCTGACTGTAGTTTCCCGTTATGGTGGCGGGTTTTGTACAAATGCCTAAATGTAAATGAAATCATCAAGATGACGCCGCAGGAATGGATCAACAGCACGGCCGTGAAGTCAAAATGGATTAAACCGGCCGTTGCTGCGGCAAAAACCGGAACGGCTGATCCGCTTACCGCAGCTGCGGCTGCTTCCTTGAACGACGCAATGCCGGACATGTTTGATGCTTTTGTGATCCATATGCCTCCTGCGATGACAGCCGTCAACACCAGCTGGATGATGAATATCGCCGAACATGCCAGCATCATGATCATCGGTTTATACTGAGCAAACCACAATCGCCCGATAAAAGCCTCCATATCGGAGATGTCCAGCTTTCCGTCCTTTTTGCCATAGCGGACGGAAAATCCCGTCCCGTTTTGATCACTGATGATCAGATAATCAGGCTGAAAGATGACGGCGTTTTCATAGCCGTTTACCTTGAGACGCCCATTCTCACCGCTTATGTTGTACTCGCGCTTCATATCGACCGCAAGCAAAGTCCGTCCTTTTTCGATCCGATAAAAACTTTTCCCGCCGGTCAGCTTTCCATTCGTTAGTTGATAATCTTTTAATTGGCCGGCAAATCTTTCATTGCCGGCTTGAATGGCCGACGGCATGAGGGATCCGATATGGAACCGATCCATTTTCAAAAATGAAATGGTAAACGGCACCATTAAGCAAGACGTCAAAAAAACAAATAAAAAAAAGATTTCGAACCAGCTGAATGTCTTTCTGTAACGGCAGACGCCGGCCGGCGATACTGCCGCTTTAAGAAATCGGGCCATAAAACGATCATTCTGCAAAGCTTTCATTGGCTTATCCCTTCGTTCCGCCGGTTGTCAGACCGGACACAAAGTTCTTTTGGAGAAAAAAGAACAATACACATATCGGCAGCGCCGCAAGTATCGCTCCGGCCGCAAACAGCGCGACTTTTTGCTGCTGCGGGTTGGATATAAAGGACTGCAATCCGACGGCGATCGTCATTCGTTCAGGCGAACGGAGCAAAAACTTGGCCAGCAAATAATCGCCGAACGGCCCCATAAACGCCCAAAGCGCCTGCACAGCAAGCATCGGCTTCACCAGCGGCAGCACAATCGAGGCGAAAATCCGCAAATGTCCTGCCCCATCAATCCGTGCAGCTTCATCAATTTCTCTCGGCACGGTATCAAAATAGCCTTTCATCAGCCATGTGTTCATCGGAATTCCTCCGCCGATATAGATTGCTGTTAAAAACCAGTACTGATCGAGAGCGCCGATCAGCATGGCCAAGACGTAAAAAGCTGTCAGCGCCGCCATCGTCGGCACCATCTGAATGATCAAAAAGAATATTAAACTCTTTTTTCTGCCCGCAAAGCGATAGCGGCTGTACGTATAGCCCGCAAGCGTCACGACGGTAACCTGCAGCACCATGACCGACAACGCGATTATAAGTGTATTGCCATACCAATGAAGATAAAGCGTTTCTTCAAACAGCCGCTTGAAATGATCCAATGTCCATGAACCGGAAAAATCAAGCTGAAAAGACGTCACATTTCCCACACGAAACGCGGAAGAAGCCGTAATCAGCAGCGGATATATAATGACAATGCTTAAAAGCGCCAAAAAGAAATAGGTGCAGATTTTGGTAAGGATCCTGGCGGTTCGCGCATTCATCACATGACCTCCTCATTGCCAAACGCATTCGATTTCTTAAAAGCAATCAGGGAAACTCCAATGACAATGAAAGAAATTAACAGCGTGACAGCGGCAGCGACGGAATATTGCGGCGAAGTCCCGGTTGTCAGCTTATAGATCCAGGAAATTAATATATCGGTTGACCCGGCTCCGGCTCCCGCGCTTCCCGGTCCTCCTTCATTAAATAAGTAGATGATCGAAAAATTATTGAAATTAAACGTATACTGCGTAATCAGCACGGGTGCGGTCGCAAATAAAATCATCGGCAATGTGATATATTGAAAACGTTGAATAAAAGTGGCCCCGTCAATCTTTGCCGCTTCATACATTTCACCTGGAATCGCCTGAAGCACGCCCGTCACCATGACATAAATATACGGAAATCCGAGCCAGGTCTGTATCATAATCAGAGCCGTCTTCGTCCAGAACGGGTCGGTCTTCCACGAGACCGCCGGCAGATCCACAAACGGCAGATGATTCAATAATGGAATAACCTGTGCGTTCATAGCGCCGATGCTGTCATTGAAGATATTAGAAAAGCTCATTATCGTAATAAAAGCCGGAACAGCCCACGGGAGCAAAAAGATCATTCGAAATATCCGCTTGCCCTTAATAAAATCCTGATTGACGATAAGCGCGGTCGCTATGCCGAGAACAATTTGCAGCGTTGTCGCGCAGATCGTCCAGATGATGGTCCACCCCAGTACATCGGTAAATGTCTCCCGATAGGAACCGAGGAGTAAAATATTCATGAAGTTTTTAAACCCGACCCAGTCAATCAGGCTGTTAGGCGGAATATGATAAAAATCATAGTTGGTAAATGCGACAAACAGAGTCACGAGAACCGGAAAAATAATGACAAACACCATCATAAAGTATGCCGGCAGTGTAAATAAATATGGAAACCCTTTATCTCCTGCATTCCTGATCATGTCCCGGGCCGTCGTGCTGACCTTTAAGCCCGCCGCTTTCATCGCGGCGGTCTTGCGGGCATCATAAATATTAAAGATGTAGAACATCAGAAACAGCAGCGTCACAATCAATTGCAGCGTGCCTTCGATGAGCAGAAACAGCGAATGATCTTCACCGGGAACACTTCCGAGCGTAATCAATCCGGTGAGCGCCTTTATGCCGAAAATCCCTAATTCACAAACAAACAACCCTGTAATGGCGAGAAAAAAAATTCCCTTTGAAATCTGCCGGTTCGCGATCTGTCCGACTCCCGGAATGATGGATAAAAGCCCTGCTTTCCGCCTCTCTTTTGCAAGTGTTTGATCTTTGTTCATTTTTTCGCCCTCTATTCTTCCGGACGCTAAACCGCCGTTTTATTTCGCGTATTTTTCTTTAATGTTTTCTTTGATCACGTCTACGGCATCATCCGCTGATTGCTGTGGTGATTTTTTTCCTGAAGCTGCGTCAAATATCAAGCTTTCCGCTCCGGTCCACACTTCCGCCATTTCCGGAATATTCGGTGTCGGTGTCGCCGTTTCATATTGGTTGATGACGGCCGTGGTCAATTCATTGTTTTGTTCTCCCGCTTTTTTGCGGGCGGCTGTATTGGCCGGCACTTCATTTGTATCCTCATAAAACTTGTAAGCATTCTTGTCATTTGCGGCATATTCAAGCCATTTTTGAGCAAGCTCCGGCTCTTTCGTATATTTTGAAGCAACCCAGCCTTTCCCGCCGGCAAACGGCGCATATTCTTTTCCATTTGGCAGCGTCGGTATCTTGGCCGCTCCGTAATCCAAACCGGCCTCTTTATAGTTGGCCGCCGACCATGGACCGCCGATTATTGCCGCCGCTTTCCCGTCTATAAAGGTCTGCTGGATAAAGTCGTCGGCGCTTGAGTTGTCCTGCATGCCTTTTGGCCAATGTTCCTGAAACCATTTCATCGCATATTCAACAGCTTCTACCGAGCCTTTATTGTTAAGCCCGATGTCCCCGGAATCTGATCCGTCTTTGCCAAATACATAGCCGCCGTAACCGGCCAATAAACCGTACGACATATAAAAGTCGGTCCATTTTGCCAGAAACGCGGTCGATTTTCCTTTTTCCGAAGCAAAAGCAAACCGCGGATCGTCTGTTAACTGTTCAAGCTCTTTAAATGTTTTTGGCGGCGTCTTTACTAAGTCTTTGTTGTAGTATAAGACAAGCGTTTCAATGACTAACGGCATCCCGTACACTTTTCCGTCAACCGTCACCTGCTGCATTTCTTTGTCTCCGAAACTGTCTGTGCCGGACGGTTTGATTTCAAGCAAATGGCCTTGCTTCCCTAAACCGCCGATTCGATCGTATGCAGCAAGCATAACATCAGGCGCGTTTCCCGCCGGTCCATCGAGAGGAAGCGCCTCTAGCTGGTCAAACATTTGTTTTTCCACAATTTTGATGGTGACATCATTCTCTTTTTCAAATTCGTCTTTTATGCTTTCGACATCATTCTTATAGGTTTCTTCAACAGACACGGTCAGCACCTTTTTTCCGCCGGAGCCTGCCGTATCCTTTGACCCTGAACAGGCCGCGAGACCGAATGTAAGGACTGCCGCCAGCAATAATGCAAAACCTTTTTTAACATGTGCCATCTCTTTTTCCCCCTTCTATCAAGAATCTCGTAACAATTGTAATCCTCGACAGAAAGCGGTTACAACACCTTTCGCCTTGTTACCGGTAACAGAATTTACAGGGCGGCCGCGGCTCCCAAAACGAAAAATTCGCCAGGATTCACATCGATCACATCAGCATGATCAAGCGTCTGTTCTGTCCATGCATCATATACTTTCGTACTGCTATCAATCTTCAAGTCTTGCAAACTGACCCGGCGCGGAGCGCTTCCCTGATTAAAGAAATAGATCAGCTGTTTGTCACCGGCAGCCCGTGAAAAGCTGATAAAATCGTTTCGATCATCCAGCAGATTCCACTCGAGGCTCCCATAAGTCAATAACGCATTTTCCTGTTTGCGCAAAGCAATCAGCCGCTTCATAAACTTGAGCATTTTTTGATTTTGCTTGTCTTCCTCCCAAACCATGCATTTCCGGCATAACGGATCATTTCCGCCGTCAAGCCCGATTTCTGTTCCGTAATAAATGCATGGCGAGCCTGTCTGGGCAAACATAAACGCCAGCAAGGACCTCACCTTTTTCTCATCGTGGCCGCACCTCGTCAAAATCCGTTGTGTATCATGGCTGTCAAGCAAATTAAACATCGCCTCATTGGCCTGCTGCATCCCATTCATCAAATGCGCGTTTACACGGTGTGCCAATTGCGAAGCCGAAATTCCACTGTCCGCGAAATAATCAATCATCGGCGCTGTGAAGGGATAATTCATCACTCCGTGAAATTCGTCTCCTCTCAGCCAAGGCTCTGCATTGTGCCAGATTTCGCCCAAAATATAAAGGTCCGGTTTTTCATTCAATACGGCTTGGCGGAATGTCTTCCAGAAAGCATGATCCACTTCATTCGCCACATCCAAGCGCCAGCCGTCAATATCGAATTCGCGGATCCAATATAAAGCAATATCAAGCAAATATGTCTGCACTTCAGGATTGGCCGTGTTTAGCTTCGGCATGTCGCTTGTAAAGGCGAACGTATCATAACCGCCTTCTTTAACAGGGAAAGAATGAATATGGAACCAGTCTTTATAGCGGGATTGTTCGCCGTTTTCCAAGACATCCTGCCACTGCGGCGATGCGCTGCCGATATGGTTGAAAACGGCATCAAGCATGATTCTCATCCCCCGCCGGTGAAGCTGGTCGACCAATGTGCGAAAAAGCGCCGGATCTCCAAAATGCTGATCAATCGAATAGTAATCCAATGTGTCGTATTTATGGTTGGAAGGCGCGGAAAAGATCGGCGTCAAATAAATCCCGTTTACTCCCAGCTCCTCCAAATAATCAAGCTTGTCGATAATTCCCTGCAAATCGCCTCCGAAAAAATCATTCACGTCAGGCTCCTTGCTCCCCCACGGCAATACGCCTTCAGGAGACAAGTCCTCACGGCCGTTTGCAAATCGCTCCGGAAAAATTTGATACCAGATCGTTGATTTGACCCATTCAGGCGCTTGAAACGTATCAATGTCATGAACAAATGGAAATTTAAAATAGTCGTTGATCGGCCCCAGCGTTTTAGCGTGATATGGGCAGACGCCCGAGCTGCCGTAAAATCTATCTTCATGATCACGGTCTGTTAAAACAAAAGCGTATTGTAACCGTCTATATGGCGGTGTCACTTCGGCAAACCAATAATCGTGCACCTCTGTTGAAGCGATTTTTTTCATTTGCGCCTCGTTGGCCGACTCTATCGTGTACGCGTAAGGATCTCCCCACATCAGCCGGACTTGATCGGCGTCGCCTTTTTTGGTGCGGATCTTGATATGCACTGTCCGCCCGTCATAAGAATAAGCATAAGAGCTGAAAGGCTGATGGTGTATTGCTGCATATTCCATCTAAAAACTCCTCCTTTTTCATTTGCGGTTTATGTTAACCGGTCCATACGTTGAAATTATCATGCCGGCGTTAGGAGGAACAATCGTTTTCCTGATGTTAACGGTAACAGAATCATTCTCTTACAAAGTCGATTCGCGAACGATTAATTCCGGCTCAAAAAATTGATTTCCCTGGACGGCTCCATCCTCATGAATTTTTTTCAGCAAGGTTCTCGCGCAAGCTTCTCCCATTTCAACCACAGGCTGCCGTACCGTTGTCAAGCGGGGCGATGAGATGCGGTCAAGAAACACGCCGTCATACCCGGTCACCGCCACATCGTCGGGAATTCGCTTCCCAAGCGACTGCACCGCACGGATGACGCCCAGCGCGATCCGGTCGGAAGCGCATACAACCGCAGACGGATCATCATGCGACTCCAGCCATTCCCTCGCAAGACCCTCGCTTTTTTTCGAGCTGTTTTCCATTCGAAAAATATTCGTTTTTCTAAAACCTTCATTCATCGCCTTCATATAGCCTTTTTCTCTTGAACGTTCAAAGGGCTCATCCAAGTCAATCCCAAAAAAGGCGATCTCCCGGCTCCCCAGCCCCATGACATGGCGCGTCGCCATAAAAGCGCCCTTTTCATTATTGACATCGATGAAGTCATAGCCCATTTCATTCTGTCCAAATACGACGACAGGTTTTTCAAAAGCCTTGACTACCCCTTCAAAATCAGTCCGTCTCACCCCAGTTGCAATAATGCCGTCACATTGGCCGATGTTGAGAGACTTCCTTGTCACAAGCTGCAAAGCATAATGGTGGCGATCCAATTCCCGGCTGATCCCGGTTAATAAGTTCATGTAATAAGGTTCTGTCGTATCCATTTCTTCAAGAATCAGAAGTTTCACTACCTGTGTTCTGTTTTGAACGAGCGCCCTTGCCGCATAGTTAGGAATATAATTCAGCTCTTCCATCGCGGAGTAAACCAGCTTTTTCAATTCATCCGTCACCGTCTCAGGATGATTGATCACCCGCGATACCGTCATTTTTGAAACGTTTGCTTTTTTTGCCACATCTGATAACGTTGCCATTTTCATCCCCGCCTCACCTGCGCTTATTCAAACTGCCATCAAGTCCTACCCTGGACTGATAACAATTCGTTAAAATTCATTATAGTACGGAATGAAAGAGATTTTATAAAGCGCAGGAAATAAAAAAGCGGATTTCCTATAGGAAATCCGCCCCTCTGATCTTTCTATCGTTGGACATAAATCGAAACCGAACCGCCGTTTACATAAAACTCTCCCCAGCCGTCCGAATTGATCACGACGGAATCTGAACGGTTCCCAGTGATGTCATGCCATGTCTCACCGGCATGCTGCCTGCCCACATACATCCGCTTTGATCCGCCCGGTCCGTCTGTGATTAAAGCGGCCAAGCCTGATGCAGCGACGGATTGATCGCCTTCCCTCGTCCAGCCGATGGCATCTGGATGATCGAAATAATCATGCTGTGTTCCATAAGCATAATACTTGCGCGCTTTCAAAATCGGCTCCAGTTTACTTTTAAGAGAAGGAATTTCCCGCGATGTAGGACCTTTTGTCCCATACATATCTCCATAAAAAACCTGCGGGTACCCGGCCTCTCTTGTCAAAATAAAAGCGTAGGCAAGCGGCTTGAACCATGTTTGGACGGTCGACTCCAATGATTGCCCCGGCTGTGTGTCATGGTTGTCGACAAATGTAACCGCTTTCAAAGGATGTTTGGAAACAACCGTTCCGTTCAGCAAATTCCTCATATCATAGCTGCCTCCGTGTGAAGATGCGGCCTGAAGGTTAAAATGAAGCGGCACATCGAATACAGAATGTTGAAAATCGGTTTTTTGCAAGTAGTTTTCGATTTCTCCAAGGTTATTTTGCCAGTATTCCGCAACCGTAAACATTTCCTTTCCGGTTGACTGCCTGACCGCTTTCAGCCAGTCGCTCAAAAATGAAAATTTAATATGTTTTACGGCATCAAGCCGGAAACCGTCCAATTGAAGCTCTTTTGCATACCAGGTTCCCCACCGTTTCATTTCTGCCACAACATCGGGGTGGTCATAATCGACATCCGCATACATTAAATAATCGTAGTTGCCGTTTTCGCTGGAAACCTCCCAATCCCATGCCTTCCCATCTCCGCGGAACTTGTAGATGCGATTCAGCTTTCGGGATTCGTCCCAATCCGTCCCATCAAAATGATACCAATGCCATTTAAAATCACTGTATGTGCTGCCGCGTCCAGGGAAATTGAATCCTGTCCACGCTTTGATTCGATATTCTCCAGATATTTCCTGATTTCGATTGCCGGGATTCACTTCAACCGCGGTGACATCCTCCGTCAGATCCGCCCCAGCCTTATGATTAAGGACAACATCGCCATACACTTGGATGTTCTGGGAATGAAGCGAACCGACAGCTGACTGAAGCTCTGTTTTCATCCCGTATTTCGTCCGCACCGTCCCTTTTTGCAGGAACTCCCCTAAATCGTACAAATCGTATGGGCCGTATCCAACGTCAGCCTGGCTCGTTCCCTTGTAGGCGGGCGGAATCCAAACAGCCGTTATCCCAATGTCGGATAAATATCCCGCATCATTTTGTAAGCGCTTCCAATGCTGGCCGTCATTAGGCAGATTCCATTCAAAATACTGCATCAGCGTGCCGTTCAGGCTTGCCGCATATGTTTTAGAAGCCGGCAGCACTATGAAAAACAGCAGCACACAACATAATATCCGTTTGCATTTGTAAACCATTTCCCTCTCTCCTTTCTAACATACTGAAAGATCAACAAACATTCTATAATCAAAAGAAAATTTTCACAAATACCTTTATACCTATAATGATTACAATATAAAAAAGAGAAAGCAGTAAATGAATGCTTTCTCTAATGTCCTCTTTGTTTTTGAATATCTTCAAGCTGTGTTACCGTGACCAATTTATAGCCTTGCTTGGTCAGTCTTTTGATAATCTCTTCAGCGGCGCTGGCCGATGTGGCGTAAATATCGTGCATCAGTATGATTTTTCCGTCTCCTGCGTGGCTCATCACATGATTGACGATTCGGGCTTTGTTTTTGAATTTCCAGTCTTCAGGGTCCACGTCCCATAAAGCGATTTTTAAATTTGTGAGCCCGCGGATGGAATCGTTGATCCCGCCGTACGGAGGCCTTAAGTGTGTCGGACGGTGGCCGCTGATTTTCTCGACTATGTTTTGCGTATCATTGATTTCTTTATAGGCTTTTTCCTTTGATAGCCTTGTGAGCAAAGGATGGTCCCAAGAATGATTGCCCACTTCATTTCCTTCCCTCAGCATTCTCTTGATTGTTTCAGGGTAATATTGGGCCCTGCTTCCCAAAACGAAGAAAGTCCCGCGTCCATCATAAGTTTTTAATGCATCCAGGATTTTATTGGTTGAGGCCGGATTGGGACCATCGTCAAATGTCAGGGCGATCACTTTATCATCTGGGCCGACGCGAATTTTTTCTTTTGGAATGGGAACGGCCGCTTTATGCTTCGGTTTTTCCTGAGTCTTGCTTTTTTTCATGCTTTTATATTGATCTTTTAATATATCTTTTAATTCATCTTTTTTGATGTTGACAGATTGCTCTAAACCGGTTTTCTCTTTCTCAAAATAAAATTGTATCTCATCTTCCAGAAGAACGAAACGGCTGAAGTTCTTTGCCAGAGGGCTTGTCCCTTCCCTTAACAGCTCATCATCGGCCGCGGGATTTTTCCGTTTTAATTGTTCATAAGATAGATTTGAGATCTTATAAAGAAAATCGGAATTCTTATCAAAAAGATCATCCAATGCAAGCAGCTTCTTATGTTTTAAATCGGCATTAAATGTTTTGACCACCGTTTTTCCCGGAGCGCCTCCGGCCTCTATGTATTCGTTTAATACAACCGCGGCAGCCTGCTTTGAATAATAGGCGATTTTATACTGGATGTTCAATTCAAACGGGCCATTGATCTGCCGGGCGCGCGCGCTTTTATTTTCTTCTTTAAAGCGGTTCAGTTCCTTGCTGACATATTTTTTTAATGGTTCATCGATTTCTTTCATATGAAAAACCGGATAATGGACGGCATATCTCTCTTGTTTCCCGTCGCTGACAAAAGATTCAACCCCGACATTGGAATATTCCCGGTCTTTTCCTTGTTTATGGGTCTCTTCTGCATTAGTGGATACTTTATTGAAAGAGTATCCCGCCAATCCTATGAATATAGTGATAAATATTAAGATTTTGATCGTTCTAGCCGATGGCTTGACAGACATCTGTTCTCACTCTCCTGCTCCTGCTCATTCAATCCGCTGATCCTGCCCTGAAGAAAGATGCCTGCCTGCAAAACCAAGACTAATATAGATAGGAAGAAGGAATTTTAATTTCTTGGTTGCCGGCAGCAGACGGCGCAATATCATACTGCTGGAACACTATGGAAATCCCACTGTTTGTAAAATAGAATGCAGTATTTTGGTTTAAACGGATATCGCTCTTTTTAAGGTCAGAATAAAATTGTTCCGGATGCTCGTTAATATAGCTGATAATATAATTTTTCGTGTTTTCGATTTTTGCTTGATTACTTAAAACGTCCAGCAGCTTGACCCGCTTGTGATCATTTAAATCATAGTTATAGGAAGTGACAGTATACACCCCGTGCGCCCCGCCGGAAAACTGGTAGTCGTAGATTAAAAAGCTCAATTTCTTCCCGTCATTATATTTGACTTTATAGGAAGTCTCATATGCGCTTTCCTCTCCTTTTTGATCCGCTTCTTTTTTCAGTGACTGGGCTTCTTTATAGGAAGCTTCCATATGACGTTCAATTGCATCATTAATCAGTGTTAAATCCTTGCCCTTTATATCGCTGAATGTCGGATAGGATAAATGATCGTTGCCTTTGTAAATTTCAGTATGGACTGCAGCCTTTTCAGCAGACGACGCATTGGTTTGGGTTGAATATTTATTTATGATAAACAGCAATAAAGACGTTAGGACTAGAAATCCTAAAATCGCCATTGCTTTTTTTATAAACATTTTTTTGACTTAAACCTCTTTCAATCTCATAATTTTTACCTTTGTAACATAAATGTAATATTTATATCACATTTGTAATGATACTCACTTTTAAATCCCGCGTCAATGTTTTTGGACAAAAATTTCGCAATCAGGAAAAAAAGACACTCTCAACCTTTGAGAATGTCTTACTTTGTCTGCTTTTGCAAGTCTGCAATGCTTTTAAACTGTCAAAATAGCGGAAACCGCAGGCATTACTTCTTTTTCAGCACCGTTTTTTTCTTTTTCCACGGCTTTAACACAGAAATACAAATGATAAAAAGCGTTATCGTGATCGTGATTTGAACGATGGCGGCATATTGTCTTACAGTATGATTGTGGATAAAATCAGGATTGTTTAAAGCAGCGATGCTTCCCGCTTCCAGCATCGCCATGTTGACCGTCATCAATTGGTCGACAATAAAAATTCCGATGAACGTTTGAATGATGAAAAGCGCCCATTTCACCGCGATCCATCTATGTCTAAAAAAACCCCAGTTCGTAAAGATTCCGTATATAAACCCTATCAGCAACGTGCCGACAGCTCCGATTTATATAGTCGCTGATGACCACGGCATGCCGATAGAACGCAAACGTTTCTTCATATGCAGCCGGGTTCACAGCAAATTGCAGCGCCATTGAGCTCATAATTCCGCCAAAAAACAGCGCCGCCAATAAAATTCAGCCACTTCATCCCTGCCGCACCTAATTATTCCTCTCCTTTTAGCAATCAGTCCTGTCAAGTGTAGCAGGGAATCCGGCAGACAAGCATGAGCCCCGGTCTTAATGCGCGGTTGGCCCCGGTTCGTATTTTTTGACATCAGCTGTATTGGTTTAACATGTCAATCAGCACTTCTTTTGTCTTTTGAATTAATTCAGAAGGTTTTTTAATGACGGCTTCCCGGCCGTATGAGATCAAATGGCCGGAAAAGAAGCTGAGATCACGCTTTGAAATATACCCGGACAAAACCCCTGACCCGTCTTCTCTCCGGTGCAATTCAATATACGGCCATTTGACTGAGCCGAATTGCTCCACGCCCTTTTCCGTCAGCTCTATATATAATTCCAGCATGTCCTCTGGCGGAGCGAGAACTGAAAAACGATTCTTTAAATCAACATCGGCCAAATCAATCGGCTCTGTTTCCTCATCCGGCTCTGCAGAACCGATGCGGTCGCATCTAAACATTCGGTAATCGCGTCTTAAAAAACAATAAGCCGGACAATACCATTTTCCTTGATTGGCGTAAATGCCGATCGGCTGAATGCTCCTTTTGCTGCATACGCCATTCGCCTCATAGCTGATCATCACCACTTCCTGCCGGATGGCCGCATCCAGGAGCACTCTTAAAAACGGGATTTCGTCTTTTTGCTGATAAGCCGAGAAAAAATCAACGCGGTCTTTCATGCTGTCGATCGTTTCTCTAATATCCCCGGCAAGGTTCAAGTAAAATTTTTTTTTGATCGATTCGTATTGGGCGTCAAACGGCAGAGAGATGTAGTGCCGCAAAGCGTGAATCGCAAAAAATATCGAGACCGCTTCATCCTCGCTGAATGCGATGGGAGGAAGGATTCTTTCGTTTATCACCTGATACCCGCCGTGAGGCCCCGTCTCTGAATAAAGCGGGACGCCCATCTCGCTGAGCTCCTGCAAATCCCGCAACACGGTCCTTTTGGAAACCCCGAAATCTTGCGCCAATTCCCCAACCGTAAACCTTTTCTTTCGGTTGACCATCATCATCATTTCATTTAATCTTTTAGCCTTTGACATGAATTCCTCCATAACCATGACATAAGTTGTCACCATTATAATATACAATCGTCTCAGATCAATAAAAAAGGAGATGTTTTTTATAATGTCATTACAGTTTACCCCTTACATCCTGATGGATGGCAGAGCAAAAGAAGCGATTGAATACTACCGGGAGACGCTGAACGCCGAGGTGAAATTTCAGCAGACGATAGGAGAAGGGCCTAAAGAAGAAGCGGCTAAATTTAAAGAAAATGAACAGGATTTTATCGCACATGCCGTATTAAAAATCGGAGAAACCAATATGATGATCGCCGACATCATTCCGGAGCTGCCATTTCAAAGCGGAAATCAACTGTCGATTTGCATGACGGTATCGAGTGTGGCTGAAACAAAACAGCTTTTCGAAAAACTGCGGGAACAAGGCACAGTCGTCCTTGAACTTGAACAAACGTATTTCAGCCCGGCCTACGGCATCATCACCGACCCGTACGGCGTGACCTTTCAAATTTTTGCGGCGAGAACTTGATATGAAATTGAACAGGCCTTTCTTTTCTAAGAAAGGCCTCTGAACTCAATCAGCCGCTTTAGCTTGGATTCCGTTTCGGTATTGTCAACCGGTGTATAGATGCTGCATCTTAAATCTGCATCCCCCTGCACCTGCAATGAAGTCAGGTTGAACAGCATTTTTCCGGCTTTGGCATGCCTGAATTCAATTAACACTTCCGGTGCAGAGCTTACCTCGCTTTCATTCCACATTTTATGAAATTCCGGGTAGGCCTGCTCCATCTCTTCAATGAATTGCGAGTACCAGTCATCAGCCACATACTGTCCGTAATATGTTCTGAAAATCGCAATAAATCCTCTTACAAAATGCTCCCAATTTACAGCTAAGCTTCTGAATTCCTTTCTGGAGAACAGCAGTTTGATCAGATTTCTCTCTTCAGGCGGAATTTGGTCGAAATTGATGAACACGTGGGCTGCCGCCTGGTTCCACCCGACGATATGGCATCTTCTATCAGAAATGATCGTCGGGCAGTAGCGAAGCTCCTGCAGAATTTTGGTTAAAGCTGGGCTGATCTCTGTTTCCGTTTCAATCGGGGACGCTTGTTTCACCCCTTCTTCCAATGCAAGGGCATATAAATAATTCCGCTCATCCTTATTGAGCTGCAATGCATCTGACACAGCATCCAGGACTGCGGCGGACACTTTTATATCCCTCCCTTGTTCCAGCCACGTATACCATGTTGTGCTGACACCGGCCAGTTGGGCGACTTCCTCCCTTCTTAAACCCGGTGTTCTTCTGCGGGTGCCCGCCGGCAGTCCGACCATTTGCGGATGAATCTTGGCACGCTGGGTTTTCAAAAATTCTGAGAGCGCTTGAAGTCTGGTTTCAGGTTTCATGTCCGTCTCCTTTCTTATCGTAGTACTGATTATACTATGATAAACGACAACTTGTAATAGGATCAAAAACGGCTAGAATTAAGAATATATTCAAGGGAGGAATTGCTATGAAAAGAGTCGTCATCACCGGAATGGGGATTATTTCTCCTCTGGGCAATGATGTCAATACGTTTTGGAACCGATTAGTGAACGGAGAATCTGGAATATCTTTAATCGACACTTTTGATACATCTCAGCTCAAGACAAAAATCGCGGGATGTGTTCAAGGGTTTGACGCAGAAGGAAGATGGGGAAAGAAAGAAGCCAGACGATTGGATCGTTTTGCACAATTCGGCCTGGCTGCCGCCGAACAGGCGCTGGAACAGTCCAAGCTTCAATTGGATAAAGTTGACCGTGAACGTATCGGTGTATATGTCGGTTCTGGAATTGGCGGCATCCATTCACTCATTCATCAAGTAAATGTGATGAATGAACGAGGCCCTGGGAGAGTCAGTCCAAGCCTGGTGCCGATGATGATCTCAAATGCGGCGGCAGCGCAAATCAGCATCAGATTGGGCGCGCTCGGACCGTCATTATCGCCGGTAACCGCATGTTCGATCGGAAATACATCGATTGGCGAAGCATTTTATGCCATTCAGAATGGGGCCGCAGATATTATCTTTGCCGGAGGAACTGAAGCCGCCATTACGAAATTGTCCGTGGCCAGCTTCGGAAACGCCCAGGCCTTATCTGCAAGAAACGATGAGCCTGCTAAAGCAAGCCGGCCGTTTGATATAGACAGAGACGGTTTTGTCATGAGCGAAGGTGCAGGTGTATTAGTATTGGAATCATTGGAAAATGCCGTCCGTCGAAATGCTCCTATTCTATGCGAAGTCATCGGATACGGGGCCAGCTCTGATGCGCATCATATGGTGGCATCGGACCCTGAAGGAAAGGGTGCGTATCTGGCGATGAAGCACGCTTTGGCAAAAGCAAAAGTCGCAACAGATGAAGTTGACGTGATCAGCGCTCATGCTACAAGTACACAGGTAGGAGACCGCTCCGAAATGTTAGCGGTGAAAAGGCTGTTCGGAAACCGTGCCGATAAAGTCTCGATTACGGCCAACAAATCAATGTTCGGCCATATGCTCGGCGCCGCAGGCGGGGCAGAAGCGATTGCTTTAGTCGAAAGTCTAAGGCACGGCATCATACCGCCGACGATTAATATAGACACTCTTGATCCGGAATGCAACCTGGATATTGTCGCAAACAGCGCCCGCAAAGTGTCACTCGATTATGGACTGTCAAATTCATTTGGCTTTGGCGGGCACAATTCGGCCATTGTATTGAAGAAATATGAATAGAAAAATTTTAAAAAAGGAGTGAGCTGTGAATGCCCACTCCCTTTTTTATTAATTCAACCCCGTTTTGATGCCAAACCCCACCAGCACCAAGCCTGCGGTTTTTTGAAAGATCTTTTGAAACTTTGAGTTCCTCAGCCATTTTTTTGCATAATCAATAAGATAAACAAGGATCAGAAACCAAAACACGGCGATGGATGTAAGGATTAAAGCAAGCACAATCAATTGCTGATTCACGCTTTCCTTTAAATTGACAAATTGGGGCATGATTGTAATATAGACCAAAACGGTTTTTGGATTGAGAATATTGCTTAACAAGCCCTGAATAAAAGAATCTTTATAATGGCGATTCGCAGAACTTTTTGAGTCCCCGTTCTGCACTTGAATGTCCTCTAAAGACATCGCGTTTTTGGCAAAAAAACTTTTTGCGCCTAAATAAATTAAATATGCCGCCCCCAAATATTTAATCGTGCTGAAAAGAATCACCGATTTCGCAATGGCAACGGCTAAGCCAAGAATGGCAATCATCGTCCAGAAAGAAAGTCCGGTCGCCAACCCGAGAACATTGCAGCGGCCCGCGTTTGGACCGTACCGAAGCGTGTTTTTTACCACCAGCATCGTATCAGCTCCCGGTATGATGACCATCATGGCGGCAATCGCTATGTATGACACAAGGCTATCCATACGATGTTCTCCCTCCATTACATACTTCAATTGTTCATGCAATCACAAATAGTGACTACCAGGGTAACTACTTACAAAAAGTGTATCAGTGCACTTGAAAAAAATCAATACGTCCGGCTAAAATATGAGTGACAATGGTAGCGACTATTTCCTTTAGGTCAGGAGGAGCTATGAAAAACAACCTTTTAAAAATATTAAAAAACTTGAATTTCACCGAATATGAATCGAAAGCATATCTTGCGCTATTGGAAGAATCGCCGCTGACGGGCTATGCTGTGGCAAAAAAATCAGGCGTTCCCCGTTCGAAGATATATGAAGTATTGGAGAGCCTCGTGATTCGCGGTGATATTTTTGTAAGCTACGGCAGCACTCCGCAGTACATTCCCGTTCCCGCCAAGGAGCTGATTAAAAACCGCCGGCTGAAAGCGGAAGAGACGTTTGAACAGGCCGAAAAATACTTTAAAAAGTTTGAGCGCTCAGCAAACGACCGTGAAAATATTTGGAATATCACAGGGCGAAGCGAAATACTCGATAAGGTAAAGGCGTGTATATTATCAGCCCAAAAAAGAATTCTCCTGGAAATTTGGAAAGAAGATTTTAAAGAAATTGAATCTGAACTAAAACAAGCCGCACAGACAGGCGTTATCGTGACGATTATTGCCTATGGCGACATTGAGGCTGATTTCGCGAACGTGTACCTGCATGACAGGAGCCGTGAAATTACCGAAGAATATGACGGCCGGTGGCTCGTTTTTAGCGTGGACGATTCTGAAGTCGTAGCAGGCATCGTCTCCCATGGGAAAGACAGCCGCGCGGCATGGACGATGCATGTAGGCTTGGTGATGCCGATTACGGAAGTGATGATCCACGATCTGTACCTCATGGAAATCATGGAAAAGCATAGAGACGTGCTGGAAGAAAGTTTCGGGGAAAACCTCATCAGCTTGCGGCGCAAATTTTCGATCCATCCCGATTTGAAAAAGCATTATATGAAATAAAGGGCCCGCATAACCTGCGGGCCTTTTCAACAGCATGGTTCATGATGTCCTTTGTGCGGCTTCCCAGCGGGAGACTTCTTCCCTGACAAGCGGCGCCGTTTCCCTTCCAAACAGCTCGATCGCCTTCATGACGTCTTCATGCGGCATTGTTCCAACCGGCACATGCAGCATGAACCTTGTCACCCCTACATGTTTGCGCAGATGAATAATTTTTTCCGCCACGGTCTTAGGATCGCCTACATAAAGCGCTCCCTCAAAGCTTCGCGCAGCATCAAAGCTTGACCGGCTGTAAGGTCCCCAGCCGCGCTCACGTGCGAGCGTGTTCATGGCCTGATGCGTGGACGGAAAAAACTTGTCGGCGGCCGTCTCTGTATCCTCGGCAACAAAGCCGTGGGAATGAGAGGCGACTTTCAGCTTTGATGCATCATGACCCGCATGCTCTGCCGCTTTTTGATAAAGCTGAACAAGCGGCGCAAAGTGCAGCGGATTCCCTCCGATGATCGCAAGAACAAGCGGCAGGCCGAGCAATCCGGCGCGAACGACGGATTCCTGGTTACCCCCGCTCCCGATCCAGACGGGCAGCGGATCTTGCACAGGCCGCGGATACACGCCAAGGTTTTGAATAGCAGGACGATGCTTGCCGCTCCATGTTACTCTTTCTGACTTTTGCAGCTTCAAAAGCAAATCAAGCTTTTCTTCAAACAGCTCTTCATAATCGTCCAAATCGTAGCCGAACAGAGGAAACGATTCGATGAAAGACCCCCGTCCCGCCATGATTTCGGCCCGTCCGTTTGAAAGACCGTCGAGCGTGGCAAAATCCTGGAAGACGCGCACCGGATCATCAGATGAAAGCACTGTAACAGCACTGGTCAACCTGATGCGCTTCGTCTGCGGAGCAGCTGCAGCCAGCACAACGGCTGGAGAAGATGCGGCATAATCTTCGCGATGATGCTCTCCAACGCCAAACACATCCAAGCCTACCTGATCGGCAAGGACGATCTCCTCGACTACCTCACGCAGCCGTTGCGCGTGGCTGATCACTTTTCCGGTTTTGACGTCCGGGGTTGTTTCTGCAAAGGTGCTGATGCCTAATTCCATTTTGTTATCCTCCAGATGTTTTTAAGATGTGTTTCATTCTCTTTGCTTTGATTGTTTTCCTTTTAAACTTCATTTATGTTTGCCGATCCCCTAACATAAAGCGAAATCTCTTGACTATAGAATACGGGCAGCGGACCGATGATGCAATTGATGTGATTTATAAAAAAGAACCAGCCGCCAAATCAGCGCGCCCGGTATCTCAGTGGCCCCTAAACAGGGCCTCCATCTTGACCCCTTAAACAAGTTTCTCCATAAAAGCGTTCCTTAATGACGATGCCCATTGACAAACACATCCAATTAGATTAATATCTAATTAGATGTATATCGAATTTAAAAAAGAGGGGATTAGGCGATGCAACTCAGTAAGTTAGTGGATTATCATAAAGCGGTTGGGGACCCGACCAGAATTAGAATCATTGCCTTGCTAAAAAACGGACCCCTTCATGGGCAAGCCATTGCTTATAAACTGGGGTTACAACCGCCGACGATTACTCATCATATTTCAAAGTTAAGAGATGTTGGGTTAGTTTATCAAAGAAGACAAGGGAATATCATTTATTTTTATCTAGATCGTGAACGGCTGGAATATAATTCAAAGGCTATCTTAAACATCGGGGTAGAGTCGATGGAGAACCAGGAAATCAAAATCAATGATAAAGAAAAGCTGTCTATTGTTAAAAATTTCATAAACAGCGACGGGACATTGAAACAAATCCCAAGTCAAAGGAAGAAAAAGAACGTGGTCTTGGCGTATTTAATCCGCGATTTACACCACGGGAAAAGATATAAAGAAAAAGATCTTAATGAATATATAAAAAACTATCATGAAGATTATGCGACGATTCGCAGAGAATTAATTATGCAGCACTTCATGTATAGACAAAACGGAGAGTATGAATTAAATCCAAAAGAGATGTGGCCCGTTGTCTTTTAAAAATGAACGTTCTTACGTTCATTTTTTCATCCGATCTAATTCGATATATATCGAATTAGATCGATTTTAACAAACAATGAGGTGGAAATATGATTCCAACAAGTGAAGAAGCTGCATGGCAAACAAGTATTTGGAAAGGAAAATTTATTTATCTATGGGGTGCAAGCATATTTTCAAGCCTTTCTATTTCCATGTATTTAACCATTGAGCAATGGTACGTAGTCCATTACCTGAACTTGAAGAACTCCTTAGGAATCATTTTAATGGCCACTACGATTCCCAGAGTATTATTCATGATGATTGGAGGCATTGCAGCAGATCAATACAGCCGATCCAAAATTATATGCTTCTCATTGCTAACAAGGTGCTTTATTCTGCTTCTCATGGCCCTATTCTATACAAATCATGTCTTAACCCTTTCCGCCTTATTTATATTTGCTTTATTATTCGGGGCATCTTATGCATTTTTTTGGTCGGCTAGAGATTCGATTGTTCCGGGGATGATTCCTAAAGAGCAACTGGTCAGAGCGAATTCAGTCATCCAAACAACAAATCAGCTTTCTGTCATGCTTGGCCCTGTCTTAGGGGCTGCTCTCCTTTCCCTATTCTCATATTCGACCATCTTTCTGATCATTGCCTTTGCCCTTCTCATCAGCATCCTCTTGCTGCGATTCGTCCAGGAAAAAAAGGAACTAACCCCCAAGAAATCATCTCTCTTAAGAGATTTGGCCGAAGGTATTCATTATGTTAAAGGTTCTTCTTTTCTGCTCACTGTCATGGGCACCTTTATTATTGTGAACCTATTCTTTATCGGGCCTCTCATGGTAAGCATCCCTATCATTGCGGAGGATCGTTTTGAAGGAAATCCCTTCAACTTAAGCATGCTGCAAAGCTCGTTTGCCGGCGGGATGCTGTTGGGCGCTATAATCATGGGATGGTTGAATATGAAAAAACAAAGAGGAAAACTTGTCATTGCTCTCATACTCATAGAAGGATTATTACTGACGGCATTTAGCCAAGCGACCAATCTCTGGCTTGCCGCTGTCAGCTTGCTTATGATTGGATGTTGTGTATCAAGTATTAATATTCCTTTAGTAAGTGTAATACAAGAGAAAACCCCTTCAACTATAGTAGGCAGGGTCATGAGCATAAATACAATGGTTTCTATGGGGCTTATCCCTGTTTCCTATGGACTGGTTTCTGCTCTCCTAAACTTACAAATCAGTGTTCAGTTCATTCTATTATGCGCCGGAAGCATCATTGTGTGGTTTAGCTTCATCCTTTTTCTAAAAGCATCTGACTTAAAAAGAGCGTGAATGTTATTAAAGTGATCATTTCGCCTTTTTCGTCTATATAACGCCGCTCCACAGACTAAAAAGCAGGCGTTCGAACCTGCTTTTTGCTGAATGAGTTTGTGTGCAATGATCACTGTTAAACCCGACATTTTTCCCGAGCAGAAAGAAGCGATAGGGAAAGCGCGAGGAATGGATGAAAAAGCGTCTATCAAAGAGCTGTTTACGAATAAAGCGAACCTGCATGCGATGGTTCTGTTAATCGGAATCTATGCTTTCTGGAATCTTGTCGCCGGCACCATGGGGTATTTCATGCCTTATATTTATGAAACTGTAGGCGGCTTAACAGCCGCTCAAGCCAATTTGCTGCAAGCCTTTTTATGGATTTTAACCGTCGCGGCCACATATTTTGTCTTCATCCGTTTAGGGGACAAAGTCAATCGAAAACGATTATTCGGCATCGGCGCGGCAATGGTGACGGCTGCATGGATCGTTCTCACCTTCGGCAGCATGCGAATGACGGAGCTTCTGCTGTTCGTCAGCCTATGGGGGATTGCTGCAGGCTTTGAAGCCCAGGCCTTTTACGGATTGTGGGCTGCCGAATTGTTCCATACGAAATACAGGGCAATGGCCCAAGGCTTTATGTTCTTTGTCGTGCGGATCGGCGTCGGCTTGATTTCCTTGGTTGTCCCGGCCATGATTACCATACTTGGCTTTAAAACGGCCGGAGGCGTGATTATCACATTTCTCGCCGTTCATATGATCATCGGCCTTCTCATGGCCCCGGAGACGAGGGGAAAATCTTTGGAAGACATTCAAAATGAACGGTATCAGAAAAGCGGCTGATTTGATGATGATTCGAGGCTTTAGAACCTCCCTCATGACGAGGGAGGTCAATCATCAGATCTTCAGTTTTTTTCTCTTTTCAGCATCAGGATCTTCTTCTATTAAAATAGTTGTATTGAAAATGAGCGTTTTTCGTGTGTCCTTATCATAGTTCGGCCAGCTGAAGGCTTCAGTGGACGGACTTCCCGTATGTGCAAATGAAAGCCAGGCAGCCTGAATATGTTGCGAAAGCTGTTTCGTTTCTTCGCTTGCTTTCGTATTCGTGATCATGTCAAGGGCATCCATGTTGCCGAACACAAAGGGGATGTCCAAACCGTGTGCCGCTTTATGGAACGGCGGATGTTCGGAATGCCAGTCAAACCGGTACATCCATACGGGCGAATGCGCCGACTGCCCTGCGGCAAACGCGACGGCCGGACGCCAAAAAAGGATGTCTGTCATCATATTGATTTGGCCTTCCAGCGATCCCGGATACAATTCGGCAGCTGTTTTCGCCAATTCGCCCCCTACATGTTCTCTTAGAATCTCAGCCTTTTTTTGTTCCGGCAACAGCTCCGATTCCGGCGTGAAAAATAGCACGCCTTCATCCCGGTTTGTCCCGATCAACAGCTTGATGTCATCCGCCGCTCCTTGTGCAACGGCTGTCACAGGCTCCAGCGGCAGCGTCTCCCTGTCAACGACCGGTAAAAACAGCAATTGAAAAATATTTTCCCCCATGACATCCCTAAGCTCATCCGCTGCTTCAAGGAGCTCTTTAGCAGATACATCGTGCAGCTGTTCCGAATGGTCCGGATCGATATTGAGAATGTGTAAAAATGTTTCTGCCGCAGTTTCCGCTTTTTCCTTCGGCATGGTTTCGGAAGCTCCGCTTTGCATAATCGCTTTTTGGAATAAGCCTTTTGCATCTGGCATGGCCAATAGCGAGGCGATGCTCATCGAACCGGCCGATTCTCCAAAAACCGTGATGTTGTCAGGATCTCCTCCGAAGGATGAGATATTCTCCTTCACCCATTTCAGCGCAGCAATTTGGTCAAGCAGACCGAGATTGTTGCTGTAGGATTGATTGACAGAAGAAAGGTGCAAAAATCCAAACGGACCGAGGCGATAATTGATCGTCACTACGATGACATCTCCATCAGCCGCGAGATGAGATCCATCATATAGAGGCTCGCTGCCTGCGCCGAGGTAAAACGCGCCGCCATGAATCCACACCATCACCGGCCGGTTTTCGCCGGACGATTGTGGAGCAAACACATTTAAGCAAAGGCAGTCCTCAGACTTCTCCACCCTCTCTAATTGAAACAATATCCCTTCAGGCTGGGGGCAGATGGAGCCGAATTGAGTCGCATCCCTGACTCCTTCCCATGCATCGGTTTCTTGCGGAGCTTTAAATCTCCACTTTCCGACAGGCGGCTTCGCATAAGGGATGCCCTTCCATACGCGGACGCCGTTCTGCATCGTTCCTTTCAGCGCTCCATAACGGGTTTTCACTGTGAGACCAGACATTTTATACCACTCCCTTCATCATTTCATGATAAAGGAAGCGTTCCTATTCCGTCTAATGGCGACACTTGCAAACTGAGGATATTTCAATCATCATAGGATATGGAGCAAGTCCCGGTATAGAATGATGGAGGCTGTCCATTCTATAAGCGGAACGCTTCGAAAAAACAAGAAATGAGGGATCTGCATGGAGCTGTCAGGGAATACCATACTGATTACAGGAGGAGCAACAGGGATCGGATTCGCTTTTGCCGAACGATTCGTGAAGGCTGGAAATACGGTCATCATATGCGGCAGACGCAAAAACAAGCTTGAAGAAGCAAAGCAAGCATTGCCGGGCATCATCACGCGTGTGTGCGATGTAGCGGATGAAGCTGAACGGCTTGCGCTGTTTGAATGGACAACCGAGCACCACCCGGAAGTAAACGTGCTTGTTAATAACGCAGGAATTCAGCAGCGCTATAATCTGTTAAAAACCGCTGCAAAAAACGACTGGGGCCGCTACAATAAAGAAATCACCGTCAATTTGGAGGCTCCGCTGCATCTTTCCATGCTCTTTGCTCCATATTTCGCCGAAAAGCAAACAAACGCTGCGATTATGAATGTAACCTCAGGCCTCGCCTTTACACCGATGGCGATCACGCCGATATACTCGTCGACGAAGGCCGCTCTTCACTCCTTTACTATGAGTTTACGGCATCAGCTATCAGATACCGGCGTACAGGTCATTGAAGTGGCGCCGCCGGCGGTCAATACTGATTTGGGCGGAGCCGGCCTGCACGATTATGGTGCTCCGGTCGATGATTTCGCCGATGCGATTTTCAAAGGATTGAAAGAAGGAAAGCTCGAAATCGGCTATGGACGGGCTGAAAAAGCACGGCTGATGTCAAGAGACGAGATTGACGAAAGTGTTGCACAAATGTACAGCGCCCAAAAAAGCGCGATCGAATAAAACCAATGGGTTTCCTCACGTATGCAAGCGGGAAGCCCTTTTTCATGAAGCCATATCGGTTGTTTTGTCTAATCCAATCGTTTTTTCATGAATAAAAAAGGAGGTATGGCCAACATGCCGATCGTTCTGCAGCGGATTTATCATGAACATCCCGAATCTGAAGGCCGGCGAATTTTAATTGACCGCGTCTGGCCGCGCGGCATATCCAAAGAAGATGCGCGGCTTGATGAATGGATGAAGGAGATTGCGCCGAGCCCGGCATTAAGAAAATGGTTCAATCACGATCCGGCGAAATTCGAACAGTTTAAACAAGCATATAAAGACGAACTGACACAAGACACTGAAAAACAGACAAAGGTAAAGGAGCTAAAAGAAAGGATGGCAAATGAGCGCGTTGTCCTGCTGTACGGCGCGAAGGACGAGCTCCACAACCATGCCGTTGTCCTGAAAGAAGTATTGGAGACGTGAAACTTTTATGCGCCATCCCCGTATTACGGGGAAAAAGAAAGGATGGTACACATGGATTCCGGCTTGATTTGGCTTGCCATTGGCTTAGGGCTTATGGGTTATTTTATTGGCGAAGGGTTGAAAAACTTTCAGAACCCAAAAGGGGATGTTTCCGGCTATCCTTATTTAATTAAGGAAAAAGATTTGCACTATTATTTAGGTTTAACTAGAGAAGAAACGAAGGAAATGCTTAGCAAATATCATGATCGAACTAAAAGGAACGACGTATTATCCATACCAGCACTTGCTGGACTGGATGTCGTCCCCCGAGTTTTATAAAAAACAGTCATAGAAAAAGCTACCATTGAAAGTTGCGCTTTTTTGCTGCGGCCTCTCCGCTGCTGAAAAGCCAAGATCCCTCGGTATACTTTAACAAAAACCGCAGATATAGCAGCAGAAATAGCTATCCGCTCCGCTCCTTATACATTCTCTGTAGCATGGGGAATCAAACAGGGAAGGCAGGCCATACATATATGGGGAACCTCCTGGATAAGTCCCGGGATAGACATTATAATACTGGCGCTGATCCGAATGATAAGACGGGTAAAAATACATCGTGTTCATCTCCTCATTTCGTTTTCCAATATTATACTGTCTCAACCCCTTATAGGTGATTGTCCGTGCCTCAAAGTCTGACTGCCGATGAAATGTACGTAAAAACACGCTCAGGTTCTTTCTAATGAAAACCTGAGCGTGATGTTGAATACATCATTTACCGGCATCTACTATTTCAACATACCCTTCCGCACCGTTGATCCTGATCCGCTGGCCATCTTTGATGGCTTTCGTTGCGTTCTCAACGCCTACGACTGCCGGAAGTCCGTATTCCCGGGCGATCACGGCGCCGTGGGTCATCAGACCGCCGACCTCTGTCACCAGACCTTTGACAGAAACAAACAAAGGCGTCCAGCTCGGATCAGTGAAAGCTGTTACGAGAATATCCCCCTCTTCAATATCGGCTTCCTCCAATTTTAAAACGACTCTCGCTCTTCCTTCGATGACGCCTGCCGAAACCGGAATGCCCGGCAAGGCTCCTTCCGGAAGGCTTCCGCTATGGTATTCACCGAATATGACTTCTCCCTCGGAGGTCATCAGCCGCGGAGGCGTCAATTTCTCATAAAGCTCATATGCCGCCTTTCGTTCTTCAATCATCCTGTAATCGAGCTGCCCTGTTCTGACCGCATCCCGGAGTTCGTCAAAGGATAGATAATAGATATCTTCCTTCGCTTTGATGAGCTTCTTTTTCTGTAAAACAGCGGCTTCTTTCATCAACGCCTTCTTGTAAATAAAGTAGCGCTTGATGAAGGCATACTTCGGATATTCCCGATAGCCGATAAAATTTCGCAAAACGCTGATCATTTTCTTTGTCTTTTTGGCCTTTTTCCTGCCGCCTTTTAATTTCTCCAGACGCTTTAAAAGGTCCCGCTCTTTTTGTTCAGCTTCGAGCCTTCCTTGCTCAAACTTGGCCTTTCGCGCACCCGGTTCAAAGTTTTTGATATTGCTGACAATCAAGGGGATGAGGGCGGTCGGCCGTTCACTCCACCTTGTTTTCGTCAAGTCGATCTCACCTGTGCAGCGCACGCCGTATTGATTGAGAAATTCCCGCAGAGCCGTTCTGACGGCGGGCCCGCCTTCCAGCTTTTCAAGGTCTTCAAAAAAGGTTTCGTCATTGGGCTGTTTAAAATAATCGAGCACTTCCGGATATTTCCTGGCGACATCTGACACATCCAGAAGAGCCAGCCCCATTTCTGATGTGACATTGTTCGGCACCGACTGGGAAAGGGTATCGGCCGCGCTCTTTTCCCCCAGCCATTTCTCCATTTTTTTATTGATCCAAAACGCCGCATATATGCCGACCATAATGACGGCCATGCTCTCCTTGTCATGGAGGACTTTCTTGAGCTCCTTTTGATCCTCCAACAAAGCTTCAAACAGCTCATCTCCTGTGAGATGCTGTATGTTTCGCTCAGCGTTTTTGATGGATTCCTCGGCTTTGGATATCAACCGTTTGACGATCCCGATGTCGTTTTTCCGGTAAATTTTGGCCATGTCGGCCGGCAACGACCAGGAAAATCCTTCAGCGCCAAACTTGAACATCCGTTTTCCATTGGGAAGCGATTTCACAAGTTCCTTTCTTTTCATAAAATTGGACAGCGCATTGTGCATTAACGGATCATTTTTTCCCAATGCAGCAAGGACGATTTTCCGCCCGGCGGCTGATGCCAAATCATGTGACAAATCAATAAACAGCCTTCCGCCGGCGCGGCTCAATTCGTATTCCGACATCAGGCTGAAAAACGAGATTCCGAGCGGCTTGATCGGCTCTGTCATCATCTGCTGGTGGCCGACTGACATATAAAGGCGAAATCGGCCGTCGCTTTTTTCCGGAAGCGGAAACAATGTTGTAATCGGGCGGCTTTGAACAAAGAAAAATTTGTCATCAGCCAGACACCACTCAATATCCTGCGGAGCATTGAAATGCGCCTCGATCGTTCTGCCGATTTTCTCAAGCTGAAGGATCTGCTCATCGGTCAATGTTTGCATTTTCTGCCGTCCGGTTTCAATGGCCCGCTCCTCCGTACCGCCGTCTTTTAATCCATAATCCGCTACTTTTTTCGCAGAAATCGTTTTTTCTATCACCTTTCCTTCGCGAACCTTATAGTGATCAGCGGACACAAGTCCGGATACGAGCGCCTCCCCCAAGCCGAAGCTGGCATCGATCGACAGCACTTTCCTGTTGGAAGTGGCCGGATCAGCGGTAAACAAAATTCCTGATGCCTGTGGAAACACCATCTGCTGGATCACGACCGATAATTGGACTTTGCGGTGGTCAAAGCCATTTTGAATCCGGTAGATCACGGCCCGTTCTGTAAACAGGGATGCCCAGCATCTGGCGACATGCTTCAATATGTCATCAATCCCGATGATGTTCAAATAGCTGTCCTGCTGTCCGGCAAAAGATGCATTCGGGAGATCTTCAGCCGTGGCGCTGGAACGGACGGCATATGCCTCCCTTTCCCCAAGCTTTGAATGAAAGCGGCTGATGGCTTCTTTAATCTCTGCATCGATCTTCACGTTTTCGATTTCATTGCGTATCTCTTGGCTGATGTCAGCGATCTGCTCCCTATCGGCCGTTGTTAACAGGGACAGCCGGTCGAGCAGACTGCTGATGTTCCCGTTTTGTCCGGCCATGCGCTGATAAGCCGCGGTTGTAACGCAGAAGCCTGCAGGCACGCGGACGCCTTCAATCCTTGACAGTTCTCCAAGATTTAAGCCTTTTCCACCGACGAGCAGCAAATCCGTTTCGTTTATTTCATCAAAGCCCAATACATCTGTTTGCATAAGGCATCCCCCTCTTGTATTTATCGTTCAATGCCGAAACGAATCATATTCAAAAAACGGTTCCTTTCATCAAGGAGGCGCTTGTGATAAGCCTCATCAAACTCATGCTCGTCAGACGCTTCTGATAAAAATCTATGCTCGAAATGTTTGATTGCCAGCATGATCAGTTCGAAAGCCTCTTCACGGTTCACTCCTTCCCGCAGAGGCACTTTGGCAAATAACTGCTTCCAAAAACGATCTCTGAAAGCAAACTGCTCCCCATACCTTTCGGCTATCTCCTCCTTCAATTCAGAAGGCGGTGTATGGAACGTTTCCATCGTCACTTTATACACATCAGGATACTTCCTGAAAAACTCAAGCTTTGCCAAGCTGAGTTTTTCTTTCGCCTCAAAAAAATCCTCATCATGCGGCAGATCATCGATGGAAAGGTGTTTTTTCACTTTGTCTAAGCAGTAGTCCAGCAAAGAGAGGTACAAATCCTTTTTGCTCTTGAAATGATGAAAAATAAGCGCCTTTGAAATCCCCGCCGCTTCCGCCAACATTCCGGTCGACGTCTTTGCATAGCCGTGCCGGGCAAAAACGGCCAAACAGGTCTCCAATATTTGCTCTTTATCATAAAGCTGTAAAGGCACATGAATCATTCCTTTTGATTTATTGACCAATTGGTTAGTAAAAATTGTAACGCTTGCTGACCACCCAGTCAACAAAATTTAAAAAACCTGTATAGCATTCTATACAGGTCCTAGCTTTATTTTTCCATATGAAACTGCTCTTTCAACTTTTCAGGCAAATCTTCTGCTTTTATGACGTTAGGCTTGCCTGTATACCCGTCATATCTTCTTGGAACCCGTACGAGCGTTCCCTCTTGACAAGGCTTGTCAACAAAAAATGACACGACTTTTTTCTTTCCGTCCTCATTGATCCCCTCTACGTTATAGACATAATCCTTCTTATTTCCCGCTTGTTCTGCTTTCCCATGAATCTGCACATAAAAATCGCTTTCCAGCACAGCGCCCTTTTCCGCGCACCCGCCTAGTATAAAAGCCGATAAACAGCCTAATATCATCACAAAAAACGTTATGTTTTTCATGTTTTCTTCACTCCTTTTCATACTCTTATTTTAAAAGATCCGGTCATATTGAATAAATGCGGTTTTCTTACACCAGGCTTACTTTTTTGTAAGAACCCGCAGAAAAGAAAAAGCCCACCTGTTCAGGTGTGCTTTTTATCATACAAACTCTTTATGAAGATCCCCGGCTGTCAGTGAAGAACCCTTTTGCAGGATATCGGACTGCAGGCAGTACGCAATTACTTTTTTCTTGAACTGTTTGACAACATCTACACGGTCATTGTAGGTGTAGACATATATCTTAACATCTTTTTTGCCGTTTTTCGCATCGATGACCACCGGAGTTCCACTGTTCTTCGGATGCAGATATAAATGCTCATCCCCAGGGTAGATATAATAGCGCTCCATAAATACCGCTTCGTTAAAATACTGGATCACTTGTTTTTTCTCTTGACCTTCCAAGCGTTTTCCGCCGACCGTGACGGTGGCATTTTTGTCATTGAGCTTTGAATGAACTTCAAATTTTGCAGAAATCCGTTCGACAACAGCGGTTGGAAGACACGTCACCAATATTTTAATAAGGCTTGCGAGTACAAGCAGCGTTACAAAAAGCCATGTCATTTTTCATCATCTCCGCTACATTCTTATCTTCATCATATTATCATAAGGGAACGGCTGTTTTTTTGTACATTTCGTGACAATCATACTCTACTGGGGTATTGTATATCATTTTCTATAGCAAGTCAGTATTTGGAGAGGATAAAAAATTCCCTATCCCAGCCTATCCCCTGCCAAAATTTTAAAGCGGTTTGATTCTCTATATCAACAGAAACGTGAACGAAAGAAACGTCCTTCCGTTTAAACCAATTCATTATGTCATCCACCAGGTTTCCCGCAATGTTCTGTCTCCGGTATCTTGGCGACACATAGATTTCATCGATTTGGCCGTATAACGTGTTACTAACAAGATCCTGCTTCATTGAAGCAATACCGAACCCAACGGCCCGGCTTTTTTCATTCGTCACTGCGAACACGACACCATATGTGGATTGAATATATTGTTGGATTTGTTCCTGAACCGCTTTCTTCTCTTCCTCATCCAATTCACAATTCGCAGTCTCAACAGCATTTCTGTTCCACAATTCCACCATTTCTTTCATGCATTCAAGATGTTCTTCATCATTGGTAAGCTGGATGATACTCGTATCCATTCTATCTCCCCCTTTTATCCGTTATTTCGTATCATTGTTCGGCAAATAACCAGAAATTCCTGCGGTGTTTATGCTTCTTTCATAACAACAGTCATTGTCAGCGGGCATATAAAAGACAGGCTTCAAACCGGACCAAAAATAAAGACCATAGAACAAGCACATTTAATTGAGGCACAATCCCTCTTCTCCTCTTTATTTTTCCTATTAAATTGATGAAATAGGCTGCAGTCGTTACTTAAAAATCTGATCAACATAGAATACTATGATTAACTCGCTAGATAAAAAGGAGAATTTGACTTATGAATTTAGATCAAATAAAAGGAAACTATGATGCTATTTTCGGACTGGGGCATCTTTGTTTAACAGCCCTTCAACTTAGAAAAAATAATTTAAGGCATTATGCGGGCCCTTTAGATTGGGTCGGAACCCCTTATCTGACAGATCTCAACCGCCTTTTAAGAAATCGCTTTTCCAATTTTTTAGAACCTCAAAATCTCAGAATAACAGGCTACTCGACCGGAGTTGATAGCCATGAACGCTATATCTCATTAAGAGATGATTATTACTATGTAGATTCTGCCCATGATTTTAAAGCAGATCAAAACACATTCGATGATATTGTCACTTATCCGGAAGTAAAAGAGAAATTTAGTAGAAGAATTAACAGATTTTTAAATCAAATGGCGACAGCTAATCGAATCCTTTTTATCAGAACGAATGGAACATTTGAAGAAGCGCAGGAACTTGAAACCGTATTATCTGACTTGGTACAAAACGAATTCAGCGTTTTACTTATCAATCATACGAATGTTAAAGGGATTGTTGAACAAAATTGGCCGTTACAACGAGTTTGCGCAATTGAACTTCCGGATAAAGAAATATGGGCAGCTAACGATTCTCTTTGGAAACAAATACTTAGCGGCGTGAATTATGTCCCTTCTTCTCATTAACCATTTAGATATCGGCTGTCCCGGCAGGAAATATTTCTGCTTCTTTTTGCCCGTAAAGGGCGGGGATAGACTAATATAGGAAAACCAAACGCATATGGGGCCTACAGCCCTTCTCATTAGGAAGGGCTGGTCATTAACAGATACTTGTAAGGGTAATAACTTCTCTCTATTGATATAAATGATATGCTTTAAAAAGCGGCTTCCGGGGCTCGGGATAGGATATGATCCCTTGCCGCGACCGCTCTCTTTCTTACATCCTCAAGATCGACATCAACCAATTTCCCCTGTTGTTTGACTGCTTTTCCAGCAACATATACGGAATCTATATTACCGGGATGAGCGGTCTGTACAATAGCCCCTGTCACATCAGTAAGAGGGAGCAAATTAAGGCTGTCGGCTTTCAGCATGATGAAATCAGCTTCTTTGCCAGGAGAAAGAGAGCCGATTTTATGATCCAGCATTAAGGCTCGTGCGCCGTCAATCGTAGCCGCTTCAAGGATTTGCTCGGCGAAGATGCCCAATTCCGGCCCAGGCATGATCCCTTCTTTAAGCAATGCCTCATTTTGTTTAGCGCGCTCTGCCTGAAGGGCAAATTTCATTTGGGCAAATAGATCTCCCCCCGTTGATGTGACAACATCAACGCCAAGCGAAGGACGCACTCCGTGTTTGAGGGCCAATCCTGTGACAGGGTAGCCATGTCCCATCATCATCTCAATTTCAGGTGTAACAGAAATCGAGCTTCCATGGGCAGACAGCATTTTCATCTCCTCTTCACTAATTGCATTGACATGCACCATATTCAAATCAGGACCGAGCAGCCCGGCTTTATGCAGCTTTTCAATGGAACGGTCTTTCGCTCCCCAATTGCCGAAGCCGATATGCATGCTGCACAGGACGTCGAGTTCGCGGGCTGTCTTGATTTCAAAGGCAGATGTATCCCATGATGAAAACTCAGGGCCGCGAATCGCCAGCCCCATGGTCAGAAGCTGATCTTTTGACTGAAAGTAAGCTTTTTTTACCCGCTTGGCCTCATCCATATTGGACAGATTGCTTTCTCTGTCCCAATATGCGGCATCACCTGATGTTCCAAAAGCAAAGACTGCACGAATTCCCGCTTTTTTCAAACCGGCAATCAGCTGATCCGTGTGATCCGGCGACTCGATCATCGTCCAGTCCAGCAATGTGGTCACGCCCGCATCGAGCGCCTCAAGCGCTCCCAAATAATTTGCGATCCAATCATCCTCAGGCCTGCGCATCGAACCGTAATTCCCATAATAAATCCGGCTCAAATAGGTTTGCAGCGACCAATCGGCGCCGATTCCCCGAATGACAGACTCCCAGACATGGCGATGCGTGTCGACAAGACCCGGCATGATCACCATATTAGAGGCATCGATCACCTCTGCGTCTAGTGCAACGATAGACCCGGCAACCTCCACTATCGTTGAACCCTCAATCAGCATGTCCCCTTTTTCGATGTTTTTCAGCCTCGGATCAAGAGTAATGATTGTCGCATTTCGAAAAAGTGTTTTCCGCATGGCGATTCTCCCTTCTTAAAGGATGGTAAAGGCTTAAGGTATAGTAACATCATCTTCAATATCCATTTTAAAACAAAAAAGGGGTGTACCATACAAATAAGACTCGACGGGCGGAAGAATCATAATATGTTCATGGAAAAATGAAAGCTCACACAGATCTTCCCGGGCAGACTGACAGATTTTTTTTAAAAATTGCTGTTGTACCCCATCTAACTGATCACCTCATCAATATCACCTTTTTACCATTTTTACATGAAACGGCCGGCTGGCGGAGGATTTTTTATGAATACGGAGAATTTCAAATTATACATCCGTGAAAAAGACGTCATGTGACCACATTGTGGGGATGGTTGGTGAACAAGCCTTCCATGTTTTCTCCCAACTACTTTTTAAAAGGAGGAAAACGATGGCTGTTGAAAATTATGGCGTTTTAAAGGGAACTGTACACGATACGAGAAGAGAGGTTGATTTTGATACCCCCCATTATCAAGTGGATGTGATTGGAGAGGATGGCACGCATTACAGATGTGCCATTAATGTGATGTCGAGCTCAGCCGAATCAGAAGTATTGTATTATGCGGATGATGATTTTAATGCCAGTGAAATCACCCATTTGCAAAACCTGCAGAACGGATATACTCCTATTCGAGAAAATGAAGCAAATCAACGTATCGCACTTGACTATGTAAGAGGCAATCTTTTCGATCCCACCAAAATGATACCTCTGCCTCATGAAGTTACTGGCGAAAATAATGACTTGAATGATTTTATTGAAACATACATGAACGAAGCCAAAAAAGAAAATGCTGCTATCTATGTTTACGGCTCACGATTCGGACCTGAGAATAAGAAAGATAAAATATTCGGGTTCGAACCAACCAACGGTATGCATAATATTCACATGAACCAGGGGAATTCAGGAAAATGGAAACAGGACAACGGAGTTTATCACGACGGCGGGATACTCATTCAATTTAAGGACTATTGGGTTGCCATTTTTTTAGCTTTCTTAACGCAATCTTGGTGCACGGATCAAAATGGAGATCCGATCAGGTTTTGTGCGTTTACAGAACCTGATAAAGAGTTTGAATGAAATTGCCCCCTTCTCGATGAGGAGGGGGTAAACATGTCCAAAACTTTTGTCCGGCGGTCGGCGGAATAAAAGGAAAAACCCCTTGATTACTCAAGGGGTTTTAGTTGCGGGTGGGCTTACATCATTCCGCCCATGCCGCCCATGCCGCCCATGTCAGGCATGCCGCCGCCTTTGTTTTCTTCAGGCTTGTCGGCAACAACTGCTTCAGTTGTCAAGAACATAGCCGCTACAGATGCAGCGTTTTGCAGAGCTGAGCGCGTTACTTTTGTAGGGTCTACGATACCTTTTTCGATCATGTTGACCCATTCGCCTGTTGCAGCGTTGTAGCCGATGCCGATTTCTTCGCCTTTCAGGCGCTCAACGATGACAGATCCTTCAAGACCAGCATTGTGCGCGATTTGACGGATCGGCTCTTCAAGAGCGCGAAGAACGATGTTCACACCAGTCAATTCGTCGCCTTCTGCGTCGATTGCAGCTACTTTGTTGTATACGTTGACAAGAGCTGTACCACCGCCGGATACGATTCCTTCTTCTACCGCAGCGCGAGTAGAGTTGAGGGCGTCTTCGATGCGAAGTTTGCGTTCTTTCAGTTCTGTCTCAGTCGCTGCGCCGACTTTGATGACAGCTACGCCGCCTGCAAGTTTCGCAAGGCGCTCTTGTAATTTTTCTTTATCGAATTCAGATGTTGTTTCTTCAACTTGAGCGCGGATTTGGTTGACGCGTGCTGCGATTTGTTCTGCTTCTCCGGCGCCTTCAACGATTGTCGTGTTTTCTTTTGTAACGACGACTTTAGAAGCGCGTCCCAATTGGCTGATTTGAGTTGATTTAAGGTCAAGGCCTAAATCTTCTGTGATCACTTCAGCACCTGTCAGGATAGAGATGTCTTCAAGCATCGCTTTGCGGCGGTCACCGAATCCAGGAGCTTTAACAGCCACTGCGTTGAATGTTCCGCGGAGCTTGTTGACAACAAGTGTTGCAAGAGCTTCACCTTCAACGTCTTCAGCGATCAGAAGCAATGGTTTGCCTTGCTGAACGACTTGCTCAAGCACTGGAAGGATTTCTTGAATGTTTGTGATTTTTTTGTCAGTGACCAGGATGTACGGGTTGTCAAGAACCGCTTCCATCTTATCGGAGTCAGTCACCATGTAAGGAGACGCATATCCGCGGTCGAACTGCATACCTTCAACAACTTCAAGCTCTGTTGTGAATCCTTTTGATTCTTCGATTGTGATGACGCCATCGTTTCCGACGCGTTCCATTGCTTCTGCGATCAGGCTTCCGACTTCTTCATCGGCAGCAGAGATAGAAGCAACCTGTGCGATAGACTCTTTGCCTTCGATCGGTTTAGAGATTTCTTTCAGGTTTTCAACCGCAACGGCAACAGCCTGCTCGATTCCTTTGCGCACACCGACAGGGTTGGCGCCGGCTGTTACGTTTTTAAGGCCTTCGCGAATCATTGCTTGAGCCAGAACAGTCGCAGTTGTCGTACCGTCACCGGCAACATCGTTCGTTTTGCTGGCAACTTCAGCAACAAGTTTGGCACCCATGTTTTCGAAAGCATCTTCAAGCTCGATTTCTTTCGCGATTGTTACACCGTCGTTTGTGATTAATGGAGAACCGAATTTTTTCTCAAGAACGACGTTGCGTCCTTTAGGTCCCAACGTTACCTTTACAGCATCCGCCAATGCATCTACACCGCGCAGCATTGAACGGCGGGCTTCTTCGCTAAACTTAATATCTTTTGCCATGTTATTCGAACCTCCTCAGGATTGTTTAAAGATTTTATTTATGTCTTAGCCGATAACAGCTAAAATGTCGCTTTCACGCAAGATTAAGTAGTCAGTACCTTCATATTTCACTTCGGTACCTGCATATTTTGAGAAGATGATGCGGTCGCCTGTTTTGACTTCTAATGCAACGCGCTCTCCGCTCTCTAACACACGGCCTGAACCGGCAGCAACCACTTTACCCTCTTGGGGTTTTTCTTTTGCGGAGTCAGGAAGTACGATTCCGCTAGCAGTTTTTTCTTCAGACTCAACGAGCTCAATGACAACGCGATCACCTAATGGCTTTAACAATGAAACAACCTCCTCAATATTTTCATATGTAATTTTAGCACTCGCACTCAGTGAGTGCTAACACAATTCTTATAATAAAGAATCTCCAGGGCAATTTCAAGTGATAAGGTTAAAAATTTTTTGCGCTTACATATTTCCCGTTATCCTTCCCGCCCAATAATTTGAATGGAGTGTGTTACAATAAACATAGTCTGCTTTAGATCTTTAGAAAAGGAGTACATACGGCTTGAGAAAACAATACTGGTTTATTATTTTGACATACGTGCTCATGCAATTGTCGTCCGTTGTCGGTCTGCCGCTGCTTTATTTTCTTGGCGTCGGAAAGGGGCAGCCACCCGCCGAAACTCAGCTCACACTCGTCGGAGTATGGTCTGTCATCGCCTTTACACTATGTCTTGTGATCGTGCTGTTGATTTTAAGGACCGCTCCAAAAACAACGCTTCGAAACGCCCCGAAAGCATCGATCGGTGTCTCTATCGCCTGGGCGGTCCTCGGCGTTTTTCTCGCGCTTTTTGCCCAATCGATTGCCGCCGCGATCGAAATGAAACTGTTCGGTGTAAATCCCGAATCGGAAAATACACAAAGAATCATGGATATCATTCATGCATTGCCGCTCATGATGTTTGTTTCATCTGTATTCGGTCCTATTCTGGAGGAAATCATTTTCAGAAAGATCATTTTTGGGGCATTTTATGAAAAAACAAATTTCTTTATCGCCGCTTTAATCAGTTCCATTTTATTCTCGGTTGTCCACCTGGATTTCTCACACCTTTTAATCTATACGGCAATGGGCTTCACATTCGCGTTTTTATACGTCAGGACAAACCGGATCATCGTACCGATCTTCGCCCATGTCGCCATGAATACGCTTGTCGTCATTATCCAGACTTTCCAGGGGCCTATTGAAGAATATTTGGAACGAGCCGAAAAAATGCAAATGATTATTGGAGGATTTTTATGATAAGAAGCCCGAAATTTTGGGGATTGATTTATTTTTTGACCGGTGTGCTGTTTACGTATCTGGCAGCTACCACTCCGGGGAATATGTGGTCGTTCTACACGATTCTTCTCATGCTTTTCGCTGCTTACAACATCAGCATTTCCTTTAAAATGTTCGCCCTTTCAAGCAGGTTGAAAAGAAAAAAATAAAACAACTCGTTTTAAAGATAAGAGCCATTCTCGTAAAGAGAGATGGCTCTTTATTTCTGCAGAAATGCCTGGTTTTCCTCCCGAATTGCATTTTTTTGCGCCTGCCGGTAGGCGATTCGCGAAATCACGATGCTGATCTCATAAAGAATTAATAAAGGCACTGAAACCATTAAATGAGACAACAGCTCCGGCGGAGTGATAACCGCCGCAATGACGAACAGAACAAAGTAGGCATACTTTCTGATCTTTGACAAAAACATTGGCGTCACCAAGCCGAGCCTTGTCACAAACATAACCACCACAGGCATCTGAAACAATAAACCGAAAGGAAGCGTCAGCTGCAGAAGAAATTGAAAATATTCGTACACTCCGATGACTTGATTCACATTGAGATCATCGGATAAGTTCATCATAAAATCAACGACAAACGGAAACAAAATAAAGTAAGAAAAGGCAATGCCGCCTAAAAAGAGAATAATCGATACAGGAATATAGCTTAGCGTCACTTTGCGTTCTTTTTCATACAGCCCCGGGCTGATAAACGCCCACAGCTGATACAAAATGAGCGGCGAGGTCATGACAGCGCCGATGATGAAAGCGAACTGCATGTATACCAGCAAAGGGTCCGTCAGTTTAAACGCATTGAGCGTAAGCAGTTTGGCTTCCTCCGTCTGCTGCAGATAAATAATGATCGGCTTTGCAAGAAAGAAGCCCGCCATGACAAAAACGGCAAAAAAGAAGGCAGTGAACATGAGCCGTCTTCGCAATTCTTTAATATGTTCCAACAGCGACATTTCTTTTCCCTTCATCAATGTCATCCCATCCTACTGATCTTCTTTCTTTTTGTCGTTATCGTCATCCGCCAGACCTTTTGTCGCGTTTTTAAACTCCCGTAATGTATTGCCTGCTGCTCTTCCCAGTTCAGGAAGTTTTTTCGGACCGAAAATCAAAATCGCCAAAATAACGATTAAAATAAAGCTTCCAGGACCGATTGTCGGCATATAAAAGCCTCCCCCTTTCCGTCATTTTTCTTCCGTCATTGAATAATGCTTCAGAAAATACACCAATGACTGAAGTTCAACCGCTAAATCTATATGATGAATTCGAATGTGTTCCGGCACATTCAAACGGGCCGGCGTAAAATTGAGAATACCTTTGATACCGAGCGCAACAAGCCTGTCCGTAATCGATTGGGCGGCATGGGCCGGGACCGTCAAAATGGCGACGGGGATGTCATCTGTCAAATGCTCTTCAAGTTTATTCAGGTCGTATACGGGAACGCCTCCGACTTCTGTTCCGATTTTGCTTTCATTGACATCAAAAGCAATCGCAATTTTCGTGTTGTTGTTTTTAATGAAATTGTAATGGAGAAAGGCTGTTCCTAAATTTCCTACACCGATGAGCGTTACGTTTGTCATTTCATCCTGATCGAGCGTCTTTCTGAAAAAGGACAGCAAATAATTCACATTATAGCCATAGCCTTTTTTGCCGAGAGCTCCAAAATATGAAAAGTCCCTGCGAATTGTAGCAGAATCAACTTTTACGGCATCGCTCAGCTCAGCAGACGAAACACGCTGCTTTCCTGATGCATGAAGGTTTTTTAAAAAACGATAATATAACGGCAGCCGTTTCGCTGTCGCTTGCGGAATTTTTGAATGATCCAAGTTCATAACCGATCCTCCATGTTTACTTCAGCTTTTTCCCTTTTATAGTCGCCGTTTTTCCCGCCCGTCTTTTCTGCAAGATAGGTCGGGCCTATCACCATTCCCTTATCCGCCGCCTTGCACATGTCATAAACAGTCAGGGCGCATACGGAAGCTGACGTTAACGCTTCCATTTCCACACCTGTACTCCCTTTTGTCTTGACTTTTGCCTGAATATGCAGGATGCTGTTCTGTTCTTTTTCTTCCCATCGAAAGGCGATATCGACTCCCTTAAGGGCAATCGGATGGCACATCGGGATGATGGCGGACGTTTGCTTCGCCGCCATGATTCCGGCTACCTGGGCCACCGCCAGCACATCGCCTTTCCCCATTTCCTGGTTCTTGATTTTTGCATGCACGTCTCTTGTCATGGACACGCTTGAGAGAGCCACAGCAGTTCGGACTGAAGCTTCCTTTTCGCTTATATCAACCATTTTGGCTCTGCCTTGTTCATTAAAGTGTGTAAATTGGTTCATGATAAAAACTCTCCTTATAAAGATCATACACTATTTTTTTCAATCTGTCTTTTTCTTTTGGTTAAAATCTTCCAGACTTCACTTAATTGTTTGCTGACTGCTATCTGATAGGCTACACTTAAAATAGCAAACAAGAGGTGAAATAGATCATGATGATTTTACAAGTCAATCAGCTCTCAAAATCGTTTGGGGCCGATTCCATTTTAACGAATATAAAGCTTGAAGTCAGATCACGGGACCGGATTGCGATCGTCGGCCGCAACGGAGCCGGAAAATCGACTTTTTTAAAAATTATCGCCGGCCGCCTGTCTTATGAAAAAGGGGACATCATTAAGCCGAAGGATTTAACCATCGGCTATCTTGATCAGCATTCAGGACTTGATTCCGAGCTGACGATTAAAGAGGAATTGCTTTCGGTCTTTGATCATTTGAAAACGATGGAAACCGTGATGCGCTCGATTGAAGAGGAAATGGCGCATGCTGATCCGGACAAGCTGGAATCTTTAATGAAAACGTACGATAGACTCCAGCAGACGTTTAAAGACAAAGGCGGCTATCAATATGAAGCTGACGTCAGATCTGTGATCCACGGAATGGGATTCGCCGGACACGGCGATTCCGCGCGCGTGCAGGATTTAAGCGGCGGACAAAAAACGAGGCTCGCACTCGGAAAAATGCTTTTGACAAAGCCTGATCTGCTGATTCTTGATGAACCGACAAACCACCTGGACATCGACACGCTCACATGGCTGGAACAATATTTGCAAAACTACAGCGGCGCCATTCTGATCGTCTCCCATGACAGGTACTTTCTTGATAAGGTCGTCACCCAAGTATATGAGATTTCCCGCACCCAGAGCAAAAAATACATCGGAAACTACAGCTCATATCTTACATTAAAAGCGGAACACCTTGAAAGAGAGACCAAGCTGTATGAAAAGCAGCAGGATGAAATCGCCAAGCTCCAGGACTTCGTTGACCGCAACCTGGCAAGGGCCTCAACGACAAAGCGCGCCCAAAGCAGAAGAAAACAGCTCGAGCGGATGGAAGTCATGACAAAACCGCTCGGCGATGAAAAATCAGCCAACTTCCGCTTTGAGATTTCGCGGCAAAGCGGAAATGACGTTTTACGCGTCGAAGATCTGACGGTCAGCTATCAAGATCAGCCTCCGCTCCTCCGTTCGCTCAATTTTCATATTACACGCGGGGAAAGCGTGGCGCTTGTCGGCCCTAACGGTATCGGAAAATCGACGCTGTTAAAAACGCTGATACAGAAGCTGAAGCCTGCCGCCGGAACGATCACAACGGGCTCACATGTCTTGATCGGCTATTACGATCAGGAACAGGCTGAATTGACTTCGTCAAAACGCGTCATTGACGAGCTGTGGGATGAGTATCCAGAGATGAATGAGAAAGATATTAGAACATGCCTGGGAAATTTTCTATTCTCCGGAGATGATGTGCTAAAACCGGTTCACGCCCTGAGCGGGGGTGAAAAAGCCCGGCTCGCGCTCGCCAAGCTGATGCTTCAAAAAGCCAATTTTCTCATTCTTGATGAGCCGACAAACCATCTGGACTTAGACAGCAAGGAAGTATTGGAAAACGCTTTGATTGACTATCCCGGAACGATTCTATTTGTGTCTCATGACCGTTATTTTATCAACCGCATCGCAACAAAAGTATTTGAGCTCTCCCCTGAAAAGGTGGAAGAATATTTAGGGGACTACGATTATTACACAGAAAAAAAGGCGCAGCAGCTTGAGCTCGAAGAACTGGAAAAGCAAAAAACGCAAGAACGGCGAAAAACCGCTTCAGAAAAAGAGGCCGGAGCAAAACGCAGCTATGAGGAAGAAAAAGAATGGAAAAGGAAAGAACGCCAGCGCCAGCGCCGCATTGAAGAAATAGAAACACGGATCACGGCCATTGAAGACCAAATCGAAAAAAATGAAGAATTGCTTTGCGAGCCTGAAGTATTTCAAGATCATGAAAAAGTGCAGGAGATCAACTTCGAAAATGAACATCTGAATGACGAGCTGGAACAGTTATTATCCGAATGGGAAGCACTTTCTACAAATGAATAAATACCGAAAACCACTTCATTCTTTGAAGTGGTTTTTTATCCACAACACAAATCCTTTATTTAAAGGGAAGAAAGCGATTTACCCACAATATCCACACCATTTCTAATATTTATGCACATTATTAACAGGTAAAAAAGCTCTATATAATAGGTTTTCTAGATGTTATTCACAGTCCTGTGGATACATGTTAACAATTTGTTTATAACTTTATATGTACTAAAAAACCTCACAGCTGTGAGGTTTTCAAAAGGATGTCAGCTCCAAGCCGGGCTGGCCGTTCATATCATATTTTCCCCTGATTCCTTTTTCAAAAGCAACGGTTCCTGCGGCTGCAATCATCGCCGCATTATCCGTGCACAGAGAGAGCGGCGGTATCAGCAGCTCGATATCCGGATATGCGGAGAACGTCTCTTCAAGGGCTGTTCTAAGTCCTTTATTTGCCGCTACTCCGCCGGCAAGCAACACTTGTTTGACACCATAGGCTTTAGCGGCGCGCTCCGTTTTTGTCACCAGCACATCGATGACGCTCTCCTGAAAGCTTGCCGATAAATCTTCAGGAGATATCGTTTCCCCTTTTTGAGAAGCGTTGTGAAGCGTATTAATCACCGCTGACTTTAAGCCGCTGAAACTGAAGTTGTAAGACCCCTCTTCAAGCCATGCGCGCGGAAGCGGTACATTTGCTTCACCTTGGTGGGCGAGCTTATCAATATGAGGCCCTCCAGGATAAGGCAGCCCCATCGTTCTGGCTACTTTATCGTACGCTTCGCCTGCAGCATCATCGAGCGTTTCCCCGATCACTTCAAATGAGCCGTGTTCTTTCATATACACAAGCTCTGTGTGTCCGCCGGAGACGACCAAAGCGAGCGCAGGAAAGCGGATCTCTTGTACAAGCCGGTTTGCGTAAATATGGCCTGCAATATGGTGAACGCCCACCAGCGGAATATTGCGGGCAAAACTCAGTGCCTTGGCTGCATTGACGCCGATCAGCAATGCGCCGACAAGTCCCGGTCCTTCTGTTACCGCAATGGCATCAATATCATCAAAGGACATGCCTGCCTGTGAAAAGGCTTCCTCAAGCACAATCGTCATCTGTTCTACATGATGCCTTGAAGCGATCTCGGGAACCACCCCTCCAAACCGTTTATGGCTTTCAATTTGTGACGCGACCACGTTTGTGACAATATCTGTACCGTTTTTAACGATGGCGGCGGCGGTTTCATCACAGCTTGTCTCAATTCCCAATACATACAAATCTTTTTTATGATTCATTTAGTCTCACCCACATTAATAAAGCATCTTCTCCATTATCAGTATAATAATGTTTGCGAATTCCCCCCGGCTGAAAACCGAGTTTTTGATATAAGCTTTGGGCAATATGGTTCGATACCCTGACTTCTAAAGAAAGCTGGGCCGCCTTCTTTCTTCGGCACAGTTCCATAGCTTCTCTTAAAAGGGCTTCCCCAAAATGGCGTCCCCGATAACCGGGTAAAACGGCAATGTTGGTAATCTGCGCATCATCCAGCACAATCCAGATCCCGCAGTAGCCGATGATGTTTTCGTCGACTTCAAGAACGAGATAATGAGCATAAATATTATGGTGAAGCTCCTGATAAAATGATTCCTTTTTCCATGGAGATGAAAAAGACAGCTTTTCAATTTCATACACTTGATCTACATCTTTTGGACTCATATCACGTATGACCATTTGAGTATTCATGGTTTCACCCGTTACTTTTGTTTTTCCAGCCATACGGCTTCCGCCTCGGCCAAACGAATATAATTCGGGACAAGGCTGTGGACAGGCTCAGGTTCTTTGCACTCTCCGATTAAAGCCAATTCGGATGGCCGCGGAAGGTGATGAGAAGCGCCTCCGATCACGGCTTGATGATTTAGAGTCTTTTCAATCATTTCCTTGTGGATGTCGGTGTCATTGCCTAAAAACAGCACTTGCTGCTTGCTTTCCTTCAGCTTTTTCAGCCAATCCTCAAGCAAAATATTTTGATCCTCTTCCAAAGCTAAAAGCCTGTTATTGCCGTCATATTGGTACAATCCAGTATAAACCTGTCCCCGTCTTGCATCAAACAGCGGACAGATGACTCCTGAGAAAAAACGGCCGTTGGCAGCCAGCACTTCAAGGCTTGAAACCGCTGCAACGGGAATATTCAAAGACCAGGCCAGCGTTTTCGCAATCGTGACGCCGATGCGCACTCCGGTATAAGAGCCCGGTCCCCTTGCAACTGCGATTTTGCTCAAATCACGGGGGGGGAGGCCGCATTCTTTGAGCAATTCATCGATCGCCGGCATCGCCCGGACCGAATGGTTTTTTTTCAGATGGGATATATGCTCGGCTATCACTTTTCCATCCCGGACCAAAGCAACGCCAAGCGTTAAATTAGATGTATCAATCGCAAGTATCGTCATGTTCGCTTATCTCCCTGCAAAGATTTTCATACCGATTGCCTTTAGGTGTAAAGACCAGCTGTCGTTCATCTCCGCCAAGCCTTTTGATGACAATCTCAAGACGTTCTTCAGGAAGCTGTTCTCCAATCAGATGCGCCCATTCCACGAGGCAGACCCCTTCTCCTTCAAAGTATTCATCCAAACCGAGGTCTTCTGTTTCATCTTCCATTCTGTATACGTCCATATGATATAAGGGAAGGACACCTTCCCGATATTCTTTTATGATGGTAAAGGTCGGACTGTTGACAACCCGCTGAATGCCGATTCCTTCTGCGAAACCTTTCGTAAAAGTCGTCTTCCCGGCTCCCAGGTCCCCCTCCAATGTAATGACGTCCCCAGGCTGAACATAACGCGCCGTCAACTTGGCGATGTTCTTTGTTTCCTCAGGATCCGCCGTTATCCATTCCAATGTTTTCACCTTTATGTCACCTGTCTTGTTTAAAATGATTATATCCTTTTTTCTCAAGGAGAATGCGGTCTTGTCCACTGTGGTAGAAAACTTTTGCTTCTCCGGATTGAACGACTTGTCCGATTTTATATACCGGTACCCCGCAGCTGGAACATTCCTGAGCAAAACGCTCCCATTGATCACTGGAAATTGTACCGGCAAGCTCAAAGTCTTCTCCGCCGAACAAGACCCACTCTTCCCAATCTGAATGCAGCTTATGTAATTCCGAATGTGTTGGGATTGAATCTTGATATATATCTATAGATACACGGCTTGCTTCAGCAATTTCATTTAATTCACTGGCAAGTCCGTCGCTGATATCATTAAGCGCAACACGTTGATAACGGGAACAGATCAAACCGGCTTTCACCCGGGGCTCAGGTCTTTTATGCCGCTTCATAAAATGTTGGACAAGACCTTCATCGTTAGTAAACCGGTCTCCCAACAACAATGACAGCCCGGCTGCGGAAGAACCAAGTTCTCCTGTGACAAAGACGACATCACCAGGACGGGCATGGCTTCGCAAACAGGCCCTGCCTTTTTCAACCTCACCGATGACCGTTACGGTGATGACCATCTGTCCGCGGGTCGATACAGTGTCACCGCCAATTAAATCCATTTGGTACAGTTTCGCCAGTTTAGTCATTTCTTCATACATGGCTTCAATATCAGATTCGCGCCGTCCCGAAGGTACAGCAATCGAAACGAGATAAAATTTCGGATAGCCTCCCATTGCCGCAATATCGCTAATATTAACAGCCAATGCTTTATAGCCGATATCAGCTGGCGTCGAATGTGAAGACAGAAAATGAACGCCGTCTACCATCGTATCGACGCAAACGATTTCCTGATATCCTTTTTTTGGATTATAAACGGCGGCATCGTCTCCGATACCGATTTCGATTTCCCGATGAGAAAGAGAGCGCGGCGCAATCCTGCGAATCAGCTCAAATTCATCCATAAAATAACATGCTCCTTTGCTGTTACAAGCGGCAATTAAAAACACTAACACTAGTTTATCGAATTATCATCAAGAAATAAAGAAAGCTTGGCTGAACCAAGCTGAAAAATCAATATAAAAAGACATAAAAAAAAACGAAACATCATAATTTCGTTTGTGTACAACATGGCGGTCCGGACGGGACTCGAACCCGCGACCTCCTGCGTGACAGGCAGGCATTCTAACCAACTGAACTACCGGACCATTTTTATTTAATCTATATATATTTTGGTTGCACCCTTCGGGCACTCCATATTTAATCTGTATTGGTTGCGGGGGCAGGATTTGAACCTGCGACCTTCGGGTTATGAGCCCGACGAGCTACCGAACTGCTCCACCCCGCGATGATATATAATTAAAACAACAGCTTGGCGGCGTCCTACTCTCACAGGGGGAGACCCCCAACTACCATCGGCGCTGAAGAGCTTAACTTCCGTGTTCGGCATGGGAACGGGTGTGACCTCTTCGCTATCGCCACCAAACTATGCCTTCAGGACAAAGGTACTGGGCGTTCCTCACAGGATATGAGGGCCTTTAGCCGAGTTTCCTTGCCTTTGGCTTTTGAGAGCATTCTCTCAAAACTAGATAACGGGTAAAGACCATTCACAAATATTTAGGTTAAGTCCTCGATCGATTAGTATCTGTCAGCTCCATGTGTCGCCACACTTCCACCTCAGACCTATCAACCTGATCATCTTTCAGGGATCTTACTTCCTTATAGGAATGGGAAATCTCATCTTGAGGGGGGCTTCATGCTTAGATGCTTTCAGCACTTATCCCGTCCGCACATAGCTACCCAGCGATGCCCTTGGCAGAACAACTGGTACACCAGCGGTGCGTCCATCCCGGTCCTCTCGTACTAAGGACAGCTCCTCTCAAATTTCCTGCGCCCGCGACGGATAGGGACCGAACTGTCTCACGACGTTCTGAACCCAGCTCGCGTACCGCTTTAATGGGCGAACAGCCCAACCCTTGGGACCGACTACAGCCCCAGGATGCGATGAGCCGACATCGAGGTGCCAAACCTCCCCGTCGATGTGGACTCTTGGGGGAGATAAGCCTGTTATCCCCGGGGTAGCTTTTATCCGTTGAGCGATGGCCCTTCCATGCGGAACCACCGGATCACTAAGCCCGACTTTCGTCCCTGCTCGACTTGTAGGTCTCGCAGTCAAGCTCCCTTGTGCCTTTACACTCTGCGAATGATTTCCAACCATTCTGAGGGAACCTTTGGGCGCCTCCGTTACCTTTTAGGAGGCGACCGCCCCAGTCAAACTGCCCACCTGACACTGTCTCCCTGCCCGATAAGGGCAGCGGGTTAGAAGGTCAATACAGCCAGGGTAGTATCCCACCGATGCCTCCACCGAAGCTGGCGCTCCGGTTTCCAAGGCTCCTACCTATCCTGTACAAGCTGTACCAACATTCAATATCAGGCTGCAGTAAAGCTCCACGGGGTCTTTCCGTCCTGTCGCGGGTAACCTGCATCTTCACAGGTACTATAATTTCACCGAGTCTCTCGTTGAGACAGTGCCCAGATCGTTGCGCCTTTCGTGCGGGTCGGAACTTACCCGACAAGGAATTTCGCTACCTTAGGACCGTTATAGTTACGGCCGCCGTTTACTGGGGCTTCAATTCGCACCTTCGCATACGCTAAGCGCTCCTCTTAACCTTCCAGCACCGGGCAGGCGTCAGCCCCTATACTTCGCCTTACGGCTTCGCAGAGACCTGTGTTTTTGCTAAACAGTCGCCTGGGCCTATTCACTGCGGCTCTCTCGGGCTTGCACCCTAACAGAGCACCCCTTCTCCCGAAGTTACGGGGTCATTTTGCCGAGTTCCTTAACGAGAGTTCTCTCGATCACCTTAGGATTCTCTCCTCGCCTACCTGTGTCGGTTTGCGGTACGGGCACCTCTCACCTCGCTAGAGGCTTTTCTTGGCAGTGTGGAATCAGGAACTTCGCTACTATATTTCACTCGCCATCACAGCTCAGCCTTATATGGGAAACGGATTTGCCTATTTCCCAGCCTAACTGCTTGGACGCGGATATCCAATACCGCGCTTACCCTATCCTCCTGCGTCCCCCCATTGCTCAAATGGTGAGGAGGTGGTACAGGAATATCAACCTGTTATCCATCGCCTACGCCTTTCGGCCTCGGCTTAGGTCCCGACTAACCCTGAGCGGACGAGCCTTCCTCAGGAAACCTTAGGCATTCGGTGGAGGGGATTCTCACCCCTCTTTCGCTACTCATACCGGCATTCTCACTTCTAAGCGCTCCACGAGTCCTTCCGGTCTCGCTTCACAGCCCTTAGAACGCTCTCCTACCACTGTTCGCAAGAACAGTCCGCAGCTTCGGTGATACGTTTAGCCCCGGTACATTTTCGGCGCAGAGTCACTCGACCAGTGAGCTATTACGCACTCTTTAAATGGTGGCTGCTTCTAAGCCAACATCCTGGTTGTCTAAGCAACTCCACATCCTTTTCCACTTAACGTATACTTTGGGACCTTAGCTGGCGGTCTGGGCTGTTTCCCTTTCGACTACGGATCTTATCACTCGCAGTCTGACTCCCAAGGATAAGTCTTTGGCATTCGGAGTTTGACTGAATTCGGTAACCCGGTAGGGGCCCCTAGTCCAATCAGTGCTCTACCTCCAAGACTCTTACCTTGAGGCTAGCCCTAAAGCTATTTCGGAGAGAACCAGCTATCTCCAGGTTCGATTGGCATTTCACCCCTACCCACACCTCATCCCCGCACTTTTCAACGTGCGTGGGTTCGGGCCTCCATTCAGTGTTACCTGAACTTCACCCTGGACATGGGTAGATCACCTGGTTTCGGGTCTACGACCACGTACTCATACGCCCTATTCAGACTCGCTTTCGCTGCGGCTCCGTCTTTTCAAACTTAACCTTGCACGGGATCGTAACTCGCCGGTTCATTCTACAAAAGGCACGCCATCACCCGTTAACGGGCTCTGACTACTTGTAGGCACACGGTTTCAGGATCTCTTTCACTCCCCTTCCGGGGTGCTTTTCACCTTTCCCTCACGGTACTGGTTCACTATCGGTCACTAGGGAGTATTTAGCCTTGGGAGATGGTCCTCCCGGATTCCGACGGAATTTCACGTGTTCCGCCGTACTCAGGATCCACTCAGGAGAGAACGAAGTTTTGACTACAGGGCTGTTACCTCCTATGGCGGGCCTTTCCAGACCTCTTCATCTACCCCGTTCTTTTGTAACTCCGTATAGAGTGTCCTACAACCCCAAGAGGCAAGCCTCTTGGTTTGGGCTGTTCCCGTTTCGCTCGCCGCTACTCAGGGAATCGCATTTGCTTTCTCTTCCTCCGGGTACTTAGATGTTTCAGTTCCCCGGGTCTGCCTTCTCATATCCTATGAATTCAGATATGGATACTGCTCCATTACGAGCAGTGGGTTTCCCCATTCGGAAATCTCCGGATCAAAGCTTGCTTACAGCTCCCCGAAGCATATCGGTGTTCGTCCCGTCCTTCATCGGCTCCTAGTGCCAAGGCATCCACCGTGCGCCCTTTCTAACTTAACCGTTAAAAAGAATCACTACGTGATATCTTGCATTACAATTGAATGTGAATGTCTACTTTCGTTATCTAGTTTTCAAAGAACAACGTGCAGTGCCGCACAGGATGTGCAAACACTTGCGTTGCCACATGATGTGGCGTTATTAGCAAGTGATCCTTTAAGAAGAAACACTTGTTTGAAGGAATGATCCTTCAAAACTAAACAAGATCCAAACGCACCTGCCTATAAGACCGCAAGGTCTTATATTCCGTATAATATCCTTAGAAAGGAGGTGATCCAGCCGCACCTTCCGATACGGCTACCTTGTTACGACTTCACCCCAATCATCTGTCCCACCTTCGGCGGCTGGCTCCAAAAGGTTACCTCACCGACTTCGGGTGTTACAAACTCTCGTGGTGTGACGGGCGGTGTGTACAAGGCCCGGGAACGTATTCACCGCGGCATGCTGATCCGCGATTACTAGCGATTCCAGCTTCACGCAGTCGAGTTGCAGACTGCGATCCGAACTGAGAGCAGATTTGTGGGATTGGCTTAGCCTCGCGGCTTCGCTGCCCTTTGTTCTGCCCATTGTAGCACGTGTGTAGCCCAGGTCATAAGGGGCATGATGATTTGACGTCATCCCCACCTTCCTCCGGTTTGTCACCGGCAGTCACCTTAGAGTGCCCAACTGAATGCTGGCAACTAAGATCAAGGGTTGCGCTCGTTGCGGGACTTAACCCAACATCTCACGACACGAGCTGACGACAACCATGCACCACCTGTCACTCTGCCCCCGAAGGGGAAGCCCTATCTCTAGGGGTGTCAGAGGATGTCAAGACCTGGTAAGGTTCTTCGCGTTGCTTCGAATTAAACCACATGCTCCACCGCTTGTGCGGGCCCCCGTCAATTCCTTTGAGTTTCAGTCTTGCGACCGTACTCCCCAGGCGGAGTGCTTAATGCGTTTGCTGCAGCACTAAAGGGCGGAAACCCTCTAACACTTAGCACTCATCGTTTACGGCGTGGACTACCAGGGTATCTAATCCTGTTCGCTCCCCACGCTTTCGCGCCTCAGCGTCAGTTACAGACCAGAGAGTCGCCTTCGCCACTGGTGTTCCTCCACATCTCTACGCATTTCACCGCTACACGTGGAATTCCACTCTCCTCTTCTGCACTCAAGTTCCCCAGTTTCCAATGACCCTCCCCGGTTGAGCCGGGGGCTTTCACATCAGACTTAAGAAACCGCCTGCGCGCGCTTTACGCCCAATAATTCCGGACAACGCTTGCCACCTACGTATTACCGCGGCTGCTGGCACGTAGTTAGCCGTGGCTTTCTGGTTAGGTACCGTCAAGGCACCGCCCTGTTCGAACGGTACTTGTTCTTCCCTAACAACAGAGTTTTACGATCCGAAAACCTTCATCACTCACGCGGCGTTGCTCCGTCAGACTTTCGTCCATTGCGGAAGATTCCCTACTGCTGCCTCCCGTAGGAGTCTGGGCCGTGTCTCAGTCCCAGTGTGGCCGATCACCCTCTCAGGTCGGCTACGCATCGTCGCCTTGGTGAGCCGTTACCTCACCAACTAGCTAATGCGCCGCGGGTCCATCTGTAAGTGGTAGCTAAAAGCCACCTTTTATAATTGAACCATGCGGTTCAATCAAGCATCCGGTATTAGCCCCGGTTTCCCGGAGTTATCCCAGTCTTACAGGCAGGTTACCCACGTGTTACTCACCCGTCCGCCGCTAACCTAAGGGAGCAAGCTCCCGTCGGTTCGCTCGACTTGCATGTATTAGGCACGCCGCCAGCGTTCGTCCTGAGCCAGGATCAAACTCTCCATGAAATGGAATGCAGATTAACATCTGCATGACCTGCATCGTGCAGGCCCGTTTGATAATGACTACGCACACTCGCATGTGCGATTTATTTAATGAATTAACAGGTACGTTTTGTCTTGTTTAGTTTTCAAAGATCATTCTAAAATTGGAGCGGGTGATGAGAATCGAACTCACGACATCAGCTTGGAAGGCTGAGGTTTTACCACTAAACTACACCCGCATATATGATGTGTTATGGCGCGCCCGAGAGGAGTCGAACCCCTAACCTTTTGATCCGTAGTCAAACGCTCTATCCAATTGAGCTACGGGCGCTTCATCAGGCGACTTAACTATAATACTATGAAAATCAGTTAAAGTCAACATCTTTTTTAAAAACAGTGTAATGAATCAAATCATTGTGCTACGACCTTATTCATTATACACATTTTAAAACATTTGTACACCCTTCAGATCGAAAACTTTTTCTGAAGTGTCTTTCGCTGTCATCAGCGACGAATAATAATATATCACGTTATCGAAAAGCGGTCAACACTTTTTTTCGTTTTTTTATTCAAAATAAAAACGGCGTCTTTCATCATTATATATATTTAAACCCCAGCCTTTTATTTTATGTCATCTGATAATGAACGTTCCATTCTTTCATATTAAAAATACAGGTTTAACGGCACCATTTTTCTCTGATCATTTTAATGAAGCTTTTATACTTCGGTGTCCATGATTGGTATTGATATCTTCTATTTAATAACCGCAGAACAGCGCTTATTTTCGAAATGGGCTTGAATGCACGAAAGCCCTTTATCCGTTTCATATCCGCACTCGGACTTTGATAAAACCCGGTTCACTCCGTCAAGAAAACGAAATGAACCGGGTTTTTAGCAGGCAACGGCCAGTCAGGCTTTATTGCCGATTGTTTATTATTACATCTTATCATTGACGGACGGAAGACTCTTCCAGAGTCTTCGAATGCACGCTCCTTCAAGCCGTACCCGCTCCTATCTGCCGGATATATTCCAGACGGATACAGAACAAAGTTTTTATGATTGCACTTTCTTTTCGTTGCACAAACCACTCTATTCAGAAGCATTTTCAGCAGACCGTCCACACTCATCAGCAGCTACTTCACGTCCCGATACCGACTATCAATTCTGCAACCCTTCGGCCGGATCCTGTTTAAACTAGTCCTGTTTTTTCATCTGTTGAGTCCGCACTTACACCGTTTTGGATATTTCCGGATTTATAGTTGCGGAAATTGTTTTCCAGCTGTTCAAGGGTAAGCCCTTTTGTTTCCGGAAGGAATTTTTTCACGAAGGTGATGGAGACGAGTCCCAGACCGACAAAGATATAAAACGTCGAGGACAGTCCGATTGATTCGAGCAATATCGGGAATGTAAGACCGACGAAAAAATTAGCGATCCATAAGCATAACACCGTAACACCCATGCCGAGGCCCCGCAAACGCAGCGGAAAAATTTCCGAAAGCATCAGCCATGTAACAGGAGAAATGGCTCCCTGCTGGAATCCAAGGAATGTAACAGTTAATGCAAGGACAACATACGGAAGCGCGGCTGAACCTTGCAGCAACGTCGAGAAAATACCGATCAGCAGCAACGCCGACGTCGTTCCGATTAAACCGGTCAACAGCATAGGCCTGCGGCCGACTTTGCCCAGCAGCCAAATTCCCACGAAAGTCGCCAAAACGGAGATTAACCCATTGGCAATATTCCCGATAAGCGCGGCTTTTGTTTCAAAGCCGGCATTTTTAAGAATTTCTGTTCCATAGTACATAATCGAGTTCACACCGGTGATCTGTTGTACGATGGCGATGCCGATTCCAATAAATACGATGCGGCGCACCCACGGCACTGTCAAATCTTTAAAGGTCGCTTTCTTAATTTCCGACTCCCTGTTGAGCGCTGCTTCAATTTCAGCCAATTCTGATTGGGCGCGTTTTTCTGGTCGGATTTTTTTGAGGACGCCCAAAGCATGTTCGCTTTTCCCCTTCGATACAAGCCAGCGCGGACTCTCAGGAACCCTCAGCATACCGAAGAACAACAATACGGCCGGAACCGCCGCAATCGCAAGCATGTAGCGCCAGACATGGGAGCTGTCTCCCATCGTGGTACCGAGAATGGCGTTGAATGTAAAAGCAAGCAGCTGTCCGGACACAATCATTAATTCATTTTGAGTCACCATCCGGCCTCTTTTTTCAGCCGGCGACATTTCCGCCAAATAAGTCGGAACCGTGACAGACGCGCCTCCTACAGCGATCCCCAGCATAAAACGAGAAAAGACCATGACAGATACATTCGGCGCTAAAGTACATCCAAGTGTCGCGAAAAAGAACAGCACTGCCAGAAAAATAATATTTTTGCGCCGTCCGACATAATCTGAGAGCCGGCCTCCAAATACCGCTCCAAGCGCAGCGCCAAGAAGAAGCGAGCTTGCAACAAGGCCTTCGGTAAATGCATTGAGGTTAAGCTGGTCTTTTTCAGCCATATAAGGCAATGCACCATTGACGACACCTGTATCATATCCAAAAAGGAGTCCGCCAAATGTCGAGACTAAAATGATGGTGCTTAAAAACGATTTTTGACTTTTCTGTTCATTCATGTCTATTCCCCGCCTTTATTAAAGAATGTTCAACGAATTGTTTCCTTTGTTTATTCCCTCGGGTATTGAAGCATAAATCCAACGGAGTGCAAATTCTGCGCCGTGATTGCCATGTATCACCACATCATGTATAAGTTCTAATACCTTTCCGCTTTCAGCCGCTACTCATCGAATTGTGTCCGCCAGGCTCCCTCCTCGATCATCACCTTTTTGAAAATTGGGAATTTTATGTTGGCAAAAACGCAAATCAATCTCAAGCCAAGACCGAAATGCAATCGCTTTCATTTATGAGTTTGCAGCCATCCCTTTTTTCATTGTTATGTTATAGTTATATTTTTGTTATTTTTTTGTGATGTCTGCTATTATCATAATTATAAAAGCGCTTACAGTCAATATAAAAATTCAGAAATCTTAATTGAATCTATATAATTTTTTCGATAAAACCTTGATATATCCGGCATAAATCCTATTTCTTTTTACAAACCGACTGCCCCTCGTCCATTTCTCGAGGGTGGATGTGCTTTTTCACTTTTTGTCATGTTATAGTTATGTTTTAGTTATCTATTTGTAAACTTTAATATAACAAAAAGTAAAAAAAAAGCCGTAGGTTTAAAACCTCCGGCTTTTTAGATGCATTCATATTGTATTCCTTGGTCCAATAACAAAGTATTATTGCGAATGAACAGTGATATGAATCAGTTTTCCTTTCACCGCAAGGCGTCCTTCGGTTCTTTCCGGTTTGTCACATGTAATCAGCGTAATGTTCTTTTCTTTTGTCTCTTGAATGACAGCTGCATCCATTTCTGAAATAACGTTTTTCGATGTCACCGCATAGATGTAGTCTTTTTTAAAATCTGTGATCACGATCCTGTCCCCTTTCTTGATCTGGACCAGAGGACCGAATAGAAGGCTCTCCCGCCTCATATGATGGCCGGCTAACGGGTAATTACCCTCGCCCATTTTCTGCTCGGGACGCATTGTCGTCGCTCCGAAAAGCAGGTTTTGATTGGTTGTGCCTTTCAAAATCGGCAGCCGAATCCCGACACTGCTAATGGTGATGCGGCCGATCACCGCTTTCGGATCGCGTTCGATGCCCGCTTTTACCGCTTCGAAAAAAGAAGGCGGCTGAATCGCATCGAAGTCGAATGATGCCTGTTGTTGATTATTTCTTTCCGCCTGCCCCGCAGTCAATTCAGAACGATGGCCATTGCTGAGATTGATGATGATGCTTTCTTTAATGAAAGGGGACAATATGAGCAACAGACCTGAAAAGACAAGCACCGCAATCATTATTTTTTTATACATGCTCATGATCCCTTTCTCACTGATCAGCCTTTTAGCGGCGTCGCGTCGTTTTTTCTTTAAAAAAACACCTGATCGATTCTTCCTTGATCAGGTGCCATAACAACTATTTACGCCTTTTTCCGCCTCTTTCTGGAGAGAGCCAAGGCTCCGCCTGCCAAGAGCATCAGAATGCCGGTCACAATCGGAATCATGCTGTCTGTATCACCGGTTTTCGGAAGTGTTTTGTCAGTTTTCGTATGACCGTTTGAGTCATTGGAATTGGAATGGTGTCCTTTTCCATTGACATTGTCATTCGGTGTGTCTTTGTCAGGCGGTGTTGTTTTTAATTTTGTATTAAAAGCCGTTATTTCCACTGCTCTCGACTGTCCTGCTTTAATGTCGAACTGAAGCGGTGTTTCGTCCAGCTGATAGCCGTCCGGCGCTTTTGTTTCGATGAATTGGTAGCGCCCAGGCGCCAGTCCTTTCACCGTGAACTGTCCATTCTGATCCGTTTTCCAGACTGCCGGCAGCTCTTTGCCGTAGCCATCGGTTTTAACAGGATGGCCGCTGGAATCCACCAGCTTGAATTCAGCCCCTTGCAAAACGGCATTTTTATCGTTACGATCCACTTTCGTCAGTTTGACATCGCCTGGCGTCAATAGATTCGCCGCGGTGATTTCGACTGGTTTTGTATCGGTATTGCTGATCTTGAACGGTATTGGCGTCTTATCCAAACTGTAATTCTCAGGTGCTTTTGTTTCGACAAACTGGTAATCGCCCGGTTTGAGACCGCTGACTTTAATCTGCCCTTTGTCATCAGTGGTCAGTCCGGCTTTCAATACTTTGCCGTTTGCATCTGTCAGATTGAATGTCGCGCCTTGAAGAACGGAGGCTTTGTCGTTCTGATCCACTTTTGTCAGGACAACGCCGTTCTCCTTGTTGACCGCCGTTAATTCAACCTGCTCCGGTTTTCCTGCGTGCTCAGCCTTGATGGTGAACTGTACTGGGCTGGTTGACAAAAGATAGCCGTCGGGCGCCTCTTTTTCAACAAATTGATAGCTTCCCGGAGCCAATCCGTCCGCCTCAATTTTACCGCCATCTTTTGAGACTAGATCGTCTCTGACTGTTTTTCCATCACTGTCAATGATTTTGAAAACAGCGCCGGCTAATCCTTTTCCATCTTCATCTTGTTTCAGCAAATGAACAGCGCCTTTATAGTTGACAGCAGTGCCGGCATCAGCCGCCTTCGGCTTCCCTTCTGCTGATTCAATGATGGTAAACTCTATTTTCTCCGTATTCAACACATATCCTTCCGGCGCTTTTGTTTCGACAAAGGCGTAATGCCCCGGCGCGAGACCTGAAGCTGTTACGTTCCCGTCTTGATCTGACGCCAGATCTTCCTGAACGGTATTCCCTTTCTGATCAACAATCTTGAAGACCGCTCCCTCTAGTTTATGGCCGTCCGCATCTTCCTTCGTCAATTGGACAGAACCTTTATGGTTGACTGCAATTCCGGCGTCAGCCGCCTCTGGTCTGCCTTCTGCTGAATCGGAGATGGCAAACTCTATTTTCTCTGTATTCAGCACATATCCTTCTGGCGCTTTCGTTTCGACAAAAGCGTAGTGTCCCGGAGCCAGACCCGAAGCCGTGACTTTGCCGTCTTGATCAGCGGTCAGCTCTTCTTGGATTGTGTTCCCTTCCCGGTCAACAATCTTGAAGACCGCTCCCTCTAGTTTTCGGCCGTCCGCATTTTCTTTACAATGTATTGAACACGATCATTTCCCTCAGTCATCTGGATATTGAAAAGGCGCGGGAAGTAACTGCTGAGTTTACCAATTTTTTAAGAATGAGTTTTAATTTTCAAAATACGTCTGCGATCAGCACATTCAGAAAAGAGCTGTCAATTGTCAGATCCTTTCTTTCAATTGAAAAAACGCGCTACGGTAACCGGCTGAAAGTCATATTTGATATCGATCAAGACATCGATTTCAATCTCCCGCCTTTAATGATTCAGCCTCTGGTCGAAAATGCCATTCAACACGGAATCGGCAGGAAAAGAGGCGGAGGCTGGATCAAACTGATAGCCAAAAAAGAAACCGACCATCAATATGTCGTCAAAGTCGAGGACAACGGAGCCGGCATGACACCGGAAAAACAAAAAGAAATCCTTTCCCCTGGTTTCGATCGCGTCGGCCTGAGAAATATTAACCAGAGGCTGAAGTATTTCTGCGGAAGCGAACTGGAGATACAGAGCACTCCAGATGTAGGCACCGCTGTCTCGATGGTGATCCATAATCATGAATCTGCGGACATTTCAGTGAGCTGAACCGGCTCACGCTCAGTATTTTTAGATGTAATCGCGGCAAATCCGCTGAAAATGGTTTTGCAGGCAAGCTTTTTTCGTTGGAAACAGCTGTTGGGAGGTGCCGGCCTCACGCTTTTTTGTGCTGTTTGGTCCTTCATTCCGTAAGAAGTTCAGCTCTTTTGCTCTTTCCGGTTATATGTTATAGTAGGAAACCTGTTTTTATTTACATATTGGAGGTTTGATGATATGGAAAATTTCAGCTACTATAATCCGACGAAGCTGATCTTTGGCAAAGGCCAGCTTGAACAATTGAAACAGGAATTAAAGAAATACGGGAAAAGGGTTTTGCTTGTATATGGAGGCGGCAGCATTAAACGAAACGGCCTTTATGATCAAGTAACAGGCGTTTTAAGAGAAGAAGGCGCTGATTGGCATGAACTTTCCGGAGTCGAACCGAATCCGCGCCTTGCGACAGTGCAAAAAGGAATCGATTTGTGCAGACAGCATGACATCGAATTTCTTCTCGCGGTCGGCGGAGGGAGCGTCATCGACTGCACCAAAGCGATTGCGGCCGGCGTCAAGTACGAGGGCGATCCTTGGGACATTTTCAGCAAAAAAACAACTGCGAAGGACGCTCTTCCGTTCGGTACGGTTTTGACCCTTGCCGCAACAGGATCTGAAATGAACCCGGATTCTGTCATTACAAATTGGGAAACAAATGAGAAGTATGTGTGGGGAAGCGATGTGACACATCCGCGTTTCTCTATTTTAGACCCTGTCAATACATTCAGCGTCCCTGAAAATCAAACGGTCTACGGCATCGTCGATATGATGAGCCACGTATTTGAACAATACTTCCATAACGTCGAAAACACGCCGCTTCAAGACAGAATGTGCTTTGCCGTGCTGCAGACGGTGATCGAAACAGCACCGAAACTCCTGAAGGATCTGCAAAACTATCAGCACCGCGAAACGATTTTATACGCCGGCACCATCGCATTAAACGGGACGCTGCAAATGGGATATTTCGGCGACTGGGCGTCCCATACGATGGAGCACGCCGTTTCAGCCGTTTATGATATCCCGCATGCGGGCGGACTGGCGATTCTGTTCCCAAACTGGATGAGATATACACTTGATACAAATGTCGGCCGCTTCAAAGCCCTGATGCTCAATATGTTCGACATTGACACTGAAGGCAAAACAGATAAAGAAATCGCGCTTGAAGGGATCGACAAGCTGTCCGCCTTCTGGACAAGCCTTGGCGCTCCTTCCCGTCTGGCCGATTACGACATCGGCGAAGACAAGCTTGACTTGATTGCCGATATTGCGGCTAAAGAAATGGAGCACGGCGGCTTCGGCAACTTCCAAAAACTGAACAAAGACGATGTGCTCGCTATTCTCCGCTCGTCTCTATAAAAGCAAAGGACGGAATCAAACGATTCCGTCCTTTTTTGTGTGGATGTGTTAGTTCTGCTCCGCTTTTTCTTTTGTCAGCGTGAAAAAGGCGACAGACCCGATGACGGCTGTGACAAACATGATGGCGCCCATTGGGATTGCCGTCGTTTCATTCATTCCGACAAGCGGGGAAACGATTGACCCGAGCAGCAGCGGGAGCATCCCCAACATCGCGCTTGCGCTGCCGGCACGGTGGCCCTGATTTTCCATCGCCAAAGTAAAAGTGCTTGTCAGCGTCATTCCAATCGTGATCATGTATATAAAAATGGAAATGACCAGTGTCGGAAGCGGACCTTTGATGATCGTCATCGTAAGCAGTACAGTTGTTGCAATGAGAGCGGTAATGACCGCCATGCGAAGCAATTTTCTTTCATGAACGATTCCTCCAAAGCGTCCAATGATAAAGCTTCCGGTAATGATGGCCAAGCCGTTAATGCCGAATAACACGCTGAAAACCTGCGGAGATACCCCATAAATATCCTGATACACAAAAGGCGTACCGGAAACATATGCAAAGCTCCCCCCGTGGATGAACCCGACTGTCAGCGCATACCCGATAAAAGACCGGTCCTTTACCAAACTGCCCATCGTCTTCACAGATGATCCGATTGAGCTTGGAATCCGCTTCTCAGGCGGCAAGGTTTCTTTCAGCCTCAGCGCAATAATCAGAACAAGGAAGAAGCCGATCAATGTCAACGTGTAAAAAATCGTGTGCCATGTTGCGAACGGCAACAGCAGAATGGCGCCGCCCGTCATCGGCGCAACCATCGGTGCGACCGCAGTGATGACCATTAAAAGCGAGAAAAACTTAGACAGTTCCCTTCCGGTAAACACATCCCGCACGATCGCGCGCGAAAGCACAATCCCCGCTGAAGCGGTAAACCCCTGCAAAAACCGGGCCAGCACCAATATGCCGATGTTCGGAGAAAGCGCACAAAACAGCGAAGACAGCGCAAATAAAAAGATGGATATTAATAAGGGCTTGCGTCTCCCCTGTGCATCACTGATCGGACCGATGACAAGCTGGCCGAATGTCAGTCCGATCAGACATGCCGTTAAACTGAGCTGTACGAGCGAGGCCCGGGCAGACAAATCATCGGCAATCTCGGGAAAGCTGGGCAAATACATATCGATATTCAAAGGGCCCAGTATGGCAAGCATGCCAAGCAGGAAAGCCAATGCGAGCCGTTCTTTTCCGGTTGGATTATGAAGCATATTATCAAAACCTTTCTATCGACCTAGTGAGCATCTATTCTTCAATCATGAAATGAAATCGGGCTGCAAACATTCGTATATTGTACCATATTTTTTTCATAGTGAAAGCCGTCTGCTCAAGTCGTATCCAATTTAATAGATACGACCGTGCTTTTTTTAGTACACTCATACTTGGAAGCGATGACACATAGAAAAAGGAGTTATGTTCATTTGAATGCTGTCAATACGATAGGCTGTTTCACGATTGTGGAAAATGATGAAGGAAAAATACTTCTGGTGAAAAGAAAAGATGTTCCTCTCTGGGATTTACCCGGAGGCAGATTGGACAAACATGAACATCCGGAAACATGCGCCATCAGGGAAATGAAAGAAGAAACGGGTTACCACGTGTCCATTGAACGCAAAATAGGAGAATACTACCAGCCCGATTGCCGGGATATGCAGTATATTTATACAGGAAAATTGCTGGGCGGTGAACCGCTGAAAGAAGGGGATGAAACAGCAAAAATCGGCTGGTTTCATCCAAGCCGGCTGCCTTTGTTCATGGTTCCGCATAGAAGAAAACAAATCAATCATTTTAGCAAACAGCCAAGCACACTAATAAAAGAAACTTTAATAACGCCGTATGTCATCAAGCTGCTCAGAAAGAGGGTTTAGAAAAACCCGGCAATTTCTTAAACGAAAAGAGGCTTCACCAAAAGCCTCTTTTTCTGTAAAATCTTTATTCCACCGCTTGAACGATAAGTGCTGTCAAAGCTTCAGCTCCTTTAGGCACAAGGTGTACGCCGTCTGAGGTAAAATATTCGGGGTGCTCAATGGCTTCGCTGTGCCAATCAACCAATGTAACATTCCGGCGGCCTTCTGCCTGCCTGCGCAATGACTCGTTCACCTTTCTCTCCCATTGGCGCGGCACCCGCGTGTTCACGAGATAAATGCGGGCTTTTGAGAAGGCGTTAAGGAGCTCGTCCATTTGGCTGTCTGTGAAATACCCGTTCGTCCCCAGTTCGATAATGACGGATTTGTCCGGCTGGTTAAACGATGCGTATTTTGGCGTTAAATGGAGCGCTTCTGATACCTGCCGCCCCACCTTTCCGTCTATCGTTATATGTGGATATTTGCGGCGAAGGTTTGACGCGATGTCAAGCATGACGGAATCGCCGATGGCCAGCACGTGTTCCCCTGAATCCTTCTCCGCCTTTCCCTCTGTTTGCTGTTGTGATGCCTTCTTTTCTTTATGCGGATGCCCGCTCGAGTTTTTCTTCTGTATCCCGGTTTCTTTTTGATCGTGCGTTGAATTGGTTCCGCCTGTTTGATCAGAGGTCCGGTATGAAGAATCACCTGCTTCTCCTGTGGCCTGGACATGCGGCAGCCGCGGCTGTTTGCTTTCTCCGGCTATTCCGGAAAGCCCTCCCGCAAAAATGATGAAGGCGGCAAACAGCAATCCCAGCGACATTCTGCTGACTGTTGAAGACGTTTTCCATTCCACAATCCTGTTAACAAAAACGCGGCGGAAAAACGGTCGAAAGCCGTCATTCCGAATCGGCTTCTCGATGAACCGATACGAAAGCTCGGCGAGAATCAGTGTTGCGGCAATTTTAAGGGCATCATGCCAATAAACCGGATTGCCAATCTCATGAACAGGCGTGCTCAATACGATGACAGGGTAATGCCAAAGGTAAATGCCGTATGATCTCGTACCAATCCAGCGCAGCGGCTTCCATGAAAGGAGATGACCCAAAAAGCTGCTTGGATGGCTGACGCATGCGATCAAAATGGCGGCGATGATACTGATGAGAAGCATTCCGCCATGATAAAGAAAGGGAGCGTATTCATCAACGAGATAAATGCACAGTATTATGATCATAAAAGCGGCGAGCTCGGTTCCGTGCAATGCCCGCTTCAGCCTGATTGGGAGCCTGTTTGAAGAAAGCCTTTTCATCGGCCACACAAGGGCTAAAGCGCAGCCAATCAAGAGTTCGAAAGAGCGCGTATCTGTTCCGTAGTAGACGCGGCTCGGATCTCCGCCTGGGACGTAAAGCACGCTCATTAATACAGCCGAGCAAAGCGCAAGCAATAAAACCGCTCCCGCCAGCTTGGTTCTTTTTTTACATATGTACATTCCCGCCACCAGAACAATCGGCCATGCGATATAAAACTGCTCTTCAATTGCCAATGACCAAAGGTTTTTTAAAGGCGATGGAGAGCCAAAGCTGTCAAAATAGGATAGATCATGGAAAATAAACCACCAATTGCTGACATACAAGAGAGAGTATGCCGCATCTCCTCGCACCGTATGGAGCAGCTCCTGGTGAAACAATACGACCCATATGACAGTCGCGATGATCATGAGGGATGCGGCCGGCGCCAGGCGCCGCATCCGGCGGATCCAAAAGCCGCGGAAATCCAAGTTAATATCATCTCCATACGCCGGCAATATGATGGATGTAATCAAGTAGCCGGATAAAACAAAAAAGATGTCGACTCCGATGAAGCCTCCGTCGGCCCAATTGAAGTTCAGATGGTATGCGATGACCGCCAGAACGGCAAAAGCCCGAAGTCCGTCCAACCCCGGTATGTAGCGATGATGCTGCGTCTTGTCTAACATGGTATTCCTCCAATAATGTCGCGGTTATTCCCGTTTTTACGTCATCTTTTTCTATTGGTTCCGAGATAATAGACGAAAACGAGATGGCATTTTGTTTCAAAAAGTACGATGAAATGCTAAACTTTTTTCTCCCTGACCGTTCCTCATAGAGCAGGCAGCGCACAGCAAACATCCATGATCCGCGGCATCATGGATGTTTTGCCTTGCTAGCGGATGTAGCGGCTTCCGACGAGCAGTTTTGAAATAACGCCGGTCGGAATTTCAAACTCTGCGACCCCCATATATCCGGGCGCAACTTCATATTCGTCAAACGAAATCACCAATTTATGATCTTCAGTAATGTAAAAGTTTTGGTCAGCGCGAATTTTTTTGAATGGCTCGATTTCATCATCATCAATCCAATAAATTTTATCATGATCTTCCTTCATTTGCTGCTTCATTTGCTCTTTAATGTTTTGGCTGATGACATCGATATAGCGGTCATCTTTAAACAAACTCTTCAGCGTCAGCAGGATTTCGTTCTTTTTGTCGATGGTGATATAGCGCTGCTGAGTGTAGCTGGATGCCTGCGTTTTTTCGATATTCCGGCGAATCGAGATCAAGTCCCTCGTGTCTGTTACTGTCTCATAATCGCTGTAAATGCTGAGATGCCCTTTTTTATGTTTGGAGGTGGCCTCCATAAATTCATTGTAAAGCTTTTGGCTTTCTTTCAAATACTTTTTGTTGACGTTCTCCTCAAGTTCACGATTGGACAGCCCGGACAGTGCCGGTGTTTTCACATCAATGCTCGACTGGTCTTTCTCTTGTTTGATCTCGGTAAACGTGATCGCTTTGACGACTTTGCCGATAACGGGGATTTTCGACATGGCTTGGGCGGCGTCGGGGTTGATGTTGACGGCCGCGGCAAATAACACAGCCGCCGCCACGGCTATTGATGCGGGCCACATCAGGATCTTCCGCTTCCTTTGCGGACGATGCTGAAGGGCTTTTTCGACCATTTCGTCCAGCTCTTTAGGAATGGGCACGTTTTGATACTCTTCTCTTAATTGTTCCAATTTCTTATCCATTACGACAGGTCCTCCTTCGCCAAATGAATGCGCATGAGCTTCAGCCCTCTGTAGAGCCGGGTTTTGGTCGTATTGATGTTTTCCCCGGTGATTTCCGCTATTTCTTCTAATTTCAGATCCTCGAAAAACCGCAGGACGATAATCGTTTTATATGGATGCGGCAATTCTTCAAGGGCTTCATAAAGGTCTGTATCTTGATATGTATCTTCTTTTCCTTTGCTTAGATACTCTATTGTTTGATCATCCATCACTTTTAGTTTCTTTTGCTTTCGGAGAAAGTCGATTGCTGTGCGTACCAGAATTTTATAAAACCAGCTTTTCATGGTTTCGGGATTTCGAAGGGAATCGACAGAAGCCAGCGCTTTGTGGATCGATTCCTGAACAATATCTAGCGCGTCCTCCTGATTTTTCACATAACTGTACGCCAGTCGGTAAACATGTTCTTTCCCGTCAGTTATGAACGCAACAAGCGACGCTTCGGCTGTTTGTTTCTTCATTGCTATAAAGAGCTCCTTTTTCCATAGGCTTTTCCAATATGTATAGACGTGAAAAGGTGGAAAATAGTTTGCGCCATTGACATCTTTTTTTCAGCTTTAGAAAACCAGATGGCAGTTTTGCCGTCTCACGATATTCTTCATTTTTGTTTTGAACCGTTTTATAATGGGTTCCAAGAGGAGGTGGGAATATGGCAATTATCACAATGCCGGATACAAAAGCGACTCATGCAAAGCCTGTGATTGGAAAGGCGATACTTTGCATGGGGCGGACATGATCACCCATCGCCTGAATGAGTTTTTCTGATCGATTGGCTTTGCACCTTATTTTGCGATCAAAAATAAGGAGCTGGCAGACATGGCATATCTCAATGCAGCGGCTATTTTACCCGAAAAGCTGATATCAGAAATTCAACAATATGTTCAAGGAGAAACAATCTATATCCCTAAACCCGTATCCGCCCATCAAAAATGGGGCGCCCGGTCTGGGGCGAGAAAGCTGATTGATGACCGAAATGCTTTGATGAAAAAAGCTTTTAAAAACGGCAGAACGATTGATCAATTGGCTGATGACCATCACCTCTCTGTAGAAACGGTCAAAAAGATTGTGTACTCGAAATAAAAGAAGCGAAGCACTGATCGGTCACGATCGGTGCTTTTCCTATATGGCGAGTTTGTTTCTCAGCCGATTTCTGCCTGTTGATCACGGCTCTCATCATGTATTGTAAAGGTGTGATGATCACAAAGAGAGGAGAGTATGTCATCATGACTGAAGTAAAAAACGGGATATTGAGGGTGCCCGGGGCCAGCCTCTACTACGAGATGCGCGGAACAGGACCTGTCCTGCTTATGATACACGGCGGCAACGGCGATGCTGATTCATACCCGATTGCCGGCCTTTTGTCCGACCGCTATACCGTCGTCACCTATGACCGCCGCGGCCACTCGCGCAGCAGACTTGAAAACCCGAACGAAAGCTGCCGGATTTCCGTGCACAGCGATGACGCCCACCGTCTGCTCGCCAGCCTGACCGATAAACCCGCCTTTGTTTTCGGCTGCAGTTCGGGAGCAGTCATCGGCGTTGATCTGGCCATCCATCATCCTGAACAAATCCGCGGTCTTGTCGCACACGAACCACCGATTCCGCAGCTGTTGTCAGGCAGTGACCGCATCTTGGGAATCAAAAGCTTGAAGAACCTTGAAAACCATTATCAACAAAACGGTTTACCGGCTTTGGAAGAGTTTGCACAAGCAATGGGCATTACGGCATCCGCCCAGCCAAAGCGGCCGGCGGCCCGGATGGAGCAGCTGATGGCCAATATCGATTATTTTATACGATCGGAAGTGCCGGCGCTGAGAGAATACAGGCCTGATCTAAACAGGCTGAGGGCTTCATCAATGGTCGCCGTGCCTGCAGGCGGGATTGATTCAAAGGGATTTCTCCCTTACCGGTATGCGCAAGCGTTGGCTGAGCATGTCGGAACGGGCGTTGCCGATTTTCCCGGCAATCATGTCGGCTGCTCATTATATCCGAAGGAGTTCGCTGAGAAGCTGGATGAAGTTTTGCAAAATCGCTTTGATTGATCACAGAAAGAGCCCAAGAAAAGAATTCTTAGGCTCTTCATCGTGTTTTTAAATAAATCCGCCGTTCACGCGGATCGTCTGGCCTGTGATCCATTGCGATTTTTCGCTGACCAAAAATTCAATCACATTTGCGATGTCTTCCGGTTCACCGATGCGCCCGAGCCCAATCGACTTTTTCAGCCCTTCGATCTGCTCTTCCGTCTTCCCTTCAGTAAACAGCTCAGTGTTGACAGGCCCCGGGGCTACCGCGTTAATCGTAATCTGCTTTGCGGCGAATTCCTTGGCAAGCTGGCGGGTAAACTGTTCAACAGCCCCTTTTGTTCCCGCATAGACGCTGTATGTCGGAAACATTTGCCCCGCGACAGATGTCGAAAAGTTGACGATTCTCCCCTTTTCCTCCATGTATGTCATCGCCTGCTGGCAAGCAAAAAATGTGCCTTTGACGTTAAGATTGAATTGCTTATCAAAGTCTTCTTCTGTGACGTCTTGAATCGGTTTGTAAATGTTCACTCCGGCATTGTTGATCAGGATGTCCACTTTGCCGAAAGCCTCTACTGTTTTGGTAAATAACGATTTCACACCGGCGACCGTGCTGAGGTCAGCCTGGACGGCAACGGCTTCACCGCCCTTTTCCCGAATGCCTTCTACCACTTCTTTTGCCTTTTCCGGGCTGCTTGCATAATTAACGGCGACTTTGATTCCGAGCCCGGCCAGCTGTTCGGCAATCGTCCGGCCGATTCCTCTTGAAGCCCCTGTTACAATTGCTGTTTTTCCTTTTACATCCTGCATGTTTTATCCTCCGCCTCAATGGTTTATTTTAAAAATCCTTTTTCTATCACATTCCAAACCATGTCAAATTCCTGTTCAATCGTATCTCTTTTCCACTCATTTGCATGTGCCGGATGATGGAAGCGTTCTGTTGCGTAAAAGACGGCCTTTGCCAATTGTTCTGAATCGCTTGGATTGACAGGACAGCGGGCAATAAGCTCACTCAATTGCTTGACGATTTGGTCGATGTTTTCGTCGACCAGCTTAGACGATTCATTGGTTACTTTTGCATACATGGCAAACAATTCTTCATCTTTTCCGGCATAATACCGCTTAAGCTCGAACAATTTCTCGATATAAGCTTTCACATGTGCTGCGCCTTTAAGAGAAGAATCGTGATAAACATCGGTAAGCGGCTTCAAAATCTTTTCATTCAGCCACATCTCGGTAGCGGCTTCAAAAATCTCTTTTTTGCTTTTAAAATGGCGGTAAATCGTGCCATGACTGACGTTCAGCGCTTTCGCCACATCTGTGATCGATGTTTTGGCAACGCCAAACCGCCTTAATGTTTCTTCTGTTGCTGTCAGTATTTGTTCCTTGGTTAACACTTCTGAAGAATTCTTCATCATTGTTCGGCTGCTGTATTCGAGCCGTTTGTGCCACCTCCTTGGATTCATCATAGCAAAGAATATTACAAATGACAAATAATTTATTTTGTCATTTGTAATCTCCGCTATGCCGTAAAAAAAACGACTACCGGGATAGTCGTTTTCTAAATGAACAGCTTAGGATTTCTGATTTGTGAGCTGCAAAATCTGATCATACGCATTTATATAAAGGACAGGGTCAGGATCTACACCCTTTTTCTTTGGTACATTAAAATCCGACAGTATGAAATGATGCTTTGGCTGAACGTCATGCTTAGCCAAACAGCTCTTGCAGCAGCATAAAGGACAGCCGTCAATTGCAATGATATCCCGTCCGGATGTTGCTGTTTTAACAAGCGGTTTCACATCACCGCCAACTCCGGCAATGCAGGACATTTCGGCCAATTTTTCCCGATCCATTTTGATGGCGATCATGTTAGCCGTTTGTGCGGCCGAGGAACATCCGGAGCATGAATACACTAAAGGCAAATCAGTTCTTTTCATCGGTTAACTCCTCCCAATTCATTTCTTGATTCTGATCACGGCAAAAACTATCATTCACTTTACACGAAGGGCATAAAGGAAACTGTGAGCTATATCACGTTTTCCAATTCCCGGCCAAATTTAAAAATACTAGCAGAGACTTATATAAATGAAGCTTACATCTATGTACAATAAAAAATATACAGAATGATTGAAAATTGCCGTCTTTTTCATTTTCTTACGTGCAGGTACAGGAAAGTTTTAAACATCATCCAGGTTGTTCAGAATGATCCATTCTTTAGCAAAGGAGAAAAACGAATGAAAATACAGCAAATCGTAGATCTATCAGTATCCCTAAAAGGCGGTATTCCATCTGACCCGCCAGGTTTTATACCTGAAATCGAGTATGCAGACCACAAACAAGGTGCTCAGCAGATGACCCAAAGCTTTCCCGGGCTTTCTCGAAAGGATCTTCCCGGCCAGGAAGGCTGGGCAATAGAAAAAGTGAACATGTCGACGCATGCGGGAACTCATATCGATTCACCTTATCATTACCGCTCTGTTACAGATGACGGCAAACCAATGCCGACTATAGATGAGGTTCCTCTTGATTGGTTTCATGGCCCTGGCGTTAAATTGGATTTTAGACATTTTGAAGATGGACATATCGTCACTGCTGAAGAAATCGAACGAGAACTTAACCGAATCAACCATCAGCTGGTTCCCGGCGATGTTGTGTTTGTGAATACGTCGGCTGGTGCGAAATACGGGGAAAAGGATTACTTAGACAGCGGCTGCGGAATGGGCCGCGAAGCAACGCTCTATTTAACTGAGCGCGGCGTGCGGCTTGTCGGTACTGACGCTTGGAGCTGGGACGCGCCATTCAGTTCAACGGCCAAACGCTACGCGAAAGAAAAAGATCCCGCCATAGTATGGGAAGGACATTTTGCCGGAAGTAAAATTCCTTACTGCCAAATTGAAAAGCTTGCGAATCTTGATCAACTCCCTTCCACCGGTTTTTATGTGATGGCGTTTCCGATAAAAGTCGAAAAAGCCTCGGCCGGATGGGCTCGTCCTGTTGCCATTCTTAGCACTGAGGATTAATTTAAGGAGTGACTTGATCTGCGGCAAAAATAAAATTGGCCGACCTTCAGTGAATGATTGGTGAACAGAAGGAGCTGATTGACCGTTTCCCGGCGGACTTAACACGGGCTTTACTGCGCACGAGACCCAACGAGACAAATCGTTCCTTCAGCAAAAAGAAGATGTCGCCAAGCCCCTTGTCATTGAAAATCCGTCCGGCGACATAATGGAAACGAGCGTTTCCGCTTATCCCCCGGGCGGTAAACCATGGCCGCGGCAATATTTCAGCGATGCCCAGACAATGGGCTATGCCTCTGTCATGACAGATGATGGCCTTTATTTATATGTAAAAGCAAAAATACCTGGGGTTTAGAAACCCTTGGTATTTTATTCAAAAAGAAGACATCCTTTCATTTCGGCTGGGAACTGTCGCATGCGGATGAGGCCGCTTCTGAATGACCCATTCAGCTATCGCGACATTCAGCACAATTGCCCCATAAACGCCTATCGTGTAGCTCACCTCATATATCAAGACGAATCCGCTATGACATACAAAGGTGATCAAATGAATGAACAGATTGGTAAAGCAGAATAAATAACTGCGGATCATCCACTTCCGGTGCTTGTCAAACTGCTTTCGCCTGGCCTGGAATACGGAAACGACCGTAGCCGCCGGCCAATACATGTTTACCAAATTAAAGGCTATGCTCACGATTCTCCCGCCCGTGGAATGGGGCGCCATATAGCCTGACGACAGCGTCACAATCATCACGCAAACGACATAGATGTAGCCGTTAAACCGGTGAAACTTGCGGCTGCTTGTCAGTCGTTTTCCAGAGAAATTGACAGCTCCGCTCAGCATTGCCAAACAGGCGGCAATCACGTGGACGTACATGACGCCAAGCCAGACCGGGAGATAAAACGAGTCGCGCAGATTTGTTTTATGGCTTAAAAAGGCTGTTGAATTCGGATCATAAATGAAATTTTTAAACACGGTATACAGTATATATATCATGATCAGCATTGCCGAACATATCGTGACTCTTTTTTTACTCAGCTTTTGTTCCTCCCTTGAAGCTGTGTTCTGACTAATAGGCAACTCGTATTGGCAAACCGCATCGGTCAGCCCGAACCGTCGAGTCCCTTTTTTAGGATACACCAATTGAGTTAGGATGCAACGGCGAAAAAGTTACAATTTTCCTCCATACTTCATTCCCGTCCGCATAGTTTTGCTCACTGAGATGAAGATGAAAAAACGCGAAAAGCGTGAACAAATCCATCCGATACCACTGCTCCTCTCTCTATGATCAGCAAAAAATAAATTCGGTTTATGAATCCCCTTTCATTTCATTCTGTCATAAATCCCTTCAAATTTTAGTGTTATAATAGAAGATAAAACATACGGGAGCTAGGTTAACATAATAAAGAAATTTAATTGGAGGCACACTGAAATTGACAGACGACATAACAAGAGACAGTGGTCGGCATGACCAAAAACTGTCCAGAGGTTTATCAAACAGGCATGTACAACTGATGGCCATCGGCGGGGCAATCGGAACAGGGCTGTTTCTCGGCTCGGGAAAATCGATCCATTTTGCCGGACCGTCGATATTATTTGCTTACTTGATCACAGGAATCATTTGCTTTTTAATTATGCGTTCGCTTGGAGAATTGCTCTTGAGCAATTTGAAATACCACTCTTTTGTTGACTTTGTAAGAGAATACTTAGGCGATACGGCGGCTTTTATCACCGGGTGGACCTACTGGTTTTGCTGGATTTCACTCGCGATGGCCGACTTGACGGCAGTAGGAGTCTATACCCAGTACTGGTTTCCGAACATCCCGCAGTGGCTGCCCGGCTTTATCGCCCTGATTATTTTGCTGATCATGAACCTGGCGACCGTAAAACTTTTTGGAGAAATGGAATTTTGGTTCGCGCTCATCAAAGTCATCGCGATCCTGGCCCTGATTGCGATCGGTCTTTTTATGATTATAAGCGGCTTTTCGACGCATTCAGGTGCTGCAAGCTTCGCAAATCTTTGGAGCCACGGCGGCATGTTTCCAAATGGACTGCACGGGTTTCTCCTTTCGTTCCAGATGGTTGTCTTTGCATTTGTAGGGATTGAACTTGTAGGACTGACAGCAGGCGAAACCAAAAACCCGGTGAAAGTGATTCCTAAAGCAATCAACAATATCCCGATCAGGGTTTTGCTTTTCTATATCGGCGCTCTATTTGTGATTATGTGCATCTATCCGTGGGACGTCATCAATCCTAGCGAAAGCCCGTTTGTCCAAGTTTTCGCAGCGGTCGGGATTGTTGCCGCTGCCACCATCATCAATTTTGTCGTACTGACATCGGCGGCTTCAGCTAGCAACAGCGCCATATTCAGTACAAGCCGGATGGTATATTCGCTGGCTAAAGAAGATAATGCGCCCGGGTCAATGACAAAATTGACTTCCCGTAAAGTACCGAGCAATGCATTGTTCTTTTCAGCCGTCGTGATTCTTATTGGCGTTTCTTTAAACTATATCATGCCAGAGGAAGTATTCACGCTGATCACCAGTATTTCTACCATATGTTTCATTTTCATATGGGGAATTACAGTTATTTGCCATTTGAAATACCGCAGAACAAGACCGGATTTGGCGAAATCGAACACATTTAAGATGCCGCTTTATCCATTTACTAATTACCTGATTCTTGCTTTCCTGGCGTTCATTTTGATTGTGCTTGGACTGGCGACAGATACCCGTGTTTCCTTATTTGTCACCCCGATATGGTTTATTTTGCTGATTGTGATTTATAAGATGCGGAAAAGAAAGGAACATCAAGTGCATTAACAAAGAGCACATTTTAAAGCCTTGAGAGAAAAACTGTTTTCTCTCAAGGCTTTTATATTTTTTCGAAAAACACAACCTGACAACAGCTGGAACCTCTATTTTCCATATTCGTATAAAAAAGCGGAGGTGGAAAAGTGAAACAGAAAAAAAGAGAGCGGCTTGCAAATTTGTTTAATGTATTGGGCGAAAGAAATCATATCAATGCGGCGGTATTAGTTGCGGAGGACGGCGACATTATCTATCAAAACTCCTTCGGTTATGCAAACCTGCCGGAAAAACGTTTATTACAGGATCATTCATTATTTGAATTAGCATCTCTATCGAAGCCCTTTACTGCCTTGGGGGTCCTTCAATTAGCACAGCAAGGGGCAGTGAATGTCGAAGATGAAGTAGAGCGGTGGATTCCGGGATTTCCCTATCAAGGTGTAACGATTCACCATTTATTGACGCATACGTCAGGCCTGCCTGATTATATGGAATGGTTTCACAAATATTGGGATCATAGCAGGATCGCCGTAAACCAGGATATTGTTGATATGCTGATGAATCATCAGCCGCCAGGCTATTTTGCCCCGGGTGAAGGCTGGCTGTACAGCAATACAGGATACGTACTATTGGCGGTTATTATTGAAAAAGCATCCGGCCTGAGTTTTCCGGACTTCATGAAAAAAAACATCTTCGGTCCGGTGAATATGCAGAGCACAAGGGTGTACAACAGAAGGCTTCAGCCTGAAACCATTGACGATTATGCGTTTGGATATGTGTATGATATCCATAAAGGACAGTATATTCTGCCTGATGAACTTGAAGAAACCGAATATGTCTACTACCTTGATGGGATACAAGGGGACGGAACCGTAAACTCAACCATTCGGGATTTATATGTGTTCGACCAGGCTTTATATACAGACAGCTTGATCATTCAAGCTTCCAAAGAGCTTGCATTTTCTCCCGTACGTCTGAAAAACGGAGAGACCGTAGATTACGGGTGCGGCTGGTTGCTTCAGAACAGTCCTGAAAAAGGGCGGATCGTCAGTCACAGCGGAGGCTGGCCCGGCTATTCGACTAAAATGATCCGATATATCGATCAACAGAAAACGTTCATTTACTTGAGCAATGTGGAACAGAATGATGAATATGAACAGGCCATTTTTGAAGCCGTGGACAATATCCTGTTTGATCAGGCTTACGTCATACCTGAGCGTCCTGCAGATAAAAAGAAAAAAGAGATCGATCCGGCCATTTACAGCCGGTATATCGGCAGCTATTCATTTCCAGATGGAACCATCGCTTATGTAACGGTTGAAAATGAACGGCTTTATATACAAATCACCGGACAAGCTCGTTTTGAGATATTTCCATCCTCGGACACACGTTTTTTTCTCCGGTCATTGTCTGTTGAAATAGAATTTATTTTGGAAGGTGGAACTGTCACTCGCTTTACCATATACCAGAATGGGGCAGTGGAAGAAGTGATGCGGATATTTGAGGAATGACCAACCGGAGAAATTGGAATTTTAGCGGGGACAGGTCCAAAACCGCTCTCCCTATTTTCAGAACAGGTGATGTTCTGCTGCCAGAAACTTTTATAGCGATATGAAAATAAGGGCTTCATCATGAGAAGCCCTCTTTTATTTAGAAAATCAATTGTTTGTAGCTTTTTTCCCGCCATCAAGGTCGGTTCGGATTATTTCCATTGGGCAATTTTAGCGACCGGAAGACGGTATGAAGCATATCCTTCGTCAGCAGCTTTTCCAATCGACAGAAGCATGACCGGTACATAGCGCTCTTTTTCCAAACCGAAGGCTTCAGCAATGTTTTCTTTGTCATAGCCGCCAATCGGGTTTGTGTCGTAGCCGTGTGCGCGGGCTGTCAGCATAAGCTGCATGGAGACAAGGCCGGCGTCAATCAGAATGGTTTCCCGGTTTACTTGGGCCGGAAGTTTTTCAAAATGCGCCGTCAAAGCTTTTATTTGTCTGTCTTTTACTTCTTGCGGCATGTAGCCAAGTTCAACGGCTTTTGAATAAATCTCTTCTAAATAATCTGCATTGTTCATGTCAGCAAATACAGCAATCACGGCAGATGAAGTAGCGACCTGTGTTTGGTTAAATTGAGCAAGCCCCGCGAGCTTTTCTTTGCCTTCCGGGCTGTCGATGACAAGAAAACGCCATGGCTGCGCATTGACTGAAGATGGCGCTGTCGTCGCTTCCTCTAATATTTCGGCCATTTCTTCCTTGCTGATTTTGACTGCCGGATCATAGTTGCGTATGGACCGGCGCCCTTTCATGATTTCCATAAAATCGTTTGTTTTTAATGCAGTTCCCATGTATAAACACTCCTCTTACGCTTTCATATTGTCTATATTTTTCTGCATCTGTGACAGCACATTCTTAAGCATACTGCATTCTTCTGCGCTGACACCGGCGAGCATTTCCTTTATGAAACGCTCCTTTTCTTTTTTGGAAGATTCGATTCGCGCCCGTCCCCGATCGGTCAAGCGAACAAGTATGATACGGTTGTCTTCAGGCTTCCTTCTTCTTGATACCATTCCTTTGGCTTCAAGCTGTTTCAAGTGTCTTGTGACGGCTGCGCCATCGAGATTCACCTTTTTTTGAAGGTCGCTTTGACTGATTTCATCTACGTGGAAGAGCAATGCGAGCAACTCCAGGCGAGATTGGCTGATGCCGGTGCATGCCTCAAACTTCGTGCCGATCACTTTGTTTAAGCATTGCAGCTGATATAAAATCTCGGCTTCTTGTGAACAACGCGTTGTCAAAACCCATCCCTTCTTTCTATTGAACAATTAATTGATGCATCAATTATTGATATATCAATAATATACAATCGGTTTTCTGTTTTTGCAAATGGTTTGCTTTTATTTTGGAACCTCTTCATACGGCAACAATGCAAAGGAGCCAAAGCCCTTGCATCTCTTCATGCGGCCGTTAGAACTGAACCTTCACGGTGTGAGCCAAAGTTTTATCTGTGATCAAAAGCAATCAGAACGATCGGAAATGACCTGATATCAAGACACTCCGGTATCAGACTCATTCACCGAATGTAGCACCAGTTCAACAAAAGCCTCTACAGCCGGCAGCTGCCATTTTTTCTTTTTGATTAACAAATGGGAATAAAGCGGATCAAGCTCTTCGGAATGGCAAAGGATTTTCAGCTTACCGCTCTCCACTTCTTCTTTGACTGTCATATAGGGTAAAACAGCAAATCCAAGTCCGCTCATAACCATTTGTTTAATCGCTTCGATACTCCATAACTCCATTGTTTGAAAGTGACGGATGTCATGCTTGATAAGATACCGTTCAAACATGGACCGATAGCTGCAGCCTTCTTCATTTGTGATAAAAAAATGTTTGCTGTTCTGTTTTTTATATTCATCAAAATGATCCGGTCCATCATGACTTCCTACAAGGACAATCTTCTCCTCGGTTAAAGTATAGTGAATGCACTTTTCTGGTTTTATTTCCGGATAGACCATAAAAGCGATATCGACACGTCCGCTTAACAGGTCAACCTGGTTTTGTCCGCATGTTCCGTTGCTTAATACGATGTTCACATAAGGATATCTCAATGAAAATTCCCTGATGATTGGTCCAAGTCTGGAAATGGTTAATGACTCGGGTGCAGCCACTTTTAATGCGCCCTTGATCTCTTGAGCGCTTTTCATATTCTTAATCTGATCGTGAGCAGAAAGCAAATCTTCCGCTAAAGGGATTAATTCCCTGCCTAAATGAGTCAGCTTTAAATTCCTTCTTTCATACGTAAATAACGCGCCGCCGATCTCATGCTCAAGCGCCTGGATATGAGTGGTTATCGTGGATTGCGTATAGCCCAGCTTAGCAGCAGCTCCTGTATAGCTGCCCATTTCGACAATGGCCTGAAACGTGATAAGATGTCTAATTTCCATGCAATTTCTCCTCAAATGTATGATGTATCGAAAAAATCGATAATGCTTTTTTATATTTCAATTTTATTTATAGATATCATTATCATACAATAAAAGCTGCCCACTATGACATAAGCAAATGAAGGTGATTCAATGAGTATCATAGCTTTTCTTTCGTATGTGATTTTAACATCAATTACGCCTGGTCCAAGCAACATCTTAATGATGAATGAAGCGCAGAGGTTCGGCTTTATCGGTTCATGGCGTTTCAATAGCGGCATTTTGTCGGGGTTTGCGGTGCTTGGGATTTTCAGCGGGGTATTTACGATTGGTCTATACAATTGGATTCCTGTTGCAGAGCCTTACTTTAAAATAGCCGGTGCGGTATATCTGCTTTATTTGGCCCGGCAAATCGGTTTATCTAAAAGGTCAAAGAATGATTCTGGACATGTCCATTCTTCCTTCTTATCAGGATTCATATTTCAAATAATAAATATCAAGAGCATTTTGTTCTTCTTAACATTGATGAGTGCTTTTATATTGCCGTTTCATCATTCTATGAAATCGATTATTTTTTATTTAGCGTTAGCCATTTTTCTGGGCTGGCTGGCGCTGCTTTTATGGTCGGGGTTCGGCGCTGTTTTTAAAAAGCTGTTTGCGAAGCATGATCAGGCATTTCGGGTCATCATGTGCTTGCTGCTCATTTACTCTGCGGTAAGTATTTTTCTATAAACCTTCTTTTAAGCCCCTTTGCCTTTTCAGTAATCAGCCTGGCAAACAGGATTTCAAATGTATGCAGTCGAATTTCTTTACATTGTATAGAGGAGGAAACGTACATGATCAAACGACTTGACCATTTTGTGTTAACCGTGAAAAACCTTCAGGAAACGATAAACTTTTACACATGTGTTTTGGGAATGGAAGAAGAAACGTTTGGTTCAGGCCGAAAAGCATTGCGTTTCGGCAATCAAAAAATAAATTTGCATGAGGCCGGCAATGAATTCGATCCCAAAGCAAAACACCCGTTGCCTGGATCTGCGGATTTGTGCTTTATTTCTGACGAAACGATAGATCATATCATCGGGCATCTAAGAAAAAACAACGTCAGCATTGAGGAAGGGCCTGTCAGAAGAACCGGTGCGCTCGGCCCGATTGTATCTGTTTATATGAGAGATCCAGATCAGAACCTCATTGAAATATCACAGTATCTGTAGAAAGAAAATGCTCCCGCTTCATTCTTCGTTTAACAGACCTTTCGCCGCGATTTTAGACAGCAAAAAATACCAAGGGTTCAAAACCCTTGGTATTTCTGTGATGCGGCGGTTTCGTCCACTATATTACGCAATACGTCTTTTTCGCATCAAACTCATCATATAACCGCCAAGCCCGCCTATAACAGCAGGAAGGAGCCAGCCTAAACCTATGCTGTAGAATGGAAGAAAATGAGTGAAGACATCATGAATGACTTCGACTTTTATTCCTCCGGCATTTAAGCCATCAAACAAGCTCACGATAAATGTTAAGATTAAGCTGCCTTGATAGACCTCTGACCTGCCTTTAAAGGCTGAATGCAAAAATGTTAGAAACATTAACGTAATCGCGATTGGATACATCGTCATTAAAACCGGGAGTGAAATGTTAATCAGCTGTGTCAGTCCTAAATTAGCAACCACTGCACTAAATATGGACAACGCAATCGCCAGATTTCTGTAAGAAACCCCCGGAAACAATTGATGAAAAAATGAAGCGCAGGCAGTGATAAGCCCCACACTTGTGGTCAAACACGCCACGGTAATCATTAATCCTAATAAGATCGCGCCATAAGAACCAAAATAATATTCTGACACTTTCGCCAACACTTCAGCCCCATTTTCAAACCGGCCTAATTTTTCAACGCTCGAGGCACCCATATAAGCAAGCGCAGAATAAAGAAAGGCTAAGAGTGTCGCAGCGATAATTGCTGCTTTTACGCAAACAGCCAAGACTTGTTTTCTATCTGTAGTACCTTTTTCTTTAATAGCCTTCACAATAATAATCCCAAACACAAATGCCACAAGCGCATCCAATGTTAAATAGCCTTCTTGAAACCCTTTAAAAAATTCATGTGCCGAATACTCTTTTGAAGGCGATTGAAAAGAACCGATTGGGTTGAAAATTGCTACAATTACAAGTATTCCTATAAAAGTCAATTTAATCGGCGTTAACACTTTTCCGACAATATCAACGATTTTGGCGGGATTAAGTGAAAGTAAACATGCAATTGTATAAAATATAACCGTAAATATAATTAAAGGGACATGTCCCGGATCATGAGATAAAAAAGGTTTAACCCCAATCTCAAACGACACACTCCCCGATCTCGGTATCGCAAAAAAAGGACCGATCGCCAGATACAGAACGACGGTAAACACCAGCCCGAATAATGGATGCACACGGCCCGCTAAAGATTGAAGATCATTTTTTCCCGAAAACACAAACGCTGTAATGCCGAGCAGCGGCAATCCAACTCCAGTGACTAAAAAGCCTGCATTAGCCGTCCATAAATTTGTTCCGGCTAATTGACCAAGCATCGGTGGGAAAATTAAATTTCCTGCTCCGAAAAATAGCGCGAATAACATTAGACCTATAATAATTACAAAAGATAACGGAATTTTTTGTCCCACTAGTAATCCTCCGATGTGTAAATAATATCTGTAATGTTAGCTATGTAGTATATAGAATGCAGTTATTACATATTAAAATTCCACTCCTGCTTTTTCTTTATTACCCTCGGCCCAGAAAATCAGAGGTTCATTAACTAACTCATTATAACATCCTTAACCAAACTTTAAACGTTTCAAAAAATTGAATTTCGCTATATATTCCGAATAATTTAAAAAGAGGTTGATTTTTCCTTTATAGGAAATTATCAATTTTGTTATTTGCATAAAAAGCTGACCGAAAAGCAACCGTTCGAGTATAACATAAATGAGAGCAAAACATAAAAAAACCAAGGACATCAAATCCCTTGGTATCTCGGGAATGCGGCAGAGAGGCTGATGAATCAAGTCTATGATTGAAAACGGCTATATAAGATGTTCCCAGATCCCGCATCTATTCTGGCAGCCGAATTCCTTTAAACGCATTCATCACCAAATCATGCACATAGGAATCGTTCACCTCGTCCCCGGTTATAAGCAGTCGATAGAAAATCGGTCCGTAAATGAGATCTATGCTCACTTCAATATCAAGATTCTCTCGCAATTCTCCTGTCTGAATTCCCTTCTCTAAAAGGCCCTTAGCTTGGAGGCGGCGAGGCTGGAAAAATCGTGCGCGATATTCTTCTGCCAATTTTGCATCCAACTGTCCTGCACCTATTAATTCCGTAATAACGGTTCCTTCCCGGCTTGTCAAAAACCTTGCTAAATTCGTGGCATGGGTTAATATGTCATTTACTGCCGATCCTGTATCAGGCACAGGCAATCTGTCCGTAGCGGTCGACAGAAAGCTGTCCATTATAACGGCAGCCTTGTTAGACCACCATTTATAAATCGTTGCTTTACTCACTTTAGCACGCTCTGCAATTTTATCGACTGTCACCGCATCAAAGCCATTTTCCAGCAATAGTTCATAGGCTGCAGAAAGAATCGCCTTATGCGTTCCCTCATCACGCGGCCGCCCTCGTTTACTCTGCACATGAATCATTCCTTCCCAAAATATAAACTATACGTTTAGTGTACTTAATGTGAGTAAAAAAGAAAATAGAAAAAAACCATTTACAAAACTGAACGTTTAGTATATTATTTCCCTATAAATAAAACTAAACGTTTAGTTTACAAAATAACCTGAGAGGAGTCTTCATCTATTGAATCCATGGAAAGGAGATTAATCAGCGAAACAAATCATGGCTAAATCTTAAAATCATTAAACAAGGAGCTTAATCATGGCTAATTTAAACACACACACAACTAATAAGAGGATTTCACCCAGTTTAACCGTTCTTCTCGCAACTTCATGCGGTATCATTGTCGCTAATCTTTACTATGCACAACCCTTGGTCGGATTAATTAGTAAGGCCATTGGACTTTCTCCTAGCAGTGCTGGATTGATTGTCACACTCACCCAGATTGGATATGTTGCCGGCTTACTATTTCTCGTCCCTTTGGGAGATATTATCGAAAACAAAAAACTTGTCGTTGTATCGCTCCTTCTAAGCGCAGCGGCTCTGACTGCAACAGCATTTGTGAAACATGGAACACTGTTTTTAGCAGCTGCGTTTTTGATCGGGTTGGGATCGATCGCAGCCCAAGTGCTCGTACCATTCGCATCATACCTTGCCTCAGACGCTGCACGCGGTCGTGTTGTCGGCAATGTCATGAGCGGCCTATTACTCGGTATCATGCTTTCCCGTCCGATATCCAGTCTAGTCGCTGATATCTGGGGGTGGAATGCAATATTTGCTTTGTCCGCGGCGGTTAGTGCTGTCCTGGCAATCGTATTATCAAAAGTGCTCCCTGCCAGAAAACCAACAGCAAACACAAACTATACTGCCTTACTGGGTTCAATGTGGAAGTTGCTGCGCACGACTCCAGTCTTACGCCGTCGTGCCGTCTATCATGCGTTTGTATTTGGAGCTTTCAGCTTGTTCTGGACTACTGTTCCATTATTATTGTCCAGTCCTGCTTTTCATTTTTCGCAAAAGGCAATAGCACTATACGCACTTGTGGGCATTGCAGGTGCAGTAGCTGCGCCAATAGGCGGCCGTCTGGCTGATCGCGGCTTGACCCGGCTTGCCACTGGAATAGCTCTCGGTGTTGTCATCGCTTCTTTATTACTGCCGCTAGTAATTCAGAGCAGCTCCCCCGTCGGAATAGCAGTTCTAGTGGTCGCAGCTATTCTGTTAGATATGGGCGTATCTGCAAATCTTGTGCTCAGCCAACGTGCCATTTTTTCGTTGGCACCAGAAATTCGCAGTCGGTTGAACGGATTATTCATGGCAATCTTCTTTCTAGGCGGGGCTATAGGATCGTCAATTGGAGGGTGGGCATACGCCTCAGGCGGATGGGGTACAACATTATGGATTGGCATCGCTTTTCCGGTCATAGCTTTGCTTTATTTCGCCACAGAAAAATAGTCTTTCACCAAAAATAAGCAGTCAGGTACAAGCTGATCGCTTATTTTTGGTGTATTTTTCTTTTTTCTCGGTAAGTCAACATCCCTTGGCGTAAATTTCCTATCATTGAATCGGAGCGGTTTGCTGAACAAGAAAAATCCTGTGTGATGATAACAGGATTTTCGACGATTTTTTTATAAATTAAATCTATTCACTTTCTAGTTGCTTCAGATAGTTACGCAGGCGAACCTTAGGGTTTAATTCTATATTTGTAATATGTTCTACATACCGACTCGCACTTTGGGCGATTTCTTGGTCACTGATTTTATTGGCGCGATATTCGGCAAAGGAAAGCAGATAGGCCATGCCTACTAAACTGGCAGACGCCTGGAACGGCTTTGTCAGTTCGCTTATTGAAAATAAGTTATATCCGCCGGCTTGATAAGAATGTTCAGGTGAACCGATGGACATGGCCGTCACCCACTCTTTTCCTTTCAATTTCGTTCCGCCGGGGCCATGAGCCCAACCAAAAGTAAACACCTCATCAAACCACTGTTTTAAAAGCGGGGGACTGCTGTACCAGTATAATGGAAATTGAAAAACAATACGATCATGGGCAAGAAGCAATTGTTGTTCATATTCCACATCAATCGGTTGATGGCGATATTTTTCATAAAGATCATGGACAGTTATTCCCGGTTCACTTAAAACCGCTTCTTTCCACTTTTTGTTGATTCGAGAAGCTTCAATGTTCGGATGTACTACGATTACTAGTGTTTTCATATGAATCATTCCTTTCATTTCTTTGATGTGACATCATTATATGATGTATATTAAAATATAAAAAGTACGCACATTAATTGTATATAGTATCAAAAAGTATACTATGAGGAGTGAACAGCATGAGAAATCGAAAACTTGGTTTTGATTATTCTTCGGATCACTTTGAAGGATGCCCGGTGGAGACCACATTAGATGTAATTGGCGGTAAATGGAAAGGCGTTCTCCTTTATCATCTCATTGACGGCAAAAAGAGATTTAATGAATTCCGAAGACTTTATCCTAAAATTACCCAGCGCATGCTTACTTTACAATTAAGGGAACTGGAACGTGATGGCGTGATTCACCGCGAGGTTTATAAACAGGTCCCTCCAAAAGTGGAATACTCTTTAACTGAGTTTGGAAAAACTTTGGAACCTATTATTTTACACATGAAGGAATGGGGAGAGAAGTATAAAGACAGAATGGTTAACATCGAAACCACGCTTAAAGCTGAAGATTAAATCTAATTGACTTTAGCCTCGAAAACCATTCCTGATTTCGCAAAAAAAATACCAGGGGCATCACAACCCTTGGTATTCCTATGATGCGGCCGAGAAGGCCTGGATTATGAGCTTCACCTACTTTTTCGTAATGCCTCAGTGTCTTTACAGTCGTATTCCCACTTTGCGCAAATTGACTCACTTTCAAAACCATTCCCCCTTTCAGGATCTATCATCATCTGTGACGTTGCGTCTTAGGCAATGCCTTTTTAAAAATACGTGCTATCTATTGAAACAAAAAGAACTGCAGCTCATGCAGCCCTTCTCCTGTTTTAAAGCCCGTTTCCCAAGAGCTCAATGGGCACTGTTTTCCGCTATAAAGATGGTTATTTCATGCATATCTCATTGGTGCCAGGTTCGTTTACATCAAAAAAATCCGTTACATCTCTTTAACTTGAATGAGGATTTTGGTGATTTGATTTTCAAATCCATCGACCATCACTTCATCAAGCATGAATTCCTCATATGCATACTCGCCTATCTGCATCCCGTTCTTTTCAATGAATTGAATCATTCTGCTGTAGGCATCTTCAACTTCTTCGCCTTTTTGATAGCCGACTGCATACAGCCCTTTTGGTCTCACATGATGGTTTACCGTATCGATTCCTTCTTTTACTTTTATATAAAAGTGACTGTAATTATAGAAGTCTTTTTTTAGAATTTGTTCCCGTGCAAATATCCCGCCGACAGGATAGCCCTCATCTAATTTGCGGGACTCAACATAGTGAATGAGTTCTGAAATGGCCGCAATGTATTTTCGTTCTGGTAAATCTAATGTATATCTGCTGATCAGATATTTTTCTTCATTTAAAAACTGAAAAGAAACCGAAGAAAAATCTGTTTTTAATGCTTGTTCAGCTAACGCCACTTTCGTCTGTATAATCTTTTGCAAATGCTTAAGCTTGTTGATTTTGTCCTCAATTTCAACAGTCTTTTCTTTCAGAAGCGGTACGATCCTGCCCGGTGTTTTGCCTTTTATGAGGGATTTGATTTCTTTTAACGGTACACCAACCTCTTTAAACAAATTGATCACTTGAAAAAGCTCAAATTGATGATAAGAATAATATCTATAGCCATTGTCTTTTTTTATTTCCGGAGAAAACAGACCAATCTCGTCATAATGAAACAGCGTTTGTTTTTTTATGTTGCAGAGCTTGGCAAACTCACCTGTTGTGAAATACTTTTTTAAATCTTCGCTCATAAAAAATCTCCTTGACTATACGGTAGCTATATACTTTATGATTATTGTACTGGAAAGAGGCTTCGATCAACAAAGAAAAGGATCAGTTTGAAGCGGAAAATCTCTTCGCTTGTCTTGGATCATTCTCAAAGTATAAATGGCAAAACAAAGCGTTACTCTTTGCCTTGATTAATGTTAGAGGAGTTTTCACAGATGAAAAAATCAATTAAAGAACAAAAAACGGTGCTTATTATTTTATTAAGCAACATTTTCATCGCATTTCTTGGCATCGGTTTAATTATTCCGGTTATGCCTTCTTTTATGAATATCATGCATTTATCCGGCAGTACCATGGGGTATCTTGTTGCGGTTTTCGCCATTTCCCAATTAATCACTTCCCCTTTCGCAGGAAGATGGGCTGACCGTTTTGGAAGAAAAAAAATGATTGTCCTCGGATTGCTTGTATTCAGTATATCAGAGTTGATTTTTGGATTGGGGACCCATGTTTCAATGTTTTATTTATCGAGGATATTGGGCGGAATCAGCGCGGCCTTTATCATGCCTGCTGTAACAGCGTATGTGGCTGATATAACAACCCTGCAGGAAAGGTCAAAGGCTATGGGTTATGTATCTGCCGCGATTAGCACCGGCTTTATTATCGGACCTGGTGCAGGAGGGTTTATTGCCGATTATGGCATTCGCATGCCATTTTTCTTTGCTGCCGGCTTAGCATTAATAGCAGCCGTCTCTTCCGTTTTTATATTAAAAGAGTCATTGTCAAAAGAAGAACGCGAACAACTCTCATCTCATACAAAGGAATCCAGTTTCTTTAAAGACTTGAAGAAGTCGATTCATCCTGTCTATTTCATTGCATTTATTATCGTCTTTGTGCTGGCTTTCGGCTTATCAGCCTATGAAACGGTATTTAGCTTGTTTTCCGATCATAAATTCGGCTTCACACCAAAAGATATCGCGACCATTATTACGCTCAGTTCCATTGTTGCCGTCATTATTCAAGTTTTATTATTCGGGAAATTGGTCAATAAAATTGGCGAGAAAAGGATGATTCAGCTTTGTCTCATCATCGGTGCGGTCTTGGCTTTCGTATCTACTGTGATGTCAGGATTTTTAGCTGTTTTGCTTGTCACGTGTTTTATTTTTCTGGCGTTTGATTTGCTGCGCCCGGCCTTAACTACTTTTTTATCCAAAGTTGCCGGTAACCAGCAGGGGTTCGTCGCGGGCATGAACTCCACTTACACGAGCTTGGGGAATATATTTGGTCCGGCTCTGGGCGGTATTCTATTTGATCTTAACATTCATTATCCTTTCCTTTTTGCAGGTATCGTTATGATTGTCGGCCTGAGTCTTACAATGGTATGGAAAGATCAATCAAATGAAGTTTCAACCTTGAATTAGCCGGATGATAGCTGTGAGGAATAGGGGCGTATATGAAGAAGAAAACATACCAAATCATGTTGGTATGTTTTTTATTTTAGTGTTATAAACGCCTCATTCATTACACCCGTTTTAAGATTTTGGGCGCAAAATTGCACTGTTGTTGGCTTTAAATGAATGTCATCTTATTGTAATTTCCCTCTGCACTCTACCAAAATCTCTTCAAGAACCTTACCTTCCGAAACTAAGTAGGCTTTTTCATGCAAGTTACATACCGGACAGATATGATTTGGAATAATCCGCACCTTATCTCCGATGCTTACTTGCTTGTTGAATTCTTCATTGTAAATAGTAGCATGTTCGTCAAACACATCGTGAATATAGACATTTTTAAATTCTTTCATTTTGCCAAGACCTGTAGTGGCTGTCAGGCCTTTCGTTCTTGTTTGGGCAGTAATCCCTTTTGCTCCCACATCAGTAATGACACGCTCTTTTGTTGGTTTGCTTATAATGGTTGTAAGTACAGTTGCTGCACACTTATCGTATGATCCAATCACATTTGCTTGTGAGGCATCCATTAAAATGTAAGTGCCAGGTCTGATTTCGGTTACTCCTTTTGGGATGTCGAATTGAAACATAAATGGCGGAGTAGATCCTATGCTGACAACCTCTGGCTCACATCCCATTTCAGCTGCTATCTCGGCAAAATAAAGCGTCCTGTCTGCACTGGACATATAAAGCTCTTTGCATTCATCTGCACTCTCCGCTTTATATGTATGTCCATCATGAGAAAAAACCCCTTTTAAGTGAACATTACGACTATTTTTCACAGCTTCCAATAGTGTACGAAAATCGCTTTCCTCAATAATGCCTGACCGCTTTTCGCCAACTTCAATTTCCACTAATACCTGTGCTTTTTTGGCTGATCCTTGAAAAACCTCTTCTATTTCATTTACCTGATAAACACTGTCAATTCCAAATGAGATATCGATGGTCTCTGACAATTTTCTGATTCTCTCGATTTTGGTTTTACCGACAATCTCATTGGCAATAAATATGTCTTTCAAACCATTCTTCGCCATTACTTCAGCTTCGCCTACTTTGGCGACCGTAATTCCAACAGCCCCAGCTTCTTCTTGAATTTTCGCCAGTTTGGGCATTTTATGGGTTTTCGTATGAGGACGTAAATTCACTTTGTAACGATCAGCATATTCTTGCATTGATTTAATATTTTTATAGAGAATATCTTTATCTATCAGAAGTGCTGGCGTATCTAATTCTAAATCATTCATTATTCTTCCTCCTTTATAGCCGCCACTGCTTCCATTTCAACAAGACAGCCCGCATATAAATGATTTGATGGAACACCAACTCCAGCCGGTTTATGGCTGCCAAAGAAATGAGCATAAACCTCATTGATGTCCGGCCAATATTTTACGTCTGGGGTATACAGTCTGGATAATATAACATTTTCCTTGCTTCATCCTCTTTCTTTAAGCACAAGCTCCAAATTTGCTAATGCCTGTTTTGCTTCTTCTTTCATGCCCCCGGCTGGAGTTTTTCCCGTTTCCGGATTCATAGACAACTGCCCTGAAATATAGAGAACACCATTGTGCTCCATAGCCGGCACGTAATGGCCCCCATGACGTGTTGAATATTTAGTGTATACAGGCTTCAATATCACCATCTCCTAAAATATGACACCGAGCATATGAAGCTGCCCGCATCGACGTTCCGGTCGGCAGCCAAACAAAACAGCCAGGTTTTAGGTCTTGCTTTCTTACTGTCTCAGGATCGCGCTTACTTGCAATCGTGCCGCGGTACTAAGCATAATGATTTTCTTTGTTCTGCTAATTAGATTTAATCCCGGCTCCGCATAAAGGAATGACGATTTTTTCATCAGAAGAACGATCGTATTTTACATAGCCCGCATAGTTTGCAGCTGTTGTAGGTTCTACATAAAAGCCTTTACTTGCCAGTGCAGCCCGCGCTTTTAACATCTCATCTTCATTCACTGTTATCATTTGGCCGTTTGTAGCACGGATGGCTTCTAATATTTGAGCAGATCTTGCCGGTTTGGCAATTGCGATGCCTTCAGCAAGTGTTCCGCTGTTTTCAACGGGTTGAGCCGCTTGTTGATTGTTGATAAATGCCTTTGCCAACGGCGCACAATTCTCCGCCTGTATCGCAACCAGTTTTGGCATTTTTTCGATACATTTGTTCTCCATTAATTCTTTAAATCCATAGTAGGCCCCGAGTAGCAGCGTACCATTTCCAACTGGAATCATCAGCGTATCCGGCGCTCCATTCATTTGTTCCCAAATTTCATAGGCATACGTTTTTGTTCCTTCATAGAAAAATGGATTATACACGTGACTGGCATAGAATTTTTTCTCTTTATCAACAGCCTTTTGCGCCGCTTCAGCTACATCTTCTCTAGTGCCTTCAATTTCGCGAACGTTGGCGCCATGGGCTTTCACCTGCGCGATTTTCTTAGGTGATGTGCCTTTTCCGAGAAAGATGTCACATGCTATATGAGCCCGCTTCGCATAAGCTGCAATCGCTGTCCCCGCATTTCCGCTGCTGTCGGCTATGACATGTTTCACTCCCAATTCTTTTGCCTTGGCAATTAAGACAGCTGCACCACGATCTTTAAAAGATAACGTAGGCATCATATAATCGACTTTCACAAACGTATTCGGTTCTGCGCTGTCTAATACAATTAAAGGTGTATATCCCTCCCCCATAGTAATGTCACTCCATATTGCGGAGTCATGTTCAAACGGCATCACATCAATATATCTCCACATTGAAGGCATTTCTTTGTATACTTTAGAAAAAGGTACATTCTCTTTTACCAGATCTAACACTCCGCCGCACTGACATTTCCATCCTTGTTCGGTCACATTGTATTTCGTTCCGCAAGAATGACATTCATACTGATCCATCATCTTCCTCCCTCTTGTCATATATTTTTTTATATTTCATGTATTTTTTTATACAACATAGGCAAAAAAATATATTACATGCTGGCGATCGCTTCAATCTCAATCTGAAAACGATAGTGCAGCTCGTTCGTCGGGACAATTGATCGCGCCGGCTGATAACCGTCAACGACACCCTGATAGACATTATCTACACGGTCTAATAAACCGATATCGTGAAGATACAGCGTCACCTTTAACATTTTGTCTTTATGACTGCCGGCTTTTTTTAAGATATACGCTATATTAGACAATGCCTGTAAAGTTTCTTCTTCAATCGTGCCAAATTTCTTTTCCTGTGTGATTGGATCAATGGCAAATTGTCCTGATACATAAATCGCGTTCTGATGAATGACGGCTAATGCGTAATGGCCATTCGGTCTGCTTCAAAAATACTCTCCACTACGCTCACTCCGATTGCTTTTTTTTGACTTCATCCAAGTAGCTATAGACCGTTACTTTTGAGATGCCTAATTGATCTGCTACTTTATCAACGGCACCTTTCATGAGGAATATCCCTTTTTCATCCATAAATCGGATGAGTTCGATTTTTTCCCGGCGTTTCATCAGAGAATGTTTGCGGTTCGCAACAATTTGTTCGATTAACTGATTTGTAATTTCTTCCACATTTTGAATCGATGTTTCCTGATTTTTTGCATTCGGAGTTTGTATGTGAGTATCTTTTTCATTGTGCGGCATTAATGCCTCCAACATTTCTTTCATCTGAATCATTACATTCATGTCATAGTTGATGCAAAACGCCCCAATCACCCGGTCATTACAATCTCTAATAAGGGTGGTCGATGATTTGATCATTCTCTGATCATCTGTCTGGATTTCATATCCTGCTAAGTAATCCTCTTTGAATTCATCGGATAATAGCACCTTTTTCACCAAATGGTCAAAGGATTGACCGACCTCTCTTCCTGTCACATGATTGTTAACTGTAAAAATGACGGAAGACTGGGGTGTTGTCAAATCATGAATGACGACTTCACAATTTGGTCCAAACATTTCCCCAAGCGTTTTTGCAAATGGAATATAACGGTTTAAGGTCTGTTTTGCTTCTGTCAAAATCTAAACACCTAACTTTCTTTTTCCTGCATAAATCTCTAAAAATTTCAGTTCGTGAATTCATTATATAATTTTTTATATGAAAATGAAACACACACATATTTTTTTATATGATTAAACCTAAAAAACCATACCTTCACCGGGTACGGTTTACTTAAGGAAGGTTCGATAAATATTCTCACTCTCATTTGTTTTTTTCCATGGCCTTTCTAATATGAAAGCAATCAGAAAACCAGGTTTAATTATTTTGATTTTTTACGCCCCACTCACATAACTCTTCCAAAACCGGTAATAGAGTTGCCGCTTTTTCTGTTAGACTGTACTCGACTTTAGGCGGAACTTGAGGATACTCTTTTCGGTTCACCAAACCATCCGCTTCCAATTCTTTAAGTTGTGAACTCAATGTTTTATAAGTAATAGTCCCTATCTGTCTTTTCAGCTCATTAAAGCGAACCGGTTGATTTTCCGCGAGGAGGTAAATAATCACCATTTTCCATTTGCCGCCGATCACGGACAATGTGTAGCCAAAAGGTGTATCTTGAATATTTTTAACTTTGCCTTTATATTCAGCCATGCTCATATTCACACTCTCCTTTTGGATAGTACCTGTCATTAAAGTGCGTACTATTTTTTTATTTGCGTTCATTTTATACTAACATTACTTTGAAGTAAAGGAGAGTAAAGCATGGCTAAAAAAACGATCCGTCTGTTAATGCCGCAATGGCAAGGGGGAAACAACCCTAACTACTCTTTTGGAGCCGAACTGCTTGCTTGGCTGGCGCCTGAAAATGATCAGCCCCTTATTCATGTTCCGGTTCAAGCTTATGATGGAACTCCGCTTGAAAACGAGAACGGTATGAATGGGAGAAAACAGCTGCTGGAACAATTAAAGTCTGCTCATCATATCATTGATGCTCATAAGCCAGACCGCATTGTCATGTTTGGCGGTGACTGCTTAGTTGAACAAGCCCCATTTGCCTATTTAAACGAACGATACGGCGGGGAATTAGGTTTAATTTGGATCGATGCCCACAGCGATTTAGTTAGATACGTCGGGTATGATAATGGCCATACATTGCCTCTCGGGAATCTTTTGGGAGAAGGAGATGAGGAGTTCGCCAACCATGTGAAAATCCCTCTAAAACCTGAAAATGTCTTTATCGCGGGATTAGCAGATCCTGCAGAACAAGAAACAAAAGTGATTTCAGAAGAATTTCAAAGACTGGGTATTGCTCCTGGAGAACCAGACACAGAAGTGATTCAAAGACTGGGTATTAGAACTGCTGGAACCAAAGAGTTAGCGAACAGTACTGAATCTATAAAAGAGTGGATTAAAGAAAGCGGCATTAAGCACCTGGCCATTCACCTTGATTTAGACGTACTTGACCCAAAGGCATTTCGTTCTTTATTATTCGCCAACCCTGAAGCACCTGTAAATTATTCTCCTGAGGGAACAATGCAAATGCCTCACCTGCTTCATCTGCTGAAAGAACTGTCTGAAGAAACAGACGTAGTCGGATTAGGGATTACGGAGCATTTACCGTGGGATTCTATTCATTTAAAGAATCTGCTCGGGAAGATACCTATTTTAAATCAATAAACTCATAAAATGGAGCCTGAGCATCCTCAGATGAATAGCCCCCCTACAAAAAAGATATCTTTTGTTTTTTGTAAATCAGTCTTCTAACCTCTGTTTTCCAAACAAAGAGTAATAAAAAACAATTGAATGCAAAGCAAAAAATACCAAGGGCGTCTCAACCCTTGGTGTTCCTGTGATGCGGCCGAGAGGACTCGAACCTTCACGGGGTAGCTCGGGGCCAGGTCTCCCTAAAGTGAATCGTATCAAAACCTGCCATTTCGATGATTTAAAATTATTCGTTGCACTTATTTGCATTATTTTCATTTTGTGAACATCATAGGCACTGCAATCCCACCCCAAACCTGTCAAACGACTTCTATTGCGGCACACCGAAAACTTTTATTTTTTTAATTCTCGAAACTGAGGAAATGTGTTAACATGTGCAATAAATGGATAGAGAGAACGTCTTGATTATGAAAGGGGTTTGCATCATGAAGCAAAAAATTCCATCGGAGAATGTTGCTATAAAAATAAATGATTGGTATTCGATGATACGCAGAAACCAAGTCACAGACGCAGAATTTATTAAAGCCGAAATTCAACAAGAGCTTGAAGAAATGGAAGAAAATCAAACCGTATTGTTGTATTACTCTTTAATTGATTTCCGCCACAATCTCATGTTAAGAGACCTGAAGCCTAACGACGCAATAGACATTTCTGATTCATTATCGAGTATTGAAACCAAAAAAGAGGACATGCAAAACACCCAAGTTGATGAAATGATTCACTACTACTATTGGTTTTTTAAAGGGATGTATGAATGTAAGCAGCACAATTTCAATACGGCCATAACCTGCTACAAAATCGCCGAAAAAAAATTGGCATCTGTTGACAGCGAAGAAGAAAAAGCCGAGTTTTACTATAAGCTGTCCGAAATTTACTATCACCTCAGACAAAACTATATCTCCATGAATTATGCCACAATGGCGCTCGATACGTTCAAAGCGCATGAGACCTTGATAGAAAAAGAAATCTATTGTTATTTTGTTATAGCCGGAAATCAAGTTGATACCATGAAATATAAAGACGCCTTAATGACTTTACAATCCGCTTTACTTGAAGCTAAGAAAACGGATAATAACCGCTTGTTAGCGTCAGCTTATTTTAATTTGGGGAACTGTTATTTTTATTTGAAACAATTTTCTGAATCATATGAACATATACTAGAGTCTTTAACAATATTTAAAAAAGAAAATTCCTCATATATCCCTAAAGCTTTATTCCAGCTCATGTATGTTTGTTTAAAACAAGAAAATCACCCAGAGGCACTAAGCCTTTATGAACAAGGTATAGAGCAAGCAAGGGCCATCAATGACAAATCCCATGAAGCCCAACTTAACATATTGAAAAAAATTTATTTGGAACACGGTTCTCCAGAGGAGGAATTCAAATATCTTGAAGATAAAGGGCTGTATGCGGATATTGAAGAATTGGCATTAGACGCGGCAGAATATTATAATGAAATTGGTAAACTTGAGGAGTCAATCCAATTTTACCGGAAAGCGATTCAAGCAAAGAATATGAATAAAAAGGGGAGTTGATTATGATGAAAAACAAAATTCTGCTCGGTTTTACTTTGTTTTCTTTGGCTGCATTAGCAGTGATTTCAATTACATTTGCGGCCCCATCCGACTCTTACCAAACCGCCGGAAGAATGATTACGTCATCATCAACCAATGATTTTCAAACCGCCGGCCGAATGATCACATCATCAACCAATGACTTTCAAACCGCCGGCCGAATGATCACGTCATCAACCAATGATTTTCAAACCGCCGGCCGAATGATCACATCATCAACCAATAATTTTCAAACCGCCGGCCGAATGATCACGTCATCAACCAATGATTTTCAAATTGCCGGCCGAATGATCACGTCATCTCTCAATAATTTTCAAACCGCTTAAAAAGCAGGCATATGCCTGCTTTTAATTGTTATTTAACTATTCGGTTTCCTTCACTTTGTTTTTTCTTGTCCAGATTCAAATAACTAAGCAAATGTGGAGTAAAATAAGAATAAAAATACCAAGGGCGTCCAAACCCTTGGTATTCCTATGATGCGGCCGAGAGACTTGAACCTTCACGGGTTATTAACTCTTTAAGGAAGGGGTCTAACCCCCTTTCTCGTTATACATGGCATCTTCTTAGACACCCAATCTGTCATTTTCTCCGTTACCGGCAGAATCATTTTTTCTTCAAAAAAAGCACTATATAGAAACTGCTTTGTGGTGTTCAGGTTTCATTTATTCAGCTATTGGTGTAAGTGAGCTGCCGCCCCATATCTCGCCCTTGTTCAGTGTCCAGCTGTCATTATAGAGATTAGAGGCGCCCTGATTAGCCGCAGGGCTCCAACCCTCATCCCAAGCTAAGAAATAAATGGTTTTTGGATATTTTTGTTTAACCGCATTGATAAATTGGGAATAATCCAGACTGCCATTTGTTGTTTGCGGGCCAACTTCAGTGAAAGCAAATGGCTTATTAAGAGCTGTTAACTCGTCATATCCTTTAATCGAATAAGCATCTGAGAAATACGCGTCTAATCCAACAATATCAACATATGAAGACCCGGGATAAAAGTCTGTCTTAAAGTCTCGATTGGCGTCTGGCGCGTATACCCAAATCAAGTTGTCCAAACCTCTTGTATCAGTCATATAATGATAAATTTTTTGGTAAAGCTGTTTGTAAAGTGAGATACGCTGGTTATCCTTTTGGTTATAACCGGTAAGTCCCCACCAGAACCATTCTCCGTTCATTTCGTGAAGAGGTCTGAAAAGAACTGGAACGCCTTCATTTTCTAACTGCTGAAGGCCATCTGCGATTTTGGCCAGTACGGCGTCCAACCGTTTGCCCTCTGTGGTTGATGGGTCTAAGATATTTTCATACTGACTGTTTGAGATTTGTGTTTTATAATGGCCAGATTGAAACGCAGGATTAGGAAGATGCATACTGATCTGATGTATGCCTCCGCTCTTCCAATGAGAGATTAGATCATTGTTACAGCTATAGTCGATCGCATCGGCAATATTAGCTGTCTCCATCCATCCTCTCGAATAATCACAAGCATAAACAGCAGGTAACTGGCCTGTAGCATTTTTGATTCGATTGGCTTCTGTCATGGAAAACGTCGCACTTGTGTATCCGCCGAATGCACCTGACAATACGCGGTTTTCCGACCGGTTTGGCAGGTGAGCGAGCCAATTCATCAGCTCCTTTGTTATCGACTGGGCTTTTGGGTTCACCGAATTCACTGTATGAGCAGACACCGTCTGCGAGAAAGCTGAAACGATTAATAAAGCAACTAATAAAGAGATTCCAAATTTTTTGTACATAACATAATCTCCAATTTTCTTTAATTTTTAGTACGTCATAATCAATTTCTCTCAAAAAAATTACCAAAATGATATTATGTGCAAAATTTATGAATGCCGGTTTTGTATCACCCTCTTTTTCTTAATCTGCTGCTTGAATATTCAATCTCCCTTTCAGCTAAGAAAAGGAAATATATTCCCTGTAGGAGCGAAACTAATAATAAGCTGAAAATTACTCCTTATCATGAGACTGTTGACTTATTTTATTTCAGTCTTTAAGATATGCTTTTTTGTTCCAATTGACTCTTTTTACCTATTTATCTTGTTACATTAAGTACGATAAAAAGAGGTGGATGAATTTTTCATCCACCTGCTCTATTTTAAAGAAGAGGAATTTTTAAAATGAGTAACAGATATGAAACTACTTAATAACCCAGCAGTGATCGCAATGCAAACTTTCATACATAAAAAAGAGGAGTAACACATTGTCTACTCCTCTAGCTTTATCTCTTTCCCCTCAATAAAACGGTATCATCAGTTACAAAACTTTTAAGCATTTGAAGTTATTCATTATACAGATTTGCATCATTTTTTTCCTTTTAAGCACTTAAAGGGCACTGTTTTGTTCGCTTGCGATTCTTAAAGTTTGATTTATTTAATTTCTCATCGGATGTGCTAATCCTTTAAACCCTTGCCGTCGAGAATTTTCTGCACGCATTTTTCAACCCTTGACTCGCGTGTTTTGGATTGTTTGGCTTGAGAAAAATAAAGAATGTATGCTCTTTGCCGCCCGGGGGTCAATGCTTCAAAAGCAGCTTTCAAACCAGGGATTTCAGCGAATTTATTTTGAAGTTCTTCAGGAATTTTATATTCTGTATTCTTTTTAAAATCCACTTCCAAACCGGCCTTTTCAACTTCAATGGCTTCATGAATATAGGCTTTCAAGACGGCTTCCATTTCAGCGATTTCCTGAACATTGGTGAACCGAATCTGGCGCGCCGCCTGTACGTTCTCCGTCTGCTGGATCAGAATCCCATGGGGATCCTTTAACAAGGCGCCTTTGTGAAACAGAAGCGCACAATATTCTTTAAATCCGTGTATTAAAACGATGTTTTTATTGTTAAACGTGTAACAAGGATGCATCCACTTAAATTCTTCGGTCAGCTCACAATCAAGAACAATATTTCTTAACTTCTCAAATTCTTCCTTCCACTTTGCAGCTTTGCTTAAAAATTCATCAACCTTTGGATTCATTTTACCGTTTGTCATCAAGGACACCCCTCTTTCCGAGCAGTTTGCTGTGGTCTTACATTTCCTCTAACAATTTATTAAGTTCTTCGCCCATTCTCGCCCAACCGAATTTTGCACCATTGAACGCTTGATCTTCTTTTTCGAAGCCTGTGTGTTCAAGATGTAAAGAGGTTTTTCCACCCTCATGCTTTAATGTCCAGGTGACTGTAGTGTTTATCCCGCCGCCTACCCAGGTGTAAGATAATTTATAAGGCTCATCCACTTCAAGAACTTCGGAATCAATAACTAAATTCCACTGTTCATTCCGAAACTGAAATTGATGTCCGACGACAGGTTTAAAATCATTAGGCATGATCCATTTTGCAAGAGTATTTGCATCCGTTAAGGCGTGCCATACCTTTTCGATCGGGCTATTAAAATGAAAATCGTGTGATACCGTTAAACTCATGTTTTGTTCCTCCTGCAGTATTTGATTTAAAAGCAACATTCTCTCGCTCCAGAATTTCCTGTAAAACGACACCCAATCCTCAATTTCTTTCAATGGGGCGGCATTCAGCCGATAGCGCGTTTCCCTGCCGACCTTTCTGCTCATTACGAGGCCGGACTCTTTAAGGATTGCCAAATGCTTTGAAACCGCGGTACGGCCCATGTCAAAATGAGCAGTCAACTCTTTGAGCGGCAATTCTTCCGCGTCAGCCAACAAACGCATCAATGTGCGTCTTGTCGGGTCTGCGACGGCTGTATAAATGTCACGCTCTTGATTGTTCTCGTTCAAAATCCTCCTCCCCTTAATAGGACACTGATTGGTGTCTTGATTATAGGACACTAATTGGTGTCATGTCAAATTTTATTTTTGCCATCACGGTATTGCTTTTATCCTCCTATCATTTAATTTATAGGTTTCTTCTTTATGATTTGGTCAATAAATATGCAACAGTAAAAGAAAGGCTTGGACATGCTTCTATAAAGACGATGATAGATGTTACGGACACCACCTTTTCCCCACAAACAAAATACCAAGGGCGAATAAGCCCTTGGTAATTCTATGATCGGCTGAGAAGACTTGAACCCCACGGGGGTGCCCACTAGGCCACAATATAGTGAAAGCTTACTATCAGTTACAAAACCCCGTCATTTCAAGTATTTGAAGTCGTTCATTATACTCGTTTGCATCAATTGATGTGCATTTTGGGCACAAAATGGGCACTTTTCAAGCAAGAGAAATAGCTGTCAATGCCGGATTTATACCCAAGTGATTCATTTTTAATCCATTGTTTTATAATTTATTTCATCTCTTTTGATGTACATGCAAATTTACTGTTTTCATAAAACAATCCGGCTTATTTTTTACCTCCGCGAGACCATATCATCACCGGAATTAGTAATAAGGATACAATCCCTCCAGTAAATGATAATGTTAGATAACTTGAACCTGCCACAATCATTCCAGACAATGCTCCCCCGGCAGCTCCTGACAACGCAATCAGAACATCCACTGTACCTTGAGTTTTCGCCCGTGTGGCAGTTTCAGTAGAATCAACAATAAGTGCAGTTCCACTTATCAAACCCAAATTCCATCCTAATCCAAGTAAAGAAAGAGCAATGACGATAAGAACCATAGAATCTCCTGGTGCAAATGCTGCTATTAAGCCTGCCAGAAGCAATGTAATTCCAGAAGCAACTGCCGTCGCAGGACGCCCCAACTTATCAACAAGAACACCTGTAACCAGCGAAGGGAGATACATGGCGCCTATATGAAAACCAATAACAAGACCGACTGCACCCAAGCCATGTCCATGATGTCTCATATGAACCGGTGTCATTGTCATAATAGCCACCATTACAATTTGAGTAAGAACCATAATCGTTGCACCAACGATTATGCCTTTTTTGTTTTCTGTGTGTTCAGTTGTCGCTAAATGATCTTTATCACTGGGCTCTTGGTTGGTCGCTTCGATTGTTCTTGCTATAACTAATGGATCCGGACGAAGCATGATGAAAAGGACAACACCTGCTAAGATATATGCCGCCGCGGCTAAAATGAAAGGACCTGCCAATGATGGAACACCGATAGAAAGAGCGAAATCCCCCGTCACATTCACTAAATTCGGACCTGCAACCGCCCCAAATGTTGTCATAACCATCGTCACGCTGACAGCAGTCGCCCGCTGTTTACGATTTGCCAAGTCCGTACCAGCATAACGGGCTTGTAAATTTGTCGCTGTTCCTGCACCATAAATAAGCAATGAAGCAAATAACAAGAAAATACTATTTATGATTGCTGCAATGATGACTCCTATTGCTCCAAGACCGCCGATCATAAAACCGGCTGATAGACCTGTACGGCGTCCATAGCGCTGAGAAAGTCTGCCTACAAATAAGGCTGCTCCCGCTGATCCTAAAGTAAATAAAGCTGTCGGGACCCCTGCGTAAGCATCCGTTCCGAGCATTTTCTGAGCAATAAGCGCACCGACAGTAACTCCTGCCGCCAGCCCTGCACCGCCAAAAATTTGCGAAATACTTACAACGAATAATGTACGCTTGTATAACATTTTTTGTTTTTCTGGAGAACGAATGCAGCTTTGTAAAGAAGCTGTTTGGAAATCTAATGATTTTGCACTATCCTTTTGTAACATATTCTGCCCTGCCTTTCTAAAAGCCTAATTCTATATTTAATCCTCCAACTTGATTTGGATCATCATAACACGCACAAAAAAACCATACAATATTATAATTGTATGGCGAACAATATTAGGTAAGATCGTTTAGCAGACGTTTAAGGATCATTAATCCTTGCTCAAGCTCTTCGAGCGTTTTTGGTGCACATACAGAAACCCTTACCGCCCTTTCCGGACAACTATTTCCAACTACGAAGCGTTCAGCCGCATACACTTGCACGCCATGTTCTGCAGCTAATTTTTCAAATTCAGCACCTGTAATCCCACCCGGTAACAACAGCCACCGAAAGATGCCTGTTTCAACACCTAAACATGTATAGTCCGCAAAATATCGATTTACGATGTGGTTTCTGCGAATGGTTTGTTCAAGATGACCCTCAATTAAGACTTCAAATTGATTCGATACAATCGTCCGTGCCGTAAGTTCAGCCAATAGCGGGGAAACGGTGATATTTAAATTATAAAGCGCCTTCGAAATCGGCTCCTTAAATTGGCTTGGCACTGCCACATACGCTAGCCGCAGCCCTGGCGCTAATGATTTAGATAAACTTGCAATATGGATAACTTGTTCCGGCGCGAATGAAGCAAGTGCTGGAAGCGGATTTTTGCCAAGAAGATGGTACGATGCATCTTCAATAACAAACAGATGATATTTCTTTGCAATTTCTGCAATCATCCTGCGATTCTCAACAGACATAAAGGAAGCTGTCGGATTATGATAATCCGGGATCAAATAAACCCCTTTAATATTTTCATTTTTACACGCATACTCAAGTGACTCCGGACTCATTTCATAGTTCTCTGATTTTATCGGTACGATTTGCACACTAAGCATTGCTGCAGCAGTTTTTAATCCAGGGTACGTATGATCGTCAACACCAATGCGATCCCCAGGCTTACAAAGACTCGCCAATGCAGCGGCAATCGCATTTTGCCCTCCATTCGCAAATAAAATGTGATCAACGGCTGTTTCAAACCCGCCTCTTCGGATTAGCTTTACAGCTGCATCCTTTTGCCAAAGGCTTTCGCCTGCCCGGCCATAACCAAACCATTTTTCATAATCTGTCTCTTGCAGCATGCTAATCAGTTGGAGCAGCAGCGGCTCATAAGAAGCATGATCCGGCAGTGTCGCTCCCATTTCAATGAGCTTTGGCTTTGTATCTTCAAGTAAATACGCATTCGATAACGCATCATACGATACAAATGTGCCGCTCCCAACAGTTGCACTTAACAGGCCCTTTAACTCACACACTTTAAACGCCTTTGAAATGGTACTCAAATTTAAATCCAAATAATCAGCCAGTTCCCGCTGAGGAGGAAGTTTTGTTCCAGGCAATAAAACTCCGTTTACTATATCCTGCTCCAATTGCCTTGCAAGTGCTTTATAAATGGGCTTTTCCGTTTTATCAATCAATGGCTTCCAGCTCATCGGATAGTTTTCAAAAGAATTGATCGGCATGAGACGCCATCCTTTTTCACTCAATTATATGATTGTGTGGTTTATAAAACAATCATCATTTATATCCTGACCATCAGAAGGAAATGGCGGACAAGTTTATGACTTTTTTTAAGTAACTCAAGCACATGTGGGGTAAAGCAAAAAAAGGGCTCATAAACCCTTGGTATTCCTGTGATGCGGCCAAGAGGACTTGAACCTTGACGCGGTTGCCCCCATTGTTTTCATTACAACCTCTATCTTCCATTTTCATCATTTCTATATGTTCTGACGAATTATGGTTAACAATTGGTGATTAAATTTGTGCCCATAAATAGCGCCAACTTTATTTAATAGAAATCGGTACTTCGTTTATCGTGACGCTTTTGGCGGATGGCACACGACACATTTACGCAGGCTATTTTTTTGAATATCGTAAATGTTTTTTGCCTCCTCGCTAAATAGTATTGGTCCCGAACGACGGCTGCCAAGCATTTGGAATAGAAAAGATCTTAGCTGATCTGAAAATGGTTTGCAGGACTTGAGATTGTGAAGTCTTGTACTTAAATGAACGGGCAGGTTAGTAAAAAAAATATAATTGGATTTGAAAAGAAAAACAAATAATTTATACACACTCCGCATATTGTCAATTCAGTATGTTATACTGTAAACAAACCTTTGAAGCGTTAAATCTTTTTCTATTACCTTTTACCACCTCCCTACTCGAACGTTGAGTAGGTTTTTTTATTAAGCATTATACAGAGAACATAAAAAAACAGGCCCTACATAGAGAGCCTGTTTGTATAAACGATTGAAAATTAAGCAGATTTTTGAACGTTAGCAGCTTGAGCTCCGCGAGGACCTTGCTCAACGTCAAATGTTACTTTTTGACCTTCGTCTAATGATTTGAATCCGTCACTTTGGATTGCAGAAAAGTGTACGAATACATCGTCTCCATTTTCACGTTCGATAAATCCAAAACCTTTTTCTGCATTAAACCATTTAACTGTACCTTGTTCCATTTTTGTTGCCTCCTAGTGCGTTACCGCACATTGTATTACTATCCTTGCCCAAAGTATCATCAAGACGAAAAGTCAATATTCATACTATCCTTTACACCGAACAAAAATAATTCCTCTTTAGCATAACAGGAAACGGAAATAATTGCAATTAATCTTTTCGTTTTCTTCATGGCATTATTTCTTAAATGTGGAAATCGGTGCAAAAGCGGAATATCCCATGTCTAAGCGGCCTAATAACTATGGTTTGAAAACACCGTGAAATGAATCACGAGTGTCTTCAAAACTTTTTCTTTGCTAAATAGTACTTCATTATTGATTGTTAAAGATTGCTTTAAAAAGCTCAGCTGTTTCTTGTTCAAGTGCAAGATATTCTTTTAAAAGCAGGGCTGTTCACCGGTAAAGCTTTGTTTCTGCAGATGTTTCCAAAAGTCACTCATGGTATATCCCCATTTGCCAAGATGCTCATAAAAAATAAAACTTGACCATAAATAATCTTCGTTTTCTTCATTTCTACTTTCCAAAGCTTTTTAATTCAAGCTCAATAGTCTTCTAGCTCTCTTTATTTTGACACTCAAAAATCAATCGATATATAGGGCAGGATTTCCTTACTTGTAATGTTTGTCCTCAAACAATCAATGTTCACGGTCTAAATAAACCGATTTCCATAGGGGAGCAGGGAGAGAGTTTGGCCCGATAAAGAGCCGGGTATAATTTTCATACGCCTTTTGTATCCCGGCTGGCTCTGCTAATAAAGATTTAATTGAGCTGGAAATCAGTCTCTAATTCCCGATACTTTTTACAGATGATAGGAAAGATACTTCACATATAGGTGTATGACGTTGGGACTTCAAAGGGCAATAAAACGTTTTCTATACTTAGAAGATCATCATGGGAGGGGAAACTTTAACAAATGAATGAGCAAAACTTAAGGACTTTGAGAAAACTGGTTACACCTTATGAAAAGTCCGATTTACAAAAAAGTATTTGTCAAATCATTAACACATTGGTACCATTTTTCCTGTTATGGTGTTTGGCATATAAGAGCTTGTCGATTTCTTATTTCCTCACATTAGCGATTTCTATCGTTGCGGCAGTTTTTTTAGTGAGAACCTTCATCATCTTTCATGATTGCTGCCATTATTCCTTTTTTAAGAACAGAAAGGCGAATCGAATCCTTGGAACAATAACAGGAATTCTGACTCTGCATCCTTTTGATCATTGGGCACACGACCATTCTGTCCATCATGCGACAAGCAGCAACCTGGACAAACGCGGTACAGGCGATATTTGGGTGCTGACCGTTGAGGAATATAAGGAAGCCTCAACTAAGACAAAAATAATGTACCGTTTGTACAGAAATCCGTTTGTTATGTTTATTTTAGGGCCGATTTACGTCTTCGGAATTACCAATCGTTTTAATCGTAAAGGGGCAAAACGCAAAGAACGGATGAATACGTATGTAACGAACCTGGGAATCGTCGCTTTGGCAGCACTTTTATGCTGGGCTATTGGCTGGCAAAACTTCCTGCTGGTTCAGGCGCCAATTTTTATGATATCGGGATCTCTCGGAATTTGGATGTTTTATATTCAGCATACGTTTGAGGATTCTTATTTTGAAGAAGATGAGCATTGGGAATATGTAAAAGCAGCAGTTGAAGGAAGCTCTTTTTATAAGCTTCCAAAAGTCATGCAATGGCTAACAGGCAATATCGGTTTCCATCATGTTCATCATTTAAGCCCGAGAATCCCAAACTATAAGCTTGAAGAAGTGCATAACAACATTGAACCATTGCAAAACGTTCCGACCATTACACTGGCAACAAGTCTTAAGTCGTTAAAGTTCCGCCTATGGGATGAAGAAAGCAAAAAATTTGTTGGTTTTAGCCACTTAAAAAAAGCTTCTAAAAGCCAAGTATCAGCGCAGCTAAGAACGGATTAAATAACTCCCCATAATCGATGATAACAGGCAGGGTATCTTACAGAATAAAAGTGCAGACTCGCACAACGGTTTTGTGCAGAGGTCAGCACTTTTTTAGTGCCAAATATACTTGCAGACTTGGACAATGCGGTACATTTGTCGCCGATTTTCCGCAAAAAAATAATAACAAAGGTGATTAAACCCTTGGTATTATTGGGATGCGGCCGAGAGGACTTGAACCTCCACGGGTTATTCACCCACTAGGCCCTCAGTAAAGTGGAAGCTTATCACGATTTATGAAAGCTTGTTTTCATTGTATCTCTTTACACCAATTACATAAAATTTCATTGTTTTTTAAGAATGATGGAGGAAAAATGGAGTAAGCTTTTCAAACGAATTCCGTAATGCTTACCAAAGTGGTTATTAAGATTTTTTTGCTTTTTTAACAGGGTCTATCCATTATATAGAAGGTATTTTAGGAAAAGGGCAAGAAAATCTCTTGAACTAAGATTTGATAAGTATGTAAAACCTACTTTAAATGATCTTCTGAAATATGAAGAATTGGCTTGGGGAACTTTAGAAGGGCACATTGCCACCGCGCTCCATAATACCGGAATAAAAAACAGTACCGCGCGTAACCTTGCCTATTTCATTACACAATGTGCAAGATGGATATTTTAGAGGGAACTCTAAGAATGAATAATGAAGAAATTGCTACATAATTAATGTTAATGAGAAATGCTATTACTTCCTTACACGAACATCTAGCACCTGACTTCAAAACAAGAGATTTAGTTCTCTAAAAACATGGTTTTACAGAAGAACAAATTTCAGAATTCGACAAGTTTTTACTTGATGTTGCTATGAAAAAATTAAACCCATCTAGAAGATTTTAGAGAAAAATTAGCCGAAATAAAAGGAATACCTCTCTTTACGAATGAAGCAACTGAGGAAATACTTTTAGGGTGCAAATCAGATGGAATACACGCAAAAATCATTAATAACGCATTAAAATAAAGCAGGCATATTCCTGCTTTAAAATTTATATCGGTTCAAATTCTATAACTTTGTTTCTTTCCCTTTATCCTCTTCACAATCCGGTGTTTTCCTATCAAAGCCTAACCGATCGTTTTTCCCACTCCCAGGAATATGATCTAGATGATGCTAAGGCCGTTCGCCTAGCAGAGAACGGCCTTTAACCATTACTAACGATTTTAATAATCATTTACCATGCCCGAGGCATATATTGGAATTCCAACTAAAAGACCGTCGCCTCTTAGTAACTCACAATAACAATGATTATAAAGTTTCTCAAGGAACGAACAGCAGCCCGTTAGCTACCCCTGATTAAAGATGATCTGTTACCACACTGTTACGTTAGAACTTCCACTACTTTGATATCCCTCTGTCGCTAAGACTTGGTAAGACCAATTACTACCCAGATTCATTCCATGACTCTTCCATGCTTTAACATGATTGCTGAAAGTGATTTTAGCGTTGCTTCCAGTTGGTCTCTTCTACTGGCGAACACTCCAGTACTGCGTAAAAGTAGTTTTTTCGCCATCAATGGAAGGTGCGTTATAACGTGTAGTTGTATATATGTCATATGTACCCCCATCACTGTATACAGTACCTTTATACGTTCCAGTAGGTCTATAAGTCCCCCATGAATCCACTACATAATATTCTATGAGAGGTGATCTCGTCCAACCATATAAAGCCAAATATCCATTGCCATTCGGCGCCCAAACTCCGGCATTATAGTTTATTGTCCTAGATGGCGAACCTGTAGTCCAACCTTTACCAACAACGAAATTTCCGGTATTAGACCAATTAACACTGTAATTCCCTCCAGGTCCATTGACAGCGTTGACTGTTCCGCCGCCATCAGTCCAATTTTGCCAATAGTCTGGGCTAGCTGCAGAGGCGGTTGCCGAAAACAAGCTAATACTCATTAAAGCTGCCGTTAATCCAACTAAGAAATTCTTTTTAAACTTAAACATATGTTACCTCCTATATTATTTTTTCTGACTTTGACTTGAGGTAGCACTCGTATATATTTAAAACATTATTAATTACTAACGCCAAAGCCTTTGATCGTCCCCTTCAATATACTACCATGAATTCATGAGTGAATATTAAGAATATCTGTAATTTAATTACAAAGACCTAAAAAATTGCATTATAAGTGGTCTTGTAACACCATAGCCTTATCCTTTTTCGTGAATCACAATTCTTGTTTCTAAATCTGATGGAGTAATATCTGTAATTAATGCCCATTCGAATCATTTCGTATGAAGGAGATATACATTAGGGATTGTGAAGTTACGGACACCTTTTTCCAAACAAAAAAAGAGATGGCTGACAAATTAGATGACTTACTTTAAGTTAGTGGACATTTTTGGACGCAAAAAAACATTTTCATGGAGGAAACAAAAAATACCAAGGGCATCAAAACCCTTGGTATTTCTGGTATGCGGCCGAGAGGACTTGAACCTCCACGGGTTATTCACCCACTAGGCCCTCAATAAAGTGGAAGCTTATTATCAGTTACATAAGCCTGTTATTTCAAGCATTTAAAGTCATTCATTACACTCATTTGAATTATTTCATGTGCATTTTGGGCACAAAATGGGCACTACTTTTTATAATCCTACGCTACTTAATGCTTTGAGATTTTTTTCTTTTGAAACACCTATGTAATCTAGTACCATTACGTAATATAACAATTCTATAACTCTCAAATCAAAAACAATGTCTTTATGGCTTTCACTAATATCGCCATGTGCAATCTTATTTCTATATCGTGCAATTCTAACGGCAATTTCCTTAAAACTAATCTTTTCTGTGTTATATATATTCTTTATTAAACCTTCTAAGACATCACTATATTTTATTAAAGTCCATTCTATTTTATCTGACAATTTAATACTACTTCGCTTAACTAGATTTCTAATGCCTTTAAAGTACCTCTTTTTTTCACCTGTGTGAGATTCAATTTTCTCTTCAAGAAACGCTAAAATTTCCTTCTCTTGTTCACTAAATTCATGTAAGTTCTCTCGCTCGATACCTTCTTCCGCTTTCTCTTTCCCCTGACCTTTTGAAAGGTCATATTGCCATTCAAATCCTGCAGTTGCCATCATAAAACGAGAAGGTGTTATTAGATTTTTCTCTTTTGAATTATCTGGGAATGCCTTAAATAAATTTTTTTATGGAGCATACTTTCAAATAAGACACCTAAATTATCTTCTATAATTGAAATATCAACAATGTTCTCTCTAATTATTCTAGGATCTTCTTCAATATGTTTTATTCCCTCTCTCAACACATGTAAGGTTCCTATTTTTAAATAATCACCTGATTTCTCATCTATTTTTTTCAAAGACACCTCATTAATTGAAATATTTTTTCTATATGTTAAAAAACTTAATGCGTTTATGAAAGCATACGTCAATTCTTGCAACTTATTATAATCATCTGATGATTTTTCAAAATATAAAGTCAGTTCTGTATGTAAGCTTAACGGCGATTTATTATTCCAATCAATATTTCGTGAAATATTCAATTTTCCATTTATCAACTCTTCTTTGAAGTTAAAGGTAAAGTTTCTCTCTAACTCTGTAAAAGGTCTTGCTACAAATTCAATTTCACCTGTTTGTTCTTTAGATGTGATTGAATAAGCATTTTTCAAAGGATAAAACGAATTAAGTTCCTCAGCCTTGAATTGAATTGCATCAAACGATGTTTCAAGTGTTTTAAATACAACGTATAATTGTATTCTGAAAAAATATGTTTTAAAAGCTTTCTTATATCCGTGCATTACTTTAAATACAATTTGACGATTATTAAAAGTCCTTCCGACAAGAATATCGGGTATATCTATTTTCTTTATCCTCAACAACTCTTGTAGATCATCATTACTTACGTCTGTCCTATTTTCAATTTCTTCAAGAATAAGATTGAAATTTTCCAAAGAAAAATAACATTGTCTTTTGTTAAAAGTAATTAGTCCTCTAATCATAATTTGACTCACCTTCGAATTAAATAAATTGACCTTTATCTAAAAATAAAGAGTGATATCAAAAACATTGGTATCACTCTTAAATACACCTTTTTTTTACGTTTCTATTCTGTCCGCGACCTTCAATCCTTTTCCGCTAAACGAAGAATTTTCAACATTACTTAGTCCTGTAATTCCCAAACCCACCACCACTGCCAACGATAAGATTGTCAATTTGAGTTTCACTGATCATCTCTCCTTTTTGAATTTGATTTTTGGCCAAGATGACTTCCCTATAATACTTGGAAGATCTATCTGAATCACCATTCTTACGGAAAATTTCAGCAACTTCAAATCCATATTCATCAATATCTCCATACATTTTACGCGATAAGAAGAAATTGAATGACTCATCAATTAAATTATAACACCCCTCTGTCAAATATAAAGCCTTTAACAAATCCAACTTTACAATATATTCTGAATTCTTTCTTTCTAATGCGACTGCATATCCCTTATCATAATAAAACTTTGCTGATTTCAAATCGCCTTTCTTAGCCTGAACATGAGCCAGATTAAATAAAGTTTTTTCGATACATGCGTGGTTTTCTTTCTCAAAGTAGTCATAGGCTTCTAATAAAGAACGATATGCTTTTCCATACTCCCCCATATGGTTATAACAAATTCCCATATTTAACTTTGATGTCGCAATATGAAGATGCCTTCCAGCATCTCGCGAAATTTTTAATGTTTCTTTGAATCTTTCTAAAGCACCTTTATAATCTAATGAATCAATTAAATTGCCCGCAACCACATACTTACAACGTAAAACACGATCAATATAATTATCATATTTATTATAGATGTGAATTGCTCTTTTAACATACTCAAATGAAATGTAAGTTTGTTTCATATAATAATATATTTCAGCCATCTTATAATAAAATTCAGCATGTTCTATTTCATCATCTACATATTCCAACGATTTTTCTGCCCGTCTATACGCACTTATTGCCGCAACAAGTTCCTTACGTCTGAATTCATACATCCCCATAAAGAAAAAGAAATAATAATCCAGCATACCTTTCAATTGCCTTTGATATGCCTTAAGTGATTCATATGTACTTTTTAAATCTTCATCATTTTTGAATTTGAGATAGCTTAGCATTAATTCATGTCTAAACTCCATAAGCTGATGATACATATAACATCAGATTCTTGTCCCTTTCATTTTTGATTAATTTTTGGGACTTCTTCTATTTACTTTTTCTCTCTCTTTACAACTTGCTTTATTGACTCTAAGATGCTAAAAAGGATGCACACCCTTTTTGAGTTTTCACCCACTATATTAACTTTTACACTTGTCATCTAACCGTCGGGGAAGATATATTCAGATAAGCATTTCTGGATTTATCCTTCAACAACTAGCATTAAATCTCCTAACTAATGTTTATAGCAAACACTCGATCACATCTATACAACATTCCCTCTTTTTTCAAAAGACAATATTTAAAAAATCCGTAGTTTATGATAAAATTCCCCAAAAAAGGGAAGGTGATGTTTTTTGAATATTATAGAACGATTTATAATTTTATTAGGTACAGGCGTAGCTCCTATTATCACTTTAATAATCTCTTTAAGGCAAAACTTCTTGGAGAAAAAGAAAGATAAACAAAAGGGGGAACTTGCAAATTATAATTTCACTCAAAACGGAAATTACAATCAAATGAATGTGCTTATTAAAAATAATACTGAACAAGAAAAGTATTTTAAATTGCTATACGAAATTGAAATGGCAGAACAAAAACAGCACAACTTAAATAAAATTGCCCAAAAAATAGAACAATACTTTATTAAATTCTTTATCTTAGTTGTTTTTATTATTGCTTCTAAAAATCTATACTTGAATTGGAAATCACATCTTAACTTATTTGAAAACTCACAAAACATTACTTTATCTTTATATAATGCTTTTCAATCTGCAGGACAAGTAATGATATATATGATCTTCTCCCTTAGCTTTGTGCTTATTTTAAGTTTGTTAACTTCAAGTTCAGCCAAATTTTCATTTCGAAACATTTCGCTATGGATTTATATTTTAATCATTAACATTGGAAATATATATACACTTACCCTATGGAAAGAAAAAACATTAGGCAAAGAATTTATTGAATTACAGAAATATTCACAACAGATTGAACATAGCCCGACTTTAAATGCAATTTTAGAATATTTACTACCAACACTTATACTTTTACAGATATGTGCTGCCTTTATCGTAGCAAACCATTTAACGAAATTAATTCTTGTTCATAAAGTCTATTCTCCAAAGACCAAACGAAATGTTTTAATATCAACTATTTTTTTAGTTTCAGTACCTTTTATTTATCGTTATTTTGTTGTTTCGCCTTAAATATTTTCAATCCGCAAAGTGAAAAACTTACATTTTCATATAGAAGAGATATGATAAGAAATACAAAAATACCAAGGGCTTCAAAACCCTTGGTATCATTGATGCGGCCGAGAGGACTTGAACCTCCACGGGTTATTCACCCACTAGGCCCTCAACCTAGCGCGTCTGCCATTCCGCCACGACCGCATGTGATAAAGTTGTAAAGTGCGGGTGAAGGGACTCGAACCCCCACGCCGTAAAGACACTAGATCCTAAGTCTAGCGCGTCTGCCAATTCCGCCACACCCGCGTATGTGACATGGTGAGCCATGAAGGACTCGAACCTTCGACCCTCTGATTAAAAGTCAGATGCTCTACCAACTGAGCTAATGGCTCATATAAAATGGCTGGGCTAGCTGGATTCGAACCAACGCATGACGGAGTCAAAGTCCGTTGCCTTACCGCTTGGCTATAGCCCAATCATATCGAAAAATGACCCGTACGGGATTCGAACCCGTGTTACCGCCGTGAAAGGGCGGTGTCTTAACCACTTGACCAACGGGCCATATATGAATTCAGCGTCATATTCTTCAATGGCGGAGAAGGAGGGATTTGAACCCTCGCGCCGCTTACGCGACCTACACCCTTAGCAGGGGCGCCTCTTCAGCCACTTGAGTACTTCTCCATATGGCTCCACAGGCAGGATTCGAACCTGCGACCGATCGGTTAACAGCCGATAGCTCTACCACTGAGCTACTGTGGAACAATCAGACTCACTTCATTATAAATATGACGACAAATTGTGTCAAGAAAAACAATTTGTTTTACTGCCTGTCTTGCGACGGCTTTTATAATTTATCATATATAAGCCCGATCAGTCAACCCTTTTTTATTATTTCTTTTATTTTTCCCCCGCATTTGCCGCAGACATAGCGTTTTGTATCTATTGCGCGCTTTCTTATAAAAGTTTGGCCGCATTCCGTGCATCTGTACGTGCGGTTTTTTCTCGTTTGTTTTTTCGAGCTGAGCGGGGTGCAGAACCTCGGGGCGCCGACTTCCTTTAAAAGCATTCTAAATTCCTTGTCACGGTGTTTGTAGCCTTTTCCTTCAAGGTGAAGGTGATAGTGGCACAGCTCATGTTTGATGATGCCTTCAAGCTCTTTTTGGCCGTGCTCCACTAAATATTTTTTGTTCAGCTCTATGTCGTGGGAGTGCAATAAATATCTGCCCCCGGTTGTTTTCAGGCGGTTGTTGAAGTAAGCCTTATGCCGGAACGGCTTTTTAAAATAAGCGAGCGAAATCTGTTCAGTGAGCTGCTGCAGCTGTTGTTCGTCCATTTCTTATCTTCACCTCATTTTCAAAAACATTGAACGGGACAAATTCCCGGCGGCATAAACTAAAAAAGAATCCACACTCTATGATCAGAGCCTCAGGAGGGATTGTCAATGCCGAATTGGCTCAAAAACCAGATGCAAAAAGCTTTTTATGAGAAAGATCATTATCAGATTAAATTGCTGAACCAATGCTGGTATTTTTACAGAAAAAAACACTGCTGATGAGCAGTGTTCATCGGAGCCCGAATGGAATTTCTTCTGTTTCCTCACCATCCTTCACTGGTCCTTTTATCATCTCACACAATGGCGCCCGTTACTCCCCAAATGGAGCTGACCGCCCGATTTCGGGGAGCATGGGCGAACGATTCTTATGCGGATGGACGAGCCGTTTATTCTGATCTTTTAAACGGAAACCAGTTGGCTGAGCCGAAGATCCGAACCATCACAGGGACGAACAGCGGCAGCATGACGAATGCGTACAGCAAGAGACCCGTCAGTACAAGGGTGGCGATTTGCAGAAGCGATAAAACGCCGGACGGCAGCATCGCCGCAAAGGTTCCCGCCAAGATGATTGCGGCTGAAATAATGACGGACCCCATATTCTTCATCGATTCGATCATTGCCGTTTTAATATCCGTTCCACGGTATTCGTTAAAGCGTTCCATCAAGAAGATCGAATAGTCCACACCAAGCGCCATTAAAATCACGAACCCAAAGAAAGGCACCGCCCAGTTGAGGCCGGGATAGCCGAAAAACGCCGTGAAAATAAACTCGGTTACACCGATTGATGCAAAGTACGTCAAGATCAACGATCCGACCAAATACACCGGCATGACGATTGAACGGAACAGCAGGACGAGAATCAGGAAGATTCCGATCATCATATAGATCACCGTGTTGCTGAAATCCTGGTCTGACAGCTGCTTCAGATCGGCGTTGATGCTGGAAACGCCGCCGACGCCAAACGATGCATCTTTCAAATGCGTGTCGGGAAGAACCCGTTTTAAAGATTCTTCAATGTCTTTGACATTGGCAATCGCTCCGTTTCCGTACGGATTGCCTTCCAATATCACATCGATCGTCGTGATCTGGCGGCCGTCTGACATATAGGAATTAAACACCTGCTGAAATTGCTTGTTTTTCAGCACTTCTTTAGGGACAAACCAGCCGGACATTTCTTGATCGGATGCGTTTTTCAGCTGATCCAGGTAGTCGCCCGCTCCCATCAGACCGCTTGAAATGTTTTCGAGGCCGTCAACGCTTGAATTCAGCCCTTTTGTTAATTGATCGAGCTGGCCGGCGAATTCTCCGACTTTTTCCTTCATCTGCTTTTGGCCTTCGGCGACATCACCTGCGCCTGATTCGAGCTTAGGCAGCGAATCGGCGAGCAGTTCCTGCCCCTTCGATGTCTCTTCAAGCCCTTTTTCGATTTGGCCGAGGCCGTTGATCAGAGCATCGATTTTGCTTGTGTACACTTTTTGCTCTTCCTGCGCTTTTGCGATAAATGCATCTGCTGCTTCAAGCTGCTTTTTCGCGTTTGCCGCCTGCTTCGTGTAAACGGCCGCTTTCTTTGATCCTTGCTTGATTGCCGATGCAAGCTCTGTGTAAGAGCCTTTAATCGCTAAATAAGAAGGATTCTCCTTCACTTCGGGAATTTCGCTTTCAAGATTTTTGAAATTTTGATTTGTCTGCTCGATCATTTTTTGCACGTCAGCCGTTATGCCTTGGGCATTTTCGGCTTGTGACAATGCCGCTTTCAAGACTTTCGATATTTCTTTGTAGGTTTCGATTTGCCTATTTAATTGACCGACTTGCGCCATCAGCTGTTTTTTCGCAGCTTGAATTTCTTTTTTCGCTTGGGCGACGCCTTCTTTGCTTTGGTCTGTTCCGTCCTTCAGCTTTCTCATATTGGCTTCAACGTCGCTGATTCCGGCTTGGATCGATTCTGTTCCTTTGATCAGCTGGTTGATTCCTTTTCCGGACGCTTCGATTTGCGGCTTTTGATCCGCGATTGACTTGCTCGCCTCTGCAAGCCCGTCTTTAATCTTTTTCAGACCTTTATTGCCGCTTTCAAGCCCTTTATTCAGCTCGTTCGCCTGTGTTTTGACATACAGGTCGCTCAGCCCTTTTCCGACCGGACGGGTCGCACTGCGAACTTTGCTGACGCCGTTTGTCTGTTCAATGGCGCGGCTGATTTTTTCGATTGCGATCAGCCCGTCATTGGTATCGAGCGCATCCGATGTTTTGAGCACGACCGTGACCGGCAAAGATTCCCCCGGCCCGAACTTGTCGGAAATGGTGTTAAAAGCGCTGACGGATTCGTATTGATCTCCGATTTCGTCAAGGCTGTTGTAGGAAAGCGTTCCTTTATACATCAAGATCGGCGGAACGGCCACGGCTGCTACGATCAACAGGCTGATCAGCGGCTTGCTGAAAGCGAAACGGCCGGCGGTTTCCCATAGCTTTGACTGCGGGTGCCCGATATTTCCTCTTACAGGCCAAAACAGCACTTTCCCCAAAACAGCCATGAAAAACGGCACGATCGTCAGAAGCGCCAAAATCAGGACCGCGACACCTACCGCTACTGCGACCGCGGACTTATAAAGCTGGAATTCGGCAAAGCCGATGCATGTAAAACCGATCAAAACGGCAATTCCGCTGAACAGAACCGTTTTTCCTGCCGTTTTATACGTTGTCAGGATGGCTTCAAACTTGTCTTTCCCGTGGGCGAGTTCTTCCTTAAAACGGCTTAAAAGAAGAATGCAGTAATCCGTCCCGATTCCGAACATGATCGCCACCATGAAAATTTGCGTAAACGTAGACAGCGGAAAATCAGCGTATTCAACAAGATAGGCGACAACGGACTGGCTCACAAGGTAGGAAAGTGCGACCGCCAAAAGCGGAACAAAAGGCGCAACCGCAGAACGGAATACGAGTATCAGCACGATTAAAATAAAACCGACCGTGATATATTCGGTTTTCTTCAAGCCTTCCTGCGAGCTTGTTATGACATCATCATCGATGAGCGGCTGCCCGGTCATCTCGTAGTCAAGCTTTAAAGTTTTGAGCTTTTCATTGACCTTTGCTTTAAAATCGGCCGCACTGATTTTGTTCGCATCAAATGTGACAGGCACTAGCAGCGTCGTTCGATCCTTTGACAACAGCTGCTTTTGAATATCCTCATCCGCGTCAAAGTACGATGTGATATCTGAGACGTGAAGCGCGGAATCCTTTTCTAAAATAGTGATCGCGTTTTTTAAAGCCGCCTCCCGATTCGGCAGGAGCTGTTTGTCCTGAAATACGACGACAATCGATTTGTTCGTATCCCCGTCTTTTGACATTTGTTCGAGAAGCTTGTTCGCGTAAGAAGACGGATAGCCTTCAGGAACCGCTATCTGGCCCTTTTCCTTTGTTAATTGCCCCATATCAGGCGCCGTGATGAATAAGACGGCGGCCATTGCAATCCAGAGCGCAGCAATGATCCATCTCGCCTTTATAATCGTTCTCATTGACGTTTTATTCCTCCTCTGTGAACTGTGCAGGTAGATTGATTTCTTTGTATTTTAAGAAAGACGGCAGAAAAAGCCGCCTGCTAGCCTTGTCCTTGCTGTTTTTCATTACTTCATCACTTTATTCGCAAAAGTGAAAGATCATACATTTTACAGGATAACTGCTGAACCGCTTGATTTACTTATCGGCTGATGACCGTTGATATTTGAAGAGTTGAAAAAGATAAACATCTATTGATTAATAAACACATGTTCATTATAATTTGGGGCAAATGCGGTGTTCAATCGGCAATTGGGATTGAGATGTTCAATAATGAACAACATACGTAAATTTGTCTATAAACGGAGGCTACCGATGGAGGATAGAAGGGCAATTAAAACAAAGAGAGCGATAAAAGAGGCTTTTTTAAAGCTGCTTCATGAGAAAGAAATCAATAAAATTACCGTTTCCGATTTATCGAGGCGCGCTGATTTAGGACGCGGAACTTTTTATCTACATTATCGTGATGTTTTTGATTTGTATGAACAAATCGAGAATGAGCTGTTTGATCAGCTGGGGAAATTTTATGATGATTATTTTCCGAGCGAAGATCCGCACCATCTGCTCACCTTCATCGAAAAAACGACCGAATATATTTATCAAAACGCTGCGATCTTCACTTTATTGACGAAACCGAAAAGAAATATTTTGACCATCAATAAATTTAAAGATTTTTTTAAACAGAAGATTTTTGAAGAATTGAGCATGATGCAGCAATCAGGGAATGAGATGGCATGCGATGAAATGGAAATAACATTTCTAGTATCAGGAGCGGTCGGCATTCTGGAAGAGTGGATCAACGACGGCATGGTTCAGACGCCGGCACATATTGCAGGCGTCGTCCACCGCATCCTGTTAAAAATCGCGATGTAAAAGATAAGCCCGCCGGAATATAAAGCTTCCGGCGGGCTGACCTCAAGTCCTACCGATCTTTTACCATCGATAAGGAGACCCTTCCTTTTGCAGCGTCGACATCTTCCACCCATACGGTGACGATGTCCCCGACCGACACAACGTCGAGCGGATGCTTGACGAAGGAATGGCTGAGTTTGGAAATATGGACGAGCCCGTCTTGTTTGACGCCGATGTCGACAAATGCCCCGAAGTCAACGACGTTCCGCACTGTCCCCTGCAGCTCCATCCCTTCTTTTAAGTCCTCCAATTGAAGCACATCGGTTTTTAAGAGCGGTTTAGGGACTTCATCCCTCGGATCACGTTCAGGCCGTGTGAGCTGGGCGCAAATGTCTTTCAGGGTGATTTCCCCGATTCCCAGCTGTTCAGCTGCTTCTGCAATATTCAATTCGTTGATTTTGTCCTGAAGCTCTTTTGTGCCGATTTGGGCTGTTGACAGGCCGAGCTTTTTCAGGAGCTCTCTCGTCTCTTTATAGCTCTCCGGGTGGATGCCTGTCCGGTCGAGCGGTTCATCGCCGTCAGGCACCCTTAAAAAGCCGATGCATTGCTCATACGTTTTCGCGCCCAGGCGCGGAATGTCTTTCAGCTCTTTCCGGCTCGTGAATTTTCCGATTTCATCCCGTTTTTTGACGATGTTGGCCGCGACTGTTTTCGATAGCCCGGCCACATATTGCAAGAGCGCGGCTGACGCCGTATTCACGTTGACGCCGACTTGGTTGACGACGGTTTCCACGACGAAGCGGAGCGAATCGTTTAGTTTTTTCTGGCTGACATCGTGCTGGTACTGGCCGACACCGACCGACTTGGGATCGATTTTGACGAGTTCGGCGAGCGGGTCTTGGAGTCTGCGTGCGATCGACACGGCGCTCCGTTCTTCAACCTGCAGATCGGGGAATTCTTCCCTCGCAAGCTCTGATGCCGAATAGACGCTGGCTCCCGCTTCATTGACGATCAGATAGTACACCTTTCTGTCGATGTTCTTCAAAAGATCAGCGATAAACTGTTCCGTCTCTCTTGATGCCGTTCCGTTCCCGATTGCGATGACCTCGATTTGAAAGTCTTCGATGATGCGTTTCACTTTTTCGATGGCGGCGCTTTTCTTATTGACGGGAGGGTGCGGGTATATGACGTCGATCTTGAGCATCTTTCCCGTCTCATCCACGACTGCCAGCTTGCAGCCTGTGCGGAATGCCGGGTCGACGCCGAGGACGAGCTTTCCTTTCATTGGCGGCTGCAGCAGCAGCTTGCGCAGGTTCTGGGCGAAAATGTGAATCGCCTGATCTTCGGCTTTTTCTGTCAGTTCTTTTCTGATTTCTCTTTCGATGGACGGCTGAATCAGACGTTTGTATCCATCCTCTATTGCATCCTTCAGAACGTCTTTTGCCGTCGTCTGCTTCTGTTTGACGATTTGTTTTTCCAAATACGCCTGGATGTGATCTGCCGGCGGTTCGACGGATACCTTCAAAATGCCCTCTTTTTCGCCGCGGTTGACGGCGAGCACCCGATGGGGAACGACTTTCTGTATCGGTTCTTCATATTCATAATACATTTCATAAATTTTCTTTTCGTCGGCTTCTTCATCCTTGACCGCGGATTTTAAGGTTCCTTTTTTAAAGGTCTCTTGCCGGATCCATCTTCTGTATTCCGGTTCATCGGAAATCCGTTCCGCCAGAATGTTCTTCGCTCCTTCAAGCGCTTCTTCTGCCGTGAAAACTTCTTTTTCTTCATTTATGTACTGCCGGGCTTCAGCCAATATGTCTTTGTTCTGCGGAAGCGCGATAATGAAATCGGCCAGCGGCTCAAGCCCCCTGCTTTTGGCGATGGTTGCCTTCGTTTTTCGTTTTTGCTTGTAAGGCCGGTATAAGTCTTCGACCTCCTGCAGTTTCTCCGCTTTTTCAATTTTGCGCTTTAATTCGTCCGTCAGCTTGTCCTGCTCGCCAATCAGCCGAATCACTTCTTCTTTGCGCTGATTTAAGTGCTGAATGTATCCCCAGCGTTCGGAAATCGTTTGAATTTGCACTTCATCCATGGAACCTGTTTGTTCCTTGCGGTATCTCGCGATAAAAGGGACGGTGTTTCCATCCTCCAATAATTGAATCACATTGCCGACATGTTTGGCTGTCAGGCCGGTCTCTTTTGCGACTTGTTTGACGATTAACGCTAAAGTATCCATTGTAGCCTCCATAAGAATATTGTCTTCTTAGTGTACCAAAAGATTTTAAAAAACACCTATATCAAAAGGACAGCTTTCCGTTAAAAAAGCTGTCCGATGATATAGGTTAAATCGTCATTTCCCATTTTTGTGTACGCCTCGAGCTGATTGGAGATGTCTTCGGGCGTAACGTGATGCTTCAAATACGTACGGAGAGACGAAACGGCGAGTCCGTCAGAATGAATGATAAACCTAGATCCTTTTTCATACGTATAGGTGAATGTTTTATATGTTTGCGGTTTTCCAGATAAGTACCCCGTGACGGGAAGAGGGTAAATGTATTTGTCTGAAGGAGCGTACAGAATAAAGCGGATATTGCCGACAGAGCTGTAGACGATGGTCCTCGTTTTAAAATCGGCTTTTAAAATCGAAACGGTCGCACCCCTTTTTTGTTTCAACGCTTGATTGCAGCGTTCCATCAAACTTGAGACATCGTCATCCCTGTGCTCTTTGACAATGCTGCTGATCGCTGAAGAAGATTCATGAGCCATTGAACCGCTGCCGAGTCCGTCAGCCAGCGCACATATCATTCCTTCGTCCGTCGCATTGAAATAAAAACTGTCTCCGCAGACGGATTTTCCTTCTTTCGGCAGCTGATAAACGAGTGCTTGAATATGTTCATTCGACTCGGTCCAGATCATCGCCTGATCTCCATAAACGGATCTTCCGCCAAGGCTTCCCGCAGCCGTTTAACGGCTTTTCTCTGCAGTCTTGATACGTGCATTTGCGATATACCCAGGATGTCCCCGGTTTCCTTTTGGCTCTTATTTTGGACGTATGTCAGCTCAATGATTTGCTTTTCACGGTCAGACAGGACGTGCAATACGCTTTCAAGCATCAGCTTCTGGTTCACTTTCTCATAGCCCTCTTCCTGGGAGCCGACGATATCGAGGATTGTCACCGTGCTGCCGTCGGCATCCGCCTCGATGCTGTGGTCTACGGACAGCGCCTGATAGCTTTTGCCCATTTCCATCGTTTCCAGGACTTCCTCTTCTGTCACTCCAAGAAAATCGGCAATCTCGTCGACTCGCGGAGAACGCTGGGTTTCTGCGGTTAATTGATCAACCGCCATTTTGATCCTCGGTCCCAATTCCTTGATCCTTCTTGGAACGTGGACACTCCATGTTTTGTCTCGGAGAAATCGCTTGATTTCCCCGACGATGGTTGGAATGGCAAAGGCCTCAAACGATTTTCCCACTTCAGGATCATACCGCTTGATGGCTCCCAATAAGCCCAGCATTCCGACTTGGCAGAGATCTTCATGGAAGCTTTTTCCCCTTGAATATTTTTTGGCCAGCGTTTCGACCAAACTGCTGTACGATTTCACAAGGGTCAGTTGAGCGTCTGCATCCTGGCTGGTCTGGTATTCTTTAATCAGACGATCCACTTCATCTTTAGTTAGTTTCGTAGTTTTGGACGGTTGTGCCATCATCAACTCGCTCCCTGTTTAAGAACTTTGTCATCGATACGGTCACGCCTGAGTCAATCTGCACATTCACTTCATCCATCAGCGTCTCCATCAAATATAAGCCGAGCCCTCCTTCTGATAATTGTTCTGCCGTATGCTCCGGGGAGTACGGGCCGAGCCCCCTCTGCTTATCTTTTATATCAAAACTGTCGCCCTGGTCCGCGACAACGATTTCGAGACGGTCTTCAAAAACGCCGAATCTGACGGATACCTCTCCGTCTTTATCCGCTTTATAAGCATGCTGTACGGCGTTGGTACAAGCTTCGCTCACTGCGATTTTCAAATCTTCGATATCATCGTACGAATACCCCATCTTGCTCGCGATTCCCGACAGGGTCAAACGAATGATCCCCACATATTCCGGTTTGGCAGGTGACCTCATTTCAATGTAATCAACTGCTCTCTGCATTATAATCCACCCTCTGACTTTCCAGAAATATCAATGATGTCCTTTAAGCCTGTGATATCAAACAAACGGATCAAACGGTCGGACAGATTTTCAAGCACTAAAGAACCTCCTGTTTTGTTTACGGCTTTATATATCGCTACAAATACACCCAGTCCCGTGCTGTCCATATATGAAACATCTTCCAGACAAACTCTGAGGTCTCTCCCTTCTTCGGCGAGCGGCATCAGCTGTTCACGCAATGCGGGAGCGGAGTGTACATCAATTTCTCCCGCTACATTTACCTCTATCACATGATCGTTTTTTTTCGTATCGACTGCCAAATTCACAATATCACCTCTGATTCTCATTAATCACTATGATTTTGTTACCCGGCAAAGAAAGACGTTAAACCTTTCTTTTTAAAACAATGAGGGTGAAATCATCATGGAGCTGAAAATCCTGAAGCTTGAGCAGACTGTCGTAAATATTTTCAGCCATTTGCTGTGCAGGCTCTCCCATATGTACGGAGATCATGTTTTGGAGGTCTGATCGTTCTAAAAATCCGGTTTCTGTTCTGCACTCGGTCACTCCATCCGAAAAGAGGATAATCATATCGCCTATGTCGAGCTTTTGCTCATATTGTTCATACTCATAATCCGATGATATGCCGAGAACGAGCCCTTTTCCTTTTAAATCGCGGAACTTGTCTTCCCTGCAATTATAATAAAAGCCTGGTTCATGACCGGCAGATGCAAACGTAAATAGGTGTTTTTCCAAGTGGTAATTCCCGTAGAACATCGTAATAAACATGCTCGGGTCCACATTTTGTTCGACGACCCTGTTTAAACTCTTCAGCACTTGCGAAGGGTGCGTTCCCGAGTCTGGCAGGGAATCCATCGCATATTTGATCATCGACATGCATAATGCTGCCGGTATCCCTTTTCCGATCACATCCGCAATGGCGATATTGATCGATTTCTTATCCCGGACAAAATGATAATAATCGCCGCTCATTTGCTTCGCCGGAACGCTGATCGCCCCGATATCAAGCGTTTCGTCTTTCGGGATTTTCGTTTCCAGGAGCGTCTGCTGCACATTTGCGGCAATTTCAATCTCGGATTTAATTTCCTGCTGAATGCCCCGGAGTGTCTGGTGCTCTTGATAGGCCAAGCCGTATCCAATCATTACTTCAATTAAAAAGTCGAGCGAATGGAACACATCTTCCGGAAGATCTGGATACAATTCAGACAGAACTTTTCGGTGTATGCTGATGATTTCTTCCGGCGGCACTTGATGCTCGATCGTTTTTCTGCTGAATTTCTGTCCCTGATATAAGGACGTCTCTGTTAAATCAGATATATAACGGCTAAGCAGCTGACGATAGCGCTGCTCAATCACTTCCCTGAAATCCATTCCTTCCCTCCTACCGAAGCCACTTTACGGCTTTTATCTCCGTTCCCTTTTCAGCGTCTGAATTCAGCTCAAATTGGTCCATCAGACGCTTTACTCCAGGCAGGCCGGCTCCGAGGCCCCCTGAGGTTGAAAAACCGTCTTCCATGACTTTGCGGATGTCGGCTATCCCAGGCCCCTCATCTTCCGCAATGATTTTCACCCCTTTTTTACCCCTTTCTTCAACCTCTTCAATACAAATCTGGCCTTTTCCCGCATATAAATAGATATTCCGGGCCAACTCCGAAATAGCCGTCGTGATTCTGGCCTGATCAACTGTGCCGAATCCAAGTTCTTTTGCGACATTTCGCCCGAGCTGTCTGGCAGCTACTATATCCCATTCTGTCAAAATCTTTACACAGGACTGGTCTTTCATACTTATTCCCCCAATTCCCGCTGCAATGTCTCGAGCCCTTTTTCGAGATCGAGGGCTGTCTCGATCTCGTCCAATGAAATGCCGAGTTCAATCAATGTCACCGCAACAGCCGGCTGTATGCCAGTCAGGACGACTTTAGCCCCCATAAGTTTTGACATTGTAATCACATCGCCGAGCACTTTGGCGATGAATGAATCGATGATGTCGACAGAGGTCAGGTCGATCACCACTCCGTTCGATCCCGTCTCATAAATTTTATTAAGCAAATCTTCTTGAAAATTTAGAGCGGTTTGGTCATCGAGCTCTACCTGGATGGAAACCAATAAAAAGTTGTAGAGTTTTAAAATTGGAATTTTAGGCACTCTCAAAACTTATTCCTCCAACGAAACAATTTTTCGGTCTGTCATTTCCAGTGCGGTTTGAATTCCTTTTTGCAGGGTATTTTTCGTAATAACCTGTGTTAAATCAATGCCTAAATTGACAATCGTCTGCGCGATTTCCGGACGGATTCCGACGAGCAGGCATTTGGCGCCTACCAATCTGACGGCTTCCGAGGCCTGGATGATATGGTGTGCAACCATCGTATCAACAACAGGGACTCCCGTAATATCGATTAAAACGACTTCAGAACGGTGCTTGACGACGCCGTTCAGCAGATTTTCCATAATCTTTTTGGCCCGCTCGGTATCGATCGTTCCGACAAGAGGCATCACTGAAATATTTTCAAAAACCGGAATCAGCGGCGCTGATAGCTCTTGCAGCGCGACCTTCTGCATGGCGACGGTTTTTTCCCAGGAAATGGCGTACTGATTTAAAATTTCGCTGTTAATCGGATCGATGAATTTGTCGATTTCCCAAATCAGATCATAGCACTGCTGATCTTCGGGGCGATCCTTGTTCATTTCATAGTAAAGGTTCTTCCAAAAAGCTGATAAACCTGAAGACAGGAGCTTTAAAGGAACACCCATTTGTACGGCTTTGGAAGAAAACTGATAAATATTGTCGATGACTTTCTCATCTTCAGCTCCCGAACCATTCATTAAAATATGAATATATTCGTTGCTGATCGTCTGATACATCTGTTCGGTCAGTTTCGAGTTTGACAATGTGCCATTCAACTCTTTCAGAATATCCGCCAAGCTTTCGGCAAGCTCGTTTTGATGTTCCGAAATATACTTTACTACCAATTGATTCGACATGTTTATCCCCCCAACTACATACAGTAACAATTTTTTGCCTAACATTTTCATTATATCGTTTGTCAATTTTGAAAACAAAAAAAGTTGCTCTTTCTTCTTGAGCAACTTTGTTCTCTTATTTAAAAATCGATAAGTGCCAAACTGATTTGTAAGGCTTCATTGACCTTTTCCATCATTTCATCATCGAGATGAGTGATTTTGTCCGTTAATCTTTGCTTATCAATCGTCCGGATTTGTTCGAGCAATATAACGGAATCTCTTTCAAAACCATATCGTTTCGCATCAATTTCGACGTGGGTAGGTAATTTTGCTTTCTGTATTTGGGCTGTTATGGCTGCAACAATAGCAGTTGGGCTGAAGCGATTGCCGATGTTGTTTTGAATCACTAAAACCGGGCGCACCCCGCCTTGTTCTGAGCCAACAACAGGAGATAGATCAGCAAAATAAACATCGCCGCGTTTAACAATCAAATGATTATCCTCCGCTTACTAAGCGCTCTACTGTGTTTTCAGCCTCATACTCTGCAAATTGTGCCTCTGAAGAGATGTTCAAATTGATCTTTGCCATCTCCATATAACCGCGTCTCATCGATTCTCGAATTTGTCGATTTTTGCGTTCACGCAAATACATTTTTGTGGCTTGGTAAATCAGTTCATTTCTGCTCCCGTTATCTTGCATGACGACACCATCCAGTTCTGATACTAAAGCCTCTGGCAAGCGAATCAAAATTTCAGTTGTAGCGCTGGATTCAGACAAAAACATACACCTCCACCAAACTTACGGATACAACACTCTATCCATTCCAATCATAATCATATCATTATTCTTTCCGCAAGCAAAGCTGTTTTTCAGCTTATGATTTATTTTTCAATATCATTCGGTAAGATCGGATTCCTTATTTCCATTATACTCCCTTTTTCCAAAAACATACGGGGGACCCTGGAACTTATCATACAGGTAATTTCATAATTGATCGTTTGCAGTTTTTTGGCGATTTCGTCGACTGAAATCGATTCGTCTTTTTGTTTACCGATTAATGTAACTTTCGTACCGACGGGATATTCTTCTGAAAGGGAGATCATAAATTGATCCATGCAGATTCTTCCGGCGATTTTCTGCCGTTTTCCGTCGATCAGCACTTCGCTTCCCGCAAGGCGCCGGAGCCAGCCGTCCGCATAGCCGACAGGTACGGTTCCGATCCATTCATCATGCTCAGCCGTATACGTCGCTCCGTAGCTGACGCTTTCCCCTTTATGGATTTTTTTCACATGGACGAGCTCGGTATGCAGGGAAAACACTTCCTTTAGCGGAAACGGAAGCTCGTCTTTTATTTCAGATGAAGGAGACAACCCATACATGCTGACGCCAAAGCGGACCGCATTAAAAAGCTGTTCCTTGAAGCGCATGCCGGCGGCGCTGTTTGATGAATGCACCATTAAACGGTCAAGCGGAAGGGGCTTGATCAGCTCCTTAAAACGGTCAAGCTGCATGTTGAAGTAATCTGTCTCCTTTTCATCCGCTGTCGCGAAATGGGTGAAAACGCCGCGGCAGTTCAGCTTGTCCGACGCTTCCGTCATGTCCATCATTTCTTTGATTTCTTCTTCTGTTTTACAGCCGAGACGCCCCATGCCCGTGTCGATTTTCAAATGAAAATCGAGGGGGACGCTGACGCTGCCGATGAAACCGAGCACGTCTTTCAGCCAGCGCACTGAATATGCAGTCACAGTAATGCGATGTTCTGCGGCGATGCCGACATACTCCGGAGGGACCGCTCCAAGCACGAGAATCGGGGCGTCTATCCCTTGCCCCCTTAAAGAAAGCGCTTCATCTAAAAAAGCCACAGCAAGAATAGACGCCCCTTCTTCAAGGGCCGCCTTCGCCACTTGGGCGTCTCCATGGCCGTAAGCATTCGCCTTGACGACCGCCATCAAGTGAACCCGCCCGCCGATATGCCGTTTCATATTCCTCACATTTTCTTTTACAGCTGTTAAGTCGATCTCAGCCCATGTCTTTCTGTAGAATGGTTTTAAGCTCATACTGACACTTCCTGTTCCTTGTTCAACTCAGTCTTTCCCCATCATACTAAAAATGCGGCAGAAAGGGAAATCCTGTACAGTGTTAGACGGGAAAACGCGAACAAAAGTTGTTGGTTTTATATACATTTTGCGGAAAAACAGATGAAAACATGCACAAAAAATAAAACAGCCCGTTCCCCGCAGGACCGGAGAACAGGCTGCTTGAAATGGAGGGCTATTTGGATGATTGGCCCTGCATGCTTTTTGCTACCATCAGGAGCTCATCCTGGGACAGATCCTCAGATGAAATGTAATAATCGACTCCTTCATATGTCCATGACAATGACTTTTCTGAAAGCGCGCCGACCGTAAATCCGAGATCAACAGGCTCGCCGTTCATGGAGACGGATGTTGACGTTTTGGCGACGCGGGCTTTTTCCTGAATTAATGTAAATGACTTTTCACCGCCGTATGTGATGACGATTCGTTTGCCGTCATCTGTGGCCATTTCTTTTTCTTCAAGCTTTTTCACGCCTTGAGGCAGATCAAGCGGAGTCTTGACGGCAAATGAGTCGGATGGTTCAGTGCTTGTGGCCACATCGATTTGCGAAAGCGTCATGTTTTTCTTTTCATCGAACGAACCTTTGTCAAGAGGCTTATCAAATTCAAAGCTCTCAAACTCCACCTTGACCATGGCTTTTCGGTCTGTATCCATCACTTTTACAGATGAAGGGGCCATATTTTTTTTATGAAAAACAATTTCCTGTGTCGGCAGCATTTGGTTATGCTGATAGTTTGTTTTCGTTTCGAAAATATACTTTGAATCCTTTGCCTTAAAGGATGCTTCTCCATCGCTTTTAATGTCTTTCACGAGTGATTCAAACAAGTACACCTGGCTGCTGTTGTTGGGCCAATCGCTGTGAAAACGGAAGCTTTTATTCAGGGACGGTGTAAGAACGAATACGCCGTTTTCATTCCGCAATATCACCTGGCTCTGGTCTTTTTTAGGGTTTTCTAAATAGACCCTGTAGAAGGAAGGTTTTTTATGCCAGATCTCCACGTTGTACTCCTGCGGTTCATTTCCCGTTTCAATCGTCATTTTTGCTTTTGCCTTATAGGACGTGTATTCTTTTGCCTTCTTGTCGAGCCCCGTGACAACGTCTTCTTGCGATTTTTGGCCGCAGGCAGAAAGCATCAAGACAACAAGCAGCCCCGTTAAAAGCAAAACAAAGCTTTTTCTCACCTTTTTCAACCCCTTTTTAATCATTGATGTAAAAAGGAAGAAACCGCTTGTTCGACTTAACGGTACGCCTGAAAAAAGGGGCCGGCTGGTTCGGCATGCGTACCATAAAAGCCTGCAACGACTTGTCTCCCTTATTGCACTACCCAATATATGAGGGAGGTGGAGACAATATGCAGACTAGCATGACAACCTTTTGATTGATTTTATGTCCGTACTATTTAGCGAAATGATGTCATAAACGTGTTACTATGTATGTACAAGATGATTGCAAAGGGGCTTATGACAAAAACATGTTTATCAGAACGGAAAATTTTCGGACGTTTATCAGGCTCTACCCGGCCACTGCCGCCATATTGGCCCTGCAGCTTGCGATATGGGTTCTTTTTTTAATTCCGCTTCCAGCCGTGCAAATGTGGTCGGATTTGACGATAGGGTTTAACTGGGGGATCGCGGAAGGAGAATGGTGGCGGCTTGTCACGCCAGTCTTTATCCATGCCGGGTTTTCCCATCTTCTCTTTAATTCGATGTCGCTCTTTTTATTCGCGCCTGCGCTTGAACGGATGATGGGAAAACTTCGGTTTCTCGCCGTTTATATCGGGTCGGGCGTGATCGGCAATATCGGCACATACTTCATCGAGCCGCCGGAATATACGCATGTAGGGGCTTCCGGGGCGATATTCGGCCTGTTCGGCGTATATTTGTATATGGTTCTTTTTCGAAAAGGGCTCATGGATACCGCGAACTCACAGATCATCGTGACGATTCTGGCGATTTCGATTTTGATGACATTCATCAACTACAACATCAACATCATGGCGCATATTTTCGGTCTGTTGGGCGGGCTGGCGCTCTCGCCCCCGCTTTTGCCAAAAAAGAGTGGCGGCTTTTAGCCGTTCACTCTTTTTTCATACGAATACCACTCAAAAATGTCCTGTGAATCTTTCTCCTCTGCGTCTACTACTGAAAATTTCTCCATCAGCACATTGGATTTTGTGACTGTGTGGATGGACACCAGCTGTTTGCGGCGCTGAAAATAGGAACGGCTCACCTCGTAGACCTGCATGCGCCTCCGCTGGATGACCGCTGTCGTTCTGCCGATCAGCCTCGATGACATGATCATCTTTTCGCCGCTTATTTTCCAACCGGCATCGCGATATGCCAAATATCCGATCATCCAGGAAAAAGGGATGGCTAAGATCGATACATACCCCCACGGCGGCAACAGCAGGCAGAGCGGGACCACTGCCGCTACAGGCCATGAAGCGCGCAGGAGATAACGGCTTAATGCGCGTTTCGGCAAGCGCTTCAGCTCTTCTTCAGGAGCATAATCAGGCAAAAATTCCTCGAGCCGTTTTCTCAACGATTTCCTGCTGATGATAGGAAACAAAACAGTAGACTTATCATCTTCCATGACGCTTCCGCCCGCACTTACAATCGTGACCGAGGCAAAACCGAGCGGCTGCCTGATCAGGCTTTCTTTTATTTTCACCGCCTGGATGCGGTGAAGCGGAATGGTGATTTGCTGTTTTTCAATCAGTCCTCTGGAAATGACGATTTCGTTGTTTTTGCGGACAACTTTAAAATCGGTATACTTCAGCATCATTCCAATGACGCTGAGCAACCATGCGATGAAAAGGGCGACAAAGACGACTAACGCGATGACAGTCACTCCTGCCTTGTTTAAAAAAGAAAATTGATCATACAGCCAGTCCAGGTTGAAAATATCGTCTAATTGCGTATAGATGGCTAAAATCCCTGAAATAATCACGCCGATGCCGCTTGAAGTTGAAGCGGCAGCCAGAAACTCCCGTCCGCTCATTGTGTATGTGATATCAGCCGCCTCTTTTTCGGCCGGTTCGGCAGCGCCCTCTTCCGGAACAGGCAGCTCTCCGCTTTCAAAAGCAGCGATTTCTTTTTTTCTCTCAAACAGGGCGCGCTTGATATGTTCGGCTTCGGCCTGTGAAATGGCTGCAAGGGTTACTTCAGCTTCTTTTCCGCCTCCTGCCGTTTCGACCTGAAGTTTGACAAGCTTGAATATTTGCTGGATGATGCCCGCGCTTGTATTGACTGTTTGAATACGCTCGATTGGAATGTACCTTTTTTTCTTCGTCAACAGACCTTCCTCGATCCGAAGCTCATCCTCTTCAATCCTGTAGGTGAATTTTCTCCATTTTATGATGCTGCTTACAATCAAAAAAATGAAAATCAAACACACAGCGCTGTACGCTGTGATCGTCACCACATGGTTCTTATTCAAAAAAAAGGCAACTCCGAAAGGAATGATATAGTTCTTCACTGTTTCAACAAGGCTGGAAAAGAAATTCAGAAGCATGGCTGCGGGATGGAGACGCTTCGGTTCAGACATCATTTTCTGTCACCCTTGCCAGACGGGAGATGAAATCTCTGAGCTGATCCGCTTCTTCCATATCAAGAGCCGGTATCGAATGGGTCGTAGCAGCTGTTGTAATTTGCACAGAAGCAAGGTTGTATTTTCTGAGCAGCGGCCCTTGTGATGTATCGACATGCTGCACTCTGACCATCGGCACGATCACGCGTGTCACTACGAAGATGCCATGCTGAATATCGATTTCATTCTCATGTACTTCATACCGCCAGATTCGGTGGCGGATGTTCGGAATAATAAAAATGATAATAACAGAAATCCCCAGCCATAAAACGGCCCCCAATATTCCGATCCACAACGGCCATTTAAAGAACACGGTTAATGTAAACAGTCCTGCGGCCATCAGAAATAATATACATGATGTGATGGAGGCGCTGATTTTCCATACTTTTACGCCCTCACGGCTGATTTGATTTTTCGGCTCGCTTCTCAACACTAGATTCCCCCAATCTTATGTCCTAATTACGATCCAGCCGCTCAAAATGTTTCACTTTTTAAAAAAGGCGAATCCGTTAAAAAGGATTCGCCTTTTGATTATGAATTATAGGATTTTTTTTGGCGTCTGTCACTTGAAGAACGCTTTTTATCATAGGACGAACGCGTGTTCTTTCCTTTTCCTCTGTATCCGCCGCCATCTCTGCGTTTTGTTGAGCGGTGGTTTTTATTCCGCTTCGTTCTGAGCGGTGCTTCTTCTGTCAAGCGTACAGGTGTATTATCCGGCTCTTTTGTCATCATTTTAATGGCAGCCGCTACGACTGTAACAGCGTCATGGTCTTCCAGCAGTTCAGCTGCAGCGGACATATAAAAGTTAAGATTGTTGTCTTCAATAATCGTCCGGATGCGGTCAACCGTTACCTGCTGCTGCCCTTCAATCGCCTCGTCAAGAGTCGGCGCTTTCATGCGGTCCATTTTGCGTTTTGTCGTTTGTTCAATCGCGCGCAGCATGTCCTTTTCACGCGGAGTGATGAATGTCATCGCCATTCCGGTCTTGCCGGCACGTCCCGTTCTTCCGATGCGGTGAACATAGCTTTCCGGATCCTGAGGAACATCAAAGTTATAAACGTGCGTGACTCCGGAAATGTCCAAGCCGCGGGCTGCAACGTCTGTCGCCACAAGCACTTCAATTGCGCCTTGCTTGAATTTGCGGAGAGCCACCATACGCTTCGCCTGTGTCAAATCTCCATGGATTCCTTCAGCCGTATAGCCGCGCAGATTCAACGCTTCCGTCAGTTCATCGACACGGCGCTTCGTGCGGCCGAATACGATCGCAAGCTCAGGAGACTGGATGTCAAGAAGACGCGTCAGCGTATCAAACTTTTTGCGCTCATGCACTTCAAGATAGAATTGCTGGATGTTTGACACCGTCATTTCCTTTGCTTTTACTTTAATGTGCTCCGGGTTGTTCATAAAGCGTTCGGCAATCCGCTTAATCGGCGCAGGCATTGTTGCCGAAAACAGCAGTGTCTGATGGTCTTCAGGCACATTGGAAAGAATGGATTCGATATCTTCGATAAATCCCATGTTCAGCATTTCATCCGCTTCGTCGAGGACAACGGTGTTCACCGTTTGAAGGCGCATCGTGCGACGGTTGATATGGTCAATCAGACGGCCTGGAGTTCCAACGATAATGTGGGGATTTTTCTTTAATGCGCGAATCTGGCGGCCGATATCCTGGCCTCCGTAAATAGGAAGAACCCGCGCGCGTTTATCCTGTCCGATTTTATATAGCTCTTCAGAAACTTGAATGGCTAATTCTCGAGTAGGTGCGATAACAATGGCTTGAATGTTAGGAGACTCGGGGTCGATTTTCTCAACAAGGGGGATGCCAAATGCAGCCGTTTTTCCTGTTCCCGTTTGTGCTTGTCCGATCACATCTTTATTTGCAAGACCAAGCGGAATCGTTTGCGCCTGGATCGGTGTTGCTTCTTCAAATCCCATGCGCTTAATCGCTTTTGTGAGATCAGAACTTAATTGAAAATCTTGAAACGTTATAGTCATGTATTCAAACTCCTTCTGCTTACTGTTTCAGTAATGTCGTGTTTCATCAATAAAAACTGCCCTTTATATAAAGGACAGGTTCATACTTATACAAAGCCCGAATTACTTTACATGTTATATTACCATTCCGATATGCGTTTTTCAACAAGACGACAATAAGGGATGTGCTTTGCGGGTGTTTTCATAAAGCAGGTTCATCCGGTTTTTTGAAAAAACGCCGGCGGGTCAGGGCATATGTATTCCGCGAAATGAAATCGCTGCGGCAAACATGCCGCTCCCCGTCGCAAACCGTCTTACCGCATGCCTTTTACACATTGTAACATAGGCTTTCATGGGTTTCGACAGTACAAGTTTATTTTTTCTTCAACCTGTTCCTTTCGCCATTATATTTTCCCGATTTGCGATCATTTATTTATGATCTCTTCAGAAAAGCTTCGACAGTATGAAAAAGAAATGAGGTGTTTTCTTCAAGACAAATATGGTGATGCGATTCCGGGAGCAGACATAGTTTTTTTTCGTTGGAAGGAATCGTTTCATATAAGTAAAAAGCGCTTGATACAGGTACGATTGAATCACGTTCTCCCTGAACGATGAGCACAGGGATACGAAGTTTTTTCAAAGCGGGTTTGGTGGCTTTGACGAGCTTGCGGAATTGCAAAGCGGAGGAAACAGGCGTGTTTGTCAGCTTTTTCTTGTATCTTTTGTATAGCTGATTGTCCTCCAGACTGCCTTGAAACGTATCTTTTATGACAGTTTTTAAATCTTGAATCAGCTGTGCGGGGCTGATATATCGGGCAGCCGCACTTAACAGCACAAGGCGGCTGACCGGATATTTTCCCGCCAAATAGGCGGCGATCATTCCGCCCATTGAAAAACCGATTACATAGACGTCATCGCATTCCTTCAGAAGGCGGATGAGCTCGACTTCCGCGCATGCAATCCATTCCTGATAACAGACGCCTTTTAAAACCGGAATGTCTCCGTGCCCCGGAAGCGTGATCATCTCAATCTTCCAATCGCCCGCTTGCTTCAAGTGGGCGGCCAGCGGCTCTATTTCATACGGAGCTCCTGTAAACCCATGAATGCATAAACACCCTATCATGACCTTTCACCCGTTTTCTTTTTGCTGTTTATCAAAAAAACCGACTGAATGATTCCATATGAAGAGCTTTTTGCACGCGAACCGGTTCCTTACAAATCTTTTACGACATCTTCAAGCTTCATTCCTCTTGATGCTTTCACCAGAATGAGATCTCCCCGATCCGCTTTTTCCTTCAGCACCTGTTTCAGGCTGTCTTTATCTTCGCGGCTAAAATGAAAAACCCGGTTTTCAGGGAAATGCTGAAGCGCCCCTTTTGCAATATATGCCCCAAGGTCTCCATATGCAAAAACAAATTCGATCAGCCCGGGATCAATCGATTGCCCGATTTCCTCGTGGAAGATTTTTTCATTTTCTCCAAGCTCTAGCATGTCGCCGAGAACAAGCAGTTTTTTGCCATACCCATCCAGCTGCTCGACAAGCTCGACCGCCGCCTTCATGGACGTCGGACTGGCGTTGTAGGCGTCATTGATGACGGCAATACCGGCTTCTGTTTTGACCAGCTCAAGCCTCATTCCCGTTACTTTCAGTGCTTTCAGCCCTTTGGCGATGTTTTCGCGGCTGACGTGCAATAGATCGGCCGCGGCAATGGCCGACAACGCATTCTTGACATTATGCTTTCCGAGGACAGGAATGAAAAAGGCGGTTTCGATCCCTCTGACACGGAAAAATGCGCCTTCTTCCGTCTGTTTTACGTCCTCCAGCTGGTAATCGAATGCCGGGTCTTCCCCGAATGTTTTTGTCTGATATGGCGGATGAATGATTTTTTCGGAGAGAAGCGGTTCATCTCCGACATAAATCAGCGTCCCCTCTTGTGAAAGGCCGTTGACGATTTCCAGCTTCGCTTCTGCGATTCCTTCTCTTGAACCGAGTTCAAGCAGGTGTGATTCGCCGATATTTGTGATGACGGCGATATCCGGACGGGCAAGGCGTGTCAAAAAATCGATTTCGCCTTTTGCGCTCATTCCCATTTCAAGCACGGCAATCTCGGCATCTTCCGGCATTGCGAGAATGGTAAGAGGCAGGCCGATGTGATTATTATAGTTCCCTTCCGTCTTGTGCACCTTGTATTCGGTATTTAAAACAGCGTGAATCATATCCTTGGTCGTCGTTTTTCCATTCGATCCTGTCACACCGACGACTTTCACCTGAAGCTCGTCGCGGTATGCCTTCGCCAGTCTTTGCAGGGCTTTCAGCGTATCATCCACAATGATGACTGCGCGTCCTTCCGGCGGATTCGGCTCATTCCGATTCCACAGGACAGCCGACACACCGGCCTGAAAAGCCTGCTCTGCAAACGCGTGTCCATTGAACCGTTCCCCTGCAAGCGGAATAAACAATTGTTCTTTCTCCAACTTTCTGGAATCTGTTGACACACCCTTTACCAATCGTTCGCCAAACGACTGATCCAGAAGAGTGCCTTCCGCCATATCGGCGATTTCTTTTACTGTTCTCTTTATCATGTCTGTCCCTCTCTTTCTCCAGCAAGGAAAAGAGACACTACCCGAAAAAAGATAGTGTCTTACAGCTTATAGAGAGCGGCGGTTGTCCGCTCCCCAAAAACCCGGCTGGGATGAATCAAGGCTTGCCGGCTTCCGGCCTGCCCCTCGATTAAAATGTATGTTTGATCTGCTGTTTTTCTTGATGACGCTCAACGGCCAAATCGACGAGCTTTTCGATCAGATCGGAATATTCGATTCCGGATTCCTTCCATAAAAGAGGAAACATGCTAAATGGGGTAAAACCGGGCATTGTGTTGACCTCATTGATCAAAACCTTTCCTTCATTGGTCAGGAAAAAGTCCGCTCTGACAAGGCCTGAGCCGTCAATCGCCTGAAAAGCCCTGATTGCCATCGTCCGCATTGTTTCGTATTCTTCTTCTGCCAAAGAAGCCGGAATAATCAAGTCGGTATCGCCGTCTTCATATTTTGCTTTATAGTCGTAAAAATCCTTCTTCGGAGCGATTTCGCCCGCCACCGAACAGATCGGTTCATCATTTCCAAGAACGCCGATCTCAATTTCACGGCCGATGACGCCTTCTTCCACGACGATTTTGCGGTCATATTGGAAAGCCAGTTCAAATGCCTGATCGAGCTCTTCACGATTCCGGCATTTGCTGATGCCGACGCTTGAGCCGAGATTTGCCGGCTTGACAAAACACGGATAGCCGAGCTCTGCTTCGACTTGATCATAGCTTTCTTCTTTCGCTTTACTCCAGGTTTTTTTCACAAAAGACACATATTTCGCCTGGTCAAGACCCGCTTGAGCGAACAGATGCTTCATAACCACCTTATCCATTCCTGCTGAAGAAGCAAGAACCCCGTTTCCGACATACGGAACATTTAACAGCTCAAGCATGCCCTGAATCGTGCCGTCTTCTCCGTTCGGCCCGTGCAAGAGCGGAAAAACAACATCGACCGGCTCTTCATCCTGTCCGGATTGTCCCGGGAACATATCCCGGTTCAGCAATGCAGGTGAAAATGTCTGACCCGTCTGTTCAAATTGAAGCATTTTTACGTTTGAAACAGGTTCTGACAGCTGCGGCCCTCTCAGCCACTCGCCCTTTTCTGTTATATAAATCGGATGTATATCAAATTTTTCAGTATCCAACGCTTTTGTAACGGCTAACGCGGTTTGCAGGGACACATTATGCTCCGCAGATTTCCCGCCGTATACCAAACCTAATCTTGTCTTCAATTCGTACTCCCCCCACTGGATTCATCTTTACTATCTTATCACTTTCCCGGGAAAATGATCTAATGATTTTAAACTTATTAAGCAACTGAAAAAAAGCATTTATATGTAATTCCTTCTCATTTTATATTAAAATGACTTTGAAAAGGAGAGATGGCAATTGAAAAAAATCACAACTGCAGCACAATTTAATGAACTCATCCAATCCGATAAAGAAATCATCATCAAGTTTTACGCCGATTGGTGCCCTGACTGCACACGGATGAACATGTTCATCGGGGACATCCTTGAGGCATACAAGGAAAACAAGTGGTATGAACTGAACAAAGACGACCTTCCAGAGCTTGCAGAGCAATATCAAGTCATGGGCATCCCAAGCCTCTTGATTTTCAAGAACGGAGAAAAAACAGGTCATCTTCACAGTGCAAATGCCAAAACGCCTGAAGAAGTAAATGAATTTTTATCAGAACATATCAGTTAATTCGTTTCACATCTGTTTTTTATGTCTTTCGGCACGGACGGGGCTTGATCTGTCCGTGCTTTTATATATATAGCTGCTTCATCCGTCATGATAAAAGACGGTCTAACGCCATATTTGTTACAAATAAAAACGGAAGATGCATTAGATCGACAAAGTATTTCCCGGGAAACGAGCAGACGACAAAATCGATCAAAAAAGTCCTTGATTCGATCATTAAATTCAGGTAGAATGTTTTTTGTTCCTATTTTGCAATTATTTTTTCTAGTTGAGTGAAGCCCATGTCGGCTTCTTTTTTTATTTGCTTTCATGGAAATATATTCATATTATAGAGTTTTCTTCAATACGGTGTTAGAGGTCTCACTTTACAGAGTGCGATTTGCTTTTGTATAATTGATAATGATTATCAATATCATATAGCTGTTGCGAGGTGAATATTGTGCCCCCTCAATCTGAAGATAGAAAAATGCAAATCATACAGCGGTTCATTCAGCTTGGAATATACAAAAAAGCGGAACGGCACCTTTACGAATTGTCCTTGAACGAACTTGAAAGCGAATACGAATCTATAAAGCGAAGAAAGGCGGACAACCATGTCAAAACGAAAAATTAAAACCTATCATCAGCTTGTCGACGAATATAAAAAAGAAATCATCCGCAGCCATAAGGAAATGGACATGATTTATGACCGGATCGACCGCAGGCTGACGGCCGTTTCCAAAGGAAAACAATCATGAAAAAAAGCCGGGCAGTTGTCCGGCTTTTTTATGTTTCGCTGAACGCCTTTCCGGCAAGCTTGGCGATGGTCGCATCATCCATTGGCGGGTTGTGAAGACCCGCCCTGACGTCCCGGTAATATCTTTGCAGCGGGTTTGTCCTTGCGAGGCTCTTCGCTCCGACGACCCGCATCGCTTTGTCCACAACATTGATCGCCGCATTTGTGACCGCATGTTTAACAGCTCCGAGTTCTCCTGTCAATTGACTGCGGCGTTTCGGATCATCATAGATTTCTGCGACATGGTACAAGAAATGACGGGCCTTCATCAGCTCCAAATCAATCTCCCCGATATGCCGCTGAACAGCGGGCACTTCTTTAATCGGCCCTTTCAAGCTGTTCGGCGTATAGACATTTGCAAAATGAACCGCATAATCCCTCGCCGCTTGGGCGATTCCGAGATAGACGGCCGGAATGTGAAGAAGCCAGCCGTTGATGCTTTCCGTTCTTTTGCCGGTTAGAAGCTCTACAAGCATTGAATCGTCAAGGCGGACATCTGTCAGCACAAGATCGTGGCTTCCCGTTCCTCTCATCGCGATCATATCCCATGTTTCCTCAATCGCCAGACCTTCAGCATCCTTGTGAATCAAAAAGACACCGATCGTCTGTTTTTCTTCGATCCATGCGGTGACAAGGAAATAGTCAAGCACAGGGGACATGGTCGTAAAGATTTTTCTGCCATTTACGATCCAGCCGCCCCCTTCTCTCACGGCATTGGTGCCGGGGCGTCCGCCTCTTGTGGGACTGCCGGTCTGTGCTTCGCTTGCCGCCCTGTTAACCAGCGCCCCCTTCAACGATTCTTTGGAAACCATCGAAAACACGTCGGGATCCCAGCTGTTTCCTTCCGCCAATTCCCCCATGACACTCAAATGCCAGCCGATGCTGAGAGCGGTTGGACCGTCTCCTTTTGCCAATCTTTCCTGAAATAAAAGCATGTCATAAAGTGAAATGCCTTCACCTCCGTACCTTTCCGCCACCGTCAGCGCGGTATAGCCCGAATCGCGCAATTGCTGGATATGCTCTTTTGGAAAAAGAGCATGTTCATCATAATAAGCGGCCGTTTTCGCAAATTCATCTGCGAGTTTCCCGATTTTTTCGAGCCATTCCCGCTGTTTTTCGTTTTTTACAAATAATGAGCACACATGGAAACCCCCTGACATTATTCCGATCAATTTAATATGTATTATAGTTTGCGAAATGCTGATGCGCAACCAATGAGTATTATAAAAAAGCGCGCTCTCGAAGCGAGGCGCACTTTCATTTACGCGGTTTGTCCGTCTTTCTTCATTCCGAGGTAAATCAGCATGTATGTCAAATAGCCCATCGTGATGACAAGACCGCCGAAGAAAAAGTCGGAAAACAGCGGTTCCTCATATGCGGCGATGCCGGCAAGCACGATCCAGCTTGCATACAGATAGCCGATAAAAAAGCGGAAACCAGTTTTTAATTTATATAACATTAACAAACCTGCAAGCGAAAACAATCCAAGCGCAAGTCTAAAATAGACAAGATGGTCAAAATGAAAAGCAAAAGAGACAAATGAAAATGACAACAGCAAGATCATCGGCATTGCCGTAATAAATTTTCGCATAGATTGGTCATCTCCTATTCCCTTATTATAAGGAAAAATAGGAGCATAAAACTGTAACCGCGACATGTTTCACAAAAATGTCATGCCTCCGCCACCGCTTTTACAGTTTGATGTCCCGTTTGCAGAAGCTCCACCAGGCCACACCGATAAAAAACACAAAATGAATGGCGATGATAACAATCGAAAATACCGGGGTCATTCCTGTAAAAAGCGTTTTTGCATGTTCGCCGTATTGCGTAAAATCGGTGTTGGCAAACAGCAAAAATTTTCCCCAAGGATTTTTTAAATACGCCATAATCGTCACAAGCGTTTTAGCTCCGTACAGCACGGCAATCGACACCATGATGCTGAGGGCGCTGCTTCTGAACAAAGCCGAACACAGGAACGCAAAAGCGGCCATCAGAAAAACCTCAAGCCATTGCGAGCCGATCATGCTTAACGTATTGAAAAATAATGTCCCGGCCTTTGGATCGAGTTTTGCTCCAAAAAAGACAAGACCGAACAGCAGTGAAAAGCCGTAATAGATCATAAAAAGCCAAATGCTTGCAAGCACGATTGTCAAAAACTTGGAGATCAGGATTTTCTCTCTGCTGACAGGGCGGATCAGCAAAAATTTAATCGTCTTTTTGTCATACTCAAATGAAATGATCGAAGCCGCCACTACAATCGTAAGACCCTGCAAAAGAATATTCAGGTTGGGCGCAAAAGAAAAGTAGCCGATGAAATGATCATCCGCGCCTGCGCCAGCCAAAATCCGTTTTGTCACCAATGCAAGCAGAAACTGAAACACAACAATTAACGCCAGCGATACAACGGTTACTTTTCGCTTGACCAGCTTGACATGCTCATTTTTAATCAGCCGAAACATCTGAATCTCCCTCCTCCATCGCAGCGGTTAATGTCATATATTCATCCTCAAGCGACTGTTTAAAAGGAGCAATCGAATATACATCAATATCATGGATGACAAGCTGTTTATTTAAAGCGGGAATTTGCCTTTTTTCAGCTTTGACAGCCAACAGCCCTTTTTCCATCCATGCTTCATAGCCATTCTCGGTCAGCCATTGAAGCGCCTTCTCCTGAGGCTGCACCTCCAAAAGCGCTGTTTCAAGCTTTTCTTCCGCCTCAGTCAGGCTGACTGAAGATTTCACCCTGCCTTTTTGAAGGATGACGACCCTGTCGCACAAATCTTCAACTTCCTTCAACAAGTGCGTTGCAAAAAGAATGACGGTCTCTTCCTCTTTGGCCAGCTCCCGCAGATGTTCCCGGAAATCCTTCATTCCCGCCGGATCCAAACCGTTCGTCGGTTCATCCAAAATCAGCAGCTTGGGACGGTGAAGAATCGCCTGGGCAATTCCAAGACGCTGTCTCATTCCAAGCGAATAGGTTTTCACTTTATCGTCAATCGCATCTTCAAGACCAACGCGGCCGACCACCTCTTCCAGCCTCTCCTGGCTGATCCCGGAATGCATATTGGCATAATGTTTAAGATTTTCATAGCCTGTAAGATATGGATAGAATTCAGGATTTTCCACAATGGCGCCAACAGATTGAATCGCTTTTTCAAATTGGCGGTCAATCGGGAAACCGTTAATGATGATCGAGCCGCTGCTCATTTTGATTAACCCGGTGATCAGCTTGATGAGCGTCGTTTTTCCGGATCCGTTCGGACCAAGCAGGCCGATGATTTCCCCCTTGCCGGCCTTAAGATGGATGTCTTTCAGTATCGTTTTGCCGTCAATGATTTTATTGACGCCTTCTATATGTAAAACAGGATGATCAGTCATGCTTGTCCTCCTTTTTCCAAAAAAATAAACAGTGCCAAAAGGCACTGTTTGATTATAGCATTTTTCACCGCATTACATAGACACTTCTGAATGAGGCGCTTCGATTTTGCCATGCTTTTTCTCCGTTTCGGTAACAATCACGGCACATGCCGCATCCCCTGTCGTGTTGACAGCCGTCCGGATCATGTCTAGAAGTCGGTCAATTCCCAAAATTAAGGCAATTCCGGCAACAGGAAGATTAACAGATTGAAGAACCATCGCCAGCATGATCAGACCCACGCCGGGCACCCCTGCTGTACCGATGCTTGCCAGCACGGCGGTCAACACAACCATCAACAGCTGTGGCATTGTGAGATCCACCCCGTAAACCTGAGCGATAAAGATGGTCGCAACCCCTTGCATGATCGCCGTTCCATCCATGTTGATCGTAGCACCGAGCGGCTGAACGAAACTGCTGATCGGCTCCGGCACTTTCAGCTTTCTTTGCGCGACATCCATGGAAACCGGCAGTGTCGCATTACTGCTTGACGTACTGAACGCAACGATCATAACCTCTGAGAAGTCCTTAAAGAATGTAATCGGATTCCGCTTTGCGAACAATGCAATCGTCGTACCGTAAGTGACGATCGTGTGGATGACAAGTGCCAATATGACAACGATCATGTACAATCCCATCGCTTTGATCGCGCTCCATCCCTGGCTGCCGATTGCTGTCGCGATCAAACCGAACGTCCCATACGGCGCAAATTTCATCACAAGGTTGACGAGATACATCATCAATTCGTTGCCTTGTTCAACCACTTTCAGAAGAGCGTCCGCTTTTTTCCCGAGCATTGTAATCCCGAGTCCCACGAGGATGGAGAAAGCGATGATTTGCAGCATATTTCCTTCGGCCATCGCTTGAACCGGATTTGTCGGAATGATGTTCAGCAGCGTTTCCGCTATGCTCGGCGCTTTTTCGGCTGAATATTCCGCAGAGCTTGTATCATATGACCCGATTTCTCCCGGTTTAATGACCAAGGCCAAGATAAGGCCGATAATGATGGCGACCGCTGTTGTCGATAAAAAGTACGCGATCGTTTTCGCACCGATTCTGCCGAGCTTCTTGGGATCTCCAAGCCCCGCTACCCCCAATGTCAGAGAAAAGAATACAATTGGAACAACAAGCATCTTAATGAGATTTAAAAAGATGGTCCCGAGCGGCCCGAATAGGAACGTATTGAGCTTCGAGAACAGGTCAGGCGATGTGACGTTTAACACAATACCGACTACCGCACCAAGAATTAAACCAATGATGATTTTCGTTGCCAATTTCAATAAAGTTTCCCCCTTTTGAAAAAAAGCCCATGAGAGAGGTCTCCCATGGACTTTTACCATTTGATTTGGTTCCACATGACTCTCTTCACGTTGATGAGGTTAGCTGACGGGTTCGGACGAAGAGATGTCCGTCTTTCCGCTCGCATGGAACGGAAAAATTCACCCCAAATGATCGGGTCCCCCACTCCTAAAAAAGGATTAAACGTGTGGCGTTATAAAGTTATATTACATTTATACCTGATAATTCGAAATATGTAAACAACCTTTTTCATTTTACAATTTTTTGCTATTTATTAGGATTCGCGTCCCGGTTTTCGTCCTTATTTGTCACCTCAAGAACATCAAGGCAAAACACAAAAATCGGAATCCCGATGATCAGGCCCCAAATGCCTATGAAATGCTCTGAGAAAATCAACACGATAAACGTGAAAAAAATCGGCAGCTCCGTCTTTGCAGACATCAATTTCGGATTAAGGAAATAGGTTTCAATCGCATGGACGATCATAATGACGAGCACCAAGGAAACGATATAAGCCATTCCGCCGATGCTGTAGGCGATAAAGCTTAACGGAATAAGAGAAATGACAACGCCGGCGACAGGAACCAAACCGAGGAAAAATACCATGACCGCCAGGCCGAAAAGCTGAGGAAAACCCATGATTCCAAGGGCGATGGTCGTTAACGCGCAGTTGACAGAAGCGATGATGAACTGAGCCTCAAGCACCTTGCCGAAAGTTCTCGTGAATTTTCTACCGAAAAAAGCAATCTCCTCATAAAAAACGGCCACTTTGCTCGTTTTAAATTTATCCATCAAATTCATGACTTTATCTTTTTCAATTAAGAAAAACATACTGAGAATCAAAGACATCACCATTTGCAGACCGAATGTGCCGATGTCCGTAATATATGTATAGATAAAGTTAAGTCCCTTTTCCAAATACGATGTCAGGTTGATATCGCCGAACATATTGGTGATCATATCGAGAAAAGGGATGCTGTCTGGATGAGAAGCGATATATTTTCCCTGTTTAATCAGCTGCTGAATCTGCTTGACGATAACAGGATAGTACAGCGCCCCGCCAAGCGAAAGCCCGAGAACAAGTGCAGCGTATAAACAGGATATAATCAGCTTCTGGCTGACTCTAATAAAGCGGTTTAAAAAATGTCTGATCACATTTTCCAAACGATTCATTAAAAATGTAAAAATAAATGTGAGCAGTATTAAATTCATCATGCTGCGTAAAAGGTATAAAACCCCCGTTAAAATAACAAAAACAAAAAAGCGCCTGACCCCAGGATGCTGAAAAAATTTAATCAACGCTGCCATTCTTGCACACTCCCACCAGTACTTTAGTCCTTAACTATTAGCATATTCAAGCTTTATAATTACAATTTGATGTATCATCTGTAAATTATATAACAAAAAAGCGCGGAAATCTCTTTCCGCGCTTAAATAAATCATAAAAAATTTTATATTTCAAAACAGCGAAAAAAATATACACCAGACGCCGGTTTATCACTGTTTGGCCATCGGTTTGATAGGTCTGTCTACTCAAATCCTTTAGTAGGATGCAGTGAAGAAGAGAAGGCCCCCAATGGAGCCCCCCTCTCTCCTTTTTAACCGCTTCTTCTTTGTCTTCCGCCTTTTTCGCCGATATCGCGGTAAAAATCTTTATCATGGTTTTTGCTTGTGGCTTCTCCGCCTTTTTCACCGATTTCCTGGTAAAATTCCTTTCCATGGGTTTCGCTTGTTTTCTCTCCGCCTTTATGGCCGATCTCCTGGTAGAACTCTTTGTCATGGTTTTCGCTTGTGGCCTCTCCGCCTTTTCGGCCGATCTCCTGGTAGAATTCTTTGTCATGGTTTTTGCTTGTAGCTTCTCCGCCTTTTTCACCGATCTCCTGGTAGAATTCTTTGTCATGGTTTTTGCTTGTGGCTTCTCCGCCTTTTTCACCGATCTCCTGGTAGAATTCTTTATCATGGTTTTTGCTTGTGGCTTCTCCGCCTTTTCGGCCTGCTTCTTCCCGGCTCATTTTGTTATCATTGTTGTCTGCCATTTTGAATTCCTCCTTTTTAAGTGGTATGGTTTTTACATTCCACGTCTGAAAAAGAGTAAACAAAAATAGCACATTTACGAAAGAGCCGGGAGAACATTCGGGATGATCAACGCTTATTACGCCCTGCAAGCGACCGTCCATTCCGGGACAAGGGCCGGCGAATGGCGTTTCAATGCCCGTCCGATCTCTGCCGGATCTTCTATCAGCTCAATATGGCTTGAATGAAACGTGTCTTTTTGATTTGTTGTTTCATAGATAAGATCGTGATCATTCTTCATGAAATTCATATAATCCTGTTTCGTCTTCCAAAGCGCCATGATCACGGCTTCAGGCCCTTCTTCAGCCTCCAGCCAGCCGCCCCACTGCCTGACGAATCCTTTTATGTTTGAAATCGGCTTCCATTTGGCCTGCGCTTCGCTGAACGGCTGCCGATTCCGGCCGGCCGGCTTGCACCGAATCAGCTTCAGCACATTATCTTTTTCAAATCCGACGGCTTCAGACGCTGTTTTTGCCACCGAGAGACAGACGGTCTGTTGATTGGAACGAAACCTGTAAATCGCGCCTCTTGGAATCAAAAATGAATCATTTCGTTGCAGAACTTCTGTCCTGTGATCCATGACATCGACCAATAGCTCCCCCTCCAACACGATGATCAGCTTTTCTGAATCCGGATGAAAGCGCCACTGGCATTCACCTTCTAAAACCGCGGCCCGCACGCAATGGTCATTTACTTCTGAAACGGCAAAATGAATATCATCCTTCGTTCCTTTTGCCATTTCGATTACATGTCGTACTGGATTGGCCTCCATATGCTCCCCCTCTTTTTGTTTGATGTTCTCCCGAACTTATTTTACCATTTGACTTTTAACCGTTCGCCTTTTAAAGTGTTGGATATTGATGAAAAAGGGTTTGAAGAAATAGAAGAGGTGTACATCATGCAAAACCAAACCGGAAAAGCCTCCGGGCTTTTGCCGCTCTTATTATTTGTCTGTTTATTCGTTGGATCAGGGATTGTAACCGGCGATTTCTACAGCCTTCCAATAGTCGCCGCCGCTCTGATCGCTTCGGTTCTTTCATTGGCCATGAACCGAAAAGAGACGCTCAATCAAAAGACGGAGTGGTTCGCAAAAGGCGCGGGCCACCCCGATATTATGATTATGATCATGATTTTTATTTTGGCCGGCGCTTTTTCGTCTGCCACAAAAGCGATGGGAGCCGTAGACTCGACGGTGCATCTGGCCCTGTCGTTTATTCCTGAACAGTTTATGGTTCCAGGCTTATTTATCATCGCTGCCTTTATTTCAATTTCAATTGGAACCTCGACTGGAACGATCGCAGCTCTTGCTCCGATCGGCGCGGGAATCAGCGGCGAAATCGGCGTTTCTGCTGCGCTTTCGGTGGCTGCCGTTGTCGGCGGAGCGATGTTCGGCGACAATTTATCATTTATTTCTGATACGACGATTGCAGCGGTTCGTACACAGAAAACGAAAATGGCGGACAAGTTCAAAACCAATTTCTTGATCGTACTGCCCGCCGCGGTGATAACGGTCATACTGCTGGTCATCTTCTCTCAAGGCGGGCATCTTGGGGCTCAGGAAGCGGCATACAGCTGGGTGAAGGTGCTTCCATACCTTGGCGTGCTGATTTTTGCGCTTCTCGGGTTCAACGTTATGGCCGTCATCCTCGGCGGAATCGTTTTGTCCGGTGTTATCGGAATCTTTGACGGCAGCCTGACGCTTCACTCCTATTTAAGCGCCATCACTGAAGGGATCGGCGGCATGTCTGAGCTGATCATTTTGTCCCTTCTGATCGGCGGAATGGCGGAAATGATGAAGAGAAACGGCGGAATCGCCTTTCTGCTTCACTTCGTTTCAAACCGGATCCGTTCAAAAAAAGGAGCCGAAGCCGGAATCGCCGGACTTGTCAGCACCGCCAACCTGGCCACGGCCAACAATACGATAGCCATCATTACTGCAGGGCCGCTCGCCAAAGATTTATCAGATCAATACGGCATCGACAATCGCAAGTCGGCGAGCATCCTTGATATTTTTTCTTGCGCTATCCAGGGGCTGATCCCCTACGGCGCACAAATGCTGTCAGCGGCGCAAATTGCGAAAATATCGCCGATCAGCATTCTGCCTTATTCCTTTTATCCGATTTTGATCGGCATCTGCGGGATTGCCGCGATCATATTCGGGCTGCCGCGTTTCACAAGAACATCAAAATGATTTACGGGCTGCCGATCTAATCGGCAGCCCGTTTTTTCTTATTCCGCCTGTTCTCGCTCCAGCTCTGCAAGCTTTTCAAGGATTCTCCGTTTTTTATACATCATCATCCCTGCTTCAGCAACCCCGCCAACCATTGAGCGGTTTGAGATTGCCCCAAAGAGAATGCCGGCGACAGGCACCATTTGAAAGAGCTTTTTCCAGCCGAAAGAATCGCGGTACGTATAGACGACTTCCCGCCATCCCTGAATTTGCGAGATCATGTTCTGGCGTGCGCCGGGTTGTTGATGATATGTACTGAGCTCTTCGATGATCGCTTTTTTTCCGACTATGTCCGCCGCACTGAGCTGAAGGCATTTAATGATGAACATGCGCTCCATTTTATCCTTCGGATCGTAGCCGTATGAGACCGCGATATCCTGCAGCGTTTTCAAGGAAAGGCCGAGAATGGCGGGAATATCAACGGCAAGGGTAAACAAACCGCCGACACCCGTTGTCGCGCCTTGGACGGCAGCAGTGTTCGCCCTGTTTTTTCCCAGCTCTTCACAAATATGATCCATCACAGAGAGCGGTGCTTTTTTGATATCCTCAATTGTTTGAATCGTTTCTTCCGGAAGCTTTTTTTGAAACTGCCGGATGAGATGTTTTTCAGACGTCAAATATTGCCCGCCATTTTGAATAAAGCCTCCGATTTCATCGAGCAGGACGCCGATTTTATCCTGGATAAACGCCGGCGTAAGCTTGTCCAGCACTTTAAACGGAATCCGGCCGATCCGTTCCCAAAACCATACTTTCTGTTGTTCCTTTTCCCATTTCTCAATGGCTTTCAGCTGGGCCTCTAGGTCTGTCTGTTCATTATGCATGGAACGCCTGTCCTCCTTACCGTTTTTTATAGTATACAATGATCAGCCTTAAGAATCCGTGTTTTTTTACCTATACGAAAAAGGAGGGGTGAGAGGATGCCATGGTCAGTGAGCGATGATTATTCCGCTCAAAACAAAATCGCACGAGGGGTATGAAGAACGGAGCGTAATTCCGATCGCAATAAGCCGGGCAAAAGAGTGGGCTGAAAAACAGAAACCAAGACGTTTTTGGAAAATGATGGTGAGACAAAACTGGATGGCGGCGGATTGAATCAGCGCCCCGAGCTCACGGAAAAGCGCGGGCATGTCATAGGCCGGGCGGTGAAAGCCGATGATGCCAAGCGCGCCATTGAAGTGAAAAAACAAAGTCTGTGGCGGTGGAACGGGCGAAGGAAATCGGCCGCAATAAAGGAACCGCCGTCATCGTTCATAAGAAAGACGGCAGCATGATACGGATAGACTAAAAAAAGACGCTCCTGATGTTGGAGCGTCTCATGTTTGCCGGATGATGCCGAAAATGGCATCCGCCGCCCTGCTGTAGCCGCCGGCGTCCCGCAGCGACCGGCCGATGTCCGCGGCGCCGGCGGTATAGGAGCCGTTATTGATGATTTCTTCTATTTTTTGCCGCAGCACTGCTGAGGAGAGCTCCTTTTTGTCAAGCTTCAGCCCGGCCCCTGTCTTCTCGACCTGGGCGGCGACAAGAAATTGATCTCCTCCCATCGGGATGACGAGAAGCGGCGTATCGAAGTAGAGCCCTTCATTTGTGCTGTTCATTCCCCCGTGCGTGACGAATAAATCGGCTATTTTCAAAAGCTCCAGCTGCGGAATATACGGCCTAACAATAAAATGATCAGGGATCGGATCAAGATCGGCCGGGTCCGTATATTTGCCGATTGACATCACCACTTTGCCGTCAAAATCCTTCAGAGCTTCAATGCACATATTGTAAACCTCTTGTTGCCGATTAAAAATCGTCCCCATCGAAATGACGATGACTTTTTCACCCTCCAGTTCGACGAACGGAAAATCGGCAGATTCCGGCCGGCTGGTGATGGACGGCCCCACAAACAAATAATCGTCTCCAAACTTATCCGCTTGCGGCTGGAATTCTCTTGAAGTAAAGACAATCGTGATATCCCCCGGACAAAGGAAAACATCGAACGGATCCTCAAATCTGACTGGATAACGCTCGTTTAGTTCTGCAACCATCCGTTTGAATTTTTCAAAATAAGGTGAGCTTTCCAAGTCACCCTGCTTATTTTGAAACGATCTTCCCATGTCTTTATTGATCGCGAACGTCGTGCACAATGAGATGCCCGGAAGCCCAAGCTTTTCGGCAATGATTTTTCCCGCCAAAAAGTGATGATCAAAAATGACATAGTCGTACGTTTCATGGCGGACTTCTTCATATATCAGATCAACGATATCGATGGCTTTTTTCGCCATATGGTACATCATTTCGGCATAGTCCCTGTTTTCATCGCCCGTCATGTTTTTTCCAAAGGATATCGTCTCTCTGAAGTCCGGGTACAAACGGACCTCAGCCCCTGTTTTTTTGATTTTTTCTGCATATTCTTCAACAGCATAATAAACGATCGTCTCTCCCCTGCTTTGAAGCTCTTTTGTCACGCCTAAAGAGGGATTGATGTGACCTTCGCCGGGGAAGTTGATCATCAGCGCTTTTCCCATTGTGATCTTCCTTTCTTTTGAAATTTTATTAAGGACTTTACTACAAAAAAGCGTGATCGTAAAGTATTTAATTAAGTTAATAATAAATAGACATAACTATTTTACTATTTATATCTTTTTGCATATGTTTCCTTAAAAATTCCCCTGCATGCAAATAAGCGGATATGTTTAATAAAAAAGGGCTTTTTATTTCTTGACAGCCGGCATTTCCGAGCCAATTTTACTTTTTTTTCGTTCAAAAACTAAAACCCGGTGGTTCGTGGCACACTACAGCATAAGAAACAACATTACGGAGGATGTCAAACAATGGATACGAACACCACCCGGATTGAAAAAGATTTTTTAGGCGAAAAAGAAGTCCCAGCAGATGCATATTACGGCGTACAGACGATGAGGGCCGTTGAAAACTTTCCCATTACCGGCTATCAGATTGATGAAGAGCTCATTAAAGCGCTGGCGATGGTCAAAAAAGCCGCCGCCCTTTCCAATATGGAAATTAAGCGGCTGTATAAAGATCTTGGCGAAGTGATAGTAAAAGCGGCCGGTGAAGTGATAGACGGCCATTGGCATGATCATTTCATCGTCGATCCCATTCAGGGCGGAGCCGGAACTTCAATGAATATGAATACAAACGAGGTCATCGCCAACAGAGGATTAGAGCTTTTAGGGAGAGAAAAAGGAGATTACTTCCATTTAAGCCCCAATACTCACGTCAATATGGCCCAGTCAACGAATGACGTTTTTCCGACAGCCATTCATCTGGCAACCTTAAATCACATGAGAAAGCTGATAGCGACGATGGAGGATATGCTGGACGCCTTCCGAAAAAAAGCGGCTGAATTTGACTCCGTCATTAAAATGGGGAGGACCCATCTTCAAGACGCCGTGCCGATCCGCCTCGGGCAAGAGTTTGAAGCGTATTCGCGCGTCATCGAACGCGACATCGAGCGGATTAAACAATCCCGGCACCACCTCTATGAAGTCAACATGGGGGCGACGGCGGTGGGAACCGGCCTGAACGCCGATCCGAGATATATCAGAAACGTAGTCAAACATTTATCCGACATCAGCGGGTATGAGCTTGTCGGGGCAGAACACCTTGTCGACGCCACCCAAAATACGGACGCCTACACAGAGGTATCATCTGCACTGAAAGTAGGAATGATGAATATGTCCAAGATCGCCAATGACCTCCGTCTAATGGCGTCAGGCCCAAGGGCCGGACTCGCAGAGATCCGCCTCCCTCCCCGCCAGCCCGGTTCTTCCATTATGCCGGGCAAAGTGAATCCGGTGATGCCCGAGGTGATGAACCAGATCGCATTCCAGGTCATCGGCAATGACCATACCATTTGCCTTGCTTCTGAAGCGGGCCAGCTCGAATTAAACGTCATGGAGCCTGTCCTTGTATTTAATCTGCTGCAATCGATCAAGATCATGAACAACGGATTCCGCGTATTTACGGATTATTGTGTCGCAGGGATAGAAGCGAATGAAATCAGGCTGAAAGAATTCGTCGAAAAAAGCGTTGGCGTGATTACGGCGGTCAACCCCCACCTCGGCTATGAAGCCGCAGCGCGGATTGCAAAGGAAGCGATTGCCACAGGACGGTCTGTCCGCGAGCTCTGCCTGCTGCATGATGTTTTGACAGAGGAAGAGCTTGACTTGATTCTTGATCCTTATGAAATGACGCATCCCGGCATCGCCGGCGCTTCATTGCTTGAGGAATAAACGTCTTTTCAAACGCTGATATGCTTTCAAACGTTTATATTCGTCTTGGCAGGGCTAAAGACATAATATAAATCATTTGAAAGAGGGTGAAAGGACAATGTTAGGATTTCTCGTTTCAGTGATTGTTGCAATTGTCATCGGTTTAATCGGAGGTGCCATCGGCGGCAACGGCGCTCCGGGCGGCATCATCGGCTCAATGGTGGTCGGTTTTATCGGGGCCTGGATCGGCCATGGGCTGTTCGGCACTTGGGGCCCTGATATTGCGGGATTCGCCATCTTTCCCGCCATTATCGGCGCCGCGATTCTCGTCTTTATCTTAAGCCTGATCTTCCGCGGAAGAATGGGGTCTCAAGCATAAGCAGCATCCATGCCAGCATCGTTTCGCAGCGATGCTGGTTTTTGTTTGTGCAAAAATGCATACACTATAAAATCTAACAGTTGACAATTGATGATGGCAGGCATATGATGAACATATAATTTGCACTAAGGAAACATTTATAGCACAAGGAAAAACAACATAGAATCTAGGTGAATCAGATGATCAGTAACGATATGTCCAGACACACACAAATATCAAAAGACGCTCAAGACGCATTGGATGGAAAAAGCAGAGGCTTGAAAAGGCTTCTTCCCTTTTTAGGCCCGGCTTTTATAGCTGCCATCGCTTATATTGACCCGGGGAACTTTGCCACAAATATCGCTGCCGGTTCCAAATACGGGTATCTGCTATTATGGGTTATTCTTTTTTCTAATATTATGGCGCTTCTTATTCAGTCATTATCAGCAAAACTGGGGATTGCGACGGGAAAAAACCTGCCTGAGGTCGCCAGAGAGGAATTTCCAAAGCCGGTTTCTTTCGGCTTGTGGATTCAAGGCGAACTGGTCGTGATCGCGACAGACCTTGCCGAATTTATCGGCGCCGCGCTTGGACTTTATCTTTTGTTCGGCATTCCGCTTTTAGAGGCTTCCATCATTGCCGCTGTCGGGTCATTCGCGATTTTGGAACTGCAAAGACGCGGCTTCCGCCCCCTTGAAGCGGCGATTACCGGGATGCTGTTTATCGTCGTCATCGCGTTTGCTTTACAGACCTTTTTTGCAAAACCGGATCCCGTAGCGGTGCTTGAAGGGATGCTGGTTCCCCGCTTCAACGGCGCGGACAGTATTCTCTTGGCGGCGGGAATTCTCGGTGCGACGGTCATGCCTCATGCGATTTACCTTCACTCCGCACTCACACAGAGGAGAGTGGTCGGTAAAACGGAAGCGGAAAAGAAAAAGATTTTCCGCTTTGAATTCATCGATATTTTAATCGCGATGCTTGTCGCCGGGGCGATCAATGCCAGCATGCTGATTGTTGCCGCCGCATTATTCTTCAAAAACGGCATTTTCGTCGAGGACCTTGATGTGGCCTTTCATCACTTCAGCAGCATGGTCAGTCCGCTATCCGCCGTATTATTCGGCATCGGTCTTCTCATTGCCGGATTATCAAGCTCTTCTGTCGGGACGCTTTCAGGGGATATTATTATGCAGGGGTTTATCAATTTCAGGATTCCGCTTTACCTGAGACGTTTTATTACGATTCTGCCGCCGATCGCCATCATTGCATCAGGCGTCAATCCGACGACAGCTCTCGTGTTAAGCCAGGTCGTCCTGTCTTTCGGAATCGCCTTTGCCCTGATTCCGCTCATTTTATTTACGAGCAATAAACGGATTATGGGAAGCCTTACAAATGCGAAGTGGGTGACAGCCGTTTCCTGGCTCATCGCCGCGCTCATCGTCTCACTGAACATCTTCCTGATCTTTGATACAATTTTTGGTTAGAAAAGCTGACTTCGGTCGGCTTTTTTTATATGATACTGTTAAAAAGGAGGATCCTGGATGTTTACACTGACGATCAATGATGACTTGTATTTAAAGATGCTTGAACCGAAAGATGCGCGCGACGTTTATATGATGGTTCAGCAGTCTAAGCGTCATTTAAGAAAATGGCTGTTTTGGGTAGACGGGACGAAGAAGCTTGAAGACAGTGAAGCCTTTATTGAAGAAAGCATGAAGCAGACCGCGGCGAATAACGGTTTTCAGGCGGGGATCTGGTATCAAAACGAGTTCGCAGGAATCATCGGACTGCACTATGTCAATTGGATCAACCGCACGACTTCTCTGGGTTACTGGCTCGGGGAGCCGTTTCAGGGGAAAGGAATTATGACGGAGGCATGCCGCGCGCTGATTGACATGCTGTTCAATGATTATGAATTAAACCGGATCGAAATCAGGGCCGCAACAAAAAATATGAAAAGCCAGGCCATCCCTGAAAGGCTGGGCTTTACGAAAGAGGGCCGCCTCAGACAATGCGAATGGCTCCATGACCATTTTGCCGATCATTTCGTTTACGGCCTGCTGCGGGAAGACTACCAGAACATGATTTAGGAATTTGTCACACGCATTTTCACCTGAAATCTGGTATGATGAGATAAAAAAATATGGAGTTTTGAAGATGAAAGTACTGATATTATTTTACCTATGGATCATTCCGCTGATTGTCGGACTGATATTTTTTCTGATCACCCAAAAGACAAGCTTTCAAAAAAGATTTTATCCGGCCTTCTCGATGATCGGGCTGGCGGTGGTCATATTTGCTGTCTGCTATTTGATCGGTCAGCCGTATCTCGGGAATTTCTTCGGCGGCACAATGCTGTTCGGAACGGTTCTTCCATTCATGGCCGCGGCGATGAAGAAAAAGAAATGAGCTAATCATAAACAAAGTAAAATACACGGATTTAGAAAGCCTGCTTTCCGAACATGTCGGGGCAGGCTTTCCCGTTTTATCATTCAAACGGCGGAATTCTCCGGCCGTCTACATCTGTAAACCGGTATTCTTCCGCCAAGTCTCCGGCTCTGAGCACCTTGCCGCTTTTCTCTAAAATATTCGGATCACCTGCCAGACAGACCGCCGCCCGTCCGACATAATGCGGCGATTCCGTCCGCTCCAATTCCTCTTTTTCATGCCAGTGCCCCTCATCTGTCTGAAACGCCCGCAGCACGAGCTCCGTCCTCATAAAACCCGGAGACAATGCCAAAACGGCGATGCCATCCTTCTTCAGCTCAACCGAGAGTCCGTACGCCATCCGGTTCAACGCATTTTTGGCCAGATCGTAGTAAAAATTACCGATATACTTGTCTCTGTTCCAGAAGGTCGTGTGGATGATCACTCCCGCCCCATTTTGGCGAATAAGCGGTATGGCATAGTAATTGGTCATAAGCTGCGCGCGGACCCCTGCTGTGAACATATGATCCCAATGCTCTCGCGGCTGCTCCCAAAAAGAAGTTGATTCAATTTTCAGCTCGTTTCCGCCCCAGACATTGTTGACAAGGATATCGAGACGTCCTTGTTCTGCCCTGATTCGATCGATGAGACGCTCTGTTTCCGAGTCGTTCGTATGGTCGCATACCGCTCCCGCCGCTTTCCCTCCTGCTGCCTCAATTTCCGACACGGTATCATCAATCGAGCCGGGCCACCGGTTTGTCGTATTTCCTTTCGTGCTTCTTCCGCTGACATAGACCGTGGCCCCGGCCTTTCCCAATTCTATCGCAATCGCGCGGCCCGCTCCCCTGCTTGCACCCGTTACAAGCGCAATTTTTCCTTTCAAGCTTTCCATTTATCCGTCATTCCTTTCTTAGAGAATCGATGTCTATCATAAAGGTTTAATCTTGACACCTTTTGTCATGTTTTATTTAATGGAAGGCAGAACAAAGGAAAAAAGGTGATGGCGATGAGAGGAGACCGGCTGCTGTCAATTGTTTTGCTGTTGCAGTCTTACGGGCGGATGTCCGCAAAAACATTGGCCGAACAGCTTGAAGTGTCTGAACGTACGATCCACAGAGATATGGAAGCGCTCAGCAGAGCTGGAATACCCGTTTATGCAGAACGCGGGAAAAACGGCGGCTGGCGGCTGATGGAGGACTACCAAACAAAGCTTACAGGCTTAAAAGAACAGGAGATCAGATCGCTGTTCATTTCTCCTTCTTTACAGCTGCTTGAGGATCTCGGACTTGCCCGGTCTTCCCGGGAAGCGAGACATAAATTAATCGCCTCCCTTCCGCCTTTATACAGGGAACAGGCAAAGGAAGTGTGGAGCCGCATTCATATTGATACAGGCACTTGGCGAAACCAGAAAGAAAAAATAGCCGCTTTTGCCGTTCTTCAAAAAGCGATATGGAGAGAAAACAAGCTCAAGATCATTTATGAACGGGCAGACGGAAACACAAGCGTCCGGATTGTGTGTCCGCTTGGTCTGGCGGCAAAAGGGCGCGTCTGGTATCTTGTCGCGTCGCATGGAGAAAGCGTCAGAAACTACAGAGCTTCCCGCATCCGCTCTGCGGAGCCTCTCGACGAAACGTTTACCAGACCTGACGATTTTAATCTGGCCCAATATTGGGAAGCATCAATGAAATCGTTCATAGACAATCTGCCGACATACGAAGTACGCGGTTTGGCCGCACCAGCTATCGTTCCGAGGCTGATGTTCACGGGCCGGTTTGTGAAAGCCGTTGAAAAAGAGGCCCCAGGGGAGGATGGCTGGATACCGGTTACGTTCTCCTTTGATACAGAGAGGGAGGCAAAGGAATATGTATTGGGATTCGGCGATCAGCTAAAAGTGACGGAACCCCCGGAATTGCGCAAGGCCCTGATAAAAGCCGCTGAGGCGGCGGTCGACTTTTTCAGGCGGGAATACGAATGAAAAAATCACCTCTTAAAAAGAGGTGATCCGGGGATGGCCTAAAACAGACGCCTTAAGCTTTTCTTTAACGGAGGCAGGTCAAGCTCTTTTTTCTCAACGAATTTTTTCAGCATATATTTACTGAAGCTTGCTGCTTGTGTGTATGAAATTTTTCCCGGAAGCGGCGGTTCGTCTTCAATGGCCACATCAATGACGGCCGCTGTCTGTGACTTAAACGCGTTTTTCAGCGCAGGAATAAGCTCTTCATGCTTTTTCACGCTGAAGCCTTTTCCTCCGCACGCTTCTGCAAATTTGGCATAATCGACGTTTTCAAGCTTTGTTGCAAATTCAATATGCCCTTTTTCCTGCTGTTCATATTGAATCATGCCGAGGTTTTGATTGTTTAAGATGACGATGACAATCGGCAGATCATATTTAACCGCTGTCGGAAAGTCGTGCATTGACATACTGAAGCCGCCGTCTCCGCAAACGGCCACTGCCTGGCGCTCCGGGTGTGACAGCTTGGCGGCTATCGCGCCGGGCAGGCCGCAGCCCATCGTGCCGAGCCAGCTTGAAATGAGAAAGTCCTGATCGGCCATGTCAAAATGGCGGGCCATCCATACCGTCACATTACCGACGTCAACCGATAAAACCGCGTCGTCAGCCACCGCATCTTGAAGCCTTGCGATCACCTGCTGCGGCTTGAGCGGATCGGTCGCTTTCTGTTCATCCTTTTCAATATGGTACCGCCATTTGTTCATATACTCTGTACAGCTTTCCAAAAATGACCGGTTTGTTTTACGTTCGATTGTCTTTGTCAGCTCTGCCAGGCCTGTTTTTGCATCGCATACGAGTCCTGCCGTAACCGGATAGCGCTTCCCGATTTTCGCAGGATCAGCGTCAAGCTGAATCGCCGGGGTATCTTCCGGCAGATAATCCCGATACGGAAACGAGGTCCCCAGCATGATCAAAAGATCGCATTCTTCCATCGCTTCAGACGCCGGCTTTGTCCCGATATGGCCGAGATTCCCGAGCACATAAGGATGGCGGTCTGGAACAACGCCTTTCGCCGGGAGCGTAATGATGATCGGCGCCGCTGCTTTATCTGCAAATTCCAGCAGCTCATCTCCCGCTGATTTCATTCCTTTTCCGGCCAATATCACCGGCTGTTTCGCTTGATTGATCAATTGGGCGCACTGCAAAAGCTGGCTTTTTTTCGGCTGCAGTCCGCCATCGATATAAAGCGCCGACGTATAAGCAGGCTTCCGTTTGATTTTTTCCGCAAACAGGTCGTCTGATACGCTGAGGACGGCGACCCCTTTTTGGCTGTAGGCTGTCCGAATCGCCTGATTCAACAGGTCGGGGAGCGCTTCGGCTGAATGAACCTGCTGATTGAAAACAGATACATTCTCAAACATCCGCTCAAGACCGATTTCCTGAAACATATCCCTGCCGATTTCATTTGAGGCCACCTGCCCCGTAATGGCAAGCACCGGGACACCGTCCGCTTTTGCGTCATAAAGCCCGTTAAGCAGATGAACGGCGCCAGGCCCCGCTATCGAAAGACAGACGCCGATTTTCCCCGTCAATTTCGCATCAGCCGCGGCAGCAAGAGCGGCTGTTTCTTCATGGCGCACCTGAATAAAGCGGAGGCTGTTTTTTTCATGCCGCAATTCATTGATCAATTCATTGATGCTGTCTCCCGGCATGCCGTAAATATGATCGATATTCCATTCCTTCAGCAGTTCTGCTGCTATTTTTCCTGCGGTTTTGTATGCCATATCACGTCCTCCTTCCTTTCTTCCTTCCTTACCACATTCCATTTTTGCTCAAACGTCCCCCTGCGAATCCAAACAAAAAAAGCTTGCAGAGATGTGTCTCTGCAAGCTTTTTCACTTTTTAAAATGGTATGGGAGCGTGGCGACGACGATGTCTTTTTTCCATAAAAGTCTCAGCCGCAGCAAAAATGCGGACTGATTGTGAAGAATGTTGTGCCAGCTTTTTTTCGGGATAAACTGCGGAACAAGAACCATGACAGAATAGTTGTAAGTCGCCGCTTTCGCTTCAACCGTTTCCAGAAATTTTTCCAAAGGATAGATCAGGCTCCGGTATGACGAATAAAGCGTGACGAGTCTGACGCCGTTGTTCAGCTCCTCCCATTTTTTCTCGATCTTTTTCTCTTCTTCTTTGTCAAATGATACATGGACGGCAATCACCTGATCTGACAAGGTCTTCGCGTATTGGATCGACTTTTCGACGACGCTTGTCACACCGGCGACAGGGACGATGACGATGTTTCCTTCGATCGGTTCCAAAGGCTTTCCTGTCATCCTAAGCTGCTCGCCGACCGCATTATAGTGCTTTTTCACCGCGTAGAAGACCCAGATGACAATCGGCATGAAGACGAGGATCGGCCATACTAGCGGAAACTTTGTAATGAACAATATCAGCAGCACGGCGGCGGAGATCAAGGTGCCGATAGCATTGATCATCATTTTCCAAACCCAGCCGGCCGGCTTTTGCCTGATCCATTTCAGACACATGCCCGTTTGTGAAAGCGTAAACGGGATAAACACACCGACCGCGTATAAAGGAATGAGATGCTCCGTCTGTCCGTTAAATAATAGAATCAGCAAGATCGATGCAAAACCGAGAAAGATGATCCCGTTTGAATAGCCTAAGCGGTCGCCTCTGACCGTAAACATTCTCGGCATGTATTTATCCCGGGCCAAATTAAACGCAAGCTGCGGGAAGGCCGAAAATCCGGTGTTTGCGGCCAATACTAAAATCATCGAAGTCGTCCCCTGTATGAAAAAGTAAAGGAATGACCGCCCAAACGTTTCCGAGGCGATCTGGGAAACAACCGTTTCCTCGCCTTTCGGCATGATGCCGTAGCCGAACGCAAGCCACGTGATTCCGGAAAACAGAACGGCGAGCAATATTCCCATCATCACAAGGGTATTTGCGGCGTTTCTTGGCGCCGGGTCTCTAAAAGCCGGTATCGCATTCGAAATCGCCTCTACCCCCGTTAGTGCGGAACAGCCGGATGAAAAGGCTTTGAGCAGGAGAAACAGGGACAAGCCGGCGACAGGCGTCCCGATGGCTGCATGCTCCGCCGGTTCGATTTGTCCGGTCAGCAGTTTATAGCCGCCTACCGCAATCAGAATCAAGAGCGCGGCAACGAACAGGTAGACCGGATATGCCAATATCGAAGCAGATTCCGTCAATCCGCGCAAATTTAATATCATGATCAGCAAAACAAGTACGACCGCGATCAGCAAGTGATATGGATGTAAAGAAGGGAGCGCTGATGTGATCGCATCGGTTCCCGCTGACACGCTGACCGCGACTGTCAAAATGTAATCGACGAGCAGTGAGCCGCCTGCGAGAAGCCCCGGATTCACGCCGAGGTTTTCTCTTGATACAACATAGGCCCCTCCTCCATGCGGATAAGAGAAAATGATCTGTCGATACGAAAGGATTAATGCCGTCAACAGAATCAGAACACCTACCGCAATCGGCAGTGAATACCATAATGCAGCCGCACTGACAGCCGCCAATACGATTAAAATCTGCTCTGTACCGTAAGCGACGGAAGACAGAGCATCTGAGGATAGTAAAGCAAGCGCCTTTGTCTTCGTGATCTTTTGTTCCCCAAGCTCTTTTGATTTCAAAGGCTTACCGATTAAAAAGCGCTTTATTGTACTGTACATGATCGACTTCTCCTTCTTTGCTGGTTATTTCCGTATTTTTTCACACAAAAAAGCACAGAGGCAAACAGCCCCTGCGGAATCGGCTTTATGTGTTCCCAGGTGATTTCCCTCTCTCTTAACGCTTACGAGGTTAGCTGACGGATTCGGGCTCATGAGAGTTTGCCCTACCTTTTAAAAGGATTCACCCCAAAAGGCAATTATATGCCCCTGATTGGTTCCCCCGCTCTTTTAGATTAAGCGATTTTGAAATATACGTTTTATAGAGAGATCATACTCCCGTTTATGTCTGTTGTAAATACTTTTTTGGAATAGGCTATGTTAAATATTTATGTAGATATTTGATAAAAACAAAAGTTCTGGTCAGAGATTAAAAAACTGAATCAGATGGAATAATTCGGAATAATTATTCATTCCATTTCGTCATTTTCTGCAAGCAAACCCGTATTAAGAAGGAAAAAATGAAGATGATTGCATTTGTGTACATGGAGCTTCAATAATGATCACAGTCGATGAAAAAGATGGATGTAACGATTTAATGGTGCGGCTACCAAATACCTTCACCATATTCCAATTCTTAGCTGCTGACGGGCAATGAAACCTATCACTCAATAAAAACGTATCAATATGAGAAATTCCACTGACCAACTAATGAATTGATTAACATATATAGAATAGGAAATTTATGGAAATGGGTTTATTAAATCGTTTGATAGAACAAGCAAAAAATCCAAAAGGGTTTATTGGTTCAATTATGTTGAGAATAATGAATACTGCTCATACCGGAATGAACAAATGGGCTTTAGATAAGTTAAGGATTAGAGAAGATTCGAAATTTTGGACATCGGTTCTGGAGGGGGCAAAACAATACATGCACTGTACATAATAACCGAATACGGAAAATTATACGGTATTGATTACTCAAAACAAGCAGAAACATGTAAAGTAAACATTCGTCAAGCAAGTGTCTCCGATATTCCATTTCCGGGAAATGCCTTTGATATCGTAACTGCATGTCAAACGCATTACTTTTGGTCTGATTTAGAAAACGATGTAAAAGAAGTATTTAGGGTATTGAAACAAGATGGAAAATTTATGATTCTTGCCGAGTTATACAACATCAATTACCATATGAAATCTTGTAAAACTACGGAGGAAATGAAACAATTATTCTTTATAAGCGTAGAATTCTATGAGAATAAGAATAAAGGTTGGCTATGTATTATAGGGTTTAAATAGTAGTGTTAGATGTAGAGAAATATAAATCATTTAAGCTTCATTTCGCGTTCGAATTCATCAAAGTCAGAAAACTAAAGTGAGGAAACGTTATGACACTAATCCTGCAAAATATCGACTATTTTTTAACCGTCCTCTTGACTGTTTTTTTCTTATTCAAATTCGTTGAAGAAATAAGAAATCAAAAGAGAATTCCTGTCATCATGATCTTTCTATGCATAAGTTTATATTTTTTGACGAAAACGTTCTTTGTGCTTCGTATCATGTTTAACTGATGAAGCCGTTTGATTTGGAATGATGGATCAGCACAAAACAACCTGCCGATTGGCAGGTTGTTTTGGTTATTGATCAAGCTTCAGCTTTTTCAGCTGTTCGGCGAGCGCGTTGTTGATCGGCTCGTCTTTGTTTTGTTTTTTCATATAAGTGTGTACATCGCGTTTTGATGCTTTTGAGTTTTTGTCGTTTGCTCTGCGTTTTTCAAATACGGAGAGCTTTTCGCGGTGGCCGCAGACGCATGCGAAGGTCTGGCCCTCCCCGTGGCCGCGCAGTTCCATGCGTTTATGGCAAACCGGGCAGCGGGCGTTGGTTTGTTTGGCGATTGTTTTTCTGTGGCCGCATTCCCTGTCCTGACAGACGAGCATTGTGCCGCGTTTTCCGTTCACTTTCAGCATCAATTTTCCGCATTCCGGACAGTGCGTGCCTGTGATATTATCATGCTTAAATTTTTGATCGCTGCTTTTGATTTCCTTGATCGTCTGCTTCGTGTACTCTTTCATTTCCTTGATGAAAGCAGAGGATTTCAGCTTGCCTTTTGCAATGCCTGAGAGCTTTTGTTCCCATTCCGCCGTAAGCGCCGGGGATTTTAAGTCTGACGGGACAAGCTCCAGCAGCTGTTTTCCTTTCGAAGTGATGAAAATGTCTTTGCCTTTTTTCTCGATCAGGAATGTATTGAACAGCTTTTCAATAATGTCGGCCCGGGTGGCGACCGTACCGAGGCCGCCCGTCTCTCCGAGCGTTTTGACGAGATTTTTTTCCTCGCCCTGCATAAATGCGGCCGGGTTTTCCATCGCGGACAGAAGCGTTCCTTCATTGAAGCGGGCGGGCGGTTTTGTTTCGCCCTTTGTCTCTGTCAATGAACGGACAGATAGCGTATCACCTTTTTTAAGCTTCGGAAGGGTTTGATCCTTTTCTTCCTCATCGTCATCTTCCTCAGCATAGTCATATACGGCTTTCCATCCTTGGGACTGAACGGTTTTTCCCTTGGCGGTAAACGTTTCTCCGCCGATTTCGGCGAGCACCTTTGTTTCTTCATATTCAAACGGAGGCATCAACACCGCGAGGAAACGCTTCGCAATCAGATCATAAAGCTTTCTTTCCTTATCGCTTAAAGCGCCGAGTGAAAGCGGTTCTTCCGTCGGAATGATCGCGTGGTGATCAGAGACCTTCGCGTCATTGACAAAGCTTTTGCCCGCTTTAATGCCCCGCTGCAAAATCCGGCTGACATGCTGGGCATACGGCTTGACCTGCATCCCTTCGAGACGGTCTTTCAACGTCGGAACGATGTCGTTTGAAAGGAACCTGGAATCCGTCCGAGGATAGGTGACCAGCTTGTGCTGTTCATAAAGCTTTTGCAAAACGGACAGCGTTTCTTTTGCGGAAAAGCCGAAGCGTTTATGTGCATCCCTTTGCAGCTCTGTTAAATCATAAAGGCCCGGTGCAAAACTCTTTTTCGCCGTTTTCTTCAAATCGCTAATGACGGCCGGCTTGCCTTGGAGCGCTTTGGCGAGCTGAGATGTTACAGACGCATTGAATGTCCGGCTCTGCTTCGTTTTTTTGTCCTGCCATGTCAGCGTCATGCCGTCAACTGCGGCGCGCAGGCCGTAGTAAGGAACTGGTTTAAAGTTTTTAATGTCTTCCTCTCTTTTGGCGATCATCGCCAATGTCGGCGTCTGCACGCGTCCGCAGGAAAGCTGGGCATTGAATTTCGTCGTCAGCGCCCTAGTCGCATTAATGCCGACGATCCAGTCCGCTTCCGCTCTCGCCACGGCTGAATGGTACAGATTTTCAAATTCTTTGCCGCTTTTCAGATTTTTAAATCCGTCTTTAATCGCTTTGTCTGTAACAGATGAAATCCATAAGCGTTTCAGCGGCTTGTTCACCTTTGCCTTTTCGATGATCCAGCGGGCGACGAGCTCGCCTTCCCGTCCCGCATCAGTGGCAATCACGATGTCTTTGACGTCTTTTCTGATCAGCTGCGATTTGACCGCCTGAAACTGCTTGCCCGTCTTTTTAATGACGACAAGTTTTAAAGGTTCAGGGATAATCGGCAGGTCTTCGAGGCGCCATGATTGATATTCCTTTCCATAGCCTTCAGGGTCTGCCAATGTCACTAAATGGCCGAGCGCCCATGTTACAATGTAGCGGTCCCCTTCAAGATAGCCGTTTCCTTTTTTATGACACTTCAGCACTCGGGCCAAATCCCGACCAACCGAAGGTTTTTCTGCTAAAACCACTGTTTTTGCCAAGTCTATCACTTCTCTTTCTTATTCATCCATCCTTTTATTATAACAGATGAAAAGGATTCATCCCTAACGTTCAAATTCCTTCGTTTTGATTTCTGAAAAAATAACATGTGTCACGGTTTGGGCGTAAGGGGATGTTTGGTTAATAAATTCTTCTATTTGCTCAAGGCTTTCGGCGTTTATTTTCAGCATATAACATGCCGCCCCTGCGATTCTGTAGCAAAATTCGATATTCGGAAGACGTTCAATATAAGTTTTGAACCTTTCATATTCACCGTTCTTGACCGTCGCTTCAATGATGCATGATACAGGGAGTCCGATCTTCTGATAATCGATTTCCAGCGTATATTTTTGAATGACGCCGAATGATTCAAGCCGCCTGACCCTTTCGGTCACAGACGGTGCTGAAAGGCTGACCTTTCGCCCGAGCTCCCTCATCGACAAACGGCTGTCTTTGTTTAATTCTTTGATAATCATAAGATCAAGATCATCTAATTTCATTTGAAAATCAGTCTCCTTCATTTCATTTCAATATTTAAATATTAACAGACATCCCTTTACAAATGAAATTCCTATTTTCGTTTGAGTTAGATATGATAATAGAGAGGTGATCAGAAATGACAAGAATTCAACCATCACAAAAAGGAGACACCCCGTTTCAGCTGCTGTTGGGATATTCAGACTCTCTGCTGTCAACTTGGACAGCCTTAGCTGACGAGCTTTCAGGGGACGGTTTTTTATCAAAGGAGCTGAAGGAGCAGGTGCGCAGAGTGCTGGCTCAGGGAAACGGCTGTGAATATTGCAAAGCAAAAGGCAAACCTGAAGCGTCAAATCTGGAAAAAACAAGTCTTGCCATGGGCTTTGCCGAAGTATTTCTTTCTCAAAGGCAACAGGTCTCAGACAGGCAGTTCGCTGTGTTGAAAGAGACGTTTTCCGATGAGGAGATCTCAGAACTGATAGCATTTATCTGTTTTACAACGGCACAGCAATATTTCGGGGCGTTAATGAAAATTCCGGCCGCAACATAACCGCAGGCCTGTTCTATTTATCCTTTTTTTAGTCTATATTATAGAGGTAATACTTAGATTAGAGGGAGGTATCACATGCTGCAAACGCCGATTGGACGCCTTCGCGCGATGGGTTTTATTGAAGGCATGTCACTGCTTATCCTGCTATTTGTCGCTATGCCTCTGAAATACTGGGCGGGCTACCCGATGGCCGTCACGATCGTCGGCTCGCTTCACGGCGGATTATTTATCATCTATCTGATTGTCCTTTTATATGTGACATTCACCTTGAGATGGTCGCTGAAATGGCCTGCCGCGGGTCTTGTCGTCGCTTTTATCCCTTTTGGAAACTTCCTTTATGACCGCGGACTCAAAACATTTGATCCATCATAAAAGATCCGCCGTTTGTTTCGGCGGATCTTTTCCATTTAAGACTCATCAAGAAATTGGTGCAAGGCTTCTTTATTTTGTTCTAGGTCTAAATCCAATACCGCTCCATATGTAGGATCGGTCTTATTTGTAAAGGAGCCGTCAACGGGGAGCCTGAAGCTTTTGGTTTCTTTCACGCTTCCTAAAATGTAGTCTTTTCCGGCGGAAAATAAAAACCCGTTCGGAATGTTTGTTTCAACATAAGGGTCGATGATTCCCAGGAGCTTCGGCAGCTTGGCGATATTCCCCATGCTCATTGCTTCTTTTTCCAGCTTTGAGAAGATTTCCTGCTGTCGTCTGACCCGTCCGAAATCACTTTCTCTATCATGTCTGAAGCGGACATATCCCAGCAGTTTATCGCCGTGGAGAATCTGTTTGCCCGGCTCTATCGTCGTGCCGATGCCGTAGGACATTTTTTTAGGAACGTCGACTTCGATTCCATCAGGTGCAATAGCGTCGACGATTTTGGCGAACCCTTTAAAGTCGACGACAGCGTAGTAATTGATGTCCAGGCCAAAGTTTTCCTTCAGCGTTTTGCGCACCAGCTCTGGGCCGCCGAATGCGTATGCCGCATTGATTTTTTGCTTGTCATGGCCCGGTATATCGACATAGCTGTCCCTCATGATCGAAATCAGTTTCGGCTGTTTTTGTTTTTGATTGTAATGGACAACCATCATTGAATCAGATCTTGAATGCTCCTCTCCCCTTGAATCAATTCCAAGCACAAGAATGTTCACTTCATCTAGGTCAGAGCCTTCTCCGTGGAATTCAAACTGACCGTCTTTTGTAAAGCTTCCGTCAGATTCGGATAGGCCTTTATTGTATTCATAGATACTGTATCCGGCTGCAGCTATGATGAGCAGCAGGAGAATGGTGAACAGCCGTTTTATGATTTTCCGCCGTTTTTTCTTTACTTTTTTGACTCTTACTCTTTTCACCCTATCCACTTTTATCACCGCCACAAATAGACTATCACAGGATAATACATCCGGCAATTAATAAAAGAAAGTTTGAAAGGGTTCCCAGATCCCGAAAAAAGTCGTTTTCTCTTCTTTTGCTTACACATTGTAATAAAAATGATCAATATTAAACCATTCCGTCAGCAAAACACTACATCCATTTGGTCATCCATGCGATATAGTAAGAGGCGGGTATAAATAAAAGTTGTGCGAGAACCGTTCCTGTTACCCTCGATACTGCCATTGTGACCGAAGCCCACTTCAAATAGACATAGCTCCGCTTCCCTTTGGCTACATCATCGGCCAAAACCGACACCTTCGGATCAACAAACAGCGACAGAAGCATTGTCGCCACTCCGTTGACAAGCCCTGATGCCATGACAGCTGTAGTGCTCCTTTCAGGAACAAGCACGCCCGCATAAAGAGCGGCGAGCACCCCGATCGTATAAATTGCCGTAATGACCATATTTAACACAAACAGCCGTTTTGGAATAAAGCGGAATTGAAAATCTTTCACATAATGAAGGGTTGGTTTTTTCATATACCATCTGATGTTTTTCAGGTTTGATAGGCCCTTCCGAAACATTTGCAAAACCGATCCGTCTTGACCTGCCAGATGAATAATCGCCCTTGAAAAAACAGCCACAAACGTCGGCAAAAGGAGCATGCCGCAGATGGTGCCGACCGTCGAGCCGAAGATTAAAAACCGGAACTGCTGTCCGACGAGCGATAGCGCATCAGTCCCCGCGACATCGACAAGCTTTCCTGTGACAGGCTGCTGGATCATATTGGACATTCTTGACACGATCACCATAACGTTAAACAGCGACAGAGCCGATGCGATAAATCCGACTCTTGCGCCGGACAGCCTGGCTGCATAGGCCAGTGTTTCAATCGAATGAATCAGCAGCAAAAAAAAGAAAATTAAAAGCACCTTAGATGTTAAAAATTCCATTTTCGAATCCTCCAGTCTAATGTAAGACTATTTTAGAACAGAAAATGTTTCGCCATTTAAAAAACCGCTTCAGCAAAAGCCAAAGCGGTTTCCATTCATCTTATTCTTTTATATGAGCAAATAAATATTGTATATCATCTCCGCCAAGGCTGCGGATCATCAAGTTAGCATCTATTGTTCCGAGTGAAAGTAAACACCATGGAATTTCTGAAAACAAGACAACGAAAGCCCTACCTCTCAATCGTCCTTGCGGCTCCGAAGCCGCGCCAGTGTGAATTGTGAAACAAAAAGTCTTTTTTCCCTCTATCCTGTTAGGGGCGGTCAGAGGAAGAGAATAAGCATCTTCTAAGAAAGAAAAAAGAAGTTTACTTTCCATTTATTTGCTCTTTACGTGTTCCTAACTTGTATTATACTACAGTTCTTTACAAATGACAAACTGTTCAATACAGTGTTATAGATCAAGGATAACCGGCGTGCTTTTTCCTTCGTTCATCAGTCTGATTTCCGAAGGCTGGATTTCAAGCACGGACAAGTTCGGATCGTCTTTTCCGGCAAACCAGCGGCTGAGCTGCTCATTCCAGATCTGATCTTTCAGTTCTTTTGAGCCATTGATCTTTGCCTTTCCTTCGATTTCAAGATATGCATCGCCGAAGCCTTCGCCATCATAGCCGAGCAGCACGTGGACATTGGGATTGTTGTCGATTTCCTCCGCTTTGTGCGTTTCGACGCTTGTCGGGGTATAAAGGGTCAGTCCGTCGTGAAAAAAAGTCATGTAGCGGGAATGAGGCTTACCTCCTTTAACCGTTGCCAGCGAGCCGATTTTATGATGATCGAGAATATCGAGCACCTTTTGTTTGATTTGCTCCTGTTCCATTTTAAGGTCCCTCCTTATCATCGTATCCACTGTTACTTTTCCACATTGACCTGCAGATTAAACAATCAGGTTGATTCCATATGATCCCGAAAAACGAAGGATATCGTGACGGCGCATCCAGACGATAATCAGCGGATGATTAAGAAGCGGCTCCGGAAAGCGCGTCTATCGATTCTAAGCAAACCATACAAGTGCGAAAAAACGATGGTCGCATTCGATTCTATTTTGCTGATCCCGGACGCCTGAACTTCTTCGGTTTTTGATAGCGCTGATTTGCGAGAAAAAAGCGAACGAGAGCTTCCTCCCATTCGCCTATATTCTCGGATCTGTAAAAATATCATGGCTGTCTGTGCTCGGTGAAGAAAATTCCGTAATCACCGCGCCTTCGTTTCCGGCCTTGAACCAGTGCTTTGTATTCGGCGGGATGGTGTACTGTTCACCCGGCGACAGCTGGATTTCGTGCCAGACGGTGAAATGCTCGATGTCTTCGCGTGGCGGAAGAACGGCTGGATCGGTGTTTTTTTCTCCTTCAACATATAAATAGACGTTTCCATAGCGGCATCTGAACGTTTCCTCTTTCCCTTTTTCTCCATTGACAGGCGGATGGCGGTGTTCCGGGCATGTTTGCTCAGGGAACAACACAAGCTCCTTGGCGCAGTAGCGGTCTGTATTGACATAGACGAACAGCTGGAGCCCGAGCTGTTCCGGCTTGTTCAAGCCGTAGTCCATGAGCTGGATGCGCTCCTTTTCCTCTTCTGTAAGGACGATTCCCGCTTTTTGATAATATTGATTGACTTCTTCTTTCGTCACCTTCACTGCTCTTTCTCCTCCTTATGTCGTAATGAAGTCGCCGCCGTTCACATGAAGGGTCTGACCCGTCATATAAGAAGAATCGTCTGATGCCAGCAGCACATAACAGCCGACATGATCTGCAGGCTGGCCCGGCCGTCCCATCGGTGTGTCCGTGCCAAATGCGGCCACTTCCTCTGCTGAGAAAGTCGACGGAATCAGCGGTGTCCAAATCGGCCCCGGTGCAACAGCATTGACGCGGATGCCGTCTTTCACCAGCGCCTGTGACATTGACCGCGTAAAGGCGTTGATCGCGCCTTTTGTTGCCGTATAGTCAATCAACTGCGGATTTCCGCGGTACGGGTTGATCGATGTGGTATTGATAATCGCGCTTCCAGGCTCCAAGTAATCAATTGCTTTTTTTGTGAAGTGGAAATACGAATAAAAATTGGTTCTAAACGTTCGTTCCAGCTGCTCGCCGGATATCTCTTTAATGCTGTCTTTTGGATGCTGTTCTGCCGCATTGTTGACAAGGATGTCGAGCCTCCCCAATTCCTTGACCGTCCGTTCAACCGCATCATTGCAGAAGGCTTCATCACCGACATCGCCAGGCAGCATCAGGCACTTGACTCCTTCTTGTTCAATCCGCGCTTTCGTCTCCTGTGCATCTTCATGTTCATTCAAGTAGACGATCGAAATATCCGCGCCTTCTTTGGCGTAAGCAACAGCCACCGCTCTGCCGATTCCGCTGTCGCCTCCCGTAATGAGCGCGACTTTCCCTTTCAGTTTATCCGTTCCTTTGTGGTTATCATGTTCATAAACTGGACGGGGTTTCATCACGCTTTCGATCCCGGGCTGGCGGTCCTGCGTTTGCGCCGGTTGTCCATCTGTTTGCCGATTGCGCAAATCCATCATTGATTCCTCCTTTTTACGACATGATACTTCACCTTTAACCGTGCGGCATCTTGAATAAACATGCGTGTATGCAGGAAACAGAAAAAGCCCCGGATCATCGTCCGAAGCCTTTCACCATTTTTTGTCTCGTATGAATGTGTGAAACAACATGTTCAGCCTTCTGTAGAGAAGCTCGGCATCTCCCGTTCCATATGCGGCCAGGCTGTCGTCGCTTTCAATGATCGATGAGCTGATGCAGCTCAACAGTTCAGATCCTTCAGGTGGAATATCGTCGGGCGCCAGCATGATCAGCATCCGTTTCATTTTGATAGAGCTTCCGTCCATCGCTTTAATGTCATACGGCTTTGTCAGATCAACGGCTTTAAATAATGGAATGTTTGCTGCTTCGTTTTTTAAATGAAACAGTGCGAACGATGTGCCCGGTATGCCGAGGCCCCCTTGCGCTTCTCGACTGAGCAGCCCCTCTGCCATTTGTCCGGCGTCTCTGATCAGACCTTGCTCTTCAAGCAGCAGGCAAACGCGTTCAACCGTCTGTACATGGCTCTCTGCCGTCTTCACTACTTCAACCGTAAAATGGCTGACAATATGCCGTATCGCGTTTGCGTAATGGCTGATTTTTTCCGCTACGGCGAGCATATCCGGAAATGGCGCGGTTTTTTTTTGTTCGGCCCGCCTTTTCTGAAGGATCAGCGGAATTTTCCGTGTAAGCTGATGCTTGACTTGTTTTACGTCTTCTTCATCAAGGAGCGGGCTGACGATGACGTAGTCGATTCCTTCGTACGGAATCTGAACGGTGGACACGATGATGTCATATGCAGCCGTATCCTTCGTTTTCAGCTCCATCAATGAAGAAATGTCAAAGGACGCGATTTCCGGAAGCTCTTTTTTCAGCCTGGAAGCGAGCATTTTGGATGACCCGATTCCGCTCGAACAAATGACAAGGGCATTGATGTTGATTTCCCCCTTGTTCATTTCAAGCACAGATCCGAAGTGGAGAACGATGAACGCAATCTCTTCATCCGGAAAATACGTATCCGGGAAAAACCGTTCGACCCCTTCCTCAATCGCCATATATAAAAGGAAGTAATCCTTTTTGATCTGCTCTTTTAAAGGGTTGTGAATCAACATTTTTTCTTTGATGCGGATGATGGCCGGTTCAAGGTGGGCGATCAACCCTTCGTAGAGTGACTGATTGTCATTGAGATTAACGCCCATTTTTTGCGAAATGAAATCAATCAGTCTTTTCGTGCGCAAAGCGGTGTCAAGCTCGATGTCTTCCGCTCTGTAGTCCGTTTTATAGCTTCGATTGGCACTTCTGAGGTGCATCGTGATATAGCCGGCCTCGGCATCGGGGATCTTCACGTGAAACACTTCTTCAAGCGATTTGGCAATTGTGAGGGCGAGCTCAAATTCTTTCGTGTGCTTCAGCTCAGCCAATTCTTCTTCGTTCATATTGATCACTTCGCCGAGCTGAATCCGTTCCACCGCAAATGTCAAATGGACGACAAGGGCGATATACGCGCTGTCGGAAAGCGAAAGTCCGTGCTGTTCTTTGGCCTGTGACAGCACTTTTTCCGCCTTGAGCAGCTTCCCCCTGCTGACAACTCCGAATATTTTTTCCGATGTCTGGTTTCTTCCTTTAATGTTCATTTCAATGGTTTCCAAAAATTGCTGCACATCAAGCTTGTCTGCCATTAAATTCCCGACGATTTTTCGCTTTGCATCTTCAGGGCCCCTCAATTCGATCCCATAGCCTCTTTTTCTGATCAAAGAAAGGCCGAACGGAGCGATCCAGTTCTCCAGTTCATCGAGGTCATGGCTGATCGTTGCGGCGGTCACCTGCAAATCGTTTGCGATCGTATAAAGCTTGATCGGTTCTCCGGATTCAAGCATGGCACATAAAATCAAGAGCTTCCGTTCATCTGAGGTGTATTCGACATGGCTGTCATTTGAAAGATCGTGTAATAGCCGCTGCTTATCACGGGAAGGCCCGACGAGCTTTAAACCTTTGCCAGGCTGTTTATCGAGCTGAAGGCCGTACGCCTCAAGGACGGATTTAACCGCTTTCAGCTCACGGTGAACGGTTCTCGTACTGACCTCAATATAATCCGCGATTTCGCCGACTTTTACATAACGGTTTTGATGTAAAAGATATTTAATGAGTTTTTGTTCCCTTGCTGTCATGTACATAAAGCGCCCTCCGGTGATTGTTGATTTTCGCGGTAAGCCTCATGGGGATGCTGCTGGGGAGAGAGTGGTAATCCTATCATAAAACGCTTACAGAAAATCTTCAATTCAAGCTAATAAAATTTTCGATAAATTTCTCTGTAATATTATGAAAAAATTGGATCATCGATAAATGGAAGCACCAGCCGGCTGCCGATGCTTCCAGGTTATTTTGTCTATTTTCCCGCTCCTTGATCCAGGTTCCGGGTTTGTTATTGTCTATTCTTGACATCTAGCATTTTTCATGTTGATCCACATGTTTTAAAACCAGCGGCACTAAAGGGTTGTCATTCTGCAGGCCGCATACTTCGCGAAGAACTTCTTGATAGCCTTTTTCCCTGATCATGATTTGCAGCTGAACAGCTTCCGGATCATCCGCGAAATCGAATTGAAGCGCCCGGGCAATTCCTTCGGCTAAATGAACGGGCTTATATCCGATTCCGTTCAGCTTTTGGGCGGGCCGGATCAGGCGGTCATGTTCGCCAAGCTTGCGGAGCGGCGATCTTGCCACACGGGTGATGTCATCTGAGATAAATTCATTTTCAAACCGGCCGATGATTTTCTGTATATAGCGCTGATGTTCTTCTTGTGTAAAGCCGTATGTCTGGATCAGATAGTGCCCTGTTTCTTCAAGTGCGCAGGTTACCATTTGTCTGACTTCCGGATGGCGGACGGCATCTTTAATCGTTTTGAGGCCTTTTTGATAGCCGGCATAGGCCGCAATCGCATGTCCGGTATTGACGGTGAACAGTTTTCTTTCAATATAAGGTGCAAGGTCTGATACATACATCACCCCTTGAATATCAGGCGCTCCCCCGACAAATGCGGTTTTGTCGACCGCCCATTCGAAAAAGGGTTCGACAGACACTTTCAGCGGATCATCATGCTGCTGAATCGGCACGATCCGGTCTACCGCGGAATTTGGAAAACCTACCCTCTTTTGAAGCGCTTCCTGCTCTTCTCCGCTTAAATAAGTGAAAATCTCTTCTTTTAAATGGCTGCTTCCGCCGATCATATTTTCACAGGCTATGATATTTAAAGAGCTTTGATTGGTGTTGAGGCGCTTCTTCAGCCCTTCTGCCAAAGGCTTTGCGATCAATTTCAAAACCGATGGCCCCACGGCTGTCGTTACAAGGTCGGCCTTTGCGATCAGTTCATATAATTCGTCAAGCTCCTTGCCGCTGTTGATCGCTCTGACGGGGCCGATGATGTCCGTTTGCCGCGATTCATCGGCGAGCTCGACCGTATATTTGCGTTTCTCATTCAATTCATTGATGACCGCCTCATTCACATCTGCAAACACGACTTCATACCCTGATCTCGTGAGCAGGGCTCCGATAAAGCCCCGGCCGATATTGCCAGCACCGAAATGTAAGGCGATCATAGCTGGCCACCTTCTTCAAATACCGCCATCAATTCGTCTTTATCCTTCGCATTGATTAAGCGTTCGACATTGTCCTCTTCAGAGCAGACGATCGCAATCTTTGAAAGAATATCCAAATGTTCATCATTTTTTCCGGCAATGCCGAAGACCACTTTCGCTATGTTTCCATCTCCGTATTCAACGCCATCAGGAATTTGAATGACCGAAATTCCGGAATGGAGCACTTCCTGCTTTGCGTCCTCTGTGCCGTGCGGAATGGCGATCGCGTTTCCCATGTAAGTGGAAGATACGTTTTCTCTAGCAAACATCTTTTCTATATAATCAGCCGTCACATAGCCGGTTTCCACAAGGGCCTCTCCGGCAAGACGGATCGCATCTTTTTGCGAGGCGGCAGATTGGTTTAAGTAAATGTTTTCTTTTGCGAGTACTGGTTTCATTGGGACATCACTCTCTTTCAAACAATGTTTTTCGTGGGCCTGGTGGAACAGGCCCGCAGCTTGGTCAAATCGGTTATTGATTGAGCTGATCGATCAACTCGTCATACCTTGGACTATTGAGGAAATTTTCCACCGAGATGTGCCTTGCGTTTGGAAGCTTCGCCTTTGCACGATCGGTCAAGTCTTTATGTGTGATAACGATATCTGCATCATCCGGCAGATTGTTAATCGAAGTATTAGAAACCTCAATATCAAGTCCGGCTTTTTTCACCTTATTTCTCAAAATGGAAGCGCCCATTGCACTTGAGCCCATGCCGGCATCACAAGCAAAAATGATTTTGCTGACATCTTCCGCTTTGATTTGCGCTTCTTCCGCTTGTTCTTGTTCAGCCGACGTCAGAGCGGAAACGGCTTGGCTTTTCTTCCCTTTCATTTGCTGCATTTTTTCAGCAGCCGCTGTTAAATCATCTTCTTCGGCAGCTTTTGACGTCCTGAGAATGAGGGCCGCCACAATGAATGAAACAGCTGCTGCAACAAGAACGCCCAAGATAATGCCGATGTGGTCTCCTTTCGGCGTCATTGCCAGAATCGCAATGATGCTTCCTGGTGAAGGAACAGCGGCGAGTCCTGCGTTAAAAATGGAGAACGTCAGCACACCGCTTGCCCCCCCGGCAATCGCCGCTAAGATTAAAAGCGGCTTCATCAAAATGTAAGGGAAATAGATTTCGTGAATTCCACCGAGAAAATGAATAATTGCAGCCCCTGGGGCGGTTTGCTTCGATGTACCTCTGCCGAAGATCATGTAGGCCAAGAGAATGCCCAGTCCAGGTCCCGGATTCGCTTCAAGCAGGAATAAAATCGACTTTCCCGTTTGTGCGGCCTGTTCAATTCCAATCGGGCTTAAAATTCCGTGGTTGATCGCATTATTCAGAAACAGAACTTTTGCCGGTTCGACAAAGATGCTCGCCAGCGGAAGCAAATTGGCATTTACGATCACTTCAACCCCGGCTGCCAGTGTTTTATTCAAGCCGAGTACAACCGGACCGATCGCGAAAAACGCGAGGACGGTCAGAATAAATCCGAGGATTCCGGCCGTAAAGTTGTTAATGAGCATTTCAAAGCCTGAGCGAACCTTATCCTTAAAGAGCTTGTCTACCTGTTTGATCAAATAGCCGCCAAACGGTCCCATGATCATGGCGCCCAGAAACATCGGGATGTCTGCTCCGACAATGACCCCGATTGCCGCCGTTGCCCCGACGACGCCGCCGCGGTGATCGTACACCATCTTACCGCCGGTATAGGCGATCAAAAGCGGAAGCAAATACTTGATCATCGGGTCCACCAATGTAGCCAGCGCCTCGTTTGGCATCCAGCCTGACGGGATAAATAACGCGGTAATGATTCCCCAGGCGATAAATGCGCCGATATTCGGCATGATCATGCCGCTTAAATGGCTCCCGAACCGCTGAATTTTCACCTTTACATCTGATTGTTGTTTGTCTTGCATTGCATAACCCTCCTTTATTGTCCTTTCGATTGCATATAAAAAATAATGTCGAATAATGTCGGCCTTACCTTTATGTTAAAACGCTTACACCCCTTGTCTCAATTGAAAGAAAGCGCTGTTTTGTCATAGGCGGTGTGACAAAATTTAAGAGACTGATTTTCCAGTATGTCAGCAGATGCCGCTCTTCATTCCCCGAAGCCGCTTATGAAGGCATAAAAAAAAGACCTTCATAATCAGAAGGTCTTTCTTTCATCAGCTTTTTACCGATTCATAGCCGGAAGCTCTCAGTTTTTCCGCTATGGCTTCATATCCCCTGCAGTTCGGATGAACGTTGTCAAAGGATAAATATTCTTCCTCATGTCCTTTAAACACCGAATACGTGTCAACCACCTTGATGTGCGGAGCTGACTCCAACTGCCTTAAATGACTGTTAAAGCTCAAGATCCATTTTTCCGCCAATTCGATTTCAGGAAAAGGATTATATAAATTGAGCAGCCGGACAAAATAGCGTGGATTCTCTTCTCCTTTGATGTCTTTAATCTTTTTCAGCATGGCTGAATAGTTTTCCTGACAGTGTGAGGAAGCTTCCAAAAATACATGTTCATCCTTTTCCTGTTCATAATCATCAAGAGATTGAAGCAGATCGTTCCCGCAGCCCGTTATCGTGATGGCCTCCGCCTTTTCGAGTTGGTCTCTGATGAAAGGCTGGTCAAGCATACTGAGGATTTCGGCCGTTTTAAGACCCGATTTAGCGAACACCGCCAATGAAACATGCTGTTTGATGTCTGCTTCCATCTTCCTTTTATAGCGCAGAACAAATCCCGGTTCAAAAAGACCGGCGCCGACCCCGACGGTTAAGGAGTCGCCGAGAGCCGTATAATGAAGTGCCATATCCTCTCCCCCTCTGAAATTGCCGTTTCACTCGCGCATACGATATATGTACTCGCCAGAGGGGGAAAAGGATACTGCTTTTTCTTTTAAAAACCTAATTTCCGGGAAATGTCAAGCGCTGCCTGTTTTACTCTCTCTGTCAAATAGGGGAGCCGGTCTTTCTGAAAGCGGGCTTCAAATCCGGCGATGCTGATGCCGGCTGCGACTTGGCGCTTATGGTTGAATATCGGCGCGGCGACGGCGGACGTATAGTCTTCAAGCTCCGAATGGCTGACAGTGACGCCGTTTTGATATGATTCATCCAGCACACGGGCAAGCTCGTTCTTATCGCGGATCGTTCCCGAGGCGATCGGCACCAGTTCTGTTTTTCCGATATACTCCTCCCGCTCCTCCCGCGGGAGAAATGTCAAAATGCTTCTCGCACAGGCACCGGCGTATAATGGGGACCGCCTGCCAATCGCGGTGTAAAGGCGGACCGTTTGCGTGCCTTCGATTTTTTCTATATACATGGCCTCATTTCCGTCTTTGACGATTAAATGGACGGCTTCATCCACGTCATCGCGCAGCTGTTCCATAATGGGCAAGGCGATCTTCCGGATATCAAGCCTGTCAGAGACCAGCTGGCCGTACTGTAAAAACAGGAGCCCCAAAGCATACATCCCGTTTTCATCCCGATCCAGAAATCCCATGTCTTCAAGAGAGCACACCATCCGATAAACAGACGTTTTCGGCATGCCTGTAAGCTCAATCATGTCATTGAGCGACAGCTTGTCTCTCGTCAAAAACAGATTGAGCAGGGTCATTGCTTTGACAACCGTTTTATTCTTGCTTTCCAATCCCTTCCCCTCCTGATACACATCATACCATGGATTCAAGCTTAATTCTGGCTGCAAGTTCAACGATTTTTGTCTCTCTTTCAATGAATAGCCGTTCCGCTTCATATACAGAAACAGGCTGAAATTGCACCTGCTCTCCCGGCATCATCTGGGTGACGGCAGATCGATCGGCAGAGATGATATGAGCGATGCGCGGATAGCCGCCGGCCGTCTGCCTGTCTGCGAGAAGAATAATCGGATTGCCGTCGGGAGGCACTTGGACAGTCCCGAAAGTTACGGCTTCAGAAATCATTTCTAGCGGGCTCTTTAGTTCAAGCGGTTCCCCTTGCAGACGGTACCCCATCCGATCGGATTTTGCCGTCACACGGAATGCATCGGCAAAAAGCCGTTCCTGTGAAGCCTCTGTAAAATGATGGTACTGGTCGCCTTTGATGACGCGAATTACCGGATTTTTCTTCAGCGGAAGGAAATAATGGCGATTGACAGCCCAGTTCGGCGCCGCAAAACCGCAGGCTGTCATTTTTGTTTTCAGCCTGTCTTTCATATTTTCCGATAAAGGCGTGCTCTCTCCGAAGGTTAAACGGTCTCCCTTTTCCAGGGGCCTTCCCTGGTGGCCGCCGATTCCCGCTCTTACATACGTACTTTTGCTGTTCATGACAGACGGAACGTCAATTCCACCGGCGATTGCCATATAAGCGCGGCTGCCCCGCTTGCACATTCCGAAATTCAAAACGCTTCCTTCTTTGATCAAGATCGGCCGCCACAGCGGCACTTCCTCATCATCAATCATCAGTGAAAAATCCGCTCCCGTAACCGCTATCAGCGCTGTTTCGGCAAAACGGAGAGACGGGCCGGGGCCCATCAGCGTCACTTCAAGAGCCGCTTCATCCCCGCTGTTTCCGACAAGGAGATTGGCAAGGCGCAATGAATCCGTATCCATTGCGCCGCCTACGATGACGCCGTATTTTTGAAATCCGGTTCGCCCGAGATCCTGGACGGTCGTCAGAAGCCCCGGCTTCAACACTTCTATGCTCACGATTCTCCCTCCTTTAATCTGTCATACTCTTCTTCTGTCACGCGGACAAACGTTACGATATCCCCCGCCTTAAGCAGGCTCGGTGGCTGTTGGTAAGGCCGGAATAAATCAAGGGGCGTGTTGCCGATCAGCTGCCAGCCGCCAGGTGTTGATAACGGATAGACGCCTGTCTGCTTGCCTGCGATGCCGACAGAACCGGCCGGAATAGACGTTCGCGGCGAAGACCGGCGCGGAGCCGCTATTTTTTCAGACATTCCGCCTAAGTAAGGAAATCCCGGCGCAAAGCCGATCATATATACAAGGTATTCCCCCGATGTATGAATCTCAATGACCTCTTCAGGCGTCAGGCCATTGATTCGGGCAACTTCCTCCAGATCGGGGCCGAAGCTGCCTCCGTAGCACACGGGAATTTCTACTGTTCGTTTCGCGGTTTCTTCTTCAGCAGTCATCTCTTTGAGGCTTTTCTTCATGAAGGCTTTTACCTTTTCATAAGGAGAGTTACATGCGGAGCCTTTCATTTGTTCATGAACTTTTAATGGGTGGTAAAAAACTGTCAAGCTCGTGAAGGCCGGCACACATTCGATAAAACCGGGAAACGGATGGTTTTCAATATGCTTGGTCAGCGCACCGATCAGGCGGTGCGTCCGCTCATTGATTTCCGTTCCAAGCTGAATGAGGACCGCCGAATCTCCAAGCGGTGTTATCTTTGCATCAAATAGATTGTTCAATTCTACATCACCTTGCCTTTCATCCCCCAAAAATCAAAAATCAATACAGAAGCACTGCCCCGTATTGATTTGAAATCGATTATAAAACGCCAAACTGTTCATCACGCACGTCCGTGATCAGCATATGCCCCGGCGCATGCGTAATGACCAGCTCCGGCTTGACATGCATCGCGACAGCCTGAGGCGTGACACCGCATGCCCAAAATACCGGAACCTCCCCTTTATGAATCGTAACCGCATCGCCGAAGTCGGGTTTTGCAATGTCTTGAATACCGATGGCTTCGGGATGTCCGATATGAACCGGCCCGCCGTGGACGGCCGGAAACCTTGATGTGACCTGGACGGCGCGCACCGTCTGCTCTTCCGGAACCGGTCTCATGCTGACGACCATCGGACCTTGAAAACGGCCGGCCTTTACACAAGGAATATTGGTTTGATACATCGGGACATTCCGGTTCTCTTCAATGTGTCTGACAGGAATTCCGTTGTTTAATAACGCTTGCTCAAATGTAAAGCTGCAGCCGATCAAAAACCCGACCATATCATCCTCCCATAAAGAGGTGATATCGGTCACTTCATCGGCCAGCTCCCCCCTGCGATACACGCGGTATTTTGGGAAGTCAGTCCGAATATCAGCGCCAGGCGCTACAATCGATGGAACGGGAGATCCCGGTTCCGTTACGTCAAGTATCGGACACGGCTTTTGATTTCGCTGGCAAAACAGAAGAAATTCAAAAGCCAGCTCCTTTTTTAAAATAACCAAATTTGCCTGGGTGTAGCCTCCGGCCATGCCGGCAGTCGGCCCTGAAAGCTCGCCGCTCCGAATCAAGCTGCGGACTTCTTCAGGCCGCATCGCATTCAAGTTTTGCATATTTGATCATCCCCATAATTTAGGAATTTCATTGATCAGCGTATAGCCGCCCATTATCGCCATGACTATGACGACGGCAATTCCCGGAACGGTAAGCCAGATCGGATGTCTGTAATCACCGACGATGTTCTTTTTATAAGCACCGATTAGAAGTGCGCCCAGAGCGATCGGCAAAATCAAACCGTTTAAGGCGCCGGCAAGCACAAGCAGGTTGACCGGTTTTCCAATGGTTACAAAGCAAAGCGTGGAAATCACGATAAATGCGATAATAATGCCCCGCGAATTTTTTTCGATTTTAGGAGAAAATGTTTTGAAAAAGGATACGGATGTATAGGCCGCACCGACGACAGATGTAACGGCTGCCGCCCACATGACGATTCCGAACATTTTAAAGCCGATATTTCCGGCAGCCAGCTGAAAAACTGAAGCAGGAGGGTTGTCCGGATTAATATGCAAACCCTTTGATACAACGCCAAGAACGGCCAAAAACAGGGCAATTCTCATAACGGATGTAATGAGGATACCGGAAACAGAGCTTTTCGTCACTTGAGAAATCGCGTCTTTTCCTTTGACTCCGGCATCAAGCAGACGGTGCCCTCCGGCAAATGTAATATAGCCGCCGACAGTTCCGCCGACGAGCGTCACAATCGCAAGGATGTCGATTTTTTCAGGCATGACCGATCTAGCCAGCGCTTCTCCCGCAGGCGGATTCGTCGTAATCGCCACATAAACGGTCAGCAGAATCATGACGGCTCCCGCAATAAGGGTGAAGCGGTCCATCGCTTTTCCGGCTTCTTTAATGGCAAAAATCAAAATCGCAATGACGGCGCTGATCAACGCACCCGTCTGAGGAGTCACGCCAAATAAAACCTGCAATCCCAGTCCGGCGCCGCCGATGTTTCCGATGTTGAAAGCAAGTCCGCCCAACACGACGAGGGCTGCGACAAAATAGCCAAGTCCCGGAAAGACGAGGTTGGCGATTTCCTGCCCCCGTTTTTCAGAAACAGCAATGATTCTCCAAACATTGGTTTGAGCGATAATATCTAAAATAATGGAAACTAAAATGACAAACCCGAAGCTTGCGGCCAGGTTTTGCGTAAATACTGTCGTTTGGGTCAAAAATCCGGGTCCGATGGCTGATGTGGCCATTAAAAAAGCCGCACCCAATAATAACGTCCAGTTGCTTGAAGTTGTTTTTGTTTTTTTGTTTTGCTTCAAATGGCATTCCTCCTTTTGACTGTATCATGTTGAAAAAGCTTGTATGTTGATGTCTGCCTGTTCGAGTTCTTTGCGGATCTTTTTCGCAAATTGGAGGGCATGTGCGCCGTCTCCGTGAATGCATATCGTATCAGCCTTGAGAGTGACATCCGTCCCCTGGCGGCTGCGGACTTTCCCTTCTTTGACCATTCGGATGACCTGGCGGACGGCCTCATCATCATCTTGAATCAGCGCATCAGCCTGTGTACGGGATGTCAATGTTCCGTCTTCCTGGTAAGTACGGTCGGCAAACACTTCATGGGCCGTTTTCAGACCGAGTTTTTCTCCGGCGCGGACGAGTTCGCTCCCCGCCAGACCGAACAGGATCAGCTCTGGATCGATATCGTAAACCGCTTGAGCGATCGCATCCGATAACTCCCTGTTTTTTGCCGCCATATTGTAAAGCGCTCCATGAGGCTTAACATGCTGCATGGCAATACCTTCTGCTTTTAAAAAACCGGAAAGGGCGCCAATTTGGTAAACAACGAGATCATATGCTTCCTCAGCCGTGATCGCCATATTGCGCCGGCCGAATCCGGCTAAATCCGGAAGCCCGGGATGAGCCCCGATTTGAACCCCTTTTTCCGCTGCCATAGCGACGGTTTTCCTCATGACGCTCGGATCGCCTGCATGAAACCCGCAGGCAATATTGGCTGATGTAACAAATGCCAGAATATCTTCATCCAACCCTATTCGATAGGCGCCGAAGCTTTCTCCAAGATCACAGTTCAGATCAACAAGATTCATCGAATCCCCCCTATTGATTCGTGCACGATTCGTCGAATTTTAGTACTTTCCCCTTTTTGTTCCGATTATCGGAACATTAATTCCGAATAATCAAACTTAAGGTTGATTATAACAGGGATTTGTTGTCTTGGCATCAGTTTGTTAGAAAAGCTCACATAAAATAAATCGATTTGACTAAACATCATCCTGCCTAAAAGACCGTTTTTTCCCGCATTCCCATGGATGTTTGCTTATTTTATCTCGAATTCAATTTTTTTATATGTTGATTGTACCCATAAAAAAAAGAGCCGCTTTTCGGCCCTTTTTCATATCACGCCAGCACCCAATGCCTGATCGCTTTGGCGACGCCATTTTCATTATTTGTATCTGTAATCCAGTCCGCCGTTTCTTTGACGATGTCCTGGCCGTTCCCCATTGCAACGCCGAGCCCCGCTTCCTTGATCATGGCGATATCATTCAAGCTGTCGCCGACTGCCATGACATTCTCCATCGTAAAGCCGAGACGCTCGGATACTTTCGCCAAAGCCGCCGCCTTATTGATGCCGATCGCATTGACTTCGATGTTGGTCGGGCTGGAATTGGTGACTTCCAGTTCTTTGTTCTTTTTCAGCGCCTCCAGTACAAGGCTTCTTACGTCATCATCGGGTATATCAAACCCGAATTTCAGCCATTCATACGAATGGATATCTTCGGGAAATTCGCCTCTCCATACTTTATCAACGCTCGCCGCCCAAAAATCGGTGTTATGCAGATTCCGTAACTCCCACATCATTTTCACATGATCCGGATGAAGGAGCTGTCGTTCGACCAGCTGAAATGAGGAATCCCAGATTTCACTGCCGTTTGCGGTAATCAGAAAAGAAGACAGTTCCAGGGATTCCGCGAATTCCCTGCACGTCATCAGCGTCCGGCCGGTACTGAGCACGACATAAACCCCTTTTGCCTCGGCTTCTTTTATCGCTTTCCGATTTTCTTCCGAAATGGTCTGTTCATCATTCAATAACGTCCCGTCCATATCCAGTGCAACAAGTTTCACATCTTTTTGATTGATTGCCACGATATAAGATACCTCCACTTTTTTTAGGCTCCTTATATTCTAATATAAAAACCGGCCAGGACAAAGAAACCAGGATAAAAGGCGGTATGATTTATGCTTCAGCTTTCGGATCTGAGTCCCTCCGTTTTTCGTGTTGAAAGCCGAACAACACGAGAGCAACTGCAACAATCGCCAAGCCAATTGCTACGCCCGCCGGGCCGAGAAGCTTCACTGCATTCCCCAAAACAATGCCCGCCGCCGCAAAATCGGTATCGGAAAACGTCGTATTCGCAAAGCCAAAATCGCCAAGAACCGGCAGCAAAGCGACAGGGAGAAATGTAATGATCAATCCGTTGGCAAAGGAACCAAGGGCGGCTCCCCGAATGCCGCCGGACGCGTTTCCAAACACGCCGGCAGAGGCTCCGGTAAAGAAATGAGGAACCACTCCGGGAAGAATGACGATAGAGCCGGAAGCGCCAAGGATGAACATGCCGGTGATTCCTCCCAAAAAACTGCAAAAAAATCCGATCAAAACGGCGTTTGGCGCATATGGAAAAATAATCGGGCAATCAAGCGCCGGCTTAGAATCAGGGACAAGTTTGTCTGATATTCCTTTGAAGGCCGGAACAATTTCGGCAAGCACCAGCCTTACGCCTGAAAGAATGATAAACACGCCGGCCGCAAATGTGACCGCCTGTATCAGTGAGAAGACAAGGTAATGCGTCCCAGCGCTCAGCTCGCTCTCTACATAAGCCCGGCCGGCAAAAAAAGCGATCAATACATATAAAACAGTCATCGTAAGCGCAATGCTGACAGAGCTGTCCCTTAGAAACCCCAGGCCTTTTGGAAAACGGATATCTTCGGTTGAACGCGAGCCTTTCCCGGCCGCTTTTCCGATCAAGCCCGATATCGCGCAGCCGATCGCAGAAAAATGACCGAAAGCGACTTTGTCATTGCCGGTTATGTTTCTCATAAAAGGCTGTACGAAGGCAGGAAAGATGCCCATCATCAGGCCGAGGGCGATCGAGCCGGCGACGACCAGCAGCGGGCCTTTCAGTCCTGCCGCGATAAGAATGACGGCTATCAGACAAGCCATGTATAAGGTGTGGTGCCCTGTTAAAAAAATATAGGTAAAGCTTGTGAAACGGGCGATCAGGATGTTGGACAGCATACCGAAAAACATAATCAGGGCGATCGCCGTTCCGTATTCTTTGAGCGCCATCGCGACAATCGCTTCATTATTCGGAACAACGCCGTTTACATGAAAAGCCGCCTGAAACATTTTTCCAAACGGTTCCAGTGAATCGACAAGAATACCGGCGCCTGCAGAAATGACGATAAAACCCAAAAATGATTTCGTCGTTCCTTTTACAACTTCATTGGCGGGCTTTTTCTGCAGAATAAGGCCAATCAGAGAAATTACCGCTATTAGAACGGCAGGCTGACTCAGCATATCTATTATCAGCTTTAATGATCTTTCCCCCATCTGTTTTACAACACTCCCTTATCCTGCAATGTTCTCAACAATTTTGTCTTCAGTTCATCCAAATCAATGATACTGTCAAGCACGACGACTTCCCCCAAGTGGGAAGCTCCTTCTGCAATATCTTTTGCAACGACAAACAGATCAGCCTGATCTCGGGATGCTGAACTCAAATCAGAATGGCTTACGTCAATGCCGGCTACTCCGAGCTCCGTTAACAAATCGCGAATATTCATTTCCAGCATAAAGCTGCTTCCAAGTCCTGATCCGCAGACCGCCATGATTTTCATGATTTCCCCTCCCGTTTTAGTTGGTTGAATAGGCTTTTATTACACTCCTGACCTGTGCCAACGACTCGGTTTCTTTTAACAGTTCCTGATTGTCTTTTTTGCTAAGAAGGCGCGTTAATTGAGAAAGCGCCTTCAAATGAGTGGTATGGTCAATGGCCGCGATACAAAATAAAAGCTTTACAGGATATTGTTCATTATTCAAGAAATAGACGGGTTCTTTCAGTTTCAGCAGACTCATCCCCACATGATTCACCCCCATTTCAGGCCGCGCGTGGGGGATGGCAATCTCCGGGCCGATGATCATGTAAGGGCCCAGTGTTTTGACATTGTCGATCATGGCGTCTATGTAATGTTCCTTAATCAGTTCCTGATCAAGCAAAGGTTTTGCGGCCAGTCTAATCGCTTCCTCCCAGCTTTCGGTTCGTTCGGCCATTTGAATGGTTTTCTCTGTCAACAGCTCGTTCAGCACTGGTCGTTTCCCCCTTGATTCCGTCACTTTTTCAAAAAACGCAATCTGTTTCAATGATTCTCTCAGGCCTTTTTCATCGATGATATGCACGTATTTTTTCAGAAGCTGGAGAAACTCGTCTGTCAGTATCTCCCTCTGTTTGACCCCAAAAAGATGCCGATAGACTTCATTGACAAGCCTGCTCTTTTCGGCGGGCGTCATCAGCGGCCCCGCCATGTAATAACACCTTTCCGTTTTCAGCTCAATGGTTGAAAACACCGCATCATACTGGTCAAAGAGCTCTGGTGTGAATTCTTGCAACGACAGCGTCTTTTCTACACATATTTCAGAAAACAAAGATTCAAGCTGATGTTTGACCATTAGCGAGGAACTGACACCGCTCGGACAAATGACGACAGCCGTCTTTTTGAATGATTTCATCTGTGATGGTTCCTCAAGCATGGCCCAGAAGTGGATCGTAATAAAGCCGATTTCTTCTTCCGGTATCAGAATGTTCAACAAAGATTCAAACGGCTGCATAAGCTTTTGTACGATCGTATACAGTTCTTTATGCTCTTTCTTTATTTTGGTTAATAGAGGGTTGTGGATCGGAATGCGGTATTTCATCCTGAAATACGCCGGCTTCATGTGGCGGTACAGGGATTCAGCCACTTCATCCCGTCTTGAGAAGGTGACACAGGCTCTGGATTCAAAATTGAGAACAAGCTGCTCGCACAGCTGAAAAAGAGGATCATCTGCCGAATGGCTTCCAAAAGAAAGGCCCAAAAGCTGGATCATGACATAGCACAGTTCAGTTTCATGTTTTGGCATGTGCAGCTCATCCATAAGCTTTTCCGCCGCATGTTTCAGCGGATTTTGTTTGAAAGCCTCCATTTCTTTCTGATGAAATCGGACAATCTTGCCCTCAGCCACTCTCCGGGAATACAGGATAAGAAAGTGGATAAATTCATTCAGCCTTTCTTCAACGAACTGAAGATTGCATTCTTTGGAGATGCGTTCAACCGCTTTTTCCGCATCTTTACCGCAGCAGTCGGCACCGGACGTTTTGAAAATATACTGAAGCATTTCCCGTCCGTACGGCTTTTGTAAAAAAGAAGATAAATAATGCATGACAGGAACCCTTTTATCAAATTCGCTTCCTATTAAGTGATACCCCTGCTGTCTTGTATAATGAACAGATACTAAAAATGGGCGAAGCGCTTCATTCGCTTTTTTCACATCATTCATCACCGTGTTTTTGCTGACCTGCAACAGCTGGGTTAAATGAACGGATGAAATGGGCTCCCGCCTGATAAAAAGGAAGATATACAAAGCTTGGACCCGTTCTTCCTGAGTGAAAATAAAGAAGCGGTTACCCGCTGTTCCGGTTGAATTCCTTGTCAATTGAAGCACTTCTTCCGGAATGACCAGCCTGTTCTTTCTTTTATAATCGATTTCAGGCAGCTCATTCCCCGCCAGCCAGTGATTGATTTTTTCCAAATCGTAATAGATTTGGCGTTTTGTTAATTGAAAATGATCGATCAGTTGATAGATCGTAGCTTCTTTCACACGAACTAAATATTGGAGTAGATGAGCTGGACGTTTTTCTGTGATCATCTATATGTCCTCCTTGCTGTCATCTTACAATAAAATGTTTTGATTCCGTTTGCTGTTTGAGTACAAATAACGGGACTTCGGATCTACAAAATTGTGTTGAAATCAAAGCAGCCAGGCTGAAACCATTTCAGCTATGAAAAGCAAACCGGGAAACATCATCGTGATATAAGATTGATTCAAGGTATAAGCCGGATGATTCATCCAGCCTTTTATAACAATATGTATTCATATGTTCATGTTGATTGTCAGATAAAATCGCGAGGCATGTAAAAAGGGCGCCAAAATGTTGATTTGGCGCCCCTTCCAGCCCTAAAACCATGTCGATCTAGACATTTCGTTTTCTTCTAAAATACCAAAGACCTGTCCCGGCTAATAGCAGCACGAGACCTGCAAGAAGCAGATTAAACGTATCTGTTGCCGTATTCGGCAGCTCATTTCCTCCATCTGTCTTCTGATCTGTAGGCTTTTCTGGTTTGTTTGGTTTATTTGGTTCGCTTGGTTTTTCAGGATCAGGATCCTTCGGTTCTACGGTGATGCTTGTTCCCGGCTTATCAGGAGTTTTGACATTATCGCCGCCTGCGACCGCCACGTTTTTAATCGTTTTGCCCGCATAACCGGACTCGATTTTCGCTTCGAATGTCACCGTCCGCCATTCGGTGTCTGTGACATCGCCGAAGTTCGCCGTGATCTTGCCGTCTTCGATTTTCGCTTCTCCGCCGTTGCTTGCTTTTAAGCTGCCTTCCACATATGTCAGGCCGGCCGGAAGTTTGTCTGAAATCGTCAGGTTTTCTACCAGGCTGTCTGTTACCGTATTGCGGGTTTTAATCGTGTAGACCACCGTGTCGCCTGCTTCATATTTGTCCTTATCTGAATCAAGATTTTTCGCTGTTTTCTCAGATTCAAGCTTTGGCTCTTTCGGATCGACTTTGATGTCGGTTCCCGGCTTGCCAGGAGTCTCGACATTATCGCCGCCTGCGACCGCCACGTTTTTAATCGTTTTGCCCGCATAACCGGACTCGATTTTCGCTTCGAATGTCACCGTCCGCCATTCGGTGTCTGTGACATCGCCGAAGTTCGCCGTAATTTTGCCGTCTTCGATTTTCGCTTCTCCGCCGTTGCTTGCTTTTAAGCTGCCTTCGACATACGTCAGGCCGGCTGGAAGTTTATCGGAAATGGTCAGATCCTCTATCGTGCTCTCCGTAATTTTATTTCTGGTCTTGATCGTGTAGACTACCGTGTCTCCCACTTCAAATTTTTCCTTGTCCGCATCAAGGTTCTTCGCCGTTTTCTCTGACTCTAACACAGGATCCCGCGGATATACTTTGACCTCGTGATTCGGCTTATCTGGTTTGTCAATATTGTCACCTGTCACGTTTGCGGTGTTGACGATATCTTTACCGGATTGGCCGGACTTTACCTTCGCTTCGAATGTCACGGTGTGCCATTCGGTATCATTGACATTCCCAAATTGGCCTGCCGCTTTGCCGTCGGCATAATGTCCCTTATCGCCGTCTTTGGCATCGCTCACCGCAGTGCCGTCCACTTTCAGTGTGCCCGGGACATATTCCAATCCTTCTGGAATGGCATCTGAAATGACAAGATTTTTCACTTGACTGTCTTCAAGCGTGTTTCGTGTTTGAATCGTGTACAGAAGCGTATCTCCCACTTCCGGATGATCCGCATCGGTGTTCCCAGCCGCTTTTTGTTGAATGGATGCCGTTTTCTTTGATTCCAGCTTAGGCTCATTAAAGATGATCGGCGTCGTCACTTCATTTGATTCCGTTTGTTCATTTTTGTTCGTCAACAAATTATTGTAGTTAATTTGCGCCTTATTGTTGACTTTTGTAACGGCATAATCCGTCTTCGTCTTCACCTTAAATTGTACGGTGACTCCATTAGGCAATTGGGTTGTATTTGGCAAATTGCCGAGCTTGGCGTTGACCTTTTTACCGTCAAAATGGCCTTCATCATTATCGGCCGCATCCGTTAGATTTTTTGTGGTCGAACCGTTGATCAATTTTAATGATCCAGGGACATATTCCGTTCCTTCCGGGATCAGATCTGAGAAGTTCGCATTTGAGGCGATATCTCCGCCTTCGTTTTTGACTTGAACCGAATATGTCAGCTCATCGCCGGCATGCACCTCTCCCTGTGGAGAAACCGTTTTATTCGCAGTTACGCACGGCTCTGTACCAAGGAAGATATCGTCCAAAAAGTTGCCGGCTCCTATGCTTCCGCTGGCTACGCTAACAGCCTCAAAACCGAATCTTGTTGTTGTTTGCCCTGCTGGAACCGTATAAGCCCCCGTATAAGTTCCCCATTTGGTGTTTCCATCAGACATTTTTCTTTGCACCACGGTATCGTAAGGGTTAGCCGTTGCTGCACCAATGCGGAGCTGCATGGTATCAACCCCTCCGCGCCCCATGTGCGATAATCGCCAGTAGATGGTCTGTCCAGGCGTTGTCTTGACATCTTGATACAACATGCCATTTTCATAAGCGTTTAGTTCCGCCCACCGGTTTCCATCAGGAGGAGCTGGATAACTTTTTGCTGCCTCTGGATAACCCAGCTGATGATTCCAAATCTCAATTACTTTCTGGCCTGTAGGTGAAGCATTATCGGTTGTCTTCCACCCTGGAACCTCGGATTCCAGGAAAAAGTAAGGTGCACCGGCAGATCCCTTGGCAGGACCTTGTTCAAAGCTGCCGTTAATCAGTGCAACCGGTGCCGGGCAAGCATCTACTGCCGCCGGGGTTACCCCGGTATTATCCTCAGCATGGATCTGCTGAGGTAAAACGGTCAGCAGATTGCTGACGACTAATAAAAAGACCGCTAATAGCATGAAACTTTTTTTGATCTGCATTTTGCAAGACCTAGGAATAAAGCCCTTTCGCATCAACATCTCACTCCAATAGTCCTTTTTTAAAACATGACATTTACCATAATCGATACGCAAAATTCCAAATATTAATAATATTTCGAAATTTATTCTTAATATGACCCCCTTTCGGTGATTAAAATATAACAAAATAGTTCTATTATTCACAATGTGACAAAATATTCATATTTTTTCGTATATTGTAGATTATTGACGAAAAAAATGGCTTTTATAGCCCTTGAACCTGCTTTTTTGCAGTCATTAGGTGAAAGGGGATTTAGATCGCAGTATCGTTCGTTGCTTACATCAGCAGTGTTTTTTATATCATTTTCAGCTTATCCAGCCGAAACGTTTTTTCTGGGATAAATGACTTATGATGGATTTTTTAATGAACAGAGGAATGTCTTATTTTATCAAGTCATCATGATGTTTTTACCTGTTACCACTACTGTTTTCAGGCTATTTATCTACTAAAAACAAAAAAACAAGCTGTTCCTCAAGGATCATCTTATAATAAAACCTGAATGTTTTGATTGTCGATTGAGCACAAATGATGGTACTTCATATTTACAAAATTGGTCTGAATCCGACATCACATTTTGTCGATTTATTTCCACAAAAGGAATTCCAAAAAAAGGTATAATTAAAATTGATACTACGATGAACAGGGGGAATTTTGTTGAAAAAATGGTTGATGGCAAGTGCAGTTGGTATAGCGATGCTTTTCGCAGCATTTTCTGCGGGGATACCGGGTCTTCCAGGAGCAGACACTCACGTCGCAAAAGCGGCTTCCCAGCTTCCTAATGGCATCGGCGGGCGCGCCTACCTGAACAGTACAGGCTCTGTTTTCACGGCAAAAATTAAGCTTCCCGATACCATACAAATCAATAACGCTACCGCTTATATTTATTCCGGGTTCCGCGCGAAAAATGGAACAGAGTCAGATATCGGTCTTCAATACAGCACCCTGTACAAAGTCTGGAAGCCGCTCATGAAGGTCGGTGCAAAAAATGAGGAAACGTATATCGAGGGAAAAGACCAATTCACGAATCATAAAGGCTTCCGTCCTGGGAGCACGGTGCAAATGACGATCTATAAAAACATGAACGGCAATACCCGCGCCACCTTCTGGGGAACGAACAATGAGGGCTACACCGGACGAATCATCATGGAAATTCAAGGAACGAACGTCGGCACTCTTTTAAAATGGAAAACGCTTGCCACCGCAGCGGTGTCGTCTGAGAGCCAGCGATCTTCCATCAAAGCCGATTTTTCTGCCTCTTTTACCAATATCACAATCGATCAAAAGGCGGTCACACCTGTCGTCGATACACAGGATTTTGCAAAGGTTGTCCCTTCCGGCAACAATGTCAAGATTTGCGTGAAGAAATAACGAAAAACGGCATAAGGCCGCCGGCAATGCCGGGCGGCCTTTTCCTGTTATTTTCCGCTTTCTATAAAAATCCCCAGTTCGGCTTCCGCAATTTTTCTGCCGTTTACAGACGCCTGTCCTTTCCCAAATAAAAATCCCCGTTTATAGCGCGTCACTTCAAAATAAAGATCAAGCTTGTCCCCAGGAAGCGCCTGTCCGCTGGATTCAGCCTTTTTGACAGAAGAAAGAAATCCGAGCTCAGTGCGATCCCCCATGGCGGTAAACGCCGCGATTTGCGCCAGTGCTTCGATGATAAGGGAAAACGGCATATCCTTTTGGGTTTCCGTTATAAACCAGTCGTTTTCCGATATCAATTTATACCCTTGCGCCGATTTTCCCGGTTCATTTTCGACAACGCGGTCTACCAATAAAAATGGGTATTGGTGCGGCAGTGCATTCATCTTCACAGTCTTCATCCTTTTTATTCTTATTATACCGCAACCCGTACGTGATCACTTCTCTTATCTTAGGTATACTAAGAAAAAAAGGAGGAATCCGAATTGAAAAGCGCAAATCCTTATCTTTTTATCGACGGCTGTCAAGAAGCGGTCGCATTTTATCAAGAAGCATTGGGCGGAGACATTCGAAATGTCCAGCTTGCTGACGGCGTCGAAATGTTCAAGGGGCACGAAGGAAAATATCTGCATGCCGAGCTTCATCTCGGAGACAGCATCATCCATTTTTCTGACGTTTTTGGACAGGTTGAAAAAGGAGACCATGTCAGCATCACATTGGAGTGTGAAAGCGAGGATGAAATCCGCCGGGTATATGATATGCTGAAAAGCGGCGGACATGCGGCTCTGGAACTGCAAAAAACGTTTTGGGGCGCTCTTCATGCCAATGTGACCGACAAATATGGGGTCAAATGGCTGCTGAATTATCAAATGCCTGAAAGCTGACCGTTCTGTATGAAACAGAACGGCTCCCCTTTTTATCCGGCAGAGCGGTCTTTGCCCCGCTCTTGAAACACCTGTTTTGCGACATTCACTCCGTTCAACACTCGGGGAAACCCGAATAGAGGCCGTTACAGTCCGAAAGTATTCAAAGCTGCTTGAGTCTCACGGCTATTCTTTCGAACGCGATACCAAGGGATGGCGCCTCTTAAGCAAGAATGATTTATCCGCTATAGAGAACCTCTACAGCATGAACAAACCGGACGGCCACCCCCTTAAAAAAGCCGCTGAACATATAGCGCATCTGTATCGACCAGAAGAATTCAATCAAAAAATATTAGAGCGTATTGAACGTTTCGAACACGGCAGCGGGAAAGGGAAGAAACGCTGATGAATTCTCTCCGCGAATAAGAAACTCAAAAAATGATTGCTGCAGCTCGCGAAAAAAAGTGGTGGCAATTCTGGAAGTAATAAAAAACCAGGGCCGTCGGACAAACTGCAGCGCCACTTAGAAAAGATCGATGCGAAAATCGATTTTTTCTCATCTTTTCAAAAAGGAAAGGACAAGCATTAAAAAAGCCGGGCATCATGTGCCCGGCTTTTTTATGGCTTGAGCTGATCAGGAAAAACGGTCAGGTCCACTCCCCAAAGATGCGGGAGAATATAGAATACGGCTCCGATGATTAAGATTAATGTAAAGATGTTAATAACAAAGCCTGTTTTGACCATTTCGCTGATTTTAAGTTTTCCCGAGGCGAAAATAATCGCATTCGGCGGTGTTCCCACAGGAAGCATAAACGCGCAGTTCGCCGCCATTGCGGCAGGCACCATCAGCGCAAACGGATGCACATTGAGGGCCAGCGCAAGCGATGCCAGCACCGGCAGAATCATTGTAGCCGTTGCCGTATTTGACGTAATTTCAGTCAAGAATAGCACCAATGCTGTTGATACGATGACGATGACAACGAAATGAAACCCGTCTAATACGGTCAGCCTTCCGCCGATCCATTCCGCCAATCCCGTTTCTTTAAATCCGGCCGCCAGCGCGAGGCCGCCTCCGAACAGCAGCAGAATGCCCCACGGCAAATCTTTTGACACATTCCAGTCCAAAATCCGGCCGCCTTTATTCAGCGATGGGATCAGGAAAAGCAATGAAGCGGCAAAAATCGCAATCATCGTATCATCAATACCCGGTATTTTTCCGTCCCACAGAAATGTTCTCGTTACCCACATAAACGCGGCAAAGCTGAAAATGAGGAGCACCATCGATTCTTCAAAACTGATTTTTCCAAGCTTTCTTTTTTCTGCTTGAATCAGTTCCTTCCCGCCCGGAAGCTGTTTCATCTGAATCGGATGAGCGACTTTTGTCAAGTACAGCCAGACAGCCAAAAGCAGAATGACGACGACCGGAACGGCAAAAGCCATCCATCCGCCAAAGGAGATCTCAACTCCGTACAGCGTTTTAAAGCTGGCGGCCAAAATGAGATTCGGCGGCGTACCGATCAATGTCCCGAGACCGCCGATCGTCCCCGCGTAACCGATGCCGAAAATGAGCGCCTTTGAGAATTTTTCTTTTTCTGCCGCCAAATCCTTTCGTTCGGCTTTCATTACATCTGAGACTTGATAAATGATGGCAGTTCCAATCGGCAGCATCATCATCACTGCAGCGGTGTTTGACACCCACATGGACAAAAAGCCCGTCGCAGCCATAAACCCAAGGACGATTCTTGATGTGCTGGTCCCGACAACAGAAATGATGTGAAGCGCAATGCGTTTATGAAGATTCCATCGCTCCATCGCAAGCGCAATCAAAAATCCTCCCAAAAATAAAAACACAATCGGATCGCCATAGCTTGCCGTGACAACAGATCCCTCCAGAGCTCCTGTCAGCGGAAGCAGCACGATCGGCAGCAAGGATGCCGCGGGAATCGGAACGGCTTCAGTGATCCACCAAGCAGCCACCCATAAGGTGGTGGCCAATACCATTCTCCCTTCATGGCTCAAACCTTCCGGGAAAAAGAACAGAATAACGGCGAAAAACAATGCGGGCCCGAGCAGCAGGCCGATTTTCTGCGGCGTTTTATAGCCCGGCGGCATGTCTTCTTTCATGATCTGATCGGTCGTTATATTCAATCCGGCCTCTTTTCCCGCCTTCATAGGCATGGTGAACAACAGCAGCCTTTTGGCCTCCCGGTGAGACTTCCAAAGCGCCCCCCATGCGGACGCAACGCTAGTTTTCATCAACATCCCCTTCCCCTCTGTCGTTAAAGCGCTTACAATAGTAGTCAAATAGAAAAACTGCCGACTGTCGACAGGTTATAATTTTATTATAGCTGACCGTTGGTAGCAGTCAATCTTTTTTGTCACAAAATGGTCAATTTTATGGTAAATTAAGGAGTGTTGTCATACCGATTGCTGTTCGGTTTGCCGGCCCTTTGACAGTAAAAATGAAAGAGGTGTTCATCGTGACTTTTTCAATCCAGCGTCCCGTCTCTTACCATGATCAGGTTCACCGCTATTTAAAAGATATGATTATAAAAGGAAGGTATCAGCCGGGCGAACGGATCTATGAATCTAAAATCGCCAAAGAACTGCAAGTGAGCCGCAGCCCTGTAAGGGAAGCCATTCGGACGCTTGAACAGGAAGGCCTGCTTATGATTGATGAGAAATCCAAAATTACAGTTTACGAGCCAACGCTGAAAGATTTGGAAGACATTTATCAGTGCCGGCAAGCGCTTGAATCTCTTGCCGTGTCTTTGGCAACCCAGTCTGCCAAAAAGGAAACGCTCGAGCTCATAGAAAGGACACTGCGCGAAGCAAACCGGGAATTTGAGCAAAACAGCTGCCAATCAGCTCAGGCTTTGCTCCATTTAAATACAAGGTTTCACGATTTGATTATTGAAGCCAGCCAAAACAGACGTCTGCAAAAGCAGCTGCATGATTTGCGGTCACTGACTTTTTTTTACCGAAGCAAAAATATTGAAAAACGTGAACGCTGCTTTGAGATCATCAGCCAGCATCAGGGCATTTACCGCAGCATGCAGCAAAGAGACGAAGCAAAAGCGGCAGAATTGATGAGAAGACATATTGAAGCAGATCTTTGCTATTTAAAAACGGTGCTGTTCGGCGAAAAAAGCGAATGAAGCAAGAGGGCATCATGAACACACGAAAAAAACGCTTGAAAAGGCGGGCCGCTATGATCTTTCTCATATTCATCGCCTTTATCTATTTCAATAATTCATCCTTTCTCACGAAAGAACGCGGCGGAAAACCGCTGCTCTTGGCGCATCGGGGGCTGTCGCAGACCTTTTACATGGAAGGCGTAACAAATGATACGTGCACAGCCCGGCGGATCCACAGGCCTGAACATGCTTATCTTGAGAATACACTGCCTTCAATGGAAGCTGCTTTTAAAGCCGGAGCCGATATCGTCGAGCTTGATATCAAACCGACAAAAGACGGACGTTTCGCCGTTTTTCATGATTGGACGCTCGATTGCCGGACAAACGGCACAGGGACGACAAACGACTATACAATGGCTGAACTGAAAACATTTGATATCGGCTACGGCTATACAGCCGACCAAGGAAAATCATATCCGTTCCGCGGCAAGGGCATTGGCCTGATGCCGTCGCTTGATGAAGTTCTGGCACATTTTCCGAACCGCTCCCTTCTCCTTCATATCAAAAGCAATGACCCAAACGAGGGGATTCAGCTTGCCAAAAAGCTTGCCGCACTCCCTCAGAAGCGGCTTGATCAGCTGACCGTGTACGGGGGAGACGAACCGGTTGCAGCTTTACAAAAGAAGCTGCCTGAGCTTCGGGTCATGTCAAAAGAAACCATGAAACACTGCCTCATTCCATATCTCGCCGGCGGCTGGACGGGATATATACCGAAAGCGTGCAAGCATACTCAATTGCATATTCCTGAAAACGTTGCGCCTTGGCTGTGGGGATGGCCTGACCGTTTTTTGAACAGGATGGATCGAGCAAATACGCGGGTGATTGTTACAGGAGACAGTGACGGTGATTTTTCAAGCGGCTTTGACGCGCCTGAAGACATCCAGCGTCTGCCGGATCATTATACAGGGGGGATTTGGACAAACCGGTTCGACAAGATTGCGCCCATATACGGCAAATAACCAAAAAAGCAGGGGAATCCCCTGCCATTTTATTTCGGCAACAAAACCTTTGCTGCGCTGTTTTTTAGGTCTTTTAAACAGGCTTCAAGCGAAACCGTTTCTTCCGGAGCGTGAACAAGCTTAAACCCGCGGTCTTTTGCGGCTTTTTCCGCCTCGCCGCTGAGACAGACCGCGTGAATGGAGTCTTTCGCCTTTTGCGGAGACATGCCGATGCTAACCGCCGCTTTCACAAAAAGATCGATGCATTGCTTTCCTGAAAATATGATGGCATCAATGGGGAATTCTTCGATTTCCCGTTTGATCATCGAGGTAAAACGGCTGTCGATCATGTGATCGTGAGTCACGAATGTCGCGGATTCCTGATATCGTTTGTCTTGGACCGCCCGGCGGCTGCCGATGACAAGGCATGATCCCGGATCAGGGATGTCTGTCTGCAAAAAGGCGGCGAATCCCCGCTCCTCAAGCGCTTCTTTAATAGATGGTGCACTCGCATAAAGCTGCCCCCGGATGTCTCTGATGTCGATCTTCAGGAACTTCAGACGGCTGAAAAGCTCTTGAACCGCTCTCCTTGAGGTGAACAACAGGCTGTCAAAACGGCCGATATTCCTTAATTGCCCATCATCTGACACCGTTTTTTGCGGTTTCCATTTCGGCCATTCAATGACTTCCGCACCCTGTTCCCGGAGCTCTTCTTTCGGCAGATTTTCTTCTTCTCCGCTTTGAACGGCCAGGATGTTCAGTCCGATTAATGGCTTATCTTCAAACCAGCTGTGCTGCCTGAAGGACACGATATCGCCGATCACGATGATGGCGGGATTTTTAATATGATGTTCTGTTATTTTTTTATGAATGTCCTGCAGCGTCGCTTTTACGCTTCGCTGTCTGCCCCATGTGCCCCATTGAATAACCATAACGGGAGCAAGGGGGGATTTTCCGTGTTTGATCAGCTGCTCGCATATATAAGCCAGGTTTTTGATGCCCATATAAAAAACGAGGGTTTGAACGCTTCTGGCAAGCCCTTCCCAGTCCATATCCGGTCTGCCTGTTTTATCATGGGCGGTGATGACGGCAAAAGAAGAAGCAAAATCGCGGTGAGTCACCGGCAGTCCCGCGTAAAGGGGCGCCGCGATTCCCGACGTAATGCCCGGCACCATTTCATACGGAATACCGTGCTCGCTGATGGCTGCTGCTTCTTCTCCGACTCTGCCGAAAACACTGGGGTCCCCGCCTTTCAGCCTGACGACATTGAGACCTTTCAAGCCATTTTCAATCAGGTGTGCATTGATTTCATCCTGTTTCATATAATGCCGGTTTGGAAGCTTTCCGCAATAGATGAATTCGCATGATGCTTTCGCATGCTCAAGCAGCCGGGCATTGACCAGCCTGTCATACAGAATGACGTCGGCTTTCTCGATCAAAGCCTTTCCCCTGAGTGTAATAAGTCCGGAGTCTCCAGGTCCGGCCCCTACAAAAAATACTTTCCCATTCCCCATCAACCGTCATCCTTCCATCTGCCGATTCTTCCTTTAGTGAATTAAAACTGAAGAGGACCGCGCAAACGCTATCCAATGAGGCTCGCGGTCAAATTTCTCATGTGCTCTTTTGTTGGCCGCGATGCCCGGCGTCATCAGCATGACATGAAGCCCGCTGCAGCGGATGTTTTCGTGTCTGCCTGGAGCCTCAATAAACAATAAACAGGTCCTCCCCGTCAACAACCGTTTCATACGTTTGAATGCAGCCGGTGTCAGGCTCTTGAACTTTTCCGTCTTCAAGACTGATCTTCCAATCGTGCATCGGACAGAATACAAATTTTCCGCTCACCATTCCTTCGGCAAGCACGCCTCCTTTGTGGGGGCAGCGGTTTTCAACCGCGCGGACGCTGCCGTTTGAAAGCTTGAAGACCGCAATTTCCTTATTATCGATAACCACTGTCTTTCCCAGCTGATCCGGCAAATCGCTGATTTTCGCGACGAATACCTTTGTTAAATCTTTGTTCACCATGTGAATTCCTCCTCAAAATGGTTTCCGATATTAAGATGTGACAACATTTTCAAACAATTGTTTCGTTGTCTTTTCATCTTCCAGAAAATCCTTCCACGGATCTTTGTGGATAGACAGCGCTTCATTCATACGTCCGTTTAATTCTTTCCGTTTTGCTTCATCATTTAATACGGATTGAACGTGGGACAAGCCGACCCGCTCGAGCCATGCGGAAGTACGCTCTAAATAGTTGGCCGTTTCCCTGTAATATTGAAGATAAGCGCCTGTGATTTCCATGACTTCTTCAGTCGTTTTGACTTTCATCAGCAGATCCCCGGCGCGCAGATGTGTACCGCCGTTTCCGCCGACATAGATCTCCCAGCCTCCGTCAATGCCGACGATGCCGACATCCTTAATACCGGACTCCGCACAGTTTCGCGGACATGCGGATACCGCCATTTTGATTTTATGAGGTGCGTAAAGGCCTTCGAATTTTTTCTCAAGCTCGATTCCGAGAGCCATGGAATCCTGTGTACCAAAGCGGCAGAATTGTTCACCCACACAGGTTTTAACTGTTCTGAGCGTTTTTCCGTAGGCAAATCCTGAAGGCATGTCAAGGTCTTTCCACACTCTCGGAAGGTCTTCTTTTTTGACGCCGATCAGATCGATCCGCTGACCTCCTGTCATTTTTACAAGAGGAATGTCGTATTTGTCGACAACATCAGCAATCCGGCGCAAATCGCTGGAATTGGTGACACCGCCGTACATCCGCGGAACGACGGAATATGTGCCGTCTTTTTGGATGTTGGCGTGCATCCGTTCGTTGACGAAGCGGGATTCCCTTTCATCTTCATATTCTTTCGGATTGATCATGCCGAGATAGTAGTTAAGCGCAGGGCGGCATTTTGAACAGCCTTCCTCCGTTTTCCAGCCGAGCACGTTCATGACTTCTCTTGTATGGGTGAGACCTTTTTCTTTAATGGCGGCAACTACTTCGTCTCTTGAAAGATCCGTACAGCCGCAGATTGCTTCTTTTTGCGCGGATGCGTCAAATTCCGATCCGAGCGTATGCTGAAGAATCTCCGCGACAAGAGGCTTACATCCTCCACAGGAACGTGACGCACCGGTGCATGCCTTGATTTCATCCGTTGATCTACATCCCTGCTCTTTGATCGCCTGCACGATCATTCCTTTTGAGACGCCGTTACATCCGCAAACGATCTCATCGTCGCTCATTGCAGCCGTAATGCTCATGCCTTCCTCCTGATTCAAAGGCTGCAGAATTGAAACTTTGGAAGTCTCAGTGACGTCCGCCCCTTTTTGAATCATGGAAAACAGCCTGTTGCCGTCGCTGCTGTCGCCGAACAGCACGGCTCCGATTATCTGGTTGCCGCGGAGAACGACTTTTTTATAGATGCCGTCCTGATCATCAAACACCTTGATCGCTTTTTTGCCCTCGTCATCATCCTCATTAAAATCGCCCGCGGAAAAGACCTCGACTCCCGAAACCTTTAATTGGGTCGATAAAACAGAACCTTCATACGGTCCGGTTTCAGCTCCGCAAATTTTCTTCGCAAGCACCTTTGCCTGTTCGTAAAGAGGGGCGACAAGCCCATAGGCGATTCCTCTATGTTCGGCGCATTCGCCGACAGCGTAAATATGTGGGTTTTTCGTCTGCATGTAGTCATCGACAATAATACCTCTGTTCACCGGAAGACCGCAGTCTTTTCCAAGCTGAGCGTTCGGCTTGATGCCGACGGCCATGACGACCAAATCCGCTTCCAGTGTTGAGCCGTCTTTAAATTTCAATCCTTCTACTCGTTCGTTCCCGTAAATTTCTTCCGTTTGTTTTTCAAGTAAAAACTTCATGCCCTGCTTTTCCAGTTCTTTTTGCAAAAGACGGCCTGCAGTCGCATCAAGCTGGCGCTCCATCAAGTATGGGGCGAGGTGAATCACGGTCACATCCATTCCCAGATTGAGGAGTCCGCGCGCGGCTTCAAGTCCCAACAGACCGCCGCCGATAACCGCCGCTTTTTTGTACGTTTTGGAAGCCTCAAGCATCACATCTGTATCCTTAATATCCCGGAAAGCCGTTACGCCTTCTTTATCCGCTCCAGGCAACGGCAGAATAAAAGGGAGAGAACCTGTCGCCAAAATCAGTTCATCATACGGCTGAATCCTGCCCGAATCCGTTGTCACGGTTTTGTTTTCAGGGTCGACTTTGATGACTTCTTCACCCGTATAAAGCTGAATGCCGTTTTCTTCATACCAGTTCCAATCATTTAATGTAATGTCTTTGATGTCCGTATCTCCCTGCAACACTTTGGAAAGAAGAATCCGGTTGTAGTTCGGATGGGGTTCATTTCCGAAAATCGTAATTTGAAATTGGTCGCTTGAAACTTTAAGAATTTCTTCAATGGCCCTTACCCCGGCCATTCCGTTCCCAACAAGAACGAGCTGCTTTTTTTCCACTATGATCCTCCCCTTTTTCATAACAATTCACACTATCGCTCAAAAGATGTATTTCATCTACATCTTTAAAACTATCACAAAATATATTTAATTTTGTAAACTTTTTATGACTTTTTATGACAATTTATTCACATTTTTGTCATAAAAGGGACTTATACGGACGGAACACACCTTAAAACCGGGCATTTGGCAAGTCGGATCCAAATCTTCAGCAACCAGTCTGTTCACATTTTGCGAATCGCCCCAATGCATCGGCACAAAAACAGTATCCGGCCTGATCGCTTCAGTCCATTTGCTTCTGACGACAATGCTTCCCCTTTTTGATTCGATTTTGACCAAAACACGGTCTTCAATTTTATATGTCGCGGCGGTTTTCGGATGGATTTCCATAAAAGATTCAAAGTGTCTGGCCGCGAGCGCTGCGCTCTTTCTTGTCTGCACACCTGTTAAATAGTGTGGCATCACTCTTCCCGTCGTTAAATATAAAGGATACTCTTCTGTCGGCCGGTCCTTTTTGACGGCAGGCTCATTTGGGACGACGCACATGTCCGCTTTTTTATCCGGATGGGCGAATTCCGCTTCAAACAGGCGCGCTGTACCTGGATGCCCCTGTTCTGGACAGGGCCACAAAATGCCGCCTTCCTTTTTGAGGCGCTCATATGTGATCCCGGAATAATCTGCGATTCCCCCGCGGCTCGCTTTCCTTAATTCATTGAAAATCTCCTCGGCAGACTCATATGAGAAAAAACGGCCTTTGCCGAGCGCGCCCGCAATATCACAAATGATTTTCCAATCGTGCCTGACTTCGCCCGGACACGGTTTTGACGCTTCCCTCAGCATCACCCTGCCTTCCACGTTCGTCATTGTGCCTTCATCTTCAAGATAGGATGAAGCCGGCAAAATGACGTCGGCAAGCCTTGCCGTTTCTGATATAAACAAATCGATCACTGCAAAGAACTTCAATTTTTTCAAAGCCGCTTTGACAAAATTGGCGTTCGGATTGGATACGACAGGGTTTGAGCACATCAGAAACAGCCCTGTTATCTCTCCTTCATGAACCTTTTTGATCATCTCATAAGCGGAAACGCCTTTTCGCGGCAGCTCCTCGGCCGAAATTCCCCAGACATCCGCAATATAAGCGCGGTCTTCTTCATTTTCAATCGAACGATACCCCGGCAGCTGATCAGCTTTCTGGCCGTGTTCTCTCGCTCCCTGTCCGTTCCCCTGGCCTGTGATGGCTCCGTACCCGCAGGCAAATTTTCCGATTTTGCCAACTGATATTAGAATATTCAGTAAATTCCTGACAGCAGCGGTCCCATCTGTCTGCTGCTCGACGCCTCTCGCGGTAAACAGCATCCCCGTTTCTTCCCGGGCGAATTTTACAGCCGCTTTTCTGATCTGTTCTATCGGCACGCCCGTCCGGCCGGATATCTCTTCAAGGCTTAAGGTTGTGACATAGCGCTCGATTTCTTCAAAGCCGGATGTCCTCTGTTTGATGAACGACTCATCTATCAGCCCCTCTTCGATGATGATTTTCAGCATGTCGTTTGCAAGGGCCGCATCTGTTCCGGGCTTTACTTTCAGATGAAGGTCGGCGATGCGGGCAGTGGCCGTTTCACGCGGATCAATCACGATAATGTAAGCCCCGTTTTCCTTTGCCTCTTCAAAATACGGCATGATGGTCGGCTGGCATTCAGCGATATTCGATCCCGCAAGCATGATCACCCTGGCATGGGGAACCTCACTGAGCGCGTTCGTGAACCCGCGGTCCATTCCAAACGTTTGATTTGCCGCTGTCGCCGCAGCCGACATACAGAGCCTTCCATTGTAGTCAATATGCCTCGTTTTTAATGCGACACGGGCGAATTTTCCTAGCAGATAGGCCTCTTCGTTTGTGATTGAGGCGCTCCCGTAAACCCCTACTGCGTCATGTCCGTCTTCCTGCTGGATGCTCACGACTTGTTCTTTGATGAATTGAAGCGCCTCTTCCCACGATACACGGACAAATTCGCCGTTTTTTTTCAGCAGCGGATGAGTGATTCGCTCCTGGTGAAGCGCATGCTGATGGGCATTCATGCCTTTCATGCATAAGCGGCCCTTTGTCGTCGGATTCTCTTTTCCGACAGCGATATACTTCTTTCTCGTCACAACCGTTTGTTCGATCAGCTGCATTTTGCATTGCATGCTGCAAAAAGGACATTGTGTGTCATACGTCTTCTCTGATTGCACCTCTTTTTGCTTTGTGCGAAAGTATTTCAGCAGTAATTCTGTCACATCACATCAGCCCTTTTATCATTTCTTGCTCTGGCAGCCGGCTTTCTTCCTCAAGCCGCTCCATCAGCTGCCTGCGAAGTTCGTCATCAAATAAAACTTCCCTGACATGAATGAGGCCGGCGCGTTCGATCCATTGTCCGACCTGTTCGAGGTAATTCGCCGTTTCCCGATAATACTGGAGAAAACCTTTGATATATTCTCCGGCTTCTTCCAGTGTGCCGGCAACTGAAAGCAGCTCTCCGGCCCGGGCGTTTTGACCGCCCTGGCCGCCGGCGTACAGCTCCCATCCCCCGACCGCCTTCACGATTCCGATGTCCCTTACGGCTGCTAAGGCACAGTCATCCACGCATGCGGAGATCGCGATATCGATCTTTGCCGGCATTAACAGGGAGTCTGTATGTTTCTCCAGTTCGGCTGCCGCAGCTTGCACAGATTCCTGATGGCTGCACGGACATGTTTTGATCGGGGCGATCGCCTGCTTTTTCCGGGGGAAGACCGGCATATGCAGTTCTTCTTTTATATGCTGCAACTCGTCGCGCCTGATTCCCGAAAGCTGCAATCTCTGGTCATGCGTCAGGACAGCCTGCGGTATTTGGTATTTTTCCATGACATCCGCGATCCTTCTCAGCTCATCTTTATTTGTCAGCCCTCCGTACATTTGCGGAACAAGTGTGCACATGCCATCTTCCTGCTCCGTTTCCTCAAATGGGGTGGCCGCTTTTATGTCCGGCCTGATCATCCTTAAATAATAATCGATCGCCGGCACACAGACAGAGCATCCGCTTGTTTTGTTCCAGCCCAATGCAGAGATGACGTCCTGAACAGAAGAAAGCTGTCTCATCTGGATTTCCTGAACGACTTCATCTTCGGTTAATACAGTGCACGGGCACATCGTGTTTGCGCCTGCAGGCTCTTGATGGCTTCGTTCCGCAGTGTGGATCAGCAGCTCCTCGATGATCGGTCTGCACCCTCCGCAGGAGCCGGAAGCTTTTGTACAGCGCTTCACATCCTCGGCCGTTTTCAAATGATGGCGTTGCACGGCTTCGATGATCGCTCCTTTTGATACCGCATTGCATTGGCAGATCGTTTCTCCCAGCGGCATCGAAGCGACCGCGCTTTCTGCGCCCGATTGAAAAAAATCTTTTTTCACAACTGTGATATCCCTTTGTTTGACAATGCTATCCAGCAAGTTTTGCTTGTTTGCAATATCTCCGTACAACATCACGCCAACCATTTTATCTGCCTGAAACATCGCTTTTTTATAAATTCCCGCCGATTCGTCTATAAGTTGAATGGCTGTTGTCGTATCATCCTCTTTGATTTTCCCTGCTGAAAATACGTCGACTCCCGCAATTTTCAGTGTTGCCGATTGAACAGAGCCCCGGTACCGGCCGCATTCCAAGCCGCAAATGTGCTTGGCCAGCACCCGTCCCTGCTCATATAAAGGCTTGATCAGCCCGTATACGACTCCGTTATGTTCAGCGCATTCCCCGACAGCATAAACATTCGGAACGTTTGTCTGCATATGATCGTTGACGATAATGGCCCGGTTCACAGCGAGCCCGCTCCCCTTTGCCAGCTCTATATTCGGCCTGACACCGGCAGCCATCACAATCAGATCAGCCCGCATCTCCGTCCCGTCTTGGAAACGTACCCCTTCTGCGCGGGATTTCCCCAAAACGGCGTTTGTGTCTTTTTCTAAAAGAAAACGGATGCCCTGCCGTTCAAGCTCGCGCTGCAGCATGGCTGATGCGGCCGGATCAAGCTGATTTTGCATGATATGGGAAGAATGATGGATCACTGCAACCTCCATTCCAAGATTCACCAAGCCTCTCGCCGCTTCAAGCCCGAGGATTCCCCCGCCAATGACGGCCGCTTGATGAAAACGCTTTGAAGCGTCTATGAATGCCCGGCAATCTTCAATCGTCCGAAAACCGTATACCCCTTCTTTGTCTGCACCCGGAACCGGAAGGATAAACGGGGAAGACCCCGTGGCGATAATCAGCTTGTCATATGCCAATTCACGGTTTTTGTCCGTTGATACCGTCTGTTTATGCGTATCAATGTTGACAGCCGTTTCCCCCGTATAAAGAGTAATCCCGTGCTCTTCATACCATTTGCGGCTGTTCAGCGTAATATCCTTCAAGTTCGTTTCGCCCTGCAGGACGGAAGATAACAAAATGCGATTGTAATTTGGATGGGGCTCACTGCCGATAATGACAATATCAAACGCATGCCCGCCATGTTTTAAAATTTCTTCTATCGTACGAACCCCCGCCATGCCGTTTCCTATGAGAATCAGCTTTTGTTTCCCCATATTCTCCCTCCCCTCTGCTGCAGTTCCGATTTTATCATTTCACATCGCTGCACTAAAGCGTTCAAACCTGTTACATTTCCTTACAAATTATTTTAAGATCAGTCCTCGTCTCGATTTAGCTCTAATCTCCCAATATACTTTTTTTGTAATTTTTCAGGTTCGTACACGAATATGAATGACCGTAGTCTTAAATGTGGAAAGGAGTATGTCTGATGTATTATTACTATTATCCTTACGGGGTTCAACAGACGGAGCCGCAATGGGGGTGGGAAGATCAGCGGCAAGGGCGGTTCAGACAATACGTGGGAACATTTGTCAGCGCTACAGTAGAAGGGTTGATCACGACTGAAACACGCATTTTCATTCACAGGTCAACAATGCGGGGAGGGAGAGAGAACGTGACGATCGTGTTTCCCAGAAGAGAGGGCGGAACATGCACCATACGCTCTGCCACAGTCCCGGCTCGGCGCATTACGGTAATCTCCGGCAGAGACTGGGAGAATTCATGAGCGAAAGTAACATATCCTCAATTTTTCCGGATGTAACAGCACTCAGATAGGATTATTCCTTTTGCCGGCAAAAGTGTACAGCGAGATTCTTTCACGATTGAAATGGAAAATGCGATGTACACTTTTTGGTCGAATGTTTCAATTTGTTACTGTTCAACATTATTTCACATTTTTTATCATATTCGCGCTTGTTTCTTTCCCTTTCATCTAATAGGCTTATACATATAGGAATAAAGAATGGAGGGGGAGAATGTTACCGATCAAACGGAGGCAGCAAATTTTATCATGGATCAAAGAAGAGGAAACGCTTCGTATTTCAGATATTTCAAAAAGGCTTAACGTCTCGGAAATGACGGTATACCGCGATATTAAACCGCTGATTGATAACGGACAGGTCATCAAAACAGCCGGCGGAATCGCCTTGAATCGGCCGAAGCAGCAGCCTGGACAAATGTGTTCAGTTTGCGGAAAAGGACTGAATCCGAGACTTTCCGTGCAAATCGTCAAAACTGACAGTCTCATTGAACAGTTTTGCTGCGCCCACTGCGCAATGCTCCGCTATGAAAAAATCAAGAATGATACAGCACAGATCATTTGCAGGGATTTTTTAGTCGACACGACGATCAGTGCAAAAATGGCCGTTTTTCTGCTTGATGCGGAGATTCATCTGAATTGCTGCAGACCGCAGGCAATCCCATTTGCCTCGGTCACAGACGCAGAGAAATTTAAAAAGGGATTTGGCGGAAGGCTTTTTTCCTTTGAAGATGCGGCACATGAAATTCAAAAAACCATGAAAGAAAACTGCTGCAGCCTGAAAACATGAAAGATTGGATGAATGCTATGAAAAAAGCAACAATCTGGGCGGTACTGGCCGTTCTTTGTCTCGTCCTGATGCCCAAAGCAGCTTTTGCGCACGCTTATATCGTCAATTCAACACCTGCCCAAAACCAGGAATTGAAAAAAGCGCCTGTCCAAATCAAGATCGAGTTTAACGAAGCGATTCAGGAAGGGTTCCACTCCATCACGGTCAGAAACTCTTCCGGGGAACGGGTTGATTCAGGCGAAGCGCAGATCGATCCGAAAAACGCAAAAATCCTGACGGCAAAGCTGGACAAAAAGCTGAAGAACGATATCTACACGGCTGAATGGAGGGTCGTATCGGCAGACGGCCATCCGGTCTCAGGGACGATTCCTTTCAGCGTCGGAAACATTCAAGGCGGATTGCCGAAAGACCAGGGAAGCGCCTCTGCCGACCTGCCGAAAGCGGATACGGTGATCGAACGCGTCTTGCTTTATACGGGCTTTTCCCTCTTTATGGGATCGATTCTTTTTCAGCTTGTTTGGTATCGTCCGAAAAACAGCTGGGCTGAAAGGATGCGCAGCCGTCTTCAGCGGATCATAAAGCTCGCCCTTGTCATGATCGGCGCGGCCATCGTCATCCAGCTCCCGCTTCAGACCAAAGCAAACGCGGGCGTCTCTTGGGCGGAAGCTTTTCAGCCCGCTCTTTTGAAAGAAACGCTGCTGCGAACAACAGGGGGAGCGCTTTGGCTGGCCAGCATCGGCTTGATTGTTTTGCTTGCTGTTTGTTCGCGAAAAACCGGACGGACGGAAAATATACTCAAAATCATCTTTTTTGCCGGACTTTTGCTGGCAAAATCACTCTCCGGCCACGCCGCATCGACGAGCTACAGCTATATGACGGCAGCCATGGATTTCATCCATTTGGCGGCGGCTTCTGTATGGACAGGTGGGCTTGCAGCGCTTGTGCTGTTTTTCGGAAGGGACTGGCTGAAGCCGGATAAAGGCCATATTTGGGAGGCGATTCGGCGCTTTTCTCCATGGGCGCTTGGTTCAGCCGGGCTGCTCGTATTTTCCGGGCTGTTAAACAGCTTTTTCATTGTCCACACAATGGATAATCTGTTTCAGACCAATTATGGAAAAGCACTGCTGATCAAATCAGCACTCGTCCTGCTGATGATTGGATTTGGTGCGCTCCACTATTTCCGCTTCAGAAAAAAACCGGAACACTCGCGCGGGAACACGATCAGAGCCGAATGGGCGATCGGACTGCTCATTCTTGTCACAACGGCCGTTTTCACCAACATTCCGAGTCCTCCGGCACCGCTTCCGCAGCCGTTTAATGAAACAAAGCAGCTTGCGGACGGAGAAACCCTTTCTTTAAGGATCAGTCCGAACATGCCCGGCTCAAACACGTTTGAAGTGGTTGTCAGGAACCGGAATGGAGACGTAATCACCGATATCCAGAAAATCGAATTGACGGTTTCGAAAACCGGGATTTTCGGCGATAACAAGGAAAGCACTTTCACCCTTTCTAAAAAAGAAAAGGGCGTTTTCCAGACGAAAAATTTACATTTGAACGAAGAAGGCATCTGGAAAATCCGGGTTCATGGATTAACAGCGTCATTTGATGAAATCAGAACGGTTTTTAATGCCAAAATCAATAAAAAGGAGTCTTGATGATGTTGAAACGAAATATGTTTTTTTTAAGCGCCGTTTTTGCAGCGCTTCTGCTTATCACCGTGCCTGTCAGCGCCCACGTAACCGTAAAGCCGGATGAATCTGCGGCTGGGTCGTGGGAAACATACACAATCAAAGTGCCTGTGGAAAAAAATATGGCAACGACAAAAGTCGTCCTCAGCATGCCGGACGGTGTTGAATTTCAGCAGTATGAACCGGTTCCCGGCTGGAAAACAAGTACGGAAACCGCCAAAAATGGAAACGTCACAAGGGTGACATGGGAAGCTGCGAACGGAGGCATCAAGCCGGGCGAATTCCAGCAGTTTACCTTCACGGCGAAAAACCCCGACAAAGAACAGAAAGCCGCATGGGATGCCTACCAATATTATAAAGACGGAAGCATTGTCGAATGGACAGGTGATGAAAACGCCGATACGCCGCACTCAATCACAAACATAGTCGATGCTTCCAAACTCGGCAGCAAAACGGTTGATGAACACGGTGCGACAAAAAAAGAGGCACCGGCTGAAGCCCAGGGCAATTCAGGCATTCAAACCGCATCTCTGATTTTGTCAATCCTTGCCGTCCTGCTTGGAGGAGCCGCCCTGCTCATGGCAGTGCGCAGAAAAAAATCATAATCATGCAGAAGAGGCCTTTGGCCTCTTTTTTGCAGCCGTCATTTCCAATCATTCAGGCATGCTTTACAATAGAGAGAGTTCTAATGTTCGAGTTTTTTGTGTGAGAGGGAGAGATCGGGGGATGAAGATATCGGTTCTTTTGGTCTTGCTGGCCGCGGTATTGTGGGGAACGACGGGGACGACGCAGGCATTTGCCCCAAAGGAGGCGGAGCCTGTTGTATTCGGTGCCGTCAGAATGGCCGTCGGCGGGGTTACTCTGCTGGTTTTCGCGGCGGTCCGCGGACAATTGAAACGGCGGGGCTGGCCTGTTAAAACGGCGGTCATCGCAGCTTTAAGCATGGCGTTTTATCAGCCCTTCTTTTTTTCAGCCGTAAGCTTGTCAGGCATTGCCGTCGGAACGGTCGTCGCGATCGGAAGCGCACCGATTATCGCCGGCTGCCTCGAATGGCTGATCTTTCAAAAAATCCCCCGGGCCAGATGGTGGATTGCGACGTTTGCAGCGATAGCGGGTGTTTCCTTATTGTTCATTCCGTCCGCCGCTTCCGCCGGAAACGTTCTCGGCATTTTGCTTGCGCTCGGAGCGGGATGCTCCTTTGCCGTTTACACGCTGACAAGCAAACGGCTTCTTCAGCATCAGCGGCCCGAAGCTGTAACAGGCGTCGTGTTTTCCTTGAGCGCCGTTATGCTGGCGCCATTGCTGTTTTTATATGATCTCAGCTGGATATTTTCCGTTCAGGGTATGGCGGTAAGCCTTCATATCGGCGTCATTGCAACGGGAGCGGCTTACCTGCTCTTTACAACAGGGCTCGAAAAAGTGCCCGCTTCGACAGCCGTCACCTTGTCTTTGGCCGAACCGCTCACAGCTTCGCTCCTGGGAACGGTGCTTGTCAAAGAATCGCTGCCACTTGTGTCATGGGCCGGTATCGCGCTTTTATTGCTAGGAATTTTTTATGTATCTTACACACCTAAAAAGAAGCGGAAAATCGCCGGCTGTGAGAAAGAATCATGAAAGCCCATGTTCTTTATTAAAAAAGCCTGCCCGGCAAATGCCGGACAGGCTCTGTTTTTATTCATCCAAACCGATCGATAGATATTTTGTCTCCAAATACGGCTCAATTCCTTCTTGTCCGCCTTCGCGGCCGATTCCGCTTTCCTTCATGCCGCCGAACGGCGCCTGTACAGTGGACGGGCCTCCGTCATTCCAGCCGAGAATCCCGTATTCGAGACGCTCTGACAAATAGATGCCGCGGCGGTAATTTTCCGTAAAGAAATAAGCGGCTAAACCGTATGGAGTATCATTGGCAATCTGAATCGCCTCATCCAGCGTGTTGAAAGTAATAATCGGTGCGACGGGACCGAATGTCTCCTCATGCATAATAGTCATGGATAGATCGACATCCGTCAGCACTGTCGGGTGAACAAAATAGCATGATTTCTCGTCATCGCTCTCATATTCGGCTCCGATCAACACTTTGGCTCCTTTATCGACCGCATCATTAATTTGATCGACGATTTTTTGGAAGCCTTTTTTATTGATGATCGGTCCGACTGAAACGCCTTCTTCAAGTCCGTTGCCCACTTTGAGCTTGGCGACTTCCCGGCGGAGTTTTTCGGCAAATTCGTCCTTCACCGATTCATGCACAATCAGGCGGTTCGCACAGACGCACGTTTGTCCGGCATTTCTATATTTGGACAGCATCGCCTGCTTCACCGCGAGATCGATGTTGGCATCCTCGTCAACGATCAGCGGCGCATGGCCTCCAAGCTCCATTGATACGTGTTTCACCGTATCGGCGCTGTTTTTGATTAAATGCTTGCCGACAGGCGTTGAGCCTGTAAAGGTGATTTTGCGGATCAGCGGATGACTCGTAAAAATGCTGCCGATCTCCGCGCCATCGCCGATCACGCATTGGAGGACATCTTTCGGAATGCCCGCCTCATGTCCGAGTCGGACCAGCTCAAGAGCCGTTAACGGGGTGTCCGGAGCGGGCTTGATGATGAAAGTGCAGCCCGCTGCAAGTGCAGGCGCAGCTTTGCGGGTGATCATCGCCGCCGGGAAATTCCACGGCGTAATCGCCGCAACCGGACCGACAGCCTGCCGGGTCACGATAATCCGCTTATTGGTGACAGATGCAGGAACCGTCCTTCCGTAGATGCGCTTCGCTTCCTCCGCATACCACTCAATATAGCCCGCCGCATACATCACTTCACCTAAAGCTTCCTGATAAGGCTTTCCGTTTTCAAGCGTGATCATTTTAGCGAGCTCTTCTTTACGCTCAACCATCAAGTCAAACCACTTTTTCAACAATGATGCTCTTTCAGAAGCGGATGTTTTGGACCATTGCTGAAAAGCCTCATGCGAGCGTTCAATGGCGGCTTCGACTTCCTTTCCGGACTGTTGGGGAACGGTCTCGATTTTTTCTCCAGTTGCCGGGTTAAACACTTCTAGCATGCTGGTCATGTTGAATCTCCTCCCCTTTTTCTTTTGAATTGATGTTGTATAATACAATGCCGATCAATGTCCATCCCGCCAATATCAGCCATTCATACGGCCACGAAAGCGCAGCCGGCATGCCCGGCAGATAAAAAGCAAGGAAGATAACACTTAAGAGGATAGCAGATAAACCCGTGGTTTTCCACTGATTGATTTTATATGGTCTGTTTAAGTTAGGCTCCGTTTTTCTCAGTCTCATGAACGCAGCCGAGACGATCAGGTATCCGACAATGATGCCGGTTCCCCCGGCATTGACGATCCACACGAGGGCCGGCCGTCCCAAAAGCGGTGCGAAAAATGCCAGCGCCCCGAGAAACAAAATCGCATGTGTCGGTGTTTGATACTTCGGATGAATGTAGCTGAACCATTTCGGAACCATCCCTTTTTCAGACATCGCATACAAGATGCGGCTCGCCCCAATGATGAACGCATTCCAGCTCGTAATGATCCCCGCAACCCCTCCAAGGACCAGCACCGTTCCGAACACCTGGCTGCCAAACAGGTTGACCATCGCATCAGCAGTCGCCAAAGAGGTCGAAGCAAGCTCGCTTTCGGATAATCCCATCGTCACGCCGAAAACGATCAATAGGTAGAACAAAACCGCGCTGACGATCGAGATGATGAGCATTTTGCCGATGATTTTTTTGGGAGCATTGATTTCAGCGGCAACCTGCGGAATCACATCAAAACCGACAAACAAAAACGGGATCATGACGAGCACCGACATCATCCCGGAAAACCCGTCCTTAAAAAGCGGCTGCATATTTTCATAATCGCCGTTGACCAAAGCGCCGCCCAATAGCAAAAAGCCAGTGGCGATGATCGCAATCGTAAATACCGATTGAAAAATGGCAGCCGGCTTGACGCCGAAGTAATTGAGAGCGGTCAGAACGACCGCTCCTCCGGAACCAATCAGGGCCCAAGTGAAGTAGACATCCCAGCCGCCAAGCGTCCACATCAGACCTTTGTGTTCAACAGGCAGCACATAATCTATGACAGTCGGCAGGGCGACCGCCTCAAACGCAATGACCGACACATATCCAAACAACACACCCCAAGCCGCGATAAACGCGGGTTTCCGGCCAAACGCCCTGTAGACGAAAATCATGCCTCCACCCGTTTCGGGGATCGCAGAAGACAGCTCCGCATATGTTAATCCGATCAATATCACAAGAATTCCGCCGATGATGAAGGCGATGGCGCTTCCTAAAAAACCAGCCGTCGAAATCCAGTCTCCTGAAAGAACGACCCAGCCCCAGCCGAGCATGGCTCCGATCGCCAGAAATAATACATCCATTTGTGACATTGATTGTTTCATTTGCTGTTTACTCATGAAAATCCGCCCCCTTCTTGAAAGATGTTCACCTAGATCGTTCCAGCGCCTCTTCAATGATGCCGAGCCCTTCATGAAGCAGCTCGTCAGTGATCACGAGCGGAGTCAGAAAGCGGATGATATTGCCGTTGATTCCTGCCGTCAATAAAAGCAGTCCGTGTTCATTTGCGTACTTGGCGATGGCGGCTGCAGCCGCTTTATCCGGCTCACGCGTATCTTGATCCTTAACGATTTCGATCGCTGCCATTGCGCCGAGTCTGCGGACTTCGCCGATCTGCCGATAGTTCTCCCTCCAGGCGAGCGCCTGAGCTTCTATCGCTGTTCCGATTTCTTCAGAGCGTTTGTTGAGCCGCTCCTCCTCAATGATGTCCAGCACTGCAAGAGCGGCTGCGCATCCGAGCGGACTGCCGGCATATGTCCCGCCAAGCTCGCCTGGGGCCGCGGCGTCAAGCATTTCCGCCCTGCCGATCACCCCGCTGAGCGGCACGCCGGCTGCAAGCGATTTCGAGACCGTAACCAGATCCGGCACAACATCAAAGTGCTCGATCGCAAAGTACTTGCCTGTTCTCGCAAATCCCGTTTGAATTTCATCAGCCACAAAGACGATGCCGTGCCGCTTGCAGAAGTCTGCGACATGCTGAACGAATCGTTTGGAAGGAATGATAAAGCCCCCCTCTCCCTGAACAGGCTCCATGACAACGCAGGCAACCGTTTCCGGTGCGACGGTGGAAACAAAGAATTGATCAAACGCCTGGATGACCGTCTCGTCATAGCTTTCATCAGTCATTCCCTGCGGCTTTCTGTAATAGTATGGAAACGGAGCCTGATACACTTCAGGAGCGAATGGCCCGAAACCGAATTTGTAAGGCTTGACCTTGCTCGTCATGCTCATCGTCATATTGGTGCGTCCGTGAAATCCGCGGGTAAAGGAAACAACGGCTTGGCGTTTTGTATATTTTCGTGCGATCTTGACGGCGTTTTCCACAGCTTCTGCTCCCGAATTTAAGAAAATCGCTTTTTTCTCATGAGTACCGGGTGTAAGATGACACAGCTTTTCCGCCAATTCGAGGTAAGCCGTATACATCATGACGTTAAAGCCGGGATGTATCAGCTGATCGGCCTGCCTTTTGACCGCTTCCACGACTTTCGGATGGGAATGACCGACGTTTAATGTGCCGATCGCGCCTGCGAAATCGATAAAACGGCGGCCGTCTATATCATATAAAACAGCTCCTTCTCCCCTAGCCGCCAAGTGGCGGTTTCCATTGCTGACGCCTCTGGCCACATACTGATCCCGTTTGGCCTGCCAGTCACGCGTTGTGAATACTGTTGTGTTAAGACTCATCATCATCTCTCCCCTTTGTTTATTTCTTATAATTCTGAATATTTTTTGGTATGATGAAAAGTACCAACTTTTTATTTTTGATGGTACCAGAAGGAGGGGCTATGATTACGATTCCGATCGACCGCTCTGAGCAGGCGGATTTTATTTATCATCAGATTTATCAAAAGATCAAAGAAGAAATTTTCAGCCGAAACCTTCTGCCCGGCAACAAACTCCCATCAAAACGGGAGCTTGCCAAAGCATTGAAGGTCAGCATCAATTCCGTCAATGCGGCCTACCAGCAGCTTCTCGCCGAAGGATATCTTTATTCAGAGGAGAGGAAGGGCTTTTTCGTGGAACAAATTGAAACGTTTCATGCCGGACGGCACCCGGCTTCGCTTCAGCTTGAAGAAGAATTGCTTGAAACGGACGAAAAAAAAGACGGCTGGATTTCGTTTTCCCATATGAGCGTGGATACGGCGCATTTCCCTTTTAAAACATGGTTTCGCTGTGAACAAAAAGCGGCCGCTTCCCATACCGTTGAATTGGGGGAAATGACGCATCCCCAGGGCGTCTACAAAGTGCGCCAGACGATCGCGCGCTTCATCGCATTAACGAGGGGCGTCAAATGCCATCCCGAGCAAATCGTAATCAGCGCCGGCACACAGCCGCTCATCCACACCATCCAGGATCTCCTTCCGGAATCGGCGGTATATGCGATGGAAGAGCCGGGATACAGCCGGATTTATCAGCTATTGAAAAATGCGGGCAAACAGGTGGTCACCATTGAGCTGGATCATAAAGGGATGCGGATCGGCGATATTCACAGCCTCAATCCGGATGTTCTGTTTGTCACCCCCTCACACCAGTTTCCAACAGGGATTATCATGCCCGTTTCCCGGCGGATTCAGCTTTTAAATTGGGTATCTGACGGAGAAAACCGCTATATCGTAGAGGATGATTATGACAGTGAATTCAAATACGGAAGTGACACGATTCCGGCTCTGCAAAGCCTTGACCGTTCCGAAAAGGTCATCTACATCGGCACCTTTTCAAAGTCGCTGCTCCCGGGTTTGAGAATCAGCTATATGGTGCTGCCGCAAAAGCTTTTAAAACAATACAGAAAAAGGCATCATTCCTCCATTCAATCAAGCAGCGTTATGACGCAATTCGCGCTGCAGGAACTGATTGAATCAGGCGAGTACCAAAAGCACATCAAAAAAATGAACCAGATTTATGAAGAAAAACGGACAAGATTGATCGGCAGCCTTGAGAAAACATTCGCCGGCCGGGTGAACATCAAAGGGGAAAGCGCAGGCCTGCATTTTGTGGCTGAATTTGAAACAGACCGCCCTGAGGAAGAAGTATTGGAGCGGGCCAGAGAAAACCGTGTGGAAGTATACGGCATGAACCGGTTTATCTTACAAAAGAAAACGAAAACAAACGGCCCGGTTTCCCTTGTACTTGGATTTGCCAAAATCGGCATGGATCAAATCGATGACGGAGTCACAAAGCTTTATGAAGCGGTGTACGGCTGAACATAAAAGCACCGGCAGAGCCCATGCCTGCCGGTATCTGTTTTTTTCGTTACCATTGTTTTTTTTCAACCTGAAGGATCGCATGGATCAAACCTGGAAACTGCTGCTCCATCTCATCTTTGCAAAGCGAATAGTAATGATGCTTCCCTTCGATTCGCACCTTGAGAATGCCGGCTTCCCTCAGCACCTTAAAATGATGCGACAAGGTTGATTTTGCGACGTTTATGGTGGTGCACGAGCCGCACGTCTTTTCCGGTGTGTCAGCCAAAGCCTTGACAATTTCCAATCTGATCGGATCACTCAGCGCGTGCAAAACGGACGTTAGCTTCATTTCTTTTGTACTCATGGGTTAAATGTATCATAATCTTTATTTCAAGACAATGAGCCCCACCATGCAAAATGGTTGCAGCATGACAGCCGAGCATGATACGATTCAACTGTTCGATGATTTTCGAACAATGAGAGAAATCGTATACAACATAAATGAGAAGGCACCCTATATTTTATGATGGAGGTTTTAATCAATGATCGTATTGCAGGCTTATATGAAAGTAAAACCGGAACAGCGCGAATCCTTTTTGGAAAGCGTCCAGCCATTGCTGAAGCATTCAAGAGCCGAAGCGGGAAATGTCCAATACCAGCTATTTGAAGATACGGAAAATGCCAATACATTTGTCATGCTTGAGCAATGGAAAGATCAAGAGGCACTTGACGCCCATAACCAAACAGACCACTTCCAAACGTTTGTTAAAGCGGCAGGAAATCTCTTGACAGAGCCACTCAACGTCGTGCGCACTGAAACGCACTAAATCAGAAAGGACGGGATGAACATATGAATGAAGTGTTGAAAACATTAACAGATCACAGATCGATCCGCAGCTATACAGATGAACCGGTAAGCCCGGAACAGCTTGACGCCATCATCGAGGCGGTTCAGGCCGCACCAACATCTATCAACGGTCAGCAGGTCACCGTTATTACGGTGCAGGATCAAGCGCGGAAAAAGAAAATCGCCGAACTTGCTGGAGGTCAGGCCTGGATTGAACAGGCTCCCGTTTTCCTCTTGTTCTGTGCGGATTTCAACCGGGCCAACATCGCCCTTGAGAAAAGCGGTCAAAAACTTGCGATCACAGACGGAATCGAATCTGTGCTCGTCGGAGCGGTTGATGCCGGAATCGCCCTGGGAACCGCTACTGCCGCCGCCGAATCAATGGGGCTCGGCACCGTACCGATCGGGGCAGTCCGCGGCCGCGCCGAAGAGCTGATTGAGCTTCTCGACATTCCTGAATTCGTCTTTCCTGTTGCAGGGCTTGTCGTCGGCCACCCGGCGGACCGCTCGGCGAAAAAGCCGCGTCTGCCTGAACAAGCGGTAAGGCACAGCGAAACATATCACCATGACTTGAAACCTTTGATCGATGCATATGATGAAGAGATGTCCGACTACATGAAAAAGCGCACAAATGGAGAAGAATCAAGAAACTGGTCGCAAGGCATCTCCTCTTATTACAACCGCGTCTACTATCCTGACGTTCGGACAATGCTTGAAAAGCAAGGATTTAAACTTAAATAGACGAACTTTTAGGCTATCGGCAGTCGATAGCCTTTTTTCATGCTTTGTATTCCACATTTCGATGAGCATCGAAAGATACAGCTTCTATACTGATTTAAAAAAGGAGTGGAATACATGAAGCAATTTGCGGCATTCAAGACATTTCAAGAGCTCCATCATCAATCAGCCCCTTTTCTTCTGCCAAATGCGTGGGATGCGGCAAGCGCCCGGGTGTTTCAAAGAACAGGATATAAAGCCATTGGAACAACCAGCGCCGGAATCGCCATGTCGTTAGGCTATGCGGACGGAGAAAACCTTCCATTTGAAACATTGCTTGTAGCCCTCAAAACCATTGTTGATTCGGTCGATATACCCGTAAGCGCAGACATTGAAGCAGGCTACGGCACATCTCCGGAAGAAATCAGCGAAAACGTCAGAAAAGTCGTTTCAACAGGTGTTGTCGGCATCAATATTGAGGATGGTACTGGCAGTCCCGGCCAGCCTTTAAGAGATGCTTCACTGCAAGCTGACGCAATTGCCGCCGTCAGGCAACTGGACCTCCCCCTTTTCATCAATGCGCGCACTGATGTGTATTGGCTTGGAATCGGCGATCCCGCTTTCCGCTTTCAATCAGCCGTCAAACGGGCGAACATTTACAGAGAAGCGGGTGCAGACTGCATATTCATCCCCGGAGTTGATGATATTGAGACCATTGTCAGGCTGAGGAAAGGCATTTCCGGCCCGCTCAATGTCCTGGCGGGTTCAGACACCCCTTCAGTCAAGCAGCTTTCTGACACGGGAGTTGAAAGAATCAGCTGTGGATCTGCGCCTTTCAGAGCCTGTCTGACCTTGCTGAACACAATCAGTGAAGAGATCATCACCCGCGGAACCTTTCAGCACATGACTGACGGTGTGCTCTCCTATCATGAAACTGCGGAATGGATGAGTCCGGCAAAAAAATAAATCAAAATCATTGACTGAGCAGGAGTGCTTCTGCTAATATATCGTTTATGAAAACTCATGAGTTTTTTTGTGACTCATGAGTTTTATCATTGTGAAAGAAGGAGCACGGATGAGGGATAAAAAAGCCGATATTTTAAAAGCTGCCAAAAAACTGTTCGCTGAAAAAGGCTATTTGAACGTTTCCATGCAGGCAATCGCCGAAGAATGCAAAGTGTCAAAAGCTTCGATTTATAAATTGTTTCAGTCTAAAGAAGATCTTTTACTGGCATTAATTAAATTTAAGCAGCAGGAAATGCTGAAAAGAAGCGCACTGCTGAACGCGGAATCCTCGCTTACCCCAAAAGAGAAATTCGCCAAAAAAATCGCCTTGGAGATTACGGAATTCAGGGAAAACCGCCAATTTATCAACATGATCACTAATGATGGATCTCCGCATACCGCGGTATTAAGAAAGCATCTCAAACAGACGAAATCGATGATCATCTGCTGGCACAGGGATTCCATCCTTCAAGCGTATGGAGAAGAGGTGGAGCCGTTCATATGGGACCTCGTCATTATTTTTCACGGTTTAATGAGAGAGTTTCTTTTCCTTGTCGCCGTTGAAAAGACACAGGCGGATATTGAGACGATCCCACATTTCATCATGACGGTAATCGATCTTGTCGTAGAGCAAAAAAAAGCCGGTGATCCGAATACCTCATTGAATGAAGATATTATTGCTTTCTATAGAAATGCGGCTTCATGCCGGATGCCTAAAAAAGAGGAGCTTCTCGCCGGCCATTTGCAAAAGCTGAAGGACATGATCGGCGCGCTCTCAAAAGATGAGTATGATGTCAAAGAACTTCTGTCTGCCGCCGAACTGCTGAACGGGGAATTGTCAGCCAAGGAGCCGCGCATGTTTTTGATTCAGGCCCTCCTTGATTACTTGAACCAAATCGAGATATTGCAGAATTCCATTTCACAAATCAAAACAATATGTATGAAAGAATAAGAGGGATGCACATGAGTATAGAATCAGAACAACACACATACAACAGGAAGATCATCGTAGGTTTACTTATGGCCGGAGCGTTTATTGCCATTTTGAATCAGACGCTTTTGGTCACCGCACTGCCTCATATCATGTCAGATTTGAACATCGATGCAACAAAGGGGCAATGGCTGACGACGGCATTTATGCTGACGAACGGCATTCTCATTCCGATTACCGCTTTTTTAATTGAGAAATTCTCAAGCCGCGCCCTTGTTATTACCGCAATGGGAATCTTTACGGCCGGAACGATCGTCGGCGCGTTTGCGCCCAATTTCCCGGTTCTATTGGCGGCGCGCATTATTCAGGCCGCAGGCGCAGGAATTATGATGCCGCTGATGCAAACGATCTTTTTAACGATTTTCCCGGTTGAAAGACGGGGAGCCGCGATGGGAATGGTCGGGCTGGTCATCGCCTTCGCGCCTGCCATTGGTCCGACTTTGTCAGGCTGGATCGTTGACAGCTTTACATGGAGATACTTATTCTACATTATTCTGCCGATCTCCCTCATCGACCTCGTGCTCGTCATCATGCTGATGAAAAACGTAACGACATTAAGAGAAACATCTCTTGATATCCTGTCGATCATCCTGTCAAGCTTAGGCTTCGGCGGACTTCTTTACGGGTTCAGCAGCGCAGGGTCAGATGGCTGGGGAAATCAGACTGTCCTGATTTCTTTTGCAGTCGGCGCCGTTTCTTTGCTCTTCTTTATCATGAGGCAATTGAAAATTAAAAGACCGATCCTCGAATTCCGCGTCTTTCAATCATGGACGTTTAGCATCACCACATTGCTGGGAATGATCGTATTTGCTTTAATGATCGGAACGGAAACGATTTTGCCGCTGTACACGCAGAACGTCAGAGACATTTCCGCTTTTGATTCGGGATTGATGCTGCTGCCTGGTGCTATCGCAATGGGCATTATGTCTCCGATCATCGGCAGAATTTTTGACAAGATCGGTGGAAAAGGGCTGGCTATTATCGGCTTTGCCATCTTGCTGCTGACGTCGATCCCGTTTACGGATCTTGCGGACGATACATCCATACCGTTCATTGTCATCATTTATACGGTGCGCATGATTGGAGTTTCCATGATCATGATGCCGCTGACGACGGCCGGCATCAATTCATTGCCTCAGCATCTTATCGCACACGGAACTGCGATGAACAACACAATGCGCCAAATCGGCGGATCAATCGGTACGGCTGTATTGATCTCCGTAATGAGCAGCTCAGCTAAAAACGCAAGTACAACCAATCCGTTAAATGCGGTCATTCACGGCATGAACACTGCCTTTATCGTCGCCGCTCTTATGGCGCTGGCCGGCTTCATCCTCTCCTTTACGCTGAAACGCAAGGTGCAGAAAGCAGGACAGCCGGCTCGTTAGCCTTTGACGCCAGTTCAACATTGAACTGGTGTTTTTTCTTTCCATAAAAAAAAAGACTGCCGATATGGCAGCCTCTTTTTTTATTTCAAACCGTTTTCGATTTCTTTCACCATTTCAGACACGGACTCGAGCCCGCCGCCGGATAAATACCAGTAGCCCGGGTCAAGGTATATGATGTGTCCTTTTTTATAGGCATTTGTCGATTTCACAATTTCGTTTTCGATGACTTCTTTTGCTGATCCTTTTTCGCCGATGGCGGCGCTTCTGTCAATGACGAACAGGTAATCCGGATTTTTTTCTGAGATATACTCAGATGAGACGCTTTGGCCGTGAAGTGAAGCTTTAATATTTTGATCGGCTGGTGCGACACCGAGTACGTCGTGAACCAAGCCGAATCTTGATCCTTTTCCATAGGCGCTGATATGTTTATCATTTGTCAGGACGACCAGTCCTTTTCCGCCTTTTTCTTTTGCCAATTTATTGGTTTTTTCTACTTGAGCATCAATTTTGGCGAGGGCATCTTTTACAGCGTCTTCTTTTCCGAAGATTTTTCCGATGCTTTCAGTATTTTCTTTAAAGCTTTTCATGTAGTTTTGATCATCAAGCTCAATGTTAATCGTCGGAGCGATCCTCTTGAACTCATCGTATTGTTCTGCCTGTCTGCCTTCAATGATGATCAGATCGGGAGCAAGCTCCGCGATTTTCTCAAAATCAGGTTCTTTCAGGCCGCCGACGCTTTCATATTTTTTATCCTTATATTGTTTAAGGTAAGACGGGATATTTTGCTTCGGCAGGCCGACAACGCGGTCGCCGAGCCCCAATTGATCAAGCGTGTCGAGCACTCCGAAATTGAAGACGACGATTTTCTTCGGGTTTTTTGGAACATCTGTTGAACCGCTGCTATGCTGAATCGCAACCGTTTCTTTCTTTTTCGCATCAGATTGTGCATCTTTGCTTCCGCAAGCGGCTATCACGAAAACTGCAATAATGGCCATGAAACATAATGATAGTTTTTTCAATGTAATCACCTCATCCTTTTTTATGAAAAATAGATACATATTTTTTGATCACCGATTTGCTGAATCGGGATGTCCATGTCATAGATTTCTTTCAGCACCGGTGTTTGAATGATATCCTCTGCCGGCCCTTCTTTGACGATCTGCCCGTTTTTCAGGGCGACAATCCGGTCGGAATAGACAGAGGCGAAGTTAATATCATGAATCACGATGGCAATCGTTTTGCCGTGCAGAACGACGAGTTCCTTCAGAAGCTTCATAATTTCAACCGAATGCTTCATATCAAGATTATTTAATGGTTCATCAAGCAAAATATAATCGGTGTCCTGGGCGATGACCATCGCGATAAACGCCCGCTGGCACTGGCCTCCGCTCAATTCGTCCAAATGTTTGTGTTCAATGTCTTTCAGTTTCATATAATCGATCGCCTTGTCGACGTATGTCCAATCTTCCTTCGTCAGCCTCCCCTGTGAATACGGGAACCTTCCGAAGCTGACGAGCTCTCTGACGGTCAGCCTGATATTGATCTGGTTGGACTGCTTCAAAATGCTGATTTTTTTGGCCAAATCATTGCTTTTATATGCGCTGATACCCTTTCCGTCGATCAAAACCTTTCCCGAGTCCATCGTGATCAGCCTGCTGATCATGGAAAGCAGTGTGCTTTTTCCGGCTCCGTTCGGCCCGATAAAGGATGTGATCGTCCCTTTTTGTATCGATACCGTCGCATGGTCCACAACGGCCTGGTCTCCATATTTTTTATTCACATCTATGACTTCTATCATCATTTACGCTCCTTCAGCAGCAGGTAGATAAAGTAAATCCCGCCGATAAAATCAATGATCACTACCAAGGTCGAGGTTAGGCCGAACAGCTTTTCAACGATGAACTGCCCTCCGACAAGCGCGATGATGCTGAAAAGAACAGCTCCGGGAATCAATATGCTGTGCTTGTATGTCTTGAAAAATTCACGGGCGACATTGACAACGAGCAGCCCCAAAAAGGTTATCGGTCCGACGAGCGCAGTTGATACAGAAACAAGCACCGCTACAATGATCAGCATCTTCTTCACTGTTCGGTCATAATCGATGCCAAGATTGACGGCCTGGTCTCTTCCAAGTGAAAGCACGTCAAAATAGCGGCGGAACCGCCATGCATACATCAGAACACCGGTAATGACGACGGAAGCGAGCATTAATATATCCGTATTGACATTATTGAAGCTGGCAAACATCTTATTCTGCACAACCTGAAATTCATTCGGATCGATCAGCATCTGCATAAATGAAGACAGGCTTCTGAACAGTGTGCCAAAGACGATCCCCACCAGAAGCAGCAAAAAAATATGCCGTCCGCCGCGGCGGAACATCAAAGCAAACAGCACGAATGAAAAGGAGATCATCAAACCCGTCGACAACAGGAAATTCCCGTTTTTTCCGAGTTCGTTCAACTGTGCAGCGCCAAAAAAGAAAATAACCGCGGTTTGCAGGAGAACATAAAGCGAATCAAGCCCGAGAATGCCCGGCGTTAAAATTCTGTTGTTTGTTATCGTTTGAAAGATCATCGATGAATAGCCGATCGCCGTCCCGACGAGGATGATGGCCAAAACCTTGGCCGCTCTTCGCGGCAGCGCGTATTCCCAGACAGACGGCAATCCGTAAAACAAAAACAAGCAGATACAGACGGCCGCCGCTGCGATGAGCACATACATTTTCTGTTTATGCATAGGCTTTTCTCCTTAAAAGCAAGTAAAGAAAAATGCCGCTTCCGATGATGCCGACCATCAGCCCGACCGAAATTTCATACGGATAAATGATGATCCGGCCCAATATATCACACAGCAGGACAAAGACGGCGCCGAGAACCGCCGTGTGAGGCAGGCTGTTTTTCAAATGGTCCCCGCGATAAATCGAGACAATGTTTGGAATGATCAGCCCTAGAAAAGGAAGCGTGCCGACCGTCAAAATTACGACCGATGAGATGACCGATACAATGATCAGGCCGGTGTTGATCACCCGCTTGTAATTGAGCCCCAAATTGACGGAGAAGCTCTCACCCATTCCGGCCACCGTAAACTTATTGGCAAACAGATAGGCGATAATAACGAGCGGGATGCTCACGTATAAAAGCTCATACCTCCCTTTCATGATCAGTGAAAAATCCCCCTCAAACCACGCATTGACATTTTGAATGAGGTCATACTGATAAGCCATGAACGTAGATATGGCGCTGACGACGCCGCCAAGCATCAATCCGACAAGCGGAATAAACACGGCGTCCTTAAACCTGATCCTGTCCAAAATCTTAATGAACAGAAAGCTGCCAAACAGTGAAAAAGCAAAGGCAAACAGCATTTTCACAAAAATACCCGCCGAAGAAAAAAGCAAAATCGAGATGATAATGCCGAGCCTGGCCCAGTCCATCGTTCCGGCCGTCGTCGGCGAAACGAATTTATTGCGCGTCAGCTGCTGCATGATCAGTCCGCAGATGCTGAGGCTCATGCCCGCGAGCACGATGCTGATCATGCGCGGAAACCGGCTTATGTACAGCGTTTTTACGGCATCCTCATTGAACCTGAATAGATCCAGAGGCGACAGCTGTTTGACGCCGATGAAAATGGAACTGAAAGAAAGAATGATGAGCAGAAGCAGTAAGTATCGTAATTTCATGACGCAATCGCCTCCCCCCGCGACAAAAACACATCCTGCATCAATCGTTAATGATTATCATTATCAATAGGATCCATCCATCATATTATCACTTTTTCTAACATAGTCAATATGAAAACCGAGTTCCGTCCTCCCTAAAAGCACATTTGTTTCCTACATAAAGAAAACCCTTGATTCTTCTTCTAAAAAGCGTAATAATAAAAATTAAATTTATTGCGAAAATTTAAACTTTAGGAGATGTCAGAAATGAAAGTCGTTAAATTTGGCGGCAGTTCGCTCGCAACAGGTGCGCAGCTTGAAAAAGTGTTTCAAATTGTCACAGCAGATCCCGAACGGAGAGCTGTCGTCGTATCAGCGCCGGGAAAACGTCACCCACAAGACATAAAAGTAACCGATCTGCTCATCGCTTGCGCCGAGCAGTATGCAGCAACGGGAGAAGCCCGCGAGCTCGTTGAAACGATTATTGGACGCTATGCCGATATCGCCCGGGAGGTTGGACTGGGCCATGATGTGATCGACCAGATCCGCGCAGATTTGCTTCGTCTGCTTCAAAGTGATCAACAAAACCCGGAACGCTTCATCGATGCGGTCAAAGCAAGCGGTGAAGACAACAATGCCAAGCTGGTCGCGGCTTATTTCCGGCATCGGGGGGCTGACGCCCACTATGTCAATCCGAAAGATGCTGGCCTATTTGTGACGAGTGAGCCCGGCAACGCCCAAGTGCTGCCCGAATCCTATGATCATCTGTTCCGGCTCAGACAGCGGCAGGGCATTATTGTATTCCCCGGATTCTTCGGCTTTAACAAAGAGGGCGAAGTGATTACCTTTTCCCGGAGCGGCTCAGATATTACGGGCTCGATTTTGGCGAATGGCCTAAAAGCAGAGCTGTATGAAAACTTCACCGACGTGGATGCCGTCTATTCGGTCAACCCTTCGATCGTGTCAAACCCGAAAGAAATCCGGGAACTGACGTACAGGGAAATGCGCGAGCTGTCCTATGCGGGCTTTTCCGTCTTTCATGATGAGGCACTAATACCCGCTTATCGCGCGAACATACCGGTGCAGATTAAAAATACGAACAATCCGGCCGCAGAAGGGACAAGAGTCGTTACAAAGCGCGACAACACCAACGGCCCTGTCGTCGGCATCGCCAGTGACAGCGGATTTTGCAGCATATATATCGGCAAATACTTGATGAACCGTGAAGTCGGATTTGGGCGCCGCGTTCTTCAGATTCTTGAAGATGACGGACTGACATACGAACATATCCCTTCAGGCATTGACGATATGACGATTATTTTGAGACAGGATCAGATGGATGAAGCGATTGAAAAACGGATCATCCAGCGGATCAAAGAAGAACTGGATGCTGATGAAGTCGCGGTAGAGCACAACATTGCCTTGATCATGGTTGTCGGTGAAGCGATGCGCCACAATGTCGGAACGACGGCCAGAGCGGCAAAGGCTCTGTCTGATGCACATGTAAACATTGAAATGATCAATCAGGGCTCCTCTGAAGTCAGCATGATGTTCGGCGTCAAAGAAGCTCAGGAAAAACAAGCGGTCCGCGCTTTATACCAGGAATTTTTCGCAAAAGTGCTCGTCTAAAAACCCCTTTTTTTATGGGGTTTTTTTGTTGTCAGAAAATCTCCCCTCCTCCAAAAAACTCTTTCAAATTTTATTTCAAATTAATCTGCAAAAATCCGATATATAAGATAAACAAATGGATGGGAGACATAATATGAAGCTTCTTAAAAATATAAAAATCAGAAGTAAACTATTTATCATTATCGTGATTTCTGCACTTGCCCTGGCAATTGTCGGAATTCAGGGCATTACTGACCTCAGCAGGGTTTCAAAGGGGTCGGAGAAGATTTATGAAGGCCAATTAATTCCGAACCAATTGTTTTCAAAATTAAGGGTGAACAGCCTTGAAATTGATACGAATAACTTCGAACTGATGGTAACGAAGGACAACAGCATCAATGAAAAACTGCAAAAAAACGTTCAGGAAAAAAGCGAAGAAAACATTGCCGCGATGGAACAGATTGACAAGCTGAATTTAGCGGAAAACATAAAAGAAAAATATGAAACGTTTAAAACAAAATATACAGACCTGCAAAATGCCAGCAAGAACATGCTTCAATTGGCGCTAGAAAATAAAAACAAAGAAGCATATGCCGTTTACCAAAAAGATGTGGAACCGCAAAGAACCGCCGTCAATCAGCTGTTCGAGGAGATCCAGGCATTAAATTCAGAGAACGCCAAAACCATCTATCAGCAAGATTCCAAAGATGCAGGCTCAACGATCACCCTGCTGATCATTATGATAGCCGCATCCCTGATTTTATCTATCTCCGCCGGTCTTCTGATGACAAGATTGATTGTAAGACCGATTCGGGAGATTCAAAGTTTGTTTGCCAAGACTGAGAAAGGCGATTTTACGGTTGAAGGAACCTATCAATCAAAGGATGAATTGGGACAATTGACAACATCTTTTAACAATATGGTCTCCGGCGTGCGTTCGATTATTGAAACAGTCGGCGAGACTTCCCATCAGGTTGCCGCTTCCTCTCAGCAGCTAAGTGCAAGCGCCGAGGAAAGCACGAAAGCCAGTGAATACATTTCCACGACCATTCAGGAGCTTGCATCAGGTTCTGAACAGCAGGCTGAAAGCGTCGAAAGCAGCAGAACGGTCATCAAAGGGATGACGGAGTTTGCCGGAAGGATTTCTTCAAACGCCGAACAAGCGGCTTCAACCGCCGGTGAATCGGCTCAAATGTCGATCGAAGGAACGAAAGCGATTGAAAAAGTCAGCACGCAGATGAAATCCATCAATGAAACGGTTGTTTCTTTATCAGAAGCGTTCAGACATTTGTCAGAGCGTTCTAACGAAATCGGCAATATTACAGAAGTGATTACGAGCATCGCCGAACAAACGAATCTGCTGGCGTTAAACGCGGCAATAGAAGCGGCAAGAGCAGGTGAACAAGGAAAAGGGTTTGCCGTCGTGGCGGATGAAGTCAGAAAGCTTGCCGAACAGTCGGCACATTCCGCAGAACAGATCACCAAATTGATTACCATCATTCAACATGATACAAAACAAACGATGAATACGGTCATGTCGGCGACCAGCGAAGTCAAGGAAGGTCTTGTCGTCGTCAACGAAGCCGGCGGCGCCTTCGGCAAAATCGAAGATTCGATCAAAGAAGCGGTCGCGCAAATCAATGATGTCACAGCTTTAGTCAAGAGTCTTACAGCCGGCACAAACGAAATCGAAACATCCATTTCCGATGTAAAAGCAGTGGCCGAATCAGCGGCTGAAAGCACGCAGACGGTAAGCGCGGCGACGCAGGAGCAGCTTGCTTCAATGGAGGAAATCGCATCTTCTTCGCAAATTCTCGCGCAAAACGCTGAAGAATTGCAGCAATTAATCGAGAAATTCAAAATCAAAGCGTAAATAAGAAAAGCCGCCCGTATATCGCCGGGCGGCTTTTTTTCTAATCATCATCCCTTGATGTCAACGGCAGACGAATGACAAACTTCGTTCCTTTGTTTTTCTCGCTCGAAAGCTCCACTGTTCCTTGGTGAAGGGCAACGAGCTGTCTGACGATCGACAGACCGAGCCCGTATTCTCCATAAGGCGTGTTCGTCCGCGACAGGTCCGCTTTGTAAAAACGGTCCCAAATGCTTTCAATATCCTTTTCATCGATGCCGATTCCGGTATCCTCTATTTCAATCACCGTTTCTTTGTAGTCTTCCCATCCTCTCAGCCAAACCGTTCCGTCACTAGTGAATTGAATGCTGTTTTTCGTGATGTTGACGAGAATTTGAATCAGTCTGTCATAGTCGGCATTCACCATCACTTGCTCGTCTACATCGAGAATCAGTTGATTGTTTTTTTCCTCCGCTTGAATCGCAAGCTGTTCTTTAATAATTTCAAAGACCTCGATCAGCGGATAATGCAGCTTATTCAGCGAAATCTGGTTGGAGCGGATTTTTTCATAATCGAGATTTTCATTGACAAGGCGGATGAGCCGTTTCGTTTCTTCCGTAATCAGCTTGAGGCATTTTTCCTGCTGATTTTCCGGGATGGTCTGGCTGTTCAGTCCTTCCACCAAACCGCTGATCGTCGTCAAAGGCGTCTTTAATTCATGGGAGACATCAGTGATGAACTGGCGCCTCCGCTTCTCAAGCCGATCGATTTCTTCGCTTGAACTTTTTAGTTTCTGCGCCATGACATTAAAATCTGCGCCGAGATCGCCGATTTCATCCATGTTGCGGTTTTCGATATGGATGTTATAGTCGCCCGCGGCTACCTTTTTCGTGGCGTCGCGAAGCTTTTGGATGCGGCCGACATGAAATTTTGACGTCAGCCAGCTCAATAGGAAGGCGAGCATGATGACGCCTGCCGCCGTATAGAGCATAAACTGGTTCATTTGGCTGATCATTTCCTCCGTCCCGCTGATCGGAGCGGTGAGCATGATTCCTCCCTTGAACTCATTGTTGACGAAGTTGGGGAGCGCTACGACCGATACTTCCTGGTTAAAGCGCTGAAGATCTGTTTTGATGACAATGGGCTTGCCTTCTTTCAGCTCTTTCCACTCTTCATCCTTCAGCAGCAATTTTCGCGGACGCAAGTGATCCGGTGTCATCAAGGCTTCTTTTTTTTCATTAAAAAGAAAGAAACTGATCTGCCTGCTTTTTAAAATTTCCGCAAACGGCTTCATGATCGGCTGATCTCCAGGAGGCCGCTGCTCCATTTCCCCCATGATGCGGTATCCGTAGGACGTCAGTTCGCTGACTTTGTTCTGGTACGCGAAATCTTTGACAAAGTGGGAAAACACCGCACCTGAAATGAGAAAAGCCAGAACTAAAATGCTGATGTGGCTGGCCAGCAGCTGATACAGATACTTAATCTTCATCAAACTTGTACCCTACTCCCCAAACGGTATAAAGAAAAGGCCGCGACTCGCTGCCCAGTTTTTTTCTCAGCCGTTTAATATGAACATCGACGGTCCGCTCATCTCCGTAAAATTGATATCCCCACACTTGCTCAAGAAGCTGCTCCCTTGAAAACACCTGTTTCGGACTTTGCACCATATAGTACAGCAAATCAAATTCTTTAGGCGTCAGGTTCTTGATTGGAACGCCGTTTAAGAATACCTCTCTTGTTTTTTTATTGATTATAAAGCATTCGGTTTCGAGAATGTCCCGGTCGTCGGCGCCACCCTGCTGCTCTGTGCCCTGATACCTTCTGCTGACCGCTTTGATCCGGGCCACAAGCGCGAGCGGGCTGAACGGCTTCGTCACATAATCGTCGGCGCCGAGTTCAAAGCCGAGCACCTGATCGGATTCCGTATCCTTTGCCGTCAGCATAATAATCGGAACCATGCTTTCTTCCCTGACCTTTTTGCAGATCGTGACGCCGTCCATGGACGGCAGCATCAAATCGATGATCAGCAGATCCCACTTTTCCTCCCTAAAACGGTTATATCCTTCAAGGCCGTCATGGACAAATTCGGTCTCAAAGCCTTCTTTCGCAAAAAACATTTCAGTCATTGTACATACGCTCAGATTATCTTCAATCATTAATATTTTCATCGCAACTGCGCCTCCGCTAGACAAACGTTAGATTCATTTTACACATGGCGTTATCAATTCTCAATTCTTTGGCGGATATTTAAAAGACCGGCAACAGTTTGGTCATAATTTTTTCATAAGTAGCCGCTAATATGGAGGCAGACAGTAAGGCAAAAGTCCTGCTGCTCCAATTTGACAGCAATAACAATCATATAGATATGGGGGAATCACATGTTATGAATTTTTTCAAACGCGCCTTTTGGAGCATGAAATCGAAGAAAGAAAAAACACTTTTACAATTATTTGTCTTTACGATGATTTGCGTTTTGGTTCTTACAGGACTTACGATCCAGTCAGCCGCCACGAAATCGAGCGAATTGGCGAGAGAACAGCTGGGAGGCAGCGTCACGCTTAAAGCCGACAGGGAAAACATGATGAAACAACAGCAAAAATCTGGAGAGCGGCAGCGCTTTGAATCAACTCCCGTTTCCATCAAGTCAGCTGAAAAAATCGCGAAGCTTGACTATGTCAAAAGCTATAATTTCATCTCTTCAACGTCTGCTTTAGCCGGTAACTTCGATCCGATCGAAAGCGGTGACGAGGATTCATCTTCTGATACATCGGATTCAAACAGCAGCCGGCAGTCTGTCGGACCTGGCGGCAATGAACAAGGCGGACGCCAGATGATCCAGGCGGATGTATCAATCGAAGGTGTGACAAGCACATCCCTTGTGGATGATTTTTCTGACGGCACGTCAAACATCACGAAAGGGCGCGCTTTGACGGAGGATGATGTGAATAAAAAAGTCGCCGTCATTGAAAAAACCCTTGCTGAGGAAAATGATTTGAAGGTCGGCGACACGATCAAACTCAAAGCAAGCACAAATGAAGACACAACAATCAACTTGAAAATTGTCGGCATTTACAAAACGACGTCTTCAGGAGATAACCATGCGCAAAATTTCGCTTTTCTCAATCCGTATAACAAGATTTACACACCTTATACGGCCGCTTCCGCCTTAAAAGGCGACGACTATAAAAACGCGATCGACGAAGCCGTTTACAACATGGACGATGCTTCAAACATTGACACTTTCATTGCGGCCGCAAAAAAAACAGGCATCGATTTGGACACATTCACATTGGACGCAAACGATCAATTGTACCAGCAGATGGTCGGTCCCATCGAAAACGTAGCCTCTTTCTCCAAAAATGTCGTCTATCTCGTTACAATTGCCGGCGCGGTGATACTCGGACTGATCGTGATGATGTCGATTAGGGAAAGAAAATATGAGATGGGCGTCTTGATGGCCATTGGTGAAAAACGCTGGAAGCTGATCGGGCAATTTTTGACCGAAATCTTGATGATCGCGGTCCTGGCCGTCGGCATTTCAGCATTAACCGGAAGCTTTATTGCAAATCAAATCGGAAATCAGCTCTTATCACAGCAGCTTGAGCAAACGTCAAACAGCCAGTCCGCAAGCGGTATGATAGGCGGAGGTATGCCGGACGGCGGATTCTTTGGACAAAGCTCAGCCCAAGTCGAAGCTATTGACCAGCTTAACATTCAAGTGTCATTCGGGGACTTAATGGCCCTTGGCGGCATCGGCCTTCTCATCGCCGTATTCGCGACATTGCTGCCATCGATATCCGTTTTGCGGTTCCATCCGAAAACGATTTTAACGAAACAAGAATAGAAGGAAGGGGAACATCATGACTACTATTTTAGAGTTTAAGGATGTTTGCTATTGGTATAAAAATCAGGATCAGACCCTGTTTGAAGATGCCAATATCGAATTCAAGCAAGGGAAGTTTTACACGATTGTCGGAACGTCCGGTTCCGGCAAAACCACCTTTTTGTCCCTTGCCGGGGGGCTGGATGTTCCGAAAGAAGGCGACATCCTCTATAAAGGCCGGAACATTTCCAAAATCGGGTTGACCCATTACCGCAACCAATATGTATCAATCGTGTTTCAATCATATAATCTCCTGCCTTATATGACAGCGCTGCAAAACATCACATCAGCGATGGAGATTACGGGATCTAACATCAAAAACAAAGATCAATACGCATTGGACATGCTTGAAAAAGTCGGCATCAGTGAAGAGAAGGCGCGGCAAAAAGTGCTGACGCTGAGCGGCGGGCAGCAGCAGCGGGTTTCCATCATCCGCGCATTCTGCTGCAATGCCGATCTGATTGTCGCCGACGAGCCGACGGGAAACCTGGATGAAGACACGTCAAAAGATATCGTTAAGCTGTTTCAAAACCTGGCCCATCAAGAAAACAAATGCGTGATCATGGTCACCCACGACGAACAAATCGCCAAGGTTTCAGATGTCAACATCAGACTCTCGAGAGGCGGCTTTACGATCAAGCATAGAAAACCAGCGGGATAACAGACACAAATAACGGCGGCGTCCATTCGGAACGCCGCCGCTTTTTGATATTTCTCACCCGGCAAATGCTTCAGCCGCCGCCAGCATATAATAGGAAAGCCCTGTTTGCTGATGCTCAAGGACGCTGCGATGAAAATCGTCTTCGATAAAAAAACGCGCCTGCATCTGAAAATCAGCGGCCGTTATTCCCAAAAAGCCGATATGCTGTTTAATGGAGTCCTGCACTTGTTCATGATCGTGCTTCAGCCCCGATCTGAGCGCATCTGCCATCCCATTCATAAAACGGCTCGCTTCCATGGCCTTGTCATTCATCTCTTCCGCTTCAATCGGCCTTTCCTCGAGCAAATTATAATCATATGTCTTCTGCAAATATTGGTTCTGCTCCTGCAGCGCTTCCTCCCACTCTTTCCCGCTGGAAAAACCTTTAAACATTTCTGACTGATCCATAGCTTCTCCTTTCTCGGCGTGCCTGATCGATTCATCAAGCGTTTGAATGAGCTCGTTCATTCTTTTCTGCCTCGCAAGAAAAAGCTTTTTTTGCTCGTTCAAAACCGCCAGTCGATCAGCATCGCCATCAAGCATTTGTTTAATGTCCTTTAGAGGAAATTCCAGCTCCCGGTAAAACAAAATCTCCTGAAGCCGCTCCAGTTCTTCCATTCCATACAGGCGATAGCCGGCTTCCGTCACCGTGCATGGATACAAAAGACCGATTTTGTGATAATGGTACAGCGTTTTGATCGTGACGTTTGCCATTTCCGCCGTCTGTTTTACCGAATAGAGCATATGAAATCACCTCGTTTGTCATGTTAAAGGCTGCCCTAAGGTCGGGGTCAATACTTTTCGCTTTTTTTATTTTTGCGTTTTTTCCAAAGCGCTGCAAGGCAAATCAAAGCAGGCAGAATAATCTGCATGGGCAAATGCACGTACACAGGGACGAATTCGATCCCTTCTTTTACATGTTCGGAAATGTTGCTGGCGATAGAGACCGATAAAATCAAAATGACAATGCCGATCACATGGACGACCTTTGACGGCTTTGTCATTTTGAATAAAACAGAGACCCCTTCTGTAACAGCATACATGAAAACACTCATCTTAAAGAATCCGCCTATCACCAGGACGAGCATGAAAAATACATCAAGCCTGTCCAAAAACTCAGCCACTTGAATCGTCTGGATCGTACTGAGCAAAGGAAAGCGCGAGCGCATATTGAGATCAACGCCCAGCACGCTGATGTTAATGGCTACATTCAGCGCCAAAATGATGCCGCTGATGCCAATCGCCCACAAGCCGGTTTTTTTCACTTTTTTCGGCTCATTGAGATAGGGGAGGATTAAAGTGAAGACGATGATTTCCCCAAACGGAAAATACAAGGTTTGCGTAAACACGGCATCCATTACCGGTCCGATACCGTTTCCCAGGACAGGCCTTAATTCGTTCAGATGGATCAAGCCTGAACAGATAATCAGTATAAAGCCTGTCGCGGCCAATACCAGCATGATGCCAAACAGCAGCTCACCGGATCTCGCCAACACTTCAATCCCTTTGCGTACAGTAAAAATGCAAACTGCGATTAACAATCCATTGGCAAAAATAATCGGTGTATTCGGATAAGCCGATGTTAACAGCATTTCGCCGAAATCACGCAAAATCCTTGCCGCAACATATGCGTAATAAATAATGTAGAGAAAAGACAACCCCCAGCCGAGCGGCTTCCCCAGCACCTTCATCATCGTTTCATAAGGCGATGATTGTGGATCGACCTGATAAAAAAAATGATGCATCGAAAATAGAACAAGACCGCCGGCGGTCACGAACAAAATCGCCAGCCAGGCGTCCTGTTCGGCAGACTGTCCAGGGAAAATCAGCAGGGAACTGCTTAGTTCAAACAGGATGATCAAAACGAACAGCTGCTTGTTGCTGATTTTTGCCTTCTCCATTTGTATATCCTCCTTTACCTTCCCGTTAAGATCGTCCTTCCCCGTGGTCCAAATTGTTTGGATTGTTTCTTAAACCGGTTCTGCGGACATAGGCATCCACTGTGATGTCCACATCGAGATCAGGGAAATATCGATTGCTCCATTGATGTTTCATTTTTCCCCATAGTCCGGGATAAGAGCGGTAAATGATATCGCCGAATTGAAGGACATCGGTTTTGTTTTGCTTGGCGACGCTGATCGAATGCTGCAGTTCCTTTTTTAATTCCTGTCCAGCCGATTTTTCAATTTTATTGAGCACTTGCGGATCATCAAGATGGATCGGTATGGTCGTTTCGCCGATATCCCCCTCCATTTCCACATGGACGGAGATGGCCGGCCGGTTATGTTTCAGTTTCGCAGAAACATTCGTTTTTTGCCTTATCACATCGTATGTGACCGATTGTTTCTGCTGGCCCCATTCAAGGGTGATGTAGCTTCTGTTCACTTTATTCCGCAGCCATAAAACGCCTCTCGCCGTCTCTCCTTCAAGCCAATTGACAAGCTTCCCTTCCTTGAAAACGGCGAGGCCGTCCGCTTCCACCGTCGCCGCCGGAGCGGTTGACTGAACATTCTCCATTTTGTCCGCCTTTTTTAAATCCCCTTTCACCCGAAAAGATGTGATGATCGGATGCCTGGACTGGGATGTTAAGCATTTGATCACATCTTGAACGCTTGTTTTCAAATGCTCCCCCAGCTGCTGTTCGGTAAATTGCAGTGTTTTGTTCACTTTGTTTGATGGAACCTTATCAACCGGCGTAAGCGTTTTGATGAAAGTTTTTGCTTTATGTCCGCGGGAGATGATGATCGTCGCAGACGAGCGGAAATCCGTATCCCGGTCAAGCACATCCAAGATTTGAATAAGCCCTTCATCCTTGGCCAGTTCTTCGTCAACGACAACAAGGTTTGTATGCGAGTAATATATTTGCCGTGAAATTTTGGCTGAAGCATGGCGGCTCATCTCTGTCAGATTGTTCCCGGCAATCGAATAGTTGGTCACGGGCGGGCGGTCTCCTCCCTGCCCCCCTTGGAGGCCCCCCGTCACGTTGATGGGGTTGACGATCTGAAAACTCAATTCATATTTGGTTTTTTCACCTTTATCGATGCCAATGGCAGAAATAAGCAACAGGTCCGTCAGTTCTTTTTTATCCCAGCATCCTTGAAGAAGGATAACGGCGGCAAGCATGATCAACACTTTAATGCTGCGGTTCATTTCCATCACCCTTTTGTTGGTCAGTCTTCATATCGCCCGGTTCTGGAGGCTGCGGTTTTTGATCATGGCCTTGGCGAAGCTTATTGTCATTGCCAAGCAGCTCCGGCCTTTTTTCATGCGTCCACCAAGGCGAACGGAAAATCGTATCGCCCCAGTTTTTCGGAATGAATGGAGCAAAAGGCGTCATATATGGAACACCGAAGGAACGCATGCTGCTTAAATGGACAAACATGATGATCAGTCCAAGGATGATGCCGTAGAATCCGGTCGTCGCCGCAGCGATGATAAAGAAAAAGCGGACGATCCGGGCGGAAATGGCCATCGCAAAGGCCGGCGTCGCAAAGCTTGAAATCGCCGTAATCGCCACGATGATAACCATCGCCGGCGAGACGATCCCGGCCTGCACCGCAGCCTGTCCGATTACGATGGCTCCAACGATCGAAACGGCCGAGCCGATCGCCTTCGGAAGGCGGATGCCCGCTTCCCGCAGTATTTCAAAGGAGACTTCCATCATTAAAGCCTCCACAACGGCCGGAAAAGGAACGATTTCACGCTGGGCGGCAATGACAATGAGCAGCTCCGTCGGAATCATTTCCTGGTGAAACGTCGTTGCTCCCACATAAACGGCGGGGGCGATTAATGAAATAAAGAATATCAACACCCGCAAAAAGCGGATAAACGTCGCAATATCAAATCGGGAATAGTAGTCTTCAACAGATTGAAAAAACTGAATAAATACGGCGGGAACGAGCAAAACAAACGGCGTCCCGTCAACAAAAATGGCAATTCTCCCCTCAAGCAGGTTTCCCGCGACCATGTCAGGCCTCTCCGTATGGTAAATGGTCGGAAAGGTCGTAAACGGGACATCTTCGATCAGCTGTTCAATATAACCCGATTCCAGTATGCTGTCGATTTCGATGCCCCCGCCAGCCTTTTTTTGACTTCCTTCACCGTTTTTTCATTGCAGATTCCGTTGATGTACATGAGCGCGACATCGGTTTTTGTCACGCTGCCCATCGTCATCTTTTCGACCCACAGATTTGGATTTTTGACGATTCTTCTCACTAACGAAAGATTGGTATCAAGTGATTCTATAAAACCTTCCCTTGACCCGCGAAACGCCTGCTGGTTTTCTGGTTCCTTGATGGAGCGCTTCTCGCCGCCTTTTGTGCTGGCAACTACAGCAAACTGCGCTCCGTCCGCTAAAATAACCGTATCTCCGGCCATTAAAGAATCGAAAACTGAAGCAAGCCGTTCTTTCTGATGGACACCGCCCAGCGCCACTGCATCTGCGGCAATCGAATCAAGAATGTCCCGGCTGTCTTCCTTTTTTTTCAGCTCCTTGGAATTCAAAATCGATTCAATCAGGAATTCATGAATGGCTTTTTCATCGGCGATTCCGGCGACATACACAATGGCTGTTTCGACTTGCCCACCGAGACCTGTTTTCAGCTGGCGGACCACGATATCAGAACTGTTCCCCGTTTTTTCTTTATAATATTCAGATTTTCAGAAAGGGACTGACGGATGTTGCCTGTGACATGGTCGTTTTCCGGGCTGCTATCATCTGTCTTAAGAGATTCCTGATTTTTTTTCGCTTTCTGGTTGCCTTTAAAAAAGAATGGCATAGCTGTCAGAATCCCCCCTTTTTCTCGTTTTTTCGTATTTTTCCTTACAACTGAACATTTATACTTGTCCCGCGCATAGCGCTGTGTGAAAACAGAAAAAATAACGGGGAACGGAGAGTGGTTTTTTGTGAAAGTAATCGGAATCGGGGTTTTGCTGTTCATCTGCTTGATGGGCATGTCTGTCATGCTTGATTTTTTTCAAGGGATGTCATTGTATGAAGCGGTAATCAACAATCTGTCATTCAACATATTGGAAATAGGAGAATGGCTGATGATCCTGTTATATATATCGATTGTATTTGCGGAAGCCTTGGGGGATCTGAAGAGGAAAAAGAAAAAAAGAACATAAAAACGGCTCCCTCTATCATGGGAGCCTTGTTTTTCATACAATGACATTGCCGCTTACGACATCTGTCTGATGACTCTGGATCGTCCCTTTCGCAATCGTGTTTCCGAGGATCATGGATTGTCTTGAGGTATTCGTTTGAATGGCTGTAATGCCGTCTGCCGAACGGCTGCGGATGGTATTGTTCATAATGGCTGTGCCTGATGATTGGGTAAGGTAGAGAATGACGGCCGGTCTAGACGCCCTCATAAGAGTAATCGTATTGCCGACGATTTCATGAGTCCCATTGGTGATATAAATCGTGACGACAAGCGGGGAATCTTCAATCGTATTCCTGATCAGTTTCGTTTGCTTTTCAGTTGAACAATAAATCGGGAAATTGGTAAAACCGCTGATGCTGTTATTCTGTATGACAGCGGAGGCTTGATTTGTGACAGATATTGAATAGGATTCGGGGACAATCTGAAAAGATGCCGGGGAAATAAAGTTTCCATCGATGACTGCACTGCCTTGTGATATCCATATTCCTCTCGAGAACCGGGTGATGACGTTTTGTTTTATATGCGCGTCGTCCGCTTCGCTTCTCACCGCAAGGATCACATTGGCGATGTTGTTATTGGAAAAGGTGATATTGACTGATTGGGTCATGCTGAGGCCGATGCTCATCTTTTTTTCCGGTACGCCATTTTTAATATCATTTCCTTCGATGAAGACGTTTGTTGCTTGATAAACGGAGATGCCCGCATTTTCAAAATTGATGATTTTGTTGCCTGAGACAAAAACGTTTTCCCCGCGGATATCAATTCCTGTCGAAAAGCCGCTGATCAGGTTTCCTTTAATCACCGCTTCGCGGGTCGATCCCGAGGTGTTTGCCCCTTGGCCGGAAATGCCCGTATTCTGCCCCGAAACTTCGGGATTGTTTTCGATTATATTACCGGAAATGATCGTCCCGGTTCCATATCCGTAGGAAATGGTGCCGTCTGTTTGATTTCCTTCAATACGTACAGAGGCTCCGTTGAAATTTGTAACCGCGCTGTTTACATTGCCTTTAAAGGTATTGTTGCGAATGATAATATTGACGGGCTTTTCGTAGATGACAGCTCCTTCGCTGTACCCTTCAATATCGATTCCAAACCGCGGGGACGTTCCATTCCCGGTTCCTGCATCCACAATGCTGCAACCTTCAATCAAAACGCCGTCACAGCCTGTCATCGAGATGTTGTTTCTGCGGGAACGGCTGATTTCACAATTTCTTACCGTTACACGCTCTGAAGATTTGTAGCCTTGGCCGCCGGCGCTGATGATGATGCCGTCGCCGGTAAAATCTGCGATTCTCACATTTTCGATCAGCACGTTTGACGCTCCTTCGACACAGATGCCGAAGCCCCACTCATGCGTCGGCCTCGGTGATGCCGTATAGGTATGTTCATCCCTGTCGCCTATAATGGCGCCTCCGGTTATTTTGACGTTTGATTCACCTCCTATATAAAAAGCAGAGTACCCCCATGAGCTGTTCGGTTTGATTTTTATTACAGTTTCGGCATCCATCAGGATTGAAATGTTGCTTGGAACATTGATTCCCCCGTTTCGAAACGGGAATCCGGGATCGCCGTTCAACGTCCCGTCGATCAAATAGACTCCATTCGGTATCCATACTGTATGCAGCCCCATAGATTTTGTCCAGTCCAGACATTCATTGATTGCTTTCGTGCTATCCGTTTTGCCGTCGCCGACGGCGCCGAATTTCGTCACATCGGCAATGATCATGGTCATGTCTTCAAGTTGCCGATCTGGCATGTACATCCATCCTCCTTTTAGGAAAATCCACTCTTCTTATTAATATGGCAATCTAGTAACATTCGCTTGTACAAAATAGATAAAATTTTATCAAAAAATCTTTATATCAAACCGGATTTCCAAAATCTTTTTTTCACCGCATGTAAAGCGCTTTTACAAAAAGAGCCTAATGTCCTATTCGATCATCAAATCAATTTGCGATCTATTGACAGGATCATTATATAAGAATATGATTTTTATAATAAGCTCAGAAAAAGAAGGAGTATTGCGAATGTCTAATCATCAAAATGAAAGTATTCAAAACATTCCGCAAAAGGGGTTTTTTGGACATCCCCGCGGACTCTTCACTCTATTTTTTACTGAATTTTGGGAGCGCTTCTCATATTATGGAATGAAAGCGATCCTTATCTACTATTTGTATACTGAAATTAATAAAGGCGGCCTCGGCTTTGATGAGGCCACGGCCAACAGCATCATGGCCGTATACGGCTCCCTCGTCTACATGTCGGGAATCATCGGCGGCTGGATTGCGGACAGGCTGCTGGGAACGGCAAATACCGTATTTTACGGCGGTGTGCTCATTATGTTCGGCCACATTCTGCTCGCTTTCCCAGGCAGCGTACCCGCTTTCTTCGCCAGCATGTTTTTGATCATTATTGGGACAGGCCTTCTGAAACCAAACGTTTCAAGCGTTGTCGGCGACCTGTACAGCTCTGAAGATACACGCCGCGATTCCGGCTTCAGTATTTTCTACATGGGAATTAACTTGGGTGGATTTCTGGCGCCTCTTATTGTCGGCACAGTCGGCCAAACTTATAATTACCATCTCGGGTTCAGCCTTGCCGCCATCGGTATGTTCCTCGGACTTGTCACCTATTTGCTGACGAGAAAGAAAAATCTCGGACCTGCGGGAAAGACCGTTCCAAACCCGCTGGCACCATCTGAGCGGAAAAAAGTGTTCGGCCGCATCGGCCTCGGTGTTCTTGTTATTGCAATCATCGGCGCTTATTTGATCTCAAAAGGCATTTTGACAATCAGCGTGTTTACGATGCTTGTCAGCATTCTCGGCATTTTGATTCCTTTGCTTTATTTCATCGTGATGTTTTACAGCTCGAAAACGACAAGCGATGAAAAATCACGGCTTATCGCCTATATCCCGCTGTTTGTCGCATCGATGATGTTCTGGGCGATCCAGGAGCAGGGTTCCAATATTTTAGCGACATATGCGGACAAACGGACTCATTTAGAATTTATGGGACTGCAATTGCAATCATCATGGTTTCAATCTTTGAATCCACTGTTTATCGTCGTGCTCGCACCGGTCTTTGCGTGGCTGTGGATGCGTCTCGGAAAACGCCAGCCGTCAACACCGACGAAATTTTCACTCGGTTTGATATTGGCCGGCTTGTCATTCATCGTGATGATTTTCCCTGCCTATATCAACGGCACTGAGTCACTGGCAAATCCAATGTGGCTCGTACTCAGCTTCCTGATTGTCGTGCTTGGGGAATTGTGCCTCTCTCCAGTCGGTTTATCTGCAACGTCAAAGCTTGCTCCGGCCGCTTTCTCCGCGCAGACCATGAGCCTGTGGTTTCTATCAAACGCTTCTGCGCAGGCCATTAACGCGCAGATCGTCAAGTACTACAGCGCAGATACCGAAATCGCCTACTTCGGCGTCATCGGAGGTATATCAATCTTATTAGGATTGATTCTGTTTATGCTTTCTCCTAAAATTCAAAAATTTATGAAAGGCGTTAATTAACAAAAAAACGGCAGGCTGTCTCTAAGGCAGTCTGCTTTTCTTTTTTCATGTTCCCCCTTGACATATACCTGTATAAGACACCCTCAGCATAAGAACTCCGAAGCGGCCTATCAAAAAATCGATCGCAGGGTTTCCTATTCCGAAGCTTTCCCCGATGAATCAGGATCTGCCTGTAAAAAGGCCGGGAATTCTGATACACAGCAGCCGCGGCAAGCGATTCAAATAGCACAGACGATCATGTGACATTAGTTCAATATGCATGATCATATTGGTTTATTTTAGAATTTTGATCAAAAATTCACACTTTCTTAAACTTAATCTTACATAAATTTGCTAACATGAATGTCATCATAAAGGAGGGGATAGAACATGAAACAAAACCTTTACAAAACGATCACAGCCTCAGCTCTTGCAGCAGCAATTTTCGTTCCTTCATGGAGCGGAGCGCCGCATGCAAGGGCAGCTGCCATAAACGATTTTACAGTGACTGCCGATATGGAGACGGAACCGGTGAAAACCGCTGATGACGCGGCAGATGATCCGGCCATCTGGGTTCATCCAAAACACCCGGAACAAAGCAAATTGATTACTACAAACAAAAAATCCGGCTTAATAGTTTACAATCTGGATGGAAAACAACTCTCTTCCTATTCATTTGGAAAATTAAACAATGTCGACCTTCGCTACGATTTTCCACTCGGAGGCAAAAAAGTCGATATTGCCGGCGCTTCCAACAGGTCAGCCGGAAAAAACACAATAGAAATATACGCTTTTAACGGAGACAAGGGCGAATTAAAAAACATCGTCAATCCGGACAAACCAATCAAAACGTCCATTAACGAAGTCTATGGATTCAGCTTATACCACAGCCAAAAAACGGGTAAGTTCTATGCGATGGTAACGGGAAAGGACGGCGAATTTGAACAATACGAGCTATTCGATAACGGCAAAGGACAAGTTGAAGGCAAAAAAGTCCGTGCGTTTCAAATAGGCTCCCAGACGGAAGGAGTTGTGGCAGACGATGAATATGGCGCATTGTACATCGCAGAGGAGGATGTTGCGCTTTGGGAGTTCAGCGCCGAGCCGAATGGCGGTCAAGATGGAAAGATCATCGACCGTGCAGGCGGCAAACATCTGACCGCCGATATTGAAGGACTGACCATTTATTATGGAGCAGACGGCAAAGGATATTTGCTTGCATCAAGCCAGGGCGATAACAGGTATGCCATTTACGACCGGCGGGGAAATCATGAATATCTCGGCGCATTTTCGATCGGAGGCGGCCAACAAATCGACGGGACAAGCGATACAGATGGAATCGATGTCCTCGGTTTCGGGCTGGGCGAGAAATATCCGTATGGAATCTTTGTTGCCCAGGATGGTGAAAATATCGAAAACGGCCAATTGGCAAACCAGAATTTCAAAGTCGTCTCTTGGGAGAAAATCGCAAAATCATTGCATTCTATTCCAAATCTAAACGAACAGGTCAACCCGCGCACCTTGAAAAACCGCGCAAATTAACGGTGAATTTGAAACATCCGGAGAAGCGTTCTCCGGATGTTTTTGATCTTTCATTCCGCCTGACGGCTCCGGCGGAAAATGACGGTTCCATACGGAGGCAATTTGACAGTGCCTTTCTTGCGGGTCCCTTTCAGCATATCTGTATATGTTTCATCAGGAAGGGCGACGCTCCGGTTTTCTTCTGTAAAGTTCAGAAGAAAAACATAGTCATGCTTGCCGTCTGTGCGAAGCTGGGCTGTAACACCGTCCGGAAGATCTGTGTCGAGCACCTTTGCGATCCCGGTTTCTTCAATCAGCTTGGATATGAAAGCTTTCTGAAAAGACGCTTCATTTCTCGATGCGATATAATAGGCTTTTCCTGCCCCGAACAGATTGACTGTCAAGGCCGGCCGCCCCGCGTAAAAATCTTTGTCGTAAAAGGCGAGCGCTTCGGCTCCCTCCAAATGTACCAAGTCGCAAAGCTCAGACGCTTCATAGCTTCCGCTCAATCCAAGCCGGTTATCGCTGTCCATCACAACTGTGTTCTTCTGTCCATCGTAAAGGGCATCGATTTCTTCAGACCAGATGCCGAGCGTTTTTCTCAGCCCGCCCGGGAAGCCGCCGAGAAAGGCGAGATCATGTTCATCAACAATCCCTGACCAATATGTCGCGACAAATGTACCGCCGTCTTGAACAAACCGCTCGATCCGTTTGGCCGTATCCTTTTTCAGCATGTAGAGCATCGGCGCAATCACAAGCTTATATTGTGAGAAATCACCATCCATATGAATGACATCGACCGGGACCCCTTCCTCCCAAAACGGCTGATAAAACGATTTAACGGTGCGTTCATAATGGCTGATATTGCGCGGCCCCTGGGCATCTTCCAGCGCCCAGTGGTTTTCCCAGTCAAATATGACCGCTACTTCCGGTTCCACTGTCGTACCGGCGATTTCATCAAGCTTGGCGAGCTTTTCACCGAGCTTTTTGACATCTTGAAAGACGCGCGTATGCTCTGATCCTTCATGGTCGACGACAGCACCATGCAATTTCTCGCTTGATCCGCGGCTTTTCCTCCATTGGAAATACTGCACGGTATCAGATCCGTGGGCGATCGCCTGCAGTGAAGATAATTCATGCATCCCCGGACGCTTCAGCTTGCTGACATCCTGCCAGTTTGTCATGCTTGGCGTACTTTCCATCAGCATGAACGGCCGGCCGCCTTTTAAGGAGCGGTTGATGTCATGGACAAACGCAATGTCGGCGCCCAGCTCGCTTTCTTTCTGGCGATTGTTGTGCCACGCCGGGTATGAGTCCCAAGATATGACATCAAGCAGGTCTGCGAATTTCCAATAGTTCAGACCGGCGTATGTCCCCATGAAATTCGTTGTGACGGGAAGTTCCGGATGAAAAGAGCGGACATGGGCGATTTCATGGCGGCAAAAATCAACCGTCTGATCGGTGACAAAGCGCTTCCAGTCCAAATTCAGCCCGTGCACGGCGTCTTCGCCGTGGGGAGCAGGCGATTCAATCTCATCCCAATCGGTATAGGTATGGCTCCAAAATGCCGTCCACCATGCATGGTTAAGCTGATCAAGCGTTTTGTATTTCGCCAGCAGCCATTCTCTGAATTTGGCCTGGCATAAATCACAATGGCATTCTCCGCTGTATTCGTTGGAAATATGCCAGCCGATGACAGCCGGATGATGGGCATACCGCTCTGCAAGCTTTCCATTCATAATCGCCGTTTTTTGGCGATAGACAGGTGAAGTATAACAATGGTTGTGCCGCTTTCCATGAAGATTGCGAACCCTGTTTCGCTCCGTTCTCAGTACTTCCGGATACTTCTTTGACATCCATGCCGGCCTTGCGCCGCTCGGCGTAGCCAAAAACGAATATATGCCATTTTCTTCAAAAGAATCCAGCACTTGATCAAGCCAGTCAAATGTAAACCTTCCTTCTTCAGGCTCGAGGGAAACCCAGGAAAAAATACCGACAGACATCACATTGCAGCGGGACAGCTTCATTAAGCGGATATCCTCTTTTAACACATCGGGATATTTGAGCCATTGATCCGGGTTGTAGTCGGCTCCATGCAGTAATCGGGGAACTTTCCGGCTAATCGGGGGAAATGGTGTCACCATCCGCGATTCATCCTTTCTTCATCATATTCTTGGAACGCGATGACAGCGGTGTTTATTAAGTGGAACGCTTTCAAAAAACAGGTTCGTATGTTGCGGGATTGTCCGTTTGTTAGGTTATATACGATTCCGTCTGTCCGCTTTCCTGCCCTGCAGCGCCGGATTTTATGGAATATTTGTAAAATATATTCTATAATTGTTATTGTCTACAAAAACGGAATGACCCTCTACCTGCTGCCATATATATACTTGACTTAATCAACTATTTTATTATAATTGATTCAAGCAACTATTTAAGGGAGAGAGGTTCTCAATATGGCGGAAGTCGACCATTCGATCACATTAGAATTCAGAAAGTTCAATCGATTCTACACAAATGTTCTAGGTTTTCTAAATGAACATATTTACGACAGTCCGTTTTCTTTAACGGAAACACGGATCGTATTTGAGATCAAAAACACCCCCCATTGCACGGCCAAGCTTCTTCAAGACAGGCTCAACCTTGACCGCGGCTATGTGAGCAGAATCATCAAGCGGTTTGAAAGAGAAAACATCCTCTACAAGGAAAAAAGCGAGGAAGACAGCCGCAACCATTACCTGTATTTAACGGATTTCGGCCAAACGATTTATAAAAAACTGGAGACGAAAGCAAATCAGCAAATCGAATATATGCTCAAGCATGTGGACGCCAAAAGCCAGGAACAGCTTGCCCGGGCGATGCAGACGGTCGAAAGCATATTGTCAGAGCAGCTGTCGCCGCAAGAAAACACGATTTCAATTAGGGATTAATATCTATCAGACGATATAAAGCTGATGATTGAAAAACAGCGGACATTTTATGCCGAGGCGCACGGGTGGGACCAGACATTTTCAGACTATCTGCAAGAAACGTTTGACGCCGACATCGAAAAAATTTGGATCGCCGAAAGTGCGGGAAGGTTCGCGGGATGCGTCGGACTTGTCAAGCACGATGATCGGACAGTGCAGCTCAGATGGTTCCTTGTCGATTCCGCTTTTCGCAATCAGGGAGTCGGCAGCCGCCTGCTCGGGGAGCTCATCGATTATTGCCGGGAAATGCGATTTGAACGGATCTTTCTTTGGACAGTCAGCACAATGGCTGAAGCCCGCCCTCTATATGAAAAATTCGGATTCAGACTGACTGAAGTCAAAGATGAGGCGCCGTTATGGGGGCAGCGGCTCCAAGAGGAACGATGGGACAGAGAATTAGACTGATGATACGGGAGGATTTATGAAACGAAAATTACACTATGCTTGGATTATCGTTTTTGTGACGTTTTTGACGCTTTTGGCCGTTCAGGGAGTCCGCCTTTCATTCGGGGCCTTTATCCAGCCGTGGGAGGAAGAATTTTCGCTGGACAGAGGGACAATTTCACTCATTTCCACGCTAAGCTTTATTATCTACGGGGTTTCTCAGCCTGTAATCGGAAGGCTGGTCGACCGGTTTGGCCCGAGGGTCATTTTGTCGTTCAGCACGCTGCTGGTGGGTCTGAGCATCTTTTTTACATATCTTGTCACATCTCCATGGCAGCTGTTTATCCTTTACGGCATCATCGCTTCCCTTGGGGTCGGCGGAGCCTCGAATGTCGCTTCAACCGTAATTGTGACAAATTGGTTTAATGAAAAACGGGGCCTTGCCTTCGGCATTATGGAAGCGGGGTTTGGCGCGGGGCAGATGCTTCTCGTGCCGGGGTCCTTGATGCTGATTCACTGGTTCAACTGGAAGATCACTGTGATCGTGCTGGGGATTTTCTTAATCCTGATCGTATTTCCGATCGTCTTATTGTTTTTGAGAAATAGTCCTTCCGAAAAAAACTTGCAGCCGATTGGAGGGGCGAATAAGGAAAGTACGAAAAGCGAACCAGCTGATAACAACCAAATTCCGTACCGGGCCGTTTTTTTCAGCAAAAAATTTTGGTTTCTCATTTTGCCGTTTTTTATATGCGGATTTACGACAACCGGATTAATGGATACCCATCTGATTCCATTTTCACATGACCACGGTTTTTCAACCGGAGTCACCAGCGCGGCTGTCAGCCTTCTGGCGGGCTTTAACATCATCGGCATTTTAATATCAGGGGTCGTCGCTGACCGCTGGAGCAGCCGAAAAATCTTATGTTTTCTATATGCCGTGCGGGCGCTGTCCCTTGTCATTCTGCTGTCAAGCCATCAGCCCGTTCTCCTGCTCGGGTTCGCGATTTTGTTTGGCCTGGTTGACTTTGCGACCGTCGCACCGACGCAAATGCTCGCGACCCAGTATTTCAAGCAGTATTCCGTCGGGTTTATTCTCGGCTGGCTGTTTCTCAGCCACCAGATCGGTTCAGCGCTCGGGGCTTATTTGCCGGGCGTGTGGTACAGCCAAACCGGCAGCTATTCTCTGTCTTTCTATTTGTCGATCATCATTTTGGCAGGAGCAAGCATTTTGAACATCCTGCTGCCTGAGCCTAAAAAGATCAGCAGCACGCTTGAACATGATCACTCCGTCCAGCAGAGCTAATGATAGAAACCTGTTTTTGCCTGTTCAAAAACAGGTTTTTTTATGTTATTTGCCGCCACCTCTTGAATGCTTTTTAAATTGGTGAACGGTTTCCTCAAGCTGATCAGCTATATTTTATAGACTTAAAGAAATAGCCTCCTAAAAAATAAGCATTTATGTTTTTTACAGACAAAAACATCTCCTTTCTCAATCCGAAAGGAGATGTTTTCATTACGATACTTTATTTTTATTGTATATATCAAAAGCGACGGCGATGAGAAGAACAAGTCCTTTAATAGCCTGCTGCCAGTCAATTCCGAGACCGAGCAGGGACATGCCGTTGTTCATGACGCCCATGACAAGACCGCCGATAATCGCTCCGCCGATCGTGCCGATTCCGCCGTAGGCCGAGGCGCCGCCGATGAAGCAGGCCGCGATGGCGTCAAGCTCAAACAGGTTCCCCGCCTTCGGCGTCGCCGCATTTAGACGCGCGGCAAAGATAAGCCCCGAAAGCGCGGCCAAAACCCCCATGTTGACAAAGACCATAAACGTCAGCCGTTTTGTTTTGACCCCGGACAGCTCGGCCGCTTTTTCATTCCCGCCAATCGCATAGATTCTCCGCCCGGCTACGGTTTTTTTCATGACAAATGTATAGCCGGCTATCAAGACAAACAGCGTGATCAAAATAAGCGGGATCCCTTCATAGGTTGCGAGAATGTAAGTGAACAGATTGATGATGGCGATGATAAAAAATACTTTGGCAGCAAACAGCCCTTTTCCCTGTATGTCAAACTGAAATTTTTTCTGCATGTTTCTTTGCTGCAGCTGATACACGATATATATAACCGAAGCCACGATCCCGACCGCAATCGTCGTCAGATGAAAAGCGCCACCGTTCAGCCAGTCCGGGATAAACCCGGAGGCCATCCGCTGAAAGGAAATGGGGAACGGCGCGATCGACTTGCCTTCAAGAACGATCATCGTCAGCCCTCTGAACAGAAGCATCCCCGCCAGCGTTACAATAAATGCCGGAATCTTCACATAAGCGATCCAAAAACCCTGCCAGGCGCCGATCACCGCGCCCAATAAAAGCGACAGTACGACAGCGGCAAAGATCGGCATGTCATTCTCGATGATCATCATCGCCGATACAGCGCCGACGAAAGCGGCCACCGAACCGACCGATAAATCAATATGCCCTGTGATAATGACAAGCATCATCCCGATCGCCAAAATAAGAATATAGCTGTTTTGCAGTACGAGATTGGTAATGTTCAGCGGCCTGAGCAAAATCCCGTCCGTCAGTATTTGAAAGAGCAGCATGATAAACACGAGCGCAATCACCATGCTGTATTTCCGGATGTTCTGTTTATACATGTCGCGAAACAGCTGTAAATATCCGGGCTGCCCCCGGTCTTTATCGGTTTGCACCGGTGTCTGCATACGCCTCTCCCCCTCTCTCCATCCGTATTGTCATGTATTTCATCAATAGCTCCTGATCGGCTTCTTCTTTGGCGAATTCGGCGGTGATCGCCCCTTCGCACATCGTATAGATCCTGTCGCACATGCCAAGCAGCTCAGGGAGTTCTGAAGAAATGATAATCACCGCTTTTCCTTCCTCAGCCAGCTGATTGATGATCGTATAGATTTCATATTTGGCCCCGACATCAATTCCCCGGGTCGGCTCATCGAGAATTAACACATCAGGCTCTGAAAAAATCCACTTGCTCAGCATGACCTTCTGCTGATTTCCCCCGCTCAAGTTTCCGGTTTGCTGATAGACGTCCGGCGTCTTGATGTTTAATTTCCTGCGGAACGCTTCCGCTTCATGTTTTTCTTTCCGCTCATCCATCACAAGGCGGTGTGATACCTTTTCCAATTTTGCCAGGGTGATGTTTTCTTTAATGCTGTCCATTAAAATCAATCCGTTGCCTTTGCGGTCTTCAGTGACATAAACGATGCCGTTTTTGATCGCTTCCCCGGCATTCCTGAGCGTCAATTCCCGGCCGTCTTTGTTAAGCGTGCCGGAAATGTTTTTTCCGTAGGATCTGCCGAAAATGCTCATCGCAAGCTCTGTTCTTCCCGATCCCATCAATCCGGCGATTCCGGCGATCTCGCCTTTTCTGACGGACAGATTAGCGGTTTTCACCACTTTCCGATCCTGTCGAAGAGGATGGTGCACAGTCCAGTCTTTTACTTCAAAGATGACCTTTCCGATCTCGGCGTTTCTGTCAGGGTAGCGGTTTTGCAATTCCCGGCCGACCATGCCCCTGATGATCCGGTTTTCAGTCAATTGCTCGCTTTTGACATTAAGCGTTTCAATCGTCTGTCCGTCACGGAGCACAGTAATCGAATCCGCCACTTTCGTAATTTCATTTAATTTATGCGATATCATAATCGAGGAAATCCCTTGTTTTTTCAGCTCCAATAAAAGCTGAAGCAAATTTTCGCTGTCAGACTCGTTCAAAGCGGCCGTCGGTTCATCTAAAATCAACAGCTGAACCTTTTTTGCCAGCGCTTTCGCAATTTCGACCAATTGCTGTTTTCCGACGCCGATTTGGGAAATCAGCGTGTCCGGCGATTCCTGAAGGCCGACCTTTTTCATCAATTCGAGCGTTTCCAGCTTTGTTTTCCTCCAGTTGATCACACCGCTTTTAGCCTGTTCATTTCCCAAAAAGAGATTTTCCGCAATAGAAAGTCCGGGGATCAGTGCAAGTTCTTGATGGATGATGACAATCCCCGCTTCCTCGCTTTGCTTAATATTTTTAAACTGGCAGACCTCTCCTTTGTATAAAATATCGCCCGTATACGTTCCATAAGGATAGACACCGCTCAACACCTTCATGAGCGTCGATTTGCCCGCGCCGTTTTCCCCGCACAGCGCATGGATTTCGTCCGCTTTGACGCGCAGATGCACGTTATGAAGCGCTTTGACGCCGGGAAATTCTTTTGTGATTCCTCTCATCTCTAAAATGACATCTGACATGGCATCACTTCCCTAATTCCGATTCTTTGTAATAGCCGCTGTCGACCAAAACCTTTTGATAGTTTTCTTTATCAACGACGACCGGCTCAAGCAAATAAGACGGGACGACTTTTTCCCCGTTGTCATATGTCTTTGTGTCATTAACCTCGGCTTTTTTGCCCTTTAAGACAGATGTCGTCATCTCAACGGCTTTTTTCGCCAGTTCTCTCGTATCTTTAAAGATCGTTGACGTCTGTTCGCCTTTTATGATCGAATTGACGGAAGCAAGCTCCGCATCCTGCCCGGTGATGACAGGCAGCGGCTTTTTATCCGTTCCATAGCCGGCTCCCTTTAATGAGGAAATGATTCCGATGCTGATGCCGTCATATGGTGAAAGCACCGCATCAAGCTTCGCCTTTGTATAATGGGCGCTTAGCAGATTGTCCATGCGCGATTGCGCGGTCGCGCCGTCCCATCTCAATGTCGCCCCTTGTTCAAAAGAGGTCTGGCCGCTTAAGACTTTCAGTTTTCCGGAATCGATGTAGGGCTTCAATACAGACATTGCCCCGTCAAAGAAATAATGCGCATTGTTATCATCGGGCGACCCGGCAAACAGCTCGATGTTAAACGGCCCTTTTTTGTCTTTTAAACCAAGCTTTTCTTCAATATATTTCCCCTGGAGCTGACCGACCTTATGATTATCAAATGTCGCATAATAGTCGACATGCTTGCTGTTCATAAGCAGCCTGTCGTAAGAAATAACCTTGATATCCTGTTTATTCGCTTTTTCAAGGACATCTGTCAGCGCTTCCCCGTCAATTGAAGCAATGACGAGCACATTGACACCTTTTGTTATCATGTTTTCGATTTGCGATACCTGGTTCTCGACTACATCTTCCGCATATTGAAGATCTGTTTTATACCCGAGTTTTTCAAATTCTTTCACCATATACTTTCCGTCATACACCCAGCGTTCCGATGATTTTGTCGGCATTGAAATTCCGACGTAGCCTTTTTCTCCCCCTCCGCTCGCCTGATTGCCCGAGCAGGCGGAAACCATTAAACAAAGCAGCAGTGCAGCGATCAACAGCCAGCTTTTCTTCACGCTTAATATCCCCCTTTTCATTTCTCCCATCGTGAATCAAGCCAACTGTACCACTTCTGATCGTTTTTCGTCTTTTGAATTAATTAACTATTTTTATAAAAATCAGACTTTTTTAAAGCGCTTACATTACAATTTTCCACCTGTCCGTTCAATTGTCGACATGCGGCGGTACTGATTCGGTGATGCTCCCATCGTTTTTTTAAATACGGTGCTGAAATAGTGCTGTGTATCATAGCCCGTCTGTTCAGCGATATCATGGATCGGCAAAGCCGTTGTCTTCAAAAGATGCACCGCTTTTTGCATGCGCATTTCCGTCAGCAGCTGAATAAATGTCACTCCGAGCTCACGCTTCATCATCCGGCTCAAATAGACAGGCGACACTTGCAGGGCATCGGCCGTCTGCTTTAAGGAAAATGACCGTTCAGCAAAATGCTTTTGCATATATTCCCTGGCCCGGGCCACAACCGGTGATACGTCTAACGCCTGCGCGGCCTTTTTTCTGCAAAATTGATAGGCTTGAGGTACGGTTTGCCCCGTCTCCGCAAGATTTACGAAGCAGAAAGTAACACCAGTCTGCAGTTCGGCCCGCATCTCATCTCTAAACGCCTGCTGCTCTGCTTCTGTCAAAACGCGCCACAAGCAAATGCCGATCAGATGTTCATCACCAGAAAAAACCGCTTTTTCAGGCTCTTCTTCGAAAAACCGTTCAGCCTTTTCTTTTACACGATCCGCCGTGGGCGACTTGAGCGACAAAGTCCCAGTGCCGACAACGCCGAGCATATCGGGCATCCGCGCCGGAAGCTGAAGACATTCGAGCTGCTGGTGCACATCCTCATCCCGGACCCGGCCGTGAATCCAATTGTTAAAAAAATGCACTTTGAGTAGGCCGAGATTGTGCTGAATATGGCGTTCTGCGAGTATTTGCTCGCGCTGCTTCTGTTTTTCACTTGCAAGCGAGCTGCTGATGTTTCTCAGCACTTTGTCGAGCTGGCCGGGCTCCACAGGCTTGAGCAAATAGTCATCGACCTGAAGGCGGATCGCTTCCTGGGCGTATGAAAACTGATCATAGCCCGTCACAATAACAAACCGGCAGCGAGGCAGCGCCTGGCGCAGTTTTTTCATCAGATTCAATCCATTCACGATCGGCATGTTCAAATCGACGATCAATAAATCGATCGAATGTTGAAGGGCAAGCTCAAACGCTTCTTCTCCATTTTCCGCTTCAGCCGACACCTCCATATAATAACGCTCCCATGAAACGGCATCCCGTATTCCCTCCCTGATCCAGGGCTCATCATCGGCGATCAGCACACGCCATTTGTCATTCAATTGCATCCACTCCTTTTTTTAAAATCGGCAGACGAATCGTGACGGCGGTTCCGGCTCCTTTTTGGCTTTCAACCGTTAAACCGTATGCCTCCCCAAATGTGAGGGCAATCCGTTCATGAACATTGATCATGCCGTAGCCTTCTGTGCTTTCCCGCTTTTTCAATTGATCGGAAATTTGTGCTAATGCATCCCCGTCCATTCCGGCTCCGTCATCTTCAACGCGTATGATCAGACAGCCGTCTGTTTCCTTTCCGGTGATCGTGATATGCCCAGGGCCCTTCTGTTCTTTAATCCCGTGATAAATCGCGTTTTCTACAATGGGCTGAAGGACGAGCTTGAGAATCAAGCGCTCTTCCCCAATGGCTGGGGCCACAATCTCATAATTGAGCTTATCGCGGTATCTCGCTTTTTGGATTGTCAAATAGTTTTCTACATGTTCGAACTCATCTGATAAAGGAATGATGTCCCTGCCTTTGCTTAAGGAGATGCGAAACAGCTTTGATAAAGCCTGTACCAGATCCGTGACCTCATGGGCTCCCTTTTTTCTCGCCATCCAGTTGATCGTATCCAGCGTGTTATAGAGAAAATGGGGGTTGATTTGTGCCTGCAGCGCTCTCAATTCCGCCTCTCTTTTTTGCCGCTCCTGTTTTTCGGTTAATGACATCAGCTCCTTGATTCTGAGCATCAAGCTGTTGAAGCTCCTTCCCAAAAGCCCGATCTCATCCTGTCTGTCCTCTTGGTAAAGCGTTGAAAAATCGCCGCCTTCCGCTTTCTGCATAAAAGAGTTCAGCTTCAAAATCGGCTTTGACATCGAATGGGATAAATAATAGGAAGCGGTCATCCCCAGAAAAGCCGCCGCCAATAAAAACAGCATCACATATAAGTGGATTTCCTTCACCTCGCTGACCGGTTCACCCGCCTTAAACACACCGACTGTCGTCCAGTTTGTAAAAGCGGACGTCTCATAGATAAGCTGATATTCCTCCCCCTTGATCCGCTTTGAAAAAGCCCCGGAGCTTTTTTTCTGAAACCACCGCTTCGGTAAAAACAGCTCTGAAGCTTCAGGCAAATAAATATTCCCGCCATTCTCATCCATGATCAGCAAATAGCCCGTTTTTCCCAACCGGATATGTTTCGTCGCTTCAGCCAGCACCCTCAGCTTCAGATCGATTAATATCACGCCTTTAACACGCTGTGTGTCCGGATCGATCACGGCTTTGACCGCTGATACGACTTCATCTTCCCTGTAGTGCACATGGTTTCTGATATTCCGGTTGACGGGTTTACCGATCATTTTGAAAATCCCTTCATTTTTTACAGCCTCTTGATACCACGGCTCCTTTGTCAAATCTGTCTGCGTCCGTTCATACATCTCATTGCTGATCATGTCCCCTTTGTCATTTACAACGAGAATGCCTGCCGCCTCAGAGTATAAAGAAGTAAGCCCCTGCAAAAATGACCGCCGTTTGTAATCCGCTTCACCGTCATCTGTCTTGTGATCAAAAAACGCTTCCATTTCTTCATTCATTGAAATCAAATATGTCAGGTTCTGCATGTGGCTGACATAGACTTCCGTCGTTTTATTCACTTCACCGATCAATTGCAGCGTATGATCGATCACCTGTTTTTCGATAATGTTTTCAACCGCCCATCCCGACAGAACACCCAGACCGATCGACGGCAGCATGCTGATCAACAGCAGAAGGCTGATCAGTTTATAGCGGATCGGCGCGTTGTTGATAGAGCGTTTAATCATTCGCATAGTAGGCTTCCACATTTTCCTTTGTGATGATCGTAATTCCTGTATCGATTGAAGACGGGAGTGGGCGCGGTTTTTTCAAATGATGGTTTGAGAAAAACAGCATATGCAGCGACCAGTAGCCCATCTGCCATGTGTCCTGGCCGAGGGTGGCGGCAATCGATCCGTCTGTAATCCCGTCAAGTGTTTTTTTATCTTTATCAAACCCGATGATGTTCACTTTTCCTTTTAATCCGGCCGTTTCCACAGCCTGTGCCACTCCGCTCGCACCATTCGCTTCAGTCGTGAAAATTCCCTTGATGCGCGGGTTTTGCTTCAATAGCGCTTCAGCTGCTTTTTTCGAAGTGAGTTCATCCCCTTTGCCGTCCAGAACAGCCGAAACCTTCATATTCGGATAGCTTTGCTCAATCGTTTTCCGAAATCCTTTCGTCCTTTCCTGATGATTGTATTGATTCGGCTGGGTGATGACGGCCGTTTCCCCTTTTCCCTCCAAAAATTTGGCCATTTCCCGGGCGGCGGCTGCGCCGGCTTCCCTGTTATTGGTGCCGATGTATGTCGAAGCATTGCTGAGGGGCGCGTCTGAGTCAAATAAAACGACCGGAATCCCCTGCTCGCGCGCCTTATCGATAACAGGGTTCAGCGCCTCGGGATCAATCGCCGAAACGGCAATCCCCGCTGGTTTTTTGGCGATGACCTGCTCCAGCACGGTCGTTTGTTCATGGGCATCATAATGAGCCGCACCGCGGTATTCGACTGATACATTGAAAAGCTGTGCAGCATCTTCAAAGCCTTTCAAACCGCTTTTCCAGTATTCAATCCCGGACTGAAATGTCACCATCACATACTTTTCCGACAGACTCCCTGCTAAAGGCCCGCTTTCCTCCCCTTCGTTTGAACCGGCTTTTTCACTGTGTGAATAATCGTAAACATATACAAAAAACAAACAAAGCATGACCGCATACAAAGCCAACAGCTTTTTCATCTTCCTCCCCCAGTTGATCAGGAACATGACAGCGGTTTCCAATCATCAATAACTACGTATTTTCCAACAAATATTCAATAGCGTTCAGTTGCGGCAATTGACAGGAAACTCGTCCCGTCCCCTTTTTTCATCACAAATAGACAATGATCCCCCTTGTGCATATGAAATACCTAAACTATTTGACATTTCGTGTGAAAAACCTTGTTCGGCCATTTTTTTCTTAACATAACCTTAAATTTCTCGAAAAAGTAAATAAATATCATAACGGAAGAACTAGGCCTATAGATCTATCCATTAGTTGATCGAGAGCATATTGCTTTTTATTTTCAGCTTTTCCATATTCCACGCGATTTTAAGGGTTATAGTAACGGTTCATTTTTCCTATTCACCTTATTTATACCATGTAGTAACATTAAAATGGTCCTTTTCCGAACAATTACAGGTATGCCATTTGAATCAAATTCATCAGGAGGTGGCAGATCATGATCTGGGAAAAAACGAAACTATTTACAATGCAAGGCATGCTCAATGCCAAAGAAGAAGAACTGAAACAGTTAAAACATTGCAAAACTGACTTAGAACACATACAAAGGGAATTCAGCGATTCGAAAGGCAGCATGAAAAAGCCGGAACTATCATCGACAACGTGGCAGGGCAGCCTTGCCGATTCTTTTAAAAACGTCAGAAATGATATGAAATCAGACTATGATGATATTTGCGGGAAGCAATTTGATGATCTGTTCAAAAAATTAAACGAGCGCATCAACTCTTTAAAGAATGACATCCACTCGCTCGGCCAAGATATCAGCTCACTTCACAAAAAGATTGAGAAACTGGAAAAAGAAGCGAAAAAAGCTCACCACTAAAGGAGTCTGAAAACATGAGCCAAGAAATCAAAGTCAAAACAGGTGAAGTCAAACAAGCACTCTCAAAACTGAAACACTCGGCCTCCGCGATCAACCCGGCCGTTCCGACGGACATCAAAGGCCAAAATAAGCTCGATGTCGTCGACAAAATCGAAGACATGAACAAAGACTTAAAAAAGCTGACAACGGCCTATGCTTCGGCACTCTCAAAACAAATCGTCCAAACCGAATCAGCCGTAGAGATGATGAAAGATACAGACAAAAAACTGGCATCATCGATGAAAGCAAAATAGAAGGAAGGGAATCGCATTGAAAACATTAGATGTTCAGACGTTTCAAAACGGCCTTGACAAAACGCTCTCCGAATTGAAAAATCAGAAAGACGACATTTCAAAAGTCAAACAAAGCGTCAAAGGCATCACCTCTCTCGACGATGCTTTAAAAGGCTCAGGCGGCGAAGCGATCCGTTCCTTCTACGAAGAGTGCCACACCACTTTTCTTCTTTTTTATGAATCTTTTATCTCAGACTATAAAGGAATTTTAGAAAAGACGAAAAGCGCCCTTCACTCCCTCGAACCGAACCATAACGGCTTCATCTCACAGAGCTTTCTCGAAAATGAACTCCATGACGGCGTCAGCCAGGCCGAATCATTGACAGCCAAATTGACGGCAAAAGCCAATCAGACAGCCGCCACGGTCAGCCACATTGTCGATCTGCCTGATCTCGACGATTCCGCTGTCAACGAAAACGCAAAAAAAGCCAAAAGGCAAATCAGCGAAACGCTCGAAAAGCTCCACACCTTCGACCGCGAACAAACAAACGCGTTAAAAGCGGCAAGGCAGGATCTCGATACGATGAAGCAGTATGTCGAGCAGCTGGAGAAGATGTATACGGGGCCGAAGATCGAGATTCAGGATTATCAGAGCGGGTCGATATTGGAGCCGCAAGACGATTCAACAATCAATCAAGCTTCCGGCGGCTTGCAAAGCGGTGTGCAGAACACCGGTAAAACGCCAATGGAGAAAATGCTTGGACGATTGGAAGAAAAAGCGGAAGCGTCATTAAAGAAAACCGATAAACAAGATAAAGACAAAACGAGTACAGCACACGAAATCCTTAGTTATTTTGAAACAATCGGAGAACCGTTAGATGTCGGCGATAAAGCCTTATTAGGGTATCACGCAGCAAATGCAACAGCATCAATCGCCTGGACGCGAAAGTTAAAAATTTATTATCAAGGAGGAAAACCGACTAAGTGGCAACGAATTAAAGGGGAATATAAATTCCAGGTCATGACACATCGCTCTTGGACTTCTCAAGGGGATCACAGTTCTAGAGTAGCGAGAACCATTAAAAATATCTCTAACTCCAATCCTAGCAACCCATTACTGAAAAAAGCGCAAAAATTTGTCGCTTCTTATGATAGTCCTTCCATGCTATTTAAACATGCTGTTGGTTTTCCTAAAAATCAGCACAGTTTTATAGATGGAAAAGAGTTTCGCGGAAGAATTGCATCAAGGACAGCAGCAGGGACAGCTGATATAATGGAATCTGCAGCTAAAGCTAAAGGACTTGCAAAAATAGGAGAAAGAATCCCAGTGGTCGGTAATGCTATTGCTGTTGGATCTAATTTAACAGAATTCACAGATCCTGATAATTCCGACAAAACTGCTGTGGAGAAAACCGGGCGCTTTATAACAGGTACAATGACAGATATTGGTGCTGTAACTGTTGGTGCTGAAGTTGGAGCCACAATTGGGAGTGTCGGTGGTCCTGTAGGAGTAATAGTAGGGGGAGCAATAGGTGGAGTAGTCGGCGCTGTAGCAAGTTCCCAGTATGGGGATGCACTTAAAGATGTTGGTGAGAAAGTTGCTGGATCGATTGAAAATGGAGTAAAGAGTGGTCTTAATTCTATTAAAAAATGGTTTAGCTAAGCAGGAGGGATTATGACACCCGAAATTTTTGTTGAATATTCAGAATATGCGTTATGCGCTATTTTAGGCGCTCAATTTGGTTACGGATTATTACTATTAATACTTGGAAACTTAATGATAAATAATTATGAACGTGGAACATTTGAAATACCTTCAAACTTGTTCAAAAAGATTGTTAATTTTTATACTGGTCTCTTTTTCGGTGCTAGTTACTTTGTATACAAACGACTATACAAGTATAACTGGTTCCTGAGAAAACTATATTTTTCCCTCTACCTTCTGGGGAGCGGTATTTTAAGTATCATCATTTTCTATATTTTATCTTTTATCCTTCACTTCATTTTCAAGGTTTAAGTTTATAAACAAGGATGTGAAAACAATGAAACATCTCATCACATGTACATCAGAAGAGCTTGCACTTTTAGTAGGGTTATGCGACTACCCTGGTGTTGGAAAAGGAATTCTTGAATCATCGCTAGGAAAAAAATCAAGAAAAGAATGGGACGCAATTGCAGCCGCAACCGTCAACCAGCTCATTTTAAAACAATACTGGAACGAAGAAAAAAGCGCCAAGGATGAAAATCCTTTAAGCGAAGAGATGCAGAAGTTCATCGTTTCCTACGTGAATTCAGAACAAATGATCCGCTGTTCCAATCTTGATAATAAAAACACTTTAATGCTTCACCATTTTGAAAATGAAACATGGCTTTTCCATATGATTGACCGCGACATCATCCACGAGTTTGCGTATGCCGACGAGCAGGAAATTGCCGAGCTGATGAAAGACTATTACCACTTTTCAGCTGACGAAGAGCATGTCCCTTTAAAACTGCGTCTTTCAGATAAGTGCTTTGACTGGCTGAGTAATAAAGACATGACAGAAAAGGTTAGGAAGAAAAGTTCTTTTTCACCGGAGGAAGAACATAGCTTTAATCAGCTGATAGCAGATCTTGAAGCAAACCAATGGTCGCTACACAATATCTCACATTTTTACATCCCAAGCTTAGAAGATGGGCCATTCTTGCAAAATATCGTCTTCTTCATTCCATCTGCCCGCGGCGTTTGGGTTGCTCAGTATGATGAACACAATGAAAAACCTGTACATATTTCATTAAAAACACTTGAACAATGGAACCAATTATTAAAAGGGCTTGAGTATACAGTATCATTTCAAAATACATAATGCAGCAATGCGAGAATGAATAATTTCAAAGCATCTCATCCCCGGGATGCTTTCTCTTATGCAAAAATCTCATTCAGGACTGGAGAGATAAAAATGTCCAATTTTTTTCAGAAACCGAGAAACAAAGCGATCTTTGGCATCTACCTGTTTTTCGTATGCGGTTCCCTTATCACCATTCCCCTTAACCCTGACATGGGCTGGGGGGAAAAACTGTTTATGATCTGTTTTAATATCATTTCGGCAACGATATTCGCGTTTATCATTTATATCTTGCTAAATAAATTGATGAAACATGAAGACCGCAAACATCCGTCTGATCCCGCCAGAAATGGGATCAACCAAGTGATTTGGATGAAATACAGAAAGCCGCTTATCCTGTTTTTTTATTTTGGCAGTCTTTTTGCCGTCTGCACCGCTGTCTTTCTGATGCCGATGTATACCGTTGCCGAAAAGCTCGTGATCCTTTTGATCGCAATTGTTTTGATCACAATAGCTTGCATCCTGGCCTACAAAGTGACGAATAAAATGCTGCAGAAATAATGGAAAGGACCATGGTTCGCCATGGTCCTTTCTTCATTTCCTTAATTCTTCAAGCGTCTCTTCCCACCGCTTGATAACCGCCTCTTCATCCTTTAATTCAATTTGAATCCCTGATATGATGTCAGCGTATTTCGCAATGTCTTCCCGGGTCGATTCGACGGTGCCGGAGAACCGTGCTCTCGGGTGTTTCGCACCTTTTAATTCGGGCAGTTCGGATAGGGACAGCCTGACATAATGGGCTTTGCCTTTCCAGCATGTGACAAGCATCGCCCGGCCTGTGCGGACGATATTTGCCGTTGTTGTGGTGCCTTTCCAGAGAGCCAGGCGGATATCGGTTCCGTTCAGGGCAATGATTTCGCCGGCGCTGATCATGGCCGTGTGGGGCCATCCGTCTTCTGTGACGGTTTGGAGCATCATCGCTTCGTGCCGTTTAGAAGCGAGGTTTTTGCCGTTCAGCAGCTCCAGCAGTTCGCTTGATATTTGAAGTGGCATGTCGGACACCGCCTTTAGTTTTTTCGTTTCGGAACCGCCGGTACTTGGACGGCGGTTTCAACTTCGGCCGGATCGATTTTAAATGATGGATTGTATTTTTCCGGGTTTGTGATCGTATCCGGTTCAGACGATCTCCAAGTGAAAAAGCAATGCTGGCATTGGTAGGCTTCCCATGCACCTTCTACTGGAGACTTGCTGACGGTTTCCGCTTTTTTCGAATCACAGCGTGGACATGTATGCATATTGAAACACTCTCCTATCTTATCGATTTAATAGATCCATTAATCTCTTTTCCCATTCCTTCGTATTGACTGGGGAATCAAGCGGCTGTGAATAGTGTCCTCTTGTTTCCGGTGCAACAGGTGTTGTGGCGTCCAAGATCATTTTGTGGGTAATACCCGCAGGTTCAGAACCTGGATCAAGCGCCAGAACAGATAAATCCGGGATGATGACTGCATCGTGTTTTGGATGCATTTTCGTTGATAGCGCCCACATGACCTGCGGGAGGTTAAACGGATCGACGTCTTCGTCAACGACGATCACCATTTTGCAGTAGCCGAGGCCGTGCGGGGTTGTCAGCGCGCGCATGCCGACTGCTTTGGCGAATCCGCCGTAACGGCTTTTCGTTGAGACAATGGCGATCAAACCGTGGGTATACATCGCGTTTACTGCGACAATTTCATTCGGATATGCTTCTTTTAGCTGCTGGTAAAGCGGCACGCATGTATTAATGCCGACCATATAGTCAACCTCAGTCCAAGGCATGCCTAAATAAAGATGTTCAAAAATCGGGTTGTTGCGGTGGCAGACGCGCTTGATTTTGATGATCGGCATGCTGCGTCCGCCTGAATAGTGGCCGGTAAACTCGCCGAACGGACCTTCATACTCGCGTTCGCCCGCCAGGATTTCACCTTCGAGCACCACTTCCGCTCCCCACGGGATGTCTAAATCGGACAGTTTTGATTTGACGATTTTATAAGGTTCGCCTTGCAATGCGCCTGCCATTTCGTATTCTGATTGATCGTATAATAGCGGTGTGGACGCCGCCGTTGTAATGACCGGTTCACAGCCGAGCGCGATGGAGACAGGCAGGTTTTCGCCGCGTTCTTCAGCCTGGCGCAAGTGGATCGCAATGTCATGCTGAGGGACGGGCTGAATGCCGAGGCGGTCTTTTCCTTTTACCTGCAATCTGTACATGCCGACGTTTTGCTTGCCGAAGTGATCCGGATCCTCGACGTCTCTGGAAATGACGCACGCCTTGTCTAAATAAAAACCGCCGTCGCCCTGATTGATACGGAAGAGCGGCAGTATGTCAAACAGATTGATGTCTTCTGTGATTTCGTTTTCGTGAAACGGCGCCGTCGCCTCTCTTTGCACTTTGACAGGAAACTGATCATAGCGGCGGGCAAATTCAAAGAATTGTTCTTTGACGGGCGTGTCTTTTGGAAGGCCGAGCATTAACGCGTGGTTCGGCCAGGAGCCGATGACATTCAGCGCGATTTGGGCATTGTTGTAGCCGTAAATGTTGTTGAATAAAAGAGCGGGCGACTTGTCTCCGAGGTTGTTTGCGGCGCGCGCGGCGGCTCCCAAATCGGGTTCCGGTTTCACCTCTTCCTGAACTTCAAGAAGCTGTCCTTCTTGTTTTAATGAGTTTAAAAAATCTCTAAAGTCTTGATAAGCCATTCTTTCATCCTCCTTATTTTTCCTGTTTCATTCCTTCCCAGCGCTTCGCTTCCGATAGATGGATGCCAAACTGGTCCAGCGTGCGGAATACGATATGGTCGACCATTTCGGTCAGATTTTGGGGATGGTTATAAAAAGCCGGCATGGGCGGGAGAATCATCGCACCCATTTTGGTCAGCTCAAGCATGTTTTCGAGATGAATCTGGTTGAGCGGGGTTTCCCTTGTTAGCAGAACGAGTTTTTTCCGTTCCTTTAGCATGACATCCGCCGAACGGGTCAAAAGATTGTCCGCCAAACCTGTACGGATGCCGGCCAATGTTTTCATACTGCACGGTGCCACAATCATTCCGTCTGTTTGAAAGGAACCGCTTGAAATACGGGCAGCCTGGTCTTTATGGGAATACGTAAAAGACGCGAGCGCTTCTAAATCTTTTATGGTGTATCCCGTTTCATGCCGGATGGTTGCGCCAGCCCACGGAGAGATGACAAGATGCGTCTCAACGCCGGCTGTATTCAGCCACTCCAGCATCCGCACGCCAAAGATAGCGCCGGTCGCGCCCGTGATTCCGACAATGATCTTCATATGCGTCCTCCTTTCTCTTCTGTGATGCCTCCAACTCAAATGATACGCCTCTATTTACCATATTGAAAATATCTATTATATCTATATATAATACCTTTAAGGTATATAAGGAGAGTGCTGCCGAAAATGGATATCCGTCAGTTAAAATACTTTGTCACGATTGCGGAGGAAGGAAAAATTACAGCGGCGGCAAAGCAGCTTCATATCGCCCAGCCGCCGCTTTCCAGACAGTTGAAGCAGTTGGAGGAAGAACTCGGAGTCGTATTGTTCGACCGCAACAAGAAGAAGAATCTGACGCTGACCTATGAAGGGGAAGTCTTTTATAAAAGGGCGAAAGACATTTTGCATAAACTGAGGGATTCGATTCTCGAAGTGCAGGAATTGCGTGAGGAAGTCGCCGGAACGCTCGCCGTCGGCTCAACGATCTACTGTGCCGCGCTTTTATTGTCAAAGGTGTCGCAGATCAGAGAGAAGCATCCCAACCTGATGTTTAACATTTGGGAAGGGGAGCCCTCACGGCTCCACAAACTGCTGGAGAACCGGCAGATTGACGCCGCCATTACGACAACGCCTTTTTACAGCAAAAACATCGAATCGAAAAGTCTTCCCGACATCCCCTGCAAGCTTGTCCTTCCGGGGAATCAATCATACGGCCTCAGCGGAGATGCCGACATGAAAGAAATTTCAGAACTGCCGTTAATCCTCCTCAGGCCGTCACACGGAAAAGGAATATACGACAAGGTTATCGAAGCTTTTCAAAAATCAGGCGCAGAGCCGAAGGTCGTCTGTGAGTGCCATGACTCAACAACGCTGCTCAGCCTCGTCACCTCGGGGTTTGGAGCCACGATTCTGCCTTTATCAATGCTTCCCGAGCATTTTGCCCGTTACGTTCAGACGTTGGAGATCAAGGACAACCCGTTTATTTTGACGCCGTCGGTCGTCTGGCGGGCCAACAGCTTTTTGCAGAAGCCTGTGAAGGAGTTTTTGGCTTTGTTTTAAGGACAATTAGTTAAGGTCTGTATCGTAGATTAGCGAGTAATCATTGATACAGGCTTTTTTTGAAAATTTCTCTTCAACTAAGGCATCCGTTACTTTAAGTACAATCTGAAGAGAAGCCGCCAATATGACAGCTCCGTTCCGTTCTTTAGTTCTTGCATCTGAGGGTTGAATAAAAGTGGGCTTATATTTGATTTTTTAATCTTTTTTCCATCAGCTCTGCCATTTGTTTCGAATTTGGATTTCCTTCATTTCGTAATTGATCAATGATGTTAATATAATCCGTTTCATTTCGGTTCTGACTTAACTTATATGCAGCCTGAATTTCTCCCACCTTAATCTTAAATCCAACAATACCTTTCAGTTGACTTTCTAAGAGTTGAGGAGAAAGTTGATCCCATAAAATCGGATTTTCTCGATGTTTTTCGTATTTTTCCATCATCATTGTTAATTCTGCTATTAATTCATCTTTCTCTAAAATGCTTGCTTTACCATATACATGGACGGCTTGATAATTCCATGTTGGAACATCTTCATGCCCATACCAAGAAGAAGAAATGTAAGCGTGCGGTCCCTGAAACATAACAAGCACATCTTCACAGGTTTCAAATGTTCTCCACTGGGGATTTCCATAAGCCATATGCCCGGTGAAATAGTAATCATCACCTTTTTTATGTAATCCCAAGGGCAAATGAGTGGCAATTGGTTTCCCTTGTTCTGTCGTGACAATCGTGCCAAAAGAGTTGTCTTGTATAAAATCCCAAATTTCATCAGCATTTGTGACCTTATAATATTTTGGAATATACATCATTATCCCCTCCCCTAAAAAAAGTTATATGATTGTTTTGGTCATGATAAAGTCTGTTTGTTCTTCATCACCCATATAAAAAGAGTGGGCTCCGGTTTGAACAAACCCCATTTTCTTATAAAAAGCAATAGCATTTTCGTTTTTTTCCCATACACCCAGCCAGATTTTCTTTTTATTCAGTTCCAGCGCAATTTCCTCAGCTTTATTTAGCAGATACTTACCAAGCCCATGTTTTTGAAATTTGTTCTTGATATAAATCCTCTCGATTTCAAGTGATTCATCACCCATTTTTTCAGACTGAGCATGATCGGTGTTGACCTTTAAATATCCAGCGGCTTCATTATTAAAATAAACAAAAAAGAATTGCGAAGAAATATTGGATAATTCTTTTTCTAATTGTTGTAAGTTAAAAGCCTTTTCTAAATAGGCATTCATATTTTCAGGTGAATTCTGATGCTTAAATGTCTCATTAAATGTTTCACAACTAATTTCTTGAAGTTTGCGTAAGTCTTTAAGGGTACACTTTTTTATATTTATAGTCATTTAAATATGTCACTCCTTATAACATCAATAATTTCTCTTGTTTCCCTTTTTTACAAATTCCCAGTCTTTTTCGATATTTTTTCTTACTCTTTGAAGAAGATTGAAAATGGTTTCCGCTTCTCTTTCGGAAAATCCCGCTAATGCAACATTATTCGAATGCTCATTTTCTCTTTTTATAAAAGGAAATACCTTTTTTCCCTTTTCTGTTGGAAAGAGTTTTTTTATTTTTTTGTTATGTTCATCATCTTTCTTTTCAATAAAGCCCTTCATTTCAAGTTTTTTGATTGCACGAGCTGCGGTTGTTCGGTCTACTTTAATCATCTCAGCTAACTTTTCCTGAATGATTCCCGGGTTTTCACATATTCGGACAAGGTACAAATACTGCCCTTTTGTAAGGTCATATTCTTTAAATTCGATATTGCTTATAGAATCTAACGCCCTGGCAATCATTCCAATTTCACGAAGAATTTCTTTCATAATTTCCTCCTTGGCACATATTTTTGTTGCAAATGCAATAAAAAAGGTATACATTGAATATAACCCAACTTTGTTGCATTTGCAATAAAAATCATGATCAAGAGGTCGACTAAAATGAAATATGTTTTTTATGTATTAGGAATTTTAATATTATCTCTTGGTATTTCTTTCACGATCCAATCAGACTTTGGAACTTCACCTTTTGATGCACTTTTGGTAGGACTGTCTATAAATGTCGGGCTAACTGTGGGAAGTTGGGAAATAATAATAGCTTCCATATTGATATGTTGTAATTCATTTTTAAAAAGACAAAAACCAGAAGTTTTGGGGTTGTTAACAGCATTTATAACGGGTATTGGTATTGATATGTGGCTTTTTTTATTGCACTCTTTTGTAACACCTGAATCTTTGTACAGTAAAGTTGTTTGTTTTGGAATCGGCTTAGTTGTTATAGGATTAGGAACTGCAACATATTTACACACAAATTTTGCACCGATTCCAGTTGACCAATTAACATTAATCATACAAGAATTAACGAGGACAAATATATTTTTTTCGAGAACATGCATTTACCTCGTATTCTTGATAATGGCAATGATTTTAAATGGACCAATTGGCGTTGGAACTGTATTAACCGTTTGTTTAGGCGGGCTAATACTTAATTGCTTTATGCCATTTACCGGAAAAGTATTAGATCGCATATTAATACACTCTAGTACACCACCAAATGAGGAAAAAGAGGAAAACCATTCAATATAAAATGCAGCTTACATGTTTTTTCCTACAAGCTTTTGATCACTCGTCCATTTTTTATGTTCAGAAAGAGAAAAAGCCCTCCCGCACACCTAGCCAAGCTTGGCCGGTTGAGGGGGGCTCTTAGCGGCGGTGAGGGGAACTTGTTCGCTCACATATTGTCTTAGTAGCGCAGCCAATGCAGCTGTTTTGAATATGCAAAGCTTCGCTCTATTTTTTCTTATTTTGCAGAGGATTTTTCCGGAGTCAAGTCTTGAGAAAACCTCCTGATGATTTTTCGATCTGATATAGTTCTCAAGCGAGGGCTTGAGACGACAAACTGATCAAACAACACCGGGAAGAATTCCTTGTATTGAATATGGACACAGACATCGTCCTTTTAGAAGGTTTTTCTTTGTTATAAAATGGTGAAATGAATAAAAAGGCTGTCGATTTTCTCGACAGCCTGAGAGCGATGATGCGTTCTTTTTTGTTTACAGCAGTTTTTTCCCCAGCAATGACTCGACCAGCTCGACGGCCGCTTCACCGGTTTTATTTTTATGATCCAGTATCGGATTGACTTCGACAAATTCTGCGGAAGTAATGATATCCGCATCATAAAGCATTTCCATCGCCAAATGGCTTTCCCTGTAGCTGATGCCGCCGACGACCGGTGTACCCACTCCGGGAGCGTCGCTTGGATCAAGGCCGTCCAAATCCAGGCTTAAATGGATGCCGTCGCAATTGGCCGACAGGTATTCAATCGTCTCCTCGATCACCTTCGACATTCCCAACCGGTCGATTTCATGCATCGTATAGACCTTCATTCCGGTCTTCTTGATATATTCCCGCTCTCCTTCATCAAGAGAACGGGCGCCGATGATGACGACGTGCTCAGGTTTGATTTTCGGGGCGTACCCGTAAAGATTGACAAGCTTTTCATGGCCCAGGCCAAGGCTTACAGCAAGCGGCATGCCGTGGATGTTGCCTGAAGGCGATGTTTCCAGCGTATTTAAATCTCCATGTGCATCATACCAAATGACACCGAGCTGTTGATAATGCTTTGCCACACCGGCCAATGTCCCGATGGCAATGCTGTGGTCTCCCCCCAGCACGAGCGGAAAACGGTCCTGCTCAATGACATGGTCGACAATATCGGCCAATTTTTGATTCCCTTCCAAAACAGAGGCTAAATTTTTTAATCCTTCGTCATGTTTAGGCTGGTCGCGGTTGATCGGCACATCCCCGAGGTCATGAATGTCGTATCCCAACTCAGCGATGCGTTCCACGATATTTGCGTAGCGGATGGCGCTTGGCCCCATATCCACTCCGCGCCTTGACTGTCCCAAATCCATCGGCATACCAATTAAAGAAATGTGTTGATTCATCAGCTTTCACCTCATTGTTGATTTTGTTTTGGGTAGATCATGACGTTTTCCTGTTTTTGCTGCGCATCCATGCGTTTCTTTCTATAAAACAAATGATAGACAAAATAGCAGCCTGCCATAAATAAAATCCCGCAGTATAATGCCATCCTCTGCTCTGAATCAAAGGCTAAGCTGACCAGCACGGTGCTGTTTAAAATAAACCCGGCAAGCGGCAAAAACGGATAGAAAGGCGTTTTGAATTTCAGATCTTCCACCTTTCCGCCTTCTTGCACATACCGTCTGCGGAACAACAGCTGCGACAGCGTGATCGTGATCCAGCCGACCTGCGCGCTCAAACCGGCAAGCGACAGCAGCCAGATATATAAGGTTTCTGCGGCGACAACGCTTGAAACAAGAGACAGTCCCGCAAAGCCCAAGGTGATCCAAAGCGCGTTCATCGGGATGCCCCGATGATTGACCCTGCTTAAAGCAGAAGCGGCCATCCCTTCTTTCGCCAATGAATACAGCATCCTCGTCGATGCGTATAAACCCGAATTCGCAACCGACAGCAACGCGATCAAAATGACGAAATTCATCAAATCGGCGGCATAAGGAATCCCAATCTGTTCAAACACGATGACAAACGGACTTTCGACGACTCCTGCTTTTTTCCACGGAATCAACCCGGCAAGCACGAATACGGACAAGCCGAAAAACACGAGCGTCCGCCATACGGTTTGCTTAATGGAACGCGGCACCGTCTTTTCGGGGTTTTCGCTCTCCCCTGCCGCAATCCCGATCAGCTCGGTTCCCTGGAAAGCAAAGTTGACGGTAATCATCGTAATGAAGATGGCGCCGATCCCGTTTGGAAAGATGCCGTCACCCACCAAATTGGAGAAAAACGGTGCAGGCTGCCCTCCTTTCATGTCAATCAAGCCGAACATCGCACCTCCGCCAAGAATAATGAACAGAAGAATAACGATGATTTTAATGCCGGACAGCCAAAATTCGGATTCTCCAAAAGCTTTTGCAGACAGCGCATTCAGCATAAAAAGCAGCCCCCCGAAAACAAGGCACCATATCCAGACATCGACATGGGGAAACCACCTTTTCATCAGCTGCCCGGCGGACAAAAATTCCAAAGCGACAGTCACCGACCAGCCGAGCCAGTAGATCCATCCGACGGCAAAACCAGTCGCGGGTCCGATAAACTTTGTCGCATATGTCTGAAATGATCCTGACACCGGCATGGCCACCGCAAGCTCTCCAAGACAGAGCATCGTAAAATACATAATCATCCCGCCCGCCAAATAGGAGAGAATCGCTCCGATGGGCCCCGCCTCATTGATGGTATATCCTGTACCCAGGAAAAAACCCGTCCCGATCACCCCGCCGAGCGAGATCATAAATAAATGCCTTGACTTCATCGTCCTTTTCAATGTATATTGCTGATCTTGTTCACGATTCAAACATTCCACACCCCTTCTGATTCATTTCTCCCTGTTTTTTAGCACCCTTTGTCAGACATCAAAACTGTCCTTGCATATGACAAAATAACTATTTTTTCAATCTTCTGAACATTTTCCTTATATTTCAATTTTTGACAAACTTCGCAAAACAGCGAAAAAAACAGGCTGAACAACCCCTTTATTGTTCAGCCGTTCCCCTTACTTCGACAAAACACGGGTAATCTTTTCAATGGCCCAGTCGAGATCCTCTCTAGAGATCACCAAAGGAGGCGCAAAACGAATGACCGTCTCATGCGTCTCTTTGCACAGCAGCCCTTCTTCTTTCAATTGTTCACAATACGGACGCGCTGCTTCGGTAAGCTCCACTCCGATAAAAAGGCCTCTTCCGCGGACTTCCTTAATCTTAGGATGGTCGATTTGCGAAAGCTTTTCTTTAAAATAAGCCCCAAGCTCCAAAGAGCGTTCGGCAAGCCGCTCATCTTCCAAAACCTCAAGGGCGGCGATGGATACGGCGCATGCCAGCGGATTTCCGCCGAAGGTCGACCCGTGAGAGCCTGGATTAAACACGCCCAGTACATCACGGTTTGCTGCAATGCATGAAATCGGAAATACGCCGCCTCCAAGCGCTTTACCCAAAATGTACATATCAGGATCGACTTCCTCCCAGTCGCAGGCAAACATCTTGCCCGTACGCCCCAGTCCGGACTGTATTTCGTCGGCGATGAACAAGACATTGTTTTCCTTGCAAATCTCAGCGGCCTGTTTTAAAAAGCCTTCAGGCGGAATGACGATTCCGGCTTCCCCTTGTATCGGCTCGAGCAAAAAAGCCGCGGTGTTTGGCGTGATCGCCTTTTTCAGCGCTTCCAAATCTCCGTACGGAATCAGCTTGATGCCCGGAAGCATCGGCCCAAAGCCGCGCTTATATTCTTCTTCTGATGAAAGGGACACGGCCAGCATTGTCCGCCCGTGAAAGTTTCCTTCACATGCGATGATTTCCGCTTGATTGTCGGCTACGCCTTTGACATCGTAAGCCCAGCGCCGCGCCGCTTTGATTGCGGATTCAACCGCTTCGGCCCCGGTATTCATTGGGAGCACCATGTTTTTTCCAGTCAATGCTGCAACCTTTTCATAAAAAGGACCGAGCCGGTCATTGTGGAAAGCTCTTGACGTCAAGGTGATTTTATCGGCCTGGTCTTTCAGCGCCTGAATGATCTTCGGATGTCTGTGCCCTTGGTTGACGGCGGAATAGGCGCTCAGCATATCCATATATCGATTTCCTTCAGGGTCTTTTACCCATGCCCCTTCAGCCTCTGAAATAACGATCGGCAGAGGATGATAGTTGTTTGCACCGTATTGTGCTGTTTGCTGCATAATTTCTTCGGACTTAGATAAAACAGTCATTATGATTCCTCCTTCTTGTTATAGGACAACAGCCAGATGTCATTTTTTCTGTCTCGCTCTTCTTAATTGCAAGTTTCATGCCAAGCGACAAATTACCGGAAATTCAGGCAATTCGCGCAACTCATATGCCAATTTTTTTGCACTTTTACATCGTATATGCATGAAAATTTTGCACCCCGGAACATTCTTCGCTTAAAATAAAAGCAGATTGGGACAAAGGGGGATATTCATATGCTGATGGATCTTGAACTCCTGCAGCTTATTTTTCAGCGAATCATCAATGAAATTGATATCGGCCTGCACATCGTCGATGAAAACGGCACATCGGTCGTATACAACAATAAAATGAAGCAGATTGAAGGAATGGATGTGGAGGATGTGCTCGGCAAAAACCTTCTCGATGTGTTTACATTTGCAGAGCATGACAGTACGCTCCTCCAGGCTCTTCAATACGGCAAAACGATCAAAAACGTGAAGCAGACGTACTTTAATAACAAGGGCCAGGAAATCACAACCGTCAATCATACGTTTCCCATATTGAAAAACGGGAACATTAAAGGTGCGATCGAGATCGCAAAAGATGTCACAAAGCTGGAGCGGCTGATCAGAGATAATATGAATAAAACGGAAAATGCAAAGTATACGTTTGACAGCCTGATCGGGGACAGCCCGGCGTTCAGGGAGGTGTGCGAACACGCAAAACGGGCGACCCGCACCTCTTCATCGATTCTCATCGTCGGAGACACCGGAACCGGAAAAGAGCTGTTTGCCCAAAGTATACATAATGGAAGCCAAAGATCAACAGGGCCATTTGTCTCACAAAACTGCGCCGCTCTCCCCGAAAGCCTTGTCGAAGGCCTTCTGTTCGGAACGACGAAAGGAGCCTTTACAGGCGCTGTCGACCGTCCCGGCCTTTTTGAACAGGCAAATGGCGGTACACTGCTGCTTGATGAAATCAATTCACTGGATTTAAATTTGCAGGCCAAACTTTTGCGTGCCATCCAGGAGAAAACGATTCGGCGGATCGGCGCTTCCAAAGACACGCCGATCGACGTCAGAATCATTGCGACGATGAACGAAGATCCCGTCGATGCCATCAGCGCCCAGCGGCTTCGCAAAGATTTGTATTACAGGCTGAGCGTCGTCACCTTGTTCATTCCTCCATTAAAAGATCGAAAAGAAGATATCCTGCCTCTCGCACTCCATTTTATCGATAAATACAATGCGCTGTTTCAAATGGAGGTCAAAGGCATGGAGGATGAAGTCAGCGAATTTCTGCTTTCTTATGATTGGCCTGGGAACGTCAGGGAGCTTGAACATTTGATCGAAGGCGCGCTGAATATGATGTCATATGAAGAAACCATCGATCTTACACACCTTCCCTTTCAATACCGGACAAAATCACAGACAAAAGACCGACTGCAAAAACACTACGGCTATGAATTTTTTGCAACGCTGCCTTCCGGTTCCGCTCCCCCTTTAAAGGAACAGATTGAGAATGCCGAGAAATATTTTATTCAAAAAACGATCAAAAAATGCGACAACAACATATCAAAGGCGGCAAAAACACTGGGGATCAGCAGGCAGAGCCTGCAATACCGCTTAAAAAAATGGGGAATCCGGCCGGATCAAGAACGGTGATCACCTTCAAACGCTTTTCATCACTAAAAACGAATTTCTTGACTCATACTAAAAAAAGTTTATGCTTTACTTTTGGAAGGCCCTTAAGTAAAATCATATCAAATAAATCCAATCAGAAAAGTGGGGAATAAAATGAAAAAAGCAATATTCGCAGCGCTCATGACACTATTGATCGCCGTAACAGCGGCTTGCGGAGCCACAGGTGATAATGCTAAGGATCAAAACACAGGGGGCGGCAAAAACCTTTGGTCTCAGGTGAAAGATAAAGGTGTACTAACAATCGGTACGGAAGGAACGTATGAACCTTTCACGTTCCATGATAAAAAAACCGACAAACTGACCGGATATGATGTAGAAGTCATGCAGGAAGTCGCAAAACGGCTCGGCTTGAAAGCTGAGTTTAAAGAAACGCAGTGGGATAGTATGTTTGCCGGCCTGAACTCAAAACGTTTTGATGTCATCGCCAACCAGGTTGGTAAAAAAGGCCGTGAAGACAAATACGAATTTTCCGATCCATATACGACTTCCCAGGCTGTCGTCGTTACAAAAAGCGGCAGCGAATTGAAAGCTGAGAACGATGTCAAAGGAAAAACAGCGGCACAGTCATTGACGAGCAACTATAACGATCTGGCGCAAAAAGCCGGCGCGAAAATCGAAGGCGTTGAGGGCATGGCCCAGGCTTTCCAGCTGATTCAGCAGGGCCGTGTTGATCTTACTTATAATGACAAGCTCGCGGTGCTCAACTATTTGAAAACATCAGGCAACAAAAATTTGAAAATCGCTTTTGAAACAGGCGATCCGCAAACAACACATTTCACATTCCGAAAAGGAAGCGGCGAGCTGGTTGATAAAGTGAATGGTGCGCTGAAAGAAATGAAAGAGGATGGTACGCTGTCTAAAATCGCGCAGAAATGGTTTGGCGAAGATGTTTCTAAATAATATGCAGGCGGCCATCGGAACAGCCATCCCGTGGGATCTTGTCCGGGAGTCGTTTTGGCCGATTTTTTTAAGGGGAATCTACTACTCGATTCCCCTTGCCATTCTCTCTTTTATATTCGGAATGATCATCGCGCTCATTACGGCGCTGGCGAGAATGTCAAAATCTCGGATTTTAAAAGCGATTTTCAGCATATATGTCTCAGCGATCCGCGGAACGCCGCTGCTCGTTCAGCTGTTTATCATCTTTTACTTGTTTCCGGCGTTTCAAGTGACGATCGATCCTTTTCCAAGCGCTGTCATCGCGTTTTCTCTTAATGTCGGCGCCTATGCGTCAGAAATTATCCGCGCTTCCATCCTGTCGGTTCCAAAAGGGCAGTGGGAAGCCGCTTATTCGATCGGGATGACCCAGAAAACGGCGCTCTCACGAGTCATTTTGCCTCAGGCTGTGCGCGTTTCGATTCCGCCATTATCAAATACATTTATCAGTTTGATTAAAGACACATCTCTCGCATCACAAATTTTGGTTGCCGAATTATTCCGGAAAGCCCAGGAAATCGGCGCTGCCAATCTTGATCAGATTTTAATTATCTATATAGAAGCCGCATTTATCTACTGGATCATCTGCTTTGTTCTTGCGCTCGTTCAGCAGCAGATCGAACGGCGCTTAGACCGGTATGTGTCCAAATAAGGAGGGATATCTCAATGCTTGCGATAAAAGGGCTGAATAAATCTTTTGGCGAAAACGAAATCTTAAAAAAGATTGATTTGAATATCGAAAAAGGGAAAGTAATCGCCATTTTAGGGCCTTCCGGTTCGGGAAAAACGACGCTGCTTCGCTGCCTGAACGCGCTTGAAATTCCAAACCGCGGAATCCTTTCATTTGACGACTTTACAATCGACTTTTCAAAAAAACATAAGCAGGCCGACCTGCTTCGACTGCGGAGAAAGTCGGGAATGGTGTTTCAAGCCTATCACCTGTTTCCACACCGCACCGCGCTTGAAAATGTGATGGAAGGGCCGGTAAAAGTGCAAAAACGCGACAAAGCGGAAGTCAAAAAAGAAGCGATTCAGCTTTTAAAAAAAGTCGGCCTCGAGGAAAAAATGGACCTCTATCCGTTTCAGCTTTCAGGCGGACAGCAGCAGCGCGTCGGCATCGCCCGCGCCCTAGCCATCAAACCTGAGCTGATGCTGTTTGATGAGCCCACATCCGCCCTTGACCCTGAGCTGGTCGGAGAGGTGCTGAAGGTGATGAAAGATCTGGCAAACGAAGGCTGGACAATGGTCGTCGTCACCCATGAGATCAAATTCGCGCAGGATGTCGCGGATGAAGTCGTGTTTATCGACGGAGGCGTGATCGTTGAACAGGGACCGCCGGAGCAAATCTTTTCGGCGCCAAAAGAAGAGCGGACAAAACAGTTTTTAAACCGGATTTTGAACCCGGTGTAAGCAAAACAGCCTGATCTTAGATCAGGCTGTTGCTGTTTTATTCGGCTAATTTAAACCGGGACGCCGCTTCTTTCAATTCTTCAGACAGCGAGGACAGCTGCTCAATGGCTGAAGCGATCTCTTGCATGCCGGCGCTTTGCTGCTCGGCTGCGGCGGCCACTTCTTCAGAGCCTGCCGCCTGCTCCTCGGTAACGGCAGATATCTGCTCCATGGCAGAAGAAATGTTCTGATAGGATTCTTTCACTTTTAACAGAGATTGCAGCAATTGATCCGTTCTCTCGGCAAATTGAGAAATCCCTTGAAAGATGCCTGAAAAATTCTCATATGTTCCATTAATTAAAATCTGGCCTTTATCGACCGCTTCACTGCCTTCATGAATGCGCTCCATGACAAGACGGCTGCTCTCCTGCGTTCCCGCTACAAGCTGTGAAACGGATAATGCGGCTTCTGCCGAGCGCTCGGACAGCTTTCTGACTTCCCCGGCGACAACCGCGAAGCCTTGTCCTTCTTCACCGACCCGCGCAGCTTCAATCGAGGCGTTCAGCGCCAGTAAATTCGTCTGTTCGGCAATTGAAGAAATCATTCCAATGACTTTTTCGATTTCCTCTGTATGGTTGTGCATGTCTTGGGCCGCTTGCTTTGACTCTTCCATAACGTTTTTGATTGTATTGGTTTGCTGCAAAGTTTCTTCCACAAGCTCCTGCCCTGTCTTGGAATCTTTGCTGACACCTTCTGCAACCTGCTTCATCTCGTTCACCTTGTCGGTCACGTGTGAGATCTGCTTATCGATTTCAGCTGCGGATGTATGACAATCCGTAACAGATGAGACGACTTCATTGATTCCCTCGCTCATGCTGTTCATCGATTCCGCCACCTGCGCCGCGCTCTCACTTGACTCGGAAGATACATTTTTCAGCTGAAGGCTCGTGTTTGACACCTCTTGCGAAGAGGCGGATATGTGCCCGATCAAACGTCTTAAATTATCGCTCATCCGCTCAAAAGAGGCCGCTAATTTGCCGACTTCATCGCTGCTTTTGACGGACACTTCGGCAGATAGGTCACCGTCGGCGATTTTTTCCGACGCCTTCATCAACTGTCTGATCGGCTTGGCAATATACGTGCCGAGGAAATAGGCCATCAGCATTCCGATCAGTATGACAAACAGCGAGATCCCCAGCGTATACCATTGCGCTTTTTCAGCTGTTTTTGGGATCACGGAAGCATCAAGGTCAATGCCCAATATACCGGTCTGCTCCCCGGAATCGTCTGTAAGCGGCAGAAAAATCGATTGATGAATCCCGTATTTGTCTTGATATACGTCGCTTACCATCGTTTTATTGTCGGCTATCGCCTTTTTCATATCGGATGAAAAAGCATACGCCGTCCCGAAATCATTCTCTGTATCAGATAAAGCGATGATTCGTTCTTTGCCGCCTTGGTTGGAAAGAATATAAATATTTTCGAGCTTGTTTTTCTTTTTCAGCTCATCCAGGGCTTTTCTCGTTTCCTGGTACAAATCGCTGTCAGCGGATGTAATGTTCAGCTTATTGCCTTCAATGCGGTTAATCTGGCTTTCTGCAAGATGGATATCTGTATAAAGCCGGTTTTCAAACTGCTGTTTTAATTGCTCTGACAAATCTTTGCTGATCACGTTGAAAATAGCTGAAAAGCATGCAATCGTAATGATCAGGACCAAAGCGACGCCGAGCATGATTTTGACTGAAATGTGCCCTGTTAACTTTTTCTTTAGCTTGTTCATCATCCATATCCCCTTTTACTTCATCACCGTGACAGTTTCAAACTGCCGGCAGACATCCTCGATGTTTTCTTTTAAGTAGTCGATGATTTGCGGTACATGCTCAGGCAATGTATAAGGAGAAATCACGAAAAATTTGCTGACGTACAGCGGAATCTCAGCACCTTCACGCGTTCCCGCCAACAGGTGCTTTTTCGTATCTCCGAAAAACATCTTGTCCCGATTCGCACCCAGCTTCTCGAATAGCTTCTCATTCAAACGGTTGTTTCTTTCAAGCTCTTGAACGGTGCATTGTCCCGATATTTCATCGGCAAATCTCGGCGCTCCTTCAGGATAAATCCGAAACAGCGTAGACATGCCGTGGTTATCAGGATTCATAATGTCCGCCTGCGGTATGCGGCGGATGAGCTGTTCACGAAAATGAAGATTCACTTCAAGGAACTGGCCGAGCAGTTTTTGATACCCTTCGCGCCCAAATGCCATCAGCGCGCTGTACATGCTGATGGAGCTGGCCATCCGTGAACATTCCAACGTATAGCCTGTATGATAGTCGCCGTAGCCGCGGTGGCCGACATAAGGCGTCTCCTCAGGATCAAGGTCGATCCGTTTCAGATCATTTGCATTTTTGACAAGGAACAGGCTTGTGACATAAGGCGTCTGGCCCAGCTTCTGAAAATCAAAGCAAAGCGAGTCGGCTTCATGCAAGTGCTGCATTTTATCCTTGATCGCCTTGATCATGCCAAGGACGCCCGGACTGAAGGATAAAGCGTTCTCATCCACATCATAATCATTGAAAAAAGCAAAAAATCCGCCCAGAGCAGAATCTGCATGAATATGCGGAACAGGCAGATCAAAATCACCGGCTATTTCCTCAGCGGCTGACCGTACGGCCCGGACATCATCGATCCCGATCGCATCCGTCGTTCCCGTCGTGGCGACGATATAAACCGGAATACCGCCATTTTCGCAAACTTCTCTCATTTTTTTCCGCAAATCGTCCGTGTCCATGGAGTGATCAAGGTGCGTTTTGACTTTGATCAGGCGGTCGCTGCCAAGACCCGTCGCCTCCATTGACTTATACAGGCTGTAATGAGCCGCTTCTGAACAGAAGGCATAGAAGTTTCCGGGAACTCCTTCCTTAAGAGCCGAAGGCGACATTTTCGCAATCGCGATCCGCAGCCCCGTGTAAACCGCGCCTTGTCCGCCCCAAGTCGTATAGCCGCCGCTTGTCTCGGCATCATAGCCCGCCAGCTTCGACATCATCGCGGTGACCTTCACTTCAGCCTCCGCACCGGCCGGCCCGTACACATCCCATAAATTATTGCCATTGACCATAAAGGCGGTGAGCATGCCTAAAATTCCCGGAATGCTGGCCATCGGAAGAATATTGGTAAAAAAGTATTTTGTATGGTACGGATGGCTGTGCAAAAGCTTCAGCAGCTCTTCATTGACATCTTCCATCGGACGTCCTGAAACGGGAATTTTGCTTTCGGAAATCAATTTTTCATAAAAAAGGCCTTCCCTGTTCTTTTCCCCCTTGAGGTTGACCTGATCCGGATGTTTTAAATCGTCGACTCCGCGGATCAGCTGCTCGATCAGAGATAAAAATTCGCTTCTCTTCGCTGCATTTCCGTCTTCGCTCGGAAACCATTTCTGTACATCTGATGTCTTGCTTTGCTGCATGTTTCTCTCTCCTGACTGTATTTATGTTGATTTTCAAAAAAAATATCTCACTCGCCATATCGGGCAATATACCTAAATTTTTAGGATTTCGAGCCAATTTTCGTGAAAATGTTTTATTTTTGCGGTTTTTGCGGTAATGTAAAAAACTTCTTAACGTGTTGTTAAGAAGCTTATGTGAAATTATGCTTAAAAACCTGTTCCATTGACCTATAAAAAGAAGCTTCAGATTGAGGAGCGTAAACACGGGACAGAGACGGATGCAAACATACCGGCTAAAAAACAAAATACAGCACCATGAATCTCCATTCTTTTTCAGTTTGAAAAATCTCAGTTTCTAGTCATTGTACATAAGCGACTGGCTCAGCTCTCTAAACTGCTTTTCGATCGGTGTCAGCTGATGATGCAAACGGGTGATCATATACGTATTGACGTATCGATATGAAGGCGGCGCCTCCAAATACGGTCCGGTCTTAAAGCGTTTTGCGACTCTTTTGGAAACGAGGGAAATGCCCATGCCGATTGAAGCAAGCTGAACGAGCGTCTGGATGTCGCCGACCTCGATCGTTTCGCCGCGGGTTATGTTCATGTCTGCGAACATATTGTTCAAGATCGAGAGGTACAAACATTTATCTGAAAGGATAAGGACGCTTTTGCCTTCTATATACTCTTCCAATCTCGTGTTTTCTCCAATCCCTTCTCCGATGATAACCATTTCCTCCACACCCAATTGTTCGTAATGGATGTTCTTGTTGCCCATTGATCCGATCGCATGCGCAATATCAATATTTCCCAGAAGAAGCTGTTCCTCGATATATTCCGTTGATCCTGTTTTCAGCGTCACCGATAAGTTCGGATGCATTTGATAAAGCGTGCTTAATGAACCCGCCAATTGCCTTCCGCCGACCGATATCATCGTGCCGATCCGGAGTACCGGATCATATTTTTTCATTTTATTTTCTGTTTCTTCCCATAGAAGCAGCATTTTTTTAAACTGCTGATAGAGAACCTCGCCTTCTTTAGTTAATTGAACACCCTTTGAGCTTCTGATGAGCAATTCTTGACCGTAATGGGCTTCAATTTTTTTCATCTTGGCCGTCATATTTGATTGCAGATGATTGAGCTTGACCGCGGCAGCCGATATGCTGTTCAGCTCCGCAACGGAAACAAACGCCTTCATGTTTTCGATATCCACCGATTTTCGCCTCCCATCAAAAAAAGTGATATCAGCATCATACATTAACATTTTTCATGATCATGATGTCTCATTATACTTGAATTACATTTAATTGCCACATCACGGCATTGGAGGGAACATTCATGAATCATCATGTAATCAAAACGGGTATTATCGGCGGCTCTATGAATAATCAGTGGGCCAGCCGGGCCCATATACCGGCTCTTACAGAGCATCCGGATTTTCAAATCACGGCGATCGGAACATCCAACATGGAGTCTGCCAAAAAAAGCGCGGCGGCTGTCGGCGCGCCGCTCGCTTTTGCGGATATCCAGGCATTGGCTGAATCAAAAGATGTCGATTTAGTCGTCGTCAGCGTAAAGGTTCCGTTCCATTATGAAGCTTCCATCGCGGCGATCGAGGCGCACAAGCATGTGTATTGCGAATGGCCGCTTGCGATTGACACAAAACAAGCGAAGAAGCTGGCGGAATTGGCGGAGAAAGCGGGCATCCATCATGCCGTAGGCCTGCAGGCAAGGCAATCCCCTGAAATCAACTACTTGAAGCAGGCGGTGCAAAAAGGCGAGATCGGAAAGGTGCTGTCCTGCACCATGCATGTCGCTACTCAGGGAAAAGGCGGGATAACCGATGAGAAAAGCAGCTATCTGTTATATCAAGAAAACGGCGCCGACTTGCTGGCAATCAACGGCGGACATTCTCTTGATGCGCTATGCTATATCCTTGGCGGCTTTAAAGAGCTTTCCGCTCTGACGAATATCAATTATCCGGAAGCCATTGTACAGGAATCCGGTGAACGGATTCACAAAAACACCGCTGATCAAATATTAATAAACGGAACCCTTACAAGCGGCGCATCAGCTTCCGTTCATATTCAAGGGGGCGTTTATCCGGCATTTCGTTTAGACATACAAGGAGAAAAAGGCGCTTTCCGCCTGTCACAGCAGCGTTCTGCCGGACATGTGCAATTCGGCCGGCTTACGCTTGAAAAACTGTCCTATTCCGACAGCTCGGCTCTATTCACAGATGCTGAAGAAATCCGCTGGGAAAGCGTAAGACAGTCATCGGAAAAAGACGCGCATCCGGCGGGCTACGTCAAAAAAGCGTTTCATGTGCTGGCGGGAGATATTGTTGAAAACAAACGGGACATTCCCGACTTTCACGACGCGGTGAAGCTGCACATGCTGTTGGATGCGGTTCGCGAGTCGGCTGAGACAGGACGTAAAATCGTTATCGCACAATGATCGGAAGGGCTTCATCTTGCCGGCGCAACGGTTCATTCCTCTAAAACGCTTGTTCCACGGCATTCAGTGAATAATTCCTATTCTGCTCCGCATCTGATTATGATACAATAACACTCGATTGTGTTTTGGAAAGAGGGGAATCCATTTGAAGCGAGAACTTGTTCTGCGCTGGCTTTTTTATTTTGTCGGATTGCTTGTATTGTCTTTTGGGGTTTCTCTAACGATTGAAGGCAAAGTGCTCGGCATCGGTCCGTGGGACGCGTTCCATTACGGGCTGTTTGAGCTTTTGGGGCTGTCAGTCGGCCAATGGGCGATTATTGTCGGAGCGGTTATCGTAGGCTTGACATCGCTGTTTACAAAAGCTTGGCCGAAAATCGGCGCCGTATTGAACATGCTGCTGATCGGTATTTTTATAGATTTCTTTAATTATATTCTTCCTGATCCGAAAACGCTTGCCTCAGCGACCGCCGTTTTTCTGTTAGGGGTGGTTTTCATCGGCTACGGCGTCGGCATTTATGTGTCGGCCAATCTTGGCGCGGGTCCCCGCGACTCCCTGATGCTTTTGATTTCCGAGAAAACGGGCTGGAATGTGCAATGGGTCCGCAACGGAATGGAGCTGACGATATTGTTTATCGGCTGGCTTCTCGGCGGTCCGATCGGCATCGGAACCGTATTAACCGCGATCATGACAGGCGCGATTTTGCGCTTTTCGCTGCCGCAGTCCAAGCGGCTCCTTGCATACGCCGTATCAGGACGCCGGGTGGAAGCGGTCCGGCCTGTTCAGTTTTCATTGAAGAAAAACGGATGAAATATATCATCCGTTTTTTTAGTGCTTTCAGGTTAAATATTCAAAATATTATAAAATTTTTTATTGACTCATTTATTGGAATTAATGTATTATTTATACATATTAACAAAGCAAGCTATTTTTATGATTGTCATCGGAGATATCACCTACATATTTCATGTTCTCTATATACATTAAGTCATACTTAATGTATTGAGAAATAAAAATTTTGTTGGGGAGGAGGTATAGAAATGAGTATTCAAAATAAGGTGAAAAAGCTTACACAGCGCCTAGATCACATGGTTCCTGATAATACACCCGTTAAAAAACCTGCTAAATAAGTAAATGACCCTTAAATGGAGAATCCTAGACTGTAAAGTTAGGATTCTCTATATAAAATGAGTAAGGAGATGGTCAAAAATGTCCATACCCGGTTTGGTTCATTTTAAAATTCCTAAAGGTTCATTCTTTGATATACAAAAAAATGAATGTAAGGAAAAAAAGGAGTACCTTTCCCATTTGCATTTAACAGCTGAACTGACTGGAATTCCTCATCCTGATCAACACTTATCATCGATTGATGGAGAAAAATTAAAAGTTGGCAATGATACATTTTTCATGATTACAAAACTGCCTGAGATGATATGGAACAAGCTTCCTATAACTTCACATGAGATTCTGCAAGCTACAAAGGAACAAAAAGAACTGCTTTCTATGGCACTTCATCATTTGAAGAGAAATTATTCTAGAGCTTATCAGTTGATAAAAGAATTTGTCAGATCCATAGTATGGGTCAGGATACGGAAGAATTTTGTCGATAAAGACACTCAAATAACATCAGCTTCCTTTCCGATTATGCCGCTTTGTATATACATATCTGATAAAGCTACATTTCATATTCCGCCAAATAGTCTAAGCACAATACAATCCTTCCGATTTTTAGCAGAAAACCTATACCACGAAGCTGTACACCAAGTCATCAACATGAACTTACTGCTTTGTGATATTTTCAATGAAAATTACGACAGCAAAACATCAGCTAAAATAGAAATACCTTGGAGAAATACGCAAGCTATTCGCAATCAATATTGGGAATTAGATCGAGTTTTTCATGCAGCCATTGTATACAGTCAAATGCTGAAGTTTCGCATCTCTGAATTACATGAAAGCAGTCTTCATCATGAAGAGCGTAAAATTTTTGAGGAAGCGGCAGCTTCAGGATTGCAATCGGCACAACATTTAAGTGAATCACTATTAAGTCATAAAGATTCTTTTACTTCTGTTGGCATTAAACTGATCGAAGAATTGGCAAACGACATTCATGATACCGCCAAAAAAATGGAATCACATTCAGTCTTTTCATTTATCGGATCAGGAGGGAGTCAATAATTAAAACGAATAGTAAAATTGAACCTCATCAGTCTGTCATTACAAAAAAACATTCGCTAAATTATTATTTTTATTTATTATGGTCAAGCCAAACGATAGAATCTTTCGGAAGACAGATTACCATTATCGCATTGCCTTTAATTGCAATAAATCATTTAAGCTCAGGTAATTTTGCCGTGAGCCTGATCAGTTTTCTTTCTTTTCTTCCAAATTTGTTGCTCGGTTTTCATGCAGGTGCATTAGTTGACCGAATGAATAGGAAACGAGTCATGTTGTTTTGCCAATCGATGAACGCATGTCTTTTATTGATTATTCCGATCAGTTATCTGCGTGGATTTTTATCCATAGAAGTGGTTCTGGCAGTTGCTTTTCTAACCGGATGCTGTTCTATTTTTTATCAAATTTCGTATTCATCTTACCTGCCGGAAATTGTCCCCTCTCAATCTTTACTGAATGGAAATGCAAAACTGGAAGTCACCAATGGTGCAGCTCAAGTCGCAGGACCTGGAATTGGAGGATATATCATTCAATTGTTAACAGCTCCGATCGCTGTTTTTCTAGATGCAGTCAGTTTTATCATTTCTTTTATCCTAACGCTTTTTTTACCTGAAAGCAGAGTAAAAAAAAGAGATCCTTCAAATAGGCAAAGCGTCTGGAAAGACATTGGAGAGGGCATTGCATTTACCTTTCAACACCAGATATTGCGTCCCATATTGATCAGTTATAGTTTAAGCGTTTTATTTATCGGATTGTATCAATCAATTTCAGTCATATATATGACTCGATCACTAAATTTTTCCGCAAGCGATATTGGCGTCATTTTAGGTCTTGGAAACGCCGGCTTTCTTGTAGGCGCTCTGATAAGCAGAAAATTGGCCGAAAAGCTCGGAGTCGGTCGTGTGATTGTGGGTTCGTTGGGGCTGTTGGCCGTCGGTTTTTTAATTATCGGCAGTGTACCAAACAACCAATACACACTATATTTGCTCCTTCTTGGACAGTTTTTATTAAGTATGGGAGTCCCTATATATAATGTGAATTTGGTGAGTTTACGCCAAGCGATTACACCCGGACATCTTTTGGGGCGAGTCAATTCAGTATCAAAAGTATTCGGACGAGGTTTAGTTCCCGTCGGCGCGGTTATAGGAGGTATTCTCGCTACAACAATTGAGGTTCGTTATGCCGTCATTGCGGCAGGGATAGGCGGAATACTATCCATTCTGCCTGCCTTATTTTCAGAAGTCATCAACATGAAAACGATTGATTAGAAAAGGAGAATCGATGATATGGAAAAAGAATGTATCGTTAAAAAATTCAGCAAAGAAGATTACATTCCAAAATTTGAAGAAGATTTTGAAGAAGTTTGCCGACATTTACAAGCCCATAGCCAAAGGCTTTTTGAATTATTGCCGGATATCTCACTTTCCCCTGATGAAAGGCTTGAAAGGCTGGCACGCGTAATACCGACCAGTATTTTAAAAAGCGCCAATCATAAAACGGCAAGAGAAAAACTAAACGGTTTACGACACAGGCTTGATGAATTAATTCCTGATCAAAACATGAGCTATTATGATAAGATCGAGTACCTTGTTAACATCGCAGATGAAATGGTGCCCGGACAAATGAAAATGTATGAAAAATTAGAAAAAATAGGTGACAAACGCTGGTCTGATATCGGCCGTTCATAGAACCATAAAGAGCAGCATTAGGTATAGCTTGTAGAGAAAACACTACTTTCTCTACAAGCTTCCCTCACTTAATCGTTTAGAAATATGAAATATCAAAAACAAACCTTTGACAGACTTATGCCCTTCATCCACATCATCATTTGTATATCCTGGCCGCCACCTCAATCCCGGATCTATAAAGATACCTTAACCATCGATCTCTCATCTCATTGTATATTTCCTCAATCTCGTATTCTTCCGGACTTTTACTTTTTTCGCGGATGGTCAATGTGATAAAGAATAAATCAATCGTCATAGCGCAAGTATCATATATGTTTAGCGTTTCTTTACAATCGGAATCCAAATCTGCGTGACATAGTCGTCAGCCGAGATATTTCCGCCTGCCCGATAGGCTTCAAATTCTGGAGCGTCTGCATGCTCATAACCTGTAGCCGGAAACCATTCCGAGAAAATTCGCTCCCATGTTGCTTGAACGGTTGGATTCACGGGACCTACGGCATCGAACACGGCCCATGTTGATGCGGGGACTTCTTTCACGATACAGCTCTCAGGGAGGTTTTCGGCCGTTTTTTCGATGCCGATAACATAGGTGAATGTGCCGTCCCGCTCATCAAAATCCATGCAGACGCCCAGAAAGCCGAGCGGTCCGGCAAATGGTTTCAATGAGCCGGTAAAGCCGTTGTGGTTTACCTCTTCCCAGAAAGCCGGAATCTCCACTTTGTTTTGCGCCTTGTCCATAGTCGTCTGAATCGCTTTGCCGGCGATCTGAAAGGCTTCTTTTTCAACAATTTTGCATTTCATATCCTCTGCTCCTTTGATTTGAATTTGAAAGGAAAGACGGGGAAATGCCTTGAGCATCCGGCCTCATACACGGGCCTGCGAAAGGCTCATGCCGTGAAGGTTGCTGAACGCTTTTGAAAACGATTCAGGGGTGTGGCAGCCGTACTTCAACGCAATATCAACGACTTTTGCATCTGTTGCGGCGAGTTTCTGGGCCGCGACTGTCAGCCTTCGTTTGCGGATATAGTCGGCCTGCTGCCCGTCAGCATGTAGAACATGCGCTGAAAATGAAATTTTGAACAGCAGGCGATTTTCGCTGTATCTTCATGCTGCAGATCCTGGTCCAGATTTCGATAAAGTCGATGCTTTCAGCCAAACGTTTCAGGATATCCATTTTTTCTCCTTTCGGCTTCTACCTTACCAGTCCGGTTCGACGATTTCCTGTCATTCTGTGCACTTCTGTGACAGGGAAAGTCAGCTGCCTGCAAACAGCCATTTGACCGCTTCGGGAAAACGTTTCGTAAACCGCTCAAGCCGGTGGGCTCCACCTTCATCAATGACAAATTTGAGATCTTCCGGCGACACTCCGTTTTCAATTAAAATACGGAAGGCTTCCTTCGTTCTTGGAATCATTTCTTTCTGAAGATTTTCGCGGTCAGTGCCTTCCGTGCTCCCCACATCCATATAGATGCGCAGATTGGCATTTTCAAAGGATTGTGAGCGCATATATTCGGTTATACCTTGAAACCAGAAAGAACCTGACAGACTTCCGATCTTGCCGAAGGTTTCAGGGTGCAGACAGGCTGTATACATCGAAATGAGCCCGCCGAACGACTTCCCGATGATCCCGGTGTTTTCGCGGCTCCCATCTGTAGGGTAGCTCCGGTCGATAAATGGCTTGAGCTGCTTGGCCAAAAATGCGGCGTAAAGAGCCCCGTTTCCGCCATATATATGATCTGTTTTCTTTACATGAGGCTGCCGAAAAGGGGTATATTCGTTTTCCCTGTCCGCTGAAGCCACGCCGATCAAGATTAATTCAGGCATTTCTCCGCGCTCGCAGAAATGTTCAATTCTTTCTAAACTATCGCTGAACCCGGGATCAAACAGATCCCCCCTGTCATGAACATAAAGCGCGGGATAGCGTTTTCGGCCGCTTTGATATGAAGGGGGCAGATAGATGAAAAGCTCCCTTCCGGAAAACATGTCGTTGATCAGTGTGCCATTCATGATTTTTAGCTCCTTCCGTTTTGGTTCAAGAGACGCGGGTCTATCTTTCACACTCCCTGTTTGCTACAATCAATATAGACTACATATCGTAAAGAGGTTGCATGTGATGAAGATTTACGCCGTTTATATGAATCAGCTGCCAAAGCCCGATCAGTTTGAACGAATGATGGCCATCGTACCTGAGGAGAAGCGGGAAAAAGTAAACAGATACAGATATCCGGAAGACGCCAATCGGACGCTGATCGGAGACGTTCTGGCGAGAAGTATCATCAGGGAAACTTTCGGTTTGCCGTATGACCGCATTACATTCACTGCCGGACGATATGGGAAGCCGTCTGCCGAAGGCCTTCCCGATTTTCATTTCAATATTTCCCACTCTGGTTCTTGGATCGTATGCGCAGCCGGCGATTGTCCGGTTGGAGTGGATGTAGAAAAAATCAAACCGGTCAATTTTGACATCGCAGAACGGTTTTTTTCACCTGAAGAGCACCGCGACCTGATGGCAAAAAGCGAATCTGAACGCCTATCCTATTTCTATCATTTATGGACGATGAAAGAAAGCTTTGTCAAACAGGCGGGAAAAGGGCTGTCACTGCCGCTTGATTCGTTTACCGTCAAGCTCGCAGAAGACGGCCGTGTCTCACTCAAAACGCCTCCGAACTATCCGCCTTGCTATATGAAAACATATGAGCTTGATCCCGATTACAAAATGGCGGTCTGTTCCGCCGCTCCCGATTTTCCCGAGGAAATTGTGATCAAAGGGTATGATGACCTGTAAAGGCCGTGACAGATTCACGGCCTTTTTTTAAGTCCGCTCCTTAATAATAGGATGTTTCGATCGCTTGCTGCAGCCGCTTGATTCCGCGCCGGATGTCTTCCTCCTTTACATTGGTGGTGTTGATTTTTAATAGATTTCTTTTTTGAAATCCGGGTAAATAATGGGCGTCCACCGGTTCCAAAAGGATGTCGCGCTTTTTTAAGCTTTTTATGATGCGGGACGCCGGGAGTTTGCGGTCCAATACAAGATGGGTATGAACACATGGCTGATCAGGAGGATGAAACTTAACAAGACCTCCCGATGATTCGGACAGCTCCTTTAGCAGTGCGTGCAGCAGGCGCGACCTTTTTTCATAGGAAGAACGGATTTTTTGTTTATGCCTTTCAAACATCCCGCTTTTCAAATAGATTTCCAAAGCGGCCTGCGACAGCATCGAACTGTCGATATCAGTGAGTCGTTTGTATTGGTTGAACACCTCTGTCAATGAGTCCGGCAGCACGGCAACACCAACGCGCAGACCGGGAAAAATGATTTTAGAAAAACTTTTCAGATAAATAACCCGTGAAGAAACATCATATGCATATAACGGATCAGCCTTTTTATTTCCTTCCAAATCTCCTAAAAAATCATCCTCGACAATATAAACGCCGTACATTTCGGCAAGCCGGACGATGCTCTTTTTTTCTTTTTCAGAATAAGAGCTTCCAAGGGGATTGTGAAACCTTGGCATCGTGTAAAAAAATTTAATGTCTTCCGTCCGAAAAAGCCGCTCCAATTTCTCGAGATCGATTCCCTGCGACGTTCGTTCAATTCCGATTACCGGAAGCTGATGAACTTCGAGATATTTGAGCAATAAATGATAAGTCGGCTGTTCGATCAATATGTTCCGCTTCTGATTGGGAAAGGGAATCGAGGCCAGCAGAGCCAAAGCCTGCTGGACGCCTGACGTGATAAAAATATTGTTTTCGCCGGCGAATACCTGGCTATTCGCCAGCTCTTTTTGAATGACGGCTACTAGAGATGGAAGCCCTTTGGGCGTTCCATAGATAAATAAATCATTTTTATACGTATCGATCGCTTTGTTGATGCAATGCTGAAAATCGATGTATGGAAAAACATCCGGGTCAGGAGCGGATGCGGCGAAATCAATTACCGTCCTTTCCCTGTTCTGCTGCCTGTTTGTTTTTTTGACGACGTAATAGCCGCTTTTCGGCACTGAATAGATGATATGCCGTTTTTCCAGTTCGCCCAGCGCCCGAATCACCGTGCTTTTGCTGACGCGAAAGTTCTCTGCAAGCGTGCGGATGGACGGCAGCCTGTCACCTTCTTGAAACGAACGGCCTTCGATCAGCGCCTCCAGTTCATTCATCAGCCCGACGTATTTTTGCATGTTCTGCTCCTTTATCCAAAATCTGTATCGGTACAGATCTGCTTTTTTTGTATTGTATCAAACTTTGCTTCCATATAAGATGACAAAAGCCGGCAAATCAAAAACGTATTGCATGCATACGCTATGGAGATGGTCATTTTTGCACAAAACTGCTTATCTTGCAGCTGTCTTGTACGCTTTTATAATTGGGTTTTCATTTTTCTTTGTGAAATTGGCGCTTACAGCGGCGGGTCCGCTTGATATACTCGCACACCGCTTTACAATCGCCTTCTGCGCTGCGCTCGTGCCTCTTTTATGCGGATGGGTTAAAATCGCGATCCGCCCGAAGGATGTGCTGTTTATGTTGCCGCTGGCTTTATTTTATCCGGTGATGTTTTTTGCTTTTCAAGCCTTTGGACTGGTCTATACATCTTCTTCGGAAGCAGGCATCATTCAAGCCTCGATCCCGATTTTGACGATGATGTTGGCCTCCTATGTTTTAAAGGAACGCTTCAGCAAACGGCAGTTCTTTTTCACCGTATTATCAGCGGCGGGCGTGGCTTGCATTTTCTTGATGAAAAGCGCAAACATTGAAGCCGCCAATCTAAAGGGAGCCGCACTGATTTTGCTGTCGGCTCTTTCTTCGGCGGGCTACAGTGTATTGGCCAGAAAGATGACCAGGACATTCGGCTCACTGGAATTAACGTATGTCATTACAGCCGCGGGCTTCCTCTTTTTCAATGGAATCGCCGTCTTCGGCCATGCGGCGGACGGGACGCTTACCGGATTCTTCGCTCCTTATGCTCACCCGGTCTTTGTCCTGGCGATTGTTTATTTGGGCGTGTTGTCATCATTTGCGACATCCTTTTTGTCAAACTACGCTTTATCGAAAATTGAAGCCGCGAAAATGAGCATGTTTAATCATTTGGCAACATTGGTGACGATTTTGGCGGGGATTGCATTTTTGGGGGAAACGCTTGAATGGTTTCATCTCATCGGTTCCATCATGATCATTGCCGGAATCGCCGGCGCTGCTGGAGAAAAAAAACTTCCTCAACTGAAAAAGCGGAAAATCGGCTGACAGGCGCCGATTTTCCGCTTTTTGCTGATTTATTTTTGAGGCTGGCCGGCGGCCGCGATGATCGACCTGATAAGCGCGGATATCTGTTTCGTTTGCGAGAGGAGAAACATATGGCCTCCTTCAAAAGAGTGAAACTCGGCTTCCCGCACCCACTTTTTCCAGCCGTGAGCGTCCTGCATACATTTTTCATCCTTGTCCCCGTTCAATATATAAACAGGCGAGCTGACAAGCGTATGATCGGTATGGAGAAACGACTCCAGCGCACGGTAGTCTGCTCTGAAGGATGGGAGGAAATAATCCATCACCTCCCTGTTTCTTACAAGCTCATCAGGCATTCCCCCCAGCTGGATGATATGGTCAAGAAAGGCATCATCATCATAGTGGGAAACCTTTTTCCGCTTTATATCCGGCGGCTGAATCGCCGAAATGATGACGGCTTTCGGGTATATCCCTGCCTTTTCAAGTTTCTGCGCCATTCTATAGGCGACCATCCCTCCCATGCTGTAGCCAAACAACACAAACGGGCGTGTGAGCTTTGGCTCAAGTGCTGTTTGATACATTCCGACGAGTGTCTCAAAATCATCTACTAGGTCCATTTGATTTGTCCCATGGCCGGGCGGTTCGATCGCCAGCATATCGCAGTCCGCTTTTAAATGCTCATATAGCGGCCTGAATGATGTGGAATAGCCTCCCGCAAATGGAAAACAAATCAATTGCATATCGTTTGAAGCCGGTCCGAAAGCTTTTATTAAATCGTTCATATCATACACCTCCGTTTACTGCAGCGGCCCGCTCGCTTAAAATCTGTCTGATGATCTCCGTATTGCGTTTTACGAGGTCTTCAGCCAGCATTTCATCATGTTTTCCATAACCTTGATATTCTTGATAGGATGCCCGTGTTCCTTCTTTCCAGGAAGAAAGCCATGAAGGGAGCGGTTTTTGATATTCTGATTTAATAAAATGGATATCCGTGCTGACCTGCCCGTTATTGATCAAGCTGACAAAGTACGAATAATATGCTTTCAGCTTTCTCGCGATGCCTTCTGCGACGGCCTCGATCCGCAGGTATTCATTTTCTTTGTTCGCCTCAAGCAGTGCGGCTACGTCAGCTTCGACAGTCCGGCCCTCCAAATCGCTGATATTGTTTTTCATGTACGAATCGATCATGATCAGCTTGCCGACTTTACGGCCGCTTCTTTCAAGCTGCTGGGCCACTTCAAAGGCAAGACCGCATCCCGCGGAATACCCGAGCAATGTCAGCGGCCCTTCAGGCTGAAGCGTCATGATCGTTTCCGCAAAACGTCCGATCCGATCTTCGCTTTCGATAAAATCAAAAGCATACAGCTTGTATTCGCGCAGCTGTTCGGCCAGTTTGCCGTACATGATCCCGTACCCGAGAACGGGCGGGAAAGCAAATACATTTTGGCTGCCTTCCGGATTAAACACGGTTTTTCCCGCTTTATTCGCCATGCCGCCGTCTATATAAGCGGCGATTGCCGCTATCGTCGGAGATTCAAACATGACGTTCACCGGAACTTCCACGCCGAGCTCCTTCAAGATCCGGGAAGTGACGGCCATCGCCTTCAATGAATGTCCCCCGATTTCGAAAAAGTTCTCATCTATGCCGATATGGGCCCGGCCCAGCACCTCTGACCACATTTTTCCAAGCTTTGCTTCCGTTTCATTTCGCGGCTTCTTGAGCTCTGTTCCTGCTGACGCTTCCTCCCCTGCTTCCGGAAGAAGGCGGCGGTTCACTTTTCCGTTCGGTGTCAGCGGCAGCTCATCCAGCATGATATATACCGGTGGAACCATGTAAGCCGGAAGCTTTTCAGCCAAACGGCCGCGAAGCGATTCTTCCGTGACGGCGGCTTTCGCCATAGGGACGACATAAGCGGCGAGGGCGGCATCACCGCTCCCGTTCCGTCTGGCAAGGACAACGGCTTCTTTCACGCCGGCGCACTGGAGAAGCTGTTCTTCAATCTCGCCGAGCTCGATCCGGTGTCCGCGAATTTTCACCTGATCATCAACGCGTCCGATAAAATCGATATTGCCGTCAGGCAGCCAGCGGGCCAGATCGCCCGTGCGGTACATATTTTCTCCCGGAATAAACGGATGCCGGACAAACTTTTCCGCTGTCAGATCAGGCTTGTTCAAGTATCCGCGCGATACCCCGGCTCCGCTCAGGCACAGTTCGCCGACCGCTCCCAGCGGCTGAAGCTGGTCATGTTCTGTCAGAATGAAAGCCGAAGTCTGATTCAATGGCTTGCCAATCGGTATGGAAACGGCTGTGCCGCTTACATTGTCAACAGGATAAAATGTCGCAAACACGGTCGTTTCCGTCGGACCGTACACATGGATGAGCTTGCCCGGCCCCATCTCAGCGAGCGCCTTTCTGACATGGCTGACGGAAGAACGCTCACCTCCGAACAGCACTTTGCGCAGACCTTTCATCCAACTTGTCCCGGCATCGACGAGAAGATTAAACAGCGCCGTTGTCACAAACATGACCGTAATCTTTTCTTTCTCAATCGTTTCGGTGAGCTTTCCAATATGAAGAATGGTTTCCTTGGCGGCAATCACCAGTTTTCCCCCGTTCAGGAGCGCACCGTATAAATCAAACGTAAATCCGTCAAAAGCGTAGTTTGAGAGAGACAGCAAGGTGTCCTCCGGGGAAATATCAATATAATTCGTCTGTTTGACGACCCTTGTAATGTTGGCGTGGGTTGTCAGATTGCCCTTCGGTTTTCCGGTCGTGCCCGATGTATACATGACATACGCGAGATCATCAGGGTGAACGTCCGTCTCAAGGTTTTCCCCGCTTTCATCGGAAACGGCGGGATCATTGATCAACACCGTTTCTTTTGAAAAAGACGCACCCTGTCCGGCGAGCTTCTCCTCGGTCAGCAGGCACACGGCACCGCTGTCTTCAAGCATATATCGAATGCGGTCCTCCGGATATTCCGGGTCAATCGGCAAATATGCCCCTCCCGCTTTTAAAACGGCGAGAATGGCGATCACCATATCCGGAGAGCGGCGGAACAAGAGTGCGGCGACATCGCCCCGGCCAAACTGTTTTTTCCGCAGGACACGGGCCAGTCTGTTGGCCTGTTCATTCAATCTGCGATATGTAAGCGTGCTGCCTTCGGCTGACACGGCCGGTTTATCCGGCATTGATAAGGCATAGTGCTCAAACCATTGCGGAATGGCCAGTCCTGCTTTTGCTCCATCCGCCTGGGGATTAAAGTCAAACAGCAGACGCTTTCTTTCTTTTTCCGGAACGATGGAAATCTCGTCAAGCGGCTGGTCCGGATGTTTGACAATTTGGCTGATCGCTTCAATGAGCTGCTCTTTTAAGCGGCCGATGAATTCCGGATCATAGACATTCCGATTGTACGCCAGCTTGAACAGCATTTCTTCACCGGGTGATGCAAGCAGATTCAAATCATAATTCGATTTTTCAAAAACGCTGACATCGCCCATTGAAAAGCCGGGATTCTCTTCCTCCTGCTGTTTGTTCGCCTCCTGAAGCGGATAATTTTCAAACACGATGATATGATCGATTAAATCCGGCGATGCAGTTTTGCTTTGTATGTCGTACAGCGGTACATACTGATGCGGTTCGGATTCGAGCGATTGCTTCTGCAGGCCGGCGATCAGCTCCGTAAAGCTCGTTTGCCCGTCAATTGTGACCCGTTTGGGAACAACATTGATAAATAAGCCGACCATATGCTCCACACCTTTAATGGCAGCCGGACGCCCTGAGACAACCGTTCCGAAGATTAAATCCCTGGAGCGCTGATAGCGGCTTAAAAGCACCGACCATACTGCCTGAAGCGCCGTGCTCAGCGTGGTATGGTGCGTTTTTGCGAGCTGTGCGAAAGCTGCTGTTTCCTCTTTTGGCAATGTAAACAGCAGCTCTTCGGGCCGATGCCCGTTTTGATTTGTTCTGTTGCGCTGTTCGCTGAATGTCGTCTGTCCTTCAAAGCCGTCTAAATATTCTTCCCAATATGCCAGTGATTTTTGTTTATCCTGTTTTTCGAGCCATTTGATATATTCTTTATAAGGCTTGACCGGGTTTAGCTGGTACGGCTTGTTTTCTCGGAGTGCATTGTAGACTTGAAACAGTTCCTGAACGACAACGCCGAAACACCATCCGTCAAGGAGGATGTGGTGATAGCTCCACACCCATTCATACGTATCCGCTCCCGTTTTGAAAATGGCGGTTCGCATCGGGATGTCTTTTGATAGGTTAAAACCTTTTATTTTATCCTTTTGTTTATAATCTTCGATATGTTTTTTCTGCTGTAGTTCGGGAAGCCCCGATAAATCGGCCTCCTCTACTTGAAAAGACCTTTCTTTTAAGACGACTTGCACCGGCCGTTTCATTTTTTCATGAACGAAAACGGTCCTGAAGATGTCATACCTGTCAATGATCACGTTCATGCTTTTTTCTAATAGATCTTTTTGAAAAGAGCCTTTCACCTGCATGCTGATCTGTTCGATATAAAAGCTTTGTCCCGGATGAAGAAGGGTATGGAACAGCATCCCTTCCTGCATCGGAGATAAATAATAAATATCCTGCACATGCTCTTTCTTAAACTGGCTCATGGCTGGTTCCCCCTTTCAAGAGGTTCACCCGCTTGATCAGCGGGTGAATCCTGCAGATGCTTATTTCAAATTTTCTTCTAGTACGTCAAACAGGTCTCCCATCTCTTCCATTTCCAGATCGCCGGCGCTGAAGTCGCTTGGCGTGAATTCACGTTCTTCTTTAGCCGTGCAATGGTCAATCAATACAAGCAGATAATGCTTAAACCGTTCGATTCTTTCCTGCACGGTCTGTCTGTCAAACTCCCTCGTATTAAAGGAGCATGACATGATCAGCTTTTCTTTGCTGATGATGCCGCTGAAGCTTAGGGCGTAAAGGGCTTCCGACTCTACTGAAACCTGTCGTCCCATATCATATGGGGACAGACCGAAACATTCCGTCTGTATGTCACTGTCAATCTGCCCAAGGTAGTTAAAGCTGATCTCAGGCTTGATTGAGAAATCAATAGCGGCTGTTTGCCGGTTTGTTAAATAGCGAAGGATGCCGTAGCCGATTCCCTTATCAGGAATTTGGCGGAGGCTTTCCTTGACGGTTTTAATCGTTTCAGGCAAGCCTCCCGTTTCAGCGCCTTTTAGAACAACCGGATATTGCGCGGTAAACCATCCCACTGTTCTCGAAATATTCATATGCGGCATGATTTCTTCCCTTCCGTGCCCTTCCATATTGATGCAGACCTCCGGATCATTCGTCCATTCCCTGATCATCAGACTGAGGGCGGACAGCAGAATATCATTGATATCCGTTCCATATGGCTTATGGACATCCGTCAAAAGCAGCCGCGTTTCAGCTTCACTCAGTTCGAACGAAACAGCAGCCGAGTCTTTGATTTTTCTTTCAGCGACGGCGCGGTCTTTCGGCAATTCAGGCACAAGCTCTTTTTCAAGCTCGCGCCAATAGGTGCATGTCTTAAGGAACGGTTCGGATTGGGCATAAGATTCAAGCTCCCGGGCCCAATCTTTAAACGAATTGGTTTTGTCAGGGAAGACAATCTCCTTCTGCTGTCCGGCTTGCTGATAACCGGATGCAAAATCTTCGAGCAATATCCTCCATGACACACCGTCGATGACTAAATGGTGAATGACGATCAGCAAATGATCCCCTTCGGCTGTCCGATACTGCTCCGCCTTTATTAACGGCCCTGCTCCGATATCAAGGCTTGCCTGTAATCGCTCCGCTTGGGCGGCGATTTCCGTTTCAATGTCGGCGACATATTGAAGATTGACAATTCTGAAGGCAAAAGCCTTTTCATTCACGCCGCGGTTATATTGAATCACGCGGCCGTTTTCCCGCCTGTACACCATGCGCAATGCATCATGATGCCGAGTTAATTGTTCCAGCGTTTGTTCAACAAGATCAGGATCAAATCCTGACGGCGCATGAAGCATGACCGACTGGTTCCAGTGATGCTCGTTTGTAAAGCGGCGTTCGAAGAACCAGCGCTGGATCGGCGTCAGCTCGACTTCACCTTCGACAGGTCCTTGATCAATCGGTTGGCCGTCCGTCCATTCGATATATGAACTGATGTGCTCGATCGTCGGGTGCTGGAACAGATCTTTCATTTCAAGCTTCCAGCCGTGCTGCTGAAGGCGGCTCGCCATTTGAATCCCTTTGATCGAGTCCCCGCCGAGCGCAAAGAAATTGTCGCTGATTCCGATTCGGCCAATGCCGAGAACCTCCTGCCAAATATCGGCAAGCAGCTGTTCAATATCCGTTCTCGGCGCTTTGTATTCAGCTGTCTGCGCTTTTAGGTCAGGCTGCGGAAGCGCCCGTTTATCGACTTTTCCGTTCGCCGTCATCGGCAGCTCATCGAGCTGCACCCAATAGGCGGGCACCATGTAGTCCGGCAGCTTCTTCGCCAACTGGCCGGCGAGGCTTTCTGTGTCAAGCCTTTCAGCTGATGTGACATAGCCGCAAAGCGCTTTGTTGCCGGAGGCGTCCTCAATGTCAGTGACGACCGCTTCCTGTACGCCCGGAAGCTTGGCCAGCTGGACTTCGATTTCTGAAAGCTCGATCCGGAAGCCGCGGATGTTGACCTGCTGGTCGATCCGGCCGATATATTCGATCCGGCCGTCCGGAAGCCACCTGACCGCATCACCCGTCCTGTACATCCGCTCGCCCGGTGCGAACGGGTCCTCTGTAAAACGCTTCTCCGTTTCCTCCGGTTTGTTGAGGTAGCCGCGCGCAAGCCCCCGTCCGGCGATGCACAGTTCACCCGTCACACCGGCAGGCTGGACTTGATTGTGCTCTCCGAGCACATAGACGCGCGTGTTGGCAATCGGCTTGCCGATCGAAAGCATTCCTTCATCAGGATCAATCGCACCGCTTGTGGCGACGACCGTGTTTTCCGTCGGACCGTAGTTGTTGACGAGCGTATAGCCGCGCTTTTCCACCCGTTTCAGCCTGTCACCGCCCGTCAGAAGCACGCGCAGTGACCGGTTGTCCAGCTCCATAAACTGCTCGCACAGCTGTGTCGGCAGGAATGTGATCGTGATGCCGTGCTCTTCGAAATATCGATTCAGGCGGACGATGTCCTTCCGAATCGCTTCATCGATGATATGCAGCTCGGCTCCGGCTATCCAATACGGGAACATTTCCCACACAGATGCGTCAAAGCCGAAGCCGGCGTATTTCGCGCTCTTGTCGTGTTCTGTGACGTTGAACGCGTCATTGTGCCAATAGCACAAATTTACGAGCGACTGGTGCTCGACCATGACGCCTTTCGGCTGGCCCGTCGTGCCTGATGTGTAGATTAAGTACGCGAGATTGTGAGGCTCAGCTCCGGACTGAGGGTTGACATCGTCTTCAGGCGATATATCCCCGCTCAGTACAGAATCGAGTAGAATCGCTTCCCCGCAGAAGCCGTCAGGCACGGCTACACCCGTTTGCGTCAGCAGGAGCTCCGCCCCGCTGTCTTCCAAAACATATTTGATTCTTTGTTCCGGATAGCCAGGGTCGATCGGCACATATGCCGCTCCCGCTTTTAAAACCGCCAGCACGCCGGACGCCATGTCAAGGGACGGCTTAAGCATGATGCCGATCCGCTGTTCCGGACGCGCACCTTTTTCGATGAGCAGGCGGGCCAGGCGGTTCGCGCGGGCGTTGAGCTCCCTGTACGTCCAGCGGCGGCCGTTGTACACCGCTGCCCCGTGGTCAGGAGTGCGGTTTACCTGCGCTTCAAACAGCTCATGAATCGTTTTGTCCGCCGGCACTTCCAGCTCCGTCTCATTCCACACTTCAACGATGCGGCGTTTTTCCGCTTCATTGAGCAGGGAAAGGTCTGAAAGGGGGACATTCGGGTTTTGCGCAACCGCTTCGAGCAGATTGAGCAAATACCGGCTCCAGCGCTGTATCGTTTCTTTCTTAAATAAATCTGTTGCATATTCGAATTGGAGACCGATTTCGTCCTCTTTCTCAAATGCCCCCAATGTCAGATCGAATTTAGCGGCGGCATGTGTGATGTCATACGGCCTGATCGTTACATCATCCAAATCAAGCGTCTCTTTATCAGGATCTTCCACTGTTAGCATGACATTGAACAGCGGATTCCGGCTCATATCACGGGGCAAATCAAGCTTTGCGATCAGCTCTTCAAACGGATAATCCTGCTGATCGAGTGCTGCCAGGCTTGTGTTTTTGACGCTCTCAAGAAACTCGCTGAATGTCGCCTTATGCGAGACATGGTTTTTAAGAGCCAATGTGTTGACGAACATGCCCGGCATGTTTTTCAATTCGGCCTTTGTTCTGCCGGCTGTCACCGTGCCGATGACAATCTCCTTCTGACCGGTGAGGCGGCTTAAGAAGATGTTGAATACAGCCAGCATGACGATGTTCAATGTTGTTTGCGTTTTCGCCGTTAATCCGCGGATTTTCAGCGCCGTGTTTTTCGATGTTGCAAAGCGGATTTGATCACCTGTAAAGCTTTGCACCGGAGACCGCGGGAAGTCCAGCGGAAGGTCGAGTTCCGGAATGGTTTCCTTGAACTGGTTCAGCCAGAATTCTTCCTGTCTCCGAATGTTTTCCTGCTGTGTGAGCCCTCTTTGCCAAACGGCGTAGTCTTTGTAATGAAGCCTTGGCTCAGGCAATGCTTCACCACGGTAAAGCATCGCGATTTCTTTGATGAAAAGGCTCCTTGATACGCCATCGGCAATAATATGATGCGTATCAATCAACAGCAGGTGGCGCTGTTTGCTGAACGAAAGCAGCTCAGCCCGGATGAGCGGTGCGCTGCCTAAATTGAACGGCCTGATAAAGCGGCTGATTTCTTTTTCTGCTTCATCTTCGCGAATCGCCGTAACCTTTAGCTCGATGTCCGCATTTTCATGGATTTTTTGGACAGGACTTCCGTCGATGTCCGCAAATGATGTGCGCAGCGCTTCATGGCGGTCTACCAGCGTCTGAAGCGCCCGTTTTAAGCGATCGACATGAAGATCCCCTTCCATCATGAACGCGGACGGCATATTGTAGCCGGTCCCGTTTTTTTCGATCTGGTGAAGAACGTACATCCGTTTTTGGGCGGATGATACAGGATACCAGTCGCTTTTTTCGGCTGGCTGCATCTCGCTTTCAATGGATTGTTTTTCAGACGACTCGATATAACGGGCGAGCCGGCTGACCGTAGGACAGTCAAAGAGAGCTTTTAACGGTACTTTTTTCTTCAGTGCTGATTGAATATCGGCGATCAGCATCATCCCTTTCAAAGAATGTCCGCCCAAGTCAAAGAAATTGTCTTCAACACCGATCGGCCTGATGCCAAGAACGTCTTCCCACATGAAGCAAAGCGTTTTTTCCAGCTCTGTTGACGGAGCCTGATAAGAATCGCTTTTTTCGTTTACAGCCCCGGGCTGCGGCAGCGCATTACGATCCAGTTTGCCGTTGGCCGTAAGGGGAATCTCATCCACCGTGATAAAGTACGACGGCACCATGTATGATGGCAGCCTTTCAGAAAGATGCTCCCTCAGTACTGAAGAAGCGGCTTTGCTTTTCGACTGGATATAAGCGCACAGCTCCTCCATTCCGGAAGCCGCCGTAAAGGCGAGGACGACCGCTCTTTCAACATCCCCATGCTCTTTGAGGGCGTCTTCGATTTCCTTCAACTCAACCCTGTATCCGCGGATTTTCACCTGATCATCTGTGCGGCCTACAAATTCAATTTCCCCATTGGGAAGCCGGCGCACAAGATCACCCGTCTGATACATGAGTGCGCCCGGCGCATAAGGATTTTCGATAAACCTTTCGGCCGTCAGCTCCCTCTTGTTTACATATCCTCTCGCAAGCCCTTTTCCCGTAATATAAAGCTCTCCTGGGGCCCCGACCGGGACGAGGCGGCGTGAAGCATCCAATACTAAGGCTCCCGCGCCTGGAATCGGCCGCCCGATCGTCGGACGTTTGATAAATTCGGCCATCTCCTCCGCGACAATCTGCTTGGCGATTGTGCCGATCGTTGTTTCCGTCGGTCCGTAATGATTGATGAACCGGGCATCCGGATAGCGGGAATGGAACCGCTCCACGTCATCCGGATTGATTTTCTCGCCGCCGAGTACGATCAGCCTCAGCCGCTCAAGCTCCTTTGTAAAAGCAGAGCTTTGCGGCTGTACAATCGTATGGAACAGCGACGGCGTCAGCTTGATGTATGTGATTCCTTGTTCATATATATATGTGCATAACCGGGCAGGTTCTGTGTATGTTTCCTTTGGGACGAGATGAAGCTCCCCTCCTGCAAGAAGGATCGGGAAAAGGCTTGTGTACCCGAGATCAAACGCATAAGATGACAGGAGCATCGTCTTATCAGACGCCGTCAGCCTCGTTTCATCCCTGAACCAGGAAACATAGTTCACGAGATTGCGATGCTCCAGCTGAACACCTTTCGGCTGGCCGGTCGTTCCGGATGTGTAAATGATATAAGCGAGACTTTCCCCATCATTGATCGAATCCGGGCGGGCCGTGGATATATTCGGGTCTATATCTTTCTCGATATCTATGACTGTGCCCTTGTATATGTCAGAAAGAAAAGCTTGCCGTGCCGATTCGGCCACCAGCCAGCGGGCTCCGCTGTCTTCAAGCATGTATTGAATCCTTGCCGCCGGCATCTCGGGATCTATTGGCAAATAAGCGCCCCCGGCTTTCATGACACCGAGAATAGAGACGATGACATCTGCAGAACGATCGAACATAATACCGATGATATCGTCTTTGCCGACCCCTTTCCGTCGAAGAACATATGCAAGCTGATTTGCTTTTTGATCAAGCTCCCGGTATGTGAGCTTCGTATGTCCGTATACAACGGCGGCCCGATCAGGCGTTTTTTCGGCCTGCTCTTCAAACAGCTCATGAAACGGCACATCTTTCTGCTGAACTGTCCGGCGGTATTCTGTTTCAGCCAGCAGCAGCTGCCGTTCGGATTCAGAAAGCATGTCAATGTCCGCCAGCTTGACGTCAGGGTGTCTACAGATCGTTTTGATCACGTTCAGAAGGTGGCCGCTCCAGCGTCTGACCGTTTCTTCCTTAAATACAGCAGCAGCATAGTCAAAGCTCAAGCCGATTTCTCCATCATGTTCAACAGCTTCAAGAGACAGGTCGAACTTTGCCGTACGGTGGCGCACAGAATAGGAGGAAATCTGCAAATCTCCCAATCTCAAAGAAGGAACGTCCATATTCTGCATGTTGAAAAACACGCTGAACAGCGGGTTTCGACTCGTATCTCTCGCCAAAGGCAGCTTTTCAATCAGCTCTTCAAGCGGATAGCTTTGCTTGCTAAACGCCTGCAGGCTCGTTTCTTTCACTTCCTGTAAAAATTGCCTGAATGTTTTTTGCCCTTCAGGCCGATTGCGGAGCGCAAGCGTGTTGACAAACATGCCCGGAATGTCATTCAGATCCGAATGGGTTCTTCCCGCAACCGGCGAGCCGACGATGATATCATCCTGTGCCGCATACTTTGATACAAAGATATTGAAGGCCGCCAATAGAAACATATAAAGCGTTGTATCAGATGCAGAGAGCAGTTTTTGAATCTCGCCCGCCAGCTTCTTGTCTATCCCAAAGACGACCCGCTCACCTTCAAAGCTCCGTTTTGCCGGACGAGGAAAGTCGTACGGCAGATCAAGCACAGGCAGCTCTCCTTTGAACACATCAAGCCAATATTGCTCCTGTTCTTTCAATGCTCCTTTTTGCTCTCTGTCGTTTTGCCAGACGGCAAAATCTTTATAGTGCAGCCGTGGAGCGGCTAAACCTGCGCCTTGGTACAGCTGTGCGAGATCGCGAATAAAAATGCCCGTCGAGCTTCCGTCGGTAATAATGTGGTGCATATCGATCAGAAGCAGATGGCGCTTTTCTTCCAATTGAACGAGTTCCGCCCGGACGAGCGGCGCCTGATCCAATTGAAACGGCCTGATAAACCCGCTGATTTTCGCTTCGGCTTCAGCCTCTTCCGCTTGGGATACCGTTAACGCAAACGGCACATCCTCATGAATGTGTTGGACAATTTCCCCGTCTATTAATTCAAATGAGGTCCGGAGTGTTTCATGGCGGCAGATTAAAGCCTGAAACGCAGTTTCGAGACGATTTTTATCCAGCTCTCCTTCCAGATGCAGCACCGCCGGCACATTATAGCTTGTGCTTGCTTCTTCTAGCTGATTAAGAATGTACATGCGCCTTTGCGCCGAGGATACCGGATAATAAGGCTTTGACGGCGCAGGTTCTATCGGCTGTACGTCCTCTCTTGACTCCCCTTGGAGAAATTCGGCAAGCCCCCTGATCGTCGGCTTTTCAAACAGTACTTTGATCGGAACGTCTTTTTGCAGCTGCTCCTGAATTTTTGCCGTAAGCATCATCGCTTTCAGCGAATGCCCGCCGACAGAGAAGAAATTGTCATCGATTCCCGGACGCTTGATGCCGAGAACCTCTTCCCAGATCGCGGCCAGGATTTCTTCCGTTTCGTTTTCAGGCGCTTTGTATGCGGCGTGCGTTTCCTCTGCGGCCGGTACCGGGAGCTTGCGTTTATCCACTTTTCCGTTTGCCGTAAGCGGCATTGCCTCAAGCTGAATGAAATGAGACGGAATCATATACTCCGGCAGCACCTTTGAAAGCTCTGTCCTGAGCTCTGATGCTGTTCTCTCCCTGGCGCTCGTATAATAGGCGCAGATTTCGTTTTCGCCCGCACTGTTTTCTCTTATGATGGCGGCTGCTTCAATCATGCCGTCTAGCTGAGCGATCCGGGATTCAATTTCACCCAATTCGACCCGGAACCCGCGCACCTTCACCTGATGATCGATCCGTCCAAGAAATTCGATGGTTCCATCTGGAAGCCATCTTGCCAAATCGCCTGTCCGATAGATTCGTTCCCCTTCGGCAAGTGGAGAGCTGATGAATTTTTCCGCAGTCAGCTCAGGCTGGTTCAAATAGCCTCGTGCCACGCCGTCTCCGCCGACGCACAGTTCACCGGGGACGCCGATTGGCAAAAGCTGATCTTGGCTGTCAAGAATATAGGCCGTTGAATTGCCGATCGGTTTCCCGATAGGTATCGCATGTTCATATTCTTTGTCGATTAAAAAGCATGTTGAAAAAGTCGTGTTTTCCGTCGGGCCGTAGCCGTTCCAAAGGGAAAGGCCCGGGCACGCGCGCCTCACCTTGTTGACGATGGCGGGAACGAGAGCATCTCCGCCGATAATAACGTCTTTTATGCTTTGAAACATGGACGGATCCTGATGGGCCAGCTGGTTGAAGAGAGGCGATGTCAGCCACATCGTCGTAATCCCGTTTTTTTTCAAAAATGATTCGAATTTTCTGCCATCGAGAAGCGTTTCTTTCGGCACAGGATAGAGAGTCGCCCCATTCAATAACGCGCCAAACACTTCGAACGTGCTGGCATCAAAGCTGACTGCCCCCGTCTGCGCCATGTTCACTTCCTTGTGAAGCGGAATGTAGCCGGCGTTTTTGACGAGGCGGACGATATTGCGGTGCTCGACCATCACGCCTTTTGGTCTGCCTGTTGAGCCTGATGTATATATGCAGTACGCGAGATCATCCGGCTTCAGGGTGTGCTTAAGATTGGCGGAATCCTCATGTTCAAGCGACTCCGCGTCGAAAGCAACCACTTCAACCCCTTCCAAAGAACGCTTTGCACCTTGTTTGATGATGACGATTTCCGAACCGCTGTCTTTCAGCAAAAAGCGGATTCGCTCTTCAGGGTAGTCTGGATCAATCGGCACGTATGCACCGCCCGCTTTCAGCACCGCCAGCATGCTGACGGCCGATTCAAGCGACCGCTCCATCATGATCGCGGCAGCACCGCCGTGTGCCAGTCCTTTTTTCTTTAATGTTCGCGCAAGCTGATTCGCTTTTTCATTCAGCCTGCGATACGTGATGCTCGACCCGCCATATACGACAGCCGTTTTTTCAGGCGTCCGTTCCGCCTGTTCTTCAAACAGCTCAGGGATCGTTTTTTCCCGCGGATATACCGTCTTTGTATCGTTAAAGGCAAGCAGGGCTTGTTGTTCCCGTGTTGATAAAAGTCCGGTCCTGGTTGCCGGCGACTCCGGATTGGAAACGGCGATCCGGGCAATTCTTGTCAGGTGCTCCGCCGCCTTTTCAATAAAGGCTGCGTCATAAACCGCGCTGTTGTATTTCAGTTTGATCGTCCATTCCGTCCCCGGATACACAATCAGATTAAAATCGTAGTTCGTTTGTTCAAAGGCGCCCGCCGCTTTGATGGAAAAACCGAGACGCTCTGTCATCGCACCGCTTTCCAGCTCTTTATCCAATGGATAATTTTCAAACGCAACCAGATGGCTGATAAGGCGCCCATCTAAAGCGGAGCTCTTTTGAATCTCATAAAGCGGCAGATAATCGTATTGTTCCGCTTCGATCGCATGCTGCTGCGCCTGCTTGAACAGTTCGGCAAAAGATATCTGATCTCCGATTTTCAAACGGACCGGGATCGTATTGATAAACAATCCCGCCATATGTTCAATACCGTTGATGTCCGACGGGCGTCCGGACACAACCGTGCCGAACACCACATCATCAGCGGCGTTATATTTAGATAAAACCGTTGCCCAAATCGCCTGAAACAGATTAGGCGCTGTGACATGATAGCGGTTCGCCGCCCTTTGGACGGCATCCACCATTTCTTGATCCCAGACCAGAGCGAACTCTTTGTTTTCGTAAGGCTCTCCTTCCGCCGATGCTTTCCGCCCAGGAATGACGCTCGGTTTTTCCAGGTCGGCAAGACGCTTTTCCCAATAAGCGGCCGCTTCGTCCTTATCCTGGCGGCCGAGCCATTTGATATAGTCCGCATACGGCCTTCCCTGATCAAGCGGAACCGGGCGGTTTGAACGGTACGCTTCGTAGTTTTGAAACAGCCGTTTCATCAATATGCCCATGCTCCAGCCATCCATCACGATGTGATGATTGCTCCAAATCAGGTGGTATTTTTGATGGGCGAGCCTGAATACCGCCACTTTAAAGAGCATGTCTTTCGCCAGGTTAAATCCGGCTGCTTGAACGTCCCGCTTATATTGGCTGATCCGCATCTTTTGCCGGAGTTCATCCCATGCGGAGATATCCTCAACATGAACCTTCGCCTCCCGCTCAGCCAGGACGACCTGGCGCGGCTTCTGCAACTGCTGATGAACGAAAACCGTTCTGAGAATATCATAAGAACGTACAAGCTGATTCACGCTTCTTTCAAAGATCTCTAAATCAAAATCCCCTTCTATGAAAAGCTCAAGCTGTGTGAAATAAGAGGACGATTCGGGATCAAGCATGGCATGATACAGCATTCCTTCCTGCATTGGTGTCAAAGGATATACCTTTTGGATTTTTTGTTTCCCCATAAGCCACCTCGTATATTTTGTTAGAAAATTTCCATCAATTTATCAAGTTCTTCGAGTGTCAGATCATCATCACCAAGATCGCTCGGGGTTAATTCGTCTCCGTCTTGGGTCAGACAATGATCAATCAATTGCAGCAAATAAGCTTTAAAGCTTTTGGCGACATTTGAGATTGTGCTTTCTTTGTATTCCAATGAATGATAAGCGATCGACATCGTCAGTGCGCCGTCTTCAATAAAGCCGACAATATCAAGGTCGTTCGGCTTCTCGGTCTCAGGGCTCAGCGGATCGCCGGACGGCATCTGCGATCTCGTAAACAGACCCGATTCCGACATCTCCGTGAACTGGCCTAAATAGTTGAAGCTGATCTCCGGTTTGACCTGCTTGTGTTTCTTGCCTTCCTCTGTTAAATAACGATAGATGCCATAGCCGACCCCTTTATTCGGAATATGGCGCACATCTTCTTTGATCTGTTTGATTTGATAGCCCATATCATCGGAATGGCGCATCTGGATCAGGGCCGGGAACTGGCTTGTAAACCAGCCGACGGTCCTTGAAATGTTCAAGCCCTCGATGATGTCTTCGCGTCCATGCCCTTCCAAGGCCACGAGAATGTCATCTTGGCCTGTCCATTCTTTTATCGCAAAGCCCAATGCCGTCAGTAAAATATCATTCATCTCCGTGTTGTATGCTTCATGGACTTTTGTCGTCAGCTGTTCTGTTTCTTCTTTCGAAAGGGAGAATTCCGCCGTTTTTGTATGACGCATCCGCTTATCGTCTGCTTCCATATCTTTCGGCAGCGGCGCTGTCACCGTCTTCTCTATTTCCTCCCAATAGCCGATTTCCTTTGCAAAGGACTTGGAAGCGGCATACGCTTTAAGACGCGCAGCATATTCCGCAAAGGAATGAGATTTTTCCGGAAGGACGATAGATTCCCCTTTTTCAGCCTGAAGGTATCCAGATGCAAAGTCTTCAAGCAGAATCCTCCATGATACCCCGTCAATAACGAGATGGTGGATAACGATCAGCAAATGGTCGCCTTGGCCGGTTTTAAAGATCGCCGCTTTCAGCAAATGTCCGTGTGCCAAATCGATGCTGCCTTGAATTCGATTGGATTCTTGCAAAATAGCAGCTTTCAATTCGTCTCCTGATTGATTGAGGTGAATGACCTCCGGATAAACCGCGGTATCCTCAAGTCCCCTGTTGTACTGAACAATTCGTTCCCCATCTTGTTTATAAACCATACGCAGGGCGTCATGATGCTCGATTAATTTGCTTAAAGCCTGTCCGGCAAGCTCAGGGTCAAATCCTGACAGCGCATGAAGCATAACTGACTGGTTCCAGTGATGCTCGTTTGTAAAGCGGCGTTCGAAGAACCAGCGCTGGATCGGCGTAAGCTCGACTTCACCTTCGACAGGTCCTTGATCGATTGTGGTTTCATCAGCTGCCTGTACATATGAGCTGACCTGCTCGATCGTCGGGTGCTGGAACAGGTCTTTCATTTCAAGCTTCCAGCCGTGCTGCTGAAGGCGGCTCGCCATTTGAATCCCTTTGATCGAGTCCCCGCCGAGCGCAAAGAAATTGTCGCTGATTCCGATTCGGCCAATGCCGAGAACCTCCTGCCAAATATCGGCAAGCAGCTGTTCAATATCCGTTCTCGGCGCTTTATATTCAGCTGTCCGCGCTTTTAGGTCAGGCTGCGGAAGCGCCCGTTTATCGACTTTTCCGTTCGCCGTCATCGGCAGCTCATCGAGCTGCACCCAATAAGCGGGCACCATGTAGTCCGGCAGCGTCTTCGCCACCTGGCCGGCAAGGCTTTCTGTGTCAAGCCTTTCAGCTGATGTGACATAGCCGCAAAGCGCTTTGTTGCCGGAGGCGTCCTCAATGTCAGTGACGACCGCTTCCTGTACGCCCGGAAGCTTGGCCAGCTGGACTTCGATTTCTGAAAGCTCGATCCGGAAGCCGCGGATGTTGACCTGCTGGTCGATCCGGCCGATATATTCGATCCGGCCGTCCGGAAGCCACCTGACCGCATCACCCGTCCTGTACATCCGCTCGCCCGGTGCGAACGGGTCCTCTGTAAAACGCTTCTCCGTTTCCTCCGGTTTGTTGAGGTAGCCGCGCGCAAGCCCCCGTCCGGCGATGCACAGTTCACCCGTCACACCGGCAGGCTGGACTTGATTGTGCTCTCCGAGCACATAAACGCGCGTGTTGGCAATCGGCTTGCCGATCGAAAGCATTCCTTCATCAGGATCAATCGCACCGCTTGTGGCGACGACCGTGTTTTCCGTCGGACCGTAGTTGTTGACGAGCGAATAGCCGCGCTTTTCCACCCGTTTCAGCCTGTCACCGCCCGTCAGAAGCACGCGCAGTGACCGGTTGTCCAGCTCCATAAACTGCTCGCACAGCTGTGTCGGCAGGAATGTGATCGTGATGCCGTGCTCTTCGAAATATCGATTCAGGCGGACGATGTCCTTCCGAATCGCTTCATCGATGATATGCAGCTCGGCTCCGGCTATCCAATACGGGAACATTTCCCACACAGATGCGTCAAAGCCGAAGCCGGCGTATTTCGCGCTCTTGTCGTGTTCTGTGACGTTGAACGCGTCATTGTGCCAATAGCACAAATTTACGAGCGACTGGTGCTCGACCATGACGCCTTTCGGCTGGCCCGTCGTGCCTGATGTGTAGATTAAGTACGCGAGATTGTGAGGCTCAGCTCCGGACTGAGGGTTGACATCGTCTGCAGGCGATGCATCCCCGCTCAGTACAGAATCGAGTAGAATCGCTTCCCCGCAGAAGCCGTCAGGCACGGCTACACCCGTTTGCGTCAGCAGGAGCTCCGCCCCGCTGTCTTCCAAAACATATTTGATTCTTTGTTCCGGATAGCCAGGGTCGATCGGCACATATGCCGCTCCCGCTTTTAAAACCGCCAGCACGCCGGACGCCATGTCAAGGGACGGCTTAACCATGATGCCGATCCGCTGTTCCGGACGCGCACCTTTTTCGATGAGCAGGCGGGCCAGGCGGTTCGCGCGGGCGTTGAGCTCCCTGTACGTCCAGCGGCGGCCGTTGTACACCGCTGCCCCGTGGTCAGGAGTGCGGTTTACCTGCGCTTCAAACAGCTCATGAATCGTTTTGTCCGCCGGCACTTCCAGCTCCGTCTCATTCCACACTTCAACGATGCGGCGTTTTTCCGCTTCATTGAGCAGGGAAAGGTCTGAAAGGGGGACATTCGGGTTTTGCGCAACCGCTTCGAGCAGATTGAGCCAGTACGCGCTCCAGCGTCTGATCGTTTCATGCTTGAAAAGAGCTGTATTAAATTCCATTTCAAATCGCATAAGGTCGTCCTCTTCTGCTGCGGTCAGCGTCAAATCAAACTTTGCCGTCTTGTGGGCAAATTCATGCGGTTTGAGGGTGATGCCTTCCATTGTCAATGCCCGCAGATCGGCGTTCTGCATGGAGAAAACGGCATCAAATAATGGATTTCGGCTCATATCTCGCTGGACACCCAACTGTTCAATCAATTCTTCAAACGGATAATTCTGATGCTCAAACGCTTCAAGCACTGTTTCCTTGACTTCCTGCAAAAAGGCGGCAAATGTTTTTTCTCCTTGCGGATACGTTCTCATTGCCAATGTATTGACAAACATCCCGATGATCTTGCTTACATCGGCATGAGGTCTTCCCGCAACCGGAGAACCGACCACAATGTCGCGCTGTCCGCTGAGTTTGGCCAAAAACGCGCTGTAGGACGCGAGCAGAACCATGTATAATGTTGTTCCCGTTTCCTGGGCAAGCTTTCTCAAGGATCGCAAAAGCTTAGGCGACATCGCAAAGGCGAGGCGGTCCCCTTCAAACGTCTGAACAGCCGGACGGGTGTCGTCAGTCGGCAGCGTGAGAACCGGCAGTTCGCCGCTCAGCTTCTTGAGCCAATACTCTTCATGCTTTTTATCATGTTCCGTTTGAAGCGATTTCTGCTGCCAAACCGTGTAATCTTTATACTGAATCCGAAGCGGCGCAAGCGTCTCCCCGGCATAAAGCCGTGTCAGTTCATCGATCAAAACGCTGACGGATGCTCCGTCTGAAATGATATGGTGCATATCGACAAGCAAAAGATGCTTCTCTTCTGCAAGCCGGATGAGATTCATCCGGAAAAGCGGCGCTTTTGTTAAATCAAACGGCCTGATGAAATCATCAATCAGCTGTTCGGTTTCACGTTCCCCGGCGTCTATCACATCAACCGTAAAGCCGACGTCCTTCCAAATCCGCTGTACAGGCTCGCCATCCTTCATTTCAAATGAGGTCCGGAAAGCTTCATGGCGGTTGATGAGCCGGCGTGCGGATTCTTTCAGCCGTTCCACATCAAGCTTGCCTTCAAGGTGAAGTACAGACGGCATGTTATAGCTTTTCTCGGCGCCTTCAAGCTGCTGAAGGACATACAGCCGTTTTTGAGCTGATGATACGGGATATGTCTCTTGTTCTTCGGCGGCTTCAATATAGACGGATGATTTTCTCTCCGCCTGCGCCGCAGCCTGGGCCAGGCTTTCAATTGTCGGCGATTTGAACAAGTCTTTCAGCTGAAGATCGACATTCAGCTCTTTCTGAATCCGGGCGGTGAGCGTCATCCCGATCAAGGAATGTCCGCCAAGTTCAAAGAAATTGTCATGGACGCCGACCTTCGGAATATTGAGGACTTCCCGCCAGAGCTCAGCAAGCTTTGCTTCTGTCTGATTTCTTGGCGCCGTATATTCCGTTTGGCCGATTTGCGTGACATCAGGCTCAGGCAATGCCCTTTTGTCAACCTTTCCATTTCCAGTTAGTGGAAGCTCATTCAATTGCATAAACACGGACGGAATCATATAGCCTGGCAGCCCCTCCGCTGCATGCTCGCGAAGCTCGCGGTTTGACAGCTCTCGATCTGCAACAATGTACGCACAGATCATGTTGTCGCCCGCTGCCGTGTCGGTTGCTAAAACCGCGGCTTCCTGAATCATGTTATGTGTCAGCAGATGATGCTCAATTTCGCCAAGCTCGATTCTTTGCCCGCGAATTTTCACCTGATGATCGATCCGGCCGATAAATTCGAGCCGTCCGTCAGAAAGCCATCTTGCCAGATCGCCCGTGCGGTACATCTTTTGATCCTTTTTAAATGGATGGGCGACAAATTTTTCAGCCGTCAGCTCAGGACGATTAAAATAACCGCGGACAAGGCCGTCTCCTGAGACGCAGAGTTCTCCTGCAACACCTCTCGGCTGGACGTTTCCAAACGAGTCAAGAATCAAGACTTCCGTATTGCTGACAGGCTTTCCGATCGGCACGGACTGCGCATCGTCCGGCAGCTCATTGACCGGATGGCAGGTCGTGAATACTGTGCTCTCAGACGGCCCGTACATGTGAAGAAGCTTTCCTTTTCCGACGGCTTTCAGCGCTCTTCTGACATGGCCAACCGATGCGCGTTCACCGCCGAACAGCACTCCGCGAAGGTTCTTCATGCTGTCGGGACGCATATCTGTAAGCAGATTGAACAAGGCCGTCGTGATCATTAATACCGAGACTTTTTCTTTTTCAATTTCATTGGCAAGCCGCCCCATGTCAAGTATCGTCTCCTTAGGAGCGATCACCAGCTTGGCTCCGTTTAACAGGGAACCGAACAGATCAAACATGAACGCGTCAAATACATAGTTGGATATGGAAAACACGATATCCGTTCCCATGATCTTCATATAGTTCGGATTTTTCACAGTACGCAAGATGTTTCGATGGGTTACCATGTTGCCTTTCGGCATGCCTGTCGTGCCTGAAGTGTACGTCAGGTTCGCCAGCGTTTCCGGAGAAATTGGAACATTCAAGTTGTCCGCATCTCCCTGATAGAGCTGTTCATCATCAAGGATGATCACCTCGCCCGCAAATCCTGCTGTTTCGGCAAGCGGCTTCATCGACATTTGCGTTAATAGCACGGAAGCACCGCTGTCTTCGAAAAAGTGTTTGATCCGCTGTTTTGGATGATCGGGATCGATCGGTACATATGCAGCTCCGGCTTTTAACACAGCAAGAATTCCGACGACCATTTCAGCCGATCTGGCGGTGAGAATAGCGGCTGTCGCACCTGTTTCAACCCCGCATTCACGCAGTCGCCTTGCCAGTTGGTTCACTTTAGTGTTGAGCTCCCCATAAGTGAATACATTGCCTTCAAATTGAAGGGCAGGACGGTCTTTTGCTTGTTCCGCCTGTTCTTCAAATTGCTGCACAATCGTCCGCTCTCTTGGATAGTCGCTTTCTCCAGGATTGAACGCAACAATCTGCCGATTCATCTCTTCCTCTGTCAACAGGCTGTACTCCCCCAGCCTTTGAAAAGGGTCGGCTGTTATTTCCTCAAGCAGATGGATATAATGCTTCAGCATTTGTTCAGCCGTTTCTTTTCTGAACAGCTTTGTACTGTAATCCAAATCGATGATGATTTCTTCCCGCTCTTCTTTTGCCTGAAGCGTCAGGTCAAATTTGGCGATCTTGACATTCGTCTCTTGAACTGAAAGGCGCAAATCGCCGATCAGCGGAATCTCTTCTAGTGAATTTTGCAGAATGAACACCGTGTCAAATATCGGATGGCGGCTTAAATCACGCGGAACATTCAGCTTTTCGGCAAGCCATTCAAACGGGTAGTTCTGATGTTCAAATGCATCAAGCACCGTTTTCCGCACATGATCAAGCAACTCGGTGAAAGTCTGCTCAAGCTCCACCTTTGAACGGATCGCCAGCGTATTGACAAACATCCCGACGATGCCTTCCAGGTCAGAGTGGCTGCGGCCCGCCGTCGGCGTCCCGACAATGATGTCTTCTTGTCCGGTGTATTTAGCAAGCATTGTATTGTAAGCGGCAAGCATCACCATGTACAGGGTCGCCCCGTTTTTCTCCGCAAGTCTGTTCAGTCTGTCCTTCATCGCTTTTGGCAGGACGGCTGACACCCTGTCTCCTTCAAAACTTTGGACGGCTGGTCTCGGCTGATCCGTCAGCAGCTGCAATACCGGCAATTCTCCGGAAAAAACGTTCTTCCAGTAGCGCTCTTCTTTTTGATATCCGCCTTCAGCCTGAATTCTTTGCCAAGAAGCGTAATCTTTATAGTGCAAACGCAAAGCCGGCAGGTCTTCGCCTTTATACAGGCTTGCCAGCTCATGTAAAATAATCGAAATCGACACTCCGTCAGAAATCAGATGGTGCATGTCAAACAAAAGCATATGCCTGCTGTCATCAAGGCGGACGAGCCCGACTCTCATCAGCGGAGCTTTTCCGATGTCAAAGCGGCGGACGAAGGATGTCAAAATCTGATCTTCAGCCATGCTTCCGGCCTCGATCAGTTCAATATTGAACTGAACCTTTTGATGAACTTTTTGCCTCGGTTCACCATTGACTGACACAAAGGAAGTGCGCAGCGCCTCATGTCTGGCGATCAGCTTGTGAAAAGCGGTTTCCAGCCGCGGAAGATCAAGCGCCCCCTCAAGCATTGCGGCGGCCGGCATATTGTAGCCGATCCCGGCGTCCTCAAGCTGGCTGACGATATAGATCCGCTGCTGAGCCAGTGACAACGGATAGTCTGGACTTTCTGCCGCCGGCATGATTTCGCTGAACTCTTTCCGCCCGGCTTCAGATACATACTGGCTAAGCGCGGCCACAGTCGGCTTTTCAAACAGGACCTGCAGCGGAACTTCGACGCCGAACGCTTTGTGAATTTTCGTCAGCATCGTCATGGCTTTCAGCGAATGGCCTCCCATTTCAAAGAACTGATCATATATTCCGACCTGCCCGGCACCGAGCACATCCTGCCAAATATGCGCGATTTTTTCTTCGCACTCGTTTCTCGGCGCGGTATATTCGGCTCCGCCTATGGCCGGCACTTCATGGCAAAGCAGTGCTTTTCGATCCACTTTGCCGCTCGGTGACAGCGGCATATCATCAATCTCGACAAAGTAAGAAGGCATCATATAATCAGGCAGCCGCTTTGACAGGTGCTCCCTTAATGCCGGAACTGACACCGTTCCGGCTTTTTTCGGCACGACATAGGCGCAAAGCTCAAGACTGTTGTTTTCTCCAGGACGGGCGAGCACAGCCGCTTTTCCGATATTCGTCGCTCCCTGCAGAATCGTCTCGATTTCGCCGAGCTCAACCCGATAACCGCGGACTTTTACCTGGTCATCTTTACGGCCGATAAAATCAACCGTGCCATCCGGGAGCCATTTGGCAGCATCACCTGTTCGATATATCATTTCTCCTGGTACAAACGGGTTCGCTGAAAATTTTTCGCCGGTCAGCTCCGGAAGATTCAAATATCCCCGGCCAACACCGGCGCCAGCTATGTACAATTCGCCTTCCGCACCGTCCGGCAAGAGGGCCCCGTTTTCGTCCAAAATGTAAAAACGGTTGTTGCCGAGAGGCTTGCCGATCGGGACATAGGCTGTTTCATACCGTCGTGGCCCGTCGCCTGGAATTGTAAATGCCGAAGCATCGACACAGGTTTCTGTCGGTCCGTAAACATTTGTGATCAGCGGCGCCGGCGCACCCGTTTTTGCAAATAATTGAAACAGCTTCTCCACCACGACCCACGAGAGCGCTTCTCCGCCGACGAGGATATGCTTCAGGCTGATTCCGCGGAGATCATCAGCCGCAATCAAAAGCTGTAAATGAGACGGTGTACAGTCTGTCATGTCAATGCGGTGACGGCGATAATAGGCAGCCAAAGCATATCCGTCGGAAACGGTCTTTTTTGGAACGATATACAGCGATTGGCCAAGTACGAGAGATGTGAAAATCTGCTGCACTGAAGCATCGAAATGAAACGGAGCCAAAAGCGCCAGCTTCAAATCCCCGTGCTTCAATGTATCCACCGCCTGCCGAAGCCCCCTCACAAGATGGTGAACCTGTCTGTGCTCAATCATCACTCCTTTTGGGCGGCCGGTTGTTCCGGATGTATAAATGATATATGCGAGATGTTCCGCTCCGGCCAAAGAAGGCAGATTTCCGCTCTCTTCCGTTTCGGCGACCGCTTCGTCAAACCGCAGTGTTTCAGCCGTATCAATATGAAACGCGCTGTCGGTAATGACCACTTTGGCATTTGAATCCTTCAGCATAAATCGAATTCTCTCTTCCGGAAAAGCCGGATCGATCGGAACATAAGCTCCTCCTGCTTTGAGGATGCCCAAAATGGCCGTCAGCGTCCGTTCTGACCGCTCCATCAACACGGCAGCCGGGATGTCGGGACCGATCCCCCTTTTGCGGAGCGCCCTTGCCAGTCGATTGGCCTGCTGATTTAACTCCCGGTATGACAGCTTTTTCCCTTCATAGAACAGCGCTGTTTTATCAGGAATCTCAGCTGCTGTTGATTCGAACAATCCGTGCAGCGTCATCTCCTGTTCAGCTTTTAAAGAAGAGGCGGATGCCCTGTTTAACAGCTGTTGTTTTTCTTCATTCGACATTACATCAAGATCAATGATTCGTTTATGGGGCGTTGTCAAGGCATCTTCCAGCAGTGTCATCAGCCGCCCGGAGAAGATGACCATTTCCTCGCGGCTGAATAATTCGCTTCTGTAATCAAAGTCGATGGCAAGTGTCCCCGTATCCCATCTTTCCTTTATATGAATGGAAATATCGTTAACCTCGCATCCGCTGAAAATCGGCTCGGTTAAAAATGAAACCGTTTCTTTTTGCTGCCATTGCATGACCTGGTATTCAAGAGAGACGGCAAACAGCTTATTTAGATTCGGCTGCCTGTCCCGCAAATCATTGATCAGGAGATTATACGGATATTTTTGATGCCTGATGACTTTCAGCTGATCTTTCATCCTTTCCTGCACAAATGCAGTAAAGTCTTGATGCGGATCAAGGTGCGCTTTCATCGGAATCGTCGAAACAAACATTCCGAGCATGTGCTTTTCCTTTGCATTTGTCCTGTTCCCCATAAATGTGCCGAGCACGACATCTTTATGGCCTGTTACTCTATGCATATAAATGTGCAAGATTGATAGAAACAAGGAGAGTGCACTTACATTGTTTTCCTGACAATACGCTTGAATTTTTTGATAAAGGGAAGGAGAAATCTCTTTTGAAAGGCGAGCAGCCTCTAAACGGATTTGATATGAATCGCTTTGCTTTAGAGATACGGGTTCCGGAATCGATTCAAATTGGGCATTCCAATATGCTTTATCTTTTTGGAACCGTTTGGAATGTTCATACTCCAATTCGCTCTGAATATGCTCCGTAAATGAAGCCTGTACGTCAGGGACATGTTCTCCTTTAGCCAGTTTCAAGTAGATGTCTGTGATGCGGTTGCCCAGAAGCGTCATAGAAATACCGTCAGCGATGATATGATGAACCTTTGCGAAAAACCAGCTTTCAAAAGGATTGATGCGAATGACGGCAAAGGTAAACAACGGGCTTTCATAAAGCGGCAAAGGCTGCTGCGCCTCAGCTTGTCCCCATTCAAGAACCCGGTTTATATCACCGGTCTCTGCAGCATCCATATATTTGATATCGAAAGGTTCATACTCGGCTATATACTGTTTTGGTTCGTCCCATTCACCAAGCTTCAGTCTAAAACGCATTGTTTCATTCGTGCGCACAAATTGCCGGATCGCCTCAGCCACTAAGTCTGTATCTATTCTTGACTCCGATTTCAGCTTTCCAAAACCGCTCAAATTTGAAACGCTTGTACCGGGATAAAATGTCTCTGTATACCAAATTCGTTTTTGAGCATGTGTCAGCGGATAATAAGTAGTGTTGTCCATTATCTTATGTTCCTCCTTCGTATGTTTGATTTGTGATGGCCTTACGCTTATCCGCAATACAGAATTGCGGCTTTGCAATGAATGAAACAGCGCTGTCACAGATTTGTCATTTCCAATAAAAAGTTATACTGTAAAAAAATTAAAAAGTCCACCCGAATAAAAACCGGGTGGACTCCCTGTCTATTCGGCAACCTGTCAACCGTAGCACTATCCGTGCCTTAGGCCATGGCTTTGCGTCCCTGCGTTTCCGCAGGTTTGCCTTTATCGTTTTTACTGAAATAAATTCATTTTCTGTCCATAGTTCACTTTAAATGAAAAAATTGTTTTTTTCACCGAAAAATAGGTGAAAAGATTCATGCGGGATGCCGAAATCCAGACGGGAATAATATGCGCGATTCCGAAATTTCAAAAAAAATATGCGGAAAAACGAAAAAATATCGTTTACATCCGCAATTTTTTAAGTGGAAAGTTAATAGTTTATTAACATTTTATAAATTTTTTAGAGGGATTATGATTTTAATATATTTTATAAAAATTTTATTTCAAAAAAATATAAAGATTGTTTACATTTTTTCATAAATCCTCAACATACTTCATCAAAAAATAAATTATTTCGATATAATCAAAAATATGCCGCTTAGCTTGCCGTTTGTACGGCTTTTGATTTCATATTGATGAGAAAGGACAGAACAATACTGAAGCATAGCACCAGGCTTAAAACAAGGAAAAGCAGTGATGCTGCGGCCGTTTTCAACAGAACGGCTGTAAAAATCGGTCCCAGGCTTGCTCCGATAAATAAGATAAAGGTATATATGGAGACGGCAAGCCCTCTGACTTCCCCGCCAAGCTGTCCGATCAAAGAAATCAATGACGGCGTAGCAACGGCGATTCCAAGCACAAATACGATGCTCATGACGATGAGAAGCGCCAATCCGCTGCTGAAACTCATCAAAAGCAGCCCGGCCGCGGCCGTGATTAAACCGAAGCGCAGAACAGGAAGACTCCCATATTTGCCGATGAACCGCCCCGCTATCGGCGAACAGATCATTCCGAGAATGCCGGCTGAACGAACCGCTAACAGCTGGTTGCCGGAAAGATGATACGATGAATGGGTCAAATAATGCCCAAGCGCTGAATACATACCGACGAATGTAAAGAGGATGGTAACCGTGATCACATAGCCGAACATTAAGGAGCGGCTGCCAAGCACGTCACCTATTCGACTGAAAGAAGAAAACATATGCCCGTCATGCCGCTTGACATCCCCTTTCGGCAAAAGAAACATGTTCAAAAACAAAGTCAGTACATAGACGGCGGACATTAGCAAAAAGATGGCATTCCAATTCCAAACCTCGCTGATATAGCTTGAAACGACCTGACCGCCAATCCCGGCCATTAAAAATCCGGTGCTAATAAACCCGATGGCCGTTCCCCGTTTTTCCTGAGGGAACATTTCCCCGGCATAAGCCAGGGCAACCGGCGAAAATGATGCGGCTGCTGCGCCTTGCAAAGCGCGAAATAGAATAAGCGCAGACAAGTTCTCTGCAAAACTGATCATCAGCGTAAAAACGGCTAAAAAACCAAGGCCGATGACAATGACGTTTTTACGGCCAAATCGATCAGAAACAGGCCCGTATATTAAACAGCCGAGTGCAAAAAAGATTGAAAAAATGCTGCCCGTCCAAGCCGCCTGATCCGATGACACCGCAAACTGATTCATGAATACCGTTGTCAACGGTATGGTGATGTATAAGCTCGACATCACGGCAAACCCCGCCCAAAAAAGCAGCAGCGTCATCAATCCATATTTTTGTTTGGTCATGTTTTCCCCTCCTAAATATCCCAGCCTTTTTCTTTGGCATAATAATCCATTAATTGTTCATAATCCTTGCCGTATTTTTCGGCAATCTTATCACCGAAATCTTTTTCGATATGCATCATCACGAGATCATCGAAAAATGCATTTTTCAGCAGCTCAATCACTGAAGGATGATTCGTCTCTACGCCCGACGGCTTTAATAGGCCGTCAAGGCTGCAGACAATCGCATTCCTGCTGTCCGCCAGCACGGAAACCTTTTTCGCCCCATACCGCGGCCAAGACTTCTCTAAATCTTTGCGCCGGTGAACAAAAACATGTTGCAGCGGTGTTTCACATTCTCCTAATGTAATGACAATAACCGTGACTCCGCGTTGCTCCGCGGCTAACAGCTCATCTTCAACCTTGTGCAGATTTTCTGCCCAAATATCGACGACAAGCGTTTTTTCCGCATTGGCAATCATCCTTTTAATCGCCGTATTCAGATGCTTTTCACCTTCCCAATGATAAAAAGACGGCGCCGGCTCGGGCGGCGTGTTCAATTTATCAACCAAAACGCTTGAGGTTTTTTCAAACTCCCTCTGCAAATATTTGACCACTTGCCTGATCGGAACAGCAGCATACTTATCGGTATCTCCCTTCGTCACCCGGCAAATTCCTTTGTCAACAAGCGCCCGCAGTGCGGCATACACGTTCGACCTGGATGTTGAAACCCGTTTGGCCACTTCATACCCCGTCATATCAGGCTGCTCGTGCAATGTCATATAACAGCGGGCTTCTAAATCTGACAGCCCGAGTTTTTTCAATTCTTCCATAATGTCCGCTCCCTTCTTAGTAGTTCTAAAAAACACTACTAGTATTTAAAAATACTACTACTGTTCATGCGAGATTGTCAACACTTAATTAACAAAAAAAGACAAGCAGGCTAAAAAAAGCCTGCTTGTCTTATAACATAACATCCTACATCGTTTTTGACAGCCCGATCGTCCGCTCAATGATGACGAGGGCGATCACAGATACCGCAATAAATATGACAGAAATGGCATTGACGCTCGGATCAAATGTCTGTTCAATATAGCTGAACGTCCTGACCGGAATGGGTGTGACCATTGGAGAAGATACAAATAGACTGATGGAAATCTCTCCAAATGACGTTACGGCGGAAAACACGGCCCCGGCAATCATTCCCGGTTTAATCAGCGGGAGAGTCACCTTAAAAAAGGTATGCACGGGACCTGCGCCAAGGTTCATTGATGCAAGCTCAAGCTTTGGGTCCAAATTTGCCACACTGACGCCGACCGTGCGAACGACATACGGAAGACTGATCAGCATATGTCCGATTACCAATCCCGTTATCGTTCCGTTGATCCCCATCATTGTGAATAAATAGAGCAGCGCCACTCCCAGCACAATTTGGGGAATCATCAGCGGCGAGAGAATAAAAGATTGGACAGCGTTTTTCCCCGGAAACTGCAGTCTTGCCAAAGCATATGATGCCGCTGTTCCGAGTATGACTGTCAGCGGCGTCACGATCACCAGCAATACCCCGCTGATCCAAATCGATTCCATCCATTCCGGACTGTTGAAAATCCCCTCAAACCAGCGAATCGAAAACTCTGTCGGAGGAAACTTTGGATATGCTGTCGGGCTGAACGCCGACAGAACAATCACACAAACGGGCAGCGTCAAAAAGAGGTAAACAAAAAGACCGGTCGTCCAAACGCACATATCAATCCACTTACCGGAAGATGTTCGGCGGAATTTATGACCACCCATTCATCCTCGCCTCCCAGCGTTTAAGAATGATTCCGAGAATACCGACAATCAAAAATACTGCGGCCAATAAAGTAAAGGACATGGCGGCGGCAAGCGGTAAATTAAACACTTGCAGCACCTGCTGATAGATCGACAACGGCAGCAGAGGCTGCATCCGTCCCCCGACTAAAAGTGGGGTGATATAACTTCCGGCGGCAAGCGAAAATACAATGACCGCACCGGTGGCCGTTCCGGGGATTGTCAGCGGCAGCGTAATAGAGAAAAACGTCCGCAGCCTTCCCGCCCCAAGGCTCATGGAAGCATGCTTCAAATTCGGTTTGATATCGTTCAAAGAAGTGGCAATCGGCAAAACAGCAAATGGAAGCATAACCTGGACGTACGCTATAATGACCGCATTCATATTCCATAAAAGCGGCAGCGGCTTTTCGATCAATCTCATACTGATCAGCGCCTCATTGATCAGCCCGTTTTGCGAAAGCAGCACAATCCAGGAAAACGTCCTGATGACGACGCTGGTCAAAAGAGGCGATACGAGCAAAATGTAGAATAATGCACGCCATTTCCGGTTTGGTGCTTTAACCAGCAAATAAGCGGCAGGATACGCCATCAAGAGGCATAAGACGGTGGTTTTTAATGCCGTCCACAGCGTTGTCCCGATCGTTTTCAAGTAAACGTCTGACGCAAATACCTCGATATATTGGGAAAAGCTGTACGAATCCAGCGTATTCATCATCCCGTCAACATCCTTGAAACTTAATATCAGTAAAAGAACGAACGGAAGTACGAGAAAAACCCCAAAAAACAACAGAGCCGGAATCAGCAAAAACCAATAAAACCGCTTCTGACTATCGACAGCCATGTTTATCCTCCTTTATCTCAAGAGGAACAAGGTCTTCCGGCTCCCATGCTATATACATCTCGTCTCCCGGCTTCGGCAGCTTCGGAAAGTGCGGATCAGGCACCTGAATGATCAGCTCTCCCTTTGCAAAAGCCGCCTTTAGTCTAATGGCATTTCCGATATAGCTGACATCTGTCAATGTTACGCGTCTTCTATTCTCCGAACCTTCCGGAGGATGATTAAGCCAAATCGAAATTCGTTCGGGACGCAGCATAAATAATACAGAGGAATAAGGCTTCTTCAGAATATTCCGGCTGACCTCAAAAGAAAGCGGAACACCTTCCCGCACTTCAAAACCGGGAACCTCATAACGATATGCGCCTGTTGAATCCTGCCTTTCTTCCGCCCGGGCCTCGAGGAGATTGACCTGTCCGATAAACTCTGCGACAAACCGGTTGGCAGGCTTGCGGTATACGTCCAAAGGAGCTCCAAGCTGCTGAAGCCTGCCATTGCCAAGCACCCCGATCCTGTCTGATAAGCTTAACGCTTCCTCTTGATCATGTGTCACCAGAATCGTTGTTATGCCGACGCGTTTTTGAATGCGGCGCAGCTCAAACTGCATTTCTTTTCGAAGTTTTGCATCCAGATTGCTTAACGGCTCATCAAGCAGCAATACCGAAGGCTGTACCGCCAAAGCGCGTGCGATCGCCACCCGCTGCCGCTAGCCGCCGCTAAGCTGATGGGGCATGCGTTTTGCGTATTTTTCAAGGTGGACCAATGAAAGGCTTTCCACCACCCGCTCTTTGAGCTTTTGCCGAGGCATTTTTTGAATTTTTAAACCGTATGCTACATTTTCAAAAACATTCAAATGCGGAAATAAAGCATAATCTTGAAAAACCATTCCGCAGTTTCGATGATAAGGCGGCAAATCAGTTACATCCTGTCCCCCTATAGATATAAAGCCTGAAGTCGGTTTAAGAAATCCGGCTATAATATTAAGGAGCGTAGACTTTCCGCAGCCGCTCAGGCCAAGGAGCGAGAAAAACTCTCCTTCCCTGACTTCAAGCTGTACGTCTTCTAATGCGATGTTATTCCCGAAATGCCGGCTGACATGCTGAATCTGAATTGCGCTCATGATTGCCACCTATTTTCCGCCAAGTACTTGATTCCAGCGATTTGTCCAATCGCTTATTTTTGTCGTTGCAATTTCATAATCAACCCATTTTAAATTGCTGTAATAAGCCGGCCCAGCTTGCGAGGGCTGCAACCGCGCCTTCCTCAGGGTAGGCAAAACCTACGTCCAGACCGGCATCCTCAAGAGAATAGGCCCGGCCGTCCCAAAAAGGAACAACCCACGCGTCCCCGCGCTCTAGAAGCGTTTGAATCGAACCGGGGTTATCAGGATATGCCGTCACATTTTTCTTCAAATCCGCTAAACTATTGAACGCTTTATCCACATCTTTTTTATTCGATTCCAAGCCGCCTTGCGCATTAATTAAACCGGCAAAAAATTGGAGGCCGGCCGAATAAGTCGGGGAAGAAACGGCGACATGCCCCTGATAGCTGCTGTTCCAAAGGTCGGTCCATCGTTTCGGCTCTTGCGGAACAAGATCCTTTCGGTACGCAATACCGAGCTGCCCCATGCTGAACCCTGCCGCATATTGCTTACCGTCAACAGTGAATCGCTTTTGAACGGAATGATACAAATCTTTTATATTCGGAACTTTCTTCTGGTCAATCGGCTGCAGCAGCCCTGCTGACTGTGCCCGCTGAATTGAATCCGGCTGCAAAATCAAAAGATCATATGGAGCATTTTGTCCATTCGACGCTTTAAGCTTTGTGAGCCACTCAGAGTCTGTCCCGGAAACAACTTTGACTTTCAGCCCCGTATCTTTCTCAAATCCTTCAATGCTCGGCTTGATATGTTTTTCCCAATCACCGCCATATACGCCGATTACAACGGTATCGGATTTTTTATTCCCCTGGCCGCCGCTGCCGCCACATGCCGAAAGAAGCAGCATACTGATAAGAGACAGAATAAACAAAGCAGATATTTTTCTTTTCATTGTTATCTCTCCATTTTCGCATTATTTTTTACTCCCAGTTTCTCAAAAACAGCTGCAACAGCCTCTTTGCTGACCGGGCTGCGGCCTTTTTTCAAAACATAATCATGGACCAGATGTTTAACATGGGATCTTTGATTCGCCGGAAGCTTTCGCAACATTCTGGCCAGAGCTGTACTGGCCTCTTCGGTCCAGCGCTGTTCGTATTCCTCCCTTGCCCTGCCAAAATCCCAATGCTTCCTTGCTCTTCCTGCTTTCTCTCTTCTGATTTGATTCGTTTTTTCATCATCTATGCTGAGACGGCCGCTTTCATTTTTCCTCAGTGCCACGCCGTAGCGCTGTAAAGCGGCCTCCTCACTCAGCAGTTCTTCTTCAACTTCTTTCAACACCAGTTCGGCCTTCCGGATGAACGGATCACCCCATCCGCCGCCCCCGGGAGATTGAAGATTGACGATGTCCCCTTGTTCCAGCTTCAATACATCAATCTTCGGCATCATTTTTTCATCGGACTGACCCGGGTGAAGCCGGACGCGGCCCAGAGACCCTGCCTTTCCTCCGGCAAGTCCCCAAGGCTGAAAACGCAGGCGCTCCATTCCTCTGGCGGTTACGATCGATTCGGGTGCAACCGCTTCAAACTCCAGTCCAATCGCATGGCCGCCGCGGTGCAGGCCCGCTCCGGCAGTGTCTTTGACGAGCTCATAACGGTGAACATAAATATCAATATGCTGTTCCAAGCTTTCTATCGGCGTGTTTTTTAAAAATCCAGACGCATGGTCGATTCCGTCGGCTCCGTCCATATCATGCTGTCCGCCTCCTCCGCCGCCCATCGGTTCGACGACAGACATCTTTCTGCCGCCTGAAGATTCATCAGGCACAGACAGAACAACAATGGCCGACTGGCCGGCACCGGCTGCGGGCACCGCTTCAGGAAGCGCTTTTGCCAGCGCGCCAAGAACAGCATTATACAATCTCATCGTGATGGAGTGACGGATCCCTACCGCTGCCGGATATTCCGGATGAACCAATGTTCCTTTCGGAGCGATGACCTCAATCGGTCTCGTAAGTCCGCCGTTAACCGGAATATAAGGGTCTTCACTAATGATATAATTAATCAAACCTTGGTATAAAAACGAATGTTTTGTTCCGTTTGTTACAAGATTAAAAGCGGTTTGCACCTGCGGGTCGCAGTCAGAAAAATCAAGGGCGATTTTTTCAGCGGCGACTTTTGCCGAAACAGCAAGCCGAATCGGAACGTCCGAGATCATGTCATCATCAAGATAATCTGAAAAGCTGTACGTTCCATCTGGAATGCGGCCGATGACTTTGCCGGCTCTCATTGACGCCTGTTCAAGCAAATCATCCATTCCCTGACGGACGGCATCTTTTCCAAATTTGCCGATCATCGCCTTCAAACGGCTTTCGGCTGTCTTGACCGCCGCAATCATGGCGTTGATGTCTCCTTCATTTAAGTCCGGAACCCTGCTGTTGGCCCGAAGGATTTGCAATACTTCACGATTTTCCTTACCCGCCTTGTAAATTTTCACCGGGGGTATTCTCAAACCTTCCTGGTGAATATCAGTTGCAGTAGGCGAAATGCTGGCCGGAACCATCCCCCCCACATCGCTGCAATGGACGAATGCCCATGCATAGCTGATAATCTCCCCATCGATAAAAATAGGCTTAAAAACGTGAATATCAGGCAGATGAGTCGCCAATCCGTCGGTTGTATAGGGGTCATTCGTGATGACGATGTCCCCGGGTTCAAACGGGCCGCTTTCTTCAATTGCACGCTTTAACGACAACCCCAAAAAGATCGTCACACCCACTGTCTTCGGATACACGAAAAATTCTCCATCAGGTGTAGCCAAAGCAGTCGCAAAATCGGCAGATTCATTTACAAATGTTGTAAAAGAGGTCCGTTCGATGACATGGCCCATTCCCGAGGCTATAGCGTTGAAATAGCTTCTCATCATTTCCAAACGTGCAGGATCTGTACGCATTATCGTCCGCTCTCCTTCCGTTCAATGATAAGGTTTCCCGCTTGATCAGCAGTAACCTGCCAATTTGGCAGAATCAGCGTCGTTGAATCATCCTGCTCAATAATGGCGGGGCCATCGATGCTCTGCCCGTTTGCAAGGGCGCGTCGGTCATAAACATCAGCCTGATATGTTCGGCCTTTTAACATGATCGTCCTTCTGCATGCCGGCTCCGCATTTGAGCCCGTGCAGCGGCTGATTTCTTTTAGTGGCGGTTTTGGCGTTTTTCCTATGATCCTCACGCGCATATTCATCAGTTCAATGCTCGTTTTTTCGTCGCTGTGTCCGTATTGGCGTTCATGGATCAAATGGAAGGATTCTGCAATTTCCGCCTGACTGCTGCTTTCAAGCCATTCCGGTGAAACCGGAAGCTCTATCTCATACGCCTGTCCTTTATAACGGGCGTCAAGCAAGAATAGGAGGGACGTGCCCGCCAAAGACTGTACACGCTGTTCATCAAGCCACTTTTCGGCTTGCTTCGTCAGCTTTGCAAATTCCTCTTTCAATTCGCTCATGGTCATATCTTCAAGCAGCACCTGTCTTGAATAAACAGCATCATAGACAAAGTCTGCAGTCAAAGCCCCCAAAGCCGATAATGTACCGGGGCTCGGAGGAATGAGCACGTTTTTCGCCTGAATTTCCTCCGCCAGAAAATTTGCCGTCACAGGTCCGGCTCCTCCGAATGCCAACAGGCTGAATTCTCTCGGATCAAATCCCCGCTGTTCCATCACATTGCTTAACTCCGTATACATATTGGCAACAGCCACCTGAATCATTTGATCCGCTGCTCCCCGCACATCCGTACCTAAATAAGCGGCGATCGGCCGGAGCGCCTCCTCTGATTTTTCGCAGTAAAGCTTCATTTTCCCGGAAGCAAACCGGGCGGGATTTAAATAGCCGCAAACGAGAAACGCATCGGTAAGAGCGGCCTTTTCCCCTTTTCCATAACAGGCCGGCCCAGGGTCTGATCCGACCGATTCCGGTCCAACTTTCAAAAGTCCCCCTTTATCGATCCAGGCAAAGGAACCGCCGCCCGCTCCAATCGAATACATTGCAACGGACGGAATGGCCACCGGGAAACCGGAGATTTGGTTGGACTGTGTAAGCGCAGCTTTTCCTTCTTCAACGATTGAAATATCTGCGCTTGTCCCCCCGACATCAAACGTGATCACATTGCGTATTCCGGCAGATTCGGCAGCCCGAATCGCCCCGATGACTCCTGCGGCCGGCCCGGAAAAAAGCGTTTTGACAGGCGCCTTTGCAGCCGATTCAATATCCATTAAGCCCCCGTTTGACTGGGTAATAAATGGGGTCGCCGGAATTCCCGCTGTGGCGAGCCTCTCTTTCAGCGTGTCGAAATAGTGCCGTACATTTGATTTTATATATAAATTGGCGACAGACATGACCGTACGTTCATATTCTCTCATTTGCGCCCAAAGCTCTGAAGATGTCACTACCTCCAATTCCGGCGCTTTCTGCCTGATTCGCTCTGCAGCTTGATGTTCGTGCAAAGGGCTGCGGTAGCTGTGCAGGAAGGATATGACGATGCCTTCAAGGCCTTCTTCCAAAACTTTGTCGACTGCTTCATCAACCTCTTTCAAATGGAGCGGAATTTTTTCAGATCCATCATAAAGCATTCTCTCTTTAATCGGAAAAACGTATTTGCGGGGAATAAGCGGCTCAGGCATTCGCGATCTGAAATCATACGGAATCGGAAGGCGCAAACGCTGAAGAGAAAGAATGTCGCGAAAACCTTCGGTCACAAAAAGGGCGATTCTTGCCCCCTTCCGTTGCAGCAGCGTATTCAAGCCAATCGTCATGCCATGCACAAAATAATGAATGTTCGAAGGGTGAATCTCCTTCTCCTTTAACAGAGCTAAACCATTTATAATGCCCCGTGCCGGATCATCCGGAACTGTCGGCGTCTTTACCGCGGTCAGGCTCCCATCTTCCGGATTCAGCAACGAAAGGTCGGTAAAAGTTCCTCCAATATCGATTCCAAGGCGGTATCTATCTGCACTCAAAGCCCGTCTCCTCCCTCTACAAGACAAATTTCGACAAAAATCCCTTATTTTCTAAAATATGTGACTATAATATTAATAAAGTGAAACAAAGTAGTCAAATTTATTTCCTTCATTTTCCCAGTCTTTTTCTCTATCATTTTTTGATTTTAAGATAGCATAAAACACCAATTCTATTATGGTTGTTCACAGTATTTCACATTTTTAACGAATAAAGATACTCTTTCCTAAAACCTGTTTCGGAAAATTGGCCTTCAAAATAACCAGTCTGATAGCTCTCCGGCCAAACAACAGGACAATCGAACCTGTAATTCCTGATCTAAAGGATTCATTTTCATAAAATTTTAGGATTTATTCACCATCTCCCTTTTACAAAGTGGTAAACTCTTCACTAAAAAGATGAGGGAAGGGGATGAAGAATGAAAGTTTATGAAGCAAACTCCCTATTAGCAGCGATGAAGGAGCGGCTGGAAGAGTACAAAAGGTTTAGAGAAGATCTTGTCAGCCTAAAAAAAGCTTTTCAGGGCATAGCCGATTTGGACGACGACTTTCAGGGAAGAGGCGCGGACAACATTAAAGCGTTTTACAAGGATCAAGCCGGTATTGTCGACGACTGGCTCAATCTGGCCGATATGCAGATTCAGTTTTTGAACGGGGTCTCAGGCATGATGGCCGATGCCAATCTTTCGGGCGACACGTTTGTGGACATGGAGTTTCTTGAAAATCAGCTGGCTCACGCCTATCTGAATTCGAAAACGATGGTTTCTGAACAGAAAAAGGAACTCAAAAGCATATTAGAGGAAATCAATGACTTAATTTCCTTAGAGACATTTTCAGCCGCTGAATTCAAACATTATTTAGATGCCGCAAACAAAGTGCTTACAGACACCATTCAAGCGGTCAATGATCTTGACCACTTACTCAAGAGAGAATACGAAGCATCAGAAATCGCACAGCAATTAGCCGCCGCAGACTACTCTGCTTTAATCAGCGCAACCGGCCGGGGAAAAAGCGCCGCTCCCATTCGCTACAATGCCAAAGCTTATCAGGGCAGTGAAGCCTATCAACTGAAACAAAACATACATAAACGGGTTGAAGTCTATATCAAATTAAAAAAAGACCAGGCCGAAGCCCGGAAAATGGCAAACATACATAAAGAACAGGCAAGTCAGACAATCGTTTGAAAAAGACTTGAAAAGATGACTAAATGGCAAATTGAAACCGCAAGTCGCAGGCCTGCCAGAGGAACAGTTTGCCGCAATGGAGGTGACAGCCTCCGCAGTAAGCATGTAGAAATAGCCGATCATCTGCATCGGATCATTTAAATAAAAAGCTGCCGTTATCCCGGCAGCTTTTCATTTTTGTCCGATTCCAAATGATGATAAATAATTGGACAGCTTAGGAATATCCTGTCTGCTGTCTGCAAGTCCTATGTGTCCATCCGGCCGTACAAGGTAGAGGGTATTGCGCAGAAATCCCGCCTTCCCGCAGGCCGGGTTCCATTTAAACTCATACAGTGCAAGGTTGTGTTTTCCCGCAGTTTCACGCATCTCCTCGGTTGCCTCACCATAGATGTGAATCTGCCAATCAGCGGATATGAGCGGCGCGAAGTTATCAATCCCATCACCGCTGACCCAAGGGAGACGGTCCCCACCTTGAAGCTTCCCGGCCTTTCCCACGCTCAGCGCACTGTCTCGATAATGGATGCGAATTTGTGAGACAGTGTTGAATGCGGCCTTTTTCACCGTTGAAAAACCCAGGAGAAACGGCGCGACATGAGGAATAAGAACGGTCCTGACGAGCCTTCCCGTAAGGTTTTGACCGATGATGGCATGAAAAGCCTTGTCTGTCGTATTGACAAGCTGCCGGGCAAAAGCACGCCGTTCCGTTTCATAGCTGTCCAAAACCGCTTCATTGGCCCGCCCATGAAGAACCGCCGCCAGCTTCCATGCTAAATTAACGGCATCACCGATGCCCGTATTCATCCCTTGGCCGCCCACCGGACTATGAATATGTCCGGCGTCTCCTAAAATAAAAACCCGCCCTTTGCGGAATTTACCGGCCACACGATGATGAACGCGATACGTCGAAAACCAGTTCACACCGTGAATTTTGACGTGGAGCAGATTTTCTATAAATGGAGCAACATCTTCGAACGCCGGCTTCCCGCGGTCTTCCAAGGCCGGGGGGAGAATGCCGATGAATCGGTTTAAACCCGTGCTCCTTACTGGGAACACAATACAAAATCCGTCTTCACCAAGGCACATATTCAGATCATGTTTTGAAGCGGCGTCACCTGATGCTTCCGCATCAGCGACATAAAAGGTGTGCTCATACGTGCCTCCGTGAAAATCGAGGCCCAAACCGCGCCGTACGGTGCTGTGGGCGCCGTCGCACCCGCATAGAAAAGCGGCCTTGACCGTTTCCGTTTTGCCGTTTTTCTTTAGCTCAGCCGCTACATATCCGCCTTCATCAATAAATGAGCTGAGCTCTGTTTCCCATTCAACCTCGATCCCGGACTCCTTTAACTTTTCAAGCAAAAACTGCTCATGTTCATCCTGGGCAAAGCTAAGAACAAAAGGATAAGGGCTTAGTCCTCCTCCCATATCCCCAAGTTCGGCGCGTCCCTTTTCTTTACTGCCTCCGCGAATATGAAGCTCATTGACCTTAATCCCTTTTGCAACGGCTTCATCGGCGATGTCAAGCTGCCGGTAAAATTCAAGTGTACGGGCATGAACCGCCATTGCCCGGGATGTCCGGCCCGGGCCTGAATTTTTGTCAATGATGCGAAGCGGCACCCCGCGCCTTGCAAGATAAAGCGCAAGCACCAATCCTGTCGGTCCCGCCCCGGTGATCAAAATTGAATTCATTCATGACCATCCCTTTTGATTACATATTTTCTTTTATTGCCTGCCCGGAGGTTAAACAGAAGGACTTCAGGTCGGCGATGATATCTTGGGCACTTTCATACGGAGGATCAATCTGCAGCATTTTTCGTAAAACGGCTTTTAGCCCGGGAGATACAGAAAGCTCTTCTTCCCAGCTTTTTTCATCTTTTGTTATAGGTGTATATCCTGAATACAAAAGAAACAGCGTAAAATGCCCCAATGCATAAAAATCGCTTTTCACAGAAACGGACCGCATCAGCCTTTTTTCCGGGTGCCTGTAAACTATCCTTTCACGGTCTGCCAGACTGCAGGCAAGCCCGTAATCGATAATGCGAATGCTTCCTCCCGCGTCAAGAATATTGGGTATTCTCAAATCGCGGTGAATCAACCCGCAGCCATGAATCGAAGAGACGATTTGAAGAACCTCAAGCAATCTTAAAACAGTTTGCCGTTCGTCAAAAATACGGCCTTCATAAAAAATCAAATCTTCGAACGTTTTTCCGTCAATATATTCCATCACGATAAAGCGGTTCCGCCCGATTTTCAATACATCATACAGGCGGGGCGCTGCAGGAGGGGCCAATTTGCTTAAAATCCCCGCTTCCCGGGCAAAAGACTTCCGGCCGCCTTGTGTCCATCCTTTTGTTTTTCGCAGCTGTTTGACGACACAAGGGCCTCCGCCGTCAAGCCGTTCGGCTAAATATGTGATGCCGTAGCTCCCCATCCCCAGAACACGTTTGATGTGATATCGTCCGGCAATTTCTGTTCCCTTTTTTAACGGGCGGTCAAATACCCATCTTAGAACCGTTTTCACAGGAAATCAGCTGCTGTAAAATTTCTTATGTTTTCTTTTGTAATGATGATGACCATAGCCTTTTTTTCTATAATCGCTGCTGCTGTACTTTTTGTTCGGGCGCCTTCCATAGTCGCTGCTGCTGTATTTGCGGTAACTGCTGTTTTTTAACGATTTCAAAAGTTTGCGTAGCACATCCATCCACTCCTTGTCAGGTTATTTTATAACATTCGTTGGGTAAGCTCCTGTATAGGGGTTCCCAGAGGTATAACATTTTTCTTTGTTATGGGAAAATTAGATTTTTCATCTTAAAAACCTTCTTTTCACCCAAAGAAATTTTCAAATCCTCAGCAAATTACATTAGCTATTCTATTTTTTACAAGGGAAAACAAGATTGTCTTCACTTTATATATCGGATCATCTGTAATATCCTCATCTTGTGTTTGATTCGAGTTGCTGCGCCCCAAAATAATGAAGGCGCTGATGCTGTTCAGCGCCTTGCTTTCTCTTTGCTTTAAAGGTTATCTCCGTTCGTCTTAATCACGTCCTGATACCAATAAAAGCTTTTCTTTTTGATCCTCTTTAAGTCTCTTACATGTTCTTCATCTCTGTTCACATAGACAAATCCGTATCTCTTTTGATATCCATTAAGCCAGCTCAATAAATCCGTAAACGACCAGCTGCAGTAGCCGATTAAATCTACTCCGTCGCTCACAGCCTGTTTGCATTGTTCCAGATGGGCGCGCAAATATGCGATTCTGTAATCATCCTGAATCGTGCCGTCTTGTTCAACTTTATCAAATTCTCCCAATCCGTTTTCCGTAATAAATACAGGAAGGTGGTAGCGGCTTGAAATTCTGCGCAGACCGATTCTGAGGCCGATTGGATCAATGGCCCAGTCCCAGTTTGACGTTTCTAAATGAGGGTTCCTTTTCGTTTTATACAAACCCGGCATTCCTGTTTCCTGATTGCTTCCTTTTTGGCCGGTTGTGTTCATTTTCCCTTCTGAAACACCGTCCAGCGGATTCATTTCATAGGTGATGGTCTGATAGTAATTCACTCCCACAAAATCAGGTTTCCCTTTTGCCAACAAATCCATATCTCCATCCGCTATCGTCGGTGCCCAGCCTTTTTCCTGCAAATACTGAAAAGGAATAGCCGGATATGTTCCCCGGCAGTATACATCAAGCCACCAGTGATTTGTGAATTCCTCGGCGTTTTCGAAAGCGAGGATGTCGTTCGGATGGCTGGATAGCGGATAGGCCGGCGAATAAGCAAAGCTTGGCCCGATTTTTCCGTCCGGAACATACCGGCGAAACGAATCTATCGCCTTGGCATTGGCTAAAAATGCGATATGATTGGCTTCATAAAACCGTTTTCTGTCCTTTACTCCCGGAGGATGCATGGCCGTAATAAATCCGTGGTTAAAGTTGTAGTTTTGCTCATTAAGGGATACCCAATGTTTCACCCTGTCTCCATACCGCTTGTAGAGCGCCACGCAGTATCTGTCAAAATCCTCGATGATCCGCCTTGATTCAAATCCCCCGTACTCTTCCATTAAAGCTTGGGGAAGGTCCCAATGATAAAGCGTTAAAACAGGTTCGATGTCATGCGCCAGCAATTCATCAATCAAGCTGTCATAAAATCTTAAACCGGCTTCATTCACCTCTCCCCTGCCTTTTGGAAAAATCCGCGGCCAGCTTACTGAAAAGCGGTATGCCTTCAATCCCATTTCAGCCATCAAAGCGACATCTTCTTTAAAACGGTGATAATGGTCGACTGCAATATCTCCGTTGCTGCCCTTAAACGTTTTACCCGGAATTTTTGTGAATACGTCCCAGACCGAGGCGCCTTTCCCATCCTCGTCCCAAGCTCCTTCCACTTGGTAGGCGGCAGAGGCAGAGCCCCACAAAAAATGTTCGTGAAATGATCGCAAATCCTGATGAATCATATGGTTTCACTCCTATTTGAATTGTTTGCATCTTATCATATCCTATGAAACGCGTTTCACATCAAACATCTTCTGAAAACAGATCGGCAAGAAGCTTTTCGCGATGCTGAAGGAAATATTTTGTCAGCATATAGTGATCGGTATTCTCATAGCTCACTTCAGCAATGTTTTCACCGTCAAAGCTGAAAATCTGCGCTTCCGGATATCCGAGCAAAATCGGGGAGTGGGAAGCAATGATGAACTGGGCTTTCCTGCTGCGGGTCAAATCATGGATGATTTTCAAAAAAGTCAGCTGCCTTGCCGGAGATAATGCAGCTTCAGGCTCATCGAGAAGATAGATCCCTTTTTCGTCAAAACGGTGTTTGAAAAGCGATAAAAATGATTCGCCATGTGACTGTTGATGGAGGGACCGGCCACCATAGCCCCTTAATCCCGGATTTACTTTCTCAATATAAGTCGCAAAATGATAGAAGGATTCAGCACGCAGGAAAAAGCCGTTTGTTGCTTTTGGAAGCCAGGAAAGCCTGATATAGTCTCCCAAGGAAGAGCCTGATGCATGCACTTTATATGTATGATTCCTTCCACCGCCTGCCGTGTTGAATCCGGATTTATCAGCGATTGCTTCAAGCAGGGTCGATTTCCCGGAGCCGTTTTCCCCGACAAAAAACGCAACATTTTGTTCAAAGGTTAATTCATTCAAGTGTCTGATAGCCGGAATTGAAAAGGGATATGTTGAATCATCAGAAATGTTTTCTTGCAGCAAAGTCAGTTTTTTTAAAAACATATGGCATCACCCGCTTAGGCTTTTACTTTTACTGTAACACGACTCTTCTGTTAAAACGAAAAAAGAGGTTTGGCCTGTAAGCTCAAACCTCATCCGTTCATATTTCGCGTTGTTTTTACAAGCGCTCTGCCGCATAATCCGGTCGGCAGACACATCGGCTTTTGGTCGACCGGGCTTTTCATAATGCAGCATTCAAGGCCAAAAACGTCTCGGAACAGCGCTGGTGTAAATACTTCAACAGGAGCTCCGGCGCTGTATACTTTCCCGTCCAATATGCTGATTAAATAATCGGCGTACTGTGACGCCTGATTCAAATCGTGCAGTACCATGACAATTGTACGGCCATGCTCCCGATTCAGTTGTTTTAACAGCTCCAATACTTCGATCTGATGCGCGATATCCAAAAAAGTTGTAGGTTCGTCAAGCAGAAGCAGATCCGTGCCTTGCGCCAAAGACATGGAAATCCAGGCTCTCTGCCTTTGTCCGCCGGAAAGGGCATCAAGCGTCCGATTGCGCAGCTCCTCCATTCCCGTAGCTTGTAAAGCCCAGTCAACCATGTCATGATCTTCTTTTGTATGCTTGGAAAGCAGTTTTTTATGAGGATGTCTTCCGAAGTAGCAAAGCTCCTCCACGGTAAGCCCTTCCGGCGCCTGGGGCGATTGGGGCAAAATCGCCATTTTTTTCGCGATTTCTTTTGACGGCTGCCTGTGAATTTCTTTTCCGTCCAGATACACAGAACCCCTTTCAGGCGTCATGATCCTTGCCAAGGCTTTCAATATCGTTGATTTCCCGCAGCCGTTTGAGCCGATCAGAACGCTGATCTTGCCCTCTGGTATTTCCAAATCAATCTCGTTGATGATTGTCGATGTGTCATAAGAAAGAGTCAGCTTTTCCGCCGCTAGTTTCACCGTCATCATCCTCCTCTCACTTTTTTCCCGCTTCCTGTTTTAGTAAATAAAGAAAATAAGGAGCGCCTATAATCGCAGTCAATATACCGGCCGGTATTTCTACAGGCGGCATCAGCCCTCTTCCAAGGCTGTCAGAGGCCAGCAGTATGATCGAACCCGCAAGCCCTGAAGCAGGGAGCAGATGCTTCGATTTTGTTCCGACAAGCCTTCTGGCAATATGCGGAGCTATTAAACCGATAAATCCGATTGAACCGACGACTGCCACACAGCTGCCGGCAAGGCCGACAGCTGCAAATATTAAAATAAACCTGAGACGGGCCGACCGCTCTCCCAAACCGTCGACAAGCTCATCCCCAAGGGACATTAAATCAAGCTTGGACGCCAAAAGGAAGAGAATCGGCAAAAATATCATCAGCCATGGAGCAAGGAGCTTGATCTCATCCCAGTTCCTTCCCCACAAGCTCCCGGTTACCCAAATCAAAGCGGCATTGACATCCCCCGGAAACTTGACCATCATATATTGCATGCCCGCGTGGCAAACCGCGCCCAAGGCGATTCCAACCAACGCGATCGTTGAAGGCCTGGCATTTTTTTTACGTACGAATATCATTAACAATACAGCAACCAGACCGGCTCCGGCAAATGCAGACAACGGCAAAACGATAAGAGGCGCAGCGGGGAAAATCAGGATGACGATCATCGCCGCCAGGCTGGCGCCCTTCGTTATTCCAATAACATCGGGGGATGCAAGCGGATTTCTGATCACCCCCTGCAAAATCGCACCAGAAACGCCAAGACCGGCTCCGGCCAGAACCGCCAAAACCACCCTTGCAAGCCGGTATTTTTGAATAATAAACTGATATTCGCCGCTGATCCCGAACAGATTTTTCACCACGTCACCAGGTGCGATATAAAGCGCCCCATATCCCATGCTGATGATGACGCAGGCAAGCATGACTAGAAAAAGAAGAATGATCATCATGTAAGGATGTTTAATATGGAGACTCTTTTTCACCTTAAATTCCTCTCTTTCCTCGCCAAATATAAGAAAAACGGAGTTCCAAGAACGGCTGTCACAATACCGACGGGAGATTCATACGGAAAGGCGATAAACCTTGCGAGTACATCGGCGTACACAAGCAGCAGGGCCCCGAACAAAGCGGAAAACGGGATGACGAATTTGTAATTTTCGCCTGCCAGTTTCCGGACGATATGCGGCACCATCAGACCGACAAATCCGATCGGCCCGGCAACGGCGACGGAAGAACCGGCAAGGATCAGGATCAATATGCTGACGAGCGCTTTGATTCCTTTTGTATTTTGGCCAAGCCCTTTTGCCGTCTCATCACCCAATCCAAGAATGGAAACCGCTCCGGAGAAAATGACAGCGAGTCCGATGCCGATGATTGTGAACGGCAAGACAACCGATACATCTTGCCAATTGCTCCCGTCAATCGCCCCGGTCATCCAGTACAGTACATCACCCGCTGATTCGTTCAGGATGATGATCCCCTGTGTAAATGAAGATAGAAAAAGGTGGACGGCCATACCGGTCAGCGCCAGCTTTACCGGCGTCATTCCCCCTGAGGAAGAAAAAGAATACACAATGAAACCTCCGGCTGCCGCACCGATGAGGGCAAAACCGACAGAAGAAAAAGCGTTTAGATGAGGGAACAAAACGATTGAAGCCACCACAGCCAATGATGCCCCCGCATTCACTCCAAATAGCTGCGGAGAAGCCAGCGGATTTCTCGTCATGGCCTGCATCAAAGCCCCTGCCACAGCCAGGTTCGCTCCGACAAAAACGGCGAGCAGCGTTCTCGGAAGCCGAAGGGTCGTGATGATCAGCTGTTCTTTCGAATGATCCCAGACCACCAGCGATTTTAAAGCGGTAGCAAAGCTGATGTGTGATGCCCCGACGGACAAGTTTAAACCGATGCCCGCTATGAATAAAATAAAAGCAGTGATAAAAATAAGAAATCTGTTTGCTGAAACATTCAAATGGCCCACTTCCTTATTGCACCCTTGATAAAACAAGAAGAAGCAAGGAATGGCTCCCGCTTCTTGTTATTTTGATTATTTGCCGTACACTTTTTGGATCAAGTCTTTTGACAGCTTTTCGCTTGAACTGATTCCCCTGAATCTTGTCCAAAGATCGCGGTCAGCGTCGTAAACTTGACCATTTTTGACGGCTTTCAGGTTTTTCCAAATCGGATTGTTCTTCCAGTCATCAACAATCGTATGCCCTTCATTGCTGGATATAAACAAGATATCCGGATTGATTTCGCTCAGTTGTTCCAAGCTGACATCTTTATACGCTTCTTTTGATTGGACCGCATGTTTAAAGCCGAGCTCCTCCATAATCTCCCCGTCATAGGAGGATGACGTATGAATGTTAAAAGAATCAGTCCGGGCAACACCGAGCAGAATCGTGCGTTTTTCGTTTTTAGGCAATTTGCTTTTCAGCCCGTCCATTTGCTTCTGATGTTCGGCTAAGTCCTGTTTTCCCTCTTTTTCTTTATTGAGGGCTTTAGCGATTGTTTGGAAGCCGTCAATCGTTTCTTGATACGTCGCCTCTCTGCTCTTTAGAACAACCGTAGGCGCAATCCCCTTCAGGTCCCGATACACATTTTTGTGGCGCTCAGCGTCTGCAATGATTAGATCGGGTTGAAGAGAACTGATGATTTCCAAATTCGGCTCACTGCGGGTTCCGACCGATGTATATTCGATCGGTCCGCCGACAAGCTTTTCGATCATGTCTTTTTTCTTGTCATCCGCTATTCCAACGGGCTTCACACCCAATTTTGTTACCGCGTCAAGAAAGGACAGCTCCAAAACGACAACCCTTTTTGGGGTTCCGTTTACATGGGCTGTTCCAAGCTCATGCTTAATCTCTCTTCCTTCTCCTTGTGATGCTCCGCTGTTCTCCTTTTGGCCGGAGGAACATCCGGACGCAATGATCAACATCACGGCCAAAATGCCGAACAATATGGATAATTTCTTGCTGTATGTCAACATCCATCTCTTCCTTTTCCGTTTTAATTTAAAATGAGAATCATTATCATAAATAAAAAATATCTAAATTTTTATTAAAAATCTAGGTTTTTTTATTAAAAAAATTAAATTCAGCTGTTTTTGTGCATGAATAAAAGCGGCTGCCAATAGCAGCCGCTTTTCGTTGACCCATTCAAATGGAAAATACTTCTTTTAGGTGAGCATCCAGATCCTCAAGGTATTGGTCAATGTCCGGATTGCTGATGACGTCGTGGACAGAGAAGGTTTTTAAAGGCTTCATTCCGACGAATTCCTGCATTTTATGAAGATGGAACAAAGCTTCATCAAGGCTTTTCCCTTCAAAAAATGTTCCCTCTTTTGAGAATACTTCCTCAGGCGCGTTCCATGTCGTTGAAAACATATATCTTTTATCTATAAAAAGCCCGCCCCGTCCGTAATCTTCCGTTCCTTTATAAAAGAGGCCGTATTCGTATATTTCATCAATGTATTTTTTAAATAATGCAGGCAGACTGAACCAGTAGATCGGCGTCTGATAAATTACGGCATCCGCCCACTTGAACTTTTCATGCTCCTCTGCAATGTCGTACCCGTCTGTGACAACTGTTTTTTTAATATCATATTTTTCGCCAAGCTTGTCCGCCATCGCTGTAAAAAGCGTATGGTTCAGCTTCCCCCTCGCATGCGGATATGCTTCATGTCCGTTGATGATTAAAATGTTTTTCATCATTTCTCATCCTCCTTATTTGCTTATATTGCCCGATATCTTTATGATTCACCTTCGGTTTGCAAAAGTAAAGCGACATGCATTCAGCCTCCCTGTAAACCAAATGATTTTATTTTTTCCCAATACAAAATATCTTATTGCCTATTGCCGGCTTCAGTGCTAAGGTTTACTTGACTAAAGGAATGGCAGGAGGATTTTTCAGTGAATAAAGTTCGCATTTATAAGCCTTTCACATTGCTTTTGATGATGATGGCGTTTGTTTTTATAACGGCTGCATGCAGCACGGCTCAAAACGGAACCCGTGACCAAAAAACGGCCTGGGAGCAACTAAAAGAAAAAGGAAAAATCGTGGTGGCGACTTCAGGGACCCTGTACCCCACTTCATACCATGACACTGATACCGGTAAAGACAAGCTGACCGGCTATGAAGTCGAAGTCGTCCGCGAGGCGGCAAAGCGGCTCGGATTGGATGTCGAATTTAAAGAGATGGGCTTTGACGGCATGCTGACGGCAGTAAACAGCGGACAAGTTGATGCGGCCGCCAATGATATTACCATGACAAAGGACCGCCAGAAAAAGTTCTTGTTTTCCAAGCCTTATAAATATTCATACGGCACAGCGATCGTCCGCAAAAAAGATTTATCAGGCATCCGCACATTAGATGACTTAAAAGGGAAGAAGGCGGCCGGAGCCGCAACGACTGTCTATATGGATATCGCCCGTAAATACGGAGCTGAAGAAGTCATTTACGATAATGCAACAAATGAGCAATATTTAAAAGATGTGGCGAATGGCCGAACAGATGTGATTTTAAACGACTATTATCTGCAAAAGCTGGCGCTTGCCGCAATGCCCGATTTGGATTTGACGATCCACCCGGACTTTAAATATTATCCGCACCAGCAGGGACTGATTATGAAAAAAGGGAATACCGGGCTCAAAGAACAATTTGACCAAACTATCAAGGATATGCTCAAAGACGGTACGATTAAGAAGATATCAAAAACATTCTTTGGCGGTGCCGATGTTTCAAAAAAACAGGATATCGACTTTATTGATGTCGATGTGAACCAATAGAGGGATCTAAGCGTGGGATCTATTCAGTGGGAATACATTTTCAACGCAGAATTAGCCGCTAAATCGTTCCCTTATGTGATGCAGGGTATATGGAATACGCTTTTGATTTCCTTTGCCGGCATGTTTTTCGGCCTCGTTCTCGGCTTTTTCATTGCGCTCGGCCGCATGTCCCGGCTCGCTCTGCTCAGATGGCCGGCGAAGATCTACATCTCATTTATGAGAGGCGTGCCGATATTGGTGATTTTATTTATCCTTTATTTCGGCTTTCCATACATCGGGATTCAATTTACAGCATTGACGGCTGCCCTGATCGGCTTTAGCATTAACAGCGCCGGCTATATAGCCGAAATCATCCGTTCAGCCTTATCTTCCGTTGACAAAGGCCAGTGGGACGCCGGAAGATCGATCGGTTTTTCCAATTGGCAGACGATGCGGCATGTCATCGTACCTCAATCGGTCAGAATCGCCCTGCCGCCTCTGGCGAACGTTATGCTCGATCTTGTGAAGGCGTCTTCTCTCGCAGCCATGATTACCGTGCCTGAGTTATTTCAGCAGGCTAAAATCATCGGCGGCCGGGAATTCGACTACATGACGATGTATATTTTGGTTGCCTTGATTTACTGGGGAATTTGTTCGGTGATCGCCTTGTTCCAGGATTACTTGGAAAAACGGACAGAGGCTTACTTGAAAAAATAACAGCCGCCGCCAGGCCCAAAGCCGGCGGCCTTTTTTATGCTATAATCGAAATACAGGAAAAGGAGGCGGTTTTATCAATAAGATCAGATCGACTTATTTTTTGGCCGAGGACCCCTATACCATTGACCGCAGCAAAGTGCGGTATAAAACCGACCCGTCCGGCCATTTTCAGGCGCGGTACATATACTGCAATGAAACGGATGAGACAGACCGCATTCACATCTCTGTGTTGATTGAGGGCCGCCCGAAACCGGCGCAAACCTTCCAATTGACAGTCCCTCCCCGTTCATCCGAAACCATCCATATCAGCCTGCATATCCCGTCAGGAAGCCATATCGTTTATATCATCTCCCAGACCTACATGTTCGATGAAACAGATAAAGAAGATATAAACCGGCATTGGAATGCCGATTATGCTGCCGCCTACTATTTTGAAATCGCATCTAACTCAGCAGCTGCAGATCAACAGGCAGCCCCTCTTTTGCTTGAACCCGTCCATCATAAAACCATCACAGAAGAACGAGAAAGACCTATTTATCTATCTGACAGGGAAGGGAACAGGGTTGCAAACATTGTCCATGAAGACATGTATCTTTCGTTCATAAACGAAGAGACATGTAAATTAAAAGGATATTTATATCATTTTCAAAATGGAGCTTTTAGAGAGTTTCAGATGAATCATCACTCGGCCGGAGCATGTATAGTTGAGCTTAAGCCTGAATCGGTACAGACCTACCGCATCAGTTTAAACAGCCAACAAAGCGGCTGCTTCAGATTTTTAGCGACATCCATTTTGCCAGCTCGTGCTGATCAGGACATTCCATTTCCGCCAAGGATGTTTTCTTATTCCGGGCTTTATACTTTCGGTTAAAGAAACAAAACAATCGCCTTGCATTTTTTCCATCTTTTTCAAATCTGTCTATGCTACAATAAAATGGAAAAGGAGGGGATATTTGATGAAACGCTTTTTGCTGATCACGGTTTTGGTTTGTGGATTTTTAAGTTTTGGGAGCAGCGCCGAAGCTTATACGTTTCCGCACAAGCTGAATATTACACTTACGGGAACCCATGAAGAACCTATTCCTGACATCGACTTTAACTCAAATTGGAACATAGGTTATAAGTTTACGATTTTTAATGCAGAAAACTGTAAAACGACTATTAAAATTCAGATGATGCACCTTTCCGGCAGATTTATGAGTCTAAGTATAAAAGATTATGACGGTGACTGGCCGGATCGAACCGCCCAAGATGTGATGACGGGAATGCCCCGGACTTACAGGCTTTATTTTGAAAATACCAAAGGCGAATGTAAAAACATTCGCATTAAAGGAACATATGGAGCCATTCCCGAAACTTTTGATTTCTCCGCCTTCAGCCAAAGATAGCTTTTTGGAGCAGCAAACATCCGCCCCATCCGCATATCCCGAACATCATAGAAACCGCCAGCGGAAACGATGATTTTAAACAGACGGCTACGATCAGAATGAGAACCGCGGTTGCCGGGAACCCCCACAGCACGCCCGCCGCAAACTGGCTGATATGCTGTGGGGACTCCCCTTGAAGGGATAGCCAGCATAAACTGAGCAGACTGACCAGCGGAAGCGCTGCAATGATTCCTCCAGCTTCCGGCGACCTTCTGGCAATTTCAGTGATGATGCCAATAAGAACGGCGGAAACAGCGATTTTGATGATTAAAAACATGATTTTGCCTCCCGGCTTAATATAGAAAATGCCGTTTTTACCATTTTGACTTCATCCTCTTGCAATTGTTCCAGCACCTTCTTCAGCTTGTCCGGATCAAGCCGGGTATGCTGTTTTACGGCGGCCTCGCCTTCAGCGGTTAATGTCACATAAACCTTTCGTTCGTCCTTCCCATCCCTCTTTTTTTCCACCAGCTTCTTTTGAATCAGCCGTTTCGCGTGTTCTGACGCGGTATTATGGGATACCTCCAATAGATTGGCCAAATCTCCGATTGTGACATGCCGGTTTTTTTCGAGATGCTGCAGCAGACGGACAGCCTGGTGAGACAAGCCGTCATGGTGTTTATGGTGTAAATGGTAATAGATGTCAGTCCAATCTTGATTGATTGCTTCGATGAATTCTTCTTTATGCATCAACATCACCCTCTCCTTTATATCTTAATATACGATATAATCTTTAATCAAGATATAAAAAAAACATCCGGCTGAGATTTCGCCCGGATGGTTGTCCCATACATCATTTTAATTGCTTTTTCAAAAACGCCAGCTTTTCCATTTGAAACGACGGAATAAATTCGTGGCCAAAATATCTGTATACTTTAAGATCTTTTTCAGTGTTTAAATGATTGTATGCCGCGAAGACGGTGGATGGCGGCGTAATGGTGTCGACTAAACCGATTGACATGAGAACAGGCGCTTTCACCGATTCAGCGAGATTCATAATATCAAAATATGCCAGCGTATTCATCGCTTTCCGCTCAATATCCGGGCTGCTGTTTCTTCTGAAAAAGGAGTTGATCTCAAGGTATGGCTGTTCTATCGCCGTATCGATCGCTCTCTGAAAATTGCTTAAATACGGGTACTCGGAAACGGCTGCTTTCGGAATATCAGACAATGCCGATACCGCGATGGCCAATCCGCCTCCCTGGCTTGCGCCGATGACACCGATCCGCTTTTCATCGACTTCGGCGAATCCGCTGACAACCTCGAGCGCTCTTACGGCATCAAGGTAAACCCATCTGTAGTAATATGTTTTCGGGTCAAGGATTCCTTTTGTCATCCAGCCCGGCACATGTCCGTGCGGGGAGCCGCTTGTATCTTCGCTGCCGTTCTGTCCGCGGACAAGCATCCCAAATGCCGCATAGCCATGGAGCGCCCAGTTGACGATATCGTGAACGTCTCCGTCATAGCTCGCGTTATAGCCGTGATATTTCACGATTGCAGGGTGCGGGCCGTTCCCGTCGGGAACCGCATACCAGCCTTTGATAAGCGCCCCGCCTATGCTCCGGTATGTCAGCCAATAAACGCTGACCCCGTCAGCCGGATAATCGAAGCGCTCAAGCTTGGGCTCCGCCTCTTCTTCTGCAAGCTCTGCGAGTGATTCCTTCCAAAACTCCTTAAAATCCCGGGGCGCCGTCCGCTCGGGTTTATATGAATATAATTGGTCAAGCGGTAAATCATAAGGCTGCTGCATATTGTTTCGTCTCCTTTTCTTTTAGTTGTGCGAATATTCTACCATAAATCTATCGCCTGCTGCGTTATAATGGAGCAAGAAAAAAAGAAAGGGGATCTGACATGTTTACTCTCTTGCCAAAGCATCTCTCCAGCAAAGAAACGTACAAACTGTTGTCCGGGGCTGTCGTTCCGAGGCCGATCGCATTCGTGACAACGGTCTCGACTGTCAACGGAGCTGTCAATGCCGCGCCGTTCAGCTTTTTTAATGTGGTCAGCTCCGACCCTCCGCTGCTTTCTATATCTGTCGGCAGAAGGAATGGCGTGATGAAAGACACAGCCAGGAATGCAGCGGAAATGAAAGAATTCGTCGTTCACATTGTAGATGAAGATCTTGTGGGGGATATGAATAAGACGGCCGCTTCCCTTCCCGCACATGAAAGCGAGCTCGATTTGACCGGTCTTCACACTATTCAAAGCGATCATATTTCAGTTCCCGCCATCCGCGAAGCGCGGATTCGGTTTGAATGCAGACTGGAGCGCCACCTTACATTTGATCATGACGGCGGAGAAACGGTCAATGATCTGTTAATTGGAAGGGTCGTCTGCATCCATTTGGCTGATGAAGTGTACGATCCTGAAAAAGGCTATATCCGCACAGAAGCATTGCGCCCTATCGCCCGGCTTGCGGGAAATAACTATGCCTCATTGGGTGAAACGCTGTCTGTTGAACGGCCCACTTAAAAGACCAAAAGCGGACCGGCTGTCGTCAGTCCGCATTTCTCATGCCATCACAAAGATTTTGCGCCGTCCCCGCCGCCGTTTCTGTTTTATGATATAATGCTAGACTGAAACGGAGGTTTTTTTGTGGCTTCACAATCTTTTCTGCAGCTCAATTCCATCTTTATCAGTATATTAATAGAAGCCATCCCATTCGTGTTAATCGGGGTTTTTATATCTGGTTTGATTCAAATGTTCGTGACAGAAGAAATGATGGCGAAAATCATTCCGAAAAACCGGTTTCTTGCCGTTCTGTCTGGTACATTTGCCGGTATATTGTTTCCGGCCTGTGAATGCGGCATCGTGCCGATTGCCCGCCGCTTGATTCTAAAAGGCGTGCCGCTCCATGCGGCTGTGGCCTTTATGCTGACGGCTCCGATCATCAATCCGATCGTTTTGTTTTCTACTTTTATCGCTTTCGGGAACAAATGGGATGTTGTATTGTACCGCGGAGGATTGGCCATTGCGGTTTCTCTGATCGCGGGAGTCATCATCTCTTTTCAATTTAAAGGAAATCAGCTGATCGAAGGGGAGTCTCACCGCCATCACCATCACGGCCATGCCGGGCAGTCTTTTCTGAGCAAGCTTGGAGGGACGCTCCGCCATGCGGTAGACGAATTTTTTTCAGTCGGAAAATACTTGATCATCGGCGCTTTTGTGGCAGCTGCGATGCAAACATTTATTAAAACATCGACCCTTTTGGCGATCGGCCAAAATGACGTATCCTCATCGCTCGTCATGATGGGTCTGTCATTTGTATTATCCCTTTGTTCAGAGGTTGATGCCTTTATCGCATCATCCTTCAGCAGTACATTTTCACTGGGCTCTCTGATCGCATTCCTTGTTTTCGGGGCAATGGTTGATGTGAAAAACCTGCTGATGATGCTCGGAATCTTTAAAAAACGCTTTGTCTGTTTCTTGATCATCTATATCGCTGTCATCGTTCTGGCCGGATCACTTTTGGTAAAGGGGTGAGATCATGTTTCGCACACTGATTTTGATGTTTTTTACGTTTTTCTTTTTTCATCTCCACGCTTCCGGGAATTTAACCAAATATATTAATATGAAATATGCTTATCTCTCTTATATTGCGATTTTTCTGCTGGCGATTCTGACCGCGGTGCAATTCTATCTCTATTTGAAAGGGGCGAATGAGACAGAATGCGGACATGACTGCGGGTGCGGACATGATCACAGCCATGAGAAAGATCAGCCTTTTTTCAAAAGAATGTTTATTTACTTTGTGTTCCTCTTCCCTTTATGTACAGGGCTGTTCCTTCCGGTTGCCACGCTTGATTCCAATATCGTCAAATCGAAGGGCTTTTCGTTTAAAGCGATCGAACAGCCTGAGCATTATTCCCAAACGCAATATTTGCGTCCTGATACAAGCATCTACTATGGGCAGGACGGCTATGACGAGCTCATGGAAAAAGCGCTGAAAAACTATAAAGGAAAAAAACGGATCGCTTTGCAGGACGAGGACTATTTGAAAGGGATGGAAGCCATCTATAATGCTCCCGGAGAATTCCTCGATAAAACGATCGAATTCAGCGGCTTCGCGTTTAAAGGGGAATCGATTCATGACAGGCAGCTGTTTGTGCTTCGTTTCGGAATCATCCATTGTATCGCCGACTCGGGCGTCTATGGCATGCTTGTGGAGTTTCCCGATGATATCAATATCAAAAATGATCAATGGCTCCATGTAAAGGGCACCCTGACATCGCAGTTCTACCAGCCGTTTAAATCGACGATTCCGGTTCTGCAAGTGACAGAATGGTCCAAAATCAAAGAACCGAAAGATCCTTACGTTTATCGCACATATTAAAAAGCCGGTCCAAGATGTACCGGCTTTTCCTATTCAATTGTAATGGCCCGGGAGCGCGTTTCCGGGCAGAAGCGTTTTCACGATTTGTAGCCGGCTTTTTTCATCAGCATCAAATCGATGAACAGTTGGCATCTCGTGTTAAAGTCATTCAGGTCGATCGAGGTCATGTCCAATATTTGCTTAATGCGGTAGTTTAAGGTGTTTTGGTGGATAAACAGCTGTTCTGCGGATGGTTTGACTTTGCAATTGTTGACGAGATAAATTTCAAGCGTTCTCAAAAATTCGGTGTGGCTTTCTTTGTCTTTTTCTTTCAGCAGCATAAGATCGGGATTTGAATATTGCAGATGGTCGTTTTTTGCGGCGATTTGATCAAGATACCTGAAAAGACCGAGCTTTTGGTACTCATAGGGAATATGCTCCTGGCTTCCGGTGATTTCCGCTGCTTTTGTAACTTGCAGAGCCTCTTTGTAGCTTTTGCCGAGCATCAGCGGACTGCTGTATTCATTGCCGACCCCGATGAAGATAAGAGGCAGCATTTGTGAGCGCAGATGGGTTAAGAGCCTGTTGATCAGCTCAGACGCCGCGGCAATGGCGGAGCGCTTCCGCGACACGCTGCCGACAATAATGGCGATGTTGGAATGATCCTCCAATACGTGGCTGATATTGTCCTTCAGATTTAAATATGATCTGATCGTTTCTTTCAGATCATCAAGCAGCTCATTCTCCCCGTCGACGACTTGAAGCACCATCACGGTAAATATGGAGGGCAGCACAACATTCGCTTTGTCGGCTGCGGCTTTCAGGTCTTTTTCCGTTTGGAACTGGTCATTGATCGCCTGCCTGTAAAGCTCTTCGACCCGCTCCTCTTTTTCCTGCTTCAGCCGTTCTTTCTTGTAGATGATCTTTCCAACATGAAAAGAAGCCCTATATAAGAAATCAAGCTCTTCATCCGTCAGGTTGTTTTCAATCTCCTGAATCCAAATGTAGCCCATGATTTCACCTTTGTGTTTGGCGCTGACCACCACCCGCTGGTTCAGGCCGATCTCTTCAATCTGTTTTACCCGAAAAGGAGTCGGAATGGTTTTCAATTGATCAATGATTCCTTCTTCGACAAATTTTTCGAAAATCGGCAGCGGACATTTTTTGGAGAAAATGGTTTGCTGGTTTGCCGCATCAAAGTGGTTGATATAATAGGAATTGTAAGCTAATAGGAAAAAATCCGCGCTTTCCAGTATGACCGGTTTTTTCAGCTCATCGCTGATAAAATCAATGATCTGGTTAATATCTGAAAGAGAAACAACTTGTTCTAATAGCTCTTCCATATCCTTTCTCCTACCCGTTTTTAACTTAATCATACTTCTCCTTTGCATTCTTGTATAGATGTTACTTTTTGAAAATTTAGACGGCCTCTGTCCATTGGACAGAGGCGTTTTTAAGAGATGCATCACATTTTTATATTTTCAAATTGCTCGGCGACCTTCTGATTCGGTTTTGAAGTCAGGATGCTTGCGGCATATACAGACAATAAGCTTGCGGCAAACCCCGGTATCATTTCATAAAGAAAATCGGAAAGCCCTGCTGCAGCCCATATAACGACAGTGACTGCCCCTACAACAATCCCGGCAAGAGCCCCCCATTTTGTCATCCGCTTCCAATACAAGCTTAAAATGATGACGGGGCCGAATGAAGATCCGAATCCCGCCCATGCGTAGCTGACAAGCCCCAATATTGAATTGTTTTTTGACCAGCCGAGCCAAAGGGCGATAATCGAAACAACAAGAACGGCCAGGCGGCCAAAGAAGACCAGTTCTTTATCAGAGGCGGAGCGCTTGAAAATTGTTTTGTATAAATCTTCCGTTAATGAGCTTGAAGTAACAAGCAGCTGCGAGGATATTGTACTCATAATTGCAGCTAAAATGGCTGAAATCAAAAAGCCGGTGATAATCGGGTGAAATAAAATATTGCCCAATTGAATAAATATCGTTTCCGGGTCATCCAGATGAAGTCCTTTTTGGGAATAGTAAGCAAGACCGATCAATCCGGTCAAGAGTGCCCCGATGCTTGAGAATATCATCCATCCCATGCCGATCCGGCGCGCTTTTTTGATTTCTTTTACAGAGGAGATCGCCATAAAGCGCACAATAATGTGAGGCTGTCCAAAATAGCCGAGCCCCCAGGCGAATAGAGAAATAATGCCGAGAACACTCGTCCCGTTAAATACGTTGAGCAGATCCGGGTCAATCGAGCGGATTTCCGTAAAGGCTTCAGACGGGCCGCCGGTTTCAATAATCGTCACAAGCGGAACAAGAATCAGGGCGGCAAACATAATGATTCCTTGTACGAAATCGGTCCAGCTCACGGCCAAAAATCCGCCGAAAAGCGTGTAGCATACGACAACGGCCGATATGATCCATAAGCCTGTATGGTAGTCCAAATGCAATATACTGTTAAATAAAACCCCCCCGGACACCATTCCGGATGATACATAAAAGGTAAAAAACGTGATGATGACAATACTCGAAAAAATCCGGAGAATTTTCGTGTTATCGCCAAACCGGTTTTCTAAAAATGACGGTATCGTAATTGAATTGCCGGCGATTTCCGTATAGCTTCTTAAGCGCGGCGCCACATAAATCCAGTTTGCCCAAGCCCCGAGCACAAGCCCGATGACGATCCACGCCCCGCTTAAACCCGTGGCAAACATTGCCCCCGGCAGACCCATCATCAGCCAGCCGCTCATATCGGATGCACCCGCGCTGAGCGCTGTGACCGCAGGGCCTAGCGCGCGTCCGCCAAGCATGTAATCTGAAAGATTTGATGTTCGTTTATACGCGTAATACCCGATCAAAAGCATGCCAACCATATAAATTGCAATCGAAATGATCAATTGTACGTTTTGGATAAGAATCCCCCCAAGGTGCCGTTTTGTCTAAATTTTTCGACTCTTTTCTCTTTATTGAAGGCAGCCTTAAAAGACTGCCTTCTCTCCCCTACTTGATTGTCATTTAAAACATTTCACTGATTGTTTTCGCCTGCATGTGGAGAGCCAAATAATCCGGGCCGCCCGCTTTTGAATCCGTTCCTGACATTTTAAATCCGCCAAACGGATGGTAGCCGACGATCGCACCTGTACAATTCCGGTTAAAATACAGATTTCCTACGTGGAATTCCTGTTTTGCCCGGTTGATATGATCGCGGTTATTTGTAATGACCGCGCCGGTCAACCCGTATTCCGTGTTATTGGCAACTTCCAAAGCTTCGTCAAAGTTCTTCACCTTTGAAAAAGCAACGACTGGTCCAAAGATTTCCTCCTGCATCAATCTGGCTTTCGGGTCCAGATCGGCAAAGATGGTCGGATCGATGAAATACCCTTTTGCATCATCGCCCTTACCTCCGCTGACCAAGCGGCCTTCTTGTTTTCCGATTTCAATGTAATCCATGATTTTGTCAAATGACGCCTGATCGATGACAGGTCCCATGTAGACATCTGCACTGTCAGGAGCGCCGACCTTTTTCGACTCGGTGATTTCGATGACGCGCTTCAATACTTGGTCATAGACTTTTTCGTGAACGACCGCACGGGAACCTGCTGAACATTTTTGGCCGGCAAAACCAAAGGCAGATGTGAAAATCGATTGAGCCGCCAATTCAATGTCACAGTCTTCATCAACGACAACCGTGTCTTTTCCGCCCATTTCCGCAATCACCTGTTTCAGGTGGGTCTGCCCCGGCTGAACCTTGGCTGCCCGTTCAAAAATGCGGATTCCGACTTCTCTTGAACCGGTAAATGTGATCAGACTTGTTTTCGGATGATCAACAAGGTAATCCCCGACTTCAGCGCCGCTGCCCGGAACATAGTTCACGACCCCTTTTGGAAGCCCCGCTTCTTCAAGCACTTCGACGAACCGCGCGGCGATGACAGGCGCCGCGCTCGCCGGCTTCAGCACAACCGTATTTCCCGTAACGATCGGTGCCACTGTTGTACCTGCCATAATCGCAAAAAGGAAGTTCCAAGGCGGGATGACGACCGTTACGCCAGTCGGTGTATAGACGTATTGATTCCGTTCCCCTTCACGGCTGTTGACAGGTTTGCCTTTAGCAAGCTCAAGCATTTGCCGTGCGTAATATTCCATGAAATCGATCGCTTCAGCTGTATCCGCATCAGCCTCATTCCACGGTTTGCCCGCTTCTTTGACCAAGAGCGCCGAAAATTCATGCTTTTTGCGGCGAACTTTTGCTGCCGCACGGAATAAAACTGCCGCTCTTTCCGCCGGATCAGTGTATCTCCATGTTTCAAACGCCTTCGCCGCCGCCTGAATGGCCTTCTCGGCATGATCCTGCGTCGCTTTTGACACCGTCCCGACGACTTCATCTTTGTTTGCCGGATTGATCGAAACGATCTTGTCTTCAGTTTCGATTCTTTCCCCATCGATAACAAGAGGGTATGATTGACCCATCCATTCATTTACCGTATCCAGTGCTTTTTGAAATGCAGCCCGGTTTTCTTCTCTCCCGAAATCTGTAAATGGTTCGTGTTTGTAAGGTGTTGTCATTCTAAATCTCCCCTTTTTATCGTTTTACTTTTTGGTCATTCCTTTAAATGCAAATGCGATATTGGCAGGCCGTTCGGCAAGCCGTCTCATAAAGTATCCGTACCAGTCATCCCCGTACGGAAGGTATACGCGCATGTTATAACCCTCTTTGACTAATTCAAGCTGGGTTTTATTGCGCATGCCGTACAGCATTTGAAACTCGAAGCGGTCCTTTCCGATTTGGTGCTCCCTCGCAATTTCTTTGGTGAAATCAATCATCTTGTCGTCATGAGTTGCGATGGCTGTATAATGGCCGCTAAGCAGCTGCTTTTTAATGAGCTTTTTATAATTCTCATCAACATCCTTCTTATCCGGAAACGCCACCTGGGGCGACTCCTTATATGCTCCTTTCACAAGACGGAAGAACGGTTTGTACGGGTTTAACTCTTCCAAATCCTGTTCTGTCCGGTACAAATAAGCCTGTAAAACCGTACTGACATATTCGTAGCGCTGTCTGAATTCCTTAAACAGATCAAGCGTTTTCTGGCAGCGCACCTCATCCTCCATATCGATCGTCACCATCACCTGATGCTGTTCAGCGGTATCCAGAATGCCGGTCATGTTTTCTCTGACTAGATCAAGGTCAATATCAAGACCCAATGAAGTCATTTTTAAGGAAACATGTGACTCAAGCTTTTCCTGGGCGATCAGCTGAATGACCCGAATGCATTCTTGTGTGCGTTCCCTTGCCACTTCCCTGCTGTCCACAAACTCGCCTAAATGATCAACAGTAACAGTCAGCCCTTGCTCATTCAACTTTCTGATAATCGGAATCGAAGATTCAAAATCCTTTCCTCCGATAATTTTTCCAGTTGCGACAGAACTCCCCCAATTTCTCGCCAGGCGATTCAGGATGCTGCTTTTAGATAAGAATAAAAAAAAGTCCCTTGTTATCACTTCCATTATCACACCCCGCCATCTCATGAAATATTTCTTTATATTCTTAATTTTATAAGAGCTGAGGGCTGATTCACAATATTTCGAAAAAACAAAAAAGCTGACGATTTTTGTGTTTTTTCCACAATGTTTGACAACCGCCCGCATCCAAACAGAAACTTTCTTCCTAAAAACATTAAAGCTATACGACAATAGGATTAAAAAGAAGTTTTTCAAAAGAAAAAGGCGCAGATCGGACAGCAGCTGTGAATATAGCCATTATCTCCTTCTAATGAAAACGTTTTCTTGTATATTAAACCATTCCCGCTGACAACAAAGAAAAAACCCCTTAAGAAAATACTTAAAGGGAATATATTTTATGCCCACACTTCGTCAAGCGTTTCTCGAAACAGCCTGTCAAGAAGGGGAGTCAGATCTTCTGTATTCGGTTTGCTTGCTTTTGCCGCCGGCTGGAGCCGCTTCATCTCGTTTTTGATAAATTCCAGCAGCACAGGGTGCTGGGGCTCAAGCTGAAACTCCTGCCCCTGCTTTTTCCGTTCAAGCAGCTTAAGAATTTCCGTTTTCAGGCGTCCGTCTTCAAGAAGCTCAATCAGCACTCGAATTTCGATCGGAGGAACCGTCTGGCGGGTTTCAATCCACTTGCAAGCCAGCAGCGGACGGAGCACATAAAAATACTTCTTTATTTTCACCTGTTCCCGTTGAAGTTCACGGCGAACATTTCCTGAAGCCATATTTAAATAATGGTGCATGCAGGCCGGCGGAGAAAAAAACCGCTGGCGAAGCTTTCTCATCTTTTCCGCCAATGAAAAAGCTTCATAATAAACCATTTCCGATGAAAGCCATTCAAGAAGCGGAGGATTTGATTTTCGGAACAGCCTCAGCGCTTTTGTCAGCTCCCAGCCGCTGATGTCAAGAGATTCATGAATCGGGCGCTCGATGACATCCCGCTTTTCATCAATGGAGAGGTACCAGTCTTTTTGATGAACATAAATAAACCTGACATCGTAATCGCTGTCCTGCGAAGGAAAACCCCAGGCCCTGCTTCCGGACTCCACCGCAAAAAGGATTTTTACGTGATTCATATTTTCGATGTTCGCCAATTCTTCATTAATACGTTGCTTCAGAAAAGATCACCGCCTCTTTTCGTATGGTCGCGTGCGCTCAGATTCAGGTCGCCTTTCACAATGTCATCCAAATGTCTATTGATTTTCCCGATATCCCAATTCCGCCACTTGATGGCCGGCGAGGCTTCGATATTCTCATCGGAAAAACGTTTTTTTATTTGCCTGGCGGGGTTTCCCCCGACGATTTTAAGGAGGCACATCCTACTGAATTCGCCGCTATAACCGCTCCATCACCGATTGTAACGCCGGACACTATAACGGCATCCATACCGATCCGTACATCATGTCCGACTACCGTATCTCCTTTTAACGGCAGCTCATTCAGAGCCGGCGTGTGCCTTTCTCAGCCATGGCCGAAAATATTAAAAGGATATGTGGAGCCGTCCATTCGGTGGTTGGCTCCATTCATCATAAACCGGACGCCTGGGGCAATCGAACAAAATCTTCCGATGATCAAACGGTCGTCCAATCCCTTATAGTGATATAATACTTGCTCCTCAAAAGATTCGCCATGTTTTGCATCATAATATGTGCAGTCGCCGACGATGATATTCGGTTTGGTAATCGTCTGGCTGACAAACTGGACATGTTGATTTCCTATATCTTTCTTGGATCAGGGCCATTCACACCGATCGCTCCTTACTCAATCAAAAGGTCGCAGCTCCTTATTTTATATGAGAAATCCGGGCTTCATCAAACGTTTGTTTAAGGCTGATGCAGCTCCCAGTCAACCTTGAGCATGTCCACAATGTCTTCAGCCACTTCCTCCGGCTCCCGGTTGTCCGTCTCAACTCTTGAATGATGAAGAGCGTATATGCTCCTCCTCTCATTGAACAGCTGTTCCATTTCATCGATTGTACGATTATGCAGAACCGGGCGGTTTTCAATCAAGAGATCCAAGCGCTGCTTCCAATTCTCCCATGATACATCCAAGAAAATCACAATGCAGCTTTCCAGGCATTTCTTTCTGATGTCCTCCTGCTGAAAAGAGCCCCCTCCAAGAGAGACGATTTTGCATGTTGTGTTTTCACATATATTCATAATATATTCTTTTTCCGTTTTCCGAAAAAACGCTTCCCCTTTTTGTTCAAACATCTCGGGAATCGTCATCCCAAAGTCCTTTTCGATTTCCTGGTCGATATCGATAAAGTCCCTGGATAATGTCTTGGCCACAAGCTGTCCGATTGTCGTTTTTCCGACTCCCATAAACCCGATCAGCACGATATTTTTTTCGCTCGCACGAATGGCTCTTCTATCATTCATCTCTAGATTTCATCTCCTTGGTTAAAGGAATCACAAATTATATTTAGTATATGACAAATCAATGTGCAATGATATAACCGATATAAACAAAAGAGGCTGTGTTTTCACAGCCTCTTTCGAATTTATTTCCACCAGTCGTCAAACATGGAAGCCGGCACTTGGCGCTTATGTTCTGACGCAAGGTACCTCTTCCCGATCGCATCGGCCACTTCGCGGGAAACCGTTTTTCCTTCCAGAAAATCATCAATATCGTTATAAGTCAGACCCAGCTCTGTTTCATCAGCCTGCTGAGGTTTTTCATCCAGCAAATCCGCCGTCGGCGCTTTCGTATAGAGCCGCTCCGGGGCGCCCAGCTCCTCAAGCAAGCTGCGGCCTTGCCGTTTCGTCAGCCCTGTCAGCGGCAAAAGATCTGCTCCCCCGTCGCCATACTTGGTGAAAAACCCGGTAACAGCTTCTGCCGCATGATCTGTGCCGATGACCAATAATCCGTTTTGTCCGCCGATTGCATACTGGGCAATCATCCGCACCCTTGCTTTCACATTTCCTTTATGAAAATCGGCAAGCGACTCCCCTGTAACAGATTGAAATTGGGAGACAAAAGAGCTAACCGTTGACGAAATATCAAAAGCCAGCGATTTGTCAGGCTTAATAAATTGAAGAGCCAGCTGAGCGTCGTCTTCATCCTGCTGAACGCCGTGCGGAAGCCGGACCGCGATGAATTCCGCCTGCACTCCTTCTTCCCTCAGTTCCTCCACTGCAAGTTGGGCCAGTCTGCCTGCAAGCGAAGAATCCTGTCCTCCGCTGATTCCCAAAACAAAGCCTTTCGCGCCTGTTTTTTTCATGTAGCTCTTTAAAAATCCGACCCTCTTCTCAATTTCCTGTTTCGGATCAATAGAAGGCTTTACGTTCAGCTCCTGGATAATTTTTTCCTGCAAAGTCATCCGTCATTCCTCCTGATATAAGAGAATTATGTTTATTGTTATCTTTTGTCTGAATGAGCCGTTTAACTATGAGATCTCCTTTAACTATAGCACAGTTTTCGTTCTGAAGTGAATAACAAGGAGCGCACAATGACAGTTTCAGCGCCGCCGGAATAAAAGCGGTTCCTGCTGGCACAATAACGAGTAGGTTAGAGGAGTTGAATTCATGAAACAGCAAACGGCAAAAGGAAAGTTAAAATGGTGGCAGCTGTCATTGATCGGTGTCGGCTGCACAATAGGAACAGGTTTTTTTCTGGGATCAAGCATCGCTATTAGGAAAAGCGGTTTTTCCGTATTAGCCGCCTTTCTTCTTGCTGCACTTGGAACGTTTCTCGTTTTTCAGCAGCTGGCAAAATTGACGGCCGACCATCCTGTTGAAGGGTCTTTTTGCTCTTATGCCAGAGAAGCGTTCGGCGACTGGGCGGGCTTTAGCAACGGCTGGGTTTACTGGTCATCTGAAATGCTCATTATCGGAAGCCAATTAACGGCGATTTCACTTTTCACGCGCCATTGGTTTCAGCAGATCCCGCTTTGGGTGTTTGCTTCGATTTACGCCATTCTCGGATTGATCATCATTTTCACAGGACGGGGCAGCTTTGAAAAAACGGAAAACATGCTTGCCGTTCTCAAAACGGCCGCGATTTTGATGTTTGTCATCATTGCCATTCTGGCCTTATGCGGCGTTCTCCCCGGTGAAACACCGGATGCCCAGGTGCCGGACCGCCTTCATGAGCTGTTTCCTTTCGGTTTCATGGGATTGTGGACAGGCTTGATTTACACGTTTTACGCCTATGGCGGCATTGAAGTTCTGGGGTTGATGGCGGTTGATTTGAAAGACCCGAAAGAGGCGGGAAAGTCAGGCAGTTTGATGCTGATCACGCTTGCATCGGTTTATGTCATCTCCATCGGGCTCGCGCTGCTGCTTATTCCGGTCGGCGCCTTTACCGAACAGGATAGCCCGTTTATTACATCATTAAAACCGTTCAAGCTCGACTTGATCATGCACATTTTCAACGGCATTTTTATCATCGCCGGCTTTTCGACGCTGACCGCTTCATTATTTGCGGTGACGACGCTGATGGGGACAATGGCGAAAAACGGTGATGCACCGGCGTGCTTTTCTAAAAAAGAAAACGCCAAAGTATCATGGCCGGCGCTGGGGCTGACCGTGCTCGTGCTCGCTGCTTCGATCATCCTGTCTTTGCTTCTTCCTAAACAGCTGTATGAACATATGACAACGGCCGCCAGCTTGATGCTGCTTTACAATTGGATGTTTATCCTGTTTTCTAGCAAAAAACTGACAAAGCCGAAGCTGAAAGGGAACGTTCAAATTGCAGCGGCGCTGATCCTGATTGTCTTCGCCGTGTCAGGCACATTATTTGAGAAAAACAGCAGGCCGGGCTTTTTCGTCAGTCTTCTGTTTCTCGCTATTATCGCCGCTGTGACACTGCTGATGAAAAAGAAATGGACCAGCTCGCGGTCGTAAGATCAGCGGGCTGGCCGGATCAATTCCTGAATCCCTTGATAGCCGAAATAGCAGCCGAAGATGATTAACGTGATGCCGGCGATCCATGTCGTCACCTGGATCATTCTCGGGCTCAAAAACGTTCTGAATGTCCCTGCTAGAAAAGACATGGCCAAATCCCACAAAAACAGCCCGATTAAAATGCCCGAGCTGCATAGCAGCAGCTGATATGAAGCATATGACTCAATCGTCTTCGCAAGGATGCTTCCGTATATGCCGAGCCAAAACATGATGCTGAGCGGGTTGGATAGTGAAATCACCAGCCCGGAAAAGAAGGATTTGCGGTACGATTCCTTCTCCTTTTGGCCTCTCATCAGCGAGACTTCCTTGGCTTTGACCAAGCTTTCGATTCCCGTATAGGTCAGAACAAAAAAACCGAACAGCCATAAAAACGTTTTTAAAAATGGCATAGTCAGAAATTGAGCAACACCGAAATAAATCAGCACCATGTACACAACATCAGCTGTTACCGCCCCTAAACCAAACAGCCAGGCATGGAAAAAACCGCCTTTCATTCCCCTGTCAATCTGTGCCGCATTGACCGGGCCGACCGGTGCAGCCAATGACAAGCCTAAAAACACATAGCTGAGAAAAATGTTCAACATACCGCGCTTCCCCCTTCGCGATAACTTGTACAATGTATTCAAAAAAAGGGATGGTTAGAACATCTTCAAATCAAAAAGCCTTTTCCTTAATCGGAAAAGGCTTTTTTTACGCTATATCATCCGAGATTTGACAGCACAAGCGTCCAAATACAGATGATCAGGAGCAGAACGAGGCTGTATTTTACCGTTTGACTGAACAGCTTTGATTCCCGGCCTGTCTGCTGAACCGCCGCCGCGGCAATTGCAATCGACTGCGGGGAAATGAGCTTGGCCATGACTCCGCCCGCCGTATTGGCGGCAATGAGCAGCGCCGAACTCGTACCGATCTGTGCTCCGGTGACCGCCTGCAAATGACCGAATAAAGCGTTATTGCTGACAACTGATCCGGTGATGAATACGCCGATCCAGCCCAGCACAGGACTGAGGAATGGGAACACTCCGCCCGCTTTGGCAAGCGCCAAGCCGATGGAAGAGCTTAACCCCGCGTAGTTTGCCAGATTGGCAAAGCCCATTACAAAACAAATCGTAAGAATCGGCAGCCATAATTCACGGCTTGTGTCCTTCAGGCAGCTTAGGCCGCCCCGGATATCAATGTTTCGGCTCAGCAAAATGGTGATGACCACCGCGAGCAGAATGGCAGTGCCCGTCGCCGAAATCAAATCCAGCTTCAGCACGGCGTCAAGCGGTGCTGCTTGCGGGGAAATCGGCGGTGTTTTTAACACTTCCTGATGCAGAAACGGCATTTTGATCAAAAGCGTTGTTTGCTTCAGCAGGCCGCCGTCCTGGAAAAGCCCTTTAAAAGCGGGGAGGCTCCACAGGGCAATGACGCCGGTCAAGATGTAAAACGGAGACCATGCTTTCACTACCTCTAGCGCACCGTACTTGAGAGCCGGCTCCTGTTCGTTCCCAACTTCTCTATAAATACGCCGCGGCTGCCATTTTCTTAAGAACAGCGCGAGTGCTCCCATGCTGATAAGCGCCGCCAAAATGTTGGCGAGCTCAGGACCGAGCACAAGCATCGTAAACGTCTGCACTGCCGTATAGCTTCCGCTTACAACCAGAAGGGCGGGCAGCGTTTCTTTTATGCCCTTGAACCCGTCCAAAATGAAAACGAGCAGGAAAGGAACGAAAAAGGCGATGGCCGGAAGTGTTAAGGCCAATGTACGGGACAGTTCAAGAGGAGTCATATCCCCCATCTGCGCCCCCGTAATGACCGGTATCCCGATCGCGCCGAACGCACCGGAAGCCGCATTCGCGATCAAACAGAGGGATGCCGCTTTTAACGGTTTAAACCCGAGCTCGACAAGCAGTACCGCACTGATCGCAATCGGAACTCCGAAGCCGGCCGCTCCTTCCAAAAAGGCGTTGAAGCTGAAGCCGATCAAGAGCAGCTGAAGCCGCTGGTCGGATGAAATTCCGGCGATGCTCGCTCTGATCACTTTGAATTTTCCTGTCTTGACAGAAATCTTATAAAGCCAGACGGCCATCAGCACAATGTATCCAATTGGCCACAGCCCGTTTGCTATTCCGAGGAACACCGCGGAAACAGCTTTTGCCACCGGCATGTGAAAACAGAACACTGAAACAAGAAAGCTGACCGCAAGCGTTAAAAACGCTGCTAAAATCCCTTTCATTTTAAATACGGTCAGCGCAAGAAGAAAGAATAAAATCGGCAGGATTGCAACAAAAGCGCTGATATACTCATTCCCAAACGGATCGTAAACCTGCTGCCACATGTTCATCATCTCTCTTTTTTGTTGGATTAATTCGCAAAATGTGGTTTTAAAATCCCTTTCAACACGCCTACGCTATGCTTGAACTGCTCTTTTTCTTTTTCATTCAGGTTAAGCTCGATCACTTTCGTGACCCCATTACGGCCGACAACCGCCGGAACGCCGATACATACATCATCTTCTCCAAATTCCCCGCCAAGATAAGTGCTCACTGTTAAAATCGCTTCTTCATTGCGGAAAATGGCTCTCGTAATCCGGGCCAGGCTCATGGCTACGCCATAGTATGTCGCTCCTTTTTTCTCAATGATGTGGTAAGCGGCATTTTTCACATCGTCAAACAGTTCATCAAGTTCTTCCTGTTTGTAGTTCTCATTCTTTTTCAAAAGCTCGCTCACCGGAACTCCGGCGATATTCGCATGGCTCCAGACAGGAAGCTCGGTATCCCCGTGCTCACCGATGATATAGCCGTGAACATTATGGGCAGCTGCGCCGAAGTACTCGCTCAGCATGTAGCGGAACCGGGCAGTATCAAGTGTCGTACCGCTGCCGATGACCCGCTCTTTCGGAAGCCCGCTGAACTTCCATGTAGCATAGGTCAGAATGTCGACCGGATTTGTGGCGATTAGGAAAATACCATCAAATCCGCTTGCCATGACTTCGCCGACGATTCCTTTAAAAATCTTGAGGTTTTTTTCAACCAAATCAAGGCGGGTTTCACCAGGCTTTTGGTTGGCCCCGGCGCTGATGCAGACAACATCGGCATCTTTGCAATCATCATATGTGCCGTACCACGTTTTCACGGGATGAGGCGCAAATGCTTTACCATGGTTCAAATCCATTACATCGCCCATTGCTTTGTCTTTATTTAAATCAATGATCACTAGTTCGTCTGTGATTCCTTGGTTAATTAACGTAAATGCATAGCTGCTTCCTACAAAACCGGCACCAATTAAAACTGTACGATTGACTTTTTGGTTTGCCATTATTCATCATCCTTTGCCGTTAGTTTTAATTCTAAGTTGTTTGTGAAATTCTTCACATTTAGATTGTGCAATATTTCACATACCTTTTCAAGTCTTATGCATTTTTAATTGTGAATATTTTGTGTCTCTAATCATTTCTTCTCTAATTTTGTACAAATTCTGGTAGATATATGCCCTATTTTTAGATAAAACACCTAAATATTATAAATATTCATCCATGAATATCCAGCGGGTTGAAGGAAGGATAAACCAAGGCAATATCTGAAGGCTGTTCTCTCTCTCAACGGCTCTGCACTGGCGCCGGGCCGGTTGTGGCTGTTTTTTCATTCCCTTTCTCTCTCCCACCGGCTACCTGCTGCGGAATCGTTTATATCAGCAGCTGCTTAAGGCTTCCAGCGGAATAGTAATTTAAAAATTCAAACTTTTAGTTTGTAAGTAAAGCTAACAAAAATACTGTCAGCCTTCTTTCATTTTGTCATCATAAATTGAAGAATATGCGTATAGGGAGTGTTGCAAGTGAAATTGGCGGATTTGAGGAAGAGCGGACATGCTCCTTCCCTGTTGTCATCTTTTTTATATTTTGATGTCAGCTTTATGATTTGGGTCCTATTAGGAGCGCTCGGCGTTTATATCACGGCGGATTTTGACTTATCGCCTTCCCAGGTGGGATTGATTGTGGCCATCCCTACTTTGGCGGGATCGTTTTTCCGCATCATGTTGGGTATTTTTGCCGACCGCTTCGGTCCGAAAAAAACGGCCGTCGGCGGAATGCTTGTGACCATGATTCCCCTTTTGTGGGGATGGCTGTTCGGAGCGACGGTCGCAGAGCTGTATATCATCGGTATTTTATTGGGCGTGGCGGGAGCGAGCTTTTCCGCCTCCCTCCCCATGGCGAGCCGCTGGTATCCTCCTCATCTTCAAGGGCTTGCCATGGGCATCGCAGGAGCGGGTAACAGCGGCACCCTGCTTGCCACGCTGTTCGGCCCCCGCATCGCGGAGCATGTGGGCTGGAATGGCGTAATGGGTCTTGCCCTCATTCCTTTGACACTCGTTTTGATCAGCTATTTTTTGATGGCCAAAGAACCGCCGAACCAGCCTTCTCCCAAGCCTGTAAAAGAATACTTCGCTGTTTTCAAAGAAAAGGACACCTGGTATTTTTGCCTTCTTTACAGTGTGACATTCGGGGGCTTTGTCGGCCTTTCAAACTTTTTAAGTTATTTTTTTGCCTCACAGTATGCCATTTCTCCGGTCAGGGCCGGGGAATTCGTCACCCTTGTCGTGGCCTCGGGAAGCTGCCTTCGACCTGTCGGCGGATTGTCGCCGATAAAATCGGCGGTGTGCGCCTGCTGCAATTTTTATTTATCGGAGTTGCCCTTTGTATGTTCACGGTGAGCACGCTGCCGTCGCTTGCGGTTGTTACGGCCGCGTTGTTTATCGGTATGGGGTGTCTCGGCATGGGGAACGGCGCCATATTTCAGCTTGTGCCCCAGCGCTTCCAGCAAGAAATCGGGATGGTGACCGGTATCGTCGGGGCCGCAGGCGGAATCGGAGGTTTCTTTTTGCCGAATATTCTCGGAACGCTAAAACAAGTCACAGGCACTTATTCGAGCGGGTTTCTCACGTTTTCCGCGATCGCTTTTATAGCATTGGGCCTCCTTTTGTTCGTCCAAGCCGGATGGAAAAAGCAATGGAAAGCCGCCGGGAAATCCATTAGAATTTAATGCAAACAGCCGTTATGCCGACCGCCGGACATAACGGCTGTTTTGATTAATACGGACCCCAGCCCGTCATCACTCCGATACAAATGAAGACTAGTCCGATCACGAACCAGATAAATGCAAGGGGGATCATGAACCGGAGCCATTTCACATACGGAATGCCGCTTGCGGCCAGAACCGCCATCAAGACACCCGATGTCGGATTTATACAGTTGACGACGCCCTCGCCGAGCATGACGGCTTCGACAGCAACCTGTCTTGTGATGTTCATCAGATCGGCAAGCGGGGCAAGAATCGGAATAAAGACAACCGCCTCTCCTGAACCGGAGGAAATCAGAAAATGCAGGAGACCGCTCGCAATGTACATGCCGATCGCTCCAGCCGCCGGACTGAATCCATCCAAAAGACCGGCCAGTCCGTTCACAACGGTATCAAGGAGCTTCCCCTGTTCAAGAATGACTGAAATCGTCCGTGCCATGCCGACGATTAATGCGCCGTATACAAGACTTTGACAGCCGTTGATAAACGTTTTGGCAATATCGTTGGCTTTCATGCCTCCGATGATCCCTGCAGCAATCGAAATAAAGATAAACATGCCGGCCATTTGATTATCCGTCCAGCCGAGCTTCAAAGCGCCGTATAAAAAGCCGAGCAGCGACAGTCCCGCCACTGCCAAAATCAGCTTATGACGCCCGGTAAATGAGGCCTGCCCCTCATCCGCGTCACCGCCAAGCCCTTTTCCCGGAAACCAATTCGCACCAAGAATACTGGACTCAGGCGACTTTTTTAATTTCCTCGTATAGAAATAAATATAGATTAAGCTGGAAATGACAAAGCAGAGGTAGATCGCGATCCTTAGACCCAGACCAGAAAACAGCGGGAGATCGGCAATCTTTTGTGAAAGTCCAAGCGGCGACGGCGACAATATGGTAGCATTGAATCCCGCGTAGCAGCCGATATAAATGACGGCGGCCCCGGCGGCCGCATCCCATTTCAATGACCTCGCGACAATAAGACCGAGCGGGATAAAGCCGATAACAGAGTTGACCACGACTCCTGTCGTCCCAAGAATCGAGAAAAGGCCGCCGACAATGCAGATGAACAACAGCTGCTTCGAGCGGAAACGGCTGATAACATGATGGATCAAACCGCCGACGGCTCCTGTTTTTTCCAAAATCGCAAGCGCGCCGCCTGTAAATAAAATTAAAAAAATAATGGATGAAGACCCGACCATTCCTTCCTGAATTGCTGTAAAAAAACTGACAACCCCCACAGGGGACTGATCTACCTTATGATAGCTTCCGGGTACGGCTGTTACGACTTCACCTTTTGTCACTCTGTCAAACTCCCCTGCAGGAATGACATATGTGGCGAGGGCACAGACAACGGCAACCATAAACAACAGCACATACGCATCCGGCATTTTCAAGCGAAACTGTTTCTTATTAGGCGAGGGCGATGATTTTACGGCAGGTACGGTCATGTTTTCAATCTCCTCCTTCAAATAATGCAGCAACTATTTTCTAAAATATCCAATTATTCAGAAAAATAAATACATGTGCTATATTATAGACAACCTCATTCTCCGGTTTCAACTGATTTTATGAAATGTCATAAATAAAACGATTAGGAGGTTTGACGATGGCATCATTAACAGACCATATCAAACAAAAGATGATCAACATTTTCGAACACCTGCACAAACACCCGGAAGTCAGCTGGAAGGAGCATCAGACAACGGCATTTCTCAAGGAACAATTAGAAGAAAACGGCTGCCGTACAAAGACATTTGCAGACTGTACCGGTGTCATCGGCGAAATTGGCGAAGGCTCACCGGTAGTAGCTGTCCGTGCTGATATCGACGCCCTCTGGCAGGAAGTCGACGGAACATTTCAGGCCAATCATTCATGCGGGCACGATTCCCACATGACGATGGCGCTTGGAACTTTAATGGCCTTGAAAGAGCAACGGGAGCTGCCTAAGGGAACGATCCGCTTCATTTTTCAGCCGGCGGAAGAAAAAGGCGGAGGCGCTTTAAAAATGATTGAAAAAGGCATTTTGGACGATGTCGATTATCTTTACGGCGTTCATGTGCGCCCTGTCCAGGAAACATCGAACGGGAGATGCGCCCCTGCGATATTGCACGGCGCAAGCCGGCATATTGAAGGGACCATCATCGGGGAAGAAGCCCACGGTGCGCGTCCGCATCTCGGAAAAAACAGCATCGAAATCGCGGCGACGCTCGTCCACAAGCTCGCCCACATTCACATCGATCCGATGACGCCGCATACTGTCAAGATGACAAAGCTTCAGGCAGGCGGAGAAAGCGCCAATATTATTCCGGGTAAAGCCAGTTTCAGTCTGGATTTAAGGGCTCAGACAAATGAAGCGATGGAAGCACTGGAAAGAGAAACAGAACTTGCCTGCCAGGCCGTGGCCGAATCATTCGGGGCAACCATCGAACTACATAAAGAAGACAGCCTCCCGGCGGCCGTTAAAAACGAAGCGGCGATCGCCATTATGGCGGAGGCGATCAGTAACGTAATCGGCGCAGAGAACCTCGATAAGCCGCTCGTCACAACGGGAGGAGAAGATTTTCATTATTATTCTGTGAAACGTCCTCATCTCAAGGCGACAATGCTCGGGCTCGGCTGCGGCCTCATACCCGGCCTCCATCACCCGAAGATGACCTTTGACAGGGATGCCATGTTTACCGGAGCCGACATTTTAACCGAAGTAGTGTTGAAGACGTTTGAAAAAATCGGCAGTGACATGGAAGTCAGCGTCAGCTAAACTTCACGAAAAAAACCTCTCAGCCGGAGCTGAGAGGTTTTGTTTATTTCTTCAGATCTTCAATGGAATTAACGTTTTTCATGTACTTCGGTACGACAAGCCCCATCTTCACGCCTGTCATGCTGATGCCGACATCGTCATATTTCCCTTTGTACTTAGCCGCGTACGCTTTGTGGGTGTTTGGCAGCCAAGCTGACAGAGAGGCATCCGCGCTGCCGGTGGCAATGGCCGTCCACATTGGTCCTGCTTCGACTTGAGTCAATTTCACATTGTAGCCCAAATCTTCGAATACTTTTCCGACAACGTTTGTGCTGGCAATTTCACTGTCCCATGCGACATAAGCGAGGTTGATTTTGTCTCCCTTCACTTTTTTAACGCCTTTTGTCCACTCGGCAATCTGATCGCGGTGCTTTTTCACATAGCTGGCCGCCGCTTTTTTCGGATCTGTTCCGTTTTCTACCTGAATCATCACTTCCGCCATATCGTCTTCCGTCCATTTGAACTGGCTGAGAAGCTTATTCGCATTAGGCTGCTCTTTTCCAAAGCCTTTACGTGTAATCGTATGGATCTGCTCCGCAGTACCGTACGATTTTTTAGGATCGTCCAGATATTTCAGATCATATCTCGAAAACATCCAGTGCGGCGTCCAGCCCGTAATAATAATCGGTTTTTTTCTGTCGTATTTTTTCTTGAGGGTGGCGGTCATCGCGGCGCCGGACGCTGATATAAGCGTCCAATCGTCCAGCTTGTAATCTTTCATCGCCTGTCCGGTAAGCGCCATGATTCCGGAGCCCGGGTCAATCCCGACAATTTTATGATTGACCTGGTCTCCTGCGGAAGCATTCTCATCCGTTTTTGAACCGCAGGCCGCAAGCGAGAAGAATAAAGCGGCCGCAGTGCTGATGCCGATGATTTTTTTCCACATCAAGCATCACCTCTGGTCTTCTTCAGTCTAATATTTTGCGTGATCCGGTCCAAGGTAATCGCCACGATGACAATGGCGATACCGGCTTCAACGCCGACACCTGTTTTCAGCTGAGTAACCGCGCTGTATACTTTTTCTCCAAGGCCGGGAGCTCCGACCATGGCCGCAATGACAACCATTGACAGCGCAAGCATGATGCTTTGGTTGATACCCGCTAAAATGGTTTTCGCGGCAAGCGGCAATTGTACTTTAAATAAGCGCTGCGCCGTTGTTGAACCGAATGCTTCGGTTGCTTCGATCAAGTCTGCCGGCACTTGCTGGATCCCGAGAACCGTCATGCGGATCGTCGGCGGCATGGCAAAAATAACAGAAGCGACAACGCCCGGTACGACACCGATGTTAAAGAAAAAGATCGCGGGCAGCAAGTAAACGAACGCCGGCATTGTCTGCATTAAGTCTAAAATCGGCGTCACGATTCTGCGGACCGTATTTTGCTGTGATGCCCAAATGCCGACCGGCACACCGACAATCACCGAGATGACGACAGATGTGACGACAAGCGCCAATGTTTGGAGCATAGGGTCCCAGTAGCCAAGATAATCGATAATAAGAAAGCCGATTAATGTGAAAAGTGCGATTCCCCGCGTACTGATGAACCAAGCTAAGGCACTGAATATCAAGATGAGCAGGATGGAAGGAACGGCTCCCAATCCGAAGACAATGCCGTCAACGACATTTTCAAGACCGCTGGCGATCCCGTCAAACACTCCGCCAAACGTCAAAGTCAGCCAATCAACAAACCGGTCAATCATATCCGCTAATGGAATTCTAGGCAGTGCGCTCATTTAGTTCACCTCCTCAACGATGGCATCTTCCTCAGATGCGCTTTGTTCATCCGGCAGATTAATATATTGGTTGTCTCCGGAAAGAGCGCCGATCAAAGCACCTCTCACGACAATGCCCTTCATTCTGTTTTTATCGTCTACCACGGCAATTGGAATGTTGGCGTCAGAAACCGGTTCGAAAATCTCAGTCAATACCGTATCTTCATGGACGGTCGTCATTTCTTTTTGAAGAACGGCTTCTAAATCGTTTCCTGATTCCGCCGCTTTTTTGGCAGATTCCGCGGAAATGACGCCTAATAGGCGCTTATGTTTATCCACAGCATAGATGGATGAGATTCCCAGGTTTTTCATCAATGTGAGCGCAACCCTCGGACCTTTGTCAATGCGGACCGTTTCAGCGCGTTTCATAATATGTCCCGCCGTTAATACTTTCGATAAATCGACATCTTCTACGAAACGTTCAACATACTCGTTGGACGGATTCATTAAGATTTCTTCAGGCGTGCCGATCTGCACAATGTTTCCATCTTTCATCAGTGCGATTCTGTCGCCGATTCTGAGCGCTTCATCAAGATCGTGGGTGATGAAAATAATCGTCTTTCCGACAGAGTCGTGAAGCTCCAACAGTTCATCCTGCATATCTTTTCTGATCAGCGGATCAAGCGCGCTGAACGCTTCGTCCATAAGCAGAATGTCAGGATCATTTGTAAGCGCCCTGGCAAGGCCTACGCGCTGTTGCATTCCTCCGCTCAATTGATCGGGAAGCTGGTCTTCATACCCCTCAAGGCCGACCAGGCGAAGGGATTCAAGCGCTTTTTGTTTCCTTGTTTCTTTATCTACACCCTGCAATTCCAGTCCATATTCGGTATTCTGCAGTATCGTACGGTGGGGAAATAAAGCAAACTTTTGAAAGACCATACTGATTTTTTTACGCCGAACTTCGCGAAGCTGGTCTTTTGACATATTTGTTATCATGTCACCATCAATATAAATTTCGCCGGCGGTCGGTTCAATTAACCGATTCAGCATCCGCACCAAAGTGGATTTTCCGCTTCCTGATAGACCCATGATGACAAATATCTCACCGTTATACACATCAAAGTCAGCCTGGTTGACCCCGACTGTCGCACCAGTTGCTTTTAATATTTCTTTTTTTGTTTTACCGTTTGCCAGCATTTGTGCGGCTTTTTTAGATTGTTTCCCAAAGATTTTAGATACTTTTTTAACTTTTATTTTTATATCTTTATCTTCTATACTCATTCTATCCCTCCATTTTAAGCATCTTTTTAACCGTAACATGTTTTTGGTGTTTCATTCAAACAGCATATTCAGCTTAAATTGCACAAACTATACTGAAATGTTATTTTCATAGTTAACAATCGCTATATATACTCCAAAATCCTCCCATATACTTATAAATACTCTTTAAACGATAAAATCCGATTAGACGAGACCAGTGGTAAAAACGCTTGGAAACCGGGACTTTTCTCACCAATTTCTGTCCATTTTCATTTGATGAAGTAAAAAACATGCATATATTATCGTATTGCATCCAACTAGCATTTTATGAAACTATTTATGAGTACAAAAAGCCCCCCTTGAAACGGGCGGCTCCTTATTATCCGTTCAGCGCGGTTCTTTTCATATTGTTCTGCAGCTCCAGAATACGCTTTGATCCTTCTTCGCGAAGGCGTTTGTTTTCTTCCTCGATCTGCTTTGTCTCCTGCATGCCTTTTACAATCGTATTCCATGATTGTTCAATGGTTTCAATATCGATGCTCGGTCTGCCTGACATTCTCGCAATCTCGACGGATTGATTTGAAATGTTTTCCGCGTTGCGCTTGAGCATTTCATTTGTACGGCGGTCGAGTTCGCTCATAGAATCAGCGACAAGCTTTTGGCGCTTGGCCGTAACAGCCTGGATGATGCCGTTTTTGAAAATCGGTATCGTAATGATGAACGCGGAGTTGATTTTTCCGATCAGCTTTGTATTTCCGCGCTGGAGCAGGCGGATTTGCGGTGCGGTTTGGATCGCGACCATCCGTGCCATGTCGAGATCATACACCCGCTCTTCCAGCGCTTGAATGCCGTTTCTCAGCGTATCAAGCTCCATCTGCGCCATCTGGTTGCCGCTTGCAGCTTTCGCTTCATATTCAGGTACAAGCTGCTTCAATTCCTCTATTTTCATTTGGCCGGCTACAACGTATTTTTCGAGTTCCATATAGTAGTTGAGGTTGTTCTCATACATCTCATCAAGTGTGATTGTCGATTTGGTCATTTCATCTTTATATTTGGAAATCTCGACATTGATCTTTTCGATTTCTCCGCCAAGCGTCTGATACTTTTTAAATATTTTTTCGATCATGCTGTTTCCGCGCTTAAAGATTTTTGACAGCAGGCCTTTCGGTTCTTCAAAATCGTTTTTGTCAAAGCGGTCCATGATTTTGCCGAGCTGCGTCAGCATGGCCCCTGAATCTGTCACACTGTTTGTTCTCATCATCGAGAGAATGCGGTCGGAGAACTTCGAGATTTCCAGAGCAGGCTCCTTCCCGAATTCCAGCAGCGCCACCTGGTTTTTGGCGTCAATCTGCTGGGCGAGGCTTTGCACCTCAGGCTCCTGGCGCAGCTTGGCGCGGATGTCCTCCGCTTTTTCAATCGAGATTTCTTCCTCTTTGTTTATATTGACGAGGCTTGTTTCCGTTTTATTTGCCATTTAGATGGCCCCCTTCAAAAAATTTTATTTATGAATTTCCGTACAATTGACGGCTCTTTGAACTCCTGATTGAAAGACATTTCATCAAGCCAGTGGGTATCAAACTGCTGATCATCAATATAATGATCAATGCACTTGTGTCCCGGCGGATTATAAACGATGATATCGACGCCGATTTCATTTAATAAGAGCAGCGCCGCGGCGTCTGAGCGAGACAGCGCTCCGGTCTGTTCGGTGTGATACAGGATCAGCTTCGGCACGGTTTGCGCATAGTCAAACGTTTGAATGACGTTCAACAGCACAGCCGGCAGATTGACCGCCTGGGTAAACAGGTAAAGCTGGACATCCGTTTCGCTTTCACCGTTTTGCGGCAAGAGCTTCGCACTTTTGCACATTCGTGAGACAGCTTCCGCGATTCCGCGCTGAACACCCTCAGGCAAATGTTTATAACGCCATATATGGCTCTCCATCAGTCGGCCGGGATTGATTTGCCCCGTCTGATCAAGGGCATCGCTGTAGTGAAATTGATAATTTGCGTTCACTTCCTCTGTAAACGGGAAGCGCCTGATCGTGTGGGATTCCTTGTACTCCGTTAACGTCTGCAAACGATCCCAGTACTCTTTTTCATTGGCTGATTTGCCCATAATCATCGCAAATACATTTGGAATCTCGACCGTATGTGTGCCCGCCTTGAAATTCGGGCGGATAAAGGCGCGTTCCTTCGCAATTAAAAACAGCTCATCATACGTGGTCTTCAGCGTAACGGAGACCGGTGTGTGCTCCCTGAATTGCCAAGGCTTAAACATCAGGGAATCTTCATTGTGCAGCACGCTGTCCAATTCTTTCGTTGAGCGGTATGCCACCGTTGACTTCCGCTGCGGTTTTTCCGTCGGGAACGGTACCAGCGCCGAGGTTCCCGGATAAGTGTACACAAAAGAACATGTTTGATCCGGGTCGATCACTTGAAATTGATCCTTTCCTTCCGGATGAAAAATCAGCACATCGCACCCGATGAGCATCAGGTAATATAAAAAATAGATCTGGCTTTTTGTAGCATCCCCGTACCAAATGACCCGCGGCATTGCTTTTTCAATATCGGCCGTTTTCAGCCAAGGCTCAAGATGATTGCCCATCCATTTCACAAGGTCCAATAGTACCCTGCGGAAGTCAGGATGGTTAAAGCCTTGTTCATGGAAAGATTGAAAAGTTTTCAGCACTTCGATAAAAGCCTGTCGCAAATGCCGGTGCATCCCGGGATGGGAATGCTTAACAATGAGCTGCTCTCCGTCGAGGAAGGCGGCAAATCGGTTGACCGACAGCCCCTTTTCCTTCTGGTTGATCATATGGATGTGCTGAACGGCCTGAAATCTTTCCTGATCAATTGTTTTATCAAGCGTCTCGCTTAAAATGTGAACATCTCCAGATTCGTACAGTTCATGCAAATAAATGTAGTAGTCTGTTTCATCATGCGGCGTTCCCAGTATCCGGCCCGCAACACGAGTGATCGTCAATGATCCGCCTGTTTCATAAGGGGTTCTTTCTGACAACGGCTGATGGATCACCTGTTTCCATTCATCATCTTTGATCTGTGCGGTTTGAATGTTGACCTGCTGATTCATAGCGCTCAGTCGCCCCCCTTCTTTCCGCTTGATTTTCGTTGCTGCTGCCGAATACGGCGCACATGCCCGCTCTTGTCACCGCATAGGTAGTCCCAAACTTTCTGATTGTGCCTACCGGAAAATCATGGACTCTTTTGCGCAGCGTTGACGAATCAATCCCCCATTCCTCACAGGCTTGCTGGGAACTGAGAATCTCGCGGCTGCTGAGATCGATTATTTTAATCATGACTGATCATCCTAAAATATTGTTTGGTTTTGTCGGCCGGGCGGCGCCAAGCTTCACAATATGCTCTGTGATTTCATCCGCCGCTTTCATGCCCGGATGCATTGTCGCATTGAGATCTGGATAGTGGTGAAGCACCTCTCCGTGAGCGGGCGAAACACCGTAGTCGGCTTGAGCGATCAACTCAAAGTCCAACAGCGAATCACCCGCGGTATACACTTCATCAATGTTCAACTCGCGTTTCAAATAATCAACAGCTCTCCATTTATTCAGCGGCTCCGGGATAAAATAGAGCTTCCTCCCTTGCAGGGACGCCTGCCATCCTTTATCAGCGGCCCACGCTTTTACGCAAGCGGCGTTGATTCCCCTGAGGCCTTCCTCCCCTAAAATCAAATAAACGAAATAATGGTGAGCCGTCCGGATTCTTTCCGCCGCTTCCGATAATGGGAGCTTTGCGAGCTCCCCCAGCATGTCTTTCATCGGCATGCAAGACTGAAGCCGGCTTTCGATAAAGCTTGACCATTCCCTGATCGGACTGCCATTTTGCAAAATGCAGCCGCCATTGGTTGTCACCGCGTATTCAGGAATGACCTCCTTTTGAAAAAACGCGATTCTTTGATATTGCTCCGTCGTCCTGGTTGTCACTGGAATAAAGTACATGTCTTGATGGATTTTGCGGAGATGCCGGGCCGTCTTTCGCGATATATAGGAAATCTCTTTGCCGTCAAGGGTTTCGGTCAGCTCATAGTCCTCACGGTCCGCCCCATATAGCTCAATCATTTTTTTTGAATAAATCAATGTTCTGTCCAAATCACTCGCAAAAGCTTTCATTTGCCCCTCCCGACCGGACGTATCAACCCGCAGCAGCTGTAGGACATATCGGTGTATTCCTCAACAGGAACACCCCTGTCTTCCGCAAGAAGCAAGATATGTGTAAGCCTTGTCCGGGAGCCCGGCTGAATTAAAATTTTCCAGGGCACTCTGCGCAGCAAAACCCTCGTCGTCTCACCCACTCCGGGTTTGATGAAATTCGCGTTATCAATGCCGAAATCATGCTGAATATTTCGGACTGATGTAAGGCCGCGCCAATCCGGTTCCTCCCTTTGTTCGAGAAGCAAGGCGGCCGTTTCCGCGGCTTTGGTTTCAACGGCGGGAAATTCAGCGGCGATTGTATCGACAAAGAGGTTTGATACATCTTCCGCCAATAAATTTTCGTAAAATTTCGCTCCGTGGAAATCTTCTTTTCCAATCCATTTGCCGTTCAAAACGGTTCTGCTGACCAAGCCGGACACGGTGGAATTCAAGCAGGCGCTTGGAATGAGAAAGTCCTCCCTCGTTCCAAATAAAGAAGAGCAATATCCCGGATCGGCGAGAACCGCCAGTTCGGAAGAAAGCCTTGTTCCAAATGCTTGATAAAAACCATCGAGAGACCGCATCAATTCCTTGGTAATCGCGCCTTTCCCCGTCCAGCCGTCGATAAATGCAAGCGAGTCCCCCGGGTGATGACGCAGAATATAATGCAGGGCGTTTTCATCAATGCCTCTGTCCCGGATAATCGAGATGCTGTAGTGGGGAAGAGCCGCCTCATATTTAAACTCAATGTACCGTTTAATCAGGACGCCGATTGGCGTACCGGCGCGCGCCAAGCTGCAAAGCACTGTATGTAATCCCCGTTTTTGAACGATTTGTTCAGCAACAGTCCCGACAGCCTCCGCTACTTTTCGCTTGCTTTCCTCCAGCGAAGCGTAAAACAGGTTCATGTACTCTTCAGTCGGTTTATATTCAACAGGCAGCATTTCTGAATAATGTGTACCGCTTTGAATCAGGCTTTCTCTTTCATCTGTGCTTTTCTCAATCGAAATGACTGACAAGTCTTTCAAAAGAAACGTGACATCAGAAGCGGGATAGCTGCCCATTTTCGCAGGTGCATCAGCCATTTCCGACACTTCCTTTAGAAAAAGCCACAATGTTGACATTCTCTATCTCTCTATCACTGAAAATCGCAAGAATCGGCCGCAAGGATTCTTCCGCAACAAATGTTTCGACGAACAAAAACACCTCATCATAGCCCCGCTTCGGCAGGTTATAGATAAAATGCTGCACTGACTCGTTTTCCGGATTCGGAAAGCAAAATCGGTTCCTAACCGCATATCCTTCGTCATCGGATGGATGGATCGGGCTTCGCGTTGTTGAATGATAAGCAACATGCTCCCCCATAAGAGACGCGATCTTCAGCGGAAGATACATGAATTCCCCTGTTCCAAGGCACAAAACGCGCTTGCCTTTCCGCAAGGCATTGAGGCGTCCTGCGGCTTTCTGACAAGCGGTCTCGACCCCGCATTTGTCTTCGTGAGAAAGGCCGAAGCGGCCTGTCTCTTTCACAAACGGCGCCGCCCCTGTCTGTTCAGAGCGATAGGGAAGCGCTGTGAAGCAGTCGCTGATGTCGATCCGTCGGACGGAAACATTCATTTCGCGGTGATGAGGCTGGTCATCGTATAATGATTGATCAAGCGGTTGCCCTTCGCAGGCGACAGATCCGGATAACAGAGCGATCGTCGAAATAGTCGCGCCCAGTTCAGACTCGGCTTTCCTGAATTGTTCTTTGTGCTCCTCAGACCGCCAGTCTAATAGAGAAAGCACCGCATATTCCCGGCGCGGGTGCTTGCGCTGAATATCCCTGATGATGTTCAGCGCCGTTTTGCCTGTTGTGATTTCATCATCCACGAGAATGACGGGTCTATCCGCAGCGGAGAACAATGGTTCATCCGTATAGCAGCGCTGATCGACGGCATGGGAATGTTCTTCTTCAAACAGAAGAACGGGATGCTTGTCCTTTAAGATTTCTCTTGTTGTATGGATAAAAGAAGCGCCCTCTAGACAGTCGAATACGCCATGGCCAAGAGCGGTTGCCGTTTCTGCGAAGCCGATGACAATCGGAGGATCCGGAAGCTGAAACCGCTGTTTGTTGAGAAGATCATAAGCTTTTTTGATGCTTTCATGATCCTCCGCCAAAAATCCCGCCGTCACCTCGTCCTTTCCATCTATCCTCAAACCGGATGTCTTTTCAGCATATTCGATTGCCAAAAGACCAGAAGCGAGCAGCGGCTTTAAAGGGCTTACCGGAATGTGCTTGCCGAGAACCTTGCTGACAAACAAAAAGCCCCTCTTTTTATTGACTCTGGCCGCCATCTCAAATAAAGCCGGAGGCGGAATGGAAAGCGGATTATCCGCAACCGTCAAATCAACCTCCATACGATCCAATATTGGGGACCTGTTGTTCTGCTGTAAGTATGTCAATGTAGCTGCGGTTTTCATGATACACCCCATATATTTCTGACTTTAGCAGTATTTTTTTCGCCCAGCTTAAATGCGGTTTAATTTCGTTCATTTTATTGGAAAAAGAGCTTTTCACAATACCTCGGGTGCCGTCCGCGCTTTCGATGATGCTTACAGCATCCAAGTAGTCTTCCATTGTAATGACGTGCAGGCTTTGCACCGCCCTTATATGTGTCGGATGAATCACGGTCTTGCCGTGGATGCCGTTGGCGAGATCAAGAAGCGTTTCATGAATCAGCCCCTCTGTATACGGACCGAACGGCAGCGGCAGACTTTCACCGGCATTCGCACCCCAATACGGAGTCCGCTGCGGCAAAGTGGCGGCATGGGAGTCTTCAAAGTACTCCCAGACGGGGCCTGATATGACAAACTGCAGGCCAAAATAATTAATGATATCTTTGATAAAATCGGCGATGACCATAATGTCGTAAATCGGCGTCTGCGGTTTTCGCCTTAATCCGTAAAGGCCGCACACATCTGTGGCGCCGATCCGGATATTCAGGATCACATCTTGATAAAAGACGAGCGTTGATTTTAATTCCTGCAGCGCCTTTGTCCTCGTTTCCATAGCCATTAAATCCGGCGTCTCAAAAATCGGCATTCCATAAAGATTGATGCCTGATTCTTTTGACAATTTCACTAAAGTATCGAGGTAGCGTTCAGCATTGAATGTTGAAAACTTAGGAAACACAAAGCCCGTAAACAAGTGGAGCGCCCTGCCGAGCTTATTCCCCAATTCAAGCATTTGCTCAGGCTCACGCACACGGATGAACATTAAAGGCAGCGCATCACGGCTGACATTCTGCAATTTCTGAGCCTGATAAATGATATCGGCTTGACTGACAAGATTGTTTTCAGCTTGAAGAACCTCGCAGTCGCCAATCGAGTCTTCAAGACAGAAAACGACGGAACAAAGATCAGGGTATTTTCGCTTAATGATCAAGTCCGCAATGTCGCTCCTGTTTCCCGGTACATAAAGGGTGGCCCCCAGCGCATATTCGAGTAAATGTTTCGGGGAATCCTTCGTCACCTCGCCGGGCTGTTTAAAAAAGACGTCTTCTTTTTGATCAGCCGATAAAAAATCAAAGTACTGCAAATCGATCACCTTCTTCTGCTAAAGGACAACTCTAAAACCGCCGTCTGATTGTAAAGGAAAAAGGAGTGAAGCAGATATCTCTCCACCCCTTCGATTTTCTTTTTACTCTTCCTTTGAAGCGGCCGTTTGTTCTTTGACAGCTTTTTGTTTGTTCATATAGTGAATGACGAACGTTGCTGCAAAAGCAATAACCAAAATGATAAAAAATACGCTGTGCGGCATTTCAATGTGCCATACGCTTGCAGCCATTTTCAAAGCGATGATGCCGATTAAAATAAATGCCGTTGTTTCAAGCTCAGGCACTTTATCAATCAGGGTCAAGAAGAATTTCGCTACGGTCCGCATCATGAGGATGCCTAGCATTCCGCCGATTAACAGCACCCATACTTTTTCAGATATCGCAAACGCGGCAAGAATGCTGTCTACTGAGAACGCAAGGTCCATTAACTCAACGGTGATGACAGTCGCCCAGAACATCCCGAAAACGCGAACCATCCAGCTGTCTTTTTTGATGCTGTTTGCATCATCATCGCCTTCTCCGATAAAGAAGTGCTTAATCACGAGCCATGCGAGATAAGCGGCGCCAAGGAGCTTGATCCACCAGAATTTAATTAAAATCATGCCGAGCCCGATAAACAGGAATCTAAAGAAATAAGCTCCGACCAAACCGTAAGTCAGCGCTTTTTTGCGCTGCTTTTCCGGAAGGTGCTTGACCATGACGGCGAGAACGAGCGCATTGTCCGCCGACAAAAGCCCTTCCAGTACGACCAGAGATCCGATCAGCCCCCAGGAAACGGGATCTGTTAATACCTCGACCCACATGTTCCAGTCGAAGAACGAGGCGTAAATTGAAATAATATGATTGAATAAATCCACTATTGGTTACCTCCTAATAATTGAAAAGCAAGACTGAACCACGAATCGTGATTCAGCCGGAAAACTAGACCTGCAGGCCGTAATTGCGGCAAAGCGAGGCCAATCCGCCTGAAAATCCGCTGCCGATGGCATTGAATTTCCAGTCCCCTCCATGCCGGTAAAGCTCACAGACGACAACGGCCGTCTCGATCGAAAAGTCTTCGCCTAAATCAAAACGAAGCAGTTCCTCATTTGTCGAATCATCGACAAGCCGGACAAAAGCGTTAGATACTTGTCCGAAATTCTGGCTGCGGCTTTCTGCATCATGAATCGTAACGGTAATGCCGATTTTCTCAACATGGTCAGGGATTTTTGTAAAATCGACAATGATTTGCTCATCATCGCCTTCCCCTTCTCCTGTGCGGTTGTCGCCCGTATGAACGACGGCGCCGCTCGGATGCTCCAAATTGTTGTAGAAAACAAAATCATGGTCATTCACGCATTTATCGTTCGCATCGACGAGAAAAGCAGATGCATCCAAATCAAAATCCGCTCCGCCCGTATATTTGTTTGTATCCCATCCTAAACCGATCAGCGCTCTCGTTAAGCCCGGATTCGTCTTCGTTAAGTCAATTCGCTGTCCTTTGGATAATTGAATAGCCATATGATGGAATCCTCCCTTACGAAATGTCAGGTCTCGGACAGACGGGCGAAAGCAAGCACCCCGCCGTCCGATGGTTCATTAACCGACTTGCAAACCAAAATCAGTGGCGATCCGGGCCAGTCCGCCCTGGTATCCGGAGCCGATCGCAGAGAATTTCCACTCTCCGCCGTGACGGTAAAGCTCCCCGGTGATCAAAGCCGTTTCAATTGAGAAGTCCTCCGCAAGATCATAGCGGATTAATTCTTCGTTTGTCTCTTCATTGATCACGCGGACATAGGCATTTGACACCTGGCCGAAGTTTTGGCTGCGGGCTTCCGCCTCATGAATCGTAATCACAAAAGAAATTCTGTCAATATTCGACGGCACGGCGTTCAAGTCGACTTTCACCTGCTCGTCGTCGCCTTCGCCCAAACCCGTCCGGTTGTCGCCCGTATGTATGACAGAACCGTTGCCGCCTTGTGTCTGGTTATAAAAAATGAAGTCTTTTTCAGAGGTGCATTTTCCAGCGGCATCAAGCAAAAACACGCTGGCATCAAGGTCAAAATCCGCTCCGCCGTCATATTTATTGACGTCCCAGCCGAGTCCCACGATGACTTTTGACAGGCCCGGATTCGTTTTGGTTAAATCGATCTTCTGTCCTTTTGCTAATGAGATTGCCATGTATACCCTCTCCTTTTATGTGTTGTCGGTTTAGCTGTAGCGCTTGACGACTTCCGTAATGCTCGTATCGTTTGTGCCTTCTCCGACGGCCGTAAACTTCCATTCGCCGCCATCGCGGGAAATTTCGCCGGCGATCAGGCTTGTCCGGCCTGAATAGTCTTCTTTGAGATTGTATCTGACCATTTCCCGGCGGTTCGCCATATCGACAACGCGGATAAATGCATTTTCGATCATTCCGAAGTGCTGGCTGCGCTTGACACAGTCATAAATATTCACGACAAATATCAGCTTGTTGATATGAGCCGGAATCTTTTGAAGGTCGATGATAATTTGTTCATCATCACCGCTTCCTTCCCCTGTCAGATTATCGCCCGTATGCTCGATACTGCCGCATCTGCTTCTTAAATTCCCAAAATAAATGACATTCTTGTTTTCTGTGACTCTTCCATTTTCAAGCATCAGAACAGAGGCATCACAATCAATATTCGGGGCGCCCCCTCCGAAAAGCTTTCCAAAAAATCCGCCGCCTCCTGATGAAACAGGGTCCCAGCCAAGGCCGACCATCATTTTAGAAAGCCCCGGATTTCCTTTTGTTAAATCAATACGCTGACCCTTCTCTAAAGAAATAGCCAAACTGTTCACTCTCCTATACATCATAACCTTATTGGATATCGCGTGAGATTAAGAGTTTTACATTCCGAATATCACGCCGGCGTGATTCATTATATCAACAATGGCTAAATATATGACTAATGAATCAATATTTAACTTGCTTAACTATATATACGGGCGACTCCAAATGAAAGTTTCATATAAATGAATATTTTTTTATAATCTTTTGCGACTAAGCATAAAAAATGTTTTTCGTTTTGGGGGCTAAAAATGTATCTTACATTTAAGATACATGAATTCAGGGGCTGTGTACAAGAAAAACCATGTCGGCCCTGGTTGAACCGGCTACAGTAAAGCGTCTCCATCCGCAAATAAGCTGAGGCTGCCGCTTCCGACAGCCTCAGCCACATTTTTTCAATTGTTTTATCAAAAAGCCCCTGCCCCGCTGCCTCCGTCCGAACCCGAACTGCCTGCATCATGCGTCCCTCCGTTTGCCTGAGAGGCTGTGTGCTGCCAGCTGGAAAACGGATAATAAAGATACCCGGCTGCAGCCAGGCCAAGTACAGGGGAAGCGTGGGGGTCCAGCCTGTTGGCCGATATGTCGACCGATGCTCCAAATTGATCTTCAACTTCAAGTACAATCGCGTAAATCATGTTTTTTTCATATTCAAAACGGCTGCTTCCTCCAGGATGTTCACCCTTTTTCAGCCGATGTCTCCAAAAAAGAATCGATCTTCGATATATGGAAGCGCTTATGCTTTCCTTTAAAGACGGAATAAAGGCTATCAGCATGATCGAGAGCGTGATGCTCCCTCCGAAGTACATCATGGTGTACTTATTGTCGGTGAACAGAGATACGGTAAACAGCCCGATGAAGAACAAAATCGAATACAGTTTAAATTTGGCAAGAACAATACCGGCCGATAAGGCAAATCCGAATATGATGCACGCAGTCATAAAGCCGGCTTGGGGCGCTATATCCGTATAAAGGATATTGAGCAGGAGCCCCGTATGGACAAAAAGGAGGGAAAGCGAAATCATTTTGAGCCAGCGGTTCTCTTGGAAAAATTCTTTGTACACCGGATCCTGTTTTACGCTTTCCGTCCATTGTTGAACAACATTCTGAAGAATGATTCGTTTCCGTTCGTATTTTTCAAGATCTTTCTGTTGTCTGACTTCCTCTTCTGTCGGCCCGCTAAGCGAATCAAGCCTGAATGAATAGGTATCATTCCCGGTTTGTTCAAACAGCTTTTCGATTAGCAGCCGATCCGGTTTCGGCAGATCAAGCTTATGTCCTGAAAAATCGAATTGATAAGTCTCGTTCGGCGCTTTTTTATCGTGGAGAAACCTGTCCTCCGCCTTCACTTTTTTCATGGTGATGAGCCCCCGCTGATAAAGCGACAGCAAACCGGCCAGCAGATCGCGGTCCCTGAATACCCCCTTTTTATAAAGGAAGGCAACAAGAACCGGATCAAAAGTTTCAAGCTTTTCAATCGGCACCAGCTTTCTCCTTTTCTTTCCTGCCAGCGAAACAATCAGGGTGATAGCCAGTGCCAAACCGACGAGTCCCGCAGATATCCATAGCAGCCTGTCCGTGTTTTCCATTCGCTCATGATATTTGGTATAGCGCACAGCCTCGCTTTTTTCCTTCGCAAGCAGCTCATCTACAGGCTGAATAGACGGATGGCGGACCGCCTTGGAAAGAGCGTTTTGCGGGAAGTAAATTCTCAGCTCGGAGCTTGTCCCAGCCGGATAAAGCCCGCTTTTGTAAGTCACGGTCCGGCCTTGGATGTTTGCGATCTTCCCGTGTCCTTTTTCATGCAAAAACGCGTGGATATCGTGAGGAGGCTTGACCGAATTCGGAAGGTGCACCTGAATCGTCATGTGATGGAAGTCTTCATTTGTCTTTTCATAAAAAGAATGAAACAAAACGGCTGTATCTTCAAACTTTTGAGCTGCATCCTCAACGATATAATGGTACCGCACTTTTTTCGTTTCGTCTTTTGATGCCGTATACACCAGATACGCGCCATCTTTCCATTTGGTTTTTAACGGCCGCCCACCGCCCCGCTTTTCGGAAAGATACGCTTTAAAATCTTTGATGCTGCCGGCGGTCTTCCCGCTGAACGATCTTGTCGTTCCGTTAAAAGAACCCTTGAAATCGTATGTATACACCTCCTCGACATCCAAATCGCCATTTTCTTTCACCGTTGCTTGAATATCAACTTTATCAATTGAAAAGGATTTTTCCGCTTCGGAAAAACCCGAAACAAGAAAAAGGGCAATGAACATCAAAAAGAAAAACGAACGCTTCATCATTAAGTAAATCCTTTCATTTTTTTATCTCTGCCTTATATACGGAAAAGCAGGGAAATTGTTTCAGGTGTTCACAGAAATGACAGAGGACACCCAATCGATCGGTTTCCGCCTGCTACGGCTTTCCGCAAAGACCATAGAAAAAAATGTGAAGCATTTCTTCCGTAAAACGGCTGTTTTTCTCAAACGCCTCGCCCAGCTCTTTTGAATGCTGAATGATCATGTTCATGTACACGATAAAACTTTGCGCAGTAATGTTTGGGGAGATCTCACCCGACCGGTGACCGTCCTCAATCATTTGAAGCATGAGGGGAATGATTTTTTCGTCATACTGCTTCTGAATATAGTCCATCATTTCATTGTCTTCGATCATCAGCTCTCTGATCATCGCGAGCGTAAACTTTTCTTTATTGGCCTCTTTCTTTTGCAAAATGATGTGTTCGATCTTTTCCTTTACGGATATATCTTTTTTCATATAGTCCGCGAATTCATTGACGGCTTGGTCTATATAATCCTTGAAGACGTCCTCGAGCAGCGCCTCTTTGCTGCCAAAATAATTATAGATCGTCACTTGCGAAACATTGGCTTTTTTGGCTATATCCGTGATCCGGATTCTCCTCGGTTCCCACGTCTTCAACATCTCCAATGTCGCTTTCTTAATCTTTTCTTTAATTAATGAAGCCCTTTTTTCAAATCCGTTCATCCAACCATCCTTACCTCTGGAACTCTCATAATGAAATTATAACATAAAAAAATTTCATAATTTCCATTGACAGAAAAGTTCTTATGAACGTAAAATTTATTATGTAATTTATAATCAAAAATCTTTCATATTTTTCATTTGGAGGTTGTCACCATGCTGACAGTTCAAGGCTTGACCAAAACATTTCCGAACGGAAAAGGCATATTTGATGTATCATTTTCCATTCAAAAAGGAGAGGTTTTCGGATTTCTCGGTCCAAACGGGGCCGGAAAGTCCACAACGATACGCCATATCATGGGATTTATGAGGCCTGATCAAGGCGACATCACGATCAACGGAATGGATTCATTAAAAAACCAGGGTGAGATTCAGCGGCATATCGGCTACCTTCCCGGAGAAATCGCCTTTATCGAAGGAATGACAGGGAAATCGTTTCTAGATTTTATGGCTGACATGCAGGGGGCCAAAGATACCGCTAAGCGCAATCAACTGATCGACCGGCTGCAATTTGACGTTCATACCCCCATCAGAAAGATGTCAAAAGGGATGAAACAAAAGGTCGGGATTGTCGCCGCATTGATGCACAACCCTGAAGTGGTCATTCTTGATGAACCGACATCAGGGCTTGATCCGCTCATGCAAAAAGTGTTTATTGACATTGTGCTCGAAGAAAAAGCGAAAGGAACAACATTTTTAATGTCTTCCCACAGCTTTCCGGAAATTGAGAGAACCTGCGACAGGGCGGCGATTATTAAAGACGGCAGAATCATCGCTTTAAAAGATATTCACGAGCTCCAGACCATGCAGCGAAAAGTATTCGAAGTAACGTTTGAAAACGAGGCGGACAGCGCGGCTTTTATCAATTCCGGCCTGGAAATCGAATCACGGCAGGACAACCGAGTCAGGGTCGCCGTTTTAGGGAATCATGATCAATTGATAAAAGGGTGCGCAAAATATCGGATCCGCCATATCGATGTATCAACGCAAAGCCTTGAAGAAGTGTTTATGAACTACTATGACAGAGAGGGGACAGTACAATGAATCTTTCCCTGTACAAACAAATGATGAAAACAAATTTGAAAGGTATCATGAGCTATGCTGCGGGCTCGGCTTTTTACATCCTTTTGATACTGGGCATTTACCCAAGCATCGCAAAGAATACAGGAGATTTTGAAAGCATGATCAAATCAATGCCTGAAGGATTTTTAAACGCCTTTGGTTTTGAAAACGGGCTGGGCAGCCTTGAGGATTTTATGTCAGGGGAATATTACGGCTTAATCTTTATCATTATTTTATCCATCTTTTCTGTTATGCTATCGACAAAGCTCCTGGCAAAGCTGGTTGACCAGGGTGCAATGGCTTATATATTGTCAACGCCGACAACAAGGGTTAAAGTCGCCTTCACCCAAGCCGCCGTTTTAACAACAGGGTTGTTCATAATTATGGCTGTGACAACAATCGCCGGGCTTGCCGGATATGTATGGATGATCGGGGATGAATACGATTTTGATGTATCAAGGTTTCTTTTATTAAATCTGCTTGGCTTTTTGCTCTTCTTTGCGATCAGCGGGATCTCGTTTTTGATTTCAGCCGCTTCAAACGATGAAAAAAAAGCGCTCGGCCTATCTGGAATGATTGCATTTTTATTTTTCAGCCTCGACTTGATCGGAAAACTCAGCGACAAGACGGAGTGGCTGAGAAATTTCTCCATTTTTTCTTTGTTCAGACCGGGCGAAATCGTGGGAGGAAATGCCGACGTTTTGCAAACGGCGCTCATGCTTGCAGCCATCGGTTTGGCCGCCTTTGCCGCCGGGATAGCGGCCTTCAAACAACGCGATTTGCCGCTGTAATATAAAAAACCGCCGTTCCTTTTCAGGACGGCGGTTATTGTTTGTCTATTATTCAACGACCCGTCTAACGACTCCGCTGAAATGCGCTTTCCAATAAGGGTTGCTCATAGAATCGACGGATACTCCGCGTGAGCTGTTGTCATTTAGGAATTGTCCGTTTCCTAGATAGATTCCCACATGGCCGTTTGTTTTGTATGTGTCAAAGAAGACAAGGTCTCCGCGTTTCATTTCAGATGGGCTGACAGCGCGGCCTTTGCCGACAAGCGTGCTTGTCGTCGCACCGAATCCCAACTCTACGCCTGCTGATGCATATGCCCAGCGAACGAATGATGAGCAGTCAAAAAGGCGGTTGTTGATGTCAGATTGAGAGCGTCCGCCTCCCCATTTGTACGGAGATCTGCCGACGATGCTTGATCCTGTGCTGATCGCTGTTTCAATCGCGCTGCCGTTGTTGCTTACAGCAGATCCGGAAGAATAGTCCCGGGATGAGCTGCTTCCAGAGTTGCTGCTTGATGAAGCTTTGTGAGAAGATCCGCTTGATTTGTCTGCTGAGCTTGAATTATCAGATGAAGGTTCTGATTTTTTAGCTGTAGATGACTCTTCTTTTGCTTTTTCAGCTGCGGCAGCCTCTGCTTTTTCATCGGCAATTTTTTGCGCAAGAGCAGCTTCCTCTTTTGTAAGTGAGCCTGATTCTTTTTTCAAGTCGTTCAGTTCTGATTCCGCTTTGTTCTGTTTATCCTGCAGCTGTTTAGCAATGCTGTCCTGCTCTTTCAGCTGCTTGTCAAGATCCTTTTTAAGGGTTTTCAGATCGGCTAATGTTTTTTGGATTTCGTCCAGCTTCGTATTTAAATCAGCCATTGCTTTTTCAAGCTTGTTTTTATCTTTTTCCTGCTCTTCAAGAAGGTCTTTGTCTGCATCGACGATCGTTGAAACAGCGGTTGCCCGGGTGATGAAATCACCAAAGCTTTGCGCGCCGAGAAGGACGTTGATGTAGTTTTGTGATCCGCCGTTTTCCTGCAGGCTGCGCACACGTTTTTTAATAACTTTTGAACGCTCTTCAATTCTCTTTTCTGTTTCCTTGATTTCTTTCTTCAGAGCTTCCACTTCTTTTTTCATTTTTTTGTTTTCAGCTTGCTTGTCTTCAATTTTGTTGCTTGTTTCAAGCGCTTGTTTATCAAGCTCTTTCATCTTGTCTTCAAGCTTTTGCTGTTCCTTTTGCAGCTTTGCGATTTCCTGTCTTTTGCTGTCGATGCTTGAATTCACTTCAGAGCGTTTTTTCTCCACTTCCTGCTTTTGCTGTGATGCACTTTCCGCCGATGCAGTGTTGTTCAATAAAGGGGTGAATAGACCAGCAGTTCCGATAACCGATGCCAAACCAAAAGCGTAAACTTTTCTTTTCACTTTCTACTCCTCTTTCCTTTATGTATTTTTGTTTTTTATTATGTAAATTCGTTAAAATATTAAAATGTTAAAAAACCAATCTTCCATACTTATGACCTATGATAAAAATCTTCCAACTTATGTACAGACGTTATTATACCATCTAATTTCGACATTTGGTGCCAAGTTATATTACATTTATATTTCGTTTTTATTTCAAACCTGTCATGTTTTGACTGATCCTGTTAAATGAACGGCTTTCCGTTACCGGTCTGTTCAGTTGACCATACTGTGAATATTTCCTATGCTTGCTTTTACGAAGGGACACTCATTTTACGGGAAAGGAAGTCCGAAGACGATGCTTAATCTCAGCATTTTAGACCAGGTTCCGGTCTCAAAAGGATCAGACCCGCATACGGCGCTAAAGCAGTCAGCCGAACTGGCCCGATTGGCTGATGCATGGGGATACAAAAGATACTGGTTTGCCGAGCATCATAGCACAAGGGGGCTTGCAAGCACCGCTCCGGAAATTTTAATCGCCCATATTGCGGCAAAAACCGCGAACATCCGCGTCGGTTCCGGCGGCGTCCTGCTGCCGCAGTACAGCCCATTTAAAGTGGCTGAAACGTTCCGGCAGCTGGAGTCGCTTTATCCCGGCCGGATCGACCTCGGTTTGGGCCGATCGCCCGGCGGCACCGCAAAAACCCGTCTGGCGCTGACAGACGGGGTAAATAGGAGCTTGCGGGATTTCCCGAGACAGCTTCAGGATGTAATGTACTACCTGACCGACGCCATCCCGGCGGATCATGACTATGCCGGAATCAAGGCCGCTCCCATTACGCCTTCTTCACCTGGTCCATGGCTGTTGGGGCTTGGGGAAAACAGCGCCGAACTGGCGGCAGGCACCGGATCCGGATATGTATTCGGTCATTTTATCAACCCTGAAAGAGGGGAAAATGCCTTCAGAACCTATCACGAACGTTTTCAGCCCTCCCCTTTCTTTGACAGGCCCCATTCTCTGGCCGCCGTTTTTGTCGTCTGCGCCGAAACCGATGAAAAAGCGGAAGAGCTCAGTTTAAGCCAGGATCTTTGGCTGCTTCGGGTGGAGAAAGGACTGGACAGCCGCGTTCCCAGTATTGAAGAGGCCAAATCAGCCGTTTATACGGATGCCGATAAAGCCAAACTGCGCAAAAACCGCTCCCGCATGGTCATCGGCTCGCCGCAAACGGTCAAACAAAAGCTGCTTGAGCTGTCTGAGCGCTACAAAACAGAAGAAATCATGGTCTTGACGAATGTTTACAGTTTTGAAGATAAAAAGCGGTCCTTTGAAAGACTCGCGGACTTGTTTTTATCATAAGCAAACATCCCTTTTCAGATGGCGCCCGCCTTGTCTGGAAAGGGATGTTTTAATTAAAACGTATTATACACATTTTGACATTCTTCTGCTCTCGGTTCGTAAAAACAATGCGACTTGTAGCGCCCGACATGCGGCTGGTTATACCACTGCGCCGGACATGCCCCCGCCGGCCTGAAATACCATAAACTAAATTTGGCCGGCCAATACCGCTCCCCGTTCACAGACCTGCGGGCCAAGCGCTTTTCTTTTTCCCTTGCCCTCTGATAAAAATATCCGTGTATTACAGCTTCAAAGGCATGCGGCTGATGAATCATCTGCGGAATGGTGCGCAGTCCAACAAAATCCGAACAATTTGCTCTGATGCGGTTGATTCCGACATTTCCGACAAGCAGCATTCCTCTTACACCTTCACCTTCGGCTTCCGCTCTCAACAGCCTTGCCAAAAGAGCAATGTCCTTGGATGAAGCCTGAACTACCGACATGTTGCCACCCCCATTTTGCTATCATCTTTATCATATTCTTTTTCATGTTGGTGATGACCATTAAATCGCCTTTCACAGGTTATCTTTGACATTCTGCGTGGAATCGGGATATTCTTCTATTAATCAGAATTGTAAAAAAATGAAACCGGGGTGGTGCAAATGTCAGCAATCGTGAGCCCGGAATGGGTTTCACAGCGATTGACGGAAGATCCGGACCGGACGGTCATCGTCGATGTCAGATTTCACTTAACAAAACCTGAAGAAGGCCGTGAAGCCTATTTAAAAGGGCATCTTCCGGGAGCCGTTTATATTGATTTGGAGCAGGATTTATCGGGAGATGCAGGAAAACACGGAGGAAGGCATCCCCTGCCTGCGCCTGAACACATGTCAAAAAAGCTTGGCGCGGTCGGCATCGATCACCGCACGACGGTTGTCGTATATGATGCTCACGGCGGCATGTTTGCCGCACGCTTTTGGTGGCAGCTCCGCTATCTCGGCCATGACAGTGTGTATGTGCTGGACGGCGGCTTGACGAACTGGGTCAAAAAAGGGTATGACCTCACATCCGACATTCCGCGGCCTGTTCCGCGTGAATTTGTTCCAAAGCTTCAAAAGGAAGAACTCCTTGACGCAAAACAAGTAAAAGACCGAATCGGCCGCACAGGTTCCGTCTTGATTGATGCGCGCGAAAGGGCAAGATACGCGGGGGAAACCGAACCTCTTGATCATAAGGCCGGGCACATTCCAGGCGCCAAAAATTATTTTTGGAAAGGCAATTTTCGTGAAGACGGCAAATGGAAGAATCCAGAAGAACTGAAAGAGCACTACGTCCTATTAGATCGGGACAGCGAAATCATCGTCTACTGCGGGTCAGGTGTATCCGCCTGTCCAAATGTGCTGGGTTTAAAAGAAGCGGGATTTCAGCGTGTCAAGCTGTATGCCGGAAGCTGGAGCGACTGGATCAGCTACACGGAGAACCCTGTTGCGACCGGGGAAGAGTAAAGATGAAAAGCCTGCGCTTCACGCGGGCTTTTTGTGTGAAGACGTGACACCGGATCATTCGTACATTATAGCGGGATTAAAATTGACTGCCTTGCCGCATGCCTGATCAGGGACGCCGGCAGGCCTCATCAGGCGATGAAACGTCAGTCCCAGCAAGTGCGCTGTTTTGAGATCATGATATCTGTATCGGTTCACGTTGTGATTTTAGCGATGATGGGACAGGTTTACATCCGGAAAACGGCAGCTGATCGAAAAAACCGCTGAAAGCCGCCGCCATGGCAGAAAGATGACTTTATCATGTTCTTCTCCTGAAAACCGTCCCTTTATGCGCATCGATAAAAGCGGGACAGACCGGACGGTAGACAAGCCTGTACGCGTCATTTTCATCCCGTTTGCAGTCCTTTTGCCATTGCAGCTTCAAATCAAAGGCGGAAGCAAATATGGCATTCGCTTGCTCGGCGGATATGTCAGGCGACGGGTTCAATGTTTCCAGCGATTCCGGGTCAATATCGGGAGCCTGGAAGCCGACAACCCGGCCGTTTGTCCGGTTGATGCTGATATTTGCAATACCAAGCCTTAACGGCACCCCTTCATATGCAAGGTTGAACTGAAAAAAAGCGATTTGCTTTTCCTCAGTGTTGTCCAAAGGGTACATCCGGAAAAATCGATCCGCCCGTGGGTATAAACGGAAAAGAAACTGTATGGCCCGTTTGAGGCACGCTTCCTCCGGCCAGACTGCAGGCCCTGTTTCTTTTATAAAGGATGCCACACCCCGAAGCTTACCCGTCTTTTTAACCGTGATGACTTTGAGCGTGTTTTGGCTGCGCTTTGCAATATAACCGGCTAAATCGTTCCCGGCCGGTTCAGGTTCTTCTCCTTTCCGCCAAACCGTCCCAATGGAAGTCCCGAAATCTGTTTCGCGGATTTTCCTGAATAAAGAAGGATCGAAGCCGATCATGTCGTTGATATCCATAGTTTCATTGCGCTCTGGCTCCGTCAATAAAGGAAGCGGGATGGTTTCTTCGTCATCTTCGTACACCTCGGCTTTTGCGAGATCACATTCCTCTGACAGATCAGCGGGATAGCTGTACTTCGGCAAAACCGCTTCATAAACGAGGTGAGGCTGATCATCTCCCCCTTCATACATGCCATGATGAATATGTTCAATGACAAGGTTGAGTTCGATGCTGTCAAGGTAACGCGAGATCACAGATTCCTTATCAACCATTTGTGTTGGAAGGGCATACGAGCTTGTTCCGCCGTCATAGCGAAATTCGATTACTTCTCCGCTTTTTCCGATCGTCACGGAAAATCCCGTTTGCGGAAGCGGAAGATCGAGAACGGTCTGGGCATATGTATACTGAACAGCGTGTTCCTTGACCTTCTTCCCCTGAAAAACAAACTCTTTGACCGCATCAGGGTAATGGTATTCGACAAATTGAAAAGCCTTTTGCTGCAGCACTTCTTCCGGAAGCGTTTGTTTTTCAAAGGGAAAGTTTTCTTTTGTCAGGCTGATTAATCGTCCATCATGATCCAATTCCACCGCAATGTCTCTTTCTTGATGTTCGGCATCAGCCCAAACATAAAGCGCCCGGCCTTGTTGTTCATTCCTGCACTCTTCGATCATGAGTCTATAATGGCTGGGAATCGAACCGATGCGATGAGCTTTTTGCTTTAACTGTTCACTGTTCAAATCCATTTCTCCCTTTCTTTTTTTTAGTTTATACGGAATAGTCTTTTAATAGTTTCATAAAATTGAGATAATTTGGATTTGATTGGTGAACAGTATTCTGGATTACGCCAGTCTGATGCTGTAAAATCTCATCGCCTTGGGAACGCCTTTTATTTCAAAAACGCCTTTATAAATCAGCTCTCGGATGCGGTATTCAATGAACTCATCGCCAATGTATTCATTCAAATGGCCGAGAACCTCGCCAACGACCCGCGGACAAACGATGAAATCCTTTTGTGAACGGTTTTTTTGAAGCTCCCTCGTTTTATCAATAATAAGCGGATCAAAAAAGCTTTCTTCTACGCTCTTTATCTTTTCGTTTTTCCATATTCTCAGCACATGTTTTCGCTTTGAAAGCTCCTCCCATTCCATGGCGAGACAACGTTTTTCTTCAGAAGTCAGCGGAAATGGGGAGTCTCCTTTTTCATACACGGTTTCTAGCTTTTCAGGAACGATTTCTCCTGTGTGCAGATAAACCGGTGAAACCTTTGATGTATTGATGTGGAACATAGCGTTTGGCCTGTTTTGCAGTAATTTGTGGACGAACCTGAGACCCGTTTGTTCATGTGCATTGTTGGCCGTCCAGATGACGATGGAGGCATGTTCCGGAATGCTGTCCAATTGGTGTATTTCCGCTTCAAAACGATTGTATTGGTCCTCCAGTTCGGCAAAATAATCGTTGATATGCTCTTTCATCCATTCATAACGCTTTAGCCGGCCCTTTTCCGTCTCCAGTTGAAAAAGCGGTCCGATTGAAAATATGCCGGGGAATGCAATCACGCCTTCTTGGCCATCCCTCCCTGCAGCTTTTAGCACCATCTTCAAGCTGCCGGCGGCGGATAGGCCGAAAACAATGTGAACGACCTGATTCGACCGCTTTTTGTGCAGCTGTTCCCGCATTTTCTGGAATTCATCAAATATATCGATCATTTGTTCATAAAACCCGTCTTTTGAACCGTCGTCATTCCGATGCATGTTAACCGTCAGCAGCATGTTCAGCAAAATGCTTTTCGCTTCCCGTTCCGTCAAATTGCTAATGATTTTCTTTAACTCTTGTTCCATATCAAAATCTCTCCCATCAAGCCGTTTCGTTTGGATTATTCTCTCATTTTCCATTGGGAAATAAAAGCCTGACGGGAGAGAAAGCGGCCCTTACTCCAGCTGGGATGGATACAGCGTCATACCGCCGTCAACAAAAAGCGTCGTCCCGGTGACATAAGCAGCCTCCTCTGAAACGATCCAGGCCGCCGCTGCTGCCACTTCTTCAGGTTTTCCAAAAGCCTTCATCGGAATCTTCTTCAGCTGGGCTGCTTTATGGCTCCCTTCGAGATCATCATTGCTTTCAGTCGCAATCGTTCCCGGAGCGATCGCATTCACGCGGATCCCCTTATCGGCATAGTTGATGGCAAGAGTTTCCGTCAACTGCTTCATTCCCCCTTTAGAAGCCGAGTATTGAATATTTCCCGGCCGCGGAATTTGCTGGTGGACGCTGGATATATTGAGAACACTTCCCTTTATATCGTGGTCAAGCATGTATGCTATCGCTTCTCTTGAACCGAGAAATGCACCTGTTAAATTGACATCGATCACTCTTTGCCACTCATCAAGGCTAAGCTCGTGGGGAAACGCATTTTTACCATTAAAGCCTGAATTATTCACCATGATGTCAATCGTGCCGAAGTGTTGAACGGCAGCGTTAAGAAGCGCCTTTACCCCCTCTTCCTCTGAGACATCCGCTCCGACTGCATAAGCGTTTCCTCCGCTTTTTTTAATATGTTCAACGGCTTCAATTGCGCCGGCGGGATCGCTGTGGTAGTTAATAATGACATTCATTTTTTCTTTGCCAAACCGGTCTGCTATCGCTCTTCCTATTCCCTTCGAGGAGCCTGTGACGATTGCCGTCTTCCCTTTTAAACCATTGTACATCGTAAGCCCTCCTTCTATGTCTTGCGTTTCATATTGTTGCATTACCCGCAGCGGCCATTTTTTAAAACCGAGACATCATATAGATCTTTAGGATGATCTTTCTTTACATTATGGAAAATTCAGAATTATTTTGCTAATATCTAACTGTACCGACAACAAAATAAGGAAGTGATAGGATGAAAAAAAGTGTGACACGCGTATTAATGGCCGGTCTTATTGGAATATCTATTTATTCTATGGGCATCGACTCCGCTCAAGCTGCATCATCGCCGCATACTCCTGTCTCTAGCGATCCTTCATACAAGCCCGACTCATCCGCAAGCTATGATCCTGCTATTAAAACCAACAAAAACGGCGCCTATTCAAAAGCATTTGAAGGTACAGGAAAACTAGACGCTCCCCTTTATCAGGAAAAAAGCAAACCAACCAAAAAGTCCCCTGCCGGACCACGTTACAGCCCCAAATCCGTGATTGGTTCTGATGAACGGACGAGAGTGACAAACACTACCGCATATCCATACAGAGCGATCGTGCATATTTCAAGCAGCATCGGGTCTTGCACCGGCTGGCTGATCGGTCCGAAAACGGTGGCAACGGCCGGACACTGCATTTATGACACAGCGAGCGGGTCATTCGCCGGAACCGCTACCGTTTCTCCGGGACGGAACGGTTCAACATATCCGTACGGATCAGTTACATCAACCCGCTATTTCATCCCGTCAGGCTATCGAAGCGGAAATTCGAATTACGACTACGGAGCCATAGAGCTCAGCCAGCCGATCGGCAACACCGTCGGGTATTTCGGATATTCCTACACCACCTCGTCTCTCGTTGGGACAAGCGTTACCATCAGCGGATATCCAGGCGACAAAACATCGGGCACCCAATGGCAGATGTCCGGAAATATCGCCGTCTCAGAAACATATAAACTGCAATATGCGATCGACACATACGGAGGGCAGAGCGGCTCTCCCGTATATGAGGCAAGCAGCTCCAGAACGAATTGCAGCGGCCCATGTTCGCTGGCCGTTCATACGAATGGGGTGTACGGAGGATCTTCATACAACAGAGGCACCCGGATTACAAAAGAAGTATTCGATAATTTGACAAACTGGAAAAACAGCGCCCAATAGTCTTCGATACCAAACGGTCCGTTCCATGTGGAAACGGGCCGTTTCATTGTTTAAAAGTGTAAAAGAATCATGTTTTGTAAACGTTTCATTTTGTATAATGGGTGGTAAAGGATGTGATCATAAATGATTTCCGCACAAGTAAAATCCAGATTAATTGATATTGTCGGTCCGGAAAACTATGATGATTCAAATGCCGGACGACTTGTCTATTCCTATGATGCAACTCCGCAATTTCAATCAATGCCGGATGCCGTTGTCGCACCGCGCAGCACAAAGGAAGTGTCGCGCATCCTGAAGCTTTGCAACACCCATCGCATTCCGGTTGTCCCGCGGGGTTCCGGAACCAATCTTTGTGCAGGCACATGCCCCACCGAAGGCGGTATTGTCCTCTTGTTCAAGCATATGAACCAGATCCTCGAAATCGATGAAGAGAATCTGACCATGACCGTTCAGCCCGGTGTGATTACTCTTGATGTCATTCGCGCCGCAGAAGAGAAAGGATTGTTATATCCCCCTGATCCCAGTTCGATGAAAATATCGACCATCGGCGGAAACCTCAATGAAAACTCAGGGGGGCTGCGCGGTCTGAAATACGGTGTGACCCGCGACTATGTAATGGCACTGGAGATTGTGCTGGCTAACGGCGACATCATCCGCACCGGCGGAAAGCTCGCAAAAGACGTTGCCGGCTATGATCTGACACGCCTGTTTGTCGGCTCTGAAGGGACCTTGGGCGTCATCACCGAAGCGACTCTTAAATTAATTCCGGCTCCTGAAACAAAGAAAACCGTCCTTGCCCTCTATCAAGATATCGATTCCGCAGCAAAATCAGTCTCAAACATCATCGCCCGAAAAATCATTCCGACAACACTTGAATTTCTGGATCAGCCCACGCTTCAGGTCATTGAAGACTATGCAAAGATCGGCCTTCCGGTTCACGCCAAAGCCGTCCTTCTGATTGAACAGGATGGCTCAGAAGAAGCAGTCAACCGGGATATCCGCATCATTGAAGACATTTGCAAAAAAGGGAATGCCGTGTCCGTCCAAACAGCGCAGACGGAAGCCGAAGCTGAAGATCTGCGCAACGCCCGCCGCGCCGCGCTTTCCGCATTGGCCCGCCTTAAGCCGACCACCATCCTGGAGGATGCGACAGTCCCGCGTTCGGCCATTGCCGACATGGTAAAAGCAATCAACAGGATCGCCGAAAAATATCAACTCACCATTTGTACGTTCGGCCATGCGGGAGACGGAAATCTTCACCCGACATGTACGACCGATGTACGGAACAGTGAAGAGATGGAACGGGTGGAACAGGCATTTGCCGACATTTTTAAAAAAGCAGTCGAACTGGGCGGCACGATTACCGGGGAACACGGAGTCGGCGAAATGAAAGCACCTTACCTGGAGCTTAAGCTCGGCGAGGCCGGAGTGGCGGCAATGAGAGCGGTGAAGCAAGCTTTTGATCCGAACAACATTATGAATCCGGGCAAGGTTTTCGCAAAAGACTCCCGCAAACGGGTGGTGATGACAAGATGACGACAGCAAAAGAAAAAAGCGCCATCCAAGAGCGGTTTAAAGAGCGGATGGATGAAGAAGAACTGCTCAATTGCATGCGCTGCGGATTCTGTCTGCCATCCTGCCCGACTTACATAGAATCAGGCTTTCAGGAAAGCCATTCTCCCCGCGGACGCATCGCCTTAATGAAAGCCGTCGTCGATGGAGTGATTGAACCAGACGAAGATGTCGAACGTTCCCTTGAGCTTTGCCTCGGCTGCAGGGCATGTGAACCCGTCTGCCCCTCAGGCGTCAATTACGGGCGCCTATTGGAAGAGGCGAGAGACATCATTCAGCAAAATAAAAAACACCCTGTTCCGGTCAGGATGCTGCGCAGCGCTGTATTCAAAGGGCTTTTTCCTCATCAAAACCGCGTTCGGGCGCTGACCGGGATGCTTGGCATCTATCAGCGTTCAGGTTTGCAAAGAGCGGTTCGAAAATCGGGAATCCTGCGGATGCTGCCCGATCACCTCGCAAAAATGGAAAGCGTTTTGCCCAAAGTGCCGGATCTGAAGCGCCTGAAAAACCGCCCGAACCGCCTTCCGCCGATCGGCCGGCGCAAAAAACGGGCCGCTTTTTTCTCGGGATGCCTGATGGATACCTTGTTTTTAGACACAAACATGGCCACCATTAAGCTCCTCCAGCTGTCAGGATGTGAGATCATCATTCCCGAGACGCAGGCCTGCTGCGGCGCCCTGCACGGGCACAGCGGAGAGAAAGAGCTGGCCGTCCAATTGGCCAAACGAAACATTCAGGCATTTGAGAATGCAGACGCAGACTATATCGTGACAAACGCGGGTGGATGTGGGGCATTTTTAAAAGAATACGGCCACCTCCTCAAAGATGACCCGGATTGGCGGGAACGGGCCAAATCTTTCACAGCAAAGCTGAGAGATTTTTCCTCCGTCCTTCTTGAGCTTGATTTTGAACAAAAATCGCTAGAGCTTCCGCGGCAGATCGTGACATATCAAGACTCATGCCATTTGCGGAATGTGATGAAAACAGCGGCCGAACCAAGGCGGCTGCTCCGCAGCATCAAAGGCATCGAATTCAAAGAAATGAAACATGCAGACAGCTGCTGCGGATCTGCCGGGATTTACAATATTGTCGAATCTGACATGTCGATGAAAATTCTCGACTCTAAAATGGAAGCTGCAAAGGCAACCGAGGCGGCAACGATCGTCACCGCAAACCCGGGCTGTTTGCTGCAAATGCAGCTTGGGATTGAACGGGCCGGCCTTGCAAACCAAGTCAGAGCCGTCCACCTCGCCGACCTATTATTAGAGGCTATGACAGAGACGAATTAACATTGTCGCTGCCCGTGTATATTTCTCGGGAAATAAATCGAAACATGTCTTTGCCGCTATTTCCGGACAGCTGGAAACTCACCGTTTGGCTGAATAAACCGCAGGCCTTTCACCTGTCCGGAATCCCCGGCTTCAAACCGCACGCTGAATCCCTGAAGATTCTTGATGAGAAATGTCATCTCACGGTATGGGACAAGCTCATAATCAGGCTGCTCCGGCAATGACAACCAAAGCGTCCGGTTTCCTCTGAGAGAAACGTCTGCCTCAGTCCCGTCCTCCAACACATATTTCCCAGTCAGCAAAGCAAGAAATTCAGGATCGTATAATTGCTGATCAGGCTTTCTGACAAATTCGATTTCCTTTGCTCCCACCGCCATTTCAAACGGTACGGAGAAGCGGCTGATATGCCCCTGCGAATCCGCGGTGAATGATGTCAGCATTGTCGCCCCGGTAAGCGCCAATTCCATCTCAAAAGTATCGTAATGGTAATGTTTTAAAGGCATGGCAAACGAATTGAATGTCGCCTGCAATGCGCCGTCAGCGAGCTCAATTTTCAGTTCACCGTAGCCCGGATGTTCATATACCCCTGAATAATCATCTAACGCATGGGAAGGATGTGTTCCTTCAATTTTGCTTACATCTGCGTTCCGGTCCACTCCTAAGGCGGCTTTCATAATTTTTTCAGCTTTCCCTTTCAATCTGCCGCTCCAGTCGATTTCATCGAGTCCAAGCAATCGGTCAAAGATATTGTAGGTCAGAACATTTGGCAGAAAACTGCCATTCATATTGGTTAAGATGACAACTCCGATTTTTTCGTAGGGCATGAAAGATACAAGTGATGAAAAACCATCGATATTTCCCCCGTGATGAATCATGTGATGCCCCCGGTAAGGCTCGATCATCCAGCCGAGGCCGTAGCTGCAAACCGGCAGTTCCTTCGCTTTGAACAATGAATCACAGGAAATGCATGGCGTATGCAGCTCATTGAGGCTGCTCTCGGATAAAATCCCGGCGAACTTGCTGCTGCCAAGCTGAAGCTTCACCCAATTGGCCATATCCACGACATTGGAATTGATCGAACCCGCAGGTCCAACGGCATCAATATTGCGAAAAGGAATTTGTTCAACAGCTCCGTTTTTCTCCTGATATGGCATGGCATAGTCGGAAAGCTTTTGCATGTCTTCCACCGAAAAATTGCTGGACTTCATATGTAAAGGCTTGAACAGCCGCTCTTGAATAAACTCTTCCCATGTCGTTCCGGCGACTCTCCCAGTAAGATAACCGGCTGTCATGTACATGAGATTCTGATATTGCCATTTCGCCCGAAAATCCTCATTCGGCTCCAAATAGCGAAGACGGCGAAGCAGCTCTTCCCTTGAAAAAGGAGAATTGTACCACATCATGTCATGTCTCGGCAGACCTGAGCGGTGGCATGCCAAATCCCGCGGAGTCAGCCGTTCGGTCGCAACCTGATCGTACAGCTTAAATTCCGGCAGATACTCCCCGACAGGCTGATCCCACTCCATTTTTCCTTCATCGGCCAAAAGCGCCATCCCGGCGGTCGTAAATGCCTTTGTCGCCGACCCGATCGCAAATACCGTCTCAGGGTTCACTTTGCATTTCCGTTCTTTGTCCTTAAACCCAAAGCCTTCTGCCATAATGACTTCATCTTCGGCTACCACTGCGATCGCCGCACCGGGCACTTTCCACTCGTTCATTTGTTGCAAAACAAAATCGCGAAAGCCTTTCCATTCTGTTTTAGGGTTTTTCATCGATTTTTTCCTCTCTTTCCAGGAATCTTGTACCTTACTGTCTGTCCTATAGGTGATACGTCTGATCAGCCAAATGGTTTCAATTTCCTGTACTCGGAATATTTTCGTATATTTTTTCAAGGATTTCAGAAGCTAACCATGAGGAAGAAATTGTCTACAATCGAAAAGGAGGTAGTTGATCCATATGTTTGGTTTTATTTGGTCTTTAATCATTGGAGGCATATTAGGCTGGCTGGCGGGTCTTATCATAAGAAAAGATGTGCCCGGAGGAATCATCGGCAATATTATTGCCGGGTTTATCGGTTCTTGGCTAGGATCAGTCATTTTGGGGCGGTGGGGTCCGACGATCGGCGGCTTTAATCTCATCCCTGCTTTGATCGGGGCGATCATCCTGATTTTTATCGTAAGCCTGATTATGAGAAGTGTAGGCGGCAGAAACAGCGGCGCCCAATAAACTGATCTGTCTGTTTTTAAGGCGGCTTCATCGGAAGCCGTCGTTTTTTCTTTATTTCATTCACTCCCCTTCTCCTATATAATTAATTAGGAACACGAAATTTTTCGAAATAGGAGGACATACATTTGGAGAAATTGGCAGAAAACAGATGGAAACGTTCAGAAGTGCCGGAAGAACTGACTTGGAACCTGACGGACTTGTTCCCCTCAAATGAGGCATGGGAAGCCGAGCTGCTTCAGATTGAACAGGATATTCTGGCAATCGCCGTTTATAAAGGCAGACTTCATGAAGGGGCGGGAACTCTTGTTGAGTGCCTGACTAAGCAGGAAAGGCTCATGGAGCGTTTCACCCGTGCCATGACCTATACCCACCTCAAAAAAACCGAAGATGTCACAAATCCCATCAACCAAGCGAATGCCTCAAGAATAGCCGCATTGCAGGCCAGAATGAATGCAAGCCTGTCATTTATTCAATCAGACATCCTCGATCTTCCCGAAACTTCAATTGAATTATACATAAACAGCGAAGCTCGGCTTGAGCCCTTCCGAAAGATGCTGACGGAGATGGCAGAGCGCAAACCGTACAAGCTTTCATCCGAAACGGAAGAAGCGTTGGCCGCACTAGGCGAAGTGCATCAAGCTCCCTATAAAATTTTCGGTATGGCGAAGCTAGCCGATATGCAGTTTGCCCCGATTCAAGATCAGGACGGAAATGAGCTGGCCAATTCCTTCGCTTTATATGAAGGGAAGTATATGCTCTCTCCTGACACAAGTATCCGCAGAAAAGCCTTTGATTCCTTTGTCGAAACATTGCAGCAGTATCAAAACACAATAGCCGCCGTATATGAAACAGAGGTCAAAAAGCAAGTGGGCATCTCACGGTTGCGCGGATATGAATCAGTCACCCATATGCTTCTGCAGCCGCAAAATGTCACACTCGACATGTATCACAATCAGCTTGATGTGATAAAAACCGAGCTTCGCCCGCATATGCGAAAATATGCAAGCTTGAAAAAACGGGTGCTGGGCCTTGAGCAGCTGCGTTTTTGCGATTTGCAGGCTCCGCTGGATCATGATTTTAATCCCAAAACCACTTTTGAAGAAGCGACCCGCATGATCATTGACGCTTTAAAAGTGATGGGGCCTGAATATGTGCAAGTCATGGAAACGGCCTTGACCGAAAGATGGGTCGACTTGGCCGACAATATCGGCAAATCAACGGGCGCATTTTGTTCAAGCCCGTACGGCGTTCATCCATACATCCTGATGACCTGGACAGATACGATGAGGGATGTCTTTACCCTTGCACATGAGCTCGGTCATGCCGGTCATTTTTACTTTGCGAACAAACATCAAAGAATCATGAATGTCCGTCCGTCATTATATTTTATTGAGGCGCCTTCTACTATGAACGAAATGCTGCTCGCCCAGCACCTGTTCTCCCAAACAAACGATCCGAACATGAAGCGCTGGGTCATTAATCAACTGCTGGGAACCTATTATCATAATTTCGTCACCCACCTCCTTGAGGGGGAGTACCAGCGGAGAGTCTATCATTTGGCTGAACAGGGAGCCGCTCTGACCGCATCTGTTCTGTCAGACCAAACAAAGCAGGTGCTGTCCGAATTCTGGGGTGACGCGGTGGAGCTTGATGAAGGAGCAAGTCTGACATGGATGCGCCAGCCCCATTATTACATGGGGTTATATCCCTACACCTACTCAGCCGGGCTGACGGCTTCAACACTTATCTCGCAAATGATCAAGCATGAAGGCCAGCCGGCTGTGGACAGGTGGCTGGACGTCCTCAAAGCGGGCGGAACGATGAAGCCGCTTGCCCTCTTAAAACATGCCGGAATCGATATGTCGACAGACGCGCCGATCCGCCAGGCCGTCGCATATGTCGGAACGTTGGTCGATGAGCTTGAGACGTTATACGAAAAAAAATAAGCACGGCCGCTTGACGGCCGTTCTTTTTTCTTCCGTTACATTGAGCCTTCCGAAGCAAGCATCGGATTCCCTTTCATGCCAACCCACAGGTCAGACTGCTCCAAGCTATAGGCCATTCGAAGCAGCCAATGCTCCTTGCCCTTTGGCGCTGTAAACTGGACGCCGAGCGGAAGCCCGTCTTTTGTAAGATGGACCGGTACGCTCATCGCCGGCTGTCCTGTCAAGTTTGCAAGCTGTGTGAACGGTGTATAAGTGAGGCTCTTCAAAAACATGTCATATACAAGGGCCTGCTGCTCGTCTTTTTCCATTCCGCTCACTTTCATCAGCTCTTCGGCTTCTTTTTGGGTATGGGTCAGCTCGCCGATCTTTGGAGCCTGAAAAGCCGCAGCAGGTGTAACGTACATATCAAACGTTTTGTGGAATGCCGCCATTTGTGCGGCCGCTTTATCCCAAGAAGCGAGACTTGCTGTAAACTCCGCCGCTGTCACTTTTTTCCCGGCTTCATTGAGCACCCATGTGACAATTTCAACATCCTCTGCCGTGATCGGCCTCCCGAGCGTTTTTTCCATTCCTGCGATCATAGCGGAAATTTCTCCGCAGTTCATCAAATAATAATTTTCCATTAAGCGGAGCCCATCGACGTCATGGGTTTGCTCCTCAATATGATGCCCCTGTGCTTCAAGCCATTTAACCGTTTTATGGACAGCGTGTTTCGCCTCATCACTGACTGGCGTCCCGACTGGGGATTCTACAGAAAAGGCGATCTTAAGGCAGCGATTCATCCCCTCTTTCATATCTTCGACATATCGTCCCGGGAATAAAGGCGTCTGAAAAGCCGCTTCAGGCTGAATAACCTGGAGAATATCAAGCAGTGCGGCACTGTCCCTGACCGTTCGCGAAAGAACAAAATCAATCGACGCTCCCTGCCACTGCCGTCCCGTTCCGGGTCCTACCGGCGTTCTGCCCCTCGTCGGTTTCAATCCGAAAAGCCCTGTAAAAGAAGCCGGAATCCTGATGGAGCCTCCCCCGTCGCTCGCACCTGCCACAGGCACGATTCCCGCAGCGACCGCGGCTGCCGATCCACCGCTTGAACCTCCGGCCGAATATGCTTTGTTCCAGGGATTTTTTGTCGGACCGTACAATTCAGGCTCAGAAATGTTTTTCAGTCCGTATTCAGGCGTATTCGTATGGCCGATAAACAAGAAGCCGGCTTCCCTCATTCTGGCGACCCAATTTGAGTCCTGCTTCGGAATATAGGTTTGCAAAAGCTTTGCACCCGCTGTCAGCGGCTCTCCTTTTACAGCCTGGGAAATATCCTTGAGAACAAACGGCACACCGGCAAACGGCTGCCGTTCGATGTCAATTCCCCCAATTTCCTGAAGGACTTTCTCTTTTCTCGTCCGAATCACAGCATTAAGCTCCGGGTTTACTTCTTCCAATCGCGAAAAGGCGGCATCAGTCAATTCGAGCGCCGATACTTCCTTTTTTTTGATAAGCTTAGATAGAGCGACGGCGTCATGCGCCATATATTCAGATATGTTCATACCAGTTCCCCCTCTTTTCGGTTCGCTGTTTACTATTGTGCATGAGCAACCGCAGGATTTCAATGGATTGAACTGCATCTGGATACCATTAAAAAGAAAAGGAGAAAGCGGAATGGAAATTAAAAAGCTTCCTTCAGAAAGCGCGCTGCCGATGGATTTGCTGCTGTTGGCGGACCCTTCGGAAAAAATGGTGAAAGCCTACATCAAAAGAGGCCAATGTTATATAGCCGAAGCCGCCGGCCGGATCATCGGTGTTTACGTGCTGCTGCCGACAAGGCCTGAGACGGCTGAGCTGGTCAATCTTGCAGTGAAAGAAGACCTGCAAGGCAATGGAATCGGAAAAACATTAATCAGGCATGCCATCCGGACCGCGAAAGCGCAAGGCTTCAAAACGGTCGAGATCGGCACGGGCAATTCAAGTATTTCTCAGCTGGCGCTCTATCAAAAATGCGGATTTAGAATTACAGGGGTGGACCGAGATTTCTTTAAGCGGCATTATTCAGAACCCATTTATGAAAACGGAATCGCCTGCATTGATATGATCCGCCTGTCGATGGATGTATAAAAAAGCTGCCGGATAGCCGGCAGCTTTTTTTGCTGTCTGATCAATATTCGTTAAAGTATGTCTGGATTTTTTGGGGGTCGTTTGTTTTGGTCAGCGCAAGCATCAGCAATATTCGCGCCTTTTCCGGATTAAGCGAATTGGAGGCCAGCAGCTTCGCTTTTTCGAGCTCTGGATTTGGCGTGACAACACCGTTTTTGGTGCGGCTTGAACGAACGACTGCCAGGCCTTTTTTCATGGCAGCGGCGGCGCCTTTCTTTGCCTCGTCTGAAATGGAACCGTTTCCGCTGCCGGCATAAATGATGCCTTTTGCACCGGCTTTCACCGCTGCATCAAACAAATACCGACCATCGCTTTGATAGCCGTAAATAATATCGACTTGCGGCAGCCGAGCGATTTTTGCAATATCGAAATCGGTTTCCTTTGTGTGCTTTTTCGCGATATCATTAAAGAAATAAATGTCATTTGCAATCACGCCGAGATTGCCCATCTCCTCGGATTTGAACGTATCCGGCGTTGTTGTATTGGTTTTGGTTACATACCGTGCCGAAGCGATGCGGTCGTTCATGACGACCAGCGCTCCTTTGCCCTTGGCTTCCTTGCTCCCGGCCACTTTTACGGCATTGTATAAATTGGACGGTCCGTCAGCTCCGATTGCCGTTGAGGGCCTCATCGAGCCGACAATAACGAGCGGTTTATCGCTTTTGATGACAAGGTTCAAGAAGTAAGCCGTTTCTTCCAACGTATCTGTGCCGTGTGTCACGACGATTCCGTCGACATCGTCTGAAGCCAGCAGTTCCCCTGCGCGCTTGCTCAATTTCAGCAATGTTTGATTGGTCATGTTTTGACTTCCTATATTTGCGATTTGTTCACCGCTGATATTGGCAATATCCTGGAGTTCGGGTACGGCTTCTATCAGGGCGTCAACCCCGACTGCGCCCGCTTTATAATTGGTTGTCGACGTTTTAGACTTATCAGCGCCGGCAATCGTTCCGCCTGTTGCCAACATTCTGATGTTAGGCAGATTTTTCTGTTTTTGATCAGATTTGGCCGCAGCGTTTTCCGCCTTCGCTTCAGCCCTGGTCTCATTTAAAGGCTCATTGGCCCCGGCGCAGCCCGTGATCATCAATAGCAATCCTAAAACAATAAACAGCATTCGCTTCTTCAACATCTTTTTGATCTCTCCCCGCTCCATATGTCAGTTGATTCAGTTGTATTTTCTCTTTCTGCTTGCCTTTAATACTAGTTTAAATTTTCGCAATATTAAGTCTTTATTTTCGTCAGATTTTCTGCTGTACTTTTCTAAGACGCCAAAAAGGAGAAAACCTTGTTTTCCCCTTTCTTCATTCGCCGCTATTATGTTAAAAGACGGAATTCTTCTTTGACTTTTTTCAGGAGCTCCTCATTCGTCATCAGGTCATAGGCGGTAAACGCCATCGATTTGGCTCCCAGCATCAATCCTTCAAACCCTTGACTGCTCATGGCCGCCTCCCGGAACTCCGGTGTATGGCATGCATATGGCTTATCGCAAATTTGCACATACGGGTGGATGGACGGTACAACCTGGCTGACATTCCCCATATCAACCGAGCCTCCTCCATCGGCTTTTTCGTGAATCGAATCCGGGTCAACCCCTAATTCGATCATGTTTTTTGTAAAGATATCTGATAAGGCTTCATTCGTTTTCAAATCATCATATGACAGCTCATAAAAAGAGCATTCAAGCCGGGCACCCGTCGCTAAAGCAGCCGCTTTGGCGCAGTTTTTCACTTTTTCGAGCAGTTCATTGACATAGCTGCGCTCTGCCCCTCTGACATAGAATTGGGCGACCGCATAATCCGGAACGACATTTGCCGCTTTTCCGCCTTCAGGTATGATGCCGTGAATCCTTGCATCAGGCAGGATATGCTGTCTGAGTGCATTAATGCCGTTGAATGTCTGAATCACCGCATCAAGCGCGTTGATCCCCTCATGCGGCGCGCCTGCGGCATGTGAGGCCTTTCCGAAAAATTCAAATTGAATCGCATCCATCGCCAGAGATGTTCCGCTTTTTTCGTGCCGGCAGTAAGGATGAACCATCATGGCTGCGTCAAGATGGTCAAAGATCCCCTGTTCGGCCATGGTCACTTTGCCGCCTTTTGTTTCTTCGGCAGGCGTTCCGTACACATACACTTTGCCTCCGCACGATGTCATGACTTTGCTGAGTCCGATGGCGGCTCCGACGGCCATCGTGCCGATAAGGTTGTGGCCGCAGGCATGACCGATGTCGGGAAGCGCATCATATTCCGCCATAAACCCGATGGCCGGACCGGGATGGCCGCTGTCATACACCGCAGTAAAAGCCGTCCGAAGGCCTGCCGTGCCCATCTCTACTAAAAAACCGTGTTTTTTCAGCTCTTCTGACAGGATCTTCGAAGCCTTGAACTCTTCATGCCCCAGTTCGGGATGATGGCCAATATACTGGCTGATATGCCATAAATCCGGCCGCACGTTTTCAATTTCTTTTTCAATTTGATTTTTCATCGTAGTGCTCCTTTCTCTTTTTACTGTTCCAAACCTTTCGGGGGGTTGACAAACCGATGCTGATCTATTAAAAATGTTTAAATATATATAACTATGAATAATAATACATTATAAAGGAGAGCACCCCAATGAGCAATGATACCTCTCAAAAAACCGGATTCCGATTCCCCCACACGTATGCTTTGATTTTTTTCATCATCATTCTTGCCGCTTTAGCCTCTTATTTGATTCCCTCAGGTGAATTTAAACGGATTGAAAAAGACGGCCGCACCGAAATCGTTCAGGGAAGCTACAGTCAAACAGACGCCGGTCCTGTCGGTATTTTCGATCTATTCAAAGCCGTACCGGAAGGAATGATCCAGTCGGCCGATATTATTTTTTACATCTTTTTGATCGGCGGGGCGTTTGGCATCATCCATCAGACCGGAATGATCAATGCCGGCGTCAATCTGCTCGTACAGCGCCTGAAAACAAGAGGCACCCTGCTGATACCCGTGATCATGACCGTGTTTTCTCTCGGCGGCGCAACGATCGGGTTGTCTGAAGAGACGATTATCTTCGTTCCGGTCGGCATCGCTGTTGCAAGAGCACTCGGCTATGATGCATTGACAGGAATGGCGATGATCTCCCTCGGCGCTGCTGCCGGCTTTACCGGCGGCATGCTGAACCCTTTCACCGTCGGAATTGCTCAGTCTATCGCAGAAGTTCCCCTTTTCAGCGCGTTCGGCTACAGACTTTTTGTATACTTTTTAATACTCGGTTTTGCGATTTTTTATGTGATGAGGTACGCGAAAAACGTTAAAGCCCATCCGGAAAAAGGGCTTTTGCACGGAACTCCGGCAGGTATGAACGAAGAAATTGCCGCCGGGCAGCAGATTGTGCCCTTCCATTGGCGGCACGGCCTCGTTCTTCTGATTGTTGTTTTAGGCTTTTCAATTAATATTTTCGGTGTATTTAGATGGGGCTGGTTTTTAAGTGAACTGTCGGCGGGCTTTCTCATCATCGGGTTTGCTGCGGGCCTTGCCGGAGGACTCACCATCAATGAGACATTCGAATCCTTTGTCGACGGCATGAAACAGGTCGCGTACGGAGCGCTCATCGTCGGGTTTGCCCGCGCGATTGTCGTCGTATTGGAAGATGGTCAGATCATTGATACGATCATCAACAGTCTGGCTTCGGCAATCGGCTCCCTTCCAAACGAAATCGGCGCCCTCGGCATGTACGCCGTCCAAGTGATCATCAATACGTTTATTCCTTCAGGAAGCGGGCAGGCGGCCACAACAATGCCTTTGATGGCTCCGCTGGCGGATTTATTGGGATTTGAACGCCAGATTGCGGTGTTTGCCTTTCAGTATGGGGACGGGATTACCAATTCGATCATCCCGACTTCAGGCGTGCTGATGGCTGCGCTGGCGATTGCCGGCATTCCTTATGACCGCTGGCTCAAGTTTGTCTGGAAGCTGATCGCCGGCTGGTTGATCATAGCCGCCGCGGCGATCGTGATCGCGATGATGATCGGGATTAAGTGAAAAGCCTTTACGGCTTTTCACTTGCCTGCTATCCCGAGAATTCTTGGTGCTCGTCGTTCATCAAGGATTTTCCGGGCAAACGGTTTTCTTTACATGTTATAAAATTCCACCCCGAAGTTTTACACTCTATTATTCTCAATTCGCATGACAAACTTTTTTATTTTACTGAACTTTTCACTCAAATAAGCGCCCCTCAGAAATCAGGACTATTGATTCACCAATTTCCAATTCATAGGAACGATGCTTCTTTTTTGATTCTGCACTCTGCGATCTCATAGTTTTCAGTCTATTTCTGTTCATTTCAGCACATGAAAACCGCCCCTCAATTTCCATTAATTTCATCTTCAGGTAATCCTTTTGGTGTAGTCTATTTATACCAACAAATCTTTGCAGTGATGCCTAAACTTGCAAAACATTGCCCAAAATTAGTATTTATAACCTATTCAACAATGATCCTTTAAACCTTAAAATGAGTACTGTTGTTTCTGTTTTTTTAAAGAAACTCAGGAAAAATGAAGATTTATAATCAAATTTTCACTGTTTCGCAAAATGGAACGACCGGGACTTCAGTCATTCTCATGACACGCAGCCAGCCTTTCATTTTGACAACAATGAAAAAAATAATAGACAAAAAGGAGACAGACATGCGCAGCAAAAAGTTATATTTGATGATGCTTTTGATGATTGTAGCCGTATTGTCAGCCGCATGTAGCGGAGGCAGTAAAAGTGCAAGCGCTGACAAAGACGAAGCAAAAAAAGCGGATAACGCAGAGATCAAAATACTCAGCACAGAATATACACTCCCTGATGATTCAACCACAAAATTAGCTGATGGTGAATTGATTTTAAAAGTGAAAGTGTCCATAAAAAACACGGGAAAAGAGCCATTATCCGTCACCCGCAGATCGTTCAACCTTTATCATGGCGATTCTAAAGTGACTGATGTGAACATTTATGATGCTCAGAATGAAAGATTGACGACTGCAACGCTAAACTCTGATAAATCAGTCGACGGATACCTGTATTACCAGGTTGAAAAAGGGGAAAAGTATCAGCTCGAATATGCGCCTGAAACGTATGGCGACGAAAAAATCGAACCGATTGAATTTGAAATAGACGGCGGCAGCAGCGCCATGCTGGAGTCTGCTAAAAAACTTGACGATCCGGCAAAAGCTTTGCTGGCTTATACAGACATTACGCTCTTCGGCAAGGATAATGAGGACTTCGAAAAATTGACCGGCGAAAACAAACGGGAAATCGTCACCGATTATATTGAAGGCGGCCAAAAATCGCTTATCAAGTCCATGGGCATCTATAATGAAGAAGATGTCGATAAAAAGAAACTGAACAAACTGATCAGCGCCATCCAAAACGCCTACCAAGATAAAGCGAAAGTCAAAGCGGTTACAAAAACGATGACTAGCGAAGAAGCAAAAGTCGAAGCAACCATCACACCAATCGACAGCTCAGACACGCAAAAAAGAGTCCAAAAGAGAATGGAAGAATACGTGAAAGACAGCGGGAAAAATTATATGTCCCGGGAAGAACTGATCAACCCTACCATCGATGTCATGGCGGAAGAACTCAAAAAAGTGGAAACCGCCTCAAATGATAAAACCGTTGAAGTCACGATGAAGAAGACGAAAGACGGCAAATGGCAGCTTGATCTTACTGATTATGATACCGAGGATTATTTCTCAAGCTTCTTTAAAAACTAACAGCAAAAAAAGCACCTTTCTTTAGGTGCTTTTTTTGCTATCGTTTTTCAATGACAATAAAACAAGTGCTGTCAGGCAAAGTAGCTTCTTCTCCATTCACGTCTGTTAATTCAATTTTGGGAGAGAGATGCTCCTCATACCCTTCTTGCAAATAATGCTCAAAAACGAGGATATTCGCACGGCCGCCCAGTTCATTCTCAATACAGGCCCGAAACTCAGAAGGGGTAAAATAGCCAAACTGCTCCTGGACTTCATGCGGATACGCCTCTTCCCCCCATGTGTATGTATAGAGAAATTCCATCGCATCATTGGCATAAAGTAAAGCCGCATCCTTCTCGATCTCAAGAATCTCTATCTGCCGTCCTTTAAAGTCACGGACATATCTTCCCAAGAAAGCCATTCCATCTGGATCTTTAAAGCGGATCCGGCGCACCTCCTCCTTATCCTCGGTCATAATGCCGTCCCTGATGATGATCCTGCCTTTAGGCCTCAGCACGTCAAACGAACTTGTTAAGGCTTTGGCGATGACTCTGTGATTAAATTTTCTGCCTTCATAAGGAATGTAGGAAAACAATTCATGAAGAATCGATGAAAACACGATCGTATCGACGCTTTCTTTCTCAATGTACTCCGGCAGGTCCAAAGCATCGGCCTGCTTGACCTTCCATGGTTTATGCTCCCGCACCTTCCTTTTTTGAAGCTCTTCAATGACATTGACAGACAGATCAATCCCGATGACTTCCGCTTCAGGATGATGCTCCGTCAGCAAATCCAGCATCACGCCCCCGCCCGCGCCGATATCAAGCATGTTCTTCCCGACGGCATATTCGGCAATTTTCTTTTTATAGTCTTCCGCGCCATTCATATCTGTCAAATAGGCCTGTTCATTTTGAAGGCGGTCAAATGAATCTTTCCGAAACTCAAAAAAGTCGTAAAGCAGAACGATCGCCCTTTCATATAACGGCGATTTCTCCGCTTCCTGACAAAACTCGATCAGCTTCAGCCCGGCCTTTGAAAACGAAAAGGTGACTCCTATGATTTCCGAAGCCGCATCAAACGGCTGAACGGACAGGGATACATGTTCATTAACAGCTGCTCCGTCATGAAGCAAATCTGTGATCGATACTTCTTTTAAATAGGCTTCAATAATCCGTTTCTTATAGATATTCGTATGCCGCACACCTTGATAATCTCGGTACATATCCCTCATCAGCGGTTCGAAGCTGATGTGTCTGACGGATAAAGGATTGACAGAGCGCCGGATCAGCAAAAAGATTTTGACAAACTCTTCAAAGCTGAAGGAGGAAAGCGCAGACTCCACATACCAAAAGTCTGCCTTGCCAAAGAAACGCACGAGCTCTTCTTCTGCTGAATGTTCCTTGAGATACCGGTCATAAAGTCTGCTGTCTTCCCCCATTTCAATGGCTTGCCGCCGCAGCTTTTTCAGTCTTTCTGCAAACGGCCATTCTTGTTGGCGCTCACCTTCGGAAATCTGTTTCACGACCTGCTTGACGTCCTGTTCGACCGATTCCCAAAGCCCGGCCGATACGCCTGCTATAATACATTTATTCAGCTGGTACAGCACCCGCTTGATATCGATGTCAACCGCATTGGCTGCCTCTATCCAATCCATCAGGGGCGCGAATTGCCGGTATCTCGACTCCCCGCGAATATACTGACCGACGAGGCCATGCGTTGCAATCAGCAGATAGATGAGTTCCTCGGTATCCTGCCGTTCGGCCATAAACGTCCGGCTGCGATTGGCGTAAATTTGGGCGGAGCCGATATTATGGATCGCCAGCTGAAACCCTTTCTCACGCCATTCCCGCCTTTTATGAGGCTGTCCGCATTTTGCTGTCTCACTCCAAATAAGGACTTCCTCAATGATATCTTGTTCCTTCTCAGGGATATCGGCTTGCTCCAATATGCGCAAAGTGTTTTCAACATAGATTTGAAGGCATTTTTTCCAGTGAAGGAATACGCTCCAAATTTACATTTCACTCCTCAGTCAAAAACAGGTATCTTAGCCATTCCGCATGCCGCAAAACATGCCGATCCCCATTTTTCAGCTTCTCGATTGTCTCTAAAGATTGCAGACGTCTCATGTACCCTTCCCTCTTTTTCTATATGTATATGAACCATCATAAGGCAAATCGAATCATATAGAAATAGGACAAAATACACGATAAAAGGATATTTATAACGTTTGTCCGCAGTCTGCCGTTATGATCTGCCCTGTAACCGCCTCCTGCTCCAAAACCGCGCAGATCAGGCTGGCGATATCTTCAGGGGTTGCGATCCTCTCCAAAGGCAGATGACGGCTGAGCTGCTTCATTTTGTCTTCCTTGCCTTCCCACCATCTCGTCGCAACCGCGCCGGGCGCGATACTTGAAACCGTAATATCGGGAGCAAGCGCATGCGCCAACGATTTCGTCAGACCGTGCACCGCCGCTTTAGATACAGCATATGGAAGTGAAGACCCGGAACCCGTCAGTCCGGCGATACTGCCGACGTTCACGATCGCACCCCGTCCGCTCTTCTTCATCAAAGGAGCAGCCGCCCTGGCACAGTAGAACATCCCTTTGACATTCACGGCATAAAGCTCATCCCAGGCCTCATCGTCCGCGGCCTCCAAGTCGTCAAGCGGAATGTGCCGGGTGATGCTCGCATTATTTACAAGCAAATCGACGGTTCCGAACTCCCGTACCGCTGTTTCAAACATGTTCTCAACTTCGTTCGCCCGGGAAACGTCGGCTTTAATGGCGATTGCCCGTCCTCCGGTTTGCTGAATCATGCGCACCGTTTCCTCAGCTTCCGCTTCCGAACGTGAATAGTTCACCGCAACCGCCGCCCCGCGCTTTGCCAATTCAAGCGATACTGCCCGTCCGATTCCGGTGCCTCCCCCTGTTACGAGAGCCGCTTTATGTTGAATGTCCATTTTACTCCGCCCCTTCTCCAGTTGTTGATGCAAGCTGTGCTATGCCATTTCCAAACGACCAGTTTTCTTCCGTATTCTCGGTCACAATGATCATGACGTCCTCCATTCGAACGCCTGACCCGCGGTGCAGGCGTTCTGCGATGCGTCGATACAATGCTGTTTTTTCTTGGGTCCGCCTTTGTTTCATTGTGATTTGAATATAAATCAGATCTTTCGTTCGATTGATGTTCATATAGCCCGGATCGAAGAGAAATTCTTCTTCATCGTGCTGTGTAATGACTTGGAAGTAGTCGTCTTCCGGCACATCGATCGTCTCTGTCATCGCCTGATGAACAGAGCGGCTGATCGTTCGAAGCTCTTCCTTTGTTCTGCCCTTCAGAAGATCAATTCGGACATACGGCATGTGATCATCCCTCCTTTTGTTTGATTTATAGTATATATTGCTTTTGTGGTTTAGTATAATTGAATCATTTGAACGATTTGTTCAATTTTATTGAACCTCATATCGGAGGGATTTGAACATGGATCTGAAAGCAGTAAAGACGTTTCATAAAATCGTAACTTGCAAAAGCTTCAATCGTGCGGCGGAAGAGCTGAATTATGCGCAGTCCACCGTCACGATGCAAATTCAAAAACTTGAAGCAGACCTTGGAATCCGCCTGCTGGAAAGGGGAAAAACATTCAGGCTGACCGAAGCCGGAAGACTGTTTTATGAACAAAGCAAACATATTGTCAAAGATATCGAACACCTGCAAAACAATATGTCGGACCTCCTGCTCGGCGAAGCCGGAAATATTCGCTTAGGGGCCTTAGAACCAATCGCAAGCCGCCGATTGCCCGAAATTTTGGGAGAATTTTTAGCAGAACATCCAAAGATCCGGATATCCGTCGAAATCGGAAACTCGGCGCCGCTCGCCGAACGGCTTTTGCAAGGGGAGCTCGACCTCGCCATCTGCTCGACGCCGGCAATCGGAACAGACCTTTATTTTGAACCGCTTTTTGCGGAAGAGCTGACAGTGCTCATGCCCGAAGGACACCCTGCGGCAGAATATGAGCGCGTCAGCTTGAAGGATCTCAGAGAGCATCGCCTGCTCATCACGGCTCACAACTGTACCTATCGGAAAAAAATCGAAATCGCCTTTCAGGAATTGCCCGGGAACCAAATGAACACAATGGAAATCGGCAGCATGACCGCATTGAAGAGCTATGTAGCCGCAGGACTCGGAATCGCCCTCGTTCCAAAAAGCATTGCCTCCTCGCTCCCTTCCGGAACAATAGTCCGCGACCTGAGCGACAGTCCGATCTCCATCAGTTTCGGCATCATCTGCAAAACGTCGGCATTTCCTCTGAAACACGCGGCGGCCAAGCTCTATCATTGTTTAAAGGAAAAACTTCAAGGACAAAGAAAGGACCTTCCGAATTGATCCGGAAGGCCCTTCCCAAACTTACGCTTTATTTAGCGGAATCGTCATGTGCACTTGTCCGCCCCCCGTTTCCGCATTCCTGATGGCCAGATCGCCTTGATGCAGTTTTGCGACATTCAGAGCAAACGTAAGACCGATTCCTAATGTCCGTTGGATGTCCTGCTTTTATCCTCCATGTTTCCAACAGGATGCTTCCCATGCCTTTTTCTCTCCCCGTTTTTGATGTTCCACCGATTCGGAGCGGCGGTGTCGTTTGATATTGTAAGATGCTTTTATCAAGATTTCATCAAGACGGGAAAACGCAAAAAACCTTCCGAAACATCTCGGAAGGTTTTTTGGTGTCATGAAGGCATCAGTTCAAGATGATGGTCAAGGTCATCTTTTAATGCGGCTTCGATATCTTTAAACCGGTTCGATACCGTTGAAGCGCTGACGCCGTATTTTTTCGCAAGCTTCGCCTGGGAGACCGCTTTTTCAGATTTGGATATCGTGTTGATGAAATACTCCAATGCGGCGGCGAATGCTTCGGTTTTTTTGATGCTCGGGGCCTTTTTGGCGCAATACGATTTCCAAACGCCGAGCGCCCAAGAAACAAATGTTTCCGGATGTCCCGCATCAAGCATTCCTTTCTCAAGGACGCGTGCGGTTTCTCTTTCCATATCATTGGCCCATTCGATCTCTACGGAAGTGTTTGCAGAAGAGGCTTCATCTTTTTGGCAGAGCTTCATTAAAAGATGATGGAAATCTTCCCTCATCAGCCTTTCTGCCGTTCCGCCCTCGCTTGTAAAGCGTTCGAGCGCTTCCGCTACCTTGCTTTTGATGGTGTCCGCCATCTTCTTCGGATAGATCGTAAATTGCAGAAAGAATTCCGTATGTCCGCCGACTTGAATCGGAAAGCCGAGCACATATTCGCCGATAAACGGTCCTTCTCTCTTCACATTCATGTTGATGGTGATGTCTTCGTTTGCAACCGCATCTTCAAAACGAACCGATCCATTTGCAATATCTTTGACCTGCAGCAAGGCCGGCGCCATATTGTTCCATGATTGAACGGCTTCTTTCGTTTGGGATCTGAGGATGGAGCCGCCCTTTTTGCGCAGATAATCCTCAAAAATCGTCAATCCGCCGTCTGCCAGCGGTTGGGTAAATACGCCCCACACGCCTAAATTAAAGACGCATATTTTTTGCGCAGACTCCTCTAAATCTGATAGAAAAGAATATTGATTGAGAAATTGATCGATCGTTTGTTTATGTTCTGTAAACGCAAATTCCATGACATCTTTTTGAATCTGTTTCAGCTCTTGCACCACAACGGACGGAACATCCGCCTTCGGATTGCCGCAGCACTTTTTATATTTAAGCCCGCTGCCGCAAGGGCAAGGCATGTTTCTCTTTACTTTTCCCACGATTAAACCTCCGTATCATATACTACAACTTTATTATTTTATCAAAACTTTGAAGAGGGGGGAAATCGATAATGAAAATGGGTATGAATTAGCGTAATAGTAAAATTTTTCAACGAACATGAACATCCGTTGAAAAATAGGATAAACATCCCATTTAAAAGCAGAAAAAATAACTATAAAATGGTTTATGTTGTTTGTTTCCCACCCCTTTATACTATACATGGAAAGGACGTTAAACACATTGCAATATGCAGGTTTTTGGGTCCGGGCAGGGGCGCTGCTGACCGACTGTGTGATTACGGTTGGTTTACATCTCTCATCTGCCCTGATATTTGGAGGGGGCTCCCCAGGTGTTCTATGTACAGCGGTGCTCGTTTACCTTTTCTATCCGCTGTTCATGCCGTTGACAAATCTTCAAGGCACGATTGGAAAAGCCGTTTTCAGAATTCGCATTGTTTCTAGTGAGAATGGCCAGCCGATAACTTTTCGACAGGCTGTCATCCGCTACTTCGCCGCATGGGTGCATATCATTTCAAGGCTGTTTTACCTGACAGTCGCTTTTTCAGAAAAGAAACAAGCCGTACATGACTTCGCAGCCAAGACGTATGTCATCAAAAAAACGTAGATTTACCGCTTACGCTTTCGATATTCTAATAGACTGATGACAAACAGCACAAGAAAACATCCCAGCCACTGAACAAGGCTTAAACGTTCGTTTAAAAACAATACCCCCAAGAAAATGGTGATCACCGGCCCGGCTATTGAAATCAAAGCCCCTCGTTCCGCTCCTATGCGCTTGATGCCTTCAAGCATAAATATAAAAGGAACAACCGTCGTTGCCACCGCAATGATGATAAATAAACCGTACATCTGGGCATCGTAGGAAAAAAGGTTAACCGGCTGCTCTCCGGCTGCTTGAATCGCCGTATACACGGCGATTGCCAAGCTTGCCGCCGACAGTCCATATGCATTCATTCGGATGCTGCCGATTTCGTGGACAAGCCGTCCTGATACGACCAAATAAACGGCATAAAAAATGGCAGACAGGATAATCAACACAGCTCCCGTCATATTCGCTTTTACCGCATGTAAATCCCAGCCGCCAACGGCCAAAAACAGCCCGCCGCCCACAAGGAAAACGGCGCCAAGATGTCGGATCGGCATCCTCTTTCTGTTCAACAAAGCAGACAGGATCAGCACGAAAATCGGATAGCTCATCACCAGCATCCGCTCGACAATCGCCGAGACATAATGAAGGCCGATGAAATCAAACAAGGGTGACAGGAAAAAGCAGAGCAGCCCCGCAGTGCAGGCTTTGATGACATCCTTATGTTTCGGTTTGGGCTTTGAACGATAGATCATAAAAATCCCCCAAAACATTGGCGCCGCAATCAATTGCCGATACAATAAAACCGCCTCCGGAGCCGCCCCTTGTTCATAAGCCCATTTCACAAGAATGGATTTTGACGCAAAAGACATCGTTCCACATACGATAAAACATATGCCGGCAGCCGCCTGAAGGCTGCCACGCAAATCCCCGCTCTGCTCAACTGTACTCTTCTCAGCTCGTTTCATATCCCACAATCATCCTTTATTCATCAATATGCTTTTTGATAAAATGAAGCAATGTATTTCCCTGCGCCGTCAAAATGACGCCTTTCCCCGAACATTTTGGACAATGAAGCCCGTCTTCTTTGCCGCTGCCTTTGCAATGCGGACAAGGAATTTCCAAGTCGTCTGTTGCAATCACCATCTGGTCCACCTCCATTCATACTATCATCTCTATCGGCCGCACCGGCCAGCCTTCCTCCATGGCCGTCACCTCCTTAAAGAATGCAAAAAAACCCTCGCCACAAAAGGACGAGGGTCTCGCGGTACCACCTTTTTTAATCGCAAATACGATTCGCTCACAAACATACGGAAAGGGATCACCCTTTCGATATGTTTCTCTTGATAACGGAGAGAACATCCCGGCGCCGCCTACTGACGGAATCCGTTCAGCGGAGCGATTCAGAAGCCCATTCGGCATCAGGGGGTCATCGGTTCACACCAGCCACCGACTCTCTTAAAACCCCTCGCTGACACGTACTTGCTCTTCCTCCATATCGTTTGACCGTTCATAATTTGTAAAATATATTACTCTGAAAATGGATTTGTGTCAATCAGCGTTTTCTGTTCGTTTTTTGACGGACTGCAAATCGGCTCGTAATTTAACTTGAATGCCGGCTCCGCCAAAATTGCGGGACTTGAACGTTGGAAGTGGCGTACCTTTATTGAATGAGCTCATCATGCATGATGAGTTGCTTTTGCTGGCTCAAATTAGTAATATAAATGTATGGAATAACATATTTTCATCAGTCGACATAGAAAGAAATACAGTATCGCTGCCACATGTAAAAGTATTTCTTCTTTAAGAAATGCATACAATAAAAAAGACCCGACTGCGCCAACAGTCGAGTCATCATACACAAAGCGGCCCGTCAAGGGGCTTGCTCAGATAGCTCTAACGCAGACACTATCCCTTTCACTTGCCAAGGCTTAAGGGAGTGTCTATTTTTCTTTCTTAGACAACACGGCAATCAGCATGCCGAAAGCCATCATTATAGAGATTGTTTCATATGTTGTCATGATGCATCACCCCCTTTCAAATGGGGATGAGCAAGAAACTCCCTCAAGCGAGCATATAGCTTTGTGTACAAAGAATATTTTACCATAACACTTCAAATGCCGAGAGACCTTTCCATCTCCAAAAACAAAATATTGAGGCTGAATGCAGGAACTAAAAAAACCTTATCGCTGCGCAAAAAAGTCGCCCCAAAGGAGAGCGACTTTTTTGGTCATGCTTTTTGAAAAAGCACCAGCCGTTATGATTTCTTATTCCGGTCTGCAAACACCGTCATGGCGTCGCACATGAACTTCGCCAAGCCGGTGCCGTATTGATCGATGTTTTTCGTAAAGCGTTCGTCATCGACATACATTTGCCCGATGCATTTGAAAGCCTCAAGCGAAAAGTGGTGGCCTGAATTTTGGTTTAAAAAATCATACCATTCTTGAATGGCCGCCTGTGCCTCATCTGAGTCAGGCTCGCCTTTTCGCAGGGCGGCGATTTTTCTGTAAATGTTGTTAAATTGCTGTTCCACCGCTTTTCTTTCATCTTCAGACATGGCGGCGTAATGAGCCTTCGTTTTGTCGATGGCCTCATCTCCCCAGCGTTCACGCGCTTCCTCCTCGTAAGGGTTTTGGCTGAAATCGAAGCCTGCAAATTTTTCTTCATTCGTCATGTCGATTTCTCCTTTCGTAAATTGTATCGTCTTATCGATTGTCTCGATCATTTGATCCAGCCTTCTGCGTTTTTCCAGCAGCATTTTTCTGTGCATCTGCAACGCTTCATTACGGTCAAATGAAGGGCTCTCGAGAATGTTCCTAATTTTTTTCAAAGGGAAGTCGAGCTCTCTAAAAAATAAGATCTGCTGCAGCTTTTCCAGATCGTCATCTGAATATAGCCGATAGCCTGATTCGGTCGTCTCCGATGGAGTCAAAAGTCCGATATCATCATAATGATGCAGTGTGCGCACACTGATGCCGACCAAATCGGCAACTTCTTTCACCTTCATTTTCATGAATGTCGCCTCCCTTTGATATTGACTATAAAGTATCACGCAACGTGAGAGTCAATGCGGATTTTTAAATTTTTTTGCACAAAAAAAGCAAGCCTCGGCCTGCTTTACGTTTAATCCCTTATACTTGCTACTTGAAGCTTCTGTTTTATTTTTTCCATCATTTCAAAATAATTTTCCTTCAAGCTGCCGTTCGGACGGGAAAGAAAGTGCATCTCATCTTCATCCCGGTATGTTCTGGCGGTAAATAGCTCGGTCCCTTTTTCATCAAAGCAAGTGAGAATGATAAAATCGTAATAATACTCGAACAAACCTGTAGCCCCATCGTATTCACCACAGTCAATTTGCCGGTATTTTTTCAGCAAATACGTGTCATCATGAATCTGCCATACCCATTCCTCACATTCAAATGGCTCGTTATAGATGACGTTAGACATTTTGGATGGCATTCCTTAAAAACGGATCATCCAGCCATTCGTCTATCTGGCCTGTTGAAAATCCTTTCGAGACATTCAGGTCAATCAGCGTCCCGCCTGAATAGCCGAACGAAGCGGATCTATCCGCGATTGTATCAGGTCCTTTTTTCAAGACGTTCTTTAATTTGACCAGCATATTGCCAAAGCTTTTCTCCAAATCGCTTTTCGGGTCGGCGGCCGCTTGAATGACTTGTTCAAGTTTCTCATTTCCGCCGATGATGTCACCCGCTTCATTCAAACTGACATCCGCCAGCGTCAGCCCGGCCATCGTTTTTAAAAACTCATTGACATGCCATTTTTCGTAAGCGACTTTGTCTATTGGCTTTCCATTCTGTTCACCGACATAATCCGAATGGCTTAACAGCCGCGCTCCCAGCTGTTCTACCCCATTCAGCGCCTTTTCTATTTGTGCTCTTTTTTGATCGTCAAAAGTCCCTTCAACTGTAATGTGATTTTTGCCATCGACATGAATCTGCATGCTTTCATTTTCCGCAAGGGTAATGCCGTTTTCTCTGAGGGCTTTTTCGATCCGGCTGTTTAAACGCTGTCTGTTTACATATAGATGATAAATTTCAAACTGTACGCCATTCATCTGCGATTTTAAAGATGGTCCGTTTTTTTGCGCTTGTTCAGCCTGCTTGCTGATGGTCAGCGTGTCTTTTTTTGCGGCGGCTTGGGTCTCAGACCTATTAGTTTTTGCCGGCTGTTTGTGTGAAACTGCATCCATCAGCTTTTCAGTATAAAGCGCAAGTTTTACCTTGTCTCTAATATTCATGGGAGCTCCTTTCGTCGATTATGCGCTTTTATTTTTTATATCGGTCAACACGAATCTAAATTTTACCACCCATATGTTTGATCATACCGGCAGCTGTCTTCAACCGCGGTGATTTCCAAGTTGAACTGCCCCAAGCGAGGGAGTAGCATCTGACATTCCATGTCGTTTTGACCGGGAGCGCCAGTTCCGGTTTGAGATCCGGAAACAATGTCCCGCCCGAAACCGTTTTATGCCAGACTCCCTCTTCTTTGTTCAACACCTCTCTAAAGGTATGGCCGAGACGTTTGCCAGTTTCACCGCAGCCGTTGGAGAAACGGTTTCTTTTCCAGGGCTGGATATCGATGATGGAGACAGATTAGCCGTATACGTGCCGCTTTTCATTCTGTCGATGAACTCAAAGGCTGTAATCCCCGGCCATCAAATGAACCGTTGTTAGAAAGCACAGCCGCAATGTACTTTCCTGTTTCCGCACTGCTTATCCTTCCACAGGCTTCGCCACACTGCCTAAAAACAAAATCATTCCGGTTTTTTCATCAAACACCGCGAAATAAAACGGATGATCGACGGTCATTGTCACATCGGGAACGGCGCCTGATTCAACAATCTCGACCTTCGTAGCCGCGGCAGCTTCAGTGCCTGCCTCATCCACTTTGATAAACGTATGATGCTTGACCTCCTTTATGTATCCGGCCGGATCACCGGCAAACATATTTGAAAAATCCGCCTGGTGAAATACCGTTTTCAGCCCGAGCTGCTTCAGGGGATCGTTAAGCACATATTCCGCATCAATAGAGAAACGGGGAAGCTTCAATTCCACCTGTTTCATTTCCCAGCGCGCTTGCGATTCGCGCCAATTTTCATATGTCCATTCCTTCAGCAATGATTGAAGGTTTTCTGTTTTTTTCGGAAGAAACACAGCCAGGGCCAGGCCGTCGTCTTTGTACGGCAGCTTCACAGCTTGGAATCGCTTTGTTTCCTGATAAGAAAAGCGGTTTGTCTGCGTCATCATGGGATGGTCTTTTTTGGAGCCGTCCGCCGCATAAAACGGGTGAGGAGCGGTCAATTTTTCGTCAAACGGTTGCTTCCAGTATTCTTTAAAAAAGACGGCATTGATGATGTAAGCGATAGTATCAGGTGGTACTCTGTCGATGATTTGATCGATATGCCCTCCAGTCTTTTTCGCCGTCCAGGCGTTTACCTCATCTGCCGCCAGTTGGGGATCTTTGTTCAGCTGATAAGCGTCTCCAAGGCCTGCGATCTTGTCTGTAAAACCTTTCTTGAGCTCCGGCTTCGACCATATGGAGTTGGCGGCGGAAAATTCGCCGTGCGGCAGCGTTTTGTACGATTGGATCAAGGATCTTGACGATTGGTTTATCGACGTGATGTCCATCTGCTCGATAGATAAAGCATGGAGAATCTCTTTCCGGCTGTCCCCGGCAGCTCCATTGGCCGTCATGAGCAAAGCCTGCTGCACGCTGTATGGAGAGATGAACATATTTTGAGAACCCCCGGCTTTTTTCATCATTTCATGAAACAAATCAAGAGCGAATTGCTGTTCAGCCGCGGCAAAAGACGGTTCAACATCCGGCGATGACCGCTGTTCGGGTGATTCTTTTGATTGTTGAAGAGACGGCTCCGGCTCTGTTTCCCCTCCGCAGCCCGCCATGATGAAAAGCACGCTCATAACGATTGCCAGAGTTTTCGGTTTACCTATCATGTTTTCCGCACCTCCTATTGTGTTAGTGGGTTCGCCGATTGAAAACGTTACACAAAAAAGCGACCGGCTCTCAACGCCGATCGCTTTATTTTTTCGTGACATGAGATCACTGCTCTTTCAGAGCCAGCTCCCGCAATTCCTTTTTGACGATTTTGCCGAGTCTGTTTTTTGGAAGGCTGCCGGCAAACACGATTTCCGGGATTTTATAATCTGCTAGACGCTCTTTGCAGAAATCGATGATATCCTGTTCAGACAGAGAGGAGCTCTCGTTTTTCACGACATATGCCCGCGGCGCCTCCCCGTACGTCTCATCGGGAACGCCGATAACGGCCGACTCCACTACGCCAGGGACCTGATCGATAATCTCTTCCACCTGGTCAGGGTATATATTATCCCCGCCGTATACAATCACATCTTTATAACGGCCTGTAATATATAAAAAGCCGTCTTCATCAAGCTTGCCCGAGTCGCCCATGTTAAACCAGCCATCCTTCAGCACCTTTTCCGTGGCCGACGGATTTTGATAATACCCTTCAAACACATACGGGCTCTTGATGACGACTTCTCCGATTTCACCCGCCGGCAGCTCTTGACGCGTGTCCGGATCTACGATTTTGACGCTGACGTGCGGAATCGGTTTACCGGCGGAATTGACTTTATCCCAGCCCATGTCCGGCCGCCAGACGCTGACGGTCCAGGCTTCTGTGCTTCCGTAGCCCTGCACCATTTGGATGCCGTGTTCTTTATACTCTTTTATCAGCCGCGCCGGAACCTTCGTCCCGCCTGAAACAAGGCTGATGATCGATGACAGGTCAAACGGCCGCCTCTTCATTTCCTCCAGCATATAGGTGTATACAGACGGAAACGCCATCATCATGTGAATCTGTTTTGCTTCGATTTCCCGCAAAATCTCAACCGGCTCCGGATCCCATAAGAAGTAGAGTGCGACCCCTTCAAATGCGCCTTGAAATACATGATTCAGCGAGCTCATATGATACAGCGGATGACTTGCGAGAAAACGGGTTCCTTTCAGCCGTTTCCCTTTTACCTTCATATCTGTCAAATAAGCAGCCAGACTGCCGTGGTTGACCATGCAGCCTTTCGGATTTCCGGTCGTACCGGAGGTGAACAGCATCAAAGCCAAGTCGTGTTCTGTCACCTGCTTTGCCTCAACCTCTGAAGGCCTGTCTTTCAGGAGGCTTTCAAACTGTTCGGTCGTGTCCATTCCGGCGCCTGCTTCAATCAGGCGGCAAAGTGCGAGGTGTTGACGAAGGGGCGACAATATATCGGCAAACTCCCGGTCATAAAACATCACCTTAGGCTGGGATTTGTTTAAAATCCCTTTCAACTCATAGGACGTCAGCTGCCAGCTTAGCGGAACGGCAGTCGCGCCGATCGTTAATGATGCCAGCAAAATAACGGGGAAATGGTGGGTGTTTTTACATAAGATCGCAATATGATCTCCCTTTTGAACACCCTCTTCCAGCAGATAATGCGCCAATTGGTTCACCCGGTCACGATATTCCTTAAACGTAAACGTTCGGTTTCCTCCTGATAATGCTTCCAATTCATCAGAGCTTTCCATATAATCATGGATTAATTGCTGAAGTGTACCCAAAATATTCATCTCCACATTTTCATTGTTTCTCACAAAACCCGGTTAGATTATGTGACGTACAAACAATTCTAAAACAAAAAATATCCATTGTAAAACCATTTCAATATGGAATTATTCTGTTTATGAATTGATAACAAAAGTAAGTATTTTGGATGATCAAAACGTTTTTTGAAGCGCTCTGACTTATGATAAAATTGACCTATGTTTTTATCGATCAGTGAAATTTGATTCTGATCCCCTTTCACATGATGTCGGAAATGAGGAAACCTTCATGAAGCACCATAGGCTCGAAGCGAATCTATTGGATCATGCCCTGACAAAATATTTGCGTTATTCAAAGAAATTGGACGAAGAAACACTTCCCATGAACGTCACAAGCGTTAAAGGGTTTATTTTGCGTATCATTTACAGACATGAAACATGTACGGTCAAGGACATTCTGCAGGAAGTATCTCTATCTCCATCAGCAACAACAAATGCACTGAATCATTTGGAAGAAGAAGGACTTGTCATCAGGTCAAGAAACAATGACGACCGCCGCACCGTCTGGCTTGAGCTTTCACAGGATGGGAAGCGGATCGCTGCGCAAATGGTAGAAAACCGCCAGTCATTGATTGACAAGATGTTCGACAAACTGCCAAAAGAGGAAAAAGCGGCTTTTTTCTCTTTAATTGAAAAGGTTTTTCTGTCATCCTTTCAGCGTGATTGAAAACTCTTGCAGTCTAGGAAGGCCGAGCATCGGAGCGGAGCGAATGTTGAATTCGTGAGCACCGACGCGCAGGCCTGACAACGAATGCGAGGGTTTGCCGACACGCTGAGCTGTCGATTAGATCGACAGCTCTTTTTTATTATTTCAATCCGAGCGCTTCCAGCGCCATGTCCATATGCTCTTTTTGCTTTGTTGTAAGGGCAAACAAGGCGATCTCTATCCCGTAGGCGGCCTGCATTTCGGTTATATGCTTTTTCATTCCCGGCCAGACGCGTCCGCCCGCCTCTTCATAGCAGCCGATGAGCCGCGCTGTTTCAGCTTCACCTAAAATCGTCTGAAACAGGAGGAAATCTTTAGCCGGGTCGGCGACCTTTGCTTCCGTCCAATCGAGCAGACCTGTAACCTGATGATCTGAATCAATCAAAATGTGGGGCGGATGAAGATCGCCATGAATAAACGCGGTATGCTCCGGCCAGCACGAATCATCCGCCAGCCATTTTTGCCACCTCTCCCACAGTGTGTCGCTAATCCCCAGCTCCTCTTTGATCCGCTTCATCTCCTCCGCTTTTGTTTGGCGCAGGTCCTGCGGTCTCATCACCTGCACACCGGCTTCCTCCGCCGCGTCATGATCGATTCCGTGGAGAGCCGCCAGTGTTTGAGCAAGCGAGCGGACAAATGCTTCTGACGGCGGCTGATGATTCATATTCCATACATAATTTCTGATCTCCATATCGATGACGGCGGCCGGAACACCGGCGAGCTTTGGATACGCAATCAATTCCGGTTCATTGATCCGCCAATCCGGCACAGCGGCCTGAAGTCGGGTTTGAAGCAGCTTCAGCACCCTTCCCTCGGCCGCTGCCCTTTTGATGACATCGCTGCGCCTCGGCCTTCTCAGCACCCAGCACCTTCCAGTTTCGTCATCTGCAAAAACGACTTGAAAATCCATGCCGGACTCATCGAGCTCGGCTCTGGCAGGGTTCAGGCGAAGGCCGTGCTTCTCCGCCAGGTTCAGCACCTTTTTCACGCGCTCATTTGCATTTGTCATATTTGATGTTCTCCTTTCCATTAAAAAACACAGGTCATCTGCCTGTGCTGTTTTACTAAACGGAAAAGAGACATTTCATTTTTAAAGACGCCAAAAAGAGGCGTCCGAATTGCGCCTCTCCCTTCTTTTATTGCATATAAGGGTTCCCTGAAAACAGGCGGACCAATCCCGATTACTCTGCGCACAGGCAGAGACTTTGTTCACTATTTAATTAGCGGTGACAAAGTTCAATCGGAATCTGATGTATGCCATAAAGGAATCCCTCCGTTCTGTAAAGTTAGGTTTATTTTAACAGGTCGGCTCACCCTGCACAACCAAAAATGTTAATATATAATGGAAAACCACCCGTAAAAAGGAGGGTGTTGAAATGAAAGCCGAGAAAATGCCTCATATCAAGCCTCCCAAAATCCCGGACGGGCTTGAGCCGCTCCTGGTGCACGATGAAATCACCGATGACAAGCATTTTTATGGAGGCATAGCAACAAATGCCGCCGTTTGCGGCCAATCTTTTGAAAAGCTTGAATTTGAGAAAGTCATCTTCAAAAACACAACATTCCAGCAAGCCGCATTCCGCAATTTGCAATTGACAGACGTGATTTTCGATTCATGCGATCTGTCCAATGCCGATTTCAGCGGCGCCATTATTCACCGGACAGAAATGAGAAACTGCAAGCTGCTTGGCATCAATCTCTCAGACTCCGCCCTTCGACACGTTTTAATTGCCGAATGCCTCGCCAATTACGCTTCATTCGGCTTTTCAAACGTCAAACACGTTCATTTTCAGCATTGTTCTCTGCAGAATGCCGATTTTTACGAGATTCAGCTGAAGGATTTATACTTCTCGACATGCGATCTGAATGAGTCTAATTTTTCAGGCGCCGAATTAAACGGGCTGGATGTAAGCAGCTGCTCTTTTGGCCATCTCACGGTTTCACTGGAAAAGCTCGGCGGCTGCATCGTCTCAACCGAACAGGCCATCGGCTTCGCCAAAGCGCTCGGTCTGGTTGTGAAGGATGGGAACTAGGAGACTGCAATCTGCGTCAAGAAGAAATGCGGGAAATTCCCGCGGGTTCGTCTCAAACAAGAACTGCTCCTTTGATTTGAGCGATTGCGGGCATCCACAAACGCTACAACAAGAAAATAAGCCGTCCGATCAGGAACAGCTTATCTAATAATTGATGCCTGCTTGACGCTTCCATTTTTCAATCCACTCTGTATCTCCTGTCCCGTAACTCTTCTTCTGGCCTATATCCCTCAAAGACCCATTGCTGTAATCAATGGATAAAATGAATTCCGAAACGGAATCATAGCCGGCTTTCGCAAGCCTGCCAAGCTCTGAACCAAAATGGGCAAGCGCATCATGAGCTGTCTTTTGCTGCACAGGATCCTTCTCCAGCTCTTCTTTATAGACCTCTAATAAATCACGGCCGTCAGGCGTGACAAACCGGCCGTCGACGACTTCCAAATCCTTGAGGTGGTACCCTGTCACTTCATACATCTCACGGACTGTCTGATATTTTTGATACGCATCTTTTGAATATTGGGCCGAATCACTGCTCAAGCTTTTCATGATATGCAAAAACAGTTCTTTGCTGTTTTCGCCCGATTCCAGCAAACTCTCGAGTTGATGGATAAGCTCCTTATCGTCCGTTCCGCTCACTTTTACCTTGTAATCAATCGGTGTTATCGTGAACGTAAGCGTCGTATTCTCGGGAATTTTAATTTGATGGCGGTTCAACAAGACTTGAAGCTGCTGGTTGACCTGATTCCGTTGAAATACCTTTTCATTCTCCGATTCTATGTCTCCATTAAAAGTCGTATCGCGAAACGCGGCATCCTGCATGTTATAGTTTTGCGCTTTTCCTTTGAACAGCCATTCTGTTTCATTGTCGTATGCGGCTTGTCTTTCTGCCGCCGTTAAATCGCTTCTAAAATAAGGGGATTTTGAATTTTTATATTTATCTTTTATATAACCTAAAGGGTCGGATTTCGTTTTATTGATCGCGTTGATCCTGCTGTATTTTTCATCAAGGATTTTTTTTCTGATATCGCTCTCTGATTCATACGGATTTTTTGCATGAATCATTGTTTCTTCCCCTGTATCGATTACAGTCTGATGATTCGCCTGGTGGTATGCACTGCTGAAGCTCGCGGCATTTTTAGCGATGCTTTCTTTTGAATAGTTCAGCTGATTCAGCCTTTCATCAGATGATTTCTCCAGTCGGCTGTATGCCTTCTCCAACACTGCGGCTGTATCAGAAAGACGGTTATTCCTCGCATTGGACGAATATGATTTCAGCATGTTCTGGACCATCAGTTGTGTGCGGATGGATTGGCTATGAAGACGCATCAGATACCTCCCTCATTCATTCTGTCTATTATTATATATCGGCTAGTTTTTGTTTATTTCAACCTTTTACACTAAGAAAATCCAATAGAAAAACCACCTCGCTTTCTACCAGCAAAGTGGTTTTTTTATCTACTCTTCAACACTCTTCCTACTGATCCGCTCAATCACCTCATCCAGCCCTTCCGGCTTGTAAAACTCCACCGGCGAGCTGCCCTTTTCAAAGGAAATCGTCTCGGCTTCTATCAGCGCGACGTAGCGGCCGTTTACTTTTGCTAAGTGAATCGTGTTTCCGAAGTCAGCAAGCAATCCTTTAATCTCGGTTTCTCCCAGCTTCATTTTCAGCTCTGCCTCAGGCATGTGCTCAACGATCTGTGCGGAGGCTTCGATGACTTGATGGGTGTCGAGACGCTCCTGAATCTCCCGCTTTTCGCTCGCTTCCCAGATTTCAAGGTCGTGTTCGAACTGCTGAAGCTCTTCACTCTTGTCCTCAAAAGCTTCATACACATGCTCCTGCACCATATTCATGACCTGTGACTTCATGATCTCGGGCATCGACTCGCCGTATTCGACATACTTTAAGAAATCTTCAAAATAGCGCGCGTGCGAGGCCTGGTGGATTTTCACTTCGCTTTCCTCTGTCATGCCCTCTTCAGGCATATGCGGATACTGAATCGATTTCATGTTTTTCGTCGTGATCGCCATTTCGACCTTGCGGATCAGCGATGATTCATCAGCGATTGAAGCGACCTTCGGTTCAAAATCGCACTTCATGACAAAGACAAATGTATCATCGAAGTATTTGCGCGGTACGGCTGTCGCCACTAAAAAAACGCCTCCCCTGACGGCGCTCGTGTCGAGGTATGTGCGCACAAACTGTTCGCTCAGTTCGTTGAAGTCTTCCTTTGTCTCCGCCAGTTTTGTTTTGTGAAACAGATTGTAGTTTGGATTGGAGTCAAGCTTATGTCCCGGCTCTGTGATGAAGCGGCCGATTTTCGTCGGCACCTGCTCGGACTTCGGATGGCGGTCCGCTTTCCGTTTGACGATTTTCTTTAATTCCCCGTCTAAGAAATCTTTCAGCTCGCTGTGTTCGAACTCTTCGGTATCAAGGGTCTGAAAGTGTTTAAACTGTTTGTTGACCTGCTCGTCCTTGCCGTCGACTTGTATGACATAAAATGAAATAAAACGAATTTCAAATTCCATGATGTTGTTCACCCGGTTTCCTAGTTGTTTCAGTTCTTCAAGTATAGGTAAATGCCGGTATTCCGTCAATTTGGCAATTATGGCACTTCATATGTTTTGAGCGATCATATTTCAAGCACCTATTCAAATAGCAGATATTATAATACATCTTCCCGGTCAATTTTTCGAATCGACCAAAACGCAATGGCAATCCCGACTACAGCCAATGAAATAGGAATATAAATAATAGAAGCAATTGAAAATCCAGGACTTTGCTGACCGATCAGCGCAATCAAAATGCAGGATGTCACAATGGTGGCAGGAACTGATTGTTTGCGCATCCCAAAGTATAATGGAATAAAACTCAACCCTGTCGAGGAAGCAGCGTAGATGAGCATACTGCCAATCTCATTTCCTATGGCTTGCAGCGTCAGTTTTTCCGGGCTGAATTGATAGACATCATTGAGCTGCGAGAAAATAAACGCAAGAATCAGTTCGGACACGATCATTGTCAAAAAGGTCAATCCGCCGGTGAGCAGCAGTTTTGCGGCCATCAGTTTTTTTCGGCTGACCGGATATGTAAACATCACCGTGATGGTTCTGTTTTTATACTCCCCGATGATCAGTTTGGCAATCAGCACGCCTGCAAAGACAATAAACACAGACCTTACAAAAGTTCCGAGAAGCAGCAGCGTGGATCCCGCGTCAGCCATCGACATTTGGCCTTGAGTAAGATTTTTTTCCTCTGACCCGATCAGGCACAACATGCCGAGAATGCATAGATTTGCAATCACCGCACCTTTGTAATACCACCCTAGTTTTGTTTTTTTAAACTCCAATTTAATTAAATTCAGCATTGAACTTCAACTCCGTTAACATACATCTATTTTTTCGATCCGCCTTACAGCCAAAAAGGAAAAAAACAGACCGACAGCGGCCAGAGATAAGGGAATATAAACAATTGAAGAAATAGAAAAGCCCGGACTTGTGGAACTGATCAGCATACTGATCACGACAGACGAAATGATCGTTGCCGCAGCGGAGTGCTTCCGCATTCCGAAAAAGATGGGCACTAAACTCGTTCCTGCGGCGCCAAAAGCAAAAACGATCATTTTCAGAGCCTGCTGAGAAACCATAGAAGTTGTTAATTCGCCGGGGATGACCCCATAGATTGAGTTCAGCAGAAAAAAACCAGCTGCAACGCATGTATTTGATAGCAATATCGTGATGAAGGTCAGCCCGCCTGCGATCAGCAGTTTAGCGGCCAGCAGTTTTTTTCGGTTGATCGGGTACGTAAACATCACAAGTATTGTCTTGTTTTTAAACTCTGAAATCACTAATTTTGAGATCAGCACAGCGCCGAACACGATAAAAACTGCTCTGACGAAAGTGCCGGTCACAAGAAATGTTTCATCAATCGTTTGGAACGTATCCTTGCCTTCTGTGAAGGTCACCATCCACAGAAAACCGAGAATGATGAAAGTGGCAAAGACGGCTCCGCGTACATACCAGCCCAGCTTCAGCTTTTTCATTTCGATTCTCATCAAATTCAGCAAATTTCTCCGCCTCCTTATGCGTTGACCGCATTGCCGTTGATTAAGCTGAGGAAGTAGTCCTCAAGCGAAGTATGCTTTTTATTCATCGATTCAATTTCTACATCATTCAAAATCAGAGCTTTAGAAATGGCTGTTTGAGAAGCTTCGGCATCATAAATTCGGATCGTTTTATCATTTAGTATTTTAAAATTAGCAATCTGCAGCTCATGTTCAAGCACAAAGCAAGCATGCAATTGGTTCGGCGTCACGAGTTCAATATACTCTGTGTTCCGTCCCCTTACGCTTTCCATCGATACTTCTTCAACAAGCCTGCCGTCCCGAATCACTCCGATTGTATCTGCGATCTGCTCTACTTCGTTCAGGATATGGCTTGAGATGAGCAATGTCATTCCATACTCTTTGCTCAATACTTGAAATAAGTTTCTGATTTCTTTAATCCCGATGGGATCAAGGCCATTAATCGGTTCATCCAATATGAGCAAGTCGGGTTTGGTGAGAATGGCCCGCGCGATTCCAAGACGCTGCTTCATACCAAGCGAGAATGTTTTGACAGGCTTGCTATCGATATTTTTTAAATTCACCATGTCCAGCACTTCCTGAATCTTGGCTTTATTGTGATATCCCATATACTCACAATGCAGATTTAAATTTTCTACAGCTGTCAGATTTTCATAAAAAATCGGGTATTCGATCATGCTGCCTATTTTGCCGAGAATCTCGTATGATTGATTTGTCAGCTTATGCCCAAGGATATTGATTTCGCCGCTTGTCGGTTTTACGAGGCTCGTCAGCATCTTCATGATGGTCGTTTTCCCGGCTCCGTTCGGGCCGAGAAAACCGTATATTTCTCCCTTTCGTATATGCATGCTTACATTTGAAACAACTTCTTGACCTTTGAATGTTTTGGTAAGCCCGCTTGTTTGGACGATGTAAGTCAACTCTGTTTCTCCTTTCCTGTCTCTGTTCATGTGTCTATTGTAGCGATGGAAGCTGTCTTTTTTATTTCTTGTTTCTTAAGAAATTCTTACGTTTGCTAATAGGTCATTCGTTTTAACGTGATGGAAAACGCTGTCCGTTCATACGGCTTGCTTTGGAGGGAGATGTCCCCTCCCATTTTCTCAATGAGCCTTTTTGTAATTGTTAAACCGAGCCCGCTTCCCTGGAACGCTTTATTTCTCGATTCCTCAAGGGTGTACAGCCTTTCAAACACCCTCTGCTGATCATGCTCACTAATCCCTTTCCCACGGTCCCATACCGTAATGACAATCCGCGTGTCATCATATGTAAGGGACAATCCGATCAGCTTTCCGTCTGCGCCATATTGAATCGCATTTGATAAAAGGTTTTGCAGAATCCGGCCAAGCGCTTCTTCATTTCCAAGTGCATATACCGGGGTATCCGGGATGTCGATAACTGCTTTAAAGCCTTTTGACTGAACAGCATCATAGTGTTGGAGAATGTTTTTTCTGCATATTTCGTTGATATGTATTTTAGTGAGCAGTATTTGCTTATCTTCCGATTCCAGCTTGGCCAAGTCAAAGAAAGAATTCATCAGCTGAATGATTTCACCTGTTTTTTGATAAAGCTTCTCCAGCAGTCTTTCACGCTCTTCTTCCGCCATGTCTGAATCATTTTGGATCGCCTCGATATACCCGAGCACGACGGTCAGCGGAGTTTTCAGATCATGGGACATATTGGTCAGCATTCGTTTCATTGACTGCTCCGTTTTTGCAAAACGGGCTGTTATGTGCTGATGCTCCTCAACAAACAGGTTAATTTGCACGAGCAGAGCCCGCAGTACTTTATCATCCGTTCCTAATAAAATTTGATCTGCCGCATGCTCATTTAGCATCACACTGAGCTTTTCCGTGATGTACTTCAAGTTTCGATCCCGTTGCCCTTTCATTTTATATTGAACGAGATTGAGAGACGCCAAAATTATCAGAATGCCAATCCATAACATTGTCATGCTAAAACTCTCCTAATTTATAGCCGATGCCCCAAAGCGTTTTAATATATTGCGGGGAGGAAGGATCATCCTCTATCTTTTCTCTCAGGCGCCTCATATGGACGTTAATAATATTTTGATCGCCAAAATAATCATCATTCCAAACCGAACGATAGATTTGTTCTTTTGTAAACACTTTTTTAGGGTTTGTCACAAACAAAGTCAGCATCTTCCATTCCGTCGATGTCAGCTGAAGCGGTTCACCATTTTTTTGTACGGATACATTTTCTATATCAACCGTAAGCTTGTGAACACGCAATATTTTTTGATTTGCCGGCTCACTGACGGAATATTGCGTTGCCCGCCGAATGGCGGCTTTTATTCTTGCGGTCAATTCGATCATCGAAAACGGCTTGGCAATATAATCATCCGCACCAAAGCCCAGCCCCAGCGCTTTATCCACATCCCCGTCTTTTGCGGAAATCATTAAAACCGGGACCTTGCTCTGTTCACGGATCATTTTCAGAAAATCCATTCCATTCAGCTTAGGAAGCATGATGTCGAGTAGAATCACATCATAATTACCCTGCTGAAACAAGCGAACGCCCTCTTCTCCGTCAAAAGCAAGCACGACCTCAAATCCTTCTTTTGTTAAATAATGATCGACCATTTCACTGATCGAATGATCATCTTCAATAAGCAATATGCGCTGCATCTTTTTCCCCCGTCCTTTTCAACATAAAAACACACGTGCAATTACACCCATTGTAATTGAAAAACGTGTGTTTTTTACAAAAATTATTTATTTTTCTAGGTGAAACCTCTCGACTCTCCGCATCCTTTGAGCGATATCAATCTATCTTCTCGACTAATTCGGATCAAGTCACAGGCGCCGGGTTGAACAAACCAAGTCAAAGGAATGAAAAGATGACCTCTGATATCAGGGGTCATCTTTTATTAATCAAGAGGCTTATTCTTTTTATAGTAAAGTGTTACGTTTTGCTTTCGCAAAGTTTCAATCATGTCATGATAACTGTTTGCAAACTGCTCGTTGTCTGATTTCATCCGGGTGATGACGGTTTTTCGGTTTTCACTTTTGTGATCCAATTCTTTTTTAATTTTCGTGATAATCATGCCTTTTTGCCCCTCGATTTCGCTTTTTAACACTTTATCAAATTCATTCAGTTCTTTTAAAACGCTTTTCAGCGGAGCATTCAGCCGGGCCGCTTTATCCTTTGCTGAAATACTGCTTAAAAACATATATGTCGCTGAAACTGTTTCAGTTTCCTCCAATAAAGGTTTTACCATCTTAATATCCCTCCCCTATGTCTTAAAATCAAACAGCTCCGAAATTTGCTCATCCTCATCGAACAATTTTTCAATGCTGGTGCGAATGCTTTTTACAAATTTCTTTTTGCTGGAGGTTTGTTTTTTTAATTCGCTGACGACGCCGTCGCACTGAGGAAGCGGAGCCGTGTGGTACGAGTCGTGGACAACGATTTTATTCAACTTTCCGGTCGATCCGGCGAAGCCTGAGGCAAGCTTGAACTGAATGTCGAATTGGTAGCGGGAAGGATTGGCTTCCATGTCATGAATGGCTTTTGTCAACTCAGCTTTTTTAGTTGCGAAATGATCGTGGATTTCATGGTGGAAAACACGTTGGTAGCGGTCAATTTCATCCTCAATCTTCGAAATGGCGGCCATCCCCGCCTGATAAATCCTGACGGCAGATGACAGGTTGACCTTTATCTCTTTTCCATCCTTGCCTTTCTTTGAAAAATAGATGTCTCCGCCTTTGTAGCTGATGCCTTTCTTTTTGGATAAAGCGTCTAGAAGCGGGGTGATGCTGTGGCCTTCGCCAATGAGATTGAGAAGGTCTTTTGTGTCTTGATCCAGTTTGCCCAAAGCTTCTTCCAATGCTTTATAAGTTAAATAAAATTCGATTAAATTTTTCATGAGTGATTGAGAAAGTTGACCATTATTTAGAGTGAATACGACAGTCTTCCAGTCGACAAGAAATTTGATCTTTTCATATAAAACGTCCAGTCTTCCAGTCAGCCGCTCTACTTCGGCAATGTCTTTTTGAATGGTCTTCTTTTTTGCTTCATCAATATAACCGTTTGCTTCAAGCTGATTGAGAACTGGACCGCTGTAGGCCTTGACTTTCGCAAGAAATTCTTTGAACTCCGGCAGCTTTTTATCAAGTGCACCCACCATATTCGAAAGGCGGACCGGATGTTTCAAGCAATATGCTATTTGCTGAGCTGTACCCTCTTCATTGATTATTCCGTTTAAAAAATCCATATCTGCGCCGATTGCTTCCATAGCAAAACCTTGAATGCCGCCCTTTCGATAATCAGCAGCATATTTCTGAAAGTACCCTTTCAGTTTCCTCACATCTTCATCAGGAATATGATCAATGACACTTCGGAATCCTTTTATATTCGGGTGTGTGTTCGTCATCTTCACATCGCCGAACGTAATAAAATCAGCCTTCCCGCTGACACCGTAGAGCGGATCGTCACTGGAAATGCGCTGGGTGATGTTAGCTGTGACGCCTTTGTCGTTGTAGTATTTGGTGATGGCTTTTTTGAGTTTGTCTTTGGGGATGGTCGATAGATCGTTTACTTGATACTTCTTCCTTAATTCCCGTGCCATTTTTTTATCAACCAACAATAAATGATCTACACTTATCTGGGCTCCATTTACCCCATAAACCTCATCAAATCCACCATTTACCAACTGTACTAGAACTTGGTTATTGTTCGCGAGAGAATGGCCCATAGCATAAATTTTTAACTCTTTAGAGTTACCGGCTTTTTTCTTGGAAGCCCTTGAAAACTCCCTTGTCGCCTTATATTGTCTATTATCCATTCCCAAAAACAATCCAAAGAAATTATATTTCCAATCTTCATTATCTGCGCTGCCTTCGGAAATAACGTGGAGCTGATCAATATGTTTTGTCTTATCCTTTATATGAATAGCTGTACCGTCATAGCCTGATTGACTGATTGTTTTATCCTTACTATGCTCTAGAATTTCTTTTGATGTAAAAATCTCAATATTTTCTGGCAGTTCATGATTTGTTTCCTCTTTATAAATTCTGCGAACGTCTGCCTCAAAATCGTCTTTAGCTTTTTTCACTTCATTTTGATTATTTGAAGCAAACCTATTCTTATAACTATATTCAAGGTTTATTATACGAAGCTTAACATTTTCATTTTCAAATATATTTTTAGTTGCCATCCTATTTCTCCTTAACAGTTAAAAATATGATGGATTTGACTAACTTCTTAGCTTTCTTTTCAGCAGAATCAACATCAAGTGAACAAGGTTCTGAACTCTTTAGGCAAGTAAAATCAAATGTAAACTGTACACCAACATAATCTTCTTTATTTATATAACCAATATAGGAATGTGTCTCATTGTTTTTTTGATTTGTATCGTCGTGAACAGTTTTCATATATGCAAAATAAATATCCTTATCTTTTTCCTCGAACTTTTCAAATTGTCCTTTATATCCATTTTCCTCTCTCACTTGTTCTAACATTTCATTTGGATTATTAATGAAAGATTGATTTCGGTAATATTCTACAGAAGCATTAAGAGCAACATTTGTTTTTTCATCATAGCTATAGAAAGATATTATCTCTTCATCTTTCCCGAGAGAGGATAAATTGTCATCATACTTCCCATCTTCCGGAAACAACATCGTAAACCCTTTCAGCTTAGACTCTAGCAAATAGTACCCGGGCTCGACTTCCTTTGTTGATGCCATGTATTCTCTTGTTTTCTCATCCTGGAACGCAGGGACCTGCGGGAGGTCTTTCGGGTCCACGTCTTTCGGTTTGACCGCTTCTTCTTGATTGCCGTTCTTGCCGTTTTGGCTGTCGTTCATACTGCATCCTCCTGTAAAAGCTAGTATTATAGCAAAACACAATATCATCATCTTTTTCATTTTATTAAACCTCCAAGGGCTCTTAAGTTAAGCTGCAAGCGCTTCGTTTTGATGCGAATGACCTGCTTGAAAATAATACTTTTTTATGTTACATCATGGAATAAATTAGATAAATAGGAAATAGGAATCACCATCGTTGAAAATCGCGTGTTCCCCCTCTTAAAAAACAGGCAGTTTGGTTGATGCATCAAGGTTTTGAGAGGTATTGCGGTTTAGTTCATCAAAGAGGAAATATGAAAAAAGCACCACTTTATAATTTTTGTCAAAAGTGAGTTCAAATTAAAAAAGCACCTATATTAAGGTGCTTTCCAATCAAGTCACAGGCGCCGGGTTGAACAAACACAAGTCATTGGAGAGTCCCCAATGTTCCGCCCATGTTTTCCTTCCGCTTGCGACGTCAAGTATCGTCCGGAAGATCTCCCAGCCGATTTCCTCTATTGAAGCTTCGCCTGTTGCGATCCGTCCGGCATTGACGTCGATCAAATCGTGCCAATCTTCTGATAACGATTGTCGGGTCGCCACTTTCAACACCGGAGCCATTTCAAGGCCGTACGGCGTTCCCCTTCCGGTTGTAAACACCTGCAAATGCATGCCCGAAGCCAATTGCAAGGTGCCGCATATAAAATCGCTTGCAGGTGTCGCCGCAAAAATGAGTCCTTTCTGTACCGCTCTTTCACCAGGCGCCAGTACGGCACTGATCGGGCTGCTTCCCGATTTCGCGATCGATCCGAGCGACTTTTCGACCACGTTTGCCAGTCCGCCCTTTTTGTTCCCCGGCGACGGATTGGCGCTTCGGTCTGTCTCGCCTCTTTCAAGATAGCGGTCATACCAAGCCATTTCCCGAATCAGGGCGCGGCCTACTTCTTCATTGACGGCGCGCGGCGTTAGGAGATGAACGGCATCGCGGACTTCGGTGACTTCTGAAAATAAAACCGTGGCCCCTGCCCGAACCAGTAAGTCGGCCGCATATCCCGCCGCGGGGTTTGCGGTCACCCCTGAGAAAGCGTCGCTGCCCCCGCACTGAAGGCCGATCACCAGGTCTGAAACGGGACATGTCGTCCGCTTCCGTTCATTCAGCCTTCTTAAGCGCTCTTCGGCCATTTCCATAATCGATTGTATCATTTGCTGAAACCCCTGCCGTTCCTGCAATGAAAGGATGTTTTCAGCGTCTCCTTCCGGCTCTATCCTCGTCGGAAGAAGCTTCTCGCAGCCGAGTCCGATCACCATCGCTTCGCCGCCGAAATTGGGGTGCCTGGCGATATTTTGAATCGTTCGGATCGGGATCCTGGCTTCCGGCGCGTTAATCGCCACGCCGCAGCCGTACTGATGATTTAATGCAGCTACGCCGTCAACATTCGGATATTTTGGGAGCAGTTCCTCTTTAATTCGTTTAACAGCGTAATCGAGAACACCTGCCACGCATTGCACACTTGTCATGATGCCCAGCACGTTCCTCGTGCCGACGCTTCCGTCTTCATTCCGGTATCCTTCAAATGTGTACCCTTCGAGAGAGGGAGCGGGTTTTGGAACTTTGGTGGCGATGGGCAGTTCATTGAGCGGCGGGGCTTCCGGAAGCATGATATGCGACTCGGAAATCCACACGCCTTTTTCTATTGGTTTGACGGCATAGCCGATAATTTCACCATAGCGAATAACGGCTCCGCCTTGTGTGATGTCTGTTAAAGCCACTTTATGACCTTGGGGGATGCGCTCTTGCAGTTTAAGCCCGCAAGGAAACACCGTCCCTTTCGGCAGTCCGCCGGCATTGGCGATGATTGCGGCATTGTCTTTTGCGTTCACCTTAATGTACAGCGGGGCTTCAGTTTGATTGACACGCATAGTTTTGATCAACTCCCCTTTTCGATCAGCGCCTGTCCGCGGCCCTTCTCCCGCCGCGGCACATGTTAGAAAGCGCTGTCAAACAACTTAATGAATGTTTTTTTCATCACGAAGACCATTCAGTATTTTGTCGCGTACAAATTTTAAATGCTCATACATATGGTGATAGGCTTGATATGGATCCCTTTGTTGAAGGGCTTTCAAAATATTCGTATGATATTCGACAGTCCGGTCCCTTTCCCTGTATGGAATCTGGCTGTCGATTTTGGCGTGTGTGATCAAGAGTGATTGAATCATGCCTTCGAGCACCGGGTTGTTTGCGCTTAAAGCGATAATCCGATGAAATTCCTTATCCGCTTCTCCATAATGATTATCCGTGCTGTTTGCAATGATATCGATCGTTTCCTGCAGCCTTTCAAGCTGACTGTCATTGATCTTTTCTGCGGCGATCGTGACAAGCCCGAGTTCCAGCGCCATCCTCGCTTCAATAATGGCCGGCAAATTATCGACCGCCAAAGCCAGCATGACAGAAAACGGCTGGATGCCGATTTTATCATTAAAATACGTGCCGTCTCGGGTTTTTCTTTTGATAATTCCGAGCGTTTCGAGTGATATTAAAGCTTCACGGAGAACGGGTCTGCTGACATTCAGCTTTTCCATGAGCTCGATCTCCGTCGGCAGTTTGTCCCCCGGTTTCAACTGGCCGCTTGATAATAAATGGACGATTCGTTCAACAACCTGTTTTGCCAAAGTCTTGCGATTGACTGATTCGACCTGCAATGTTTCCATATCTTCTTCCACGACTGTGGGCCCCCTTTCAGTTGTTCATATTGTAAGACAAAATATCGCGTATGACAATGTCGGCTAGGGGCCTCTCAAACCGAAGTTTCCGCAATTATCGAACAAGACACGGACGTTTAGAGTCGAAACGCCAATTTTCAATCAAAAACTGCATGGCAACGGCATCGTTCCGCTCGCCTGCTTTCATTTTCTCATAGAGTTCATTTGCTTTTTCCACCTGTTCCATATCGATTTCAACGCCGAGCCCCGGCTGATCAGGAACTTGGATATATCCGTCAGCGATTGAAAAAGGCTGTTTTGTCAGACGCTGGCCATCCTGCCAAATCCAATGCGTATCAATCGCCGTAATGTCGCCCGGAGCTGCTGCGGCAACGTGGGTGAACATCGCCAGAGAAACGTCAAAATGGTTATTGGAGTGAGAGCCCCATGTCAGCCCCCATTCACGGCACATTTGAGCAACGCGGACGGATCCCTGCATCGTCCAAAAATGCGGATCTGCCAGCGGTATATCAACGGCGTGCAATTGTATCGCATGCCCCATTTGCCGCCAGTCTGTCGCAATCATATTCGTCGCTGTCGGAATGCCTGTCGCACGGCGGAATTCGGCCATGATTTCCCGGCCCGAGTATCCGGCTTCCGCTCCGCAAGGGTCTTCCGCGTAGGCGAGCACATCCCGTTTTCCCTTACAAAGCGCAATCGCTTCCTCCAATGGCCACGCGCCATTCGGGTCAAGGGTGATTCTCGCCTCAGGAAACCGCTTCGCTAAAGCGGATGCCGCCTCGATTTCTTCTTCCCCCGAAAGAACGCCGCCTTTTAATTTAAAATCGTGAAAACCGTAGCGCTCTTGAGCTGCTTCTGCAAGACGGACGATCGCCCCGGGTGTCAACGCTGCTTCACGGCGGAGGCGGAACCAGTCGTCATTTGCCTCTGGTTCGCTGATATAGGGAAGTGTGGTGCGCTTTCGGTCGCCGATGTAAAACAAATAGCCGAGCATCTTCACTTTTTCCCGCTGCTGTCCTTCCCCCAAGAGCGCAGCCACAGGGACGCCGAGAAATTTTCCGAGCAGATCGAGCAAAGCTGCTTCCAATGCGGTCACTGCGTGTATGGTCGTCCTCTGGTCAAAGGTCTGCACCCCGCGCCCTCCGGCATCACGGTCTTTAAACCGGCGCCTGACGGACTGTAAAATCGATTGAAACGCGCCGAGCGGCTGATCGATGACAAGCGGTTTCGCCTGTTCCAGCGTCTGGCGGATCCGCTCGCCGCCCGGCACTTCGCCGACGCCGAGAGCGCCTGATGAATCTTTTAAAATCACAATATTCCGTGTGAAAAAGGGGCCGTGGGCTCCGCTCAAATTCAGAAGCATGCTGTCGCGTCCTGCCACGGGAATGACCCGCATGTCTGCAATAGACGGTGTTTGTGATGTATTCTCCTCTTTTACCTGCTGATGGATGGGTGTATTCATATCGATTTAGCCTCCCTCTTTTTAAAGCGCTTACATTTCACATGGATAAAGGGGTGTCTGTCGGGCCTTCCCCTTTCTGAAGCTCGATGCGCTTGATCGGCCCGACCAGAAACAGATAGCTTAATACCGCGGCAATCGCGTTGGCGCCGACAAACACAAGCGCTCCGTTAAATGAGCCTGTCGCACTCACGATATATCCGATGATAATGGGCGTCGTGATGGACGCAATATTTCCAAAGGTGTTAAAGATGCCGCCGCTCAAGCCGGCGCACTCCTTTGGCGAGGTATCTGATACGACCGCCCAGCCCAGCGCGCCGAATCCTTTTCCGAAAAAGGCAAGCGACATGATGGAGACGACCAGCCAAGCCGAATCTGCATAGTTGCATATGATCATCGAGCAGGACATTAACATGCCGAGGATGATCGGCGTTTTTCTGGCAACCGTAATCGAACAGCCCTTTTTCAGAAGATAGTCTGACGCGAACCCGCCCAGCAATCCTCCTAAAAATCCGCAGATTGCAGGAAGCGATGCAACGAAACCCGCTTCAAGGATCGACATGCCGCGCGCCTGAACCAAATAAACCGGAAACCACGTCAGAAAGAAATAGGTCAACGTTGTGATGCAGTATTGGGCGATATACACCCCGAGCAGCATCCGGCTTCTTAAAAGCTGCTTAATGTAAGGCCATTGCGACTCCTTTTCTTTCTTTTCCGCGTTCTTTCCCTCATCCATCGAGACAAGCGCGCCGCCTTCTTCGATGTACGCCAGTTCGGCGGCATTGATTCTCGGATGTTTTTTTGGTTCATAAATCGTTTTCAGCCAAATAAACGACATCGCGATCCCCAGTGCACCCATAATGACAAAAACCGTATGCCAGCTGAAAGAGTGGGCGAGCCACCCCATCAGCGGTGAAAAAATGACGAGTGCAAAGTACTGCGCCGAGTTGAAGATCGCCGACGCCGTTCCGCGTTCAGAACTTGGAAACCAGGAAGCCACCACCCGGCCGTTGCCGGGGAAGGACGGCGCTTCTGACAGACCGACGAGAAACCGGAGCGCAAATAAGAGGATAACGGCCGTTCCCGCGGCGAAAAAGCCAAGCGTTCCCTGCAAAAAGGTAAACAATGACCAAAAGAAGATGCTGGCGGCGATGACGATTTTCGACCCAAAGCGGTCGAGCAGCCAGCCTCCGGGAATTTGGCCGACAACATACGCCCAGCCAAATGCGGAAAAGACATACCCCATCGCCACCGAACTCAGCCCAAGCTCATGCTGCACAGAATCGCCGACGATCGAGAGCGTCGCACGGTCGGCATAATTAATGGATGTGACGAGAAACAGCATAGACACGACAAACCAGCGGACAGAACTTCTTTTCCCCGCGGTATGGGGGGAGGCTGCACGATCTTTTTTCATAGCATCTTCTCCTTTATTCATTTGTACCGAGACGGTTGATTTACGGTTTGACAAATACGGTTTTCACGGCTGTAAAAAATTCTTTGGCTGCCTCCCCCTGTTCCCGTGAATGCGAGCTCGATTGTTTAACGCCTCCGAATGGCGCCTGCAGTTCGACACCGGCGCTTTCGGCGTTGACGCGAATGAGCCCCGCTTCGATTTCATCTATGAATGACAGCATCCGGCCGATGTTTTGCGTGAAAATGGAGGCGCTCAAGCCAAATTTGACGTCATTGGCCGTCTTCAAAGCTTCCTCAAGTGTATCCGCCTTGATTAAAGCGATGACCGGGCCGAAAATCTCTTCTTGGGCAATCGTCATGCCGGAAGTGACGTTGTCAAAAATAGCCGGCCTGATATAATAGCCTTTTTCGTATTTCCCATCTGCCAGCCTCTCACCGCCAAAAATGAGGTCAGCGCCTTCTTGCTTTCCTTTGTCAATATAGGACAGGCAGTTGTCAAGCTGCTGTTTGTTCGCAATCGGTCCCATCCAGACATCTTCTTTTAAGCTGTCGCCGATTGTAATCTCTTTTGTCTGTTGAAGCAGCTTTTCTTTAAACCGGTCATAAACACCGGTTAAGACGATGACGCGGCTTGTCGCCGTACACTTTTGGCCTGTCGACCGGAACGCTCCGCTGATGACCGCTTCAACCGCAATATCAAGGTCGGCGTCATCTGCTACGATCACCGGGTTTTTGCCGCCCATCTCAAGCTGGTACTTCGCCCCTCTTTCAAACGCCGTCCGGCCGATGATTTTTCCTGTTTGGTTCGACCCTGTAAACGTAATCCCGTTCACATCGGGGTGCTCGGCAAGCCTTTGGCCGGCCGATGATCCCGGTCCTGTCACCGCATTGACCACGCCTGACGGAATCCCAGCTTCCTCAAAGCACGAGATGACCTTAAGACAGGTGACTGCAGTTTCCGTAGCCGGTTTGATGACGACCGTGTTGCCATAGATGAGGGCCGGCGCCATTTTCCAAATCGGGATGGCAACTGGAAAATTCCACGGCGAGATGACGCCGACGACGCCGAGCGGCACCCTGTCGGTGTACATGAAAGCGGATGTATCGGTCGACGGAATCACATCGCCCGTTTTCCGCATCCCCTCTCCGGCATAGTATCTGAGAATCGCGATTCCCCGCGCTGTTTCTCCTTTTGCTTCAGGCAGTGTTTTGCCCATTTCACGCGTCGCGCACTCGGCAATTTCATCGAGGCGCTGTTCCATGATGTCAGCGGCCTTGTAAAGAAATTGACCGCGCTCCGCCCCCGACAGCTTTCTCCAAGCCTTTTTGGCCTGCTTGGCCGCTTCAACCGCCCTGTCTACGTCCTCAATCGAAGATTTTTGCACAAGCCCGACGATATCCCGTGTATCAGCCGGGTTCAAGCTCTGTTCCATCCCGCCCGATTCAGCCTTCACCCAGCGGCCGTTGATAAAGTTGAAATACGTTTTATTTTCAGCTGCAACAGACATCTTCAAGTTCCTCCTTTTGTTTATAGGGCAGCGGTCTTTTTCGGATAACGCGCCATCGCGTTTTTCAGAATTGTTTCGAGCTGCCGGCAATGTTCTTTTTCCACCGGAACAATCGGCGGTCTCGCCGTGTTTTTCACCTGAAGGCCCATGATTTCCATGCCGGCTTTGATCAAGGATACCGCATAACCTTTCCGAAGTTTGCGAATCTCGTTAATCGGCATGATGACATGCTCATAAATCTGTTTGACAAGCCGGTCGTTGCCGTTTAATAATGCCTCATAAAACATTCTTGAAATATGGGGAATATAATTGGATATCGCCGAAGAATACGACGTAAAGCCAATCGGAGCATAGGCCGGCATCGTGACTTCAGCCATCGGCATTCCGTTGAGCCAGCCCAGCCTGTCTCCTATCGTATATGACAAACTGATATTCAAAGCCATATCCCCAATGCCGTCTTTGAGTCCGACAAGCTGCTCGAGACCGGTCAGCCGCTGAATCTGTTCAAGCGTCAAAACCGCATTGTCGCGCTGGTATATAATGGCATTTAAATCCGTGCTTTCAATGATTGTTTTTGTGTACTGATAGAGGCCTTCCTGCTCTCCGTGTATCAAGTACGGCGGGAGAATCAGATAGCCGTCGGCCCCTTTTTCTTCGGAAATCCGCGCCCATTCCAAAGCGGTGCTTAAATTGCCGCCCACTCCTGTGTATACAGGCACCTTCCCGCCCGCCGCCGAAACGGCAATTTCGACCATTTGCTCATATTCCTTTTCGCTGAGAGATTGAAATTCTCCTGAGCCGCAAGCGATGAAAACCGCCTCAAGCCCTTCAGCCAATAAAAAGCGGATGTTTTCGTAAAGTGCTTCTTCCTCCAGTTTTCCTTGCCCGTTGAAGGGCGCCACCGGGAAACCCAATATGCCTTCCGGCGCCTTCCGTAATTGACTCATCTCCGTCATCCCCCTGTCGTTCATATCCTGAGAAAGCGTTGTCATTCACTAAGATACAATGTCTCTGTTTTAGAAAATCCCCCCATTCATCTTTTCGTTTAATTGTAAGACAAATAAACAAATTGTCAATATCATTATTTTCTGATTTTTTCATTTCAAGCAAAAAAGAGACTGAAGACACAGTCCGTCTTCAGCCTTGAGCCTCAGCCCCTGGTTGTGCAGCGGTTTTTTTCCGGTAAATAAACGCTGATAAAGAGATGCTTAATTCGTATAATACAAGCAGCGGGACGATCACCAACACATCTGAGATAAAATCGGGCGGCGTGATCACAACCGATACGACGATCAGCGCAAAATAAGAAATTTTTCTCATTTTACTGAGCTTGGCCGGATTTAAAATCCCGAGGCTCGTTAAAAACATCACGATGAGAGGCATTTCAAACAAAAACCCGAATGGCAGTGTGAGGTTCATCATAAAGCGAAAATAATGCTCCGCCGTAAACATCGTTTGAAAATGGCCGGCGGACAAGCCGATCAAAAACTGAAGAACGAGCGGAAAGAGCACAAAATAACCGAACACAATCCCCAAAATAAAAAAAATGAACAGTCCCGGAATATAAAATAATGCCGTCCTCCGTTCGCGGTCGGTCAGCGCAGGCGCCACAAACCGCCATGTCTGAAAAGCAGCCACCGGTATGGTGGCAGCGATCGCCAGCACCCCCGCAATCATCATATAAACCCAAAGAATATCCCCCGGCCCCAATACAGCAAGCTTTTCATCAAGGTCTCTGATCAGCCAGTCATAGATGTCCTGAACAAACAAAAAGCCGGTGATGAGAAACAGAATAAACGTAAGAAGCGTTTTAATGATTCGCTGTCGCAGCTCTTCAAGATGGGCAATCAAATGTGTTTCCCTTTTTTTCACCTTCGCCTTCCTCCCCTTCGCATGTTAAACAGAAAAAAGAACAGACGGGTTCACCCGCCCGCTCTATTGATCATCGCGCCGATGGATCGCTTTGCTTTTTCGCATCAGACTCCTGTCCGATCTCATTGTCATCGGCAGATACTAAAGATTTTGTCGCGCTTTTGAATTCGGTCAGCGTTTTGCCGAAAGCCCGCCCGATCTCAGGAAGCTTCGAAGGCCCGAAAATAATCAAGGCAATCACAAGGACCAAAATGAGACCGGGAATACCGATATTGGATAGCATCTTCCGTCATCCTTTCGCTGGTTACTGGGTTACTTTTTTCTGCTTTTGTTTCATTTGTTTTTGGTGCGCTCTTGTATGTGCAATAAACCGGTCTTCTTCGACTTCGTTCGATTTCTTCACGCCTCCAGGCACGAGATTTGAGGCTGTCCGTTTCAGTCCTGTCTGATCTTTATGATAAACATATGAAGCCCTTGTCGAAATGGCGGCTCCCGGTTCTGACACATATGGAACGACCCGGTAGTCAGTCCGCCATTCTTCAGGAGTGACCGTACAGCGGACATAGCCGCGGTAATCGTTAAAAAACTTGATGTGCGGGTTTGCCGCCAGGATCTGATCGGTATCCGCCCTTTTATCCGCGCCGTTTCCTCCGGACGTGATCGACGTTCCGACAAATTCCGCGCCGAAAATCGCTGATTTCGGATTGTCAAAATCGATGAGCAGATTTGAAGCCCAGCTTGCATGCACGTCTCCCGTAAGGACGACAATATTGTTCAGGTTTTTCCCTTTGATAAAGTCGATAATCCGTTTGCGCTGGGCCGGATAGCCGTCCCACGAATCCATGCTGTAAACCGGTGCGGAGCTTGTCCCGAAGTTCCATCTTGCAAAGAAAATCTGCTGCGCCAAGATATTCCAGTGAGCTTCAGACCTGTCCAGGTTGTCAAGCAGCCAGGCCTCTTGTTCGGCGCCAAGGAGCGTTCGCTTCGGATCATTCGATTCATCAGAAGGCGGCTTATTGCCGTCGCCATTCGCCTGATCATCGCGATACTGCCGTGTATCAAGAACATTGATATCGGCCAAATTGCCGTATTGAAAATTCCGGTACAACTGCATATCAGGACCGTTCGGCAGCGATCTGCGGCGGAGCGGCATATGCTCATAATAAGCCTGATAGGCGGCGGCCCGGCGCTTGATAAACGCTTCAACAGACTGGCCTTTTTCCGGAATCGTATTCGCGTAGTTGTTTTCGACTTCATGGTCATCCCATGTGACGACCCACGGAAAGGCGGCGTGGGCGGCTTTCAGATTCGCATCTGAGCGGTATTGGGCATGACGGTTGCGGTAATCAAGAAGCGAGGTGATTTCCGGACCGCTGTGGGTTCTGACGTTTCCTGTTTTCGATACATATTCATTTGGACCATATTCATAAATATAGTCTCCGAGATGAAAGACGAGATCGAGCTTTTCTTTCGCCATATGCTGATAGGCCGTATAGTAGCCGTGTTCGTACTGCTGGCAGGAGGCAAAAGCGAATGTGAATTTAGAAACGTCCGCCCCCGGTTCTGGAAGGGTTTTTGTTCTTCCCACCGGGCTCAGCTGATTGCCGCATTTAAAACGGTAATAGTACACATGGTCAGGCTTCAATCCGTCGACTTCGACATGTACGGAATGGGCAAGGTGAGGTGTCGCCTTCTCTTTTCCGCGCTTGACGATGTGCCGGAAATGTTCATCCTTTGCCATCTCCCATTTCACAGTAACGGCTTCATTTGGCATGCCTCCTCCATTGAGCGGATCAGGCGCCAGCCTTGTCCACAAAACGACGCTGTCTGAAAGCGGATCACCGGATGCAACGCCAAGTGTAAAAGGATATTCGGAGAATTTCGGCGCTGCATTCACTTCCATTGCCCCCATCGATTGTGCAATCGCAAGCCCCAGGGAAAGCCCGGCAATTTTTCCAGCCCCCTGAATAAAACGGCGGCGGTCAAACGCATTGCCTTTCAAGCTTTCCTCATTCAGTTTTTTCATCCATTCCTCGAGCGGCCCTTCATGTGTCATTCGCAATACCCCTCTCTATACAAATGATTGATCGGGTTCTATTATAGGAGCCATTTGTTAACACACAGTAAACTTTTGTAAAACGAAAAACATGGCGGCACCTGCTTGATTAAAGCGTCTTTTTAAGATTTATGTCGAAATTTGTCCTAAACCAATCCATTCACCTATGAATTCGACAAGCTGCCAGCCCATCCGTCAGAACTTTTCTCCTGTTTTTCTTCACATTTTTTTTAAAAAAGGGAAACATAGCGTCTCCATCCATGGTAAAATTAAGAAACATTCACATAGAAAGGAATGAACGATGCGCAGATAGTCAAATGGTCTTCTCATTGTAATGAAAACAAGCCAAAGCAAACATATGTAGGAGGCAGACCATGGAAACTGAAAGATTGATATTAAGAGAAATGGAATTGCAGGATGCGGAGACTCTCTATCATTATTGGTCAGATCCGCTCGTCACGAAATATATGAACATCGCGCCCTTCACCAGCGCGAAACAAGCGGAAGACATGATACAACTGATCAGTGATCTTAGCCTTAAAGGCCAGGCAAACCGTTATTCAATCGTGTTAAAAGAGTCAAATGACGTCATCGGGACATGCGGCTTCAATATGATTGACGAGGAAAACAGCCGCGCTGAAATCGGCTATGACCTGGGGAGTCCCCATTGGGGGAAAGGCTTTGCTGCTGAAGCCGTCAAAAAGCTGATCAGCCATGGCTTCACAGACATGGGGCTAAACCGGATTGAAGCAAAGGTCGAACCTGAAAACAAAGGATCCATCAAGCTCCTTGAACGGCTCTCTTTTCAAAAGGAAGGCCTTTTAAGAGAATATGAGAAATCAAAAGGCGTGTTCATCGATGTCTACATGTTTTCCCTGCTGAAAAGAGAGTTTCTTAAATAAGCATAAAAAAAGATTGATCCATCGTTTGGATCAATCTTTTTTATTTCAACTAGATCTTTTTCCCCGCACTCTCATTCAAGCGCTTGGCTTCCAAAAAGAACACTTGAATGAACTTTTTCGTGTTCACACGGGTGGACGTCAGTCCGGCAGACGAATCCTTCTGCAGCTCTTTCATTTTTTTGCTGATCACCGTAAAGTCGAAAAACCTTGAGGCATAGCTTTCAAACTTCGGATTTGAAAAATCTGTTAAACCAAGTGATGCAAAATGGTTTAATGAATGGGTGACCGCCCTTCGTATCCGCTGTTCTGACGCTTTGGCCTCACGGTTGATGTCAATGGGCGAAGCAGCCTGTCCGAGCTTTTGCTCTGCCACCCGGATAAAGATTTGTTTCAGCGGGGGAAAGTTTTTTTCATATAATGATGTTTGCTCATCATCAAACAAATATTGAAGGATGGCGATCAGATCTTTAGAGCCGCTTTCTCCGACGATTCCCAATTCAGAAAGGAGAAACTCGCCCGTTTCCTGGATGTTTTTGTCTCTCAGCACGTTTCTTCCGCTGCCGTTTACGTTCACCAGGCGGCTTAAAGAAGATTGGATATCCTGAATTGACCTTTCTAATTCGATCCGTTCTTTGACTTTTTGGATGACGTTTAATATTTCGATTCGGTTAATCGGCTTATGAATATAATATTCAATTCCGAGAGAGTGGGCTTCTGCAACCATTTCCTTTGATTCCACCTGGGAAATCATGATGATTTTCCCCATGAAAGACCCTTGCAGATGGCGAATCGTCTCAATTCCGTCGCGGCCCGGCATCAGGAGATCGATCAATAAAACATCAATCTGTTTTAAATGCAAAACATGTCCTTCTAATTGACTGCCATCCTCCGCTTCTCCCGCCGCCTCTCCCAAATCCTCATCTTCAATGATCTGCTTTAAAATAGAGCGCACGGCGCGGTCATCGTCAACGATAAAAAAGCGCATAGGCCATTCATCCTTTCTGAATCAATTGTTGAACAGGAAGCTTGATCGAAAAAACGACTCCCCTCGGTTTATTGCAAAACGCAATTCCGCCTCCAAACTCTTCGACGATTCCCTTAACAAAGGATAGGCCGATTCCTGTTGAAGGTGTGCCAAGTTCATCATACTTTGAAGTGTATCCCGGCTCAAACACAACATCCCCGATTTTTTCCGGAATGCCGGGTCCATTGTCCTCCACCTGAAATTCTACCATTCCTTCTTCCCCTTTCAAAAGGTGGAGGCGGACAGAACCCCTGTCCCCAATGGCTTCCACAGCATTGGCCATCAAATTGTTGAGTATCGACAGCACGAGATAGACGCGGTATTTCGGATGCTCGCCTATGATTGAATATTGAAAGTCAATGTCCTTCTCAAGCGATTCAGCATATTTTCGGTTGATTCCAACCACAAGGCGAACCAAATCCTCCGCCTTCATATAATCCCTGAAATTTTCATTCGAAATCAATTTTGAAAGCCCGGCAAAAATCCGCTGATTATCCTTTTTGACCTCATGAATCTCGCCGGCCAGCTTCAGGACCTTCAGACTGAGCTTCTGCTCGAAAGGGTCTTCAAGGCTCCGCTTATGCAAAAGACGGTATAGCTGGTAGGACTCGTTTGTAATCTGCTCCGTATTTTTTAAGGTTTTTTTCAAATGGATGGTTTCCTCATATAAATTTGAAATGATCATGAGCATATGCTCATTTTGCTCGCGGACTTGCCGTTCCCTCGACTGCGTCTCGTACAGCTTCATGACATTAAAAAAGCTGAGCACGATAAAGCTGTGGGAAAACGCAATTGTCATCATATCGCGCAGCTCCTCCGGCGTAACCGTAGATGAGAACATCATATATTGCACGGATAATTCCGCACAATCGGCGATGATTTCGATGATGAAACCGAGACATCCGATAACTAGCGGTCTGTACTGAAAAAAACGTCTGAGCTTGGCCAAATAAAAAACGAAAGCATATGTAAAATAAAAGAAAAAGGTGGGGACGTGCGTGTAAAAAGCTGCCGTCCAATCGAGATGCTCCTCTGTGCAAAGGTCAAGCGCCATCCGGAAGAAAACAACCGCTGCACCTGTTAAAAGCCCGGGCAAAATAGCCGGGACATTTCGAAGCAATAATAAAAAAAAGAAAAACGTCGGCACGCCAAAACTGACCCGAAAGGTCTCATTCAGGGGATAAAACTTCAATTCTCCGGCCAGCGGCACGGTTAAAAGCATCAGCAGTAAAATGTAGCCGTCTTTTTTGGCAAGCTGGCCAAACATCTTTATAGTCTCGTCCCAATTTCTCCTAAGCATATTGTGCCCCCGTTAAACAGCGTTGTCTTATTTTGTATTGAATCGATCTTGATCCGCAACTCCCATTGTACCCACAGTCGGTTTGATTTTTAAATCAATCGGCTTATTTTTTGAGCGTTCTTGTCGTTTTTTGTATGATCATGTAGGTTCTCCTTTAAATTGAAATTATATTTCCTTAGTTTGAAAGCGCTGTACTTTCCCGCAATTCACTCCCTATCCATACCCCTTTTTTCAGGATAGAACAAGCTCTGTACCAATCACCGCTGCGGCCTACGGAATCCGGGCTGCAGCCGTCATATCCATACCACCGCACGTGTATTTCTAGAAATCTACAGGTCAGATTGGAGGAATTTCGATGAAAGAAATTGTGAAAGAACGCTATGACACCCATTTCTGGCAAGCCCGCCTTAACGATTTGGTCGAACATTACCGTCCCTTCTCTGCCAATGGACGCAATGCCGACTATATCCCGGCATTGGGAGAAGTCGATTCAAAACAGCTCGGCATTTGTGTAGCGGGACCTGACCGAACCGTGATCAAATCGGGCGACTGGGATATCCCTTTCACACTGCAAAGCATCTCAAAGGTGATTAGTTTTGTTGCCGCCTGTGTAACGAAAGGGATTCCTTACGTTTTGGATCGCGTCGATGTAGAGCCGACAGGCGATGCATTTAATTCAATCATCCGCCTTGAGATGCATAAACCGGGAAAACCGTTTAACCCGATGATTAACGCGGGCGCTCTAACCGTCGCTTCAATCCTGCCCGGAGAATCGGCTCAACAAAAAATCGAAACGATTTACGCCATTATTGAGAAAATGATCGGAAAACGCCCTGTTATCAATGAAGACGTGTTCCGGTCAGAATGGCAGACGGCCCATCGAAACAGAGCACTGGCGCATTACTTAAAGGAAACCGGCTTTTTGGAAGCCGAAGTCGAAGAAACGCTTGGGGTTTACCTGAAGCAATGCTCCATAGAAGGAAACACAGAAGATATCGCCCTGATCGGCTTGATTCTCGCGAACGACGGTTACCATCCTTTCCGCGGAGAGCAAGTGATCCCAAAAGACGTCGCAAAGCTGACAAAAGCCTTGATGCTGACATGCGGGATGTACAACGCTTCCGGAAAATTCGCCGCCTTTGTCGGCATTCCCGCCAAAAGCGGCGTATCCGGCGGAATCATGTGCGCCGTGCCGGCCAGCCTCAAAAGGAATGAGCCTTTTCAGCACGGATGCGGGATCGGCATCTACGGACCGGCGATCGACGAATACGGCAACAGCCTGACAGGCGGTATGCTTTTGAAACAATTGGCACAGGAGTGGGATTTGAGTATTTTTTGAAAATAATGAATCAAGAGGTGAGAACATGCAGGAAGTCCTTCAGTATGTCATTGGAATCATAAACGATTTTTTTTGGTCAAAACTATTAATCGTGCTGCTTCTGTCGTTGGGAGTATATTTTACGTTCAGATTGAAATTTTTGCAGGTTCGGATGCTGAAAGAGATGGTCCGCGTTTTAAAGGAAGGCGCTGCAAACCGTTCCAAAAACGATATATCGCCTTTCCAGGCGTTTTGCATCAGCATGGCAGCCCGGGTCGGCACCGGAAATATTACGGGAATCGCGATCGCGATTGCACTCGGCGGCCCCGGAGCGATCTTCTGGATGTGGATCATTGCCATTATCGGCTCAGCTTCAAGCTTTGTCGAAAGCACGCTGGCGCAAATTTATAAAGTGAAAGATGTAAATGGATTCCGCGGCGGCCCCGCCTATTACATGGAAAAAGGGCTGAAAAAACGCTGGATGGGCGCCCTGTTTGCGGTTTTAATCACCCTGTCATTCGGAATCGTGTTCAACTCCGTTCAATCGAATACGATCAGCGTCGCGTTCAATAACGCATTTGGGACGGACCGCTTCACCCTCGGCGTCATTTTGATCGCCGTTTTCGGGACGATCATTTTCGGCGGCGTGAAACGGATTGCGAAGCTTTCCGAATATATCGTCATGTTTTTAGCCGTGCTCTATATCGGTGTCGCTTTTTTCGTCATTCTGACCAACATTTCTCAGCTGCCGGATGTTTTTGCGCTGATCGTGAAAAATGCGTTCGGATTTGAGCAGGCGGCGGGCGGAGCATTAGGCGCGGCACTGATGCACGGGATCAAACGCGGAATTTTCTCAAACGAAGCGGGAATGGGAAGCGCGCCAAATGCAGCCGCAACGGCAACGACAAGCCATCCCGTCAAACAGGGGCTGATTCAGGCGTTCGGCGTCTTAACGGACACATTAATCATTTGTACAAGCACCGCCCTGATCATTTTGTTCTCTGATGCCTATAAGCAGCCTGGACTGAGCGGAATCCCGCTGACGCAAGCCGCTCTAAGCGAACACGTCGGACCGTGGGCGTCGGGATTTTTGGCGATTTTGATATTGTTATTCGGTTTCTGCGCGCTCATCGGAAACTATTACTACGGAGAGACCAACATCGGCTTCTTAAACAAAAGCAAAGCAGTCTTATTGCTATACAGAATCGGTGTACTCGGAATGGTGATCTTCGGCTGTGTTGCAAAAGTCCAGCTCGTCTGGGATATGGCCGACCTGTTCATGGGATTGATGGTCATCGTTAATTTAATCGCGATCTTCCTGTTATCGAAAAACGCCTTTGCTGCTTTGAACGACTATGTGAAGCAAAGAAAAGCCGGAAAAGATCCCGTCTTTTACAAGGATGTGATCGAAAATCACGAAAACATCGAGTGCTGGGAGCACTCAGGAACCGCGCAAGTGTCAAAAAGTGAACATGCGGGATAAACATGAAGCCGCCTTGGGCGGCTTTTTGATGTTTACTTATCAAAAGGTGCACGGACAGAAAAAACGGAAACTTAGTCAAACATATGGGGAACTTCGGATAAATGAATCATACTGTGCAATGATGAAACGTACAGAATGTCTAACCAAAACTTTGAAGCAATCGGTTCTACTTTCTATCAGTAAAGGTTTTGGCTTATTCTGTTGCAGAGGCCCCTTCCACAGCTTGTTTTAAATAAAAGAGGATGCTTCACGGAAAGTCCAAAAGACTTTCAGAAACATCCTCATTTATGGTCTTTTATAACAAAATATCATGTTTTAAGATTTAAATTGTTATATTTAAGATATCAATTTTAGTGTTGTACTGTAATATAGTGTTTTAGTTCTCCATGCCAATTTTTCCATGCCCAGCTTTGCGCTACAATCACATCATATTTGCCTGCTGGAATATTTTTCGTCGAAAAGACTGCCCTAAAACTGCGTGTACCAATACTGTGATCCACATCTATCATTTTCACTGGAGCAGTTTTTCCTTTTTTATAAAGAAATACGGTATAACCATTGTCCAGATCCCGTGCCAAAGTACCTGTTACGACAATAGAAGTGGCATGTTTTGAATATGTATTGGCATCTGTTTTAAATTGAATCGCTCCTTTTGAAGTCATGGCAAATGCTTCTGAACTGCCGGCAAAACATGCGACTGCCAAAAGGACAGCTGTAAACAGCATCATTACAATTTTTTTCATTTTAAACTCCCTTTCTTTGCTAATTTAGCAACTATGACATAATAACATATTTGCTAAAATAATCAATAAAAATAGAAAAATTACACAACATCAATTACTAGAATAATTAAGAACAATGATTTTTAAAGCGCTACTAGACGGGAGCACTATATTACTCTAATATTCCCCAACCCTCTTGGGCCGTATTGGAGGGCGGTCTGAACAGTTTGCGGAATATCCCCTTTCTCGCATTCCGGCAAAATGCCTTTTTGTTTCGCCTCTTCGAGCCAGACAGGACATTCATGAAGAAGCGAAACATATCATTCATCATCTGACCACTCTTATATCGTTAATATGAAAAAGATTAGGGTTGTCGACCATGCGGGCTTCCGAGCTTTTTTAAAAAATCAAAGTTTCCCTCTTCAATTCCGACAAATTGCCAGAATAATGGCTTATTAGAGGACGCTTCAATCATCGACTTGATCGTCTTTTTCAGTCTCCATCATTCATAAAGACAGGATTTGAACTTGGTTCTTCAGCCATATATGTTTTTAATGCGTCTTTCATGACAGGCGGTTCATCATTGTTTCCAAACTTGTGAAACCGGTCATTATCGATGATTTCCCGGTCGACATATCCCGTAAATTCTTTTTTCAGTTAGCGGTTAATACGTTGTCATATACCAGCAATATTCAATACCCCGTCATCGGCAATCTGCCGGCAACAGGCAGCACTCTTTCAACTGTTTGTTGAACGGTCCCATTTTTATAAAGAGATCCCGATCCTGTGATAGTGAACATCAGGCCGACCCGGGCCGTAATCCAAGCTTTTCTTCTGCAGATTGATCGTGGCCATTTGCAAATCCCCTTTTTGTTTCATACGATATAAGGATATAAAAGTTTTATTACCTAACATGAAACGGGGCTACACATGATGATGAAACGCAGCCTTATATGGCAAGCCGCGCTTATTTTCATGGCCATGGCGGCAGGATTAAGCACACGGAAAATGGCAGCGGCGCTGCCGGATGCAGTCAATATGTATGCGGGGGATGCTCTTTGGGCACTGATGATCTTTTTTGGATTCGGCTTTTTATTGAGGAAGGCGGACACAAAGACCGTTGGACTTATAGCGCTGATATGTTGCTATATAATCGAATGCAGCCAGCTGTATCATGCCGCTTGGATCGATCACATACGCGCCACGGCGCTTGGCGGCCTTGTACTCGGATATGGATTTTTATGGAGCGATTTACTGGCCTATCTGCTGGGCATTGGAGCGGGCATTCTGTTTGAGGGCATCATATATAAACGAAAACTTTAGGGGAAAATTTACATAATTTTATTTTGTGACTTTGTGCTGTTTAAAATGAGCCGGACAAGTCCGATAATAAAAAAGGATGGGTTCAATGCGTAAAGCACAAGCAGGCTGTCATTTCCTGCAGCCGGCAGAGGATTTCCTCCTGTTTTTTTCGACATGTCCAGTGTCTCTATCCTTTTTGGCAGGAGGAACTACATTATTATCTCTTCCCTATAATTCTCTGCCGCATGCTTTACGATTTGCCCATCTATTCTTGAAAACTCATTCAATCCTCTCACAAAATCATTCCTATTATTTTTCAAATTCCTATTGGCATTTTAGCATGTTGGCTCACCTTAACCCGGTTGAAAGATATACTGCGTCTTTTCCAGGCAGACAAAAAAGCTCCGTTAAGTGGAGCTTTTCTGAAGAAGCGCAGCCTGCTAACGCTTAAGCGCGCTGTGTTTATAAGAATATCCGAAATAAACCGCCGCTCCGGCCAGCAGCCAAACGGAAAAATAGAGCCATGTTTCCGCCGGCAGGTTTGCGATAAGAAACAGGCAGAAGCCTATGGAAAGAATCGGGATGACCGGCACGAACGGAACTTTAAAGCCGCGCGGCAGGTCTTTATGGGTTTTGCGCAAAATGAGCACAGATAGACTCACCATCAAAAAAGTGAGCAGCGCACCCATATTGGCTAAATTGGACAGATTTTTCAAATCGACAAATCCGGCGACCAGAGCCGTTATCAGTCCTGTTATCCAAGTATTCCATACAGGGGCTCCCGAGCGTTTCCCCGTGATTGAAAACACTTTAGGCAGCAGCCCGTCTCTGCTCATGGCAAACGAAATTCTCGTCGCCGCAAAGGTGTTCGCAAAAATCACCGCCATCAGCCCGATCACGGCGCCGACAGATATAATTTCCGCCACCGTGTTTTGCTGGACGACCTGCAGCACATAGGACATGGCTTCAGGGACATTCAGCTGGCTGTACGGCACCATACCCGTCATGACAAGGCAGACGAGGATATAAATCAACGTACAAATCAATAATGATCCGATGATGCCGATCGGCAAATTACGCTGCGGATTTTTCACATCTTCAGCAGAAGCGGAAATGGCATCAAACCCTAAATACGCGAAAAACACAGCAGCCGCTCCGGTAATGACGCCTTCTGTCCCAAACGGCATAAAAGGATGCCAGTTTTCAGGCTTCACATAAAAGCTGCCCGCGATAATAAAGAGCGCGACAATGAGTATCTTCACGATGACCATCGCATTGTTAAACTTTTTGCTCTCTTTTGTTCCCTTTGACAAAATCCATGTCATGATAAATGTAATCGCGATGGCAGGAAGATTCATGACCCCGCCGTGTTCGGGAGTGGTCAGCAGCTGTTTGGGGATGGACAGACCGAATCCCGCCAGCAAATTATTGAAATAGCTCGACCATCCGCTCGCGACCGCGGAAGAAGTCAGCATGTAAACCGACAATAGCGTCCAGCCCATCAGGTGGCCGACGATTTCTCCCATTGTTGTGTATGAGTAAATATAGGCGCTCCCGTAAACAGGCAGCGCAGATGAAATTTCGGCATAGCAAAGAGCGGCCAAACTACAGACAACGGCAGCCAGGATAAACGAAAAAATCACAGCCGGTCCAGCATTCTGCGCGGCCGTTATCCCCGTCAGCACCATGACGCCCGTTCCGATAACGGCCCCAATTCCCAATAATGTTAAATCAAATGCCCCCATGGAAGGGTTGTTTTTCCGTTTTTGATGCTGTGCCAAAAGTTGTGCTACATCTTTTTTCTGAAATAAGTTTCGCAAGGCTTTTTCCTCCAAAAAAATACAAAGCGAGAGAAGACAGATTCTCTTGACTCTGCACGTTCTGCGTATCAAATCAAGCTTGTCACTTCAAGGTTGCCTGGAACTGATATGTATGCCGATATACACCCCTCGCACAAATGAAGAATTCCCTAAAATATGGACAATATCTATAGTAAATGAAAAAGGTTTCAAAGTAAAATAATCTCCTGCCCATACCCGCAAAAAAAACAGCGCCCGGCAAAGCCGGCCGCATTCATATCGGTTTTACTCTTCCTTACTGAAAGGATATCTCATTATGAACCATATAATATTCAAACACGCGTTCAAGCCATTCTTCCTCTTGTCTCGTATAAGGCGAAGGGATCTGATCCACAAACTTCTCCGTTTCAGCTTCGTTAATACTGCCGAAAGCCGACAGTGCATCCGCTCCGACAAACTGGAGGCTCACCTTCATATGCCGGTCTGCCATCTCCTGCACCTCGGGATCATCCACAGGCTTTCCCGCCAGCCTTTTAACCTCTTTGGCCAACTGAATAAAGGCCTGATCCAATGCCGCCATCTCCTCTTCCGGTTTGTCAAATAACCGGTCGGCAAGCTCTTTTGTCATGTTCTGCTCGATCCATAGCCGCTGATCTTTTTCTGTTTGGATGCTGTTGATAAGACTCATAAAAACGGCTCCGTCTATTTCTTCCTCTTCCTTCAGCAGCCCGATCATCCGGCTGATCGCTTTCAACGCGGTCCCAATCTCCTCCTGTTTCCTTTCAAGCTCATGTTTTTGCTTCTGCAATGTTTCAATCAGACTGGCATCAAAGCTGGACTCTTTTATGATCGCCCGGATTTGCTCAAGGCTGTATCCCAGAGACTTCAAACACGTGATCTTCTGCAAGGCCATCTCGTCCCGTTCGGTATAGAGGCGATGTCCTGAGCCTGGATGCTTCTCAGGTTTGAGCAGCCCGATTTCATCATAATAGTGTAAAGTCCGCACCGATACGCCGGTTTTTTTAGAGAAAACCCCGATTGAATAATATTGATCTTTTTCCACTCTTACCATCCTCCTCAAGTTCCTTCGCCGCGAGGCTTTCTTCGATGATAAAGCCTCACGTTGCGGGAGGTGCAAGTGTTATTGATTGAAGAATTGCACATATTCGATGGTGGAACCGTCGGGATGCTTCATCGTCATGTTTTTCCCTGTCGGCACTTCCTTAATGTCCCGCACCACCTCAGATCCATTCTCAAGGAGCCGTTCTTTAAACTCCTCAACAGAATCAACGATCAAGGTTGCTTTTGTTTCCAGAAAGGGCTCTAAGGCCTTTGGCGATCCTTCCAGTATGAGAAAATGGCCGACGGCCGCAATTTCCAAATCCATTTCCCGGTATCGAAACCTGAATTCAGTTTTACAGTCCAAGAGATTTTCATAAAATGACATCGCGGAGTCTAAATCGTCCGTGTACAGACGAATATATGACTTAATCACTTGCAAAAAAAATCCCCCAGTATCTTTTCATCATGCATACTCGTCTTCATCATAACACTTGCTGTCCGAAGCGAGAATAGATACAGCCTTAATACGATTCGCGCTCTATGAGAGTTTGCAATTCCCGCTTCACATTCGCCGCATCCGGACCGACCACAATCTGAATATCATGCCGGCCAATCTTGATGACGCCGTGTGCCCCGGCACGCTTTAGTTTTGCTTCGTCAGCCAGGGAGTTATCGGCCAGCCTGAGTCTCAGACGCGTCATACAGTTTTCACACGACATCACATTTTCTTTTCCTCCGATATGCTGAAGAATGTCTGCGGCGATTGTTTGATATTTTGAATGTTTTTCAGCCGTCCCCCCTCCATTTTCCTGCAAAGAGGCGGCACCCTGCTCCCTGCCGACTACCGGAACATTCCGCTTTGTGATGATAAAATAAAAGGTGGCATAATAGAGGATGAAGAATGCCAAACCGACCGGTATCACCAGCAGTCCGCGATCAGATAGATTCAGGTTCAGCACATAGTCGATCACCCCCGCTCCCCATGAAAAGCCGTGCCGAATCCCGAGCAAATAAAGCGTCATGCCGGCCAGACCCGTATACACGGAATGAAGAACATACAATAATGGCGATGTAAATAAAAACGTAAATTCAATCGGCTCTGTAATGCCGGTAATAAACGATGTTGCAGCTCCTGAAGACATCAGCGCTTTCGTTTCTTTCTTCTTTGTTCTGGCGGCTCGCGAAATCGCCAATGCGATCGCGGGAATGCCAAACATCATCGTGATGAAAAATCCTCCGAGAAAATACCCGGCATGCGGATCGCCATTCAAAAAGCGTGTAATTTCGCCTGTGATCGCCTGCCCCGAAGCCGTCTCAAAACGTCCGAGACCAAAATATACATACGTATTCATAACATGATGAAGTCCAAACGGCAGCAAAAACCGATTGAAAAATCCGAATACAAATATTCCGAAAGCCCCCATCCCTACAAGCATCTGGCTAAAAGCATCGATGCCCGCCTGCGCGTAAGGCCATACAACGGAAAACAGGCCCGCAATCGGGATCATCACCAAAATGATCATCGTAATCGGAAATTTCTCTCCGCCAAAAAAAGCGAACATGCTTGGAAGCCGGGTGTGCTGAAATTGATTATAAATATAGGCAGCCATTAAACCTGCGATAACTCCGCCAAAAACGCTCATGTCAAGATCCTGGTTTAGAATGCCGAGCCCTTCATTGAGGACGGAAATGGCCAAATAACCCGTCAATGCAGGTATCCCTTTATCCTTTGTCTTGGCAAGCCCCATGGCGATGCCGATCGCAATCAATATATCCATATTGTTCAGAATGACGCCTGAAGCTTGAAAAAGCGGGATATTGAGCATGTCTTCGGCAGACAGCCGAAGCAATAATCCCGCTGCCGGAAGAGCCGCTATCGGAATAAGCATTGATTTGCCCAGCTTTTGAAGAAAGTGTTTCATCAGTCTCCCCCCTGCTACAGATCTCCGAATGTTGAAAGGCGTACATCAGGCAGCGACTTCACCCGTCTTGCGGTCTCTGCGTCGGTTAAAAACTCCAGTTCATCCACCCGCGGATACGTAAACGAGGAATTCGCCAAGAGAGTCTTATCCAGATAAGCCGGATGCGTCATCACTTCGACTGATTCAGAGTCTTTGAAAAGCCCGCTGACGGCTTGTTCATCCTTTAAAGCAGTTTCAAGAACCGTCGAAAACCCATCGGTTGTTTTGATGTTCGCTTCATTCAATGCCGCATCATCCATATTGTTTCTGACAGGCAGCCCGAATTCTTGCGCAAGCCTTAAAAACACCTCCGGCATTCCGGCATAAGAGTTAATGTGATGATGACTGTCCAGATGTGTGGGCTCCAGGCCAAACGCATATAGCCGTTCTATCTGCGCTTTCCACTCGGCATATACCTCTTCAAAATCGACTGTGAACGCTCCCCTGTAGAACGAAAGTTGGCGAAAATCCCCCTTTGCATCAACAATTGTCCGATGATCCGTAAGAAGAGGTCTTCCGCATGTCAGCACCAAATGCACGCCGACCCCCAAACCTGGATGCGTTTTGGCGAGGCGGGCGGCATGCCCGGCGCCCGGCATATTGGCCATTAAAGTCGCTGATGTTAAAATTCCCAGTCTGTGGGCATCGATAATCCCATAATTGACGCCTCTTGAATAACCAAAATCATCGGCATTGATAATCAATTTTTTCATCGGCAATATCCCCTTCATCATGTTCTGATTACAAAATATGCTCCGTCCGGCGGTTTTATCATGACGGCATCTTTCATCCATTTTGCAGGACCCGCCGGCCATGCTTTCTTGGCCAAAAGAAAAAACCTGTTACTGAACAATGCCAGTTAACAGGTTGATTTCTATGTGCTATATTGCTGTTCGACGATAAATTTCGTTCTGTCCCCTCTCGTAATGATTTGAGCGTATTCCACGACTCCCCCCTGATCATCATAGGTGATGGACTCAGACAGGAACACCGGAGCGCCGACATTGATTAACAAATGTTCGCTGATTGTTTCATCGGTCAAAATCGGTTCGATCCATTCAGTTCCCCGCTCGATGCGAATGTTGTATTTTGACCTCAGCAAAGCAAACAATGAACCAGTACACTCTTCTTGAACAAGGGCGGGGGCAATTTTCCAAGGAATATATGAAGTATGGTATTGCAGCGGTTCATCCTCGGCATATCTGATCCTGACAAGCTTATTGACAGGATCGTTCTCATTGATTTGCAAAAGCTCTGCGATTGATTGATCTGCGGGAATCACAACAAGCTCAAGCACTTTTGATTCAGATCTCAAGCCCTTCATCTGCTCTGCAAAGCTCGTAATTTTATGGGGAATGGGCGCTTGAATTTTTGCCGCGGAAACAAAAGTGCCTTTTCCTTGAATTCTCTTAATATATCCTTCAAGCTCGAGCTGCTGCAATGCCAGCCTGACCGTCGTTCTGCTGACATGATACTGCTCGCAAAATTCGCTCTCTGTCGGCAGCTGGTCATTTGCTTTATATTTACCTGATTTAATCAGCTCGATGATTTTAAACTTGATGACGGAATATAAAGCGACATTCCTTTTTTCCTCAGTCATAACAGTCCCTCCGCTTTTCATCTTCAGTACATGGGAATGGTTTTATAATACCATTTAACATCCAATCGCGAAAGATTTGTATCATACCTCAAAAATGAACGTTCAATATTGCATTGACAAAAAGATTTTATCGGTGCTAAATTTGCAGTAACAATTCAAAAATGATAGTAACAAATTTTCGTGTGAAAATCACCAGGGAGGAATGGCCACATGAACATCATCATAGCCGATCATTACGACGATCTTTGCCGAATAAGCGCTGATATTGTCAAAGACTGTGTAAAAGCGAAACCGGACGCTGTCTTGGGGCTTGCCACAGGCAGCACTCCAATTGGGCTGTACAAACAACTCGTCCATCAATACAAATCAGGTGAACTTGATTTCTCTAAGGTTACAACATTTAATTTAGACGAATATATCGGATTATCACCTGAACATCCACAAAGTTATAACAAATTCATGTATGATCATTTATTTCGTCATATCAATGTACCTGAGGAACAAATACATATTCCAAAGGGAGACAATCCGCAGCTTGAAGACGAGTGTTCAGCTTATGAAAATCTGATCAGACGTATAGGGGGAATCGATATTCAGATTCTCGGGATCGGCGCAAACGGACATATCGGTTTTAATGAACCGGGGTCCGATCCTGAAGCAAGGACTCGGATCGTCCGCCTGTCGGAAAGCACAATTAAGGCCAATGCGCGCTTTTTCGGCGATCAGTCGCTCGTTCCGCGGCTCGCCATTTCGATGGGAATCCAAACCATTATGGAGTTTATTCGGCACATTGTTTTATTGGCCAGCGGAGAAGAAAAGGCCGAAGCTGTCCAAAAGATGGCGGAGGGCATCATGACCAAAAATGTACCCGCTTCCATTTTGCAGTCTCATCCCAATGTGACAGTAATTGCAGATCAGCATGCGGCTCAACAGTTAAAAAAACAATCATCATAAAGGAGACTGTTATGTTTAAAAAAAGCGTTCCAAATTTTACGACAGCTTGGGCGGGCATTGATGGCCCTGGCTGCCGTTTTGCCGGCGGCCGGCCTGCTGCTTCGTTTTGGCGATCAAGATGTACTCAATATTTCGATCATCAAAGACGCGGGCGGTGTCGTCTTTGACAATCTTCCGCTCATTCTTGCCGGCGGCGTTGCCATCGGTTTAGCGGGAGGAGAAGAAGCCGCCGGGCTGGGGCTGTCATCGGCTATCTCATATTGACTGTCACCCTTGATAATATGGGAAAGCTTCTCGGTTTAAAACCTCCTGATGTGGCAAAAACCGTCCGAAGGTCCGTAAACATGTGGAGGATGCAGGCGAACATGTTTGGATTCCTGAATACGAGGAAAAAATAAACTAAAACCTCGTATGAAGGAGTGAATGGGAAATGGATCATGCCAAAGCCCTGTCCATCAAGGGAATCATGACCATTGTGGTCTTGTATCTTGTACTCGGTCTCGGATTCGGCTTTACTTTTGGGAATATCCTTTTGATTACAGTGGTGTTGGGCGCAGTCTCCTATCTGCTTGGAGATTTGTTCATTTTGCCTAAAACGAACAACATCACCGCGACACTGGCGGATGTAGGGGTCGCTTTTCTCACCGTTTGGCTGATGGCGCTTGCCATGGGCGCCGCGGCAGACACCGCCGTCTCAGCCGCATTTTTTGCAGCGGTCGCCATGGCGGTGGGAGAATACATGTTCCATTTTTACATGATGAATAAAAACCTCGGCTTTTTCAATCACCGCCGAATGGAAACAAGAACAGACTGATCATCCTTTGAAAAAAAGAACGTCCCGGCAGCGGGACGTTCTTTTGATTAGCTATTCGTTTGATAAAATCATGAATTGGCCGATTTGGCCGCACTCTTCCGCAAACCAGACCGATTGATCGCCGCCCGCTGCAATACCGTGCGGTTCAGCATCGGCCGCCGGAATGGAATATTCGGCGATATCCCCCGCCGCCGTGATTCTGCCGATTTTATTGCTCCCCCATTCCGTAAACCACATGGCACCGTCAGGGCCAGCTGCAATGGCGTGGGGACGGGCATTTACGGAAGGAATCGGGTATTCACGAAACATTCCCGACACGGTGATTCTCCCGATTTGATTGCCGTTTATTTCTGCAAACCACAGCGCACCATCGGGGCCGGCGGCAATGCCGACAGGTCCGGAGTCCTTTGTAGGGATCGAAAACTCCCGGATGTCTCCCCCAGGTGTAATCCTGCCGATGGCATTGCTTTGGTTTTCTGTAAACCATAGGGCACCATCGGGGCCTGCTGTTATAAATGAAGGAAATGATCCTGGCTTGGGCAGTTCATATTCCGACACTTCCCCCGCTCCGGACATCCTGCCAATTTTATGACCTGCCATATCCGTATACCACACGGCACCGTCAGGGCCTTCCGTAATACCGAACGGCGCCGCTCCAGACGGCAGCGGATATTCCGTTATCTCGCCATCGACTGTGATTCTGCCGATTTTTCCGGCTTTATATTCTGTAAACCATAAATCCCCGTTGATTCCGGAGGTGATAATCGAAACACCTGCATTCTCCGTCGGAACGGCGTATTCGGTCATCCGGCCGCCGGCGGTGATCCTGCCGATCCGATTCCCTTTTTGTTCTGTAAACCAAAGCGCACCATCCGCGCCTCTGACAATTCCGTATGGGCCTGATTCAAGATCAGGCAGCGGATATTCATTTATTTTGAACTGCATGGCTATCCCTCCTGTATATTGAAAAACCCGGCAAATGTTCTGAATAGGAGGCATGAAGCCGCACAGCAAGTATTTCTTTTACGATTAAAGCACATGACAAATCCTATTCAGAAAAAAAGACGCTACATCAGTCAAAATCGGAATAGACGAATCCGATGAAATGCCTGTAACGAGATTTTCTAAAAAGGATTATAAAATCATGTGTGTTTTCACCCTTCCGCTTTTTTTCAGTATATCACACGCCAGGGATTCTGACGTATGACTTTCTGAAAACATCTATTTTCAAAAGATATTCAAATTTCCGCCCTCTCCTTTCATTCGGAGCGGCATAATGTGTTTGTATAGCTGTTCCGGAGAAAGCGCGGCAACAATGGAAACGGATGTGTTCAAAATGGATGACTATAATGACATAAAAGGTTTGCTAGAGCCATATCCCCCGCTTTACGCAAAAGACTTCCCGCTCATTCTTTTTTGGGTTCCCAAAAGCGGAAGTACAACTCTGCATCGCTGGTTCTTGTTCCAAAACGGATCGCCTGAAGACGTCTGCCTCATGTCAGACGAAGAGGTTCATCATTACCGAAACACGATGTATACGGAAAAGCCCGGATATACGAAAGAACTTGCCGAACATCTGCTGAAGCAAAAAAAGGATGCTTACAAGCTTGTGAGAAACCCGTTCCGAAGAGCCGTCAGTTTGTTTTTAACCGCTGTTTCCGCCGGCGATATCCTCGATGGGATGTCTTTTAAACAATTTTTATATCAATTGCAGAAGGCGGGTGCATTTGACCGGCACCTCGCTCCCCAGTATATAAATGGGGAAGAAGAGGTTGTAGAACATTATATTTATCTTGAGGACTTTAAGGCGCACATAAGAGAAATTGAAAACAAATACAGGTTAATCAAAGCGCCGCTTTCAAAACTGTCGAAGTCCCCGCATCATTTTTCGAATTTTATGGTAAAAAAAGAAAAATCCGCAGACGCGGCGGTGACAAAAACCACTTTTGACTGGGTCATTCCCACATATGAAAGCTTTTATGATAAAGAAGCAACACAATTAGTGGCAGACATCTTTAAAAAGGACTTTGAAGTGTACGGCTTTGATCCGAATCATGTAACATGACTTCCCGTTCTCATTATTACGAGCTCCTTTCAATTTGATTACAATTTGGAAAATCGGTTCCAAATGGTTTCTTTTTTAGCAAATATCATTTAGAATGCGCACTAGATCATTTTTTACGATCTGACTTCTTGTTCAAGAAAGGAGACACATGATAATGAAGAAACTGATTTCGTCTCTTATGATTGGATTCATGTCTATCGCTCTCGCCGCCTGCGGTTCCAATGATGAAGGCCAAAAATCAACAGCAGATGCTCAATCAAAAACAACTCAGCAAGATCAAGAAAAACAAATGAAAGCGATCCAGAAGAAGCTTGATAAGCAAAAGATCGATGAGAAGAAAACGGTTGCCGTCGTGAACGACAAAAAAATCAACGGCAGCGAATATAACAATTTATTATCAACCGCGCAAATGCAATATCAGCAAGCGGGACAAGACCCGACGACAGCTGACGCGGCTAAACAAATCAAACAGCAAACACTCGACAGCCTCATCGGACAAACCCTGCTTCTAGAAGAGGCGGATAAAAAAGGCTACAAAGCGTCTGATCAGGAGATTAATAAACAGCTCGACGAAAGCAAAAAGCAGTATAAAAGCGATCAAGAATTCAACACCGCTTTAAAAAAAGCCGGCTTAAACCTGTCTGAACTCAAATCAGATATTGCCGCCAACATCAAAGCGGAAAAATATATCAAGAAAGAAGTCCCGCAGGATAAAGTAACGAACGAAGAAATTAAATCATACTACGATCAATACGCCGCACAGCAAAAAGATAGCAAGCAAAAAACGCCGAAGCTTGAGGACGTAAAATCGCAAATCAAGCAAATGCTCGAACAGCAAAAACGTCAGGAAAAACTCGGGCAGCAAGTTGAAAAATTGAAAAAAAGCGCGGAGATAGACATCAAAATATAAAAAAAGGACCGCCGGGTTTGCCCGGCGGCCTTTTTTATGGCTGCTTCACGCTTTCGAATTCCAATGACTCTATCGCGGCAACGACATCCGCTTCGCTGAACGATCCCATTAAACAAAGCGACTCTTCCGGTTTGCAGGCATGGGCTGCGATTGTCTGTTTCGCCTGCGCAAGGTTTTCTGCAATGCCCAAATCGCTTAATCTTTTCGGAAAGCCGAGCGCCTCATAAAGCGGAAGCAGCTCCCGGATATCGTTTGTCCTTCCTTCCAGTGCAAGCTGCACCAATATGCCATAAGCGACTTTTTGGCCGTGCAGCACATGGTGGGTTTCCGCAATAAATGTCAAGCCGTTGTGAATCGCATGAGCGCCGGCCATTCTGCCGTAGCGGCCCGCATAGCCTCCTACCGTTCCCGCGAGCACGATGACCGCTTCCAGCACATTTGTTAAAGCTGGAGATGGTTCGCCTTTTTCGATGCTTTCGACAGCCTTCAGACTCTCCTGTAAAAGGATGTCCCGAATATAGACAGATTGCCTGAGCCCCGCCTGAACCATAATGGAAAGCGAATCAGCCGTATTTCTGATGATCGCTTCCGCCTCATACCATTTCGCCAGCGTATCGCCGATTCCGCTTTTCACATAAGCAATCGGAGAAGAAAGGAGCAGTAAAGGGTCGACCAGCGTCAAGTAGCTGGAGCGCTTATGGTATTGCACCCTTTCAAAGTTGCCCTCGTCATCGTAAATCACGCTGAGCGGCGTGGCTGCGGCGCATGTCCCCGGAATTGTCGGAATCGTCATCACTTCAATGTTCAACAGGGCAGCGGCGGCCTTCGCTGTATCTAACACGGTTCCTCCGCCAATTCCAATGATGATATCCGCCGAGCCTGCTTCCTCGGCAGCTTTGCGAATCGCCTGAAGCGAGCTGTAGCCTCTATGCTGAATCACCTTCCAATCAGCGGGAAGCTCCGCATGTTTGGCAAAAGCCGCAAATGACTTGACTCCGGTGATGATGACAGGACGCTTGAATCCGTCCAAAAACGACGGGATCTCCCGGGTGATCCCTTCTTTGCAAATATATTGGTTCGGTCCGCTTCTGACGATTTCTTCAGGCTGCATGACACCATCTCCTTCTATTATTTTCTAAATCTTATCATCTCACTTCCTTCGAAAATAAGTCAAATTATATAACAAATCGTTCATCTCTTTCTTTTATCTTTAAAAAAAGCGATTCTCCCTCCCGCTCAAGCTCAAACAGCTGCTCTATATGAAACACTCCTTGGGGAAAACTGCCATTATACAAAGCATGAGCGGCTGCAGCGGCGACCTTCGCCGTGATCAGGGATTCGCGTTCTCCGTGCAAAGAAAGACCGATTTCCCGGCTCCTTCCGTCTTTCACTTCTGCAGCATCGACTTTCACCGCATACTTGGCAGATCCGATCTGCAGAGAACCAAGACTTTTGACAGCGGCTGAACGGATCACCGCATGTTTTAAAAGCCGCGCAGCCCCACTTTTCTTAAGCCCGGCGATGACAAACGTTGCAACCCGAGAATCAAAACAAAGCCTTGTAGCGATTGAAGGCACACCTAAAGTGTTCGGAAGGGTCATCTGGTCTGAAAAGGGAAATCGATAGGCCATGCGCCGGCCCATACACCCAAGGTCTGCCGGCCTCCCGCCGGTAAAACTGCCGACTTTCTTCACTCGTCCCCGGTCTGTTATGTCAAACACTGAATGGAGCTGGTCTACCGTCCACTCAATTGCCGCCTTCCCATGGCTGTCTCCTAAACCGAGCATGATCGTGATATCGATACGGTTTGTTTCATCAAAGGCTTTCTTTGCCTCTTGCGCCAGTAAATTGGTTAGTCCCGGGGCCAACCCGACACTCAACACCCCCGTTCCTCTGCAAGCGCCGGCATTCAGCCGTTCGATCCGGGCTAAAAATGGCCCGTTTGCAGAAATGTCGATATAATCCGTCCCGTTCGCCAAACAAGCCTCGGCTAAATCCGTGTCCTCCTGATCTATACATACGATGACAAGCTTCGTCTGTTCAAGCCAAGCCCAATCATCAGCCGCATCTCTATTGAAGCGCATCGGCTTCACTTTACCTCCCGTTTCCCGGCAAAGTCGCTGAGCTCTGTCCAGATTTCTCCCTGCGGCATACACAAGCCCCGGGTATTTCTCCCCGAGCATCCGGCAGATGTGACCGCCGACATAACCGTATCCGCCAATCACGACAATATGCTGTTTCAACATTTGCCGCCCCCTTTTACAGCGAACCAGCCATCAATTAAATAAGCGCTGAAAAACCGCGTCACATTCGTAAAACCTGATTCCTCCAGCAAAGCTTCCACCTCTAGCGCCGGAATCGGATGAGAATGCTTGCCGATAGAATCCGCGAAACGCCCCCACTCCTGTTCAGAAATTCCGTTTGCCAGCATATGTTCCTTCCAGGCTTTCATCTGCCACGAAAATGTTTCAGAATAAATATCGCCATTGATCGACGCGATCGAAAACGGTGCCCCCTGAGGTAAACGGGCCGCGATATCCTGCAAAAACTTCCGCTTATCGCGGACAAAATGGAGGACAAGCATGCAAGTCGCCGCATCATATTGATGCTCCAGCTGTCCCACTTCTCCTTCAATGAAGTCGGCTTTGAGCTGAATACCGGCGAACTTCAGCCTTTGCTGCGCCAAATTGAGCATATGGGCAGATGTATCGACCCCTCTAAACGACCAATTCGGATGTCTCTTGCCCAATGTCAGCAATTCCTGTCCGCCTCCTGCCCCGACAACCGCCACATTGGCCTCATCCATATTAAGCCGAACGGTCAGCAGGCGATCCATCATATCGTATAACATGCGGTAGCAGGGGATTTTCAAAGCGATCTTTTCTCTATATTGATACACATCAAGGTGATTCCAATCCATGTTCATGACAAGGCGCACTCCTTTTAGTAAAATAATTAAGAATTGTTCTCAATTATAAGGAAGTTTTTCAAATGCACCATCCCACAAACATGGGATTTTTAATGGAGGGAATCCAATGGACCGGCCGTTAAAAGACCAATTCAATGAGCTTGGACAAACATCACAAACATCACCGCAATACATGGAAGCCGTCATATCCGCGCTGCGAAGCGCGATCTCATTTGATGCTTCATGCTGTACAGCCGTCGATCCGAAAACCCTCCTGTCCATCGGAGCGATCACAGATGAGCCAATTGAAAGGATGCATGCGCGGTTATTTGAGCTTGAATACATGGATGATGATGTCAATCAATACGAAACATTAATCAAAACAAAGCAGACAGCGGCGATTTTAAGCGGGGCCTTGAATGGGAATCTTCACAAGAGCAAACGATACCGCATGATTCTTGAACCGGCAGGCTTTGGGGACGAAATGCGGGCCGTTCTTTTAAGCAAGGGGGAATGCTGGGGCTATCTTACACTATGGCGAAAAAGCGGACGGCCGCCATTTCATAAGAAGGAACGCTCCCTTCTCGCTTCACTTGCACCGGTTATCGGCCGGCACTTGCAGCGATTGCGACATCAAGCGCCAAAAAAAGACTTGTTTCACATGAAACATGCCGGCGGCATTCTGATTTTGTCGGAGAATGTCAGACCGATATCATGCAATGAAGCGGCGCTTCATTGGCTGAGCGTCTTCCGCGGATGGGAAAAGATCGGCGGCGCGTCAATACCGAGGCCGATCAGAGCCGTCTGCTCTCGAGCCGCAGCAGAGACGGATGATCCGGCAAAAACCGTCATTTCGATTCCGGGCCAGCCCCTTCTGTCCATTAAAGCGAGCCGCTTGGACGGTTTCGGCCCGTCAGGACAAATCGCCGTTTCATTCGAGCCGGCTTCACCCGCAGAAGCGATACCGCTCATTGCAGACGCGTACGGCCTGTCTGAACGGGAAAAGGACATCGCATACCGGATCATCCGCGGGCTTTCCACAAAAGACATCGCTGAAGCCTTGCACATTTCGGCTTATACCATCCAAGACCATTTAAAGTCGATTTTTTTGAAGACTGGGTCGGAAAATCGGCGGGAGCTGATGTGGAAGCTGCTTGATGATGTTCTGAAATAAAAAGGGGAAATATCTTGGACTAAAACAGATAATAAAGGGCTTTCGCGGTTCATACCCTTTTAACTATATTTAAGATATTTTAGTAGAGTTGCGAACTAATTCATAAAGCTAGAAGGTTTAATTATTGCCCTCTTTTACACCTAGCCTTTGATAATTCCACCCGTTACATCCATTGCTATCCAAAATATCAAAGGCTTTTTATATCAGTTTTATTATAAATTCCAAATAGATGCTGGCATCTCGAGTTTTTAGGAATAATTTGGGCCTCCATTTTTTTATAATTGATTCCAAATTTGCATTTTGTATTCCTCACCAGATTCTCACACCCGACAGCTTTGCCCCGCCATAATCCATTCCACGGTCCAGTATCGAATTTTTGTTCTTATTTATTGGCCCCCTATAATTGTCTAATCTTTAACGTGTTAAGCGAAAACGCTGTTTTTTCTTCTTGGTTTTTAAGAAAGAAAACAGCAACATCATACAAGAAATCCCCTAAAAACATGCTAAACTAAAAAAATCATCAAACCCACAGGAGGTCCGCCATGCGAAACGAAACCCGCACGCTTTTTCTCGATCCCGATCTGCAAGTTGAAGCCTACCGCTTTAAAGGCATCATGCAGAAGTTCCCGAATCACTTCCACGACTATTATGTGGTCGGTTTTATCGAAAAGGGGCAGCGCTGTTTGCTTTGCAAGGGACAGGAATACATCATCAATCCCGGTGACCTCGTGCTTTTTAATCCGCATGACACCCACAGCTGCGAGCAGATTGACGGGAAAGCGCTCGACTACCGCTGTATCAATATTACGCCTGATGTAATGATGAAAGCCGTTAAGGAACTGACGGGCGCGGAAAACCTGCCATACTTCACGCAAAACGTCTTGTACCGCCATGAACTGACCTCCAGCTTGAAGGAACTGCACATCTATATTTTGCAGAAAGAAAACACGCTGAAGAAAGAGGAATTGTTTCTCTATCTGCTTGAAGAGCTGATCCGGACATATTCTGATGTCGCGTTTTTGGAAAATGCGCCTGAGCCGTCCGATGAAGTCAAAGCGGTCTGCGATTATTTAGAAGCGTATTACACGGAAAATATTACGCTGGACGATCTCAGCCGGCTGACGGGCTGGAGCAAATACCATTTGCTGCGGTCGTTTACGAAGCAAAAAGGGATTTCCCCTTACAGCTACTTGGAAACCGTTCGCATCAACCATGCGAAAAAGCTGCTGGAACAAGGGGTTAAACCGATTGAAACCGCGTTTCAGACCGGCTTCAGCGATCAGAGCCACTTGACCAAATTTTTTAAGCGTCAGGTCGGACTGACACCGAGGCAATATATGAAGATTTTTGAATGTGACAGACAGGAGATAAAAGAATGAATACTCGACGTGAAACCACCGGACATCTTGCGGCTGTTTTAACCATTCTTATTTGGGGCACGACTTTTGTTTCGACAAAGGTGCTGCTTGAGGATTTTTCACCAATGGAGATTTTGTTTTATCGTTTTCTGCTCGGTTTTTTCGTGCTGATCATCGTCCATCCGCACGTTCTAAAAGTGAAAAGCTGGCGGGAGGAAGCGCTTTTTGCCGGAGCGGGGCTGTGTGGCGTAACGCTGTATTTTTTGCTGGAAAACATCGCGCTCACCCTTACCTATGCCTCAAACGTCGGCATGATTGTAGCGGTCGTTCCGATGATCACCGCGGTTCTGGCCCACTTTCTACTGACCGGCGAGAGGCTCAAACCGCATTTTTTTATGGGATTTGCCGCCGCTTTTACCGGCCTCGCACTCATTTTTTTCAATGGAAACGCGGTGCTTAAACTGAATCCGCTCGGTGATATACTTGCGTGTGCCGCGGCCCTTGTCTGGGCGATATACTCGATCTTCATGAAAAAAATCAGCGCATTTCGCTATCACACGATTCAATGTACACAGCGGGTGTTCTTTTACGGACTGATCTTCATGATCCCGCACCTTTTCCTGTTTGACTTCCGCTTCACGCTCAGCCCATTCGCTTCCCACGTCAACCTGTTGAACATGCTATTCCTCGGGGCTGGCGCATCAGCGCTTTGCTTTGTAACGTGGAACTGGTCGGTCGGTGTGCTGGGAGCCGTGAAAACGAGCGCATACATATACATGGTGCCCGTGATTACGATTGCTGCATCCATTCTCATTTTGCATGAAAACATGACATGGATGGCGCTCATTGGAGGAGTCCTGACATTGACAGGCCTTTATATTTCAGAAATAAAGCCAAAACCGCGGCTGAAGGAGGAACAAATCTCAGGAATGAAACAAAATGCGCACTTGTGATCGATGAAAGCCTGCTGCTCGGACTGATCGCCAATACAGCGGCGATCCTGGGGGCAGCCCTCGGCAAAAACAGCCCTAGCCTCCTCGGCGGAAATGTAACAGACGGCTCCGGAATCGAACACTTGGGATCGTCAAAGTCCCCATTCCCATATTAAAAGGGAATGCCGAGCACCTCCATGAATAAAAACGCAGGCTTTTGACCGATGATTTCGACGATTTACTGTCAGTTGATTTCACCGATGTCGCTCAAGAGCATTCACACATATGAAGCCTATACTGAGAAATTCCAAAACACTGCTGCTTCCGATTACCGCTATTTTGGAATTGGCATATGCGGGGATAAGAAGAAGGTCATCCGATTGACCGGGAGTTTGGGGCTGTTGAGATAAACAAAAAACGGGCATTGACTTTGCTGAGTGAGTCAATGTCCGTTTTTTGTCATACGTTTGCCACCTAATAGTGAAAGCACAAATAAAGAAAAGAGGGACCTTCTATGGATCAAATGGTATTAAAAACTCAGGAATGGCTAAACAAAACCTATAGCGGGAAACACGGCTTCAACAAGGTGAAAGAGAACGGAAAACCAAGCTGGGAAACGATTTACGGTTTAACGAGAGCATTGCAGATCGAACTCGGTATCGCAGAGCCTGCTGATAATTTCGGGCCGGCGACAGAGAGTAAGTTTGTTCCGCTAAAAAAGCAGAAGAAAACTGAAAAACCGACAAACCTAAATTACATTCTGCAAGGCGCTTTTTGGGTTAAAGGAAAGGGATTTAATCCCGGCGGATTAACAGGTAACTTTTTTGAAAGTACAGAGGATGCCGTGAAAAGATTTCAGAGGGCCGCAGGTCTAGCCAAACAAGATGGTGTTGTCACCGCACAGATCATGAAGGCACTGCTCAACATGAGTGCTTTTACATTGGTACGAAACGGTGATACGAAAATTCGTCAAATTCAGCAAAATTTAAATCGGGATTACAATGCTTATTTCGGATTAATGCCTTGTGACGGCGTTTATTCCCGAGAGACAAACAAGGCGCTGATTTATGCTTTGCAAAAGGAAGAAGGCATGAGTACAAGTGTGGCAAACGGCTTTTTTGGACCAGGTACAACAAGCAAATGTCCGACACTTAAACCCGGTGATTCCAGAACCAAATTCGTGCTGATTCTTCAATACGCATTATATTGCAATGGCTATTCTTCGGGTGAATTTGACGGCGTTTATGATGCGGAAGTCGAATCTGCCGTCTCCCGCTTTCAAAGCTTCATGTGTTTGCCTGTAACGGGTATTGCCAATATGGCAACGATCAAGGCATTATTGTCAAGCTCCGGCGATACTTCACGTGCCGCGGCGGCCTGTGACACTGCCACGATCCTAACAGCCGCTACAGCAAAAACTTTACGGAGCAACGGATATAAAGTGGTCGGCAGATATTTGACAGGCAATGTGCGGACAAGCAGCGGCCTTAAATCAAAGGCGATGACTCCGGCTGAACTTTCAATCATTTTTAATGAAGGTTTGAGAGTGTTCCCGATTTATCAGGACGGCGGCTACGAATCCTCGTATTTCGTACCAAACCAAGGAACAACAGATGCGTATGCCGCTGTCAACGCAGCGCAGGGATTAGGCTTCCCATCTGGCACAACCATTTATTTTGCCGTTGATTTCGACGCGTATGATTATGAAGTAACAGACAAAATCATCCCTTATTTTAATGAAATCAGAGCAGCGTTTGACAAAATGGAAAGCATACCGAATTCGCCAAAATATAAGATCGGCGTATACGGGCCTAGAAACATCTGTATCAGAACAGCCGACGCCGGATTGACGGAGTACAGCTTCGTTGCCGACATGTCGACCGGCTTCAGCGGCAACCTCGGCTACACGATGCCAAAAAACTGGGCCTTTGATCAATTCTACGAACATTCAATCGGCACGGGCAGCGGAGCCATCGGCATTGATAAAGACGCTTATTCAGGCAGGGACAAAGGAACAGCAAGCGTCACCCCGTCGTCAGATCCGGTGTATGACGCACGAGTCAGAACGTTGAGAAATATTTTAGCAAACATCCCGGCACTGAGCAGTATTTCTGAACTATTTACAACAATGTTTATTTTTGATAAAACAGAGACAGTTTACGAGTCTCTATACTTGGATATTACGTTGTCTACTTCACTAATATTTAAAAAGCCAAGTGAAACATCACCGGGTACATTACAAGTTAAAAACGGAAAGGTCGGAGCGTCGATTACAGAAGTATTAGGGAACTCAAAAACATCATTGAGTTCTTCACAAATTCATTCGTATGATGAGCTTTTAAAGAATATCGGCTTGTCGGTGCGTAACGGATATATCATGGTAAACGTTTCACCTTCTGTTGAATCTTTAGATCTTTCATTAACGATATTCAGCAATGAAATTCCGGTAGTCGATGATACAAAAACTGAAATGTCAGCTACAATTACCTTTAAAATTAAGAAATTATATGTCTCACCCAGCAAACCAGTTGTAGCTCCTGAAGAAGCGTTACCAATCGATTGGGGAACAATTGGGGTTGCAGTTGGAGGAATTATAGCAGCTGCTGTTGGTGTAGCAGCTGTCGTAATAGTGGGAACTGCAGCACCGGAAATCGCTATTGGCACGGCAGTGTCTGCTGTGTTATTTGCGATATTTGGTTCACAAACAGCTGATTAATTTGTTTATTTAATGAAAGCTGCATAAATACATAATATAATGTATTTATGCAGCTTTTCCAAATCTTTGATATAAGTATCGTGGAGGTATTAACATTGTACACAGACAAACAAGTATTCATTGAAACGCAAAAAACAGCCAAAACTCTTAAAACTTACCGCGATAAGAGCGACGAAGAGTTATTAGCCTTTCTCGCTAAACAAGATTCACTAACCTTAAATCAGCTGAAAGTCTATTACTCAGATCCTTCATTTGCGCTTCATTATTTCATCAGTGCAGCATTTTTCAGTATCATATTGGCTTCGTTCATAACTGCAATTCTTTCTGGTCAAGCAGATTCGATATTCCCTTTCGTTTCCGGCATCTCCATTATAATATTGGCTGTCATATTTGTGGGGTGTATCTTCTGGGTGCTTAAACAGCTTGTCACCTTGAAAAAAAAGCCGATTCAATTCATTACACACTTTTCCAAGAAAGCAGAGTTTGCACGTATCGTAAAAATGATTGATTATGTTTTACAACAAAAATACAAAAAGGCATTGAAAAATATACCGCACCAATAAAATCTCATGTTTTTTTGAATAGGAGTGACAATCCAATGAGAAACGAAAAACAATTATTTCAAAAAACTGAACATACAGCCAAACTCCTTGAGTCTCACAAAAGTGACGAAGAGCGGCTTACATACCTTGCAAATCAAGATTCTGTTACATTAAATCAGCTAAAAATCTATTTTTCAAATCCCAGTTTTACATTAACATATTTTATTAAAGGCATTTTTTTCAGCAGTATTACTGCTGTAATTATGGCTGCCTTTTTATCTGGTCAAGTCTCCTCTTTCACCCATGATCTTTCAAGGCTATTTTCATTCTTCTTCATATTCTATCTGATCTTCTCTTTTCTTTGGATCGCCAAGATGCTGCTCTCCTCGCGAAAAGGACCAATGCAAACAATCCTGCACTTCCAAAAAAGAGCGGAATATTCCAGAATCACGGGTATGATTGATTTTATTTTAGATGAACGTTTTAAAAAAGAATTTGATTAAAAAGCAGAGGAACATCACCTCTGCTTTGGTTCGTCTATCAATCAAACAAAAAAGAAGGACAAAAGACATGCAAACAGACCAACAATTATTCGAAGAAACAAAACAAACGGCTGAAGCTATATTGTTTTCGAAAGCTGAAAACGATGAAGAGTGATGGCATACCTCGAAAAACAAGATTTATCCACGCTAAAAATCAGCCACGTGATAAAAGCTTCTCTTTACAGCTCCATCACCGCCTGCATTATAACTGCTATATTTTCTGGGCAAGTCGTTTCCATTTCATATGACATCGGGCATACTTTTTCCCATTATTTTAACGATATTACTTTTAGCCAGCTCCATCTGGGTGTTCGTTACAATCACTAAATCGCAAAGAAACAAAGACCAAAACTTTTTACACTTTAGAAAAAAATCCAGCCATACAAAAACATTTTAAAAGAAGGCATCCTCCGATGCCTTCCCTCGTCATATCACTCACCACTAGACATATTCTGTCGTCTCTCCTGCTCGGCGATGATTTCGTTGTCTTCGGCATTATCCCGTGTCACTTTCTGCGTCAGAATCGCGCCCACCGCCACTAAAATCATCACAGCGATATAATAGCCTTTTTCATTGAGCTGCAGGTTGTCGGCATTGTAAAGGCCGATACAAAATAAAAATACGCCTGCAAAGAATGTGAAATATGCCATGACCGTAAAAGCCGTTGTGTTTCTCCGTCTATACTTCTGCATCTTAATACCTCCTAAAAAACTAAAACTATTATACTTGATTTATCCACCCAAAAGAAGAATGATATTCCTTTTTACACACAATTTAGTAAATATGTCACAGCATAATCACATAGACCTATTCAACATGAAAAAGCCGGGGTTTTTCCCCCGGCTTTCTGATGGATTAATGCTTTTCTATTCCTAAAACAGCTTCAGCGATATTGACGGCATGGTCTCCGATTCTTTCGAGGTTGCTGGTGATGTCGACGAACACAACGCCGGCTTGTCCGGTGCATAACCCCTCATTCAAGCGAAGAATATGCTTTTTGCGCAGCTTGCGCTCCATTTTGTCAATTTGATTCTCTTTCTCGATCACGCGTCTTGCTGCTTCTTCATTCTTTTCTCCCAAGGCGTCAATGGATTCCTTGACGGTCGAAATCGTCAAATCAAGCATTTCCATTAAATCGGCCATCGCCTCTTCTGAAAGCTTGACCCTGTTTGATTGCTGATACTCGCCAAGCTCCACCAGGTTTTCAAAGTGATCGCCGATCCTTTCGATATCCCTGACGGTGTCCATGAACATATGATGCTCTTCAGATTCCTGCTCAGAAAGCGTCGTACCTGACAGCTCAATCAAATAATCCGTAATCTTGCGGTCAAGATTGTTAATGGCATCTTCAATCTGAAAAGCGCTTTGCGCATGCTTCGGCTGTTTTGTGCTGTAAAATTGTTTTGTCTCCTCAAGTCCTTTTACCGCAAACTCTCCCATGCGCAAAATTTCTTCTTTCGCCTGGCCGAGGGCGATTGAAGGAGACTGCTGGATGAAGAGCGGATCAAGATGTGTCGCTTTATAGTCCAATACCGAATCCTTGCCCGGAATCAGCTTTGTGACAATTAAAGCCAGCAGCCCGACAAACGGAAGCTGAATCAGCGTATTTGTCGTGTTGAAAATGCCGTGGGCAAACGCAATCACCATCTTAGGATCAAGCCCAAGCGAAGATTGAAGCATTAAAATGAATGACGTGAACGGCTTAAGCAAAATTAAGAAAATCGCCGTCCCGATAATATTAAATAATACGTGTACAGCCGCCGCCCGTTTTGCGGCGACAGATGCGCCGAGAGACGCCAATACAGCGGTGATCGTCGTGCCGATATTATCGCCAAACAATACTGGCAGCGCCCCATTTAAATCGATTAATGAATCGGCAAACAATCCTTGCAGAATACCGATGGTTGCACTTGAACTTTGGACGAGAACCGTGAAAAGAGTACCGACAAGCACGCCAAGAATAGGATTTGTGCTCATGCTGACGGTTAAATCATGAAAGGCTTCAACCGTCCTGAGGGGCTTCATCCCGCTGCTCATCAATTCCAAACCGTAGAAGAGCGCACCGAAACCAAACAGCACTTGTCCGAGATTCTGCAATTTTTTGTTTTTAAAGAAAAACAGCATAAATGCTCCGATGGCGATAATCGGCAAAGCATATGCACCAACGTCAAAACCGATGATAAACGCGGTAATCGTCGTTCCGATATTCGCGCCCATGATCACTCCGATCGCCTGACGAAGAGTCATAAATCCGGCGCTGACGAGACCCACGGTAATTACGGTCGTTCCTGAACTGCTTTGAATTAAAGCTGTCACGATAATCCCCGCCAAAACACCCATCAGAGGGTTGCTTGTAAACCGATCCAAAATATCTCTCAGTTTATCTCCGGCGGATTTCTGAAGACCGTCTCCCATGAACTTAATCCCAAGCAAGAAAATACCGAGTCCACCGATAAATTCAAACAGCAATTGCTGTACATCTATTTCCAAGGTTTTGCCCTCCTATATCGACAAAAATCTACAAACACCTTACGATTATGATGGAGGATAAAGCTTATGTAAACGATTCAAATTGAACATTTACAATAACTTAACATTGGCGGCTTCGGATTTACAATTCCTTAACATTACCGATTAAATTGATCATTTGTTCTTGCTTTTTGTCAGGGAAGAAGCTGATTTTGGCCTATCAATCCCCTTGGCTGTGAATAAGATTCTGAAAGGTGCGTCAATCTTCCATGCGCTTGAAAACAGACCGAACTTTTTCAAGATTGATCCGTATAAAAAAGGAAGGAGGGAGCAAGATGTCATATTCATCAGGCGAAAATGCAAAAATTAAGAAGACAACAAGCGAAAAGGTCTGGAACACGCTGGGCTATCTATTTTACTTCGGGTCGATTATCTTTTTAGTCTCGATGTGGAGCAAGCTTCCCGAAAAAGTGCCCGTCCATTCTAATGTACTCGGTGAAACAGACCGCTGGGGATCAAAATGGGAACTCATCATCCTGCCCGGTATTGGAATACTCATCATCTTATTCATGTCGCTGTTGGAAAAGCATCCTGAAATATACAATTATCCTAAACGGTTCAATGAGGCAAACGCTGAACGCTTTTATTTACATAGCCGAAAACTGGTCAATCAGCTTAAAAACCTCTGTCTCATTATATTCGCTCTTATTTTATTCGAATCTGTATCGATTGCTCTTGGCTGGGGAAACGGTTTTGGCAAATGGTTTCTGCCGATTGCGGTATGTGCCGCGGGCTTTCTTGTTGTGTCCAGCCTGATCAAACAAAAAAAGATACATTAGTTTGAAATAGGCCCGTTTAGACAGGGCCTTTGAGGCTTCGGCTATATGTTCTGTGCTTTTATTTTACATATCGGCTTTCCTTCAATATTTATGTTGTCCCCTGTTTTCAGCCCGTTTGGCAAATCCGCCGCCCGGGGTTCGTTCAAAGTTGATTTCCACCTGTATCGCCGTTTCCCGACATCTCGAAGACAATGCCCGATATGTAAACACCGGGTATTCTGGCGTGGAAACGGACCTTCTTGTCAATTTCACCATGATAGAGTAAGATGTACTTGTTTATAAACAGTCGACCGAATACCGTCGACTATTTGACAATTTGAAAAACAGGTATTCATGGAGGAGTCGTATGTCTATTATTTTCGTTATGTTTTTGCTTGGCCTTTTGCTCGGCTTTGTCGGCGCGGGCGGGGCCGGGTTTGTCATCGCACTGTTAACCATGCTGTTTCACATTCCGATTCATACAGCTTTGGGGACATCGCTGGCCGGAATGGCCTTTACCAGTTTATCAGGCACGTTCAGCCACTTTCGGGAAGGCAATATCAAACTGAAAATCGGCTTAACTGTCGGCTGTTTCGCGGCGGCGGGGTCCTTTTTCGGAGCCAAGCTGACCTCCCTGATCCCTGCAAGCTCATTGCATTACATGACCGCGGGTATGTTATTTTTATCAGCCATTTTGATTTTAATCAGGTTATTCTTTTTAAAAGAAAATGCAAAGGATCAAGACATGAACCTGCGCTTTTGGATAAAAGCCAGTGTATTGGGAATCGTGGCCGGCATTCTGTCCGGAACGTTCGGAATCGGCTCCGCCCCTTTCATTCAAATTGGTTTGATGATGTTTTTGAACTTATCGATCCGCCATTCAGTCGGGACGACCATGCTCGTCATTATCCCCCTCTCATTGGGCGGCGGGATCGGCTATATTTCAGAAGGATTTGTCGATTATCTTCTATTAATCAAAATCCTGATCGGCACGATGTGCGGAGCTTATGTCGGGGCGAAATTCACCAATATCCTGCCGAAAGTCGTATTGAAAGCGGGGTTATTTTTAACTCCTGCTGTTTCCGGCTTTATTCTTTTGTTTTAAATGAACGTAAGGCGCCCGGCATGTTGGCCGGGCATTTTTAGCGGGTATGGCCGCTCCTGTGTTAAAATAAACGATATGAGAATGAATACGAGGATGAGAAAGCGTGATTGAAAAACCAAAACCGTTTTATGAACAATCCTACCATGCGATAAAGCGAATGATTTTTGAAGGAACATTAAAGCCTGGAGAACGAATCGCTGAAGCAAAATTAGCCAAGGAGCTCGGCGTCAGTAAAAGTCCTTTAAGAGAAGCCATTCGAGTTTTGGAAAAAGAAGGGCTTGTCGTCATTGACTCAAGAGTGAAAGTCTACAAACCGACAATAAAAGATGTTGAAGAAATCTATTTTTGCCGGATGGCGCTTGAATCATTTGCTGCGGGATTGACGGCAAGAATTGCAACGGCGGAGGAACTGAAAACGATCGAAGACGTTTTGCGGAAAACAGAAGAAGCCATCCTTCAATCAAAGGATCAAAGCACCATCATAGAATTAAATGATACATTTCACGACTTAATTATCCAATATACACAAAACAGTCTATTGCGGAAACAGCTCAATGATTTGGAAGGGTTAATCTATTATTTCCGTATTTTGAATTTTGAAGGAGAAAAACGGGCTGAAGCCATTTTGGAGCAGCATCGGGAAATCTTTCACCATATGAAACAAAGAGATGACGAGCAGGCATCAAAAGCGATGGTGAACCACCTTCAGCTTGATCTCGATCACTTAGTCGGAGTGTTGTCTCATCGATGTGAAGATAACTCATAACAAGGGCGGCCTTTCTTACGGCCGCCCCCCATTTTTAATAGAAAGAAACAAATTCATTCACCGGCTTGCGATATCCTCTCAAGCGGCGGCTGCTTTCTTTTTCTTTGCCGATTGTCATCATGAGGACGATTTCATGTGTATCCGGAATCTTCAGCAGATCGCGAACTTGATCGCTGTCAAATCCTATCATCGGGCATGTGTCCCATCCCCGGTTCTTGGCGGCGAGCATAAACATCATCGCGGAAAGAGAAGCATTGCGAATCGCCTCTTCCTTCATGAATTGTTCCCCGCGAGACTCATAAAAATGGGTATTGTTTTCGATCATTTCCTGCAGCTCAAAGTCCTTAATGATTCCCAAATCCCTCATGCCTTCGTTGATTTTTTCCGTTTGCCGGTAGGCGTAGCGGTCTCCCGTCACTAAAATCACGGCAGAAGCTGAATGCACTTTATATTGGCCGTATGCAGCTTCCCTTACCTTTTCTTTTAAATCCTTATCCAATACCACTTTATACTCTGCGTGCTGTAAATTGAACGCCGAAGGCGCAAGCTTGATATCTTCAAAGATAAGCTCCAAATCTTTCACCGTTATTTGAACATCTTCCAGAAAATTATTTGCGGAGTGACGCGTTTCAATAAGCTCGTTAAATTCCATTCTCAAAACTCCATTCATCTATACTTTTCCAATCGGTTTCCTTACTTATATGATCGGCGACAGGCTCCTTATTGTTTAGAGGCGCCCACTTCGCTCTTATGATACGATGATGGAAGATGAGGTGAACTCCGAACATGGACATAACAATTAGGAAAATGACATGCGAAGATCTAGGCCGGCTGCCCGAAATCGATGACAGTTTTATCGTAGACTCGATTCTTCTTCTAACGCTTGAGGGAAATAGAATCCGCTATTCTGTGAAGCCGATCCAAAGCTGCGAAAAAAGCTACACGGATGAGTCAGAGCCCGCCGATTACTCCGCATATCTCGACAACCCCGATCAAGCCGTTTATTTAGCGTTTTTCGACAATCAGCCCGCAGGACAAGTCGCGGTCAGGCGCTATTGGAATGAATATGCCTATATTGAGGACATCAAGGTCGATCCAAAGTTTAGACGGCATGGAATCGGGCGGAAATTAATTGAACAAGTCAAACGCTGGGCGCAGGAAAAGGGCCTTGCTGGGATCACGCTGGAAACGCAAAACAACAATGTGAAGGCGTGCCGATTTTATGAAAGCTGCGGATTTGAAATCGGCGGATTTGATCTATTCTTGTATAAAGGCATTGATCAGCACAAAGATGAAATTGCACTTTACTGGTATTTAACGTTTTGAGTCTAAAAAGGAGTGATGAACACTTATTGTCCATCACTCTCATGCTATGTGTGAAAGGAGGAAGAAAAAGATGAAAAAGAATGCAGGGACAGAAGAAGCGATAAAAAGATGGGATCGATTTGCCGATGCATATGCCGCAAACCATACCGAGCAAGGAGACATTCATAAAGAAGTGTTCTTAAACCCCGCTATATTTTCTCTCATTGATTCGGTAAAGAATAAAAAAGTCTTAGATGCAGGTTGCGGCGAAGGGTATTTAAGCAGAATGCTGGCCAAGTCCGGGGCATCTGTGACAGCAGTCGATTATTTGCCAAGAATGATAGAAATCGCCATGGACAGAACCCCACACGACTTATCCATTCATTATAGACAGGGCAATTGTGAGGACTTGCATTTTTTAGAAGATAACAGCTTTGAATTGATCGTGTCCAACATGGTGATTCAAGACCTCGCCGATTATGAACAAGCCTTTCAAGAAATGCATCGCTTACTCGCGGCTGGGGGCTGTTTTATTTTTTCGATTTTACACCCTTGTTTTGTGACTCCTGAAAGCGGCTGGGAGAAAACACACGACGGCAAAAAGCTGCATTGGAATGTAGATCAGTATTTTTATGAAGGGGTGTACGAACAAAAGCTTGGCGATCAGGAAAACATGCTGTTCTTCCATCGAACATTGACAAGCTACATTAATACGATCAACAAAACAGGCTTCCATATAGAAAGCGTCTTGGAACCAAAGCCCTCAAAAGAAATGCTAAAAAAATACCCTTCATTTGAAGAGGATCTGAGATGCCCTGATTTTATTGTTTTTAAATTAAGAAACCTAACAAACTTTTAAAGCAGGCGGCTTCGCCTGCTTCATGAACGTTATTTTTCTTTTACCAACTTGATAAACAGGAATAATACGACGATTACAATGCAATAGTTTAAAGGATTTTCAAAAATATTCAGATTCAAAGCGATTTGCAATAAAATCCACAAAATGAAAATGACAATTATAGAAGGCAATATTAATCTATTCATCTGACATCACCTTTTAACATACTAGATTAAACTGTACTTCCCCTTGTTAAAAACAAGATGCTGCAGCACCCGTTAGTCCTCCGCCAACACCGCCAACAATGGTACCGACAAGACCAGCACTAACCGTTCCGACAACAGGAATTGTTACTGTTCCAACAGCTGCTCCTGCTAATCCTCCTGTACCGGCACCCGTAACCACTCCCCCGGATGTGCCAAGGATACATTTTGCAACTGATTGAGTGTGAAACATATTGCCGCTGTTCTTTTTAATCACCTTTACTAATAGGCCATTGCCGGTTTTTTCATAATCTAAATCCACCGGATGATGATGTTTATCTACAGTACTCGTCGGCAAAGTCTCTCTTTCTCCAGTAACACTATCAATTATTGTTGCTTCTCCTTTTGGATTTATCATAGCCTCAGCATGATCTAATGTTAATTTAAGTTCACTGTCATTAATCTTTTCAATCGTTCCTACACGTTTGGATTCTTCAGCTTGAGCCGCAGCAGTTGCATTCATAAATAGAGTCAATAACAAAGCGAAAGATACAATCAATACGATCTGCTTTTTCATGGATAGGCTCCTTTCTAATATAGAAACACAATTTAACATAAACGATACATTGTTTCCATAGAATCCCGGAAGAAAAATGGAAAAACAAATAAAATAAGCCTATTTTAGTAGAGAGAGTTTCCATTTTAACAAAACTTTTGTGCTGTTTTTATGTAAAAATTTATTGTTTTGAAGTATAATGGCCTATCATCCTATGAGGCAAAGATGGCTTAAAATGCATTCGAAAAAGCAACGCGCGAAAAACAAGCCCGTCCTTATCAACATCGGCTGCTTGGACAACATGACAAGAAAAACCAGAATACATACCTAGCGGTAAATGCGGAAAAAGAAAAAGACGACTTAAACACCTAGTCCAAAATATCAATTGTCGATTATATTGAATTAAACTGAAAAAAGGGGGGATCAAATGAAAAAACAAGAATTAGAAGAATTAATTGATGAACTAAATGCAATAAGCTCATGGATACAAGCTTACGGGTCCTATCTTCAAGCCATTGGGCAAACGAAATATTTATCGAAAGAAGAAAAAGACAAAAAAGAAGGAATTGAATTACAGAATTCGGGCAATATGATCCAAGCCATAGCGAATTCAATTCAGGCTGCTTTGGCCGAAATACAAGGCAAGATTGCAAAAGATAAAAAAGGAGTCAATTTAGAAGCCTTAGGTCCGCTCATCCAATCAATTGGAAATGTGATTGAAGTTGTTGCCGAAAACGATTGAGCATCTTTGTATCTCATTCACGATACCTGATTCCGTTCACCCTGAATACCTCTGATATCCCCCGCCTGCACAATTTAAGGACATGTTGATTGCCTCATTCGCAAGATTCCGGAGATTACTATACAGCAGCAGTCAGCACATGTATGTTTGTTAAAACAACCGAGTGATATAATGAAAAAAATACGACTGAAGGAGATAAAAGCTTTGGATGCAAAGTGTGTTACATGCTATGAGTTTGGCAACCCGAAAGATGTTCTAACCGTCGAACATAAAACGATTGAACCCCCTAAACACGATGAAGTGCTCGTGCGGATGATAGCAAGGCCCATAAACCCTTCTGATTTAATACCCATTACAGGAGCTTATGCTCATCGAGTCTCTTTGCCAATGATTCCAGGTTATGAAGGTGTCGGTATCGTAGAAGATGCAGGTTCTTCCGTTTCACAGGACTTCATCGGCAAACGTGTGTTGCCTTTGCGCGGAGAAGGCACTTGGCAAGAATATGTTAAGACATCTGCTGATCTTGCAATAACTATACCGGACCATATTGATGATCTAACAGCATCCCAGCTATATATTAATCCGGTTACTGCTTGGATTGTTTGTACTGAAGTCTTAAAGCTGAAACCTCATGATATTTTGTTGGTTAATGCATGCGGCTCTTCGATCGGACGTATTTTTGCACAATTATCAAAGGTTTTCGGTTTCCGATTGATTGCGGTTACTAGAAACAATAAACATACTGAAGATTTGCTCATGCTTGGAGCATCCGATGTTGTAGATACCTCTACAAGTCCGCTCTATGATGCTGTTATGGATATAACAAATGGAAAAGGTGCGGATGCGGCGATAGATTCGATCGGAGGGGCATCAGGAAACGGCTTAGCTTTTTGCGTGCGTCCAAATGGCCATTTTTTAACCATTGGCCTATTATCAGGGATTCAGGTGAATTGGGCGGATATTATAAAAAAAGCAAAGGTCAACGCCAATATATTTCATTTAAGACATTGGAATAGCAACGTCCCAATCGAAAAATGGCAAAATACCTTTGATCAATTGATTCATCTCATAAATGATAAAAAACTATCTTTGCTGAAGGAGCATTCTCTATATGACTTGTCAAACATAAAACAGGCTCTCGAAAGCTCTGCAATCATAAAAGGTAAAGTGTTTTTAACAAGCTGAAACTTTTTTAAATAGAAAAGCACAGCCTAAATGAATGCTATTACTTATCCTCTGATAGCAGCACCATATATAAAAGTGGAACTTAAATCCCAATGAAGAATCAGCTATACAGTCGGAAACGTACCAAATAAAGCAGCCAATGGAATTGCTCAAGGGTTATCTGATTTCTTCAGTTCTTAATATGACCATGTTTCCTATCAATGCAATTTATCGTTTGAAAAAGTTAAGTAATCAGGAGGATTTTAGGGGAAGCGGCATGCAAACAATGAAAAAATCGGGAATTTATGTAAACTCTCTAAAAAGGCGTTGGGAATATTGGGTTGTACATGAAAATAGCATCCCTGTTCTCGTATCATGGTTAAGTTGGGGCGCCTCTCAACTATTTATAAAAATTGGGAGTCCAGTTGCGAAGCGATAGACGAATAGATGCACATCAGGATACGAACAAAAAACCTAACTGCTTGGTTAGGTTTTTGCATACAATTTTCTTCTCATCCTTTTACAACAAGTCTCGATTGATCTGGCCGTCTAGGAATTCGTTAAACACTGCTCTGTTTATTGTAATTGAATTTTTTCTTGAATAGTAATTGCGAAAATCCATATAAAGCCGACGCCAGCAAAAGAATACCTGCTGACATATAAACGAATCGTACGCCAGCCAAATCTGAAATAACCCCGATACCCAGAATGGAAAACATAAAAATCAACTGCACGAGAGCTGATCTGGCAGACATGATGTTTACCCGTGTTTCCTCGGTTGTGATGTTCTGAATAAATGTTTCCTGTGTCAAATCTCTCAGGATATATGCCGGACCCATAAAGATAACCAGTAAAAGAGCTACGTATGCGCTGCTTATAAAACCATATATTAAAGTTAGCACTCCATATGAGATAGCACCAATTAACATCAAATTTATTAACTGATGTTGGAATCTGCCCGAAAGTTTATAAATGACAAATCCTCCGATCATCGATCCTAAATAATATGCTCCATTAATATAGCCCCACCACGATTCGCCTTTATGTAATGCTTCGTTTACAAAAGCTAACGAGACAGACCCTATCCAAATCATTCCCGCCCATGACTCGATGACATCCATTATGATGATTGTTCTTAGCTTCTTTTGTTTAAATAAGTATTTCCAACCGCTTATTACACTTTTATAGGGAGTCCTTTTTTCGATTATAGCAGCAGGTTGTTTTGTTCTCAGGCAAAACATAATAAAAAAAAGCGAAACCACCAACAAAAGGATCGTGATGATCATCGTGTATCCTTCTCCTAAAAAGGCGATGATAAGACCTCCCAGCGACCAACCTGCAAACTGAAAAGTCTGATCCACTGCAGATAATAATCCATTTGCTTTCACCCTTTCATCAAGAGGGATGATTTCGCCAATCAACGCACCTTTTAAAGGCGCAAACCACCCATTAAAAAAAGAAATGCCGCCAATCATCATGAAAACCAAAACCATCATTTCAAAAGAATAGGTCTGTAAAAGAAAATAAATTAGACATACTAACAAAACAATTTGTATAAGTTGAGAAATCATTAATATAAGACGAAGATTGAATCGAGTTGTTGCCAACGGCAATGCAGTGCTTCCAATAATACGAAACATAATGCTGATGAATGTCACGAGAGAGGCGATTGTTGTAGAGTTCGTCATGTTGTACAAAAATGAAATGACTGCCATCGTATATAGAGAAAATCCTAAATTTGTAGTGGTCTGGCTAAATAAAATAGAATAATAGCCTTTTTTCATAAATATCCCTTCCCCTCAAAGGAATATAACATATTAAAACATCTAAAAGCAAAAAAGGGAAAGAAAGGACTCGATCCTTAAAGAATAGGATAAGAGAGCTGGTTTAATATGGTGAAAAACGAAACCGTCAAAATATCTGTTGTATTAATTTTAACAATTCTGTTTTAATAAAATAATCCCTTTGATGTATTAATGTTTTACATTAAATAAAATCTGTATTACATTATAAATAAAGTCTGTTATACAGAATAACAGACTCGCCTGCACGTAACGACACATTTAAAGAGGATTGGGAGGGAAATTTTTATGTCAAACCATTCACCGATTACCCCTAATTTAAGTGACAGCGGCATTCGCTATTTTCAAGCTTATGAAGAAAGCCTTGGTCTCTGGCCAGTTCACTACAAAGCTTTCTACGTATCTACCCGTTTCGGCCAAACGCATATTATTGCAAGCGGACCTGAGGATGCCCCGCCGCTAGTGCTGCTTCACGGCGCATTATTCAGCTCTACTATGTGGTATCCCAATATCACAGATTGGAGCAGCAAATACCGAACATATGCAATCGATATCATAGGTGACATGAACAAAAGCATCCCTGCAGATTTATGTGGCACGAGAGCGGGTTACGCCGAGTGGCTTCTTGATGTGTTTGACGCTCTAGAGATCGAAAAGTCGCACATGATTGGACTTTCGCTTGGCGGGCTTCACACCATGAACTTCATTTTACGTGCATCAGAGAGAGTAGAAAGCGCAGCAATCCTTAGTCCCGCGGAAACGTTTTTCCCATTTCATCACGATTTCTATCAATACGCCCTTAGCCTTGCAGAACCTGATGGAGTAGAAAATTTCTTAAAGTGGATGATGGCAGATCGTAATCTGTTACACCCCATTTTTGTAGAGCAGTTTCATACAGGCGTGATGTGGCAGGATAGATCTAGACAGCCAAAGCCTAAAGCCGACGGATTTCCGTATGTTTTCACTGACGACGAATTAAGGTCCGTAAAAGTGCCTATTCTATTATTGCTGGGTGAACATGAAGTCATTTACGACCCGCAATCTGCCTTACATCGTGCTTCTGCACTCGTTCCTGGTATGGAAGCGGAAATCATAAAACAAGCCGGCCACGTTCTATCAATGGAACAGCCTCAATACGTAAACGAACGTGTATTGGATTTTTTTAGTAAATGAACCGCTGTCTTGTTGTCAAAGAGCCCTCAATGGCAATTCGTATTCTGGATATTAAAAGAATTTTTATAATATAGAAATAGAGTCTCTTATAGGCTCTATTTTTTATCGCGGGAATAATTTTTAGATTCAGCCTGTTCCGCATAGGAGGCTCCCCAATCAGACAAAGTGCTTAAAATGGGCAAAAGGCTTTGGCCGATTTCAGAAAGAGAGTATTCTACTTTAGGCGGTGCCTGATGATAAACAAATCGATTGACTATACCGTCCTCTTCTAATTCCCTAAGCTGCTTTGTTAACATTTTTTGCGTAATTTGCGGTAAAGCTCTTTTTAATTCTCCAAAGCGCATATTTCTTTGGCCCAAATACCACAAAATAAGGCATTTTATCTCCAAGAAACCTTGAGCTGGGAAGGACGGCGCCAACAGTTCTTGGATGAACTATATATTGGAATAAGAATGACAGACGTTTCATATTTAAATCTCCCCATTGCTTTGAATTTATAATCATACTACCTGAAGAAAAAGGGGCGAAAAATCTTAAGAATACTTAAGATTTGACGAAGCTCTTGTAATAACAGTTTGTTCTGAGGATGGAAAGCCATAGTAAGGTACAAACAATTGGATCTGCTTCTCTTTCCATAAGATAAAATAGAAGAAGTTAACCTTAATAGACGTCTTTTTTTGATATTTGGTATATTACATCATGTAAAGACAATACTGAATAAAAATTAGCATCCAAAGAAGGTAAACCCAATAGATTAATCGCCGAGAAGTCTCCGTACTTGCTCCAACCCTCAACCCTGTCGACTGGTTCTCCCTGGGGCGAAGAAGCCTTCGAAAAAGCGAAACGCGAAACAAGCCGGTTCTTGTGAGCATCGGTTATTCGACTTGCCACTGGGTGGCATGTCTGCTAGAGTAACCATAAATTGTTTACAAAAAAAGCCCTCTTTAAGGGCGGCAAAACGTTAATACCACAGGTTCGTTTTTCCTTTTAATCTTTGGCGTTTAAATTAATCCTTTTATATATTCTTATTTGCATTATTCCCCGATCTTCAATATAGATTTTTCACTCTGCATAGAAGGCTCTTTATTTAAAACCAATATTAAAGTTATACCTATAATGCAGAAAGCACCCACCCATTGAAAAAAACCAAATGGTTCTTTTAACCAAACGACAGTTGTCACAACTGCTGATAGCGGTTCTAAACTGCCTAACAGGCTTGTTTCTTTGGGTGAAAGGCTTTGCAAACTTTTTATGAAGAACCAGAACGCAATCATTGTTCCAAATACTATAACAAATATAATATATACATATGCATCCGTGGATAAACTTTTAAAATCCATTTGCCATGGCGGATGGATAAAACTTAATGCAAAACCGCCAATAATCATAGCCCAACCTACAACAACAAGAGAATCAAATTTATTTAATAAACCAACGGCATATAAAGTATAAAAAGCTGCTGCGAATCCTGATAAAACTCCCCATGCTACTGCAATTTCCGGTACTGAAAGTTGAGAGATTGAACCGTTTGTTAGTAAAAAAAAGCATCCCGCCAGAGCAAGTAAAACTGTTATGACATCTTGTTTTGTAAGAACAGTTAGTTTTCGTAACAGCGAGTAAAGAATAACCATTACAGGGGATAAATATTGTAATAATGTAGCAACAGCAGCATTCCCATGTTGAATGGATGCCATATATGTGTACTGCACAGCAAGCATTCCGAACAACCCAAAAATAATAAGCTGACAAGCTGACGCTTTGTTTTTCCAAACCTCAATAATCTGAGACCGGTCCTTTCTGAATAATTGGAGCATCAACAGTAAAATGCCGGCAATAAGCAAGCGTATCGTGACAAACCAATTCACATCAACTTGATCATCTTGAAAAAGTTTTTTTGCTACTGTACCCCCAATTCCCCAACATGTCGCCCCTGTTATAACATAGAACAATCCCATTCTTCTTTTGGAAGTATTCATACATGACTCCTCACTAATAAATATAATAATAGTGTTATAATAAATGCATATTCTCATAAAAAATACTCAAATCGAATGAAAAAATATAAATATATTGAGGTGAGAAAGTGCAAATAAAAAATTTTATGATTGATCAAAACTTAAAAGAATTAACAGAGCATCGAACAGTAGAATTACCAGTTGCATGTTACGAGACAAGGATCAATCAAAATATAAATGGCTATATACCGCTACATTGGCATGACGAAATTCAATTTGTTTTGATACTAAAAGGGGTAGCTGTCTTTCAAATAAATGAAGAAAAAATAGGGGTTCAAGAAGGGGATGGATTATTTATCAATAGTGGCTGCCTGCACATGGCAGAAGAAAAGGATGGCTCGGATTGTACGTATATTTGCTTAAATGTTTCACCCCATTTCGTTTTAGCTGAAGAACTGTATTCAAGCTATGTTCAGCCCTATATGTTTTCAACCAATTTATCCTATTTATTTTTGGATGGAAATCAAATTTGGGCTAACAATATTCTAAAAGCTGTAAAAAAAATAAACCAATTGGTTAAACAAAAAACACCGCTATATGAAATCGACATTACCACTCAATTAACTTTGATATGGAAAAACCTAATCGTTAATGGATTTCAATTAGAGTACGATCAATCAGAAAGAATAAAAAGTAATCGAATGAAACAAATGTTAAATTGGATACACCTCCATTATGCTGAAAAAATTACATTAGAGGACATTGCAAAAGCTGGCCAATTGAGCCGTTCTGAGTGCTGCCGTTATTTTAGACGAATGCTGAATAAGACGCCGTTACGTTATGTAATGGATTATAGAATCCAAAAAAGCTTATTGTTACTGCAGCACCCGGAAACCAATGTTACAGAAGTGTCCTATCAAGTTGGATTTAACAGCACCAGTTATTTCATAAGTAAATTTCAACAAGCTATGAATATGACACCTTTATCATACAAAAAAATTCATATGAAGCATTAATTGAAAAGGTTTATTCTACGATTTGAAAATAAAGGGAGTCCCTGTTTATGGTACTCCCTTCTAATTTTTTTAATAGGCTGTTCAACTAGCCCTTGGTGGCATTTTTCTCCTTTTATATTAAATGCACTCAACTACTTCACCCAAATACAAAAACTATTTTTTAGGTCTGTTATTCATTCTTTGATCTCTATCCCCACTATCAATATCACCTGAAACGGCATCAATAAAATTATCGATGGTCTTACCGATCTTTCTTGTCTTTCCATTCCCATTACTCATATTTTTGCTCGTATTTTTCTGATTTGGATTGTAGTATTTAATAAAACCTCCACACAAAGCACCTACAAATACAATCCAATATGGAATCTCTTCTAACCCTCTTGGCTCCAGGTATAACCAATTGATTCCAAATACTATAAAACTAATGAGTATAAGCGCCGTTCCAATAATATTTTTAATCATTCTTACGTATCTACCTCCCGAAATCAGATATATAAATTACGTCTTGGATATTCAAATGTTTCATTTATTTATTCAACATGAATATAACTTTTTTGTACAGTTTATATATTATTTTTTGTGGTAAGCTAACTAAATAAACTTTACTTTATCCAGAAAGAAGGTGATCCCATGCCAAATAAAAGCAAACCCAACAGATTAATCGCTGAGAAGTCTCCGTACTTACTTCAACACGCCACAACCCTGTGGACTGGTACCCGTGGGGAGTAGAAGCATTTGAAAAAGCGAAACGCGAAAACAAGCCGGTTCTTGTGAGCATCGGCTATTCGACATGTCACTGGTGCCATGTCTCTTAAAATAACCACAAAAAGCAACCAGTTTCGGCTGCCTTTTAATAAATTTAATGCAAATTTTTAGAAACCTTAGTTTGAAAACTTTTTTCTAACCTATGACCCTTAATATCTTCCTCAGACATGTCGAAACCCACGCTCAGGATAACGTTCAAGTGGGACCACTGCTTAAACTTCAAACATCATATATGTGTCATTCACTTGTGGTGTTTCAATTGCGGTTAGATCTGAAATACATAGTAGGTCTAATGTTGTCCGCTTTAAATAGAAGGTGGGAAAGAAATGTCCCTGCTTCCTTACTGTATAGGAATTAATATTTCACACAAATGATTATCAATCATTTGTGGAGTATATCTTTCTATAATTGGTTGTTCTCTTATTGATAGATTATTTCTTTCTATCTCAGAAGAAATATTGCCCCAAAAGTCTCTGACTGCCTCTTTTGTATGGTCAAGCAAGAAAACAGCATATTTCCCACCAGAAAATTCTCCAACATGAGCTGGTTTTTTCACATTCAAATCTTTATTTATAACAACACAAACATCATAACGACATTCCTCTTTAGGAGTAATCTCTGGGTTATCTTGCGGTATGCCTAAAATTGTAGAATTATCAAATACATCATTCAATTTTGCCCACTTTTTAAAAGTCTCCATTAATTCTTTGTTTTGCTTTTCACCGTACTCCCCAACATTTCTGAAATAAGCAATCCTTGATTCAGGTAATTCTTCAATAGTTATTTTCAAATTTTAGTCCTCCTTTCTTAGATAAGGTAATTCGATTTAAAATGTTTTTCAAGTTATTTTTTAAAAATATTCTGATTATAATATAGTTTAATTAAGCCATTAGCCACTGTATATTCCGAAGATCCATAAAAAAAAGAAGAGATTACCTCAAAAGCTTCTTGTTTTTTGGTATATTAAATAATGTATAGACAATACTGAATAAAAATTTGTATAGAAAGAAGGTGATTCCATGCCAACTAACAACAAACCCAATAGACTAATCGCTGAGAAGTCTCCTTACTTACTTCAACACGCTCACAATCCTGTTGACTGGCACCCGTGGGGAGAAGAAGCCTTCAACAAAGCAAAAAAAGAAAACAAACCGATATTGGTAAGTATTGGATACAGCTGTTGTCATTGGTGCCATGACTCTTAAAATAACCAATAAACAATTCATGTTAAATCATTTCATTTTAATCTTACATATCATAGCAAACTAAAAAATTATATCCCCTGATTTACATTATCAATACCTAAAACGCAAAAAGTCATAAAAAATAAAGGGTGATACATATTAGTCATGTGTAATATGTATCACCCTTGTAATTCTTTTCAACAATCGCGCCCGATTGTTGAAGATCGTTTTTCTTATTGAACTAACGCATCTGTTCGTTAAGTGTAACTCTTCCCAATTAATTGATATTATATAGGTTAATAGAAATATAAAACAAATTTAGTTTAGTATTTGTAAAAGTAGGTTATTTATATTATTCTATTATAATTTTTCGGAAAGGAGAGTTTATGAAAAAGATTATTGTTTTTGTATTAACGATATTTATATTATTCTCAGGATTCGCAACACAAAGTTATGCGTTGTCTGATTCGAAATCTGCGGCAATACAAGCGTTGCTAGATGATGCCTCTCGTATATCAGGTGTGCCGGGAATGTCAATCTCAATACTTGCTGATGATGAAGTGTTCTACTTTTCTTCAGGGTATGCTGACCGTGAAAAGGGGTTGTCTGCAAGTGAAAATACACTCTATGAGTTAGCCTCGGTCAGTAAAGCTTTTACCGGTATGGGTATTATGCTGTTGGAAGAGCAAGGGCTGCTCTCAATGACTGACCCTGTCCAAAAATATTTACCTTGGTTTACGTTAAAGTATCAAGGGAAACCTGTTGATATGCAAAGCCTTACACTAAATAACTTTCTTCACCATACCAGTGGTCTAACAAATATTAGGCATACTCAAAGTATTCCACAAGGCAATACACCGGATATGTTGCAAAAGACTGTGGAAATGCTCGTAGATGCTGAATTGGCGTTCCCTCCCGGTGAACAGTATAACTATGGAACCGTTAATTATGACGTATTGGGCTTGGTTATTGAGATTGTGTCGCGACAAAGCTATGAAGACTTTATGAGGGAACAGGTATTTCAGCGGTTAGGTCTTCACCAGACGTATGTTTATAAAGAAGATGCTCAAGCCACTGGACAGTTGGCACAGGGCTACCGTTCTTCCTTTTTTATGACAACTCCATTTAAAGCTCCGGATTATGCTGGGAATAAGCCCGCAGGCTACATCATTTCTAATACAAAAGATATGGCGCGTTGGATGGGCATACAGATGGGTATTGTGCAGGACATACCCGAAATATTTCACACGGTTATCGAAAAATCACATAGGGGTGATAGGTCTGTTTCGGCTGTCAACGATATGTATTATGCGGCAGGCTGGTCGGTAAACGCCGACCAAACGATTATAGAACACACTGGGGGCAATCCAAATTTCAGAACCGAAGTAGTCATACTGCTAAATGAACAAACAGCCGTCTGCTTGCTGAGCAACGGAGCAAATACCAATATAAACCTGGTACTAAAAATTAAAGATATATTAGACGGTAATCTAACTCAGTCATATGAAATAAGCGGCACACAGCTTTTGGATATCATTTTGTCGTCTATCACTATTATTCTTTGCCTATTGGCCGTTCTCCTATTTCTCTTAGGATTACACAGAAGGAAAACGAATGAGCGGCAGCCAATGACAAAAAAGAGAATAATCGTAACAGTTATTTTCCTGATCGCTACGATTGCCCTAGGTATACTGTGCTGTGCTTTCGATTGGTCAACGATACTTATTTGGCAAACATATAGTGTTCTTACAGCTTTGATTTCGTCAGCATTATTAACAGCAAGCATTACATGGTTTGTATACACTCACCGATAAAATACCTCGCTCCCATGATAAGCATAATGTTAAGTAATTAAATTTCAATTTATCGGTATGCTTAATTTGAAAAACATAAGACACTTCGGTGTCTTTTTTAATATCATCGACAATTTTCCCAGTCAAACCTAAATTACTATTGCTTCCACTAACCTGCTCCGTTCGTGGAATAAGGATTTTTAAACAACTAATATTATTTTTTAAATGACTTTATTGTAAATTAAACAACAATATTATTTTTGCACAAGCGTCGTTAGATAACATTTCTTAAAAGACCCGTTTGCTGAACAATTAGGACTCTTCGACTAAACACAGAAAACGCTTGTACGTTCAATGGTTCTCCCCCCGATGATATAGGTATTCATCTATTATAAGCGTGTAAATTGCAAAAGATACAGGTTAGTTGAAAAGGTTTAAAAGTTAGTCCTTAAAAGGTCTAACTTTACTAAAACAATTGAAATATGACATATATTGCAACTTCAGCTACAAACAAATAAATCATATATCTAGCATAACTAAAAACAACATCATCATTATCACTTTTTTGCCTTTTAAAAGTACATGAAAATAACCCCAATACTGTTATCACACTAAGATAATTTCAATTATTGTAATAAAAGACATTCTTACCCCCTTACCATTTACCTTCGACATTGCCACCCATAAAAACCTAACTCGATTGCAATAGATGCCGCGTAACTTAATTCATCTCTTAACTAAATAACACGGCAATTACTTACTTTGTCCTGTTTGTATTCTTTTGTTTTTTTATTGCTAAAATTGAGGAAAAAATAACAAATATGATCTGTAAGATGATTCCAATCACCAATGAATAATCAAGGACATTCTCTAATGCAAAACCTGCTATAAAGAACCCTTCAGATTACATAATGAATAATACTACATAGTTTATTCTTAACTTCATAATTTATATTACCTTCCTTTTCATTATTGTTCTATTGACAACACTCACCTTAAAATTAACTACAGAACAAAGATGAGGAAAGTCGTTAAAAATAAAAAAATTCATTTGCAACGCAATTATATTCTTATGATGTGCGAGTAAAATTTTCAAACCGAATTATTATCATTATCTGTCTCTCCTATTTATTTTTTAATATCCTGATACACTTTCTCAAAAGTCTCAATTGGTAGCGAAAACTTAGTTGTTTTCTCGTTACGATAATTGATTACTATATCAATTTGATTACCTTTTTCCTCAAATTCAATAAGAGCATTCTCCCATTTATCTCTGATTGATATTATACGATTGCCATTTTTCTTTTCCTTATAGATGTAATCCATTTTAATTCTCCTTCCAGAATCAATAACAAAACCTTATGTTATTAAAAGTCTACGTTATCGACCGAAAAAGGGTTTCAAAATAAGGAATCCTCAAAATAAGAAGTAAATTATACCTGCGTTTGGTGCCATGTCATGGCCCATGAAAGCTTTGAAGACGAAGAAGTTGCGCAGCTTTTAAATGAGAAATTCGTTTCCATCAAAGTCGATCGCGAAGAGCGGCCTGATGTCGACTCGATTTATATGACGATCTGCCAAATGATGACCGGGCAGGGCGGCTGGCCGTTGAATGTATTTTTGACGCCTGAGCAAAAGCCTTTTTATGCAGGCACTTACTTTCCGAAGACGAGCCGCTACAACCGGCCGGGGTTTGTCGAGGTGCTGAAGCAGCTGTCGGCTACGTTTGCGAAGAATCGCGACCATGTTGAAGACATCGCTGAAAAGGCGGCCAACAATCTGAGAATCAAAGCGAAAAGCAATGCCGGCGAAGCGTTGGGCGAGGATATACTGAAGCGCACATATCAGCAGCTGATCAACAGCTTTGATACGGCGTACGGCGGTTTCGGCAGCGCGCCGAAGTTCCCCATTCCCCACATGCTGACCTTTCTGCTCCGCTATCATCAATACAGCGGCGAGGAAAATGCCTTGTACAGCGTGACGAAAACACTCGACAGCATGGCGAACGGGGGTATCTACGACCATATCGGCTACGGTTTCGCCCGCTATTCGACTGATCAAGAATGGCTCGTCCCCCATTTTGAAAAAATGCTTTATGACAATGCGCTGTTGTTAATGGCTTATACAGAGGCCTACCAGGTGACAAAGCGCGAACGGTATAAACGGATTTCCGAGCAGATCATTGCCTTTATCCGCCGGGAAATGACGGACGAAAGAGGCGCTTTCTTCTCTGCGCTTGACGCTGATACGGAGGGCGTGGAAGGAAAATATTACATATGGTCAAAAGACGAGATCACAGAGACGCTCGGAGATGAGCTCGGCAGTCTGTACTGTGCCGTCTACGACATCACCGATGAAGGCAATTTCGAAGGATTCAATATTCCCAACTTGATCTATACCAGCTTTGAACAGGTAAGAGATGAATTCTCGCTGACAGAAACCGAGCTGCAAAATAAGCTGGAAGCAGCGAGACAAAAGCTTTTTGAAAAACGCCGGGGCCGAATCTATCCCCATGTTGACGATAAGGTGCTGACATCGTGGAATGCCTTGATGATCGCCGGACTTGCCAAAGCGTCCAAAGTGTTCGAAGCCCCTGAATATTTGGAAATGGCGCGGACGGCGCTTTCATTTATCGAGGACGAACTCATCAAGGACGGCCGCGTCATGGTGAGATACCGCGATGGTGAAGTGAAAAACAAAGGGTTTATTGATGATTACGCATTTTTGCTGTGGTCCTATCTTGAATTGTATGAAGCATCGCTGAACCTGCCGGATCTGAGAAAAGCGAAAGAATTGGCGGGAGACATGATCGATCTGTTCTGGGATGAGGACCACGGCGGTTTTTACTTTACAGGTAAAGACGCCGAGGCGTTAATCGTGCGCGATAAGGAAGTATATGACGGCGCTTTGCCTTCCGGAAACGGAGTGGCCGCTGTACAGCTGTTCCGCCTTGGACGCTTGACAGGCGATTTGTCATTGATCGACAGGGTATCGGACATGTTTTCGGCCTTCCATGGGGACGTCTCCGCCTATCCGAGCGGACATACAAACTTTCTGCAAAGTCTGTTAAGCCAGATGATGCCGCAAAAAGAAATCGTTATCCTCGGAAAACGCGATGATCCGAACCGGCAAAACATCATCAGAGCGCTGCAGCAAGCCTTTCAGCCGAACTATGCCGTCCTGGCCGCTGAATCTCCGGACGATTTTAAAGGAATCGCAGACTTTGCGGCGGACTACAAAGCCATCGATGACAAAACAACCGTCTATATTTGCGAAAACTTCGCCTGCCAAAAACCGACGGCAAATATTGATGAAGCGCTCAAACGGCTGTTGTCCGTTTAATGCGCGACGATAGTGGGAATAACATCTGAAACTTCATCAAACTTTTCAGAAAGGGGTTATCATCATGAAGCAAAAGAATGTGATGTCAACGCTCGCCGTTTCCACTGTCGTCGCCGGAGTCGTTTCTTATATGCTGAAAGACCAAGCCAACAGACAAAAGCTGAAGGAATGCATGCAAAACATGAAATCAAAGCTTCCGTCATTGCCGCAAAAACAAAATACAGCGTCATTCCCGGTCGATAAAGCGGGGAATCCGTCTCCGCACGATATCGAAGACAACAAAATGGTCTCGGAAGGGTCCATGTATCCTGTCCAATATTATGATGAAAAGAAAAAATAACGGTTCACATAGCTGCCGGCCATCCGCGGCAGCTTTTTAATGCCTCTGCAAAAATTCGAGCCGGTTGCCAAACGGATCATGGATATAAAATCTATCGGCTCCTTCTAAGGGTTCACCGTCTATAATGTTGATATCGAATTCTCTTAATCTTTCTTTCGCTTATCGATATTGTCGACGCTGAACGCCGGATGCGCTTTTACTGCGGGCTTGAAAGGGTCTTGAACACCGACATGCAGTTCATGAGCGCCGCACTGAAACCAAACCCCGCCGCGCTTTCTCAAGTTTTCGGGTTTTGGAATTTCCCGCATCCCCAATATTTCTGAAAAAAATTCTCTGCATGTATTCTCGCTGCCTTTAGGAGCCGCAATTTGCACATGGTCAATACCTGTATACATCCGATTCCCTCCTTCATATGCTGGAATCACCGTTAGGATCACATATTTTTCCGCAAAGATTAGAAAAAGCTGCCCTAGATATGGCAGCTTAAATATTATGCTCATAACAATAATGATTGACCAGTTCTTCAATCAGATCATGCTCAGGAAACTCGCCGGAAAATTCAAAGCGGATTTCCTCGACGAACCGGCCGCGCCGGTACACATGAATCGCCCCGTTCTGTCTTGTCACGCTGAACTCCGGTTCAAATGTATAGCCGTTCCGCTCGATTGCGCCCATCTAGCCTCGCCCGCCTTTCAAAACAGCAGTTCATACACTTCATTTAATTCCCTCGTCCGCTGATGATCCTGTTCATTCAAGGCATATTTCATCTCATGTTCCAGCACCGCGTTCAGAAATGCGGCTTCCCGCTCATCCAAGTGTCTGACAAATTCTTCTTCATTGTCGTATCTCTGAGAGGTGATTTTTTTGTAGATCCTCTGTCCCATGTCATGCTCAAGATGATTTGACAGCGATTCCCGCAGGTAGCCTAATGTTGTATCCATGCTTCGATCTCCTTTTTTACCCTATAGCTTGGGTGAAATCGATAGCATTCATGCACTTTTTCCTGAATTTTTTTATCCTGCCCGGTTTAGTGGATGTAAATCGGCCACCACCTTGGGGTATACTTCTATAAATGACGCAGTCACCGCTTCTCAAGGCCTCGAATTCATTCATGCTCCATCAGCCCGGCTTCTTTGCAAAGCTCAACCAGCTGATAAACGCCGGAAAACTGCCGGCGATTGCGCTGATGGATGCTTTTCAGCGCATGTTCCGTAACCTGTTTTGCCTTTTCAATGCTCTGATGTTCAACAGCCTGAACGATTTCCTTCATATGCTCCAAAAAATAAACGGTTCTTCTCAAGGTGCGGATTAATAAAATTTGCCTGATATGCACCGGAGTGAAAAGGCGATAGCCATTTTCAGGATCTCTTTCAGGGGAGATCAGGCCTTCTTTTTCCCAATGGCGGATGGCTGATGCCTGTACATTTGCGAGAGCCGCCGCTTCCCCTATCGTCATAAGCTGTTTCAGCTTATGGCCGGGGATGATCGGAAGCTCGGGATCCCGCAGTACGGCAAGCGTTTGATCGGCAGCGGCTTTTTCCTCCTGCAAATCGGCTTGCGCTTTGTTTACAAGCCAAAAGGCGGCATCCATGTCACCATTTTGAATATGACGAAGCACCATGCAGGTCAGCCCTACGCCAAATGCCGGAAACATGGCCCGAAGACAGCGGAAATAGGCCAGATGCAGCTTTGTATACAGCCGGTATCCATTCTCGGCACGTTCAGGCGCCGGAACGACGCCCCATGATTCATAATGGCGCAAAGCACTCGTACTGATGCCCAGTTCCCTTGCAATCTCAATAGGCTTGAAATACCTCATTACCCATCCTCCCCACTGATGATCGTACTTCACTATACCAAACCGGAGTACTGCCGTACAAACATTAGAGAAAATGATTAAAGTGCAAAGATAATCTTTGTTTAATAAACATGATACATGTTCATACAAACCTTATCACTTGCATCAATCTTGTAAAATTGGTTGTGAAGGATCAAATTGAAGAGAGGGAGGACAATATGAAGGTTTCCCATGAAGTACCGACTCCGCATGAGTATCTTGAACTTAGAAAGGCGGCGGGTTTGCGCGCCATTGATGAGGATGCCGCCAAAACGGCGCTGAACCGCTCGATTTTTTCAACTGTCGTTAGGGGAGAGCAGTCAGAGCTCATCGGCATGGGCAGAATCATCGGTGATGGCGGATGCTTTTTTCAGATCGTTGATATTGCCGTCAAGCCGGCTGGCCAAAATGAGGAATTAAAAAAAATGATTATGAACGAAATCACGGATTATCTCCGCCGGCACGCTCCCGCAGGCGCAGAGGTAATCATAATGGCAGATGTTCCTTCTATCGGTTTATATCAGACATACGGTTTTGATTACACCTATCCCTCATCAATCAGCTTGCGGAAAACATGTTAGACTCGAAAAAGCCCAATTTCTCGTAAAGAGCAATTGGGCTTTCGCGATTTTCTCGATAGTTTTTTTATTTTTGTGTATCGGTATTCATCCGCTTGCCGATTCTAAACACATAATAGCTGACGGCAACGACTGCGAGGAAAACAACCCCGACAATCAGAGACACGCGCGTGTCATCGTTGAACCACATGCCGACCAGCACCATCAGCAGAAATGCAATCGTCAAATAGTTTGTCACAGGGGCAAAAGGCATTTTGAACGGATGCTTGTCGATTTCAGCCCCTTTTGCTTTTCTGAATCCGATATGGCTCAGCAGGATGACGAACCACGGAATCATCCCCGGGAGCACACTCGCACTGTATACATACACAAAGATATTAGGCGGTGCGACATAATTTAAAACGACGCCGATGGCCAAGCCGATCAAAACGGCAATCGTGCCGTACAGTGGCACGCCATTTCGGGAAATCTTCGTAAAGAATTTCGGCGCTTGTCCGTTCACTCCCAATGTGTAAAGCATGCGGCCAGCGCTGAAAATACCGCTGTTGCAGCCGGACATGGCCGCCGTAATGACGACGAAGTTAATAATCCCGGCAGCCGCCGTAATTCCAACTTTCGCGAAAGTCGATACAAACGGACTTCCGATTGCATTCAGCTCATCCCAAGGATAAACGGTGACAATGACGAAAATGGCGCCGATGTAGAAAATTAAAATACGCCAAATAATGCTTTGAATCGCGTGTCTCAGCGTATTCTGCGGATCTTTTGCCTCCCCCGCCGTAATCCCGATCAGTTCGACCCCTTGATAAGCGGCGATGACGAGAGACAGCGCAAAGAAGAATCCTGAAAACCCGCCTGTAAAGAAGCCGCCGTGCGACCAAAGGTTTGAGAAGCCGATCGCATGTCCGCCGTTGCCGAACCCGAAGAAAATAATTCCGAACCCGGCCACGATCATTAATACAATCGTAACGATTTTAATCATCGCAAACCAAAATTCAAATTCCCCAAACGATTTGACAGAGATGAGGTTTGCCCCTCCAAGAATCGCCATTGCGATAATGCCCGGTATCCAGGCCGGCAGATCCGGAAACCAATACTGCATGTACTCGCCGACGGCGATGATCTCGGACATCCCGACGATCACCCACTGGAACCAGTTGCTCCAGGCGGTCATATAACCGGCCAGCGGATGGATATATTGATGGCCGAATGTCGCAAATGAGCCGGTGCTTGGCTCAACATACAACATTTCTCCCATTGCGCGCATGATAAAAAAGATAAAAATTCCGCAGATTGCATAAGCAAGCAGGACGGACGGTCCTGTCCACTTGATCGTGCTGGAAGACCCCATAAATAAACCGACCCCGATGGTGCCGCCCAGCGCGATCATTTGAATATGGCGCGCCCCCAGGCCTCTCTTCAGTTCCTTATTCGCCACTGTATTTCCTCCTCTTACACGGCTGATGTCAACCAAAATATGTGATAACGAAGCATATCTTCATCATGTCGGATGAAGTAGTAATAACAATCTGATAATTCCAAATGCTATATACCTCAAAATTTACTTATTCCATCATAATAAATTTCTCTCATAAATACAATTGTTTTTTTCAGAAGAACACATTATTTATAGCCGAAAAATTATTCCAACATAGAGAATATTTTGATAATTTAAGCGATAAAGAGAAAGCGGAACGCAGCTTGAAACAGCAATCAAAATGCGCTCCTTCTCCCTATGAAAAACAACGGCCGGCTGCCGATTCTTTTTCAACATGTAAAATATGATACAGCTCATCTAGCTTTTGTATTTGATAGGTTGGTACAATGCCAGTGTCATTGGGTTTCATTCCTGGATTCAGCCAGCATGTGTCAAGCCCGGCGATTCCGCCGCCTTTGATATCCGCGGTCAGGGAATCCCCGATGATCAATCCGGCTTCTTTAGAGAAATGAGGAATTCTTGCGAAAACATAGTCGAAGTATTCCTTCATCGGCTTCTGATAGCCGGTGTCCTCCGAAACAAAAATTCCTTTAAACAACGGATACAATCCTGAATCACGCAGCCGCTTATACTGCGTCTTTGACACACCGTTCGTCACAATGTATAAGTCATAGCGGCGCTGCAGCCTTGTGATTAATTCCAGGGCCCCGTCGATCAGCTGATGCCCTTCTTCAAGATAGCCGCGGTACTTCTTCTCCAGCAAGGCCCCATCGACCGTTCGGCCGTATTTTTTGAACAAAAGGGAAAAGCGGGTATTGACCACTTCATCACGGTCGATTTTTCCTTCTTCAAACGCCCTCCACAAGCCTTGATTCATTCTTTTATAATCGGCTTCGATTTCCTGTGTCAGCGGGATATTCTGCTCTTCAAAAAGAAGGCGCAGCGCTAAGCTTTCCGCCGCCTGAAAATCCAAAAGTGTATCATCTACATCAAAAAATAACGTACGGTATGTTTTCACAAGTCTGCCTCCGCTCTTACTAATCAAATTTGGTTGCCTTGATGCCTTTCAGCTCTTTTTCAATCGCGGTCACCGTTTCAGCTCTCTCCTGCTCCGTCTGGCAGTCGAAGACAAGCTGCTCGGCAAATTCCCACACATCTTCCAATCTGCGCCTCAGCTGATAAAACCGCAATGCCTGCTGATCCAATTGAAAACCTTTGTGCACTTGCCGATAGATCGTCATAAACTCGTGAAAGTACGGCTGATCCGCAAAAAACATCAGATCAGCTTCTACTGGTGCCAACTTCAATCCTTCCCAGTCGATCAATATGAATTCCCGTCCGGAAGTCATCAGATTCCAATTGTGAATATCAGTATGGCACAACGCAAGCCTCAAGCTGCCGCTTTTCAATTGATCAGACAGCTCCTCGGCCTTCTCCATCATATGATAGACGGAGTCTACATAAGGATCAAACAGTTCTGTGGTATTGCCGGGAAGTGCGCCGCCCAGCCATTCTCTCATTTGCCGCAAAAACGGTACAGCGAAGCTTTCTTTTATCCTGTCTGTTTTAACAGGTATGCCTTCTCCATATGTGTGAAGCTCTGCCGTGATTTCCGCAAGCTTTCGGATGTCTCCGCTGTGCAGCGGGCGGTCTCCAATCGTTTCTCCGTCAATATATTCATAAAGAAGGTAGATGCCATGGTCATCCTCACTTATAGGCGCCGCTCTTCGTTAAGACCGGCACAGGAAGGCTCCCCCTCAGCTGAGTATGATCGTTGAGCCACTGGACGATGGGAGCGTAGTCGTCGATCAGTGCCGTCCATTTCGCAGTGGAAGCTCTTTTTTTATCATACACCTTTAGAAAATAATCGGCATCACTGCCGGCCACTTTATAAGCGAGAGCCGACCATCCGCCTTTCTGCGGGGAAATGTTGACGCTGTCTATGCCGTAATAAACGTTCAATATGTTCTTGATGTCAAACATCACGTTCACCTCTTTTCAGGTCCGCGGCAAGAAAAGTGCACCCCCCAGAAAGCCGGGGGTGCAGCAAATGTATTAATAAATCTCTTTTGCGGCAGGTCTCAGCCGCTGAACATGCTTCAAGTATTGCTTGACATTGCCGGCGTCCACGAAGGGGTACTGATAACCCAATCGTTCTGCCGCTGCAATCGCAGTCTCTTCAAATAAATCGGTCGTCTTGAATAAAGCGCTCCACACTTCGCCATAGTCTCCGCCGGGATATGTTGCCAGAAGTCTTTTCCATGTCTCTTCATCAACATAGCGCTTCAGAAACTTGGCGTTTTTTCCAATGCTAAGCGAAAAATCGGTTTCGATTCCGACTTTCCATTCGAGCATCTTTAACAGCATCGCCCTGACCAGATTCAAATGATCAAGCGCATAAAGAATTTCCCGCCTCCACAAGCCTTTGGCCACATATGTCGCAGTCCACCAGCACTCATTGCAGCAGTCTGCAAAAGATTGTGCTGACGGCTTTTTCACCCAATACTCCTCATCTGTCGGCGGCGGAATGGCAGGCAAAGCATCATCCTTATCAAGCAAGATGGCGGTCAGACCGTCTTCACGGCAATATTCATCCTTTTCTGCTAAAGGAATGAGCATCAAGTCAATCCGGTTGCCGTCCGTAAACAGCATCATATAGGTAAAACGGCCGCCAAGCTCATTCGGAAACAGCTCCATGTCTTCCGGCGTCTGCATGATGATCCTTTCTCCGAACACATCGATCCAATCCGGATCATCGAGAAAAGACTGCACATCTGTCACCAGATACGCAATATCATAATCCCGAAAAGGGTCCTTGGGGACATTCGGATTCGTCCGTGAACCGTTCATGCCAACCGCTCTGACCCTGTCGTCCTCCTTGGCGACTTTTAACACCAGCTCCATCATTTCTTGTTCTGTACGCATATTCTGAACCTCCTATTATGTGGTTGTTTTTCAAACACAAAGGTATCAGGAGGTCCCCGAATGCAACGTTATGTAAAATGCTCCAAGAATGTCATGGGACGCCCTCCTTTTAATATGCCTGCTTCAGATGATTGTCGAGGCGTTCAAACTGCGAAGAAACACCCTGGATTATGCCCATATCGATGACCTGCTGCAACGCCTCTTCTGATGCAAATTCAGAGCGCATCACGAGCTTCGTTCTATGTTCTCCCTCAATGAACTCCACCTTCACCAACGTCTCCGGCATTCCGGAAACTGCATTCCCTTCCGCATCTGCAAACATATCAATGAACACAATCTTCTCAGGCGCCGAGATGTCTTGATAGACAGCCTTGCCCCAGGATTCCTGCCCGAAATACTCCCCCTGGTTCTCATCTGTACATCGCATGCAATAATGCCAAACGCCATTCGGTTTAAACGCAAACGAACGAACTTCGGTTTGCCAGCCCTTTGGCCCCCACCAGCTTTCCAACTGCCCAGCTTCCGAAAAAGCTTTAAACACCCGATCTCGCGGCGCATCGAAAAGCCGCTCCATGACAAGGGTTCTTCCTTCCGCTTTCACTTTCAAGCTGTTTGCTGTTTTGTCCGACATCATCATTTCCTCCTGAAATGGAATATTTGTAAAACAGTAAACCAGGCAAAAAAAACGTGAAGAAAAACATGTAAGCGCTTTCTCGAAGAAGTGTCAGCTTTTCTTCATAAATTAAATATAACGAAAAAGGTTATTTTCGCCAACATAAAAATCCCTATAGATGATTTTCATCTATAGGGATTATGCTTAACATGTGTTTCCATCGACATTACTTTGCAAAACTTCAATGAGAACTGTTTTTTCGGCTGCTCATCCCTCCGGCACTGAAAAAACATCAAGAGGGTTACAATACCTTTAACCAGGAACATTCTAATCGAAATTAAAATTTGCGGGAGTTACCTTTTTAAAGAACAAAACCCCATCATATTGCTGAACTGGTTTAAAAGAAATACGCAAGCCTCCCCCCTCCAAAGCCTTCCACTTATTTCCTCCCCACCTTGAGGTGCATGGTATAAAAAAATTTTGGTAAGGTGAGTTACTAAGCAACCATTCCAAATGCTTCTTGTTGACTTTTTTTATAGGATGATCGCCCCCTTGGTGATTCCCCATTCTTCCCTCCCCTGCATAAAAACCAATAACAAAGCTGTCCTCTTTCATGGATGATGGAAGATTTTCCACAAATGATCGATAAGGGGAAAAACGATTCGCACTGCTCTGTTTTTTGATGTGAAGATTGTGTGCCCATATGATAAATTTTTCATCAGGATATACATGCTGAGATAAAAATTCAAGATTCTTTGCCATTAATTCATCTCGATACTCAAACAATTTGGAAAAACCTTTTGTAAAATTCGCCTTAAAATAATTTATTCTGTTTTTCATCGTTTGTAACACGACATCACGTAGCATGGCAGAGGGAAAAGTCTGTTTCTCAAGCCCCTTCATCAGTTCTTGGCCCATGCCTTCAATCTCTTCTACTGTTTTCCTAAAACGTCTTTTCAATATGTAATCTTTATCCAGCATCTCATTTGTGCGCGTATCAAATTCTACATACATCTTCCTCAGGTCCCCTGTCAAATGCGAACGCATGTAGGAAGAAAAGTGCTTATCCATGCTCTGCTGAACATCAACTCCTGTTAAATGCAATGGCTGCCGCTGTTGAGTTTCCTTCATATACTCAAACAAATCGAGCATAAATTCGTTTTGCCAAACTCTCCCGATGGAACCGGACATATATTCTTTGGAACTGAGTTCTTCTGAAAGGTAATTTCCTATGGCGCAATCCCCCAATTCACTTTCAAAAGCAAGAATATGAAATCCTAATTCCTGATGCAGAAATTTAATTAAGCTTACCTTCGCTTCGCTGTATTCTTTGACACAATGGCTGCTTTCACCAAGAAACACAAATCTTTTATTTCCCAATATCTCTTTAAAGAAGTCAAATTTATAACCATTATCCTCTCCAATATTAATAGATTCATCTCTTATTTCATCAAATAAATCGTTCAATGGATTAGCACCCCCAATTAGATTGCTTGCTCATTGTTTGAATTGTACAGCTTAGTGTAAAAATCCTTTATTTCGAATCAATTGCAAATGGTTGCCCATCGCTTGAATCTCTCCGTCTTTTAGTACTAAATAAAAGATCCGCATCCTTAATAGTACTTAGCTTGTGAGCTATTACTATCGAGTGCACTTTAATTCATTTAAATGTTGTTCTATGACTTTTTCATTTAAGTTATCCAGAGAACTTGCTGCCTCATCCAGCAATAATATTGAAGGTCTTTGCAATGAAGCCCGCGCAAGCATGATTCTCTGTTTTTTAACCGCCGGAAATATTCATTGACATTTCTGACACAGGAGTGTGGTAACCCATTGGCATTTCCAATATCTCGTCGTGTATTTATGCAAGTTTTGCTGCCTTAAAAACTTTATCCATGGAAGGATTCTTAATCATTGCCTATGATAAGAATCGGTACGGCGGTAATCCGGCTTCTTCATAGACGGTCCGAAACTTGCATCTCCCACATTGATGCAAGTCAAGCGCAATTATCTCTTGAACAACACAAGTACCGTGCCCCCTGATCCCAAACAACAGCAGACACGATTTTAATACTAATTGTTCACATTCCACCCACCAAACCAGACCAAATGTCATAGTTCTAACCTCTCTATTTCGACATAAAACGACAAAATATAACAAGATTGTCAGAATAAAATAGTTTATTTGATGGATGTCAATTTTTATCACAAGAACTATTATTGAAAAAGAGTGAAATTTGATCTAAACAAAGATAGGAGGAAGTTCACTTTGAAAGGTAAATTCATCAAACTTTTGTTGGTTTTAGCAGTCGCAATCGGGAGCTTCGCATCACTTGGTTTTATCGGCTCCGACACTGCGCAAGCAAAAGATCGTACGATAAAATCGACATCCAGTGTATCCGTTTTCCGAGAAGGAAAATTACACTATAAAAAAGCAACATACTCCAACACCTTCGGTTATAGCTGGGCTGGGCATCCATTTACAACACTAGATACATATCGTTCAGGCAAAGTAAAAGCCACATTGCAATATAAAACAAAAAAAGGCTGGAAAAATTACAAAACTTTTTATGTTAATAAAAAAGGCCATACGACCTTTAAAGTGAGCAGTTACCTCGACTTGTACACGAAGTTCAGATACAAATTTGAGAATATTGGTTCAAAAAAGCCTATTCCTTACAAATTCTATTCTCATACAACGCTTAAGTTCAGCCGCGCTGAAGCGATTGCATTTGCTAATTCAAATCCTGCAAAAACAACGGAACAGATTCGAAAAAACAAATACGGTGTAAATGTGGCCCGAAAAGGAAGCCTATTTTATAAAAAACCAACATACACAAACACATTCGGTTATTCGTATGCGTACAAATTGAATGGAGTCATCACCGGATTTTGTGGTACATCAATTGATACAGATCGTTCAGGCAAAGTAAAGGCCACATTGCAATATAAAACAAAAAAAGGCTGGAAAAATTACAAAACTTTATATGTCACAAAGAAAGGCTATACATACCTTAAAGTCGACGTTCGCAACCTTGGCTTCCACACGACATACAGATACAAATTTGAGAATGTCGGTTCTAAAAAGCCTATTCCATACAGATTTTATTCAAGTACACCCTATAAATATATAAAATAAAGCGTGTCTTTTCTCATATCCAGTTAAACAAAGGCTCCTGTTTCTACAGGAGCCTTGTTATACTCTCTTCCTTGAATAATGCCGCCACTTAAACGGCAAATATGGCAGTTTGCCGCCTAATCAATGCTTTCACAAATGATTCCCTGGATGCCGCTGCAAAGGGGAATGACAATTCAAAATCAGCGGTGGAAACCCATAACGAAACAGAGGCTAGATCATCCCCTTGACCTCTTTTAGGAGTCATTGTTTAGCAGGATCTCCCGTCAACATCGCATTGCAAAGCATCTGCCGATTGTATTTTCCCGCTTTCCTCTTCTATCACCTGTTCAAACACTTCTTTAGCCGCAGCCCCGGCGATTCGCTCATTGCCGATGATAAAAGTCGGCACGGCGGTAATGCCGACTTCTTCATAGGCATGCTGAAGCGCCTGCTGCTGGGTTTTTTGGTATGTTCTCGCTGCCAGCGCTTCTTTAAAAGCCTTCTCGTCCAAGCCTGCTTCTTTTGCAAGCTTTGTCAGCACCTCGATGTCACCGATGTTTTGCTCTTCCTGGAAAAATGCACGGTAAACCCTGTCATTGTATTCTTTCGCTTTGCCGTGCTCTTTCGCAAAGTGAAAGCCTTCATGGGCCAAATCTGTATAAGGATGCGGCGAGACGTCCGGCAGCTTCATGTCGATCCCCCACGCTTCTATTCTCGGCGCGATGGCGTTTTCCCACATCGCCAATTTCTGCGGATCATTCAACGGATCCAATGGTTCGGCAGGACGCGGGCGCAATTCAAACGGAAGCCATTCCACCTCCACATCCTTTCCGTCAATCGCTTTCTCAAACTGGTCTTTCCCAAGAAAACAGAATGGGCAGACATAATCAGAATATACTTTTACTTTTATTGTCATGTGTTTTTTCCTCTCTTCCATCCATTTGTAACTATAATAGTTACAAATGGATCGCCTGTCAAGAATCCTTTCATATGATCTTGACATGTCCCGGAAAATCACTATACTAAAAAAGACAACATGTTGTCTAAAGGAGTGGAAAAATGGATTTTTCAAAAGAACTAAAAGATTTGTTCTTGATGCAGCAAGCTTACGCTACGTTGTTCTCGGTTTTAAACAAAATTCAAATTCGCGGTGATGAATATTTTGAAGAATTGACATCTAGGCAATTTATGACGATTGTCGCTATCCTTCACTTGCCCGAGGATGAAACAACAATCAATAATATTGCCAAAAAGCTGGGCACATCAAAGCAGAATGTGAACAGACTCATCAACAGCATCGAAAAAAAAGGATATGTGCTCACAGAACCAAGCAAACGCGACAGACGTGCGGTCAATGTAAAAATCACTGATTCAGGAAAAAAGGTCATGGAGGAATGCGGGGAAAAAGCGATTTATTTTATGGCCGATATTTTTAAAGAATTTTCGATGGAAGAGATCGAAACGCTGTGGAACTTGTTGAAAAAGCTGTATCGCTATGACGGGGAAAAGCAGGATGGTTTTGAAGAAACAGCGCCTGAATTTGAACTCGAACAAAACCGGGAAGAGCTACAAGCCAGGGTATTGCAGGAATTTTCAAGACGAAGAAAAGGGGATGTCCAGTGACCAGTGTTGTCGAAGTTGAAAATCTACGCAAAAATTATAACGAAAAAGTTGCCATAAACGGAATGAGCTTTGAAGTAAAAAAGGGAGAAATTCTCGGCCTTTTAGGCCCGAACGGAGCTGGCAAAAGTACAATGATCAATATTTTAGCCACCGTTTTATCTCCTACAAGCGGAAACGTAAAAATGTTCGGGCGCGACTTGAAAAAAGGTGCCAAGCACGTGAAGCAAGGGATTGGAATCGTTCCTCAAGACCTTGCTATTTTTGAGGAAATCTCTGCCGAGAAAAACGTACGGTTCTTTGCCGGCCTCTACAACCTGAAAGGAAACGTTTTGGACAAGCGGGTCGAGGAAGCATTGAAATTAGTACGGCTATATGAACGAAAAGACGATAAACCGAAGACCTTCTCAGGGGGCATGAAAAGAAGGCTGAATATTGCCTGTGGAATCGCCCACCGTCCGGAGCTCGTCATCATGGATGAACCTTCTGTAGGGATTGACCCCCAGTCCCGAAATCACATTTTGGAATCGATAAAAACGCTGAAGAACAACGGAGCGACTATTATCTATTCCACGCACTATATGGAAGAGGCCGAAGCCATTTCAGACCGTATCATGATCATGAATGAAGGTCAAATCATCGCGCAAGGGACAAAAGAAGATTTACACCAAAAAGTAAAAAATCAAACAGCATATGCCTTCCAATTAACGCAATCGGAACGGGTAAACGTTGGTCTGATTTATCAAATTGAAGGGGTAAAAAGCGTTCAGATGACTGAGGATACCTTTGAAATTACCGTTGACCAATCAAATGACCATGTTGGCGACATCATCGCAGCGCTGACGAAAGAAGGCTGCCAAATCATAAACATGGCAAGCAAAAAAGCTTCTTTAGAAACTGTCTTCCTAGAGCTCACAGGAAGATCCTTGCGGGACTAGGAGTGATCGAGATGAAGTTTTTAAGAATGATCAAGTTTGACATGTTAAATATCGTCAGAAATCCAACGCTGCTTTTCGCCAATACCATCTTTCCTTTCATCTTGATTGCGATGATGGGGTTTGTGACAAAAAACAATTTCGGCGGAAATACCGTCAGCTCATACGACTACTACGGGGTCAACATGACAATTTTTTCCGCCATGCTGATTACGATGACAGCTGCAAACACGTTTATGGAAGAAAAGGTGAAGAAGGGAAATATCCGCATGGTATATGCTCCGGTTTCCAGAGCTTCAATTTATCTATCGAAATTGCTCTCCACGTATATCTTCGGAACCGTTTGCTACTGCAGTGTCTTATTTTTAGGCCAAACACTTTTTCATTTGAATCTCGGTGGACGGTATCTCCCGTATTTGATGTTGTTAATTGATGCCCTGGTTTTGTTTGGCTGCTGTTTTGGCACGATGTTTTGCTGCATATTCAAAAATGAAGAGCGAGCAAACGGCATCATGCAAATCCCCGTCGCCTTTTTCGTCTTTTTTGGAGGTGTGTTTTTCGGAATTCACCGACTTGGAGAAATGATCAATTCAATTTCTATATTTTCGCCGGTGTATTGGGTTTCTGAATGTGCATTCCGGCTCATCTATGATCACGATTTCAGCATCTTCCTGCCGGTGACCTTATGTCTGTTGCTTGCCTCGATAGTCTGTACAGCTGTTTGCCATATTGCGTTTAAACCGGAGGAATATGTATGTTGAATGTATTTAGAAACAGGCTGGACCGGATGTTAACAAAAAAAGCGGTCCTGATCATTGCAGTTGTGGTTGTTCCGCTTATGATCGCAGCGGCCATCTTCTTCTCCAACCAAACAATTGTAAAAGATAAGATCGCCTTTATAACCGCTGGCTCACAACATATCCCAAGCGACCCGAAAGCAGACGTCTTACAAGTGGATACGAAACCTCCTCTTTCCTCACTTGTATTAGGACAGTACAACTTTTTGGTCGAAGAAAAAGGAAGCGGCTATAAGGTCACCACGTTGAGAAATCAAACCGATCAAAAAAGAATTGAACAATTTTTCAAAACAGGACACCTGCCGGAAAGCTACCGGGGAGATGATCAAATCCACAATGACCGGGGGATCGGAACGAATATTTTAGGATTTATTGTGATGCTGGTGTTCATGCAAGGTGTGGCACTGACCGCTCTTTACCCGGAGGATCGCATGCTCGGTGCATTCAGGCGAATGCTTGCATCGCCTTTAAGCGTCGGTAAGTATTTGTTCGTGCAGTCGATTTTCACGTTTTTATGTTTGTATATTCCATCCTATCTGGCCATTGTCATCACCTGTCAGCTTTTCGGCGCAGAAATTGGCTACAGTTTCGGAATGCTGGCTGTATTGCTCTCAATCCTGACGGCAATGGCAACGGGTTTTTCGATCTGTATGACCTCTGTCATGAAGCGGAATATCAATTTAGCGGCGAGCGGAATCAGTGTCGTTACCTGTGTGCTTGCCGGCTGTTTCATTTCGTTTACGGGCAGCAACCCCATTCTGGACGCCATCTGTTCGATTCTGCCGCAAAATGCGTTCATGGCGTTCATTCATGGCGTAGAAGTCGGGCGGAGCGTGCTGGAATATAAAGGCCAGATTGTCTATTTGTTTATTTGGACGATCATGCTTTGGCTTATTGGATTTTTTGTCACAAAACGGAGAATAGGGAAAGGAATTTATGAATAGCGTTCTAAAGTCAGTTTACGCTGACTTTAGAAGCTTATTTTTTTATTAAAAACTTTTTTCCTTGGAACTTTATGAGATATATAGCGTAATATTATGCGTTATGGTGTACGCTTATTTTGGAAGAAGGGGGCATTCCATTATCACACGATGTTTAGCTCATAAAAACTAAATAAAGGAGTTTAGCAATATGAAAACAGAGAACAAACCCGCCAGCTTAAAACCGTTCTTCTCATTGATTCTCTCGACAGGCATTCCTAGACTCGCTCTAACCATCGGCTTAATCGCAAGCCTTGTCACCACATTGGTCGGACTATCAATTCCGCTGCTTACACGGGAATTGGTCGACGGCTTTTCCGCCAGTTCGATCAGCATGGCTTTGGCGGGCATCCTTGCGCTCGTTTTTATCATTCAAGCGGTCTGCGATGGATTTTCCACCTATTTTCTTTCCTATGCCGGACAAAAAGTGGTCGCTTCATTGAGGGAGCGGATGTGGTTTAAATTGCTGCGCCTGCCCGTCCGGTATTTTGATGAAAAGACGAGCGGCGAAACCGTCAGCCGTGTCGTCAATGATACCGGCATCGTCAAAAGCTTGATTTCCGAGCATTTTCCGCAGTTTGTTTCGGGCATGATCACGATTATTGGAGCCGTTGTCATTTTGCTGATTATGGATTGGAAAATGACACTCCTCATGCTCATCTCTGTTCCGATTACGACCGTCATCATGATCCCGCTCGGCATGAAAATGCACACAATCTCTAAAACACTACAGGATGAAACCGCTTCGTTTACCGGGAATGTCCAGCAAACGTTAAGCGAAATCAGATTAATGAAAGCATCCAACGCGGAGCATACAGAAAAAATGAAAGGGTTATCAGGCATTTCGAAGCTCTTTCAATACGGCCTCAAGGAAGCCCGTATATTTGCACTCGTCTCCCCGTTTATGCACCTTGTCATTATGATTGTGATCGTCGCCATCATCGGCTACGGCGGCATCCGCGTCTCTGAGGGGACGATGTCGGCAGGCTCGCTGATCGCCTTTTTGCTTTATCTGTTTCAAATCATCTTCCCGATCACATCGTTCACAATGTTTTTCACTCAGCTGCAAAAAGCAAAAGGGGCAACAGAGCGAATCATCGAGATTTTGCATACTGAAGAGGAAGAGGGCCAGGAAGGGCTTGAGATGGATATCTCCAATCTGCCGATACGTGTCGAGAATGTATCTTTCTCTTACGGCGATGACGAGCCTGTCTTGCGGGAGGTATCTTTCGACGTCGATCCCGGGCAGATGATTGCATTTGTCGGTCCGAGCGGCGGCGGAAAAACGACGATGTTCGGCCTCTTGGAACAATTTTACGAACCGGACTCAGGGGTCATTAATATCGGGGAAACACCGATCAACAAGCTGTCGATGAAGTCGTGGCGCAGCCAGATCGGCTACGTATCTCAAGACAGCCCGATGATGTCCGGCACCATCCGTGAGAACTTGTGCTACGGCTTGGACCACGCTGACAGCATTGACGATCAAAAACTGTGGAAAGTCGCGGAAATGGCTTATGCGGACGCATTTATTAAACAATTTCCTGAGCAGCTTGATACGGAAGTCGGCGAACGCGGTGTCAAGCTGTCCGGCGGACAGAGACAGCGGATCGCCATCGCCCGCGCCTTTCTGCGCGACCCGAAAATTTTAATGATGGACGAAGCGACAGCCAGCCTCGACAGCCAGTCGGAAAGCATTGTCCAGCAGGCCCTCTCACGCCTCATGAAAGGACGGACAACCTTCGTCATCGCCCACCGGCTCTCAACGATCGTAAATGCCGATCAAATTATGTTTATCGAAAAAGGCAAGATTACCGGAATGGGACGGCATCATGAGCTGGTTGCTTCGCACGCGCTGTATCGGGAGTTTGCGGAGCGGCAGTTGACATAGTCTCAGAAATATAAAAGGTGTCCCGAATGAGGATTCGGGACACTTTAAAAATTAAAATTTCACACAAAAGCGGTCAAGTATTCTCTTTTAGTCATTAAAATGAACTTATCTTTTGTATTATCCCTTTCTCAATAGAATCGGTAATTCTACCAGCACCTCCCCAGAGTTGTTGGCATTATTTCTAAGCTTCATTCTTCCATTATGCTGCTTGATTACCTTTTCGGTAAACGTTAATCCTAATCCATAATGGCTGTTATTCGTCCGTCCAAAGTTTTCGGTGTAAAAAAGTTCAGTGCCTTTTTGTAGAGCTTCCTCCGAAAAACCGGGTCCTTGATCGATGATAACAAATTGAATACGGTCTTTATCCTGCTTGACGATCATTTGCACTTTTTCATGCGGCGGCGTTCTTTCTATTCCGTTTAATACAATATTATTTATTGCTCGACTAAGCAGGATTACGTCTATATAAAGGCTAGCCTCTTTATGTGTCCAATCTTCGACAATGATATTATTACCCAAGCTTTTAACTTCGGCTTCCAGCTTGCACAAGAAATCGGTTACAGATACTTCTTCCATATTCGTATTGTCTTGTTTGTTGTCCAGGTTGATATCGATAACTTCCTGAATGTATCCTTCAATCTGCTGTATAGCATTCATAACGTCGCGGAAACTTTCCTTCTCATCCTCATCTGCCATAGCTTCCAAAAGCTCTATATTCCCTTTTATAACGGTCAACGGAATCTTTATATCATGTATCAAATAACTGATCTGTTCTGACTTTGAATTGGTAATCTCAATTTCCTTCTGAATGGATTTAACAAGTGCTTCCGATAAACTCTCCATTGCGCCCATTACATCTTTGTACTCATTAAATCGAACTCGCGGAAATTCGATATTTAAGTCTCTTTCTTTTATTTTACGGGCTACTTGGATAAGCTTTTGGTTTTCTTGGACAATAATTCGAGAAAAACTTCTTATATTCCAAACTAAATAAACACAATAAATTAAGATTGAAAAAACTGATATCCATACGCCAGGATTCGGAAATACCTTTCTTAATTCAATATTTGCAAACTGGATTTTCAAGCTATAATGAATCAAAATGCTTTCATATCGACTGTCATATCTTATAAAAGAGCTCATTCTATCCTTACTAGGATGCAGATAAGCTTCTATTGATCTTTGTTTATTTCTGGAACTCATATTACTCTTTACAATTTTGTTTGTTTGCTTATTAAAAATAGTATAATCCAGTTCTGGAGGAATGATGCTGGGATCAATATAATTGGCACTTTCAACTTTACTCTGTATTTTTTCCGCTTTTTTTATCGGTTCATTTGCCGGAAGGAAAAAATGATGATTGATTCCCCAAGTCACGAATCCAATATTCAGGGTCAAAATAAACAAACCTGCAAAACCTAATTTTGTAATCCATTTAACAAAATAAACCGATAACGTATTCTTTATTCCCATATATACCCTACACCCCAAACCGTACTGATAGGGGCTAAATTGAACTGGGCAATTTTTTTCCTTATCACTCTGATATGTTCAACCACGGTTGAAATTTGAGAATCGCTTTCAATTGAATAGACAGATTCATAAATATCTTCTTTAGAAAAGATTTTCCCCTTGTGTAATGCGAGCAGTTCACAAATTTTGTATTGAGTCTTAGTAAAGCTTACTTCCTCCCCTTTGATCATTACTTTTTTTGCTTCTAAATCAATCAGGATGTCACCATCGATAAATACACTTTTGGTGCCCTTTTTCGGCCTTGCTTCCCGCCTTAAATGAGCCTCGATACGCGCATTCACTTCATGGATACTGAACGGCTTTACAATATAATCATCTCCTCCAATTGATAAACCTTTAATTATTGAAGATTCATCACTTTTGGCAGTCATAAAAATGATCGGTATATCAATTAAAGATCTAATCTTCTCACAAATTTTAAATCCATCTTCATCTGGCATCATGACATCTAATAAAATGAGATTATATTTATTTAATTCCTCTATCGTGATATCTTTAATACTTTGCAAAGTTGTAACCTCATGTTTTTTTATACTCAACATTTTCCTGACCAGTCTTAGAATTGCAGCGTCATCATCAACCGCCAAGATTTTGGCCAAATTGAACCACCCTTTAATCGTTTGTTTTTTTTCCGGACCACCTATTTATCCAAACGATACTTAGAAGAATTATTCCTGTTGTCATAATTAAAAAAGAATAACCTCCCATTACAAGTGTAGAATTTCCAACCGGTTTTACACCTGTCATTTTCAAATAATCCATTACATATTCACCGAATCGGTTTGCCCAAGCCCAAGGCAGGAGCCACCAGATTTTATCTCCTATTGTGGTCAAGCACAGAGCTGCGATAATCACTCCTCCAAACCCACATATACTGCACATTCCTATCCCATAATTATAACCAACGAATTGATAGAAGAAATATTGAAAGATGGAAGTTCCTGCAAAAATTATACCTGTTAAATAGTAGAGAGTAAAGTTAACTTCACCTACTCCGATCAGGTGCTTCAGAGCTAGGGTATAGATTGATATCGTTAAAAATATCGCAGCAAAATAAGAGAATATCATCATTGTTGTTTGACTTGTGAATGAAACGGTTCTGCTCTGAATTAATCCAAGTATATTTTGAAAATGGCCTGCCTCGTTTTCAGAATCGGCCACCAGCCCACAAATAATCGAAATGATGACCGGTGTACCTACTCCAATTAATTCGAAAAAAATGATATAGCTCGCTTCCGCACCTACGGGTACATTCCTAAATAAGAAGTACATCACCAAAACACCAGATAAAACGAGCGGAATGCTTATGTGTAATAATGAAAATATACTTCGCTTTCTTTTTTTACATTCGCCAAGAAAACATCTATAAAATTGCAGCATTATTTCACCTCAAGTTTATTAAAAGACCTAACAGTAATCAATGTCAGTATGAAAAAAAATGTAAGGCTTAAAACAAGAGCAGTCGGAATAACTGAATAGCTCAGAAGTTCATCATTTTGCGGCAAAGGGATTCCATTAGAGTGTAGCTTCGTTAAAGGCATTTGCACTCTTAAATGCCAGCTGTATGGAACAAACCACCAATCTCCCGTAGGAGCAAAAACTGAACCTAAATTTAAATTAAGCATGCTATTCAACAGTAAGGTGATAAAAAGATTCGTTTTTCTAGAAAGCCACAAGCAAAACGGGATCTGCCATAGTGAAGCTATAAACATTAAGATAACCGCTAAAATACAAGAAGAAAGTGAAACCAAATATGGACTCGTCTTAACCAGCAAACTCGTTAGGATTATAAAAATTATTAACAGAAGAGACCCTAGCCCCATTAATCCAGTTGTAAATAAAACTCTGCTTATTTCCTTTTTTTGAAGATCTATTGGTAAGCCTATAATCGTTTTAAAATTCGTCGATTTTTTTTCAAGATTATTTAAAAGCCCAGTGGAAAGGGCTACGAACACGGATAGCCATAATATTCCCCAATGATTAATGATCGTTTCTGCACTCAGCCTTACTATCTCCGGGCCGCCTAGAAAATTAAAACCTAGTGCAAGAATGGAGCATATTAGGGGTATCACCAACAACATTTTTCTAATCATTGTTCTTTTTGTTTTTATCATTTCTGATTTTAAATATAAATACATTCGGTAACCTCCTATTGGGCTCTATGCTTTCGTACAACATCTGTAAATAGATTTTCTAAGTTATCATATGAATGATATTTACCTTCATAACCGAGTATTCCATTGCTGATAATGCCGATATCATCAGCTAAATGTTCAACTTCCGATAACAAGTGGCTGGATAAAAGAACGGTCATTCCCTGCTTCGGAAATGAAGCGATCAATTCTCTTAATTCTTGAATCCCAATAGGATCCAATCCATTAGTAGGCTCATCTAAAATTAATAGCTTGGGACGATTCAAAATGGCAAGGGCAATGCCAAGTCGTTGTTTCATTCCCATAGAAAAATTCATCACTTTTTTACTTCCCGTATTTGTTAACCCAACAACTTGAAGAACCTCCTGAATTCGCTCTTTTGGCAGGCCGAGAATCGTATTTATCACCTCAAGATTTTCTATAGCAGTTAAATTCCCATAAAGCGGAGCATTTTCAATTAAAGATCCGATATAAATCAAATCTTTCCTTGTCCACTGATTTCCATTGAAAATTACCTCTCCTGATGTTTGTTTGAGCAAACCGGATATTATTTTTAGCGTCGTTGACTTACCTGCCCCGTTGGGACCCAAAAGGCCGTAAACAGTGTTCTTTCTTACATTAATTGATACACCGTTTAAAATGGTCGATTTTTTGTATTTTTTGGTTAAGTGCCTCGTTTGCAAGATATACTCATTATTCATCTTCAAATAACTCCTTTTCGTCTTTATAAATGGAGTTTAGCAATAAAAAATCAAGACTCCATCAATATCGAAAAAAACAGATGATTGATCAGTTAATCTGTTCAACCATCTGTTTAAGATGTTTTTTAAAGTTCCTGTAAATGAAGCATCTTTCTTCGAACTCTCTGGCCATATAATGTTTGGTATGCGTAAACATATAGTTTATTTTCGAAATCGCGGTCAATCTCAAACAACCTATTAAAATGCAAGTGAATGATGCTCCCTATAATGTTAATGAAATCACTCGTATGTTTATTGCTTCTGTTAATATGTTCTCTATAGACGTTAATACTTTTGCTTCTATATTCTAGGATATCAATAATTTGTTTTAGGTCTTCTCTTTTTTTAGCCTTTTCCCAATTGTTATAAGAATCTAGTTCATTGATGAAATCAAACTTTTCTTTTTTGAATTCCTTTTTATGAATGTCACTGTTTTTTAAGTTTAGCTGCAAGTAATTTAATTGATTTTCAAAAGATAATCCAAAGTCAATCAAGTAGTGAAGTAAGGAGATCACTCCAACTTGTTCTTGGCTCAGACTATTTTGTTTCATGACTTTAAGAATTTCCATCACAACTAAGCTATCATGGTAGAATAAATTTTCAGCATCCTTTATCAGCACCGACCCACCATACCTGTTGATTTCAGGGAAATAAGTATTGATGGTTACTTCATAAATGATGCTCATTTTTTGTAATTCAATTATGTACTCACTCAGCTTGTCGTAAATAATCTGAAGATTGTTTGGTTCTATTGAACGAAACCTCAATCTTATATGAGGTTTTGGGTCATTGTATCGCATATAAAAAAACTTATCATAAACACTCCTATCCAGTTGTGTTGAAATGAAGTATTTCATGTATTCTATTAATTCATCTTGGCGGTCTTCAGGGCCATAGAGTTTTAAAAACAGCCATTCTTTAAAAGGAGGATAGCTAACCTGCTGATATATACTTCCATTAAAGAATTCTTTCTTACTCTTATTGTCTCTGTATTCCTCTTTTAGAACAAAAGGAATTACCGCCTCTGCTGAGAAATATTCCTCACCTAAGGTAATAGCGGGGTTTCCAGCCTCTGCTTTCTCTAAAAAAGTACTTGGAAACTTGAATAAATTCTTATACAACAAGTTGAGGTTAGTTTTTCTTGATAAATCCAATAAAATTCGATTATCAGCAAATTGAAAATAAACATTATCCGGGACTGAATAAACTCTTCTGAACTTTTGGAATTCCGCCATAAATTCTTCAATTTTTGGGGCTCTTTCAAACTGCCCTCGCAGATTTTGTAAACTCCATTTCTCATTTGAGAGAATAATATTTTCATATCGAATTTCTGGTATATGAATAAATTCTTTATAATATGCACCCCATGGAGTATTACTCCATTCTAAATCCTGATTTAAGGAGATATCGCTCAATAATCGAATGATATTGCTTGAAGAGCTCAGATTTAGCATATTCATTCCTGATATATTCAGCAATCTTCCATTCCGTTTATTTTTCAAATAAAACTTTTCATTGTCACATCCAACAAGAATATCAGCTAATGTTAATTCATTGTTCGGATTATATGAATTAGTAAACATTGAAAGGTTATACTCTCTTGGTGTATTGATACGGGTAACATTCGCCATTCTAATGTTTGATGGAACAAAACACAGCTCCACTTGATCGATTTCACTTTCTTTTAACTCTCTGCCTACTTCGTCCAACACTTCAGAAAATCCATCGCTCAAATAACTAAATCTTCCAAATGTTTTCCCTGCAGCAGATGAACCTATATTGGGTCCCAAAAAAAGAAGATTTTCTCCGTTATTATTTTTTCTTATGATAAAATTTAATTCGAGAGAACTCGGTAACCTTTTCTCGTCTACCTTCATATTTAACTTGTTAATTTCTTCATCTGTTATGATAATAGGATGCTTATTTTCAACAGCAGCTAAATACTTATTCATAAAATATCTTTTCAAAAGGTTATGTTCTTCAGTTGTTACCGGAGTATCTTGAGTAAATCTATTTTTAGGCCTACTATAAGATTTTAAAGCACCAATTCCATTAACTTCATCTAAAACATCCGCTATTGGTACTTCAACGTAAGTTCCAAACTTCTCAATAAACTTTAAGCGATATTCTTCAAAAATATTTTTATAGCTTTTAGAGTCGTCAATTTCAGAAGCAAATTTCATTAATAATGTAATACATTTATTGATATTCTTGATATCTCTCTCATTTATATAAATTCCATCAACATCTAATTTTGTATCTACTTGTAAATATTTTTCATTTGTAAAAGAATGGATTCGCCTTAATTTTTCTTGGATTGTTAAATAATTTTTAGTTCCCTGGCCGATAGGAGCATCATTATACTTTCCAATCAGCACATCCACTTCATTGAGTGGTTTACCATATTTCTCGTATAAAAAGGGTATTTTTGACAATTCATTAATTGTGTAAGTTAGAAGATTCGTATTACAAAGGGGAGGTCTTATTTCAGAAATAATAAATTCTTTTTCAATCAAGGTTTTTACATAGGCTACAAGATCGTCAACATCCCTTTTCGGATATCTTTCTTGTAATGCCCGAACCATTTTTTTGAAACTTACATGTTCTTTTATACATAGCTTCTCAATAAGCATTAAGGGCTTACTGTAATTAACATTGATTTCTACTGTCTTTCCATCCAAGTTATAAGGAATATGTAGGCGATTACCTTTACGATAAGATGCTGTGTTCATTTTAAACTTTAAGTCATAAAAATGCTCTACTTCTATCTTTTTGATAAGTTTAAATAACCATTCTGCATCAATACGACTTTTCTTTTTAATATTGATTTTTGAAGGCTTGGACGCCTCAGTCTTCTTTAGATCGAGTATTCCAACTCCTGTAAATAAACCAAAAGGAGTGGTTCTAGTCGCAGCTCTATTAATATAGTTTCCCAGGGAAGCAATCAGGTTTCTCTTCTTTTTCTTAGATAATGTAGAGAAATCTTTATTTACTAACGTTTTATAAATATTTTCGCTTGCTACCAAAAGCTGTTCGCATAAAAATGTATCGTTCTTTATCGCCTCTATACTTTTTTCGATGTCATAAAATCTTTCCATTAATGAGTTTGGATGTAACGGTACTCTAAGCATATATTTACTTATAGGTTTAAAATAACTTGTCATAATAGTCTTTCCTTTCTCCAAATTAGTCATCTAATAAAAAGGCAACATTCCATATCGAAGGACTGTTCTCTTCAAAAGATAGAAGGGATAGCAATATTCCCACCACACCTTGTAAAAGCCCTATTGAATTAAGTTTCAATTTATAGTTATCCTTAATTTCAATATCGCAATAACCGAAGGGATTTATAAAATCAAAAAATTCTTGGGTCTTTGATTTTAAGCGCTTTGATTCATTATCAAACTCCTGCACACCCGTTTTTTCATAAAATCTTTTATAAAGATACGATATACCAGCATAACCATGACAAAAGGAAGGCGAAAAGATTTTCTGTTCATTTCCGATTAGATCCTTCATGGCTTGTTTTGCAATCTCGGAAAGTTCCCTATCATTTAATGCTTCAGCGGCAGTCAATAACGAAAAAGCTGTTCCAGGTGTTCCATAGCACCAAGCTGAACGTGTCGGTAGACGAAGTGGACATTCTTGGTTAAAATATTGTTTTACGTCTATCATCCCCCCCCAATTATTGTCATACTGATTTTTGAGTTTTACTAAATCATAGGCTATTCTTTTTATAGCTTCGAAATGCCCTTTTACAAGAATCCCTCTTTTATAAGCCTTACTTAAAATAATTAAAGGGCCAGGAATTCCATGTGACAAACCTACATTCAATATTCCGTTCTTATAGGTTTCTTTTTCACTATCTGAAAATAAAAACTCATTTATTATGTGCCAATTGGGTATTTTTTCACCTGAAAATTCCTTATAACCAGATAAAGAAACAAAATAGGTCAAGATTTTTTTTAAATACTTTTCACTTGTCGGATCATTTTCTATGATGAAAAGATAATTTGCGATTCCTGCTAATCCTTCCATGACATCATAGTCAAACATCTCATAGTTCGTCTTAAAGTTTAAATTGGTTAGTATTTCATCTAATTGGTCGTACAAAAAACGATCTAAAGACTTTTGTAATTTAGAATAGTAAAGCCCCCGCATACTAGCTATTCTTATCGAAAATGCAATTCCCGCAGTCCCTGAAAATAATGAAGCTCCAAATATTCCTCTCTCATTTATTAAATTAACAATCTGCTGGACATACCTATTGGAATACTCTATCCAGCAATTCTCATTATCAGTAACTCCCAAATTACTAAACAATATGCATAAAGAAGGATAACCATGACTAAGAGTCATTGGAGAAAGTGTTTGTGTAATCTCTCCTGCATTACGATAATTTACTTCATTTCTTTTCGACTCCGTTTCTACGTACGATATGTCGGCAATTCGTGAAGCAATATCCCGAATACTAGTTTTGGTTTTTATGCTATCCAACATATTGATCTAACCTCCCTAAATAAAGCCTTTAAAAAACAGCCTTCTTAAAACTGAAGCTTACACTCATTAATTACTAACCATAGAAGAGTTGCTATCAATTTGATCTTTTTCATATAAACTGCGATACACATCACAGTTCCTGATGAGGTCCGAATGATTTCCAATCCCGTCGACTGCACCATTATTAATCACCAAAATTTTCCCTGCATGTTTTGCAATTTCTACCTTATGAGTGATAAAGATGCTAATTTCATTAGTAGCCAATTTAAAGAAACTTTCGAATATATGTTTCTCGGAAATTGCATCTAGGGCTGAACTTGGTTCATCTAACAAAAATAAAGATGCTTCCCTATAGTAGGATCTTGCAATTGCTACCTTCTGCCATTGACCTCCTGATAATTGTGTTCCATCATCAAACCAATTGCCCAGTTGAGAGTTTAATTGATATGATTTATTCCCATCCTTTAAAAAAGTGACATTTGCCATTTCCAATGTTTTATTTATTTTTTCCGGATCATTCATATTTGAAGTATCCCCCACAGAAACATTGTCTCCAAGTGTAAATTCATACTTTAAATAATCTTGAAAGAGGACAGATATACATTTTCTATAAGATTCATGGTCAATTCTTTTAAGCTCTATACCATTAATTAAAATTTCACCACTATAATTAGTGTATAATCCGCAGATTAATTTGAGTATGGTACTTTTTCCTGATCCATTGACACCGATAATCGCAAGTAAATCTCCCTTTTTGATACGAAAAGATACATTCTCTAAGGAATTTTTACTTCCATCATAACTGAATGAAACATTTCTAAATTCAATCTCATCAATAGAATTTATTTTAATTTTATTAGAATCTACTGTTTCTATTTCAAGATTTAAAAACTCATCTAGTAGTTCCATGTATAAGTTACTCTCATACAGCTGATAAATGCTATTTATTAATGATTGACTATTAGATTGAACCATACTAATCGATTTAATATAAGTTGCTACATTACCTATTAATAATTTTCCTGTAAATGCACTAATTACAGCAATGAAAACAACAACACCCATGCAAATATCTTGAATCGTATTAAAAATAAATCCATATATCATTTTCTTTTTATTAATACCATTATCTTGGTCTCTAAAGCGTTGTTTAAGCCTCCAAAACCGGTTTAAAAAATAGTTTCTCAAACCATACATTCTTATTTCTTTAAAAGAAAAATCGTGCGTCATCAAATAGCTGATGTACCAGGCTTCTCTTTCTGAATTACTTCTTTCAAAGTGAATCTTAAAGTTCTCTTGTGCAATTTTTAAGTAATAAAACAAAGATAAAAACGGGAGTAAAAAGAGGATTATTATTAGGTATGGTTTCCATAATAGCAAAATAATCGATGAAGATATGATAGTTACACATGCTGAAATAATTCCCAACAAGGCCTGAAAAGTTTGAAAGGGCCTATATCCAACTTCATTTTCCAGGCGTGTAAGTTTATTATATATATCTGAATTCTCAAAATCCCTCATTGAGAGCAAGCTACTTTTTTCGATAAGCAGAAAGTTTATTTTATATTCAAGTAGAAGCCGTAACTTACCATTAAAATAAGACGATATATTATTCAACCACTCAGAAAACAAATTAAATCCCAAATAGATAAATAACATAATACATATTTCTTCAAGTAAGCTCTTTTTTAACTCAATTGCATTCAATAGCTGTTGAAACAATAAGACAGATACGACTGAAGTCAAAGAGGTTCCAATTGTAAGGATTACTACAAAATAAAAATTTCTACCAGTTATATTAAAAATCATCTTAATCGTCTTGCACAAAAGCGTTAGATTCTTCTTAATACTTTGCATTATTATCATTCCGTTTTATTTTTTTTGTTAGCAATTTATTATACAAATTTTAAGACTCATCATTTTTCTGTATGCAGTTCCTTTCATCCCAAAATTATGTATAGATTAAAAGGACTCTAGCACTTAACCTATTATTTCTTAGGCTAGCAGTTAAGCGCTAAAGCCCTAAGACGAACAATTCAGCTTTTAATTAGAACAATATATTACGCAGTTGTTGTGAAGCAAACCCACTTCCAACAAGATCCTGGGGTACATAAATATCTACTTCCGACTTCCGGTTTGACTACATCTTTTTCACTTGCTTGTTTTACGTTTAAATCAAAATCATCAAATTTTGGCAATTTCGGTCTCTCCCTTTCTAAATTTTTCGAATCTCTATTAGGTAATTTGCAAAACCTTTGTCTCATATTCATCCAATGGTTTAATTAATGATGTAGATCTAAAGAGTGTCTCAAAAACTATGTACTCCCTCCTATATCGTTGATTGAAAATTATCTCACTTTAACTCTTTAAGCAGTCGTTGTGAAGCAAACCCATTTCCAACAAGATCCTGGGGTGCATAAATATCTGCTTCCAACCTCTGGCTTAACCACATCTTTTTCACTTGCTTGTTTCACATTTAAGTCGAAATCATCAAACTTTGGCATTATCAGTCACCTCCTGTTAAGAACCATATTTTCAGAAGTACATAAGCTCAATTAAACCTTTTGAACCGGATTTTCTATATGATATTGGTTTTGCAATTTTGATAATATTAAAAAAATATCAAGATTTTATCAAGATTTTATATTTTTTTGATATTTTGCCCATTTAATGGTTTATTTCCCATACCAGGTATCTAATATTTTATGCTCATATCAAAAACACCCTTTTTCCTTATTTCGATCAAAAGCAAAAGGGCAATGAGGTTTTCGGATACAACTTTATTACTCTCAGATTATTTCATACTAGCGAGAATTTGCTCCACAGTGATGGTAAAGTGTTACTAGTATGCAGGTTAATCTCTGCTGTCATTCTTTGACGTTACCGAAGGTATAGTTTTAATTTTCAAAGGCAATGATCAATATGCTGTCTTATGTTGCTGTGAATTGAATCCATCAAAGTTTTGAGTTTTTATTTTAAGGAATTTGTAAATTCATCATCTCTTCTATACATAAAGCATCAGCCGTAACTAAACCAATGAATCAAAACAAAATGTAATATCACATTGAATAATTCCCCACTTCATCATCTGGATACACAAGTATGAATCATTTTTAATATAGAACTCTTGGAACGCACGCCACAAACGCTGAGTCATTTGCTGACCGGATGATCAGGCTCATGGATCAATTGCAATGAAGGCGAAGCAACGTGGAACGCCTTTGATGTCATCGGTCACCTGATCGAAGGGGAAAAGAATAATTGGATCCCGCGGATTGAAATGATCATCACAAAGGGAGAAACGGAAACATTTCCTTTGTTTGACCGTTTTGGCCAGATGGAGAAAAACGCTGAGAAAACCATTGAGCAGCTGCTTAGCGACTTTACGGATCTTCGCCGGGAAAACCTGGGGACATTGCGACGGCTGATTCATTCACAGACTGATTTCGAACAAACGGGCATACACCCTGAGTTTGGAATCGTCAAACTTAGAGAACAGATCTCAACATGGGTTGCACACGATCTTACTCACATCTCCCAAATTGCAAGAGTGATGGCGAAGCGGTATCAAGAGGATGTCGGGCCTTGGAAGGCTTATTTGCGGATTTTGAACAGTTAACATTGTTATTCTAGAACCTGATCAAGCGCTCCTTTGAAGACGGCCCTTCAGACACCGTTTGTCATCGAACCAATTCTTGAGCCGCGGCCTTCTTTAATGCACTTTAGAAGTTCTTCTGGACATTAAAAAAGCCCCCCCTTTGGTTAATCCCGCCAAAGGGGGGCTTCTCATTTTGGTTTCAATTAGCCTTTAAGATGACTGAACTTTGCTTTCGATTTGGCCTCAAGACTCAACTGCCCGTGCTGTCCTTCTGTTTTCATGTTGTTTAAAATATTCACTTTGCAACTGACCCATATGCACAATGTCATGCCATACACCTTCCCTGAACAGGGCCTCCCGACTGGTTCCCTCATGGCTAAATCCTAATTTCTCATACAAACGAATCGCTTTTTTATTGAAGGAAAACACTCTAAGATAAACCCGGTGCAGATTCATTTCTAAAAACGCATAGTTCAATAGCAATATCAATGCTTCGCTTCCGTAGCCTTTGCCCCAAAAATCCTTCTCTCCAATGTCGATAATACATTCAGCATTTCTGTTCTTATCATCAATATTGATTAATGATGTAATGCCAATCGGTTTTTCATTTTCCTTCTCAATCATCATATAACTTTTGGCCGTATTGGCGCCCAGGATCACTTGTTCAATAAAGTCTCTTGTTGCGTCAATCGTATAAATATCTAAAGAAGGGTTCGTATTTCGCATCACTTCGATATCATTTCTCCATGTATGGTAAAGCTCTGCATCATCTATCGTAACTTTTCTCAGCTTCACCCTGGAAGACTCGAATAACATGACTGTTCACTCCTTTTTTGTCGGTTTCATCATTTGTTCAAGAGAAAAAAGCAATACAGACAATTGCTCCTTAACTTTTGTGTTTGCATTCCCCAGTTGAAAGGTATCCAGCATTAAACCATTAATGAACGAAATGAGATACCGCGCGATAAGTGCAGGGGGCAGCTGGAGTTGAAATTCACCTCGTTCCACCCCTTTATAAATTGCTTTTTCAATAGCACTGGCAGTTCGCTCGTAGCGTTCAGAAATATAAGGGAAATTCCCTTTATTTTTTACAAACTTTGAGGAAATGAAAAATTCAGCTCTCGCAACCAATAGAGAATGATCCACTTCTTCAATTTGAATCTGCCACCCTTCTATCCAGCGTTTGATGGCTGGCCACAACGGTCTCTCATCTAAAAATAGATCGATATTATCCTGATCATCTAATTTAAGAACTTCGATAAAAATATGATCAATATTATCAAAGTAATTATAAAGAGTTCCCCTGGAAACATTGGCTTCATCCATAATATCCTGCATCGTGGTGTTAATATATCCGTTTTTGATAAACACTTTCTTAGCCGCGTTTAATAGTGTGCTTTTCTTTTCCTCCCTATATTCTTCATCGACTTTCGGAGCCATATTGATGTCACCCTCCTTTTAGATCAAAAATTAAAAAACTATACACGTGTGTCATTTTTATAGTTCGATTATAAATGACACGAGTGTATAGTTTCAATCTTAAAATGGAAAACGTTGCGGATTTTCCGGAGCATTCTTTACCATGTGTGCTTTTTTCCAAAATAGATGTTTGTGTTAAAAACTAACGGCTCCTGTTTACAGCGTATTCCAAGTTCTTATACGCCATTATTCTGCATAGTGCTATGACGAATGAAGCCAATGAACCTTCAAAGCTAATCAAGGCAGCGGATTATTGACTGACTTCTTTTACATTTGGTGCTTTCAGTTTAGTATCTGAATGAGAAGTCAGCAAAAAAACAACAACAGCAATCGCAACCCCCAACGCTCCAATCCAGGTAATAGAGGCCAATGATACATTCTCTACAAAAATACCCCCTACTCCTGCACCTGCAGCCATAGCCAATTGCATCATCGACTGATTGATGCCAAGCAAGACACCTGACAATTCCGGTTCTAGCGTCGCTAAGTGATATTGCTGCGTCGGGCCGGTAGACCATGCGGCAAACGACCATAATATGAGGATGATCAATACGCCGATATATGAGTGGGTGACGAGCGACAGCAAAATCAGTGTGATGATATGCAATGTCATCCCGCTAACAAGTGTAAAGGGCACTCCCCATCTATCAGTGCTATATCCCCCAAACTTCGATCCAACCAAGCTCGCGATTCCAAATATAAGCAAAACTCCGCTAAGCAGGTTGCCGCTTATCCCTGAAATATTCAGGAGGTACGGTGACAAATAGGTGTAAGCAATGGCATATCCCCCGAGCCAGAAAAAAGTGACGGACAATCCCATCGCCACTTTTCGTTTCCTCAAAAGGGAAAGCTGCTGAAGCAAAGGGACGGGCTTATCCCCTTCCGTATGCGGGAGAGTCAAGAATATAATGATCATGGCAATTAACCCCAATAAAGCAATTCCGCCAAATACAGATTTCCAGCCCAACGCTTCAGCTGTCATTCTTCCGAGTGGAACACCAATGATAAGAGAAGCGGTAAATCCCATGACGACGGTAGCGATCGCGCTGCCCTGTTTGCCTTCCGGAGCGATCTTGGCGGCAATCGTTAATGCGGTGACAACAACCATTCCCGCCCCCAACGCCATAATAACCCGTGCTGCAATAAACCAGCCGTAACCAGGCAAGGCAAAGGCCAGGATATTTCCGAGCACAAACAAACCGAGAGAATATATCATTAATTTGCGTCTATCGATACTTGCCGTCAACGCCATAAGAATCGGTGTGAAAATGGCATACACGAGTGAAAAGATCGTAATGAGCTGGCCCGCGGCCGCTATGGTAATCCCAAGTGTATGCGCAATATTATCCAGAATACCGGAAATGATGTACTCTGAGGTTCCCACTAAAAAACTGATAATGGCCAAAATATAAATTTTCCAGGTGTTAGACATAGTCGTTCACTCCTTAAGTTTTTGCATTCACATATCACGAAATACCGATACGATAATTTTAAAAATAAACACATCGCAATATGTCGATATGTATGGTGTAAAAATAAACATCTTGAGATGTTTATTTTTATATCTCCGTTTTTAGAAAGTCGGCCAGTTTTTTAATGGCCTCTTCATCTCTTTTGTAGTAAGTAAACTTACCGATTCGCTCCGCCTTAATTAAGCCGGCTCTTAACAGGATGGCGAGATATTGGGAAGCCGTCGACTGCGTCATTTTCAATTTGTCTGTAATTTGGCTGACACATACCCCGATTGTGTTCATATCAATCCCTTCATGGGGTGTAAAATGACGATCAGGCTCCTTCAGCCATTGCAAAATCTGCAACCTTGATTCATTGGATAAAGCTTTGAAAATTTCAATTGGTTCCATACGGATTATTATATCGTGATATACCGATATGTCAATACGTAATTTAACTTTGGATGTTTGTCTTAAAAACACCCCTTTGGTCAAGCCAAAGGAGGGCATCTTCCATCAAAATCATCTCTTTTCCGGACAAGGGACGTTCTCCATTATTCATTGTTAACAAAATAAGAAATTAGACCTTTCCAAAACGCAGTTTCCGTCGCGCTGTTCTGTCCGTGGAATAACGAAGCCTTGCTTTCAACCGCTTATTCCTGCTCGATAAACAGATAATTCTCAGTGCGGGCCACAGTAGAAAACAGCACCAGGAATACCTTCCATCCCCGGATCGGACTTCCGCATCTAAACTTCAGCACTTTTCCTTCATCTAAGGTAAACCTTAATGTTTGGCTTGTGCACCAATCAATTTTCACTTGAATAGCATGTTCGCCAGGCTGTAAATCAATTCGCAGCCTTCCGCCATCTTTGATTTTTCCCATCTCGACACCATCAATCAGCACAGAAAAACCTCTCATTTTATTAATGTACTGTGATGTCCTGCTAATTTCAATGTACGTCTCTTGATTCACAATTACACATCCTTAAAATAATTAAGATCCCACACACGGACGCCGTTAAGGAGCGCCTTGCCATGCCGCTGCATGAACCGATAAATTCGCTAGTTTAAACAATTTAAAGCCTATTTAAGGTTACCAAAAAACGTCACGCGCTCCAAGTAAGACATCAAAAAAACAGCTCTATTCCCTATCAGGCCCGGCTGGTTCAGTGCCATTGCCAACAGAATTCTCGCTTCTTATTTCGATTGAAATAAAAAAGTACAGCATTAAAAAATCTGCGGCTGCAGGGAACCTCGATTTGGCGCACATCTGCCACATTGGGGTGAGGATATACTTTTAAAAATTTAATCACGCATTGTATATATTGTATATAATGTGTATATTGAGGCGTAGACAATTAAAAGAGGTTTTGAAATGAAAATTATAATTTCGAATAATTCAAAGCAACCCATTTATGAACAAATTTACACTCAAATTAAGGATCATATTCTTGCAAATGAATTGAAACCGGGACAGCCGCTGCCTTCTATGCGCCAATTAGCAAAGGATATGAATGTAAGTCTTATTACGTCGAAGCGCGCCTATGAAGAACTCGAGAAGAATGGGTTCATTTATTCTGTGGTCGGGAAAGGCTCTTTTGTATCAGTTCAGAATGACGAAATGATGAAGGAAGGAAAAATGAAAGCGATTGAAGAGCAATTGTTGGCAGCAATTAAAAATAGTAAAGACATTGGCATTACCCTTACAGAATTAAAAGAATTGCTTACCATTTTATATCGGGAGGAAGAATGATGGACAATGTAATTGAACTCCGGCATGTTCATAAATCGTTCGAATGTTTTCATCTTAAGGACTTTTCAATGACGGTAGAAAAAGGGTTTGTCACCGGATTTATAGGCGGCAATGGTGCAGGAAAATCGACAACAATTAAATTGATCATGAATTTATTGCAACCTGACAGCGGGACGATTAAGGTGTTTGGCTTGAATTACAAGGAGCATGAGAAAGAAATCAAACAACGAATCGGTTTTGTATTTGATCACAATGTATTCTATGAACATTTAACATTTACCGAAATGAAAGAACTTATAAAAAGAGCCTATGTCAACTGGGATGATCAAGTTTTCAATGATTATGCAAAAACATTTAACTTGCCGCTAACGAAGAAAATCAAGACGTTCTCAAAAGGGATGATGATGAAAGCTTCATTAGCCATCGCTTTGTCCCATCATGCGGAATTAATTATTATGGACGAACCGACGTCCGGGCTGGATCCGATTTTCCGCCGGGAGCTGTTGGATATCTTGCATCAACTCATTCAGGATGGGGATAAAACGATCTTTTTTTCGACTCATATTACGACTGATTTAGATACGATTGCAGATTATATCACGTTCATTCATAAAGGAGAGCATATCTTTACAAAGGACTTTTATGAAATTGAGGAAGAGTATGCGATTGTCAAAGGCGGAATGGAGTTATTAGACAGGGAGACGGAACAGGAATTTATAGCGGTTCGAAAATCAACTCATGGATTTGAAGCATTGACTGCGAATAAATCACGAACAGAAAAAATCTTTGGGGACATGGCGTTAATAGAAAAACCGACTCTTGAAGATATTATGTTCTATACGAAGAAAGGAGCCAAAGAACATGTTCAACTTAATACGTAAGGATATTGTCTTGCAGAAAAAAACGTTGGCGGCTTCGTTTTTGGTATTATGTGTTTATTTAATGTTAGATATTTCTCCAATCTGGGTTGGGGTTGTATTTAGTATAGTTATATCGATGTATGCCTTTTCAATAGATGAAAAGTCTTCTATACATATGCTTCTCAATTCTTTGCCTTATACACGAAAAGAAATTGTCAGTTCAAAGTATATTGTCGTCGTTCTCTTTACATGTATGGTGGCTGCAGCCATATTTATCGTAAACTTTATCATTCACCGGGAACTTACGATCTGGAAAGACATTTTGCTAATGGTCGCCATTGTGATGACAGCTGCTTCATTCATGCTGCCATTCTGTTATAAATTCAAAAGTAACTATCTGTTGATTGCTTCTATTGTTGCATTTGGCTTGTATATGCTAACGATTAACTTTGTTGTCCATAATTTGAACGATCAAATCAGAGAGTTCATTCACATGCTTCTAACCTTACAAAATACTTCTCTGTATCTGATCGTTGCCATATCAATTATTACGCTGTACGGGTGTTCATGGCTTCTGTCGATTCGGATTTATAGAAATAAAGTGTTTTAAAAAGGATCGGGATGCTTTCGACTTGCCAATCTTTTTTCATCATTGACAACTCTACATGGTCAGCCTGTTTTCATTCGGAGTATATCAGATAAAAAACTGCACCGTCACACTTTTCGTCAGGTTGTTACGGTGCGAGCCCGGTTGAACTTCCAGCAACAGCACTTGCCTCAACGACCTATTCCTGCTTAATAAACGAATACTCTTTCTCAACTTGGAATATAAGGCCGTTACAATCCAAAAATATTGTTAGAGAACCTCTACAACAGGAACAAACTGGACGGCCAATTCTCTAAAAAAGCAGCTGAATTATAGTGCATCTATATCGACAGGAAATGTTCGTCCAAAAAACATTAGAGCGAATGGAATATTTCAGGAAAAAGCAGTAGGAAAGAGATGAAATGCTGAGTAAGACTCTCCGCTGTTTTCTAAAAAAACAAAAAAATGCTTGCAGCCTGTGAAGAAAGCGGCGGCTATTCTGGAAGTAAATAAAAACGAAGGCCGGATGGCCCGCTGACCCTGATTTTAAATTGATTTTTTGGTGAAGGAACTTATAAGCTTTGAGCGAAATAATATAATTCAACTATAAATCAAAAAATGGAGGTGCAATATGAAGCAATATAAAGTTCTATTTCTCTTGTTTGTTCTATTTCTCGCAGGATGTTCAAGCACTAAAGAAAACAAATGGTTTGATAGCGAAGAAAAAGCCATTGAGTATGGTGCCAAAAGCGAAAATATAAGCAAGAACGATATTTTAGAAAAAGTTGATTTGGACGGTGAAAAAGTAATAGTTTTCCGATTCACTGAATCTGCCGGAAAAGGCATTTGCATCGCTAACATCATCCACAAAGACAACAAATATCAGTGGAATCGCGACTTCCAGCATATAATTTTAAAATCAGAAAAATCCAATATAGGCAATTTAGATGTTTCAGCTAAATTCAAAACACCTCAAGGAAAGAAATACAAGCTATACATAGGCGTTGCCGATAAGCCCAATTTCACTTTTGAAACTGATGAAGGTCTTGATACTACACCAACAATCGATGAAAAAACAAAAATGTACTACTATATAATGGCTGAATAGTCGAATTTCGGATTTATTTGTCGAAGGAAAATATCACAAACACCTCCTTTTATCTGGTAATATGGTTCCAAAAGGAAAATAAGGGGGATTTTGAATGAAATTGTCTATCAAAGGGCTAGTAGCTTCTAGCGCCTTAGTACTTGGTTTGTCTTTTTCTCTTCCTGCTTTTGCAGAGGAAAATACCGAACCTACAGAACCAGAGCGCTTTTACGATTCCGAATTTGATGCTGAAATTATCGCCTATGAAAATACTGAAAATGGACTTGTACCTCTGACAGAAGAAGAATATAGGTCATTTACTGAAGAGCAAGAAGTCGAAGAACCGGAATTAGAATACTCCGACACAGATGAATTTAATCTTTTAAAACCTGTAGTAGCTGGAGATTTTAAAACACAAGACTACAGAGAGTACTGGAAGTATTCCGAATCCAAAGTTACTACATATACGGGAAATCCTATCCAAGCAACCTCAACGATTAAATGTAATACTTCTGGAGGTTGTAGCATTAGCAAAAATATCTCAGTCACAGTATCATCTTCCTTCAGTGTAAATACTCAGGCAGAAAAAAACGCAATTAAAGCCGGTGTCTCTTATACATGGGTGAACAGCGCCACTTCCTCAAGTACGTATACTTTCAAGCTTAAAAAAGGTGAAAATGGCTATATTGCATTTAAACCTACAAAAAGAAAGTCTACCGGAAAACTTAAAAGATATTCTAACTGGGATGGATATCTATACAGCAAGTCTGCTTATTGCAGAAACCCTGTTAAACTGTCAAACGGGGAAGCAAAAGGCACTTATGTATTCGTTCACAAAAAATAGCGTGAAATCAAAGAGAGTAGGTCTGGAGGCCTACTCTCTTACTTGTATATGTAGTTCTTGATTTCGGTATGCCAATAGACCATAACTAAAAACACCGCCGTTTGATATCCTTGTCATCGTCTTCCTTTGATTGAATATGCCAAGGCACCACCATCTTTGATCTTTCCAGCCTCGACACCATTAATCAGCACTGAAAATCGCCTCATTTTATTGACGTACTGCGATGTTCTCCTAACTTCAATGTATGTCTCCTTGTTCACGATTACACATCCTCAAAAAGATTATTATGTATACGAGCATTGTTCAAACCGCCCTGTCATGCCGCTGTGCGAACGGGCTTCACTTCTAGTTTAAGTGCTTTTTATAGTCCTTTTAAGACTGCCAAAAATATACCGGATGGACCACTCCGGTTTAATTTTGGGTTCACTTCTGGATTCGTCTTCATCAAAATGAACTGCGGGTGACAATCAACTTCCGTCCTTCAACTCAGACTTATTATTCTTTTAATCATAAAAATACCCCTTTAGATCATCAAATCCAAAGAGGTAAAACATCGTGAGGGTTCCTTATCCTGCGATTCATTCCTCATTCTGTATAAATCACTTTTCTTAAGCCGTTATAAGCTGTTATACCTTTTTGTTCAATCAGCTCAGTGATTCGTAAACACTTTTAAATTAATGATTGGCGGTATTTTTTCCGCTTCCCCGATCGGGTCATGTTCATATGTTTTTGATACTGTTTTAGATTCCAGACCATCTACCTGCGAATAGACTTTAAAAGAACCTCGCCATTGCTTTCAATAACACCTTTATACCAATAGAATGATTTTTTCTTCATTCTCTTCATCGTACCGCTCCCATCATCGTGCTTGTCAACATAAATAAAGCCATAACGCTTAGAGAACTCCCCGGTAGAGGCGCTCACTAAGTCAATGCACCCCCAACTTGTATAGCCCATTAAATCAACACCATCACCAATAGCCTCGCGCATTGCTTCGATGTGACTGCGCAAATAATCAATTCGATAATCATCATTTATGGAGCCATCTTCTTCAACCTTGTCGTAAGCACCCAAGCCGTTTTCCACGACGAAGAGCGGCACTTGGTAACGGTCATATAGTTTATTCAATGTGATGCGTAAACCTGTCGGATCAATTTCCCATCCCCAGTCACTTGCTTTTAAAAATGGATTTTTTACTCCTTTTAGCAGGTTGCCAGGGGTCAAATCAAGTCCAGTTTTATCTTTCTTCTCTGTTAAAGACATATAATAGCTTAGCCCGATATAGTCAACTCGATGTTCTTTAATTAATTTCAGGTCACCATCGCGGATATCTAGAGATATGTTGTGTTTTTTAAAAAAACGCTCCGCAAATGAGGGATACTCTCCTCGAACTTGTACATCTCCACAGAAATAATTAAAGATGCGTTCCTCCTCCATAGCGTACAAGACATTCTTAGGATTACAATCATATGAATAGACAGGCGCAGAGATGATCATAGATCCAATTTTAGCACCAGGAATCATTTCATGGCATGCCTTAACAGCAAGACTGCTTGCCACAAATTGATGATGGAAAGCTTGGAAAATCGGTTGATATTCGTCTTCTCCCTTTTCAATCGAAAAGCCCATACTCATGATCGGGAAGTGCAAGGCACTATTAATCTCATTAAAGGTCATCCAATATTTCACTTTGTCTTTATAGCGATTGAAAATAGCATTAACATAACGTTCAAAAAACGTAATAACTTCCCGGCTTCTCCACCCGCCATATTCTTTTACAAGATTCAACGGCATTTCATAGTGGGAAATCGTTACGACTGGCTCAATTCCATACTTGTGTAATTCATCAAATACACGGTCATAAAACGCAAGTCCTTCTTCATTTGGCTCTAACTCCGTTCCATTCGGGAAGATGCGGGACCAAGCAATTGACATACGATAAACTTTGAAGCCCATTTCAGCAAATAATGCGATATCCTCTTTGTAACGATGATAAAAGTCTATTCCTTCATGATTTGGATAATACTTTTTCTCATTAATTTCAAAATTGAAACCTGGTTCTTTTAATACTTTTAGTCTCTCTTTACCCCCGGGAAGAACATCAGCGATGTTTAACCCTTTGCCCCCTTCAAGATAACCGCCTTCCATTTGGTTGGCCGCAGTCGCTCCTCCCCATAAAAAGTTTTCAGGAAATTTAGTTTCAGATTGATTCATTGTCATTACCCCCATTATCTAAATCTGCATACAAATAAATTTTCTCCTCTTGATACTGCTTGTTGATCTACGTGTACAATCTCGTCGACTTTATCAGAGTAATTTGTAATGACGATCGGTGTAATAATCTCCTTATTCTCATTTCTTAAAAATGAAATATCAAAATTTAATAAAGGATCTCCCACTTTAACAGTTTGACCTTCTTTAATGAAAACATTAAATCCCTCACCATTGAGTTCTACTGTCTCCAATCCAATATGCAAAAGGATGTCTAACCCCGAAACAGATTTAATGCCAATCGCATGTTTTGTGTGAAAAACTTGAACGACTTCTCCTTCAACAGGAGATACAAGCACACCTTCTTCCGGTATGACGGCGACACCATCCCCCATCATTTTTTCTGAGAAGACAGGATCCGGCACCTGCTCTAGCGGTACCAATTGACCAGTAAGCGGAGAAAAAATCTCCTCCTTTTTTATTTTCTTTTTGCTTTTGAAGATCTTATCTAACATTTTCTTTAACCCCTAATTCATTATTTGAATTTCATAAAACGATTAATAGAAGATCGAAAAATTTTTCGGGCTCTTCCCATTACATGTTAGAAACATAGTCAAAATCTTTTTTCTCCAATTATTAAAACGTCCGAGCCAAACATATGCATATCAATAATGGTTCTATTTTCTTCATATGACACGTCCGCTTCTCCAAAACGTCTATATTCTAAATCTATTACCGTGAATTCATAATCTTCAAGAAGCTTGTCTAGCTTTAAAACTGTGTTAACAGGAACATAAATGGCAATTTTAGTTGAATCACTGCTACTCGCAGCCCTTATCTCCTCTGTGTTTTTTAACACGATATCCAGCGGTTCCAAGTCATAAAGATCATATAATTTAAATATCTTCTTGGCGAACGCATAATCCCAGGCACCTTCAAACTTCAATGCATCTTTCCAATCATAGGGTCTGTCAAAAGCTTCGCCAATTAGTCCGAAACTTTTCCCCTTCTTATGCCAGCTCCATATTCCGTGAGCTCCATATGTAATGCCTGCACTGGCACCTGATAATAAACTTTGCCATGCAGCTTTTCTGACATCAAACTGCCCAAATCGTCCGTATAAATTTCTGCTATAACCGATTTGTTCATAACATGGCTCTGAATTAAGGGAAGGTCGTTTGACCGGCTTGTTGCTAAACTCTTCTGCAAGTTTGTAAGTCATATTTTGGAATTGGGCGTTATGCCCCGATTGAAACATATAAAAGTCTAATTTGTCACTATATAAAAACGCATCGGGTATTTCCTGCAATCTCCCTCTGATATGCAGAGTCGTTAGGCAATGCGGGCTTAATCGCTTTATTGTGTTTAAGGCTAACGAGTAATATTCAATGGCACGATCTGTTGGAAAATCAGTATCTCCACTCACCAAATAAATAGGATGATATTTAGAAAATCTAGCATCAACATACTTTATATAATCCTCAACTAATTCAAGAGGCATATTATTTACATCACTAATCTCAGATCCCCATGTATCCGGTACATAGTTACACCACAATAGGACGAGCGCTGGTACAAACCCTTTTTCCACTGCCATCGCAACCATCTTTTCAGCACGTTCAAAGTAAGCATCATTTCTCTTGTAGAAATTGAAGGAACCATCTTCCTTGTATTCAAACGGTTTTATATTCAAATCTGATTCACTGGCATCCCATTGTTGGAGAATATTGATTTGCAGTACATTAAAGCCTTGCATCTTTCTATAATCAAGATAATCTCCCCACCCCTCCAATGTAGCATTGGTGAATGCACTCCATACTGTATCTGCTAAAAAAAAGAACGTTTCCCCTTTTTCTGTTTCTAAATGTTGTTTACTTTCCGAAACCCTTAATTTTATCAATGAATTCCCCTCCCTATTCAAGAGAAGAGAAAATAGTTTTAAACTATTCTCTCTCCAAATTTAAAACTCTTAGGTTATGCCGACTTTTTTTGATCTTGATTTAATTGCATTTTTTGGCTGTACCCAAATAGGTAAGTTAAGATAAATGCAACTCCCAAAGCGACAATCAACGAAACAGCAAATCCATAAAATTCTGAATTGGCGCCTTCCGGATTAATAAACATCGGGATGCCAAAAACTCCGCCGGATGCAAATCCTCCATACATCTTCCCGCTGAAGAACCCTGCGATTGCGCCACCTGCACCGCCTCCAATACATCCCATAATAAATGGCCGTTTAAGCGGTAAGTTAACCCCATAAATTGCAGGCTCGGTAATACCTAAAAATCCAGATAATGTAGCCGTTGCTGATAACGTTTTCATTTTAGTTTCTTTCGTTCTTAATGCAATGGCCAAAGCTGCTCCTGTTTGAGCAAAGACCGTACAATACAATAAAGCATTTATAGGATCGAAGCCTAAAGTTGTTATATTATTTATGAAGATCGGAATAAACGCCCAATGAAGTCCAAATATCACCGCAATTTGCCAAATTCCAGCAAGAATCAAGCCTGTAACAGCAGGGCTTAACGAATACAAAGCCATAGCTCCTTTAGCTAACAATTCGCTGGCATATACAGAAATCGGCCCTATTACAATAAATGATAAAGGAACAATGATCACTAATATGATTAAAGGAACAAAAATTAATTGCAATGACTTCGGAATGGCTTTAAGAAGCAATTTCTCGAATTTAGCTGTAATGAATGCAGCCAGTATAATCGGAATAACTGATTGCGTATAATTCATTAAGACAACAGGAATCTGAAGAAAAGTTAACGCTTCACCGGCATTATAAATTTCCAACATCGTAGGATAAACAAGAGTTGCTCCGATAACAGCTGTTGTATATTGATTCGTTTTAAATGTCTTACCGGCTGAGAATCCGAGTAAAATTGGCATGAAATAAAAGAATGCATCTGAGGCAGCAAATAAAATCTTGTAAACGCCCATTTCCTCTGATATCCACCCAAGTACTGTTAAGGCAACCAAAAATCCTTTTAAAATACCAGCAGCGGCTAATACCCCCATGACAGGCATAAATATCCCGGACATCAGCGCTACAAACTTGCTGAACAAACCCCCTTCTTCAACCGTTTCATCTGTATCTTCAGCAGTTTCTTTTCCGATTAATTTGGATACTTCAGCATACACATTGGGAACTTGATCACCGATTACAACTTGGTACTGACCGCCGCTTATTACAACTGTCATTACTCCAGGCAATTCTTTTATCACTTCTGTTTTCGCAAGAGACTGATCTTTAAGCTTGAACCTTAATCGTGTCACACAGTGTATCACGCTGTTGATATTCTCTTTACCGCCTACCTCTTGTATAATTTGCCTTGCTAGCTTTTCATAGTTCATATTTTAAGCCTCCAATCTCGTATTTACTACTAGCTATTTAAAATAAGCAGCAAAACATCTCTTAGTATTTGTAAGGCAAAATCAACTCCTCCTCCTCAACCACATGTACACAGAAAACTCAAGTTTTGCTCAGATGGCGTTGATACAGTGGCCATTCACTTAAAAAGTTTAGTTATCGATTATCCCTTTTACAGTGGTGCCTGCAATTCCGTTTAGATTAATAGCGAGTGAATAGCATGTTTCCATTCTGAATAGAATTGCTCTCTTGTTTCTTGAGTCATTTTTGGCTCAAAGATATGCTGTTCATTTCTTAATTGATTGATCTCTTCGATAGAATTCCACAACTTTATTCCAAGCCCACCAAGGTATGCAGAACCTAGGGCCGATAACTCAGAAACATTTGAAACAATCACTTTAATACCGAGCACATCAGATAGAAATTGCATTAAAAATGCATTTGATGTTGCTCCGCCATCCACTTTTAATTCTTTAACGGCAACATTCGTATCTTGATAGATAAGCTGTATAACATCTTTTACCTGGTACACGATGCTCTCTAATCCAGCTCTTATAATGTGAGATTTGTTTGTGTTTCTGCTGATGCCCGTAATACCGGCTCTTGTATTTGGACTCCAATAAGGCGCACCTAACCCTACAAATGCAGGTACTAAATATACGCCGCCGTTATCCTCTAACATGGCTGCCAATGACTCTGCTTCATCAAAGTCATCAAATAAAGTCAAATCATCTTTCATCCACTTTATAATGTCACCTGTCGTATGAATGATTCCTTCCAAAGCATATTTAACCTCTTTATTAAGGCCCCAGGCTATAGAAGTAACTAAACCGTCTTTAGCATCTACGAGCTCTTCTGTGAACACCATTACGGATGTTCCTGTTCCAAAAGTAGCTTTTGCCGTACCTTTATGAAAACATCGCTGAGCAAACAGAGCTGCTTGCGAATCACCTATAACACCCGAAATTGGAATTTTAGGTAGTAATAATTCGCTATCTTGAATAAATCCATATATGTCATCGGAAAATCTCACTTCTGGCAGCATCAATTTTGGTATATCAAAAATTTCGAGTAATTCATCATCCCAATTCAAGGAATTAATATTAAATAGCAGCGTTCTGCTCGCATTTGTCACGTCTGTAGCGTGAACGTTCCCATTTGTCAGCTTCCATAACAACCAACTATCGATCGTTCCGAGTAAAAGGTCGCCATTTTCCGCTCTCTCTCTGACACCCGAAATATTGTCTAGAATCCATTTTACTTTAGTTGCAGAGAAGTAAGGGTCTATCGTCAGACCTGTCTTCGAATGAACCTTTTCTTCATATCCTTTATCTTTCAAAAATGTACACATTGAAGCAGTTCTTCGACATTGCCATATGATTGCGTTATATACCGGCTCACCGGTTTGCTTGTCCCAAACAATAACCGTCTCGCGTTGATTCGTTATTGTAAGGGCTTTCACTTTGTCGATTATCTTTTGATTGGATTCAGCTATTGCATTGATCGCTGCCTTTACACTTTCGTATATCTCAATCGGGTCATGTTCCACCCAACCCGATTGAGGATATATTTGCTTGTGGCTTCCTGTCTTTCTTGCAACAACACTGCCTTGTTGATCGACAATAAGCGCCTTTGTGCCAGAGGTGCTTTGGTCTATAACAAGAATGTATTTCTCGTTCATTTCAAGCAGCCTCCCTAGTTGCCCATCATTTCTTTAGCAATTGTAGAGACATTCGCAACACTCAAGCCATAATGTTCAAATACTTCTTTTGTATTGCCTGTGATCGCTGGCTCATCCGGGATACCAAGAATTTTGACAGGAACCGGGCAGTTTTGCGAAATAACTTCTGAAACGGCAGAACCAAGTCCGCCATAAATACTGTGTTCCTCTATCGTAATGATTCGTGCCGTTTCTTTAGCTGCTTTTATAACAGCCATCTCATCTAATGGCTTGATCGTATGCATATTTAATACTCTGCAACCAATCCCCTCAGATTGAAGTAAACAAGCTGTATCAAGCGCAATGCGTACAGTTTCTCCCGATGCAATAATGGTTAGATCGTTTCCTTCATGCATCGTAACTGCCTTGCCAATTTCAAAATCGTAATCTTCATTTATATAAGAATCCTCCACAGGGTTTCTGCCAATTCTCATATAAACAGGTGTATGATAATCCACTAAGGCTTCGGTCATTTTCTTGGCTTCATGACGATCAGCAGGCATCATGACGTGTAAATCTGGTATAGCTCTGGTCACAGCCAAATCTTGCAGGGAGTGATGTGACATACCAAGCGCTCCATAACTCACGCCGCCGCTAATTCCAATTAACTTAACATTCGTTCTTGAGTAAGCAATATCAACTTTAATCTGCTCTATGCTTCGCATGCTTAGAAAACAGGCCGGAGAAGCTACAAACGGTTTTTTTCCAGAGGCCGCCAAGCCTGCTGCAATACCTACTAAGTTTTGCTCTGCAATCCCTACTTCTACTAATTGATCGGGCAGCGCATCTGCGAATGGCGCCATGGACGCTGAACCTCTGGAATCACTTGTTAATACTAAAATATCTTTATTTTCTTTTGCCAAATGTAGCAGAGTATCACTAATAACTTTCCGATTTGCAATATTATTTCCAGGTTTCTTTTTAAGTGCTGCATGATTCATGATAATCCCTCCAATTGCTCAGAAAGTTCCTTCATAGCTAATTCATACTCTTCTTTAGTCGGAACGTGATGGTGCCAGCCAGCTACATTTTCTGCCAGTGATATTCCTTTTCCTTTAATTGTGTTGGCAAGGATGATTGTAGGTTTGCCAATCGTCTTGGGCACTTCATTTAGAACTTCTACTAGTTCAGCTATATCATTGCCATTTACTTCAACAACACTCCAACCAAAGCTCTCCCACTTTTTATCAAGCGGTTCATTACTCATCACGTCACTTGTACTGCCTGTGATCTGCAATCTATTTCTATCAATGATTCCTATTAAGTTATCCAGCTTATATTGTGATGCAGCCATAGCAGCTTCCCAAACAGAGCCTTCTGCCAGCTCACCATCCCCCATTAGCGTGAAGACTCTATAGGATTTATGATCCTTCTTAGCAGCTAAAGCCATCCCCACTGATACTGATAAACCATGCCCTAATGACCCAGTGTTCATTTCCACGCCCGGAACCTTATTATTTGGATGTCCTATTAATCTAGAGTTGAATTTAGAAAACGTCTTCAACTCTTCTTTCGGGAAAAATCCCCTGTCAGCTAACACCGCCCAATAAGACTCAACAGCATGACCTTTACTTTGAATATAACGATCCCTGTCTTCCCATGTTGGATTTTGCGGGTCGACATTCATCACATTATAGTAAAGAACTGTTAAAATATCGGTGTTTGATAAGGATGAACCAGTATGGCCTGTACCAGCTTCATAAATTGTTTCAAGCAACAACTTTCTGATTTCAGCAGCTTTACGCTTCAAAAATTTTATATCCTCCATAAATCTCCCTCCAATCGTATTATTTATTTATGTCACTGCCTCGCAGCCACGCTTGAATCTCTTCTACTGTAGGATCTACCGGGTCTGGTGTTAAACCCGGTATATATTGACATGCTTCATATATAACGGGTATGACATTGGCATGGATTCCAGTTGAATGGTGAATATATGGACCTTTCACTAATTTTTCTTCCCATAGCGGCCAATCATTCACTTCTACCCATACATACGATCCTCTTGAGTACGGCCCCTCAATCCCTTTAGCTTTTCCTAAAAAAATTGAATACTCTCCATGGTCACCATCAAAACGCGCTATTGTCATCTCTCCGCCTTTTATCTCCCCTTCATGCGTACCTGGTGAATGATCTTCGAATAAAAAGTGTTTATTTAATGTAGGCCTATCCTCGACACTTAGTGAAACCGGAAAATTTCCGCAATGGAATAACAACTCTCCATTTGGGTTTTCAGGGTGTCTAATTGTAATATCTGCAAAAAAAGTTGGTGACGTGTTTAAAGTTGCAGCTTGAACCATAATGGATGTAATTGCGCCATGAATATCTGTTTCGCAAGTGACTGGGATTTGTTCATCAGTTAAGATTGCATTTGCCAAACAAGGCATAATGCCTATAATGTCTTGTAATGTAGACCAGCATTGAATAGCAATAGCCGAGCTGCCCGTTTCTTCAGCATATCGCTTCATCGCAACTTTTAGTGAAGCAATACGACGTACGTGTTTTTCTTCAACCATGCTCCAGTCAAGTGTTTCTTTAATATAATCAATCGCTTGATCTAACTCTGCGCTTCCTTCTTCCTCAACTTTTAGCGTTTTCTGCTTTATTTCATCTAAGGTAATCGGGTAAATTTGAATCCCGAACTTTTCAAGCAATTCCCCTTCGTTACAAATCACTGACCAAAAATCAGAAGGTCTAGTTGAGATTTGAAGTATTCGGAGCTGTTTAAAATGCTTCACAACATTCGCTGCACCAATAAAGTTTTTAAACCCTCTTTCAAAGACTTTAGAATCAACAGCACTGTTTGTTATGTAAGTAAACGGTACATTAAATCTGCGTAGCACCTTACCAGTTGCAAAGATTCCGCACTGTGTATCCCGAAGTCGCATCCCGTTTTCCAGTGGAGCTTCATCTCTCGGCCCCCATATTAATACAGGTTTATCAACTGCTTTGGCTATTTTGGCTACAAGGTCTTCCGTGCCGAAATTACAATGCGGAAAAAATAATGCATCTACCCCCTCGGATTGAAATCGATTTACAATTGCAGCTTCATCCGAGCGATTATATAATAGACCTTCCTCATTGATTCCTTCTAAATCGACTATTTCAATTTCTAACCCAAAACTTTTTATTTTTTTCATTATTAACTCTTTGTATTTATAAGCGTCTTCTTTACTAAACACGAATCTCCGTGTTGGAGCAAAGCCCAACTTTAGCTTTTCCATGTTCTCCCCCCTCAAGACTATAATCCTATTAAACATCAACTAAACAACAACTAAACTGAAGTAGACGTTTTTTATCTAAACATTTATATTGATTTCTCAAAATTAGAGTATCACCCCAACTAAACGAAAGTCAACATATTTTATATAAATTTAATTCCTTTTTTATAAAATGTAATCGTTTTATTTTAGTTTTGTTTAGTTCTGGTGAGGGTTGAGTGCTTTATTATTTATAGGTGTTAAGCCTGATTATACATATATTTCACCAAGTTTGACACAACTAAATTTTTTCACTAAACTATGAGTAAATATGTTATTAAACATAGGCGGAGGGTATACATGAAGATTGATGACATTGCAAGGATAGCCGAGGTTTCTAAATCCGCTGTCTCATTAGCGTTAAATGGGAAACCCGGTGTCAGTCAAGAAACGAGAGAAAGAATTTTAAAGATCGCAGAGAAGCACAAGTATAATCCAAGACCTTCTTCAAAAATACAAAACAATAAGCAATCAAAGATTTTCCGTTTTGTCGCATGCACACATACCGGAATTATCACTGAACAGTATCAATCCCAGTCCTTTTTTATGGAACTTATCAATAATATAGATCAATCTTTTACATCAAAAGGATATTCTTTAATCATTTCTTCAATTAATGTTGACTCATTAGAACAAGAAATCTCCAATCTTGAAAAACAGCAAAGTTCTTCGGGGATATTAATGCTGGGAACTAACTTAACTGAAGAGCAAATCAAAAGCGTAGCCAAATTGCAACCAAATTTAGTTGTTTTAGATACATGCTTTGAAACCCTGGATATTAACTTTATCGTTATGAATAATGTTTTAGGGGCTTACCAGGCGGGAGAATATCTTATAGAGTTGGGCCATAAAAAGATTGGCTATGTTGAATCCAGTTCCAGAATGTATAATTTTGATATGAGAAAAAAGGGATTCCAAAAAGTCATGTCAGAGAACAATTTAATGATCCAACCTGAACACACATTTCAAATGTCACCTACGGATGTCTCTGTGCAAGAAGCATTCAAACAATCGATTTTGAATCTAAAAGGCAACTTGGCCACAGCATTATTTTGTGAATGTGACTACATGGCAATTAGTGTAATCAAAACACTTAACGAATTAAACATAAATGTCCCTGAGGATATATCGGTAATTGGTTTCGATAATATTGCCGAGTCTCAAATCATAAGTCCAGAATTAACTACAATCCACGTAAAGAAAGACAAAATTTCATCACTTGCTGTTGAAAAGTTAATCAGGGAAATTGATCATAATGAAGATGATAAGATGAAAATATTTGTCGATACGGAACTCATTATAAGAAAATCTTGCTGCTCACCAAATGAAAAGTGAAAAGAAAGCATCGATTTTAAAGGCTTCAGAAAGCTAGTGTAGGGCATTCATTCAATTGCCCATAATGAAATGCGCCTTGTAGAAAGACACTAAAGAATGGCTTTCTACAGGGCAACAACAGATTTCAGCCAAATTATACAGTTTCGTTCTCCAATCTGATAAATTATCTGTTCGTTTTACTGCCTTTCAACCTGATGAGGAAACGTCCTGAACATTTAACTACGACTGACAAGTCTGCTTAACACAATGCCCGACCTTCTTAAACCCTCTAGATGTTATGTTTCTTTTGGACAAAAAACCCCTTTAGACAATCGTATCTAAAGGGGTAGAATTTAATTTATTTCAAAAGTCTCCTTACTCCACCGTCACACTCTTCGCCAAGTTCCTTGGCTTATCAACGTCACAGCCGCGGTGCAGTGCAGCGTAGTATGCGATCAGCTGCAGCGGGATGACGGAGACGAGCGGAGATAGCTCCGGATGCACTTCAGGCAGGACGAAGCGGTCGTCTGCTTCTTCCAGGCCTTTCAGCGAGATCACGCAAGGGTTGGCGCCGCGGGCTGTCACTTCTTTGACGTTTCCGCGGATGCTTAAGTTGACGTGTTCCTGTGTCGCAAGGGCGATGACCGGTGTGCCGTCTTCGATCAATGCGATCGTGCCATGTTTCAGTTCGCCGCCGGCGAAGCCTTCAGCTTGAATGTAAGAAATCTCTTTCAGCTTCAGGGAGCCTTCAAGGCAGACGAAATAGTCGAGTCCGCGGCCGATGAAGAAGGCATTGCGTGTGACCGTCAAGTATTCGCGCGCGATCATTTCCATTTCATCTTTTTGGTCGCAAAGGGCTTCCATCGCGTTTCCGATGATGCCGAGTTCTTTTACTAGGTCAAAGCCGAGCGCTTTGCCATGGCTTTCTGCAGTGACAGCTGCCAGGATGGCCAAAACGGCGATTTGCGCTGTATACGCTTTTGTTGAGGCGACCGCGATTTCCGGTCCGGCATTCAGCAGCAGCGTATAGTCCGCTTCACGGGAAAGCGTTGATCCCGGTACGTTTGTAATCGTCAGCGCTTTGTGGCCAAGGTTTTTCACCTGGACGAGAACAGCGCGGCTGTCAGCCGTTTCTCCGCTTTGAGAAATAAAGATAAACAGCGGTTTCTCGGAAAGCAGCGGCATGTTGTATGAAAATTCACTCGCGACATGGACTTCAGTCGGAACTTTCGCCCATGTTTCAATGAATTGCTTGCCGACAAGACCGGCATGGTAGCTCGTTCCGCAGGCGATGATATAAACGCGGTCCGCTTCTGCCACCGCATCGGCGACATCGCCGGGAATGGAAAGCCTGCCGTTTTCGTCTTGGTAGGTTTGAATGATTTTCCGCATGACAAGCGGCTGTTCATCAATTTCTTTTAACATGTAGTGAGGGTATGTGCCTTTTTCGATATCGCTGGCATCAAGCTCTGCAATATAAGAGGCACGGGACATGATGTCACCGTCAAGATTTTTGATCACGACTTTTTTGTCGGTGACGATGACCATTTCTTTATCCATAAGCTCCACATATTCATTCGTGACTTGAAGCATCGCCATCGCATCTGATGCGACAACATTGAATGTATCTCCAAGGCCGACGAGCAGCGGGCTTTTATTTTTTGCTACATAGATGGTTTCTTTATTCTCATGATCAAATAATGCAATCGCATAGGAACCTTTCAGCAGCATAAGCGTTTGGCGGAACGCTTCCTCTGTGTCAAGGCCTCCGTTGACGAATTGTTCGATCACTTGAACGACAACCTCTGTATCCGTATCACTTTTTAGTTCTACGCCTTGCAAATATTCGCGTGTCAGCTGAACATAGTTCTCGATGACACCGTTATGAACAAGCGTAAAGCGGCCTGATGCGCTTTGATGCGGGTGTGCGTTTAGACGGCTTGGTTCACCGTGAGTCGCCCAGCGTGTATGTCCGATTCCAGCCTGGGACAGCACGTTTTCATCAACAGCTTCACGAAGATCGGCGATGCGTCCTTTTTCCTTAAACACATGGACTCCGTCTTCATTAGCCACAGCGATTCCTGCTGAATCGTAGCCGCGGTACTCCAATTTTTCCAAACCCTTTAATAAAATTTCCTTTGCATCAAGCTGGCCAATATAACCTACAATACCACACATATTGTTCTTCCTCCCGAATACGCAGGAAGGAGACGAAGAAGTCTGCTTTTCAGGCGGGGACGTTTCTTCGTCCCCTCCTACATGTTTTTGTTGGAAGATCATGAAATTTCCCTTTGTTCAAAGAGTCGCCTCTTTGGTTTGAGGAAATCCTTGCGGCTGTGATCTTTTAGGTCAGCCGGGAGGCATCCGCCGAATATTTCGATAACCTCCATCCTCGTCAACTAAGCTCTTTCATCCGTACGCTTAGTCCGGGCGCTATAACTATATAAATAAAAAATCTTCAACCCTGCCTTTCCTTTTGAATAAAACAAGACAAGCTGATTTTACTACAGGCAAAAAGAACCGTCAAACGTTTTTCACACGATTCACATTCTTTTCAAGAATTGAAACCGGTTCCCTTTATCTTATGTCAAATCAGCATGTCCTGTTCATCGGTTATCTGCGGAAATTTACTCCGCTCCCATTTCCGCCTTTACGACGTCTACAATCCGGCCGACGTATTCCTCACAAAGCTCCTTCGTTCTGGCTTCAGCCATTACGCGGACAAGCGGCTCTGTCCCTGAAGGGCGGACAAGGATACGGCCGTCGCCGTTCATTTCTTTTTCAACCTCTTCAATAACCGCTTTGACTTTTTCGTTTTCGGTCACTTTATTTTTATCAGTCACCTTCACATTGATGAGCAGCTGTGGAAATTTCTGCATTTCCGCTGCAAGCTCTGATAAAGGCTTGCCTGTCATTTTGATCGTGTTCATCAGCATAATCGCCGAAAGCAGGCCGTCGCCCGTCGTATTGTAGTCAAGGAAAATCAGATGTCCTGACTGTTCTCCGCCGAGATTATAGCCGTCTTTTTTCATCGCCTCGACGACATAGCGGTCGCCGACTGCTGTCTGAACGCTTTTGATTCCTTCAGCTTCAAGCGCTTTGTAGAAGCCGAGGTTGCTCATCACGGTTGAGACAACGGTGTTTTCCGCCAACCGGCCTTCGCCCTTCAAGTACTTCGCGCATATGTACATGATTTGGTCGCCGTCGACGATATTGCCTTTCTCATCCACAGCGATCAGCCGGTCGCCGTCGCCGTCAAACGCCATGCCGACGTCAGCTCCTTTTTCTTTTACAAAAGCGGCAAGTGCTTCTGGATGGGTCGAACCGACGCCGTCATTGATATTTAAGCCGTTCGGAGACGTTCCCATCGTCGAAACATCGGCATCAAGGTCGGCAAACAGATGGGTAGCCAGTGAAGACGTCGCCCCATGCGCGCAATCGAGCGCGATATGAATGCCTGTAAAGTCCTCATCGGCAGTCTGCTTGAGAAATTGCAGATATTTTTGTCCGCCTTCAAAGTAGTCATTAACCATGCCGAGATCGGCTCCCACAGGCCTTGGCAGATGATCTTCCGGCTGATCCATCAGGCGCTCGATTTCAAGCTCCTGTTCGTCGGAAAGCTTAAAACCATCGCCGCCGAAAAACTTGATGCCATTATCTTGGACAGGATTATGCGAAGCTGAAATCATCACGCCTGCTTCGGCATCCATTGCTTTTGTCAAATAAGCAACTCCGGGCGTCGAAATGACGCCGAGGCGCATCACTTCGGCTCCTATTGAGAGGAGACCGGCGACAAGGGCTCCTTCCAGCATATGGCCGGAAATACGCGTGTCACGGCCGATCAGCACCTTGGGACGTTCTTTGTCTTTTGTTAGGACATATCCGCCAAAACGTCCGACTTTAAAGGCCAGTTCGGGTGTAAGTTCACTGTTTGCGACACCTCTCACACCGTCTGTTCCAAAATACTTGCCCATTTATATCGCTCCTTTTTGATTCATGAAGGTTGTGAATCTGTTTCAGAATGATTCTTTTCCTCGTCATCCTGACCTTTGTCATTTTCTTTTTGAGATGTTTCAGAAGAAATTCTAACTCTAACATGTTTTTGCGGCAGCGACCATGCAATATTCTGCGGGCCGTTGACTTCAAGTTTGGCGTCGTGCTCGCCATCGCTCAGATCCGCTGCATTGATATAGAGTTCGATGTCTGACGGCTGAAGCTTTGCAATCGCGGCTTCTGAACCCTTTGCCGTGATATCCAGCCTGCCGGTTTTCGGATCGAGAAATTCAAGATCCTGGCTGTCGCTAAGCCCGACGGTTTTGATCGAAACGTTTTTCAGCTTTTTCTCTTCTTCTTTGTCTACTTTCACCTTGATGTTCACTTTTTCCGGCGACACTTTTTTGGCCCCTTCCGGCACCGGAATATCAGCCTCAAATTCAGTGTCGTCTTTAATTTTACTTAAATCAATTTCAGTACTGTCGACAAATTCTAACGAATCCAGGACATTTTTCGGCCCATAGACGGTCACTTCCCCGGGGCTTGAATCCAAGCTGGAGATGCTGATGCCCTCAGGGAGGCTTCCTTTTCGCCCAAGCTTAATGGGAACCTTTTTGCTCGGGCTTGTCACCGGAACGGTGATTTTGACGACGGACGGGTTAACTTCGACCGGAAGAATATTTCCGTCTCTGTCATACACCGTCAGCTTTGCTTCCTTTTCCACCGTTTGGTCTACGCCTTCCAAATTGATCGTCGCCTTTATGCTTGCGATTCTGTCGATCACGGCTTTCGCTCCCGTGACACTGACGTTTTTCGGATTGACGATCGGCTGCTCCGGCGTATAACCGTCCTTCATCTTATTCTTATTGTAAAAATCGGCCTCAACCGGAAATTCCTTCGTCGTTCTTTCTTCAATGGTTACCGTGGTTACAGAAGGATTGATTGTCACGCTCAGTCCTTCCGCGACATTTCTTGCCTTTAATTCCACTTTATGTCTGCCGGTTTTCAGGTTCTGCATATCGGCATAGATTTCAAAATCCTTAACCTGTCTCACTTTCTTTACAGTACTAGTCGGTCCCTTGATCGTGACGTTCACAGTTTGCGGCACGCCTGTCACCACATAGTTTTCATCATCATAATACGCTTTTACCGGGATATCGGTAAGGGTCGCTTCATCTGTCGTCGATGTCGGAAAGAAAGATTCACCCGGTTTCTTCGGGGTCGGTGCTTGCGCACTATGAACCGCAAAATACAGAAGAAACGCGAGCAATAACGCGATCACTTTGACAGACCAGGGATTGTTCAGGAATTTATCCATTTTTCTTCCCCCTCCAATACCAGCGGTATGAGGAAGTTTCCCGCGAATTTTTTTTGAACTCTGCCTCAAGCATATTTTGCAGCGCTTCTTCCGACAAATCGCGGTGAAGGTCTCCGTTTTTGGCTACGCTGATGCCGCCGGTTTCTTCGGATACGACAATCGTCAGACTGTCGGTCACTTCACTGATCCCCACTGCCGCTCTATGCCTCGTGCCAAGTTCTTTAGAAATAAACGGGCTTTCAGACAGCGGCAGATAGCAGGCTGCTGCGGCGACCTCATTGTTTTTCATGATCACGGCGCCGTCGTGAAGCGGTGTGTTCGGAATAAAAATATTGATCAATAGCTCAGAGCTGACCTTTGCATCAATCGGGATCCCTGTTTCTATGTAATCGCCCATTCCGGTTTCCCGTTCAATGGTTAAAAGTGCGCCAATCCGCCGTTTTGCCATATATTTGATCGCTTTTGTAATCGCGTCTATCGTTTTTTGCTGCTGCTCTTCCTCAGGAGTTCCGCTTCGGGAGAAGAAGCGTCCGCGGCCGAGCTGCTCCAGCGCTCTCCTCAGTTCCGGCTGGAAAATGATGATGACCGCTAAAAATCCCCATGTGATCGCCTGGTCAACCAGCCATTGCAGTGTGCTCAATCCTAAAAATTGGCTGGCCACCCGGACAAGAACAATGACTACGATTCCCTTTAAAAGCTGAACCGCTTTCGTTCCGCGGATGACCATTATTAATTTATATATCACGTACCAAACAAGGAGAATATCAACGGCATCGCCGAGGTACTGCAAAAAAGGGATATCCTCAAAAGCCATTTCCTCGTCCTCCAAGAATTCAGTCATTAGTTAAGTTTATATGTTTCAACATTGTATTATATATAATTTTATATACAGAGGCTATTATACCACACTTTAATTTTTCAAGGGAAATGGCGGTATCATAAAAAAGAGCAAAGCCGCTAATATCAGCTTTGCTCTTCATCTTTAGAATCATTCACGCCGAAAACCGCTTTTCCGGCCGATTTGATTTTGTACCAGATCCAGTCAAACGCCGCGTTGATTTCGTGGATCTGACCGGTGACTTGTCCGGCTGAAGCCGTATATTTTTCTCCGTTTACAATGGTGACATCACCATCTATTTTACCCTTGATAATCAGCTTGCCGTTTTTAACGGTGACATCGCCCTCTACGACTTCGCCTTCGGGTACGGTGACGGTGTTGTTTTTCACGACCAGATTCGGCTGATTGGATACGCTGAAGTCATGGTCATTTTTCCAGCTTGAAAAAAAGCTGCCGCCCATCAGAATGACAAACAGCGCTGCAGCCACGATAAACGGATGAGCTTTCAGCCATCTGTTAATGGAGACCGTCCGTTTTTCCTTCGGCAGATTTGCCAGCACATTGGCCGTAAAGTTTGCCGGAGCTGTTAGATGTGACGTGCTCTGCACAAGAGCGATCGATTTTTCCATTTCGTGAAGGTGTTTTCTGCATCCTTCACATGATTGCAAATGCTCTTTCAGCTGCGTCTCATCATCCGGAAGAATGTCTCCATCAAGATATTTGTGCATAAGCTGAACAATGTGCTCCGGACAGCTCATTTCATCACCCCACTTAAAGATCCCTTAATTGTTTTCTGAGAGCCTCTCTGCCTCTGTGTATTCTGGTTTTTACAGTACCCACGGGTATGTTTAGGATTTCGCTGATCTCGATCAGTGAGAGCTCGTCAATGTACTTCAATACGATGACCGTCCTGTATTTATCGGGAAGCCTTAAGATTTTTTCCTGAATGGTACTGTGCAGTTCCAAGGAAAGCACTTCATCCTCTGGAAGCGCAACATCCGCCGCAACCTGTGAATACATCGTCAGTCCTTCTGTTCCTGCCACCTCTGCATCCAAGTAATAGTCCGGCTTTTTTTTGCGGATACGATCGATGGTCAAATTGGTTGCAATTCGATAAAGCCATGTCGAAAATTTCCGGTTGATATCAAAACTGTCGATATTCACGTATGCTCTGATAAATGCTTCCTGCGCAATATCTTCCGCCTCATGCGCATTGCCGAGCATACGGTAGCAAAGCTGATAAATTTTGTCTTTATAAATATCCACGATGTCTGCAAATGCGTTACGGTCGCCTTTTTTCACCTGTTTGATTCTTTTTTTTATCATTGTTTCCATATTTATCTAACCTCTGCCTTCACCGGTCTTTATGTATACGGGTTGATCTTTAAAAGGTTTCATGAAATTCATAAAAATAGTTTAACAAAAAATTGGCAGAGTGTAGATGGTTTACACAGGCTCAGGCCCTTAATATTAGCTTAAAATTATTATACAACATAAACATTTTGAAATTGAGGTTTTCAGGCGAATGATCGGCGGCCGCTCCGCCGCCGAAGACCGTCTATAATAATTTTTCCCCAAATAATGAACCCATTAAAGCAACAGCCGTCTCTGCCGTCCTGTTTTTCTCGTCCAAAATCGGATTCACCTCTACAAATTCAGCAGACGTGATGAGGTTGGACTCTTCAAGCATTTCCATTGCCAAATGGCTTTCTCTGTAGCTGATCCCTCCAGCAACGGGAGTTCCTACACCTGGCGCATCGTTCGGATCAAGGGCGTCCAGATCAAGCGACAAATGGACGCCGTCTGTCCGTTCCCGCAAGTATTCAATCGTTTCCTCCATGATCCTTGTCATGCCGAGGCGGTCGATTTCATGCATCGTATATACTTTGATTCCTCTGTCGCGGATCAGCTTTTTTTCCCCGTCATCAAGAGATCTCGCTCCGATGATGACGATGTTTTCCGGCTTAACTTTGGCACCATCCCCATAAATCCCGGTCAGCCGTTCATGTCCGATCCCCATGCTGATTGCTAGAGGCATTCCGTGAATATTGCCGGATGGCGAAGTTTCCTTTGTATTTACATCCGCATGTGCATCATACCAGATCACACCCAGATTTTGATAATGCTTCGCAAGTCCAGCCAGCGTGCCGATCGCAATGCTGTGATCACCGCCGAGAACGAGCGGAAATGAACCTGAAGCAACCATTTTATCAACGGTCTGAGCCAGCTTTACACTCGCGCTTGTAATCGCTTTCAAATTGCGGATCTCTTCTTCTGAGGCAGGTTGACCGCCTTCCTTTTCATCCTCCCTCTGACCGATTGTGATATCTCCCAAATCTTCAATATCATCGCAAAGGCTTTCCAAACGCTCATTGACGCCGGCACAGCGAATCGCGCTCGGGCCCATATCCACTCCCCGCCTTAATTGGCCAAGATCCATGGGCACACCAATCATGGAAATCTTTTTAAACATATCATATCCCCCTTTCAGACTTTCATTGTACAGTCCAATTTAAAATTGACTCAACAAGACATTTTTTTGAATAGTTATACAATCAAGGCAAAATAAAAAGGACATCCAAACAGGATGTCCAAAAACTGGGCTAGCTGGATTCGAACCAGCGCATGACGGAGTCAAAGTCCGTTGCCTTACCGCTTGGCTATAGCCCAAAAATGGTGGAGGGGGACGGATTCGAACCGCCGAACCCTGAGGGAGCGGATTTACAGTCCGCCGCGTTTAGCCACTTCGCTACCCCTCCAAAACAGTGCCGGCCAGAGGACTTGAACCCCCAACCTACTGATTACAAGTCAGTTGCTCTACCAATTGAGCTAGACCGGCATCATATCAACATCTTATGCAGAAACCATCGCGGTTGTGTCTAAAACCGCTCCGAAAAATGGTGGAGGATGACGGGATCGAACCGCCGACCCTCTGCTTGTAAGGCAGATGCTCTCCCAGCTGAGCTAATCCTCCGCAGTACAGGACGTACAAGTGCATGCGTTGCAACAGGACGTTGCGCTCTCAGCATGCCTTCCTTTAAAAACTCTGGACGAAATACCTTACGCTTCTTAACATGCTGTCCAAAAAAGAATGGTGACCCGTACGGGATTCGAACCCGTGTTACCGCCGTGAAAGGGCGGTGTCTTAACCACTTGACCAACGGGCCAAATCACAATTTCCAACAGCTGTCGTAAAGCTGACAAAAGTTATTATATACAGGTTGCTGCCTGTTTGTAAAGAGGTAAATTAAAATTTTTATTTTCAAAATTTTTGTCTGAAATTCTTAGAAATGATGAGGGTTTTTGTTTACACTATGAGTAGCTTTACGCACGGAAAGGAGAGCACAGACATGATATTGGTCAGCTCTTGTTTGGCGGGCATTGAATGCCGCTATGACGGGAAGCACAGCTATATCGAGAAAATCAATAAACTCGTTGAAGAAAATAAAGCGATGATCGTTTGCCCTGAATTGCTCGGCGGTTTTCAAACACCAAGGGAACCGGCAGAAATAAAAGGCGGGACAGGCGAAGATGTTTTAAACGGCGACGCCGTCATTTTAACCAAATCGGGCGAAGACGTAACAGACCTTTATATCAAAGGGGCTTATAAAACGCTCGAGATCGCCAGGCAGATTCAGGCGGACACCGTCATTTTAAAAGAAAACAGCCCATCATGCGGAAGCAGCAATATATACAATGGGAGTTTCTCCGGACAAAAAATTGCCGGGAACGGCATTACGGCGGCTCTTCTTAAAAAAGAAGGATTTCGCGTCATGTCTGAACATCAACTGGATGAGCTGTAGATGCAAGCGCAGTTCAAACTGCGCTTGATTGTATTCTTCCACAGCAGCTTTTAGACCCTCTTTAAAATAAAATTTCACAATCATCAATTTTTCATTGAAATAAAATTCCAACAAAAATATACTGAAAATTAAGAAATATAATCTATTTTGATCAGGGGGATGCCGGATGAAAAACAGCAATCTCAGCTCCTTAACGACCGAACGCCGAAATGAAAAGACAAAGCAGATCCATCAGGCGGAAACATTTGACATTCTGAGAATCATTAATGAAGAGGACAAAAAGGTGGCTGAAGCGGTTGAAGCGGTTTTGCCCGATGTAAAAATCGCCGTCGATTATGCCGTCGATTCGTTAAAGAAAGGAGGGCGGATCATCTACATCGGCGCCGGTACAAGCGGGCGGCTCGGTGTACTCGATGCGGCGGAATGCCCGCCGACGTTCAGCATTTCTCCCGATACAGTCAGGGGGCTGATCGCAGGAGGAGAAAAAGCGCTATTCGAAGCTGTCGAGGGTGCCGAGGATCGTGAAGAGTTAGGCATGCGCGACCTGAAGGCGATTCACCTGTCAAACAAGGATACAGTGATCGGCATTGCCGCCAGCGGACGAACTCCCTATGTCCACGGTGCGCTGACATACGCCAGAAAAACCGGTGCAAAAACAATTTCCTTAACCTGCAACAAGCAATCGGCCATCAGCAAAGCCGCCGCTCACAGCATTGAAGTCATCGTCGGTCCTGAGGTAGTTGCGGGATCGACACGAATGAAGGCGGCAACCGCACATAAAATGATTTTGAACATGATATCGACAACGGCTATGATTCAAATGGGAAAAGTCTATGAAAACCTGATGGTGGATGTCAATGTCAGCAACGAAAAACTAAAACAGCGGGCGATCCGCATCATCCAAGCTGTCACCGGAGCCGAACAGCAAACGGCTGAAAAAACGCTTGAATCAGCCGAATATCATGTCAAAACGGCCATCATCATGTTGAAAACAAATACTGAAGCCGCTGTAGCGCAAAAACTGCTAAAGCAAGCAGAAGGCAACATTGAAAAAGCCATATCCATTCATAAAGGAAACGCGTGAAAGAAGGGAAAAACAATGGCCGCAGGCGGATTGGAAATGATCCAGACTATGCTTCACAAGCTTCCGGAATCGGAGCGAAAACTCGCTGAATATATTTTGGAAAACCCGCATGAGATCGTGAACAGCACCATCCATGAAGTCAGCTCTTCCGCAAAGACAAGCGGAGCTGCAGCGATTCGGCTGTGCAAATCACTTGGATTAAAAGGATATCAAGAGTTGAAAATGCGCGTCGCCGGAGATTTAATGAAACCCGCTGACCACGGCTACCGGGATATCATACCGCAGGAATCGATTTATTCCATCGCTCAAAAAACGGCTAACAATTCGATACAGGCCATCCGCGACACATATGGCAATATTGATCGCCAAACTCTCCAAAAGGCAATTCAAATGCTGATCGGCGCAGGGACGATTCATTTTTGCGGAATCGGCGCTTCGGGCATTGTCGCACAGGATGCCCAGCAAAAATATTTGCGGATCAAAAAATCGGCCACCGCGTTCACAGACATGCACCTTGTCGCCACATTAATCGCTAATGCCTCTGAACATGATGTTGTATTTGCCATCTCACATTCAGGGGAAACCCGCGAGATCATCAATGTCTTAAAACTGGCAAAAGAACGCGGCGTCAAAACCATCGGATTAACCCGCTTTGGACAGTCATCGGTTTCATCAATATGCGATATTGCCTTGCATACGTCATGTTCAAATGAAGCACCGTTTCGCAGTGCTGCCACCTCCTCTCGTTTAGCTCAGCTTTACATGATTGACATTTTGTTTTTGGGAATGGCCGCTGAGCGGTATGACGAAACCGTTCAGTATATCGATCAGACAAGAGCAGCCATCCGGATGATGGAAACAAACGGCTCGGAAAGAAACAAAGGGGGATAAATCATGAGCGATGAGAAGCAATACTACGGCTTGGCAAAGGACATTTTGGAGTATATGGGAGGGGCGGAAAATGTCGCAGACCATACCCATTGCATGACACGTTTACGGATCACGCCTGTCAGCAAAGAAAAAGCAGACATCGAATCGATCAAAACGCTGAACGGAGTCATCGGCGTTGTCGAAGCGGAGACGCTTCAAATCATCCTCGGCACTGGCGTCGTACAGCATGTATCAGATGAATTCGGAAAACTTCTCAAAGCAGCGGATCATTTTGATGTCAAAGAAGCCGCGGCCAAACACAAATCTGCCGTTTCCAAGAAAAACGCCACACCCTTTAAATTGTTTTTGCGCCGAATCGCCAGCATTTTTATCCCGCTTATTCCCGCATTGGTCGCATCCGGTTTGATTACGGGCATCACCAAAGCCGCAATCCAGGCCGGCTGGCTGGATGATAAGTCTCAGACCGCCATCATCCTCACCGTCATCGGCTCCGGCTTGTTTGCGTATTTGGGTATTCTGGTCGGCGTGAACGCGGCCAAAGAATTCGGCGGGTCCCCGGCGCTCGGCGGTCTGGCGGGTATTTTGATCCTGAATCCGGCTGCAGCGGATATTACCCTTTTCGGCGAAGCGCTTCTCCCGGGACGAGGCGGTTTGATCGGCGTTCTTTTTGCCGCAGTGTTTATCGCCTTTATCGAAAAGCGGGTCAGGCGTTTTGTTCCTCATTCACTCGATATCATTGTCACACCTACCGTCTCCCTGCTGCTCACAGGAATCGTCACCTACGTGATTTTCATGCCGGTCGGCGGCTTCATTTCTGATGCAATTACTTCGGGTCTTTTAGCCATATTAAACATTGGCGGCATATTCGCCGGATTTATATTGGGAGCAGCCTTTCTGCCGCTTGTCGTCACAGGCCTGCATCAAGGACTGACACCCGTTCATATGGAATTGCTCAATTCAATCGGGGATGACCCGCTCCTGCCGATTTTGGCAATGGGCGGCGCAGGGCAGGTAGGAGCCGCATTTGCGATCTATCTTAAAACGAAAAAAGCGAAATTAAAACGAGCGATCGCCGGCGGACTCCCATCAGGCATGCTCGGCATCGGCGAACCGCTCATTTTCGGAGTGACGCTTCCTCTCGGCCGGCCGTTTTTAACCGCTTGCCTTGGAGCAGGTGTCGGCGGGGCATTTCAAGCTTTTTTCAAAATCGCAACCGTATCTATCGGCGTATCAGGACTCCCTCTTTCATTTCTCGTTCATACCCATCAAATCTTTCTGTACTTGATCGGCTTATTCATCTCCTATGCTGCAGGTCTTTTCTTCACATACGCATTCGGCTTTAACGATGATATGGCGGTTGAATTTGATTAAACGTTTGTTTAATATTTCCACTAACACGTCGGTAAGAAAGGGGCTGCGGCATGAACAAAGTGGTCATCGGCGCGGTTTCAGCGCTGTTCGCTGTTTCATTTCTATTTCCGTCTCCAACATCTGCACACACGGCTTATACAAAAGACAGACACCAGCAATCATTTCCCGTTTTAAAGAAAGTGAAAAATCCAGAAGAAGCCGGCTTCTCTTCAGAAAAATTGAAACAAGTTGACAGGCTGATCGAACAGGATGTTGCGTCCGGATTTCCCGGCGCCTCCCTCCTTATAATCAAAGACGGAAAAATCGTGAAAAAAGAAGCATACGGATACAAACAGAAATACAACGGACTCCATCGGCTGAAACATCCAAAAAAAATGAAACCAGATACGATGTTTGACCTTGCCTCCAACACAAAAATGTATGCCGTCAATTTTGCCCTTCAGCATTTAGTAAGCTGCGGAAGACTTGATCTCAACGCAAAAGTTTCTCGATATATTCCCGAATTTAAAGATCAGCCGGAAGACGCCATCAAAGGAAAAGACGGGCTTCGCGTCATCGATTTGCTTCAGCATACAGCGGGATTTCCGGCAAGCTGGAACTATTATGATCCAGAGACAGCCGGAAAGCTCTACTCCCAGACAAGAAAAAAAACATTACGATTTCTTTCAAAAACACCTTTAGCATATGAACCAGGCACAAAACAAATCTACAGCGATATCGACTACATGCTGCTTGGACTGATCATTGAAAACATTACGGGCCGGCGCTTGGACAGCTATGTTGAAAAACAATTTTACCGTCCTCTCGGTTTGCGCCACACATTGTTTAACCCGCTGCAAAAGGGCTTTCAGCCTTCGCAGTTCGCCGCAACCGAATTAATGGGAAATACGAGAGACGGCGTCATCTCGTTTCCTAACATCAGAAGCTATACCCTGCAAGGAGAAGTACACGATGAAAAAGCGTTTTATTCCATGGAAGGCATTTCAGGCCATGCCGGCTTATTCTCAAACACTGAAGAAATGGCGGTGCTGCTCCAAGTCATGCTCAACGGTGGCGGTTACGGCTCTCAACAGCTGTTTGACAAGACTGTTATTTCTCAATTTACCGCGCCGTCAAAAACAGATGCCACATACGGGCTCGGTTGGCGGTTGAACGGCAATCCCGATATGGAGTGGATGTTCGGAAAGCATGCGAGCACCAGGGCCTACGGACATACCGGCTGGACCGGGACCGTCACCATCATCGACCCGGCGTATCAATTAGGCATTATCTTATTGACCAATAAAAAACATTCTCCTGTCATCGATCCGGCGAAAAACCCAAATCAGTTTGAAGGCGATTTATTTTCAACCGGAAAGTATGGAAGCGTGATCACCGGCATTTATGAAGCGCTAAACCATAAATAGGAGGGATTAATCAATATGAAAGCACTGTTTCGATACGCGCTGATCGGCATGCTGCTTGCATCAGCGGCCTTACAGTCCAATTCTGGCAGAGCCGAGGCAAAACGCGATTCCGAACAAAGCGTCAAGCAACTGGTCAGTGAAATGACGCTGGAAGAGAAAATCGGACAAATGCTCATGCCTGATTTTAGAAACTGGAAGAAAAAAGGGGAGTCAAGTGCGAAAGGATTAACAGAAATGAATGATGAAATAGCCGGCATTATCCGAAAATATCATCTTGGCGGCGTGATTTTATTCGCCGAAAATGTCACTGGGACGGAGCAAACGGTGCGCTTAACAGACGGCCTGCAAAAAGCGAGCCGCGGCGTACCGCTCTTTATTACAATTGATCAGGAAGGCGGGATCGTCACCAGACTGGAGTCGGGCACAAACCTGCCGGGCAATATGTCCATCGGCGCAACGAAAAGAGCGCAAAATGCTTACCGATCGGGAAACATCATCGGAAAGGAATTGGCGGCTTTAGGAATCAACGTTAATTTCAGCCCGGTGCTCGATGTCAACAACAATCCCGCCAACCCCGTCATCGGCGTCCGTTCCTACAGCTCCAAACCTGAATTAACCGCCCGGTTTGGTATCCAAGCGATGAAAGGGCTCCAAAATGAACATATCATCGCCACAGCGAAGCATTTCCCCGGTCACGGAGATACAGCGGTTGACAGCCATTATGGCCTGCCGCTCGTTCCGCATGATGCAGAGCGGCTGAAAAGCGTTGAGCTTTATCCGTTTCAGAAAGCGATCGACGCCGGGATCGATATGATCATGACGGCTCATGTGCAATTCCCCGCATTCGATGATACGACCTATAAAAGCAAAAAGGACGGCCGGGATATCATGGTTCCGGCAACACTCTCCAAAAAAGTGATGACAGACCTGCTGCGGAAAGATCTTGGATTTGACGGTGTCATAGTAACAGACGCATTAAATATGAAAGCCATCTCCGATAATTTCGGCCAAGAGGAAGCCGTCGTTATGGCCGTTAAAGCAGGTGTTGACATCGCCCTTATGCCGGCGGCAGTCACATCCCTGGAGACGGAAAAAAACCTGGCCAATGTATATGAAGCTCTTTTGAAAGCCGTTCGGCAGGGAGACATTCCTATTGAGCAAATCAACCGCTCGGTGGAACGGATCCTTTCTTTAAAAAGCAAGCGCGGCATTCTCGACTCCCGCTCTTCTGCATCACTTCGGGACAAAATCAAATACGCCTTGAAAACGGTCGGAAACAGGAAGCATGAAAAAACAGAGAGGAAAATGGCGAGAGAAGGTGTCACCGTCTTAAAAAACGATGATCGAACACTCCCGTTTAAACCGAAAAAAGGTGACACCATACTCATTCTCGCTCCATACGAAGATCAGGCAAAAGCCATATCCAAGACAATCAAAAGAATAAAGAAAAAGACAGTCGTAAAGGAATACCCATTTGCCGAGAAAACGTTTAATCAAGACATTCAAAAGCTGGTCGATCAAGCTGATTATGTGATCACCGGGTCATATGTAGTCAAAAATGATCCGGTTGTAAACGACGGCGTCATCGACGATACGATTGAAGACTCGAGCAAATGGGCAACCGTTTTTCCGCGAGCCGCTATGAAATACGCACAGGCCAAACAGAAAAAGTTCGTCTTAATGAGCCTCCGCAACCCATATGACACGGCTAATTTTGAAGAAGCAAAAGCGGTTATTGCGGTGTATGGTTTTAAAGGCTTCTCAAACGGACGCTTCAGACAGCCAAACATTCCGGCTGGTGTTGAAGTCATATTTGGAAAAGCGAAGCCTAAAGGAACCTTGCCCGTTGATATCCCTTCCGTGACAAAGCCCGGAGAAATTCTTTACGAATACGGGTACGGATTGAATATAAAAAACGGCAAACCGCTTAAACTGGAGGGAGCACGATGAGAAAAAAGGCGTTCTGGCTGCTCGCCGGAGTTATCGTTTTCGGTACATTAACGGCAGCAGCGGCCTGCCCGGAAAAAGAAAAGAAAGCGAAAGTCGCACCGGGTATTGAAGTGCTCATGAATAAAAAAGGAATGTTAAAAGGCAAAAAAGCGGGCTTGATCACAAACCCTACAGGGGTGGATTCCAGACTGAACAGCAGCATCGATTTGCTTCATCAAGACCCGGACATTGAGCTGACGGCGCTATTCGGGCCGGAGCATGGCGTTCGGGGCGACGCTCAAGCCGGGGACAAAGTGGAATCGTATATCGACGAAAAAACCGGTCTTCCCGTCTACAGTCTTTATGGCGATACGAGAAAACCGACTCCGGAGATGCTGAAAAACATCGACGTCCTCCTGTTCGACATCCACGATGTTGGAACCCGCTTCTACACTTACATTTACACGATGGCATATGCCATGGAGGCGGCAAAAGAAAATGACATTCCATTTATCGTGCTGGACCGTCCCAACCCGCAGGGAGGGATCAAAGTCGAAGGGCCTGTTCTCGACCCAAATTATTCGTCCTTTGTCGGGAGATATCCCATCCCATTAATACACGGTATGACGGCCGGCGAACTCGCGAAGCTGTTTAATCAGGAATTCAACATCGGCGCCGATCTGACCGTTGTCAAAATGAAGGGCTGGAAACGGCGCATGTCTTTTGAAGATACGGGGCTTCCCTTCGTCCTTCCTTCCCCTAACATGCCGACGGTTGATACTAGTGCAGTCTATCCCGGCACTGGCTTAATCGAAGGAACAAATATTTCTGAAGGAAGAGGAACGACCAAGCCGTTTGAGTTGATCGGCGCTCCCTTCATAAAAAGCACTGACCTCGCTGAAAAATTAAACAGCCTGAAACTGTCCGGCATTCGATTTAGAGCCGCTTCGTTTACACCGACATTTTCAAAGCATCAAAATAAATTATGCCACGGGGTAGAGCTGTATGTGACAAACCGGTCCGCTTTTCAGCCTGTAAAAACCGGCATTTCCATCATTAAAACCATACATGATTTGTATCCAGAGGACTTTCAATTTCTTTCCTCCAACAATTTCAATCGTCTGATCGGCAACGGCTGGGTCAAAACCATGATTGAAGAAGGGGCTTCAGTTGAGGAAATCGTCAAAAAATACGAAGCTGAACAAAAGCGGTTTATGGATATCAGAGAAAAGTATTTGCTTTACTAAGAAGAGCGACCCTTGCTCTTCTTTGCTTCTTACTAATCAATCACATCCAGTTCATGTAAGATATGAGAAAAAACGCGACGATTTAAGCGAAATTTTATATCGCAGACGTAATTTGCCTGTATTTAAACAAACGTTTGATAAAGACAATCTGGACAATACTTGAAATTCATTCTAATGAAATGGAAGCCAACTTTCCTACCGGCCTCCCTGCCGTTATCGTTCCTTTAACCACAAATTTCGCGATTGTTTCAGCGCGCCTGAAGATCCGGCAACAGAAGTGCAATGGAGTGCCAAGCCGGCTATTTGCCGCACGACCAATAATTTTGTGAAATACGGATCAGCCTGAACAGGGGTATGAAATAAATCGTCCTTCCTTGCTCTCTATTGAATCTGAATAAACGGAAGACGACACCGATATTCACGTCGGGGGAGCGTGTCCATTTGATCACAAAAGGAACTTGGCATACCTAACAGAACAAGGTCTGCCTTCTATGAAGGCAGGCTTGTTTTATTATCCAACTGATACGCTCTTTTCGACTCGCTCCTTGCCAGCAGATGCCCATACAAGGCCGCCAGAATTTGCTGGAACAGCATGCCGATCACAACGGGCACCGCCACCCGCGCAGGAAAAAAACTTGTGGCCAGGACGGCCCCAGCGCTAATATTCCGCATGCCTCCGGTAAAAATTAAAGCGACGATTTCTTCCTGAGGCCGTTTCATCATTTTGCCTAAGAACCAGGCCGTGATATAGCCGGTAAAAGCGACTGCAAACACCGTGACTGCAATCGTTAAAAAGCGAAAATCGACCGAATTTAAATAAGGGGCAACAACCGAGCTGTTGATCGCCACCACTGCTGCCAAACCCATTTTTGAAAATGGGGCGCAATTTGCGCTTAAACGCGCCGTTCTGTCAGGGGATGAAAACTGGTTGACCAGCATCCCCAACAAAGAAGGGATTACGACCATTCCGAACAGTCCCTTCATCATGCCCGCTACATCCATTTCAACCTGTGCTCCTGCAAGCACCGAAAGACTGAATGGTACGATAAAGGGGGAGAGAATGGTATCCACCAGTATAACCGACAGGGTCAGCCCAATATTTCCTTTATACATCGCAGCCCAAATCATGCTCGTTATGCCGGTCGGTATTACGACGCCGAGAATAAGCCCCGTAATCGTCAATGGGTCGCCTTTAAACACAATATGTCCGGTCCCCCATGCCAGTACCGGCATAAATATATGCAAAACAAATAGAGCCAATAGCAATGGCAGTGGATGAACCACAGCGGCTTTCAACGACTGAAAGTTGGCACTTAAACTTCCGGCAAAGGTCATAAAAGCAAAAATCCACGGTACAAAAGCAGCAAATCCATTTAAATGTTCTGAAAGCAATACCCCGCAGATGACGCTCACAGGCGTCAGCAAAGGCATTATTTTTCCCAGGGTTTTATTGATTGTCTGAAGCATAGATGGTAAACGCCCGCTCTCTTTAATACATGTAATACTTTCATTATAACAAAAGATGGAATATTAAAACAGGAAGGCAAAAATGGAAGAGGAGGTGCGGAGAAGGCCGTTTTACGCATAATGAACCGAGTTGCTTCTTTTTTGAAACGGAAAAACTGCCAATATCGAATCAAACCTAAACACTCTGATCTGTTGTTTTTGAAAACAAAACGCTTTAACATAACCATTTTGGATGTCCTTGACAAAAATCGTCCGCTTTGAAAATTCATTTTTCTTCATGTAAATGATTTCAACGGGAAATCCATCTGTCATGGCCCGGCGCAGCAATTTTTCCATCCTCTCGCTCCTTTCATATATACTCATTTTATACGAACACTTGTTCTATTTCAAGTGTTAATTTTTGAAAAATATAAGCTTTTCAGGATCATGTATGAAAACATATACAATTGGAAGAAACTTTTTAAAGGGATCATGCGTCAGTAAATACGTCACATCTCTACATAAGGAGCACTGTCATGTCCAGAACATACAGAAAAACAAGAATAGCGAAAAGAAGAAAGCGCAACAAAGCAAGGTTATTTCTCCTGTCGGCCTTCCTTCTTGTTTGCGGAATTATTTACATTGCTTTTCCGGGGACACCCAGCGATCAGCAGGAACATCATTTGCAGGCAACTGAAAAGCAAACAAAGCCAGAAAAGAAAAAGACAGGGAAGCATAAAAAAGAAAAAACCCGCAGTGAAATCGTCACGAAAAACGACAACAAACAATTGGATGATTATTTAAAAAGCATTGACTTCAGTGGAACAGCGTTGATCGTGAACGAAGGCAAAATTGTTACAAGCAAAGGCTACTCATACGCAAACCGCGAGGAAAAAGTGCCAAATACACCTGACACCGTCTATTATATTGGTTCTACACAGAAAGCGATCATCGCCGCTTCTATTTTGCAGCTTGAAGAAAAAGGCCTTTTATCTGTAACCGATCCGGTCTCCACATATATACCGGATTTTCCAAACGGGTCAAACATTACTCTTTACAATCTGCTGACTCATACATCAGGAATTAGAGGCCATATTGAAGGTAACGGATATATTTCACCGGAAGATCTTTTAAAGGATATTAAGACTCAAGGAATTAAAAATCCACCCGGGAAATGGGACTACAGAGATTCCAACTATTCTGTTCTGGCATACATCGTATCGAAGCTGAGCGGACAATCTTTACAAACATATGTTACAAATCATATTTTTAAACCTGCCGGCATGGAACACGCAGGATTCTACAAATCCTTTGCTAAAGAGTCCCATCCATCAACGGGCTATAAACTCGGTCCGCTAAAAAAGCTGTATACTCCAGACATACCTGACTTATCACAGCTGTATGGAGCAGGGGATATTTATATGACTGCTTATGATATGTATTTGTTTGATAAAGCACTTTTAGAAAGAAAGATCATCTCCGATGAAAGCTTCACAAAAATGTTTACGCCTAATAAAGCGACTTATGGAATGGGCTTTTACGTTTCTCCGGGCAGCTATTCAAATCATGGCGTAATGCCCGGCTACAACATGTTAAACAGCTTTAGCCATACAGGGAACAAATATGTGATTCTATTCTCTAATATACAAAATAACATTAAATCTTTTGGCGCCGTTAATAACCGTATATTCGCTATTTTAAATGCTTCTTGATTAAGGATTAGCGGGCAGATTCTTTTTAAAGAGCAAAGCTTCCTGTTTTATGACAGGAAGCTTTTTAGCGTGATTCCGGAAGAGGAAAGCCTGAAGATCTGCCTAATGCCTGTTAAAGGAGGGGGGGTTTAATGAAATCAAGGTGATCCCATCTCATCTAGCACGAATCTTTTTTTCGGCATTTATTTTATTGGGATTTTTGATGCCGTTCCATGCTTGAATCGCCTTAACTGGAGACACAACTCACATTAAATTTGAGGATGTTGTTGGTGTAGAAATAAAGTAAGACCTATTATTCAAAGAGCAACATAGTTACGCCATACCTTCCTTATCTTAATCGTTTTTTGTTTCCTTTCTGATTTATCCCTCCAAAATTCTAATTCATTACACCTAGTATAATTTCATTAAGCACAAGAATATAGATGGTTCTTTTTTACTAATATGCACACAATGCCCCAAATTACCTTGTTTTTCAAGCGCAATGAATTTGAATTAAAAGAAGAAGGGTGGCATTATTGTGAAAGAAAAGAAGCACAATGGTTTTAAGACATTTGTTATGATACTGACATTAATATTGGTTTCACCTGTATTTTCAATATCAGTATCAGCGTCAGAACTAACTGACAAAAAACTACATACTGAAACTTCTGGAGCATCTAAAGGAAATTCTGTGCCCGAACAAAAACTGAATAGCGAAGAATTTACGAATGTAAAGGTGAATATGAATGATGTAAAGAAATTAGAAGCTTATCTTAAATTAAACGCAGATGCAACTCTTACCTTAGATCCATCGTATACTAAACTAGATATTTCCCGTTCTGTCACAAACGAAGTTCAAGACTGGATTAAATACTTGAACGGTTTAGTAATACAAAAAGAAGCTGTCATTAACTCCGATTTTAGTGTGAAAATTTTAGCCAAAGACGGTAGTGTATTGACACTTGAGAATGGAAACAGTATTAAAATGAAAGTGGCGAAAAAAGGTTGCGGTCGATCTGGTCATAATGTCTACTGGTGGGGATATAATCTTTATTTTGACTGTAATGAAACAAGAACACTATATCAATCATTTAAAGCAGGGGGTGGAGCAACCTCTGGTCTTGCTGCAATATCAAGGTTTATACCCGTACCTCCTACACAATTAGCAAGCACAATTGCCGGAGTAATCGGATGCGGACTAGTTGGTTTTGGTCAAATGATTTAAGACGAACATGAAGGGCATGGTATTAGAATACGTTTTACTGGACTTGGATATGCAGCTGTTCCAACTGGGGTTTTTCTACAATAAAAATGAAAGAGGGGAAACTATGACTTTCTTAGTTTTAATGGCAGGGCTATTTCTTTTGATTTACATGAAAGAACCATTCAGCAAGAAAATGTATGGTTATGTTTACTTGGCTTTTTATTTAATGGTTTTAGCCCTATATATAATTAACACTACATTTGTAAATTTAATATCTAGCAAACTCTTATTAATTATAACAGTAATTGTCATTTCACCATTGTTCATTAGTTTCCTTAAATCCTCAAATGAATCTCGTTAGTTCAAAGACAGAGGAGCAGGCATAATGCCTGCCCCTTTTACTTCAATAATGCTTCAAGTTTCGCCTTTATCTTCGGTCGAGACTCCGGCCGCTCCTCCTGTGAAGCTGACGACCATCATCATTCAATACATCCGAGTTCACACTTGATAAGGGATAGGTGCGGCTCCCGTTCTGGCCATTAAAAAAATGGCCGCCAATCAGCTGCACAACATAACCATGTGCAAAAGATCAGCCTCCGCAGGCTCTCCATCTTGGACTCAATATTCATGTTCCATTTTTCTTGTCTCTATCGTATGACAAAGTGGAATAGAAAAAGGCCTCCATTTTATCCCCTTTTTTGTCGGATTTGAACATAAAAAACCTTGAAAGGCTATTGCCAATCAAGGTCATTCTTCAAAATTAATCAATTCTCAAGTCAATTTAAGCATGAATATAATAGTCTGGTTCTTCATCCATTTTCTTCAAAAATTCTTCGAGTGATGTTGCAATTTTCTTTTCAAAATAGTATACAGGACAAATACCGTTCTCTTGTTCCTGATCTAAATCTAGAGTGAGATATGTCCCCTCTCCAACTTCAAAAAACACTAACATGTTCTCTGGGTATAGTTCCCTAATGCTTGAATCTATAAAATCGTCCTCATCTAGTAAAAAATCAGCTACACTATGAGGATCCATTACTCTATCTCTATGGGTTTTATCAAGATTACAAATAAAACCATACCCTACTCTTAAATAAAACTCTCTTAGTTCATTAGGAAATTTTTTTCCTAATCTCTCTTCTGCCTCAATAACATCATCTTCTAGGCGATATATAACATGCTTTTTCTTTTGGTTTTGTGGATCATCTATTTCCGATACATATTTATTTAAGAATTCAAAATCATACATAAGGTCTTTCCTCCATATGTTTTAATTATAATATTAATCATTTAAACAATCTTTTTTCTGGTCCGTCTTTTCGGTGAATACCACTTTGGTGCTCGTCTGGTCTTTTAGCTGGATGGATATTATACCATTCATTTGGACCGCCATGCTCATTTTTTATAACATGGTGGGCATCATACTTATCACCTTTTTGAATATATACTCGCCCTCTTTTTGAAAGTATTGGTTCTGAATATGTAGGCCATTTTTGGCCTGTATTCTTTTCCCATTCATCAATTAATCCGTCTTTTTTACGTTGAAAATCCTGCCTGTGTTTCATTACCTCTTCTCTAGGTAATTTATTGGAATAATCATTTTCTCTCAACTCTTTCTTAAGTAGAGCCCTTTGGTTGTCTGGTATTTTTCTCCCTGTAATACTTTCAACGTCTTTAATATAGTCTTTTACCCCATGTATCTTCTCGGAATTCCCCGTACTCTTAACACCTTTTTCAACAGTCGAAACCTTCTTAGCCGTCTTCGCGCCTTTAGTCGCTTTGAAAACATATTTCCCTATCTTAACTGCCTTAGTCGCCGGTATGACAGAAACACCAGCCAGGATACGATCAGTGACAGATAGTTTTTCACCTGTGACTGGGTCGACACCTGTTATCGCTCTATAACCATCATAACCACCGGACAATTCTCCAGCTGTGTCTTTAGCCCAATCAAAAGCTTTTTCAATGTCGCTTTTCTTCACCTTATTTTCAGGTATGCGGCTCACAAGCTCGTACTTCACTTCACCGCCGGATATGTACTTCCGCACAATTTGACCGTTTGAATAAAGCGAGTATGAACCGCCGACGAAGTCCTTGCCTGTACCGATTTCATCGGTGACGTCGACAGAACCGAGCTTTTTGTATCCCTTCATATTATACACTTTGCCATTGATGACGCGAATCCCTGTATCAATCTTTTTAGAATGATCTGCTTTGGCAAGTGAATCAACTTCAGTTTCTTCTTGATCGGACAATTTTTTCAGCATGATTTCCATCGGTGAAAGCTCAGCATTTTCCAACTCTCCCTTGAGACCGACGGCCGGACCGTTAATGTTTGTATTCTCATCCGGTTTTAAAATTGAACCTTTTTTATAGCCTGTGATCTCGATTTTCGGACCAGTGTACATTTTCTCAAGCTGTGTGATGTATTTATGCATCGTCTCAAGGTCTTGTTCAGCAGTTTTAAGAGCGTTTGTTTGCTCCCTGTCAAAAGCATGAAGCTTTTCGAGAGTGCTGCTGATTTCCTTTTTCGCTTTCTGATTTTGTTCATGAAAATCATTGTCATTCAAATCCGGTAAATCAACAATATGGCTGACTTTTGAAATCGCGGCGTTGGCTTTGGATACCAAATGTTTCGTTGTTCGATCAGCCGCGTTTAAGCCTTGTTCCAGATCGTGATCGATAAAGGCTTGCGAAATATAACCGTTGTGATTCGGTTCGAGGGAATTCAGTGCATTTTTCATTTTTTTTAAAGATGACTGGTATTCCTCAATGAAAGATTCATAGAACCGCAAAAACGGAGTGTGGCATTCTTCGTAAAAGGCGCGAATCGCGTCGCCGCCTTTACCTTTTAAAGCATCGTCAAGAGCCGTTATCCCGTTGACGCTTTTTTTGACTTTGGCGATTTCTTCTGATTGTTTTTTTAATTGTTCCAGCGTTTGATCAATTGCATGGTGCAACGCACGGACATCAAGAGTCTTCATGGCATTCCCCTCTAATACTAAAGTTACAATCAGTATAGAGTTTACCACTATACGGAAATGGATTGGTGAATAAATCCTGTTTATCCATGAAAATGAATCTTATTGAGTAGGTCTTAAAACCCAACACGCTAGACAGAATTTTTCCGAATTCCAAAAAAGGAAAATCATTGTCAAAAAATGATCCTTTCTGTAAAATGAAAGGTATGCAGAAAAAGGAAATTGATACCCTTAATTTTTCGAATATTTTAAATCGACTATACGAAAGGATGATAGGGGCATTGACAGTCAAAATTGCAACTGAAAAAGTTATAAAAATGCTAAATCAATGGTACGGGATGATTAGACAACAAAAAGTTGAACAAGCTATTGCCATAAAGGATGAAATCGAGAACATGCTGCCATATATGGAAGAAGACCAGGACGTGCTATTGTATTTTAATGTTTTGGATTTTCGACATAAAATCATGTTAGAAAATTTAAATGAATCTAAGCTGCTGTTTAAAAAACTGGAACTGGAAAAAGAGGGTATAGAAAAGACAGATGCTCTGCTCCAATACTATTTCTATTTCTTCTCCGGACAGTATGAATTTCACAACAAAAATTACATAAAAGCAATTAACCTTTACCAAATAGCCGAAGATAAACTTAAACAAATTCCTGACGAAATTGAGAATGCAGAATTTCACTATCGTGTTGCAATTGCATATTATAGAATCAAACAACACTTCTTTTCACTATCCCACGCTCAAAAAGCTTTAGAGTCCTTTCGAGCAGATGACAGCTACTCTGAAAAAGCTATTAATAGTGAAATGATTTTAGGTGCAAATAAAATGGATCTGTTCCGTTATGAAGAAGCCGAAATGCACTATAAAAATGCATTAGATAAGTCACGAGAAGAAAAATTCCCATATGCAGAAAGCTTGGCATTTTATAATTTGGGGCTGAATTATGGACGAAGAAATATGCTATTAGAGTCTGCGAATTGCTTTCGAAAAGCTCTTGAAATCGAAGAATGTCAAAAAAGACGTTTAGCCATTAAAGTAAAGTTCAACTTAGCATTGATCCTTTATAAATTGGGTTTAAATAATGAAGCTCAAAGCTTATGTGAAGAAGGATTATTCGATGCTCAAAAAGTCGATGAAAAAGAATACATAGCAAAAATCAACTTTATCCAAGCCATATATGATAAAGAAGCCTCTGGAAAAATTGAGGAAAGTTTGGAATACTTAGAAGAGAAAAAGTTATGGTTCCACGTTGCCGAATTAATGTTAGAAGCTGCTTTTCATTACAAAGAAACAGGTAACATCACCAAAGCAGCACATTTTTTCGAAAAAGCACATTGTGCAAGAAATCAAATCTTCAAAGTAACGGAGGGATTAAAGTGAAAAAGATTTCAAAAGTGTTTTTACCTACGGTCGTAATAGCTTTAAGTATCATATTATTTTCAGTGCAATCATCGGAAGTAACAACTTCGACCAAATTTAAAGTTATGGATGACGCCGAATTTGCTGTAATTCAAACAGACAGCAAAAATACATTCGAAAAGTCAAATGAAGACGCAATTTTCGGTGCAGCTCATTTTAAACTTACTGAAAACGGTGCATTCGGATAAAGAGAGGCGGACTCATAAGAGTCTGCTTTTTTTGTTCACACAACCCTCAGATAATCCCGAGAGCTGTTGCAAGGTTATAAATGGCCTGCCGTTTGATCTGATAATATTTGTCCTTTTTTCAGCCCAATCTCCATATAAATTTCAATGTCCTTTATTTTTTGGGGAGAGAGATACTTGGCCTTTATGATATTCAATTCATCATCATCAAGACTCTGTGTTAACGCCCTGTCCATCTGTGCAACTTTTAATTCATTTAAGCATTACTTCTCCAAATACATGGTGGCAGAGATTCACTGATAGACATAATTAGACCAAGCCGACTTCATGACATGAGGCATACACATGCTACCATGTTAATAAATCAAATTGGAAAAGTGCCAGGGTTGAATATTAAAGGAATTTCCAAAAGACTCGGCCATGCAAATGTTCAAACAACCCTAAATATATATACACACGCCAATCAAGAATCAGATTTATTGGTGGCGGATGCAATTAGCAAAGTAATAAAACTGGGTGCAAATTAAGGAGTAATTCTCGATTTGCCACCCGTATGCCACCCAACAATTTTTAGACAAAAAAATAACAGTTCCATATATCGAGGAAACTGCGTCAGATCAACATATTCACTTAAGCTTCCAAGCGGGCTCGAACCGCTGACCTCTTCCTTACCATGGAAGTGCTCTACCTGCTGAGCTATGGAAGCATTGGCTCCGCAGGTAGGATTCGAACCTACGACCGATCGGTTAACAGCCGATTGCTCTACCACTGAGCTACTGCGGAATAGAAAAGGCTTCATTTCATGCAAGGTAAAGATATAAATAAACAGCTTGGCGGCGTCCTACTCTCACAGGGGGAGACCCCCAACTACCATCGGCGCTGAAGAGCTTAACTTCCGTGTTCGGCATGGGAACGGGTGTGACCTCTTCGCTATCGCCACCAAACTATGCCTTCAGGACGAAGGTACTGGGCGTTCCTCACAGGATGTGAGGGCCTTTAGCCGAGTTTCCTTGCCTTTGGCTTTTGAGAGCATTCTCTCAAAACTAGATAACGGGTAAAGACCATTCACAAATATTTAGGTTAAGTCCTCGATCGATTAGTATCTGTCAGCTCCATGTGTCGCCACACTTCCACCTCAGACCTATCAACCTGATCATCTTTCAGGGATCTTACTTCCTTGCGGAATGGGAAATCTCATCTTGAGGGGGGCTTCATGCTTAGATGCTTTCAGCACTTATCCCGTCCGCACATAGCTACCCAGCGATGCCCTTGGCAGAACAACTGGTACACCAGCGGTGCGTCCATCCCGGTCCTCTCGTACTAAGGACAGCTCCTCTCAAATTTCCTGCGCCCGCGACGGATAGGGACCGAACTGTCTCACGACGTTCTGAACCCAGCTCGCGTACCGCTTTAATGGGCGAACAGCCCAACCCTTGGGACCGACTACAGCCCCAGGATGCGATGAGCCGACATCGAGGTGCCAAACCTCCCCGTCGATGTGGACTCTTGGGGGAGATAAGCCTGTTATCCCCGGGGTAGCTTTTATCCGTTGAGCGATGGCCCTTCCATGCGGAACCACCGGATCACTAAGCCCGACTTTCGTCCCTGCTCGACTTGTAGGTCTCGCAGTCAAGCTCCCTTGTGCCTTTACACTCTGCGAATGATTTCCAACCATTCTGAGGGAACCTTTGGGCGCCTCCGTTACCTTTTAGGAGGCGACCGCCCCAGTCAAACTGCCCACCTGACACTGTCTCCCTGCCCGATAAGGGCAGCGGGTTAGAAGGTCAATACAGCCAGGGTAGTATCCCACCGATGCCTCCACCGAAGCTGGCGCTCCGGTTTCCAAGGCTCCTACCTATCCTGTACAAGCTGTACCAACATTCAATATCAGGCTGCAGTAAAGCTCCACGGGGTCTTTCCGTCCTGTCGCGGGTAACCTGCATCTTCACAGGTACTATAATTTCACCGAGTCTCTCGTTGAGACAGTGCCCAGATCGTTGCGCCTTTCGTGCGGGTCGGAACTTACCCGACAAGGAATTTCGCTACCTTAGGACCGTTATAGTTACGGCCGCCGTTTACTGGGGCTTCAATTCGCACCTTCGCATACGCTAAGCGCTCCTCTTAACCTTCCAGCACCGGGCAGGCGTCAGCCCCTATACTTCGCCTTACGGCTTCGCAGAGACCTGTGTTTTTGCTAAACAGTCGCCTGGGCCTATTCACTGCGGCTCTCTCGGGCTTGCACCCTAACAGAGCACCCCTTCTCCCGAAGTTACGGGGTCATTTTGCCGAGTTCCTTAACGAGAGTTCTCTCGATCACCTTAGGATTCTCTCCTCGCCTACCTGTGTCGGTTTGCGGTACGGGCACCTCTCACCTCGCTAGAGGCTTTTCTTGGCAGTGTGGAATCAGGAACTTCGCTACTATATTTCACTCGCCATCACAGCTCAGCCTTATATGGGAAACGGATTTGCCTATTTCCCAGCCTAACTGCTTGGACGCGGATATCCAATACCGCGCTTACCCTATCCTCCTGCGTCCCCCCATTGCTCAAATGGTGAGGAGGTGGTACAGGAATATCAACCTGTTATCCATCGCCTACGCCTTTCGGCCTCGGCTTAGGTCCCGACTAACCCTGAGCGGACGAGCCTTCCTCAGGAAACCTTAGGCATTCGGTGGAGGGGATTCTCACCCCTCTTTCGCTACTCATACCGGCATTCTCACTTCTAAGCGCTCCACGAGTCCTTCCGGTCTCGCTTCACAGCCCTTAGAACGCTCTCCTACCACTGTTCGCAAGAACAGTCCGCAGCTTCGGTGATACGTTTAGCCCCGGTACATTTTCGGCGCAGAGTCACTCGACCAGTGAGCTATTACGCACTCTTTAAATGGTGGCTGCTTCTAAGCCAACATCCTGGTTGTCTAAGCAACTCCACATCCTTTTCCACTTAACGTATACTTTGGGACCTTAGCTGGCGGTCTGGGCTGTTTCCCTTTCGACTACGGATCTTATCACTCGCAGTCTGACTCCCAAGGATAAGTCTTTGGCATTCGGAGTTTGACTGAATTCGGTAACCCGGTAGGGGCCCCTAGTCCAATCAGTGCTCTACCTCCAAGACTCTTACCTTGAGGCTAGCCCTAAAGCTATTTCGGAGAGAACCAGCTATCTCCAGGTTCGATTGGCATTTCACCCCTACCCACACCTCATCCCCGCACTTTTCAACGTGCGTGGGTTCGGGCCTCCATTCAGTGTTACCTGAACTTCACCCTGGACATGGGTAGATCACCTGGTTTCGGGTCTACGACCACGTACTCATGCGCCCTATTCAGACTCGCTTTCGCTGCGGCTCCGTCTTTTCAAACTTAACCTTGCACGGGATCGTAACTCGCCGGTTCATTCTACAAAAGGCACGCCATCACCCGTTAACGGGCTCTGACTACTTGTAGGCACACGGTTTCAGGATCTCTTTCACTCCCCTTCCGGGGTGCTTTTCACCTTTCCCTCACGGTACTGGTTCACTATCGGTCACTAGGGAGTATTTAGCCTTGGGAGATGGTCCTCCCGGATTCCGACGGAATTTCACGTGTTCCGCCGTACTCAGGATCCACTCAGGAGAGAACGAAGTTTTGACTACAGGGCTGTTACCTCCTATGGCGGGCCTTTCCAGACCTCTTCATCTACCCCGTTCTTTTGTAACTCCGTATAGAGTGTCCTACAACCCCAAGAGGCAAGCCTCTTGGTTTGGGCTGTTCCCGTTTCGCTCGCCGCTACTCAGGGAATCGCATTTGCTTTCTCTTCCTCCGGGTACTTAGATGTTTCAGTTCCCCGGGTCTGCCTTCTCATATCCTATGAATTCAGATATGGATACTGCTCCATTACGAGCAGTGGGTTTCCCCATTCGGAAATCTCCGGATCAAAGCTTGCTTACAGCTCCCCGAAGCATATCGGTGTTCGTCCCGTCCTTCATCGGCTCCTAGTGCCAAGGCATCCACCGTGCGCCCTTTCTAACTTAACCGTTAAAAAAGAATCACTAATAATAAGGATCGCCGATTAACATCACCACATCCTGTGGTAACATCGGCATGACTTGCATCGCGCAAGCCTTTGTGAATGTCTACTTTCGTTATCTAGTTTTCAAAGAACACGCTTTGAAGGAATGATCCTTCAAAACTAAACAAGATCCAAACGCACCTGTCTATAAGACCGCGAGGTCTTATATTCCGTATAATATCCTTAGAAAGGAGGTGATCCAGCCGCACCTTCCGATACGGCTACCTTGTTACGACTTCACCCCAATCATCTGTCCCACCTTCGGCGGCTGGCTCCAAAAGGTTACCTCACCGACTTCGGGTGTTACAAACTCTCGTGGTGTGACGGGCGGTGTGTACAAGGCCCGGGAACGTATTCACCGCGGCATGCTGATCCGCGATTACTAGCGATTCCAGCTTCACGCAGTCGAGTTGCAGACTGCGATCCGAACTGAGAGCAGATTTGTGGGATTGGCTTAGCCTCGCGGCTTCGCTGCCCTTTGTTCTGCCCATTGTAGCACGTGTGTAGCCCAGGTCATAAGGGGCATGATGATTTGACGTCATCCCCACCTTCCTCCGGTTTGTCACCGGCAGTCACCTTAGAGTGCCCAACTGAATGCTGGCAACTAAGATCAAGGGTTGCGCTCGTTGCGGGACTTAACCCAACATCTCACGACACGAGCTGACGACAACCATGCACCACCTGTCACTCTGCCCCCGAAGGGGAAGCCCTATCTCTAGGGGTGTCAGAGGATGTCAAGACCTGGTAAGGTTCTTCGCGTTGCTTCGAATTAAACCACATGCTCCACCGCTTGTGCGGGCCCCCGTCAATTCCTTTGAGTTTCAGTCTTGCGACCGTACTCCCCAGGCGGAGTGCTTAATGCGTTTGCTGCAGCACTAAAGGGCGGAAACCCTCTAACACTTAGCACTCATCGTTTACGGCGTGGACTACCAGGGTATCTAATCCTGTTCGCTCCCCACGCTTTCGCGCCTCAGCGTCAGTTACAGACCAGAGAGTCGCCTTCGCCACTGGTGTTCCTCCACATCTCTACGCATTTCACCGCTACACGTGGAATTCCACTCTCCTCTTCTGCACTCAAGTTCCCCAGTTTCCAATGACCCTCCCCGGTTGAGCCGGGGGCTTTCACATCAGACTTAAGAAACCGCCTGCGCGCGCTTTACGCCCAATAATTCCGGACAACGCTTGCCACCTACGTATTACCGCGGCTGCTGGCACGTAGTTAGCCGTGGCTTTCTGGTTAGGTACCGTCAAGGCACCGCCCTGTTCGAACGGTACTTGTTCTTCCCTAACAACAGAGTTTTACGATCCGAAAACCTTCATCACTCACGCGGCGTTGCTCCGTCAGACTTTCGTCCATTGCGGAAGATTCCCTACTGCTGCCTCCCGTAGGAGTCTGGGCCGTGTCTCAGTCCCAGTGTGGCCGATCACCCTCTCAGGTCGGCTACGCATCGTCGCCTTGGTGAGCCGTTACCTCACCAACTAGCTAATGCGCCGCGGGTCCATCTGTAAGTGGTAGCTAAAAGCCACCTTTTATAATTGAACCATGCGGTTCAATCAAGCATCCGGTATTAGCCCCGGTTTCCCGGAGTTATCCCAGTCTTACAGGCAGGTTACCCACGTGTTACTCACCCGTCCGCCGCTAACCTAAGGGAGCAAGCTCCCGCCGGTTCGCTCGACTTGCATGTATTAGGCACGCCGCCAGCGTTCGTCCTGAGCCAGGATCAAACTCTCCATGAAGTTTGATAATGACTACGCACATATTCATGCACGATTTATAAATAAATTAACAGGTACGTTTTGTCTTGTTTAGTTTTCAAAGATCATTTCCGCTTCATTTAGCGGCTTTAATAATATAACACCAAGCTCACTTTATTGTCAATAACTTTTTTAAAAATTATTCATTGGAGCTTTTTCATGTCTGCTGTTCATCAGCGACGATTAATAATATACCATGGGTCATCTTATGAAGTCAACCATCTTTTTATTTTATTTCTAAAGATGAATAATTGTTATGTTCTATTTTAAACAAGCATAAGATGAAAACAAAGCAGCATGGACAAGGAGGAGTTTTTCAGTGAATCATTTTTATGTGTGGCATATAAGACGTGTAAAGCAGCTGATCATTATTTTAATTGCCGCATTTGCTACAGCAAGTTTTTTTTATGTCCAAAACCTGATTCCTCTTCCCGTGTTTTCATCAAACGGAGAGGCAAGGGCGGTTTATAGAGGAGATTCGGACACAAATGAGGTTGCTCTTACATTTAATATCAGCTGGGGAGATGAAAGAGCGTTACCTATCTTAGATACATTAAAAACAAACGGAATCAAAAATGCCACTTTCTTTCTGTCCGCTTCCTGGGCAGAACGCCATCCGGACGTCGTGAAAAGAATTCAAAAAGACGGCCATCAGATCGGAAGTATGGGATATGCTTACAAAAACTACTCTCAAATGAAGAAAAGCGACATCAGGAAAGACCTGATCAAAGCGCAGAATTCCTTTCAAAAACTCGGAATCGAGGATCTCACGCTGCTCAGACCGCCGACAGGCCAATTTAATAAGGATGTTCTTGACGTTGCAAAACAATACGGTTACACAATCGTTCATTATAGCATTAATTCCGATGACTGGATGAACCCCGGTGTTCAAAAAATCGTCCAAAATGTCAATGGAGCTGTGAATGCCGGAGACATCGTCCTTCTTCACGCTTCAGATTCTGCAAAGCAAACTAAAGAAGCCCTGCCTGAGATTGTTCATCATCTGCGAAGCAAAGGGCTTAAAAATGTAACCGTCAGCGAGTTAATCGCAAATACCGATGCAAAGTCATCCGAAGTAAAGTAAAAGATCTATGAACGGCTAATGAATTTTGGCAGCATTAATACCTGAAAAGCATTGCAGGCTAACAGAGGAAGCAGCATTAAATAAAGCCAGTCCTCTTCGTTCACTCTTAACGCCGGGAACCATTCCATGACCGTATAGACGATCATTAAAAACAATGCGGAAACAAATGTTTTCTTCGAGGACTGTTTTTGTTTCATATAGGCGGCTATCATCCCGATGATTAATATAAATAACGGCAGCCATATATACGGTATCATTGATCCGCCATCCGCTCCAAAAAACAAATAGCGCAAATACGCCAAATCAAACAGGACAAATACAATCAGAAACAGCTGGATTGAATTCCATAAAGAGTGAGATCTGAATATTTCCAGCGCAAACCGGTGGATCGTCAAAAAAATAACAAATCCCATTTGGGCGATGACGCTGAAAATCATGCCCACACCGATAAACCAAAACAATACAGAAAGAATCTCCAAAACCTCAAACGATAGAAACAGCTCCTTGTATCTTCCCCATTCAATGGCAAAACCGACAATGCTTGTCGTCAGCGCTCCTACTCCTAAAACAGAAAAGAAAAATCGAACGAGATTACGGCTTTTCATTTAGACTTTCCAACCCCTAAGTTATCGCTTCACGATGCGATATTTTGTTATGCATAAATTTATGAAAGACATTCATATTAAAAGTAAGACGAGTTATCGAAAGGAGCTTAAGCATGTTAAAACCCGCAATGCTATGGATAAGCTGTTTTTTGTTCCTATCTGTAACAGCTTGTGCTCCCAAGGACCAAGCAGCTGAGATGGACTATGATGAAACCAAAAAAATGGTTGTCGATATATTAAAAACAGATGACGGAAAAAAAGCGATTCAAGAAATATTGAATGATGACAAAATGAATGAAACGCTTGTGATGGATGAAAAAACGGTCAAAGAAACGGTTGAAAAAACGCTGACTTCCAAAAAAGGAACTGAATTTTGGAAGAAGGTTTTCGATGATTCGAAATTCGCTGAAGGCTTCGCCAAAACGCTTCAAAATGAGCACGAAACTGTGCTTAAGAAGCTGATGAAAGATCCGGATTATCAGAAAATGCTGATGGGTGTCCTGCAGGATCCTGAAATGGCGAAAAGATACGGCGATCTCGTCAAAACCAGGGAATTTCGAACCCAACTTCAGCAAGTCATCACAGAAACTCTTGCAAGCCCTCTTTATAAAAAACAATTTGAAGAAGAGCTGAAAAAGGCAGTTGAAGAAAGCGTCAAAGACGAAATGAAAGGCGGCGGGGATAAACAAAGTTAAAGCACCCGCCACAAGCTTCTTCCTTGGAAGAAGCTTGTTTACATATTTTCCTTATATGCTGATGCTTTCATCAATTTTTTTGGCGATATCCATATAGATAAGACCTGTCGGGTGGGTTTCATCATATACTGACGGTGCAAAATCGCTGTCATCCCAATCCGGCTGCTTTAACGGGATTTTCCCCAATAAAGGAACGCCAAGCTCTTCGGCCAGCTTTTCTCCCCCGCCTTTGCCAAATACATACTCTTTTTCACCTGTTTTGGCGCTTTCATAGTAAGCCATATTTTCGACGATTCCCACGATGTCATGGTCGGTCTGCAAGGCCATAGCCCCTGCTCTGGCGGCGACAAAGGCAGCGGTCGGATGCGGAGTGGAAACAATGATTTCCTTGCAGCTCGGAAGCATTGAATGAACATCAAGGGCCACGTCTCCCGTACCAGGCGGAAGATCTAAGATAATATAATCGACATCTCCCCATTCCACTTCATTAAAGAAATTGTTCAGCATTTTTCCAAGCATCGGACCTCTCCAAATGACAGGCGCGTTGTCTTCAACGAAAAATCCCATAGAAATAACCTTGACGCCAAACCTTTCAACAGGTATGACCTTTTCGCCTTCTATTGTCGGTCTGACGGTGATTCCCATCATATCAGGCACGCTGAATCCGTAAATATCAGCATCAATTAACCCGACTTTTTTTCCGATCCGTGCAAGGGAAACAGCCAAATTGACTGAAACAGTCGATTTGCCGACACCGCCTTTACCGCTTGCAACCGCTAAAAAGACGGGCTGATTTTCCTTGTTCAGCAATGTCCTGTCCCCTTCGGGAGCGGATTGTGCATATTTCATAACAATTTCTTCCGGCAGCTCTTCAAAACGCAGGCCTACTGTTTCGGCTCCGGCTTCCTTCAGCCTTGTCACGATCTCCTGCTGCAGCTGCATTTGTTCGGCAGATCCCGTTTTTGCGAGCGCCACTTTTACGCTGACATGCTGTTTTTCAGGCTTTACTTTGACGTCTTTGACAGCAGCAAGCTCTCTAAGCGGCTTTTGAAGAAAAGGCTCGTACAAATCGCCGACTATTTTTTTTACATCGTCTTCTCGCATCATTGAATCTCACCCTCTGTTGTATTCGTTTACAAAATAAGTATAGCATATCTTTCCTTATAGTGTCTTTGACGTAAAAAGAAACCCTCCTTATTCAGGGGGGTCTCTGTCTTCTGTAAAGTAACGGAGCACGCCTTTATAAATTGACGCTGCGATCTTGTCCTGATATTTGGGCTTTGCCAGCTGTTTCGCTTCTTTCGGGTTCGATAAAAACCCGATTTCAACAAGCGCTCCCGGTTTTTTTACATTTTGCATCAGATAAATGCCATGAATCCGTTTTGCTCTCCGCTCCGTATTTTCAAGGTTGTGCCTTAATTCATCCTGAATAAACTTGGCTGCCCGTTCGTTTTCTTCATACTGCCCGTAGAAAAAACTTTGGGCGCCGCTCCACCGCGCTGAAGGAATCGCATTTAGATGAATGCTGAGATAAAGGTCGGCTTCCGAATTATTGATCATATCCACCCGCTTCCGCAAATCTTCAGCTTTTCTTCGGCTGAGTCCTTTCGTTTCTTCGAGCGCAAGATCATGATCATCTTCCCTTGTCAGCAGCACCAAAGCACCCTGCTCTTGAAGATAATCTCTGATTCGCATAGAAACTTCCAGCGCCACGTCCTTTTCGAGAATTTCTCCGCTTGTAGCGCCCCCGTCAGGGCCCCCGTGCCCTGGATCAATGTAAATGATTTTTCCGCTTAACGGCAGATTCCACGACTTCCATGAACCATCATTATTGAATTGATACTGAAACAAACATAATAAAACGACAAAGCCGAGCAAAAACCCGAGCCATTTTATTTTTTCTTTCATCCCTTTCCCTCCCGCTTGTCCTTAATACAAGATATGGGACAAGGAAAGGAAATATGATTCTGGTTCGGCGATCCGCCCATTTTATCTGAGGCGGAGCTTGATGCGTTTTTCCCTCTCGCTGAAACCTTCCTTCCACCAGGTTTGGATAAAGTGTTCACAGGCATAATAGAGCCCTTCATGGGAAATTGTAATATTGAAAGCCTCCGACCAGCTCAAGGCGTATTCATAAAGTTCATGCAGCAGCTGTTTTTCTTCTTGTTCGGAACGTGTCATTGCTTTTTGGACGGACTCTCCATAATAGCCGAACTTCCCGAATTGAGCGCCGAGCAAATATGCTTCAATCGCAAAATCAATACAGCCGTCATATAAAATATCCGTATGTTTTGAAAAAAAATGAATTAGAGGAGTGAAGCATTCCTCTGCAATATTCATGATTTTTTCAATCGAGAGCTCCCGCAGAAGCTTCTTTTCCAAATTCATCTGTTTCTTTTGTTTCTCATTCATAAAGGATAAAACAACTCCCATAACACCGCCTCCTTTTTACCTTGTATTGTGCAATTAGGATCGGAAAATCATGCTCAAGCGGTGAAGGGAAACAGAGGAAGAAGCCGAAAATATTAGGAGAGGTTAGTTTCAGCTCATTTATGCGCGCCATCCAAAAAGTGTTCTGCAAAGGAAAATCAGTTTTTAGTCTTTTCTTCTTTTCAATACTTGTTTAATCATCTGTCCAGCAGCATAAATAAAGGCGCAATGATCGATTGGCTAAATCGATTCATCGTGCCTTGTATCAAGCAAAAGTTTTACTTTTATATCACCGCGGTGAGAAGTTCTTTGAGCTCACGGTATTTGTTACGGCTCACATTGATAATCTTTTTGCAGTTTTTAATTTTTAGATTATACGACTTCATGTAGGTGTCTTGGATGATTTCCTCAATCTTATCCAACGGAACGAGGAAAGACTGATGGGTTCTAAAAAAGTTGCTCCCTTTAAGCATTTCCTCAAGTGTCATCAAACATTGACTTGACTTAATAATCTTTCCATTTTCAAGATTTATGCAGGATTTTCTCCCCACCTTTTCAATATACAAAATGCTGTCTACATCTACGAGATGGATTTTGCCGCTAGAACTGATGCCTATCTTTTTATTGTTTCTTTTTGAAAAAGCCTTATGATTTCGAAGAAGCTCTACAGCTGATTTGAGTCTTAAAATGTTAATCGGTTTGACTAAAAAATCAATAGGATAAAACTTATATCCATCCAGAGCGTATTCTGTGTAGGAACTCATGAACATGATGCTGATACTGGGATAATACTCTTTCAGATATTCAGCTAAATCGAAACCGCTTGACTGCTTCAGATTGATATCGATAATGACCAGATCGACTTCATTCACAGACTCCAGGTGGGAAATCAACTCGCTTATTTCTCTTGTGATTAATTCAAATCTAGCATGACTGATGCTGTCCGAAACCTCTTTGAAGAAATCAAGAATATCTTGATCATCATCAATCACGCATATTCTTACCGTCAATGATCGTCACTCTTTAAATCCTCAGGCAATTCCGGTTCATAAGCAAACCAGAAACAGCTGCTTAGTGAAGTAATTGAATTGAAAAACAAAGCGGATACACCAATCAAATAAGTAATAAATTTCACCATATCCCTAGTCCCCTTTTATTTTTTATTAAACCTCTTATCAAAAGATAAGATGATTTTATGCCATGAGTCAGTCAAGGTAATGCTTTGCATGATCATTGCGATCCAAATGCCGTATTGAAGCTGGCTGTCAACCAAAAGGCTGACCAGCATGAGACCCAGAAAAACGCCAATCGACCTATATTTAATCTTTGTTCTCTGTTGAGGACTGAATACCTGCATCTTTTTATGCAGTTTCGGTGATTTTTTTAAGATAATGAAAAATGACAAGACAATCAGGCCAATCAGCATCCATTTCATCCCCCGGGAGAAGTGAAAAGCAAATTCTATGGATATGTACGTGATCACCATAATTTGAAACGTGCTGAAAAATAAACAGGAGTAATAACCTTTAAAGTGGCTTCCCCCTGAAAACATTCTCAAAAATCCGCCCGCCGACAAGATGACCATGGCTTGTATCACGCAGTCAAAATAACAAGCTATAATAAATACCAGGAGTATTTGATTGATGGCGGCAAGCATCCACTCAAGCCCGTATCGTATGCTATCTTGCCTGCTACGAAAATCAGGGTTGTAATAAATGATCTGTTCCGAAATTTTTTTTGACAAGTAATTGGGTGTGAACTTAACCATCGCCTAACTCCTTCGGAATCCTGACTTTGAAGACGATCATCCTATCGATGATCTCCGGAAAGATGAATCCTTGATGCTTCTCAACGACTGATTTAACGATATGGAGGCCATATCCCCTTCCCTTCTTGCCTTTCGTAGAAAATCCTTCTTCAAAAATCCGATCTACCATCTCAGCGAACCGCTCTACGTCTCCAAAGTTGCCTACATCTATTCTGTAGTAACCTTCTCCGGAATCAATCTGGACATATACTGTCCGTTCTGGAATATCACCGAGTTCTTTTACGGCTTCCACTGCATTCATGATCAGGTTTCCAAATATTTTATTTGTTTCAAAAAGCTTGCATGGAAAATCCCTCAGACTATCGCTGATTTTATAGTGAATACGAATATCTTCCTTTAAGGCTTTATCCTTATACGAAAGGAGCAGGGCGCTGAGCGCGACAATCATCGAATCGGGCACACACCATGAGTTGCTGAAAAAGTCCAGTTTCTACAGTGAATTCTATAAAGAAATGATTTCATAACACGCTCTTGGATCGTCAAGAAGCGTGTCTTTTTCTAAAATTCGTAAAGCAAGCTTTACAATAAGTGAAGTATACTTTACAATTTAACTGAAATAACTAATTATGGAGGATGATTACCATGAATATCGAACAGATTGCGGTATACGGAAATAGTATTGGAGGAGTGGTGATCCTCGCCTGCCTGGCAATTATCTGGATAGTATCGAAGCGTATGGGCAGGGATGAACGGTCAGAAGCAATTTTCCTAAGAGTCTACTCCTCTATGTTTTATGTGCTTGCAGCGCTTATCGCACTGAGTATTTTCTTCGGATTCGGCCATGACATCAGTGGACTAATGTATCAAAAAATAACGTCATTAATGTTTGCACTAAGCGTAATTTTCGGTACTATCTATCTGTTCATTTTGAAAAGAAAGTACTGATTCCACATTTGACGAATAAAACAAGGAAAAATGCGATCAAGGGGATGAAAAAATGGATGAACATCAATATATTCTGGAAACGAGACAATTAACCAAAACATACCGTAAAACAGATGTTGTGAAAAACGTGAATTTGTGCATTCAAGAGGGAGAAATTTATGGCTTCCTCGGTCCAAACGGTGCGGGAAAAACGACGACGATTCGCATGCTGCTCGGACTCATCAACCCGACAAAAGGCGAAACGAGAATCTTTGGGAAGGACTTGAAAAGCAATCGGCTCGACATTCTGCGAAACGTCGGTTCACTTGTGGAATCGCCGTCATATTATCCTCATCTCACAGGCGAGGAGAATCTGGAGGCGATCCGGAAGATACTGAATGTTCCGAAGTCTAATATTGACGATGTGCTTGAGATGGTCAGATTGACGAAAATGGCGGACAAGAAAGCGGGAGAATATTCGCTCGGCATGAAGCAGCGCTTAGGCATAGCTGCAGCGCTGCTCGGATATCCGAAACTCGTCATTCTCGATGAACCAACAAACGGATTGGATCCGGCGGGAATCCTTGAAATACGCGAGCTCATCCTCAGACTGCCGTCCGATTACGGCATTACCGTCATGATCTCCTCGCATTTGCTTTCTGAAATTGAACAAGTAGCCACCCAGGTAGGAATCATCGCCAACGGAGAAATGCTCTTTCAAGACGCGATCGGAGAGCTCCGTTCGAAGGCCGATACAAAGATTGTATTTTCGACAAGTGACACGGACGGGGCGTTAGACATTTTCTCGCGTGAGGGCGTAGAGGCAGTTAAAACACAGCGCGGCCTGATGATTGAGGACAGGACTGATATGGAAATTTCCCGGCTCGCCAGAAAACTCTTTGAAAATGAGATTGACATCTTCCGAATTTACGACGAATCGAAATCACTTGAAGATATCTTCCTCGACATAACTAAAGGGGGAGAAACACTGTGATCTCTGAACTGTTGAAATCTGAAATTCTGAAGATCAGAAAACTGACATGGGTAATCGTCATTTTCGGCCCACTCGGAGTCGTCGCGATGCAAGGGGCCAATTATGCGCTCCGCTTTGATTACCTCATGTCGCGGAACCCGGATAAATGGCTGTTCCTGCTTGAAAACATCCATGCCTACTGGCCGCCTGCCCTCCTTCTCGGAACAACGATGATCAACTCGCTGCTCGCGGGAATGGAACATCATGCAAATATGTGGAAGAAACTCTTTTCCCTCCCCGTTAAACAATGGAAAGTGTACCAGTCCAAGATTATCATCATTATCACCATGATGCTGATCTCGACAGCTATACTTCCTGCGGGCACATATGTGCTCGGCAGACTGCTTGGATTTTCGGAGACATTTCCGCTCGGGGATGCGTTGATGATGAGCTTTTATACATTATTTGCAGCACTACCTTTCGTTTTTTTACAGTTTTGGCTCTCAGTGAAATATTCCAATCAAGGCATCGCTTTGACAATCGGCATCGCAAGTGCAGTGTTTATCATGTATGCTTACGGACTGCCTGAGTGGATGCCATGGAAATGGCCATTGTTAATAGATGGTATAGGGAAAAGCACCCTCTCAGTCATAAAGGGATTGGCCGTGGGACTGCTCATCTATTTATTTGCCTTGTTATCCCTATCACGAAAGGATGTCGCATAGTATGTTCTATCAACTATTGAACTTGGAGTGGCTGAAACTAAAAAATTCAAAAATCTGGTTTATCGTGCTCTCCAGTCCAGCCCTTTCCGCTGTCATCGGTTTTTTCCCGCTCTTCAGCATTGGCTCGAGCAAATGGCTTGCACTGAGCACACAAATGATCCTTACGCACAGTGCGCTGTTTTTGCCATTGTTGACAGGTGTACTTGCCGCTCTACTGTGCAGTAACGAGCATGCCCACGGCGGATGGAAGCAGCTGTTGACCCTGCCGGTGAGCAGGGTTCAAGTGTACGCTGCCAAATATGTCATCATCATGATCTTGCTGCTATTCACGCAGCTGTTTTTCCTGATCGGCGTCTGGTTTGTGGGAAGCGTTCAAGGATTCGGCTCTCCGTTCCCCTGGTACAGCCTGGTCATGAGCTGCCTTATGGGATGGCTGTCGTGCCTTCCGCTTGCCGCCCTTCAGTTTTGGCTTGCGACCTATTTTAAAAGCTTTGCCGGTCCAAGCACCGTCAATGTAATGCTGACATTGCCGGCTATCCTCATTGCCAACTCGGAGCTGTTGGGACCTCTTTATCCTTGGTCTCATCCAATGCTCAGCATGACACAGGCTTTTTCAGCTGCTATGGGCGGAGATGCTGGCTTTTTGGCGAATGAATCAGCTTTTTATCCGACGCTGATTGTCAGCTTCGTTGCATTCATCGGCGGCGGTGCTTTATATTTTCACAAAAAGGAATGGACATAGAAATTGATCAATGGGGGACAGGTATGAATGCAGAAAACAAACAGAAAAAAAAACTGACGAACCGGCTTCCGGAATGGCGGGCGCGCACCAAGATGACCCAGCAGCAATTAGCGGAACGGGCAGGTGTGAGCAGGCAAACAATCATCTCAATTGAAAAAATGAAATACACCCCTTCCCTCACGCTCGCATTTGAAATTGCACATGCGTTCGGCTGTTCGATCGATGATGTATTTGAATACAAAAAAGAAGATGTGTAACGAAATAGAAAGGAGCGACGATTCTTGATCATCGAAACGAAAGGCGTGACGAAAACATACAACCGCATCGATGTCGTGAAAGATGCCGGTTTGCTGGTTCCGGAAGGAGAAGTATACGGATTCCTCGGTCCTAATGGCTCAGGAAAAACAACGATGATGCGGATGTTGATGGGCTTGATCCGCCCCGATTCCGGTGAGATTCTTGTGTTTGGAAATAGAATGCCTGATAACCGGATTTCAATTCTAGCCAAGACGGGCGCCCTGATTGAAAAGCCCTCCTACTATGAACATCTGGACGGACGCGATAATTTACGTATACTGGCCACCCTGCGCGGAATCTCAGACAACAGGGCTATCGACTGGGCGCTTGAAAGAGTCGGTCTGCACCGCGTCGGGTCTAAAAAAGTAAAGTCATATTCACTCGGCATGAAGCAGCGGCTAGGCATTGCCAGCGCGATTCTTCACAACCCCAGGCTCCTGCTGCTCGATGAGCCGACAAACGGATTGGATCCTGAGGGGATCCATGAAATACGGGAGCTAATCCGCGAACTGCCGAAAAAAGAAGGTGCCACTGTTCTTGTATCGAGCCATCTTCTTGGAGAGGTCGAGCAAATGGCAAATCGGATAGGTGTCATTTACCATGGAAACCTTCTGTTTCAAGGAGAAATGGCGACATTGCTCTCCGATCAAAAATCTAGTTGCATCATCCGCTCGACTGAAAGCGGAAAAATCATCGATATTCTGCGCGAACATGGCTTAGAGACCCGCATTGACCGGGCCGAGCAAGTGCAAGTTTCTGGAGCAGTAAAAGACAAAATAGAAGGCATTTTGATTGAAAATGAAATAACCGATTTTCATATAAACGAATCTCCAGGGACGCTGGAAGAAGCCTATCTACAGCTAATCCGTTCCTCCGAGGTGTCTGTATGAAAAGCGTTTTTGCAGCCGAGTGGCGGAAACAAAGGCCGGCAGCCCTCCTGCTGCCATTATGTTCCGGACCGCTCCTGATTTTTGCGGCCTGTTGGACAGTGATGCTCTATTTGACAAAAAACGGGCGAACCGCGGAACAGGCCTTCACCGTCCTTTATGAGCTTTGCACCTTGACTTGGAGCTATCTCATCATCTTTGTGGTGATGATGTTCACCTTGTTAGTGAGCGGGGTTGAGCACAAATCGGGAATGTGGCCCGTTCTCCTTTCCACTCCGCATGCAAAGTGGAAGCATTTTTTTGTAAAAGTTATTCTAGCCACCTTACTTGTCCAGCTATTCGGTTTGATCCTGTGGCTGCTGATGGGCGGACTAGGCTTCATATTCGGAGAGACATTCCCTGAACCATTGCTCTACACGGCATTTCTGTTTGCACTTCCTTTTGTTGTCTTTCAGACGTCTGCATCAGTCGTGGTTGAAAATCCGTATATTTCCGTCAGCATCGGGATGGCGGTTTTCCTCTTTCATGCTGTGCTGCCTTATTGGTGGCTCCCATGGGGGCCGCTTGCTGAACTGTTGCAGGCCGGAACACAGGCAAACAGCTTATTACCAGTTCTCATGCTGGTGTCGACACTGGGGTACGGCATGTTATCTTTACTGACTTTTTACCAAAAAACTTTTTCTTCCGGAGGTGAGTGAAATGGCAAGCTTTCAGCAGGCGTTTTCGGCAGAATGGATCAAAATTAGAAAAATGAAAATCTGGCTGATGATCATTATCCTAGTTGCCCTGCCTGTCATCTACGGATGGATTATTCATACAAAAATCATGATTGGAAAGTACGATTACAATGAGGCGAATTCTTGGCAGATGCTGCTGATGATGACCCAGATGTTTTATGGTACGGTCTTCTTTCCGATTATCATCTCCCTGATTACGGGCACAATGTCCAAATACGAAAAACAAGCAAACAATTGGGAGCATTTGCTGATGATTCCTGCAAAGGGAACAGTGTTCTTTTTAAGCAAGATGGCTTGGACCGTAATCATCATTCTGTCCGCACAATTGCTGATGTTCGGTTTGCAGATTGTCCTTGGCTATGCTTCTGGATATACGGACCAAATCCCGATAGGCACTTACTTATCGGCCGTAATCCTTGGAACGGCCGGGGCAATCAGTCTCGGAACGCTACTGTTCTATTTTTATCTGCGAATGAAATCCGCTCGGACGGCCCTGATGATCAGCATATTCTTAAGTTTCCCCTCCTTCTTGGCCTTTTCGAACAATACGGACTCGTTGATTCCAGTCCTTTATCCATGGGCACTGCCGCTCTATGGGATGACAAATGTATATGCCGGCACCGACAGGCTGGCAGTATTTTTTATCGTCTGCGTCGCGATGACAGCGATCTTCTCGCTGCTCAGCATTAAAAAGTTGAATAACAGAACCTTTTATTCATGATAGCCTGATAAAAAAGCCAATAAAAACTACTAACTTCTCGGCAAATTCAACATGTACGGTAGGCTGGGAGGAAAAATCATGAACATAAAACGAATTCACATATTATTATTGTGCCTGCTCGTCGTGATCGTCTTTGCCCTGCCCGGGCAGGCTTCCGCTAATAACAGTCAACTTGATAGATATACGATTTACCTAGAGAGCCCAGCCCATCACGATGATTGGGTGAAGACACTTATTGAACGAAACATAAAACTTGTATACTCAGTCGAAGAAATCGGGCTTTATCAGATAGAAGGCAGACAAAAAGAGGTTCAAGAACTGGCGGCTGAAATAAACTACATAAACAGCCATAACCAATCTGTAGCCATGCAGCCTGCCTCACTGCATAACACTGCTCCGGCGGAGGCGACGATATTTGGGGGCACCCCTACTCTATGGGACGACTTCCAATGGGATATGAGAAAAGCGACCAATAATGGACAGACTTATCAAATCACCGAAGGAAGCAAAAACACAATCGTGGGTATCATTGATTCCGGAATTGACATGAACCATCCAGATTTGAAAGAAAACATCCTCTCCGTCCGAAACTTTGTGCCTAAAGGGGGACTGAGAGGACAGGAACCATATGAAAAGGGTGATATAAACGACAGCACAGATTACCTGGGACACGGAACATTTGTAGCCGGTCAAATTGCGGCAAATGGATTGATGAAAGGGATCGCACCAGAAACAGGAATCAGATCTTACAGAGTATTCGGCGGGAAAAGCGCTGACACAGTCTGGATTATTGATGCGATCATCCAAGCGGCGATCGATGATGTCGATATTATCAACGTCAGCTTCGGTACATTTCTTGTAAAACAAAATCGGAAGAACAAACAAATGCCTGATACGGATGATCTGGCTGAAATTAAAGCTTTTAAAAAAGCAGTCTCGTTTGCCCATAAAAAGGGCAGTGCCGTTGTAGCCTCAATTGGAAATGAAGGCCTTGACTTGAAAGACAAAAATGCCGTATTTGAATATTGGCGAAGTACCAAACAGGAGGACTTATCGGCAGACGGCAAAGTCATTTTGATTCCGGCCCAATTGCCGAATGTCGTCACCGTTTCCTCAATAGGTCCAAGCGGAATGAGATCCGTCTTTTCCAATTATGGAAAAAATGTCGTCGACATTGCAGCCGATGGAGGCGATCTCCGTCTTTTAAATGAAGTGGGCGAGGATCGATATTACGGAGAAGGACTGTTCAGGCAGGAATACATTCTCGGTGCAGCTCCCGGAGTAACCTATACATTCTCAATAGGCACTTCGATCGCGGCCCCAAAAGTATCCGGCGCTCTGGCCCTTCTGATTGATCAGAAACAATTGCATGACAAACCAGACAAAGCTGTTAAAATCCTGTTAAAAAATGCTAATCGGAACGCTGACAAAATAGACACCGGTGCGGGAGTATTAAATGTCTATCGAGCATTGACTGATTGAGTGTGCGAAACTAAAAAGTTTCCCCCTTCCCTTTGAAAAAGCAAAAGAACTCATCGGTTCTTTTGCTCTTTTTATAGCTGGACCATTATTTTAAGCCCGTTTTCACACATCATCCGGGGGCTATACCCTCTCGCTGCCCTCCCTCTCCTCAACAGCCTCAATAAACGTTTACAGCTCCGCTAAGAGGTCAAAGGACCAAGCACAACCAAAAACCCATTAAACCATTTTCAGAAGGCTGAGAACCGTCTTTTAAAGGCTTTTCTATGTCTGCTATCTTATACAATCGTCGTGGCTTCCAATCAAATGATTTGAGAGCATTTAACATGCTATATTTACGTTTTTAAAACTGAGGTGCACGGGCACGTTCTTTTATTCGCATCGCGAGTCAGAAGTCGAGCGCGTTTTTAGAATTGAACGGTATTCCGGATCTGCTTCAAGTAAAAATGAAAAATAAACGCCGGAAAATCCAATTAACCAGTTTCCTTTTATGCAGTTTGAAGCCCGATTTTCAGGAGAAGGAAAAGTCCGAACAGATAAAGAGAGGTGAGGCAATGAATGGATTGTTTCAATATAATTGGCAGGTTCGCAATGAAGGGTTTGACTGGTGCTTGCATCAGTCACAGGAGGAACTCGAAAAGAGGCGTTCAGGCGGTATGGAGAGCATTTTGATAAACCTGTTTCATATTGTCGATGTTGAGGTGAGCTGGATCTACGCCATTTTATAAAAGCCAGACTTCAACCCTAATTTTTCCGATTACAAGACGATTCAGCAAATCATTGAAAAATATCGCCCCGAAGAAGTTGAAAACGTGGTTTTCGAATTTACCAGCGCAGCCGAAAAAAACTGGTTAAAGCGTCTTGGTCTGAAGAAGCATACACGCAAGGTGATATTTTAAGGCACTTGATCGCCCATAAAATTCACCATATCGGACAAATTTCTGTCTGGGCAGGGGAGATGAACAGTGTTCCGGTATCCGCTTCGTATGTAGAACGGCGGATTTCTAATGATACACGTGAATGAGGAGAGCTAAAGAAATAGGCTCTTGGTTGAGTTGCCGCACTCATTACTGCTCTCCAAACCTACTTCATAATAACGGGTGCAGCTGTGAAAAAGGTGCATTTAGCTAATAAGAATACATCGGATATTAAATATACCTAAATGAAGCTTCATCTTCACAAAATAACAATGGGTAAGTATTAAGGAAGTCTAGCAGCGCTTAGTTCACTCTGATATACAAATCCCACTAAAAGAAAAAAGGTGTGGTCAAAGCTCTTTTCAGACATAAAAAACCCCCAAGCATAAAGCTTGAGGGTCTTTGAAACGCCATAATTAACGTTTTGAGAACTGAGGTGCACGGCGTGCGCCTTTAAGTCCGTATTTTTTACGCTCTTTCATACGTGCGTCACGAGTCAGAAGACCGGCACGTTTTAGAGTTGAACGGTATTCCGGATCTGCTTCAAGCAAAGCGCGGGCGATACCGTGACGGATTGCTCCAGCTTGACCAGATAAGCCGCCTCCATGTACGTTTACTAAAACGTCATAAGTACCAGCTGTTTCAGTCAAAGTCAATGGTTGTTTGATATCTTCGATTAGAGCTGCAGATGGGATGTGTTCGCTGATTTCACGATTATTAACGACGATACGGCCTTCTCCTGGAACTAAACGCACACGCGCTACAGAGCTTTTACGACGGCCAGTACCGTAATATTGAACCTGTGCCAAATTGGTAACCTCCTTTAATTAACCGCGAAGTTCGTAAACTTCAGGTTTTTGTGCTTGGTGTGGATGCTCAGAACCACGGTATACGTTCAATTTTTTGAACATTTGACGACCTAGAGAACCTTTTGGAAGCATGCCTTTGATCGCAAGCTCAAGCATTTTCTCAGGGTAGTTCGTACGCATTTCAAGAGCTGTTCTTGATTTTAATCCGCCTGGATGCTGAGTGTGGCGGTAGTAGATTTTGTCCGTTAACTTTTTACCAGTTAACTCGATTTTTTCAGCGTTGATGATGATCACATGATCTCCAGTGTCAACGTGTGGTGTGTAAGTTGGTTTGTGTTTTCCGCGAAGGATAGATGCAACTTCTGTAGAAAGACGTCCTAGCGTCTTGCCAGCAGCATCAACAACTAACCACTTGCGTTCGATATTACTTGCGTTAGCCATAGGTGTTGTACGCATTAAATTTCCCTCCTAAATGGATCTGCCATTTTCAATAAACTTCAATTACGTTCTATTTCAAAACACAATAAGTTTCCGGGGCTTATCGTGGGGTTGAAATACATACCATATGATATCTTATAACTTTCTGTACTCGCTGTCAAGAAAATGTTACACCTGGTTTAGTTGTCATAGATGACGTTCCATAAATACAACCCATGAGCCGGTGCAGTGCGCCCCGCCGCATCGCGATTTTTGGCAGCGATCATCTTTTCGATATCATCGGGTAAAAATTTGCCGGTACCGACATCAAGAAGCGTTCCGGCAATAATTCTGACCATGTTGTACAAAAATCCGCTTCCGACGATCCGCATTTGCAGACCGTCTTCGGTTTCAGACCATTCAAGCTCATATATCGTCCTGACTTTGTCCTTCACCTCGGTTTTGGCCGTGCAAAAGCTTGTAAAATCATGGGTGCCGACTAAATGTTGTGCTGCTTTTTCCACCATTTGCAAATCGAGCTCATATGGAACATGATATGCATAATGCCGTTTAAACACATTCAGGTGTCTGCCCCTGTAGATCATATACCGGTATTCCTTTTTTTTGGCGGAAAATCTCGCGTGAAATTGATCATCGACGGCCTCCGCTTTGGTTACCGCTATATCATCCGGGAGAAGGGCATTTAAAGCATACGGCCATTTTGTTTCAGGGATGGAGAGCTGGGTGTCAAAATGAATCGTCTGTCCGACCGCATGAACACCGCTGTCTGTCCTTCCGGATGCCACGACAGGGATGCGCTCCTTTGACTTGTGGAGGGTCTTTAACGCCCGTTCCAGCTCGTCCTGAACGGTTCTTTGCCCCGGCTGCACCTGATAGCCGTAAAACAGATGCCCGTCATATGAAATGGTGCACTTCATTCTCATCACATATCACCTAAGTCCGCAAGAGGATTAATAAAACGGCAAGAGCGGCTAACAAGAGGAGAACGGAAGTATCCTTCCATTTCCACGTCAGCTGCCTGTATTTCGTGCGGCCTTCCCCTCCCCGATAGCCGCGCGCTTCCATGGCCGTCGCCAGTTCTTCGGCTCTTTTAAAGGCGCTGACAAACAGCGGCACCAGAAGGGGCACGATCGCCTTGACGCGGTCTTTCAGCGGGCCGCTTGTGAAATCTGCGCCTCGCGCCATTTGCGCCTTCATGATCTTATCTGTCTCTTCGATAAGGGTCGGTATAAATCTCAGCGAAATGGACATCATTAAAGCGAGTTCATGAACGGGAAGCTTCAGCTTTTTAAACGGACCGAGCAGATGCTCAAGCCCATCGGTTACTTCGATCGGTGTCGTCGTCAATGTTAACAGCGTCGTGATGACGATCAAATAAATAAACCGAAGCGAAATAAAAATCCCCTGAACAAGTCCCTGCTCATAGATTTTAAACAAGCGAAGATCGGCGACTACGGGCCCTTCTCTTGTCATTAGGATGTGGAGCAGAAACGTAAACAGCACGATCCAGACAACCGGCTTCATGCCTTTTAAAAGGAAGCGGACCGGCACGCCTGATAAAGCGGCCGCAAGAACCGTGAACACGCCAAGCAAAGCGTAGGTTAATGCATTGTTAGCAAAAAAAACGATAAAGACAAAAAGAAAAATGGATAACAGCTTCGTACGCGGATCAAGACGGTGAATGACAGAGGAACCCGGGACATACTTGCCGATAATGATACTGTCCATCATAGGGCATTTTCCTCCTGAAAGAGTGCTTTGATTTCAGAAGCTGCGTCTTCAATCGTCAGGATGGGCGCTTTGAACGTAATGCCAAGCGTCTCTTCAAGCCGTTTTTGAAACTTAATCGTTTCCGGCAGATCAAGACCGAAAGCGGCTATTTCATCCCTTTTGGAAAAGATCTCCCGCGGGGTTCCTTTGGCTTTTACAGTGCCTTTATGCATCACGATAAGCTCATCGGCGTAGGCTGCCGCATCCTCCATACTGTGTGTGACAAGAATCGTCGTCAGCTTTTTCTGCTTATGAAGATCATAAAACATATCCATAATCTCTTTGCGGCCTCTCGGGTCAAGACCTGCAGTCGGTTCATCAAGAACGAGAACCTCGGGTTCCATCGCCAGCACTCCCGCGATTGCCACGCGTCTCATTTGTCCTCCGCTCAGCTCAAACGGTGACCGGCCTGACACCTCTTCAGGCAAGCCAACCAGATTCAGCATATCCCACGCCTTTTTTTCCGCTTGTTCCTGGCTCATGCCAAAATTAACGGGACCAAAGGCAATATCCTTCAACACCGTTTCTTCAAAGAGCTGGTGCTCCGGAAATTGAAAAACGATGCCGACTTTTTTTCTGAGGGCTTTGAGCTGTTTGTTCTTTTTGCCCGCTTCAATTACGTCGTCGCCAAGCCGAATCTGTCCTTTCGTCGGCATTAGCAGCCCGTTCAGATGCTGAAGCAAGGTTGATTTTCCCGACCCTGTATGCCCGATAACGGCGACATACCTTTCTTCCTTGATCACGGCATTGATGTCGTAAATCGCCAGGCGTTCAAATGGCGTTTTCATCTGGTATCGGTGTTCTACATCTTTGATCGCAATGTCCATAGCTCATTCACCAATCCTTCTTGTGTCAGATGATCGCCCTTTACAGCAAGCCCCTTTTCTTTTAAGAGCTGGCCGAGCTGATAGGAAAAAGGCAAGTCCAGTCCGATGTCAATCAGGTCTTTGTTGAGGCGGAAAACTTCCTCCGGAGAACCCTCGGCATATTTCTTTCCGCCGTTCATGACAATGATCCGGTCCGCTTTCGCCGCCTCGTTTAAATCATGGGTTATTGAAATGACTGTCACCATTCCTTGGTCTTTTAACCGTCTGACCGTTTCCAGCACTTCTTCTCTCCCCAGCGGATCAAGCATTGAAGTGGCTTCATCAAGAATCATGATGTCAGGCCGGGCGGCAAGCACTCCCGCAATCGCAACACGCTGCTTTTGTCCTCCTGAGAGATGGTGCGGCTCTTGATCGAGAAAGTCCTGCATGTTTACCTGTTTAACAGCCCAATCCACCCTTTCCACCATATCTTCTCTTGGAACTCCGTTGTTTTCTAAACCAAAAGCCACATCATCGCGAACGGTTGTCCCGACAAATTGATTATCGGGATTTTGAAACACCATGCCGACTTTTTTTCTGACATCCCAGACCGTATCTTCCGTCAGCTTGATGCCGGCGACTTCAATCGATCCTTCATCAGGCAGGATCAGGCCGTTCAAAGTACGGGCAAGCGTCGATTTCCCGGAACCATTGTGCCCGACAATCGCCAGCCATTCCCCTTTTGAAACATGAAAAGATACATGATCAAGCGCAGGTCTTTCCGCTTCTTTTTGATAACGGAAGGTGATATCCTCTACAGCTATTAATCGCTCTTGATTCATTTGCCCGTCCGGCCTCCTCTCATCTAAAAACTCCGCTGATCTGACTAGTCGTTCAATCTAAAAAAAGGGCATAGATCCAGTTAAAAACTGTCCCGCCCTTCTTTAGACACACAATATATGTGATTAAACCAATTCGATGATAGCCATTGGTGCTCCGTCACCACGGCGAGGACCAAGCTTCATAATGCGTGTGTATCCGCCTTGGCGCTCTTCATAGCGAGGTGCTACATCAGAGAAAAGCTTTTGAAGTGCATCTTGGTTTTTCTCTGCGTCCGCTACCTCATTGCGGATGTATGCAGCTGCTTGGCGGCGTGCGTGTAAATCTCCGCGCTTGCCAAGTGTAATCATTTTTTCTACAACAGAGCGAAGTTCTTTAGCACGAGCTTCTGTTGTTTCGATTCTTTCGTTGATGATCAAGTCTGTTGTAAGATCACGCAGCATTGCTTTACGCTGTGCACTAGTGCGTCCTAGTTTTCTGTATGACATGTAGTGTCCCCTCCTTTATTGAAATACTCTATCTGAAATAAAAAACACACGAAAATCCTAGTTCACATTGAAACTAGTCAATCGTCTTTGCGAAGGCCAAGTCCAAGCTCTTCAAGTTTCGCTTTCACTTCTTCGAGTGACTTGCGACCCAGGTTGCGGACTTTCATCATATCTTCTTCAGTCTTGTTCGCAAGCTCTTGAACCGTATTAATGCCCGCACGTTTCAAACAGTTGTAAGAACGAACGGAAAGATCAAGCTCTTCAATTGTCATTTCCAGAACTTTTTCTTTCTGATCTTCTTCTTTTTCAACCATGATTTCAGCATGCTGGGCTTCGTCGGTCAAACCGACAAAAATATTAAGGTGTTCAGTCAAAATCTTTGAACCAAGCGCAATCGCTTCTTTTGGTCCAGTGCTTCCATCTGTCCATACGTCAAGCGTAAGTTTGTCATAGTTTGTAATCTGACCCACACGAGTATTCTCAACTTGATAAGATACACGAGAAACAGGTGTATAGATGGAATCAATCGGGATGACGCCAATCGGCTGATCGTCTCTTTTATTCGCGTCAGCTGGGTTGTACCCGCGACCTCTTTGAGCGGTTAAGCGAACTCGGAAACTCGCGTTTTGGCCAAGAGTCGCAATGTGAAGATCAGGATTCAAAATCTCAACATCACTGTCGTGGGTAATATCAGCAGCCGTTACAACTCCTTCACCCTGAACATCAATCTCAAGCGTCTTCTCTTCTTCAGAGTAGATTTTCAGTGCAAGTTTTTTAATGTTTAAGATAATCGTTGTAACATCTTCAACAACGCCTTCGATCGTCGAAAATTCATGCAGTACACCATCTATCTGGATCGATGTTACAGCGGCACCAGGGAGTGAGGATAAAAGGATACGACGTAAGGAGTTACCCAAAGTTGTACCATATCCACGCTCAAGTGGCTCTACGACAAATTTACCATACTTGGCATCGTCGCTGATTTCAACCGTTTCGATTTTTGGTTTTTCAATCTCGATCATTTCATAAAACCCTCCTTCAAAACGTCGAAACCCCGGAAAGAACTTCTCTGATTCTATCCGAAATTCCCCATTGTTTAGTCCCGTATGTGCTCAGGCAACGAGTGTGCATTCGTTTTATAAATTAACTGTATCATAACCCATTATTGACAGGGACACAAAATCTATACAAACAAATTACACGCGGCGACGTTTTGGCGGACGGCATCCGTTATGAGGAACAGGTGTTACGTCTCTGATCGCTGTTACTTCAAGTCCGGCAGCTTGCAGCGCACGGATTGCAGCTTCACGGCCAGAACCTGGTCCTTTAACAGTAACTTCAAGAGTTTTAAGTCCATGTTCGATAGAACCTTTAGCAGCTGTTTCAGCAGCCATTTGTGCAGCGAACGGAGTGGATTTACGAGAACCTTTAAATCCTAGAGCTCCGGCACTTGACCAAGAAATAGCATTGCCATGAACATCAGTGATTGTAACAATCGTGTTGTTGAAAGTTGAACGAATATGAGCGATTCCAGATTCAATATTCTTTTTCACGCGACGTTTACGCGTGTTTGATTTACGAGCAGCAGCCATTGATTAATTACCTCCCTTGCTTATTTTTTCTTGTTAGCTACAGTACGACGCGGACCTTTACGAGTACGCGCGTTATTTTTAGTATTTTGACCGCGAACAGGCAATCCGCGACGATGACGAATTCCGCGGTAGCTTCCGATTTCGATCAGACGTTTGATGTTAAGAGACACTTCACGGCGAAGGTCACCTTCAACTTTCAATTTGTCGATTACGTCACGGATTTTACCAAGTTCCTCTTCAGTTAAATCACGAACGCGAGTGTCTTCAGAAACACCAGCTTCTTTTAACACTTGCTGAGCCGTTGTACGGCCGATTCCAAAGATGTATGTTAATGAAATAACAACACGCTTGTCACGTGGGATATCTACACCAGCAATACGAGCCATCTCTCTCGCACCTCCTTAAAAATTATCCTTGTTTTTGTTTATGCTTTGGATTTTCACAGATCACCATTACTTTTCCTTTTCTGCGAATGACCTTGCATTTTTCACAGATCGGTTTAACTGATGGTCTCACTTTCATGTGTTTCCAACCTCCTTCAATTTCCGGAGTGCTTTATTTGTAACGGTACGTAATTCTACCACGAGTTAAGTCATATGGAGATAATTCTACCGTAACTTTGTCTCCAGGTAAAATGCGAATGAAGTGCATGCGGATCTTACCGGATACATGAGCCAAAACCGTGTGGCCATTTTCAAGTTCAACTTTGAACATTGCGTTTGGCAGCGTTTCGACTACAGTACCTTCCACTTCAATTACATCGTCTTTCGCCATTCAAGTGTTCTCCCTTCTTCAAATCAGTAACTTGCTCTCTGACAAATTTCAATAGAGAAAACCTCAATTTTCCATTTGTCACACGCCCAGTTTCGTTTATACTGTTCTGAACTTCCGGAGATACGCAATCATAAAAGGTTAAATGATTGATATTCTTTTTCTTAGGAGAATGAAATTTACGCTTTTCTCCGTCTGCTACCAGCACATGATGATGATCGAATATTCCAATGACAATTGCGTATTGGTCCAATTCGCGACCTCGTATAATACGAACGAACTGTCCAATTTCAGGCGTTTTCCGACTCATCTCATTCACCTAGGCTTTTGTCAGTATATCAAAACCTGTCTCCGTAATCGCAATCGTGTGTTCAAAATGAGCACACTTTTTCCCGTCCACAGTAACAACCGTCCAGTTATCAGCCAGTGTTTTGACATACCGGCTGCCTGCGTTGACCATCGGTTCAATGGCCAAGACCATGCCAGGCTTTAACCGCGGGCCTTTGTTCGGCGGACCGTAGTGAGGAATTTGCGGATCCTCATGCAGATCCTGACCGACCCCGTGTCCGACATATTCCCTAACAACTGAAAAATGTTCGCTTTCGACATACGTTTGTATTGCGTGGGAAATATTCGACAAACGTTCACCCGGTTTTGCTTCCTGCAAGCCCCTATATAAAGATTCCTCTGTCACGTCCAGCAGCTTTTGATCATCATCGCTGATCGTTCCTACTGGATAAGTCCATGCAGAGTCACCATGATAACCGTTTAGCTTCGCACCGATATCGATGCTGATGATGTCTCCGTCACGAAGCACCCGGCTGCCCGGAATACCGTGAACCAGTTCTTCGTTGACCGAAACGCAAATGCTCCCGCGAAAACCATTATACCCTTTAAAAGATGGGATTGCACCCTGCTTCGTAATAAAACGTTCGGCAATTTGATCCAATTCTTTTGTCGAGATGCCGGGTTTAATGTGCTTTTTCAGCTCCTGGTGAGTTAAAGCAACAATCCGGCCCGCTTCACGCATGATTTCGATTTCTCGGGGAGTTTTACAAATAATCATTTGTCCAGGCCTCCGAGAAGCTTTCTTATATCAGCGTAAACTTCATTGATGTGCTGTTGCCCGTCAATGTTTACGAGATATCCTTTATCCGCATAAAAATCGAGTAAAGGCTGAGTTTGCTTCAAGTTAACCTCAAGCCGTGTGGAAACGGTAGCTTCATTATCATCTGCGCGCTGATAAAGTTCTCCTCCACACTTATCGCATACATTTTCTTTTGCAGGCGGATTAAAGACTAAATGATATGTTGCACCGCAATTTTTGCAGATTCTGCGTCCGGTAAGACGTTCCATCAATGCATCTTTATCGACTTGAATATTGATGACATGATCAATCGACTTGCCTAGTCCTTTAAGAATTTCCTCAAGTGCTTCAGCTTGTGCGACTGTTCTCGGAAATCCGTCCAGAAGAAAACCCCGGTCACAATCATTCTTGCCAAGTCTCTCCCTGACAATACCAATCGTCACTTCATCAGGAACAAGCTCGCCTTTATCAATGTATGATTTGGCTTCAAGTCCCAGATCCGTTTCTTCTTTCATCGCAGCGCGGAACATGTCTCCTGTTGAGATATGAGGTATCCCAAAATCGTCAACAATCCGTTCAGCCTGTGTTCCTTTACCGGCTCCAGGCAGTCCCATTAAGACTAAGTTCATTTTGGATTCCCCGTCCTCTCTATTTTAAGAGGGAATGGGCCCATCCCATTTCCTCTAGTGCTTCATAAATCCACGATAGTTTCGTTTCACCAGCTGGCTTTCAAGCTGCTTCATTGTTTCGAGTGCTACACCGATCACGATCAGCAAACTTGTTCCGCCAATTTGTGCAGAAGAAGGCAGCCCAGCAATATTAACGAACAAGACAGGAAGAATGGCAATCACGGCCAAAAATATGGAGCCGACAAATGTAAGTCGATACAAAATGCTCGTAATTCTATCCTGAGTCATTTTTCCTGGACGAACTCCCGGAATATAGCCACCTTGTTTTTTAAGATTATCGGCCATTTGTTCAGGGTTCACCTGGACAAATGCATAGAAATAGGTAAAGGCAATAATCAATGCTGCATAGATTGCCATTCCGACCGGATGCGTGTAATCAAACGTTTTTTGAATCCAGTTCGTTACATCATTGGAGCCAAAGAATGATGCCACAGTCCGCGGCGTAATGATAAACGAAACAGCAAAGATGACTGGAATGACACCCGCCGGATTGACCTTCAGCGGCAGATGTGTAGACTGACCGCCGGGAGCAGGTGAACGGCCTGAACCTTTCGCATATTGAATTGAGATTTTTCTAACTGCCTGTTGGATAAAAATAACGCCAACGACAATCGCCAAAATCGCAAGCAATATAATGACAACCTTTAAGATTTGCATGAACAGCTGATCTCCAGCATCTTCAAACTGCTGAACGTAGATCTGATTGATCGTCTGCGGAATGCCGGCAACGATCCCAGCAAAGATGATGATGGAAATTCCGTTGCCTACTCCATGGGACGTAATTTGTTCACCCAGCCACATTAAAAAAGCAGTTCCAGCAGTCAGAACAATCGCAATGGTCAAATAGGTGCCGACTCCCGGGTCACTGATTAACGCGCCGCCGGCCATGTTATTAAACCCGTAAGACATACCTAAAGCCTGGATAAATCCAAGAACGATTGTGAAGTACCTTGTGAACTGAGCTAATTTTCGGCGACCAACTTCCCCTTGCTTCGACCATTCCGTAAACTTCGGAACAACATCCATCTGCAGAAGCTGAATGATGATTGAAGCGGTGATGTACGGCATGATCCCCATCGCAAGAATGGAGAAGTTGTATAATGCACCGCCGCCAAATGTGTTTAGGATCCCAAATACGCTCATTTGATCCTGTGCCTTCAGGACATCTGTATTTACATTCGGCACAGGAATGAATGAACCGAGACGAAAGACGATAAGCATTAAAAGAGTGAAGATAATCTTATTCCGAATATCCTTCACACGCATAAAATTGGAGATTGTCTTAAACAAGTTAGATCACCTCAGCTGTACCGCCAGCAGCCTCAATTGCTTGTTTAGCAGAAGCGGAGAATTTATTGGCTTTAACAGTTAATTTTTTTTCTAATTTACCGTCGCCAAGAATTTTCACTCCAGATTTCAACTTGCTGATTACACCTGTTTCCAGAAGAAGTTCAGGAGTAACTTCCGTCCCTTCTGCAAAGCTGTTGAGTTTGTCTAGGTTGACCACAGCGAATTCCTTGCGGTTGATGTTTGTAAAACCGCGTTTAGGAAGACGTTGGAATAAAGGCATTTGTCCACCCTCGAATCCAGGACGTACACCGCCGCCAGAACGAGCGTTTTGACCTTTATGACCTTTACCAGCTGTTTTACCGTTACCTGAACCAATACCACGACCTACGCGGTTGCGCGTTTTGCGTGAACCTTCTGCGGGCTTTAATTCATGAAGTTTCATTAGGACACCTCCTTAGCCTATCATTTATTTTTATTGTTCTTTTACAGAAACTAAATGAGATACTTTGTTAATCATTCCGCGGATAGCAGCGTTATCTTCGTGAACGACTGTTTGGTTTGTTTTCTTTAAACCAAGCGTTCTCACAGTGATGCGCTGATCTTCCGGGCGACCGATTACACTGCGTTTGAGGGTAATTTCTAATTTAGCCATTAATGTTCCCTCCTTATCCTAACAGTTCTTCTACAGATTTTCCACGAAGCTTCGCAACATCTTCAGCGCGTTTCAGTTCGCTTAATCCTTGAATTGTTGCACGGATCATGTTGATCGGTGTGTTAGAACCTAAAGATTTAGAAAGGATATCAGATACACCGGCAAGCTCAAGCACCGCACGTACTGGGCCTCCAGCGATAACTCCCGTACCTTCAGCAGCAGGTTTTAACAAGATGTTTCCTGCACCGAAACGTCCGATGATTTCGTGTGGAATTGTAGTTCCAACCATTGGTACTTCGATCAAATTCTTTTTCGCATCTTCAACAGCTTTGCGGATCGCTTCCGGCACTTCTTGTGCTTTACCAGTTCCGAATCCGACGTGACCGTTTTTGTCACCGACAACGACTAGAGCTGCGAAACGGAAACGACGACCACCTTTAACAACTTTCGCTACGCGGTTAACGGTAACTAAGCGTTCTTCTAACTCTAATTTGCTTGGGTCAATACGACGCATATTCATATGTCCCTCCTTCTTTTATTAAAATTCCAATCCAGCTTCGCGTGCAGCGTCAGCCAAAGCTTTTACACGTCCATGGTAAAGGTATCCGCCGCGGTCAAATACGACATTGGTAATACCTTTCTCAGAAGCGCGTTTTGCAACAAGCTCTCCAACTTTTGCAGCCGCAGACGTATCGCCGCTGTTCTCGGCGTTAAAGTCTTTATCAAGAGTAGATGCACTCACAAGTGTAACACCGTTCACGTCATCGATCACTTGCGCGTAAATATGTTTGTTTGAACGGAAAACATTTAGACGAGGTCTCTCAGGCGTTCCTGAAAGCTTCGCACGAACACGAGCGTGTCTTTTAAGACGTGCAGCATTCTTGCTTGTTTTCGTAATCATCTGGGTCACTCCTTTCTCACTTTAAGCGGTTTTACTTAGCAGATTTACCTTCTTTACGACGAACCATTTCTCCTTCATAGCGGATCCCTTTACCTTTGTAAGGCTCTGGAGAACGTACAGCACGGATGTTGGCAGCAGTAGCTCCAACGCGCTCTTTATCTGTACCTTTTACGACTATTTTTGTTTGAGATGGAACTTCGATTTCAATTCCGTTTTCAGGAACGATTTCTACAGGATGTGAGTATCCAACGTTTAAAACAAGTTTGTTTCCGGATTTAGAAGCACGGTAACCGACACCGACTAATTCCAAACCTCTTTCAAAGCCTTTGGATACACCTTCAACCATGTTTCCGATGATGCTGCGGGTCGTACCATGCAGCGCGCGATGTTCTTTATTATCAGAAGGACGTTCTACAGTCAGTACATTGTCCTCAATTTTGATGTTCATATCAGGATGAAACGTACGAGTTAATTCTCCTTTTGGTCCTTTCACGGTTACAGTGTTGTCGTTCAACGCAACTGTAACGCCTGAAGGAATCTCAAGTAGCTTCTTACCTACACGAGACATACCAAGCACCTCCATTCATGTTAAACTTTCTTACCAAACGTATGCTAATACTTCTCCGCCAGCTTGTTTAGCGCGGGCTTCTTTATCTGTCAACACACCATGTGATGTAGAAAGAATTGCGATTCCGAGTCCGTTAAGTACGCGAGGCACTTCGTTTGACTTAGCGTAAACGCGCAGACCAGGTTTGCTGATTCTTTTAAGACCAGTGATGACACGTTCGTTGTTTTGTCCGTATTTCAAGAAAACACGGATGATGCCTTGTTTGTTGTCTTCAATGTATTCTACGTCACGGATGAAACCTTCTCTTTTCAAGATTTCAGCGATTTCTCTTTTCAATTTAGAAGCAGGAATTTCAAGCTTCTCATGACGTACCATGTTTGCATTACGAATACGAGTCAGCATATCTGCAATCGGATCTGTCATAACCATTATTTAATAACCTCCTTCCCATAAACGGGGATTACCAGCTGGCTTTTTTAACGCCAGGAATTTGTCCTTTATATGCAAGTTCACGGAAACAAATACGGCAAAGCTTAAATTTACGAATAACAGAGTGTGGACGTCCGCAGCGTTCGCAGCGAGTGTACTCTTGTACTTTAAACTTCGGTGTACGTTTTTGCTTCGCAATCATTGACTTTTTAGCCACGATTTCGCCTCCCTTTCATTGATTATTTCTGGAATGGCATACCTAATTGAGTTAATAGTTCACGTGCTTCTTCATCTGTATTGGCAGTCGTTACAATAACGATGTCCATACCGCGAACTTTAGTTACCTTATCATAGTCAATTTCAGGGAAGATCAGCTGTTCTTTAATTCCTAATGTGTAGTTTCCGCGTCCGTCAAAAGATTTTTTGGAGATTCCGCGGAAGTCACGTACACGCGGTAAAGAAACAGAAATCAGTTTATCAAGGAAATCATACATGCGCTCTCCGCGAAGAGTTACTTTCGCACCGATCGGCATTCCTTCACGAAGACGGAATCCAGCAATAGATTTCTTCGCACGAGTAACAACAGGTTTCTGACCTGCGATAAACGTTAGTTCTTCAACAGCGCTATCGATTGCTTTAGCGTTTTGAACAGCGTCACCAACACCCATGTTGATTACGATTTTTTCGATTTTAGGCACTTGCATCACAGATTTGTAGTTAAACTTTTTCATTAATGCAGGTGAAATTTCTTTATTGTACTTTTCTTTAAGGCGGTTCATGAGATAGACCTCCCTTCCTTTATTACTAGTTATCTAGAACTTGCCCAGATTTTTTTGCAATACGAACTTTTTTGCCATTTTCTACTTTGTATCCTACGCGAGTCACTTCACCTGTTTTAGGATCGAGCGGCATTACGTTTGACACATGAATTGGCGCCTCTTGGTTCAAGATTCCGCCTTGAGGGTTTGCCTGAGTCGGCTTTGAGTGTTTCTTAACAATGTTGACACCCTCGACAATTACACGGTCTTTCTTAGGGAATGCAGCAAGGATCACTCCTTGTTTCCCTTTATCTTTACCAGAGATAACCATTACTTTATCGCCTTTTTTAACATGCATCCTGATCGCACCTCCTTAAAGTCCGGCATTGATATCATTAAAGTACTTCTGGAGCTAGAGAAACAATTTTCATAAAGTTGTTGTCACGAAGTTCACGTGCTACAGGTCCGAAGATACGAGTTCCGCGCGGGCTTTTGTCATCACGGATGATAACACATGCATTCTCATCGAATTTGATGTAAGATCCGTCGTTTCTGCGTGCTCCGCTTTTTGAACGAACGACAACAGCTTTTACGACATCACCTTTTTTGACAACGCCTCCTGGTGTTGCTTGTTTAACCGTGCAAACAATGACATCACCAATGTTAGCTGTCTTGCGTCCGGAACCGCCAAGAACTTTGATCGTTAATACTTCACGAGCACCAGAGTTGTCAGCTACTTTTAAACGAGTCTCTTGTTGAATCATTATTTGTTACCTCCCTTCGGAAAAAGGTTTCCGAACTTTATTAGATAATAACAGCTTCTTCGACAACCTCAACTAGACGAAAACGTTTAGTCGCAGATAATGGACGAGTTTCCATGATCTTTACGATGTCTCCGATTTTAGCTTGATTATTTTCATCATGTGCTTTGAATTTTTTAGAGTACTTTACGCGTTTACCGTAAAGCGGGTGTTTTTTGTATGTTTCAACAACAACAGTAATGGTTTTATCCATTTTGTCAGAAACGACACGTCCTTGGTAAACTTTGCGCTGATTGCGTTCGCTCATGTTTTAGAGAACCTCCCTCCGGTATTATTTGTTGGCAGCAATTTCTCTTTCCCGAATCACAGTTTTCATGCGCGCGATTGACTTGCGCACTTCACGGATGCGAGCAGTGTTTTCAAGTTGTCCTGTCGCTAATTGAAAGCGAAGATTGAAAAGTTCTTCTTTAAGAGACTTTACTTTTTGTTCAATTTCAGCAGTGGTAAGGTCACGAATTTCATTAGCTTTCATTTGATTCACCACCAATTTCTTCACGTTTTACGAACTTCGTTTTAATTGGCAATTTGTGAGATGCAAGACGAAGAGCTTCACGAGCGACTTCCTCAGACACACCAGAAATTTCAAATAAAACTTTGCCCGGTTTTACAACAGCTACCCATCCTTCTGGAGCACCTTTACCGGAACCCATCCGAACCTCTAGAGGCTTAGCTGTGTATGGTTTAGAAGGGAAAATTTTGATCCAAACTTTACCGCCACGTTTCATGTAACGAGTCATCGCAATACGGGCAGCTTCGATTTGGCGGTTTGTAATCCAAGAAGCTTCTTGAGCCTGGATACCGTATTCACCGAAATGCACTTCAGTGCCGCCTTTGGCACGGCCGCGCATTTTTCCGCGATGCTCTCTGCGATATTTAACGCGTTTTGGCATTAACATATTATTTTCCTCCTTCCTCAGTTTTCTTCTTAGTAGGAAGAACCTCTCCACGATAGATCCAGACTTTTACACCAAGCTTACCGTAAGTCGTATCAGCTTCTGATGTAGCATAGTCAATGTCTGCACGCAATGTGTGCAATGGAACAGTTCCTTCACTGTAGTATTCAGAGCGAGCGATATCTGCGCCGCCAAGACGACCGGATACCATTGTTTTCACACCTTGTGCACCAGCGCGCATTGTGCGTTGGATTTGTTGCTTTTGCGCACGACGGAATGAAATACGGTTTTCCAATTGACGAGCGATATTATCTGCAACCAGCTGAGCATCAAGATCAGCTTTTTTGATTTCAAGAATGTTAATGTGAACACGCTTGCCAGTAAGGTTGTTAAGGGCTTTGCGAAGCGCTTCGACTTCAGAACCGCCTTTACCGATAACCATACCAGGCTTAGCTGTGTGGATCGTAATGTTTACACGGTTTGCCGCACGTTCGATTTCCACTTTGGAAACAGAAGCGTCAGACAAGCGTTGGTTAATAAATTCACGGATTTTTAGATCTTCGTGAAGGAAGTCAGCGTAATCTTTGCCAGCGTACCACTTAGATTCCCAATCACGTATAACCCCAATACGAAGACCGACTGGATTTACCTTTTGACCCACGAGTTATCCCTCCTTCTTTTCTGATACAACGATAGTAATGTGGCTCGTACGTTTGTTGATTTGGCTTGCACGTCCCATAGCACGTGGACGGAATCTTTTTAACGTAGGGCCTTCGTTCACGTAAGCTTGAGTAACAACCAGGTTGTTTGCGTCCATTTCATAGTTGTGCTCAGCGTTAGCGACAGCAGATTTTAAAACTTTTTCAATAATCGGAGAAGCAGCTTTTGGCGTGTGATTTAAAATCGATACTGCTTCACCTACTTGCTTGCCTCGAATCAGGTCCATTACTAGACGTGCCTTACGAGGAGCAATACGGACTGTTCTTGCGACAGCTTTAGCTTGTTGCATTTAAAAGCCTCCTCTCATTAGCGTCTTGTTTTTTTGTCATCACTAGCATGACCTTTGTAAGTGCGAGTTGGTGCGAATTCACCCAACTTGTGACCTACCATATCTTCAGAGATGTAAACAGGCACATGTTTGCGTCCGTCATAGACTGCGATTGTGTGACCGATAAATTGCGGGAAAATAGTAGAACGGCGTGACCAAGTTTTCACAACTTGCTTCTTATCCGTTTCATTTAATTTCTCGATTTTTGTCATTAGATGATCATCGACAAATGGTCCTTTTTTTAAGCTGCGAGCCATTTTGGAACCTCCCTTCGTGATTGCACTACGGTCCGATAAGAACCGTAGACAACCCCGTTATTTATTTTTACGACGACGTACGATGAATTTATCTGATTTGTTCTTCTTCTTACGCGTTTTGAATCCAAGAGTTGGTTTACCCCATGGAGACATAGGTGATTTACGTCCGATTGGAGCGCGTCCTTCACCACCACCGTGCGGGTGATCGTTAGGGTTCATAACAGAACCGCGAACTGTAGGGCGAACGCCTTTCCAGCGAGAACGTCCGGCTTTACCGATGTTGATCAGTTCGTGCTGTTCGTTACCCACTTGGCCGATTGTGGCGCGGCAAGCAGAAAGAATCATGCGAACTTCACCGGAGTTAAGACGTACAAGAACGTATTTACCTTCTTTACCAAGAACTTGGGCAGATGTACCAGCTGAACGTACCAGCTGTCCGCCTTTTCCAGGTTTCAATTCAATGTTGTGCACAACTGTACCAACTGGGATGTTGATAAGTGGAAGTGCATTACCTACTTTGATGTCAGCTTCTGCACCTGACATAATTTCAGTTCCTACTTGAAGGCCTTTAGGAGCCAGAATGTAGCGTTTTTCTCCGTCTACATAGTTAATTAGAGCAATGTTCGCTGAACGGTTTGGATCGTACTCAACTGTAGCAACGCGTCCAGGTATACCATCTTTATCGCGTTTGAAGTCGATAATACGGTATTGGCGTTTATGTCCGCCGCCTTGATGACGTACAGTTAATTTACCTTGGTTGTTGCGTCCGCCTTTTTTGTGAAGCGGGGCAAGCAAGGATTTTTCCGGCTGATCTGTCGTGATTTCTGCGAAATCTGAAGATGTCATGCCGCGACGTCCGTTAGAGGTCGGTTTGTACTTTTTAATCGCCATTTTGAATTTCCCTCCTTCTTTTTACAAGTGATTAAGCTTCAAAAATTTCGATTTCTTTGCTGTCTGCAGTAAGTTTTACAATTGCTTTTCTGCGACGGTTTGTCATACCAGAGTAGCGGCCGACACGTTTGAATTTCCCTTTGTAGTTCATAATGTTGACTTTTTCAACCTTCACTCCAAAGATTTCTTCAACTGCGTCTTTCACTTCTGTTTTATTAGCTTTAACGTCTACTTCAAACGTATATTTCTTTTCAGCCATTAAATCAGCAGAACGTTCAGTAATGACGGGGCGCTTAAGAACATCACGAGGATCTTTCATTATGCAAGCACCTCCTCTACTTTTTCAACCGCTGCTTTTGTCATCACAAGCTTCTCGTGACCGACAACATCAAGTACGTTGATTCCGTTTGCTTCAACAACAGTAACTCCAGGAAGGTTGCGAGCAGATAGTGCAACTGTTTCGTTAGAGTCTGCAGTAACGATTAAAGCTTTCTTTTCGATAGACAGGCCTTTAAGGACAGCTGCCATTTCTTTTGTTTTAACCGCATCAAGAGTAAGATCTTCAAGTACGATCAGGTTGTTGTCGTTCACTTTAGAAGACAATGCTGATTTGATTGCCAAGCGGCGAACTTTTTTCGGTAATTTATAAGCATAGCTGCGTGGTGTCGGACCGAATACGATACCACCTCCGCGCCATTGTGGTGAACGGATAGATCCCTGACGGGCACGGCCAGTGCCTTTTTGACGCCAAGGTTTGCGACCTCCGCCACTAACTTCAGAACGATTTTTGACTTTGTGAGTTCCTTGTCGCAAGGAAGCTCTTTGCATAAGAATAGCGTCGAATACCACGCTCTCATTTGGCTCGATTCCAAATACAGAGTCGTTCAATTCGATTTCACCAGCAGTAGAACCGTTTTGGTTATATAATGCTACTTTTGGCATGATCAATTTCCTCCTTTCCTAAGAGAATTATTTAGATTTAACAGCACTTTTAATAGTGACTAGTGATTTTTTGGCACCAGGAACGTTTCCTTTGATTAAAAGAAGATTGCGCTCAGCATCAACTTTTACGATTTCAAGGTTTTGAACAGTGATTTGCTCTCCGCCCATGCGTCCAGGCAACAGCTTTCCTTTGAATACACGGTTAGGGTCTACCGGTCCCATTGAACCAGGACGACGATGGTAGCGTGAACCGTGAGACATAGGTCCGCGAGATTGTCCGTGGCGTTTGATCGCACCTTGGAAACCTTTTCCTTTTGATGTTCCTGTTACATCTACGATTTCTCCGTTAGAGAAAATATCAACTTTGACTTCCTGACCAACTTCATACGCATCCATATCCACTCCGCGTAATTCTTTAACGAAGCGCTTAGGTGCAGTTTCCGCTTTTGCGACGTGGCCTTTTTCCGGCTTGTTGGCAAGCTTTTCACGCTTGTCGTCAAAACCGATCTGAATCGCTTCATAGCCGTCGTTTTCAACAGTTTTCTTTTGAAGTACAACGTTAGCTGCAGCTTCAACAACAGTTACCGGAATAAGATCACCGTTTTCTGCGAAAACTTGCGTCATACCAATTTTTCTTCCTAAGATTCCTTTGGTCATTCGTCACACCTCCTGTTAAGATCATTCTATATTTAGATTAAAGTTTAATTTCGATATCGACACCAGATGGTAAATCTAATCGCATTAATGCATCGACAGTTTGTGGGGTTGGGTTCACAATGTCGATTAAACGTTTATGTGTACGCATTTCAAATTGCTCACGAGAATCTTTGTATTTGTGCACCGCACGAAGGATTGTGTAAACTGATTTTTCAGTTGGCAACGGAATCGGACCAGATACGCTGGCACCGGAGCGTTTTGCCGTTTCAACAATCTTCTCAGCGGATTGATCAAGGATTCTATGATCATACGCTTTTAAACGAATACGAATTTTTTGTTTTGCCATTATTTTCCCTCCTTTTCGCCTACTTACATTAGACAATTCTCCGTGAGAAAAACCTGAATCACCTTGCCATGGCAAAGCGGCCGGGTGTGTCAGCAACCTCTCACTTCATCGCAGTCAAAGACCAACATGCACTATTATACAAAATTTATAGGCATGTTGCAAGGTAATATTGAATATTACCGGCATTTGCACACTTTTTTAATTATACAGATTGAGCCTCCGGTAATCAAGAACTTATCAGCGGAAAATATCTCCCATCATGAAAGCATATTGATCTTGAAAAATCGCTGACTGAATAAGAAAAAAACGAGATCCAAGCGGATCCCGTTTTTTTATTGAAATAAGTATTATTCAACGATAGAAGTTACAACGCCTGATCCAACAGTACGTCCGCCTTCACGGATAGAGAAGCGAGTACCGTCTTCGATCGCGATCGTTGAGATCAGTTCAACGTTCATTTCGATGTTGTCTCCAGGCATAACCATTTCTACGCCTTCTGGAAGCTGAATGATACCAGTTACGTCAGTTGTACGGAAGTAGAACTGCGGACGGTAGTTAGAGAAGAATGGAGTGTGACGTCCACCTTCTTCTTTAGAAAGAACGTAAACTTCAGCTTTGAATTTTTTGTGCGGAGTGATTGTACCTGGTTGAGCAAGTACTTGACCGCGTTGAATTTCTTCACGGGATACACCGCGAAGAAGTGCACCGATGTTGTCTCCAGCTTCAGCATAGTCAAGAAGCTTACGGAACATTTCAACACCTGTAACAGTTGTTTTCTTGTTTTCTTCTTGAAGACCGATGATTTCAACTTCGTCACCGACTTTAACTTGACCGCGTTCTACACGACCAGTAGCAACAGTACCACGACCAGTGATTGAGAATACGTCCTCAACCGGCATCATGAACGGCTTGTCAGTTTCACGTTCTGGAGTTGGGATGTACTCGTCCACAGCAGCCATCAGTTCAAGAATTTTTTCTTCGTATTGAGCGTCTCCTTCAAGAGCTTTAAGAGCAGAACCTTTGATAACTGGTACATCGTCACCAGGGAATTCGTACTCAGAAAGAAGATCGCGAACTTCCATTTCAACTAGCTCAAGAAGCTCTTCGTCGTCTACCATGTCGCATTTGTTAAGGAATACAACGATGTAAGGCACGCCTACGTTACGAGAAAGAAGGATGTGCTCACGAGTTTGCGGCATTGGACCGTCAGCTGCAGAAACAACCAGGATCGCTCCGTCCATTTGCGCAGCACCAGTGATCATGTTTTTAACATAGTCAGCGTGTCCTGGGCAGTCAACGTGTGCATAGTGACGAGTGTCAGTTTCGTACTCAACGTGTGCAGTAGAGATTGTGATTCCACGCTCACGCTCTTCCGGCGCACCGTCGATTTGATCGTATGCACGAGCTTCCGCTTTACCTGTTTTAGATAGAACAGTTGTGATAGCTGCAGTTAATGTAGTTTTACCATGGTCAACGTGTCCAATTGTACCGATGTTGGCATGTGATTTGGAACGGTCGAATTTTTCTTTAGCCATTCTGAAAATCCTCCTTAAAAGGGTTTATTTTTAATATATAGAGTGATAGAAAGTGAAAGCTTAGTTTCACTTTCTCATCTTACAATAGTAGTTATACTTTAATGAAGTGGCAAAATCAATTATTCGCCTTTATTTTTTTTGATGATCTCATCAGCGATGCTCTTAGGCACTTCTTCGTAGTGGTCAAAGACCATTGTGAACGTACCGCGTCCTTGTGTGTTTGAACGGAGCGCCGTAGCGTAACCGAACATTTCAGAAAGCGGAACCATCGCGCGAACGACCTGAGCGTTTCCGCGTCCTTCCATACCTTCTACGCGACCGCGGCGTGATGTAATGTCACCCATGATGTCTCCCATGTATTCTTCTGGGATAACGACTTCAACTTTGGAGATCGGCTCAAGAATAACCGGGTTACACTTGCTTGCCGCGTTTTTAAGCGCCATGGAAGCGGCGATTTTAAACGCCATTTCGTTAGAGTCGACATCGTGGTAAGAACCATCAAACAGTTTTGCTTTGATGTCGATGACAGGGTAGCCTGCGATAACACCGTTTTGCAGTGCATCTTCAAGCCCCGCCTGAACAGCCGGGATGTATTCACGTGGAACGACACCGCCGACGATTGCATTTTCGAATTCAAAGCCTTTTCCTTCTTCGTTTGGAGAGAATTCGATCCAAACGTGTCCGAATTGTCCGCGTCCACCGGACTGACGTACGAATTTACCTTCAACTTGCGCGCTCGCACGGAATGTTTCACGATACGCAACTTGAGGAGCACCGACGTTGGCTTCTACTTTAAATTCGCGTTTCATACGGTCAACGATGATATCAAGGTGAAGCTCACCCATACCGCCGATGATCGTTTGGCCTGTTTCAGCGTCTGTATGCGCACGGAATGTTGGATCTTCTTCAGCCAGTTTAGCCAGTGCGGTAGACATTTTGTCTTGGTCAGCCTTAGATTTAGGCTCGATCGCAACGTGGATAACAGGCTCAGGGAATTCCATTGATTCAAGGATAACAAGGTTTTTCTCGTCACATAGAGTGTCACCTGTTGTTGTATCCTTCAGACCTACAGCTGCTGCGATATCCCCTGCGTAAACAGTAGAGATTTCTTCACGGCTGTTGGCGTGCATTTGCAGAATACGGCCGACACGCTCACGTTTGCCTTTTGTTGAGTTTCTTACGTATGAACCTGAATCAAGCGTTCCTGAGTACACACGGAAGAACGTCAGTTTACCAACGTAAGGGTCAGTCATAACTTTAAACGCCAATGCTGAGAAAGGTGCGTCGTCAGAAGACTCACGCGTAACCTCTTCGTCAGAATCAGGCAGAATACCTTTGATTGCTGGTACGTCAGTTGGAGCTGGAAGGTAGTCAAGAACTGCGTCAAGCACTAATTGAACACCTTTGTTTTTGAAAGCTGAACCACAAAGAACCGGATAGAATTCAACGTTACAAGTTCCTTTACGGATCGCTGCTTTCAGCTCGTCAACTGTGATTTCTTCTCCTTCCAAGTACTTCATCATAAGCTCTTCATCAAGCTCTGCAACAGCTTCGATTAAGCTGGCGCGAAGCTCTTCAGCTTTGTCTTTGTACTCGGCAGGGATTTCACGCGCATCAGAGCGTGTTCCAAGATCATCTTCGTAGTAGTATGCTACGTTTTCTACAAGATCGATGATCCCTTCGAAGTTGTCTTCGGCTCCAATCGGTAATTGGATCGCATGAGCGTTTGCCTCAAGACGGTCTCTCAGAGTACCTACAGAGTAAAGGAAATCCGCACCCGTTTTGTCCATTTTGTTGACGAATACGATACGGGGTACTCCGTAAGTAGTTGCCTGACGCCAAACTGTTTCAGTTTGCGGCTCAACGCCGGATTGTGCGTCAAGAACAGCAACGGCACCATCAAGCACGCGCAGGGAACGTTCAACTTCAACTGTGAAGTCTACGTGTCCTGGTGTGTCGATGATGTTGACGCGGTGTCCTTTCCATTGTGCAGTAGTCGCAGCAGATGTAATCGTGATACCGCGTTCTTGTTCCTGCTCCATCCAGTCCATTTGGGAAGCCCCTTCATGAGTTTCACCAATTTTATGGATACGGCCTGTGTAGAACAAGATACGTTCAGTTGTAGTCGTTTTACCGGCATCAATGTGAGCCATGATCCCGATATTACGAGTTTTTTCTAAGGAGAACTCTCTTGCCATTGGGTCTTTCTCCTTCCTTCTTAGGAAATAATATTTTATCGCGTAAGATTACCAGCGATAGTGAGCAAACGCTTTGTTCGCTTCAGCCATCTTATGAGTATCTTCACGTTTCTTAACAGCAGCACCAGTGTTGTTGGCTGCATCTAAAATTTCGTTAGCTAGACGCTCTTCCATCGTTTTTTCACCGCGAAGACGAGCGTAGTTTACTAACCAGCGAAGTCCAAGAGTCGTACGACGTTCAGGACGAACCTCTACAGGCACTTGGTAGTTCGCACCACCTACACGGCGTGCTTTAACTTCAAGTACAGGCATGATGTTTTTCAAGGCTTGTTCGAAAACCTCCATTGCATCGTTGCCGGTACGTTCTTTAATGATATCGAATGACTTGTATAGGATTGTTTGAGCTTTACCTTTTTTACCGTCGATCATCATTTTGTTGATCAAACGAGTAACCAGCTTAGAGTTGTAAATTGGATCAGGTAAAACGTCTCTTTTTGCTACAGGACCTTTACGTGGCATCTGATTATCCTCCCTTCTCTTGTTGCGGGCTTAAAGCAAGCAAAGGGATTTGTTCCGGCTTCTGATACAGCACGGAAGCATCCGCTTCCCGCGGAAGTCCGATACCCTAACAGCTTTGCCAGAATTCCCCGCTTTTAAAAACCCTTTTATTTATATGAAACTGAATTATTTTTTCTTAGGACGTTTTGTACCGTATTTAGAACGGCCTTGTGCACGGTTTTCAACTCCGGCAGTATCAAGTGCGCCACGCACGATGTGGTAGCGTACCCCCGGTAAGTCTTTAACACGTCCGCCGCGGATCAATACGACACTGTGCTCTTGCAGGTTGTGCCCGATACCAGGAATGTAGGCAGTAACCTCGATTCCGTTTGTCAAGCGAACACGGGCATATTTACGAAGCGCTGAGTTCGGCTTCTTCGGTGTCATTGTACCAACACGAGTACAAACCCCGCGTTTTTGTGGTGAAGATACGTTAGTGTGCTCTTTCTTAAAGCTGTTGTATCCTTTGTTAAGTGCAGGAGACTTAGAAGTTTCTACTTTGTTCACGCGTCCCTTGCGTACTAATTGATTAATTGTAGGCATGTTGTATTTCCTCCCTTCATCATGTTTTATAACCCACATACCCAGGTGGTTCATTTAAAACCAAAAAACAATGTCTTTGCAAGATTAGCAAAAACAGCGAGTACGTTATTGAATAATGGCAACAGTTGCCGCACCGACTTCAATTCCGCAGGCTTTGCCGAGCTTTTTCATGGACTCCGCCATTGAGACGGGAATGCCTTGTTTATTTGCCAGATTGATAACACCTGCCGTCAGACAAGGATCTGCGTCTTTTGCGACGACAACTTCCTTTACAGAATTGCGTTTGAGCGCTTTGACTGTCTGCTTCGTACCGATAATAATAGATTGAGCCTGTGATACTTTATCATAAGACATTATACATCCTCCAAAGTAACAGGTTTAAATTGAGCACCTTGGTTATATTATCATCCTGAAAGAAGGATGTCAACACAGTATGACAATTTTTAGTGACATCCTTCTTTAGGATTCTTTATCTCTATTCTGCCGGAACCATTTCTTCGGAAGATTTGACTTGCAGCACCGGCTTCACTTTACGGTAGTTCAGCATACCTGTTCCAGCCGGAACAAGCTTACCGATAATGACATTCTCTTTCAGACCGAGAAGCTCATCTCGTTTTCCTTTGATCGCTGCATCTGTCAGGACACGTGTTGTCTCCTGGAATGATGCGGCAGACAGGAAGGAATCTGTTTCAAGTGATGCTTTTGTGATACCGAGAAGCACCGGACGGCCTGTCGCAGGTCGTTTTCCTTCAAGCAGCACTTTTTTGTTTGCTTGAGTAAACTGGTGAATGTCGAGCAATGTGCCAGGCAGCACGTCTGTGTCGCCGGCATCGATGACACGAACTTTGCGAAGCATCTGGCGAACCATAACCTCGACGTGTTTATCCCCGATTTCAACACCCTGCATGCGGTAAACCTTCTGCACCTCATGCAGAAGATATTCCTGAACGGTTGTGATGTCCGTTACTTTCAGAAGCTCTTTCGGATCAACCGAACCTTCTGTCAGGACTTGACCGCGGGAAATCTTATCGCCTTCTGCCACTTTCAGGCGGGCGTTGTAAGGCGCCGTGTAGGAGCGGGTTTCAACTTCACCCTGAACGACGATTTCCTGCTGCTTATCGCGCACTTCATTGATTTCGGCTACGACACCGTCAATTTCGGAGATCGTCGCCTGGCCTTTAGGATTACGCGCTTCGAACAATTCCTGAATACGCGGCAAACCTTGTGTAATATCGTCTCCGGCAACCCCGCCTGTGTGGAAGGTACGCATTGTTAACTGAGTACCCGGCTCACCGATAGACTGGGCGGCGATGATTCCGACTGCTTCCCCGACTTCAACATCGGTTCCAGTCGCCAGGTTGCGGCCGTAGCATCGTTTGCATACTCCGTGCGACGTATTACATGTAAATGCGGAGCGGATCCACACTTCTTCAATGCCTGCTTCGACAATTTCGATCGCTTTGTCTTCGTCGATCAGTTCATTTTCTTTAACAAGGATTTCTCCCGTTTCAGGATGTTTCACAGGTTTTCTTGCAAAGCGGCCGACGAGACGTTCTTCAAGACGCTCGATCACTTCAGTGCCTTCAGTGATGGCTTTCGCCAGAATACCGCGGTCAGTACCGCAATCTGTCTCACGAATGATGACATCCTGAGCCACGTCTACGAGACGGCGTGTCAAGTAACCTGAGTCAGCCGTTTTCAGGGCTGTGTCGGCAAGACCTTTACGCGCACCGTGGGTGGAGATAAAGTACTCCAACACTGTTAAACCTTCGCGGAAGCTTGATTTGATCGGAAGCTCGATAATCCGTCCGGCCGGGTTGGCCATCAGACCGCGCATTCCTGCAAGCTGTGTAAAGTTTGACGCGTTACCCCGGGCTCCAGAGTCACTCATCATGTAGATCGGGTTGATTTCATCCAAGGATTTCATCAGCTTGCCTTGAATGGTATCTTTAGCGGCGCTCCAGATGGAAATGACGCGTTCATAACGCTCTTCTTCAGTAATCAGACCGCGTCTGAACTGTTTCATGACATTATCGACTTTTCCTTGTGCTTCTTCAAGAATTTCCTGCTTATCATCCAAAACGACGATATCAGAAACACCGACCGTAATTCCGGCTTTTGTTGAATATTTAAAGCCGAGGTTTTTCATGCGGTCAAGCATTTTGGACGTTTCGGTAATGTGGAATCTTTTGAAGATCTCCGCAATGATTTTACCCAAAATGCCTTTTTTGAACGGCGCATTGATTTCTTGGTTTCGGATTGCCTCTTTTACATCGACGCCGTAATCCACGAAGAAACGGTCAGGCGTTTTTTCTTCGATGTTGCTCTTCGTCGGTTCGTTCATGTACGGGAACGATGGCGGAAGAATTTCGTTGAAGATCAGCTTACCGACTGTTGTGATCAGCAGTTTGGAACGCTGTTCTTCCGTGAATGTTTCATTTTTCAAGGAGTTGACCGCAACGGCCACTCTTGTATGCAGATGAACATATCCGTTTTGATATGCAAGCAGCGCTTCATCCGTATCTTTGAAAATCATACCTTCGCCGACAGCGCCTGGCCGTTCAAGCGTGAGGTAGTAGTTTCCAAGAACCATGTCCTGAGACGGCGTAACAACCGGTTTTCCGTCTTTAGGGTTTAAGATGTTTTGCGCAGCAAGCATGAGAATGCGCGCTTCAGCTTGCGCCTCTGCTGATAAAGGAACGTGAACCGCCATTTGGTCACCGTCAAAGTCGGCGTTGTATGCCGTACATACGAGCGGGTGAAGACGGATGGCACGGCCTTCAACAAGCGTAGGCTCAAATGCCTGGATTCCGAGTCTGTGAAGCGTAGGTGCACGGTTGAGAAGAACCGGGTGCTCCTTGATAACTGACTCAAGAACATCCCAAACTTCAGGCTGAACGCGTTCAATTTTACGCTTCGCACTCTTAATGTTATGAGCAAGACCTTTTTCAACAAGCTCTTTCATGACGAAAGGCTTGAACAGTTCCAAAGCCATTTCTTTCGGAAGGCCGCATTGGTACATTTTCAGGTTCGGACCAACGACGATAACCGAACGTCCTGAATAGTCAACACGCTTACCGAGAAGGTTTTGACGGAAACGGCCTTGTTTACCTTTCAGCATGTGGGAAAGGGATTTTAGCGGCCTGTTTCCAGGACCCGTAACCGGACGGCCTCTGCGTCCGTTATCGATTAATGCGTCAACGGCTTCTTGAAGCATCCGCTTTTCGTTTTGAACGATGATGCTTGGGGCTCCAAGATCGAGCAGGCGTTTCAAGCGATTGTTACGGTTGATCACGCGGCGGTACAAATCGTTAAGGTCGGAAGTCGCAAAACGTCCGCCATCAAGCTGTACCATTGGTCTCAGCTCAGGAGGAATAACCGGAAGAACATCAAGGATCATCCAAGACGGTTTATTTCCGGAATTACGGAATGCTTCCAACACTTCAAGACGCTTGATCGCACGTGTACGACGCTGCCCCTGTGACGTTTTCAGCTCTTCCTTGAGCATATCGACTTCTTTATCAAGATCGATATCCTGAAGGAGCTTATGAATCGCTTCAGCCCCCATGGAAGCTTGAAATTTATTGCCGTATTTATCAAGGTACGCACGGTATTCTTTTTCAGAAAGAAGCTGCTTTTTCTCAAGCGGCGTGTTTGCCGGATCTGTTACGACATAAGAAGCAAAGTAGATGACTTCTTCCAATGCACGCGGAGACATATCCAGCACAAGACCCATACGGCTTGGAATTCCTTTAAAATACCAGATGTGAGAAACCGGGGCTGCCAGTTCGATATGCCCCATTCTCTCACGACGGACTTTAGCCCGGGTTACTTCAACTCCACAACGGTCGCAAACTACGCCTTTATAACGAACTCGCTTGTACTTTCCGCAATGGCATTCCCAGTCCTTTTGAGGACCGAAAATGCGCTCGCAGAACAGACCATCTTTTTCAGGTTTCAAAGTACGATAGTTGATTGTTTCAGGCTTTTTCACTTCTCCGTAAGACCATGAACGGATTTTATCAGGTGAAGCGAGACCGATGTTCATATACTCAAAATTGTTCACATCCAGCAAGGGGCCTACCTCCCTTTTTATCTTCGGGTTATACCCATGTCACTTGCGTAAAAAATCGTTTATTCTTTTGTGACGACATCGCGTTCTGCGTCGGCAGAAACAAACTCTTCAGCTTCTTCATCATTGGCTAATGAAAGGCCTTCGTTTTGTTTTGCATCTTCATCGTCTTCCAAGTCTCTCATTTCAATTTCTTCTTCATCACTTGACAGAATTTTGACGTCCATTCCCAAGCTTTGAAGCTCTTTAATCAATACTTTGAATGATTCCGGAACACCCGGTTCTGGAACGTTGTCGCCTTTTACAATAGCTTCGTATGTTTTCACACGGCCCACGACATCATCGGATTTAACAGTAAGAATTTCTTGAAGCGTGTATGCTGCGCCGTAAGCTTCAAGCGCCCATACTTCCATCTCACCGAAGCGCTGTCCGCCGAACTGCGCTTTACCTCCGAGAGGCTGCTGGGTAACGAGTGAATAAGGACCAGTTGAACGGGCATGGAGTTTGTCATCAACCATGTGGGCAAGTTTGATCATATACATGATACCCACGGAAACCCTGTTATCAAATGGCTCTCCGGTACGGCCGTCATATAGGACGGTTTTCGCATCTCTTGACATGCCGGCTTCTTCAAGCGTTTCCCAAACGTCTTCCTCACGGGCACCGTCAAATACCGGTGATGCGACGTGCAGGCCGAGACGGCGTGCAGCCATACCAAGGTGAAGCTCCAGTACCTGCCCGATGTTCATACGCGATGGAACGCCGAGCGGGTTTAACATGATGTCAATCGGTGTTCCGTCTGGAAGATACGGCATATCTTCTTCAGGAAGAATCTTCGAAATAACACCTTTGTTACCGTGACGTCCGGCCATTTTGTCCCCTTCAGAAATTTTACGCTTCTGAACGATATACACGCGGACAAGCTGGTTGACGCCAGGAGGAAGTTCATCTCCGTCTTCACGGTTGAAGACTTTCACATCAAGGATGATACCGCCGCCGCCGTGCGGAACACGGAGTGACGTATCACGGACTTCGCGCGCTTTTTCTCCGAAAATGGCATGAAGCAGGCGTTCTTCCGCTGTAAGCTCTGTAACCCCTTTTGGTGTTACTTTTCCTACCAGCAGGTCTCCGTCTTTTACTTCAGCACCAACGCGGATAATTCCGCGCTCATCCAGATTGCGGAGAGCATCCTCACCGACGTTTGGAATATCACGGGTGATTTCTTCAGGTCCGAGTTTTGTATCCCGGGCTTCTGATTCGTATTCTTCAATATGGATAGACGTATAAACGTCGTCTTTTACAAGGCGTTCGCTCATGATGATGGCATCCTCATAGTTGTAGCCATCCCATGTCATAAAGCCGACCATGACGTTGCGTCCCAGGGCAAGCTCGCCTTTTTCCATAGATGGACCGTCAGCTAAAATTTCACCTTTTTCAACCTCGTTTCCGACGCTTACGATCGGACGCTGATTGTAGCACGTTCCCTGGTTGGAGCGGACGAATTTCAGCAGGCTGTATTTATCAAGGTTTCCTTTTACTTTTTGTCCGTCTACTTCTTCGTATCGGCGCACCCAAATGTTTTTCGCTTCTACCCGTTCAACGATACCCGGGTGGCGGCAAATAACGGCGGCGCCGGAGTCTTTCGCAGATACATATTCCATTCCAGTTCCGACGATCGGAGACTCAGGCTGCATAAGCGGAACAGCCTGACGCTGCATGTTCGCTCCCATCAGGGCGCGGTTGGAGTCGTCGTTCTCCAAGAAAGGAATACATGCAGTCGCCGCAGAAACAACCTGTTTAGGCGAAACGTCCATGTAATCAACGCGGTCTTTAGGGACAACGGTGTTTTCCCCTCTGAAGCGGGCGACGATGCTGTCGTCTACAAATGAACCGTCTTCATTAAGGCGGGCGTTTGCTTGTGCCACTACATAGTTATCTTCTTCATCAGCCGTCAAATAATCGATTCTCGGCGTTACTTTTCCAGTCTCAGGATCAACGCGGCGGTAAGGCGTTTCAATAAAGCCGAACCGGTTCACTTTCGCAAATGTAGAAAGCGAGTTGATCAGTCCGATGTTCGGACCCTCAGGCGTTTCAATCGGACACATCCGGCCATAGTGGGAGTAGTGAACGTCACGCACTTCCATTCCGGCGCGTTCACGCGTCAAACCACCTGGCCCAAGGGCTGATAAACGGCGTTTATGCGTCAGCTCAGCAAGCGGATTCGTCTGATCCATGAACTGAGAAAGCTGAGAGCTTCCGAAAAACTCTTTAATTGACGCGATGACAGGGCGAATATTAATCAGCTGCTGAGGCGTAATCGTGTTTGTATCCTGAATGGACATTCTTTCACGAACAACGCGCTCCATTCTGCTCAGACCGATTCTGAACTGATTTTGCAGAAGCTCGCCTACGGAACGAAGGCGGCGGTTTCCTAAATGGTCGATATCATCAGTATCGCCTACTCCGTGAAGCAGGTTAAAGAAATAGCTGATGGAAGAAATAATGTCGGAAGGTGTAATGTTTTTTACGCCTTCTTCGATATAAGCATTTCCGATCACATTGATCGTCTGCTCCCCTTCCGGGTCATTCGGAGCATAAATTTTAATAGATTGAAGCGTCACTTCATCTTCGACTACTCCGCCATTTGGATACAGCTTTTTAAAACCGATTCCGTTTTCCAGGTATGGCAGCACTTTGTCAAGGGTTCTTCTATCTAAAATCGCTCCTTTTTCAGCAAGGATTTCACCTGTTTCAGGATCCACAAGCGTTTCAGCAAGCCGCTGGTTGAAAAGGCGATTTTTGATATGAAGCTTTTTATTAATTTTGTAGCGTCCTACACTTGCAAGATCATATCTTTTTGGATCAAAGAATCTGGAATCAAGCAAGCTTTTCGCGTTTTCTACTGTCGGCGGCTCTCCCGGACGGAGGCGCTCGTAGATTTCAAGCAGCGCTTTGTCGGTGTTTTCTGTATTATCTTTATCAAGTGTATTGCGCAAGTACTCGTTTTCACCGATCAGATCGATGATTTCCTGATCAGATCCGAAGCCAAGAGCACGCAAAAGAACCGTAACCGGCAACTTACGTGTGCGATCAATGCGGACATAAACAACATCTTTCGCATCAGTCTCGTATTCTAACCATGCGCCACGGTTTGGAATGACAGTCGCAGTAAAACCTTTTTTACCGTTTTTGTCTACTTTACCACTGTAATATACACTTGGAGAACGGACGAGCTGAGATACGATAACACGCTCCGCACCGTTAATAATGAAGGTTCCAGTGTCAGTCATAATAGGGAAATCGCCCATAAAGACATCCTGATCCTTAACCTCGCCGGTCTCTTTGTTGATTAAGCGAACTTTGACCCGCAGCGGTGCTGAGTAAGTCACATCTCGTTCTTTTGATTCTTCTACCGGATACTTAGGCTCACCCAAGCTGTAGTCGATAAATTCCAGAGAGAGGTTACCAGTGAAATCCTCAATTGGCGATATGTCTTGAAACATCTCTCTAAGCCCCTCATCAAGAAACCACTGATAAGAAGAGGTTTGAATTTCAATGAGATTTGGTAATTCTAACACTTCGCTAATGCGTGCATAGCTTCTGCGCTGGCGGTGTCGTCCATACTGAACTAGTTGACCTGTCAACTGATTCACCCCTCAAATCATGCGTAATATATGTGTAACAAGTATTTCTCCCTCATATATGTAAGAAATACTTTTACAAGACAAAAGAAAAAAGGGTTTCTAATTTAGAAAACCACATCCAAAAACAAAATACCGATTTTATTAGTGTTCCCATAAATGTATATTTTATACAAGCCTGGGCGTTTCTTAAAAACGGCAGGCAAAATATATACATTGGCATTTTATAATGTTAACATAGCTGAAAATCCGAGTCAAACTTTTTTTGCTCTGAGGATATAATAGCCTTTCTTTTTCTGGACGACTTCAACATCCGCAAAAAATTCTTTTAATTTTTCAATGGCAGAAGGTCCGCCTTGTTTTTTCTGAATGACGACCCACAAATCACCAGAAGGCCTTAAGTGTTCAGCGCTTTTTTCAAAAATGGCGTGTACGGTTTTTTTCCCGGCTCGTATGGGGGGATTGGTGATAATGGAAGCGAATTGTTTTGCAGGTTCGACGTTGGAAAACAGATCACTTTGATAAATTTCAACATTCACGATCTGATTATTTAACGCATTTTCCTTTGAAAGTTCGACAGCTCTTTCATTGACATCGATCATATGAACCGTTCGATCTTCGAAATCCGCAGCAAGAGAAAGGCCAATCGGGCCGTAGCCGCAGCCCACATCCAAAAAATCACCGTCTGCATCAGGTTCACGGAAAGCTTCAATCAGCAGTCTGGAACCAAAGTCCACCTCTTTTTTTGAAAAGACTCCGCTGTCGCTGATAAATGCAAACGCCCGGTTTCTTAATTGGAATGTCCACGTTTTTCTGCTGCTTTTTGCTGAAGGTTTTTCCGAATAATAATGGTCAGTCATCCTAGAACCTCCTCAGTTGGTGAACTCTCTGAATATCTTGAAACAAGATGGCTTATCTTATGCGGAAAGGACTCATTATTTAGCAAAGAAAAAGCCCGCTTTTAAAAGCGAGCTTTCCCCTAAAGATTAGGCGAAGATTACTTAACTTCTACAGAAGCGCCAACTTCTTCAAGTTTAGCTTTAAGCTCTTCAGCTTCTTCTTTCGCAATACCTTCTTTAAGAGGTTTTGGAGTGTTGTCAACAAGTTCTTTAGCTTCTTTCAAGCCAAGACCAGTGATTTCACGCACAACTTTGATAACTTTGATCTTTTGGTCTCCTGCACCAGCAAGGATAAGATCAAATTCAGTTTTCTCTTCAGCAGCACCGGCAGCAGCTCCGCCAGCTACAGCTACAGGAGCAGCAGCAGTTACGCCGAATTCTTCTTCGATTGCTTTTACTAAGTCGTTCAACTCAAGAACAGTTGCTTCTTTAACGGAAGCAATGATTTCTTCGATATTTAAAGCCATTTGTAATTCCTCCATTTGTTTTAATTTTTAATAACTGATTGAATTAAGCGCCTTGTTCTTCCTTCTGATCTGCCACAGCTTTTGCAGCAAGAGCAAGGTTGCGAACTGGAGCTTGAAGTACGCTAAGCAACATAGAAAGCAAGCCTTCGCGTGATGGAAGTTCAGCAAGAGCTTTCACTTCTTCAACAGTAGACACTTTGCCTTCGATAACGCCAGCTTTGATTTCAAGAGCTTCATGCTGTTTAGCAAACTCGTTAAGAACTTTAGCCGGAGCGACAACATCTTCAGTACTGAATGCAATCGCATTCGGTCCAGTTAAGAAATCGTTCAAACCATCAAGTTCAGCTTGTTCTACCGCACGGCGAGTCATTGTGTTTTTGTAAACTTTGAACTCAACGTTAGCTTCGCGAAGCTGTTTACGAAGTTCTGTTACTTCAGATACGTTAAGACCGCGGTAGTCAACGATGATCGTTGATTTACTTTCTTTCAGTTTAGAAGTAATCTCTTCAACAACAACTTTTTTTGTTTCAATTGCGCTGCTCATGGTTACACCTCCTGTTAGATTCATGTGTAACACTTATACCGTTTGGTGATCACGTTCTTTAACGACGGGTTCCATATAAAAAGCCTCCATTCGACATGGAGGCTGTATATACAAGCATACGTAGCGTAAAAGCTGTGATATATATACACCTCGGTAGGAAATTAAGCCTTTGGGGCACCTACTGTCTACGGTATAAATGGACATATTTTATTTTACAACGTTTTGAATTATATCAGAACGTGTGATGCGAGTCAATATTATTTTACGTTGAAAGTTGAAGGGTCCACTTTGATTCCAGGTCCCATTGTAGATGTAACGGATACATTCTTCACGTATACACCTTTAGCAGCAGCAGGTTTCGCTTTTAGAATTGTGTCATACATTGTCGCGAAGTTTTCAACAAGCTTCCCTTCTTCGAATGACACTTTACCGATTGGAACATGTACGTTTCCGGCTTTATCAACGCGGTATTCAACTTTACCCGCTTTGATTTCTTTAACTGCTTTTTCAACTTCAAATGTTACTGTTCCTGTTTTAGGGTTTGGCATAAGACCTTTTGGTCCAAGCACGCGTCCGATTTTACCGACTTCACCCATCATGTCAGGAGTCGCAACGATCACATCAAATTCAAACCAGCCTTGCTGGATTTTGTTGATGTAATCTGTATCGCCTACATAATCTGCACCAGCAGCTTCTGCTTCTTTCGCTTTTTCTCCTTTAGCGAAAACAAGGACGCGCTGAGTTTTTCCTGTTCCGTTTGGAAGAACAACCGCACCGCGGATTTGCTGGTCGTTTTTACGAGGGTCAACACCTAAACGAAATGCCGCTTCAACAGTAGCATCGAATTTAGCTGTGTTTGTTTTTTTCACGAGCTCAATCGCTTCGTTTACATCGTAAGCTTTTGTACGGTCTACAAGCTTGGCAGCTTCGACGTACTTTTTACCTTTTTTTGCCATTTTAAAATTTCCTCCTTAGTGGTTTTAGCGGAATAACCTCCCACGAATAAGGGTTGCGAACTTGTCTGATCCAAACTCGCAACCCACAAAGAAACAAAAAATTAGTCTTCGATCACAATACCCATACTGCGGGCAGTTCCTTCAACCATACGCATAGCCGCTTCAACATCTGCCGCATTCAAGTCAGGCATTTTTGTTTCGGCGATTTCACGTACTTTATCGCGTTTAACGGTTGCGACTTTATTACGGTTAGGCTCACCAGAACCTGACTCAATTCCAGCCGCTTTTTTAAGCAATACAGCAGCAGGCGGAGTTTTTGTGATAAATGTAAATGAACGGTCTTCGTAAACCGAAATTTCTACAGGAATGATAAGACCAGCCTGGTCAGATGTACGAGCGTTGAACTCCTTACAGAATCCCATGATGTTAACACCGGCTTGACCTAATGCAGGACCAACTGGCGGAGCTGGATTCGCTTTTCCAGCAGGAATTTGCAATTTCACAACTTTAACTACTTTTTTAGCCACGAGACACACCTCCTTAAGTCCGTGATGTGGTAATAGGGTGAACCCTCCCACTCAAGGTCTCATTCTTTATATGAATGATGAAAATATCAAGCTAGCTGCCTTGACCAATTTGCCAAGACGCACCTTTGTATATTACCACTTTTATATAGTGATTTCAAGCGCTTTTCCGTTACAATTTGTCAACTTGAGTAAATTCAAGTTCAACAGGGGTCTCTCTCCCGAACATGTTAACGAATACTTTGACTTTGTTTTTATCATGGTCGATTTCTTCGATCGTCCCTGTGAAATCAGCAAACGGCCCGTCAATCACCTTCACGGTTTCTTTCAATTCAAAGTCAATTTCTGTTTTCCGTTCTTCAAGCCCCATGCGCTTCAGAATTTTTTCGGCTTCGCCCGGAAGGAGAGCCGTCGGCTTCGAGCCTGATCCGGCAGATCCGACAAATCCCGTCACACCCGGCGTATTCCGCACAACATACCAGGAATCGTCCGTCATGACAAGCTCTACAAGAACATAGCCAGGGAAGACTTTCTTTTTCACAACTTTCTTCTTGCCGTTTTTAATATCTGTTTCTTCTTCTTCAGGCACGACGACGCGGAAGATTTTATCTTGCATACCCATCGATTCGACCCGTTTTTCCAAATTCGCTTTTACCTTGTTTTCATAGCCGGAGTACGTATGCACAACATACCATTTCTTTTCCATTCTCATTCAGGACCCTTTTAAGTCCTTCCCTCCCCACACCTTAATGTTTATTGGCCGTACCGGGAAACTGACGCTTTCTTTTATACGAGCCTCATATTTTGAAACAATGAAAAAACCCGTTGAACGGGTTTTTTGGCTAGTCATATTAAGATCTATTATAACACGTTATGCTGATCATTATTCAACTATTAAACGAATTAATTGCGTAATTCCTGAATCGATCAATGCGAAAAAAATGGCGAAAAAGATAACGGTGGTAATAACAGTGATGGTATAGCGCGTTAATTCTTTTCCTTTAGGCCATGTGACCTTTTTCATTTCTTTTCCGACATTCTTAAAGAATTTCATAATACCCATGGTAAGAAACCTCCACAACCTAAAAACAAAAATCCTATTTTGTTTCCAGATGTACTGTATGTGAATTGCAGTTATTGCAGTATTTCTTTACTTCGAGTCGTTCAGCCAAAGCTGCGGAGCTTTTCATTGTCGTATAATTACGGTTCCCGCAATTTTTACAGGCCAACGTTATTTTTTTCTTCATGTCTACACCTTTTTCTGGACAATCATTTCTTTAGTAACATTATCACAGTCCCAAAATTGATGTCAATATGCCGTAGGCATTGACTACAAGCTGATTTCGCGGAGCTCCAGGTACTTCTCCAGCTTTCTTTTGACGCGCTGGAGCGCATTATCAATTGATTTTACATGGCGGTTTAATTCTTCGGATATTTCCTGATAGGATCTTCCGTCGAGATAGAGCGTAAGAACTTTTCTTTCCAAATCGCTGAGCAGTTCGCCCATTTTCAGTTCGATGTCATCAAATTCTTCCTGATTGATGATCAGTTCCTCCGGATTCATCACTTTGGCTCCTGAAATTACATCAAGAAGCGTCCGGTCTGACTCTTCGTCATAAATAGGCTTGTCCAGCGACACATAAGAATTCAGCGGAATATGTTTCTGGCGAGTAGCTGTTTTAATAGCGGTAATAATTTGGCGGGTAATGCACAATTCTGCAAAAGCTTTAAATGAAGTCAGCTTGTCCTCTCTAAAATCACGGATAGATTTGTAGAGTCCAATCATGCCTTCCTGAACGATATCCTCACGATCAGCCCCTATCAGAAAATAGGATCTCGCTTTTGCCCTTACAAAGTTACGGTACTTTGTAATCAAGTAATCTAACGCATCACTGTCTCCGACATGAACCATTTCAATGACCTGCTCGTCTTCCAACTGGCAAAACCGTTCTTTGTTGAACTGTTCTTTGCTGAATTTTCCCTGGTTGTTTTGTAAGTTCACTCCGATCCCCCCGACCGCACGTAGATAGAAATATTATACAGTAATGGGCAAAAAAGCGTCAACCTACTCCAAGTCGCCCCGCCGCCATTTTTCGAATATCTTTAAGACATCCTCTGATAAAGGAATCTTTCCGGCGGGACGCTCGGACGTAATTTTTTTTACCCTTTTTTCAATTTTTCTTTCGATCGCTTCAACTTCCCTCAGCAGCTCCCTCGCAGACTTTCGAAGCGCTCCCTGTCCAAAGATCGCCCACTGCTCGGTATAATCTGATGTGGCGACATGGATTTGCGTCTGGATATTGTTCAGATCTGACGCAAGCTTTTCAATCCGTTCGTCAGCCGTTTCATTTTCCTTCGTGAAGATCACCTCCACGCGGTGATTGATCCTTTTCTTCTCGATTCCTTTTACAAGATGCGCATCGAATACGACAATCACCCGATAACCGGTATAAGATTGATATTCCGCCATTTTTTGAATCAAAAGGTCCCTTGCTTCCTCAAAACTGTTCGCTTTTAGATCCTTCAGCTGTGGCCATGCCCCGATCATGTTATAGCCATCGACTAACAGGATGTCCATCCTTTTCTATTCTCCCAGGGGGCTTCGTTTACGGTACACTTCATACAGCAGCAGTCCGGCTGCAACTGAAGCGTTTAGGGATGTGACTTTTCCTGCCATCGGGAGGCGGATGAGAAAATCACATTTCTCTTTGACAAGCCTTCCCATGCCTTTGCCCTCGCTGCCGATCACAAGCGCGAGAGGCATGTTTCCATCCAGCGACCTGTAGTCCTGCCGGCCTGAAGCATCGGTGCCGACGATCCATACGCCCCGCTCTTTCAATTCTTCCAATGTCCGCGAAAGGTTCGTCACTTTCACTACCGGGATATGCTCAATCGCTCCTGTCGAGGCTTTTGCGACAGTTGTCGTAAGGCCGACGGCACGCCTTTTCGGAATAATAATGCCATGGGCCCCGACAGCGTCAGCCGTACGCATGATCGATCCAAGATTATGCGGGTCTTCGATTTCATCCAACACGATCAAAAACGGCTGTTCGTCCCTGTCCTCGGCCTTTTGAAAAAGGTCTTCCAATTCGGCGTACTCATAAGCCGCGACTTGAGCGACGACGCCCTGATGCTGGCCAGAAACCATTTGATCGAGTTTTTTGCGCGGGACATAGTGAATCGTGATGCCTTTTTTAGCTGCGAGATCAACGACTTGCTGAGCCTGTCCCTTCACCGTGTTTTCCGCCATCCATAGCTTGTAAAGTTCACGGCCGGATTTTAACGTCTCAATGACCGCGTTTTTGCCTATGACGTAGTCGTGCTGCTGACTCATTTGATTTCCTCCCTGCCGTCCCGTTTTTCCAACGCTTTTTTGATAAGCTCTTCAAGCCGCGCTTCCTTTTTCTCCAGAAAGAGGTAGCCGATAACAGCTTCAAAAGCCGTGCTGTATCGGTATGTTTGGACATCCGTGTTTTTAGGCACGGTTCCGGATTTTGCGTTTCGCCCTCTTCTTAGTACAGCCTTTTCTTCTTCGGTGAAGAATCCCTGCTCTTCAAGAGCAAACAGCATGCTCGCCTGTGATTTTGCGGAAACATAGCGGCTTGACTGCTTGTGTAAATCATTGGGCTTTGTCATTCCCTGCTTTAACAGGTGATGCCTGACGTATATCTCCAAAACGGCATCACCCATGTAAGCAAGCGCCAAACCATTTAATTGTTTGGCATCTTTAATGGTGTCCAAATTCATGTTTATGATTCTCCTCTTTTCCAGCGCGTTCCTTGAGGAGTATCCTCCAAGATGATGTTCATGCTTTTCAGCTGGTCACGAATTTGGTCGGAAGTGGCAAAGTCTCTGTTTCTGCGGGCTTCATTTCTCTTTTCGATAAGTTCTTCAATTTCCGCGTCAAGCAGCTCCTGCTCCTGAAGCGAAAAACCAAGAACCGAGCAAATTTCGTCAAACAGGTTAAGAAATGCCTGTATGACGTGTTCAGCGGTATTCTTTTCCTGCAGGTAGTAGTTCGCATGTTTAGCCAGGTCAAACAGGACAGAAATCGCATTGGCCGTATTAAAGTCATCATCCATTGCCGTTTCGAAGGCTTTTCGCTGCTCCTCGATTTTTTCAAGCCATTCGGAATCGCCCTCTGTTAAATTTGTACTGCTTTTCAGGCGGTGGCGCAAATTGCTATAAGCCGTTTTTAAGCGGCCAAAAGCATTTTTTGTGTTTTCAAGAAGTTCGACCGAATAATTGATCGGATGTCTGTAATGAACGGAAAGCATAAAAAACCGCAGCACTTGCGGGTCATGCTCTTTAATGATGTCATGGACAAGCACGAAATTCCCGAGTGATTTTGACATTTTCTCATTATCAATATTGATGTAGCCGTTATGAAGCCAATATTTTGCAAAAGGCTTTCCGGTTAACGCTTCAGACTGGGCAATTTCATTTTCATGGTGAGGGAAGGTCAAATCCTGACCGCCGGCATGAATATCGATTGAATCCCCCAAATATTTTCTTGCCATGGCAGAGCATTCAATGTGCCAGCCCGGACGGCCTTTGCCCCATGGGCTCTCCCAAGAGATTTCGTTTTCTTTGGCGGATTTCCATAATGCGAAGTCGAGCGCGTCTTCTTTTTTCTCGCCCACTTGAATCCGGGCGCCGGATCTTAATTCATCGATCGATTGGTGTGAAAGCTTTCCGTAATCTTTAAATGACCTTGTTTTATAGTAAACATCACCGTCCGCTTCATATGCATAGCCTTTATCAATAAGCGTCTGAATAAAGTCAATGATGTCGTCCATATTTTCAGTGACGCGCGGATGGCAGTCGGCTTTTGAGCAGCCGAGCGATCCGACATCCTCAAAATAAGCTTTAATAAAGCGTTCGGCAATGACCGGCACTTCTTCTCCAAGCTCGTTTGCCGCTTTAATCAATTTGTCGTCTACATCTGTAAAGTTTGAGACGTAGTGAACATCATAGCCTTTATACTCCAAGTATTTTCTGACCGTATCATAAACGATGGCCGGCCTTGCATTTCCAATGTGAATGTAATTGTATACGGTCGGGCCGCATACATACATTTTGACCTTGCCTTCTTCAAGAGGCACAAACGGCTCTTTTTTTCTTGTCAGTGTATTATAAAGTGTAATGGTCACAACTCATCTTCCCTTTCTTTTCTCTGAAGCGCCTGTTTCAGCTGCCTGATTTCTTTTTCCAATTCTTTGAAACGATCAGCAACCGGATCCGGCAAATCCTGATGGTTCAGGTCGCGTTTTATTTTCTTTCCGTTTTGGACCACGACGCGTCCGGGGATGCCGACAACAGTTGAACATTCAGGCACATCGTGGAGAACAACGGAACCGGCGCCGATTTTCGAGCCTCTTCCGATCGTAATCGAGCCGAGCACTTTCGCACCGGTTGATATCATGGCATCATCCTCTATTGTCGGATGCCTCTTCCCTTTTTCTTTTCCGGTACCTCCGAGCGTGACGCCCTGAAAGACGGTCACATTGTTCCCGATCTCGCAGGTCTCGCCGATCACAACCCCCATCCCGTGATCTATGAAAAAGCGTCTGCCGATCTTCGCTCCCGGATGAATTTCAATTCCCGTGAAGAAGCGGGCGATTTGAGAAATTGCTCTCGCGATAAAAAACCTTTTTCTCTTATATAAAGCATGTGCAATTCGATGTGCCCATATAGCATGTAAACCTGAATATGTTAATATGACTTCGATGTAGCTTCTTGCAGCCGGATCCTGGTCAAAAACGACATCTACATCTTCTTTCAGCATTTTAAAGAACACATGATTCCCCCCGTTCCCCGCTTCCTGCTTTCTTCTATCAGCTCTTTAACTAAAACCATATAAAAAGCGCCTCTGTCTAATGACAGAGACGCTTTAAACACGCGGTTCCACTCTGTTTAGAAAACAGCAGACCTGTTTTCCCAACTTAAATCCCATAACGGCGGATACCGCCTTTGAATACTTGTTTCTTAAACGTTCTTCAAAGGTCTCAAGAGGCGCATTTCTAAAGCCGGGCGCTTAAGTCTTTTCCAGCCGATGAAGACTCTCTCTTTAAAGGCCGCTGGCTTTATACTTCTCCCTGTCAACGATTTTACTTATTGATCAATGTATTCAGACGTTTTAAAACAGTGTCTTTCCCTAATAATTCAATGGACTGCGGCAGCTCCGGACCGTGCGTCTGGCCGGTTGTCGCTACGCGGATCGGCATAAACAGCTTCTTCCCTTTATGCCCTGTTTCTTTTTGAACCGCTTTGATGGATGCTTTGATCTGGTCAGCCGTAAACTCTTCCAGCTCCCCGAGCTTGCCGGCAAATGCACTCAGCACTTCAGGCACCTGCTCTTCATCCAAAACAGTCCTTGCTTCACGATTATACTGGATTTCTTCTTTAAAGAACAACTCTGTTAACTCGACGATTTCGGCGCCGTAGTTTAATTGATCCTGATAAAGGGAAATCAGCTTGCGGACCCATTCTTGTTCGCTTTCGGAAAGTTCTTCAGATACTTTGCCGGCTTTTTTCAAATGGGGAACCGTCAGATCGATGACCTGATCAAGGTCAAGCTTTTTCACATACTGGTTGTTGACCCATTTCAGCTTATGCGCGTCAAACACGGCCGGTGATTTTGACAAACGGTTGACATCAAAGATCTCAATAAACTGTTCTTTTGTAAACAGCTCTTCTTCTCCGACCGGAGACCATCCAAGCAGTCCGATAAAGTTAAACAGCGCTTCCGGCAAATAGCCGAGCTCTTCATACTGTTCGATGAACTGAATAATGGATTCATCGCGTTTGCTGAGCTTTTTGCGGTTTTCATTGACGATCAGCGTCATATGTCCAAAAGTCGGAATATCCCAGCCAAACGCATTGTATATCATAATTTGTTTCGGCGTATTTGAAATGTGATCCTCTCCGCGAAGCACATGAGTCATTTTCATTAAGTAGTCATCGACCGCTACCGCAAAGTTGTAGGTAGGCGTTCCGTCTTTTTTAACGATAACAAAATCGCCGATGCCGTCAGTTTCAAAAGAAATTTCATCTTTGACAATATCCTTGAAAGTGATGACTTCCCCTTGAGGGACTTTAAAGCGGGTGCTCGGCTGCCTTCCTTCAGCCTCAAGCTTTTCCTGCTCTTCTTCAGTCAAATGGCGGCATTTTCCGGAGTAGCGCGGCATCTCTCCTCGGGCCGCCTGTTCCTCGCGTTCTTTTTCAAGCTCTTCTTCCGTACAATAGCACTTATAGGCGAGGCCTTTTTCAAGAAGCTCATCATAATATGTTTTGTATATGTCGTTTCTTTCAGATTGGCGGTACGGTCCATATTCTCCGCCGACATCAACGCTCTCATCCCAATCGATGCCAAGCCATTTCAAGTAGTTAAGCTGACTTTGCTCTCCGCCTTCAATGTTCCGCTTTCGATCCGTATCTTCAATGCGGATAATGAACTTTCCGCCTTGGCTGCGGGCAAATAAATAGTTGAAGAGAGCTGTTCTTGCATTTCCGATATGTAAATGGCCGGTTGGACTCGGCGCATAACGGACCCGAACTTCGTTTCCCATCTGTCAAACTTCCTTTCATCTCAATCAGAGTTCAAATTTATTCTTATTCTATCATCAAATGAAATGCTCTTCAAAATGAATTATGCCTTTTGGAGCAGAACGGAAGCCTGAGCGGCGATCCCCTCAGCCCTGCCCGTAAATCCGAGCTTTTCTGTTGTTGTCGCTTTTACATTAATTTGCGATTTTTCCGCTTCTAAACCTTCGGCAATTCTTGCCCTCATGTCTTCGATATATGGAGCCATCTTTGGCTTTTGGGCAATAATTGTGCAATCAAGATTTCCAAGCGTGTAGCCTTTTTCTTTCACAAGATTCCACACATGCTGGAGCAATTTGAACGAATCAGCGTCCTTGAATTCCGGATCAGTATCCGGAAAATGCTTGCCGATATCGCCTTCGCCTATTGCACCAAGACAGGCGTCTGCAATCGTATGTAACAGCACATCAGCATCTGAATGTCCCAGAAGCCCTTTCTCATAAGGAATGGTTACTCCCCCTATAATGAGCGGTCTGCCTTCTGTGAGCTGATGAACGTCAAATCCTTGACCAATTCTAAACATGTTCATTCCTTCTTTCCGCTTCTAATATCGCTTCTGCAACAAGCAGATCATCAGGGGTCGTCAGCTTAATATTTTGATAATCCCCATGAATAATGGCGACCTTCCCTCCGGCTTCCTCGACCAGACTCGCATCATCCGTCCCCAGAAAGCCATTTGCTTCCGCTTGGATATGTGCGTTCATCAAAATAGAAAGACGAAAAGCTTGTGGGGTTTGAGCGGCCCACAAGCTTGAACGTTCAATCGTCCCGGCTACCTCTTTGTCTTGAACGCGTTTTATCGTGTCTTTTACAGGTACGGCAACGATCGCTGCGCCCGTCTGTCTTGCTTTCATGACGAGCTGTTCGATATGCTCCCGTTTGATAAAGGGTCTGGCTCCGTCATGAACGAGAACGATCTCTTCTTTTCCAGCAGCTTTAATTCCTTGAAACACGCTTTGCTGACGTTCTTTCCCGCCCGGAATGATCTCGATCGGAGTCGTGAAATGATGCTTTTTCAAAAGGATCTCGAATTCTCCGAATTCCTGTTCATTGATGACGAGGATGATCCTTTTGCAGGCGTCATGGCCTTCAAACACCTTTAATGTATGGATAATGACTGGCAGTCCTTTTGCCTCGATAAACAGTTTGTTTTTCCCGGCATTCATTCGCTTGCCTTGTCCGGCAGCGGGAATGACGACTTCGTAATTCATCTTCTGTCTCCCTTTTTAAAGCGCCTTTTCCAGCAGCTTCGGCTTGGCGAAAATCATTCTGCCGGCCGCTGTCTGCAGCACACTGGTCACCAGCACATCAATATGTTTGCCGATATAGTTTCGTCCCTCTTCCACGACAATCATTGTGCCATCGTCCAAATACGCCACGCCCTGATTATGTTCTTTACCGTCTTTAATAACCTGTACTTTCATTTCTTCCCCTGGAAGCACGACAGGTTTGACAGCATTGGCCAAATCATTAATGTTTAATACGGCTACCTTCTGAAGCTCGCATACCTTATTTAAATTGAAATCGTTTGTGACGACGACTCCCGAAGTCAGTTTTGCCAGCTTGACCAATTTGCTGTCGACCTCTTGAATGTCTTCAAAATCGCCTTCATAGATTTCAACTTTGATATCCAGTTCCTTTTGAATCCGGTTTAAAATATCAAGTCCTCTTCGTCCTCTGTTTCGTTTCAGGACATCAGAGGAGTCGGCGATATGCTGAAGCTCTTCCAGCACAAACTGCGGAATCACAATCACCCCTTCTAGAAAACCGGTCTGACAAATATCAGCAATTCTCCCATCTATAATAACACTTGTATCTAAAATTTTCAGCTTTTTGTCCTGTTCTGTACGCTCTTCTTCTGCCGCGCCTTTCTTCTTGCGGGATGAGAAGAGAGTGAGCATCTCATCTTTCTTCTTAAAGCCTACCCGGAACCCGAGATAGCCCAGAAAAGCGGCCAGGACAATCGGAATCACCGTGCCGATCAGCTGATATGGGATGTTCTTTAACGGAATAACGTTGACGATAAGATAAGCTAGCATGAGTCCGAAGATTAATCCTAAAGAGCCAAACAACAAATCTGATACAGGAGCTTTTATTAGAGAATCCTCAATCCCTTTCACCCAATTGATCACATGATCCGCACACCAGATGCCCAGAAGAAAAAAGATGACGGCTCCCAAACAAGCGGACGTATACGGGTTTGTTACTAAAGGTATGTCCTGTACGTTCAACAGCATAAACAATTCCGGTATGAGAAATATACCGATAACGCCTCCTATAATCGCAAAGAACGCTTGAACTATTCGTTTCAACATACCTTCACCTCCTTTGTTTACGGTTATTTTTTTATGAATGCAGCTGCTTTCATCTGTAAAGGGGAAAACAAAAAGTAAAAATAATATACCCATAAATTGCAATTTTTAATCATTTTCAGAAAAAATTTCTTACAGCTGCCTATCAATATAATGTTTTTCCTGAAGCCTTTTTAACCCTTTCTTTATCTTTTGGGCACGGACTGCCCCAATTCCTTCCACTTCATCCAATTCTTTTACATCCGCCTCGATAATCAGTTTTAAATGGCCGAACGCTTCAACGACATTTTCGACAATCGGCATAGGGAGTCGGGGTATTTTGTGAAGAAGTCTGTAGCCTCGCGGAAATACATATTCCTCCATATTCGTTGCGGCCGGATAACCGAGAAGTTTCAGCAGTATGGAATCATCCAGAAGCTCAAAGCTCGACATATCCTGAAGCTGTTTCAGAAGGACAAACGGGTCTTTGATTTTCTCTTTAACATAATCTTTAACAAAAAGCGCCGCTTCCTGTTCCATGTCTGTGATCAGCTCGCTTACTTGAAGCCTGATCAAATGGCCTTCAGTCCCCAGCTCTTTAATGTACATGTTAATCTCATTTTTGATTCTGAGCACCATTTCATACCGGTGCAAGACGGAAATCACATCACCAAATGTGACAAGCTCTTCAAACTCCAAAGCGCTTAAAGTTGAAATCGCATTGTCCAAAATCAATTTGTATTTTTCAAGCGTCTGAATCGCCTGATTGGCTTTAGTTAAAATAAAGCCGATATCTTTGAGAATATATTTCATATTTTCCTGATAAAGCGTAATGACATTTCGTCTTTCAGAAATGGCAATGATCAGACATCCTGTCTGCTTTGCCACACGCTCGGCGGTTCTGTGCCGCATTCCCGTTTCTGAGGACGGGATTGTCGCTTCAGGCATAAGCTGTGTATTGGCATAAAGGATTTTCTGACCTGAGTCACTCAAGATAATCGCGCCGTCCATTTTGGCAAGCTCGTACAAATGAGCGGGGGAAAAAGAAGAATTGATATGAAATCCGCCATCGACCACTTCTTTTACCTTGTCGTTATATCCAACAACGATTAACCCGCCGGTTTTCGCCCGCAGCACATTTTCAATCCCCTCGCGGAGGGGCGTTCCCGGCGCGACAAACTGCAAAATTTCTGATAGATCCTGTTTCGCTCCCTTTTTTTCTTTTTCCATCTATTATGATCCTCCTAATGAAGTTCGAAGAGCCTCAGCTACATTTTCAACACCGACGACCTCAATTCCTTTCGGTTTGGTCCATCCTTCCAAATTTGCGGCGGGAATAATCATTCTTTTGAACCCAAGCTTTGCCGCTTCCTGAACCCGCTGTTCGATTCTAGATACTCTGCGGACTTCTCCGGTAAGGCCCACCTCGCCGATAAAACAATCCGTCGGATGGGGAGGTGTATCTCTAAAGCTTGAAGCAATGCTGACCGCCACGGCAAGATCTATCGCCGGTTCATCAAGCTTTACTCCGCCGGCGACTTTTAAATAGGCATCCTGATTTTGAAGCAGCAGGCCGACTCTTTTTTCCAATACAGCCATGAGCAGCGAGACGCGGTTATGATCAATGCCGGTGGCCATTCTCCGCGGATTTCCGAAGCTTGTAGGTGAAATGAGCGCCTGAATTTCGACCAGAACCGGCCTCGTTCCTTCCATTGATGCTACAACACTTGACCCGGCCGCTCCCGCCGAGCGTTCTTCAAGAAAAATTTCCGACGGGTTCAGCACCTCAGTAAGGCCCTCTTCCCTCATCTCAAATATTCCCATTTCATTTGTCGAGCCGAATCGGTTTTTGACGGCTCTTAAAATCCGGAAAGTGTGATGCCTTTCCCCTTCAAAGTAAAGGACGGTGTCGACCATATGCTCCAACAGTCTCGGCCCGGCAATCGAGCCTTCTTTCGTAACATGTCCGACGATAAATATCGGAATTCCTTTTGTTTTGGCGAGTCTCATCAGCTCCGCGGTGCATTCCCTCACTTGGGATACGCTGCCCGGAGCTGAGGTAATGTCGCTTTGATAAACGGTTTGAATTGAATCCACCACAACAAAAGAAGGATTCATCTCTTCTATAGAAGACGTAATATACTCCATATCGGTTTCAGATAAAACGTGCAGAGTTGAACTGTTGATGCCTAACCGGTCCGCTCTTAATTTCGTTTGTTTGACAGATTCCTCCCCTGATATGTACAGGACGTTTTCATTTAAATCGGCAAGCTGCGCGGAAACCTGGAGCAGCAAAGTCGATTTTCCGATGCCTGGATCACCGCCGATTAAGACAAGCGAGCCTTTGACGATGCCATTTCCCAGCACGCGGTTAAATTCGCCGAGATTCGTCTTGATCCGCGGTTCTTCTGACGTTTCGATTGATGAGATGGGCGACGGTTTTTGAACCCTTTGAACGGAATGAGAAAATGCAGTTCTTCTGTTGGCGGCCGGTTTTTTAATCGTTTCTTCGACCATCGTGTTCCATGCGCCGCAGCCCGGGCATTTCCCCATCCATTTTGGAGATTCATAGCCGCATGATTGACAGATAAATTTAGTCTTTGTTTTAGCCATTGTTTTTTTAAATCTCCCTTTATAAGAAAGTGAGGCATACCTGTTACACGTATGCCTCTTTCTCTTTTCTCTATATTAGTTCGTTTTCGCTTCGGTTTTTACGACAAACTCTCCGTTTTCCACATCGAGCACGATGTGCTGTCCTTTTGTAATGTTGCCCTTCAAGAGCTCTTCAGACAGCCGGTCTTCGACATGCTTTTGGATGGCCCTTCTGAGCGGACGGGCCCCGTATTCAAGGTCTACCCCTTCTTCGGCGATTTTTTCTTTGGCCGCTTCTGTCAGTTCAATTGAAAGATCCTGTTCTTTCAGACGCTTTGTCAATTGGTCTGACATGAGGGAGACGATGTCTTTCAAATGTTTTTTCTCCAAGGAGTGGAAAACGATGATTTCATCAATCCGGTTGATGAATTCCGGTCTGAAGGCGCGTTTTAATTCGCCCATGACCTTGTCTTTCATATCTTTGTAGTTCTGCGTTTCGTCCTGTACGTTAAATCCGACGTATTTATTTCTTCTCAGTTCGCTTGCGCCGACGTTTGACGTCATAATCAGGATCGTATTTCTAAAGTCGACTGTACGTCCTTTTGAATCGGTCAAACGGCCGTCTTCAAGCACTTGCAGCAGAATATTGAAGACGTCGGGGTGGGCTTTTTCAATTTCATCGAGCAGGACGACAGAATAAGGTTTTCTTCTTACTTTTTCAGTAAGCTGTCCGCCCTCATCATAGCCGACATATCCCGGAGGAGAACCGACGAGCCGTGATGTTGAATGCTTCTCCATATACTCTGACATATCGATGCGAATCATCGCTTCCTCATCGCCGAAAATCGATTCGGCAAGAGCGCGGGCAAGCTCAGTCTTACCTACACCTGTCGGACCAAGGAAGATAAACGAACCGATCGGACGCTTCGGATCTTTTAGACCCGCACGAGCGCGCCTTACAGCTTTCGCAACGGCGACAACCGCTTCATCCTGACCGATAACACGTGAATGAAGAATGCTTTCCATATTCAGCAGCTTATCTGTTTCAGTCTGGGCGATTTTTGAAACCGGCACTCCGGTCCAGCTGGATACGACCATCGCAATATCATCGACTGTCACTTCGGAGTTTTCTTGTCCTTGCTTTTCTTTCCACGTTTTCTTCGTTTCCTCTACCTGTTCGCGCAAACGCTGTTCTGTGTCACGCAAAGACGCTGCTTTTTCAAATTCCTGGCTTTGAACTGCGGCATCTTTTTCTTTGCGGACTTCATCGAGTTTTTGTTCAAGCTCTTTCAGGTTAGGAGGCGTTGTAAATGAACGCAGACGAACCTTTGAACCGGCTTCATCGATTAAATCGATCGCTTTGTCAGGCAGGAAACGGTCAGAAATATAACGGTCTGACAGCTTCACGGCCGCTTCGATCGCTTCATCTGTAATGGATACACGGTGATGGGCTTCATAGCGGTCACGCAAGCCTTTCAAAATCTGAATGCTTTCCTCTGGTGAAGGCTGATCAACCTGAATCGGCTGGAAGCGCCGTTCGAGGGCCGCGTCTTTTTCAATGTATTTACGATATTCGTCTAGAGTTGTGGCCCCGATACATTGCAGCTCTCCGCGCGCAAGAGACGGTTTCAGAATATTGGACGCGTCGATTGCGCCTTCAGCGCCGCCGGCGCCGATTAATGTATGAAGTTCATCGATAAACAGGATGATGTTTCCCGCCTGGCGGATTTCATCCATCACTTTTTTAAGGCGGTCTTCAAACTCCCCGCGGTATTTTGTACCTGCGACGACAGTTCCCATATCAAGCGTCATAACCCGCTTGTCGCGCAAGATTTCAGGTACTTCATTATTGATAATCTGCTGGGCCAAGCCCTCAGCTATCGCCGTTTTTCCTACGCCTGGCTCCCCGATTAATACAGGGTTGTTTTTCGTTCTACGGCTCAGAACTTCAATGACGCGCTGAATCTCTTTGCTCCGTCCGATGACAGGATCAAGGCTGTCTTCTTTAGCAATAGCGGTTAAATCACGTGCGAGACTGTCCAAAGTAGGTGTGTTGGCATTGCTGTTAGCACCTGAGGCGCCTCCTCCGCTTTCATTGCTGCCCAAAAGCTGCAGCACCTGTTGTCTTGCTTTATTTAAGCTGACGCCCAGATTATTCAGCACTCTGGCAGCGACGCCTTCGCCTTCACGTATTAATCCCAGGAGGATGTGCTCGGTTCCGACATATGAATGGCCGAGCTTTCTCGCTTCATCCATCGCTAGTTCTGTTACTTTTTTCGCCCTAGGTGTGTAGTGGATCGACTGGGACATTTCCTGCCCCCGGCCAATCAGGCTTTCTACCTCTTTTTGAATTTTATCAGGGCTCAGCCCCAGCGCCTGCAGCGCTTTTGCCGCGATTCCTTCACCTTCGCGGACAAGGCCCAGCAGGATATGTTCAGTTCCAATATTATTATGCCCGAGACGCAGAGCCTCTTCCTGGGCAAGGGCCAATACTTTTTGTGCTCTTTCTGTGAATCTTCCAAACATCATATCGTTTCATCCTCCTGTCTATTGCCGTTATTTTCTAATTTTAATCGTTCTCTAATGAGGGCTGCTCTCCTGATATCTCTCTCGTTGGCCCTTAATACGCCCCCCGAATATTGCTGAAGGAAGCCGGGCTGAGTCAGAATCATCAGTTCATTTAATATATTTCTGGAAAGACCTTTAATAATTCCGAGATCAATTCCAAGACGAACATCTGAGAGGCATCTTGCCGTCTCTTTTGATTCGATCATCCGGCAGTTGGATAAAACGCCGTAGGATCTGTACACACGGTCTTCAAGCTCGATTTGCGAAGTCTGATAAAGCGCTCTTCTCGCAGACCGTTCCTGTTCGATTAATTGCGCAACCACACTGTTAAGGTCTTCAACAATGTCGTGCTCCGACTTTCCAAGAGTGATTTGATTCGAGATTTGAAAGATATTCCCTAATGCTTCGCTGCCTTCACCGTAAATTCCTCTCACAACAAGGCCCAATTGATTGATTGCCGGTATAATTCGGTTGATTTGCCTAGTTAACACGAGAGCAGGAAGGTGCATCATGACCGATGCCCTGAGCCCCGTTCCTACATTTGTAGGACAGCTTGTCAAATATCCTCGTTGTTCTGAAAAAGCATAATCGACTCTTTCTTCAATCCAATCATCGACTTGATTTGCCGCTTTTAAGGCCTCAGTGAGCTGAAACCCGGGGAAAAGACATTGGATGCGTACATGGTCTTCTTCGTTTAACATGATGCTGACCTCTTCATTTTCAGAAAGAAGACAAGCGCCAAAAGAAGCTTCTGTCAAATGCGGGCTGATTAAATGCTTTTCAACAAGGACCCTTTTCTCCAGCGGCTGAACCTGTTCCATTTTCACCAGCTCAAATTTGCCTAAGCCAGGCACTTCATATCCGGTGAATTGTTCTTCAAAAAGTGCGATAATCGCTGAAGCCTCTTCATTTGAGAAAAGGGTAGGAAAGCGGACTTTCTCCAAGTTCCGGGCAAGACGGATCCGGCTGCTCAGCACGATGTCACTTTCAGGGCCTTCCTGCCGCATCCAATTGCTTAAAGCATCCTGAATAAAATGCTGCAGTGACATCAGTCTTCCCCCTCCTTTTGATTAGCGTTCAAGTTTTGTTCAAGGGATCTGATTTGATCCCTGACACTGGCCGCTTTTTCAAACTCTTCCTGCTGAATCAGTTCTTTCAGCTCTTTTTTCAGCGTTTCAATTTGTCGTCTGACATGCAGGTTTCCGCCGATTCGCTTAGGAATTTTTCCGGCATGGACAGTGTTGCCGCTGTGAACTTTTCTTAAAATCGGGGTGATGTAAGAGTGAAACGTTTTATAGCACTCAGAGCATCCAAAACGCCCCGTTTTGCAGAATTCCGAAAATGACATATTGCACTTTTTGCAACGCAGGACTTGTTCCGGCTGTTGAAACAGCTGGGCCTCCCCGGTGTTTGTAAAAGATGAGTCAAAATTTAAAAGTCCGGATAATAAATTATGGATCGAAAATCCGTTGTTTTCACTCATAGAATATGATTCACTGTTCTCCTTCGCACATTGTTCACAAATATGCATTTCCTGTTTTTCTCCGTTAATGACTTTTGTAAAGTGAAAAGTAGCCGGTCTTTCATTACATTCTTGACATATCACGCTTTTCACCCGCTTTATTTAAATTTAAGTGACGTAAGCATGGCTTTCATCATTCTCGCTCTTAATTCATCACGTTCAGGTAAATCAATATATAAAACAGAACGATCCATCACACTGACCATCAATTTTGCTTCGCTTTCTGTGATCACTCCATTTTCCAACAGTCTTAAAATGATGTCATCTGAAGCTGCTTGTGAAAGCCTTGTGTAGATTTGATCCATTATGTTATTGATCAAATCGATTTTGTCGTTCATTTTAATTTTAATAATGCGGATATATCCTCCGCCGCCTCGTTTACTTTCAACAATGTATCCGCGTTCACTTGTAAATCGCGTATTGATTACATAATTGATTTGAGAAGGAACGCACTGGAACTTATCGGCTATTTCGCTTCGTTTTATCTCCAAAATTTCCTTCCCGTTTTGTTCCAATACTTGTTTTAAATATTGTTCGATGATATCGGAAATATTTTGCCCCACTCAGCCCCCTCCTTCACTTGACTTTGACTATATTTGACTTTAACTTTACTATAAGTGGTTTTTGATTTTTTTTCAACTAATTGCTCTTCATTGCTTTATTATTTCCACTTTTAACCCTCATAAAACCTTAATTGCATACAAAAAAAGACCAGCTTATCTAAGCTGGTCTTTCGCTTGCTTGGCGGCGTCCTACTCTCACAGGGGGAGACCCCCAACTACCATCGGCGCTGAAGAGCTTAACTTCCGTGTTCGGCATGGGAACGGGTGTGACCTCTTCGCTATCGCCACCAAACCTATTTGAGAGGTGTTCTCTCAAAACTAGATAACGGGTAAAGACCATTCACAAATATTTAGGTTAAGTCCTCGATCGATTAGTATCTGTCAGCTCCATGTGTCGCCACACTTCCACCTCAGACCTATCAACCTGATCATCTTTCAGGGATCTTACTTCCTTGCGGAATGGGAAATCTCATCTTGAGGGGGGCTTCATGCTTAGATGCTTTCAGCACTTATCCCGTCCGCACATAGCTACCCAGCGATGCCCTTGGCAGAACAACTGGTACACCAGCGGTGCGTCCATCCCGGTCCTCTCGTACTAAGGACAGCTCCTCTCAAATTTCCTGCGCCCGCGACGGATAGGGACCGAACTGTCTCACGACGTTCTGAACCCAGCTCGCGTACCGCTTTAATGGGCGAACAGCCCAACCCTTGGGACCGACTACAGCCCCAGGATGCGATGAGCCGACATCGAGGTGCCAAACCTCCCCGTCGATGTGGACTCTTGGGGGAGATAAGCCTGTTATCCCCGGGGTAGCTTTTATCCGTTGAGCGATGGCCCTTCCATGCGGAACCACCGGATCACTAAGCCCGACTTTCGTCCCTGCTCGACTTGTAGGTCTCGCAGTCAAGCTCCCTTGTGCCTTTACACTCTGCGAATGATTTCCAACCATTCTGAGGGAACCTTTGGGCGCCTCCGTTACCTTTTAGGAGGCGACCGCCCCAGTCAAACTGCCCACCTGACACTGTCTCCCTGCCCGATAAGGGCAGCGGGTTAGAAGGTCAATACAGCCAGGGTAGTATCCCACCGATGCCTCCACCGAAGCTGGCGCTCCGGTTTCCAAGGCTCCTACCTATCCTGTACAAGCTGTACCAACATTCAATATCAGGCTGCAGTAAAGCTCCACGGGGTCTTTCCGTCCTGTCGCGGGTAACCTGCATCTTCACAGGTACTATAATTTCACCGAGTCTCTCGTTGAGACAGTGCCCAGATCGTTGCGCCTTTCGTGCGGGTCGGAACTTACCCGACAAGGAATTTCGCTACCTTAGGACCGTTATAGTTACGGCCGCCGTTTACTGGGGCTTCAATTCGCACCTTCGCATACGCTAAGCGCTCCTCTTAACCTTCCAGCACCGGGCAGGCGTCAGCCCCTATACTTCGCCTTACGGCTTCGCAGAGACCTGTGTTTTTGCTAAACAGTCGCCTGGGCCTATTCACTGCGGCTCTCTCGGGCTTGCACCCTAACAGAGCACCCCTTCTCCCGAAGTTACGGGGTCATTTTGCCGAGTTCCTTAACGAGAGTTCTCTCGATCACCTTAGGATTCTCTCCTCGCCTACCTGTGTCGGTTTGCGGTACGGGCACCTCTCACCTCGCTAGAGGCTTTTCTTGGCAGTGTGGAATCAGGAACTTCGCTACTATATTTCACTCGCCATCACAGCTCAGCCTTATATGGGAAACGGATTTGCCTATTTCCCAGCCTAACTGCTTGGACGCGGATATCCAATACCGCGCTTACCCTATCCTCCTGCGTCCCCCCATTGCTCAAATGGTGAGGAGGTGGTACAGGAATATCAACCTGTTATCCATCGCCTACGCCTTTCGGCCTCGGCTTAGGTCCCGACTAACCCTGAGCGGACGAGCCTTCCTCAGGAAACCTTAGGCATTCGGTGGAGGGGATTCTCACCCCTCTTTCGCTACTCATACCGGCATTCTCACTTCTAAGCGCTCCACGAGTCCTTCCGGTCTCGCTTCACAGCCCTTAGAACGCTCTCCTACCACTGTTCGCAAGAACAGTCCGCAGCTTCGGTGATACGTTTAGCCCCGGTACATTTTCGGCGCAGAGTCACTCGACCAGTGAGCTATTACGCACTCTTTAAATGGTGGCTGCTTCTAAGCCAACATCCTGGTTGTCTAAGCAACTCCACATCCTTTTCCACTTAACGTATACTTTGGGACCTTAGCTGGCGGTCTGGGCTGTTTCCCTTTCGACTACGGATCTTATCACTCGCAGTCTGACTCCCAAGGATAAGTCTTTGGCATTCGGAGTTTGACTGAATTCGGTAACCCGGTAGGGGCCCCTAGTCCAATCAGTGCTCTACCTCCAAGACTCTTACCTTGAGGCTAGCCCTAAAGCTATTTCGGAGAGAACCAGCTATCTCCAGGTTCGATTGGCATTTCACCCCTACCCACACCTCATCCCCGCACTTTTCAACGTGCGTGGGTTCGGGCCTCCATTCAGTGTTACCTGAACTTCACCCTGGACATGGGTAGATCACCTGGTTTCGGGTCTACGACCACGTACTCATGCGCCCTATTCAGACTCGCTTTCGCTGCGGCTCCGTCTTTTCAAACTTAACCTTGCACGGGATCGTAACTCGCCGGTTCATTCTACAAAAGGCACGCCATCACCCGTTAACGGGCTCTGACTACTTGTAGGCACACGGTTTCAGGATCTCTTTCACTCCCCTTCCGGGGTGCTTTTCACCTTTCCCTCACGGTACTGGTTCACTATCGGTCACTAGGGAGTATTTAGCCTTGGGAGATGGTCCTCCCGGATTCCGACGGAATTTCACGTGTTCCGCCGTACTCAGGATCCACTCAGGAGAGAACGAAGTTTTGACTACAGGGCTGTTACCTCCTATGGCGGGCCTTTCCAGACCTCTTCATCTACCCCGTTCTTTTGTAACTCCGTATAGAGTGTCCTACAACCCCAAGAGGCAAGCCTCTTGGTTTGGGCTGTTCCCGTTTCGCTCGCCGCTACTCAGGGAATCGCATTTGCTTTCTCTTCCTCCGGGTACTTAGATGTTTCAGTTCCCCGGGTCTGCCTTCTCATACCCTATGAATTCAGATATGGATACTGCTCCATTACGAGCAGTGGGTTTCCCCATTCGGAAATCTCCGGATCAAAGCTTGCTTACAGCTCCCCGAAGCATATCGGTGTTCGTCCCGTCCTTCATCGGCTCCTAGTGCCAAGGCATCCACCGTGCGCCCTTTCTAACTTAACCGTTAAAAAGAATCACTACGTGATATCTTGCATTACAATTGAATGTGAATGTCTACTTTCGTTATCTAGTTTTCAAAGAACACGTTTTGAAGGAATGATCCTTCAAAACTAAACAAGATCCAAACGCACCTGTCTATAAGACCGCGAGGTCTTATATTCCGTATAATATCCTTAGAAAGGAGGTGATCCAGCCGCACCTTCCGATACGGCTACCTTGTTACGACTTCACCCCAATCATCTGTCCCACCTTCGGCGGCTGGCTCCAAAAGGTTACCTCACCGACTTCGGGTGTTACAAACTCTCGTGGTGTGACGGGCGGTGTGTACAAGGCCCGGGAACGTATTCACCGCGGCATGCTGATCCGCGATTACTAGCGATTCCAGCTTCACGCAGTCGAGTTGCAGACTGCGATCCGAACTGAGAGCAGATTTGTGGGATTGGCTTAGCCTCGCGGCTTCGCTGCCCTTTGTTCTGCCCATTGTAGCACGTGTGTAGCCCAGGTCATAAGGGGCATGATGATTTGACGTCATCCCCACCTTCCTCCGGTTTGTCACCGGCAGTCACCTTAGAGTGCCCAACTGAATGCTGGCAACTAAGATCAAGGGTTGCGCTCGTTGCGGGACTTAACCCAACATCTCACGACACGAGCTGACGACAACCATGCACCACCTGTCACTCTGCCCCCGAAGGGGAAGCCCTATCTCTAGGGGTGTCAGAGGATGTCAAGACCTGGTAAGGTTCTTCGCGTTGCTTCGAATTAAACCACATGCTCCACCGCTTGTGCGGGCCCCCGTCAATTCCTTTGAGTTTCAGTCTTGCGACCGTACTCCCCAGGCGGAGTGCTTAATGCGTTTGCTGCAGCACTAAAGGGCGGAAACCCTCTAACACTTAGCACTCATCGTTTACGGCGTGGACTACCAGGGTATCTAATCCTGTTCGCTCCCCACGCTTTCGCGCCTCAGCGTCAGTTACAGACCAGAGAGTCGCCTTCGCCACTGGTGTTCCTCCACATCTCTACGCATTTCACCGCTACACGTGGAATTCCACTCTCCTCTTCTGCACTCAAGTTCCCCAGTTTCCAATGACCCTCCCCGGTTGAGCCGGGGGCTTTCACATCAGACTTAAGAAACCGCCTGCGCGCGCTTTACGCCCAATAATTCCGGACAACGCTTGCCACCTACGTATTACCGCGGCTGCTGGCACGTAGTTAGCCGTGGCTTTCTGGTTAGGTACCGTCAAGGTACCGCCCTGTTCGAACGGTACTTGTTCTTCCCTAACAACAGAGTTTTACGATCCGAAAACCTTCATCACTCACGCGGCGTTGCTCCGTCAGACTTTCGTCCATTGCGGAAGATTCCCTACTGCTGCCTCCCGTAGGAGTCTGGGCCGTGTCTCAGTCCCAGTGTGGCCGATCACCCTCTCAGGTCGGCTACGCATCGTCGCCTTGGTGAGCCGTTACCTCACCAACTAGCTAATGCGCCGCGGGTCCATCTGTAAGTGGTAGCTAAAAGCCACCTTTTATAATTGAACCATGCGGTTCAATCAAGCATCCGGTATTAGCCCCGGTTTCCCGGAGTTATCCCAGTCTTACAGGCAGGTTACCCACGTGTTACTCACCCGTCCGCCGCTAACCTAAGGGAGCAAGCTCCCGTCGGTTCGCTCGACTTGCATGTATTAGGCACGCCGCCAGCGTTCGTCCTGAGCCAGGATCAAACTCTCCATGAAGTTTGATAATGACTACGCACATATTCATGCGCGATTTATTTAATGAATTAACAGGTACGTTTTGTCTTGTTTAGTTTTCAAAGATCATTATTTAAAGCAACTCTATTACTATATCACTTATATAATGAATAGTCAAGTGCTTTATTAAAAATAAATGGTGGAGCCTAGCGGGATCGAACCGCTGACCTCCTGCGTGCAAAGCAGGCGCTCTCCCAGCTGAGCTAAGGCCCCGAAGAATGGTCGGGAAGACAGGATTCGAACCTGCGACCCCATGGTCCCAAACCATGTGCTCTACCAAGCTGAGCTACTTCCCGTTACACATAATGGCGCGCCCGAGAGGAGTCGAACCCCTAACCTTTTGATCCGTAGTCAAACGCTCTATCCAATTGAGCTACGGGCGCATATGTCAATGCCGAGGGCCGGACTTGAACCGGCACGGTAGTCACCTACCGCAGGATTTTAAGTCCTGTGTGTCTGCCAATTCCACCACCCCGGCGTGGATGGTTGGAGCGGAAGACGGGATTCGAACCCGCGACCCCCACCTTGGCAAGGTGGTGTTCTACCACTGAACTACTTCCGCAAACTAAATTTTATAATGCGGGTGAAGGGACTCGAACCCCCACGCCGTAAAGACACTAGATCCTAAGTCTAGCGCGTCTGCCAATTCCGCCACACCCGCATAAAAATGGTGAGCCATGAAGGACTCGAACCTTCGACCCTCTGATTAAAAGTCAGATGCTCTACCAACTGAGCTAATGGCTCTTTAAAAGAGACTTTAATATAATATCATATAAAAATGGTGCCGGCAAGAGGACTTGAACCCCCAACCTACTGATTACAAGTCAGTTGCTCTACCAATTGAGCTACACCGGCTTATTATAAAAATATAATGGTGGAGGATGACGGGATCGAACCGCCGACCCTCTGCTTGTAAGGCAGATGCTCTCCCAGCTGAGCTAATCCTCCATTTGCACTTGCGTGCAACAGCTTGGCGGCGTCCTACTCTCACAGGGGGAGACCCCCAACTACCATCGGCGCTGAAGAGCTTAACTTCCGTGTTCGGCATGGGAACGGGTGTGACCTCTTCGCTATCGCCACCAAACCTATTTGAGAGGTGTTCTCTCAAAACTAGATAACGGGTAAAGACCATTCACAAATATTTAGGTTAAGTCCTCGATCGATTAGTATCTGTCAGCTCCATGTGTCGCCACACTTCCACCTCAGACCTATCAACCTGATCATCTTTCAGGGATCTTACTTCCTTATAGGAATGGGAAATCTCATCTTGAGGGGGGCTTCATGCTTAGATGCTTTCAGCACTTATCCCGTCCGCACATAGCTACCCAGCGATGCCCTTGGCAGAACAACTGGTACACCAGCGGTGCGTCCATCCCGGTCCTCTCGTACTAAGGACAGCTCCTCTCAAATTTCCTGCGCCCGCGACGGATAGGGACCGAACTGTCTCACGACGTTCTGAACCCAGCTCGCGTACCGCTTTAATGGGCGAACAGCCCAACCCTTGGGACCGACTACAGCCCCAGGATGCGATGAGCCGACATCGAGGTGCCAAACCTCCCCGTCGATGTGGACTCTTGGGGGAGATAAGCCTGTTATCCCCGGGGTAGCTTTTATCCGTTGAGCGATGGCCCTTCCATGCGGAACCACCGGATCACTAAGCCCGACTTTCGTCCCTGCTCGACTTGTAGGTCTCGCAGTCAAGCTCCCTTGTGCCTTTACACTCTGCGAATGATTTCCAACCATTCTGAGGGAACCTTTGGGCGCCTCCGTTACCTTTTAGGAGGCGACCGCCCCAGTCAAACTGCCCACCTGACACTGTCTCCCTGCCCGATAAGGGCAGCGGGTTAGAAGGTCAATACAGCCAGGGTAGTATCCCACCGATGCCTCCACCGAAGCTGGCGCTCCGGTTTCCAAGGCTCCTACCTATCCTGTACAAGCTGTACCAACATTCAATATCAGGCTGCAGTAAAGCTCCACGGGGTCTTTCCGTCCTGTCGCGGGTAACCTGCATCTTCACAGGTACTATAATTTCACCGAGTCTCTCGTTGAGACAGTGCCCAGATCGTTGCGCCTTTCGTGCGGGTCGGAACTTACCCGACAAGGAATTTCGCTACCTTAGGACCGTTATAGTTACGGCCGCCGTTTACTGGGGCTTCAATTCGCACCTTCGCATACGCTAAGCGCTCCTCTTAACCTTCCAGCACCGGGCAGGCGTCAGCCCCTATACTTCGCCTTACGGCTTCGCAGAGACCTGTGTTTTTGCTAAACAGTCGCCTGGGCCTATTCACTGCGGCTCTCTCGGGCTTGCACCCTAACAGAGCACCCCTTCTCCCGAAGTTACGGGGTCATTTTGCCGAGTTCCTTAACGAGAGTTCTCTCGATCACCTTAGGATTCTCTCCTCGCCTACCTGTGTCGGTTTGCGGTACGGGCACCTCTCACCTCGCTAGAGGCTTTTCTTGGCAGTGTGGAATCAGGAACTTCGCTACTATATTTCACTCGCCATCACAGCTCAGCCTTATATGGGAAACGGATTTGCCTATTTCCCAGCCTAACTGCTTGGACGCGGATATCCAATACCGCGCTTACCCTATCCTCCTGCGTCCCCCCATTGCTCAAATGGTGAGGAGGTGGTACAGGAATATCAACCTGTTATCCATCGCCTACGCCTTTCGGCCTCGGCTTAGGTCCCGACTAACCCTGAGCGGACGAGCCTTCCTCAGGAAACCTTAGGCATTCGGTGGAGGGGATTCTCACCCCTCTTTCGCTACTCATACCGGCATTCTCACTTCTAAGCGCTCCACGAGTCCTTCCGGTCTCGCTTCACAGCCCTTAGAACGCTCTCCTACCACTGTTCGCAAGAACAGTCCGCAGCTTCGGTGATACGTTTAGCCCCGGTACATTTTCGGCGCAGAGTCACTCGACCAGTGAGCTATTACGCACTCTTTAAATGGTGGCTGCTTCTAAGCCAACATCCTGGTTGTCTAAGCAACTCCACATCCTTTTCCACTTAACGTATACTTTGGGACCTTAGCTGGCGGTCTGGGCTGTTTCCCTTTCGACTACGGATCTTATCACTCGCAGTCTGACTCCCAAGGATAAGTCTTTGGCATTCGGAGTTTGACTGAATTCGGTAACCCGGTAGGGGCCCCTAGTCCAATCAGTGCTCTACCTCCAAGACTCTTACCTTGAGGCTAGCCCTAAAGCTATTTCGGAGAGAACCAGCTATCTCCAGGTTCGATTGGCATTTCACCCCTACCCACACCTCATCCCCGCACTTTTCAACGTGCGTGGGTTCGGGCCTCCATTCAGTGTTACCTGAACTTCACCCTGGACATGGGTAGATCACCTGGTTTCGGGTCTACGACCACGTACTCATGCGCCCTATTCAGACTCGCTTTCGCTGCGGCTCCGTCTTTTCAAACTTAACCTTGCACGGGATCGTAACTCGCCGGTTCATTCTACAAAAGGCACGCCATCACCCGTTAACGGGCTCTGACTACTTGTAGGCACACGGTTTCAGGATCTCTTTCACTCCCCTTCCGGGGTGCTTTTCACCTTTCCCTCACGGTACTGGTTCACTATCGGTCACTAGGGAGTATTTAGCCTTGGGAGATGGTCCTCCCGGATTCCGACGGAATTTCACGTGTTCCGCCGTACTCAGGATCCACTCAGGAGAGAACGAAGTTTTGACTACAGGGCTGTTACCTCCTATGGCGGGCCTTTCCAGACCTCTTCATCTACCCCGTTCTTTTGTAACTCCGTATAGAGTGTCCTACAACCCCAAGAGGCAAGCCTCTTGGTTTGGGCTGTTCCCGTTTCGCTCGCCGCTACTCAGGGAATCGCATTTGCTTTCTCTTCCTCCGGGTACTTAGATGTTTCAGTTCCCCGGGTCTGCCTTCTCATATCCTATGAATTCAGATATGGATACTGCTCCATTACGAGCAGTGGGTTTCCCCATTCGGAAATCTCCGGATCAAAGCTTGCTTACAGCTCCCCGAAGCATATCGGTGTTCGTCCCGTCCTTCATCGGCTCCTAGTGCCAAGGCATCCACCGTGCGCCCTTTCTAACTTAACCGTTAAAAAGAATCACTACGTGATATCTTGCATTACAATTGAATGTGAATGTCTACTTTCGTTATCTAGTTTTCAAAGAACACGTTTTGAAGGAATGATCCTTCAAAACTAAACAAGATCCAAACGCACCTGTCTATAAGACCGCGAGGTCTTATATTCCGTATAATATCCTTAGAAAGGAGGTGATCCAGCCGCACCTTCCGATACGGCTACCTTGTTACGACTTCACCCCAATCATCTGTCCCACCTTCGGCGGCTGGCTCCAAAAGGTTACCTCACCGACTTCGGGTGTTACAAACTCTCGTGGTGTGACGGGCGGTGTGTACAAGGCCCGGGAACGTATTCACCGCGGCATGCTGATCCGCGATTACTAGCGATTCCAGCTTCACGCAGTCGAGTTGCAGACTGCGATCCGAACTGAGAACAGATTTGTGGGATTGGCTTAGCCTCGCGGCTTCGCTGCCCTTTGTTCTGCCCATTGTAGCACGTGTGTAGCCCAGGTCATAAGGGGCATGATGATTTGACGTCATCCCCACCTTCCTCCGGTTTGTCACCGGCAGTCACCTTAGAGTGCCCAACTGAATGCTGGCAACTAAGATCAAGGGTTGCGCTCGTTGCGGGACTTAACCCAACATCTCACGACACGAGCTGACGACAACCATGCACCACCTGTCACTCTGCCCCCGAAGGGGAAGCCCTATCTCTAGGGGTGTCAGAGGATGTCAAGACCTGGTAAGGTTCTTCGCGTTGCTTCGAATTAAACCACATGCTCCACCGCTTGTGCGGGCCCCCGTCAATTCCTTTGAGTTTCAGTCTTGCGACCGTACTCCCCAGGCGGAGTGCTTAATGCGTTTGCTGCAGCACTAAAGGGCGGAAACCCTCTAACACTTAGCACTCATCGTTTACGGCGTGGACTACCAGGGTATCTAATCCTGTTCGCTCCCCACGCTTTCGCGCCTCAGCGTCAGTTACAGACCAGAGAGTCGCCTTCGCCACTGGTGTTCCTCCACATCTCTACGCATTTCACCGCTACACGTGGAATTCCACTCTCCTCTTCTGCACTCAAGTTCCCCAGTTTCCAATGACCCTCCCCGGTTGAGCCGGGGGCTTTCACATCAGACTTAAGAAACCGCCTGCGCGCGCTTTACGCCCAATAATTCCGGACAACGCTTGCCACCTACGTATTACCGCGGCTGCTGGCACGTAGTTAGCCGTGGCTTTCTGGTTAGGTACCGTCAAGGTACCGCCCTGTTCGAACGGTACTTGTTCTTCCCTAACAACAGAGTTTTACGATCCGAAAACCTTCATCACTCACGCGGCGTTGCTCCGTCAGACTTTCGTCCATTGCGGAAGATTCCCTACTGCTGCCTCCCGTAGGAGTCTGGGCCGTGTCTCAGTCCCAGTGTGGCCGATCACCCTCTCAGGTCGGCTACGCATCGTCGCCTTGGTGAGCCGTTACCTCACCAACTAGCTAATGCGCCGCGGGTCCATCTGTAAGTGGTAGCTAAAAGCCACCTTTTATAATTGAACCATGCGGTTCAATCAAGCATCCGGTATTAGCCCCGGTTTCCCGGAGTTATCCCAGTCTTACAGGCAGGTTACCCACGTGTTACTCACCCGTCCGCCGCTAACCTAAGGGAGCAAGCTCCCGTCGGTTCGCTCGACTTGCATGTATTAGGCACGCCGCCAGCGTTCGTCCTGAGCCAGGATCAAACTCTCCATGAAGTTTGATAATGACTACGTACATATTCATGCACGATTTATAAATGAATTAACAGGTACGTTTTGTCTTGTTTAGTTTTCAAAGATCATTGTTAAAGCGACTTTTATATTATATCCATTACTCAATATAAAGTCAAGAACTTTTTTTAAGTTCTTTTTTGTTTCATTGCCTGTTTAGCGGCAACGAATAATAATATACCACCGTATTTACGATTGCGCAATACTTTTTTAGAAAAAAATAAAAATCAATTTAAATTCAGCCGGAACCGCTATAATAGCGCCTCCGACTGAAAGGTCTTTAACGATGCCTCATTTGTGGAAATAATAAAACATCCCTGATTGAAGGTGAATTCGTCAAAAGCATAATAAGTCTGTCAATACCGATACCTAAACCGCCAGTAGGAGGCATTCCGTACTCTAATGCTTCGACAAAGTCCTCATCCATCATATGAGCTTCGTCATTTCCTTCTTCACGTTCTTTTAATTGCGCCTCAAAGCGCTCTTTTTGATCAATCGGGTCATTTAGTTCAGTAAATGCATTCGCGTGCTCACGACCCACGATAAACAGCTCAAAACGGTCTGTAAAACGAGGGTCTTCAGGATTCTTCTTAGCAAGCGGTGAAATTTCTACCGGATGTCCATATATAAAGGTTGGCTGGATCAATGTCTCTTCTACTTTTTGTTCAAAGAACTCATTGATGATATGTCCCACTGACATATTTTCAGTAATTTCAACCCCATGTTCTTTAGCATAAGCTTTCGCTTCATCTACAGATACTTCTTTCCAGAAGTCTACGCCAGTCAATTCCTTAACGGCATCAACCATGTGAAGCCTTTTCCATTCAGGTTTGAGTTCGACCTGATGCTCTCCATACTGAACCGTCGTTGTGCCAAGCACCTCTTCAGCAATGTGAGCGATCAGATTCTCTGTTAATCTCATGATATCTTTATAGTCGGCATAAGCTTCATAAAGTTCAATCATCGTAAACTCGGGGTTATGACGGGTAGAAACCCCTTCATTACGGAATACGCGCCCGATTTCATAAACCTTTTCCAATCCGCCGACAATCAGCCTTTTCAAATGAAGCTCAATTGCGATTCTCATATAAAGAGGCATATCCAGCGCATTATGATGAGTAATGAACGGACGTGCGGATGCGCCTCCAGGGATCGAGTGCATCATAGGTGTTTCAACCTCTAAATACCCATGGTTATTCAGGTATCTTCTCATGGATTGAATGATTTTGCTGCGCGTAATAAATGTATTTTTGCTGTCCGGATTCACGATCAAATCTAAGTACCGCTGGCGATAGCGCTGCTCAATGTCTTTTAATCCGTGATATTTATCCGGAAGAGGGCGAAGAGCCTTCGTTAAAAGATCAAAGGATGTCGCTTTTACAGACAGTTCGCCTACATTCGTTTTGAACATAACGCCTGTGACGCCGACGATATCGCCTAAGTCAGAGCTTTTAAATAGCTCATACTGCTCTTCACCAACGCTGTCTTTTCTTACGTAAATCTGAATTTGGCCTTGCAGGTCTTGAATATGAGCGAATCCCGCTTTTCCTTTACCGCGTTTTGTCATCATCCGTCCTGCAATGGTGACCTCAATCGCTTTTTCTTCTAATTCTTCTTTTGAAAACTTATCGTATAAGCCAATAAGTTCAGCTGATTGATGAGAGCGGTCAAAACGCTGACCAAACGGGTCTTTTCCGCTTTCCCTCATTTGATTCATTTTTTCCCGTCTGACTTGCAGTTGGTCGTTTAACTCTTCATGGTTATGCTCTTCATGACTCATCAGTATCACTCCGTTACTTTTATTCTTTCAGGAAAAAAGCAGAAAAACTGCCAGTTAAAACTGGCAGTGAGCAGAGGTCGGATTTATCCCACTTTTGCATCCTGAAGCTCTTTTGCCTCGGCTTCAATCGTAAACGCATCTAGCAGCTGAACAAGTTCATCTCTTGTTTCACAATTGTTGATTTCGTTCCGGACCTTTGCGTTTCCTCTTATGCCTTTTAAATACCAGGCTGCATGCTTTCTCATCTCGCGAACAGCAACATGTTCTCCTTTGAGTTTGATTAAACGGTCAAGGTGAAGCTTGCAGACAGTTATCTTTTCCCGTACTTTAGGTTCATCTTTCAACTCGCCGGTTTCAAGATAATGAACCGTACGGTAAATCATCCAAGGATTCCCCAAAGCGGCGCGGCCGATCATGACGCCGTCCACTCCTGTTTCATCAAGCATGCGCTTTGCATCTTGAGGGGTTTTCACGTCTCCATTGCCGATGACAGGTATTGAAACAGACTGCTTTACTTCTTTGATAATATCCCAGTTCGCTGTTCCTTCATACATTTGTACACGGGTCCGTCCATGGAGAGCCACCGCTTTTCCGCCTGCGCGTTCTACTGCTCTCGCATTTTCCACCGCATAGATGTGGTCTTCATCCCAGCCCATTCTCATTTTAACGGTAACAGGCTTATCAACGGAATCCACCACGGCAGAAACCATTTCGTAAATTTTATTCGGATCCAGAAGCCACTTGGCTCCCGCATCGCATTTTGTGATTTTTGGCACCGGACATCCCATGTTTATATCAATAATATCAGCAGTTGTGTTTTGGTCAACAAATTTTGCAGCTTCGACCAGCGTCTCTTTTTCACCGCCGAAGATTTGCAGGCTGAGCGGCTTTTCGCGCTCATCGATGTACAGCATTCCCATCGTTTTTGCGTTGTTGTAAAGGATTGCCTTGTCACTGACCATTTCGGCGCATACGAGGCCCGCTCCGAACTCTTTAACGGTCAAGCGGAAAGCGGAGTTGCACACTCCGGCCATCGGCGCCAGCACAACTCTGTTTTTCAATTCAATATCACCGATTTTAAACATTTTTCGTCCTCCTTTCTTATTCTTCTGATGGAGATAGTTCCTCCACTGTTATATTTAAAGTATTGGCTACATCCCTGAGCATGCTTTCCGACGGCATACGGTTTCCCCGTTCAACTTCGCCAAGCACAGAAACGGATATACCCAGCGCTTTTGCAAACCCTTCTTGAGTATAACCTTTCAGTTTTCTGAACGCACGAATTCGTCTACCCCAGATCTCTGCTTCCATATCCTTACACCTTCCCGATTTATTGCATGATCACAAGATCCCTCATAGTCCGGATAAATCTCCAGTAGCGGGACGAGTACAAACATACGTTCATGCATTCTCGGATGGGGAACTGTGAGTTGCTCTGTCTCAATATTTTCACGATTATAAAGCAAAATGTCAAGGTCTGCCGTTCTCGGCCCCCATCTGATATCGCGTGTCCGGCCGAGCTCATTTTCAATGTGCTGGGTCAAATCAAGCAATTCAAACGGAGTAAGAGACGTCTTGACCTCAGCGGCCATGTTTAAAAACGCATCCTGATCTGTGTAACCGACAGGGTCTGTTTCATAGATGGAGGAAATATCGGTAACCGCCACAGACGGATGCTGATGAAGGAGAGCGACCGCTTTTTTTAAAAATTCTTCCCGCGGACCGATATTGGAGCCAAGCGCGATATATGCCGTATGCTTCATTTCCGCTTTCTCGTCATTTCTATGGCAACGGATTTATAATGGCCGGGAATCGGCGGATCAGGCTTTATCACTTTGACGGTGCATTCCTGAACCGTTTGAAATCGCTTGAGCACTTTAGCGGCTATCGTTTCCGCAAGGGTTTCGACAAGGTTGACCGGCTCTCCTTCGACAACCTCTTTGCAAAGCTTATACAGCTCGGCATAGTTAATCGTCGCATCAATGTCATCGGTTTTTCCCGCTTCACTCAAATCAAGATGCGCCGTCAAATCGACGCGGAATCGCTGACCGAGTTTGTTTTCTTCTTTGAAAACGCCATGATACCCGTAAAACTCCATCCCTTCAACATACACTTTATCGATGATAAGCGCCTCCTTTATCAATCATGGCATCCATCATTTTCGCCATTCTCGAGATTTGCTTGACATCATGCACCCTGACAATGTCGCATCCTTTTTGAATACCTAGACATACCGTCGCCCCCGTGCCTTCTGCCCGCTCCTCAGGCGGCAGATCCAACACACGGCCGATGAATGTTTTGCGTGAAGTCCCTAATAAAACCGGATATCCAAGATCACAGAATGCCTCAAGCTGATTCATGACTGCGAGGTTGTCCTTGTATGTTTTTGCAAATCCGATCCCGGGATCAATGATAATATGATGATCCGGCACACCGGCTGCTTTTGCGATGCTTATGCATTCCCCCAAATCAGCCATCATATCCGGTATCAAATCTGTATAATTCCGCTCATGGCGGTTGTGCATTAAAACAATCGGCACATCATGGGAAGCTGCAACCGGCGCCATTTCCGGATCGGCCTTTGCCCCCCAGACATCATTGATAATGGAAGCCCCGGCTTTAACGGCTTCGTCGGCGACTTGCGCCTTGTATGTGTCAATAGAAATCGGCACATCGATTTCCTGAACAAGCTTTTCAATCACCGGTATAACCCTTGTGAGCTCTTCATCAGCAGAAACTTTGCCGGCGCCGGGCCTTGTTGATTCCCCGCCGATATCGAGGATATGCGCGCCGTCTTCTATCATTTGTTTCGCATGTATCACGGCGCGATCGATGCTGTTGTATTTCCCTCCGTCTGAAAATGAATCCGGAGTCACATTTAAAATTCCCATAATCAATGTTTTATCTTCATATGACAATGTGTGGTGTTTTGCTATCAACCGTTTTGAACGGGCCAATGTTTGCGGCGCCATATCCTTCACCCTTTAGATCAATAATAGTCTTTGTTGCGTTGTCTATCGTTAGTGTATACCTCTTGCAGACTTTTTGTCAGGCTTCCATCCTTTCCCGGAAACAGGGCATTGCCGATTTTCCGGAAAGGGACGATTTCCTGAACGGAATTGGTCATCCAGGCTTCATCCGCACGAAGCAGATGTTCCAAAGGGTATTCCCCCTGCCTGACTTCAACACCCATTTTGGGAAAACGTTCTATGATATAACGCCTTGTGACCCCGTCTAAAATTCCAGTCTTGAGTGAAGGTGTATACACACATCCGTCCTTCGTCCAAAAAACGTTGGAAATGATTCCTTCAGCTACAGCTCCGCCGTCCGTAAGAAAAATCCCTTCTTTCTGCGGATCATTTCCCACTTCTCTTTTTCCGTACAAATTATTTAAAAAATGATGTGATTTCAGGCGAAGCGGACCCTCAGGCGTGTTTCGCCTGACTTGTAATACGACCCCTTCTTTTTCAGCCGGTATTGAAGAAGGATCGAAAGCATTCATGGTCACCATGACGCCGGGCTGTTTGTAAGAGTCGGCAGAAAGCCCAGATGCAGAGGGGCCTGCAGATATATTAAGACGAACACGAGCATGTCCGTTTGGCGGCTGATTCAGCTTCAAAAGCTCGTCAAGCACTTCCAGAATATCATCCTTCGTCAGCGAAATGTCGATTTTCAGCTCGCTGACCGCCCTCTCCAGCCTTTCCATATGCCATTCAAAGAGGAAAGGTTTCCCCTCATAAAGGCGGAATGTTTCAAAAACGCCGATTCCGTATAGAAAACCGTGGTCAAAAGGAGAAAGTCTCGCTTCCCCCTCCTCCAAGTATTGACCGTTCAGGTATATGATCATGCGTTCACTTTCTTTCGGTAAGTCTCAATAAAATTCTTTAGCATTTCTTTTCCAAAGGAGGTCATGATGGACTCTGGATGGAACTGAACGCCTTCAATCGGCAACTCTTTATGCCTGATGGCCATAATCTCGCCTTCTTTTGTCCAGGCGGATGTGATGAAGCAGTCAGGCAGCGTTTCCGGCTTTACAATCAGCGAATGGTATCTGGTCGCGGTCAGCGGATTTTCAAGATCCTTAAATACGGTCAACCCGTCATGGGAAATCTCGGATGTCTTTCCGTGCATTAAGCGCTCCGCCCTCACTACCTCACCGCCGAACACCTGGGCGATCGACTGGTGTCCGAGACAAACTCCGAAAATCGGTATCTTTCCGGCAAACGACCGGATGGCTTCAAGGCTGATTCCCGCTTCATCCGGGCTGCACGGCCCCGGCGAAATCATCAAAAAGTCAGGGGACATCTCTTCTATTTCCGCAATCGTGATCTCATCATTCCGCTTTACCATCAATTCTTCACCAAGCTCACCTAAATACTGAACCAAATTGTAAGTAAACGAATCATAGTTATCGATCATTAAAATCATATCTCAGCTCTCCTCTGCTCTTTTTTCTCTTCTTCGCTCAACTGCAGCGCCTTTTTCATCGCAGCGGCCTTCTTACACGATTCTTTGTATTCATGCTTAGGATTGGAATCAATGACGATGCCCGCTCCTGATTGCATGAATGCATGGCCTGCTTTGGCATAGATCGTTCGGATGACAATATTAAAATGCATATCCTGATTATATCCGAACCACCCTATAGAACCAGTATAAAGCCCGCGCCTCGTCGGCTCAAGCTCCTCGATAATTTCCATCGTTCTCACCTTTGGCGCCCCGGTGATCGTCCCTCCCGGAAATACGGCATGGATCACATCCACGGCGTCGCACTCTTCTTTTATTTCTCCGCACACATTTGAAACAATGTGCATGACGTGAGAGTATTTTTCAATCACCATGAATTCATTGACGCTTACAGTGCCATATTTCGAGACCCTTCCAAGGTCATTTCGCTCCAGATCAACAAGCATGACATGCTCCGCACGTTCTTTCTCATTCATGATCAGCTCGTTTGCAAGCGATTGATCCTCTGCTTCGTCTGTTCCCCGGGATCTTGTCCCGGCGATCGGCCTCGTTTCAAGGAGGTTTCCTTTTTTCTTGATCAGCAGTTCCGGTGATCCGCAAATCACTTGAAAATCGGGCGTTTCCAAATAAGCCATGTAAGGCGACGGATTGACCTTCCTTAACATTTTATAGACGTCAAAAGGCGGTGCCGACAGCCGCTCCGACTGCCGCAGAGAAAGGTTAACCTGAAACACATCGCCGCTTGCAATATATTGTTTGATTTTTTCCACCGCTTGGGTAAAGCCGGCTTCAGTAAAAGAAGAAGCGAATGATGCACCTTTATTTTCAGCGGCTTTTTCACGCTTTGCGGCTCCGCTCTCTTCCGATGTCCACATCGTTTCAAGCATATCAAGCATCTCTTCCGCTTTTGAGGGCTCATTTTCCTCGGTATGGGTAATCACCCACAGCTTCTCTTCCGCATGATCATAAACAGCCAAATCATCGAACACGAGAAAGAATAAATCAGGCGTTTGCAGATCATCGATAGACAGGAGCTTAAACTTTTCAATATAGCGGGCATAGTCATAGCTTAAAAAACCGACAGCCCCTCCCTGAAAATCGGGAAAATCTGCAACCGTCTCCGTTTTTAGCGTTTGAAACCACTTTGTAAACTGCAAAAACGGATCTCCCTCTTTGAAAATGATGTCCCCTTTATATTGGATCGTCGTGATTCCATCCTTTCCTTTCGCTATGGCCACAGGATCAAGTCCGGCGATGCTGTATTCGCCGCCTCTGGCGCTTTCCAGCAAAACATGGTGCTCTTTGCCTTTTGAAAGAAATTCATACCGTTTTACAAATCGTTCCTTAGAGAAAGGAAATGTTCTAGCTACAGGCCTTCGTTGTCTCATCTCATCATTCCTCTGCCGTTTTTCTACTGTCCTTATTGTAATGCAAATCTTTTTTCTTGGAAAAGAGAAATTATTTTCCAATCGCAAAAAGCCCGTGAGTTTTACTCAGAGGGGCGCAGTTGGGTCAACTAAAAAAGGGCCGTCGGCATTGCCGATAGCCCCGTCCGTTTCGATCTTATTCAAATTGATAAAGAGGTGTGCTCAAATATCTCTCTCCGTTACTAGGAAGAACAGCAAGTACTTTTTTGCCTTTTCCAAGCTTTTTAGCAACCTGGATTGCGGCAAAGATGGCCGCGCCTGAAGAAATTCCCCCGAGAACCCCTTCTTCTTTCGCCGCTTTGCGCGCGAATTCAAAGGCTTCTTCATTTTTTACCGTAATGATGTCATCATAAACATCGGTATTTAAGATTTTAGGGACGAAGCCTGCTCCGATTCCCTGTATTTTATGCGGACCCGGTTTTCCTCCGGAGAGAACCGGGGAATCCGTCGGTTCAACCGCGTAGATTTTAATTGATGGGTATTTTTCTTTCAGCACTTCTCCTGCGCCTGTAATCGTACCGCCTGTTCCGATACCGGCGATGAATGCATCAAGTCCGTCATCACCGAACTGTTCAACGATTTCCCGCCCTGTCGTACGGCGGTGAACTTCGGCATTCGCAGGATTGTTGAATTGCTGAGGCATGAAATAGCCATGCTCTTCCGCAAGCTCTTCCGCTTTTTTAATAGCGCCTTTCATGCCTTCTGCACCAGGCGTTAATACCAGCTCAGCACCGTAGGCGCGCAGAAGGTTGCGGCGTTCTGAGCTCATCGTGTCAGGCATGACAAGAATCGCCTTAATACCTTTGGCCGCAGCGACCATGGCAAGGCCGATTCCTGTGTTTCCGCTTGTCGGCTCAATGAGGGTATCGCCCTCTTTCAAAAGGCCTTTCTCTTCGGCGTCTTCGATCATTGCAAGCGCAATCCGGTCTTTTACGCTGCTTCCAGGATTCATATACTCAAGTTTTACATATACATCAGCACTGTCTTCGTCGACTAAACGATTTAATTTTACGATAGGTGTGTTTCCGATTAAGTCATAAACAGAGTTTGCAACGCGAACCATGTGAACACCTCAATTTCCGAGTAATTGTATTGGGATTATATTTAATTTATCAATATCAAAATATTTTGTCAATCTTTATTTTTCGCGTCATAGAACCAAGACACGTCCGCATCTTTCCACAATGTTTTGACTGATGCCTTGTCACCTAATTGATCCATTGCAATCTGCCTTCTGATTTGGCTCTTCACTTGATTATAAGTAAAAGCCCGTCCGTCAAGCTTTTCTTTCCGCTGGAGGATCGCATATCCCCCGCTGACTTTAAGCGGTTCTGCCGTCCATTGATTGTCCTTTAGCTGTTTAGCCGCTTCTATGTATGCCGAAGGGACGTTATCCCGCTGATCATTGACAAATCCTAGGTCTCCGCCATAAGGTGCCGTATACCGGTCTGTTGAATGTTCTGCTGCGGCTGCTTCAAAGCTTGATCCGCCTTTTAATTCTTGTAAAACCCGCTCGGCTTCGCTTTTATCTTTTACAACGATATGCTTCAGCCGATATGAATCATCAAATTAATATAAGGTCTTGTTTTGTTGATAAAACGACTTTAATTCTTTTTCAGAAATCACGATATCTTTTGTAAGCAGCTCTTCAAGCAGAATATTATGCCGGATTTGCTCCCTCCACTCTTTTTCGGTTGTGCTTTCATCCTCATAAAAAGAATTATAAACGGCTTTGACCAGGATAAACTCCCTGTCAATGTCGGCTTCAGAAACGCTGATTTTGTTTTTTTCGGCTAGCTGGTCAACGACCCGGTCATTAATCATATCCTCCAGCGTCGATTTGCCGTACCTCTCTTCCATTTTACTCAGCCATTCTTCTCTTGTGATTTCGTTTTTGCCGATGTTGGCTATTACTTCGCGATCAGATGAAGAAGAAGCGACTTGCGACTTCGTGAGGACATACGCGATCACGATGCAATTGACGAAAACTGCGATTAACACAATCGGAACCAGCATTTTTGACTTCAACATAAATTCTCCCCTTTCCCCATTGTAAAAGACCCGCTAATAGATAGCGGGCATTATATTTCATCTCGAAGAGCTTCGAGCTCTTCCTTTGTAAACAAATACGTTTCATTGCAGAAATGGCACTGCGCTTCAGCCTGGCCATCTTCATCAATCATCGCTTGAATCTCCTGCTTGCCAAGTCCGATAATTCCTCTTGCAAACCGCTCTTTGGAACAATTGCATGTAAAGCGGACAGGGACGGTTTCCAGCACTTCAGCATCTTCTCCCAAAACTGCGCCCAGCACTTCCTCAGGTGTAAGACCTTTTTGAATCAGCTTAGATATCGGTTCCACTTTTGATAAGTTGGTTTCAAGCTTTGTAATTGTATCATCGTCAGTACCGGGGAGAACTTGAAGTATAAAGCCCCCGGCAGCCAAAATCGTATTATCCGGATTGACGAGCACGCCGACTCCTACGGATGAAGGCACTTGCTCGGATGATACGAGGTAATATGTAAAATCCTCGCCGATTTCTCCGGAAACAATCTCAACCTGGCCCGTAAATAATTCGCGCAGGCCGAGATCCTTTACAACGCTTAAAGTGCCCGCAGTTCCGACAGCTCTTCTGACGTCAAGCTTTCCATGTTCATTTAAATCAAAATGAACGTGCGGATTTGACACATATCCCCTGACGTCTCCCTTTGCGTTTGCATCGGCGACGATGGCTCCGATCGGCCCGCCCCCTTCGATTTTGACTGTAAGCTTGTCTTCGCCTTTCAGCATCGCGCCAAGCATTACGGCGGCCGTCATCGTCCGTCCCAAAGCAGCAGATGCTGTCGGCCATGTGTTATGGCGTTTTTGCGCTTCATGAATGGTCTCTGTCGTTCTTGCTGCATATGCACGGATTTTACCGTCATATGCAATGGCTTTTACTAAATAATCCATTGTCACCCTCCTAAACACTTTCAACGCGATTCCGTTCGTAAATCAGTTCTAGCCCTTTTAGGGTAAGAAAGGGGTCTACCACATCGATACAATCGGACTCATCCGCGATTAATGATGCAAGACCGCCAGTCGCAATGACTTTCGGATTTTGTCTTGACTGCCATTTCATCCGTTTGACAATGCCTTCAACTTGTCCGACATACCCGTAAAGAATTCCGGACTGCATGGCGCTGACCGTGCTTTTGCCGATAATATTATCCGGCCGCGCAATTTCAATTCTCGGGAGTTTTGCGGCTCTGGAATAAAGAGCTTCCGTTGATATCGTAATACCCGGCGCGATCGCTCCGCCCATGTATTCCTTATTCTCGTTAATATAACAGTACGTTGTAGCAGTTCCAAAATCAACAACAATCAGCGGGCTTCCATAGAGATGAATGGCCGCCACCGCATTTACGATGCGGTCCGCACCGACTTCTTTTGGGTTGTCGTATTTGATATTCAGACCGGTTTTCACTCCGGGGCCGACAATTTGCGGCTCAATATGAAAGTATTTTGTGCACATTCTTTCAAGTGAAAACATGATCGGCGGCACCACTGAAGAGATGATGATCCCTTCGATCTGATCAAACATCAGGCCTACATAATCAAATAAAGAACGGAGGAGCATGCCGAATTCATCCTCGGTTTTATGGCGGCTCGTTTCAATCCGCCAGTGGTATTCGAGCTCTCCGTTATGGTATACACCAAGAACGGTGTTTGTATTTCCCACATCTATAACAAGTAACATCTTATCACCACTTTTGACTAGTTTCTCTTACTTGGACATAAAACATTCTACCATCATACAATACACGATGCCGATTCTGTTTGTAAACGAATCAAAACCGAACTGCCGCGGCGGTGTTCAGTCATAAAAAATAAGAAAACTGCCAAAAAGCACAGCTTGGCAGTTTTCTTTAAAGAAACGAATGTGAGCAAATTGACTTACTCTTTTTCATCTTCTTTTGTTTCTTCTTCTCTTTTGTTGATGTTTACCTTCACATCATCGTTTTTCTCTTGATCATCTTCATAATGACGATCCGGCAGTCTTCCGTGTTCAATCAAATACTTGATTTGTTCCGCATCGAGCGTCTCAACCTCAAGCAATGTTTGGGCTATCAGCTCAAGCTTATCGCGGTTCTCAGTCAGGATTGTTTTCGCACGTTCATAGCATTCCTTAATGAAGCGCTGAATTTCCTTGTCGATCTCATATGCGATCGCATCGCTGTAGTTTTGGTCATTGTTGAAGTCGCGGCCTAAGAACACCTGACCGCCTTGTGACTGTCCAAACTGAAGCGGACCGAGTTTTTCAGACATACCGAATTCGGTTACCATCCGTCTTGCGATGCCTGTTGCACGCTGGAAGTCATTATGGGCTCCGGTGCTGACTTCGCCGAATATAATCTCTTCAGCTACACGGCCTCCAAGCAGACCGACGATTTTGTCAAGCAGCTCCGGCTTCGTTTGGAAATAACGGTCTTCCCTAGGAAGCATGACGGCATATCCGCCCGCTTGACCGCGGGGAACGATCGTTACTTTATGCACCATATCAGCTTCATCCAGGACAAGTCCGATGACAGTGTGTCCAGCTTCGTGATATGCAACGATATTGCGTTCTTTTTTGGAAATGACCCTGCTTTTCTTGGCAGGACCGGCGATGACGCGGTCTGTCGCTTCATCAATGTCACGCATATCGATTTTCTTTTTGTCATGTCGGGCAGCTACAAGAGCCGCTTCATTTAAAAGGTTCTCGAGATCCGCACCGGAGAATCCAGGCGTTCTCATCGCAATCGATTTCAAGTTTACTGATTCGTCAAGCGGTTTGTTTCTCGCATGCACCCGAAGCACAGCTTCACGGCCGTTCACATCCGGACGGTCGACTGTGATTTGACGGTCAAAACGTCCCGGACGCAGCAATGCCGGGTCTAAAATATCGGCGCGGTTTGTCGCCGCGATAATGATGATCCCTTCATTCGCACTGAAACCGTCCATTTCGACAAGAAGCTGGTTCAGCGTCTGTTCACGTTCATCATGGCCGCCGCCTAAACCGGCTCCACGCTGACGTCCGACAGCATCGATTTCATCGATGAAAATCAGGCATGGCGCATTTTTCTTAGCATTTTCAAACAAATCGCGGACACGGGATGCACCGACACCGACGAACATTTCGACGAAGTCTGATCCGCTTATGCTGAAGAAAGGAACGCCGGCTTCTCCTGCACAAGCTTTCGCCAGCAATGTTTTACCCGTACCCGGAGGTCCGACTAACAGCACGCCTTTTGGAATTCTCGCCCCGAGCTCAACAAATTTGCGCGGGTCTTTCAGGAAATCAACAACTTCCACCAGCTCTTGCTTTTCCTCATCCGCTCCTGCTACATCTTTAAATTTGACTCGCTTCTTCTCTTCTGTATAGAGCTTCGCTTTGCTCTTGCCGAAGTTCATGACACGGCTTCCGCCGCCCTGAGCCTGATTAAGCAGGAAGAAGAAAAGAATGAAGATAATAACAAAAGGGATTATGGTTGTAAAGAAGGTCATCCATCCGTTCGTTTCCTGTGCAGGCTCAACTTGTACCTTCGTCTTTTTCACTGCATCAAAAATCTGGTCTGCCCCTTTTCCTTCAGGAACATGGGTTAGGAAATACTGGTCTTTGGCATAGTTTTTAAGCTGTCCTCTGACCTCATAAACACCTCTGACAGGCTGGATAGAAACATTTTCAACCTTCCCGTTATCAAGGTTTGAAACAAAGTCACTGTACGTCATATTTTCGGTTTTCGGATTTGCGGTTTGGAAGTAGCTCACAACTCCGATCACAACTAATAAAATAAGTAAATAAAAAATGGTATTACGGAAGACCCGATTCATTCCTTACCTCCTCCCACAGTAAGCACAACTATGTTCAATAGTATCATAGAAAATCGTTCCAATACAACAGATATCCCTTTCCCAATCAGCTCTCATAAACCGCCGGTTTGAGCACTCCGATATACGGGAGATTGCGGTAGCGTTCCGCATAATCAAGACCGTATCCTACGACAAAGGCATCCGGCACTTCAAAGCCGACGTAGTCCGCTTTGATATCCGCCTTGCGTCCGCTCGGTTTATCAAGAAGGGTCACAATCTTAATCGATTTTGCCTTGCGGTATCGGAAAAGCTCTACAAGATAACTCAAAGTCAGCCCACTGTCGATGATGTCCTCAATAATTAAGATGTCACGGCCCTCTACAGATGTATCCAAATCCTTAATGATTTTTACCTCACCTGAAGAGACCGTGGAATTGCCATAGCTTGATACATCCATGAAATCCATTTCCAAATATGTATCAATATGCTTTAAAAGATCCGCCATAAATGGCATGGCCCCTTTTAAGACGCCGATGGCCAGGGGGAACTTGTCGCTATACTCTTCGGTTAAAGCAGCGCCGAGCTCCTTGACTTTTTTTTGGATCTCTTCCTCGGAGATCAAAATATTTTCAATATCGTGTTTCATTCTTTGCTAGCCCCCTACACTTTTCATGCTGTCTATATTGTAATACAATGCGATCATTGTTTGTAACATCAAGTTCCTCAAAAATGGATTTTTTCAGACCCGGTATCCAGATAATCCTTCCATCCGCGTCTGTGACAATGGGCCAGCTGTCTCTTTTCGAAAGAGGCACTTTTTCATTAATAAATATATCTTTTACCTTTTTTGAGCCGTTCATCCCTTTAAGTTTGATTCTATCCCCTTTTTGCCTTGTCCGTACATAAAGGGGGAAATGAACCTGCTGCGGACTTGTTGCGAAAACATCATTTCCATTCAAAGCACGGTCTTCGCCTTGTTTGCTCACATGAAGGGAGAAGCCGCCCGGAAGCATCAGGTCTTCTTCGTCTGCTCCGCTAATTTCATATTGATAGGAAATATTTTCACATTGCAACCGATGAAATGTAAACAAACATGTATGATATGATTTTATCACTTTTAACCCATTTGGAAAATCAAGGGAACCGGATGGATCTTTTTTTGCAATCCATTCCAGAAACACCTTAATATGATGGGATGAAAACGCAGTTGGAACGTTTTCATAAAGATAGTTTAATATTAGTTGAACTCCTCTTCTTTGTAAAGGCAAAGGAAGTGCAAGAAGGCTTTCCACATTGATTTCGATACAGGAACTTGACTTGTTTGTGATTACTGTATTCATTTTATCTTTCGTTAATGCCTGTAAGTATAATTCATCTTCTGTCAGCGATTCACTGACAGATTGAAACCGTTTATGGACATCTTCCGACTCCTCCTTCAAAAAAGGAAGAACATGATGCCTGAATCTGTTCCGGGTATAATCGTCTTCATTGTTGCTTGGATCTGTTCTGAACGGTACATGATTCGCTTTGCAGTACTGTAAAATATCCTCCTTTGCAAGATCGAGAAACGGCCTGATCAGCCACCCTTCTCCAAACCGGCGCACCGGCCGGATGCCGGCAAGTCCTAAACCGACGGTTCCTTTCGCCAATTTCATCAGCATCGTCTCGATCTGGTCATCGCCATGATGAGCCAGGGCCAAATATGTGGCATGGTGCTTTTCCATTTGATCTTTAAAGAACCGAAAGCGGCATTCTCTTGCAGCTGCCTGTTTATTGAGGTTTTTTTCGGCAGCATACTTCTGAACGTTGATTTGCAGCGCTTCACAGAGAATCCCCTCCGCTTTGCAGAAATCCTTTACAAAGCGCATGTCCTGTTCAGACTCCAAGCCTCTGAACATATGATCGACATGTGCAGCAATCAGTGACGCAGATCCGGGAATCATGCGTTTCAGCGCATGAAGCAAAGCCATTGAATCAGGCCCTCCGGAGACTCCGACAATGATTGTCGCATCATCAAACGACAGATCGTTTTTTTTCATAAATTCCTCAATACTTTTCACGATGTCCTCCCACTATAAGCAGGGTGAATTTCAAAAGATATAAATATCCTAACACTTTCAAACTGTCCCTGCAAAGAAGAGCTATCGCCGCATGATCTGCTTAAATGAAAAAGAGCACAATATAAGCGAAGTAGAGAGCAAGCACACTGACGACAATCAGCAGCGTTTCAAACGTGCCGCCTTGCGACTGGCGCTTTTTTTGCAGTTTTCGGCCGCTTCTCGACCGGGGCTGCGACGCGCCCGGCCGTTTTTGCCCCGCGCTGTTCGGTGAGGCGGCCATTGAAGAAGAGCGCGCTGTTCTGGATGGACGCGAACTTTGTGTGCCGGCGGGACGGCCCGCCTCAAGCAGATCGTTCTTCATTTCATCCGCCGTTTTGTACGCTCCTTTTAAAGCCGATACCAATACCGTTTTGTATTCTTTTAAAAATGGATGGCTGTCAATGACCGAAAGAAGCTGGTTCATCGGATTTCCGGCTTTTTTAAACTCCTTCTTCGTCACGCAGTTCACCATGATCATAGCGACGGAAAACAAATCATATGAAGGTTCTGCTTTACGTGTCCCGCATTCCCAATAGCCTCTGTCGAAAAACTCAGTATATTCCTTGATGGCCCGGCCTTCCTTTGTCGTCCCGCCGACATCGATGCAGCGGATCGTTGCCGGGGGCCCTGTCACAATCAGATTTTCAGGCTTTAAATCACCAAACACCCACCCTTCGCGATGGATGATTGATAAATTTGACAGAAGCTGACTGATCAATACGGGAATCCATTCTTCCCCTTTTTCGGTGATATAGCGTAAAAGAAGCGGACCTTCAATATATTCCATTACATAAAATGAAAGTTTTTTGCCGCTATTTGGCGCCGGCATATCATCAACGTCAAAAAAAGAAGGCCCCATTGCTCTCGCCTGGGCCTTTGAGAAAGATTTTAGAACATTCACTTCCGAGGTAATCGATAGGCTGTCATCACTGACTTTTAAAGCTACGCGGCCTCTTTTTGAATCAGCCAGATAAACAACGCCATTCGCCCCTTTTCCAAGCTGTCTGATGATCTTGTAGGAATGATTGTTCCACTTTCCAACAATGGATGAACCCGGCTTTAAACTACCCGCCAAACTCGTCGAAGCGTCTTTCATCATCTTCTAACATGCCCCTTCTTGAGCCGATTTTCTTGAAATGCTGGATCGCCTCCCGGATTGCCGGACCTGTCGGCGTAATACCTCCAGCAGAAAGCTTGGAAAATATTGAAGAAAGGGATTCAAACTTTGGCGTCCAATCCAGCACAAGTTCAACCTCTTGTTTTTTCCCGGGAAATATAAACACCGCAAATTCGTTATCACCGATCCGTGAATTCAAACTGATGGACAGATCGATCAAAGCTTCTTTGACTGTCGGAAGCTTCGGATTCATGCTTGCGCTCGTATCAACCAGCACCAGGACGTGCAAATGAACGGTTTCACCGAGCTCGTCAACGACCTCCATGACTTCGCCTCGTTTATCGGGAGGCAGTTCATCCATTTCCGTATGTTTTCCGAGAATTTGTTTGAGTTCATTGTTGACAACGCCTTGGAGCGTCTGAGTCATCGCTTTCTTCGTGACCATCTGCACCGTCTGCGAAAGCTGTGATGCATAGACAACTTGATGAACTCCGCCTCCAGCAAGGGCGATTCCTTCGACTTCCTTCATTGCTTCTTGATCCATTGAATGTTCATCCATAATCCCGATGACATTGACGGTTATTCCCTGCTCTTTCGCAAAGGCTGCCATAGCCTGCGGATCTTCACCCCGGTTTGAACAGCCGTCGGTGATCAGCAGAATTTGATTCAAATGCCCCTTTTTCATATTGATTCCTCCTGGACAAAGATATCTATCTAATTCCATCATCGCCAGAAGAAATCTGATTTATACGAATGCTAAGAAATCTCTTGGCTCTTTTGGAAAAAAGCGGGCGCCGGGATTGAAGCCCATTTCGGTGTATTATGATCAATCTTAATGACGATCACCGTCATGTCATCCTCTATGAGCCCCGACCTTGTCCGAATCACTTCTTCCATGATTAAATCAGCTATTTCTTGAGGGTCTTCGGTTTTGAGCGATTTCAGCTTTCGCTTCATCCAAAGGTCATGATTTTCAACATGTCTCGGGCCTTCAAAAATGCCGTCGCTCATCATGACCAGTATATCCCCGGCTTTCAGCTGCTCGCTGACGACATCCACGTCAAATTCGGTAATAATGCCGATCGGCAGATTGCTCGCCTGAATTTTGATAATTTGATCAGCCCGCTTAATAAAGCTTGGCGTTGATCCGATTTTTAAAAACTTGCAGCTTGCATCCTGCAAATCGATGATGGATAAATCCAACGTCGAGTAAATCTCATCAGTCGTTCTTAATGAAAGGATGCTGTTAATCGTTTTAATCGCGACTTTTTCATCAATTCCCGACTGAAGGATTTTCTCAAGAAGCTTGATCGTTTCATTGCTTTCAAAGTGTGCTCTTGCGCCGTTCCCCATGCCGTCGCTGATGGCCGCGGCATACTTGCCCGCGCCAAGTTCCATCATATTGTAGCTGTCGCCGGAGACGAGGCCGCCGCCTTTCGCCGCATGGGCCGCACCTGTTGACACCCGGTAAGATTTCGCTGAGCCGAAGGCGACATGACAGTACCCGTTCGGGTGTCCGGCGCATTGTTCAGCCTTGACGATAATTTGCTCTTCTAAAATATCGGAAAGCATCGGGGCGACGATTTTTTCACATTCTCCGTGCCCGTTGCAAAACGGAATGCTCATTTCAATATCAATGTTTCCTTGATCAAGACTGTAGATTTCGACTTGCTGAATTTCAATTCCAAAGTGCTGCAGCGCTTCCCTGATTTGTTCTTCCTGGATGAAATGCTGTTCCCTTTCCCTTTTTATTTCCCGAGAAAAGTCGGCCATTACCTGGGATACGCCCAAAAGCTGTTCCGCAACGAGCCGCCTGCTGTCATGAACTTTTTGCTTTAATGTCTGATTGGCTCTGAAATGCGTGAGTTCATCCTCTATTAATGCTTCAACCTGTTTTGATTTTGAACAGTGCTGATGAAATTCTTTTTTCAGCTTGCGGTTTTTATAATATTGCTTTTCCTCCGTTTCTTGCATAACCCGCTTCATTAAATCATATGTTTTATCAAAGTTCTGAACCCAGCATTTATTTTTCTTATAGCACGATTGACAGGAATGTTCCGTCACAGCGCTTAAAAACAAGTCAATTTCTTTCTCTTTGCCTTCTTCTTCAGGAACCGCGTGATAAAATGTGGAAAAACTGTCAGATAAGGCTTGGAAAACATTTGAAAATTGATCGACTTTTTGAGCCGTGACATCCCGGATTTTTCTTGCGTATTGCTGCTGTTCCTGTGCATGCTCTGTCGTGCCGGGAATATATTTGGCCATTTTTTTTGTAAGCGACTGAGGTGTCAACAGAAACAGGGCGATCGCGATCAGCGATTCATAAAGCGTCGGTACAAGCTCGGCCGAACCCTCGCCATAGAGCGAAATCAAGAGGGATCCGATCAGCAGGCCGACCGCGGCACCCGCTTTTTTCCCTTCTTTTAAAAGGCCGCCAAGCAAGCCTGAAAAAGCCAGCAGGCTCATCTGATATAAATTGCCGATATTTGAAAGACTGAGAATCAGCCCTGTCACAACCCCGACTGTACAGCCGATGCTGGCTCCGCCGATAAACGCGAAGGTCAGCACGACATAGCGGGCCAATATCAGTTCAGCCTGCATGCCTTGAAATGAAACTCCGGTAAAGCCGGTGAGAACAGAGGCGATTAAAATCATAAAGCAAATGATTTCCTCAATTTTCAATGATTGTTTCGCCCGCTTAGACGTGACAATCGGCAGACTTTGCAAAAAAATCAACGTTAATATAAACGACAAACCGGCTTCCACAAAAGCCATAATGTAATGATAGCTTGAAACCGTACCATATTGAGCATAGACGAAACAGCACCTTGTCAGAGCCATTGACAAAAACACGACGACAGGCAACGTTCTGACACGGTCTTTTATAATAAGAGAGGTCATTTTTGAACATATCGCAAATGCGACAAGCGCTGCGAGAACAAATAACGAATGCTGCGGGGATATACTTACAGCTCCCGCAAGCAGCGCCAGACACGCCATCAAGGCCTTGTCCTTCTTAATTAAAAGCATCGCTCCGAAGAATGGAAGAGCAAAAGGAATCACCTCTGACAGAATGAAGGCCCGTCCCAATAAAAAGCCGATGATCATGTAGATAAGGCCTTTATAAAAAAAGAGCGAATACAAGTGCTGCATCATGAGTTTTGTCATTTTGCCAAACCATGCATACATTTTTTGAACAACAGGCCCCGCCATTGGGCTGTTAACTCTTCTTTCCGCTTTTTCCATGCTCTCATCTCCCACCTGTTTTATTCGTTGCTTGCCATTATAACGAAAGATGAAATAGGATTTTGTCAAAAGAAGGTAACGAATTGAAAGAACTCTTCGACGGTTTCTGTAGAAAGCGTCAATCTCTCTTGGTAAGTCGAGTTCATTCTCGCTATTTTGCATATTCGGCTATTTTTCCGCACCAAAAAACCGGTTTCTGATCGAAACCGGTTTTCACTATGACCCGTACGGGATTCGAACCCGTGTTACCGCCGTGAAAGGGCGGTGTCTTAACCACTTGACCAACGGGCCTTCATAAAAGTAGCGGCGGAGGGGATCGAACCCCCGACCTCACGGGTATGAACCGTACGCTCTAGCCAGCTGAGCTACACCGCCATGTTATTCGTTTGTTCGTTTAACGCACAAGTTCTATAATACAAAGGTTTGTCCGCTCCGTCAATAGAAAATTGAATAAAATTTTTATAAATAATAAAAAAGGCATCCGTAGGGATAAGACGAATGCCTTTCGTATATATAGAAAGCAGCAAGTTAACCTCTTCTTGCTCCGCGCCCTCCACGTTTTGATTCCGTGTTGCGTTTTAGAGACGATAAGCGATCTTCACTATCTTTTAAAAACTTATTCATTTTCTGTTCAAACGTTTCTTTAGAGCGGAAATCGTTTCTTGGTCTTGATTGAGGACGGTCTACAGCCTTTTTGATGGACAAGCCGATTTTTCCATCTTTTTCAACATTGATGACTTTAACCTCTACCTGGTCTCCTACCTTCAGGTGATCATTAATGTCCTTCACGTAATTATCGGCGACTTCACTGATATGAACAAGACCTGTTGATCCTCCAGGCAATTCAACAAACGCTCCAAAATTTGTAATACCTGTTACTTTCCCTTGCAACTTGCTGCCAACTTCAATCGACATAAAAAAAGTGCTCCTCCTTAGACTTAAAAAAGATCATTTCTTTAATTATACATAAAGAAAAAAATAAGTGTCAACAAGGCTACTTGCTCTTCTCATCAAACTTGAAGATGATTTCGCCATCCTTTGATAAGTAATAATCCTTTCTGGCAAGCTCGGCAACATAGTCCTCGTCTTTTAGTTTGACTATCTCATCCTTTAAATCCGCTTTTTTTGCTTCCAGTTGATCCAATTGTTTCAAAAGCTGCGCTTTTTTCTCTTCTTTCGCATTGATATCCGAAGTCTGTGACCAAAGCGAGCCGGCAAACACGATCGCCGCCAGCAGCGCAACCGCCCCAAATACCGTCAACCGTCTGTAAAGACCGCGTCTTTTTCGTTTCAGATACTGCTGTTTCCGTTCCATCTGTTCTTTATATTCATTCTGTATTTGAGAAATATTTCGTTTCCTAGAATCGTTCAATTCCAGACGGCCTCCCTTCACTTTTTCAAAAATTTCGTTTGGATCGTTATGAATAGTTTCTTTCCCTTTTTTAAAAATCCTGCTCCCTTTTGAAAAAAGCGCTTCACCGCATGCCGGATACGGGCGGGAAGAAGTCTGAAGCATTGGCGCATCAACACATAGATCGGGTAGCAGACAATTTTTATGATCTTATATAAAGATAACGCAAAAAAACGAAAAAGAACATATATATTTCTCATCGTAAATAGAATCGTCGCAAAAATGGCGTAAAATGTCCACACAATAGGGCGGAACACCATCATCCGCATCATTTTTCCGAATATTCGGCAGATCAAAACAAAGAATGAAATCATCCAATCCAGTATTTTGAGATAGATTCGTTTAAAAAGGCTTTGATAAGCGGCAAACCCGAGCAGCACGGCCAACAGAATATAAATTCGGAACTCCCCTTCGTTCACGCTCAGGAGGACGTAGAAAAAAAGGAGGCCTTGTACCATCCAAAACAAAAGGTCGTGTATGAACAAAAGCCATCTTGCCGTGTTCGAACGAATGACAAAACGGGTGTAAGTATCAAGGGAAGCGCCCAGCCATGCCCCCATTCCGGCCATGGCCAGCATCGTGTAGAACTGCGTCGTCAGCGTCATTTAAACAACTTGCTAAAAAACCCTTTAGCTTTCTCCCCCTGCTGCTCATCCAAATAGACGAGATCAAGCACCCTGCCTTTAATGGAGACAACGCCTTTTTCAACATCCAGATTTTTCATTTGCAAATTTTCGCCTCTGACAGCAAGCATCCCCATCACCGTTTCCAGCAAAAATTCTTCATTGTCAAAACTCTCAACCTGCTTGACGCCTGAAATATCTAACAGCTTGCGGCCCTTCATCATTACATTATGCTCAGGAGCAGATGACCCGCCGGAAGGGTTGTGCTGATCATAATATAAACTCATCTATTCATCCCCCATATCCTCATGCTAAGATTCGTTACTGCATTGTATGAGAGGGGGGATTTTTTTAGAACAAGCCTATTCTCCTCCGAGCTTTTCTTCCTTCAGGACGGTGTACATATTTGCGGCTTCCTCTTTTTTCGTCGTATCTTTTAATTCATTGACCCTGACGGTGACGAGCTTTTGGCCGAAACGCACTTCAAGCTCGTCTCCCGCTTTTATGTCAGTGCTCGCTTTCGCCTGGTTGCCGTTTACCGTGATTCTCCCTTGGTCTGCCACTTCTTTTGCCAAGGTGCGTCTTTTGATCAGTCTTGACACTTTTAGAAATTTATCAAGTCTCATGGCTATCGCTCCTTTCGATTTCTTTCGCTTCATTCCAAAGTTCGTCCATTTCTTCCAATGTCATGCTTTCAAGGTCTTTACCGGAACGCTTCGCCGCTTGTTCAATGTAGGTGAACCTTCTGTAAAACTTGGAGTTCGTCATCGCAAGCGCTTCTTCCGGTTCTATTTTATAGTATCTGCCGACATTGACGAGAGCAAATAAAAGGTCGCCGAATTCTTCCTTGATTTTCTTAGCATGAGGTTCGGCGTCGGAAACTTCGAAAGAAAATTCTTTCATTTCTTCATTGACTTTGTTCCACATATCTTTTACATCAGACCAGTCAAACCCGGTCTTAGCCGCTTTTTTCTGAAGCTGGTTTGCTTTTGAAAGCGCAGGCAGCGGCTTGGGAATATCGTCAAGAAGGGACTTTTGGGCAGTCTGTTTTTCTTGCTTTTTAATATCTTCCCAGTTTTTCACGACGTCAGCCTCATCACGTACAGTGATGTTTCCAAAGACATGCGGATGCCTTCTGATCATTTTCCCGGTGATTCCGGCTATGACATCATCGATTGTAAAGAAGCCGTCATCTTCCCCGATCTGCGCATGGAGAAGGACTTGCAGCATGACATCTCCCAATTCTTCAACCAGGTGATCCGGGTCCTCCTCATCGATGGCTTCGAGCACTTCATAGCATTCTTCTATTAAGTATTTTTTCAATGACTGGTGGGTTTGTTTCCGATCCCAAGGACAGCCGTCAGGCCCGCGCAGTTCCCGAATGACGCGGCGGAACATCGAAAATTCCTGATGCAGGAGGGCTTCGTCTTTGACAGGCGGCACATAGATGCTCGTCAAATTGTTGATGCCGATGCTCCTGTCCAGCTCATAAAGAGGCACTCTTCTGGTCTCTTCCAGGCTGCTTCCCGCTGCCGTGACAATAACGATTTCATAATCGTCGGGAAGCTTTTCCATTAAAGTCAGCTTCACTTCGGAAGCCGTCATCTGGTCATAAACCTGGCTAATGATCAAATGATGGCTGAGCTCGATTTCATCCGCTGAAAATTGGACGGCGTCAACAAACTGAAATCCTTCGATCGGGTCGATCTGCAAGGCATTGAATGTCGCATCAAGAAAGCTGTGTCCTCCCTCCACCGCGACTTCAACCTGATGACGACTTTGCCCCTCAAGCAAAAGCTGAACGGTTTTTTCAGCGACAAACGGATGCCCAGGCACGGCGTAAAGCACGTCCTGATCCTGCGCTTTTTGAAAAAGCGTTTCAACGATTTCTTCATAAACCTCTTCAAATCCGTCGTGTTTCTCATACACTTCATCAAAGAAATACATCGATGGGATTTCGTTCTTCAGCTCTTCTATTAAAGGATGATCTTTTGTCCTGACATAGAGCGCCTCAGCCTGGGTGAGGCGCTTGTATACGCCGAGGGTTAATTGGTTCATATCGCCCGCCCCGAGGCCGACAACTGTTATTTTACCTGCCATTTTCGGCTGCCCCTTTCTTGTTTAATGTAATCAGCTTGTTTCCAAAAGGCACAAGCTCAAGTTCTTTATCGGAAAACACGCGGCACTTTAAGATGCTGTATAAAAAGACAGCTCCACCGATGAACACGGCTGTCAGGCTTTCAATTGCGGAGATCCATCTGCCTTCATGCGGTATCACCGCTTCAAACGTGTAAAGCCAAATGATCAATACGGCGGACATGATCAAAGCGGAGATGAACATGCCGCCGATTCTGCAATCCGAAAAACGAATCAAACCTGTCCTTTTCAGACGGAAAAGGTTGAGACCGGCGACTGCGGCAAACGATATTACAGTAGCCAAGGCCGCTCCGGCAATACCGAGGACAGGGATCAGCACGACATTCAGAACAATCTTGAAGAAAAAGCCGGCTAAAACGGCGACGGCCGGATAAACAGTGTCTCCAAATCCTTGCAAAACGGCAGTAATGGTCATGGCAAGCGACGCAAAAAAGATCGATACGCTGAAAATTTGAAGGGCTGCCGTTCCTTCACTGTTTTTAAACAGCATGACATTGACCGGCTCCAAAATGCAAATCAGGCCCATCGCCGCTCCTATTCCGATGACCAAGCTCATTTTCAATGAATATTGTGTTTTTTCTTGAACAGCCGTCATCTCCTGCTGTTTCTTCGCCTTTGTAAGGGACGGGACAAGAGCCGTCGCAATGCCCGCTGCAAAAACGGTTCCCAATTGCAACAGCGGCTGCCCCCTGTCGTATACGCCTTTTGTGTGTTTTGCCTCCATCTCGTCCATCCCCTGACCGGCCAGAAGGGAATATAAGTTTAAGGCATCTACAAGCTGAATAAGTATCATCATGAGGCTGGTGACACAGATGGTGACCGTATACAGGCAAAGCTGTTTCAATATGGTCTTCGTCTCAGCCTCAGCCCGCCCTTTTGAACGGTTCCTTTCCCTCTTGATCCAACACAGCCCCAAAATGAAGAGCGCCGTAAGGCCTCCGACAAGAGATCCAAAGGCCGCGCCAGCCCCCGCATCATATAAAGTATAGCCATTGTTGACGAGCCACCATGTAAAGCAGAGGATGGCGGCAACCCGGAACATCTGCTCACCGATTTGAGAAAATGCCGTCGGCATCATCAGCTCATTTCCTTGAAAATAACCTCTGAATATTGATACGAACGGAATCAGCAAATAAGAATAAGAGGCGGCGCGTATAACTTCGGCTAAACCCGGGTCGCCCATCAATCCTGCAATGCCTTTCGCTCCTGCAAACAGCAGGAGAAAAAAACTGATAGCCACACCGGATATAAACAGCATGGATACACGAATGATTTTGGTTTGGCTTTCCGCCCCAAAATCATTCAGCAGCTTTGAAATGATGACCGGAAAGCCTGAAGTCACTAGCATCACTGAAATTCCTATCATGGGATACACTTGCTGAAAAATATAGAAGCCGACGTCTCCCACTATATTTTGAAAAGGCACTCTGTATACAGCGCTTAATATTTTAGATAAAATTCCCGCCAATGATAATACAAAGGCGCCTTGCCAAAGCCGGCTGCTTTGGCCGTTTAAAAAGCCCATCTGCAAGCTCCTTCCAATGTGCTTTTCTTTGGAAAAACACAACGAAACGTGCTTATTATACCATATCCCGCGCCGCAGCCCCCTCCATCATAGGCAACTAAAAAAAGAACAGCCCAAAGGGGTGCTGTTCCAGCTCGTTTACACTTATATCAAAAGCAAGTTTCGCCATTCCTGCCCGGGTGAACAGGAATGACAAAATAAAAGGAATAAGACCTATTGTTCCATTTGGCGCGCCAAAAAACCAGCGGCGGTTTCAACTGCCTTATGCTCCACTTCTCCAATTGACTGGTCTTTTGAAAAAATCACAACGGCTCCGATCGGGTCACCGTTCGCAACAATCGGTCCGACCGTATAGGAAGCGACTTCTTCGTCAATGCCGTCAATCAGCTGAATCGTTTTTGCATCACCGTCTAATACAGAGTTGCGCTGATCCATTACTTTTTCGATCATGTCACTGATGGACTTATTTAAATAGTCTTTTTTAGAGCTTCCTGATACGGCAATATACACATCCCTGTCACAAATCAAGACGGAATGGCCCATGCTGTCATAAAGGGCGTCTGCATATTCCTTTGCAAAATCGCCAAGCTCGCTGATGGGAGAATACTTTTTTAAAATAACCTCGCCATCGCGGTCAACGAATATTTCCAGCGGGTCTCCCTCGCGAATCCGCAATGTCCTCCGTATTTCCTTAGGGATCACGACCCGTCCTAAATCATCAATTCGACGTACGATACCAGTTGCTTTCATCTGTGCTGCCTCTCTTTCATTTGATGATATATCTGGTGGATAAAACAGAGCTGTGCATTTCCTAACACTCTCCACTCTTGATTGATTTTAGTATCCGTCACATCAAATGTAATATACGCGAGAAGCAACAAATTTTTACGATGAAGCAATCGTTTGTTTTTTGACGTTTTCCAAGCCTTTCAGAATATCCAGCAAGGTTGCGAGCCATTCTTCCGGCTTGCGGTTTTTAATCTGAATCGAGATTTTTAATTTCTTGCCTTCCATCCCGAGGCCGATCTGCCTGCCGTATTTGCTGCCAAGCTCAAACAGCTTTTGTCCGTCGATTTCAGCGCTCGCCTTTTCATCGATCGTCAGTCTGACGGCGTCTTTATCCTGTTTGATCAGCTCAACGCGCTCTTTTATGGCATATACTTTCATTTCCGCGATGGCAAATAAATATTCGACCTCTTTCGGATATTCGCCAAAACGGTCGATCATTTCATCCTGAAGCTCATCTTTTTCTTCAATGGTTGCAACCGATCTGAACCGTTTATACATATCTATTTTTTGCTTGCCGTCCGTCACATATGTTTGCGGAATATACGCGTCAAGCTCTAAATCGATTTCCGGTTCAAACCGTTCGACCTGCGGCGCGTCTCCTTTTCGGGCCTCTATCGCTTCCTTCAGCATTTGCGAGTATAAATCAAAACCGACGGAATCTATGAAGCCATGCTGCTGAGCGCCCAGCAGGTTGCCGGCGCCGCGAATCGTCAAATCGCGCATCGCAATTTTAAAGCCTGATCCAAGCTCCGTGAATTCTTTAATGGCTTGAAGCCTTTTTTCCGCTACCTCAGTCAGAACTTTGTCTTTTCGATACGTAAAGTACGCATATGCAACCCTGTTGGAGCGGCCGACGCGCCCTCTCAGCTGATAAAGCTGGGAAAGCCCCATCTTGTCTGCATCATAGACGATCAGCGTATTGACATTCGGAATATCAACGCCTGTTTCAATAATCGTCGTGCTGACGAGAACGTCTGATTCTCCCTCTAAAAAGTTAAGCATGACAGATTCCAGTTCATTTTCCGTCATTTTTCCGTGGGCATACGCCACCTTCGCATCAGGCACGAGCATTGAAATTTCTTCGGCTTTTCTTTCAATGTCCTCGACGCGGTTGTACAGAAAGTATACTTGGCCCCCTCTGGCAAGTTCGCGCTCAATCGCTTCCCGCACCAAAGCGCCATTGTATTCGACAACATATGTCTGTACTGGAAAACGGTTTTCCGGCGGCGTTTCAATGACTGATAAGTCTCTGACCCCGAGCATGGACATATGAAGGGTTCTCGGGATTGGAGTCGCTGTTAAAGTCAAAACATCGACATTCGCTTTAATTCGTTTAATTTTTTCTTTATGCGTGACACCAAACCTTTGTTCTTCATCAATGATGAGCAGTCCGAGATCTTTGTACACGACATCTTTTGATAAAAGCCTGTGAGTTCCGATGACAATATCGACTGTACCGTTTTTCAGGCCTTTAATCGTTTCCGTCGCCTCTTTCCGCGTCCGGAATCGGCTAAGCAGACCAATGTTGATCGGATAATCCTGAAAACGCTCCTGAATCGTTTCATAATGCTGCTGGGCCAAAATGGTGGTCGGTACGAGGAGAGCAACCTGTTTTCCGTCGGCGATCGCTTTAAATGCCGCTCTTATGGCCACCTCTGTTTTTCCATAGCCGACATCTCCGCAAAGCAGCCGGTCCATCGGGCGTTCTTTTTCCATATCTTTTTTAATTTCTTGGATCGATCTCAGCTGATCTTCTGTCTCCTGATAAGGAAAAGCCGCTTCAAATTCGCGCTGCATTTCGTGGTCGGGAGAAAACGCGTATCCCTTGCTCGCCTCTCGTTCCGCATAAAGCTTGATCAAGTCATCGGCGATGTCCTGAACGGACGATTCCACCTTTTTCTTGACGCGCTTCCATTCGCTTCCTCCCAGTTTGTACAGCTTCGGTTCCTTGCCTTCTGAACCGACATATTTTTGCACCTGGTCAATTTGATCGACTGGCACATAAAGCTTATCGCTTCCCTGGTAATGAATGTTTAAATAATCTTTGTGGATTCCGTTGATCTCAAGCGTTTCAATACCTAAATATTTTCCGATCCCATGGTTGACGTGAACGACATAGTCGCCGACTTGGAGCTCAGAGTAGCTTTTGATTCTCTCGGCATTCGTCAGTTTTTGTTTACGGGCCTGTTTTTTCACGCGTTTTTTAAAGAGCTCTTCCTCAGTGATGACGGCAAGCTTCATCAGAGGAAGCTCAAATCCCGATTGGAGGCCGCCGTCCATGATATAAATCTGGCCTTGGGCAAGCGCTGTATTCTCATCCGCTTGAGCAGCTTCTATTTCATAATCCGACAGAACGGATGCGAGTTTTTCGACGCGCTCTCGGCTGTCTCCAAGAAAAACAGTCGTGTATCTCGATTTTTTAAACCGTTCGATTTCATTTTTGAGCACATTCATCTGACCGTGAAAGTTTTGCATTTGCTTGCTCGACACATTCACGATATTTTGCGGGCTTGTATGCTGAACATGCCGTAAAAACAGCGAATAGTATAAAATCGGGCGAGACTGTTTTGATATGAGGCTGTGAAAAGGAAATGACATCGATATGTCATGAAGAATTTTGCCTTCTTCAAGAAGACTTGTAATCCATTCGGCCTCTTCCTTTTGCAGTTGTTCTTCCATCTCATGGATGCGGCTGATTTCATCCAGAATGAGCAATGTATGTTTCGGAAAATAATCTAGCAAACTAGCAGGCTTTTCATAAAAATAAGAAAGGTATTTGACCATCTCCTGGCTGATGTTTCCTTCCGTGAGCCGCTCTTTGTCCTCCGCGATATTTTGATGGAGAATTTCCTTTTGTTTATCGAGCTTCAGCTTTTTAAGGCTGGCGGCAAGACCTTGATCCATTTGTTCAAGCGCCCGTTTCCGATCTTCTTCACGCACGATCAGCTCCTTTGCCGGACCGATCGTCACTTCATCGCGCGACTCCAAAGAACGCTGGTCATCTGAATTGAAAATGCGGATGGAATCGATCTCCGTATCAAACAGCTCAATACGAATTGGATTGTCTTCAGTCAATGAATAAACATCGATAATGCCCCCGCGAATGCTGAATTCACCGGGAGCCGCAACCATGTCTGTACGTTCATATCCAATTTGCACGAGAGTCTGAAGGAGTTTTTCCGGATCGATATCCCGTCCCGTTTTCAAATGAATCTGGCTGTTTTTCCATACCTCCACCGGGGGCAGCATTCTTCTGACGGCGGCTGCCGGAGCCACTACAATCGGCGTTTCTCCTGCCGCAAGCCTGTTCAAAACATCGAGCCTCTGTGAACGCAGTTCAGGGCTTGCCACAGCAATCTCGGATGAAATCAATTCATTAACAGGATATAAAAGGACAGGCTGATCTTTTATCAGCCCCGTCAAATCGTCTGTAATTTTTTGAGCTTGATAAAGGTTATGCGTAATTAAAAATACCGGCCGGTTTGTTTCTTTTGAAAGAGCGGCTGTAAATAAGGACCGGGCAGATCCGGAGAGCCCCGCAAGCAGCTGTTCCTTCAGCCCTTCGTTCAAACCGTTGACGATGGATTTGAAATCGTCGCTTTTCGTAATATAGGATTGAATATTGTTCAAATGAGCCCCTCCTCTCTTCCTCAAATAGAAAAATGCTTTGGTCTAGTCTCTACACCAAAGCTTTTATTGAATAAACGAATGATATTGATGATAATCCGGATTCCGTTCAAGCGCTTCCTGGCAATCTTCGCATATCGTCTTCACGTGTAAATCCCCATTATCTTTATAAGAAATCATATCGTTTCTTTCCTCATTTGTTAAGTGGTCAAAACCCAATTTTTCACTGTGTACGTAAGAATGGTCAAGACTTCCTACTTTAACGCCGCAATGGCGGCAGTAATAATGCAAAGCCATACGGGAACCTCCAATAACCAGTCTTTTTAAGACTAGTATGATCCGTTCCCATACGTATTATACCTTTGCATTAAATTCATTCATTACTTCTAAAAAAGGTTTTTCCAAAGAAGCTTCACAGGCTTTTACCGTTTTTTGAACAGCTTCCTGTATCGCCGGCTCCTCGTCAGCCGTAAAAGCACCAAGTACATAATCGACGATTTTCATACCGTTTACAGGACGGCCGATTCCGATCCTGATCCTGTGAAAATCAGATGTCCCGAGATGCTGAATCATTGATTTAATCCCATTGTGCCCTCCTGCGCTTCCCTTAACCCTGAGACGGATTTTTCCGGCAGGAAGATCCAAATCATCATAAATCACTTTCAGATTTTCAATCGGGATCTCGTAATAATCCAAAAGCGGCCTCAAACATTCTCCCGATAAGTTCATATATGTAAGCGGCTTAACAAGTAGAACCTTTCTGCCGGAAACAAATCCTATTCCATATTGTCCGTTAAATTTTGTTTTATCAAGGGCAATATTCCATTCTTTTGAAAGCTCGTCAATCGTCATGAAACCGACGTTGTGCCTCGTTTTCTCATATGTTTTTCCCGGATTGCCCAATCCTGCAAACACAAGCATTCTACATCCTCCCTTAATCAAAACCCTGCCTCATCCAGTATGAGGGGGAGCGTCCTAATTTCCTCATTCTAGCACAAAAGACGTAACCGCGGGAGGATTACGCCTTACGTATTTATTCATTTTTTCCCTCTGCATTGCTTTCTTCTGGTTCCTCAACTTCTTGAGCTGCTGATTCGGCTTCTGTTTCCTCTTGCTTTTGAGGAGGGACGATGGATGCGACGACTTCATCCGGTTCATGGTTAAATGAATAATCCCCCGTCGGTTTGATGTCGCCGACGGTTAACACACCATGGATTTCTAACTGCGAAATATCGGCTTCAATGGCCTGAGGAATGTTCTTCGGCTTGGCTGTAACCGACAGTTCGTAAAGCGGCTGCTGGAGAACGCCTCCCTGCTTGACGCCCTCTGCTTCTCCCGTCAGATTCACGGGAACGGCCGCTTCCATTTCCGCTTCCATATCAACCACTTTGAAATCAGCATGTACAATCGAATCTTTCAATGGGTCCGTCTGAATCTCAGTCACCATGACCGAATGCTGTTCACCGTTTATATCCAGATTGATGATCGTGTTCTTTCCCTCGTCACGCAAAATTTTTAAAAGCTTGGTACTGTCAAGTGAAACAGACTTGTTTCCTATATGTTTCCCGTATACAACACCCGGTACAAATCCGGCTGACCGGATGCTCCTTAAAGAAGAACGCCTGGAGCCTGTTCTTTCTTCCGCTTTTAAAGTTGCCATATTCAGCACCATCCTATCGTAAGATTGGTTTTTTCTAAAACCATACCCATAACGACAAAACTTTAAACCAAAATGAGCAAATCAATCGAACAGGAAGCTGACAGATTGTTTTTCATGAACGCGAATAATCGCTTCCGCCAATAGCGGCGCTACGGAAAGCTGTTTGAACTTTTCGATTTTCTTTTCTTCCGGAAGCTCGATGCTGTTTGTCACAACAAGCTCTTTAATCTTGGAATTTTTGATTCTTTCGATTGCCGGACCGGAAAGTACTGGATGCGTACAGCAGGCATATACTTCAGAGGCGCCGCTTTCGACAAGCGCATTTGCCGCCAGCGTAATCGTTCCTGCCGTATCGATGATGTCATCGATTAAAATGGCTGTTTTTCCTTCTATATGTCCGATAATATTCATGACTTCCGCCACATTCGGCTTCGGACGGCGTTTGTCAATAATCGCTATCGGCGCTTTCAGACGGTCGGCCAGCTTGCGCGCCCGAGTCACCCCGCCATGGTCAGGAGACACGATAACAATATCCTTTAAATTTTTCTCTTCAAAATAACTTCCTAAAATCGGAACACCCATTAAATGATCAATCGGTATATCAAAGAAGCCTTGAATTTGCGGCGCATGCAAGTCAAGAGCAATCACCCGGGTGGCACCGGCTGTTTCGAGCAAGTTCGCCACCAGCTTAGCTGTGATCGGCTCACGTGCGCGCGCTTTTCTGTCCTGACGGGCATACCCGTAATAAGGCATTACAATGTTAATCGTTTTAGCAGACGCGCGTTTCAATGCATCAACCATGATTAAAAGCTCCATGATATGCTCGTTGACCGGAGCGCTTGTCGATTGAATGACATAACAGTCACAGCCGCGGATGCTTTCCTCGATATTGATTTGGACTTCTCCGTCGCTAAAACGTTTAACAGAACACTTTCCCAGCTCTACTCCGACGATCTCTGCGATTTCGGCCGCAAGAACCGGATTTGAGTTTAAAGAAAAAATCTTCAAATTGTCGTCTTCATATTGATTAGACATGGTAAACCTCCGATTTAGGATTATTTTTTGTGCTTATTCTTAGCGTAGTCTTCCTTATTAACCTGTCTTGCTCTGGCAATAGACAAAGCCTGGCCGGGTACATCGTCCGTTATTGTTGACCCCGCAGCTACGTAGGCTCCCTTGCCGATTGTAACTGGAGCGATCAAATTTGAGTTGCAGCCGACAAAAGCACCGTCTTCAACTTTGGTCATAAATTTATTTTTTCCATCATAATTAACGGTAATCGAACCACAGCCAAGATTGACATCCGTCCCAATTTCCGCATCCCCTATGTAGCTTAAATGAGAGGCTTTGCTGCGATCACCGAATTGCGCTTTCTTCACTTCGACAAAATTGCCGATTCTGACTTGATTGCCGATTTTCGAGTCGGGTCTGATATGAGCAAACGGACCGATCGTGACATCATCGCCGATCTCGCTGTCGACGATCACAGATTGTTTAATGACCGTCCGGCTTCCGATCGTGCTGTTTTCCAGCTCGCTGTTTTGTCCGATAACCGTGTCCTCGCCGATAACCACCCGTCCTTTGATCACGGTTCCGGGATAGATGACGGTATCACGGCCGATGACAGCTTCAGGTGAAATATACGTATGATCAGGATCGATTAAGCTGACGCCATTTTGCATATGTCGCTTGTTGATGCGCCGCTTCATGTATCTTTCTGCTTGAGAAAGAGCGACTCTGTCGTTGACGCCGAGCGTTTCTTGGAAGTTATCAGTCTGATAAGCGGCAACAGTTTCACCTTGATTTTTCAAGATTTCAATAACATCCGGAAGATAGTATTCCCCTTGGACATTATCATTTGACACCTGCTCGATCGTCCTGAAAAGAGCTTCATTATCAAAACAGTAAGTCCCAGTGTTGATTTCTTTGACAAGCCGTTCCTCATCTGTCGCATCTTTATGCTCGACAATCTTCGCAACGTCGCCGTTTTCATTACGGATAATCCGCCCGTAGCCTGTCGGGTCCTCTGCAACCGCCGTTAAAATTGTAACCTTTGCCCCTTTTTCCTGATGCTCCCGGAGCATGGCTTCCATCGTCTCGGCCGTTAACAGCGGTGTATCCCCGCATATCACGATCGTCGTTCCTTTTTCATCAGCAAGAATCGATTTGGCTTGCTTAACAGCGTGCGCCGTACCGAGCTGTTCAGCCTGAAGAGCGTACTCGCTCTTTTTCCCCAGCTGCTTCTTGACATCTTCCGCACCATGTCCGACAATTGTGACAAGTTTGGTCAATGATAGCTTAAGAGCTTCATCGACGACATGCTCGACCATCGGCTTTCCGCAAACAGGATGAAGAACTTTATATAACTTTGATTTCATTCTCGTTCCTTGACCAGCTGCTAAAACAACTGCAAACCGCTTATCCATTTATTGGCCTCCATTATCCCTTTTATCCATAGAAAAATATATCCTAAATATGAGTTGATTTCAAGCAAGCCCAAAAGAGAAATCAGCAAACAGAATAAGCAATTTTTGGATGTCAAGCTTGCATCTGGAATTCCATCCTGAAGCGGGAATCCCGGCCATGGGACACAAATCCGCCGATAGAACGGTGCTCTGCGAATACCGGCCCTCACTTTGTTCTTTTTACCCATTTACTGATATATGCAGAAAACAACCATATATTGTCATTTTATTCATTTCATCATTTTTTCCGCAAAATAAAAAGGGCTTCCATAAGCCCTCTTTTTTTTAAGAAGCTCCAGCTTCTTCATATTCTATTTCCTCAACTTCACCCAAACGATGATATTCATTTAACACCGCGTCCTGAATTTTTCCGCGGGTGCTTGAGTTGATTGGATGAGCGATATCACGAAATTCTCCATCAGGTGTACGCTTACTTGGCATCGCAACGAAAAGACCATTGTTTCCATCAATTACACGAATGTCATGCACTACAAATTCGTGATCCAGCGTGATGGATGCAATCGCTCTCATGCGACCATCGGTATTCACGCGGCGTAATCTTACGTCGGTAACTTCCACAGTAGTTCACCACCTTTTCCCAATATAAAAACATTAGTGTAATTATTCAACGGCTTTTTTTGTTTTCCTGCATAATTAAAAATATTTTTGTAATATTGGGATAAAAACACACTGAATTGTCAAAAATCCAACAAAAAAAGATGATTTTGCTAACCAAAACCACCTTTTTAAAAATTCAACTATTTCACAAGGGCGATGACTTCTATTTCAACGAGCGCGTCTTTTGGCAGCCGCGCAACCTCCACACAGGAACGCGCCGGTTTATGCTCATGAAAATACTGGCCATAGACCTCGTTAACTTCTGCAAATTGATTCATGTCAGCCAAAAACACAGTCGCTTTGACGACGGTTTCCAGTGAAGCGCCCGCTTCCTTGAGGACAGCTTTTAAATTGCGGAAAACCTGATGCGTCTGTTCCGTAATATCCCCTTTTACCATTTCACCGGCCGGAGTTAAAGGGATTTGTCCTGAGCTGTAAAACATGTTATTTACGATAATCCCCTGCGTATATGGTCCGATCGCTTCCGGCGCTTCTTTTGTCTGCACAACCTTTGTCATCTCAAACTCCCCCATTCTTTATTCATTGTCTTTAAAAAACCGCTGAAAATTTCCGTTTTGAATATTGACCTTCTTTTCCTTCATATCAATTTCCGAAAGGGTGAGAAGCGACATATACTCATCGACCAGCCGCTCCTTCACGCCCTGGGCTTCAACAAGGACGCCGATTCCGGCGACATGTGCATTGAATTCATCCAGCAAATTGATCATACCATTGATCGTTCCGCCCGCTTTCATAAAGTCGTCAATAATTAAAACGTGTGATCCCGTCTTTAAACTGCGTTTTGCAAGCGACATTGTCTGTATGCGATTGGATGAACCTGATACATAATTAATGCTGACCGTTGACCCTTCAGTGACCTTATTATCCTTTCTGACGACAACTGTGGGCACGTCCAAATAACTGGCCACCGCATATGCCAGAGGAATTCCTTTCGTTGCCACAGTCATGACGACATCGATTTCCCTGTCTGAAAAGGCGGAAGCGAAAATCTTCCCGGCCTTTGTCAGCACGGACGGTTTCCCGAGAATATCCGTTAAATATAAGTAGCCTCCGGGCAAAATACGTTCCGAATCAATCAATGAGTCCCCGAGTTCATTAATAAATTCCTCTGCCTCACCAAGTTTTACCTTTGGAATATATTTAACGCCCCCAGCTGCCCCGGGAACCGTCTGAAGCGTTCCAATTCCCTGCTGCTCGAAGGTCTGCTTAATGATGGTTAAATCTTCACTAATTGATGATTTAGCAGATTGATACCGTTCTGAAAAGAAGGTTAATGGCACTAAGACATGCGGATGGGTCAGCAAATAATTCGTCAGATCCACCAATCTGCCGCTTCGACGAAACTTCATGCACTTACCTCCAAAATCCGAATATTTTTAAAAATAATATAACTTAACATACGGATTTAATCAAGGTCATTTTGTTCCCCGATCATCCGGACTGCATATACCTGATCGCAAAACCCTCTTAACCCGTTATATATTCTTTGCACTTTTGATTCATATTGGACAAGCCCAAACACCGTCGGACCGCTTCCGCTCATTAATACCGCATCCGCGCCAAAGCGCTTCATCTGATTTTTAATCACCGCAACTTCAGGATGCATGTTTAATGTAACAGATTCGAGAACATTTCCAAGCTTGTCACACATCTTGTGAAAATTTTTCTCTTCGATGGCGGAAATCATCCCCTGTACATCCGGATGTTCAACACTGTCGATCTTCAGCTGCCTGTATACCTCTGCGGTCGATACGCCGATCGTCGGTTTCGCAAGCACGACCCAGCAATGCGGAGGAGTCTCAATGTGGCGGATTTTTTCTCCTCTGCCTGTTGCAAGTGCCGTTCCGCCGTGAACGCAAAACGAGACATCCGATCCGATCTCCGCGCCAAGCTCTGCAAGCTCATTTACAGAAAGCTTCATATCCCACAGGCGGTTCAAGCCTCTGAGGACTGCGGCGGCGTCGCTGCTTCCCCCCGCCAGTCCCGCAGCTACCGGAATGACCTTCGTAATCAAAATGGAAACGCCTTTTTTAATGCCGTACCGTTTCTTCATCAGCATTGCAGCCTGATAAGCAAGATTCCGCTGGTCATCCGGAACAAAGCGGTTATGGGAAGAAACCGTTATTTTATCTTCTGCCAGCTCCGTTAACTCAACCCTATCCGCCAGATCAATCGTCGTCATAACCATCTCAACTTCATGGTATCCGTCAGGACGTTTGCCGCGGACGTCAAGAGACAAATTGATTTTAGCCGGCGCCTTCTCTAAAATACGCAATCCTTTTTCACCTACTTCTCCATCTAAACATAAGTATCCACATTGTAACATATTTTGAAGTACAGGTCGTACAAATGCATGTACTGCGGCAAAAGGACTCGTCTTACCGGATGCGCTCCGCCCGATTCTTTAAACAAAAAACGGAGGACAGCAGCGTCCTCCGTTTGTCACCGTTTTACTGGTTCTGTTGATTTTGAGCCATATGCTGTTCGGCTAATTCAATGGCCCGCTTCACCATGTTTCCGGCGTCTCTGGCCCGAATCGCTCCCCAGCCTTCATTCTTGACAGTATCGTAAAACCCAAGATCTTTTGCCAATTCATATTTGAATTCTTCTGACATGATGCTTCGACGTCTGCCCATGCGAAACAGCCCCTTTCAAGTATCATACCATGTGCCAGAACTCATCATAAAACGGGTGACATTTATAGCTTTTCTTGATCGCCTGCAGATCTTTCCCGAGAAATTATGGATAAACAAAAAGCAGTAAACATGACGTCTACTGCTAATTAAAGTGCTACTGAGCTCGTTTTGTCATCGGAAAACCTTAACTCAACCGTCTCAGTAAGAATATCTGCATAACTGTATGAAACTCTTTCGAACGAATTCTCGTCTTGATCTAGTTGTATCACAAAAACAGAAGGGTACGTCTCAGCTAAAATGCCCGAACGCTCAATCGTTTTTCGGCGGCCTCCGTTTGCTTTTAACGTAAGCCTTTTTCCTAAATGTCCATCAAGCGATCTTTTAATATCGGACAACGTTTTCGCCATTGCATCCACCTCACTACATTCAGTATACAACAACCGCCCATTTTTGTCAAATAAAATTTAAATTATATCAACGTTTATAAGCGATTGTCAATAAAATAATTGTGACAAATTGCACGTCGACTTTCCCTTATTTTCCTCATTTTTCGCTTCATTATGTATGTTTTTTAAAAATATGGCGAAAACCTGACAAAAACCCGCCGAAAAACGGGCGGGTTTACTGATTAGCATTCGTTTTATACGGCATTCCAATTCGTAAAACACCCCGGGTTTCAATCCCTCCGAGCCCTTTCTCCCTCGTCAGGGTGTTTCTCAGTACTTCCCAGACGTTAATTCGGTCCATAAAAGGAGTAAAGCTGATTTTTGCAACGATATAGACCGGATCAAGCGCATGAATGTTAACCCTTGACGGAGAGCTTGCAAAGTTCGCCCCTGCTCTGATTAATGACTCAAAATGAGACTGGCACGCTCCGGCAAAAATCACGAGCTGATCGAGATGAGGAATTTTTTTTCTTGCTTTTTGAACAGTTTCAATAAAATCTTTGGAATGTCTGTAGGCATCCAAGTCATCGATGCCCCCTTTCTGCTTCGAATATGCATCATGCCCTGTGATGACTAATAAATCGGGCCGATATTCGTCAATAAGCTCCTCAATGACGGCGGACATTTTCTTTTCATAGCAATGGATGCCGTACACAGGAACACCGATCTTTTCATACAATGCGAGACACTTTTTCAAATAAGCTGAATCCCCGTCTAAATGAAGTACCCTTCCCGGCATATGAAAATACTGCTTTTGGTTGTTGTATTGATTTGTTGCACGGTATTCGTGTTTTTCGCGAAGAAGCTTATAATCCTGACGGAGCAAATCAAGGGATTCCTTCATTTTTGTTTCTTCTTCCCGTTTTCTCATCAGACGCTCAGCCTCGCGGACAATCTCCAGATCCGCCAGGTGCGCGTCAGCGATTAACCTGACTTCATCACCGTGCAAAACAGCTATCGGTTCTCCCTTTGCCGATTGATCAATTCGTATAATTCGAAATAATATATCTCTTCGATAAGATTTTCTGACCACCATATCGCCTATTTTAAACTGCATGCTTTTCACTCCACACATAGACTAAGCCCCATCTTTGATAAAAATCTCAAATGCCGGCCGGAATACAGCAAAAAATAAAGGTGCTTCTTTAGCCTATGTACCTGCAGTTCAAGTGGTGAACGGGGAGCAAGCCCTATCGTTTCCGCTACACTCTCGGCCCAACGCAAAAAAAGCCCTTCCTTACAGAAAGGCTTTTGCCAGATGGTCGGAAAGCACGGCGAATTCTTCGATGCTGAGCGATTCGCCGCGTCTCTTTCCGTCGATTTGTGAATCTTGCAGCGCTTTTTCAATCTCAGCTTTCTTCTCTTTTCCAGTCGCCAAATTATTGACGAGATTATTCAAAAGCGTTTTGCGGCGCTGGGCGAAGCTCGCCTTGACAACCTGAAAGAAAAAGGCCTCATCTTTAACTGTGACAGCCGGGGCTTCTCGCAGCGTCAGCCTGATGACGGCAGAGTCAACGTTTGGCTGGGGAACGAAAACCGTTTTCGGTACAACCATGACCGTTTTCGCCTCAGTATAAAATTGAACGGCGATGGAAAGAGAGCCGTATTCTTTTGATGAAGGCTTTGCAGCCATGCGGTCTGCCACTTCTTTTTGCAGCATGACGACAATGCCTTTAAGCGGCAGATGTTCCTCCAGAAGCTTCATAATAATAGGAGTCGTCACATAATACGGCAAGTTGGCGACAACCATGACCTCGTCACAACCTTGAAACTGCTCATCCATCACAGCTTTAATATCGGCTTTCAGAACATCTTGATGAATCACAGTCACATTGTCGTAAGGGGATAATGTATCCTCCAAAATCGGCAGAAGCCTTTGGTCAATTTCAAAGGCCACCACTTTCTTGGCGCGTTTTGCCAGCTGCTCGGTTAAAGCGCCGATTCCAGGACCGATTTCGATCACGCCCGTGCGTTCCGTCACTTCGGCATGGTCAACGATTCTGTCCAATATATTTGTATCAATTAGAAAGTTCTGCCCCAAGCTTTTTTTAAAAGAAAATCCGTATTTATTGAGGATTTCTTTTGTCCTTTTGGGGGTGGCTATATCTTTATTCATTGTTTTCCTCCCGCAGCACAGCATCCAGAGCGCTTAAATAATCGCTTTTTTTAATTTGAAACATCTGCAGACGCTTTTGAAGCTGCTTTCCATTTGTATACCCAATATTTAAAATCTCGCCGAGCCGTTCCCGCCTTTGTTTGGCAAGGGGGCCTCCGATCAGGCCGGCTTCGATAAGATCACGCGTTTCAATTTCCGCTTCCGTCGCTTCCATTTCCTCCTGAACGGTCTTCAGGCAGGCTCTGATGCTTTCAGGCGATGCATGCTCAACACCGATTCCTCGCTTGTTTTTAGGCTTTGCCAAATGCTTGGGCAAAAATGCATGCTTACAGCCGGGCACCTTTTCGGCAATCGTTTTTCTGATTTTTTCACCCGGATAATCGGGGTCTGTTAAAATGATGACCCCGCGCGTTTTTTGAGCCAGCTGAATTTGTTTAATCACATCTTCCCCGATGGCGGAGCCGTTCGTTTCAATTGTATCCGCGTCAACGGCAGACTTGATTTTTGCTGTATCGTCACGTCCTTCGACAACGATGATTTCCTTAATTTTCATTTCTTCCTCCGCATGCTGAAAAACCTTTTATTACATTTTTAAAAATATTGAAACCTTTTTGTAACAAAACCGTCTAAGTAATTAGAAAACAAGATGGATCTATTATAACCAAAAAAACAGAGGGCGCAAAATCCCTCTGCTTACGATCAAAATAAAATAAATGCTGATTTAGTTGAGAACCTTGATTTTAACTCTTTTGTTTCCCCAGCGGTAAGCCGCAGACTTGCTCGGGAAAAACACATCGATTTTGCGGCCTTTAATTGCGGAGCCTGTATCAGCCGCAACCGCATATCCGTATCCTTCTACATGGACTTTCGTGCCCAATGGAATGAAGCTTGGATCAACCGCAATGACCTTGGAGCCCGGGTTGTTTTTTAAATTCACACCGGTCGCCGTGTGTCCTGAGCAGCCGCTGCAGCTTGCCGTATATGCTGTTGAAGTCACATAGAACTCTTTTCCGGAAGCTTCATTGCCGCGCGATACATTTGTGCTTATTTGAGCTACCGTTTTTCGTTTTGTGCCGACGGCGATGATTTTGGCTTTGCTTTCAGCCGCTGTTTCCTCTTTAATCAATTCCCTGGAAACTTCTTTGCCGTTTTTCTTAATAACGGCATAGTGCTTTTTAAGCTTGCCTTCTTTGCCGTCTTGAACGACCTTTTCCGTGCCTTTTTCCAAAGATGCATCCTCTTTCTTCTTCACGTCAAAAGGAATGTTCTCTTCCACTACATCGGTGACTTTTTTGATGCGAGTAATGTGAATGTTCGCCTGATCTTTCGTCAGTGTTTCATCCAGCGCAGGCTTGACTTCATCATCGCCCTTTATGCTGATCTTATGGTGTTTTAAAAAGTCAGCGACCGTAGTCGAAGTTGTCCATATGTCTTTATTTTTGCCGGCATCCTTTACAGTCACTTTAAAAGCTCTTTGCAAAGTCAGCTTCATGTCTTTTTTTATCTCTTTATCAACTGAGGGTTCAATTTGATCATGTTCCGCCAACTCGAGATTCAATTCTTTCAAAAGTTTGCCGACCGTACCCGCTGTCGTCCATACTTGCTTTTCCTCTCCGTCCATCGCCAAATGGACCGGTTTGGCAGCAATGTACTCAACATTCATGTTGCTTGTTATTTTTGTATCTTCAGCGGGAGAAATGTGATCCTCTTTCCTCGTCTTGATGTTTAAGCTTTTCATCAGCTCACCCACCGTTTTAGCATGCGTGCGGACACTCTGCTTTTTCCCGTTTATCGAAATCGAGACCGGTTGTTTCGTGAGCTCGTTTGCTCCGTATGCAGTTCCGCTCCCTGCCACCAGCAGCCCGGCAACAATGAGAACTCCTCTGCTTTTGCTAAGCTTTACGGAAAACAGCTTTTTCATTTTTTGTATGATGAAAAACGCCTCCTTCTCCTCGGGGAGATTATATAGAGTATCTACAAGCCTGTCAACCCTCCTCTCTATTTACCTCCGCAAGCCCGCCATTACTTTTATTATGGAAATACAACCTCATAAAAGAAAGAAAGACTTGTCGACAAAGATATCCTATGAGTGTAAACAGACATGTAGAACTTCTTAGAATCGGCTCCCGAAAAGACAAGCTTGTGCAAAGATTGACATCAAATACTGTCAGCTGATGCCGAAAAGTTTTTTTGCGTTTTCAGAAGTAATGGCAGCCACTTCTTCGTAAGTCATCCCTTTTAATTCCGCGATCTGTTCTGCAACCAGTTTGACATAGCCCGGTTCATTCCGCTTTCCCCTAAAAGGATGGGGCGTTAAATACGGGCAGTCAGTCTCAATCAGAAGACGGTCATTTGGTATTTGTTTGACGACTTCTTTCGGTTTTTTTGCATTTTTGAAGGTAACCGGACCGCCAAAAGATAGGTAGAAATTCATATTTATGCATTCTTTCGCCACTTCTGCGCTGCCTGTAAAACAATGCATAATACCGCCGACTTCTTCCGCTCCTTCTTCACGCAAAATCGTGACAACGTCTTCTGTCGCATCGCGGTTGTGTATGACGATCGGAAGCTTGACTTCCTTCGCCAAAGCAATTTGCTTTCTAAACACTTCTTTTTGAATGTCCTTCGGTGATTTGTCCCAATGGTAGTCAAGACCCATTTCGCCAATTGCCACAACCTTTTCGTGAGAGGAAAGCTCTTTAATCCATTGCAGATCCTCATCAGTCATGTCAATGGCATCAACCGGATGCCAGCCGATTGCCGCATATATGAAATCATATGTCTCAATCAGTTCCATCACCCGTTTGATCGTTGGACGGTCAAAACCTACGACAACGATATGCTCCACTTTTGCTTCCTTTGCCCGGGCAATGACATCTTCTAAATCCTCATTAAACTGCTCCGCATTTAAATGTGCATGTGTATCAAATAACATCAGAAATGCCACCCTTTTCATTTGAATTTCGATAAAAACAAAAGGTGTTCGACGAAATGTTACACGTGAAACACCTTTTGTCAAATTTATTTGATTCGTGTTCCGTTTGCTAATGAGCTGTCTACAGCTGCAAGTGACAGAACTCCGTTGTCCTCACCGGCTAAAATCATTCCTTGAGATAATTCCCCTCTTAGTTTTACCGGTTTTAAGTTGGTTACACAAATGACTTTTCTACCAACTAATTCTTCAGGCTTGTAGTGCTTTGCGATTCCCGATACGACCTGGCGTTTTTCAAAGCCCAAATCAAGCTGCAGTTTTAACAGCCGATCAGCTTTCTTTACCGGTTCTGCCTGAAGGACTTCAGCGACTCTCAGCTCCATGCTCATAAAGTCATCAATTGTGATTTCGGGAAGACGCTCAGGCGCAGCCTCTTCTTTTTTCGGTTCTTCTTTTGGAGCTTTTCCCTGCATTTTTGATTTGATATATGCAACTTCTTCTTCAGCCTCAAGCCGCGGGAACAGCGGATCTCCTTTTTGAACCTTCACTGATGTGAGCTGACCGAAGCCGGCAATGCTTTCCCATGTTTTTAATGCCGGATCGGAAATACCAAGCTGTGAAAAAATCTTTTCCGGCGTTTGCGTTAAGAACGGCTGAAGCAATACAGCCGTGATGCGCAGCGATTCTGCCAAATGATACATAACGGACTGAAGTTCGTTTTCTTTTTCTTTATCTTTTGCAAGAATCCATGGTGCGGTTTCATCGATATATTTATTCGTTCTGCTGACAAGCTGCCACAGGGAAGAAAGCGCCACAGAGAATTCCATGTTTTCGATCGCCTGCTCATATGCTTGTATCGTTTCTTTCGCAAACGATGATAGTGATTCATCAAAATCTGTTACCGGACCTTGATAAGAGTGAATTTGCCCGTCAAAGTATTTATTGATCATGGCGACCGTTCTGTTTAAAAGGTTTCCTAAATCATTTGCCAGGTCATAATTGATCCGTTCTACGAATCCTTCCGGTGTAAAGACGCCGTCAGATCCGAACGGCACTTCGCGAAGCAAGTAATAGCGCAATGCGTCAAGACCGTATCTGTCGATTAACGTAACCGGGTCTACGACATTCCCTTTTGATTTGGACATTTTCCCGTCTTTCATCAACAGCCATCCGTGGGCAAAAACCTTTTTAGGTAATGGAAGGTCCAATGCCATCAGCATAATCGGCCAGTAGATGGTATGAAAGCGGACGATTTCTTTCCCGACAAGGTGGACATCGGCAGGCCAGTATTTTTGATAATTTTCATCGTGGTCCGTATCAAAACCGAGTGCCGTAATATAGTTAAAGAGCGCATCAATCCACACATAAACGACATGCTTCGGATTGCCCGGCACTTTGATGCCCCAGTCAAACGTCGTCCGGGACACGGCCAAATCCTCAAGGCCCGGTTTAATAAAGTTGTTGATCATTTCGTTTTTACGGGATTCAGGCTGAATAAATTCAGGATTTTCTTCATAAAAAGCTAGCAGACGGTCTGCGTATTTTCCCATGCGGAAGAAGTAGGACTCCTCTTTAATCAGCTCTACAGGGTGCCCGCTGTCAGGACTCTTCCCTCCGATGACTTCCCCTTTTTCATTCCGCTCCACATCAACCAGCTGAGTTTCCGTGTAAAATGTTTCATCAGGAATGCTGTACCAGCCTTCATATTCGTCAAGATAAATATCTCCGTTGTCGAGCAGTTTTTGAAAAACCTTTTCGATGACGGTCTTATGGCGGTCTTGAGTCGTCCGAATAAAATCATCATTGGAAATATCAAGCTTTTTCCAAAGCTGCTGAATTTCCTTTGCCGCACGATCCACCAATTCCTGCGGTGCGATATTTTCCTCTTCGGCCTTTTGCTGGATTTTCTGGCCGTGCTCATCTGTTCCTGTTAAGTATCTGACATCGTAGCCTCTAAGCCTTTTATAGCGGGCCATGGCATCACCGGCAACGGTTGTGTAGGCGTGCCCAATATGTAATTTTCCACTTGGATAGTAGATCGGTGTTGTAATGTAAAACGTATTTTTTTCTTGCGGCATGATGGAACCTCCCAATTAAAATGTCAAAAAACTCCCGCCCAAAGGACGAGAGCGGCAAATGTCTTCATTCAAATATCTTCATTACTTAATCCCTCTTTATATGATACCATCTTAGCCTTCAAGTTCAAGAAAATATACATGTCGATAAACAAGGAATATAGTCGATTCCAATTTTTTTTAGGAAATAAATATAAAACTTCGACAAAAAAATGCTTTCATTGTCGAATAATGTCGTATATAATCGATATGAGGAAAAACCTTAGTTCGAAAGTCTTGATTTAAGGGCTTTTTTTAGGATTATCGATTGGTTTTATCATCTTCAAATCCCTTATTTAATCAGTTCTCTCAAGGTTTTTTGACTATAAGAGCTAATTTTTACAAACAATAGAAAAGAAAATGATTGACGTTTATTGGAAACCTTGTTATGCTAGGACTGTAAGGATTTTGTCGAATAATGACGAAGATTATAACACCTATTAAAATAAGAATCTTTCGGGAGGAGAATGAATATGAAATCTACAGGTATCGTACGTAAAGTTGATGAGCTAGGACGCGTGGTGATTCCGATTGAACTTCGCCGTACACTTGGAATCGCGGAAAAAGACGCTCTTGAAATCTATGTGGATGACGAAAAAATCATCTTGAAAAAATATAAACCAAACATGACTTGCCAAGTAACAGGTGAGGTTTCTGATGATAACCTGAAACTTGCTGGCGGTAAACTTGTTCTCAGCCCAGAAGGCGCTGAACAAATCATCAACGAAATTCAAGCTCAGCTTCAATCTCTAAAAAATTAATTTGATTATACAAAAACCGTTCTTGCGAAAGCAAGAGCGGTTTTCTTCAGTTTTGGATATGATAAGCGTCATATATTTTTCGTTTTGGGACTCCGCGGTCAACGGCGGTTTTTTTTATGGCTTCCTTTGATTGAAGCCCTTTGCTGATATAATGTTCAACATGTTCTTTTTCTGAAAAGTTTTCCCACCAAGCTGCTTCTTCTGGCGCTTCTTCTCCGCAGCCTTCAACAACAAGGCAAAATTCTCCGCGCACCTGTTCCTCATCCGTCCATGCCAGGACTTCTTCCATCGTCCCTCTAATAAATTCCTCAAACTTTTTGGTCAGCTCTCTAGTTAACGCGACCCGGCGGTTACCAAACACGTCATAAATCGCGGACAGCGTCTCCTTCAGCCGATGTGGCGATTCATAAAAAACAATTGTTTCCTGTCTGTTTTTTAATTGCTCAAGCTGCTTCTTCCGCTCCCGCTTGTTCCGATCCAAAAAACCGAAGAAGAAAAAGGGCTGAGGCGGAAGACCCGAAGCGATCAGTGCGGTTAAAGCTGCATTCGCACCGGGAAGCGGCACGACATAACCGCCGATATCCGTAAAATCACGGACGATTTCGGCCCCCGGATCCGATATGGTCGGCATCCCGGCATCGCTCACCAATGCGATATTTTTCCCTTCCTTGAGCCATTCCAAGATTTTATGCCCGCTGCTTTCTTTATTATGTTCATGATAGCTGACGAGCTGTGTTTCGATTTGGTACACATGGCATAATTTCTTCGTTTGCCTGGTATCCTCCGCAGCGATGACGTCAACTGCTTTCAACGTTTCAACGGCCCTGAATGTCATATCCTCCAAATTGCCTATCGGTGTGGGAACGAGGTATAAGATCCCCATGTCTGATTTTTGATCAAAGCTCTTTTGACGATTGATCATGTGCCTCCGCCTTTCGCTTTTCTTCTATATATATTTCTTTGCTTTTTCTTGATAATTTTTTAAAATAATATTCCGCTTGCATGGCTTCTCTTTTTGTTGAAAAGCGTTCTGCATAGTAAAGCTTTACAGGGAGCCGCGCTCTTGTATATTTTGCGCCTTTTCCATCATTATGGGTTTTCAAACGCTTTTCAATATTGTTCGTGTATCCCGCATACAAGCTGCCATCCCGGCATGACAGCACATAAAAATAGTGATTATTTGTCTCCATATAAAATCTTCCTTATCTCGCCCGTATATTGATCATCTTCATCATATACAAAAAGCGGAGGCAAAATCTTCAGATCAGGGCGGCCGTCCTTTATTCCTTCGACTAGAATGGTGTTGGCCTCTCTCCCCTGTTTCGGATAAACGAATTGCACGCGTTTCGGTTCTATTTGATACGCCTTCATCAGTTCAAAAATCTCAAGCAGCCTTCCCGGTCTATGGACAAGAGCAAGCTTTCCGCCTTGTTTTAAAAGCTTGCTGCTGACGCGGACCACATCTTCGAGAGTGCAGTAAATTTCATGCCTGGCAATCGCCAGGTGTTCATTGAGATTTTGCTCTGTTTTTTGCGGCGTCTTAAAATATGGCGGATTGCATGTGACAACATCCGCTTTATTGTATCCGAGCACCTGCGGCATATTCTTTAAGTCATCCCTGATGAGATGAATCTGGTGTTGCAGATTGTTATATTCCACGCTCCGCAATGCCATATCGTACAATCTTTCTTGAATTTCAACCCCGGTGATTTCAGCTTTTGACCGGGTGCTGAGAAGCAGCGGAACAATTCCGTTTCCCGTGCATAGATCAATGATCTTCCCCTTTTGAATCGGAACATATGCAAACTTCGACAGCAGCACGGCATCTAAAGAAAATGCAAACACCGTCGGGCTTTGCACGATTTTCATATCCTCTGCCAGCAGATAATCGAGTCGCTCATCATCTTTTAATTGAATCATATGTTTTCCCTTTCCCGAAAATTGTAGTCTTGGCGCTTGCCCCGTTAAAAAGGCTTCCGTTTTAACCGGAAGCCCTTCCTTTATTTTTTATTTAAAAACGAGAGGCAGAAAAGACAGTCTCCTTCTTTGCGGACGCTTCCGTAATGAATGTTGCAAATGTGAAAGCCTTCCTGGTACAGACGAGCCAGGTTGTCATGACCTTCTCCAATATCAGCATGCCCTGTCTTCTCTGCTTTTAATTCTTTCTCTCCGGTTTTTGCCGTTTTCAGCCTTTGATCCGTTTCTTCCAGCCTCTTGCGCAAATGTTCATTTTCAAGCTGCAAATGGTTGTTTTCTTCAATCATTTCCCCGATATGCTGCTTGAGGTCTCCCAGCTGGCGGTACAAAGAGCCAATTTGTTCTTCTAAGCTTATGACTGTATCAAACAATTCTTTTTTATCCAAGGTTTCACACCTCGTTAATCTGTGGTTTGTGCAGATACGACACCTTCTTGCAGCAGTTCATCCCACGTATATTCCACAACTTTTTCGCTATCTGTCAGTTCAACCTGAAGAATGCGTTCGAGAATATTCAGTCCGACGACTTTCGCCGGCCCGTTTGACGTGGCGATCACTTCACCGATATCCGGAAGCTGCTCTTTAGCCGTTTCATATTCATCATTTTCGTATTTCAGACAGCACATGAGCCGCCCGCATAGTCCGGAAATCTTCGTCGGATTAAGGGACAGGTTTTGATCCTTCGCCATTTTGATGGACACAGGCTCAAAATCACCGAGAAACGTCGAACAGCACAGCATCCTTCCGCACGGTCCGATACCGCCGAGCATCTTTGCTTCATCCCTTACTCCGATTTGTCTAAGCTCGATCCTTGTTTTGAAAATGGAAGCCAAATCTTTTACAAGCTCTCTGAAGTCGACCCTTCCGTCAGCCGTAAAGTAAAAAATGACTTTATTTCGGTCGAATGTGAATTCGACATCGACCAATTTCATCTCAAGACCGTGCTCATTGACTTTTTTCTGACATACATCAAAGGCTGAAAGCGCCGCTTCCTGATTTTCCTCGACAATTAAGCGGTCCCGTTCATCGGCCACCCTGATGACTTTTCGTAATGGCAGCACAACATCGTGCTCGTCTACCTTCTTATTCGCGATGACGACCTGCCCGTACTCAACACCGCGAACCGTTTCAACGATCACACAGCTGTCTTTATCTATCTGAAATCCATTTGGATCAAAATAATAAATTTTGCCCGCTTTTTTAAAGCGAACACCAATCACATTATACAAGCTTATCCCTCCTGCAGCATTAAAACCAAGTGCTCCATTAAACCTTGAGCATTAACATTGGAATAAAGCCGTTTTTTTGCTTCTAAAACAGCAAGAATCTGGTTTGTCACTCTTTGTTGTGTTGATTGCAGCGCATGCTGTTTTAATGTTTGGAATAAGTCCTGAAATATTATTTTATCTTCATGTCCTATCTGAATGGACAATATATCGCGGTATATAAATAAAAGCATATCAAGACCCATTTCTTGGTGGTCTTTCTCCTTGAAAAAGGGCATCCACTGATCTTGAATATAGAAAAAAGCATGTCCTTTTCGCTGGTGTAAGACTTCATACAATTTTATCACTTTCGCTCTGGACTCTGCAAACTGATCATTTCGACTCAATTCGAGCGCTTCCGATAAATTGTTTGTCATATTCGACAAAATTGCTGCAATATGCGGGGAAACTTCTTGTTTGATCAGCTCTTTTTCAATCGATTCGGGCAGCAGTGATTGAAAAGACAAGACTTGGCATCTCGATATAATCGTATCAAGCAATTTTTGCGGCTGTTCCGTCAAGAGCACCGCTATCGTATCATCGCTTGGTTCTTCTAAAAACTTCAGCAGGCTGTTTGCGGCATTTGCCGTCATTTGATCAGCATGTGAAATAATGTAAAGCTTTTTATGCGATTCCAGTCCTGTTTTTGAGAACTCTTCCTGAAGAGCCTGAATCTGCCCTTTTTTGATCGACAGGCCGTCGGGATGAACGACGTGTACATCAGGATGGTTGCCTGAGGAGATCCGCTGGCAATTTCGGCAAGATTCGCAAGGTTCTGTGCCCTGTTCAAGACAAAAAAAACTTTTTGCCAGCAGCATGGCAGCATCTAATTTGCCTGTTCCTTTCCGTCCTTCAAACAAATAGGCGTGTGCAAGACGATTTCTTTCTATACTATTTTGCAAAAGCTTCATGACACGAGGCTGAAGCTTTTGCATTTCTGTCCACGTTGTAGCCATACGATCACTCTCTATGTGTAAAGGTTTATTAATAACCCCTTTATTTCTCCAATGCGTTCCAACAATTCGATAGAGGGCTTTTCTTGATCCAGCAATTCCTCTGTCAATTGAACAAGCTTTTCATCCAGCTCTTTTACGATGCTCAATGTCCTGCTGTTTCCATATAAATCAAAGCTTCTTGAATTCTCAACCGTCAGGCCGTTTTCAACTGCTTCTTTCACAAAGCGTTTGATCAAGCCTTTAAATCTTGCTAAATCTTTAAAGTTCCTCGACTTGGCGAGCCGTTTTCCAAACGCTTCAATATCCGTCAAAAGCATTGTCAGCTGTTCAAATCTCAGCTTGCCGCTTTGGATGCTCATCTTTTCCTTGAATGAAACAGAATTGCTTTCTGCTCTGACAGCAGGCTTCTGCTGTTTTTCTATCATCGTGCGCAGTTCTTGACTTATTTTCATATCCTCAACCCTTAAAATTGATGGAATTGCTCAATCGGCAGCACAAAAACGGTGGCTCCGCCAACTTCTACTTCAACCGGATAAGGAACATATGAATCCGCGTTTCCTCCCATTGGAGATACAGGGGCGATCAGCTGATCCCGTTTACTTCCGTTTTCTTCAATCAGACTCAATGCTTTGTCGACCCGAATATCATCGACGCCCAACATAAAGGTTGTGTTTCCCGACTTCAGAAAGCCTCCGGTTGACGCCAGCTTTGTCACGCGAAAATTATGATCGGTCAAAGCCTTTAAAAGCCGGTTGCTATCTTGACCCTGAACAACAGCGATTATTAATTTCATTTTAAAAGCCTCCCTTTTGATTGGAAACACCTAAGGATATTCTTGTTACCATTATAACAATAGAATGGTAAGCAGGTCACAAACGAATTGTTTTTAATGCTTCTTCAATGATTTCATTTACGCTTTTTCGTACATGATCAATCGGCTTGCTCGCATCCACCATTCGGAAGCGGTCAGGAAACCGGTTTATGACCTCCTGATAGCCTTTCTGAACAAGCGTATGAAAATGAATTTGTTCCAGATCAAGACGGTTTTTCTCACGTGAATCATTTGCATTGATCCGTTTGATCCCTTCCTCCGGATCAATGGCAAAGTAAATGGTGATGTGCGGCATCAAGTCTCCGATGGCAAACTGATTAATGGACAGGACTTCGTCGATTCCAAGCCCCCTGGCATACCCTTGATAGGCGAGGGAGCTGTCGATAAACCGGTCGCATAAAACAATGTTCCCGTCTTCCAGTGCCGGCTTTACCTTTTCAACCAGATGCTGCCTTCTCGCCGCCGCATACAAAAGCGCTTCTGTTTTAGGATCCATAGCCGTGTTTCTCGGATTCAAAATGACCTCGCGGATTTGTTCCGCTATTTCAATGCCGCCCGGTTCCCTTGTTGCGAGAACGGCATGGCCTTCTTTGATCAGTTGTTGTGCCGCCGCTTGAAGAATGGTTGTTTTCCCTGCTCCTTCAGGGCCTTCAAAGGTAATAAATAAACCGTTCATGATTTCTCCTCTTCTATATATACAGTTAGTTGTTTTTGTTTCAAACGGCTGCTTCCCTGAATGTGCGTATTCAGATCGACAAGCCTGGATAACTGGCTGATGCTCTCTTGTTTTATCCTTTCCCCATCCATTATGAGGGGAATGCCCGGCGGATACGGGACGATTTGTTCCGCGCTGATCCGGCCCGCAGCTTTATTGAAAGGCACTGACTCTGTTTTAAATGCGGACAGCACGCTTTTTCCATAAGGCAATGTCGTGACTTTTTCAGATGGCTGCTCAATCGGAGCCTGACGGGTATCACCGGCTGATCGGCTGGTAATCTGTTTTCCAATCCGGCTGATGACATCAGGCGGCAGAGGTCTTTTTCCTTCTAGCGGAAGGACAAACAGCACCTGCCTTTCATCCGCGAGTTCAGGATGGACGCCGTTTGCCTCAAATATTTCTTTGAGTTCATAGCCTGTATGGCCTTGTTTTGATCTGAGGCAGAGCTTCAACGGGTCCTTCTGAATGAACGGGTCAGCCGGTTCACTGATGTCCACACCCGCTATTTTCAAAAACAGCTCTTTCATGCCGGCAATCTCTTTTTCGATTTTTGCCAATCTGTTTGTTTTGACGATTTCTTCAGCATATGCCCGCGCTAAATCCAATGACGCCATAAGCGGATAAGATGGGCTGCTGCTTTGCAATACGGTCAAATAGTATGCCAGACGGTCTCTATCAATTCTCCGGCTGTTTACATGCAGGTAAGACCCCATGGTCATGGCCGGAAGCGTTTTATGGGCGGACTGTACGACCGCATCGGCTCCCGCTCGTAACGCCGTCTGCGGAAAAGGACGTCCGAGCACGAAATGAGCGCCATGGGCTTCGTCGACCAAAACAGGAATGTGATGTTGATGGGCTTCTGTGATAATAGGCTTCAAGTCGGCGGCATGGCCGTAGTAATTAGGATATGTCAGCATAATGCCTTTTGCCGACGGATATTTTGAGATGGCATCCTTCACCGTTTGTTGCAAAACATGTGTAGGGACAGCCATCGTTTCATCGGTTTCCGGCGTCAAAAACACTGGACGGGCTCCTGCAAGTTCGATTGCATGAAAAACTGATTTATGACAATTTCGCTGAACAAGCAAAAGATCGCCCGGCTGACAAACCGAAAGTATCATTGCCAGATTCCCAACGGTCGATCCATTGACGAGAAAAAAGCTTTCTTTTGATCCATATAGCCGGGATGTTAAATCTTGCGCCTCCTGAATCACGCCTGACGGATCATGCAAATCATCAAGCCCCGCCAATTCGGTCATATCGATCGAAAGGATGGAGTTAAACAGTGTTTTTCCTTCATCAAAAAAGACATCTCCATTGTGATGTCCCGGAACGTGAAAAGAATAAGGGTTTCCTTTGGCATGGTTGACCAATGCTGTGAATAAAGGTGTTTTCATGTAAACCGATCCTTCATATGGCCGGTGAGTCGTTGCCGGCGTTTTTAAGGCGCCCGGCGACGCGCGCCGGATGCCATCTGATTTCTGCCCTTATTATACCCTTCTGCATCAAGAACTTAAAGGACGACCTGTATGGTAAATCTTTATTATCGTTTTAAGACGGCGGGGGTGATTTCATGTCGAGCAGCTTTACCTTGAGATCTTCTTCCATCGCCCTTATTTCTTCTTCTGCCTGAAGGCGTTTTGTCCTTCCCTCTTCCTGGATTTTAATGGTTTCCTCCAGTGTGCCGATTAATTGATCCTGGACTTTCTTCAAGGTTTCAATGTCCACAAAGCCGCGTTCATTCTCTTTGGCGGTTTCAATCGTATTGGCTTTCAGCATCTCCGCATTTTTTAACAACAGTTCATTAGTCGTTTTTGAAACCTGCTTTTGCGCTTCTACAGCACGGCGCTGACGCAGCAATGTCAAAGCAATGGCCACTTGGTTTTTCCAAAGCGGAATCGCCGTCATAATAGAGGATTGGATCTTTTCAACAAGCACCTGATTTGTATTTTGAATCAGCCTGATCTGCGGTGCGCTCTGCATCGTAATTTGTCTGCTTAACGTTAAATCATACATTCTTTTCTCCAGCCGGTCTGCAAACTGAACCATGTCGTTCACTTCTTGAACGGCCATTTGATCATGCTTTGCGGCAGCCTTTTCTTTTAGGACGGGAATGGTTTTTGTATTCAATTCCTCCAACTTCAACTGCCCTGCTGCAATATAAATATTCAGCGCTTCATAATACTCCTTATTTTTTTCATAAAGCTGTTCAAGCATCTTATTATCGTGGATCAGCGCGTTTTTGGAATGCTCGAGCTTTACACTGATTCTATCAATCTGTGCCCCTGTTTTCTGGTACCTTGATAATACTTCTTGAACAGAGTTGGAGATCTTGCCAAAAAAGCGTGAAAACAGATTCTTTTTTTCTGGCTGAAGCTCATCAGGATTCACCTGTTCCAGCTTTTTCATGAGATCGCTTAAAATCTTTCCGATTTCGCCGACATCTTTTTTTTGAACATGCTCAAGCATGTGATGCGAAAAATTCAAGAGTTTGGATTGGGCTTGTGTTCCGTATAGTGTAATGCTTTGATGATTTTTCGGATCAATTTGTTCTGACAGCTGCAGCGCTTTTCGGCGTTTTTCTTCTGACAGCGTATCGACCAGCCTCACTTCATGCCGTTCCTCCGCTTTGCCCGGTTCCATTGCTTCCCCCTGTCCAAAAGGATCGGAAAGCAGATCTTCAAATTCACTTTCCGTCTTAGATTTATACTGGCTCATCAGGCTTTCCCCCTCCCGCTTTTTTAAGCGAATGTTTGGCGACATCGAGTTCAAATTCCAAATGTTCGATATCCGTTTCGAGCAAATCGTAAAGGTCCTCTTCCAATTGTTTCGCCAGCTTGTCAATTGTCATCCGGGTTTCACTCAGAGAAACTTCAAGCTTTGCACTTCGCTTTGGCTGTGAAGCTAAAAAAGCATATTTTTCAGTTAATTCCACAATCGAATCAAGAGTTTGATAATAAAAACGCTCTGCTTGATAAAAGCGTTTTGGGTCGTTTTTTGTGACCGTATAAATTTTTCTGACAATCCGCAGAATTTCCAGGTTTTGCTTTATCGTCTGGATATTCTTGACCTTAAACAGGGCTTTTCTTAATCGGGCGATTTTTGCTTTAGCTTCCTGCAGATTTTGTTTAATATATGCGAATTCCCGCCTTGTCAGCTGATTTTCTTTTAAAAATAAATGGGTTCCATACCACTTGCCTCCAAGGTAAATCGCAGCCCAACCGGCACCCGCATAAAGAGAAGACAGCAGAAACGTCTGGTCAAACGCAAAAAAGCTGATCAGCCAAAGGAGCACGGACATTGTGCTTGCGGTATATACACGAAGCAAAAAATGAAGGATTGGTTTCATCACCATCTACTCCCCATGAATTGAATTTCAACATATGATTCTCTTCTACGTATCATTGATTATACAAGTTTCAACAGAACACATTTATTCAATATAGTAAAAAAGACACCTTTTCCCAGATGCCTTAAAGATCAATGTTTTCGTTAATACCATTATACATTGCCTCCATCTGAACTTAAAGTGATCCCCATTTTGATTGCAAAAAAAATAGACCAGGAAGCGGTCTAAGAATACAATGGCGGCGTACGGAGACTCTTTAATTTTTTTACATAATCGGCGTATTGGGGGTCTGATGTTGAAGTAGAAATGATCTTTTTTTCACAATCCGCACATAAAAATTTTGTATAAAGATGAATACCTTCGGTTTTATTTTCTTCACAGATGATGCACGTTTCCCCATGATTAGACTTACTCATCCATTCCACCTCCATGGGTTTCAGTATTCCCCAAAATCATATTTGTATACAAAATTAAGAAAGTTTTTGAAGGTTAGATTAGTATATGTAAACGGCAAACATTAGGTGTTTGTATCAATATCGACGGAATATAAAAAGACCAGCTTAGAGATAAGCTGGTCTTTCGCTTGCTTGGCGGCGTCCTACTCTCACAGGGGGAGACCCCCAACTACCATCGGCGCTGAAGAGCTTAACTTCCGTGTTCGGCATGGGAACGGGTGTGACCTCTTCGCTATCGCCACCAAACTATGCCTTCAGGACGAAGGTACTGGGCGTTCCTCACAGGATGTGAGGGCCTCTAGCCGAGTTTCCTTGCCTTTGGCTTTTGAGAGCATTCTCTCAAAACTAGATAACGGGTAAAGACCATTCACAAATATTTAGGTTAAGTCCTCGATCGATTAGTATCTGTCAGCTCCATGTGTCGCCACACTTCCACCTCAGACCTATCAACCTGATCATCTTTCAGGGATCTTACTTCCTTACGGAATGGGAAATCTCATCTTGAGGGGGGCTTCATGCTTAGATGCTTTCAGCACTTATCCCGTCCGCACATAGCTACCCAGCGATGCCCTTGGCAGAACAACTGGTACACCAGCGGTGCGTCCATCCCGGTCCTCTCGTACTAAGGACAGCTCCTCTCAAATTTCCTGCGCCCGCGACGGATAGGGACCGAACTGTCTCACGACGTTCTGAACCCAGCTCGCGTACCGCTTTAATGGGCGAACAGCCCAACCCTTGGGACCGACTACAGCCCCAGGATGCGATGAGCCGACATCGAGGTGCCAAACCTCCCCGTCGATGTGGACTCTTGGGGGAGATAAGCCTGTTATCCCCGGGGTAGCTTTTATCCGTTGAGCGATGGCCCTTCCATGCGGAACCACCGGATCACTAAGCCCGACTTTCGTCCCTGCTCGACTTGTAGGTCTCGCAGTCAAGCTCCCTTGTGCCTTTACACTCTGCGAATGATTTCCAACCATTCTGAGGGAACCTTTGGGCGCCTCCGTTACCTTTTAGGAGGCGACCGCCCCAGTCAAACTGCCCACCTGACACTGTCTCCCTGCCCGATAAGGGCAGCGGGTTAGAAGGTCAATACAGCCAGGGTAGTATCCCACCGATGCCTCCACCGAAGCTGGCGCTCCGGTTTCCAAGGCTCCTACCTATCCTGTACAAGCTGTACCAACATTCAATATCAGGCTGCAGTAAAGCTCCACGGGGTCTTTCCGTCCTGTCGCGGGTAACCTGCATCTTCACAGGTACTATAATTTCACCGAGTCTCTCGTTGAGACAGTGCCCAGATCGTTGCGCCTTTCGTGCGGGTCGGAACTTACCCGACAAGGAATTTCGCTACCTTAGGACCGTTATAGTTACGGCCGCCGTTTACTGGGGCTTCAATTCGCACCTTCGCATACGCTAAGCGCTCCTCTTAACCTTCCAGCACCGGGCAGGCGTCAGCCCCTATACTTCGCCTTGCGGCTTCGCAGAGACCTGTGTTTTTGCTAAACAGTCGCCTGGGCCTATTCACTGCGGCTCTCTCGGGCTTGCACCCTAACAGAGCACCCCTTCTCCCGAAGTTACGGGGTCATTTTGCCGAGTTCCTTAACGAGAGTTCTCTCGATCACCTTAGGATTCTCTCCTCGCCTACCTGTGTCGGTTTGCGGTACGGGCACCTCTCACCTCGCTAGAGGCTTTTCTTGGCAGTGTGGAATCAGGAACTTCGCTACTATATTTCACTCGCCATCACAGCTCAGCCTTATATGGGAAACGGATTTGCCTATTTCCCAGCCTAACTGCTTGGACGCGGATATCCAATACCGCGCTTACCCTATCCTCCTGCGTCCCCCCATTGCTCAAATGGTGAGGAGGTGGTACAGGAATATCAACCTGTTATCCATCGCCTACGCCTTTCGGCCTCGGCTTAGGTCCCGACTAACCCTGAGCGGACGAGCCTTCCTCAGGAAACCTTAGGCATTCGGTGGAGGGGATTCTCACCCCTCTTTCGCTACTCATACCGGCATTCTCACTTCTAAGCGCTCCACGAGTCCTTCCGGTCTCGCTTCACAGCCCTTAGAACGCTCTCCTACCACTGTTCGCAAGAACAGTCCGCAGCTTCGGTGATACGTTTAGCCCCGGTACATTTTCGGCGCAGAGTCACTCGACCAGTGAGCTATTACGCACTCTTTAAATGGTGGCTGCTTCTAAGCCAACATCCTGGTTGTCTAAGCAACTCCACATCCTTTTCCACTTAACGTATACTTTGGGACCTTAGCTGGCGGTCTGGGCTGTTTCCCTTTCGACTACGGATCTTATCACTCGCAGTCTGACTCCCAAGGATAAGTCTTTGGCATTCGGAGTTTGACTGAATTCGGTAACCCGGTAGGGGCCCCTAGTCCAATCAGTGCTCTACCTCCAAGACTCTTACCTTGAGGCTAGCCCTAAAGCTATTTCGGAGAGAACCAGCTATCTCCAGGTTCGATTGGCATTTCACCCCTACCCACACCTCATCCCCGCACTTTTCAACGTGCGTGGGTTCGGGCCTCCATTCAGTGTTACCTGAACTTCACCCTGGACATGGGTAGATCACCTGGTTTCGGGTCTACGACCACGTACTCATGCGCCCTATTCAGACTCGCTTTCGCTGCGGCTCCGTCTTTTCAAACTTAACCTTGCACGGGATCGTAACTCGCCGGTTCATTCTACAAAAGGCACGCCATCACCCGTTAACGGGCTCTGACTACTTGTAGGCACACGGTTTCAGGATCTCTTTCACTCCCCTTCCGGGGTGCTTTTCACCTTTCCCTCACGGTACTGGTTCACTATCGGTCACTAGGGAGTATTTAGCCTTGGGAGATGGTCCTCCCGGATTCCGACGGAATTTCACGTGTTCCGCCGTACTCAGGATCCACTCAGGAGAGAACGAAGTTTTGACTACAGGGCTGTTACCTCCTATGGCGGGCCTTTCCAGACCTCTTCATCTACCCCGTTCTTTTGTAACTCCGTATAGAGTGTCCTACAACCCCAAGAGGCAAGCCTCTTGGTTTGGGCTGTTCCCGTTTCGCTCGCCGCTACTCAGGGAATCGCATTTGCTTTCTCTTCCTCCGGGTACTTAGATGTTTCAGTTCCCCGGGTCTGCCTTCTCATACCCTATGAATTCAGATATGGATACTGCTCCATTACGAGCAGTGGGTTTCCCCATTCGGAAATCTCCGGATCAAAGCTTGCTTACAGCTCCCCGAAGCATATCGGTGTTCGTCCCGTCCTTCATCGGCTCCTAGTGCCAAGGCATCCACCGTGCGCCCTTTCTAACTTAACCGTTAAAAAAGAATCACTAATAATAAGGATCGCCGATTAACATCACCACATCCTGTGGTAACATCGGCATGACTTGCATCGCGCAAGCCTTTGTGAATGTCTACTTTCGTTATCTAGTTTTCAAAGAACACGTTGGTGGAGCCTAGCGGGATCGAACCGCTGACCTCCTGCGTGCAAAGCAGGCGCTCTCCCAGCTGAGCTAAGGCCCCGTGTCATGTAAGATGGTGGGCCTGAGTGGACTCGAACCACCGACCTCACGCTTATCAGGCGTGCGCTCTAACCAGCTGAGCTACAGGCCCATCTTTTTATATATTCATTTGAAGGAAAAGAAGTTCCTTCAAAACTAAACAAGATCCAAACGCACCTGTCTATAAGACCGCGAGGTCTTATATTCCGTATAATATCCTTAGAAAGGAGGTGATCCAGCCGCACCTTCCGATACGGCTACCTTGTTACGACTTCACCCCAATCATCTGTCCCACCTTCGGCGGCTGGCTCCAAAAGGTTACCTCACCGACTTCGGGTGTTACAAACTCTCGTGGTGTGACGGGCGGTGTGTACAAGGCCCGGGAACGTATTCACCGCGGCATGCTGATCCGCGATTACTAGCGATTCCAGCTTCACGCAGTCGAGTTGCAGACTGCGATCCGAACTGAGAGCAGATTTGTGGGATTGGCTTAGCCTCGCGGCTTCGCTGCCCTTTGTTCTGCCCATTGTAGCACGTGTGTAGCCCAGGTCATAAGGGGCATGATGATTTGACGTCATCCCCACCTTCCTCCGGTTTGTCACCGGCAGTCACCTTAGAGTGCCCAACTGAATGCTGGCAACTAAGATCAAGGGTTGCGCTCGTTGCGGGACTTAACCCAACATCTCACGACACGAGCTGACGACAACCATGCACCACCTGTCACTCTGCCCCCGAAGGGGAAGCCCTATCTCTAGGGGTGTCAGAGGATGTCAAGACCTGGTAAGGTTCTTCGCGTTGCTTCGAATTAAACCACATGCTCCACCGCTTGTGCGGGCCCCCGTCAATTCCTTTGAGTTTCAGTCTTGCGACCGTACTCCCCAGGCGGAGTGCTTAATGCGTTTGCTGCAGCACTAAAGGGCGGAAACCCTCTAACACTTAGCACTCATCGTTTACGGCGTGGACTACCAGGGTATCTAATCCTGTTCGCTCCCCACGCTTTCGCGCCTCAGCGTCAGTTACAGACCAGAGAGTCGCCTTCGCCACTGGTGTTCCTCCACATCTCTACGCATTTCACCGCTACACGTGGAATTCCACTCTCCTCTTCTGCACTCAAGTTCCCCAGTTTCCAATGACCCTCCCCGGTTGAGCCGGGGGCTTTCACATCAGACTTAAGAAACCGCCTGCGCGCGCTTTACGCCCAATAATTCCGGACAACGCTTGCCACCTACGTATTACCGCGGCTGCTGGCACGTAGTTAGCCGTGGCTTTCTGGTTAGGTACCGTCAAGGCACCGCCCTGTTCGAACGGTACTTGTTCTTCCCTAACAACAGAGTTTTACGATCCGAAAACCTTCATCACTCACGCGGCGTTGCTCCGTCAGACTTTCGTCCATTGCGGAAGATTCCCTACTGCTGCCTCCCGTAGGAGTCTGGGCCGTGTCTCAGTCCCAGTGTGGCCGATCACCCTCTCAGGTCGGCTACGCATCGTCGCCTTGGTGAGCCGTTACCTCACCAACTAGCTAATGCGCCGCGGGTCCATCTGTAAGTGGTAGCTAAAAGCCACCTTTTATAATTGAACCATGCGGTTCAATCAAGCATCCGGTATTAGCCCCGGTTTCCCGGAGTTATCCCAGTCTTACAGGCAGGTTACCCACGTGTTACTCACCCGTCCGCCGCTAACCTAAGGGAGCAAGCTCCCGTCGGTTCGCTCGACTTGCATGTATTAGGCACGCCGCCAGCGTTCGTCCTGAGCCAGGATCAAACTCTCCATGAAATAATGGAGCGCAGATTAAGTTCGTCACATCCTGTGACAACATCTGCATGACCTGCATCGTGCAGGCCCCTGACTACGCACATATTCATGTGCGATTTATTTAATGAATTAACAGGTACGTTTTGTCTTGTTTAGTTTTCAAAGAACTTCATTGCCGCTTTCGAAGCGACTTTAATATAATAACATTTATCCAAGATGTCGTCAATAACTTTTTTCAAAAAAATAATTCGTCATCAGCGACGAATATAAATTTAACACCTCAGAAGACAAATGTCAACAAAAAATTATACCATAATAAATTGTTTGATGACGATAAGAGCAGCTACTCCAGGAACGCCCAATAATCCGCTGACTCCAGTGGTAACAAAATTGATCGGCACATGAATCCCCATGCTTTGGCCAAATAGGTTCACACAGAATAAAAACACCGCACCGACGATAAATCGAATGACAATTGCACCAGTCCATTTTAAAGGTTTAAAGGAAGCTCCTGAAAAAAACAACAGGGCAACCAATACCACAATTGCCCCGATTATGATAACAGGTCCCATGAATCTCTCACTCCTCATATTTTCTAGTACAAGCATATGAAGAGGTTGAAGTAAATAGACCAGCTACTTCCACCCGCCGAGCCTTAAGTATCTTTTTTTCGCTTCGCGCAAATAAAAAAAGTATTTTGCCTCGGCGACTTTCAACTCATAGAGGACTTCAGGGGACGGTTCAAGGCTGTTTTCAATCAGCCGTTTTTGTCTGTTCCATTCTTCCTTTTGCCGCATCAGCTGTTCAATCAGTTTTTTATCGAATTCTTTTCTTAGCTTTTTTTTCTGAAGAAAACCCATGGTCATGCAATCTCCTCCCTCTACATCTCACGTCTGCCTTCAAGTGCTTTAGAAAGAGTGACTTCATCTGCATACTCCAAATCGCCTCCGACCGGAAGTCCATGGGCAATTCGCGACAGCTTGATGCCGGATGGCTTTAAAAGCCTTGAAATGTACATGGCCGTTGCTTCTCCTTCTATATTTGGGTTTGTTGCGAGAATTACTTCTGTCACTTGATCATCCTGCAATCGTTTCAGCAATTCGGGTATTTTAATGTCTTCCGGACCAATGCCGTCCATCGGGGAAATGGCACCATGCAAAACATGGTACAAGCCATTGTATTCTTTCATCTTTTCCATGGCTATGACATCTTTCGGATCCTGAACAACACATATGACCGATTTATCTCTTCTTGTATCTTCGCAAATATAGCAGGGATCTTGATCTGTAATGTGGCCGCATACTGAACAATAAGTCAAATTGCGCTTTGCGTTTACCAATGCTTTTGCAAAATCTAACACTACATCTTCCTTCATACTGAGAACAAAAAAAGCCAGACGGACCGCTGTTTTAGGTCCGATCCCTGGCAATTTCATAAAGCTGTCGATCAGCTTTGATATTGGTTCAGGATACTGCATTCTTATTTTCCTCCTAGAATAAACCCGGCATGTTCATTCCTTTTGTAAACTTACCCATCGTTTCATTTGTCACTTCGTCAACTTGCTTCAAAGCATCGTTTGTTGCCGCAAGCACGAGATCTTGAAGCATTTCAACATCTTCGGGATCAACAACTTCTTCTTTGATTACGACATCAATAATTTCTTTTTGTCCGTTGACTTTAACGGTAACCATACCTCCGCCTGCTGTGCCTTCGAGCACCTTTTCCGCAAGCTCCTCCTGCGCTTTTTGCATATCCTTTTGCATTTTTTGCATTTGCTTCATCATTTTTTGCATATTTCCCATTCCACCGCGCATACCTAAATCCACTCTCTTTCTTTTTTATTCTTTAATTTCAATCAGTTCCGCTCCAAACAGCTTTTTGGCTTCTGCTATCAGCGGATCTTCCTCTTCTTTGCTTCCATTTGTATCCGAATCTTCCGGCTGGTGTTCCTGCAAAAATTCTTCTCTTATTTTACCCCATTGAGCTTCAGGAACGCCAACCATATCTATTCTTCTTCCGAGCATTCCGTCTAAAATTTGCTCTAAATTCGTTCTGACGCCGTTATTATCTTCAGCAACCATTTTACAGTGAATTTCATATTTAAATGAGAGGACGAATGCGTTTGAAGACGCCGCCACCGGCTCGCTGTCATTTAAAAGAGCCGCATGCGACACTTTATTTTGCTGCTTCAGCTGGGCGAGCAGCTCCCCCCAGCAGCCCTTTACCTTTTCCAGGTCGGCTCTTGTCGCATCTTTTAATATTTCATGAATGCGGCCGACAGGCGTCTTATATCCGCTCTTCACGCTTTTTTGCGGGCGGGACGCTTCTTTTGGCTGGTTCGGGGCTGGCGCCTGGACTCCCGATGTTTTAAGCCTTTCAATTTCCTGTTCAAGCTGGCGAACCTTGTTGACGAGGCTGTCGATTTCAGGCTGTCCGGCTGACGGCGCCTCTGCTCTTGCCCCCTGGCAAAGCTTCACAACCGCAACCTCAAAAAAGATCCGCGGATGATTGGTCCATTTCATTTCCTGGTGGCTTTTATTTAAAACGTCAATCATTTCATAAAGAGCAGGCGCAGGAATTTGCTTGGACAGCTGTTGAAACGCCTCGTCCACTTTCACCTTTTCGAGCACGCCCTCTAAATCGGGGGCTGTCTGATAAAGAAGCATATCCCTGAAATAGAAAATCATATCCTCGATCAGCTTTGCCGGGTCTTTTCCCTGCTGAAGAAGCTCGTTCAACGTTTCTAAAGCCTCTGAGACATTCTTTTCATGAAGGGACAACGCAAGTTTTCCGATATATGCCTGAGATACGGAGCCCGTGATCAGCAGCGCATCATCAACCGTCAGCTCATCACCGCTGAAGGATATCGCCTGATCAAGCAGGCTTAAAGCATCCCTCATTCCGCCGTCCGCGGCACCGGCGATAATCTCAAGCGCACCGTCTTGAACCTTGAATTGCTCGGTTTCAACAATTTTTTTCATTCGGCCGACAATGGCCTGCGACGTAATTCTTTTAAAATCAAAGCGTTGACACCTTGAAATAATTGTCAAAGGAATTTTATGAGGCTCTGTTGTTGCAAGAATAAAAATACAATGCTCAGGCGGCTCTTCAAGCGTTTTAAGAAGAGCATTGAATGCGCCAATAGAAAGCATATGTACTTCATCTATGATATATACTTTATACGTGACAGCGGACGGGGCAAATTTCACTTTATCCCTGATGTCCCGTATTTCATCTACACCGTTATTAGAGGCGGCGTCGATTTCAATGACGTCCGAAATCGCACCGTTTGTAATGCCTTTACATGCGGAACATTCGTTGCACGGTTCGCTGACTGGAGCATGCTCGCAGTTTACAGCTTTGGCAAAAATCTTTGCGGCGCTTGTTTTCCCTGTTCCCCTTGGCCCGGAAAACAGGTAGGCGTGAGAAAATTTCTTTTGTAAAAGGGCATTTTGCAATGTTTTCGTAATGTGCTCCTGACCGACAACATCTTCAAACAACTGCGGTCTGAACACTCTATATAAAGCCTGGTAACTCACAAACACGCCCTCCTCTTGATATCATCATCCTTATTATACATGAAGCTGCTTTCAATTCCAAAAGCTCTTATAAAGAAAAAAACAATACAAAAAACTCATCTATTCCAGAATAGATGAGTCTTAATTTGATGATTGATTTACCGTGCACCTTCTGTCGATTCGCTACCCTAAGCGTTACTTAAGCAGTTAGCTCAGCCCAGGCGACCCTGCGGCACATGGAAGGTTCCACTTAATGCTGCTTCCTTCCGGACCTGACATGGTTCATGGATTCCCATTGCGCAGGACCCAAGCGTCAACACCACTTGCTTAAGGCAGACCTTAAAGTAAACGAACCTCGAGAAAGGAATTCGGCCTCGCTCGAGCGGATTGCGAGTACAGGGCACCGCTACCTCCCCGCTTAGCACGGCAAAATAAATATCAAATTATTTAAGCTGCGCCTCTATGTGACGCACTCATTAGTATAACTTGTTTCACCCTAAAATGCAAATTTCTATCATTGTGCTTTGTTCTGCTTCTCCGCTTTCTTTTTCGCCCGAAGCTTCCTGAAAAAATCACTCAGCAGACGTCCGCATTCTTCCTCCATTACACCGCTTACCACTTCAGCCTGATGATTAAACCTCTCGTCTTCGAGAAGGTTCATCAAGGTGCCTGCACAGCCCCCTTTAGGGTCATATGCTCCAAAAACGACTTTTTCAATTCTTGAAAGGACAGCCGCTCCGGCGCACATCGGACACGGTTCAAGCGTAACGTAAAGGACCGCTCTTTCAAGCCGCCAGGTTCCCAGCTTTCTGCATGCTTCGTCTATGACAAGCATCTCTGCATGGGCAAGCGAGCGTTGATCTGTTTCCCTTAAGTTATGGGCGCGGGCAATAATTTCATCATCAAGAACGAGAACGGCGCCGATCGGCACTTCTCCTTTTTCTTCCGCTTTTCTCGCTTCTCGGATCGCTTCTTTCATATAAAGCTCGTCTTGTGTCATCTGCACGCACTCTTTCAATGTTTTTTCTCATTCCGGAAAGGCTAACATATAGATAATGAAACATCGATCCGGAAAGGAGGCGGACCGGCTTGTCCAATTCAGATACCGCCCTAATTATTGTAGACATCATCAACGATTTTCAATTCGATATGGGCGAGGCTCTTTCCAAACAAACAGAGGAAATGACCGCTGATCTTCTTGCTTTAAAAAAACATGCCGGCAACATGAATTGGCCTATCATATACATTAATGACCATTTTGGTATTTGGCAAGCGGATATTGCTGCCATTATCAAAAAATGCAGGAATGCCAAAAGCGAACGCATCATTGAACGGCTGGAACCGAATGAAAACGACTATTTTTTAATCAAGCCGAAGCACTCGGCCTTTTACGGAACCGCTCTTGAAACTTTATTAAGCGAGCTCTCTATCAGTCATTTAATCATTACGGGAATAGCCGGCAACATATGTGTTCTGTTTACGGCAAACGATGCCTATATGCGGGAGTATGATATCACGATTCCGAAGGACTGCATTGCCTCAAACACTGAAAAAGACAACGAGTATGCCTTAACGATAATGAAAGATATCCTTTTCGCCAAAATCACGACCGCGGAAAACCTCATCAACGAAACGTGAGCATGAAACACTTCCTTTTCTCATATAGTGATAGCAATGAGAAAGGAGGCGTTTTCCATTCAAATTTACGTCGTGAGAAGAGGCGATACACTTTATAGAATTGCCAACCGGTACAGGACAACAGTGAATGAAATTGTAGAGACGAATGACATTCCCAATCCAAATCGTCTTGTTGTCGGACAAACCATTGTCATACCGATTGCAGGTCAATTTTACGAGGTGAGAGCGGGAAACACATTGGCATCGATCGCCGGCCGTTTCAACATGTCGGCGGCGGAGCTCGCCAGGATCAATCGCATCCAGCCCCCTGATGCCGTTTTGCCTGTGGGGATCTTGCTGTACATTCCTCCGCGGCCAAAGCGCACGATAGAAACAAACGCCTATATTGAGCCGCGCGGAAACAGGGTCAGCCCGGCTCTGCAGCAGGCGGCAAGAGAGGCTTCTCCGTATCTCACCTATCTGGGCGCTTTCAGCTTTCAAGCAAAACGCGACGGCACGCTTCAAGAACCGCCGCTCACCGGATTAAAACAAATTGCCGACAGGCAGAACGTGACATTGATGATGATTGTGACCAACCTTGAGAATGAAGCATTCAGCGACGAACTTGGAAGGATTATCCTGACAGACGAAAATATAAAAAACAAATTGCTGAACGAAATTGTTGCAGCAGCGAGAAAATACGGTTTTAGAGACATTCACTTCGACTTTGAGTATTTAAGACCCGAGGATAGAGAAGCTTATAATCAGTTTTTAAGGGAGGCAAGGGATCGTTTTAGACGGGAGGGCTGGCTGATCTCCACCGCTCTGGCGCCTAAAACAAGCGCAACTCAAGCGGGGCAGTGGTATGAGGCCCATGATTACCGGGCGCACGGCCAGATTGTCGATTTCGTCGTATTGATGACGTATGAGTGGGGCTACAGCGGAGGGCCGCCGATGGCTGTATCTCCGATCGGGCCTGTCCGTGATGTCATTGAATACGCGCTTACAGAAATGCCTGCCAATAAAATCGTGATGGGCCAAAATTTATACGGCTATGATTGGACTCTCCCTTACAGACCGGGCGGGCCATTGGCAAGAGCGATCAGTCCTCAGCAGGCAATCACCATTGCAAGCGAAAATCAAGCAAGCATTTTATTCGATGATGAAGCCCAGGCCCCCTATTTCCGCTATACAGACAAAGCAGGCAAACAGCATGAGGTGTGGTTTGAAGATGCCAGATCCATCCAGGCTAAATTTGACCTGATCAAAGAGTTAAACCTGAGGGGAATCAGCTATTGGAAGCTGGGGCTGTCTTTCCCGCAAAACTGGCTATTGCTAGCTGATCAATTTAATGTTGTAAAAGAGACGTTCCCAAGTTGACGGAACGTTTTTTTCATGGGCAAAGGAAAAGGATGTGATACAATATGAATGTTGAAAATCACAAGCAAACGCTTATCTGAGTAGGAGGACACCTATGAACACAGCCCCTTTTATTGCTGTCGAAGGTCCCATCGGGGCGGGAAAAACCACATTGGCCTGCATGCTTTCAGAAACGCTCTCATTATCTCTTGTCAAAGAAATCGTCGAAGAGAACCCTTTCCTCGACAAATTCTATGAGGATAAAGACGAATGGAGCTTTCAGCTGGAAATGTTTTTCCTATGCAATCGCTATAAACAGCTTGAAGATACTGAAAAAGAGTATTTACATAAAAACACTCCCGTTATTTCGGACTACCATATTTATAAAAATCTTATTTTTGCGGAACGGACGCTGAAAGGCAAAAAGCTTGAAAAATACAGAAAGATTTACGGGCTGCTGACAGAAGACTTGCCGAAGCCGAATATCATTATCTATATTCGCGCAAGCCTTCCGACTTTATTAAAGCGGATCAAAAAGCGCGGCCGTCCGTTTGAACAGCAGATGGACGAGCTTTATTTGGAACAGCTGATCAAGGATTATGAAGCCGCAATCAAACAAATCAAAGAATCTGATCCATCATTGCCCGTGATTGAAATAAACGGTGACAAAGACGATTTTGTTTTATCTGAAGCAGTTTATAATCGAATTGCCGATCAAGTAAAGGAGTATATACGATGACTGTACACGATATTCCGAAAGATGCCATCATAACCGTTGCAGGTACGGTGGGAGTGGGAAAATCCACATTAACAAAAGAGCTTGCAAAAAGACTTGGATTTAAAACATCTCTTGAAGAGGTCGTCAACAACCCTTATTTAGAGAACTTTTACAAAGATTTTGAACGCTGGAGTTTTCATTTGCAGATTTTCTTTTTAGCGGAACGGTTCAAAGAGCAAAAGTATATTTATGAATCCGGAGGCGGATTTGTTCAAGACAGATCCATTTATGAAGACACAGGCATATTTGCCAAAATGCACGCGGATAAAGGAACAATGTCAAAAGTCGACTATAAAACCTATACCAGTCTGTTTGAAGCAATGGTCATGACGCCATACTTTCCCCGCCCTGATGTCTTAGTATACCTGGAAGGCAATTTGGAAACGATTCTCGACCGCATCCAAAAACGCGGACGTGAAATGGAACTGCAAACTGACCGGTCCTACTGGGAGGAAATGTACACAAGGTACGAAAACTGGATCAGCGGCTTCAATGCCTGTCCGGTCGTAAGAGTCAACATAGACGACTACGATCTTTTCAACAATTCCGCATCCCTCGACCCGATCATCGAAAAAATAGGCAAAGCCATTCAAAGATAAATATAAAAAAGAGCGGACTCTCTCGGAAGATCCGCTCTTTTTTTTGCAAAACGCAATCCCGCGGCGCCACACCGAAGATCATCGCAGAGGGTGGTCTAGTCGGTCTGTAGCGGATTCGTTAAATGGCGTTCCGGCAGGCCGCTCGCCTCGGAAGCAAGAAATTGCACATAATCTCCCGATTCGTCCCCGCCGGATGAGTTAAAATATAAAAAAACCGCTGCCTCGTCCAGGCAGCGGCAACACAATCTCCAATTTATGCTTAGTCAATCACTAAAATGCTAATCAATAATGGCGGAGGAAGAGGGATTCGAACCCCCGCGGGCTTTGACACCCCTGTCGGTTTTCAAGACCGATCCCTTCAGCCAGACTTGGGTATTCCTCCGTATCGACAAGAATTAATATAACATGTCCTATCCTTTTAAGTCAAGAGGAATTTCGATAAAAAATTTAATTTTATTGATCTCTTGCTATAATGATATACGAATAACGATTATAACAAAGGATGATGGAAATGTGGAGTCATATGCTGAGGCGTTTAGCCGGTGAATATACGTTTAACAAACCTGCTGAACCCTCAAAATTGGAAGAAATCAAACGAAAATTCAATATTCAGCTCCCAATTGAATTGGAGAATCTGCTGAAAGAAACAGATGGAATCAATGACGAATTCGGCTGTCATCTGATTTGGTCCACGGACCGAATCATAGAGGAAAATGAGGACCTGAGAAATGGCGAAGTTTTTAAGGATATATACATGCCCTTTGACTGTCTCTTATTTATCGCTGATGCGGGAAACGGTGATTTATTTGCTTATTCCATTTTAAATGGCTCTATACAAAAAGACGATATATATGTTTGGAATCACGAGGATGACAGCCGGACGTGGGTCGCCCCTTCTTTAACACAATTTATCGAATGGTGGATTGATGGGAACATTCGCGTGTAAATCTTTCAACTGACAGGAGCAGCGATAACATGAAGTATCTCTCAAAAGAACTGGCGGCGGAAATTGTTGATAGAACAATGTCGATTATTCAGCACAATATCAATATCATGGATGAACACGGGGTCATCATTGCCTCTGGAGACCGTACGAGGATTGGCAATGAGCATGACGGCGCAAAAGATGTTCTTTCAGCTGAAAGCATCATCAGCATCACACCTGAAGAATGTTCTGATTTGACCGGCACAAAACCTGGGGTAAATCTCCCGATCGTATTTCATGATGAAATAATCGGCGTCATCGGCATTACCGGCTCTCCTTCTGAAGTCAGCCATTATGGAGAACTGGTCAAAATGGCGGCGGAACTGACGGTTGAACAGGCATTTTTGACAAAACAGCTGACTTGGGATCAAAGACTGCGGGAAGAAACGGTCATCCAAATGATCCAGGGTGGTGATTTGACTTCTCTTGACTTTCTGGAACGTGCAGAGCGTTTAAGCATTCCCTTGAAAAATAAGCGTATATGCTTGGTCTTTGAGCTTCCTTCCGCTGATATAAAGCCGGCATTTACCAAAGGCCTTGAAAAACATTTAAAGCCTCAAGATCTTTACGCCAATATTTCTTTAACGGAGATTGCCGTCTTACTGACAGATGAACCCGAAAAAAAGCGGTCTGACATCTATTCAGCCTGGCATGACTGGCTCAGCCAATGGGACACAATCATAGGAGCGATGGGGGAGCAGGCGGAACAGCTTCAGCAGCTGTCCTTTTCCTATCAAAGTGCAAAGCAAACCTTGAAAATTGCCAAAACGATGGGTCCTCACCGTTATTTTTACGATTATCGGGACTTTGCGATACCTGTTCTTCTATCAAAGGTTCGGCAGCCTGATCAGGAAGTGCATGTCAAAAAAATCTGGGAGCGCCTTTCTCAAGCAGATTCAAAAGGCGACTTGGCCAAAACCCTTCTTTGCTACATTAACGCGAACGGCGAAATAGCAGAAGTTTCATCAAGGCTGTTCATTCACCGCAACACATTACATTACCGCTTAAAAAAAATCGAAGCGGCGACCGGATGCAATCCAAAACATTTGGAAGACTTGTTTAAGCTGTATACAGCGATTACCCTTTTTTCATCTTTTTGTTCAAATGAACAATTTTAATGTGGGATACAGTGATGAAATCCGTATATCTGAACAATTCTCCCTCCGTCAGAAAGCGTTTACAATTGGACGTAAAGGAGGGGTTGCAGAAATGGATATTCAAATACACGCGATAGGCGCCCTTTGTGCATTAGCCATTTCCATCTTTTTAATTTTGAAAAAAGTTCCGCCGGCTTACGGCATGATGGCCGGAGCCTTAGCAGGAGGCTTAATTGGCGGTGCGGATTTAATAGAAACAACAGATTTAATGATAGCAGGCGCTAAAAACATGATGCCTGCCGTGCTTCGCATTTTGGCGGCAGGCGTGCTTGCAGGCGTTCTGATTCAGTCGGGATCGGCAGCTGTCATAGCCGAAACCATCGTCCAAAAAATCGGCGAAAAAAGAGCATTGCTTGCCTTGACCCTTGCGGCGGCCATCTTAACAACGGTTGGGGTATTTGTCGATGTTGCCGTTATTACCGTTGCTCCGATCGCCCTGGCCATCGCAAAACGGACTTCAATCAGTAAAGCGGCTATACTTTTAGCGATGATCGGCGGCGGGAAAGCGGGAAATATCATGTCCCCCAATCCCAATGCGATTGCGGCTTCAGATGCGTTTCATGTCCCTTTGACATCCGTCATGGCCGCGGGAATCATACCTGCTTTTTTCGGTTTGGGAGCCACATATTTGTTGGCAAAACGGCTCTCCAATAAAGGAACACAGGTTGTTGACGGAGAAATTGAAAACAGTTCCAATCAGCGGTTTCCGTCATTTTGGGCGGCGATCAGCGGTCCGATAGCCGCGATCCTTTTGCTCGCTTTAAGACCGGCAGCAGGAATTACCATTGATCCAATTATTGCTCTGCCGGCAGGAGGCCTCGTGACGGCGATTGCTTCGGGACAGGCGCTCAAGCTGAAGGATTATGCCGCTTCAGGCCTTTCCAAGATGTCAGGCGTCGCCGTCATGCTGATCGGAACCGGAACACTTGCAGGCATTATCGCCAACTCCAGTCTCAACGCATTGATCACAGACAGCCTTGTCGGATTGGGACTGCCCGCTTTTCTTTTAGCTCCGGTTTCGGGAATGCTGATGTCCATGGCGACAGCCTCAACAACTGCGGGTACGGCTGTCGCCAGCAGCGTATTTGGTCCGACTCTGCTTGATTTCGGTGTCGCCGGCCTTGCGGGAGCAGCCATGATTCACGCCGGGGCAACCGTCCTTGATCACATGCCCCATGGAAGTTTCTTTCATGCGACAGGAGGCAGTGTTTTTATGTCCATGAAAGAACGCCTTAAACTTATTCCATATGAATCAGTCATCGGCTTGATCTTAACCATCATTTCAACCTTGATCTTCGGGATTTTTCAATTCTTTATTTAAAAAGGAGCAGAAGTTATGAAAATCGTGATCGCACCTGATTCTTTCAAGGAAAGCTTGTCCTCGCTGGAGGCGGCTGTAAGCATTGAAAAAGGCTTTAAGGCCGTGTTGCCTGATGCCGAGTATATCAAAATTCCGGTTGCCGACGGCGGAGAAGGAACGGTTCGGGCTTTGGTAGATGCCACCGGCGGAGAAATGATTTACAAAAAGGCAACAGGACCTCTCGGAACACCCGTGAATGCTGCTTATGGGCTTCTTGGAGACGGAAAAACGGCCGTTATTGAAATGGCGGAGGCATCGGGCCTTCACCTTGTTCCGCCCAAATTGCGCAACCCGCTCCTGACGACATCGAGAGGAACCGGAGAACTGATCCTGGATGCTGTAGAAAAAGGTGCAGCCAAGATTATCATCGGACTGGGCGGAAGCGCTACGAATGACGGTGGAGCAGGCATGGCCAGTGCACTGGGCGTCAAATTTCTAAACAGGGAGGGACAGGAGATTCAGGATGGCGGCAATGCGCTGTCTGAAGTTGCCAAAATTGATATCAGCGGTCTCCATCCAAAATTAAAACAAGTCACATTTGAAACGGCTTGTGATGTTGATAACCCGTTAACGGGACCCCGCGGGGCATCTGCGGTTTTCGGGCCGCAAAAGGGAGCGACTGATGAGATGGTTGCTCATTTAGACCAACATTTAAAACATTATGCCGCGGTTATCAAAAGCGAATTAAACATAGAGGTCGATCCGCTGCCGGGAGCCGGTGCGGCAGGCGGCTTGGGAGCTGGGCTGTATGCCTTTTTAAAAGCGGAATTAAAAAGCGGCGTTGACATTGTTTTGGATGCCTTATCATTTTCAGAACGCATCAAAGGAGCCGATCTTGTCATTACAGGAGAAGGAAAAATAGACGGCCAAACGATCTACGGAAAAACACCGGCAGGAATCGCCAAACGGGCCGCAAAGGAAAATATTCCTGTCATCGCTTTCGCTGGTTCGCTTGGCGAGGGCTGTGAACTTGTTTATGACATAGGCATTTCCGCACTTTTTTCTATCGTGCCCGGAATCCGCTCCTTGGAGGATTCCCTTGCCAATGGGAGCTTATATTTGGAGCGCTGCGCGCGAAATGTGGCTGCAGTCTGGTTATTAAAATAAAAAGGTGCGCCTTATGACGCACCTTTTTTATGATGGCTGGATCACTTCTTTGTTCCCCATATATGGACGAAGCGCTTTAGGAATGACGACGCTTCCGTCTTCCTGCTGATAATTCTCCAATACAGCGGCGACCGTTCGGCCGACTGCCAAGCCGGAGCCGTTTAATGTATGGACATGTTCAGGCTTTCCTTTTGCTTCCCTTCTGAATCTGATATTGGCCCGTCTCGCCTGGAAGGCTTCGAAGTTGCTGCAGGATGAAATTTCACGATACGTGTTTTGGCTCGGAATCCATACTTCGATATCGTATTTTTTTGCAGCCGTAAAGCCTAAATCGCCCGTACACATGCTCATGACACGGTAAGGCAGCTCCAGCAGCTGAAGCACTTTTTCAGCCTGATTGGTCAGTTTTTCAAGCTCTTCATAAGAATCTTCCGGCTTCACAAATTTGACAAGCTCTACTTTATTAAATTGATGCTGCCGAATCAATCCCCGTGTGTCTCTTCCAGCTGAACCGGCTTCTGAACGGAAGCAAGCGCTGAACGCAGCATAGTTGATCGGCAGGGAATCGGCGGATAAAATTTCATCACGGTGCATGTTTGTAATCGGCACTTCCGCTGTCGGAATGAGAAAATAATCCTCTTCCCTGATTTTAAAAGCGTCCTCCTCAAACTTAGGAAGCTGCCCTGTTCCTGTCATGCTTGCCCGGTTCACCATATAAGGAGGAATCACTTCCGTATAGCCGTACTCATCCACATGAAGATCGAGCATAAAGTTATATAATGCACGTTCAAGTCTCGCGCCTAGCCCTTTATAGAACACAAAGCGGCTGCCCGTTACTTTTCCGGCTCGCTCAAAATCAAGAATATCCAATTGATCGGCAATGTCCCAATGAGGCTTCGCCTCAAATGAAAATTTGGGAAGCTCGCCCCATTTGCGAACTTCGACATTGTCGTCTTCAGTCTCGCCGACCGGTACAGATTCATGCGGAATGTTTGGAATGGACAGCATGATCTTATCCAGAGAAGACTCGACAGTTCTAAGTTCTTCATCTAGCTTTTTAATTTGTTCGCCAACTTCGCGCATTTCTTTAATGATATGGTCGGCATCCTTTTTCTCGCGTTTCAGGGCCGCCACCTGCTGGGAGACCTCATTGCGCTTTCCTTTCAATTCTTCCACTTTGACGATCAGTTCTCTTCTTTTTGCATCCAATTCCTCAAATTGATCAAAGTCTGTTAAATCTTCTCCCCTGTGGGCAAGCTTTTGTTTGATTTCTTGAAAATTTGCCCGCAGCAATTTCACGTCAAGCATCTGTCTCGCTCCTTTTTACTGATTTGACCGAAAAAAAGAGCCCTTGTCCCCCTGTATAAAGGGACGAGAGCTCTCGCGTTGCCACCCTGATTGAAAACGAGGCACATTGTCCATCGTTTTCCGCTTCGTTTCATAACGGTCTTCCCGTAAATGCCTACTTGAATTGTTCAGCATTTCGCTCAAGGAGGGATTCGGACAGCATCTTTCACCGATTCACACCAACCATCGGCTCTCTTGGAAAGAGAGGCTTCCTACTGCTTCCTGTCAACGCTTTTCGATCTGTAATTGTCTTTTTAATGTACTACAAGTTTTCACAGCTTTCAACTGTTTTATACGACAGCTTCCTGCTTGTGCTTTTCCGCTATCTCAATGAACAGCTTAGTCATTCTGTGGTCATCGGTCAATTCAGGATGGAAGGAACAGCCGAGGAGATTCCCTTGTTTGGCTGCGACGATTCTTCCGTCATGCTCTGAAAGAACTTCGACGCCTGCTCCCGCTTCTAAAATGTGCGGGGCGCGGATAAACACGCCTGTAAACGGTTCTTCCAGCCCTTTGACTGTTAAATCCGCTTCAAAGCTGTCCCTTTGCCTTCCAAATGAATTCCGCTCTACTGTTACATCCAGGACTCCAAGATGAGCATCGTCAGAACCGGCAATTTTCTTCGCCAGGATAATCAAGCCTGCACATGTTCCGAACATCGGCTTTCCGGATGCGGCAAACTCCTGAAGAGGCTTCATAAACTGGTACGTATCGATGAGACGCCTCATCGTCGTGCTTTCGCCTCCCGGTAAAATAAGGCCGTCGATTTCCTTCAGCTCTTCAGGCCATTTAATGACCTTTCCGGCCGCTCCGCATGCTTCAATTGAACGAATGTGTTCCCTTACTGCTCCCTGAAGTCCAAGTACACCAATTGTCAGCATGTAAAACCGTCTCCTTAACGTTTACCAGCCGCGTTCTTGCATACGCTGTTCTGGCAGCAGATTTGAAATTTCAATACCTTTCATCGCAGTTCCAAGCTCTTTTGACAGCTCGGCGATCAGTTTGTAATCTGTGTAATGCGTTGTCGCTTCAACAATCGCTTTCGCGAATTTTGCAGGATTGTCCGATTTAAAGATACCGGATCCTACGAAAACACCGTCAGCGCCAAGCTGCATCATGAGAGCAGCATCAGCAGGCGTTGCTACACCGCCGGCGGCAAAGTTTACAACAGGAAGGCGTCCTTCAGCTTTAATTTGCTTTAACAGCTCATAAGGAGCACCGAGGTTTTTGGCTTCTGTCATCAGTTCGTCATCGCTCATGCCAACCACTTTGCGCACCTGAGCGTTCACTTTTCTCATATGGCGGACCGCTTCAACGATATTGCCTGTTCCCGGCTCGCCTTTTGTGCGAAGCATGGAAGCTCCCTCTGCAATCCGGCGTGTCGCTTCGCCAAGATCGCGGCAGCCGCATACAAATGGAACCGTAAATTCATTTTTATTTAAATGAAATTCCTCATCCGCAGGAGTCAAAACTTCACTTTCATCAATATAATCAACGCCAAGCGCTTCAAGAACACGCGCTTCAACGATATGTCCGATGCGTGCTTTTGCCATAACCGGAATAGAAACTGCGTTCATGACTTCCTCGACAATCGTCGGATCTGCCATACGGGCAACCCCGCCTGCCGCACGGATATCAGCTGGAACACGCTCCAGCGCCATAACTGCAACGGCTCCTGCTTCTTCTGCGATTTTTGCTTGTTCAGCATTGACAACGTCCATGATGACGCCGCCTTTCTGCATTTCTGCCATACCGCGTTTTACACGTTCAGTACCTGTTTGAGCCATTTCTAGGATCCCCCTAATCAAAGATAGAATTATCAGATTTAATCTTATTGTATCCTATAATACCGCAAAATCATATGGAAAAACACGAAGATTTTTTCTATTTTAATACCAAATCGTTAGGATTGTAAATGCAATATTACAATAAAGAGCCCTAATCATAGAGCTCTTTACCAATTTAAAACCAGCCGGTTACCATATCAACGATGCTGTTCCAAATTCCGGCGAAGAATCCGCCGATGCTGCGCATCGTCAATACAAACCAGTTTGCTTTCTCATCTGCTTCTTTTGTCACCAATTTCACACCTGATATATCGCTTCCGATAAAGCCGTAATCCTTCTCATCTCCTGTATAGGAGGCCGTCAAAGTACCGACTTTTTCACCCTTTTTCACAGGTGCGGAAAGCTCCTTTTTATCAAGTGTTACTTTCGCCTTATATTTCTTCTCATCTCCGTTTTTCACAGGGATTGACAGAGCTTTTTCTGTGATGATGCCGACTTCTTGTTCTTTTCCCTGGTCGACTTTAACCGTCTCATTCCCTTTTACCTGGGCGCCTTTCGCATACAGTTCTTTCATTGAGAAATTGTCAAAGGCATAATCCAGCATTTTTTTCGTTGCATCAAAGCGCGCTGTGTGAAGGTTGCCTTTTGCATTAAGCACGACGGAAATCACGCGCATTCCGTTTCTTTTGGCAGTCGCGGTGAAACATGATCCCGCTGAGTCGGTTGATCCCGTTTTCAATCCGTCAACGCCCTTATATTCCTGCACTAGGCCTTTCAGCATGAAGTTCCAGTTCGGCATGTCCATTTCATCATCTGTGCCTTCTCTGAACTTTGTTTTGGCAATGCTTGCCGTATCCAGGATTTCAGGGTAATCATTGACTAAATGATCGGCAAGGATCGCCATGTCTCTTGCAGACACTTCATTTTCCTCATTAGCGCTTGTTCCGCTAGGATGTTTTCCATGAAGGTCTTTATTTTCCAAACCTGTTGCATTGACAAATTTGAAGTTTTTCATTCCAAGTTCTTTAGCTTTTTTATTCATCAATTCAACAAAGTTTGATTCAGAGCCGGCAACGATTTCTGAAAGAGCGATTGCCGCTGCATTCGCAGAGTAAATCGCAGTCGCCTGGTAAAGCTCTTTTACGGTGTAGGAACCGTCTTTGCGAAGCGGAACGTTGGACAATGAGCGGTCTTGGGAAATTTCATAGACATAATCGTCCGGCGTATACTTTTGATCCCATTTCACTTTGCCCTCATGAATCGCTTCCAACAGAAGATACTCCGTCATCATTTTAGCCATGCTGGCAACAGGAAGACGCTGGTCGGCGTTTTTGCTGTATAAAACCTTCCCTGATGACGCTTCAATCAATATTGCCGCCTTTGCGTTTACGTTAATTGGATCATTCGCAGCCTTTGCGTTTGACATAGGCGAAAATGCACCTACCACTATAGCAAAAGCCATAACCAACATGATCAGCTGCTTGATTCTCTTGCTTTTCAAATCTGATACCTCCGCTTTTCATCATACTCAATCTATGTAAAAGCCATAAAAGACATTTTTCAACACAACATTATAAATTTTATCATAATAAAGCAAAAAAAAATAGACAGAGTATCACTCTGTCTATGGTTTAATTTTTGTCATTTTTGATTAAGAAATGGTATAGTTAGGCGATTCTTTGGTAATTTGTACATCATGAGGATGACTTTCCCTCAGGCCGGCGCCAGTCATCCGAATGAATTGCGAATCCTCTCTTAAAGACCGCAAATCCTTCGTTCCACAGTAGCCCATACCGGATTTCAAACCGCCGGCAAGCTGATAAATCGTATCGGCAACAGGTCCTTTGTAAGGCGTACGGCCTTCAATGCCCTCAGGAACAAATTTCTTGTTTTCTTCTTGGAAATAGCGGTCCTTGCTTCCTTTTTCCATTGCGGCAACTGAACCCATGCCGCGGTACACTTTAAAGCGTCTGCCTTGATAAATTTCGGTCTCGCCAGGGCTTTCAGATGTACCGGCAAGAAGGCTTCCCAGCATGACAGCATGTCCGCCGGCAGCCAATGCCTTTACAATGTCTCCGGAATACTTGATTCCGCCGTCTGCAATAATCGCAGCTCCGTGCTTTCTTGCTTCAGTCGCACAGTCATAAACCGCAGTTACCTGCGGAACGCCGACTCCAGCTACAACACGGGTCGTACAGATGGAGCCGGGGCCGATGCCCACTTTGACCACATTTGCTCCTGCTTCAATCAGTGCTTTTGTTCCTCCGGCAGTTGCCACGTTTCCTGCGATAATGTTCAGCTCTGGGTAAGTTTCTCTTATTTTTTTAACCGTATTCAGAACACCTTGGGAATGGCCGTGTGCGGTATCGACGACAATCACATCGACATTGGCTTCGACAAGCTTTTTGACGCGTGTCATTGTATCGCCGGTTACACCAACTGCAGCCCCTACCAGCAGGCGGCCGTGGACATCCTTGGCGGAGTTCGGAAATTCAATTACTTTTTCGATATCTTTGATGGTGATAAGACCTTTTAAAACACCTTGATCATCTACAAGAGGGAGTTTTTCGATTTTATATTTCTGAAGAATTTTTTCTGCTTCATCTAGTGTAGTGCCGACTGGAGCCGTAACAAGCTCTTCTTTTGTCATCACATCGCTGATTTTCATGGAATAATCAGAAATGAATCGAAGATCGCGGTTTGTAATGATACCTACCAGCTTCTGATCTTCGCTGTTATCGACAATCGGAACACCTGAGATTCTGTATTTGCCCATTAAATGTTCTGCATCAAATACTTGATGTTCGGGTGTCAGGAAAAACGGATTCGTAATGACGCCGCGCTCTGAACGCTTTACTTTGTCAACTTGTTCAGCTTGCTGTTCGATTGACATATTTTTATGGATGATGCCCATGCCGCCCTGTCTCGCCATTGCAATGGCCATTTCGGCTTCTGTCACGGTATCCATACCTGCGCTGATAATTGGAACATTCAGTTTTAGAGTTGGAGTCAGCTCAACCGATAAATCAACGTCTCGCGGCAGAACTTCTGATTTAGCCGGAATGAGCAAAACATCATCAAACGTTAAGCCTTCTTTCGAAAATTTGCTTTCCCACATTAGTAAATCCCCCTCTTTTCGGCAAAATATTATATGTAGATTATCAACTTGAAAACCGACTGTCAAGAAAGCAGTAAACAGTTGTAATTTTTAGAAAATAAACAAGAGGGAAGTGGAGTTCATGCAAAATAAAGGATGGAAGGAACTAGAGCTGTTTTACTCTGTTGAAACCGCCCAGAATTTTCTAGAGATGGTATATAAAAATCTCGGTATGGATGATGCTAAAAAAAATTCATATAAAAATGGAGAACGGTTCATTTTTTTTCTTAAACATGCAGAAGCTTTTTACAAGCAAGCGAAAATGGCTTCGATTGAAATTAAGCCGATTCTTTTATTTTACGGAATGGCTCAGCTTTTAAAAGCCTGCATATTAACGTCAGATCCTTCCTATCCAAGCCACACTTCTGTGCTTGCACATGGCGTAACCACGAGAAAACGCAAAAAACAAAATTACCTTTTTTATGAGGATGAAGTAAAAATTCAAAGAAACGGGCTTTGCATGCATGTCATTCAATCCCTTTTTCAATTAAAAGGGCTCGAAGACGAACGTTTCAGCATGAAACAGCTTTTAGTCAACATTCCGGAAATCAATAATGTGCTCTCATTTCAAAAAAGAGAAAACCCAATGGTGAAAGCCGTGTTGGATAAGGGATGTATCCGGCTCCCTGCTTATACGGCCGACGCTTATAACATGTCAGCCCAACGTTTCATCGAGCATGTGAAATATCATTTAAACTGGGTACTATCAGGCAAAGACAAAGACTGGCTCACGTTCTCCGCCGATCAAAAAGAATATCATCCAAGCACTTCGACAAGCTTGCTTTTTGATCTTGAGAGCGGCACCTTTTTATTCCCAGCTGCACGTGACCGCTTTTTAAAGCTCCCTGAAATTTTGATTCATTATTTGATCGCCTACAATCTAAGCATGATTGCCAGATATGAAACGGAATGGTGGTACGACCTCCTCCTGCAATGTGCAAGCGACGATTATGTCATCATTCAGCAGTTTTTACATATAACCGAAAAGAAATTTCCATACTATATCGCCAAACTGCTTTTACAAAAAAAAGAAGACAACAAAAAAGACCAGCTTATCTAAGCTGGTCTTTCGCTTGCTTGGCGGCGTCCTACTCTCACAGGGGGAGACCCCCAACTACCATCGGCGCTGAAGAGCTTAACTTCCGTGTTCGGCATGGGAACGGGTGTGACCTCTTCGCTATCGCCACCAAACTATGCCTTCAGGACGAAGGTACTGGGCGTTCCTCACAGGATGTGAGGGCCTCTAGCCGAGTTTCCTTGCCTTTGGCTTTTGAGAGCGTTCTCTCAAAACTAGATAACGGGTAAAGACCATTCACAAATATTTAGGTTAAGTCCTCGATCGATTAGTATCTGTCAGCTCCATGTGTCGCCACACTTCCACCTCAGACCTATCAACCTGATCATCTTTCAGGGATCTTACTTCCTTGCGGAATGGGAAATCTCATCTTGAGGGGGGCTTCATGCTTAGATGCTTTCAGCACTTATCCCGTCCGCACATAGCTACCCAGCGATGCCCTTGGCAGAACAACTGGTACACCAGCGGTGCGTCCATCCCGGTCCTCTCGTACTAAGGACAGCTCCTCTCAAATTTCCTGCGCCCGCGACGGATAGGGACCGAACTGTCTCACGACGTTCTGAACCCAGCTCGCGTACCGCTTTAATGGGCGAACAGCCCAACCCTTGGGACCGACTACAGCCCCAGGATGCGATGAGCCGACATCGAGGTGCCAAACCTCCCCGTCGATGTGGACTCTTGGGGGAGATAAGCCTGTTATCCCCGGGGTAGCTTTTATCCGTTGAGCGATGGCCCTTCCATGCGGAACCACCGGATCACTAAGCCCGACTTTCGTCCCTGCTCGACTTGTAGGTCTCGCAGTCAAGCTCCCTTGTGCCTTTACACTCTGCGAATGATTTCCAACCATTCTGAGGGAACCTTTGGGCGCCTCCGTTACCTTTTAGGAGGCGACCGCCCCAGTCAAACTGCCCACCTGACACTGTCTCCCTGCCCGATAAGGGCAGCGGGTTAGAAGGTCAATACAGCCAGGGTAGTATCCCACCGATGCCTCCACCGAAGCTGGCGCTCCGGTTTCCAAGGCTCCTACCTATCCTGTACAAGCTGTACCAACATTCAATATCAGGCTGCAGTAAAGCTCCACGGGGTCTTTCCGTCCTGTCGCGGGTAACCTGCATCTTCACAGGTACTATAATTTCACCGAGTCTCTCGTTGAGACAGTGCCCAGATCGTTGCGCCTTTCGTGCGGGTCGGAACTTACCCGACAAGGAATTTCGCTACCTTAGGACCGTTATAGTTACGGCCGCCGTTTACTGGGGCTTCAATTCGCACCTTCGCATACGCTAAGCGCTCCTCTTAACCTTCCAGCACCGGGCAGGCGTCAGCCCCTATACTTCGCCTTGCGGCTTCGCAGAGACCTGTGTTTTTGCTAAACAGTCGCCTGGGCCTATTCACTGCGGCTCTCTCGGGCTTGCACCCTAACAGAGCACCCCTTCTCCCGAAGTTACGGGGTCATTTTGCCGAGTTCCTTAACGAGAGTTCTCTCGATCACCTTAGGATTCTCTCCTCGCCTACCTGTGTCGGTTTGCGGTACGGGCACCTCTCACCTCGCTAGAGGCTTTTCTTGGCAGTGTGGAATCAGGAACTTCGCTACTATATTTCACTCGCCATCACAGCTCAGCCTTATATGGGAAACGGATTTGCCTATTTCCCAGCCTAACTGCTTGGACGCGGATATCCAATACCGCGCTTACCCTATCCTCCTGCGTCCCCCCATTGCTCAAATGGTGAGGAGGTGGTACAGGAATATCAACCTGTTATCCATCGCCTACGCCTTTCGGCCTCGGCTTAGGTCCCGACTAACCCTGAGCGGACGAGCCTTCCTCAGGAAACCTTAGGCATTCGGTGGAGGGGATTCTCACCCCTCTTTCGCTACTCATACCGGCATTCTCACTTCTAAGCGCTCCACGAGTCCTTCCGGTCTCGCTTCACAGCCCTTAGAACGCTCTCCTACCACTGTTCGCAAGAACAGTCCGCAGCTTCGGTGATACGTTTAGCCCCGGTACATTTTCGGCGCAGAGTCACTCGACCAGTGAGCTATTACGCACTCTTTAAATGGTGGCTGCTTCTAAGCCAACATCCTGGTTGTCTAAGCAACTCCACATCCTTTTCCACTTAACGTATACTTTGGGACCTTAGCTGGCGGTCTGGGCTGTTTCCCTTTCGACTACGGATCTTATCACTCGCAGTCTGACTCCCAAGGATAAGTCTTTGGCATTCGGAGTTTGACTGAATTCGGTAACCCGGTAGGGGCCCCTAGTCCAATCAGTGCTCTACCTCCAAGACTCTTACCTTGAGGCTAGCCCTAAAGCTATTTCGGAGAGAACCAGCTATCTCCAGGTTCGATTGGCATTTCACCCCTACCCACACCTCATCCCCGCACTTTTCAACGTGCGTGGGTTCGGGCCTCCATTCAGTGTTACCTGAACTTCACCCTGGACATGGGTAGATCACCTGGTTTCGGGTCTACGACCACGTACTCATGCGCCCTATTCAGACTCGCTTTCGCTGCGGCTCCGTCTTTTCAAACTTAACCTTGCACGGGATCGTAACTCGCCGGTTCATTCTACAAAAGGCACGCCATCACCCGTTAACGGGCTCTGACTACTTGTAGGCACACGGTTTCAGGATCTCTTTCACTCCCCTTCCGGGGTGCTTTTCACCTTTCCCTCACGGTACTGGTTCACTATCGGTCACTAGGGAGTATTTAGCCTTGGGAGATGGTCCTCCCGGATTCCGACGGAATTTCACGTGTTCCGCCGTACTCAGGATCCACTCAGGAGAGAACGAAGTTTTGACTACAGGGCTGTTACCTCCTATGGCGGGCCTTTCCAGACCTCTTCATCTACCCCGTTCTTTTGTAACTCCGTATAGAGTGTCCTACAACCCCAAGAGGCAAGCCTCTTGGTTTGGGCTGTTCCCGTTTCGCTCGCCGCTACTCAGGGAATCGCATTTGCTTTCTCTTCCTCCGGGTACTTAGATGTTTCAGTTCCCCGGGTCTGCCTTCTCATACCCTATGAATTCAGATATGGATACTGCTCCATTACGAGCAGTGGGTTTCCCCATTCGGAAATCTCCGGATCAAAGCTTGCTTACAGCTCCCCGAAGCATATCGGTGTTCGTCCCGTCCTTCATCGGCTCCTAGTGCCAAGGCATCCACCGTGCGCCCTTTCTAACTTAACCGTTAAAAAAGAATCACTAATAATAAGGATCGCCGATTAACATCACCACATCCTGTGGTAACATCGGCATGACTTGCATCGCGCAAGCCTTTGTGAATGTCTACTTTCGTTATCTAGTTTTCAAAGAACACGTTGGTGGAGCCTAGCGGGATCGAACCGCTGACCTCCTGCGTGCAAAGCAGGCGCTCTCCCAGCTGAGCTAAGGCCCCGTGTCATGTAAGATGGTGGGCCTGAGTGGACTCGAACCACCGACCTCACGCTTATCAGGCGTGCGCTCTAACCAGCTGAGCTACAGGCCCATCTTTTTATATATTCATTTGAAGGAAAAGAAGTTCCTTCAAAACTAAACAAGATCCAAACGCACCTGTCTATAAGACCGCGAGGTCTTATATTCCGTATAATATCCTTAGAAAGGAGGTGATCCAGCCGCACCTTCCGATACGGCTACCTTGTTACGACTTCACCCCAATCATCTGTCCCACCTTCGGCGGCTGGCTCCAAAAGGTTACCTCACCGACTTCGGGTGTTACAAACTCTCGTGGTGTGACGGGCGGTGTGTACAAGGCCCGGGAACGTATTCACCGCGGCATGCTGATCCGCGATTACTAGCGATTCCAGCTTCACGCAGTCGAGTTGCAGACTGCGATCCGAACTGAGAGCAGATTTGTGGGATTGGCTTAGCCTCGCGGCTTCGCTGCCCTTTGTTCTGCCCATTGTAGCACGTGTGTAGCCCAGGTCATAAGGGGCATGATGATTTGACGTCATCCCCACCTTCCTCCGGTTTGTCACCGGCAGTCACCTTAGAGTGCCCAACTGAATGCTGGCAACTAAGATCAAGGGTTGCGCTCGTTGCGGGACTTAACCCAACATCTCACGACACGAGCTGACGACAACCATGCACCACCTGTCACTCTGCCCCCGAAGGGGAAGCCCTATCTCTAGGGGTGTCAGAGGATGTCAAGACCTGGTAAGGTTCTTCGCGTTGCTTCGAATTAAACCACATGCTCCACCGCTTGTGCGGGCCCCCGTCAATTCCTTTGAGTTTCAGTCTTGCGACCGTACTCCCCAGGCGGAGTGCTTAATGCGTTTGCTGCAGCACTAAAGGGCGGAAACCCTCTAACACTTAGCACTCATCGTTTACGGCGTGGACTACCAGGGTATCTAATCCTGTTCGCTCCCCACGCTTTCGCGCCTCAGCGTCAGTTACAGACCAGAGAGTCGCCTTCGCCACTGGTGTTCCTCCACATCTCTACGCATTTCACCGCTACACGTGGAATTCCACTCTCCTCTTCTGCACTCAAGTTCCCCAGTTTCCAATGACCCTCCCCGGTTGAGCCGGGGGCTTTCACATCAGACTTAAGAAACCGCCTGCGCGCGCTTTACGCCCAATAATTCCGGACAACGCTTGCCACCTACGTATTACCGCGGCTGCTGGCACGTAGTTAGCCGTGGCTTTCTGGTTAGGTACCGTCAAGGCACCGCCCTGTTCGAACGGTACTTGTTCTTCCCTAACAACAGAGTTTTACGATCCGAAAACCTTCATCACTCACGCGGCGTTGCTCCGTCAGACTTTCGTCCATTGCGGAAGATTCCCTACTGCTGCCTCCCGTAGGAGTCTGGGCCGTGTCTCAGTCCCAGTGTGGCCGATCACCCTCTCAGGTCGGCTACGCATCGTCGCCTTGGTGAGCCGTTACCTCACCAACTAGCTAATGCGCCGCGGGTCCATCTGTAAGTGGTAGCTAAAAGCCACCTTTTATAATTGAACCATGCGGTTCAATCAAGCATCCGGTATTAGCCCCGGTTTCCCGGAGTTATCCCAGTCTTACAGGCAGGTTACCCACGTGTTACTCACCCGTCCGCCGCTAACCTAAGGGAGCAAGCTCCCGTCGGTTCGCTCGACTTGCATGTATTAGGCACGCCGCCAGCGTTCGTCCTGAGCCAGGATCAAACTCTCCATGAAATAATGGAGCGCAGATTAAGTTCGTCACATCCTGTGACAACATCTGCATGACCTGCATCGTGCAGGCCCCTGACTACGCACATTCACATGTGCGATTTATTTAATGAATTAACAGGTACGTTTTGTCTTGTTTAGTTTTCAAAGAACTTCATTGCCGCTCTCAAAGCGACCACTTAAATATAACATTTTATAGACAAGCGGTCAATACTTTTTTTCAAAAAATTTATTGTTTGCTTTTCATAAGCGGCCAAGAAAGATTATAACACATTATTCAGTGATAGAAAAGGTATTCTTCAAGACATTTCGAGGCAATCTATAAAAAAAGCGCAGCCCTGAGGCTGCACTTTCATTTAAGCTTCATTTTCTTCATGATCATCTGTTTCCGTCTCGTTTTCCTCATCTTTTTCAACCAAAGCGACAGTAGCAACATGCTCCTGGTCTCCTAAGCGAATGAGGCGGACACCCTGCGTAACCCGTCCTGTTACGGAAATATCATTAATGTCCATCCGAATGATGACACCGCTGGCGGTGATAATCATTAAATCTTCCTCTCCTCTTGTCGCTTTAACCGTAACAAGAGGTCCGTTGTTTTCCGTAATTTTGCAGGTTTTCAGCCCTTTTCCTCCACGGCTCTGTGTTCTGTATTCTGAAGCAGGCGTCCGTTTTCCGTATCCTTTTTCGGTTACGATTAAAACATCGGAATCCTCTTCCAAAATCTCCATTCCAACCACGATATCATCATCTGTGAGGGTGATTCCTTTCACACCTGCCGCAGTTCTTCCCATTTGACGAACATCGCTTTCAGGGAAACGGATCAGCAGTCCGTTTCTCGTTCCGATGATAATCTGTTTATTTCCGTCAGTCAGGCGGACAGACATCAATTCATCTTCATCGCGAAGGCTTAAGGCAATTAAACCGTTGTTGCGAATATTGGCGAATTGGGAAAGCGGCGTCCGTTTAGAAATACCGTGTTTTGTCGTAAAGAACAGGTATGATTCATCGTCAAACTCGGTAACCGGAATGATCGCATTGATCCATTCCCCTTTTTCGACTTCCAGAAGGTTGATGATCGGAATTCCCTTCGCTGTACGTCCGAATTCAGGAATTTCATATCCTTTCGCCCTGTAGACCTTCCCTTTGTTTGAGAAAAAGAGAATTGTGTCATGGGTTGATGTGGAGATCAAATGTTCTACAAAATCATCTTCATTTGTTCCCATTCCCTGAATTCCTTTTCCGCCCCGTTTTTGGCTGCGGTAAGTGGAAGAAGGAAGGCGTTTGATATAGCCGTTATGGGTTAAAGTGACAACGATATTTTCTCTCGTAATGAGGTCCTCGTCTTCAATCGTCTCAAGGCCTGATGTGACGATCTCGGTCCGGCGCTCATCATTGAATCGTTCTTTAATCTCTGTCAGTTCTTCTCTGATGATTTCAAGAACTTTTTCTTCGTCTGCTAAAATCGCTTTTAACTCGGCGATCAGCTGGATTAAATTTTGGTATTCTTCTTCAATTTTTTCGCGTTCCAGTCCTGTCAGCCGCTGAAGACGCATGTCCAAAATGGCTTGGGCTTGCTTCTCAGTCAATGAAAACTTCTCGATTAATCCGTTTTTCGCAATTTCAGCTGTTTGCGAGTTTCTGATTAAGGAAATCACTTCATCGAGATGATCAAGAGCCACTCTCAAACCTTCGAGGATGTGAGCTCTCGCTTCTGCTTTTCGAAGCTCAAATGCCGTACGTCTTCTGATCACGACTTTTTGGTGATCAAGATAGTGCTCAAGACACTGCTTCAGGCTTAATACTTTCGGCTGTCCATCAACAAGCGCCAAAAGATTGATCCCAAATGATGTTTGAAGTGCGGTCTGCTTGTACAAATTATTTAACAGAACGTTGGCATTTGCGTCTCTTCTCAGCTCGATGACAATCCGCATTCCGTTTCGGTCTGATTCATCGCGAAGATCTGTAATGCCCTCGATTTTCTTGTCGCGGACAAGATCAGCGATTTTTTCAATCAGTTTTGCTTTATTCACCTGATACGGTATTTCCGTAACAATGATAACCGGTTTGCCGGATGATGTTTCTTCAATTTGCGCTTTGGCTCGAAGCGTAATCGATCCGCGGCCTGTTTCATAAGCTTTGCGGATTCCGCTTCTTCCCAAGATCAAACCTGCCGTCGGGAAATCAGGGCCCGGGATGATTTCCATCAATTCCGCAAGCGAAATATCAGGGTTCTTGCTGACTGCCAAAACCCCGTCAACGACTTCGCCAAGTTGATGCGGCGGGATATTTGTCGCCATTCCGACTGCAATCCCGGCTGCACCGTTAACCAACAGGTTTGGAAATCTGGCAGGCATGACAATCGGTTCTCTTTCAGATCCGTCATAGTTGTCTTGATAGTCAATCGTATCCTTGTTGATGTCGCGCAGGATTTCCATGGATATTTTCGACATTCTCGCTTCTGTATAACGCATCGCAGCTGCTGAATCGCCATCGACAGAACCGAAGTTCCCATGGCCTTGAACAAGCATATAGCGATAGTTGAAATCCTGGGCCATCCTGACCATCGCTTCGTAAACGGCAGAATCACCGTGCGGATGGTACTTACCAATAACTTCGCCGACAATCCGGGCAGATTTTTTGTATGGTTTGTCGCTTGTCATCCCAAGGTCATTCATCGCGTACAAAATTCTTCTATGCACCGGCTTCAGTCCGTCTCTTACATCAGGAAGAGCACGGGAAACAATAACGCTCATCGCATAATCTAAGAACGACGTACGCATCTCCTGGCTAATATTGACTTCCTGGACTTGCGGCTTTTTTTGTTCACTCATTAAAAAACCTCCCTGGAGAATCTACATGAGTTGTGTGGGAGTAGATTTGTATTTATACTCTTCAACGAATAAGGCTATTCTCCATTATATCAATAATCTTGATTTTATACACATGAAATTACTAGAACACCAAAGGCTCTATTCTAGAAAAGACCTTATTTCAATCAAGCAAAATAAGGTCCTACATGCATTAAATATCCAAGTTCTTTACATAACGTGCGTTTTCTTCAATGAAGTTCCTACGCGGCTCCACTTTGTCCCCCATGAGCATTTCGAAGGTTTCATCGGCATCGATCGCATCCTTGAGCGTCACTTGAAGCAACGTCCGCGTGTCAGGATCCATCGTCGTTTCCCAAAGCTGTGTCGCATTCATCTCGCCCAAACCTTTATAGCGCTGCAGGCCTGGCTTGGGATTTTGCGGAAGCTCTTTTAAAATCTCTTCGAGCTGCTTGTCATTATACGCGTACTCCACCCGTTTGCCCTGCTGAATTTTGTATAACGGCGGCTGAGCGATGTAGACGTATCCTTGTTCAATAATCTGCCGCATGTAACGGTAGAAAAAGGTCAGCAGCAATGTTCTGATGTGTGCGCCGTCAACGTCGGCATCCGTCATAATCACGACTTTATGGTAACGCGCTTTTTCGAGGTTGAAATCTTCGCCGATTCCGGTGCCGAGCGCGGTTATCATCGAGCGGACTTCATTGTTTGACAAAATTTTATCAAGGCGGGCTTTTTCGACGTTCAAAATTTTACCCCGCAAAGGCAAAATCGCCTGGAAATGACGGTCGCGTCCCTGCTTTGCCGAGCCGCCCGCAGAATCACCCTCAACGATATAAAGCTCGGAAATCGTCGGATCTTTCGAAGAGCAGTCTGCCAATTTCCCTGGCAAATTCGATACTTCCAGCGCGCTTTTTCTGCGCGTCAATTCGCGTGCTTTTTTTGCGGCCATTCGCGCTCTTGCTGCCATCACGCCTTTTTCAACAATTTTTTTCGCTGAGTCGGGGTTTTCAAGCAGGAATTTTTCCAATGCTTCTGAAAATAGAGCATCTGTGATCGCGCGGGCTTCTGAGTTGCCGAGCTTTGTTTTCGTCTGCCCTTCAAACTGCGGATCCGGATGCTTGATTGAAATAATCGCTGTCAAACCTTCCCGGACATCTTCCCCGCTTAAATTCGGGTCGTTTTCTTTGAATACGCCGTTCCTTCTCGCGTAATCATTGATGACCCGCGTCAAGCCTGTTTTAAAGCCTGCTTCATGCGTTCCGCCTTCATACGTATGGATGTTGTTGGCGAATGAATAGATGTTGCTCGTGTAGCTGTCATTGTATTGAAGAGCGACCTCGACCGTAATGCCGTCTTTGGACCCTTCAATGTAGACCGGCTCCTCGTGAATGACTTCTCGTGAGCGGTTCAAGTGTTCAACATAGCTTTTAATTCCGCCCTCATAGCAGTACTCATTCTTGCGTTCTTTTCCTTCACGCTTGTCTTCGATCGTGATTTTGACGCCTTTTGTCAAAAAAGCGAGTTCTCGGACACGAGTGGCAAGCGTATCATAGTCGTATTCAGTAGTTTCCGTGAATATTTCCGGATCAGGCTTGAAGTGAGTGGTCGTTCCTGTCACATCCGTATCGCCGATGACTTTCAAATCAGCTTTTGGAACGCCCCGTTCATATTCCTGGTAATGGACTTTTCCGTCTCTGTAAACCGTTACATCAAGCTCTGTTGACAGGGCGTTAACAACAGAAGCACCGACGCCGTGCAAACCACCTGAAACTTTATATCCGCTTCCGTCAAACTTTCCTCCGGCGTGCAGAACGGTCATGATGACTTCCACAGCGGGACGGCCCATTTTCTCCTGAATACCGACCGGAATCCCCCGTCCGTTGTCTCTTACAGTGATGCTGTTGTCTTTTTCAATTTCGACATTGATTTCAGTGCAGTAACCGGCCAATGCTTCATCGATGCTGTTATCAACAATTTCCCATACTAAATGGTGCAGACCTTTGCCGCTTGTCGACCCGATGTACATTCCGGGTCTTTTCCGAACGGCTTCCAATCCCTCTAGAACCTGTATCTGATTTTCATCGTAATTATTTTGCTGTTCCATTGCCACGCACATTCACCTACACTTTTCTTCAAACATAATAAATTTATAGTTAAGATTCTTTATGAATCGATTTCCGGCTTGGATTGCGCCCGTTTTTTCAACGTGCCTGAGGCTAAAGGAGAAAAATAAATCGTTTGAACTGTGACGACAATTGACTTAGGCGTGCTGTTTGAAGAGACAATCCGCTGTTGTTGCTTGTTTAAAAACTCTTCAACAATCGGCGATGTCTTCGCCTTGTAATCAAAAATAGCCACAATTTCTCGTGTTGAGACGACAAAGTCGTCACCTAAATGGATATACAATCCCTCACCCCATTTTTTCAGTCCAATAGCGTGCCATTTGCAACACGAAAGATTTCCGCTTCGTTTAAGGTTTGATGATCAATTCCATCAACGCTCGTCGTCGTTACGAAGGTTTGAACACGGCCTTGAATGGTGTTGAGCAAATGAGACTGCCGATAGTCGTCCAGCTCTGATAAAACATCATCCAAAAGCAGAATCGGGTATTCTCCTATCTCTTCCTGAATCAAATCGATTTCAGCCAATTTAAGCGACAATGCCGTCGTACGCTGCTGGCCCTGTGATCCGTAAGTCTGCACATCGCGGCCATTGACGTAGAAAAGAACATCATCCCTGTGGGGGCCTGAAAGGGATACACCCCGTTCTATTTCTTTATCTCTTAATTTAGAAAACGTTTCTTGATAACTATTGATCATTTTCGACAAATCGGGCGAATCTGATACGTGAAGAGACGTATGATACTTTAACGTCAATTCTTCAAGACCTCTTGAAATTCCGGAATGGATAGGCTGTGCCCATTTTTCAAGCTGATCAACAAATTGAAGACGTTTCATCACAACCTTTGCCGCGAATTCCGTAAGCTGTTCCGTCAGCACATCAAGCATCGTTTGATCGGTCTGTTTTCTTGTTTGAAGCTGCTTCAAGAAATGATTCCGCTGTGAGAGGATTTTTTGGTAAAGAGAAAGGTCATGAAGATAGACGGGTGATACCTGGCCGATTTCCATATCGAGAAACCTTCTTCTGACCTGAGGACTTCCTTTTACAAGATTTAAATCCTCCGGCGCGAACATAATCGTGTTTACAGCCCCGACATACTGGCTCAGTTTCTGTTGTTCAATATGATTGACCTTGCCTTTTTTTCCCTTTTTCGAAATGACAAGCTGGATGGGAACGGGACCGTTTTTTTTAATGACCCTGCCTTCTATTTTAGCATAGTCTTCATCCCATCGTATGAGTTCTTTGTCATTTGACGTTCGATGGGACTTTGCCATCGCAAGTACGTAAATCGCTTCCATCAGATTTGTCTTGCCTTGGGCGTTTTCTCCGATAATCACGTTCACTTTGTTTTCGAATTGGAGATCAAGGCGTTCATAATTACGGTAAGATGATAATGTAAGATTTTGGATGTACAATCAATATCACCTGCTTTTAGCCGCCGACCTGGAATGAACCGAACCCTTCAATCGTCACTATATCCCCGACATATAGTTTCCGGCCGCGGCGGTTATCCGGCTCATTATTTACGAGAACTTCGTGCTCTGCTAAAAACCATTTTGCCATTCCGCCCGACTGAATGACGTCAGCCAATTTTAAAAACTGGCCGAGGGTAATCATGTTTGTATCAATCGTCACCGTCTTTGTCATTTTATCGACCTCTTTCAATATCACTAATATCTAATTGTACTAAAAAACAGGGAAAGAAGGAAAGGGGTAACTTACGTACAAAAAACAGGGCAGCAGGCAGAGAGCCTTTTTCCGCACACCAAAATAAGAAAAGCCGCCAGCCAAGCCGGCAGCTTTCTCCAGTTGCAGATTAATACGTCCGGACAGGAAGAATTAATTGAACGATCGAATCATCATTCGGGGTGCGGATCAGAAAAGGTCTCATAGCGCCGGTAAAGCTGACATGAATGTCCTCTCCTTCAAGTACTTTAAGAGCATCCAACATATATTTCGGACTAAAGGATATCTTTAAGTCTTCCCCTTCTATTTGTTCGGCATTCACCGTTTCAACAACCTTCCCGATTTCAGGAGAATTCGAAGAAATCTCGATCGACTCGCTGGCGGATGCGGACAGTTTTACCACGTTGTTCCGTCCTTCTCTGGCCAGCAATGAAGCCCTGTCGATTGCCTGCAGAAATTCCTTTGTATTGACGATCAGATTTGTTTTGCTTTCCTGAGGAATCAGGCGATTTGTGTCAGGATAATTGCCGTCAAGCAGCCTTGAGAAAAACAGGACATTTTTTGTTTTAAACAATACCTGTGTTTCGGTAATGACGATATCTACGAGCTCCTGATGGTCGTCAAGGATCTTGCTCAGTTCAGTCAAGCTTTTTCCTGGAATGACGACATTATACGAGCTGTCTTCGCTGATATCGAGCTTCGCTTTTCTTAATGCCAGACGGTGGCTATCCGTTGCTGTGCATATTAATTCACCGCCGGAGACGTTCCAGTTTACACCTGTCAAGATTGGGCGTGTTTCTGAGGTGGACACTGCGAAAACAGTTTGGCGGATCAAGTTTTTCAGCAGGTCTGTCGGAATCTGAAACGCATGATGCTCCTCAATTTGCGGTAAAAGCGGATACTCGCTGGCATCCAATCCATTAAGGTTAAATTCGGCTTTTCCCGAGCGAATAATCGTCAAATACTGATTTTGAACTTCGATTTCAACAGTCGACATCGGCAGTTTTTTTACGATTTCACTAAAAAAACGCGCTTGAAGAACGATGCTTCCCGGTCTGTCAATCGTTACAATTTCTAAGTCACCGTCTTCTTTTGGGATAAACGATTCGATTGAGATATCAGAATCGCTTCCGGTAAGGGATACGCCTTCATCAGATGCAACGATTTTAATACCGGTTAAGATCGGAATCGTTGTTCTTGAAGAAACGGCCTTTAACACATCCTGGACACTTTCGACTAAACGGTCTTTTTGAATTGTAAATTTCATAATCATCCTCCTTACGGGAATCTATAATTAATATGTTTTATAAAAATAGCAGAAGTAATAGTAGGGGCTGTGGATTTGTGGATAAGTGCTGAAAACGAAAGGAAACACAGCCTATCCACATGTGGACAGACTGTGTAAGACCATGTTTAAGTTATTCACACTTTCCCATTCTTCACCTGAGCCGATCTTATCTCAGCTGTTCTTTTATTTCTTTAATCTGCTGCTGAAGCTGTTCATCATCGCTCAGCAGTTTTGAAATTTTTTCATGGGCATGAATGACCGTCGTATGATCGCGTCCCCCAAATTCTTCGCCGATTTTTGGCAGGGATGAATCTGTCATTTCCCTTGATAGATACATAGCGATCTGCCTCGGAAATGCCACTGATTTCGTCCGTTTTTTCGCTTTGAAATCCTCAAGCTTGATATTGAACTGCTGGCCGACGACCCTTTGAATGTCTTTGATGGTAATAATTTTCGGCTTTGAAGAAGGAATGATATCTTTCAAAGCCTCTGCGGCCAAATCAGCATTGATATCTTTATTGATTAAGGAAGAATAAGCGACGACGCGGATTAAAGCCCCTTCCAGCTCTCTGATGTTGCTGTCGATCTGATTTGCAATATACAGCATGACTTCATTCGGAATATCAAGTCCTTCTGCTTTCGCTTTCTTTCTTAAAATCGCGATCCTTGTTTCCAAATCAGGAGGCGTGATATCTGTGATCAATCCCCACTCAAAGCGGGAGCGCAGACGGTCTTCAAGCGTCGGTATTTCTTTAGGCGGCCGGTCGCTTGAAATGACGATCTGCTTCGTCTCTTCATGCAGCGTATTAAACGTATGGAAAAATTCCTCTTGCGTCTGTTCTTTTCCGGCTAAAAACTGAATATCATCTATCAAAAGAACGTCGACATTTCGATAGCGGTTCCGAAAATCGACAGCTTTATTGTCACGGATCGAGTTGATGAACTCATTTGTGAATTTTTCGGATGATGAATAAACCACTTTTGCAGATGGATTATGTTCGATGACATAATGTCCGATCGCATGCATTAAGTGGGTTTTTCCAAGCCCGACGCCCCCGTAAATAAACAGCGGATTGTATGCTTTCGCAGGCGCTTCCGCCACAGCCAGAGATGCAGCGTGGGCAAATCGGTTTCCGGAGCCTATAACGAAAGTATCGAATGTATATTTGGGATTCAGCATATTTTGCGGAAAATCAGCCTGTTCTTCTTCTTTCGACATTTTTTTGATTGGAGATTTTGGCATGAATTCTTCTTCATTTTGATTCTGAGGAATAACAAATTTAATGCTGAGCTCTTCCCCGGTGAGATCGTAAATTGTATCCGCGATTAAGTGCAGATACCTTGATTCAAGCCAGTCTCTCGCAAACTCGTTCGGAGCGGTGATAATCAGCGTATCACCCTGCAGTGAATGAGCCTTTGTCGACTTCATCCATGTTTCAAAGCTGGGCTTGCTCAATTTTTTTTCGATCTGCCCAAGGGCTTGATTCCAAAGATCCGATATATTTTTCATAATTGCGGTTCGTCCCTCCTTTACAAAGCAATATATGCCTCGCTTACACCTGTTATAGAACACAAAAAAAGAGCAAATGGATGGCTCCATTCGTTAATGAAATGTTGAAAACATATAATATAGTAGAAAAACGTCTTTTCGACATCTTTCACAGGTTGTGGACAAATTTCTGCACACCCTGTGAAAAAACTTTCCACAAGTTATCCACAGTTTGTGGATAATGGGAGAGCAGCCAATTTGTTATCAAGAGTTAAAACACAAATATAATATCAGAATAAGCGAGACGTTGCAATGGTTGACAGGAACTTATCCACACGCTATACAAACTGTTGAAGAATTTTTGTCCACAGCGGTTGATTTTGTGAAGATGTTGTCGATAATGGTTGTGGATAGAAAAAATAAGGCGAAAGATATCCACATTGATTATCTTTCGCCCTGGAAATTAAAATTTCCCGCTGCCAAAAAAATCTTTTTAGCTAAAATTGAGGAAAAATGAAAATAGACTTTCGAAGTCGTTTTATCTGTGTTATCCTATTATGGTGCAAAAAAGAAAATGCATAAGTGAAGTTGACAATGAACAGCTCACCCAAATATAATAAATTAGACTGTCTTTAACAGCTATTCCTCGAGGGAGGTGTCATACATGAAAAGAACATTTCAACCAAATAACCGTAAGCGCAGTAA